>NZ_JBLWTY010000001.1:0-303015 GCF_048269915.1 Parasphingorhabdus sp.
ATCAATCTTATGGTCGGCGCATCATCGGCGCTGTCGAGCAGATCTTCGGCGCTCGGAATATCCCCGGCAATATCGTCGAGCCCTTCTCCCGCCAGCGCCATATCGCCACTCATATTATGGGCCATGGCGGCGGCAGAGCCGTCCATCGCATAATGCGCGCTGAGCAGCTTCTCGAACGCCGGCCCGTCGACCATCTCGACATCAAAAGGCAACGCCAGATAACGCCGCACCTCCAGCAGGGCCGAGGGATCGGAACCCCCGCGCAGCGCGATCGAGGCACGCTCGCCGTCCATCGACTGCAGCAACACACCGTGATCCCGCGCATAGGTATAGGGTAGGTCGAGCAATGGTGATGGCGAAAGGATTACATCCGCATTATCGGACATCTTTCCGTCCGCAGAGAAATTTGGTCCGCTCACTGAAACATGCTCGGGCATACGCCCACCTGTTGCCTGTCAGAAGTTGGTCGACGCGAGACCGAAGTCTCGGGAAATCCGCCGCGCATCACGATTACCTTCCCACTGCTATCCAGATATGGGATAGGAAAATAATGTGACGACGCAGCGACTCCTTTTTGACAGATAGATTACAACGTGCAGCCTAGAATTTCAGAGCGGCGCTGAACGAAAAAGTGGTTCCATAATCATAACCATTGTTGATGATCACCGAATCGTTCAGCGTTTGCGATTCGGTGTAGCTTTCACCAAAAATGTTCCGTGCCTCGAATTTGAATTCGAATTGCTGACCCAGGATCACCGCCCCCTCGCGCATGATGAAATCGACCTGCAAGCCTGGTTTTTCGATCAGGTCAGGCTGATCCTGCGGACCGCGAGCGGTAGCACGCGGGCTGTTATAGGTCACCAAAATCGTCTGCTGCGAAAGATCGTCGCCCTCTTTTTCCATGCCGAATTGCAAATTGGCGACATGTCGCGACTGACCAGTCAAACGATCACCATCGGTAAACAAGTTGCTAGCGGCGATAGGCAGGAATGTAATCGGACTGATCGCCGTGTCATTGGCACCGACTTTGATCTTTGAGTCCGTAAACGTATAGTTGGCCGCGAGCATCAAGCGGCGTTCTTCCCAGAAGCTGCCACCCAGATCGTAAAGCGGGAAATATTTGACCGCCTCTAATTCAACACCCGTAAGTTGCGCGCTGGGAGCATTGGAAAAGCCTTGGAAAAACGCGCCACCACCTTGAACGAAGGCCACGGATTCGATCGGATTTTTGATGTCCTTGTAGAAGCCGGCGATTGTCAGCCGTTCACCGCGACCGATATAATATTCGTAGCGGGCCTCGATATTGGTTAGCTCACTGTCGGTCAGCAGCGGATTACCAATGAAGGTACGGTCGGTTTCCAGATCGAGAAACTGCTGCGGCGCCAGTTCGCGAAATTGCGGCCGGGCCAGAGTTCGCGATGCAGCAACACGGAACTGCATATCATCGGCAAAATTCCATGTCAGCGTCCCGGCCGGCAGCCAGTAGCTGTTGCTCAGCGTCGTTGCCGGTGTTGGCGCGCCACCGGCGAGCGTGAACGGCGTTACAATCTGATCCGCATCCTCATACCGGACCCCGAGATTCAACCGAAGACCTTCGGCCAATTCGACATCGGTTTGCACATAACCAGCCTGGACCTCGAGCTGTGCGGTGTACCGCGGCACGGAATTCTGGGCACCCACTTCGCGCAATTCGATGTCAAATGCATCAATGACAGCATCCCCGAGCAAGGAATCGATCCGCAACAGGTTGACGCCAAATGGCAAACCATTGGCTGGAACGAAACGGAAATCTCGACGGGAAGCGGAGCGGTCGTTCTTGTAATAATTATATCCACCCGAAACCGTAATCGGCGTAGCAGTGTCCAGTTCATAGCCGAGATCGGCGCCGGCACCATACACATCATCAATAAGATTGCTGAAGCGTATACGGGCTGACTGGCCAGGTGATGTCAGGTCATTAACGAACCGGTTGAGCGGCTGACCACCAGGCGTCTGGGCTTCGAGAAAATAGCTGTATGTGCGTTCATATGGCGCCTCGCGCTGCGAATTCGAATAGCTGCCGCGGAAATCGATCGACAACCGGTCAAACTCAAATTCACCTACCAGCTGCGAACTGAAGAGCTGTCGTTCGAACCAGCTCGTCCTTCCGGTATTGATCGGCTGGTTCGGGTCGACGCTGATTGCATCAATTCCGGCACTGATCGAGGCTTCCTTCACGGTATCGCGGATATATAGATTGGTGAAACGTATCTTGTGCTCACCAATTTCCGCGTTCAGGCCGATCATGCCATTGGCCACCATCCGGTTTTGTGTGGTCAGATACCGGAAGTCTCGGTCAGGCAAAAGACCATCCTGACCATCAATCTGGACGATGCCCTGCGTCTGCTGTTGCAGGCCACCGCGCGTACGCCAACTGTTACTGAGACCAGCGGTAGCAAAAATACCAATAAAGGCGCCGCCGGTGTCTATCGAATGACCACCGGTAATTTCACCGCTAAAATTAGCGGGAATGTCGTGATTTCGTTGAATCAGCGAAGTTTTCGCATTGACCAGACTTTGACCGAGGACCTGCAGGTCTTCGCTGGAAAAGTTCACGCCGTCATTGGCGATCAGGATATTGCGGTCGATTGCGCTTTGCAATTGCGTCGGGATATCACGCAATCCACTATCGAACCCGAACCAGTCATAATCGCTGCCATCATAGGCATAGCCAGTCTTGTTCGTCGTTTCGGTATTGCCGCTAATGCTGGTGCTAATTTCCAGAAAGGATTCATCAACATTGGACTTGGTGGTCAGGTTGATCAGACCACCGCCAAACTCTCCAGGATAATTGGCCGAATAGCTTTTCTGAACGACAGTAGAAGCGATCACGCTCGTTGGGAAAAGATCGAGCGGAACCACGCGGCGCAACGGCTCCGGTGAAGGCAGCGGGTTGCCGTTGAGCAGAGCCAGCGAATATCGCTCGCCGAGCCCTCGCACAAATACAAAACGCCCACCAACTACGCTCAGACCGGTTACCCGACTGAGCGATCCCGCGATATCGCCTTCTGCGGTTCGTGCGATTTCTTCCTGCCCCAGCACCGCCACCACTTCCGGCGTGGCGCGAATGGGATTGGGAATGTACCGGCCCCGCACGATGATTTCTCCGCTGAACCCTCCGGGCGCGGAAATATCTACATCTTCATCCGCTTGATCCTGCGCAGGCTCGTCGATGGTTGGTTCTTCTGGTCCACCGTCTTCATCGGACTTCACAGTCTCGGCAGTCGGCGCAGTCTGTGCCAGTGCAGCCGGCGAAATTAGTCCAGAGGTAAGGAGAATGGCTGAAATATACGAGGCCCGCTTGGTCATAGGAACCAGTCCTTGATTAAATTAACAAAAGGGGATGGCGGACAAAAGCCGCCATCCCGCTGTTCAAACTTCAGTATTAACCGATGACCGGCGCATCGGTACAAGCAGGGTCGACAGCATAGAGACCGCAAGTCCAACCCATGAACCGCGCGTCATTGGCATCTTTGACCGCACCGATATAGCTAACATCTTCAAACCATGCGTCTGCGCCGCTGGCCGCAAATGGCGTCACGCCATTTTCATTGGCGCCATTGATGAACGCCAGTGGCCAAGCACCAGCTGCCAATGTCGAAGTGCCGTTCGCAGTGTTGTTCGATCCGGCATTGAAGATGGTCTGGATAACCGCAACGGTGATATTGCCATCATCCTTGAAAGCCGTCCCGCAGCTCAGGAAGGTTGATTCGAAGATCGGCGGTCCGTTTTCGTCTGCTGCTGCACCGGCAGCCTGAACGATAGCGGCACCATCAAGATTGATACACTGATCCGGGCCGCTCATTACGGCGTTATAGAATTCAAAGTCGGCGCCGCCACGCAGGTGGAGCACTTCATCACCGCCGTTTGATACGAAAGTGACGTTGGCCAGCTTGTGACGCTGACGCGGTTCGGCATCTTCATCACCATTGGAATCACCTTCGACGATCTTGTCGCCACCGTTGGGGCGCTGCACCGCAAGGACGAACTGGTTCGCCCCCTGGAAACCAGAGTCGGAGTCAACCGAGTCATCGTCAATTCCGGTCATCACCAGGTTTTTGCCATTTACCCGGCCACCAAACCATTCCACGCCATCGTCAGAACTGTTGTGGACTTGAATGTTCTGGAAAAAAGTGCCGCTGCCTATACCAGCCATTGTGATGCCATTGAGCTCATTGCCTGGCGACACTTCGAAACCGGGATAACGAACCTGCACATAAGAAAGACGGCCACTCGAATCGGCTGGCAGTGTGCCACCGTAAACCGCGTTGGAAGGACCTTCCACGATAGCATCACAATCGGTGCGCGCACCGCCGGGGTTGGACGCACTGCCGGTTGCACAATCAGAGATGGGAGCACGACCCAGGATAACAATTCCGCCCCACTGGCCGATGCTGTCCACACCGGATGTGCCAAGAACATTCTGGCGCGAGGTAAAGATGATCGGCTTGGAAGCCGTGCCTTCAGCAAAAATTTGAGACCCGCGATTGACCAGCAGGAAGTCACCACCGGAAGATCCGAAAATGGTAACGCCGGGCTCGATTGTCAGGATACCGGAAGTCCCGCCGTCAATCCCGACTTCAACTGCTCCTGACAAGGAATATACCGTGTTCTCGGTGTCGGGCCGTTTGGGCAGAATCAGATTTCCCTGAATGACACCGGAAACCTGACAGTTACGAGCCATTTCACCGCTACCGGTTGTAATCGTTCCAACATTTGCGGTGCCCACCGGACAATCAGTGGCCGGCGTTCCTGGAGGGGTTGGCGTAGGGGTAGGTGCCGGAGATGGAGCAGGGGTAGAATTGTTGTTAATCGTAACATTGCCGCCCTCACCGGGCGAAGCAACATCGTCAGCACCACAAGCGGTTACTGCCAAGGCTGCAACACCAGCAAAGAGAACGGAACGGGTTTGCTTATTCAACATGGGATTAGTCTCCGCAAAAATAACAGGTTTGATACGTTCGAATCAAACGATGCGGAATCGAATCAGAAGCTCCCCATCGCCCTCAGCGAAGGGCTCTAGGGATGGGAGGTGACCCTGCGATGCACTTTGCATGACTCTTTGGCGACACAAATATTACGGATATTTTGCATTACTGCCGGCAACCGCGGATAAGCCCAAATTATACGCCTATCGCACGAAGAAACAGATCAAAATGCACAAAAAAGGCAGCCCGAAAAAGGGCCGCCTTTTGCATTATATATAATGGCGCGAAAATTTCCGCCGATATATTGCTCCGTTACCGAACGGCAAGCTGACTGTTCAAATTCTGCAATGCCTGATCGGCAGCATCCCGGGAATTGACCACGGTGCCGTTGGACAGAACCAGATCAAAATTGCGGTCGCTTTGCATAGCAGCCATAAACATCCGCGCGGCGTCCCCCGTACGGCCCATGCGCACATAGACCTGACCAAGATTGATCAAGCGTGCAGGATCATTCGCATCTACTTTTTCCGCCATCTCCAACTGCTGGAGTGCGATCTCATTGTCGCCAGCAACAAGAGCATCATAGCCCAAGGCACCCTTGGCATAACCAATTTCACCTGATTCTTGTGCGATAGCGGGCGCACCCATCAGCATCATTCCGGCTGCGATTCCGATTATTTTAGCGGTTTTCATAGCATCTTCTCCTAATCCGATATGACTTTGTTACACTTATATGACAGTCAATGCAACATAACTGTAATATTAATGTCAAATATCTGTAGGATAAGAAATATTTCTATGTTTTTCAGTGCGTTGAATCGCCGGCTTCTAATATCGAAAAACGGGGAAGACGCCATCGCCCCGCGCCGGTCAACGGCGCAGCGCATCATAGCTGCGCTTGCATAAGGGATGGAGCAATATCTGGAGGCCCGAGCCGGAATCGAACCGGCGTACACGGATTTGCAATCCGCTGCGTCACCACTCCGCCATCGGGCCGAAGAGAGGGCGCGAATTGCTTCTCTTTGCCCGGAAAGTCAACCCAAACTTACGTCCGCTGTTTCTGATACCAAAAATTATGCGAAAGCCCCCCCGATTGTCGCGCAAAAGACGCAGTCGGTATAAATTCACCGGAATCCATCTTGGCGCGGATGCCAAGGCGGGCTAGAAGCGTCGAAATTTCATCCATAGTGTATTGTGTAAATAATACAGACATGGCATGGACGATGGAACATTCATTGCGAGGATTGACGTTTGGGCCAGGAAAATTTCAAAGAGATGCGCAAAGCTATGGTCGTCAGCCAATTGCGTACAACCGAAGTCAGCGATCCACGCGTCATCGCGGCCATGAGCCACATTGCTCGCGAAGATTTCGTGCCAGCAACCCATCGCAGTTTCGCATATGCTGACCGCGGCGTACAGATCGGCGAAGGACGGTCCTTGAATCCGCCCCTCACCACCGGCCGGCTGCTGAACGTGGCGCATGTGACGAATGATGAAAAGGTGCTGCTGATCGGTGCGGCTACCGGCTATACAGCAGCCGTACTCGCTCAGCTTACAAACTCGGTCACCGCTATCGAACAAAATGCGAAGCTGGCCACCATTGCGAAAAAAAATCTAACAGACTTTTCCGCAATCAAAGTCGAAACAGGAAATCATGCAGCAGGCTGGGCCCAATCGGCTCCTTATTCCGTGATCGTGATCGACGGCGTTGTGGAGCAGATTCCCCAAACCTTGATTGATCAGCTTGCGCCAGATGGACGAATTGTGGCTGCGATAATGGACGAAGGGGTATCGCGTCTTGCGTTAGGCCGAAAAGCAGGAAATCACGTCGGCTATCAATATTTCGCCGATTGCGGAGCATGTCCCTTGCCCGGCTTTGAAAAAGTAAAAAGCTTCAGCTTTTAAGGCGTCCGGGAGAATGATGAAATGAGTAGAAGCGGCCTTTATATCGGAACAGCGATTCTAGCGGCACTATCTGCGCCGGTACAAGCCGACACCCTGCGTAACGCTTTAATAGCGGCTTATCAGACCAATCCAACGCTATCTGGCGCCCGCGCGGCGCAGCGGGCAACCGATGAAACCGTCGCTATCGCCAAAGCCGACGGACGCCCCAGTGCCACCAGCGATTTTGGTTTTCAGGAAAATTTTCTGCGTAGTGCCAATAGCTTCACGGCGCCGTTGCGCCAGTCCACAGCAGGTGGGTCGATAGAAGTTCCAATCTATTCTGGCGGTGCCGTCAAAAATGCTGTCCGTGCCGCCAGAACCCGAGTGGAAGCCGGCCAGCTTGACCTCCGCGCGACCGAAGCAAGTATCTTCAGCAATGTTGTCGCCACTTATATGGATGTCATTCGCGATTCGGCGATCGTCAAACTGAACCGGGCCAACGTCGGCGTTCTCTCCGTCAATCTGGACGCGACCAGCGACCGGTTTGAAATCGGCGACTTGACCCGCACCGACGTTGCACAATCCGAATCCCGGCTGGAAGTGGCGAAAGGCGATCTGGAAACCGCGCGAGCGAGCCTGATCCGCAGCAAGGAAATTTATATTGCGCTGGTCGGCCACGAACCCGGCGATCTAGAGCCGCCTCCACCCTTGCCAAATTTGCCGGCAACACCCGATCAGGCGGTTGATATCGCGCTGACCTACAACCCCGACTTGCTCGCGGCGAAAGAGCGGAGTCAGGCGGCTGAATTTGATATAAAAGCAGCCCGCGCCGGCAACAAACCGCGGGTGTCCACATACGCCCAAGGGCGCTATTTAAATTACCATGGTACGCTTGGCGGCAATATCGCTGGCACAACTTTCGTACAGGAACAGTCTACGGCCGAAGTCGGAGTCCGGGCAACCATGCCGATTTACCAGGGTGGTCGGCCGGCCGCGCGAATTCGGCAGGCTCAGGCGCGCTCTGGCCAAGCCTATGAGCAACTGATCGCCATCGAGCGTGATGTGATCTCGCAGACCCGCGCAGCCTATTCCAGCTGGCGCGCATCGGAGCGGGTTATCCAGTCTTCGGATCGGGCCGTGGCTGCCGCGAGCCTGTCACTGGAGGGTGTGCGCGCGGAAAATTCCGTCGGCAACCGGACCATTTTGGACATTTTGAACGCCGAACAGGAATTGCTCAACGCTCAGGTCCAGTTGGTGACGGCACGCCGCAACAGCTATGTCGCGGGTTTTTCCCTGCTCGCCGCTATGGGTCGGGCAGAAGCGCGTGATCTGGGCCTGGAAGGTGGTCCCCTTTATGATCCCGATGTCAATTACGAACGGGTCGATGATATGTTCTATGACTATCAGAGCGATCCAAATCCTGAGCCCCAGGCCACTAGAACCGTTGACACCCCGGCGCAAAAAGCAGACATAGAGCCCTTGCCGGAGGTTCCGACGCGCCGATAGGTTTAACGGCGTCGATCCACTCGGGGAGTTGGGGCGCAAGTTTTAGGGGTTTCGCATATGGCTGAGCAGAACAGGGAATCATCGATGGAGGAAATCCTCTCTTCGATCAAACGTATCATCGCAGAAGACAAAGAGATTGATGAGGAGCGCTCCCAGCCACGCCGCAAAGCCGCGCTAAAGCCGGCTTTGCAGGCCGTCCCGGATTTTGCCCCTGCCGACCAGAATGAAGAAGTCCTCGAACTGACCAACGAACTGTCGGACCATGAAAATCCATCAGCCAAGGGCGTGTTTGGAGACCGCCGCAAGGAAGAACGGCTGATTGATGACAACAAGCTCGATAGCATGCGCCAATCGCTCTCCGTGCTGGTCGAGAAAGAAGCGATCGAGCGCCATGCCCCGCGGCGCCAACAAGGCGGCACGTCGTTGGAAGATATGACCCGCGAACTGATGCGACCAATGATCAAACAATGGCTGGACGAAAATCTGCCGGACCTCGTCGAAGAGTTGGTCGCGCGCGAAATTCATCGATTGAGCGACAAATAGGCTTGCAGACCTAATCCCAATTGCCTTGTCGGACAGCCGTGCTAGACCGTTGGTCATGACAAATTTTTCCAAAGCACTTACCGCCGTTCTGCTCCTGACCAGCGCGGCATTAACGCCCACACTTGCTTCAGCAAGGCCAATGACAGCGGAGGATCTCGCCACGCTAAAGCGGATGGGTTCGGTAACCGTTTCTCCGGATGAAAAATGGGCGGCCTATGATGTCACCGAAACCGATCCCGAAAGCTACGAACGGTCCAGCGCATTATATATACTTGACGTTAACACAACCAATGCGATTCCTGTTCGGATTGCCGATCAGGCAGGTAAAAGCGAACATAGCCCGGCGTTCGCACCGGATGGCAGTCTCTATTATCTCAGCGACGCCAGCGGTTCGGACCAGCTTTGGCACATCGATATTGCTACGGGCGATGCGGTTGGTCAACCGGTTCAAGCAAGTGCATTGAAAGCCGATATTGCTGGGTTCAAACTTTCCCAGACTGGCGGAAAAATCGCGCTTTGGGGCGATATTGCCAGAGATTGCCCGACCTTCGGCTGTGACAAGAGCGGGAACAAAGCCGAGCCCGGCCCTGGAACCGGTCGGGAATATGATGAGCTTTTCATCCGCCACTGGTCGAGCTGGGAAACACCGGGCAATTACAGCCGGATATTTTCCTTTGATCTGAAAGACGGGAAAGTCGCAGGCGAAGGTGTAGCACTGGATGGGGATCTGATCGGCGACAGTCCCTCCAAACCTTTTGGTGGCGGTGAGGAAGTCACATGGGTGCCGGGAGAAGACGGTGTCTTCTTTACGCTCAGAATTGCTGACCGGAATGAACCCAGTTCCACCAATCTCGATATTTACGGCGCCAAGGCGGATGGCACGGAAACCGTCAACTTCACCGGCCAGAACAAGGCTACCGATACGCTTCCGGCCTTTTCATCAAACGGTGATTGGCTGGCTTGGGCGGCGATGGATCGGCCGGGCTATGAAGCTGATCGTCTGGTAGTCAAACTGCGCAAACAAGGCAGCGGTGAAGACGAGGCCATTGCGCTGACCCAGGATTGGGACCGCTCGGTCGGCTCAATCGTCTGGACCCCCGACGATAAGGGCCTGATCGTGACCGCGCAGGAGGTGCTCGATCATCCTGCCTTTCACGTAGACATAGCAACCGGCCAAGTTACTCGCCTAACCGGCGCCGGCAATGTTGGCGCGACCATTCCGCTGCAGGACGGCTCGCTTATTTATACGATGAACAGCTTGCAACTCCCCACCGATCTATATCGCCGCGCGGCGGACGGAACCGTTACTCAACTCACAAATATCAACGGACAGGAACTGGCCGAGATCGACGCTGTGGACATCGAGCGTTTTGAATTTACCGGCGCGGAAGGCGATCCGGTATGGGGCCAGATTATCAAGCCGCAGGGTGCTACAGGCAAGCTGCCGATGGCATTTCTGGTCCACGGTGGACCGCAGGGCAGTTTCGGCAATAGCTGGTCCACCCGCTGGAACCCGAAGGTGATGGCAGCGCAAAACTATGCGGTGGTTACGATCGATTTCCATGGCTCCACTGGCTACGGACAAAAATTCACTGACAGCATTAATCAGGACTGGGGCGGCAAGCCGCTCAAGGATCTGAAGCTGGGCTATGCGGCGGCAGTGAAAACCGATCCGCAAATCGACGGCGAGCGTTCCTGCGCCCTGGGTGGATCCTATGGCGGCTATATGATGAACTGGATTGCAGGCAATTGGGCGGACCGGTTCGACTGCCTCGTTAATCATGCCGGTGTTTTCGATTTGCGGGCGATGGCGCTCAGCACCGAGGAGCTGTGGTTCGACCAATGGGATCATGGCGGCCCCTGGTGGTCGCGGCCCAATCCGGAAAAATGGAATCCGGTCAACAAGATCGCCAACTGGCAAACGCCAACGTTGTTCATCCACGGCGAGAAGGATTTTCGCATTCCCTATACCCAGTCGATCATGCCGTTCACCGTCGCGCAGGAAATGGACATCCCCTCCAAATTGCTGATCTATCCGGATGAGAATCACTGGGTGCTCAAAGGCAAGAACAGTGTGCAGTGGTACGGAACGGTGTTCGGCTGGATGAACAAGTGGACAGCGGAAGAAGGTCTGGAGGGAAAAGACTGATGGTCTGGTTCCCGACCGAGGATCGCGATGGCACGATCATCGTCACACTGACCAATTCTGAGCGCAATACGCTCCAACCGGCGTTGCTGGAAGAAGGCATTGCAGTCTTTCGGGCATTGGCGGAGAACCGGCCAGAGGGGGGTATTGTCCTGACTGGTGCCGGCGAACATTTTACCTGCGGCATGGATACGAAAGTGGCCGCCTCGCTGGACAGAGCGGGCCAGAAACAGGCTGCCGCCGCGATTGATGCCTTTGCCGCGGCTCTGCACCGCCTGCCCTGCGCCTTTGTGGTAGCGCTGAACGGCAATGCTATTGGTGCAGGTGGCATCATGGCACTCGCTGCGGACTGGATCGTCGCGGCACAAGGCAACTACAAAATTGGTCTGCCCGAAGCCAAGGCAGGCCTGCCTTTTCCTCCTATACCGCAAGCGATTCTGGACCACTGGCTGGACCCGGTCTGGCGACGCCGACTAGCCCTCTCATCGCATTTACTGACCCCCGCAGAAGCGCTGACGGCCGGACTAGCCGACGAGCTTTGCATGCCGGACGAACTGCTCGATTACGCCGTTGCACGCGCGAAGGAGTTGAACGGTCAGCGCGGTTTTGCCGCCTGCAAGCGACAATTGCGGGCAAAGGCCAATGCGGAGATTGATGCTATCTTGGGTGCATGATCCCTCCTCACAAGGAATATCTTGTCGATATAATCGTGTTCCGCACTTGATACGGAGCTCCTGGCCGCTGGTATCGCGCTGCGCGGGGCCCCGCATCCGGTGCGGAGCACAACACGGCTTGAACCTGACCCAAAGCAATGCCAAAGGCTCACCATGACCTTAGACAAAAATTTCGATCCTGCCGCCATCGAGGCTCGCTGGTATGAGCATTGGGAAAGCAAGGGCCTTTTCCGGCCCGAACGCGACGACCGCGAACCGTTCACGATCGTCAATCCGCCGCCCAATGTTACGGGCAGCCTGCATATCGGCCATGCGCTGGACAACACGCTGCAGGATATCATCATCCGGCACGAGCGGCTGAAGGGCAAGGATGCGCTGTGGGTCGTCGGCATGGATCACGCCGGCATCGCTACCCAGATGGTGGTCGAACGGCAAATGAACGAGCGCCAGCAGAAGCGCACCGACTTCACGCGAGAGGAGTTCGTCGCAAAAGTCTGGGAATGGAAAGAGGAAAGTGGCGGCTCGATCACTCGGCAGCTGCGCCGACTGGGCTGTTCGATGGACTGGTCCAACGAACGATTCACCATGGACGAGGGCATGAACGAAGCCGTGCTCAAGGTCTTTGTCGATCTTTACAATGACGGCCTGATCTACCGCGACAAGAGGCTGGTCAACTGGGACCCGGCGCTGAAGACCGCGATCTCCGATCTGGAAGTCGAGACGGTCGATACCAAAGGAAGTTTCTGGCATTTCAAATATCCGCTGGCCGACGGCGTGACGCTGGATGACGGACGGGACTATATCGAGGTCGCAACAACCCGGCCGGAAACGATGCTGGCCGATATGGCGGTCGCCGTCCATCCAAGCGACGAGCGGTACAAAAGCGTTATCGGCAAGGAAATCGAGCAGCCAATCACCGGACGCCGCTTCAAGATAGTCGCCGACGAACATGCCGATCCGGAACTGGGTAGCGGTGCGGTAAAAATCACGCCGGGCCATGATTTCAACGATTTCGAGGTGGGTAAACGCGCTGGTTTTGCAGCGGGCGAGATGCTCAACATGCTCGATGGCGAAGCCAATGTCTGCCAGACCGCCGACGGGCTGGTGCCGGATGAATATCTCGGGCTGCATCGCTTCAAGAAAGACGGCGCCAACGGCGCGCGCGAACTGGTCGTCCAGCGGATGAAGGAACTCGGCTTCCTGATCCCGCATATGTCAAAAAACAAGGATGGTGAAGAAACCGAGCATGATGCCGAACCGCGGACCATTGCGACGCCTTTTGGCGATCGCGGCGGCGTGGTGATCGAGCCATGGCTGACCGATCAATGGTATGTCGATGCCGAAACCTTGGCTCAGCCCGCAATCAAGGCGGTGCGCGATGGCGCTATCGAGATTGTCCCGAAAAGCTGGGAAAAAACATATTTCAACTGGATGGAGAATATCCAGCCATGGTGTGTGTCACGCCAGCTGTGGTGGGGGCACCGAATTCCGGCCTGGCATGGGCCGAGCATAGAAGCAATCGATGGCTTGGATACAACATCGCCAGAAAAGGCGTTCGTTGCAAACACTGCTGAAGATGCTTTGGTACAAGCAAAAGAGTATTATTCAAAAGCTGACCAGAGCCGTAGAAAAATTTGGGTCGATATTGACGAATTGCCAGAAACGTGGATCAGGCAAAGTGAAGGATTGGGGATCCGGTTGCAGCGCGACCCCGACGTCCTCGACACCTGGTTCTCTTCCGCGCTCTGGCCTTTCGGCACCCTCGGCTGGCCGGAACAGACCAAGGACCTCGAGCGCCATTACCCCAATGATCTGCTGATCTCCGGCTTTGACATCCTATTCTTCTGGGACGCGCGGATGGCGATGCAGGGTATCCAGTTCATGAAGGACGTTCCGTGGAAGCGGCTCTATCTGCACGGACTGGTGCGCGCTGAAGATGGCTCCAAAATGTCCAAATCCAAAGGCAATGTCGTCGATCCGCTTGGCCTGATCGACCAATATGGCGCCGATGCATTGCGCTTCTTCATGGCGGCGATGGAAAGCCAGGGCCGCGACATCAAGATGGATGACAAAAGGGTCGAGGGTTATCGGAATTTTGCCACCAAGCTCTGGAATGCCTCCCGCTTCTGTGAAGTCAATGGCATTGGTGCGAGCAAAACGCTCGCTGCGCCCGAAGCCGCCCTGCCGGTCAACCGCTGGATCATTTCTGAAGTCGTGGAAACCCGGCAGGCGCTCGACAAGGCGCTCACCGACCTGCGCTTTGATGCCGCGGCCAACACTATCTATCATTTCACCTGGGACCGGTTCTGCGACTGGTATCTGGAACTGATCAAACCGGTACTTCAGGGCGAAGATGTAGGCGCAGCCGATGAAACCCGGACCGTCGCTGGTTGGGTGCTCGACCAGATCATCGTCATGCTCCACCCGTTCATGCCCTTCATTACCGAAGAGCTATGGCACAGCATGGGCGAAAGAAATTATGACCTGATCGTTGCCAAATGGCCGCAACCGAAGGCAAAAATCGATTCAGAAGCGAAAGCGGAAATCGATTGGCTCATCAAATTGATATCCGAAGTGCGTTCGACAAAGGTCGAACTGAATATCGCGCCCGGAACCAGAATGTCCGCCCATATTGGCGATGCCAGCGGAAAACTTCAGGAACAGATTGCCCGCCAAGGAGCAGCGCTGGATCGTGTCGGACGGCTCGAAACAATTTCGTTTGATCCGGCACCCGAAGGCGCATCGGCACAAATTGTTGTCGAAGGCGCGACCTATGTTTTACCGCTCGCGGGAGCCATCGACATTGATGCCGAAAAAGCACGTCTGGGCAAGGCACTGGAAGCTTCGCAAAAGGAAGCCAAATCGCTTTCAGGTCGGCTTGGCAACCCGAATTTTGTCGAGAAAGCCAAACCCGAAGCGGTCGAAAAAGCCCGTGCCGATCTGGCCGAGAAAGAAGCAGAATCAGAGCGGTTACAAGCGGCCTTGTCGCGCTTGGGCTAGCCGACCTTCCTCCTGAATTTACCAATGGTTGCGGGGACTAGCTATCGTCCCCGCGCCGCATTTTTGCCGCGCCGGCGCGCATTTTCTCGGCACCTTTGCGCATTTTTTCTGCACCACGCCGCATTTTGGGGACGCTTTCCAGTAGTTGCTGAGCGGTAATTTTCTTCTCACCACGCTGATTTTGCCGCGCCGCCTCATGTTCACGGAAGGCGGGGTCTCGTTCCAGCCGTTTCGCATAGGCTTCCATTTCATCGGCTCCGCGAAGCATCTCGTCGGCACCCTTCTCCATGCCGATAGCACCTTCAGCCAAACCTGCTGTCACCGCAGCCTTCACATCCCGAGCGAGCGTTTCGTTCCATTCTGTATTAAATACAGATGCACTATCACGCGCATGAACTGCCATTGTTGGCAATATCAACGCTGCGGCGAGACCCATTCCCGCAAATAGCGGGAAATAACGCTTATCAACCATCAGATTCTCCATGTCAGTCTGCCGCGCCCGATGTGCGGCCCATCGACTACAGTCGTAATCGATCATTGGGTATTTGCTACCCAACATCGACAAACCGCCAATGGAGATGGACGAACGGTAAGGACCGGAGTTACCGGCCTTGCGCTCTCCAGCGCTTGATAACCCGCTGGACTATTTCTTCTTCGCCGCCATGTTCGCGCCACAGGTCCGAGAAGATCGGGTCTTCCGAAGCCGGACGGCGTTCTGCGGCCAGCGTATCCAGCGAAACGCGGATCGGGATCGCGACACCTTCGCCGCAGCATATCACCTCGCGATTGCGCAACGCAGGGATAGAGTCGAGGAACCCGCGCGCGCCTTCCGGCATAGCCGCTTTCACGAACGCCTGATCCCGGTCATTATTGAGACGCATCGACAGGATAGTACCGCATTGTGAGAGGACACCTTCCGCCAGATCGGAGGGGCGCTGAGTAATCAGACCAAGCGACACCCCATATTTTCGGCCTTCCTTCGCAATTCTGCTAAGAATATCGCGAACGCTGCTTTCATCAGCAACGTCATCATTGGGAATATAGCGATGCGCTTCCTCACAAACCAATAGCATCGGGCGCTGTTGTTCATTGCGCGCCCAGATCGCATAGTCAAACACCAAGCGACTGAGCACGGAAACCACAGTGGGCGTGATTTCGGACGGCATTGCCGAAACATCAATAATCGAAATCGGCTTGTCCTCGGACGGCAGCCTGAAAATTTTGGCAAGAAATGCAGCCATCGTGTCACCCACGAGCATGCCGGAAAACATGAAGCTGTAACGCGGATCGGCCTTGATCTCGTCAATCTTGCTTTTCAGCCGTTGATAAGGCGCACTGTTGGTTGCCTTGTCGAGCTTGCCCATCTCATTTTGCAGGATCGATGTCAGGTCAGACAATAAATAGGGAACGGGAGAATCTACCGTCAACTTTCCGGTACCTGCAGAAGCCTGACTTTTTGCTTTTGCGGCAAGCAGACATTTGGCGAGAATGTCACAGTCCATCTGCTTGGCATCGCCTTTGGACTGCACGAACACTTCGCAATGCTCGCGAAAGTTCATCAGCCAATAGGGAAGGTTCAGATTGTTCACGTCGAACAACTTGCCGTTTTCCTTGAAAGCTGCAGAATATTCGCCATGGGGATCGATCATGAGGATGTGCCCTTCGGGGGCCAGCTCACAGATTTTGTGGAGAATCAGCGCTGCCGCAGTCGACTTACCGGTACCTGTAGATCCCAAAAGCGCGAAATGCTTGCCGAGCATCGCATCGATATAGAGCGCGCCGCGGATGTCATCCGTCGGATAGACCGTGCCGATCTCCACATTAGCGCGGCCATCAGACGCATAGACTTGTTTCAGGTCCGCAGTTGTCACTGCATAAACGACAGATGCTGGGGTAGGATAGCGGGTTACACCGCGACGG
Organism: Parasphingorhabdus sp.; assembly: GCF_048269915.1. Lineage (GTDB taxonomy): Bacteria > Pseudomonadota > Alphaproteobacteria > Sphingomonadales > Sphingomonadaceae > Parasphingorhabdus. The sequence continues at coordinate 16,641 of NZ_JBLWTY010000001.1, forward strand.
AAATTATAGATATTTCCGGTCAATTGTTCTTCATCCCCTTCACCAAGAAAATCAATCTCGGCGATAACTAGTCCCGACTGTCCTTCATGAAGGCGCTGGGTTCGAATATTGGCCAACAACCACGTCTGGCCAACGCGAATTTTAACCTGGCTACCCACCTGACCAGCCATTTTGATGGTAGGATCGGAATGGTCATTCAACCCTGAAAGAATGGCACCGTCCATCAGAATTTTGGAACTTGATCCTGCGATTTCTATGACTTCGCCAATTTTATGACCTTCGCTGCGCATTGAAGCGACACCGGGGTCCAAATTGTTCTGCGGTGCGTTTGTAGAGCCCGGCAGAGGATTTGCTGCGGGAAAATTGTGGGAACCCATGTCGGCCATTGCCGTTCTTCCTGTTTTGTTTTTCAAGCCACCAAACTAGTGGATCATGGTTAAGGAAGATTTACCCCCTGACAAAAAACATAGAGCAAGGAACCGGGTGCGGAACCAACGTCACATCTTGCGGAACAGATATCCGGCAGACCACCCCAAGAACACCGATATGAACACAGCGATCAGTCCATAAATAAAACCATATTGCTGCGAAAGATTGGTAATGAACCGCCCCATTCCCGTTTTTTCGATGGTGATATCCTTGACTTCAGCAGCCTCTACCCGGCCATCGATAATCAGAAATGTTTCCGCCGTATAATCACCGACTGGCACACTGGCCGGCAAGTTAATCCGTGCCTGATACAGCACACTATTGGTAATCTTGACGCTATTGGGCAAATTCTTGAACAAATCTCCCCGGGAATTCAGGTCGACCAGTCCATCGACAAAACGGTCCAGTTCCCGGCTGTCAATCGCACCGGCAGGAGAAAGCTGCAAATGATGTAGCCCCAATTCGTAAATGTCCGCCGTCTTGCCATCAACAATCTGTTCAATGGGCTTTGAAGAAGCAACTGCATAAAAGCCGGGAGATGAACGAAACTCGCTACTCGCCGCATTGATCCAGATACCGGCAATCTGCTGCTTCTCGCGCACAATAATCGATTCAACCGGGCCTTTGAGGACGACCACGATATCGGCCCGATCGGTATTGCGGGTATTAGGTGGATATGTGATAGCACCGAACAGAAGCAATTGCGCGCCGTTGAAATCACCTCTGATACTGATGCGATCCTGTGATACTTCGGGAACAAGAACGGGCGAAGCGGCCACCGTCAATATGGCAATGCCGAAAACGGCGAGCAAACGAGCCAGTATGAAACGGCACCGGTTCACAGGAGCTGTACCGTGTAAATCTCATCCGGCTGGAACCCAAGTCCAAGCGCCATGCGCAGCGCAACGAGGAGCACCATGGCGGCGAGACTCAACCGCAAATATTCGGGGCGCATCCGCTGCGCAAATTTTGCCCCCAGTTGTGCGCCGGTTACACTGCCGAGCAGCAACAGCGAGGCCAATACAATATCAACCGCTCGCGTGGTCATGCTGTGCATCATCGTCGATGCGATCGTGACGAACAGGATTTGAAACAGTGATGTACCGACGACCACTTGCGCGCCCATGCCAAGTAAATAGAGCATGGCCGGAACCATGATAAAACCACCGCCAACACCCAGCAACATCGTCAGAATGCCGGTGAGCAGACCGAGTATGAAAGGAGCAATCGGAGAAATATAGAGACCTGATCGGTAAAAGCGCCACCGCATCGGCAGACTGGCTACGAGTGGATGGTGTCGTCTTTTGCGTGCGGGCAGTGGTTTACCGGCGCGCAAGGCTCTCACGCTCTGCAATGATTCCTTGAACATCATTCCCCCGATGCTGGAAAGCATCAGAACATATAGCACATTGATCACAGTATCGATCTGCCCCCATCGCAGCAAAATCTGGAACAGCCCAGTTCCAATCCCGGTGCCAACAATACCCCCCACCACCAATATGGCACCCATACGAAAATCGACTCCGTGGCGACGCATATGGGCGGCAACGCCCGATATACTGGCGCCAGTGACCTGAGTGGAGGCGGAAGCGGCTGCGACCGTGGGCGGAATACCATAAAAAATCAGCAGTGGTGTGGTGAGAAAACCGCCACCGACGCCAAACATACCAGACAAAATTCCGACCAAGCCGCCCAGCAAGACGATGACAAAGGCATTGACCGAAAGATTGGCGATTGGCAGATATATGTCCATATTACCAATGGACTAATCTCTTTTTGTTACGGGATAAAGGGCGTTACCGCTTCGAGAGCGCAAAATCATCCAGTTTATCGAACAATAACCAAATCTTGCCTGCTTAAAAGCTGGTCGACATGGTTATCGTCAGTCCGCTTCCAGGCCGAGCATCTCCAGCGATCCTCGCCCTCCAGTCGACAGCAATGCGCGCGGTGGTGGCGGCGATAGGAACTCTGATATCAGCCCGTGGCCCAACATCCATTCGGGTGAGTTTGCGCTGGCCTCCGATCCACATGCCGGGCCCTATTGAGATAGTGTTTGCAGAAGATTCCACAATTGAGCGTTGTAACGTTGCAGACGCATCAAAAAAATACGTTTCATTCTTGCCCAGAATATAACCTCCTTGGACGTAGGTTTCGAGCGCAATGTCTGCGACAATTTGATCCGGCCCGGTACCGCCAGCCACATAAAAGGCGGTTCCGCGATTGCCGCCCGAGTTTACGTCCAGCCTTTGCTCAACATGGAGCGCAACGGGTAAATCGCGAACCAGGTGCATGCTTGCACCAAAGGCAACCTCCTCTTGTGCCAATGGCGTTAATGCCGCCGTCATTCGGCCATAAACCGATAGTTCCGACTCCGGCCTGGTCCGAATCGGATAAGATAATATCGCTCCGGCCTGGCTTCCGCCATATTGGCCGTTCGATATGGTGGGCCCTTCCCTAATTGCACCCAAGTGAGTCCCATTGGTGCCTTGCCGTGCAAAGAACCACAAATAACCCTGCAGACCGTTACGATGCGGCTTCTTGGAAGAATTTTCCGGGGGTGTAGAAAATTCTATACTCCGTTGGACAAGACTTCCCGATTGCGCGGGTAATTCCGTTGGTAAAAACTGGGCTCCGGCCAGTCGTAATTGAGACGCCGGCAATGAATATTGGCTGAGCGTATAGGACCAAGCGGGGCCAGTCAGACTTTGAGACATCCGCTCTGCCTCGTATGCCTCGCCAATAACCTGCGTTTCACTTGCCCCGGCGGAAAAATTGATTGGCGTCAAAAAATTGAGCTTGGCCGAATCTCGCGATTGTGCGCTTGCGGCCTGCTCCGTGGCATGAATCGCGGTATCCTCCGGCTTCGGTATCACCGGAATGACGACAGTATTTCCCGGAAGATTCCAGGCGACAATCCGTCCCAATATCCAAATCGCAGCAAGCGTTGCGATAGCGCGAAGCGGCGCTCCGGTAGCCGTCTGGCGCAGACTATCCGTTTCGTTTGCCAATGGCATTATTTGGTCTGAGCTGCTGGACATGCTCGGTTTCAGGGTAAAAGTGACGCGTTTTTTCCCAATTGGCTGGTCGGCCGGAAAGCTGGTCCAGATAATGGCCAATAGCACGCCAAGCTGCCAAAATATTGATCAGATTGCCAACGATCGTCCGGGGTAGAGACAAAAGTGCTTCACGAAAGCCATAAAGCGCAAAGACAAAATATCCTTTCATCAGCAGCCGCCAGGTAAGAAACCCTGCATTGACGAAAAGTAAAAGTTCCAGAGATTCAGACACAGGCTGAAGCCTGCAGGCACCAAAAAGTTCAGCGAGCAACAGTACGCCCGTCAAAATTATGGCAACATAAGCGATGGCCAAGACAATGGCGGCAAAACTGGCTTTGCGATCGCGCAATCGCATCCAATTCTCTCTCCAGCTCTTTTTCCAGCCAAGTCGATCCCATCCGGACAATGCGATACCCGCCATCCACCGGCTTTTCTGACGAATGGCATCTTCCAGTTTTTCCGGAAAAAATTCCTGTGTAGCGACCAGTTGCCCATGCTGATCGTGAAGCCGCGCAAAAATACCGCGTGCTGGTCCTCCCGTCAGATTGAGTCCGAGCTCATAATCTTCGGTCATGCTGCCGGCGTCAAATGGCTTCCCCTTCGTTCGGACAGCCAAATTTTGCAGCGCATCTCGGTCAAAGGCACACCCTACACCGGCTGAGGGGATGGAAGCGCCCAACGCCTCGCGCATAACCATTTGTTTGCCATGCAGCTCGGCAAACTCATCGCCATAATGGCCGGCTATCCACCGCGATCTTTTGGCGCGACGCGGAATGACCGGTAGTTGGATCAGGGTGGCCCTTCCGATCAAATGGCCAAACAGTCTTAACGCCTGAGGATGAACCAGGTCCTCGGCATCATGCAAGATAACCGCCGCATAGTTATCCTTTTCTTCAACTTCGTCCCTGCACAGAGCATCCCAGAGGTGATTGAGGCAATCCGCCTTTGTCGTCGGTCCGTCCTGACGACAAATAACAAGGCGAATTTTCGCAGTTCCGGAGGATGCAGCCGCCACAGCAGCTATGGTTTCTCCGTCATTTGGGTAGCAGCCAACATAGATTCGATAGCTGCTCGATGTCCATTGCTGCAGACATCTCGTCAGCATTGCACCAATGACCGGCGCTTCTTGCCATGCGGGAACGAATATCGCCAATCGGCAGTCCGATGAGATATCGTTCAGGCTTTCCACGGTTGCACGTTGGTGGACTGAATAGACGAACAACCTGCGCTTCAAACAGTGGAAAATCCATAATCCGTCGAACACCAGATCGTCGATCGAACCAACCAGAAAACACAGGCTTCCAAAAAGCAGCAGCTCCTTTTGGACGAAGTCGAGAAATAGCAAAATATGAGTGATCACCATAGCCGTGTTCCAAGGCTCGCAGAAGCCGGGCTTGTGCAAAAAGGAAAAAAACAATCAGAAAATATGCAGCCAGTTGCGCGCAGACACTAACCAGAATCGATATCGCCGTTCTGTAGCGTCGCCACATTTTCATTGGATCCGATCGCCAGAACCACAAGCATAGGATAGGCCCAGAACACCGCTCCAGTTCCAAAAGCTCGAGGAGTAATCTGCGGCGCCATCATAACCGCAGTATGAATCGTCACCGCGAGCAACTGAAATGCTGTCACCCACATCGGCCAGAAGCGGTCGGATTTGAAAGCTAGATATGTCAACGCAATAAGTGCACCAATGTCGACAGCGAATATGCCACTCTCCGGCTCTGCCCAAGAATGTCCAAATAGTCTAGCTACGACCAACGTACATAATGACCCGATGATAATAATGGCTGCCCCAAGATATTCGAAACGGGAACCACGATAAACTGCATATCCACAACAGATAATGAGAAATATATAGTAGATATAAGCCCACAATGTATTGAAGATAGTAGCCTCCTAGCCTTGTTCATGTTCATTTCAACCATTGATAGGACACATCGAAATACAGATAGCTAAGCCGCATGGTCACTCATGGTAACGATGTTTTCATCCCGCTCGTATACATACGCTTTTGGTTTCATATCGTCGGTCCCCAACGCCATAGCTTGCAAACCGATCTGATCGCGCGTCTCTGCCAATCGGTTATGGGTTGCGACCAACAGCCCTCTAGCTCCAACCAACGCAGATAATGTCTCGGCTGCCTGGGCGATGGCATCCTGACCAACAACCGCTGACAAATTTGCGTTCGCCCGCGCAATCGGCATATATCCGGTTAAATCAGCCATTTTGCATATCGCATCGTCAATAGCCTGTTCCGCCAAAAATAGTTTTTTTGTCAGTTTCTCGGCTGCATCGCGTCTCTGTTTTAGCATGATTATTCCTTTCGCAAAGGATACACGTCCCAGTGAACCTATGTGGCAAAATCAACGAGCAAAGGCGCTGCGCTGAACGGGTAACAATTACCCATTGAGGCGGGAAAGGGCTTCCAATCCCGCTATAAGACCACCGAAAGATAAAGCGGATCCGATCGCGATGGCCAATATCCATCCTAACCTCTCCACCGCACCGAGACTGTTTTTCTCTCCGCGATATTGCGGAATCGGAAACCGTCGGTGTCTGACTTCAGGTTTTTCAAACGCTCCGTTGGGAACACCAGCATTCCCGTTCGAATTATGATCCACCAAGTCAGCGCAATCACTTCCAACGCCCCCGGCAATAGTTCCGGCGGCAATACTTCCGGTCGATGACCGCAAGTTTGCGATTTTTGTCTGCAGTGCAACATCCGATGGTTGATATATCAACGATTGATATGCGTTTTCTTGGTCAAACGCGGCAAATTTCTTCGCCGCATCAAAGCGGGACTGTGCATTCAATATGCGCATGGCCATGCGCAGCCTTTGATCTACAGTATGCGGAGAAACATCCAGTTCCCGAGCAATTTCCTTAGAATTAAAATGCGCCAGCACAAGCCGCAAACAATCGCGTTGCCCGTCATTCAATCTATCTACCGCGGGCATGCTCATGTTTGGCAGAGCCCGCGAAGCCGGATATCCTGGCTTCGAATGGATCGAATATCACCGACAAATTTGCCGCAAAACTCTATTCTCAATAGCGGATAATGGTCTCCGCGTGCCATATCTGCCCCATTGTTGCGATAAATTGATCAGCTTATACCGTTCGTTACAATATCAGAAATCTGCCACTTCGTGAAATTTATTCATAATGCCCGACCATAGCGATTCTGAACCGTCACCCTAGCCGGATCGCCTTAAAGTCCTCTGGACTTGAAAGGAAGTTCAGGCCATCACCGAAAAAAAAAGGAGAGAGCATGAACGCGACACAGGCACAGGCTGTGACCAATTCCGGTGTGACCAATACCGGGCAGGCATTTGGAACCAGTGGTTATCGAGGTTATGTTCTTTTCTCACTGCTCGTAGTTTACACGCTAAACTTTATCGATCGCGCCCTGATTGGTGTCGTTTCGGAACCGATCATTCGAGAATTTCAACTCACCGACCTGCAATTTGGTTTTCTTTCCGGTTTCGGCTTTGCCTTGACCTATACGTTGTTCGGGATTCCTATCGCCCGCTTTGCGGAACGATTTAATCGCGTCCGTATTATCGCATTCAGCGTCATTCTCTGGTCCGCTATGACGGCTCTCTGCGGAATTGCCGGCAGTTTTGTTGCACTTCTGATATTTCGTGTTGGCGTCGGTATCGGCGAAGCTGGCTGTACGCCGCCGGCGAATTCGATCATTGCCGACTATTTCCCACCGCGAAGCCGAGCGCGCGCCTTGGCGATTTATGCGATGGGTGTGACGCTGGGCAGCGCATTGGCGGCTGCTTTTGGCGGCCCTATTGCCCAAGCGTTTTCCTGGCGAGAAGCGTTCATCATCCTGGGGCTGCCAGGGGTGGTCGTCGGGCTCGTCATCCTATTTTCCATAAAGGAGCCGCCGAGGGGCTATTCAGATCCTCCAGGAACCCCGCATGTAGAAAAGCTGGGCTTCGGTGAAACCCTTAAAAAACTAAGTGGTAATCGCAGCTACTGGATTAACGCGCTGGCGGCCACGATTGTCGCTTTTGTCGGCTATGGCGTTTCCAGCTTTCAGGTTTCCTTCTTCGTCCGCGTCCATGAATTGAGCATTTCCGACGTAGCTCTCCAATTGGTGCTTCCGATATCACTCGCTGCCGCTGCCGGTACATTCGGCGGAGGATTTGCAATTGAACGGCTGAGCAGCCGTTTCCCCAACGCCGTCGCCTGGGTTCCCGGCTGGTCGCTGCTTGCTTCGCTGCCGCTTTACTGGATTGGCTTCACAACAGACAGTCAATCGACTGCTTTGATGATGCTGATCGCTGCCGGATTCCTCCATTACACCTATCTCGGTTCGCAATATACCATCGCCCAGGGGGTGGTCGACGTAAAGGCCCGGGCGACAGCGATTGCCATATTGCTGTTCGTCGTCAATTTGATCGGATATGGTCTCGGCCCGCTGTTTGTCGGAGCGATCAGCGATATCCTGTCACAATCCTATGTCAGCAGCGCTGCAATCAGTGGTCAAATGACCCTGGAACTTTGCAAGGGTACTGATGCCGACATATTGGCGACTGGGAGTCAGGCCATGCTTGAAGCCTGCCGCCAGGCCACCGGCGAAGGTGTCCGGGATGCACTGCGCTTCACCGCTATGATCTATGGCATCGCAGGACTTTGCTATCTCTGGCTTTGCAAGCATCTACAGGCAAATCTATTGGCAAAAATGCATTAATCAAAATGATCAGACACCAGTGAAAGCGAATTGCGTCTATGGCCCGACCTGAACCATGGCAGCTCGATCCTGCCAACTATCCCATATCCGTCATCACGCAGACGCGATTTCAGGATATTGACCCTAACCGGCACCTGAACAACGTCGCCTTCGCGGCGATGTTCGAAAATGCGCGGGTTCGGCTGAACCGTAACCTGCGTCCCTGGGCCGACCGGCCGAAGAACGAACGGAGCATGGTCGCGGCGGTGACGATCAACTATCTCCGCGAAGGACAATATCCCGATGACGTCGAGATCAGCTCGGGCGTCAGCAGGATCGGCACGTCCAGCTACGTGATCACCCAGGCCATGTTTCAGAACGGCCATTGTATCGCCACCTGCGATGCCGTGATTGTCTGTCGCACCGATGGCGAAGGCAAACCCCTCCGCCAGGCGGTGATTGATGAACTCGAGAAGATGCGGACGAAAACTTAGTCCGTAAAATTGGCCGCCCGTTTTTCCATGAACGCCATCACCGCTTCTACCTGATTGGGTGTTCGGCTGACTTTGTCCTGTCCGACCGATTCCATCATCAGGATTTCATCTTCGTTCATATCGGGCAGCTTGTTGATCAAGTCCTTGGCGAGTTGCACGGCCTGCGGATGCTTGCTGGCGATCTCTGCAGCAATTTCCATCGCCCTGGCATGCGGATCATCCGACAGATGCGTGACAAAACCCAGTTCTTTGCCTTCTTCACCGGAAAATATCCGGTTGGTATAGGTCAGTTCGCGCAGGATATCATCGCGGACGAAACTGCGCCAGGTGGTGAAACTGCCCATGTCCGGGATCAGGCCCCAGCGCATTTCCATAATCGACATTTTCGCATCCGGCGCCACCACGCGAATATCTGCGGCACTGGCAAACTGCAGGCCGCCACCGATACAGGGACCGTGGACAGCGGCAATCACCGGGGCTTTCAATTTTCGCCACTGGAGCACGATATGCTGATATTTATTGGCATTGCCATGAGTGCGTTCGGCTAGCGTCGCCGCAAGCGGTGAACTGTCGCTATTCTTGCTTGCTTCGACAGCAGCAGCAGCGGATGCTGCGAAACTACCCATATCAAGGCCTGCGCAAAAAGCCTTACCTTCCCCCGACAGAACAATGGCTCTGATGCCGTCGATCGCCGCCAGCTTTCCGCCCGCCTCTACAATTGCGTCAATTTGAGCGGCATCGAGCGCGTTCATTTTTTCCGGTCGGTTGAACCGGACGTCGGCAATATGATCCTTGACGGAAATGGTGACGCGTTCTGACATGATTTGCTCCGTTTCTTGGGATTCGGGTCTGATTATTAGCCCCGTTTAATCGCCCAATTAACCAGCGGCAACTGATCATTGCCGAAATACATTCTTTCACTTTGGCGTTCACCCTCTGCAAAGGGTACAAAAATGCTGGGCGACCCATAGGCACCGCGAGCGACCGCCTCTTCAGTATTGGAGCGCAGCCGATCCTTGATTGCTTGCTCCTGCGTCTGCGCAGCTAGCGCTTCACCATCCAGGCCGATTTCATTTGCGATAGCAATCAACACTTCCGGATCATCGAGATTCCGCCGATCGCAATAATAGGCATTAAATGCTGCCGTTGCGAATTTGTGCAGCGCTACCTGATCCTCCTCCAACGCACAGCATAGCCGCATCGCGTGCACCGACTTCACTGGATGATGTTCGCTCGGGAAGTTCATCGGCAGACCGGCCAGCGCTGCCCAATCCTTGAGCACATGGAAACTGTGGACGAATTTCCGATTATCAGGGTTTTCCCGCGCCGCGTAGACGTCCTGATTGACCGCATTGAATACGCCACCAACCAGAAACGGCTTCCAGATGATCGCGGCGTCATTATCTTTGATAATCGGCTGGATATTGTGGAAGGCGAGGTAGGTCCACGGTGATGAGAGGTCGAAGTAGAATTCTACGGTTACCGTCATTGCGTCATCCTTCCATTCTCCGGCAAAGGTCGGAGCGCTATTCCTTGATTCCAAACAACGTCTTGCGCACCTCGGCATCATCCTGCGGATTGCGATTAATCTTGTCGCGCCCCACTGCCATTCCCCGCCGCAATCCTTCGCGTTGTTTCAGCTCTTCATACCAGCGCTTAACATGGTCAAAATCATCGAGATCAATCTCCTGTCGCTTGTAGGTCTGCACCCAGGGGAAACAGGCAATGTCGGCGATACTATATTCTTCTCCGGCAAGATAATCATGCTCCGCCAAACGCCGGTCCATCACACCGAACAACCGCAATACTTCGTCCCGATAGCGCTCAGTGGCATATTCAATCCGGTCGGGTGCGTAGAGTTTGAAATGGCCATGCTGCCCCATCATCGGCCCCAACCCGCCCATCTGCCACATCAGCCATTCGGTTGCCGCAATTTGCCCGCGCAGATCGTGCGGTAGAAATTGCTCCGCCTTGTCCGCCAGATAGAGCAAGATCGCACCGGTTTCGAAGACAGACAAAGGTTCGCCGCCATCCGCCGGATCATGATCGACAATCGCGGGGATCCGGTTGTTCGGACTGATCGCCAGAAATTCCGGAGCGAACTGCTCGCCCGCGCCGATATTCACCCATTTGATATTATAGTCGAGCCCGCACTCCTCGAGCATCACGGAGATTTTCCACCCATTGGGTGTCGGAGCGAAATAGAGATCGATCAAGAGATCATCAATTCCTGAAAATCACAGATCCCGGTCGCCGCATGCCCCATCAAATCGCTTCGCTTTGTCCCGGCGTATTGACACCCATTTTCTGCAGATATTTCTTCACATTGCGCGCTGCCTGACGGATGCGTTGCTCGTTCTCGACCATCGCGATACGAACGAACCCTTCGCCATCTTCTCCATAACCCACACCGGGCGCGACTGCGACGCCGGCTTCTGTCAGCAATTGCTTGGAAAATTCGAGGCTACCCATATGGGCGAGCTTCGGTGGCAAGGGTGCCCAAGCGAACATAGAAGCTGCCGGTGACGGGATTTCCCAGCCCGCCCTCCCAAAGCTTTCCACGAGCACATCGCGGCGTTTGTGATAGAGTTCGCGGTTCTTTGCAACCTGGTCCTGCGGACCATTGAGCGCTGCGCAGGCGGCTGCCTGGATCGGGGTAAAGCCGCCATAATCAATATAGCTCTTCACCCGGGTAAGCGCTCCGATAAGGGTCTTGTTGCCGACCGCAAAACCGACCCGCCAACCGGCCATGGAATAAGTCTTGCTGAGCGAAGTGAACTCCACCGCGACATCTTTCGCGCCCGGGACCTGCAATATCGAAGGTGTCGGGTTGCCGTCGTAGTAAAGCTCGGAATAGGCGAGATCGGACAATAGCCAGACTTTATTCTCCTTTGCCCACGCCACCAGCCGCTCGTAGAAGGCAAGATCGACGACTTCCGCCGTCGGATTGGAGGGATAGTTGACCACCAGCAGCGTCGGACGCGGCACGGTAAAGGCCATTGCCCGCTCCAGCGATTCCCAATAATGTTCGTCAGGCGTCGTCGGCACGCTGCGAATAGTCGCGCCGGCAATGATGAAGCCAAACGTGTGAATAGGATAGCTCGGATTGGGTGCAAGGATGCAATCTCCCGGCGCAGTGATTGCTGTCGCCAGACTGGCCAGGCCTTCCTTTGACCCAAGCGTAACAACCACTTCCGTGTCAGGATCCACATCGACACCAAAGCGGCGACCATAATAATTGGCTTGTGCCTTGCGCAGGCCAGGAATCCCCCTGGATGCCGAATATCCATGCGCATCGGGTTTCTGCGCCACTTCGCACAGCTTGTCGATGACATGCTGCGGCGGCGGCAGGTCGGGATTGCCCATGCCAAGATCGATAATGTCTTCGCCGGCCGCTCGCGCCGCTGCCCGCATGTTATTGACTTCAGCAATCACATAGGGTGGCAGGCGTTTAATACGGTAAAATTCTTCGGACATTATGGATCGTTTCTAGCTTTAAGTTTTATGGAACTCCGGCTTTGCGAAATTTTGATGCGATTGTCGAGCACATCTATGCGACAACCGCCGGGATAGCGAATGCCCAGCCACCATGGACATGGTTAGAGTGCTTAGCTCGCCAGCTTATTCGTTCCCCGCAAGACCGTCTGGCTTTTACTGCCCCTCATCGCGATCGACTTCGCCCGGATCGTATCCAGAAAATGCCAGGTCGACGTCGCCTTTTCCGGGGTCAATACCACCGTCATATAACCGCGGTTGGATGTGTCAGTCCATTGCAATCCGGAATTCGTGCCAACCAACGCCTTCGCCGCGACATCGGGACGGGCTCCGGCGAGATAGGATTCAAGTCCGGGAGAGGTTACGCTATGCCCACCGAATTCAACCCCGGCCACACCGTCATCGGTAACGAGGTTAAAGGCCCAAGCATTGTGACTGTCGCCGGACAGCACGATCAGGTCCGCTTCGGCTTCTTGGGCATTCGACAAGGCGCGTTCGCGAGCCTTGGGATACCCATCCCAGCTGTCAAAGTTGATTGGCAGCCCAGATTTCGCTGCCAGGGCACCAACTGCCAACCGCGCCTTGGCATAAGGCGGCGCGTTATCGGCGACCCAATTGACGGCCTCCTGTGGCAGTTTCAGCTCACCCATTACACATTGCTGCGACCAGACCTGCCATTTTGTACCTGCGGCCTTTGATTTGCGCATCGCCCCGGCCAGCCAGGCCTCCTGCTCTGCGCCGATCATCTGCTGTGCCGGGTCCTGCCAGACCGTATCACGGAAGGTCTCGATCGCTTTCAGGATATCTTCCTGCCCCTTCAGCGCCGCGCCAAGGTCAAGCTGTTCGCTGCGGGCACTGATCCGGCTCTCCGTGACAAACAAAGTAGCCAGATCACCGATCTGATATTCGCTCCAGCGCGGGCTACCATATTTCTTGTCGCTAACCGGCATCCATTCACGGTAGACGCGTTCGGCAACCCTTTTGCGCGTTTCCCAGTCACCTTCGCTGGCATCATGGTTTTCGGCGCCATCTTTATAGGCATCATTGGCAAATTCGTGATCATCCCACATCGCGATCATCGGCAACACCTGATGAATGCGTTGCAGGTCGGGATCCCTGCGATAGGCTGCATAGCGCAGCCGGTAGTCCGCGAGCTGGACTATTTCCGACAATGGATCGATTTGCCGCCCGGCGAGCGCCTCTGTCTTCGATGGATATTTTCCAACCGGATATTCGTAAAGATAATCGCCGGTATGAACCATCAAATCCAGTTCGCCATTTTGCGCGGCATGGGCATAAGCATTAAAATATCCGAACGGCAGATTGGAGCAACCGACTACCCCGATGGTAAATTTCGGAGTAGGTCCCTCGGGCAAGGTCCGGGTTCGACCGATAGCGGATTTTGACCCGTCAGGGCCGATGAAGCGGTAAAAATACCAGCTGTTCGGGTCGAGGTCCTGCACCGTGATCTTGGCAATATGGTCACGATCCACCAGCGCTTCGACTTCGCCAGCAACTTTGGCGTCCGAGAAATCGGCGCTCGCCGAAATTTCTGCGGTAAGCTTGCTATTGCCGCTTCCAACATAGCGCGTCCACAGCAGTACGGATTCTTGCGAAGGCTCGCCGCTTGCGACACCGTGGGTAAAGCCTCTGGCATTCATCAACGCGGCTGACGCCGGCACGCTGAGCGCGCCGAGGCCAAAAGTACCCAGCGCCATCAACTGGCGGCGATCAATATTCATAGTCATGATTTTTATCCCAAAACACCAAGTGTGAGTAAAATAGCCAAGAATAAAGTCAGGCTTATGACGGTGAAAACCAGCAAGAACGAAACCCGCACCAGCGCCTCTGGCCGGGACATCTGATAGGCGTAACGCAATTGTCGATACATGTGGAACGGCGGATAGAAAACCAGCAGCCCGACCCAAATCTCCCCGGTGACACCCAGTGCGGCAAGAACCGCACAGGAGATGAACAGCAGTGACATGAAGCTGATTGAATAGGTTGTGAATACGGCATGGTCGTAAAAATGATAGCCGCGCCGACCGATTGTGGTCAGCCAGACAAACGGCAAGGAAATCGGAATCAACAGCCAGGCAAATTTATAACCATTGGCCTTGAGCTTGTAGAATAACAATGAAGGATTTGCGTTGGCCTTTTTCAGTCCACCGTTCAGTTTCATGTCCAGCCAGCGCAAACCAGTGCTGACTTGATTGGTCTGCTTCGAACTGGCGAATCCAGACTCGTCACCACCACTATCCTTCTCGCTGTCAAATTCACCTATCCCGGGGCTATCGTCGCCCAGTCCAACCTCGGGATGGGGCATATCACTCATGGTCATGGTTGCCACCATATTGCGGGCTCTTTTGAGCTCGAGAATCTCCTGCTCGATCCCGGATTTTTGCTCGCCTTCGGCTTGGTCTAGCTGTGCTATCTTCGCCTTGATCTGGCCGTCCAATTTCCTCGCTTCGACAACGACACCGCTATTCCATTCATTGTCACTATCGGCCCCCGAAAATGGGTCACCGATGAAGGAAAAAACCGCAAACATCATGAATATGGAAAAAAGAAACAGTGCCATTGGCGATATGAAGTTCGCACGCTCCCCATGGACATAGCGCCGGGTGAGCTCCCCCGGTTTCCAGACCAGCAACGGCAGTGTGCGCCAGAACTTACCTTCAAAGTGTAGCACGCCGTGCAAAATATCATGCCAGAAGGCCCCGATGGACCGGTGGATATGTCGGGCCTGCCCGCAATTGTCACAAAAATTTCCAGTTATCGGGCTGTTGCAGTTCAGACAATTACCGGCAGTGTCGTCCTCTCCCCGCACAGACACGCCTTTGCCTTCAACCGTCTTGGCGACAAGGCCGCCTTCGATCATGGTGCCTGCTGCTTCAAATTCGTCCGACATGGATCAAGTTGTTGGACAATTCAGGCAATAAGGCAAGCTTGGAGTTATTCGGCTGCGGGTGCCGGGGACATATATCCATGCATTTACCACAACCATCGACACGAACCGCCCCATATCCGTTCAGATTCTTGAGATAGGCAAAACCGCCTTAGGGTGCCACTTCGGTCATAACCTCGTCCGCTGGCAAATCCCATGGAAGGTGGCTTTCATCAAGCACAACCATGTTTTTATCCGTTATCAGAGTACCGAGGGTTTTGTAGCCCAGCAATTGCATAGCCGTTATTTCCGGGTTCCGGGCGAGAGCCATGGTTTCATCGGACGAGAAATTTGTCAGGCCTCTCGCCAACTCGTCCCCGGATTCACTATATATATGGATGACGTCACCTTTAACATACGGCCCCTGAATAGAGAGTACATCTTTCCGGTTGATATTACGCGTGCCCGTTTTAAACGCCTCGGCCACCTCCGCCGTTACAACGATGCTCCCAGCCATTTGCAGACGGTCTGTCAACCAGTTGGCCCAGGCAGATGCGGGCCGTTCATTCGCCGGAATTTTTGTATGAGGTCTCTCATCATTCAGAACGGATGTCACCGGTTGTTCAAACTCTCCATGCGCAATCCGCGTATCACACCCTGCATTTTGCGCCATGTGCGCCGCCTGAATCTTGGTCAGCATCCCACCGCTACCGAGACTGCTGACACCTTCCGTCACCGCAAGATATGGTGAGACGTCGGTTACTTCTTCAACCAGCTGGGCACCGGGTTCAGCTGGATCTTTGTCAAACAGACCGTCAACCTGGGTGAGGATAATCAATTCATCCGCTTGCACCATTTGCGCGATTTTCGCAGACAAGCGATCATTGTCGCCAACACGAATTTCTTCGGTGGTGATTGTGTCATTCTCGTTGATGATCGGCATGATATTGGCTTCAAGCAACCGGTCGACCGTGTTTTTCGTATTCAGGAACCGTTTACGATCCTCAAGATCACGCAAGGTAACAAGCACCTGCGCTATCTCGAAACTATATTCATGGGCGACTTGTTTGTAGGCGTTGAGCAATAACGGCATGCCGCATGCTGCTGCTGCCTGCTTGTCTCGCAAGCCAGCCGTGTCAGGGCGCTCACCGAGCATGTTCAGCCCCAGAGCGACCGATCCGGAAGAGCATAATATAACCTTGGCACCACCTTCCCGCAACCGGGCGATATCCTCCAGCAAATTGTGCATGAACGCCCAGCGTGGAGTTAATCGTTCTGCGTTGGCAAGCAGGCTCGAGCCGATTTTTACAACTATCGTTTTGCCTTGTACCATTTAATAAAATGCCCTTTTCAATACGTCTCGGAGGTAGGGTTTGAGCCAATCCAATGCAATAATTTAGTAATGAAAACATTCAAAAGTGCTCATAATTGGGTGAAAGACCAGCATTTGTTGACATATGCGGTTTGTATCCTAAGCCGGTCATGCAACCTCCCTTTTCATGAACAGCAAGAGATTCAATTGAGCAAAATATTACTACTGGGATGCGGGAACATGGGCGGTGCGCTACTGAAAGCGTGGGCCGCAAAAACCGACCATATATTTACAGTGGCTGATCCGGCCCAGCTTGATCTGCCCGGAAATGTCTCTCGGGTCGGCTCTGTCGAAGAATTGGGCGAGGATATGTTTGACTATCTTATCATCGCGCTGAAGCCCCAGATAATAGATGAGGTGCTTCCCGCATATTTGCCCCGATTAAGCCCTTCCGGCGTATTAAGCTCTATAGCGGCCGGATATTCGGCCGAACGGCTCGCGGCTCATGCTCCAGGCCGGTCTGTCATCCGCATCATGCCCAACCTTCCGGCGGTCATCGGCAAGGGTGTGAACGGACTGTACGCCCATGGTTCTGTATCCGACAAAGAATCCCGCGAGATTGAACAACTCGCCTTATGTTCGGGTGAAACCGTTTGGGTGGAAAGTGAGGACATGCTGGACCGCCTGACGGCAGTCGCCGGCAGTGGCCCCGGATATGTATTCGAGATGCTGCGCGCTTATGTCGAGGCTGCAGAAAATCTCGGTTTCAGTGAGAAAGACGCCAGGAATCTGGTTCTGGGAACCGTTCGCGGAACAGTGGAGCTCGCGCTAGAATCCAATCAGTCTCTCGAAGAGTTGCGCAAAAGCGTAACCAGCAAAGGCGGGACCACGGCAGCTGGCCTCAATGCGCTCAATGGCGGAGAAGAATTTTCTGCCCTGATCCGCGACACACTCGGTGCCGCCTACAAGCGTGCCGTCGAACTCAGATAAGGGACACCACTTTAACGGCAGATATAATCGGACCAGATCAGTCTGTTGGCACCCCGTGCTTCGAAATCTACCAGATTAATGCCAATAGGGTGAGGCAGAATCTGCTTCAACCGGAGAAGTCGGGTGCCCGATAAATCTCGCTTCCACGCCGATAAACGACGAGCTTCTTGAGCGTAACCGGGTGGAAAAAGGCCTCAATCGCCTGCCCGCTTTCGGTACGAGCATAAACTTCATAACAATCACCCTCGACCTGAACCTTGAGCAACTCCCAGCCTTCCATCCAAGCCTTTTTCTTCAGCTTCGCGATTGGCTTCCAGTTTTTGCTGGGGCCTGCGTTGCATTTGATGTCACCGTCCGCATAAGCTGGTTGTGCCAGCATAAACGCGCATACCGCAGCAATAGCGGCCATATATTTCCGGGATATTTTGTTCATGTCATACTCCGTTGTGTTCGATGACGCCGCCGGCGACCCATAGTCCGCAAAATCCAGGCTACGATAAGCGGGGCGAGATGAACCAAGGCTGGCTGCCAGGCCCAGTCCAGCAGATACCAGTGCAGCAGCCCGATGATCAGCGCCAGATACACCAGCCGTTGCACCTTCTTCCAATTCTGGCCAAGCTTCCGCATCGCGTAATTAAAACTGATTGCGGCGGGCGGAACCACCAGCGCGAAGGCCAGCCATCCGGTCCAGATTCCGGCGATGACAAATTCGTCGAGCATCGCCGCCAGGCTGTTCATGTCGATGATGTAAATCACCAGGTGGAGCAGCGCATAGCCAAATGCTGCAACCCCCAGATTGCGCCGGATGGCCAGCCATCCCCGGAAAAACCGATTGCGGCCAAAAAAATCGGACAAAGGCCCGGGCAGCATGGCCAATATCATCAGGCGGATCGACATTTCTCCGCTCGGATGCAAGAGATCCATAGCCAGTACGTCGGCTTTCGAGAGTTGCCAAATCATCATGCTCGCCGGGATCGACAACAATATCCAGAGCAGGCCCTTGGCCGCGTAGCGGTTCATACCGCCGCCCAGCGCCGCAGCATATTGTGATAGACATGGATCAGCCGGTCTATATCGGGATCATCATGCGGCCGGTCCTGCGTCAGAGATTGTATGGTCTGATCCAGGTCAAAGAGCATTTCCCGCGCCGATGCATCGGCAACTGCGCTTTGCATCCAGGTGATCGCGCAAATCCGCTGGCCGCGGGTTACGGGCGTGACCTGATGCAGGCTGGACGAGGGATATAGGACCATGTCTCCGGCTGCCAGCTTGACGGGCTGTGCGCCGTAGCGTTCTTCGATCACCAGTTCTCCGCCGTCATATTCATCGGGTTCGGACAGGAACAGGGTCGCGGAAAGATCGCTGCGAATGGTCATGTTCGCTTCCGCAAGGCGCATTAAAGCGGCGTCGCTATGCGTGCCATAATGGCCGCCATCCTGATACAGGTTGAAAATCGGAGGCCAGATTTTTTCGGCCAATGATGCAGAGATGAACAGGGGATCATTCCCCAGCTTGCGCAGGATGATGTTTCCCAGCTCGACCGAAAGCGGATTTTGACGGCTGAGCTGCAAATTCTGCTTTACCTTCACCGAGCGCGTCCCTGCGGAATCCGCCCCGTCGGTCCATGTCGCAGCCTTCAGCTTTTCTCTGAAATCGCGAACCTGTTCGTCATCCAGTATGTTTTCGATGATGGTAAGCATGGGAAAAGCCAGTTGTTGGATTGGAAAGAAGGGGGCCGCGATTCGCCGCCCCCTTCCTTCGTATCAGAAACGTCCGGTCAGCGTTAGCGTAGCGCGACGCTCGTCTCCCTTGTACAGGAAGTGCCCGCTGCGATAGCCAGCAAGATAATAATCCTCGTCGGTGAAATTGGTGACATTCACCCGTGCAGAGAGATTTTCGTTCACCTTGTAGCTGGCGAAGGCATCAAAGGTCCAATAGTCCGGAATCCGGTATGTGTAGACTTCCAGCGCACTGTCATAGCCTGCGGCATCATCCGGCTGGCCGGTGAACATTTCTCCCTTGTAGGTCGCCGTTGCACCAAAGGCGAATGCCTCGGTTGCCTGGTAGCGCAGCTGGGCCGACGCCTGGGTATTGGAGAAATTGCTCAAACGACGACCAATTTTGGTCGGATCGTTGGAGCCAGTGATTTCGGAATCCATGAAGGTCACCGAAGCCTGACCGGAAAGTTTCGGCGTAATATTGCCGACCAGACCAAGCTCGATTCCGCGCACCCGGTTTTCGCCGGTATTGAGGCTGCCGCCTGCTTCGTAACCGCTACCAGCAGATTCGAATACATCGCTCTTGGTGATCTGAAAGGCCGCTGCCGTGAGCAACAGGTGGTCATCAAACAGATCGGCTTTCACGCCCACTTCATAGCTGGTCGACGCTTCTGGTCGTCCGTCACCGATACCCGTGCCGTCATCGACACAGATGCCGCCATAGCCGCAATTGCCGCCCAGATCGGATTCGCCGCCGTTGATATTCTTGGCGGTGCCCCAGTTGAAATAGACATAGACTTCTTCCATCGGTTTGACGCCGACACCAGCATGGCCGTTCCACAGCGTATCCTTGTAGCGATAGCCGGTTACCGTTCCGCGGCTGTCCACCGTGTTGCTATAGTCAAAGGCGTCAACCCGGACACCGCCATGAATGGAGAGCCACGGATTCAAGTCGACTGTATCCATCACATACACCGACATTGTTTCCACCTGCCAGGCACTGTCCACGCTGCCGAATGCAATATCCCGCTGCAGAATATTATGGATGTCGGTGACGTTCACATTGCGGTTTTCATCGGTAATGCAATAGGCGGGGCGTGGGCCGCCACGTCCATCAGCGACGCAGTTTGTTGCACCATTGGTGGTCAAATCATAAGTTCCGTTGGTTACCTTGAGATTGGAATATTCGGTGCCGGCGACAATGCTGTGGCCAATGGAACCGGTATCAAATTCGCCGAGGATATTGAACTGGTTGACGAAATATTCGACTTCCTGATTGCCCTGATGGGTGCTCAGGGTCACCGGTGCGAACAAATCCGTAGCGGGATCATAGGCACCGCCGCGCAAGCCGGTCAGGACATAGCCGTTCGAAGTCTCGCCGTAGCGGGTCGAGTTGACGATGGTAAAACCGTCAAACGGGGTGATGAAGATGCGGCCGGTGACCGTGTCGACATTGGTGTTGAGAAAATCTTCCGACTGGGTGTAATTGGGCACGTCATCCCACGGGCCATAGACGGTCACGTCATTCGGCCCGGTTCCGGTCGGACGGGGAACATAGCCGCCCAGATCTGGCGTATCATCGGCTTCCAGGTGATAATAATCGAGCAGGACACGAACCGTATCGTTGAGCCGGAAACTGCCGGAAACCGCCGCACCAATGCGCTCGCGATCCGAGAAGTTGCGGTTCGGAGCCTCATCATAACCATATAGCAGGTTGGCGCGCAGCGCGATATTGTCGCTCAGGGCCCAGTTGCTGTCCAGTGTGATGCGATAATAGTCATCGGTGCCGATGCCCGCATCAATCCGGTTGAAATTATAGTCGGTGCTGGCCTGTTTGGTAATGGAGTTTACCGCCCCGCCGGTTGAACCGCGGCCGGCAAAGGAGGAGCTCGGGCCCTTGGTGATTTCAATCTGTTCGACAGCAAAGGTTTCGCGCGTCGTCATGCCGGGATCCCGCAGACCATCGACGAACACGTCGCTGCGCGCTTCGTGGCCGCGAATGATATAACGGTCGCCAAAGGCATTGCCGTTTTCCCCAGTGCCAACGGTGACGCCGGGCTGGTTATCCAAAACATCGCGCAGGTTGGTCACACCTTGCTCTTCCAGCTGGGTTTCGGTGAGCACGGTGATTGTCGCCGGCGTTTCCGACAGTGGCTTCACACGGCGCAGGTCACCGGAGACGCGGGCCTTATAGGGCGCGCCTTTCTGGGTATAGGGATTAACGTCAGCGGCATTATCCTCGATCTGCAGTGTCTCCAGCTCCACTTCTTCAGGTTCCGCATCCTGGGCAAGGGCCGGGGTGGAGGCGAGAGCCGTGGTCAGGCCCAGAGCAACTACCGCGCTACGCTTGCCCAGCCCCGAGCGGCGCAGACTGGCTGGCTTCGATATTTGCGCTATATTTTTTTTCATCGTGAACTTTCCTTTTTTCAACGAGTTCTGAGTGAGTAATCAATGGGTAAAGAGATGGTGACCTTGTCGGGCACCATCGAGGCGGGCATGGTTGGCAGAGGCGCGACGCGCTGCATCAGATCCAATGTCGCCTGATCGAGAATGGCGTGGCCGCTGGAGCCGGTGATTGAAACGTTTGAAATATTGCCGGCGCGATCGACCGTGAAGCGGACTTTGACGACACCTTGCTCCCGGGCTTTACGGGCTTCGGTAGGATATTTTTTACGCTGGTTCAGATGCGCGCTGACCATCGCGTAATAGTTCGCCTTTTCCTTTTTCGCCTTCGGGCTGTTACCGGAACTGTTGCTAGGGGCCGGGCTGGCGGAAGCGGCTGGTGGCGCCTCTGCTCTTGCCGGTGCGGATGCTGCCACCGGCGCACTGTTGACTTGGGGCATCGGCATGGACGGCCTTGCCGGACGCTTCGGCTCGGGCGGCAACAGCACAGCATCATCGGGCAGGGGCGCGCGCACCGGCGGTAGCTTGAACGGTAGAGCCTGTTGCGGCGGGATAGTTTCCGGCTGCGGTGCGGGCGCAGGCTCAGACACGGCCTCACTCGCACTCGCAGGGGGAAGCTCTACAAGGACCACCGGTTCAGGGATAGGGGGGTCGTGTGGAGCCTTCCAAGCCAAGGCAGACAAGGCCACAAAGCCATGCGCTGCCACAGCAACGGCTGCGGCCGAAACCCAGCGACGTTTTTCGTCAGACCTGAGCATTGCCTCATTCATTTTGCCGAACCTGATTCCGCGCCCACCAGGGCAACATGCAGATAGCCGGCAGAGCGCAGCGCATTCATCGCGCCCATGATCGTGTCATAGGTGATGGTCTTGTCAGCACGCAAAAATATCCGCTGCTCCCGGTCGGACCCGGTGGCCGTCTCGATTGCGGATCCAAGACCGGCTTGGGAGACCGCGGTTTCGTTCACCAGAATATTGCCATCCGCCTGAATGGACAAAAATACCGGCTTGTCGGGTTTCGGTGCTGCAGCGGCCGTAGAAACCGGCAAATCAACTTTCACGTCCACAGTTGCCAACGGCGCCGCCACCATGAAAATAATCAGCAGCACCAGCATCACGTCAATGAAGGGTGTGACGTTAATCTCGTGATTGACCGGAAGATCGTCGCTATTGTCCGAAAGCCGGATCGACATATTCTCAATCCTTCCCGATCTTTACCGCGCCACGGCTGAGGTCCCGGGATACCAGCCGCAAAATGGCGGCGGCCGTATCCGAAACAAGCGCGCGATAGGCGGAAATCTGGCGGGAGAAATGGTTGTACATCACGACAGCGGGAATGGCGGCGACCAGGCCCAGCGCAGTAGCCAGCAAGGCCTCCGCAATACCGGGGGCGACAACGGCAAGATTGGTGGTTTGCTTCTCGGCAATGCCGATGAAGCTGTTCATGATTCCCCAGACCGTCCCGAACAGTCCGACAAACGGCGCCGTCGCACCGATAGTGGCGAGTATGTTGACACCGCGCGTCATTCGCCGCGACAGAGCGGCTTCATATCTTTCAAAGCGGGAAACGATGCGCTCCTTGATACCGTCGCCATCTGTCAGGGCATCGGCGGAGAGCACCAGTTCGGCAGAGGCTTCTTGCACCAGCGCGGTCTTGGCCAGGGCCGGATCCCGGGTAGCATCCTCAAGTGACCGAAGCTTGTCGACCGCATCATGGACAATCCGCTCCGCGGCCATTGCCTTGCGCAGCTCTGAAATCTTGGCGAGAAATATCGTCCAGCTGACCAGCGAGGCGATGATCAGGCCGACAATCACGATCTTCACGATCCAGTCCGCCTGGGCGAACATTCCGCCGATACTCAACTCGACGGGTATGGTGGATATGGGTGAGGCAGCGGTCGCACCTGCCGGCGTCAGCATTGCCGCAATTGCCACGGATTTTAAGATACGCCCCATACGTCTTCTGGCCACTCTCGCCCCCTTGATAGTATTTCTGCGAATCATTCGCATTACAGAGAGGGCAATTACAGCTAACTAATGCTAATGCAAGTGATTCTCATTAATCCAGGGCTAATAAGTTGATATATTGCACCGCACTTGTTGCTCCGCGGCAGCGGAAAAACACCGCCCACTCTTCTGTCTACTGCGACGATGGCACAGATTGCCGGATCGCTTGCGCGGCTCTATATCAAGCGCATTGCTGCTGACGAATATCAAGGCCCACCCAGTGATAAATCCAGCATCGGCGGATTCCCCGGCATCTTCACATTGGAACGCGATGATTTTGAGAAACCGATTTGCTTTCCAATGCGCCATAGATGCCATTTTGATAGACTGGCAGGGCACCGCGCCCGGCCGCGCCAATCCCCGTCGCAATGGTCGAACCCGAATTTGCCGATACGGGGACCTGGTGCTGGACCATATAGATCATGATCAGATCGTGGACGGGATCTGCCTGCCACCAGGTTCCGAATATGCCGGGCCAGGTGATGGAGCCGGGGGCACCAAAGCTGTAGGGGTTGTCGACCAAATCCTCCGCGATTGAGAGTCCCAGCCCGAAACCACTTTTTTGCCAGAGCGGCATGCCAGCGAACGGAACCCGGCGCTGACCTTCGGTCAGCCTGTTGATCTGCATCAGCCGCACCGTGTCGGGCTGCAAGATGCGCACCCCGTCCAATATTCCTTCGCGCAAAAGCATCTGCGCAAACCGAAGATAATCGGGGGCCGATGAAATCAACCCGCCACCACCCGGCGTATAGGCAGGAGGTGCATCGTACATTTCCGGCGCCACCTTTGTGAGCCCGCCCGCCATCTCGTCATAGGCATAGAGACTTGCCAGTTGGCTCCGCTTTTCGACCGGTAGCCAGAAATCCGTGTCTGGCATAAGGAGCGGCGTAAAGATTCGTTCTTGAAGAACCTCTCGGAAGGGCTTTGCCTCGATTCGACCGATCAGAAAACCGAGAACATCACTGGAATGGCCATAGTGGAAGCGCTCGCCTGGCTGATAGGCCAAGGGCAAGGAGCCAAGCGCGGCCAGCCAGGCGTCAACAGTCATGCGGTTCATCCCCGGATCGCCAAGCGCCATTTCATAGGCTTGCTGGATCGGGCCTTCAGAAAAAGGCGCATAGGCGATGCCCGCGCGATGTGTGAGTAAATCTTCCACGGTTATTGCTCGACGGGCCGACACTGTATCGTCGAGGGGTCCGGATGCATCGCGCAGGACAGCGGGCTCAGCAAGTTCGGGGATCCATCGAGCAATCGGGTCGTCCAGCGCCAGCCTTCCCTCCTCAAGCAGCATCAGCGCCGCCACCGAGGTGATCGGCTTCGTCATCGACGCGATGCGGAAAAGTGAATCGGACCGCATGGGAGTCCGGGTCACGATATCACTCCAGCCGATTGTCTCGGACTGAATGATCCGGCCGGCTTGTGACGTCAGCGTAACAATTCCGGCAAGTTCTCCGGCATCGACAAATGCCTGGAGCGCGGGGCCGATTGCAGCGAGCTTTGCGCTATCGAAATCGGCTGCTGGGGCCTTCAAGTTATTCACCATTAAAGAATCAGTCCTGACCCGGCCGAAGAAATCGGGGAAGCCCCCGCAGGACGGCAGCGACGCGTCCCGCGGGATTGCACGGACGGACAACATATTGTCGTCCATGCTTGGCTGATTTCGGAGTGAAGGTTTCCCCTAAGCAACAAGGCTTTGGTGGCCATAATCAGAACTTCTTGCGCAAGTTGAGAGCCACAAACCGACCGATCGGATTATAATTTCCACCAATGCCGTCGGTCCCTGGAAAGAATGGCGGCTTCTTGTCAAACAGGTCATTGATCTGAAGGGCCAGTTGCGTTCCCGACGCAAGTCCAGTGTCCGGCAAATTCACCGAAATGCGGAGATCAACCGTCGTATAGGGATCGGCCTTGTAGGTGTCCGTCCCGGTGGGCGTGGCATACAGGTTGGTGACACCATCGCGGTAGTTGACGAAGGTTACGAAATTTACCGGCCCAGCCGTAGCACCCGCCGTAACCCTCAAAGTAGCCTTTGGTACGCCGAGACTGAGGCTGTCCGCAACCGGCGCGGTGGGCGACAGCTGGGTGTCGAATTTGAAGATATAGTTGCCAGCCACGCCTGCGTAAACGGTCCCGAAACTGGTTGGCCGCTGATAATTGACGTCGAAGTCGAGGCCGTTGGTTTTGCGCACGCCGAAATTGCCGCGCCGCAAATCGAGCGCGTTGCCGATTGCTGGCAACGGTGTCGGCAAATTGACCGGTACAGCAATCGAAAGCAGGCTGCTGAGCTGGGCCGCCGTCGGATCGCGGAAGACGACCGATGCAAAGGTGGGATCGGTGAATACCAAACTCGTCGGCGGTGTTCCGATTACATCGGTAAATTCGATATCATAGAATGTCGCCGAGGCGCGGAAACCGGGCAGGAAACTAGGATTCAGATCGACGCCCAGCGAATAGGTGCGTGCCTTTTCCGGTTGCAGGTCCTTGTTGCCACCGAGCAGATATACAGTGTTGACCTGGTTTGCGCCGCGCAATGGATCGCGTGCACCAACCGCCGCGCTGGCGGCATCAAGATAATAAGCGCCGACGGTCGCACCGACGTCACGTAGACCCGGCGCCCGGAATGAACGGCCATAAGTTCCGCGGAATGTAACGCCTTCAACCGGGGCCCAGTCGATCCCGATCTTCGGATTGCTTGTCGATCCGAAGTCGCTGTAATGATCATATCGGCCCGACAGCGACAGCGACAGGCGATGCATGAACGGCGCTTCGTTGCCCGGTCCGAAGAGCGGCACGAACAGTTCACCATAGACAGACTCGATATTGCGGCTGAGATCCTCGGGTACGGGTGTCGCGCCTACAAAACCGCGCTGTTGAAAGGATTCGTGTCGATATTCGCCGCCTACGGCGACCTTCATCTGCCCGCCGGGAAGATCGAATAGCGGCCCGTCGAGCTTGATGGCGCCAAGCTTGGTTCGCTGCTGGATCGTGACATCGACCGAATAGTCCGTGATCGCGTCAACGACTGCCGACGCAGTGCCCTGACCAAAAGGATCGAGAGCCGTAGCGGGCGTGGTTCCGGCTGCAGCCGCGGCGAGCGCCGCCGGATTGATCAACGGCTGATGCGCGACATGCTTGCCCCAGTCGTAAGTCCCGTAAATGCTCAAGTTGAAATCGTCGAACAGGCTGACGTCGACGCCAGCCGACGAATTGCCGGTCTTCACGCGATATTGCTGGTCAAAATGATCCGCACCGACGAGATTGTCGGGCCGGAAATATACGACCTCAAAGGCTGGCACCGTCCCCGGGGGAGCCTGGAAAAATGGATTGCCGGGAGTCAGCACGACAGTCTGGCTGGGGATCGCCGCCTGTACCGTGTCCTTGCGGTCGGAATAGAGGACTTCACCCCAAAGCTTGACACGGCTTCCCAGCTCCTGCTGGGCCGAAAGGAAGACGCTGTGCAGACGCGACGCCGGCAACAGGTCGACCGGAGCCCCATTATCGCAATAGTTGATGCCCGGCGCGAGGCTGGGAGCCGCATAAACGGCGGCTCCGACCAGAACGTTCGCCACAGGGCAAACCGTTCCGCGCGTGTCTACTCCACCGGATGAACGGAAGTCCTGCATCCGATAATCGCGATCCCGTCCGGTTATATTGCCATTTTCGCTATATTGGTAAGCCGCCAGAATGGAACCGCTGCCCCATTCTTCTCCGACCAGTCCGCCTGCGCTGAAACTGTCATAATCGTCAGCCATCCCGTAACGCACCGACGCTTCGACGCCGGCGTAATTTTTGCGGGTGATGAAGTTCACAACACCGGCAATGGCATCGGAACCGTATATCGAGGATGCCCCGTCAGCAACGATCTCTACCCGCTCTATCGCAAGTTCCGGGAGAAACGGGAAATCAGGATTGGTTTCGTTCGCACCACCGGCAACCAGACGATGGCCGTTCATCAGCGGCAAGGTCGCGCTGGCCGGCAAGCTGCGCAGGCCCGGCGCAAAGGACCCGGCACCAGCATTATTGGCCCTTGGCGCGGTGTTGAAACTGTTGAGTTGCGGGACGCTGGCGAGCAGGTCTGGCGTGGTTGTGGCACCAATGATCGCAATGTCTTCACGCGTGACACCGATCAGATTTGAACCGGTCGGCGGTACGCCGCGGATACTCGTTCCGGTGACCACGATGATATCCTTTGCAGCAGCAGATTCTCCCTCCGGGCTGCCCGCTGTCTCGTCGGTGGCTTGACTCGTTTCGTTCGAAGTTTGTGCCATTGCGGGTTGAACAACCGCCATCAATGCCGCCAAAACCGATGTACCGCACAGGGCGATTTGTCTGTTAGCCTTGCAAGTTCTCGTCATAATATTCTCCCTCCGTTTTGATGATTAATCGTTATTTTATTTGATGTTGACCGGATATTTGGTTTGAATTTGCGTAGATTGTTCGTACAATATCGCTGTGCACTGGCCATTTGGTGGCCGGGAAATAATTGACCATCACGGTCACCCGGACATTCGTTTCCGGGTCGATGAACGCGATTGTACCGGCTGCGCCAAACCAGCCATAAGTTCCCGCCCGAACTCCCTGCGGGACATCTGTGAGATAAACCCAGCCGCCCGCACCGAAGCCTTCCGCTGCCGTCGTATCAGGCGTGCCTTCACCAATGCGCTGCACACCTGGCGGCAGCAGATTTGACAATGCGAGGGTGACGGTCTCTCGATCCAACAAGCGAACGCCATCGACACACCCGTGGCCGGCGAGCATTTGGAGGAACCGGTCATAATCCCGTGCCGACGAGACAAGTCCCGATCCGCCATAGGTCACGCCGTTGGGTCGCAACCAATCTGAACTTGCGCCCGGATCAACAGGTACACGTCGCCCTTCCACCCAGGCATAATTTGTAGCCAGACGCCCGGCAGCAGAGGCCGGAATGGTCCAGTAGGTGGACTTCATGCCAAGCGGGTCGAGTATCCGCATCTGCACGAACCGGTCGAATGGCATGCCGGACGCCACTTCGATCACGCGGCCCAATATATCGATACCGACCGAATAGTTCCATTGCGTTCCAGGCTCGGCAAGCAGCGGCAGTGTCGCGACCCGGTCCGCGAAACCCTCAAGGGTTGATGGCTGTCGTTCGCGCCCTGCGGCGTCTGCGCGTCCGCCGAGCAGGCCGAGGCGATCATATTCCTGGCGTAATGTCTTCGGTCCCAGGAACTGATAGGACAGACCGCTGGTATGGGTGAGCAGATGGCGGACCGTGATCGCTTGTTTCGCCGGACGGCTTGCCAGCGAATGATCGGGTGCCTCCAGCACCCGCATATTCCCGAATGCCGGAATGAAGTCGCTGATCGGCTGGTCGAGTTCCAGCCTGCCCTCTTCCACGAGCATCATTGCGGCCATGGCCGTGACCGGTTTTGTCATTGAGTAGATACGCCACAGACTGTCCGGACCGGCTGGGCGCGCGTCGGCATCATCGGAAATCCGGCCCGACGAAATGAACGTCGGTGGCGCATCGCCCTGTCCAATCGCGGCAACAATCCCGGGCATTTTTCCGGATCCAACATATGCATCAAAAAGAGATTGCAGTTTATACTGCGTATCTTCCGCAACTGCGGAATTGTCCGCAGGCGGATAATCGGGTGCTTGTGCCGCACCATGGGAGTGGAATGTGGCCAGAACGCAAGCTGTCAGTAGCAGCGATTTCCGCATCTTTAATCCCCTCCAATTGCAACGATTACGCCGCTTTTCCTGTTCCGCTGATCAGCTCAGCGCCGATCGCCATTCTTATTTTGAAGGGCGTTAGACCGGGTCACGCCGACAAGTCAAGTTCATTTATTTAGCGCTAAATAAATGAATGTTCAGCCCCTTGACCGAATGAAAGCGCTGTCCCATGGTCCCACTTCTGAAATCCAGCAGATGGTCTCTCAATCAGACCGACAATCAAGGAAGGTTAAAGGTTATGCCCGCCCCTAAACGCAAAGCCCGCCGCACCCGCGCCGAGCAGCGGGCTGAAAGCGTAAAAACGATCCTCGACACAAGCGAGGGCCTGTTTGCGAAATTCGGATATTTTGGCGTCACGATTAAGGATGTCGCCGACGGAATGGGCATTCATCCGGCGCTGATCCATTATTATTTTGATGGCAAGCAAGCACTGTTCGATGCCGTTTTCGAACGCCGGATGGAATATGCGGTGGCGACGCGGACCGAAGGTTTGGACGCCTATGAAGCGGAAGTCGGCGATTGCCCAACGGTCGAGGGCGCCCTGCGCGCTTATTATGATGCCGCTTTCGACGTCTATATCGAAGGCGATCAGGGTTGGCGGGATTTCGGACGGATTTTTGCACAGGTCAACAACGCCCCCGGCTATGGCGTGGAAAAGATGGACCTCTATTTCGATCCGCTGGTGTTGCGGCTGATCGGCCTGCTCAAAAAGGCCCTGCCCGATGCCGAACCCGAGGATCTTTTCTGGAGCTTTCAGTTTACCTCGGGTGCCTATACGCTGATCTTGTCCCGTACCGGCCGTATCGACCGCTTGTCAGACAAGCTCTGCCTATCCGATGATTTCGAAGCGGTTCGCGACCGTTTTGTCACCTTCATGGCAGGGGGTTTTGACGCGGTGTACCAGAACAAGAAAGCGACACCCGCCTGATCACTCGCGATTAAACGCTGCTCAGGACGACAATGTCTCCCTTTCGATTTCCGCCAGTCGCGCCTCCCGCAGCGCAGCGCGGCGTACCTTTCCAGCTTCGTCGCGTAACGGCTCCGTCGTGAATTCGATCCGCTTGGGCAGCTTGTAGCGCGTCAACCGTTCCCCGACGAAATCGAGCAGTTCCCGTTCGTCCGGCGTGCATCCCTCGACGGGTTGAACGATCGCGTGAACAACCGCACCCCAATCCTCGTCGGGCAAGCCGATGACTGCGCTGCTGCGCACGCCCGGATGGGCCTCCAGTGCAGCTTCAACCTCTTGCGGGTAGATATTGGCTCCTCCCGAAATGATCAGATCGTTGCGACGGTCGGAAAGATAGAGATAGCCCTCGGCATCAACCCGTCCCAGATCACCCGGTGCCTCCCATTCGCCGACACGCCGCGAGGCGCTGCCCATATAATGATAGGTTGATCCCGGCCCGCCCTCTGGCCGGAAGAATATCTCACCCACTTCACCGGTCGGACATTCTTCCCCCTCGGCATCCAGAATTTTCATGGCATACCCTTCGCGAACCCGGCCGACAGAGCCGCGGCGGGCCAGCCAGTCGGTACCCGAGATCATCGTCGATCCCGTACCCTCGGTCGTGCCATAATATTCCCAGACACGCTCGCTGCCGAGCCAGTCAATCCACGCTTCCTTGAGCCAGGGCGCGCATGGGGCTGCCATATGGAGCATCATGCGCAGGCTGGGCAGTTCAAAGCGCGACAACACGTCCGGTCCCAAGCGCCAGATGCGGTGCATCATCGTGGGAACCATCGTAACCCAGTCGACATGGTGGGCCTCGATCAGTTCCAGCGCGCGCAGCGCGTCGAATCTGCCCATCTCCACAATAGTGGCACCCACGAACAGCCCCATGTTGATGCAGTGGAAAGGGGCATTGTGATAAAGCGGACCGGGATTAAGGATCGTGTCGCCCGGACGCTGGCCAAGAAAGCCCTCCTGCGGGTTCCATATTGCCGGCATGGCATCCACGATAACCTTCGGCCTGCCGGTAGACCCACCGCTCGTCATTGCTTTCCAATGGGGTGAAATCACTTCTGCTAGCGGATCTGCAGAATATTGTTGGGCGCCGGCTTTGTCGCTGGCCAACACTGGAATATCGGCAGGTGGAGCCGAGCCCAGAAATAGCTTCGGACGAACGATGTCGAGGATCGCCTCCAATTCCGGACGCGCGAGCTTGGCCGATACGATATTGGGAATCGCGCCAAGCTTCCAGATCGCGAAAACTGTCTCATAAAATTCTACGCCGTTGGGAAGCGCAACCGTGACGAAATCACCTCCACCAACGCCATGAGCAGCGAGCATCCGGGCGCGCTGGTTCGTGCGGGCGTCTAGCTCGTCATAGGTGATCGCGATGTCATCCACGATCAGTGCCACGCGCATCGGCGCACGACGAGCATGATAAGCAAGAATGGAACTTAATGTGACTTGATGACTCGGCATAACGGTAATGGCTTTCTGGACAATCCCTTGTCGACGGCACATTTCTAGTGGCACGCACGCAAGAGCTGGTGGACATGGATAAACAAGTTATTAATTTAGTGCTAAATTAATAACAAGAAGATATTCTGCTCACGCAGCTCTATTGGTGCTCAGTATCAGTCTGACGAAAGGAATTTTTCTCTCGAGGATTCTGACTTCGGTCGCGTTTGATGCACCCAGTGGCGGGCCGATCTGGTCGCGCCGATGTTTGTTCCAGAGGGCAATAGAAGGCTAACAGCACTATCGATTGGCTTGTCTTTGATTTGGAAGAGGCGCACGTTCGCAAGCAGATCGGATCGCCCGTTATCTGCCCAAATAGTATCCCGCCAGTCGGAGTGTAATTCTACGACTACGCACTCAGTCCATGATCGCGAAATAACAAAAGTTGGTTTCGATCGCTATTTTGCGCCTAATTTTTTTTGGCCAACTCTGCCGCCCGCAATAGCCGGAGTACGTTACCGCTTGTCATTTTTTCAATTTGGTCGGCTGTATAGCCTTCTGCCAACAGGCGTTCCGTGATCAGCGGCAAGCCTGAAATATCCCTGAGTCCGTCGATGCCGCCACCCCCATCCCAGTCGGCTCCGAAACAGACATGATCAACACCCGCTACGATGATCAGGTGAAGTAAAGCCGCAATATATTCGTCAAAGCTTGTCGCCCACATCGGCTCGGTTTGATCAAGCCTGCGCCACTGCAACACAAGCTCTGATTGTTCCGCCACAGTGAGATCTGCAATATGTTCATAGCGCTCAAACAGGCGGGCGCGTTCAGCGCTCATCTTCATGCTACTCATGAAAATAGTCGACATACACATCGCGCCGCCGGCTTCGGCTAGCCGACGAATTCGCTTGTCATCAAGATTGCGCGGATGGTCAAAAGCCCAGCGTGGTGAACTGTGCGAAAGAATAACGGGTGTCCGCGAAAGTTCGATCAATTGATCAAAGGTCGCATCCGATGAATGGCTGGCGTCAATCACCATCCCCAGGCGGTTCATTTCGGTAACCCACTTCCGTCCAAGCGGACTTAGCCCATTCCACTTTGGCTCATCCGTCGCCGAGTCTGCAAACTGGTTTGTGCCCGAATGGACGGGGCCGGCCATTCGAACGCCGTTTCTATAGAATTCCTCGAGTAGCGATAAATCTTCACCCAACGGATAACTATTCTCGATACTCTTGAATGCTATGAGCTTGCCCGCTGTCGAAAGCTTTTTGGCATCCACCACACTTGTGGCCTTGCCTATCAAACTCGGAAATTTGTCAATTTCCCTGTCTATCGTTTCCGATCTTGCTCTCGCGAAAGCAAGAGCGTCGCGATAACCCTCAGCGGACAGGGCACCCTGCTCTGTATATATAACGAAAAATCCACCATCAAGATTGCCGTCAGCCATTCTCCCGAGGTCAACCTGAGCAATGTCATTCTCCAAACTGTGGCGTGCCGAGAAATCCCAACCGGACCGACCGAAGTTAATCGGCGTATCGAGATGCGTATCGAGCACGAGCAGGTTGCGGTGAACTGCTGCCGTATCTATCGTCCCGGGTGCCGGTGTCGATGCGCATCCTGAAAGCAGCGCCAACACACCGACCAGTGAGAATTTCTTGATCATTTTGCTTCTCGCATTGGAGTGAGATCGAGGTCGCGATAATCGTAACTGAAGTCCGCAAGAGGGGACGCGGCCACCATCTTGACACGCTCGACCGCTCCAGTTGCATCCAGTTGGAAAGTCACCAGCGCCGGTTCTAGCGCGGGATCCGTAAACTCGGTTCGAAACGTATCATATTGGTAATGGACGAGCTTGCCCTCCATCCGCGGTGTACTGGCAAAGTTGATCCACAAGCCGCCATCGCGTTCACTGACCACCACCTTGCCGTACCAGGGGTCACTATAGGTTGCTGCATAGCTTTTCGTTGCAAGAGATGGCCCGACATTCACCGGCTTGTCGTGAATCTGGGCCAAAGCCGCCTTGCCTCCTGCCAGTCGCTCTTTCACGAAACGGTCCCACTTGGCTGGCCAGTGATTAAACGGGAGTCCCAGATAATGGTCTAGCAGTTCGTACATCAGTCCGCGTCGAAGAGCTGCTTCTTCCGAGTTTATGACGATAGCAAAGCCGACATCCTGATCAGGCAGCATAACGACCATTGTAATGGCCCCAAATACACCCCCACCATGCCAGATTAGTTTTGCACCGCGATAATCCTCTACTTGCCACCCCAAAGCATAAGCGCTGAATTTTGGCGATAACGGAGCCAGCTCGCCAGGCCATTGGGTCAGAGGCATGGGTGTGACGGGCGTCCACATTTCGTTCGCTGCTTCCTCGCTAAACAGGCGGCCACCCTCAGGCAGTGCGCCATGTCCCAACTGAATCTTGAGCCATTGTGCCAAGTCGTTCGCACTCATCGCCAGACCGCCCGCCGGCATCGCGTTGCGACCGAGCTCATCGCGCTCGTCAAGCACCACATTGGGTCCGTCACCGCGCAACTTTCCCTGGATTCTGGCATGCGGAAATGCTCGGTTCTTTGTGGCATATCGCGCTTCATATGTAGAAGTTGAATTATCCATTCCGCCGCGCTTCAAGATTTCGGTGGCAACAAAATCTTCCCACGTTCGTCCAGTGATTTCCTCAATCAACTGCCCCGCTACGACATACAGAATATTGTCATAGGCGTAATTAGACCGAAAACTGGTGGCCGGCTTTATGTAGCGCAGGCGCTCGACTGTCTCCTTTCGCGTGAGACGGGTCCGAGGCACATATAACAGATCGCCTGCACCAAGTCCCAGACCGCTTCTGTGAACCAGTAAATCGCGTACGGTCATTTCATTTGTGACCCACGGGTCGTACATACGGAACCACGGCATATGATCGATAAGCTTGTCGTCCCAGCCGAGTCTGCCTTCATCAACCAGCACCGCAAGCGCAGCTACGGTAAAGGCCTTGCCGGTGGAACCGGTCTGAAAAATGGTATCCGCGTCAACCCGAGCGGCCTCACCAAGCTTGCGAACGCCCCAGCCACGCGCAAGCGTTGTCTTGCCTTCCTCCACAATCGCAATCGCAACACCAGGAGCACCTGAATCCCGGCGCAATTGTTCAACCCGTTGTTCAAAATCGACCGGCGGTTTTGCACCAGCCGGCGTTACGATCAGGACGAGGGGCACGACCAGAGCAATGCGCAATATCTTAATCATAAGCAGTACCTTCTTGTTTGGACGAGCTTTGGGAATGTCGCTTCAATTTCACAGTGCCGATCGTCAGCAACGGAACCACAAATGTCACAAAAAATACAATCGCCATAAACCGGTAGCCAGAGGCAATAAGATCCACGAGCCCGATCCTGTTTGCGATAAACATGCAACCGGCGAGGATGGATACTGTCAGTGCTGGCCTAAACCAGCGAGAAGGGTCCACAACCCCTTTTCGTGAGTAGCGAAACGCGATCGCACGTTCGTTGAGGGCGTGGATAACACCAACGCCACTTTCCAGCAGTGCGCCGAAAACCATGATTTGGAATGCGAAACGAAAGGCCGGACTGCCCATTCGTTGCAAGATATAATCCGATGGCAAAGCCTCCGACAGGATGGCGGGGAAAAATCCTACCATCGCAATCAAAAAGGCAAGTGCCGGCACGATGGCCAAGGGACCGGCTATGGCGCCTGCAATCAATGCATCGCGCCGCGAACCCAGATGCCGTAAAACGGGCAGGATCATGACAGCCGCAACAATATTGTAAATTCCATAGGTCAATCCAGAAATCGGCCAACCGGGCTCAACACCCCCGATTTCAAAGACGGCATCAATCCGCTCGCCAAAGCGGGAAAGTGCAATAACCAAGAAAATTGCATATATGGTATAGAGCAGTGCGGAGACATATTTGAACATCGTTTCGACCGCTTTTTCGCCAAGTCCGGCGATAACTGTAATGCAGATTGCAAGGGCCAGCGTTCCGATGATCGCGGGCGTTGCGAAAAGACTTGCGCTGACTTCACCTGCAGCGGCACCAAATACTGCGAGTAGTAAAATGGAGAAAAGCAGGTAGCAAATTTCAAATGCAATAGAGGCGCGGCCTAGCAATTGACTGATAAATGCTCTGTAATCATAGGTTCGAAATTGGTGCGCGAGAGCAAATGTAATAGCAGCGACGATACTCCACATAATTGTTGCCACAAGCATGGCAAGAAGGGCACCGACTGGCCCTTGGCTCAAAAAATATTCAGTGAGCTCCCGCCCGGTGGCATAACCACCGCCGATAATGACTCCCTTGAGCGCGAAAGACGGCAGCAGGAAGCGTTGAAAAAAAGTGCCTTCCTCTGTCGGCTCCCTTTTGGTCATACAAAGCAATTCATAACCAGTGCCGAAAATGCTTCACCGCCGCGAATTGGGTCTGCCACCGGAAGTCCCAGGCGCCTCTCTTCCAACGAGATCAGATCGCTGGCTTCATCCGCTTCCATGCTCGATGTATTAAGGCTGACACCTGCGCAACGAATAGCAGGATTGGTAAGACTGCCGAGCCGGATAGTCATATCGATAACTTCTTCCACCGAAGGTAGCGTGAAACCCTCTACTCCTAAAATCGCGTGACGCGTGGGATCATGGCAAACAACAAAGACGTCAGGTTGACTGCCATGAAGCAAGCCCAAGGAGACTGCTGCATAGGAAGGATTGAACAGGGATCCCTGCCCTTCGATCAGGTCCCAATGATCAGCCGGCGCGTCAGGACTGAGAATTTCGGCTGCGCCGGATTCAAAATCTGAAATGACGGCATCCATCGGAATGCCGCGGCCTGCAATCATGATGCCGGTCTGGCCTGATGCTCGAAAATCGGCATCTATTCCTAGGGAAACAAACGCGCGATGGAGAGCAAGCGCTGTATATTTCTTGCCTTGCGCGCAATCGGTCCCGACGGTGAGAAGTCTTTTTCCGGATCTTTTGCGGCCCGTTCCAACCGGAATGTTCGTCGGTGGTGTCCGAACATCTACAAGCCGTCGGCCAGTCCGTTTGGCTGCTTTCGCAAGTGGCGAAATTCCGCTCAGACGCACATGCAACCCACTAACAATATCCAGTCCCGCCTCGATCGCTTCGACAAGCGCACCGATCCAACTTTCCGGAAGAATACCTCCCGGATTGGCTACACCTATTACCAGTGATCGAGCACCTGCAGCCACAGCATCGACGGGAGACATTTGCGGTAAACCTACAGTGATCCCATTTTCACCGATCGAGAATTCTCCAACACATCGCTCGGGTGCCCAGTCCGCAAGGCCAAAGGCTGTCTTTGCATAGCTCGGCTCGGCAATGTCTCCAAGAAAAAGCAAATAAGGTTGCGGTAGCACCGCAACGTCCGCAAACTTTTTGAGTGGGGCGTTCATTATCGTGATTTTCCCTTTGACTTAGAAGTCGAGTTCTAAGGCAACGCCAACCGTACGAGGCTGTAGCGGCGTAATCGAAATAAAGCTTGGCTGATTAAGGCCATCGGTAGCTATCGCATGATTTAAATCTCCACTGTTGTCGAAAACGTTCCGGGCGTAAGCGCGCAGCGTCCAATGCTCGTCGAACGTCACCCCGGCGGTAATATCTACCGATGTAAAGGGTTCGGAGCGTAGGGAAAGCGGATCGCTATCCACCAATGATGGACGGGCACCCGAGTGGCGCACTCCAATTCCAAAGGAACCATTCGCCTGCTCGCCCAATCCAAATCCATAATCAAGCCGCGCAGCACCGCTGAATTTGGGAGTATTGGGTAGCCTGTCACCAGCAAGGCCGTTAATCTCCGGCGCGTCTTCTTTCAGCGTTGCGTCGGTATAGGAACCTGTGGCGGTCAACGAAAGCCCGGCAGTTGGACGGACAATTAAGGTACCCTCTATTCCCTGACTCTTGGCCTTGCCACCATTTGCCTGGCCAGATATGCCACCAAAAGTTCGCGTGATCTGGATATCACTCCAGTCCATATAGAAAGCGGCAACATCAAGCGAGACCATTCCACCTGCTGTTTCGGCTTTTATGCCAACTTCATAATTGGTTAGGCTATCGGAATCTACTTGTGGCGGGATACCAGGCACATTGGTATTGGGGCCTCCCGGTCGATAGCCGGAAGCAACGCGCGCATAAATCATCGCATTTTCATTGATGCGGAATTGAGGGCTGACCGAATAAGTGAAGACACTTTCGGAAGATTGCCCCGGGTCGTCCGCTACAGGCACTAAAGAACCCGAACTGATCTGGCGGAAAGTCTGCTTGTTATGCGCCCAGCGCATTCCAGCGGTCAGTTCGAACTGCTCATTAAAACGGAATGTGCCATTACCGAACACTGCATATTCCTTATACGTCGCCGGCAAGGATGCAATGGCCAACGGATTCAATGCAGCGATCGGATCGCCGTTCATGTCAAATGCAGGGATGAACTGGGTATTCGTCGTGTCCTCTTCGGTGTAGAAACCACCGACCAGCCACTCAAAGCGCCCACCGCTTTCGGAAGCCAGGCGGAATTCCTGCGTCCACTTCTCCAGACCCAGATCAATTGTAAATGGGGTCAGGCCAGGTGGGATAGCGC
The DNA here is from genome assembly GCF_048269915.1 of Parasphingorhabdus sp. GTDB lineage: Bacteria > Pseudomonadota > Alphaproteobacteria > Sphingomonadales > Sphingomonadaceae > Parasphingorhabdus. The sequence goes on from NZ_JBLWTY010000001.1 coordinate 54,836, forward strand.
CGCCCGTCAATAACGGGAACAACACTCCGAAAATATAGGTTGCGTCGGTATTTTGGCTGGACTGTGTCTGGCTGTAGGTTGTTGCAGAGGTCAACGTGAGACCACCAAAATCATAGTCGATCGTCGCAGCATAATAGTCGAGATCGAAATTAAAGGGTTCAGCCAGAATATTATTGAAAGACCGGCCATCGCCGACATTATTCCCTGCCAGATCTGCCGCATATTGCGCATTGCCTCCGGAATCGATCGATTGCCACAGACCGCTGAGCTTAACACTCAGGGCTTCAGTGGGCGTCCACAATAACGCCACACGTCCACCGCGTTGCTCATAATCATTCTGATCGTCGAGATCGGTATTGTTAACGCTATCCACCCAACCAGGTGTGCTGCGCCACGAGAAACTCCCGCTGACACCAAGCTTTTCATCAACCACCGGAACGGAGACCAAAGTGTTGGCCGCCCAACCAAAACCGTCGCCGCCCTTTACATCGAAAATTTCCACTCCTCCGCGGACGTCATAACCACTGGTTTTGGGTGAAACAGTGACATATTTTACCAGTCCGCCGATGGAACTCGCGCCATAAAGCGTACCTTGCGGCCCCTTGAGCACTTCGACACGTTGAATGTCATAGGGCAGCAGATCGATGGCGAAAGAATTTGCACGGTTATAAATATTGCTCGATCCAACCGGAGCATCGTCTAGATACGTACCAACGGTCGATGAACCGCTGAGCGGAGCAATGCCGCGTAGCGTCACTGTCCCCTGACCTGGTGTGCCACTACTCGTCACCTGCATGCCTGGCACATAACCGGAATAATCTACCAACGATGAGGCACCCTGTTCCTGCAACTCTTCGCCGCTCACGACACTGATAGAGAAGGGAATATCCTGCAATTTCTGCTCACGTTTTTGAGCCGTAACAACAATAATATTATCGTTCGTACCAGCTTGCTCCTGTGCGAATACGGGGCAGGAGGCCGCCATCGACGCAATAACGATCAAACCGCTATTCGAAAAAAACCTATTATTCTTCATTTCCGATTCCCCAATCGCCTCAGTTCGAGAGGCCTTCCCTGATAGCAATGCCGAGATATCACTCGTGTATCGCCTGATTATTATGTCTTGAAAGAGCAGCCGGAACACAGATGGTGCACCGCTACGCTTTACCCAAGCTATTCGATGTACATGTGATAATCATCCTAATTAGAGAATTGTCAACCCAATCAGGACTATTATTTTCATGATCCCCAAATATTATCCGGACAATCTATTGTTCCGGCTTGATAGGTGACACCCGGTTGCCGGTCCCGGGCGAGGAATGTCGGACCATCCAGATCAACTATGTCGCATAGCTGGCCGACTAGATATGAGGGTGCCATAGAAAGGCTCGAGCCCATCATGTTGCCGACCATGACATCCAGTCCATGCTTGCGTGCAAGCCTCGCAATTGCGAGCGCTTCGGTCAGCCCGCCGCATTTATCGAGCTTGATATTTACAACGTCAAATCGTCCGATCAGTTTTGTTGTATCTTCGAGCGTAACAGCGCTTTCGTCCGCCACGAACGGAAGCGGGCGTTTAAAGCCGTCCAGATCCTTTTCATGGCCTCTGGCTAGCGGCTGTTCAAGCTGACTGATCCGGTTGGAAGTTAGGGCAGGAAGCAATTTCCGTAGTGTTTCAATATCATAACCCTGATTCGCGTCGACTCCCATCCAGACCTTGGGGCGGGCCCTTCGGAGCGCTTCAATCCGACGGATATCGAGCTCTAATTCGCCGGTTAACTTGACTTTGACAGGGGCGTCAGGGTCTAGCTTTAGAGAAGCTTGGGCCATAGCCTCCGGTTCATCGGCACCTAAGGTAAGAGTGGTACGAAGCGGGCGCGGCTTTTCAATGCCGATTAGTTGCCACACCGGAATTTGTTTTTGCTTGGCTTCCAGATCCCAATAAGCGCAATCGATCGCGTTCCGCGCTCCGCCCGGCGGAAGAAGTTTCTGTAAATCCTCTCGTGTGGCGCCGGACTCTATGGCTTCGCGTACACTTTCGGCCTGGGTGACCATATGCTCAATATCGTCACCCAGATAATATACGCCTGCCCCCTCACCATAGCCGCGCTGTTTGCCATCGAATAGTTCAGCGACAAGTACCGAGGTCTTTTCAAAAACATGACCTGATATCTGGAACGGTTGGCGATAGGGATATTGTTCTACGGTAAGAGCAAGTTGAAGCTTGTCGTTCATCACGCCCGCCATCAATATACCATCCCAATTCCATATAGGTGGAACTGAAGGGTTACCCATGTCAGCACGAGCCCGGAAAAGACGAGGAGAAATGCACCGGCTTTCATTGTCCAGCCACTCTTGTCCCTGAAACATAGCCAAAGATGCCAAACTGAGGTAGCGAAAAGCCCAAATGCGGCCAGCGGGGTAATGAGCCGCAGCAAATATATCAACCAGTCAAGAGGACCGCCAACACTGCCGAGGTCACTGGAGAATGTGACAATAAACCCTGTCCACCCCGCCACAGCGAGTAGCACCAACCACGCAAAGCCGCGCGTCAGGCGGTAAGCGAGTAGTGGCCGGTCCCGCAACATGAATTCGGCGTTGAAACGCCTCCTTACCAGAGCCCTTATGGGCCAAGCGAACGCCGCCAATGCGGTGAGGCCGAGAGCGACGATCAGCGCCGGTATTAGCCAGCCGGCATTGACTCCGGCCGGAGCTGGCTCAAGCACCGTAAACGGTGAGAAAGTATCGATGCTAAATCGCACAACCTGACCATTTTTGACCTCTGCTGCCAGCCGCTCCCCGGTCGTACTGTCACGCCAGACAAACGGCTCGACCTCAACCCAGTCACGTACACCAGCACTCAGGCCATCAAGCGCGGGCACCATGATTTTACCATCAGGACCTACTGCGACTTCAGTCGGGCTTAACAAACCGAACAGGCTCATAAAATTTGTGAACGAGCCCCGGCTCATCACATAATGGCCCGCCATTAAGGCAGCGTGTGCTTTTGCGGTTTTGGAGTCAACTGGGGCGTATTTCTTGCCAGCGGGAAGATACCGATCAGCAAATTTCTGAAAAAACGCGCTCCGTACGGCCTGCGCAGCACCTTCCTTGCCGCTGCTGTTAAGGGATATGTAAAGGCCAATGTCTTGATCGGGGAACAACCACATATAACTATGGAACAAGCCGGTATCACCGCCATGACCGATTGATCGATGGCCGTTGATCCATTGCTCATAAAAGCCCAATGCCATCGTGTTGAGCGGACCAATATTGGGCGCGTGATAATTATGCATGAGACTGGCAGTCGCCGGCGTCATCAAGCCTTCGCCATCCGCAAGGTGGGCGATCATGAATCTGGCCATATCCGCGCCGCTCGCCGAAAGACTTCCAGCAGGTGCCGGAATAACAATTTCAAATGGCTGGGCTTTTTCTCCGATTGTCGGGTAGCCACTAGACATGAATGGCTTGAATTTTTCTGGTAGCGGCTGACGAAATGTCGAATGCCGCATACCAAGCGGTTCGAAAATTCGCTGCTCGACATAATCATCAAACGGTATGCCGCTGACACGCTCGACAATATGGCCTGCCAATGCTGTAGCATAGTTGGAATATGCCGGCGTAGTGCCGGGAGCGAATACTCGCTGCGGCAGCGCTCGCTCCGAATAATCAGCAAGCGACAAAACGGCTTTCGGATCATTACTGATCAAATAGCGGATGGATTCTTCAAACCCCGCCGTGTGCGTCAGTATGTTACGTAACGTAATGGCCTTCCCCTGATAGGGAGGAATGCTGAAATCCAGATAGGTATTAACATCAACATCCAAGTCGAGCTTACCGGCCTCCACTTGCTGCATAACTGCAGTCCACGTGAACAACTTGGAGGTGGAGCCGGGCCGAAACATCGTTCTATCCGGATCCACTGGGCGCCGGGATGCGACATCCGCGAAGCCGTAACCTTTTTCTAGAATCGGCTTTCCGTTTTTGACAACGACCACCACGGCACCAGCAATTTGCCCACGTTCAATGGCGTAGGGTAGAAATCCATCGATCCAAACCTCGGCATCCGCCGAATTCAACGTTGCTGGTGCGGCGGGCGAACTGGATACGGCCTGATCGGAAACATCCTCTATATTGCTTTTTTCTTGCCCAGAAAGACTCGTCATCGCGATTGTCGCTGCGCCCAACACCGCCACCCCTGTCATAATCCGCCGGATAAAACGCATGCAGCACCCCCTCTATTCTTCGACTTGCAGGCATTCACGTAAATGCCTATGATTGCGTAAGAGCGATAAGCCCAATGGAGACATAATGATCCTAATTAGAAAATTGTCAACCTAGATGTGGTTTGATTGATGGCATCGCAATCCAAGCCCCCGACACTTGGGCAAGTCATGCGCGGCATTCGCTCGCGCAACGGCTGGACATTGAAAGAGATGAGCAGCAAGTCCGGTATTCCGGTTTCAACTTTGTCAAAAGTTGAACATGATCGTCTGACGCTGACTTATGATAAGCTTCAGCAGGTAAGCCAGCGCCTCAATATCCGCATGTCCGATTTATTTGCGGAAGACGGACAGGACAGTTCGCCGAAAATTATCGGTCGCCGCAGCGTTGGTACGATGGAAAATGCGGTCAGAGTGACGACTGATAACTACGATTATCACTACCTCTGCACGGATTTGAGACAGAAACGGATGATCCCCATTGTCACAAAAATCCGCGCCAGAAGTGCAAGTGAGTTCGGGGACCTGGTCCGCCACCAGGGCGAAGAATTCATATATGTAATAGAAGGCCGCATCGTCGTACATACTGAATTCTATGACCCTGTCGTCGTAGACGCTGGCCAGAGTATATATATAGATTCTCTGATGGGCCACGCGTACGTAGCAGCAGAAGGATGTGACGTGGCTGTTGTCCTGGGTGTTTGCTCTAGTGCGGAAGAGGGTTTGATGGATTCATTGCTGAATCTACATGACCATTCAAACCCCATTTAAGCCCAGTTACACGGGCTTCGAAAGGCAGCCCGTCGTCCGGGTAACATCCAGGAGAATTACACCCAATGTCAGATTGGAAGAGCCGTTGTCGATTTAATCTCCGACAAAGCAACTGTTGAGTTGATTTCCTGTACACCGGGAAGTCGGGAAAGCTTTTCAAAAAAGAATTTTTCATAGGCTTCGATATCGGCTGCTACGACCCGCAGCAAGAAGTCTACAGCACCCATGAGCACATGACATTCAAGAACTTCTGGAAATTCGTGAATTGCGGCCGAAAATTCATCGAGATTGGCACGACCATGTGCGTTGAGTTTTACCTGTGCAAAAACCTGCGCATTGAGGCCGACTTTGCGTCGATCAACAATTGCAACGCGTTTTTGAATATAGCCTTCCCGTTCCAGCCTGTCGACTCTGCGCCAGCAAGGTGATTGGGAAAGGCCAATAGATTCCGCAAGCTCGGCCGTCGAAATCCGTGCATCGCCTTGAAGCGCCACCAATATTTTTTGCTCGAACTTATCGAGTAGCATAATTTATCCTTAAATATGATATTAATGGGTAATTTTATTCTAATCTAATACGAATTTTCGCCGAATAGGGCAAGATAATTTCCTTTTTCCGGGATAAACGAGCTTAAATAATTCTCCATTCTTACGCCCCTTAATCCGAAGGAAAATCAGCCATGTTCTCAGCCCAGGCACCACATGAGGCCGTTCACAAGTTTGAACATCAGGAAACGCATGTGCGTGGTATCGTCGCGATACACTCTACTGCCCTTGGGCCTGCCGCGGGAGGCTGCCGGATGTGGCACTATGATAGCGAAGAACGAGCCATCGAGGACGCGCTTCGCTTATCTGCCGGGATGACTTTTAAAAACGCGCTGGCCGGCCTGCCGTTCGGCGGTGGAAAAGCAGTGCTGATGTTGAAGCCAGGGCAAGTGCTCAGTCTGGAAGAACGGCAATCCCTGTTCCGCGCGTTCGGAGATTTCATCGAAGATTTGGGCGGTATATATGTAACGGCAGAAGACGTTGGCTGCACGCCAAATGACATGGCAGAAATTGCAAAGCGCACATCCTATGTTGCCGGCCTACCTCGGCGCGAAGATGCTGCTGGCGGAGATCCCTCGCCTTGGACAGGTCTTGGCGTATTTCTGTCGATGCAAGCAGCTGCAAAGCATGTCTATAAAGCAGAGCTGAGCGACTTGGTGGTTGGTATCCAGGGGTTAGGCCATGTGGGCATGGATTTGTGCACAAGACTGAATGAGGCGGGGGCAAAATTACTCATCAGCGATATCGACAGTGCGAAATGCGCCCGTGCTGCAACTTTGTTTGGCGCGGATGTCGTCGCCTGCAACCAGATTGTTGGCCATGCAATGGATGTTTTTGCACCCTGCGCGCTTGGAGGCATCCTGACTGAACAAAGTGTCGCGTTGCTCAAAGCCCGCCTGATATGCGGCGCTGCAAATAATCAGTTAGCCACATCCGCGCAGGGCCGACAATTGGCCAAACGCAAAATAGTCTATGCGCCCGACTATCTCGTCAATGCTGGCGGCATCATCAATGTATCGGCAGAATATTTGGGTGAGTCAGTCGGGTCGGTCGAACAGCGCATATTGCAGATTCCTGATCGATTGTTGCGCCTGATCGGTGATTCCGAAGCGAGTGGTGAACCAATGAATATATTAGCCGATGCTGCTGCCGGAAAAGTCATTGCACAAGCCTATCGGTCAAAAGTTGCATAAACCGGCCAGCGACGAGCAGAATCCCGGTACGGTTTTCAGCATCTGTTGCGAACCGGAGATAGCGACCGCGCTTCGAGCGATGAATTTCTTTGCGCAGCGGCAGATTGACCCATTGCGCGTCGAGCTTCGGTTACAAAACTCAATATACCGATTGTTCATCGAAACCAGCCGGATGCCTGCGGAACAGGCCGATATCCTAGCTGCGAAAATTGCCAGCATGCCGCTGGTACGGTCCGTAGAATCGGCTCACGAGTGAACGCGCACGTGGTCGCACAGCAGCCAGCTGCGGATAACCTGCCGATCGAACCCGGCTTTCGACAACCTCCCTTTCGCTCGCACGATTTTAGCCGCAACAATCTGTGACCTTTTCGCGCTCAATCGCGTACATTCAGACTAACAGTTACCAGTTCCGCAAGCGGAAGCCCGTTCACATCTCAACACAGACTTTCCCGACATGGCTGCCGGATTGCAAATGTCTGAATGCTTCAGCAAGATCGTCGAGCTGGAACAGTTTATCGACCACCGGTTTGATCCGGTGTGTTTCTATGGCCCTGACCATCTCGATCTGATCGCGCCTGGTGCCGACAGTTACTGCCTGGACGCGCAGGCGCTTTGCCTGCAGGATGACGAAGGGCATGGCATCGACATCGAAGCCGCCAACCGCCCCGATAATGGCAATATGCCCTCCCGTGCGGGCACAATGGAATGATTGTTTGAGCGTGTTCGGCCCACCTACCTCGACAATATGTTCGACACCAAGCCCGCCGGTAAGATCGAGCACTGCATCGCCCCAGTTCTCGTTTTCGGCATAATTGATAACATGGTCCGCACCCAAGGCTTTCAGGCGATCCATCTTTTCGGTGCTGGAAGATGTGGCAATCACCTTTGCCCCGGCGGCCTTGGCAAATTGCAGCGCGAACAGGGAAACGCCGCCAGTGCCTTGCACCAGTACCCACTCCCCGGGGTGGACATTGCCATCTGTCACTACAGCCCGCCAGGCAGTAACGCCCGCACAGGTCAAAGTCGCGGCCTCGGCGTAGGAGAGGTTTTCCGGAGCACGGGTAAAATGGGTTGCAGGCCTGGTGGCTTCTTCACATGCGAAGCCATCTGCTGGGCCGCCTGGCGAATTGTCCAGATCGCGCTTGTCCAAAAAGCCATCAAGCCATTTGGGGTGGAAGATGCTCACCACCCGGTCACCAATAGCAAATTCGCTCACACCGGAGCCAATAGCGATGACATCACCGGCACCATCCGACAGGGGAATAAGGCCATCGGGTGCGGGAAAGAAACCATTTACGACTAGCGAATCCCGGAAGTTCAGCGACCCCGCTCGGATACTGACCTTGATCTCGCCCGGTCCTGGCTCTGGAGCAGGCTCGCGATTCTCAAGAAGCAGATTGTCAAGGCTGGGCGGATGCTTGACGCTGATGCACTTCATTTTTTGCGTTAGCTCCTTCATCGATGGGACAAGTTTTCTGCGCCACTATATTCAAGTGTCGCCCTATAATTGGCTAATTATAATATATAGGGCATAAATGGTAGTGCGCGAAGCAGGCTGTCGCGAACGGGTCTCACCAATCCGTTTCCCGGCATAACAATGAATCTACAGGAAATTTGTCATTCTGGAGGTAATTTGTGCATGGAGCCCGATAAATTCTCCACCGGTTTTCTGCCATTACATGCGTGCATTTCCCTATGCTTCCGATCAGCCAAATGAATCGGCTTTTCAGGGAGAGCTACCCATCCAGCAGGTAATTTCGATGACCAATGTTTCAGCAACCAAAATTCAACTATCGGACCACGGCCAGCACAGTCGCACTATCTGGCAAGCGAATGCTTTGTGCATGGAAATACGGAAATCCGTTGATCACAATGTCTGCCGGATCCGAAAGGGAAAAGAGCTGGCAAAGGCAGAGCTGAGTGAGCGACCTGATCTGCCTCAGCAGTATATCGTTGATTTGGAACGAGGGGCCGTAGTTCCGCAATTTTGACTATCTATAATCTTGCCCAGCCATTGAACTTGAGACATCTGGGTTTGGCAAAACCGCCCGTATCAAACTGACGATGTTGAATCCGGAGCATAATCGATGCGGATCAGGACCCCACAACCATGTCAGTATCTGGCTATACGTGCCTGCAATTCCCCCGACCTTGATCTTCCAGATAGCTCTGCCGCAGTCCAGTGCGTGCAGCCTTTTCCACTGCCTCAAGCATCCGGTGCCGCTTTACCGCATCGTTAAAAGTCGGACTCCTATGCCCGCCGTCAGAAAGATCTTTTGCAATCAGTGCATAGGCCTGCGCCACGTTAAACGGAGCTCCAGCCGGTGAGCCTGAACCGCTGGGTGCCCATAGGCAATTCGGAGGAGTCGGAATGCGTGTCAGCCCGTTTCCTGTCTTTGCACCCGCTACGACGAGCTCGCACATCTGGGATAACCCGTTTTCGCCGGAAACGACGATATCACCTTCTGTGCCATTGATTTCCCAATGGAAGTTCAGGCCAGATGACAGCCCGCCTCTAAAGTGGGCAGAAAGGGTCGCCCCTGATTGCAGTCGGCCCGACACCGCAATCTGGTCGGCCACCGTCATAGCCAGCTGCTGCCCGGTCTCGATCTCGGTTACGGTGTTGCGGCGGGTCGCCATTTCTGCGCTCAGATAGTCTGCCTCGCCCAGGCAATAGCAGACACCCTCCATGGTGTGGCCGAACGGGATAGTAAGGAGCGACGCCCCGTTCGACTCGTCGAGAATATACGCGCTTTGCCTCTCAATCACAGACCCCCACGATCCGCCCGATGCAACGATGGATGTCGACAGCACCTCACCCACATAGCCTTGGCGAAGCAGGCTGGAAACATGACGGAAACCGGGAGCCGACCGCGCCTGAAGGCCGACAAACCCCTTCACCCCGAGAGCTTCCGCTTTTTCGGCAAGCTCTACGGCCTCCTCCAATCCGTTACCGAGAGGCCACTCGCACAGGATGGCCTTCCGTTCCGCGAGAGCAGCTTTGACCAGCATCTTGTGTTTGGGCACCTTGACGGCAATGACAACAAGTTCAACGGCCGGGTGCTTCACCAGAGCTTCGGGCGTATCGAAAGAGGGAACTCCGTAGATCCTGCCCGCCCGTTCCGCGGTTTCGGTATGCGAGGTGGACACCGCTCTCAGTTCGAATTGCGGCGATGCTTGGATAGCCGGAATATGCGCATCATGCGCCCAACCGCGATCGGGATTCGCCCCGATAATTCCTACACCAATGGTTGATCGCACCCCATTTCCTCTCAATTACGCTGCACAGATCCACTTCCGGATAGGGCCAGAAAACTTGACGAAGCATATACATCGAAGTAGTTGCTTTGAAAAGCAAGACTCAAACGGGATGATTAGATGATGACCTATCCGCGCGATATCACTGACGCACCGGAGATCAGCGCCATCGGACCGGAATGGCTGACCACTGTCCTCTCGCAAAATTATGACGGACTGGAGGTGCAAACCGCCGAGATTGAGGAACTGATCCAGGGAGCTGCGGTCAAGATCAAAGTTCGGCTCGCTTACAACAAGGCTGGCATCGAAGCGGGGCTTCCGGTTACGATGGTCATCAAAGGCGGCTTCGGGCGGCAGGACCCATCCTGGTACAATGCCGTTCAGGCGACCGAGATGTATGCTTATCGGGACATCACGCAGGTCAGCGGGGTCGACGCACCCGAAACCTATTTTGCAGGCTTCTATCCGGACCCCGACCATGCCGTGATCCTGATGGAAGACTTGTCGCAGCGCAATGTGATCTTCGGCCACGCGCTCGCGCCTTACACCTATGACCAGGCGGCCGCGCTGATTGACAATCTCGCCAAGCTCCATGCGACTTGGTGGGACAGCCCCAAGCTGAGCGAGGCGCCGCTCGCCGACTGGCTTGAAGATGTCCATGACAGCATTCTCGGCATCCGGCACAGCGCGCTGCTCGAACCCGACAGCTGGACCCATTTCGCAACCCTTCCGCGGGCCTCGGGCCTACCCGCCCCCTTCAAGGACGCTGACCGGATGCAGCGGGCGCTCGAAAAGCTGCGCAGACATCATCGCAAAGAGCCGCAAACGCTCGTCCATGGCGATCATCATATCGGTAACACCTATGTCGATGGTGATGGTCGTGGCGGCGCTTACGACTGGAGCGTCAAGACGGGCAACTGGGCCTATGATGTTCCCTATTTCCTCGCCAACGCGCTGGATGTGGCCGACCGGCGCGAATGGGAGCGCCCCCTCCTCGGGCGCTATCTACGCGAACTCACCCGCCATGGGGCACCCGCGCCAAGTTTCGAGGAAGCCTGGTGGACCTATCGCACCAACATGCTGTTTGGCCTGATCACATGGATGGGAAATGGCGATGAGAATGGCCAGTTCCAGCCTGAAGCCGTGAACGCCGCTGGTGCGACCCGGCTGGCATGGGCTGCCTATGATCTTGATACACTGGGGCTGCTGGCATGAAGGCTGCGGTATTTCACAAAGCCGGAGAGCCGCTCAGGATCGAAGAAGTTGCCGACCCGGCGCCCAAAGGCAATGAAGTTGTCGTTCAGGTCGGCCGGTGCGGCATCTGCACGAGCGATCTGCACCTGACCGAAGAGCATGAAGGTTCGCTGATGAGCGGCCTTTTCCCGCCGGGTAGTATTCTTGGTCACGAATTCGCGGGCGAAATCGTCGCGATCGGACCGGATGTTACCGGCCTCGCAATCGGCGACCACGTGGCTCCGCTTGCAGTTTCAGGTTGCGGCCATTGCGAGAATTGCCGCGCCGGCGATTTGTTTTTTTGTGCGAACATGGCCCAGCGCGGCGGCGGCTATGGCGAATATGCGCTTGCCCAGGCGGATGCGCTGATCCGGCTTCCCGCAGGCCTATCCTTGCAGGATGGCGCGCTGGTCGAGCCTCTCGCCTGCGGTCTTCATGCGGCACGGCTTTCGGGAGTCAGGCCGGGTTCGAAAGTGATGGTCACCGGGGTTGGCCCCATTGGGCTCGCGACAATTTACTGGGCCAAACGCCTTGGCGCATCCGATATAGTTGCGGTTGCACGGACCGCCAGGCGTTCCGGCCTCGCGACCGAGATGGGGGCGACCCGCTTCTTAACAGCGGACGGCGACGTGCCCGCGAAAGTCGCCGAAGCGCTTGGCGGAGCGCCCGATATCGTCTTCGAATGCGCCGGCCAGGTCGGCCTGGTGGGTCAGTCGATCATGTGCGTACGCCCGCGCGGCACCATATTGGTCGTTGGCATGTGTACGCACCCGGATCCGGTCCCGCATTTTTACGGAGCCATGAAGGAAGTCCGCATCCAATATGCCGTCGGCTATTCGCTGAAGGATTTCCAGGACGTGGCGGACGCGCTTCACGCGGGTCGGACAGAGCCCTCGGCAATGGTCACGCAAACCGTCTCTTTTGGGGCGTTTCCGGATATATTCGATGCATTGCGCGGCGCGACACCGCATGTGAAAGTCATGCTCGATCCGATGCTTTCCGACGACTAGCCGGTCGAAAAATCCGTACCACCGTCGATCACGACATTGGCACCGGCCATATAGCTGTTGGCGCGCGATCCTAGGAGAAGTATTTGCGGCCCGATCTCCTCAGGCATCGCGACGCGCCCAATCGCCCCGACCGGCCTCCCGTCGAAGCGATCAGCGACCCACTGCGCGGCATCAAGCAGACTGTCAGGATTGAGACCCGCCTTCACGCCGCCGGTCTCGATCAACTGATGCCGCAGGCTGGCAGTGTAGAAGGCGCCCGGCGTTATAGTGTTGATCAAAATGTTTTCTGTCGCGAATGTTCGTCCGAGCGACTTTGTAAGCGCGTTCAGACCAGCCTTGGTCGCGGTGTAAGGCATATCGAACGGCATACCTAGCCGCGAGGAAATCGACGAAACATTGATAATCCGGCCCCATCCCGCTCTGCGCATCAAAGGAATGGCGGCCCGCGAGCATCGTACGACACTCAACAAGCCAATGGTATAATGATAATCCCAATCCTCGTCGTCCAGGTCGAGAAAGGCGCCAAGGCGCGCGGGGTCGGTCGAGCTTGCCATATTGACCAGCGTGTTGAGTTCACCCCAGCGGTTTTCAATCTGCGTGAAGAGCGATGCAATGTCCGGTGCGTTGCCGACATCGGCCTGCAGACCGAACGCGTCCGGCGCACCAGCGGTGAGCAGTTCGTCAACGACTCGGGTGAGATCCTTGCCGTTGCGTGAAGTGATTACGACTCGGGCACCTTCACCGGCAAAGGCAAGCGCGGTTGCGCGGCCTATCCCCTTGCTTCCTCCGCTAACGCAGACAGCCGCATCCTTCAGCCCCAAATCCATTGCCACTTTCCCCATATTTCCGGCCAACAAGAACCGCGCGTTCAGCCGACGCTCGAATCCAGCCAAGCCAGGCTATCTCATTGCATATAATTATTTGCTTGACCAGTAAGTTATATTGGAGGCACACTTTGCTTGGTCACGATGGGAAATTAATGGACGGGAGAGAGACGGTGGCAGAAGCAGAAATGACACAGCGGATCTGGCAACCACCGAAGCGGCCAGAATGGGTCGAAAAGGTAAACGAGCAAGGCCGGGCGCTCGACATTCGCGCGATCGTTCCCCTGGATCCTGACAACCTCATCTCCACTGCAATCAGCAATACCGGCTTTTCCGATTTCGGCAGCGACGATTGGCGCGAGCCTTTCCGCCTTCTCGTGAACAGCATCGATTCGGAAGGTGACCTCAACCTTATCGGCCGCATCATGACGAGGAGCGAATTGCTCGTCACGCTGGAGGCAAGGCTGCGGATCGAAGACACTTATAAGCGCCATCCCGAAATCGCCGATCAGGAGATAGTCGCGCCGCTCGTGATCGCAGGTGCGCCGCGAACCGGTACATCGGCCCTGCAGAACATCCTGGGAGCCGATCCGAGCAATCAAGTGCCCTATTATTGGGAATATTGGTTCCCCTGCCCGCCCCCCGAAGACGAGAGCTATGACAATGATCCGCGGATAGCCAAAGCCGAAGGCGTGGCGCAGTGGTGGAACGAGGTGACGCCTGAATTCAGGGACCAGCATGAACACCATGCCATGATCCCGGCCGAGGACAATTATTTCCACCAGCTGGCGTTTCGAAGCGGCGTGATGGCCTATCTGGGCAAAGCGCCAAGCTATATGAAATGGTTTTCCGGTGCGGACATGAAGCCTGCCTATGACTATCACAAGCGGGCTTTGAAACTGCTCCAGTGGAAGCACAAACGCGATCGCTGGGTCCTGAAATCCCCGGTCCATTTCATGGAGTTCACACTCCTCTTCGAAACCTTCCCCGATGCCTGTGTGATCTACACTCACCGCGACCCCGCGAAGATCACGCCCTCGGCCGGGAATATGGTCAACACGCTATACTGGCAGCGGAGCGACAATTACCGTGCGCATCAGGACCTGTGCGCCCAGGCGACCGACGATGCACTGATTTCCATGCTCGCCAACAGGGTCATCGACCAGATCGAGGCAAAGGACATCCCTGGTGATCGGATATTCCATTTGAAATTCCGCGATTTCGTGAAAGATCGCGTGGGATCGGTTCAGGCCATCTACGATCACTTCGGGATCGAACTGACCGAGCAATCCCAGGAGGCCATCACAGCCTATGATACCCGCAATGCCGAACAGCGCAAAGGCCATGCCCATCATTACGAACCGCATTCGTCGGAAGAACTGGCGAGGGTGCGTGAGCTCTATGCCCGCTACCAGCAATATTACGACGTACCGAACGAGGCATAACGAGCGACAAGAACACAGGGCACAAGTAGCGAGACAGCTGAAGGGAGAAGGCCATGACGGACCAGAAAAGGGATGAGGGATTCGGCGGATCGGTCGGACAGGAATGGGCGGACATCCTGCAGCCGCTGCTCCCAATCGGAGGGCGCCTGGCTCCGCTGCTTTTGCACCCTGGCGACCGCCAGCTTCGGTGCGAATTTCATGACGCGCTATATTCGACGATTGCGCACGGCTATGTCGGGCTGCTCTATGCCGACCCCGCCCATCCTGACTGGACCCCCTATTACAATCCCGGCTATGGCAATAATGGCGGGGCCTGCCCCGATTTCATCTACTATGTCTGCCCCGTAAACGATGATGGGACCTACCGGATATCCGGATTCCGGGGCACTGTACGATGCGCTGATTTCGGCTTGGGAAGCGGACCGCTTTTTCCGACCGGCAAGGGAAACCTTGGCCCGACGCTGGCGAGCCACGATCTCGACAGCCTTCAAATCGGCGAGGATGGTTCGTTCGAGGTAATCGTCAGCCCCGAGCGGCCAGCCGCAAATGGTAGCGACTGGTGGGAACTCAAGCCCGGTACCAGCTATATCATGGTCCGGCTGATGTATTATGACTGGGCGAATGAAACCGCCCCACGGCTGACGATCGACCGCCTCGACACGCCGGTCAGCAGACCGAGGCCAACCTTTTATCAGCTGGAAGAGCGTCTGAAGCAGATTGCCGAATGGGTGGAGTCGATGAACCGCTTCGCGATGGAATGGGCCAACAGTCTGGCACCGCAAGGCTTGGTCAACGTGCTCGGTTCCGCCGACTATGGTGACTATGGCGGGGTAAAGACGCAAGCCTATACGCAAGGCATGTTCGATCTTGAACCGGGTGAGGCGCTTATCCTCGAAGCCAAATTGCCCGAACCCTGCCGTTATTGGTCCTTCGCGCTTGAAGACGAGTTGGCGCGCTATCTTGATTACCAGACACGGCAGACGAGCCTTAACGGCCATGATGCCGTCATCGATCCTGACGGCTGCTTTCGGGCGGTCATCGCCGCAACCGACCCAGGCATTCCCAACTGGCTCGATACCGCAGGCTATCAACGGGGCATCCTTTTCGGGCGCCGATATATGGGCGCAGACGCGCCGGTTCCGACCCTTAAAAAGGTCAAACTGGCGGACGTCCGGGCGCATCTTCCATCGGCGACGCCCGTCGTATCTCCCGAACAGCGGGATGCTTCACTTCGCGAACGAAAGCGTGCGGCACAATTGCGCCGCAAATGGTGATCCTTGCGGCGACACAGGTTCGCCACGACCAGATTTGAAGGAAGGCCGGGATGAAGAAGGGTATATTGCTAACACGAGTGAGCGCCAAGCCGGGCCAGGAGGATGAATTCCTCAATTGGTACAGAAGCTATTTCACCCCCTATGTGGCATCGCTTCCCGGCTTTGTCAGTGCGCGGGTGATGCGCTTCAAGCGCCCCGCCAGCAACGAAGAGGCAGGCAGCCCCAACGCCTTCGATTTTCTCACCATCTATGAACTGGAAGCAGACGACCTCCAGACACCACTGCGCCATTTGCGCGAGGCCGAGGTTGGCCATGGCGATTGCATCAAGATAACCGAAGCTGTGAGCTTCGATCCCGTGCCGACCGAATGGCTCTATGAGGATCTGTTCGTGACATCCAAGCCGACCAGCCGAGAGGGGTTGGAATGGCGGGGCAAAGAGAGTGAGAGCGCTGCGGTCGAAACCGTCGTCGACAAAGTGTTGGGCTGGGTACCCGACTGAACGCGCGCACCGCATTTACACAATGATTCAAACATTTGGGAGAATGACATGGCAAAGGGAATATTGATGTCGCGCATAAATGCCAATCCAGGCCACGAAGACGCGTTTCTCAACTGGTACAAGACGGAGTTTACCCCGTTCATCACCTCGCTGCCGGGCTTCGTCAGTGCGCGGGTCATGCGCTTCAAGCGCCCGGCAAGGCCGGGGGATGGCAGCTCTCCCAATGAATTCGGCTTCCTCACCATCTACGAACTGGAAGCAGACGATCTGGAGGAACCTATTCGGCACCTCAACGAAGCGGTAGCGGCCGGCGGCGAGAATCAGAAAATTATGAAAGTGGTGAGTTTTGATCCTGTTCCGACCGAATGGCTTTACGAGGATATATTCATCACGGCCTAGTTTACTTGCGGCAAGGCCGGCATTCAGCTTTTGGGTTTACCGCGCCAGCCAAATTCGATGAATTCCGTCAGCTTGTCGACCATATGTTCGGTATCGCCCGGCCCTTCCGGAAACAGCCAGTCCTCAAGGACTGAAACCCCGAACACCAGTGCATAAACTGCTCTCGTTGCAAAGCGCACGTCGAATTCCTCGTCGATGCCAAACTCGGCCCGACGACTATCGATTTGATCCTGGACCTGCTGGAGGATCACGCCAAGCGGCGATTCCATGGTCTCGCCGGAACCGAGTGGCGCGCCCTGCTCGTAAAGATAGGCGGTGAGCATGGCCATCATCGACGCGCCTTGTTCGCGCAACAGCTGGTAGAACTGACTGACATAGCTGCGGGACAGCTGCTCAAGGCCAACCTCTCCCGAACCTGCCACATTCTGCTTCGTCCATTCTTCGACGAAATTCGACACGAACTCGTTGAACGGTTCTAGTATCGCCTGTTCGAACAACGCCGCCTTGGTGCCAAACTGGCGAAACAGCATGGCCTCGGAAAGCCCGGCTCGATCTGCGATGTCACGGGTTGTCGAATTGGCATAACCGCGCTCACGGAAATGATCCCGCGCGGCATCCAGCAAGAGCCCCCGGATTTCGACAGGCGACCGCCTCCGCTTGCGCGGAGGCTTAATTTTTTGAGCCTTGGCAGTCATACTTAATTTTCCCCTGATCCCTTTTCATATCTACACGAGTACGTACGTGCCGCAACCCTCAGGCCGAATAAATCGCCTTGACGGAGCAATCACATCGAAGTATCTGCTATCTAAACTTCGACAGCTAGATCGAACAGCAAATGGAGCATGCCGAATGAATCCTAATGTCCAGGAAATCCTGCAAATGTACCGGACGATGACCATGATTCGTCAATCCTGCGAACGGGTTAGGTCCATGGTCCTTTCCGGAGAGGCTATGCTGCTAGTGCACATGCCTTGGGGTGAGGAAGCAATCTCGGCCGGGATAAGCGCCCACCTGCGATCTGCTGACACCACCATCACCACCTATCGCGGCATGGGCGACGAACTCGCCAAGGGTGTTCCGCTCAAGGCGCTCTGGTCGGAATATCTCGGCAAGGCGACCGGGCCATGCAAGGGTAAGGGCGGCCCGATGCACATCACCTATCCCGAAGCCGGACTAATGGTGACAACGGGCATTGTCGGCAGCGGCATCCCGATCGCCAATGGCTTTGCGATCGCTAGCCAGCTGCGCGGCGACGATCTCGTCACGGTCGTCAATTTTGGCGACGGAGCGACCAATATCGGCGCCTTCCACGAAGCGTTGAATATGGCACAGCTCTGGAAACTGCCGGTGATCTTTCTGTGCCACAATAACCTGTGGGGGGAGCACACAGCTATCCATGAGCATCAGGAAAACGAACATGTCGCCGACCGGGCGGCCGCATACGGCATGGAGGGCATAACCGTCGACGGAACCGACCCCATCGCAGTTTGGGAGGCCTCAAAAACAGCTATCGAGCGCGCGCGCGCTGGCAAAGGGCCGACGCTGATCGAAGCCGTCGCCCCGCGGCTAGCCGGACATTATGTCGGCGACGCCATGAAATATCAACCGGAAGGCTGGCTCGAAAAGGCTCTCGAAACCGATCCGGTTGTGACCTTTCGCGCCCGCATCCTGCAGGAAGGCCATGCGACGGAGGAAGCTCTGTCAGCCATCGAAAGCGAAATTCGAGCCGAGCTTGATGAAGCTGTCGAGTTCGCCAAAAACAGCCCCGACCCTGATGTGTCGGAAATTGAAATCGACATTTATTCGGAGGTTGCCGCATGAGCGGATTGACGCAAAAGAAGCCGGGCATCGCGAAATCCAAGGCTGACGCCCCGCGTAAGATTAGTTTCGTCAACGCGACCAACGCCGCGTTGGACGATGCCCTTACCGACGATCCGACGGTGTTCCTGCTCGGCGAGGATATTGCCGACCCGCAGGATGGCGGAACCTATAAGGCGACCAACGGCCTTTCGACCAAACACGGCATGCACCGTGTCCGGTCGACTCCGATTTCAGAACAAGCGATCGCAGGCGCGGCAGTTGGCGCGGCGATCGCAGGTATGCGGCCGGTCGCCGAGATCATGATGATGAACTTCATCACCTTGGCAATGGACCAGATCACAAACCACGCCGCCAAGCTGCGATTCATGTCCGGGGGGAAAACAAATGTTCCCCTCACCATCCGCACGGCCACCGGCGCTGGCGCAAATTTCGGCGCACAACATTCCGATATGCTTGAAGCTTGGTTCGCCCATACGCCCGGCATGAAGGTCGTTGTTCCGTCGACGCCGGCGGATACTTATGGATTGCTGCTATCATGCATTTTTGACGATGATCCTTGTCTCTTCATCGAGAACGGCCCGCTCTATTTCGGTGGTGCGAAGGGCGATGCACCCGAACGCGGCTATCGTATCCCCCTGAGCAAGGCTCATGTCGAACGTGCCGGATCCGATGTTACCGTTATCGGCTATGGTCGCCCGATGGCTGATATTCGGGTTATAGCTGAAGCACTGGGCAAAGAAGGCATAGGAGTTGAAGTCATCGACCTGCGGACGATTTCGCCATGGGACGAAGCGACAGTTTTTGCTTCGGTGGCGAAAACCAAACGTGCGGTCGTTGTCCATGAGGCCGTCACAAAATTCGGTGTCGGTGCCGAGGTCGCTGCACGGATCAACGAAGAGTTGTTCGGCCAGCTTGCTAGCCCGGTCGTCCGCATCGGCGCACCATTTGCGCCTGTCCCCTATGCCACTGTCCTCGAGCAGGCTTGGCTGGGCGGCACCCAGAAAATTGAAGCAGGAATTCGGAGGTCCCTCAAAATATGACGAAGCAGATCAAGATACCCAAAATCGGAACGGCAATGGTGGAAGGAATTCTCACCGAATGGCTTGTCGCGGATGGCGACACTGTGGCCGAAGGTACGGCCATATATTCGCTGGAGACCGACAAGGCGACCAACGAAATAGAGGCACCAGTGGGTGGGATAATTCGCCTGCTGGGTGAAGAAGGTGAAACCTACGAAGTCGGAACTGTTATCGCAGAATTGAACTGACGCCATCGAAATTCAAACGGGAGGGGGATTCGCGGCCCCCTTTCTCGCATCAGCTGAAAATCTCTTCGCCGTCCAACTGCTCCGCAACACAGTTGACAAAGCGCGCCGCATCGGCGCCGTTGATGACCCGGTGATCATAGCTCAGCGACAATGGCAACATTTTCCGCCAGACGATATCGCCATACGGTCCCGGCGTTGGCAGCCGCCGGGCCTGCGTCACGCCCAATATCGCCACCTCCGGCGCATTGATGATCGGCGTGAACCCCGTACCGCCAATATGGCCAAGAGAAGTGATCGTCATGCACCCGCCCGACATCTCCGCCGTGGAAAGCCCCTTTTCTCGCGCTTTTGTCGCCAGTGCCGCAAGCTCGGCGCCGATTTCGACGGCCGGCTTTGTGTCACAATTTGTGACCACCGGCACAAGCAGCCCGCCGGGCGTCTCGACCGCAAATCCGATATTATAATATTTCTTCAGAATCAGTGCGCCCGTCTTCTGATCGATTGATGCATTGAACTGCGGAAACTGCTTGAGAGCGGCGATAAGCGCCTTAGCAATCAGCGCCGGCGGGGTGAGCTTGGCAGCCGGATTATCAGCATTGTGCACCCGGCGTCGTTCCTCCATCCGGGTGATGTCGGCATCGTCATGATGGGTGACATGGGGGATCGCAACCCAGTTGCGTGCCAGAAATCCGCCTGCCAGTTTCTGCATCCGTGAAAGCGGCTGCGCTTCCACTTCCCCGAATTCGCTGAAATCAACCTCCGGCCAGGGTGGCAGGCTTCCCAGAATTTCAGTTGCGTTCATTTATTGGACTCCGTTCATGTATGAGGCGGCCAGCCCCGTCAGCGCCGCGCCGCAATCACGCTCAATCACGTGGCCGGACACCTCGTTTGAAAACCGTTACGTCTCCCAGCACGCGCGCCCTGCACGCCAACCGGAAGTCGCCGTCCTTCGCAGTCGTTCGAAATCGCATATAGATCGGCTCGAGCGCTTGACGCTCGGCGGCGGACATCTCGTCGAGACATCCGCCGTCCGTTTCCACCTTGATATAGCAGGCAAGGCAGGTCGCATCGCCGTGGCAGATGGTCGGCCACCTCAGACCAGCCTGTTCGGCGGATTCCATCATATATTCGCCGGGTTCCGCCTCGAACGTTTGTCCGCTCGGCTGGAGGCGAACGACCACCATATCTTTGCCGCCAGCCACTATTTGTCCAGTGCGGCTTCCAGATGATTATGGAAGTTCATGATGTTACGCTCCTGATAATTAGCATAAATATTGTGGTCCACCTGGTCCGAATGCAGGTTCTTCTGAATCCGGCGCAGCTGATCGAAATCCTCGTCGAGCAGATAACCATAGGCGCCCTTGGTACCCGGGGCGTCGGTCAACTGGCTTCCAAGCGGCGTATAGGTTGCCTGGACATCTTTCGGCAGCGGTTGATCATCAGGGACATCTACCAGAACCATGACCTCATAGATCATGGACTCAGGATCGTTCCCGTTCGGACGCCAACGATAGACGGCCGGATAGAAATAGCCGCCCCATGGCTGGAGGTTCGGGAAGATCGTGTACTGGATACCATCAAGCGCCTCGACATCGCTGATGCCGGACATGTCCTTGCCTGTCCGCATGGAATAGACTTTTTTGAGCATGTCGGCCATCCGGTGACGTACATCGGTGAGCGTATCATCCGGCGCCATTTGCGGAACAGCATATTCGCTGCCCATGGCCTGTGCGAGTCCGCCGCCGAAAGACGTTTCACCGGTGAGAATTTCGTCCACGCACTGTTGCGGTTCCACCGTACCCCGCATCGACGGGCTGGGCGCAGACAGTGGGAACATCATCCGGGCATGCGGGCCGTAATTGTCATACTGTGTATTGTAATCGCCATTGTACCAAACCGTTTCAGGATGGATAATCGGCACATGATAGACTTCGAGGAACGCCTCCATTCCGAGCTTCCAGTTGCACGGAACCACATGGGCAACGTGGACGGCTTTCCAGCGACGCTTTTGCGGCCAGGTCAGCAGCTGCTTGCGCAGCTCTTCGGGAATGAAATTTTCCAGAGGTTCTGAATCCGGGTCCATGTTGATGAATACGAAACCGTTGAAAGTCTCCGCCTTGACGCTGATCAGGCCATTTTCATCATCCTTGACCCCCGGAAAATCCCAGCGGCAGGGGATATCTTTCAACTTGCCGTCAAGTGACCAGCTCCAGCCATGGAACGGACATTTGATTTCCTTGCCATGTTTGCAGCCGTCTACAAGCGGCGTGTTGCGGTGCCGGCAGATATTGTAAAAGGCATGGAATTCTTCAGGCGCGGATCTCACGACGATGATCGAGATACCGGCGATCTCATATTCGATCTGGTCGCCGACTTCCGGAATATCGTTTTCGCGGCAGGCCATCTGCCAAGTCTTCTTCCAGAGCTTCTCGACCTCACGATCATGCCATTCGCGCGTAATATAGCGATCCTTCGAGATCACCCTGGGCTCAAGTTCCTGCGTAGACCGCTCGGAGAGAAAGGCGGGAGGCGTGAAACGATCAGCAGCGATATAATCGCCCATCCACGGAATCTTGTCAGGGTCCTGATAATCGACGTCTGTCTGGTTCACCTTGCTGGCATCGCTTGAGCTGTAATTCTTGTCCACCATGATAGCCTCTCCATAATTTTGTTTCTTGGGCGGTTATCGCGCCCGTATTACCACGACTCCGATTCGAAGTGTTCGCTTCGGATTAGTTGCTTCATAAGGCGACCCGCTCTCTAGCGCAAGACCAATCAGCGTTTCTCATCCAAGCTCAAGGAACCTCTTGCCGATATTAACGGAGCGTGGGACTGGCGCCGGGAAACTTCCCCGACAAGGGCGGAGATACCATGGCTGGAGGCAAAGAAATTCCCCGCGCCAGCCTGCCCTTCATCTTTCAAAGAAGGACCGGCCGATGCGGGGCAGCTGTGAAGAGAGAGCTCTTCGAATTAAAAGGAGTAACGTAACTCCAACCCATAAACCGTCGGCGGATTATAACGGGTTAAATCGGCGACCGTCGTCGAGATGACCGACTGGATGACATCCGACGAGGTGAGGTTGCGCCCATAGGCGGCCAGCTCAAAACCGCTATCTACATTTGGCCGCCATGCGACCCGCGCATTCACCGTCGCCGCGGCCGGCTGCACGATCCGATTCTGGGAGTCGAAATAGACTTTCGACGAATAGTAAACCGTTCCACTAAAGCCCAGGTCACCATCGCCAATTGGCACCGTGTAGTTCGCTGTTAGATTGCCGGAGAGCTTTGGAGAACGAATGGCGCGATTTCCGCTAACATCACAACTCAGCGTCTGGTTGCCGATCAGCGCCGACGTACCCGAGCGAAAATCGCAGGACGATGTAAAGTCGGTAAAGATCGGCGACTGGACCGAAGCGTTCGGGAAGCTGCTATATTCGGCATGCAGATAGGCAGCACCAAAACTCAGGTTGAATTCAGGCGTAATCCTCCAGGAACCATCCACTTCCAGGCCATAAATTTCCGAGCTTGCCGCATTCGCAAGCAGGGTCGTGACGGAGCCGCCCGCCCCGGTTTCAATCGCGGTGACCTGCAGGTTACTATAGTCATAATAAAATGCAGCAAGGTTCAATGACAAATCGCGCCCACTTGTCTTTACCCCCACCTCGAATGCGTCGAGCGTTTCAGGATCATATGGCGCGGTCTGGAAATTCTGCGAGTTGAAACCACCGCTTTTAAAACCGCGGCTGTATGACGCGTATATATTGGTCGCATCACTTACCCGATAAAGAGCGGAAACGCGCGGCGTGAAGGAGTTGAAGCTGCGCTCGCCGATGACCGGCAAAGATGCGGGCTCCACAATCGTTCCGGCCGTGAAAAAGCCGGTGCCGCGCACATTTTCATGGGTGTAGCGCGCGCCAGCAGTCAACGAGAAACGGTCACTGACATCATAGGTGAACTCGCCGAAACCGGCCCAGGATTCGGCCCTATCCTCATACCAGATCACCGCAGCCAGATCGTTGAACGTCAAAGGATTGTTGCCTGCTTCATTGTTATAGTAGTAGAATCCCGCAACACCCTTAAGCGGCCCCGCATCGTCGAGCGAGTAGATCAGTTCCTGGGTGAAAGTCCGGCTAAAGACGCCGATATCGACTGATATAATCGGCAAAGCCGTGCCGTCATTGTCGCCAATCAGCCTTCCGGTCGTATTGATATAGCTGGTCGTCGACGAAATTTCACCCGGACCAGCCTCAATCGTTCCGCGCAAGCTGACGCTACGGCTTTTGAAATGTACCGATCCTGGAACATTGGCAGCATAGTCATAAGGTCCGGTCGGAATCACAGTGCCCGGCGCAATGAGGTTGGCAACATTGCTCCCCTGATAGCTGGTATAATAGTAATTTTCGTGATCGTTGCGGTCACTATAGAGGCCAGTAAGAATAAATTCGACACCATCTGCCGGAACAAGGCGCATCTTTCCGCGAACGAGATAGGTGTCGGTATCGCTGTTTTCGCGATTGTAGTTGTTGAGCGCATTGCGCCGGAAGCTGCCCTGATGATGAGCATAACCGGACAAACTGAACGCGAGAACATCGTCAATGAGAGGTGCCGTAACGAAGGCGCGTCCATAGACGGTACCGAAACGCTCGACTCCGGCACTCACTTGACCCTGCGCGTCAAACTCGGGATCGAGCGTAGTGACGATAATGGCACCGCCGGTCGCGTTGCGGCCAAATAATGTGCCTTGCGGACCACGCAACACCTGAACTTGGCGGACATCGGGCAAATCATAAATGGCTCCGACCGTATTCTGCTGATAGACGCCGTCCAGATAGGTGGCGACATTCGGATCGGCGGAAGGCAAGGTACTCGTCGACGTGACACCGCGTATCGCGGGCTGCACGAACGGACCGATAGATTCGATGCGCAGGCTGGGAGCGACATTCGCAAGATCGCGCGTATCGGCCACCCCCACTTTCGACAACATGTCGCCGCTAACCGAAGAAATTGAAATCGGAACGTCATTCAACCGCTCCTCGCGACGGGTTGCCGTAACAATAATCACACCATCACGTTCTTGTTCACTCGCCGCTTCAGCCACCTCGGTTTGCGCGACCTCTTGTGCATGAACCAGCGACGGCATCGCCAAAATTGCCAAGCCTGTTGAACAAAGCAGAATGTTTTTCCGTGAAACCATCGATCCTCTCCTTACCCTATTATTTTTATAATTGATGCGGTTTTGCGTAGATTTGCTATTTTGTCAACCAATTAGTTTATAACTATCACATTGCCATTTTCCGGCACTTTGGCAAACAGCCTTCCAGCTACTGTCACCAATCGAGAAACGCGCGCGCATTAGCTCAAATATGGAGGAAACAAACCCTGCTCTGCTCCATCAGTTGTCCATAGAGCAACAAAAGCACAACCGCCGTGCTGCAGCAAATGCGCAGAGACCTCCACAAACTCACACTCATACACCGACCGATCGCGATAACGCCAGAAAGCCGAATCATGCATTTCGATGCAAACTTTGCGATAGCAATATTATTATTTGGTCAACTAGTTATATATTAGCGCGAGCCGCATCTGTGTTTGCGCGGATTCACAATGAAGCGTTCAATGTGGCAATTCTGGAATATCTCAATCGCGCGCCCAAATTGCACAGCCCCGACTTCTCCGGTCAGTCCCGCGCAATGACCGGACGACGTTCAACGATCTTCAAACCATAACCTTCCAGGGCCGCGAGCTTCGCCGCACTCGAGGTCAGGAGGACCATCTCGCTCACACCGAGATCGTGGAGAATCTGCGCACCTACACCATAATCACGCAGCGCCTGACCTCGCACCCCTTCCTTGCCCGTACGATAGCGTTCGGAAAGCGCCGCGGGATTGGGGTCACGGATAAACACAGCTACGCCAGGGCCGTCCAACCGCCCGATCGCACGCAACGCCTCCGCAACATAGTCAGTTCGCGCTTCGACATGACCGAGCAGATCAACGCCGATATCGACCTGATGCATACGCACCATCGTGGGCTTGTCAGGCAATATTGCGCCGCGCACCAAGACCGCATGCTCGGTACCGTCCAAAGTGTTCCGATAGATGCAAAAACGAAAGTCGGATCCGTGAATGCTTTCGAACGGTGTTTCAAGCACCTTCTCCACCTGCTGCTCGGTGCGCTGCCGATAAGCAATAAGATCCGCAATCGTCCCGATTTTGAGGCCATGATATTGCGCGAAAGGGACTAGATCTGGCAATCGGGCCATGGTCCCATCATCATTCATGACCTCGCAGATCACCCCTGCAGGATTGAGCCCGGCGAGCCGAGAAACATCGACCGCCGCTTCCGTATGGCCGGCGCGCACAAGAACGCCGCCATCACGGGCGACCAACGGAAACACATGACCGGGTGAGACGATATCGTCGGGGCCCTTTGTCGGATCGATCGCGGCGGCAATGGTGCGCGCGCGATCATGCGCGGAAATTCCCGTGGTAACCCCTTGGCTCGCCTCGATCGAAACAGTGAATGCCGTTCGCATCCCTTCGCAATTCTCGGCGACCATCGGCGGCAACCGCAATTGCTGCGACCGCTCGTTCGTGATAGCGACACAGACAAGACCCCGCGCATGACGGACCATGAAGTTGATCTGCTCGGGCGTAGCAAACTGGGCCGGGATGATGATATCACCCTCATTCTCGCGATCCTCGGCATCCACGAGTATATAGGGGCGGCCATTGCGGGCCTCCTCGACGATCTCTTCGATCGACGAAAGGCAGCGTGTGTCAGAGGCAGAAACGCCCTGCTCCAGTTGATCAAAATAGGGTTGTTTCATCAAATCTTCCTTAGTCCGAAGCGGCATGCGACATGATCTTGACAAGCAAGATGCTGGCGCCTTGCTCCAATATTACCGGTGAAAACCAGAATGAGATATTTTTACTTACTGGTCAATCAACAATTTTATTGGGTGGAGTTTGCTACTTCAAACATGCGGAAACACGCAATCGCATATTGGAGAGGCTGCTTGTATTGCCAGCGGCGATCAGGCGTTTATGAAATGGATTCACCCGCAGCACGGGCACGATCCAAGAGTGTTCGCTCTGCCTCTGGCAAGTTCCGGGCAACGAACCACAGGCACAACAGGGCGCAGGGCATGCTGATGAGAATACTAAGAATGGCCATGCGCAGATCACCGCTAATGTCACTGATCAACCCGACACAATATGGGCCAAAACCCAAGCCGAGTATACTCGTTCCCAGCGTCTGCACGGCATATGCGATGCCTCTTATCCGCGGTAATGCTAGATCCTGAACCGTGGCGGTGATCGCACCAAAATAGGTCGGCAGCAAAAATGTGGCCAGCGAATAGGTGACGTAGAATAGCGTAACATTGGGCGTCACATATTGAATCGCGGTCGCAACCGTAAACAATGTTTGTGTGACCATGACAACGTAGATGCGCCCGGAAGGATGCCATCGTTTTGCCCAGTCCCCAATCAAACCGCCCGTCGCGGTTCCCATGAGACCCGCTATTGCCGCAATAGCACCCAAGCCGAAACCGTCAGCCGCGGAGAAACCGAGATAGCGAGATGCATAAAGGAAGATGAAAGCATTCACCGAATACATGGAAATGGTGATGAAGCCACAGGCAAAAGTGAGCCCCATAAACGTAGGCGACCCGACTATCAGCCGATGCGCGACAGGGTCGCGCAAACGAATAGACTGAGTCCAGCTATATGCAGCGTAAACTGCGATGCCTATCGCCATCCATTGAACGAGGTTACTCGTTATCGAAAGTCTCCCGACTTCGAAAAGGCTTGAACGGCGATTCTCCGATAACAGCCCGTCAGTGGCCAAGGTAGTCAGGGCGATGGCCGTGATCACGGCGACGATCGCCGTCAGGTTCTTCCGCAGATCGATAGATGTACCAAGCCGGAGAATGTGCAAAACACTCCAAGGTGGAAACATCATCCCCGCTTCAGCCAATGCGCTGCGGAAAGGCCGGGGATTGCCCGGATGAGGCTGACCCTCAAGTTCACCGCGCACGGGCTCCCGTACAGTTGTTAAAATCAGGACCGCAAGCAAAATACCGGGAAGCCCGACACCAATAAACGCGGCCTGCCAACCGGCGAGCCCAAACGGCGCATGAACTGCGTCACCATAAGCCGATTGCCAGCCGGAAACGATCAGTCCGCCGATAATCAGAGACAAGCCCGCACCGACAAATGCGCCTGTTTGATAGAGAGCGATGACCGTCGACCGCTGCTCCTTGCGAAAATAATCGCCAAGCAACGAGATCGCGGCAGGCGATGCACTTGCCTCGCCAACACCGACACCGATACGGGCAGCGCCCAATTGCCCGAAATTAGAGGCGGCGCCCGAAGCCGTGGTCATCAACGACCAGACCGACAGGCCGAGCGCAAGTGTCTTCACCCTACTCCAGCCATCCGCCAGCTTGGCCAGCGCTATCCCAAAAAGACCGTAGAACAGGGCAAAGGCAGTGCCGTATAAGAGCCCGAGCTGCGCATCAGAGATTCCTAAATCAGCCTTCAGATAAGGCGCTAGGATTGTGATGATCTGACGATCAACAAAGTTGAACGTGTAAGTCAGCATCAGGATGAACAGCACGTACGCTCGATAGCAGTTGCTCATCATTCAACTCCTCTGGGTATCCGAAAGCGGTATATTGCTCTGCAGCTGTGCGGAACCGCGACAATCAACCCGACTGAAACCCGGTCCATGCGGGGAAGCTCGTAGTCGCTGTATCATGTTGAAACGAGACCAGTCTCTGTCGCGCAAACTCAACCACTTGTTTCCCGACGATATCTAGCTGATTGCTGACCGAGACATCTGTGCATCTCCCGTCGAGAAAGATGCCGCCCGCACTGTTCACAGATGCGCCGAGCGGCGTCGGCCAACCCCGCAATGCATGCACGATCGAGCGCAATGCTGCCAAGGTGCTGGCCGTCGCCTGCCAGCCATAAGCTGTAGAAATCAGGCCAACCGGCACACCATCCAGATAGGGACGCTCGTCCTTTGCTGTGAACTCCAGATAATCGATTGCATTCTTTACCAACCCGGAGATCGAACCATGATAGCCCGGAGATCCGATGATCAGGCCATCGGCTTCTCGAACAGCGTCGACAAGGCGGTGCCCCTCGTCAGACGACTGGCTTTTATCCGTGCCAAAATGTGGCAAGCAGGTCAGCGATGATCCATCAAAAAGGAGCGTACGTGCACCCGCGTTCTCCGACGACGACAGCGCAAGCTTCAATGCCTGCTCCGTTGACGAGCCCGGGAGTGTCGTCCCGCCGATTCCGACGATGAGCGGTCGTGAGACTGCCGGTCTGATTCTTTTCGACATGCTGCCCAATCTTCCCACTATTAGAATGCCGTGGGGACGGTCAGGCCATTATCATCTTTGTCGGGTGCATCACCCCCAGCTGCCCGATTTTCAAAATGGCCGGGCGCATGACGCACCCCAATATCCCCACCAACGTCATGCGCCTTCAGCGCTGGCAAAACATGTTTGACGAAACGTTCCTGATTGGCAAAAGCCGTCTCGCGCGACATGCCACCGAAGGTAAGGATCGCAAGAACGGCTCCCGCATCTATCCGGTCGACATAGTCCATCAATTTCGCCGTCACCTGCTCGGCCGTTCCGCAGATCTGCAGATCGGCAAGAAAGCGGTTGAACTTGTCTATGCCGTGCTTTTCAATGTTGTTCGCGAGCGCTCCATAATATTCGTAGCCTTCAATATTCGCCAGATTCTTGTTCTGAAATTCATAGTGTTCGGACGTCGATCTCGACATCCCCATCAAATATTTCTCATACATTTCCTCGGCTTCGGCTTCTGTCTCGCCGATTGCGACATTGACCGCGAGGACCGGTTTGGGCGCTTCCTCACCAGTCACTTCGCGGAAACGCTTCGCATAGCCGGCCAATTCTTCCTCAACGATATGCCATGGCTTTTGCGGAATGATCATCAGACCAACGCCAAGCTTAGCCACCAGGTCGATGGACTGCGGAGACACTGCCGAGGCGAATGTCCGTCCCCTGAAGGATTTTAGCGGAGCCGGGCGGATGGCGATGCGTGGCTGCTTGTAGAGTTCACCGTCGGCTTCAATATATCCGGTTTCAAGGGATTCCAAAATCGCTGGCGTATATTCAGTAAAGCGACGACGCGATTCAGCCATCGGGATGCGGAATGCCTCAAACTCGCTCCGACCCAAGCCGCGACCGATACCCAGGATTGAACGCCCTTCCGAAAGATGGTCGAGCAGGGTGAACGATTCAGATACCCGTATCGGGTCATGCCAGGGAAGGACCATTACCATCGACCCGAGCTTGATATGCTTTGTCTGTCCAGCAATCCAGGACAGAAACTGGGGAACTTGCGGCGTCACACCATGATCGCTGAAATGATGCTCGGGCGTCCATACGGAATCGAAGCCATCATCCTCCGCGCGCACGGCGAGCGCCATTTCCGTCTGATAAACCTCGGCATCGCTTTCTTCGCCAAGACGCTGAAACAACAAACTCAATCCTACATGCATGATGCTAATCCCCTTAATTTACTGGATTTTCCAGCCATTTAAAATTCTTCACTATCGCACCCGCTATTGCTGGCGTTCGACTTCCGCAGACCTCTGCTTCTTCGTCACAGACACCAATCCGTCGCGCGTTACGCGCAAGCCAGCCTGCTCGCAGTCCCAAGTATTTTCGGTAATGCCCTCGGCCCTCAGTTCCGGTTTCTTGACCCGGAAGGTCGGCGTCATCGGCAGGGCGTCAACGACGCGAATATATCGCGGCACCATGAAATAGGGCAGCTTCCCGACGAGATAACGAAGCAACTCGGCCGGATCGAGCGTGACGCTTTCCTGCACCACGACCACCGCTAAAATGTCGTCTTCGCTATGCTCGCTCGGCACGGCAACGACCGCCGCCTGCATCACATCTTCATGGGAGAGCAATTGCGCCTCGACCTCGAAAGACGAGACGTTCTCGCCCCTTCGGCGCATCGCGTCCTTTTTCCGGTCGACAAAATAATAATAGCCGTCTGCATCACGGCGCATTGCATCGCCGGTATGGAACCACTGATTCCGCCAAGCCGCTATCGTCGCCTCGGGCATGTCGTGATAGCCATTCATGATCGTCCATGGATGACGCCCCCGAACCGCAAGTTCGCCAGTTTTGCCTTCCGGCACTTCGACATCGTGCTCGTCAACGATACGCGCTTCGAAATCGGGGCGAAGTCGACCGGTGCTGCCGAGCGGAATTTTCTCCCCCGGCTCGGAATAAATTGCGACGCCGAGTTCGGTCATCCCGTAACCGGTTACGAGTTCCACTCCAAAACGCTTGGCAAAAGCGTCGGCTTCCTTGATGAGCGGCGCCAGTTGCATGCGTTGCAACGGATGATCGCGATCGTCCGGCCGACTAGGTTGTTTCCAAAGAAAATCACCCATCGCACCCACCAGCAACGCGGAGGTGCAGCCATATTCCCGAACCTCATCCCAAAAGCCGCTGGCCGAAAACCGTTCGGGGATCACTGCCGTCGCCCCGTGCACGAGTGCGTTATATACGCCATGCCACCGGCCCCCAATGTGAAACAGCGGTTGCGACACCATCATCACATCGTCAGCACTCGTCTTTGAATAGGACAAGGCTGCGCAAAAAGCCTGGGCGTGAGGAATGATCACACCCTTCGACGCGCCCGTCGTACCAGACGTATACATGATCGCCATCTGATCCCATGCAGATGCGGGCTCCAGCGGCGTCTCCACGCCCTCCAGTAGAGTCTCGTATCGAATAACATTGAATCGGGAGGGCAGCCCCTCCCCGCTTCCGCCGCGAACAATGATCGTCCGGAGGTCGGGAAGATCATCGGCAATATCGGCGATGCGGTTGCAGAATTCCTGTTCAACAAATGCTACGCGCGCGCCGGAATGGCCCACGACGTAGTGGAGCATCGCACCCAGATAGGCCGGATTGACCGGCACCTCCACCATTCTGCCTGCACTGAGACCCAGCCAGATCGAAAGGGCATCCGCGTGGTTGTTGAGGAAGGTTATGACAGCATCGCCGGGACTTAGGTCAAGCGCCAGCAGATGATTGGCCATACAGAATGCCGCGCGCTGCGCTTCGGCATAGGTCACAGCCACATTGGCATCACGGAACGCCAGCTTGTCGCCCCGTGCGGCAGCCTGTCTGGCAAGAACATGCGTAATTGAACGCTCTGCGACCGGTATCTTGCTCACTGGGTCAATCAAGTGACACCCCCTCGTTTTTCGAGGTTCGCTAGGGATAGGATCGATTTTATCCTGACGGAATACATTCAGCTTTACTCCTCGATCGTGATGATGCGCGCCGGACAAACCTTAGCCGCCTCACGAACACGCTCGTGAAACTCTTCGGACGGATATTCTTCCAGCAGTATGACGACGCCATAATCCTCGTCCTGGCTAAAGACCTCGGGAGCCTGAAGCGCGCAATGGCCGGCGCCAATGCAACGCTCAGAATCTACAGAGACACGAAATTTTGCCATATTACTCCCTCGTCAGGACGCGGACACTGGCAACCCGAAGAAGCGGGCAGCACTTTCACCAAGCACGTCGCGCCGGACTTGTTCATCGAATTGGTCATAAGACGCGTCGAACAACTCGACCAAACCATAGGTTGTCTGCGGATGCGGATAGTCGCTTCCCAGCGTGACAACCTGCGAGCCAACCCGCTCTACCAGCAAATCCAATCCGCGGTCGTCGGGAAAGGCAACGACATAGCACTGCCTGCGGAAGAGATCGCTGGGCGAGAGAGCGTCCGCATTCCCGCTTTCGATACGCGCCTGAGCCGTCAGTGGACGCTCCCAGACGGAATCGAGCATCTCCAGCCAACCCTGCAACCATGCTGCGTGCGCCTCGACAAACCCGATTTTCAATTTCGGAAAGCGATCACATACGCCGCCCAGCAGCAGATCCATCATGCTGAGCTGAATCTCCACGGTATGCCCGCAGAGGTACATCATCGGATACTGATCCTTATACGATGCCCTCGCCACGAGCGAAGATGCCGTACCCGGAACGCGCGTAAATTCATGGAATGTCATCACGACATCCTTGTCCTGCAACGCTTGCCAGAGCACATCGTAATCGGGGTCCGACCAACGCCGTTCAAGCGAGGGTGTCGGCGTCGAGAAGGCGACCTTCAATCCAAGTTCGTGCGCAATGTGAAACTCCTCGAGCGCGCGTGCGGGATCATACCAGGGCAAGACCATGCAAGGCAGAAGCCGGTCCGGCGCTGCCTTGGCAAATTCGGCGGCCCATCGATTAAGCCCGCGGCAAGCGGCCGCCGCAATGTCGATATCCTCATGATAGCAAAGAAAGGCCATCGTGGTGGGGTAGATGATGCAGACATCAATGCCCTCTTCATCCATCCATTCGATCCGCTCCTCTGGATAGTCACCACCCTTGATTTTCATGGCCTCTTCAACCCTTACACGCGCAGCTGCCGGAACGAGTTCGCTGGTGTCGATCACCTGACGGATCGCGTCGCGATACTCCTCGTCGATATAGGATTCCCATAGCTGCAACGGCTGCCAGAAATGGGTGTCGCAATCGACGACCAGAGCCTGTGATTTCTGATTCAACATTGGTTCTTCTTTAGCCTTCCTACACATGCGGCACTTGAGGCCGCCCCTAAATTCGAATCGCAGGATGCAGAGCTTTATCTTATTGGTCAAGCAAATAGTTTAACTACTCGAGAATTTCTTCGGCGATCAACAAATAAGCTCGGAAGCCGTCGCTCTGCCGCTTAGCGGGACATGCCAAAAAATTCTTATTAGTATTATTGGTTGACCATCAAGTTTATGTTGACGCTTTCGACTTGCCGTGCAATGGAAGCGGCGTCGGCACGGATGGGCACGTCAGGACTTTGAGGTCTACGTATCCCGAGCCGAAGCAAATGTGCGTTTAAATCGATTCGGCCCCGCCCAATGAGCGTAGCGGAATTGTCTAGGGGAGAAGGCTTGGTGAAAATTTCGATTGGCTGCGGCTCGGCAATGGCCGGACACCGGCTGGAACCGGCTATTCAGCTCGCGGACAGCGGAAAAGTAGATTATCTGGCCTTTGACTGCCTCGCCGAACGGACCTTGGCGCTTGCCCAGATCCGGAAGCGAAACGACCCCGAGACCGGTTACGACCTTCAGCTTGGCGATATTTGCCGCCGGTTCACGCCCTTTTTAGGCAGAGGCGGCACGATTGTCGGAAATTTCGGAAGCGCCAATCCAGAGGCAGGTGCCAAGCTGGCCTTGCAGTGCTTCCGTGAATCGGGCTTTCAGGATCTTAAAATCGGCGTCGTCCATGGTGATGACGTGCTGGACCAGATTCTGGAATTGAATGTCGAGCTGCCTGAACTGGGATGCCGTGTCCGGGATCTCGGCGATCAGGTCATTTCGGCACATGCCTATATAGGCGCGGAATCAATCGTTACGTTGCTGGAACAGGGATCACAGTTCATTCTGGGCGGCCGTATTGCAGATCCTTCCCTTTATGTCGGACCGATTTGCCACGAACTCGGCTGGGCTGCCGACGACTGGGACGGCCTCGCCCATGCCATTCTCGCCGGCCACTTGCTGGAGTGCGGCGATCATATCACAGGCGGCAACTTCGCGGACCCGCCATATCGCATTGTGCCCGATCTGCACGACCTCGCTTATCCGATGGCGGAGGTGACCAAGGACTGGATCGAAGTCACCAAGCTTCCCGGGACAGGCGGACGCCTGGATGCGCAGACGGTCAAAGCGCAGCTGGCCTATGAAATTCACGATCCTTCCCGATATTTCACCCCCGATGTCGTGGCCGATTTCTGCGAAGTCGTTGTTGAGGATGTCGCTCCCGATCGTGTCCGCGTTTATGGGGCGACCGCACATCGTCGCCCTGCCGATCTGAAGATAATGGTCGGGCTCGATTATGGCTGGAAAGTTGTCGGCGAAATGTCCTTCGGTGGGCCAGGCTGCATGGACCGGGCCCAACTTGCCGAAGAAGTCATTCGCAAGAGAGCCGAGACTCTTGGCGGAGATATTCTCGACACACGCGCCGACCTGCAAGGCTACAACTCACTGCATGACGGCCTTCTGCAAAAGGACAATCAAGATAATCCTCAGGAGTTGCGGCTTCGTTTCGCTGCCCGTTGCCGAACCGAAGCGGCTGCGCAAGCGCTTGGCCAGCAGCTTGAAATGGTAACCTATTTCGGCCCCGCAGGCGGCGGAGGCCATGCCCGGTCCATCGCTCCCTTTATCGGGGTCACGCCAGCCTTCCTCCCGAGGGAACATGTGAACATTACCACCGAGGTTCTATCGTTATGAAGTTAAGAGAAATTGCGTTCAGCCGCTCTGGGGACAAGGGGGACATCTGTAATGTCTGTGTCTTTCCCTATAACGAGGATGACTATACGCTACTTCGTTCGAAGCTGACCGCCAAGGCCGTGCGCGATGCCTATGGTTCGCTCGTAAGCCGGTCCGTAACCCGCTACGAAATGCCCGGAACCAAGGGACTCAATTTCGTCCTCGACGGGGCGCTCGGGGGCGGCGTTTCGCTATCGCTGCGCGCCGACCCGCATGGCAAGTCCATGCAATCCCTTATTCTCGACATCGATATCTGATCGGGAAACACGCCCAGATGCCCTTACCGACCGACCCATACCTAGCTGGAGCTATGAGATGAATTTCGAACCCGATACAGACCTGACCGCGATCCGCGAGGGCGTTGCCAAACTCTGTGCAAATTTCGACGACGCTTATTGGCGTGAGCATGACGCCAATCACGAGTTCCCGATGGACTTCTATAATGCGCTCGCCGACGACGGCTGGATCGGCATCGCCCTTCCCGAAGAATATGGAGGCAGCGGTGCCGGAATTACCGAGGCCTCTATCCTGCTCGAAGAAGTCGCCGCCTCGGGCGCCGCGATGAACGGAGCTTCAGCTATCCATATCTCGGTGTTCGGTGCCAATCCGGTGGTGAAGCACGGCAGCGCCGAGATGAAGGCGAAATACCTTCCCCGTGTCGCCAAGGGCGAGCTCCATGTCGCATTCGGGGTGACCGAACCGGATGCCGGAACCGACACGACCTCCATCAAGACACGCGCGCGGCGCGATGGCGATCACTATATCGTCAACGGCCAGAAAGTCTGGACGACCAAAGCCCCATTTTGCGAAAAAGTCCTGCTGCTTACCCGCACAAAGCCAATTGAGGAATGCGCACGCCGAACAGACGGGCTCACGCTGTTTTTCGCTGATTTACAGGTCCCCGAAGTCGACATCCGGCCAATCCCCAAAATGGGCCGCAATGCCGTGGTATCGTGCGAAACGCGCTATACCGATCTGCGGGTCGCAGTCGAAGACCGCGTCGGAGAAGAAGGCAAGGGCTTCCAATATCTGCTCGACGGCCTCAACCCCGAACGCATCCTGATCGCATCGGAGGCACTCGGCATCGGTCGCGCTGCGCTGCGCAAGGCTGTCGGCTATGCCAATGAACGCGTCGTTTTCGGCCATCCCATCGGCAAGAATCAGGGCGTCGCCTTTCCTTTGGCCACGGCCTATGCCCATCTCAAGGCGGCAGAACTCGCGATCCGCGAAGCATCTTGGCGTTATGACAACGGCTTGCCCTGTGGTGAACATGCCAATATCGCCAAATTACTGGCCGCCGACGCGGCTTTCGAGGCCGCCGACGCCGCGATGCAGACCCATGGCGGCTTCGGTTACGCGACCGAATATGATGTTGAGCGCTATTTCAAGGAATCCCGGCTCATGCGCATCGCGCCTGTGCCTCAGGAAATGGTGCTCAACTATGTCTCCGAACATGTATTGGGCCTGCCGCGGTCCTACGGGGGCAAGTAATGGCCCGGCCGAGGATTGAACTGAATCTTACCGAAGCTGCCGAACGGGCTGAATCCGCCCTGCGACAGAGTTGGCCTTCCGCATCCATCGTTTCGATCAAGCCACTCAAGGGCGGGGCGTCGAGCCTCACCTATGAAGCAGAAGTCGAAGGTGGAGAGGATAAACGGATTGTCATCAAAATCGCGCCGCCCGGCCTGCCGCCGGTCCGCAATCGAGACGTTCTGCGCCAAGCGCGGCTGATGCATGCGCTTGCCTCTGTCGACGGTGTCAAGGTTCCGAAAATCCTGGGAACCGATACAGGCACTCCGCCCGAAACGCCGCCATTGTTCGTCATGACTTTCGTCGAAGGGGAATCGCACGAACCCTATCATATGACGAAGGCTCCGCCCTCCCCTTCCGATGCGCGCATCCGTGCAATCGGAGCGAGCCGGATGCTGGCGCGCCTTCATTCCGTCGATATCGGCACGCTCGATCTCGGCGACGAACCTGCAATCAGCCCGCGCGACGAAGTCGAGCGCTGGGATCGTGCACTCGCAACTGTCGATAGCGATCTGTCCGAAGGATTAGCGAAAGTGCGCAATGGCCTGTTGGCGAATGTGCCCAACGCCCTCCCCCCGGCCGCGCTGCATGGTGAATGGCGGCTGGGCAACCTCATTTGTCGCGGCGGCGACATCCTCGCCGCTATCGACTGGGAAATCTGGTCTGTCAGCGATCCGCGCATCGACCTCGCCTGGTTTCTGGTCATGGCGGACCCCGATCACCCGACCGCCAAGGCGCCGGGCGAAGGCATGCCTGACATCGCAGAATTGCTTGCTGTCTATGAGGAGAGCGCCGGTCGCAAGATCGTCGACCTCGACTGGTTCATCGCCCTGATCTGGCTGAAGCACGTCGCGACCTCTGCGTTGATCGTGAAAAACAACCGCAAACGCACCGTACCCGATCCCCGCTATGAAAAGATGGTGCCGCGTATCCGGCGCTTCATGGGACTAGCGACCGTAACGCTCGAAACCGGCTCGCCCTATTTCGGAGACCGATCTTGAACGCACTCGACCGCTTTGACCTGACCGGCAAGGTCGCTCTCGTGACCGGCGGAAGCCGCGGTCTCGGTCGGCAAATGGTGATGGGCCTTGCCCAAGCCGGCGCAGACGTGATTATCGCTAGCCGCAAGATCGCCGGCTGCGAAGAGGTCGCCACCATCGTCGAAAAAACAACCGGCCGCAATGCGCTCGCCCATGCCTGCCATGTCGGCAACTGGGACGATGTCGGCAACCTCGTCGAGGCAAGCTATGATCATTTTGGCAAGGTCGACATCCTCATCAACAATGCCGGCATGTCGCCGCGCTATGACAGCGTCGATACAATCAGCGAGGAGCTTTACGACAAGATACTGGGCGTGAACCTGAAAGGCCCTTTCCGGCTCAGCGCGCTGGTTGGCACACGCATGGCGAACGGCGATGGTGGGTCGATCGTCAATATCAGCAGCGTCGGTTCGATTCGACCGCAACCGCATATTGTGCCCTATGCAGCGGCCAAGGCCGGGCTAAACGCTGCCGGTATCGGCTTCAGCCACGCCTTCGGACCCAAAGTGCGCGTCAACACGATCCTCGCGGGTGCTTTCGAGACCGACATAAGCACGGCCTGGAGCGAAGGTTTCCGCAAGGCCTTGCGTCGCCAAGCGCTCGAACGCGGCGGCAAGCCAGACGAGATCGTTGGCGCCGCCATCTACTTCGCGAGCGACGCGTCCAGCTACACCACAGGATCCATCCTCCAGGTTGACGGCGGCCTTCCAAACTGACCGCCCAGCCCCAGATTTGAGAGAAGAGAGAAGCAGATGATAGATTTCACATTCCCACCCGAGGTGGAGGCAGTCCGTGACCGCGTCCGCGAGTTCATCGACAATGTCGTCCGTCCGGCAGACGAGGCCGCGCGCGCGAAGGGAACACCCGATCGCGAAACCTGGAAACGCGTGATTGTCGACCTCCGCCGCCAAGCCAAGGAACGCAGCCTCTGGCTGCCGCATATGCCGCCTGAATGGGGTGGCATGGGCCTGACGAATACCGAACTCGCCGCCTTCTCGACGGAAGCCGGGCGGACGTCGATCGGTCCGTTCGTGATGAACTGCCAGGCCCCCGATGAAGGCAATCAGCACACATTGCTCAAATTCGGAACGCCCGAACAGCAGGAAAAATATCTGAAGCCGCTTTGCGAAGGACGCATCCGGTCCTGCTTCGCCATGACGGAACCCGAAGTCGCCGGCTCTGACCCTTCGCTTACCCAGACGCGCGCCGTTCTCGACGGCGACGAATGGGTGGTGAATGGACATAAATGGTTTATTTCTAACGCCTTGGGAGCAAAATTTGCGATCCTGATGGCCCGGACGGAAGATAATCCCGAAGTACCACAAGCCGCTAACTCAGCTTTCATCGTCGATATTCCCAGCGATGGCTGGGAGGTCGTCCGTAGTGTCGACACCATGGCCGGTAAGCACAATCATTGCGAAATCCGGATCACAGACTTGCGACTGCCCAAGGATGCACTCCTGGGCGAACGCGGCGGTGGCCAGAAGCTCAGCCAAGCACGGCTCGGCGCCGGGCGACTGGGCCATTGCATGCGTTGGATCGGCCAAACCGAACAGGCGCTGGACATGATGGTCGATCGCGCGCTCAACCGTTACAGTCATGGCAGCCTGCTTTCCGACAAACAGGGCATCCAGTGGCTTATTTCGGAGTCGGGGATCGCGCTTTACCAGTGCAAGCTGATGGTGCTCCACGCTTCGTATAAACTCGATAGCGGCCAGCCCTATCAGCACGAGATTTCGATGGCGAAATACTTCGTCGCGACGACGTTGTGGAACGTCATCGACCGCGCAATCCAGGTGCATGGCGCGCTCGGCTACTCAACCGATACCCCGCTCGGCGAAATGCTGAAGCAGGCGCGCTGGGCGCGTTTTGCCGATGGCGCGGACGAGGTTCATAAATGGAAGGTCGCGAAGAACCTGATCAAAGCCTATCAGGAACACGGCACGACCGCTTCGGCGACAGGGGGTCTGCCGCTTTGATCGCCGCGGACGCATCGACCAGCCTGTTCGTCGGCCGGAATTTTCGCTGGCTGCTCGAAACGCGGGCGCAGGAGAGCTGCGACAAGGACGCGCTGATCTGGCGCGATCTTGAAGGCGGTCGCCGAAGATGGACCTATGCCGAGCTCCTCGCCGATGTGGACAAGGTTGCGCGCGGCTTTCAGGATCGCGGTATCGCCAAGGGCGCTGCCGTGTGCCTGTTCCTCGACAATCGGCCCGAATTCCTGCTGTCATGGTTCGCGCTAGCCTCGATCGGAGCCGTCACGGTTGCGATCAATAGCCGCAGCTCGGCCAGCGAACTCGCTTATTTCCTCACCAAATCGAAAGCGGTCGCGGTGATTACCCAGCCACATTCGCTGGATACGGTGTCCGCAGCTATCACACCGGAGACCAATGTCGCGCAGCTGATCGTCGTGGACGAACAGCCATTGCCTGCCGCCGTGATACCTGCCGAACATTTCAGCGCGCTGCTGGCATCAGAAAGCGATCCCCAAATCCCGGAAATCGCGCCCGACGATCCGGCGATGGTACAGTTCACCTCCGGCACGACGTCGCGGCCAAAAGGCGTAGTCTGGACGCACGCCAACCTGCTTTGGGGTGGCAAGATTTCATCGGGGCATGAAAAACTCATATCCGACGACCGGCATCTGACATTGCTTCCGCTGTTTCACACCAACGCGCAAAGCTATTCCGTGCTCGCCTCGCTCTGGGTAGGCGCGACCGTCATCCTCATGCCGCGTTTTTCGACTAGCCGGTTCTGGCCGATCGCGGTCGAGGAAAAAGCGACATGGTGTTCGATTACATGGTTCGGGATAAAGGCATTGCTTGGCGTGCCCGTTCCGCCCGATCACAGCTTTCGCTACTTCGGGAATGGCGCGAACATTGAAGCATGGCGGCGCCATAGCGGCATCCCAATGGTCGGCTGGTGGGGCATGACCGAGACCGTGACGCATGGCATCGTTTCCGATCCCGACCTTCCGTGCCCGTCTGGTGCCATCGGCTTTCCGGCGATCGAATACGGCCTGCGCATCCTCAGCGACGAGGACGGCCAGCCGCTCGACGGTCCCGGAACGGGACTACTCGAGATCAAAGGTGTGCAAGGCGTCTCGACCGCACTCGAATATCTTGACGAACCAGAGGCGACGGCTGCTGCTTGGCACGAGGATGGCTGGTTCGAAACTGGCGACCGCGTCGCACTGAACGAGGACGGCTCGATCACGTTCATGGAACGCGAAAAAGACGTCATCAAGGTCGGCGGCGAGAATGTCGCTTCGCTTGAGGTAGAGCGCGTCATCTCCCGTACTCCCGGTGTACTGGAATCGGCGGTGGTCGCTGGGCCGCACAGGATGCTGCAGGAAATTCCGGTCGCCTTTGTTGTCCCCGAACGCCCCGGCGAGGATGTCTGCGAAGCCGTGCGCGCCGCATGCGAGGAGCATCTGGCCGACTTCAAATGCCCGCGGCATATTTTCCTCGTCGATACCCTGCCACGCGGCACACTCGACAAGGTAGCCAAGGCAGCACTGCGCAAACGTGCAGGCGAATTGGTCGAAGCCAACTGCAAATGACGAGACAATCCACCAGCATCAGAATTTTTGGAGAAACCCTATGAGCCGCCTTGAAGGAAAAATCGCAATAATAACCGGTGGATCGACCGGCCAGGGCGCGAGCCACGCGCGCCGTATCGTTGCCGAGGGCGGCAAGGTCATGATCGGCGATATCCAGGACGAAGCCGGAGAAGCCCTCGCCGAAGAGATCGGCGACAACGCCATCTACCAGCATCTCGATGTGACCAGTGAGGAATCTTGGCAAGACGCGCTCACCGCCACGAAGGAGACTTTCGGGCTGCCCACGGTCCTTGTGAACAATGCCGGTATTACCTGTCATCAGCCGATCGTCGGACAAGACCTAGACAAATTCCAGGCCGTACTCGGCGTCAGCCTCACCGGGACGATGCTGGGCATCAAGGTGATCGCACCAGCCATGAAGGAAGCTGGGGGCGGTTCGATCATCAACCTGTCCTCCGTCTCAGGGCTTCAGGGGTTCACAACAACGGGCGCCTATTGTGCCGCCAAATGGGGTGTGCGCGGTCTCTCCCGCGTGGCAGCGCTCGAGCTGGGGCGCGACAAGATTCGCGTCAACGTAATTTGCCCGGGCCCGATCGACACGCCGATGCTCGCCAAGGTAGATGTTCATGACGAGGAGATGTGGAAGGGCCGGCCGATCCAGCGTGTTGGCCGACCGGACGAGATTTCCAACATGGTCGTCTTCCTCGCGTCCGAGGAATCAAGCTTTTCGACGGGCGCCGATTTCATCGCCGATGGAGGTGTATCGGCTGGCGACATTCTTTTCTTCTAGACGCCGCAGCGTCAGGCCGGTTCGACCTGACGCTCCCAGAGCTGGTCCAGCCATTCCGCGATCCTATCCAGTGCGACAACCGCCCCCGTCAGGCGCGGCGCATATTGGTGCCAGACATGGATCATCTGATCCCAGCATTCAAGCGTGACGTCGACGCCAGCCCCTTCTGCCGCTTCTGCCAGTTTGAGGGAATCATCGAGCAATGCCTCGACCGCCCCTACTTGAATCAACAGCGGCGGAAGCCCCGTCAGATCAGCGAAGACCGGCGATGCCTGCGGATCGCTGGCGGGCATGTCACCAAGATAGCGCTCGGCCATGCTCGCGATGAACCAGTTGGCAAATTGCGGATCATAACGGTCATTTTCGACCAGTGACTGTGCGGTCAGCGTCATGTCCGTCCAAGGCGAAATACAGACCGCACCTGCCGGCATCGGCAAACCCCGTTCCCGCACCTCGACAAGCGCGGAAACGACAAGCCCTCCGCCGGCTGAATCTCCCGCAAACACGACATCTTCCGGCCGATAGTTTTGAGATAGAAGCCAGGCATAAGCCTCGGCGGCGTCGTGAATCTGGGCGGGGCATGGGTGCTCCGGTGCCAGCCGATAGTCGAGCGCGAAGGATGCGACGCTCGAAGCCCGAACGATATTGGCCGATAACGGGCGCACCGAACGGCTCGATCCCATGGCAAAGCCTCCACCATGGAAATGGAGGATGACGCGGTTCGTCTTCTTGTACCGTGGCCGGTACCAGGTTCCCCTGACACCTGCATCGTCCACGTCTTCAATTGCTATGTCTTCGGGCGAAGGCATCCGTTCGACACCGTCTTCGAAAAAGGCGCGGAGTTCGGCCAGCGTCGTTTCGGGCTTGGCAAGCCGAGCTTCGAGCGCAGCCCGAAGCTTCGCATAGCCGGGATTGTCGACGTCAGTGTTCTGATAAGGTCGCGGCTCGCGACTACACCATGGTTCAAGATCCATCACGTTTCAGTCTCCTCGATTATTGAGCGGTCGGCCGGAAATAGGGAAGCACGGCTCCATCGCCAATCGGATGGAATTCCACCGCAACAGCCATTCCGACATGGACGTCATCCGGTTCGCAGCCGATAATGTTCGAAAGAATTTGAACGCCCTCGCGCAGTTCGACGATCGCTGGCACATAGGGCGTCACAAAGGCGGGTGTTTGCGGACGCCAGACAATCGAATAGCTGTATACCACGCCTTCGCCGGCACTGGCCTTCCAAACGAGGGTCGGCGTCAGGCACCAGCGGCAGACAGGGGCCGGTGCCGGCATGCTCCGGTCGCAGGACGCACATCGCTGGATCAGCAGTTCGCCGCGCACGCACCCTTCCCAATAGGGCCGCGACAGCATCGACGGCTGCGGCTTGGGAATTTCTCCCGTCTGCGGCAACAGGATCGTCATGGGCGTTCTCTCCCGAGCAGCATAACCTCGTTGTACAAGGCTCCCGCGCCGCCGCAGCTACACATCGCAACGTCCACATCGGCAATCTGATTGGCGGCGCAGATGCCCTGGATTTGGTGTATGCCCCGAATCACCCGCTGAATCTGCTGGACCCAGCCGCTATGCGCATAGGCCATGGTTCCGCCATCGGTGGTCGTCGGATAGCGGCCGTCCAGCGCAATCGCGCCGCTCGCCACGAAATCGCCGCCCTCACCCGGCTTGCAGAATTCGAAGGCCTCGAACTGGCGGATAATTTCGAACGAGAAAGGATCGTAGAATTCGCAGATATCGACATC
This sequence comes from Parasphingorhabdus sp., assembly GCF_048269915.1. Taxonomy (GTDB): domain Bacteria; phylum Pseudomonadota; class Alphaproteobacteria; order Sphingomonadales; family Sphingomonadaceae; genus Parasphingorhabdus. The sequence continues at coordinate 98,663 of NZ_JBLWTY010000001.1, forward strand.
TGCCGGCGTCAGCCCGGCAAGCTCGAACGACCGCCTCGCCGCGCGCCGCCCGATATAACCGTTGGGAACATCGCCGGAGACGCGCGAGGACAGATCCCAGCTTGGTGCGATCTGGTAGCTGGGGCCAAAGGCGTCCGATTCCGCGCCGTGAACGTATACCGGCGCGAGTTTGAAATCCTTTGCGCGGTCCTCGGTCGTGATCAACATCGCAGCGCCGCCTTCGGACGTCATCGAGCAGTCGAGCAGGTGGAACGGATCCGCCACCATGCGCGAAGCAAGAACATCATCGGGCGTGAACGGTCCCTTCCCATAGAATACCGCCTCGGGGTTGGTGCTGCCATGATTGCGAATCGTCGCCGCGACAGTCGCCAGCTGTTCGGGGGTCGTCCCGTAGACTGCCATGTGGCGGCGGGCGATCAGCGCGAACTCCGCAGCCGTATAGAGGCCGAACGGCGCAACAAATTCGTGCGCGGGCCGCGTCCAGGGCGCTGTACTCGCCCGGTCGAGATGCAGGCCGGCATCTCCCCCGGCCACGAGTACCATCTTGTAAACGCCCGCAGCAACGCCATTGATTGCATCGATCAGCGTCGCAATGCCGCGATCCGCTCCGGCAGCGCGTACGGGAGCAACGCCTAGCGCATGCGCAAGCTGGAGCGATCCCGGCCCGAGCGTTGCATTGGTGCCATAAACAGCATCAATCTGATCTGCGGACACGCCCGCCATATCGAGCACACCAAGCGCGGCCTCGACGGTGATCGAAAGCGAATTATGTCCGTCGAGCCTTTTCGCCTGCTCGGTATTGTAACCGGCGGCAATAACAACATCGGAATAGGGATGGCTGCTCATTGCCCGCCGCCCTACCCGGTCAACTTGTGCGCCGCTCGGTGATCGGCTTGTAGACGCAGGTCAGCTTATTTTCGGCCATATATTCGCTGAGATGCCAATTCTGGCGCGCCTTGGTCAGCGCGACGAAGGCGTCTTCGAAGTCGCCTTCAATTTCGTAAATGGCGAGAAACTGAAACGGTTTGTCGAGCCCCTCGGCCATGTTGCGGACACCGGAAAGCTCGAAACGCTGCGCGGCAACTATTCCCGGAACCGAAAGAACATCATTCAGATGATCATTGGTGTACCAGTCGCTGAACTCCTGCTCATGGCCTTCAACCGCGTTGGTCTGTACCACGAAATAATAATCGGTCATCAAGGAAGCTCCTGTAGGTTGAAGAAAACGGACCGTCTCTATCGAGCGTTTGTCCATGTGACGGGCAGCGAACGGATGCCATAAGCGAGCATCGACTCATCGAACTCGATTTCAGCAAGCGGCACATTGAGGCGTAGGTCCGGGAAGCGCTTCGGCAAAATGCTGAACGCGGATTGCATCTCGACACGGGCAAGTGTTTGCCCAAGGCACTGATGGATGCCCCAGCTAAAGGCTACATGCTCGCGCGGCTCGCGGGTGATATCGAGCCGGTCGGGATCCGGAAAGCTCGTTTCGTCGCGATTGGCCGAGGCGATGAGCGGCAATATGCCCTCACCAGCCTTTATCGTCTTGCCTCGCAGTTCCACATCCTCAATCGCAACGCGCCGCGGAATCCGGTGAGCGACCGTGAGATAGCGCAATAGTTCCTCGGTAGCACTGCGCGCCAGCTCCGGCTTTTCGGCAAGCATTGCCCATTGCTCGGGATAGCTGTCGATCAGCAGCAGGATCGACAGCGCGATCTGGTTGGCCGTCGTCTCGTGCCCGGCTTCAAGTATGCGCCGGATATTCTGGACCGCCACATCAAGTTCGATATCGCCCTTGGCGACATGCTCCACCGCAACGCGGCTTATGATGTCCTCGCCGGGATTTTTCGACCGTTTGATGAACAGGTCCTTCACATAAGCGAGCATTTCATTCGCCGCCTGCTCGACTTGCTCGGGCGTGGAATCAAACCGGAACTGAATCTCGGTGCGAGTCTTGAAGAAATCCATGTCTTCGAGCGGCGCATCCAGTAGCAGACACATGATCGAGGCCGGAAAAATACCCGAGAAAGAGCTGAGCATATCGACAGGTGGCCCTCTTTCGATAACGCGATCGAGAAGCCTATTAGTGACGCGCTCGATATCCGGACGCATTTTCTCCATCTTGCCCGGGAGAAATTCCCGCACAAACATCCTGCGGATGCGCGTGTGTTCGGGAGGGTCCATGCGAACAAATGTATCCTCAACAGCCTGCTTCAGATGGCCGGGTGAAAGAGCGGGATAACCTTGCCTCGTCGGCACCGCGCTAAAGCGCGTATCGGTCAGCACGGACTTGCAGTCATCATAACCGGTCAGCAACCATGCCCGGTTCCCGCTCCAAAGAGTAATCGGATGGACCGGATCCTCATGACGCAGAGCTGCATATTCCGCAGGCGGATCATAGGGGCATTTCTTTAGATCCCGAGCGATCGGGAAGGAATCGATATTCTTCACATCCATAGTCATAGGAACCTCACTTCGAAATACGCCGGCAACCGCCGCCGCCATTGATATTCAACTGGCTAGGTCAGTTGCACGTACGCCATCTTGGTCTGCTGATATTCCTTGAGTGCATCGACACCGAAATCCTTACCGTAACCACTCTTCTTGAACCCCCCGACAGGGAAGGCCCAATGGGTACGACGGAAACAATTCACCCAGACCTGACCAGCTTGAACCTTCTGTACGAACCGCAGCGCACGCTTGATGTCGTTGCTCCAGACACCTGCCGCCAAGCCAAAATCACTGTCGTTGGCAATCTGAAGCGCCTCCTCCTCAGTATCGAAAGGGATGAATGCGCCGACTGGTCCGAACACCTCTTCCCGGGCGATTTGGAGGCCATTGCTTTCACAGGCAAAAAAGGTCGGCTCGTAGAAATAGCCGCCACGCAAAGGAGATCCATCGGCGAAGCGTTCAGCGGCGACTTTGCCACCCATCAGCAGCTCCGCACCCGGCACGTCGCCCTTGGCAACGAAACTCTGCACCTTGTCGAACTGGGCGGCGAAGGAAAGCGGACCGAGATCAGTTTCCATATCAAAGGGATCGCCTATTTTCAGCGTTCGCGCCTCGCGCAACATCGCTTCAACCGCCTCTTTATAGATTGATCGCTGGATGAGGATGCGCGAGCCGGCGATGCAGGACTGGCCGGCCGAACCCGTCATGACTCCACGCACAGCCTCGGGGACAGCCGCAGCAAGATCGGCATCTTCAAAGATCACATGGGGAGATTTGCCACCAAGCTCGAACTGAAGTTGCTTGAGATGCGGCGCGGCGGAAGCCGACACGACTTGCGCGGTCGCCCCCGAGCCCGTCAGCGCGATCTTCGGAACAGCCGGATGCGAAACAAGCGCAGCCCCGACATCATGGCCGAATCCGGCCACCACGTTGATTACGCCATCCGGGAAACCAGCATCGCGTGCTAGTTCGGCAAATCGCAAACTGGTACAGGCGGCATGTTCAGATGGCTTCACCACCGCCGTATTACCCGCCGCAAGCGCAGCACATAATTTGGTCGCCAGTACAGTCAGCGGCGCATTATACGGTATGATCAGACCAACAACACCGAGCGGCTCGGGGATTGTATAATTCAGGCTATCCGGCGAAATCCGGATTGTCTCGCCATGAATCTTATCGGCCAGACCCGCATAGAAATAGATGGTTTCAGCGACACTCGGCAGGAAGCCTCCTTGAGTTTCCTTCATCGAACGCCCATTGTCACGGACTTCCAGCTCAATGAATTCCTTGATATTTTTTTCCAGAAGTTCAGCAAGACGCCGGAGGAGGCGGGCCCGGTCTGCATCCGAGATTTTAGGCCAGGGCCCGGTTTCAAAAGCCAATCGCGCAGCATCGACGGCAGCATTCAAATCATCGACGGTGCCATGCGGCACAAGGGCAAATGGCGTACCACGCGACGGGTCGATGGCTTCTATCCATTCGCCCGTCGATCCCTCGACTGACCTGCCGCCGATCATGTTAAGATATTTCTTCAATTCCAACTCCCGTGGTGCGCCTCAACCTGCGTCACGCACATGATCCAACGTGCGGTAATCGAGGTTGAACGCCACCTAACGCGACATGTTCTTATTGGTCAAGCATAAAATATATTATGAATGCGAACGCCATTACATTTTTGACACAAGACACTTTCCAACCGTCCGGTGTACGAATCTCAAGAAGGCCCGTTGTGCCCTCCTCACCCTCCAACCCGGCGCGGCCGACTGCTAGGGGACCGATGCCATGCCCACCCTGTTCGACCCAGCGAACCTTGTTTGATGCGCCCGGCGGGTCTCGGCTGTCAGTGTCCGGACCGTAGCAACTTAGACTGCATCTTCCTTGAAATTGCTTCTCCGGAACAATATTCATTCTCAGGATCCAGTCATATCCGCTCGCAGTCCACACCAGATAGGAAATCAGCTCTTCAGCCAGTCCGCGAATACATCTTCATTATGCTGCCCCGCGGTCGGGGCGAGCATCGGTGGATCCAGCCGCTTTCCATCGAACAAGGCCGGATAGTGGACCCTCCGGATCGGCCCAAGCGCAGCGTCCTCGCTGATGAAATAGGTGCCATTATGCTGCACCTGAGCATCAACAAGATGCGCGTCCTGGTCGAGCACGGGTGCTGCCGGCACATCTTTCTCCGCAAAGCGGGAAAGCGCCTCGGCAGTCGTCATCTGGCCCGTCACGGTTTCCAGCCGTTCATAAAGCGTATCGATCAATACGCTTGGATCCCGAATCGCCTTCAGCATCGAAATCCATTCAGGATGGCCGACCGCTTCGCAGGTAAGTCCAATCTGCTTGCCGCTGACAGGGACTACAACGATATGGCCATCAGCCGTGCAGATAACCGGTGAACGGTTCGGCGCTAGCCGGACGGCGGAGTCCATGAATGTACGATCTTGGAACAAATCCGGGAAGTTGAAATGAGCGGCGACGTCGAGCATCGCGACATCGATACGGCAGCCGGGGCCGTCTGTCCCGCGCTCGATCAGCGCCGCGAGTATGGCCTGGGTCGAATAGACTGCCGTCAGCTTGTCGATCAGATACATGGCTACGCCGTCTGGCCGCCCTCCGCGCCCCTGCGCCGCCGCAATACCGCTGCGGGCCTGCAATATCCCATCAAAGGCCGGAGATTTGGCAAGCGGCCCCGTGGGTCCGAAACCGGTTATCGCAACTCTGATCAACCGTGAGTTTACTGCTGCCAGCGCTTCGTCGCCAAGCCCCATCGCCTCCGCCTTACCCGGACGCCAGTTCTGGATAAGAATATCGGCCGCGCTGGCCAGCTCTCGGAAACTTGCCAGTCCCTTCTCCTCGCGCAGATTGAGCATAACGCTGCGCTTGCCGTGATTTATGTTCGTCCAGAATGCGCTGACGCCTTGATGGCCCAGCCCGAAATTGCGGAACGGGTCTCCACGTTCCGGACGTTCGATCTTGACGACATCCGCGCCTAGTTGAGCGAGAGCCAGACCGGCGGCCGGTCCACTAACCCAATCGGTGGCATCCAAAACTCTGATTCCGCTCAATACGGCCCCTGATGGCTTTGATTCAGTCACAATATTCCTTTCCAGATCGGCATTTTTGTAATTCCACAAAAAAGAACTACATGTTTTTTGTTGGTTGACAAGCAACTTTGTTGTGTGGTTTTGTTAGTTCATCAAATTCACACAGAAAGGCGACTGAGGAACGCAGCACCTTTCCATATTGCAAAAAGGCAACTCATGACCGACCAAACCACCTCAATCGATTTTGCGGTCAATGCCAAAGCCATCGTGCGCAATCTCGGTGTCGAAACTCTGCAGCGCCACATTTTCCTGTGCGCAGACCAGACCAATGCCAAATGCTGTGACAAGGACGTCAGCATCGCTTCGTGGGACCATCTGAAACGCGCACTTCTAAAGGCCGGGTTATATGGCCGCGCCGGCGTCCTCAGAACGAAAGCCAATTGCCTGCAAGTCTGCGTCGCCGGCCCGGTCGCCGTCGTTTATCCCGATGGCGTCTGGTATCGTAATTGCACGCCGCCCGTCATTGACCGGATTATTCAGGAACATCTGATCGGTGGCCGCATCGTCGAGGAATATTGCATCGGCAACCATCCACCGTCCGGCTGCCGTACCGACCAAATGCCGCAAGCAGCTTCGGGAGAATAGATATGGCGGGCCTGTACTTCGAGGAATTCCATGTCGGCCAGTGCTTTCTGCATGCCATCCGCCGTACTCTGACGGAAATGGACAATGTGCTGATATCGGCGCTTTCCCACAATCCTGCCGCCCTGCATCTCGATGCCGAATATTGTCGTACCCAATCCGAGTTCGGACAGAGAATTATCAACAGCACCTTCACACTCGCCCTCATGGTCGGCATTTCGGTGGGCGATACAACGCTCGGCACAACAGTCGCCAATCTCGGCTGGGACCGGGTCAGATTTCCCAAACCGCTATTCCATGGCGACACCGTCCATGTCGAAACCGAGGTGCTTGAACTGCGTGACAGTAAATCGCGCCCAGACAACGGGATAGTGATCTTCGAACATCGCTGTTTCAATCAACATGACGAACTGGTCGGGACTTGCGAGCGATCGGCGCTGATGTTGCGTCGCCCTAAGTCAGCATGATGCGATCGCTTCTCTTCGTCCCCGGTGACAGCGAGCGGAAACTCGCCAAAAGTGCCGACACCACAGCCGATATAGTGATTCTGGACCTGGAAGATGCTGTCGCGAAGGGTCAAAAGCCCACTGCCAGAGCGCTTGTCGCCAGTCATCTGACAACCGATACCTTCGACCGAAGCTCCGGCACATGGGTCCGGATCAACGCCCTAGATACAGCCGATGCCTTGCTGGACCTGAGAGCGGCCATGCCAGGCCAGCCCAACGGCATTGTCCTACCCAAGACCGAAGGCCCCGAGGATATCCGGCTGCTCGACCACTATCTGACTGCGCTAGAAGCCGAGCACGGAATCTCGAAGGGGGCGACCGAAATTTTGCCGATAGTAACCGAGACGCCGAAAGCGGTTTTCCGCCTTGGTGACTATGCCGGATGTTCATCGCGGCTAGCCGGTTTGACATGGGGCGGAGAAGATCTGGCGACGGCCATAGGGGCGAATCAAAACAAGAATGGCGCTGGCGATTGGCTCGATCCCTACCGGCTAGTCCGCTCGCTTACTCTATTCGGAGCCAGCGCCGCCGGGACACTCCCGATCGATGCCGTCTTCACCAATTTTCGTGACCCGGCCGGACTCCGTAGATCATGCAACCTTGCACGAAGAGACGGATTTGTCGGAAAATTGGCAATCCATCCGGATCAGGTCGCAATTATCAATGAAGCGTTCACACCAACGGATGACGAACTCAAACTCGCGCAAGATATCGTTGCGCTTTTCGATCGCAATCCAGGAGCCGGAGTGCTGGAGCTCGAAGGCGAGATGATCGACGCCCCACATCTCACCCGCGCACGCGCCCTGCTTGGGCTAAATCGCTCCTAGCTTTCGGCCTCGACGGCAATATCGGTAGCGGTAAACTCGATGCTCCGCTTGAACACGGCTGCAAGTATTGGGAGTTGGAAATAGTCCGGGTCCGACTGCCAAAGCAGCATCACTCCACGCAGACCCGCAACAATACCCATCGCCGTTTCATGCGCATTCAGTTTGGGATTAAGCTCGCCCTGCCGCTGGCTTTCGACAATCGTGGCCTCCACGATATCGGTGAACCAGCGGTTATATTCTGCAAAAATGTCTGAAGCTTCTTTCAGTTGCCCGAGCGATTCGCCCATCAGCACGTTCATTGCCTTGCGACCGATGTTTTCGGCTTCCTGACGGCTAAAATAGCGCTCCACGAATACCCGCCAGACAACCGGATGCACGACACCGTTCTCATCGGCGGTCAGATATTTCTGCTTTACGATCGCCTTGTATCGCTCGACCAACGCCTCCACCAGTCCGAGTTTAGAACCGAAACGATGCGTTGCAAGGCCGCCGCTATATCCAGCCCGGCGCCCGATATCGAGCAACGTGGTCTTCATCAAACCCTGTTCAGCAAAGAGCTCTTCGGCTGCATTCAGCATCCGCTCGCCGGATTCGGCACGCCTTTCTGTCTGTGTTCTGCGTGCAGGTTTCTTGGCCGTTTTACTCATTTTGCCCCTATCCTTATATAGCTGGAGAACTAATTGCGCCGCAAATAATGAAATTGTCCTGCGGAAAGCTCTTTCAGTCGCGCGAAATCAAATCCCCTTGGTTGTCCTTACCATCAATAATGGCATCGCAAGCCATGTGTAGCAATACCATAGCTGCTGCCGAATGATATCATCTCCAGAAATTATCATAGTTTCTTATTGTTCAACTAACAAGGTATTGAAATTGGCGATCAGCGCCGCTACAGCCCTAGCCATGCGATCGCCGACAAAAATTCAAGTGAACTACAAGCGCGCGTGCCTGGCAACGATTGTCGACATCGTCGCTGGCAATGCAGTTTTCCAACGCTGACCAAGGCAAAATATGAACAAACTACCGCCACCCGCCCTGAGCACGCCTGCCGGAATTCCTTTGTGCAGCGTTGACGACATTCCTGACAATGGAGGCAAGAACTTTCGTCTCAAAGTTGACGATACACGATTTTGCGGTTTCGTCCTGCGGCGCGGCGATGTTATCCGTGGTTATGTTGATCGCTGTCCGCATGCCGGTGGACAGCTTGCCCGGAAGATTGACAATTCAGTTTCGCCGGATGGGATGTTCGTTTCGTGCAGCTGGCACGGAGCAATGTTCAGACTGGACGACGGCGTTTGTGTCGATGGACCTTGCGTCGGTGAGAGCTTGCTACCCTGGCCCATCGTTATCACCGATGGACAACTGATAACGGCGGAAACCGGCGAGGAATAAATGCGCGGCTATTTCAACCGCACGCGCCATTCCGGACATCATCTACTAATGGAGAATGCACTATGAGTCGGGTTACAGACAAGGTCGCCATCGTCACTGGTGCCGCATCGGCAGAAGGCATCGGTTATGCGATTGCACGAAAACTCGGCGGCGAAGGAGCAAAACTCATCATCACCGATATTGATGGCAACGAGATCACGGCCCGTGCGGAGGAGCTATCGGCAGGTGGTGCGGACGTCACCGGCATCCAACAGGACGTGACCCAGGAGAAGGATTGGTCGCGCGTGATCGGCGACACGGTCGCGCGTCATGGCAAGCTCGATATCCTGGTCAACAATGCCGGCATCGCCGTCCTGCTGCCGACAGACGAGATGACGGTCGAGCAATGGCATCGACAAATCGACACCAATCTGTTTAGCGTCTTTCTCGGTTGCAGGGCAGCGGTCGCCCAGATGCGCGCGCAAGGCGAAGGAGGCTCGATCGTGAACATTTCTTCGATCGCCGGCATGATAGGCGCACCGGGTGCCGCAGCCTATTGTGCAAGCAAGGGCGGGTCGCGCGCCATGACCAAAACTATCGCGCTCGAAAATGCAGATGCGGATATCCGCGTCAATTCCGTCCATCCCGGCCTGATCTGGACGCCTATGCAGCATGGCGCAGCTACCAGCAGCCAGGCAACGCAGGAAGCGATGGCAGCAGCCATTCCGCTGAAACGAATGGGAAAACCGGACGACATCGCTTCGATGGCGTTGTTCCTGGCATCGGAGGAAGCAAGCTATATCACCGGTAGCGAATTCGTGGTCGACGGCGGGCTGACCGCACAATAACTATCGGGTGACTGGCAGCAAGCACGACAGCTTCTATGACGGATCCATGGATGCCGCAGCACCGCCGACAAACAGGTTCCAGCGCAGATCAAACTCTGCATCGGATATGTTCAGAGACTGATCATCTAGAATGAGACGGTTGAGAGAGGGAGCCGCAAACAGCGTGAATAACGCCTCGCGAACAGCTTTGACGGGGCGCTTCGGCATTCGGCCGGAGGCCGTCGCATCTTCGATCAGCGCATCCAGCCGTTTAAACAAGGCGGTCAGCCAGCGATCCATGTCCTCAGCCAGATGCGGAAAGCGATGCCCTTCGGCAACCAGCAACCGCATCATCTGGATCACCTGCGGCTCGTGCAAGACCTTCGACATTTGTTGCACGGTGAGACGGATCGCCTCGAGAGGATCGCTGACATGCTGGGATAGTTCCTGTCCAAGCTCGTTAAGCCGCGTAATTTCACGATCGACAGCTGCCTTGAACAGCGCTTCCTTGTCCGGGTAACGCCGGTAGATCGTATTCTTGCCAACTCCGCAGCGCAGAGCGATGCTTTCAACCGATACCGCCGCAAATCCGGCTGAACCGAAAAGCGCTAGGGCCTCGTCGAGAACGTGTGCGTCAAGCGCCTTGGCTTCAGACTTTGTCGGCCTTCCCAGCCCCCGTTTGGTCGGTTTTCCGCTCATGACTCTCTTTTTTCGACGAATCGCATGAATTGCCCTTTACGAATTTAAAAAGGAACAGTATCGATCTTTTTAAAGGAACGATTGCGTTCCTTTAATTTGTGCCGGCACTCGGCGCTTAGCGAATGCAGGTCCCGACGTTGCCACGCAACGAGAAACCTGTCGAGCCGTGGTGCCGAGACATTCTTGAAGGGAGAAAGATAATGACCGAGCAAGAAAATCTGGGAAGCCTCACATCTCCGGAAATCCAGCACTGCCCTTTTCCTTTTCTGAAGACCCTGCGCGAGGAAGCGCCGATCTACAAAGACCCGGCGACCGGCATGTATGTCATCACGCGCTATGAAGATATTGGCTATGTAAATGGGCATCCAGAGTTGTTCTCGAGCCGGACGGCCGTGCAGTTCGCGAAAACCGATTCTGCAGCGGCAGAGGAAGCCAAGCGCCGGTTTTCCGAACGTGGCTGGCCGCAAATTCTTACATTGGTGGCAGAAGATCCGCCAACACATACAATGCAGCGCGCGCTGGTCGACAAGGTGTTCACCATCTCCTACGTCCGTAGCCTCGAACCCTATATCGAACGGAACGTCGATGAGCTGATCGACAGTTTCATTGAGCAGGGTGAGATAGATCTGATTCCGGCATTCTGCGTCAAGCTGCCACTCTATGTCATCGCAGATCAATTGGGTGTCGATCGGGCCGATATCGCCGAGTTCAAGATCTGGTCCGATGCTACTCTTGCAATCACCGACCCTACGCTTGCACCGGAACGCGAACTGGAGCTGGTCGATCAACTGATCGACATGCAGAATTATCTCTATAAGCGAGTCGAAACTTATCGCACCCATCCCAAAGATAATCTGCTCAGCAAGCTCGTCCACGCCGAAGTCGATGGCCAGCGGCTAGGGGATGCCGAACTACTTTCAATAGTCCAGCAGCTCTTGGTGGCGGGCAACGAAACGACGGCAACCATGCTCGCTACAACGACCTACCTCATGCTCAAAGACCCGGAGCTTAAGGCACGACTGATGGCAGATAATGGCCTGATCCCGGGCTTCGTTGAGGAGGCACTGCGCTTTCATACGCCGGTGCCGCACATGTTCCGGGTCGCCAAGGAAGATGTTTGCATTGGCGATTTTAACATCCCCAAGGGTGCGGTTCTCCAGATCAGCTATATGTCCGGAAACCGCGATGCAACCCAATGGGAAGATCCTGAAGCGTTCAGGATCGGCCGAAAAGGCGCGCGCAACCACCTTGCCTTCGGGCGCGGCATCCATTTCTGCGTCGGAAACCTCCTCGCGCGCGGTGAACTTCGGATCGCGATACGGCGACTGCTGGAACGGCTGGAAAATCTCCGTTTCGCACCTTCTGCACCAGCACCACAATTCATGGCGCATTTCCAGATACATGCACTTGACCGACTGCAGGTCACATTCGACCCTGGCGAGAGGCTCGGCGCCGCACCGATCAAAGCCGCATGACCCTCGCATTTGTCCTGAAGGAGAATTGAAGCATGTCAAAGCCAATCGAAACCGCCACCCAATTTCTAGAACAGCTCGGCAAGAGCAAGGAAGCCATGCACGCGGCTATCAGGACCTATCTGACGCCCGACACCGTCTGGGAGAATGTCGGCCTGGCCAAAACCGCCGGCATCGAGGAGGCCCTCGGCCTTCTGGCCCAGTTCGAGCAGACCATGGGCGTCGACAGGATACGGATCGACACTCTCGCCATCGCCGCCAGTGGCGACACCGTTCTGACCGAACGCATAGACTATCTCGTCGGAGCCGATGGAACCGAGCATATCGCGCTGCGCGTGATGGGCGTGCTTGAGATAAAGAACGAGAAAATCACGGCCTGGCGGGACTATTTCGACACGGCAGCCCTTAGCGGTTGAGAGTCCTTCGAAGCATGAACCAGTGTGACATAGCGATCGTAGGCGCGGGCCATGGCGGCGCACAGGCGGCAATCATGCTTCGGCAGCAGAAGTTCGAGGGGTCGGTCGCGCTGATCGGCGACGAACCGGAACTCCCCTATGAACGCCCGCCGCTCTCCAAGGACTATTTCGCCGGCGAAAAATCGTTCGAACGGATCATGATCCGCCCGGAGAAATTCTGGGCCGAGCGCGATGTGACGATGATGCTCGGGCGGCGCGTTGTGGCGGTCGATGCCGAGGCGCACCGGCTGACCTTCGAAGATGGCGAGACGCTGGACTATGGCACGCTGATCTGGGCGACCGGCGGAAGCCCGCGCATTCTCCCCTGCCCCGGCCATGATCTGGACGGCGTCCATGCCGTGCGCACCCGCGCCGATGTCGATGCGATGATGGCGGTGCTCGACAGCGTCGAGCGCGTCGCGATTATCGGCGGCGGTTATATCGGGCTGGAGGCGGCCGCTGTCCTCACCAAGCTCGGCAAGAAGGTCGTGCTGCTGGAAGCGCTCGACCGGGTCCTGGCGCGCGTCGCGGGCGAGGAGCTGTCTCGCTTCTACGAAGCCGAACATCGTGCGCACGGCGTCGACCTGCGCACCGGCGTGGCCGTCGACAGCATCGAGGGCGACGACAGCCACGCAACCGGCGTCAGGCTGGCCGATGGCGAAGTGATCCCGGCGGAGATGATCATCATCGGCATCGGCGTCATCCCGGCCGTCGAACCGCTGATCGAAGCGGGCGCGGAGGGCGGCAACGGCGTGCTGGTCGACGAACTTTGCCAGACCAGCCTTCCGGGCATCTATGCGATCGGCGACTGCGCGGCGCATGCGAACGGCTTTGCCGACGGCGCGACGATCCGGCTGGAATCGGTGCAGAACGCCAACGACCAGGCGACGGTAGTGGCCAAGGCGATCCTCGGCCATCCCGTGCCCTATGATGCGGTTCCCTGGTTCTGGTCGAACCAGTATGATCTCAAGCTACAGACGGTCGGCCTGTCGACGGGCCATGACGCGACGGTGATACGCGGCGACCCGGCGGATCGCAGCTTCTCGATCGTCTATCTGAAGCAGGGTCGGGTCATCGCGCTCGACTGCGTCAATGCCACCAAGGATTATGTCCAGGGCCGCAAGCTCGTCATCGGCAGGGCAAGCCCCGACCCCGAAATGCTGGTCAATGAATCCGTTCCGCTCAAGAATCTAACGTGATATGTATAGCGAAGCCCTCGACAAGAAATCCAAGAACCCAAGTCTGTTGACTGGCTTCACCTCTAATCCAGAGGGATGACCCACGTCCCCGATGCAGACTCGCGAGGGAGCGAGGCTCAATCAATATTGTTCCATCCCGTTAGTATCGAAAAAAAATGACTCGGCCTGGGGTGCCATGCGGTAAAATCGAAAAATTGGTCATCGCTGCGATAACAAACCGGCTCAGCTCAGCCGATACAATCGACAGTGACTCCTCTGCGGACCTTTCCCATCAGATCAATGGCCGGGCAGGCTCCTTGCCCAAGCGACGGAAACTCAAAACGAGGCCATCATCAGATAGTGTAGCGATTCGTAACGCATGTATTTGCACGCACGAGATATTTTCGTGGATGGAGCACGATCTCCAATGATTGCAGAATACAGTAACGCTCGTCGTTATCTGGTACCCAATATCATTTCGCCCATCATTAATGGCTCGCATCCGAAAAATCTCAGTGGGCGCAGAATATTGCGCGGGGGCAAAGTGCCACTATGCTGGACAGCTCAGCACACCATACGAGACCTTACCTAAGTCCTCAATTCATCATTATCTGAAAGTGCATCGGGTTCCAGCGTCTAGGGGCATCGAGATCGATCGCCATTTTGCCTCAATTTCGTCTATGCTAGATGGTCTCCTGAGACAGGAGCAACGAATTATCTATCAATAAAGCACTGATATATAGAGACTAATTCAACTCACAAAGTGATAGTCTAGAGACACTGAAATCCGGAAAAAATGGTGGTGCTGCTAGAGAGAATTGAACTCTCGACCTCGTCATTACCAATGACGCGCTCTACCACTGAGCTACAGCAGCCGGACCATTTCGATGCGTTGGCGATAACCGCCGCGCCGGGCGGTTTCGACCGAACCGCGGGCCTAAGACCAAATGGTTGCGATCTTGTCAAGCGGAGTTGCGTTTTTCACGAGATAATGGCAATTGATCCCCATGCCAAAACCACAGCCCAAATCAGAAAAGATGCGCAAGGAAGCCGAAAAAGCCGAACGGCTTGCCGAACAGCTGCGAGCCAATTTAAGGCGGCGCAAGGCGCAGGCAAGACAGATGGTTCCCGGCGAAGAGCAGCCTTAGGCGTTCACGACCGCCCGCTCCGGCTTGATAATTTCAAAATCGCTGACCGCGTCGATAAATTTTGTAGCTACCGGGGCCACCTTGTCTGTCGCCGGGTCGAACCAGACATAGGTCAGCTTGGCCACATTGAGCAGTTCGTCGCCGCGCAGGAGATGCACCAATAGGGTATAACTAGTCCGGCCAAAGCGGGTGATCCGCACCGCGATATCGAGCAAGTCATCGGCCCTTGCCGACGCGCGATAATCGATATCCGCATGGCGCACCCAGTTGTCGCCGCCAAAATGCCGGGTGAAACTGCCGAGCATATCATTTTCATCGCGCGGTCTATCGGATGCTACCAACGCGCGCATATATTCGGTCATACCGACATCGGCAAAGGCGAGATAATGGGCATTGAAGACAATGCCCTGCATATCACATTCGGCATAGCGCACACGCATCGGCGTGATAAGACGAAAGCCATCGCGGGGGTTTTTCTGTTCTGTCATGGTGCCGGCTCTTTCCCCAGCACCGAAAGCCTGTCAACCAGCTTTGGCAGCCGTCATGCAAAAGGCGTTGAGCTTGTTGCCATCGGGATCGCGGAAATAGCCAGCATAAAAACCATCGTCGCCACGCGGACCCGGGGCACCTTCATCACTGCCGCCATTGGCCATCGCGATATCATAAAGCCGTTGTACTTGATCCTCATTCTCCGCCTGCAGCGCAACCATCACCCCGTTGCCAACACTGGCCGCCTGGCCGTCAAAGGGTTTGCTCGCCGCTATGCCCGGTGCTCCGCCCATTTCGCCCCAAGCGATGAACTGGTCCATTTCCATCATCCGCCCGACGCCCATTTCCTTGGCGAGGGCATCATAGAATTTCGCCGCTTTTTCCATATCGTTGGTACCCACTGTTACATAACCAATCATCTACTTCCTCCTCCAGATATAAAGAGAACATTATGAGAACATACGAGTCGCGTCAACAGAGTCAAAGCGGCGCGGTCTGCCTTTTTAACCAGTCCAGCGCCTCGCCCTCCAGCTGCGGCGCTATCACCGCACGAACCTTGGCATGATAATCGTCAATCCATTGACACTGGTTCTGTGACAGCATGGAAACGTCGATCAGCTTGCGCTCGAGCGGCGCAAAGGTCAGCGTCTCAAAACCAAGCATCGTTTGCTCGCCACCTTCGATTTCCCGCTCTTCGACAAGAAAAAGATTTTCGATACGAATGCCGAAATGGCCCGCCTTGTAATAGCCGGGTTCGTTAGACAGGATCATACCTGGCTGCAGCGCTTCGTTCATGCCGCCGAAGCTTGCAATCCGCTGCGGCCCTTCGTGCACCGAGAGGTAGCTACCGACACCATGACCGGTGCCGTGACCATAATCCACGCCATCGGCCCACAGATATTGGCGCGCCAATATGTCGAGCTGTCCACCGGTCGTGCCCTTGGTGAACACGGCCTGATCCAGAGCAATGTGGCCCTGCAGGACCTGAGTATAGCGCTTGCGCATTTCGGCGGTCGGTTCGCCGACAGCCACTACGCGCGTCACATCGGTCGTACCGTCAAGATATTGCCCGCCGCTGTCGACAAGATAGAGCGAATTCATCTCGATGGGCTGATTGGTTTCTTCGTTCACGCTATAGTGCGGCAACGCGCCGTGATCACCAGTGGCGGAAATCGTGCGGAAAGAGAGATCCTTCAGATCCGGGCTTTCCTCGCGAAATTCACGCAACCGCGCCGCAGCGGACAACTCGTCCTGCCCGCCCTTCGGCGCTTCCTGGGCCATCCAGTGCAGGAATTTGGTCAAAGCCGCGCCATCGCGCTTCTGCGCCGCCCGGTGCCCGTTGATTTCGGCGTCATTCTTTATCGCCTTGGCAAGGATGGTCGGGTCGCGATCCTTGACGATCGTCGCTCCGGCATTGTCGAGCGCTTCGAAAATGGCGGCAACCGAACGTTCCGGATCGACCGTAACGGTTTTGCCGGCCATTTCGGACAAGGCATCGGCGAGCTCGTCATAGTCGCGTATCTCGACATGATTGCCGAGATGTTCGCGCACCGCGTCGGTCAGCTTCTCGGGCGCGACAAACAGGGTCGCCGTCTCGTCTGCCCGGACGATTGCATAAGCCAGTGGTACCGGCGTGTTGGCAATATCCCTGCCGCGAACATTGAAGAACCAGGCGACCGAATCCAGCGCCGCGATGACGGTGGCATCATAGCCCTTGTCCTTGAGCCATGCCGCGACATCCGCCCGCTTGTCCCGCGCCGATTTGCCGGCATATTGGTCGCTATGGACCGCCAGCTTCTCCGGCGAACGCTGTGGCTGATCTTCCCAGACCGCATCGATCGGATTGCTGTGCACGGCCAGCAGTTCTGCGCCGGTCTTGGCCAGCGCCTTGCTTGCCGTTTCCGCCCATTCGCGAGTGTGTAACCAGCTGTCATAGCCAATTCTGGCACCCTTTGGCGCGTTAACTGCAAGCCATTCATGCGGCTTCTGGTCCGCTATATTGACATATTCATAGAGATTGCCGTCGACCTGATCGCGGACCTGCACGACATAGCGCCCGTCTATGAACATCGCCGCCTTGTCCTTCAGTATGATGGCTGAACCCGCAGATCCTCCAAAGCCGGTCAGCCAGCCCAGTCGCTGTGCATATTCACCGACATATTCGCTCATATGTTCGTCGCAGATCGGGACCACAAATCCGTCGAGACCATCTTTCTGCAATTGTTCCCGCAAGGCTTTCAGGCGGCTTTCATAAGTGGACATCAACATCGGCGAGCAAACTCCTTGAATATGCTTATGCTGCAACACATAGGAGTTCCGAGCCCCATTCGCCACCTAAATCAGGCCAGAGAAAAGCAGAATATATGACCAAAAAGCTGACCCGTCCGCCGCATGCCGAGCAGCGACCCTATAGTTACGAGCGCCATGGCTATACCGTGAATGATCCCTGGCACTGGCTGAAAGATCCGCGATATCCGGTTGTCGAGGACGAGGCCATACTCGCCTATCTCAAGGCGGAAAACCAGTGGTTCGAGCAGAATATGGCCAGCCAGAAGGCTCTGACAGCCGGGCTCTTCAAGGAAATGAAGGCGCGGATCAAGGAAGAGGACAGTTCTGTCCCGCAAAAGGATGGCGACTGGCTCTACTGGAGCAAATTTGAAGAAGGCATGCAATATCGCCAGCATTGGCGCAAGGCGGTATCGGGCGGCGAAGAGCAGCTGATGCTGGACGAGAATATATTGGCCGAAGGAAAAGAATATTTCCGCCTCGGAACGGCTTCGGTCTCCCCCGATGGCCGGTTACTGGCTTATGCTTTTGACGACAACGGGTCGGAGCGGTTCGAGGCGCGGATCAAGGATCTGTCCAGTGGCGAATTGCTGCCCGATATCATCCCCGGCACCTTGTCGAATCTGGTCTGGTCAGCCGATTCCACAATGCTGCTCTACGGTCTCGCCAATGAACAATGGCGGACCGACAATGCCCGACTGCATGTTCTGGGCAGCGATATCGCGGATGATGTCGAGCTTTACCATGAAGATGATGAAGGATTCCGGGTCGCTATCGGCCTCACCCAGTCAGAAAAATATATCGCGATAGCCACCGGCGATCATGAAACCAGCGAAGTGCGGCTGGTTCCGACCGACAATCCGCTGGCCGACCCGATTCTCGTATCGCGGCGGCAGACCGGGCGCGAATATGAAGTGGAGGAACATGACGGCACGCTTTATATCCTGACCAACGACGACCATGTGAATTTCCGTCTGGCGACTGCTTCGCTGGACAAGCCCGACCAATGGACAACACTGATCGCCGGTTCGGACGAATTTTATCTGACCGACGTCTGCACCTTCAAGAAATTCTATGTCACCGAAGGGCGCGAGAATGGCCTCGACCAGATTGAAATCCGGTCCTACGACGACCCCGCCAAAGTCGAACGGATCGCCTTTCCCGAGGCCAGCTACAGTGTCGGCCTGGACGACAATCCCGAATATGATGTCGACAGGCTCCGGCTCAGCTATGATTCGATGATCACACCCGACACGGTCTATGACTACCATCTTGCCGACAAATCGCTCGAAACGCTCAAGGTCCGGGAAATTCCGTCCGGCTATGATGACAGCCAATATGAGACAGAGCGGCTGATGATCGAGGTCCGCGACGGGACGCTGGTGCCGGTATCGCTGGTCTATCGCAAGGACACCAAAATCGATGGCAGCGCCCCGCTCCATCTCTATTCCTATGGCGCTTATGGTTACGCCGTGCCGCCGAGTTTCTCGACGAGCCGACTGAGCCTCGTCGACCGAGGGTTTGTCTATGCCATCGCCCATATCCGCGGCGGTGACGATCTGGGACGCAACTGGTATCTGCAGGGCAAGCTCACGCAACGCACCAACACATTCCATGATTTTGTCGATGTCGCCAAGGGCCTGATCGCGAAAGGATATACCTGCAGGGGCCGGCTTACCGCCTCGGGCGGCTCTGCCGGCGGCGAGTTGATGGGGGCAATCGTCAACAGCGATCCCGACCTGTGGGGCGCCATCGTCGCCCATGTCCCCTTTGTCGATGTGCTCAACACGATGCAGGATGAAAGCCTGCCGCTGACTCCCGGTGAATGGCCGGAATGGGGGAACCCGATCACCGACAAGACAGCGTTCGAATATATCCGCAGCTATTCGCCCTATGATAATGTGGCGGCGCAAGAATATCCGCCGATGCTGATTACCGGCGGGCTGAATGATCCCCGCGTCACATATTGGGAGCCAGCCAAATGGACGGCCAAGCTGCGCGCGACCAGGACCGACAACAAGATGCTGCTGCTCAAAACCAATATGGGCGCAGGCCATGGCGGCAAGTCAGGTCGCTGGAATGCGCTGGAAGAAACGGCAGAGGAATTTGCCTTCATCCTATGGCAAATGGGGATGGCAGAGTGAGTGAACGGAATTCCGGCTTCAATATTTCCATCACTGCCCGCCCCGAAGACATTGATGAACTCGGCCATGTCAACAATGCGGTCTGGGTGCGCTGGATTCAGGAACTGGCAACGGCGCATTGGAACGCGATTGCCCCGCAATCGGCCATCGAACAATATATCTGGGTCGTCACCCGGCATGAAATTGATTATCGCGGCAATGTCGGGGTTGGCGCAGAAGTAACCGGCCGGACATGGATCGCAGAGCCTCCGAAGGGTGCGCGATTCTGGCGCAACAGCAACTTTACCGACACGGATGGCTCTCTGATCGTCGCTGCCAAAACAAACTGGGCGATCATCGAACGGTCGAAAGGGCGCGCGGTCCGCGTACCGAAGGAACTTGCGGCGTTGTTCCTTGACAATTAGGGTGTCGGTATAGCCGGCGTCGGTGCAAGCGGTGAAGGCTGGTCAACCCGTTCCCCTTCGGCGGTGCGCAATTGCTGAGGCTCCAATATCGCCGCCGTTTCGATGACGTCAAGCGCACGGCGCGCTTCGTTATATCGACGTGCCTTTTCTATCCATTGGGAAGCCTCTTCATCGCTCCCGCCACCCGGAAGCTTTTCAAGCTCCGCGATCGCAGCATCAACATTGCCAGTTTCGACATAGCGCTTCGCACGGACCAGCCGCTGTTGCGGAGCCGGTGAGGGCGTTCCCTGCCGACGGATCACGAACAGTTCGGTCAGCTCCCTTTTGAAGTCCGACCAGAAACCCTCGCGGTCCGAACCAGTTGTCAATGCTGGTCCGATGTCATCCAGACCCGCCGCCAGCTCTTCCAGCGTGACTGGCTGGCGAGAAGCGTTGACTATCGTCGTGACTGCCTTCGGCTGGGCATCGCCAAATCGCAGACGCAACTGAGGATCAATATAGCCAAGCGGCGATCCACGATCGAGCGCACGTCGGGCGGCAAATGCGATCAGCAAACCTTCCGCCCGGGCGGCATTGCCCGAGGCCGCCTGGGCCTGCACATTGATACGCGACAAACGGTCTTCCAGATCAGCCACGCGCACAGCAAGCGCGCGTTCGATTTCGGGCGACAGGGTCGCCGGAGCAGTCGCTTCCGCTTTTTGCGCGGGCGCTGGCAGGACACTGCCATCAGCGTCAATCCGGTCGGCGAGTGCAGTCGCTGGATCCGGAGCCACCTTGGCTGCCTTGTCGCCATCCACGACCGCAGATGATTCCGATCCCGAAATGCTGTCAAACGGATTATAGCGGGACAATATCCATCCGGTCAGGATCGCCCCGCCGATGAAGGCTACCACCATCAAAATCAGTACATTTCGTGTCAAATTGCTCTTGCCAGCCGATGGCGAAAGCCTTTCATAGTCCCGGCTCATTCCGGCTCCTTTTCTTCAGTCCGGTCGCTGGACGGATCAAATCCTCTCGATTTCACCGGCATAGTGCGCTCGCCAATGACAGTAAAGCTTCGTCGTCCGGATGATCCGCGGTTTGAACGCTTTTCCATCCCTGCCCGACCGCTTCTGCCACTTTTGCGGAAAAGGCTACGACATGGTGCCTGTCTTTCGGCAATTGTAAGCGGCTCAGCTCTTCCGCCAACTGGCTGGCAGCGCGGGCCGAATGCAGCAGGATCACAGATTCGTTCGCCAGACAGGCTTTCGCCCGCTCGCCCAGCGCCATCGCCCGGGCACGATAAACAGGCGCGATATAGATTTTCCTGTCTTTCGCGCTGACCTCCATATGCTGCTCACCCGCCAGCCATATAATATTACGATAAGAGCTGTCCGCCAATTGGTCGAGAAGATGTTCCACATCGGATTGGCCAGTTATTTCTACATGAAACCCTGCCTTCTTTGCCGCTTCCGCTGTCTTCTCGCCAACTGCCAGTACAGGCAAATATCGATATGCTGCCAATTGGGTACCGCCATATTTTACCGCGTTCGCACTGGTCAGCAACAATGCATCAAAATCTGTAGCCTCCGGTCCCGACCATTGCATTGATTCAACCACAAACAGTGGATCGACAACGGTCGCTAATCCCAAATCTTTCGCTCGCCGTTCCGTTTGGAGCGCCCCGTCCAGCGGCCGAAGGATCAGCAGCGACAGGCTCATCGACCAAATACGGCTTTCAGCTTTGCGCTCGACTGGCCCAGAAGCTTGTCTGCCAGATTGCCGGGTGCGGAGACATCGCCCGTGTGAAAGCTGGATTGGCCATCGATCGACTCCGAACCGTCGGGCAACAAGATTTCGGCTCGCAGATGCACGGTTGCTCCATCGATCGTGGCCAGTGCGGCAACCGGACTGTGGCAATCGGCGGTCAATCGTTCCAGGAAAAGGCGTTCGGCGGTAACTGCACGAAACGTGCTCGTCGACGAAATCGCCCGCATCAACCGACGAACGTGGGGGTCATCAGTCCGCGCCTCGACCCCGACTGCGCCCTGCGCCGGCGCGGGAAGCATGATTTCATCGGAAATATCCGATCCGACATCCTCCATTTCCAGACGGTTCAGTCCGGCGGCGGCGAGCAGAGTTGCATCATATTCGCCGTCAGCAATTTTCTGCAGCCGGCTTTGTACATTCCCGCGAATCAGTCGAATATCGAGGTCGCTCCTTTGTCGCAAAAGCTGTGCCTTGCGGCGCGGAGATGCGGTGCCGACGATGGCTTTATCTGCCAGCGCCTCAATCGACCCCGCCCCGATCAGCCTGTCATGGATATCGGCCCGTTCCAGCATGGCCGCGACGATGAACACACCCGGGCGGATGGTTTCAACATCCTTCATGCTGTGCACCGCACAATCGATTTCGCCATTGGCAAGCGCACGATCCAGTTCTTTGGTCCAAAGTGCCTTGCCACCTATGTCCGCCAGCGAACGATCAAGTATTTTGTCGCCGCTGGCTATCATCGGCACCAGTTCGACCTGATCGGGTCGCCAACCATGGACGGATTGCAACGCATTGGCGGCCATTGTGGCTTGCGCCATAGCTAGCGGTGATTGGCGCGTTCCAATGCGCAGGGGCCGATCCAGCCCGGCCAGAGATTCTTTTTTGCTGTCTTCGGTCATGATAGCGCTTGTCCTAATGGCTTGAGCGCCTAAGTAAAAGCGTCATGAGCCTGATATTGGGAATTGAATCCAGCTGCGATGAAACAGCAGCCGCGCTAGTCACGTCCGAACGGGAGATTCTGGCGCACCAACTGGCTGGGCAGGAAGCGGAACATGCCCCCTATGGCGGCGTGGTTCCCGAAATCGCAGCCCGTGCCCATGCCGAGATTCTGACACCATTGATCGCTGCCGCGCTGAATGAAGCAGGAAAGTCTCTCGATGACGTCGATGCAATCGCGGCCACTGCGGGACCCGGCCTGATCGGCGGGGTGATGGTGGGTCTGGTTACCGGCAAGGCACTGGCAATGGCGGCAGGCAAGCCCCTGGTTGCCGTCAATCATCTTGAAGGCCACGCGTTGTCGCCAAGACTCGCCAATCCAGACCTCACATTTCCATATCTACTCCTTCTGGTATCGGGCGGCCACTGCCAGATATTGCGCGTCGAAGGTGTCGGCCAATATCGGCGACTGGCTACCACCATTGATGATGCCGCCGGTGAGGCTTTTGATAAAACCGCCAAAATACTCGGTCTCGGCTATCCCGGCGGGCCGAAAGTCGAAGCTTTTGCGCATCAGGGCAATCCAGAATCCGTCCCCTTGCCTCGTCCGCTGATCCGGTCGAAAGAACCACATTTCTCCTTCGCCGGCCTGAAAAGCGCGGTGGTTCGCGCCCATAACAGCGGCGATTTCGAACCGGCAGATATTGCCGCCTCCTTTCAACAGGCTGTGGTCGATTGCCTGCGCGACCGGCTGGAAAAGGCGATAACGGATCATGGTCGCTGCGCGAATCTTGTCGTCGCGGGCGGAGTGGCAGCCAACACACCGATCCGCACGATGCTCGAACAGGTTGCCGAGGAGCATGCGATGGCCTTTACCGCCCCCCCACACTGGCTATGTACCGATAACGCCGCCATGATTGCCTGGGCGGGAGCCGAGCGATTTGCTGCCGGCCTGACCGATCCGCTGGATTTTGTTGCGCGGCCGCGCTGGCCACTGGACCCGGGGGCTGAAAAAGCACGCGGGGCGGGAGTCAAAGCATGACCTTGGCGACTGCGTACATCGGAGTGATCGGTGCGGGAGCATGGGGCACGGCATTGGCGCAGATTTTGTCAGAAGGGCAGGAAGAACTGCTCTTGTGGACTCGCGAACCCGAAGTCGTCGACCAAATAAACAATAGGAGAGAAAATCAATCCTTTCTCCCGGGCCAGCGCCTCCGCGACAATATTCGCGCGACACAGGACTGGGATTTGATTGCCGCCTGCGACATATTGTTGCTGGTGACACCTGCGCAGCATTTGCGCGCCACCCTGGAAAGGCTACCAGATTCCGCAGCAACCCTGATCCTCTGCTGCAAGGGGATAGAGGCAGACAGCCAGATGTTGTTGAGCGATGTCGCCAAGGAAGTGCGACCGGATAATCCGCTGGCTATTTTATCGGGCCCAACCTTTGCTCACGAGGTCGCACAGGGCCTGCCGACCGCCCTGACCCTAGCATGCGAAAGCCGGGCCTTGTGGGATCAGATTAACCCGCTAATCGCAAAAACCAGCTTCCGGCCCTATTTTTCCGACGATGTGATCGGCGCTGAAATTGGCGGTGCGGTCAAGAACGTCCTCGCGATAGGGTGCGGCGTGGTCGACGGAGCCGGTCTCGGGCAAAACGCACGCGCATCCCTGATCAGTCGTGGCTTTGCAGAAATGCTCCGCTACGGCACGGCACGCGGAGCACGGGCAGAGACCCTTGCCGGCCTGTGCGGACTTGGCGACCTCGTCCTCACCTGCTCCTCGACCAGTTCGCGCAATTTTTCGCTCGGCAAGGGATTGGGACAAGGCCAGTCAGCGCACACATTACTGTCGGACCGCACCACTGTTGCCGAAGGCGCATCAACCGCTCCGGTCCTCCAGAAAGATGCGAAGGCGCGCAACATCGACATGCCGATAGTCGATGCCGTCTGTGCTCTGCTGGCCGGTAGGGCGGATGTTCAGTCTGTGGTCAGCCAGTTGATGAAACGACCGTTGGTTTCGGAACAAAGATAGGGCCCTTGCGGCACAATGATGACAATATCTCGAAACTGTTATAGAACGCGTCCCCTGAACTGGGCCGGCCGGAGATTGATTTGAACAGTCCTGAACCATCAGGCCCGGCTGGCGCAGCGCCATTGGATGCTGAATCGCCTGCTGAAAAAAACAAGGATGATATTGCCGCGCTAGCCAAGGGTGGGCGGACCAATATATTCGGTTTTCTTCTGCGCCTTGCCGCGCGCCTGCCGTTTCTGTTCATTGCGGGTCGTATTTATGGCGCGGAAGCGCTCGGCCGCTTTGCCTATGCGATATTGGTAGTAGAATTTGCTGCACAGCTCGCCACCCTTGGCCTCAAGAGAGGGCTGGCGGCGCAGCTGAGCAAGACCGAGAGACCTCATGTCCATGTCGTGTGGGACGGTCTGCTGGTCAGTTTTCTGGCATCAGGCGTCGCGGCGGCGATATTGATCGTTTTTCCGTTCATCATGTTTCCCAACAGCGATATCAACGGGCTCGACCGGTTTTTACCGCTTGTCATTTTTACCGTCGTGGGGGCCGATATTGCACTGGCCGCCCTTGCCTATCGCTACGATATTGGAGCAACGGTGCGTGCTCGCTCGATCGTGGAGCCATGGACGATCAGCATCGCCGCCTTCCTCTTCTCCTACTATTCGCTCAGAGACGGCCTGATACTCTCCTATGTTGCCTCAATGATCGCCGCGCTGCTCGCCTCGCTCTGGCCGTTATTCAAAAGCTATGGCCTGCCACATGGATGGCGACCGAAACCGCTGAAACTTGCGATGATCGCGCGACGCAACATGCCGCTCGCTGCTGCCGACGCCGCCGAATGGGGCTCGCGCCGCGTGGATCTCGCCATCCTCGGACTGTTCGCGTCCCCCGCTATCGTCGGAATCTATTATATTGCGCAGCAGGTCGCGAGCCTGCCACAAAAGCTTAAAACCAGCTTCGACCCCATTCTCGGCCCTGTCATCACGCGCAATCTGGAAGCAGGCAATATGAAAGTGATCGCCAGCCAGGTGAGCCAGGTCGGTTTCTGGATCATCGCGGCACAGGCCGGCATTGCCTTGGCGCTGGCGATACCCGGCGAAGCCGTGATGGGACTAGTGGGTCCGAATTTCGTCGGCGGGACTGGCGCGCTCGCCTTCCTGCTGGCAGCCGAAGCGGTGG
This sequence comes from Parasphingorhabdus sp., assembly GCF_048269915.1. Classification (GTDB taxonomy): domain Bacteria; phylum Pseudomonadota; class Alphaproteobacteria; order Sphingomonadales; family Sphingomonadaceae; genus Parasphingorhabdus. The sequence goes on from NZ_JBLWTY010000001.1 coordinate 124,495, forward strand.
CCGCTACCGCTGTGGTCAGCGAATCCGCGCTGGTCTACATCGCCCGCCATCGCAATCTGCTAATCTCGCTGTCGATGCTGCTGCTGCAGGCAGCGCTCAGCATAGCATTTATCCAGATTTGCATTTATTTCGGCTGGGGACCGCTGTTTCAGGCAGCAGCGGTGGCAGCAGCCTTGATGGTCGCGCTGGCCTATGCATCAGTGGTGAAAGCCATCTTCCTGTCGAAACTGCTCAATGCGCCGGTCAACGGATGGCGCTGGAACCTGCTAATTGCCATCGGTGTCGCCGGCGCTGTGGGTTATCTGGCAACCTATCTGCCCGAATGGGCGGAACTGATTATCGGTATCCCGCTGATCCTCGGCAGCTATGCCTGGGTCATCTGGAAATGGGGCTTTGGCCCGGAAGACCGGACATTGTTTAAAATGAAGGGCTGATCATCCGAGCCGGACTTTGACCAGTTCGCGCAAATCCGCTTCCGGACGCGCACCATAATGGGAAATCACCTCCGCTGCCGCGATCGCGCCGATGGTCAAACATTCTTCCATCGGGCGCTGTTCGATATAGCCGCTGAGGAAACCGGAAGCAAAAAGGTCACCGGCACCGGTCGTGTCCACGATATGGTCAATAGGTTCGGCAGCAACCGCGTAAGTCTTGCCGTCCCGAACGGCGATCGCACCTTTTTCGCTGCGCGTCACCACCAGCGTTTCGACCTTGGCGGCGGTTTGCGCAACCGCAGCGTCAAAATCTTCCGTCTCGCTCAGCATCTTGATTTCCGCTTCATTGGCAAACAGGATATCAATTTTGCCATCATCAATAAGGCCGACAAATTCTTCACGATGCCGGTCGACACAGAACGTGTCCGACAAGGTGAAAGCCACCTTGCGGCCATTTTGCTTGGCGATATCGATCCCCAGCGCCATTGCGGCCTTGGGCTCTTCTGCATCCCACAAATAGCCTTCGAGATAGAGAATCGCGCCGCTGGCAATCAACGCTGCATCAACAGCAGCCGGGGGAAGAAATTGGGAGGCGCCGAGAAAGGTGTTCATCGTCCGCTGGGCATCAGGCGTGACGAAAATCAGGCAGCGCGCGGTCGGCGGTTCCTTGCCGAGCGGCAATACGTCAAAATCAATCCCGGTCGCCCGGATATCATGGGCAAAAACCTCGCCCAATTGATCGTCGGCGACTTGTGCGATCAGCGCGCATTGACAACCCAATGTGGAAGCACCGGCAAGCGTGTTCGCCCCGGAACCACCGCTGATTTCCCTCGCCGGGCCCATGTCGCGATAAAGCTCCTCTGCCCGTTTCGCATCGATCAGCGCCATGCTGCCCTTGACCAGCTGCTCCTCTTCGAGAAAATCGTCGCTGGCCTGAGAGATTACATCGACAATCGCATTGCCAATGGCAACAATATCATAACGGGCTTCGGTGGTCATAGAATGTCCTTTTGGGGCAGATTTCTGTCTGGGGCATGCGTTAGGGGTTTGACCCGAACCCATCAAGCAGAATTGACGCTGGCTGGCCAATCATGACATGACGCGCAGATGCTCCATGCCTTTTCCCGTTCTCTTGCCCAGCTGACTGACCGGGCCATATTGGCTATCCTGCTCAAGGTCATATTGCTAACTCTGCTCTTGTTCGTCATTTTTGGACTCGCGGCCTATTTTGGACTGGCCTGGCTTTTTGCCTGGCTGGGCTGGACGGACGGCGGTTTTGCCGCTGCAGCCGCTGCAGCGATCATCGCTATATTGACCGGGCTTTTATTGTTCCGGATTGTTGCCATTTTCGTGCTCAACATCTTTTCCGATGATATTGTCGACGCTGTTGAACGGCGATATTATCCCGATCGTGCGGAAACAGCGAGACCACCTGGCTATGGTATCGGCATCAAAATGGGGCTGGCTTCCACGGGACGCGCTATCGGTTACAATATTCTAGCTACACCGCTATATATCGCGTTGCTCGTCACCGGCATTGGCGTTCCGATCGCCTTTTTCGGAGTCAATGCGGTGTTACTGGGCCGAGATCTTCAGGACATGGTCGCGGCCCGGCACGCCAGCGACTATCGCAATCTTGCTGGCGGATGGAGCCTGCCAAAGGTTGAGCGCTTTCTCCTCGGACTGGTCACGGCCCTGTTGCTCGCCATACCCTTTGTCAATTTCCTTGCGCCAGTATTGGGAGCCGCTATGGCTACCCATCTGGTTCATCGGAAGAAGGAAGAAATATCCGCATGAAGGCCAAATTTCTTATATTGCTCAGCTTGCCAGCACTTGCCGCCTGTGCCTCGACGACGGCCACGAGGGGCCCTAGCCTGCCGGCGGTTGCGGATTCTCCGCTTAATTCGGTAGCTGGTCTCGACATTGTCATGGGCAAGACGTCCGGACAACTCATCCGCCTGTTCGGAAAACCCCAGCTCGACATATCCGAACCCCCGGCACAAAAGCTCCAGTTTTCAAGCGGTGCCTGCATATTGGATGCTTATCTTTATCCTTCCGAAGAAGGCGGCACCAGCCGGGTGACCCATATTGACGCCCGCCGCAGCGATGGCGCGGCGGTCGACCGGGTCAGCTGCGTCAATGCCTTAAGGCTGCGCTGAAGATAGCTGATCCAGGGCCCAAACGGCCGCTTCACGGACCACCTCGTTTTCATCGTTCAAAAGCGCCTGCACAGGCGCGATCAATGACGCGTCCTCACTATTGCCCGCAGCGATAAGCGCGTTGCGCACCATCCGGTCGCGGCCCGTCCGCTTGACCGGCGATCCGGAAAACACATGCCGGAAATCGGCATCGTCAAGCGCCAGCAAATCCGCCAAGGCCGGCGCCGCCAGTTCCGCGCGGGGCAGAAAAGCTTTGTTCGCGGCTCCAGCTTGTGCAAATTTGTTCCATGGACAGACCGCCAGACAGTCATCACAACCATATATATGGTTGCCCATCGCCTTGCGATATTGATGCGGGATGGGCCCTTTATGTTCGATCGTCAGATAGGAAATACAGGCCCTGGCATCAAGTTTATAGGGTGCGGGAAATGCCCCTGTTGGACAGATATCCTGACAAGCCGAACAGCTACCACAGCGATCTTTCCCCGGCGTTGAAGGCTCCAGATCCAAAGTCGTGTAAATCGCCCCCAAAAACAGCCAGCTTCCGTGATCCCGGCTGACGATATTGGTATGTTTGCCTTGCCAGCCCAGACCAGCAGCTGCCGCGAGCGGCTTCTCCATAACCGGCGCTGTATCGACAAATACCTTTACCTCGCATTCGGCCTGCCCGACCAGCCAGCCCGCTGTCCTTTTAAGCGCACCCTTGACGACATCATGATAGTCCTTGCCCTGTGCATAGACCGAAATACGCCCGTGATCGGGGACGCCCTCCAGAGCGAATGGATCGGTGCCGGGCGCATAGCTCATCCCGAGCATGATGATCGATCGAACGTCAGGCCACAGGGTAGCCGGATTGGATCGCTCGTCGGCGCGGCTCTCCATCCAGAGCATGTCTCCCTGGCGACCGTCTGCCAGCCAGTGTTGCAAGCGCTGCCGGGTTTCCGGTGCCAAGGCTGCCGGAGCGATGCCCACTGCGGCAAAGCCCTCTTCCTTCGCCTTTTTTTCAAGCGCTTCGGCCAATCTTAACTTGTCATCCGGCATAGGCTTTCCCTATCAAACACTCCTGTCCGATATGAAAGCCGTAAATGCACGCGCCCCATTCCGAATTTGCCATTGAGGCTCGCAATATTGTCAAAAGATTTGATGGTGAGACCGCTGTCGATGGCATTGATCTGACGATCAAAAAAGGCAGCATCTTTGGCATATTGGGTCCCAACGGAGCGGGAAAGACGACAACATTGCGGATGCTGTTGGGAATCATCGATCCCGACGACGGCGAACGCTTCCTGCTTGGATCGCCGGAGCCGATCTCGAAGGCGCATCAGGTTGGCTATCTTCCGGAGGAACGCGGCCTCTATCCATCAATGAAGGCATATGATGCAATTGCGTTCATGGGCGCGCTACGCGGGCTACCGTTGGCCGAAGGCCGCAAACGCGGGCGCGCGATGATGAATGAGCATGGACTGGGCGATGCCGCTGACAAGCAGATTCGTCAGCTATCCAAAGGCATGGCTCAGACGGTGCAATTGCTCGGCACGCTGGTGCACGATCCCGATCTGATCATTCTCGACGAACCGTTTTCCGGTCTGGACGCGCTCAATCAGGGTAAATTGGAACGGCTGATCCGGGCGCAGGCCGACAAAGGTGTGACGATTATTTTTTCCACCCATGTGATCGCCCATGCCGAACGGCTATGCGAAGAGATCGCGATTATCGCCGACGGAAAAATCCCCTTCAAGGGAAAAGTGTCGACGGCGCGAGACCGTCTACGTCCTCAGGTGCATCTCGAAACTCGCGAACTCGAGGGCCCCTGGCGCTCCGCGATTCCCGCAGACTGCGAACCGCTCGGCCACAACTGGCACTTTACCTTACCGGAGAGCGGAGTCGAGCGCTTGCTGCATACTCTGGTAGAAGGTGGCGCGGGCATTGAATCTCTGTCGATCGAGCGCCCTGGTCTGCACGACGCCTTTGTCCATATTGCCGGCGAGGCAACGGCCAGAAAAATGGAAAAATACGCAGAGACCGATAATCCGGGAGAAGCGCCATGATTGAGACCATTCGCGCGGCCTATGTCATCGCCCGCCGTGACTTCACCGCGATCATCTTCTCCAAATCTTTCTTCTTCTTTTTGCTGGGACCGCTGTTTCCGATCGGCATTGCTGTTTTGGCCGGGGGCTTGGGACAGCAAGTCTCCCGGGACATCGACAATCCCGTCATTGGCGTCGCCATGAACGCCGAGGAAACGAATATCCTGCTCGCCACACGGTTGCGGCTCTCCCAGAGCCTCAGTTCAAAATCCATTCCGGAACTGGTCAGACTGAAAGACTTTTCCGGACGAGAAACGGATATCGCTTCCACACTGGATAGTGACAAATCACTGACCGCCGTTCTCTCCGGCACACTGGCGGCACCCGTGCTGACCGGTTCAAAAGGAGATGTTAAGCGATGGCAGGGCCAAATCGCCCTGCTTGCCGAAGTCGCCCTTGCGCAATCTGCGGCGGTCAACATCGAAACACGCTTTGTCGGGCAGACCCGAAGCGCCAGCAAACGAAATCAGCTCCTCACGGCACAGGCAGGTCAGGCAATACTGATCCTGCTGACAATGATATTGGCGGGAATGGTACTTTCCAATCTGGTCGAAGAGAAAACCAACAAAATCATCGAAATTCTCGCGGCGGCGATCCCGATGGATTCGATTTTCCTCGGCAAACTATTCGCGATGCTGGGAATGGCGCTTGTCGGCATCGCAGTGTGGAGCACGGCGGCATTCGCGGTAGCATATTCGCTTGGCGGAAACTGGAATGCCCTGCCCTCCCCTGCCGTCGGCTGGCCGATATTCGGACTGTTGATGCTCTTATATTTTTCGATGGCCTATTTGCTTCTGGGCTCTCTTTTTCTCGGAATCGGAGCGATGGCAACGACCGTACGAGAAGTACAGACACTGTCGATGCCGGTAACTATGGGACAATTGCTTGTCTTTTTTCTCGCTTATTCCTCCATTACCAAGCTGGGGGAACCGATTGAATGGTTCACTGTCCTCTTTCCTTTTAGTTCTCCTTTTGCGATGATCGCGCGCGCTGCCCAAATGGAAAATATCTGGCAGCACGGTCTGGCGCTGGTCTGGCAGGGGCTTTTCACCCTGATCATCATCCGCTTTTCGGTAATGCTATTCCGTCGCAACGTGATGAAATCCGGACAGGTCGCCCGCAAGAAAGGCCTTTTCGCCAGAGTCACAGGCAAATAATCTTTGGATTTTCGGCATTTGCCGAAAAGTCATTGACATTACTGTCAATAGAGGCAGATTGAACGAGTTTTGAAACGCAACCGATTGCTGGCACGAGCAACGGCAGGAGAGAATTATGGCTTCCGTTCCCCAAATTGACCTTGATAATCTGACCACTTCTCCAACCGCCGACGAGGCACTGGAAGATTGGTACAAACGCAACCCGCCGATCACCGACCAGGACCCCAATCCCTGGGATGTGAGTCGGGCAGAATTGTACAGCAAGGATTTGTGGCGCAAACCGTTTGCGGAAATGCGGGAGCAGGCACCGATCAATAAGATCGAAGGGGGCGTCCACGGCGATTTCTGGAATATCACCACGTACAAACCGATCCAGCATGTCGAAGCCCTGCCCGATATTTACTCATCCGACGTATCTCACGGCGGCATCACTATTGCTGAACCGGACTTCGATGACTCTGATTTTCAGTTGCCGATGTTCATTGCCATGGATCGCCCAAAACATACTGGCCAGCGTCGCACAGTTGCCCCGGCCTTCACGCCGACCGAGATGAAACGGATGGAAGCCGAAATTCGTCAGCGTACAGCCGAAGTACTGGACAGCTTACCGTGGGACGAGAAATTCGATTGGGTCGACAAAGTATCGATTGAGTTGACAACAGGCATGCTGGCCATTCTTTTCGGCTTCCCTTGGGAAGACCGCCGGCTTCTGACTTACTGGTCGGACTGGGCCGGCGATGTCGAGTTGGCAGTTGCCGAAGATCTTACCGAGCAGCGGCGACAAGTCCTCTACGAAATGGGTGCCTATTTCACAAAACTCTGGAATGAACGGGTGAACGCCGAACCGACACCGGATCTGATTTCGATGATGATTCATTCGGAGCATATGCGCGATATGGATCCAATGGAATTCATGGGCAATCTGGTACTCCTCATAGTCGGTGGTAACGACACCACACGCAACACCATGTCGGGCGTGGCGTTTGGGCTGAGCCAGTTTCCCGAAGAGCGGGCCAAGCTGCAGCAGAATCCGGATCTCATTCCCAATGCGGTGCAGGAAATCATCCGCTGGCAAACCCCGCTCGCCCACATGCGGCGCACCGCTCTGGAAGATCATGACCTGTTCGGCAACCAGATCAAGAAGGGTGACAAGGTCGTCCTCTGGTATATCTCTGCCAACCGCGATGAGGATGTTTTTCCCGAAGCCGACAAGATCATTGTCGACCGCGAAAATGCGCGGCGTCACCTTGCCTTCGGCTACGGCATCCACCGCTGCGTCGGAGCCCGTCTGGCCGAATTGCAAATCCGGATTTTGCTCGAAGAAATGCACAAACGCCGGATGCAGGTTAACCCCACCGGTAAACATCGCCGGGTCCACGCCTGTTTCGTTCACGGCTTTCGCGAACTGGAAGTCGAGCTTTCGAAATATTGATCAGTTTCCGTTCAGCCGACGGCCTGTAACCTTTTTGACACCCGCCCTGAATAGATCGGGAGCGTTGAAAAGGATGGCATATGAAACCGCTAAATCGGCGTACCGTCATATCCGGCACACTGGTGGCCACCGCAGCCTATGGAGTTGCCAGCCTTTCCGGTCTGTTCGACAGTGCGGTGGCGCGGTCGGGAGGTCCGTTCACAGTCAACCGAACTGCGGATGAGTGGAAGCGACGGCTGGGTGCTGCCAGATACCATATCCTGCGCCTTGCAGGCACCGAGCGCGCCTATTCCAGCCCGCTCAATGCCGAGAAACGCACGGGCGTCTTCGCATGCGCCGGGTGTAATCTGGGCCTATATAAATCAAATACCAAATATGATAGCGGCACCGGCTGGCCCAGCTTTTGGGCTCCGATAGCGCCGAACCGCATCGGTACGGCAAAAGATTATAAACTCGGCTATGCACGGACCGAAGTTCATTGCGCGCGCTGCGGTGGACATCTCGGGCATATTTTCAACGATGGGCCGCGACCGACCGGCAAGAGACATTGCATCAACGGTCTTGCGCTGAAATTCATTCCCGCCTGAACCGGCTGTTCAAATTTCCGGCGCTTCAATCTGCTGCCAGAATTCGAGTTTTATGCCATCGCAATCTAGAATCCAGGCAAATTTGCCATATCCTTCGTTGACCTGCCCGAGAATTTCGAGCCCCTTGTCTTTCAGTTGTTCGACATAGGCATCCAAATCATCAACCCGCAAATTGATCATGAACTTCGCTTCGCTGGGTTCCAGATATTCACTATCTTCGGGAAAATGGCTGATGAGACTATATGGCTTTTCCGCTTTTTCATCGGACCAGTTTAGCATTGGTCCATATTCGCCATCCAGGTCCAGATAGTCCCGGTACCATTTGCGTGTTGCTGCGGGATCCTTCACCATATGAAAAACCCCACCGAGGCCAGTGACCCTTGCCATTTTGATCTCCGTGTTTTTGGTTATTGTGCGACTTGGGTCAAAACATAACATGTTTTACATGGCGTTAAGCAACTCTTTTGAAGGCATTCGCCAGAGTTTCAGGCCACTGTCCCGAAAATGGACAGGTTGGAGCCAAGCCGGGTTATAGCCGTTGGCAAGCTGCGCCCATAACCCGTCGGGATGTGTTCGGGCATAGCTGTCGAGCTCTGCTTCGGCATCGCAAGCAACAATGAAGCGGATATTGTGCATGTCCAGAAGTCGACGGGCTACATCCGGTGCGGACGTGAAAATACGTATCTGGTCGCTCATCGCCTTGTCATTACGGTGGTGGCTGGTGGCAAGCACATTATGCGGAGTGAGCAACAATATGCGTGGTCCGAAATCAAATGGAGCGACAATATTGGAGCGCGGTAGTGCATTGAGCTGCGCCAGCGAATCATCATCTCCGCAAGAAGCGCCGTCAGCCATTTTTTCCGGTATTTGGTCGTCTGCGGCCACAAGATTGAACAGCCCAATGGCCAGCGGCCCGGGGAGGACAAGACACACAACCGCTGCGGTGGCAAGTATACGCGATACCGGATATTTCAAACTGCGCGCCTTCACAAAGGCCTGGTGCACGGCCCAGGCCATGAATGGCAACGCAAAGGCTGCCGCTACGGCTGTCGCGCGCTGGACGAACAGGGATAGCACCAGCGCCCAGAGGAAAGCATAGCCGAGGACAAATAATTTGCTGCGGTCAATCCCGTCAGGTCGGACACGCCAGATATAAATCAAGCTGCCCAGCCCAACGACAATTGATCCGCCGAGCAATGTAACGACAGTCTTCCACTTCTGATACCAGATGGGCAGGCCTTCCAAAACATTGACCAGCCAATATTCGCGGACCAGCGGATCCATGGTGGTAAACGCACCGCCAACACATTGGGGAGCATGGGTATGAAATAGGGCTAGTGCCGTACCCCCAGCGACAACCACGCTCGCGATACGCAGCGCGATGCTCGGCGGCAGAAATTTGATCGCCGGCAAAATGATCGCCGCACCCGCCGCGCATGCCATTAGATGCGCAGGAGATAGCGCGTCGCAATAGTTTATCAAAATGTCAAAGCCACCGTGCGCGGCAAGATATAAGATGAAACTGGAGAGCAGAAAGGAAAGCAGCGTCCAGAACAGGCGGACGCCCTCTGCAGTCTGGAACAGCCACCGCAGTGTCAATAGTATAACGAAGGCCACCGACAGCGGCAGGCCTTCCAGAGAGATCGACAACCAGAACGCGAGCGTAGCGCCGAGAGCCAAACCACCCTTGCGCTTGTCTGGCCAGAAAATCGTCCACAATGCGGTGAGCGCAAGAACAATCTGCCAGCCATGATGGTCCACCCGCATCGGACGGATTTGGGCAACAACCGCCACCGCAGTGGCCGTCAGTGCGGCCGCCAGAAGCGCGATCTTCCGATCAAAAACCTGTTCGCTGATTTTCGCAACCAGCCACATCGCGATGCCAAGAGTGAGCAACGGCACGATCACCATCGCCGCGGTTTCTGCCGCCGCCACACCGAATATGGGCTTCAGGAACAGCACCACCGCCGCAAGCGGAAGCTCGATCCAGCGCGGCCAGTGCATCGGCTGGCTATCCGGTTCGCCGACCCGATATTGGGTCGTGTCAAACCAGCTTTGCCCACCAAGCCAATCGCGCAGTTGCACCATGCGCAGTTGATCGTCCGGATCCCAGCCGATACCCGTTACGATCTGCCCACGATTAACCAGAATGAGCACTGCGCAGACTCCGACCCAGATCAGCAGTAATGACAGGTTGCCGCGCAAACGTTCCAAAATCTTACCCTTCGGGCTGTGAGCTCTTGGCTTTCAGGTAAAGCCATGGAACCCGCTCCGGGTCAAATTGTGAGCGGTGATGGCGATCAAAAAACGGCGGCATATGGTCACCGACCAGCAATATGTCTGCCTCCGGAAAATCGCGCGCGGTAATTTCCTTGATCAGCGCCTTGTCGATATCGTCAAATATAGCGAACTGACGACAGATCATCGGATAGTCCCGGGCCAGTTCGATCGATATTTTTTCGCAATTTTCGGCATTGAGGTTCTGCTCGGTCGGCACCGGCAAATGGGTGTTCAGGGTCAGCCAATATTGGAAAGTCGGTTGCTTCGCCCGTTTCAGGTTTTCGGCCAGCATTGCGGGCACCTGCCGGTCACAGGCTCCGGCAAATACGCCGCCGCACCATTCTGCGCCGCGCTTTTCCAGATCGGCCGCAAATTCGCGCGTCTGGAAGCCGATTTTGGGATACCAGGTTTCCCGCTTGAAAAAGGGACCCTTGAAACTGTGCATGGCCTGCGTCTTATAACCCTTGCCAGCGAGCTGAGCGGGCAGACAATTCAATATCTGAGGATCATCAGTTGCGAGCAATTCATAATAATCGCCCCAACGGCCGCAGAGTTCTCGCATTTCGCCGGACGTGGTGCTATTATAATATAGGCTGGTCCCCTGGTTGACCTCGTAGCGGGCGTTGACGGCGCTATTGTTATAATAGACAAACAGCTTGTCTGACATTGCCTGGTTATTTTTTGGCACGCCGAGCGATTCAACCATGATCAGCACCAGATGGCGTTTGCCATTCGCCCGCGTGGCAAAACCGGATTTGCCAACCGCCGATTCAAAAAATGCTCCTGCGGGTGCCGGTCTGAAATAATGCCCGCGCATCCCCTCGCCGACGGCGGAATCCGCGCCGACCAGCCCGAAAACCAGCGCGCCGCCGAGCAGGATATGGAGCGGCCTGGAGAAGTTCGCATCGCGCTCGAGCAGGAACCAGCTGCCGACCAGAATCCCGGCGATCACTGCCGCTGCGGCAATATATTCAATCGAATTGCCGGGCTTGATCTCGGCGAAAAATTGGAGCGAATATAGCAAGGAATCCAGCGTCAGGCTGAACAGTCCCGAGACGAAGGACAGCAAGGAATAGATCATCACTGCAACAAAGGCGACCCATTGCACCGCCCGCGGCATGCGCTTGACGATCAGGCCGACGAGACCGGCCAGCGCAATCGGCATGGCGCGGGGCGGTGCACCGACCATCCACATCGCCATGAACGGGATATTCGCCAGAACAATCCAGACCAGCGCCCAGTTCAGAAATTTCCTGAAATCGGGGCTGAAACGCGGCCTGGTCTCCTGCGCTTCGATGGTCATATCCATATAGCTCACCGGAAAACTCCATATTTACGGGTGAGATATACGGCGAAGAAACTGACGGCGACCGCTGCTGCTTTGGCCATGACCGGCAAGACGCCTGCGGCGACAAGCCAGCTTACCATGGTGACCGTAATACCGAGCCCCAACATGGCGGTGGCGATGAAGCCGATGCGCTGCAATTGCAGCGCCGCACCATCGCGCGCCTTGCCGGGGAAAACGAAATTCGAAGAAATCAGCCAGTGGACAAGGATGCCGGCGCTATAGCCAGCCGCCGACGCCCATCCCGCATCAATCATCAGCGCAACCAGGACCATGAACAACGCCACATCAAAGGCGAGGCTGACAACGCTCGCCAGCAAATAGCGGGTAATTGAAAATCGGTTGAGCATCGCTAACGGACCCGGCAGATTGCCTGCAAGGCCATCAATGACCGATCCTCTGCCTGCACCAGTACGAGCCATGATAATCTAAGCCGCTTTCCGCGCTTTGTCTTTACCGGTTTCCTCGATCCTGGTGGGTACATCGCGGATGCTTTCGAGAGCGGCGGCACGGTCCTCGCTGATTTCGTCGGCAATCACCCGTTGCGCACCCTCGTCGCCCGCTTCGTGATATTCGGCGTCTTCGTTGACGTTCCAGACATTCCATTTGCGGGTGCCGACTTCGATATTTTCCACCGTCAGCATCGCGGTCATCATCGCGTGATCCTGATTATTGTATCGATGCATGCCGTTACGACCGACCATGTGCAGCGTCGGGAATCGGTTTTCCAGATCGTCGCGCATAGTAGTGACATTTTCTTCGTAGCTGTCGTCATAGACCGGATAGGCCTTCTCCTGCCGCACAACCGCGCCGCCGACAACATCTTCGGGTTTGCACAGACCGAGGATTGCCATTTCCTTTTTGGCAAGCTCGATCAGGTCTTCGTCTGACGAGGACCACAGACCGTCATTCTCAAAACAGAAATATTCCAGACCGACGCAGGCGATATTCTCGTCCGGCACCATCTCTGGCGACCAGCTGCGGAAATTCTGCACCCGGCCAACCTGAACGCGATCATCATGAATATAAATCCAGTTGTCAGGGAACAGATCGTCCGACTTGACCATGATCGCCACGGTCAGAAAGTCGCGATAGTTCAGTTCCTGTGCCTCCGGCAGGGATTGTGGCAGCGGATGGATTCGGGTCGCAAGTTCGCGCATCGGTGCACTCGAAATCACATGTTTCGCGGTGATGATGGTTTCTCCCTTGGCGCTCGTCGCGCTCATCCGCCAGTTTCCGTCGGCATCCTGGGCAAGCTGTTTTAGACTATGTCCCATCAGCACTTCATTGCCCTTGGCTTCAACATGGGCTTTGGCGGCATCCCACATCATGCCAGGACCAAGGCGGGGATAGCGGAAGGTTTCGAGCAGGGTTTTCACCTCCTGTCCGTCATTGGGTTTCTTGTTGAGGCCCAGCGAGCGCTTCAGGCCGTCGGTCACCGCGTTCCAAAGGCTCAGCCCCTTGATCCGCTGCGCCGCCCAGTCCGCCGACATTTCGTCGCAGGGCATGCCCCAGACCTTCTCGGTATAGGTTTTGAAGAAAATTGAATAGAGCTTGTAGCCGAACTGGTTGACGGTCCAGTCTTCGAAGCTCTTCACGTTCCTGTTCGGGAACAGTTTCGCCTTGGCATAGCTTGCCATGCACAGCGTCGAGCGCCAGATGCCGAGATTCCACAACGCTTCAAAGGCGCGCAGCGGATAGCTGTAGAATTTTCCTTCATAATAGATGCGGCTCATCCGGGGGCGCTGGATGAAGTCGTCGGGCAGGATTTCATTCCACAGATCGACCACTTCCTGCGACTTGGAAAAAAAGCGATGCCCGCCAATATCAAAACGAAAGCCCTCATGCTCCACCGTCCGGCTGATCCCGCCAACATATTTGGGATCTTTCTCGATCACCTTGACCGAATAGCCTTTCTTGGAAAGAAGATAAGCGGCGGTCAGGCCGGCCGGCCCCGCGCCAACAATTGCCACATCGACCGGCGAATTTTCGGGCGTTCCCTGTCTGGTCATAAAGTCCGTTCCCTGTTCATGATATACGCAAATCGGCGTGGTTCATGTTTCAAAAACCGGAGTGAACGAAATTGGTTAGCAGACGGTTAACAGGGCCGTAAAATCGAATGATATTGCGCGCTTCCGGCAATTGATGATAGTTTACCAGTCATGCGGCAACCCAAGATAATCACTACAGTCCGCGACTATTCCCTCTCCCTGTTCCTGTCGGATCTGGTGGCCGGGATCACGGTTGCCATGGTCGCTCTGCCGCTCAGCATAGCGATAGCGATCGCCTCCGGAGCCGATCCCGCGAAAGGCATTGTCACCGCCATTATCGGCGGTTTTTTTGTCTCACTGCTTGGCGGCAGCCGCGTGCAGATCGGCGGCCCCACGGGGGCATTCATCGTTGTTGTGTTCGGGGTGATTGCCGATCATGGCTATGACGGGCTGATACTGGCCACAATGATGGCCGGCATCATCTTGCTGATCGCCGGCTATTTCCGGCTAGGCGGCCTTATTTCCTATGTTCCGGAAGCAGTCATCAGCGGTTTTACCATTGGCATCGCAGTGATCATCGCGGCGAGCCAGATCAATGACTTCCTTGGTCTGTCGCTCAGCAATATTCCGGCAGATTTTGTCGAGAAAATTGCCTTTCTCTGGGAAGGCCGGGCCGGGCTCAACAGCGCGGCGCTATTCATCGCGCTGGTCACCCTGGTGCTGATCACGGCCCTGCGCCGGTTGTTTCCCAGATTTCCCGGCCTGATCATCGCCGTCGCCATCGGTTCGGCGCTGGTATCGGGCCTGGGATTATCAGCGGATACAATCGGTTCGCGTTTCGGGGAACTGCCCAACCATCTGCCCGCCATTGCGCTGCCGCAAATCTCCGTCGACCGGCTGGTCGAACTCTTGCCATCTGCCCTGGTAATTGCCTTTCTGGCGGGTGTGGAATCGCTGCTGTCCGCCATCGTCGCCGACCGCATGATCAAGGGCCAGCATCGCCCCAATGCGGAAGTCAGTGCCCAGGGCGCCGCCAATATCGCGTCGGCTTTATTCGGTGGCCTGCCTGTCACCGGCGCGATTGCCCGGACCGCGACCAATATCAACGCGGGCGGAAAAACGCCGGTGGCCGGGATTATCCATGCTATTGTGATTTTGATCATATTGATCGTGGCCGCGCCACTGGCGGGCTATCTGGCGATGCCGGCGCTCGCGGCCCTGCTGATGATCACTGCCTGGAACATGAGCGAGCCGCATAAGTGGCGAAACCATCTCACACTGCCCCATGCGGAAAAATTCCTGCTGGTCACAACCTTTGTTCTGACCGTGGTGGCCGATTTGACGGTTGCAATCGGTGTAGGCGTGGCGATCGGGCTGGCGCTCAGGCTGCGCGATAGCAATCAGTCGCCCGACGAGTGGGATCAGCCGGAGCGTTAGGCCGCTCGAAACGGTGACCGGAAATATGCGCGGCCGTCATTGGTCGCTGATCGGTGGAACCGGCTGAGGCGGAGCGTCCGTATCGACCTCGTGCACCTCGATATGGCCGCGCCCGACATGGCTCTTTCTGTGACCATAAGCATAGTAGAGCAGCAGCCCGACCCCGCCCCAGATCGGCAGCACCATTTTCGCCTCGAAGGGCAGATTGTAGAACAGCCCGAGACAGCCCACAATCGCCAGCGGTGCTACCACCCAGACCAGAGGCGTGCGGAACGGACGATGGCGGTCCGGATCGGTGCGGCGCAGGATCAGCACTGCCACCGCAACCATCAGAAAGGCGAACAAAGTCCCTGAATTGGAAATATCTGCCAGCTTCCCGACCGGCAGGAAGGCCGCAAATATCGATACCGCCACACCGGTTATGACGGTCACGACATGGGGCGTTTTCCATTTCGGGTGAATGGCGGCAAGCTTTTCGGGCAACAGGCCATCGCGCGCCATCACGAAGAAGATCCGGGTCTGGCCGAACAGCATGATCAGGATCACAGAGGGCAGCGCCAGAAATGCGGCCAGGCCAATTGCATTGCCAAATGCCGGGTAGCCAATGGTTCGCAGCACGAAGGCCAGGGCTTCGTGGCTACACACCAGAGGTTCGTGGCCGGCTGTCAGCAAGGCCTGACATTGCGCGGCAAATGCGGTGCTGCCCGGCGCCAGCACATTGCCGGCGGCGTCAACAATCGGCTGCGCGCCGACCGTACCGATCGCGCCGGCCGCGACCAGCAGATAGAAGACCGTACAGATAGCCAGACTGCCGATCAGCCCGATGGGCACGTTGCGCTGCGGGTTCTTGGTCTCCTCCGCTGCGGTCGACACCGCATCGAAGCCGACATAGGCGAAAAAGATCGAGGCCGCGGCACCGACCGCCCCAAAACCGCGGCTTTCTCCAAACCAGCCATTGGGCAGAAACGGATCGAAATTCTGCCCCTTCATCATCGGCAGGGTCAGGACAATGAAAATGGTCAGCGCGGTGACCTTGATCGCGACCAGCACCGCGTTGACCTTGGCGCTTTCGCTGGTGCCGATCATCAACAGGAATGTGACGAGCAGCGCAATCACCAGCGCCGGCAGGTTGATCAGCCCGCCCGGCGCATAGCTGCCAATGGTCAGCGCGGTCGGCAAATGGATTCCGGCATTGGCCAGCAGGCCGACAAAATAGCCCGACCAGCCGACCGAAACCGCGCTCGCCGCTACCGCATATTCCAGGATCAGCGCCCAGCCGACCATCCACGCCAGCAATTCCCCCATCACCGCATAGGTATAAGTATAAGCAGAACCCGATACCGGCACCATCGAGGCCAGTTCCGAATAGCAGAGCGCGGCAACCGCGCAGACCAGCCCGGCGATCACAAAGCTCCACATCATGCCGGGGCCCGCCTTCTGCGCCGCCTCCGACGTCAGCACGAAAATTCCGGTACCGATGATCGCGCCGACGCCCAATAAGGTAAGCTGAACGGGACCGAGCGTGCGGGTTAGCGCCTTTTTCTCTGCGGTAGCGAGGATGGCGTCGAGGGGTTTGATACGTCCGAAAAGATTGAAGGGCATGCAGCGGTCCTGTCCCGAAAATATGCGGATGGATTACGCCGATTTTTGCAATGCGCAAGAGGGATTCGTTGGGGTGTTCCTTCTCCCATAAGGGAGAGGGGAGAACGGGCCCTTCCAAAATCTAAGTCGTCATCCTGAACTCGTTTCAGGACCACGGGAGCGTGTCACGCCTTTGCCGTTCTGGATGCTGAAAGAAGTTCAGCATGACGAAATCATTCGCCGGGAAAGCGTGCGTCAGCAGAATCATTTTCCAGATCCCCCGGCAACACCGGCTCGCTCAACAAACGCTCCATCGCCTTCCACCGCCACAGCGGCGCGTCGCCTTGCGCTTCGATCCAGTCGCGGACCATTTCCATGCCAAGACCATAGTTGATCACATAGCTGCGATATTGCTCGTTGAAGTCGGTCATCTGCTCGGCCCGTTCGCGGGAGACCAACTGATATTTCTGGTTGAGCGCGATTGCTTCCTCGCGGGTGATTTCGCCATCGAGATATTGCTGCGCTATCGTCATCCGCGCGCCGCTGAGCGCCTGCTTGGCGATCTGCAGCGCCCAGTAGGCGGCCGCCGTGTCGGGATCGAGGCCGGCGAGCGGATAAAGCACGTCGCGCTCGTAATCCAGCCGTTCCTGCCCGCTGAACGCCAGCTCAATGCCGTAATTGGCCGACCCCTCGGCGATCAGGCTCTGCGGGCTGTAGAGCGGATAGACCGAAAACTCCTGCCAGCCGCGGCCATGGGTCAGATTCTGCTCGAGCAGCATGTTATAGACATGATGGCCCGGATAGCCCTCGTGACAACCGAGATCGACGGCACGACCGATGAAAATCGGCAGGTCGGTGTTGACCTGGATCAGGCTCTGATACTGGCCCTGATAATAATTATAACCGCTCCAGCTTTTGCCGGTGACAAATTCCAGCCGGAAATTCTCGCCCGCGGGCAGGTCGAAATATTGCGCGGTCCGCGCCTTGCATTCGGCAATCGCGGTGTCGAACACGGCCTGTAACCGGTCCTTCGGGATGATATAGCCCTTTTCAAACGCCGCCACCCGTTCGCTGAGCGGGCCTTCACCGGGAGCGATATTTTCAATCTCCTCGAGCACCGGATCAAATTCTTCGAGCGGCCTGGGTTCCGGTGTCACCCCGAACAATCCCCTCGCTTCCCTGGCAAAGGGAAAGGTCTCGCCCTGGATCATCGCATGACGGGTCACGGCGGCTTCTAATTGGGCGGACAGAAAGCGCTTGCGCGCCTCAACCAGCGGATCGTTACTCTTCGGCAACGCGTCCAGCCGCTGCATCAGATCGCCAATCGCCTTGCCGAGTTCGTGCATGTCGCGCGGATCCGATTTCGCTGCCTCTGCCCATTCCGGCGGCCCGTAATAAGCATCGACATAGCCGGCTTCCCGTTCGCCCAGGGCAAGCGTCAGCTTTACATAATCAGTCGCAATGGAACCGAGCTCGTTCGATGCTTTCGGCCCGGCCGTATCGGTGATGACCGGCGGCGTTGCGGGTCCGGTTGCCGCTGCAGAGGCGGAAATCGTCAGACAGGCAGCAGCAACGAACCCGAATGGCTTCACAGGGCGTCTTTCAGTTTTGCCACTTGCGCATCGGGCAACGCATCAAGCAGTTCCTCGGCTTCTTCCTTGTCGAGCGATTTCAAATGTTTGTCCTGCGGTGCGAAACGCAATATGCAATAGCCGACAATGGCCGACAGCAAAGATCCGCCGAGCACACCGATTTTCGCCTCCTCGATCAGCAACGTATTGCCGGGAAAAGCCAGCGCGCCAATGAACAGGCTCATGGTGAAGCCGATGCCGCAGAGCATAGCGACGCCATAGACCTGCAGCCAGCTGGCCCCGCCCAGTCGTCCGGCAAAACCAGTCTTGACCGCGACCCAGACGCTGGCGAAAATGCCGATCTGCTTGCCGAAGAACAGGCCGGCGGCAATGCCGAGCGGAAGTGGTGCGAATATCTGGTCCATACCGAGGCCTTCGAGTGACACACCGGCGTTGGCGAAACCAAAAATCGGCACGATCAGGAACGCACTCCACGGCGCGATTGCATGTTCGAGGCGATGGACCGGTGAATTTTCGGCATCCGGTGATGTCGGCGTCACCACGATCGGTATGACCATAGCGGCCAGCACCCCGGCGATGGTTGCGTGTACGCCAGACATCAGCACGGCATACCAGAGCAGCCCCGCACCGATCAAATAGGGCCATAGCTTGAGTATGCCATTGCGGTTCATCGTGTACATGATCGCCAATATGGCCGCGCTGGCAAGCAGGGCGGCACCGTTGATTTCGGCGGTGTAGACCAGCGCGATAATCGCCACAGCACCCATGTCATCGACAATCGCGACGGTGACCAGAAACAGCTTGAGCGACGTCGGCGCGCGTGGACCAAGCAGCGCGAGCACGCCGATCGCAAAGGCAATATCGGTGGCAGCCGGAATCGCCCAGCCATTATACAGCGCCGGAACATCCTTGACGACGAACAGATAGATCAGCGCCGGAACGACCATGCCTGCAGCGGCCGCAACCACCGGCAATCGCCTTCTCTCCCAGGTGTTGAGCCTGCCATCGACAAATTCACGCTTGATTTCCAGCCCGACGAGCAGAAAGAATATCGCCATCAACCCGTCGTTGATCCACAAATGCGGCGTCATTGGCCCCAGTTTGCTGGACAGGGTAGGTCCCTTAATTTCGTGCAGGAAGTGATGATACATGTCGTATAGCGGGCTGTTCGCGACGACCATCGCCAGAGCGGCAGCGGCCATCAGCAGGATACCGCCCGCCGCTTCGCTCTTTAAAAAGTCGCGAAGCGCTGAATTTCTGCCGGAGCGTGGGACTTTTTCTTCTGCCATGGGGGCGCCTTTTTCGGAATTTCTATTTGGCAGAGTCATGCGCAGACCGGACCGCAAAATCAAGGCTTCTGTGAAGCGAATTTGGCGCTAGCCAATGATCCGATCGCGGACGTCGGCGACGATCGCATAGCTTTTCTCGCGCGCCGTCTGGTCGAAAATCGATCCGGAAATTATCAATTCGTCTGCACCGGTCCGCTCAACAAACCGTTCGATCGCCTGTTGCACCATGTCCGGCGAACCCACCGCACTGCCCTGCATCATCTTTTCGAGCATCGACTGGGCCTGGGCTGGCAGAGTCTCACGATAGGCTTCGACCGGTGGCGGCAGTTTTCCGGGATTTCCGGTGCGCAGCGCGACAAAGCTTTGCCACATCGAACTGGCCAGAAATTCCGCTTCCCTTTCGCTATCGGCGGCAAATATATTGAAGCCACACATGACATAGGGCTCTGCCAGCTGGTCGGACGGCTTGAAATCCCTGCGATATATGGCCAGCGCCTCATCAAGCATCTGCGGCGCGAAGTGTGAGGCGAACGCATAAGGGAGACCGAGCGCTGCGGCCAGCTGCGCGCCGAACAGGCTGCTGCCGAGAATATAGAGTGGGACTTTGGCCCCCTGCCCCGGTGTCGCCTGGACGCCGAGCCGCTCGTCGCCTGCGAGAAAGGCCTGCAATTCGAGTACATCACGCGGAAACTCGTTCGCATCGCTGTTAAGATTGCGGCGCAACGCCTGGGCCGTCCGCTGGTCCGATCCCGGCGCGCGCCCCAAACCAAGATCAACCCGTCCTGGAAATAGCGCCTCCAGCGTCCCGAATTGCTCGGCGATCACCATCGGCGCGTGATTGGGCAGCATGATCCCGCCTGCACCGATACGGATAGTGCTGGTTCCCTGTCCGATATGCGAAAGCGCCACCGCAGTTGCGGCACTGGCAATACCCTCCATGCCATGATGTTCAGCCATCCAGAACCGTTCATAACCGAGCGCCTCGCCATGCCGAGCGAGCGCCAGCGACCGATCGAGCGCGGTTCTCACATCGCTCCCCTGCGGTACCGGAGAAAGATCCAGAATCGAGAATTTCAATTTGTCCGACATTTTTCAGCGCTGCTCCTCAAACACCTACTGAGGCCTTTGTCTTTCATTAGCAACGGTCGGAATAAATAACTTCTGTTCGGATGGAAGAAACGTAAAATTAAGTAATTGATTGTAACATGGGAGGCAACGATTCGGAATATTCCAAGGCCTGAAGCGCCTAGAGAACATAGATAGAAGGGATCTACCTGTGCCGCCCCCAGTCAGCGTCCTGATCGCGATAGGCATCTATATGATTTTCTCCTTTTTGTTTGCGACTTTGCTTGTTCGCTTTTCCAGCCAATCGCGCCTATCAAGGATAATGCGGCGGCATTTTTACGTTTTTCCGTTCGTCCCGCCGGCGACAATTGCATTGCTTTTGGCAAAAACAGCTGGATGGGTGATAAAAATCCCTGGCCGTGCTTTGCGATTCTTGTTCGAGAAACTGTCCGGCAAAAAGACGTTACGCAAAATCAAACATTATAGTTATTTTTTCGGACGCTAAGGTGGCCAGAAGTGCGCCGCCTACCGAAATCAATTGGTCAGTTGACCCGCGACCTTTATCGCATATCCTTCCGGCACCTGGCGAAAACCCAACGTCGGAAGCAATAAAGTCCATGCGCGGTCGCTACCCGACAGGAACAGCCGCGCGGTGTAAAATCCATTGCCTTCGAGCTTCAGCGTAAGCTGTTCCATACCGGAACCGCTTTGCAGCGGCAGGACCAGCATGCCATCCTGACACTGGGCATTGCCGAGCAGCCCCTGCTTCAGGTTCAGCCCGGGGATATTGGCATCAAGCGAAACCCGCACCCGACCGCTGGCCGACTGGCAGCGGCCGCCGGCAAAGACGATATTGACCGACTGCAGGTCGATCGCCGACGCCGGCAGCGGTGCCAGTTGGCGACCCACGCTCAATATTGTGGTAACATCCTGCACCAGCAGGCTGTTGCCCGACTTGCCGACGGTCGCGACCAGCCCGGCATCCCCGGCGACCGGTGGCCGTTCCAGATCCATCAGGACCCGGCCGGTCAGCAGCGGCAACACCCGCACCCCGGCGTCAAGGTCGCCGAGCGGAAACGGCCCGAGCTGCGCGCCCTTGATCCGGCCATTCCAGACCGTTCCGCTGATCGCCTTGGCCGAAAATCGCGACCCTTCCAGCCCCGCCATGCCGACGGCCAGCCGCAGCGGCAGGAAGAAAAGCGCGACCGCAATCACCGCCAACAGAATCAATATATAGGTCAAAGCGCGTGGCACCTGCTTTCCTTCAAATCAGGGTTCGGGCGTAAATTGGTCGAAATAGGCGAAGATATCCGCTTCCTCCCGGCTGGCAGCATCGCGCCATTTCGGTGCCGACTTGCGGTTTAGCAAGTCCCCTTGCGGAGAAAGCACCAGCACGGTCGGCGTGCCTTGGATCGCCTTCAGGCCGAAGCGCTGCGCGATATCGATATTGCGATCCCTGTGCCCGACATCGACATAGACAATCTCATATTTGGCTGTGAGCATCTCGGCAAAGCGCGGCTGCGAAAACCAGCCGGCCAAACCGCGGCTGTCATGACACCAGTTCGCACCCAAGACGAGGATCACCCTTTTGTCTGCAATAAGAGCCCGGGCAAGCGCCAAATCGACCTCTGCCATCGCGTCCGCTGCGTCGTCAAACGGACGCGCTTCGGGATGTTCGGATTCGGCCTTCTCCGCCAGCACCGCAGGCGAGGGCAACACAACCAGTCCGGCGAGCAAAAACAGCAAGAATCTCATCCAGCGGCTATTACATTTCCAGCCGCGTGAGGGAACAGGCTTTTGTCCGAAGCGAAACTGCTTGGATAATATCTCAAGCCGCCTCGCTAACCCCCGCCTCAATCTCCGCCGCCTTGGCCTCGACCAGTTTCACGATATGATCGACCATATTCGCATCCCCGACATGGTGGTCGGTAACGCCGGAGAGATAGACCATATGCTTGCCCTTGCCGCCGCCGGTAATACCAATATCCGTTTCACGCGCTTCACCGGGTCCGTTGACGACGCAGCCGAGCACCGAGAGCGACAATGGCGTGCGGATATGCTGCAGCCGCTCCTCGAGCGTCTGCACCGTACGGATCACGTCGAAACCCTGCCGCGCGCAGCTCGGGCAACTGACCACCCGGACACCGCGCGTGCGCAGGCCGAGCGCCTTGAGCATTTCATAGCCGACGCGCACTTCTTCCTCGGGTTCCGCCGACAGGCTCACGCGGATCGTGTCGCCGATTCCGGCCCACAGCAGATTGCCCATGCCGATCGAGCTTTTCACCGTTCCGCCGATCAGGCCGCCCGCTTCGGTGATACCGAGGTGCAGCGGGCAATCGACTGCGTCGGCAAGCTGCGAATAAGCCGCGACAGCAAGAAACACGTCGGACGCCTTCACCGCCACCTTGAACTCGTGGAAATCATGGTCCTGCAAAATCTTGATATGGTCGAGCGCGCTCTCGACCAGTGCCTCGGGACAGGGTTCGCCATATTTTTCGAGCAGGTCCTTCTCCAGACTCCCCGCATTGACCCCGATACGGATTGCGCAGCCGTTGGCCTTGGCTGCATCGACCACTTCCTTAACCCGCTGGGACGACCCGATATTGCCCGGATTGATCCGCAGACAGGCCGCGCCCGCCTCCGCCGCCTCGATGCCGCGCTTGTAATGGAAATGGATATCCGCGACGATGGGGACATTGCTGGCGCGGACAATCTGCTTCAGCGCCGTCGTACTCTCGACATCCGGACAGGAAACGCGGATGATATCGACCCCGGCCTCTTCGCATCGGCGGATCTGGTCAATCGTTGCCTTGGCGTCTGAAGTCAGGGTGTTGGTCATCGTCTGCACGGTAATCGGCGCATCACCACCGACCGGCACGTCGCCGACCATGATCTGGCGGGATTTGCGCCGCTCGATGTCGCGCCAGGGTCGCAGCGACGGATTTTCAGAAGTCATATCTTTGCTCTTGTCAGAAGGGCCGGTTTGCCGGACATATAGGCTGTTCGCGAAGAAATGATAAGAGCCAATCGGGAGAGACGTTTGATGATCCGGAAATTGCTGAGCCTGTTTGGCTCGACTATATTGCTTTCCACCATGGCCACAGCGGCAGGCGCACAGGATATGATGGATGAAGATGCCCGCTGGTCGATCGCCATTCACGGCGGCGCCGGTACGATCAATCGTGACAAGATCACGCCCGAACAGGACCAGGCGATCCGTGCAGCACTGAGCGAAGCGCTCGAAGCCGGCTCCAAAGTCCTGAAAGACGGCGGCAGCGCGATGGACGCGATCACTGCCACCATCATCATTCTGGAAAACGACCCCCATTTCAACGCCGGCAAGGGCGCCGTGTTCACTTGGGACAAGACCAACGAGCTCGACAGCAGCATCATGGATGGCAGCGACCTGTCGGCGGGCGCGGTCGCCGGGATCAACGGTACCAAAAACCCGATCTTGCTCGCCCGCGCAGTCAAGGACAACAGCCCGCACGTGATGCTGTCGGGCGAAGGCGCGAACCAGTTCAGCCGCGAACAGGGGCTCGAACAGGTGACGCCCGACTATTACGCCACGCCTTACCGGCTGAAACAGATCGAGGACCTGCTCGCCAGAAAGGTCAGCGCCGCCGATGTCGACTATAAGTTTGGCACAGTTGGCGCCGTCGCCATGGACAAAGATGGCCATATGGCGGCCGGCACCTCGACCGGCGGCATGACCGGCAAGCGCTGGGGCCGGATCGGCGACAGTCCGGTGATCGGCGCGGGAACCTATGCCGACGATCGCAGCTGCGCGATTTCGGCGACCGGATCGGGCGAATATTTCATCCGCCTCGGCGTCGCCCACGAAATCTGCGCCCGCATCCGGATGCGCTGGCCGATTGCCATCGCGGAAGCACAACTGGCCGTGCCGAAGGATGAGGAAGGAAACTACACCTACGCCGTTCATGCCAGCGAATTCATGCTGTCGGACGAGGAAATCCAGCAGATCGCCGATGATGTGATAGCGGAACTTGGCGAGCTGGGCGGCGATGGCGGCATCATCTATGCGACGCCTTGGGGACAGGCAGGCTATAGTTTCAACACCCCGGGCATGTATCGCGGACGGGCGACCAGTAACGGGGAGATGGCTGTGGCGATTTACGGGGATGAGGAGTGAAATTCCCGCTTCCCCTTTCTTAACCACTTGGTTAACCCGGTCTCATGACATGGAAACCTGAACTCGAAGAACTCGCCGAGCGCCAGCGGCTCGCCGAAAAAATGGGCGGGGAAGAAAAAGTCTCTCGCCAGCACGGCCGCGGCAAGCTCGATGCGCGGGCGCGGATTGCCGGCATTGTCGATGAAGGCAGTTTCCGCGAGATCGGCAAAATTGCCGGGCGCGGGACCTATGCCGAGGATGGCACGTTCGAGGATTTTGCGCCAAGCAACTTGATTTTTGGCCGGGCCAATATCGAGGGCCGCCCGGTGGTGGCGTCTGCGGATGACTTCACCGTGCGCGGCGGGGCTGCCGATGCGGCGCTGCACCGGAAATTCACGCAGTGCGAAAAAATGGCACATACACTGGGCATTCCGATGATCCGTATGATCGACGGCACTGGCGGCGGTGGCTCGGTTAAGAGTCTTGAGGATATGGGCTTCACCTATGTACCGGCCGTTCCCGGCTGGGAAGATATCATCAGGAACCAGGATACGGTGCCGGTCGTCGCCTTGGCTTTGGGCCCGACCGCGGGCATGGGCGCAGCGCGCACCGTCGCCAGCCATTATTCGATCATGGTGAAGGGCCTTTCGCAGATATTTGCCGCCGGTCCGGCAGTGGCCGCAGCAATCGGCGATGACCTCAGCAAGGAACAGCTCGGCGGTTCCAATATCCACACCACCAATGGTGTTGTGGACGAGGAGGTGTCCAGCGAAGCCGAAGCCTTTGTCACCGCCCGCAAATTCCTGTCCTATCTGCCGAGCAATGTGAACCAGCTGGCCGCGCGCACGCGCAATATCGATCCCGTCGACCGCCGCGAGGAAAGCCTGCTCTCCGCCGTCCCGCGGGAGGACAAGCAAGTCTATTCGATGCGCAAGATCATGACATCGGTGTTTGATGAAGGCAGCGTGTTCGAAATGGGCAAACGCTGGGGCCGGGCCGCGATCACCGCCTTTGCCCGTCTCGACGGCTGGCCGGTAGCCGTGCTTGCCAATGATCCGTCCTTCCTGGGCGGTTCCTGGGAAGCCAAATCGTCGGAAAAGGTGGAACGCTTCGCCAAGCTGGCCGAGCAATTCCATTTGCCGGTCGTCCATCTGGTCGACAATCCCGGCTTCATGATCGGCGGCGAGGCCGAGCGCACCGGCACCATCCGTTACGGCGTGCAGGCGATGAACGCCGTCTATAAAGCGACCGTGCCCTGGGCCAGCGTCATCGTCCGCCGCGCCTATGGCATCGCCGGCAGCGCGATGAGCAATGCCGAAAATTTCCAATATCGCTTCGCCTGGCCTTCGGGCGACTGGGGTTCGCTGCCGATCGCCGGTGGTCTTGAGGTCGCCTATAAAAGCGATATCGAAAGCGCCGAGGATCCGGCTGCGCGGCTTGCCGAGATCAAGGCCAAGCTCGACAAGGTCACTTCCCCGTTCCGCACAGCCGAGCAATTCAGCGTCGAGGATATTATAGACCCGCGCGACACGCGGCCGCTATTATGTGAATTTGCCGATCTGGCGTGGCGAAAATTGGGTGCCAATTGACCGTTTTCGTCAAACTGTAATGAAACATGCCCAATTATCGACCATGATAAAATTCTGGATCGCCGCCTTTCTCGTTCTGCTTCCCACTCCAGCCCTCGCCTGGGGGGAATATGCCCATCGCACCATCGCTGACATAGCCGAAGCCAATCTGGATCCGGTGACAAAGACGCGGATGAACCAGCTGTTTCGCTCGGCGAAATTGCTCGGCACCCCGCAGTGCGATTTGAGCAATATCGGCGATGCCAGCGTCTGGCCCGACTGTATTCGTCGCGACCGGCTGCGCTGGGGTTATACCGGGCCCTGGCATTATCAGAATGTCGATATCTGCAAGCCCTTTGATCTCAAAAGCGCCTGCGCCAACGGCAATTGCGTATCCGCGCAAATCGACCGCAATGCCGCGCTACTGGCCGACAAGAGCCTGCCCGCTCATATCCGGCTCGAAGCCCTCACCTTTCTGGTCCATTTTGTCGGCGACATGCATATGCCGCTGCACAGCGGCGACCGCTCCGACCGTGGCGGCAATGATGTCAGCGCCGCCTATGGCATTATCGAAGGCCGGATGAATCTCCACTGGCTGTGGGACGGTCCCTTGGCCGAACGGGCAATCAGCGACGGACCAGATATGGTCAGACGATATAATGCGACAGAAAAGACGGCTCTGGTAACTGGCACCACCGCAGACTGGGCGATGGAGGCGTGGGAGGTTTCCCGCAACCACAGCTACCGGACCGCCGAAGATGCGCCATCATGCGGGCCGGCCATGAAACAGCGTGCAATGATCGATAATATAGAAATTCCGGCACTCGTCCCGGTCGCCCGCCTGCAGGTCAAGCGCGCCGGGCTCCGTCTGGCCCATCTGCTGGACGCCGCGCTCCGCTAATCCCGACGGTCAAGATTTCGGCCAAAATAGCATGTAAATTTGTGAATTATTTGCCGCCAAAATCAAACATTTGATCAATATTGTGTTACTGATCACTCAGAAATGGCGATTATCTCCTATCGATTTCCCACGACTGGAATATCATTTCATCTATCATAAGGAACGGTTCATCGTTGATTCAGCAACGAAATGGCATTTGGTTCGCAGTAAGTTTGGCACAAGATAGAAAGAAGGACGAAGCGATGTACTTGTCACCCAGATCATTCATCAACGAGCCTGCTCAAGCCTTGGCCGAACAGGGGCAAAACCGGGGCTATCAACCACTCTATCATCTCGATATCGTCAACCGCTGCCCCGGCTGCGGAAAATCGCACTGGCATGTCGGCCGGATCAGCGCCGAATGCGCGCATTGTGAGACCGCTCTGCCGCTGGCGATGGTTGCCAGCCAGCCAATGCAGCCGCGCTTCACTGAACATTTCAGCAAGACGGCGATGGCAGCCTGAAATTCCGGCGTCTGTTCAGGCTTGCGATATAATAATTTTACGGTCATTCTCGGTCCCCAGAAAAAGGGGAACGCGCATGACATCCGATATCAAATATCCATCCATTGATCGCCGTCAGGCTCTGCGCGGAGCAGCCATGGCCGGGGCCGGGGCCATGTTTCTTTCGCCCGCAATATCTTTAGCCGCAAACAGCGACATGAGCGCCATACGCAAGGCTGCGGAAGCGGGGCGCGAGGCATCAGTCCGGCGGATTCAGGACTGGATCAAAATCCCCTCAATCGCTGCGGAAGACCGCAATATGGCAGAAGGAGCGGAATATATGGCCGCTCTAGCCAAGGACGCCGGATTCCAGCATGTCGAAATCGTTCCGACCGACGGGCATCCTGGCGTATTTGCCACGTTCGATGCGGGCGCAAAACGGACGCTCGGCATCTATTTCATGTATGACGTCAAACAATATGACCCGTCCGAATGGTCATCTCCCCCGCTGGCAGCGGCGATTGTCGACCGCCCCGGTTTCGGCAAAGCGATCATGGGACGCGGCGCGGTCAATCAGAAAGGACCGGAAGCAACCTTCTTGGCGGCACTGCATGCCATCCGCGCAGCGGGTCGCCAATTGCCGGTCAACATTGTCCTGATCTGCGAAGGGGAAGAGGAAATCGGATCACCCCATTTCAAACAGGTCGCGACCAAACCCAATGTGCTAGCCGCCCTCAAAAAATGTGAGGGCATATTCATTCCGGCCAGCTGGCAGGACAAGAATGGCAACGTAAGCGTCAACCTGGGTTCCAAAGGCCTGATTGAACTGGAGCTGGTCGCCAGTGGTGAGAAATGGGGCCGCGGGCCGAAGGGCGATATTCACAGCAGCCTGAAAGCGATGGTCGATAGCCCGAGCTGGCGGCTGGTGCAGGCGCTCCAGACGCTGGTGACCGCTGACGGGAACACGCCGGCCATAAAAGGATGGTTTGACAATGTCCGGCCGCTGACCGCTCGTGAAAAAGCCCTGATTGCAGAAACCGCGCGCAATTCAAACGAAGCCCAGCGCAAGGCGATTCTGGGTGTCGAACACTGGATTGATGACCTGCCCTTTGAGCAGGCACTGCAGCGGCTGGCCCAGGAGCCGACCGTCAACATCGAGGGGCTGGTTGCTGGCTATACCGGACCGGGCGGCAAGACCGTCCTGCCGGGGCGTGCCGTGGCCAAGCTCGATCTGCGCCTCGTCCCCAATCAGACCCGCGCCGAAGCCGAAACCAAATTGCGTGCGCATCTCGACGCCAACGGCTTTCCCGATATCGAGGTCAATGTCAGCGGCGGCTATGATCCAACCGAGACCGATGAGAATAGCCGGCTGATCCGCACCGAACTGGCGACTTATGAACGCGCGGGTATCGAGGCGACGCTCAATCCGCGCCTCGCCGGTTCCTGGCCGGGAGCGACCTTTACGAGCCCGCCGGTTTCGATCCCCGCCGGTCATTTCGGCATGGGACATGGGGCCGGAGCACATGCGCCGGACGAATATTATGTGATTGAATCGACCAATCCCAAGGTCGCCGGCCTGGTTGATGCGACCATGGGCTATGCCGATTTTCTCTACCAGCTGGCAGCGATCAAATAACCTGCAATATTCTCGTTAGTCCTGAGCCTGTCGAAGGATGCCTCGAGACTGAAGGCTTGGTTCGACAAGCTCACCACTAACGGATCCGGCCGACCCTCAGATGTCGCCGAATGGCTTCAGCGCTGCCGGAACGAAGATGTTCCCCCATTTCTGAAGGAAATGCCCCGTCTCTTCATCCGTTCAGATTGAACGAACACGGCGAAACCGTGATATTTTTGCATCAGAAGCAATATTGTTTCAACTAATCCGGCTTTCGATGGAACCACCGATGCCTCCGGACCGTTCACTCTATTCCTCGAAGGGTCGCTCTGTTTGTTTGGGCCATTCATCAAGGAAAAGCCCGCAAATATAGCGGGCATAACCGGAACAATCATGTTCCCTGTTTAATTAGTTGGAGTAAAATAATGAAATCCCCCATAATTACCCCCGTCATTCTATGTGCGGTTGCGGGCACTTTCGCAGCCCCTGCAGCAGCCCAGTCCAATTCGCCTTTCACTGGTCCTCGCGCCGAAATTCTTGGTGGCTATGATACGCTGCGTTCGGGCAGCGATGTGGATGTCGATACCGACAATGATGGCATTTTCGAAAATAACACTCTTGATCAGTCGGTCGACGGCTTAGCTTACGGCGTGGCGCTCGGCTATGATTTCGATGCTGGTCCCGTGGTCTTCGGTATCGAAGGCGAATATATGGATTCGACCGGTAGCCAAGAAGGCGATGAGGACATCAACGCCCCGTTCGGCTATCGCATCAACCTGAAGCGCGACCTTTATCTCGGCGCGCGCATCGGTGCCAAGGTCACCCCGACCACTCTGCTTTACGCCAAGGGCGGCTACACCAACACCGCAGTCGAATCCCGTTTCCAGGACCGCGCGGAATCCGATGGCGTTAATCTCAACTTCGACGACAGCCAGCAGGTTGACGGCTATCGTCTTGGCGCGGGCGTCGAGCAGGTGATCGGAACCGGCGGAAACGGCAACGGTTCCGGCGCGTTTGTCAAACTCGAGTATCGCTATTCCAACTATAGCTCGCTCAAATATAACGACACATTGTTCAACGATAACAATGAAATCGGCGTCGACCTCGACCGCCACCAGGTGGTCGCGGGCGTCGGTTTCCGCTTTTAAGCCGAAGCTAGACTAGTCGCAGAAGGGCGCGCCGTTCAGTGGACGGCGCGCCATTTTTTGATTTTCAATACGATTGCAAGTCCTGAGGGTTGCCCACCATCAGGCGGCGGCAATTATTTCGCCTTCAGTTCCTTCACCAAATTCGGCGCAGGATAGATTGTCTCCAGCGCCTCCTGAACCGCAGCGACAGAAACCGATACCGTGCGATTGAGAACAGGATCATATCCATAATTTCCGCCCAGCGAATGGATATTGCCGTCAAACGCCGCGCCGATCACCGTACCGGCCTTGTCGATCACCGGCGAGCCGGAATTGCCCCCGATAATATCGTTGGTCGAGACAAAATCATAAGTGATCGAGGGATCGATCTTGTCCTTGTTGGCGCCGAAAGCGGGCGCGAGATCAAAGGGTTCGTTGCCGGTGGCGCGGTCGAACGTGCCGCCAAGGATGGTTGCAACCGGCACTTGCTTGCCCCGCTCCATCCAGCCTTTGACCTGACCGTAGCTGATCCGCAGCGTGAATGTCGCGTCGGGGTAGAGCTTGTCCCCATAGGCGGCGAAACGCGCGTCGGCGAGCTTCGCACCGGCATTGGTCAACGGACCGGCGTAATTTTCATCAATCTGCTGCCTGAGCTCGCGCTGGCGCGCTTCGAGTTTGCGCGCATAGAGGATCATCGGATCATCCGACGCCTCTATCGCGGCGAGACCTCCGTCCCATAATTTCTGGCGCATTGCGGGATCCGCCAGTCCGGTGCCGGCAACCAGTCGCTCGGCCAGCTGTTCAGGGCTTTCCTTGCCGAGCAGTAGCTTCGTATCGGGATCGTCGGCACCAAGATATTCGCGCGCCTTGGACAGGCTCCATCCGAACTTCAGTTCGTCGAGCCAAGGATATACCGGCCGCTCGTCGAGCAGGCGTTTTTTGGTCAACGGAAGCGCGCTGTCGGTAAAGCCTGGCAGCCGCTCGGCATTGGGTTTTGCGCTTTCTATCGCCGCCAGCACCAGAACTTGCGCATAGCCGTAAAGATCACCCGTTGGATCGGTGAAACGTGCGGGCAAATAATAAGAGCGATAGGCCTGCATTGCCGCGTCCACATCCGCCCACGGATCTCCGATAGCGTCATTACCCGCGCTCTTCGCTTTCAGGTTAGCTTCGGCACCGGCAAGCTTTGCGGTAAAGGCTGGATCATTCAGCGCCTTGGTCCGGCCGATATAGACTTTAAGCGAATTTTCGATACCGCCGAGCAAGTCGAGGCCCTCGCGGTTTTTCTCCGGGCTTTCCTCCATCGCCCGGATCAGACGCCCGCGCAGTTCCGACATGGTAGCTACGGTCACCGGCAGACGCACTTCGCGTTCAAAGGCAAGCTGGCTTTGCGTATAAAGCCGCGACGTTGAACCGGGATTGCCGACCACGAACGTAAGCTCGCCTTCTTTCGGCGCGCGCGGATTCCATTTCAGATGGGCAGGAGTGGCGACCGGCTTGCCATTTTCATAGGCCCGCAAAAACGATGCATCGAGCGAATAGCGCGGGAAATTGAAATTGTCCGGGTCTCCACCGAAGGTTGCAGCCCTATCCTCCGGCGACCAGGCCAACCGTACATCGGAATATTTCCGGTAGGAATAGAGCTTATACTGGCCGCCACCGAACAGGGTTACCACCTGACATCTTGTGGTCTCCGTATCCGGGCACCCAGCGCTTTCGATAACCGCGATTTTTGCGTCGCGCGCCTTGGTCAGTGCCTCGCCGCTAAGGTCGCCAATGGCGGCCGTCACATCGGCCGTCACATCGGTGATCATGGTGACCACCTCGGCTTGCTGCCCGGCGCATTTCTTTTCTTCAGCCCGGTTTCCGGCGATAAAACCGTTTTTCAGGAAATCGTTTTCATCGTCTGAATTTTGATAGAGACAGCTTGCGACGCAGTGATGGTTGGTCAGAATAAGCCCCTGGCTTGACACAAAACTGGCGGAACATCCTCCGGTGAGGCGAACAGACGCGGCCTGCACGCGGTCCAGCCAGGCCTTATCTGGCGCCCAGCCATAGGCCTCACGCATTTGCCCGGTCGGAAAGGCATCAAAGGTCCACATGCCCTCATCGGCATAGGCGGGCGATGCTGCCGCGCCGAACAGGCAGATCATGCCAGTAGCGAGAAAAACCGAACGTGTGGTCATGAGGACTTGTCTCCTTATTAGGTGCAGAAGCTGACAGCTTTGATCAAATATCTGGACTGAGTTTAGCATGACACAGGGACTCTACAATGGAATTACCGTATCGATTGCAACAATCCCCAACAAAAAAGGGGAGCACAATCGCGCTCCCCTTTCTCAATTCATCAGGACGACGGTCGCCTAATTTGCCGCGTCATCCTTGCAACCCATATCGCCTCATTCACCCGGTACCGGGAAGCCACGCTTCTTGAGGATATATTTTACCTCCGGATCACGGCCGCGGAATTGGCGATAGGCTTCTTTGCGGTCGGTTTCATTGCCGGTCGCCAGCAGGATCGTCCGGAACCGCTCGGCGGTTTCCTTGTCCCACGGGCTGCCCGCTTCTTCAAAGGCTGCCCAAGTGTCGGCGTCCATCGTTTCCGACCAGAGATAGCTGTAATAGCCGGCCGAATAGGCGTCTGACGAGAAGAGATGGTTGAACTGCGGCAGGCGGTGCCGCATCACAATCTCTTTCGGCATGCCGATTTCGGTCAGCGTTTCACGTTCGAACTTGTCCGGATCGATGATCGCTTCCTCGCGATTGTGCAGCTTCATGTCGACGATTGCCGAGGACAGATATTCAACCGTCGCAAAGCCCTCGTTGAAGGTCTTGGATACCTGGATCTTGTCCACCAGCTCCTTCGGAATCGGCTCGCCGGTCTTGTAGTGAGTGGCGTAGGTCGACAGGATATAGGGCGTCATCAGCCAATTCTCGTTCACCTGGCTCGGATATTCGACAAAGTCGCGCGGCGTGTTGGCAAGACCCGGGTAGGTAATTTCATAGTTGAGATAATGCAGCGCATGTCCAAATTCGTGGAACAGGGTCTGCGCATCGTCGAGGCTGATCAGGGTCGGCTCGCCATCGCCGCCCTTGACGAAATTATTGTTGTTCGACGAGATCGTGTATTTGTTCCGGCCACCCAGCTTGTAGCTGTCCTTGTAGGTGGTCATCCACGCCCCGGACCGCTTGCCGTTGCGCGCATAATTGTCGAAAAACTGCACACCGATGACCTTGTCGCCGCGCTTGACTTCGAAGGTGCGGACCTCGGGGTCGAAAACCGGAATGCTGCCGGTAGTTTCGGTGAAGGTGAGGCCATATAACTTGCCTGCCGCATCGAACAGGGCATCCAT
This sequence comes from Parasphingorhabdus sp., assembly GCF_048269915.1. Classification (GTDB taxonomy): domain Bacteria; phylum Pseudomonadota; class Alphaproteobacteria; order Sphingomonadales; family Sphingomonadaceae; genus Parasphingorhabdus. The sequence continues at coordinate 158,109 of NZ_JBLWTY010000001.1, forward strand.
CATCTTGTCGAGCTGGAAATAAGGTTTGATCTCCGCAGCATCGAGATCATATTTCGCCTTGCGAACCTTCTCCGCATAGAAACGGTAGTCCCATGGTGCGATGGTGATCTCCGCGCCCTCGGCATCGGCAATCGCCTGCATGTCAGCGACTTCTTCACCGACGCGGGCGACGGCCGCCGGCCAGACCTTCATCATCAGGTCCATCGCCGCTTCCGGTTCTTTCGCCATCGTGTCGGCCATGCGGTAATGGGCGTGGGTCTTGAAACCCAACAGCTTGGCGCGGTCGGCGCGCAGCTTCAGGATCTTGGCGATGGTCGCATTGGTGTCATTGGCATCGCCATTGTCGCCGCGATTGATATAGGCGTTGTAAACCTGCTCGCGCAGATCGCGACGAGTCGAGTTCTGCAGGAAGGGCTGCATCACCGAGCGGGTGTTTTTCAGCGCCCAGCCGGCCTTGCCCTGCTCCTCCGCAGCGGCCTTGAGCGAGGCAACGAAACTGTCCGGCAGTCCGGCCAGATCCGCTTCGTCGGTCAGGAAGATGAAGGTTTCCTCATCGGCCAACACCTTGTTGGAAAAGTCGTTAAATGCCTTCGACAATTCGGTATTATAGGCGATCAGCTGTTCCTTGTCGGCGCCGTCCAGCAGGGCGCCATCGCGGACCAATTGCTCGTAATTGCGCTCGACCAGCCGAGTCTGCATGGCATCCAGTCCGGCCGATTCACGATTGTCGTAAACCGCTTTGGTTTTGGCCAGCAATTTCGGGTCGAGGGTTAGCTGGTCGAAGAAAGCAGACACCTTGGGCAACCATTCGCCCTGGATCTTGCGGACTTCGTCATTGGAAAGATTGCTGCTGTGCACCCCCCAGATAGCGAAGAGATTATTGGCTTCGTTGCCGACCAGTTCCATTGGTACGGTGAAATTTTCAAAGGTCGCAGGCTCCGGATTGTCGCGGATCGCATTTACGTCGGCCTGAATCTTGTCCATCATCGCCTGAAAGGCTGCCGGAAAATCGGCGACCTTCACTTCATCCCACGGCGGCACACCATCATAAGGTCCGGTCCACGGCTGGAGCACACTATTCTCGCTCTTGTCTGCCGATACAGATTGCATCGCGCTCATTTTGTTCAGTTCTGCAGTGGTCATTTTTTTCCCATGATGATCGGCAAGAGCGGGGCTCGCAGTCGCGCCAATAAGCGCGGCGCTGGAAACACCCAGAAAAAATTTGCGGCTGGAAATCGTGAATCGCATGTATGTTTCTCCATATACAGGGCCCTTGTCACGGGTCGCCCGGAAAGCGCCTACGGCGCCGTTGGTTGGGTTCTAGCCAAAGCGGAGGCCAAACGCAAAAAAGGTTGCGCCAGAAATCAAATATTAGACGAACTGCTATTTCCGGTCGATGAACGACGTCGAAAAACTGGCTATTCCGGCCTCTCGGCCAGCAGGGCGCGCACCAGCGGCTGCAAATTCTCATCATAGCGGGCGAGCATGACATGCTCTTCTGCTGTTTCAAAATGGCTGATCAACTGACGCCCGTTCCACCAGTGCAAAGCAATGGCTGGCGGATCAGCGACGATCATATTGCGTCCATCTGGATTTTCCGGATCGATCGGCTTCAGGTCCAGCGCAACCTGGGGTGCGGTCGACGCACAGACCGTCAGGCTAATATCCTGCCACCATGTTGAAATATTGCGATGCAGATGCCCGGTAATCATTCCCTTGACCTGATCATGGCCCGCCACGGTTTCGGCCAACCGCCCGACCCAGGGCTCATCGGGATGGGTGTTCATCCAGTCAATGCCGCTTTCCACCGGCGGGTGGTGTAGAATCAGGATCGTCGGCTTGTCCTTTTTTTCCGCAAGCTTGTCGCTTAGCCATCTGGCCCGGGTAGCGCAAAAGGCTCCCCCGTGCCTGCCCTCTTCCAGCGTGTCGAGAAACAGCAATCGGAGAGCCGGCGTATCGACCTCGTGCTGAACAAAGCCGTCGACGGTTGGCACATCAGGAAATTGCTGGCGGAATGGAGCCCTCAGATCGTGATTGCCAAGGCACATGTGAACGGGAAATGGCACGACGGACAAGGCATTTTCCAGCCGCGCGTAGCTTTCCTGATCGCCGCGATCAACGAGATCACCAGTGGCCAGCAACAGATCGGGTTGTGGGGTCATCGCGCAGATGGTCTTGATCGCCTGATCTAGGCGCTTGCGGTTGAATTCCGCAGGATTATCAGGGTCAAAGCCCAGATGAATATCCGTGATCTGCGCCATTAACATGGACGCCCTCCCTTTTTTCGGTCCGCCCTATTGCCGGGCAAGCTTTCTCTCCGGCTTCTTCTGCTTATCCTTTTGTTCTTCCTTGATCAGCCACGGTGCACCGTCACCGGCATGATAATCATGGCACATGGCGCAGGTCGAAGGCACGTCCGTTTGCTGCTGAAATTCCCCGCCATGGCATTCGCGGCACGTCTTGATCCCGGGCAACAGCAAATCAGTGGCACTCTTGGACGTCGGCGCATTGTGACAGGTCGTGCATTCAGCGTCATTATGGGCGTCATGGCTGAACCAGCCCTTGTGCATATAGCGGTCGGTTTGGGTCACCGGCTTGATGCCATAATCGACCCGCCCGCTAGCGGTCGGGGGAGTCACGCCGTGACAGTCGAAACAGGCCCCTCCGCGAGAGAAGACCTGGCTGATCGCCAGATTGGCGCGGCTCGGGCGGAACTGGACAGCGCGTGCATAATCGCTGGCCACGCGGGCCTCGTTACCCGCCCCCGGACGGCGGCGCGTCATCCCGCCAAGATTGATCGGCCGGGTTGGGCCGGTGGAACGATAATAAGCCTCAAGATCGGCCTGAACCATTGCGGGTTCACCGTGCCTGAGCGTCCGCACCGTGCCGCCGATTTCGTCAAAGGCGAGACTGTGACACATGCTGCAATCTTCCTCCATGTCGACGGGTTCAAAACGCACGCCTTTGGGATCCGGCGTATGGCAATCCTTGCACACGAGCGCAGAACCAAAGCCAAATTCTGCCGATAGCGTCCGCCCCATTTGGGCGACGCCGCCGGTCTTCGAGAGATGAACGTCATGAGGAAATTTCAGGCCATTATATTCGGTTGGCTTCTGATCGAGCGAGACACGCTTGCGCGAAGGATTTTTGCCGCCGGGCTGGACGAGTACGGCCGGCCGAAATTGCGGGTGTGCAATACCGAAATCCGACGCGTTTTCCAGTTTTGTATCGATCAAACGTCCATCCATCCCGTCGTGGCAATCGGCGCAGAAATTTTGCGCAGTGGGCTCCATAGCACCGGCCCCCTCATGCTCGCTGTGACATTCGACACACCTGCCCGGTGGCTTGTTAAAGGCAGAGGCAAATGCAGCGCCGATTTTCTCCAGCCCTTCCGGACCACCGCGCGCGGCCAGCAAGCGAGGTTTGGCGGCATGGTCATGCGCATCCTCTTCATGACAAGTGAGACAGGTCTTGTCCTTGACCGTGACAAAAGCATCGACATGGCAAGCCTGACAGTCTTTCTCGAGTCCGTGATGCGCACTGCTGAGCGGGCCGGACGACCACATTGTGTCGGCATGAAATTGATCGGGCCTCTCTTCGACACCACGCCAGGTGGCCCAGGTGTAGATTGGCCAGACCAGAAATGCGGCCAGCACGAGGGCAATAAAGGTCCAAGCGGTGATCCGCTTGCCAGGGAGCAAGCCTTTGAGCGTGTAGACGGTCGTCTCACTCCTCGTTTCCGCGGAATCGGACACAGCGTCGACCCGCTTGACGGTAAGGACAACATCCCCGTCTTCCTCACTGACCAGTATCACATGGCCGCCAAAGCCGAGTTCCGCACCTCTTGAAGGCTCGATCGTGACCGACACCCGGTGCTTCCCGTCCATGGTGAAATGCTCGCCCGACAAGGTTTCGACAATGATCTGCCCGTCATCGCGTTTGCGGATGATGGCATGGTCCGGGTTGACGGCGAGATCGGGCAGGTGGATCGCGTTTGCAGTGCTTCGGCCAATGCCGATTTTGTCCTCGGCGGTCGGCTTCGACCGGACAATCTCGCGACCATCGGCGGTGGTCGCGATCTGGCGTATAATGAAGGTCATATCCGGCTCTCCATCCTACCAGTAGAAAAATACGCTGATGATATGTGCGGTCAGCGATGCGATCAGGGCGAAAGTCATCGGGACATGGACGAACAGCCAGACCTGCAGCAGCGCCTTGAGCTTGAGATGACGGCGGACACGGCCCAGCGTGGCTTCTTTTTTCTCGAGCAGCGCCTCAACCTTGTCGCGCGGATCGTCACCTCCCATTTTCGGCTCATAAGCCCGCGCCCGGCGCAGTTCCGCTTGCGCCATCCGGGTCGCACAATCCGGATATCTTCCGGACATCCGCTGAAAGAAGCCACCGCCGAAGGGGTCCTGTTCGAGCGACTGCAGCACCAGACTGGCATGCTCTGCCGACAATGGCTGCGCCGCCTCATGCAACTGCCGATCGAGCGAGCGGAGGTTTTCCAGCATTTCCGCCTCTGTCATTTCGTCGCGATTGTCCGACAGCGCCTTCGGGATGGTAACATAAAAATATATCCCGACAATGCCGGAAATAATGACCAGCATCATGAACATATAAGCAGCAGTGTGGATGTTCCAGCCAAGCTGAAAACCGGTATGCAGCGTGCCGATAACGATCAGGCTGAGACCAAGATAGATATGCGCCGATGTCCAGGCCTTGAGCGACCATGACCCTGGCGTCATCGCCCGTTTGCGCACCCCAAGCATGGTCAGCCAGATAATGAGCAGCGCGCCGATGGTGCCGAGCGTATAGCCATACCAGCTGCCGCCGTTGTGGCGTGGCGAGACATCGACAAAAATATAGCTGATGATGCAGATCAGCATGATCGCCGAGGAAATTTTCAGCCAGCGGAACCCGGCGTGCTTGAGGAATCCGTCGTGCATCAAGACTTTCTTGCGACCGGAGGGGGCCGACATTGCTCGGCTAGCCATTATATGTCCTCCGCTTCAAGTTTGGCGACGGTGAGGAATTCTTCCGGCGCCACGCGGATCGCCGCCCCCGTCGGACAGGCGCGAACGCAGGCAGGGCCGCCAGCTATTCCGGAGCACATATCGCATTTGATCGCTTTTTTCGGCTGCTCGACGGAAGGGTCGCTATGCTCGGCGGTCCATTGCTTATCGGGTTCGCCCGGCCCCGGCCCAGAACCAAAGAACAGCCAGCTCAGCAGCCCCGGCTTCTTCGGCGGAACCTTGTCCATGCGGATCACGCCATAGGGACAATAGCGCTGGCAATTGCCGCAGCCGATACAGCTGTCATCAATAAACACCTCGCCATCGGGACCGCGGTGAATGGCATCGGGCGGGCAGTCGGACATGCAATGCGGATGTTCGCAGTGCCGACAGCTCGTCGGTACGTGGAGATGGGCATAGGTTTTCCCCGCCTCGCGGTCGAGACGCGACAGGCCTTCGTGACTGTCGGCGCAGGCTTTCTCGCAATTGTCACAACCGACACACAGATTCTCGTCGATCAGCAGGACGTCGGTAGCCTCGCCAATGCCGTTGTCGACGAGGAAATTGGCAATCTCTGAATACATGTCGACGATACCCGAAAAGCCGTCCTTCTTGGCTTCGACAAAGGCGTTAATGTCCTGCCGCGCAGCCATGTCCTTTTTCGCCTTGCGCATCAGATCGGGATGAGCGTCGAGCACTTTCTTGAACGCATCGCCGTTGATCCTGATGACTTCCGACTTGATCGCAGCCTTGACCGTGGCAGTACGATAGCCCCCGGCAATCAGCGTCATTTCCCCAACATAGGAACCGGCGGGCAGATAGGAAAGGAACACCGGCCTGCCACCAATTTGTTTCTCGACCACCATAGACCCGACGCGAATGACATAGATGTCGTTGCCGTCAGACCCTTCCTCGATAATTGTTTCACCGGCCCGGACATTGATGATCTCGCTGGTTTCGACAACTTCGGCAATATCCTCCTTGGTCAGGCCCGACCCGAACATCTGCAGCAATTGCCGCTCGGTGGAAATCTGGGTGATCCGGCGCTTGGCTGCGGGGACCGAGGCTTGCAGCTTCAGCGCCGCCGTACGCGAGATTTCGACCAGGATGACATCTTCCGCCGCCCGGATCGTCGCGCCGCGCCGCCGACCCGAAATCAGACCGACCTCACCGAAGATCGAGCCCTGCTCGATCGGCACGGTGATCGAGGGGTCAGTGGGATTAATCTCGACCAGCACGGAGCCCTCGGCAATCGCAAAAAGCGAGCTTCCGGGATCATTTCTCTCGAATATCACCTCATCCTGGCGATAGCTTTGCGGGTCGCTGTCGAGCATGAACTCGCGCATCTGCAAAGGCGAAAGCTCGTTGAGAATTGTCACATTGGCTCGGAAAAATTCGAGCCATTCGTCGACCGACCGGCCTTTTGGCAAGCCGCTGAATTTCGCTTCGAGGATGGGTTCATCAGCCGGCTTCAAGTCGACGTTGCCGTTGATAAACTCGATCACGTCATAGCCCTGGTTCATGCAGTGCTTGATCAGCGGATAGCCGGCCAGCGCGCCGATGACATAAATGCCCTTCTTGGTGCTCTCGAATGCCGGCGACAATTTGGGATAGGCCTCGCGATCCTCGCTGGTAAATTCAATCCCGCATTCCTCGACGAACTTGCGCGGCGGCGCACTACCCATACGGGCGATGATCCGGTCGCATTTGATCGTTTCTTGTCCGTCGCGGGTTTCCAGCACCAGCTCGCCATCCTTGACTTCGGCTGGCGTCGTCTCGTTGCGAATAATGACCTTGCCCTGCTCCCCCGCTTCCATCAGCAGCTTCACATTGGCTTTCTTTGCCCGGGCAAATTCGGCCGAGCGATTGAGAATCGTGACGACGTTATTCTGCGCCGCATCGGCGGCAAGCCCCAGCGCATTTTCAATACCCGCATCGCCCGAACCGATGACTGTGATATGCTCGTCATAATATTCGCCGGGATCGTCGAGCTGATATTGCACCAGCTTGTTATCACCGCCGGGGCAGCGCATCAGATTGGGATTGCCCTGCGTTCCGATTGCCATCACGATTGTTTCCGCCTTCACGGTATCGCCATTTTTCAGCGTGATGGTAAAATTGCCTTGCTCACCCTCGATTTTTATCGGCTCGGCCTTGTACCGGACATTCACGCCGTGACTGGCGGTCTGTTCATCCCATGTGCCAAGGATCGCCTCGCGCTTGCCTGCCTCAAAATCCATGTCGGAGCGCAGCACCAGCTGGCTCGGCGTTGCCATGACATGCTTGCCCTTTTGATATTTGTAGATGGTGTCGGAAAGATGGTCGGTCTTTTCCAGCAATATATGTTTGAGCTTGAGCTGCGCCGCGCGCCCAGCCGCGCTCATGCCCGCTGGCCCGGACCCGATAATCACTACTCGAAACTTGTCCGACACGCGCCTGCTTCCCCCCTTTTGCTTCCCCGATCGACGCACCCTCATACGTCATGACGACCCGGTTCAGCTATCTGTCCAGCTATAGCGCGACCCAAAAGATTGAACTTTGGCAGTATCTTATCAAAAAGCCTCTCCATTGCCAGTGCAAAATATCACAGCCATCTCGGCGCTTGTCAGGCAGCAACAGGCTCCGTATCCCTGCTCGAAAATATCGTCTCATCAAACAGCTTGAGGATTGACCATGGCAAAATCAGGTTCATCGATAACCGTCACCCGTATCGCTCTGATTTTAGCGGCTTTACTGGCGCTTGGTGCGATCGCGGTGCAGATATATCGCAGCATGAACACCGATACTGGTGCAAGCGCGATCGCTTCTGGTGCTGACAGCGAACAGGCTCCGAGCGTGGACGAAGTCATCACCAACCTCGAAAAAAAGCTGCAGGACAACCCTGACGACGCGGAAAGCTGGCGGATGCTCGGGTGGAGCTACTTTGAAACCGCCAAGTTCGCCGAATCGGCCACCGCGATGAAACGCGCAACCACGCTCGATCCCGACAATCCCGAATATTGGTCGATGCTGGGCGAAGCGCTGGTGATGGCAAGCGACGGACAACAAGTGCCCGCGGATGCCGCCGACGCTTTCCGCAGCGCCCTGAAACATGATCCCAAGGACCCCCGCGCACGCTATTTCCTGGCGGTCCAAAAAGACATATCAGGCAATCACAAAGGCGCGATCAACGACTGGTTCGCGCTGCTCGAAGACACGCCCGCCGACGCGCCTTATGCCGCCGATATCCGCCGGGTGATCGGACAAGTGGCGGAGAATGAAGGCATCGACGTGAAGCCCCGTCTCGCCAAGGCCGCACCCGCCGCGGCAACCGGCGGCATCACCACCGACGGCCCCGCTGTCGCCACGGCGGCGATTCCCGGCCCCAGCCGCCAGCAGATGCAGGAGGCCGCCGCCCTGCCCCCCGGCCAGCAGGAAGCGATGATCGCCAATATGGTCAACGGCCTCGACAAAAAACTGCAGGCCAATCCCAAGGATGCCAACGGCTGGATCATGCTGATCCGCAGCCGCATGCAGCTCGGTCAGACAGTGCAGGCGAAGCAGGCGCTGGAGCGGGGGTTGAAGGCGTTCAAGAATGACGGGGCGGAGGCGAAACGGATCCGGGAGGCAGCGGCGGCACTGGGGGTCGGAGGGTGAGCCTTCCTATAGCGACAGAAAACTGGTTCCCATGCTTCGCTACCAACACTAGATTCGACTTACTGCCAGAAATTGTATAGAAGTTACTTGGGGGTGTTGTGGACACAATTCCGATTATACTTGGCGCGATAGCAGTCTTTATTGCTGGGGTATGGATTCATTCCAGTAAGAAAAACTGGTCGGAGGGCGTCAGCGGCTTCTCCGCCTTCCTGTCCGCTGTGGCGTTGATCATCGCTTCCTACTGGTATTTTTACGAACGCCCAGGGGTTCCCAAGCTGAATTTGGAAGTGTCCGGTTCCGACTGGAAGACGGACCAAAACGAACTTTTAGTAAGCGTTGTCGTTCGTCTGGAAAATGTGGGAAACACCACAATCGTCTTCCGGGAGGGCGAGAAGCTCAAGCTGGACATTGGATATATTTTGCCGGCCGTCGGGGCCGATATCAAAGCGCTTCGGGCATTCCGGGGAAATCTGAAGAATTTCGATGCCGACGAATTCAGAGTGATCCAGAGAGATCAATGGCCCGCCCTGGCTTACAACTGGACAGACTTGGCAGCAGAGATCGAGGCGGGCGAAACGGAAAGATATTATTTCAAGGCGCTGCTCGATTGTGACCGAGGATATGTCCTCGGGCTGACGGCCAGAGTCCCAAAAAAAGAGGGCTATCTGGAAGGCCTTCTCGGTCCGGGAGAAGGCCGGGATGATATGGTCTGGATCAGCCAGTCGATATTGGATACCCGGGATAACTGCCCGCTGAAGGAAGGATCATGAGACCAATGAAGACTGTCATCCCGACCGCCATGCTCGCAATGCTGCTGGCATCCTGCGCTCGCCAGGATCAGGGAGAGCCAGAGATTATAGAAGATGAGATTTACCCGACCGTAACGGACGAGGCAGCGGAGGCGACGGAGGAAGCGGCAGAAGACGCTGCTGACGCAATGGGTGACGGTCAACATGCGCGCCCCGATCCAGGTGATCCGGAACTGCCTGATGATCCAGCGATTTGAATATTCCGGGACTATTCAGGCATCAGCCTTGAGCGCATGTCGCCGATCACTCAGCTGGCGTCGGACTACCGAAACAACGGCTCGCCGAAACTCCGCAACTTCCGGCTGTGCAGCGTCCCCTCGTCCGCTTCTTTCGCCAGCAGATCGATCGCCCGCAGCCCGATCGCCAGATGCTGCCCCACGCGTTCCTGATAGAAGGCATCGGCCATGCCGGGCAGCTTGATCTCGCCGTGCAGCGGCTTGTCCGAGGCGCACAGCAGCGTCCCATAAGGCACTCGGTAGCGATAGCCGTTGGCGGCGACTGTCGCGCTTTCCATGTCGATGGCGATGGCGCGGGACTGGTTAAGACGTCGGGCAATCTGTTCGAAGCGCAGTTCCCAGTTCCGGTCGCCCGTGGTAACCACCGTACCGGTACGCAAATGCTGCTTGAGTTTTGACTTGTCGATGCCGGTTTCCGCCTGCACGGCCTCCGTGAGCGCAAGCTGCACTTCGGCAATTGTCGGCAGCGGGATGCTGGGCGGCAGCACATCGTCGAGCACATTGTCATCGCGCAAATAGGCGTGGGCGAGCACATAGTCACCGAGCCGCTGGGTCCGGCGCAGCGCGCCGCAATGGCCAATCATCAGCCAGACATGCGGGCGGAGCACCGCGAGATGGTCGGTGATCGTCTTGGCATTGCTCGGTCCGACGCCGATATTGACCAGGGTCACGCCGGGCCGGCCGTCGCTGCGCACCAGATGATAGGCCGGCATTTGCGGCGGCTTGGCGATCGGCGGAGCGGAGGGCTTGCCATCCCTCCCGGTGATCCGATTGCCCGGTTCGACCAGTCTCGTGGCCTGGCCAGCCTTCACTTCCCCCAGACTATGTTCGATAAACTCGTCGACATAGCGCTGGTAGTTGGTGAACAAGATGAAGGGTTGGAAATGCTCCGGGTCGGTGGCGCAATAATGGCGAATCCGGTGGAGCGAATAGTCAACCCGTTCAGCGGTGAACAAAGCGAGCGCCGAGGCTTCCTCACCTTGGAAAATCTGGCCACCATCGACAATCTCGTCATTGGTTTTGACCAGATTGGGCGTGTGGAAATAATTGGGCAGCTTCTCCTTCTTCGTCCGGTCAAGCCCGGCGCCGGCATCCTCCAGCGCAAAAGCCAGTGGAATCGGCGTGTCGGATAGTCCGACCCGGATTTTGGCGGTGAACGTATCAACTATGCGTTCGAGCTGGTCGAGCAGATAGAGGCGATAGAGGCGCGGCTCGGTAATCGTCGTGCAATAGGTATTGATGTCGGACAATTGGCCAGACGCCAGATGACTGGTTTCGGTGGCCTGAGCGGCGGGAATTTCGACGCTGATCTGGGGATAAAGGCCCTGCTCGCGATCATCCTTCGCCAGTTTGGACGTTGCGTAGCGGCCAAAGCGTGCGGCCGTGATTGCAATTTGTTCGGTGTAGAGTTTTTCCAGCAAGGCCACAGCTTCGGCGGGCGATGCGCATAAAGTAGAGTCGGTTTTCATGTAGTCTCCGTTACAGTTTCAACCCTTTAACGGAAAAATGTGACAAAGGGAAAACCTATGTACGGGAAAGGTCGAGAAAGCGGGCCGCCGCGTAAAACTCCGCTTCCTTGACTGCGCGCGCGGCCAGTGCCTGTTCGTCCTCGCCCCATTGCTGTTCCTGCCACAGTACTTCAAGATTGACCAATGGCCAGAGATGCCCGGCATCATGGACCTGTTCGACCAGCGCCAGCGTCGCGATCAGCGAACCGGACAGGCCAACAAGCGACAGCATGGCGGCAAGGGTAAAATCGTCTTGCGCGTTGACCGCATTGGACAGGCGCTCGATCGTCTCTTCAGCCTGAGCCTGGTAGATGATACCATGGATCAGGTTAAAACTGGCATCATAGCGGCTCCGCGCCCAATCCAGCAGTGGGTTCCAATGGGCCGCCTGATGATCGATCAGCGCCTGCTGACTCTCGTCAGCACGGTAATAGAGCATGTCGCTGTCGGCAAAGGCAGCAATGCGCCCGACGATCCGGTCTCGCTCGAACTTGACCTGATCCAGCGCGCCCTGAGCCAAGCCGGTGAGCGGCATGGTGGCGGGATCGATATCCTCTTCCTGCGCCACCCATTCCGCGGCAATCGCCTCGGCAAGTTCCGGCGTCGGCAGAGTCAGCGCATTGCGCTGCGGTGTTTTGACAGCCCGCCCGTCAAGGGTGATGGCAAAGTGGTTGTCGTGCGGTGCAACCGATACGTCTGTATAGAAGCGCTTCACGGCTGTTCGCCAGCTTGCGCAGCCTTGGCAATCTGCTCCTCCGCCACCCGCGCCTGGACATATTTTCGGATGATCCACATCGGCGCGATCCACATCTGCACCAGGCCAAGTGCGATCAGGACATAGCCGACCGGCACTGGCACCGGCGGCAGGCGGTCCAGTGCGATTGCCAGCCCCAGCATCACCAGAACCACACCGAGCAGACGGATGATGCTGATGAGAATATGCACCGCCTTGGCCTGCTTCTCTTTCTCCGGATCAGGAATATATTCCGGCTGCGTGTCCATCGGCTCGCTCATCGATTCAATATCCCGTTCAGATCGGCCATCGCCGCCGCCACTACTTCCGCGCCGGCGTCGATCAGTTCCTGTTCGTCATGATAGCCCCAGTCAACGCCGACCGCGCGCACCCGGGCATTGACCGCCATTGCCATGTCAAAGCTGGTATCGCCAATCATCGCAGTGGTTTCCGGCGTAGCACCCGCTTCGGCTATCGCCAGTTCGACCATCGCCGGATGCGGCTTGGACGGATGCCGGTCGGCGGTCTGTAACGTTACGAAGCGATCGCGCAGTCCGTGGATTTCCAACACATGATTGAGTCCTCGATCGGACTTGCCGGTGGCAACCCCCAAAACCCAACCGGCTGCCTCCAGTTGTTCCAGCGTTTCGAGCAACCCATCATATAAAGGCTCATGCACCCCGCCAGCCTGACGCAGTTCGAAAAAGCCGTCCTTGTAGGATTGGGTTACCGCCGCGACCGTCTCTTCATCGCCTTCGGGCAACAACCGGCTGACCGCTTCAATCAGGCTGAGACCCACAATCCGCCGCACCAGATGATGGTCGGGCGGAACCAGACCGTGTTTCGTAAACGCCTGGTCCATCGAGGCGCAGATATTGTGCTGGCTATCGACCATCGTGCCGTCACAATCGAAAAGGGCAAGTTTGGTGGTCATGTCTTGTTAAACTCCCGCATCATGTGAGCGATTGCCCGACGACCGACAGCGTCGAGTTCATCAGCAGCCTGCTCCCTGGCTTCCGGGGACTTGTTCTGGCCAAGTTTGACCGTGGGTCGCCATGCCACGATTTCCATTTCAAACCCAACAATCGCATCAACCATCTTGTCAAATTTTTCAGCATCCATTTTATCCCGGTGCCACGGGTCTTTGGGCGCAAGTTTTGCTTCATTCTGCGCAGCCAGATCATCAAGCAATGCGATCAAACCCTCCCGCTCCATCTGCCGCACTGTACCTTCAAGCTCCAATGTGAGATAATTCCATGTCGGCACTTGATCCTCGATGCCATACCAATCCGGGCTAACATAGGCATCCGGTCCGTTGATCACGCATAGTGCCTTTGTCCCTGTAATATGCTTGGTCAACGCATTGCCGCGCGCCAGATGAAACTGGACCGCTCCGTCTCCAGTAGAGATAATCGGAACATGAGCGACGCGGGGGCCATCGGGCGTTTCGGCGAAAACCATCCCAAAACCGATATTGGCGATCAGTGCTTCCAGCGCCGCACGTTCGTCGGCATCATTGTGATCGGTGGCAGACCGCGGCCAGCGGAAGGCGGGATTGGGATGCATATCTGTGTCTCTCGAACCCTATCTCGGCTTCTTGGCAGCGGCCCGCTTGACTTTGGCCTTGTGCGGCATGTTTTTCTTGTGGGTCGCCTTGCCGGCATTGGGACGATCACGCTTGGTTGGCTTGCCGGCCTTTGTCGGCTTGCCAGCATTTTCACCCCGCGCCCGGCGTTCCCCGCGTTTGTCCTTGCGGATCATCTTGGCATGGGCCTTGGCCTGCTGTTTCCGCACCAGTTTTCCGCCCGGCTTCTTCTCGTCGAGCGGCAGATCACCCAGGCTGAGGTCCAGCCCGAGATTTTCAATGGTTTCGGAAAAATGAGCCGGCAGATCTGCCGTCACATCCAGATTGTGACCGTCGGGATGCTCAATCCGCAGCCGCCGCGCATGCAAGTGCATCTTGCGACTGATTGTGCCGGTGAGGAAAGCATCCTTGCCGCCATATTTGCCATCACCGACGATCGGATGTCCGATGGCCGCCATATGCACGCGCAACTGATGGGTGCGTCCAGTATAGGGCTGCAACTCGACCCAGCAGGCCCGGTTGCCCGCCCGCTCGATAATCCGGTAGCGCGATTTGGCCGATTGTCCGTTTTCTTCATCGACGTGCATTTTTTCACCGCCGGAACCCGGTTGCTTGGAAAGCGGCAAATCAATCATGCCATCGGCAATTTCCGGCACGCCCATGACGATTGCCCAATAGACTTTGCGCGCGGTGCGACCGGAAAAGCGCTTCGAGAAAAAGGCGGCGGCGCCCGGCGAACGAGCCAGCAGAATCGCTCCGCTGGTATCTTTGTCAAGCCGGTGAACCAGCTTCGGCCGCGATTTGGCTTCAAAGGTCAGGGCATCAAGCAGTCCGTCGAGATGGGTCGTCGTCTTGCTGCCCCCTTGAGTAGCCAGCCCAGGAGGCTTGTTCACCACCAGCGCCGCTTTGTCTTTATGGATAACCAGTTCCCGGGCGAAATCGATCTGGTCCTGCGTTAGTTCCATCTTCGCTTTCGGGGTGCGACCAGGCCGTTCTATTTCCGACGGCGGCACACGCAATATTTGACCGGCGTTGATTCGATCACCGGGAGACACTCTTTTGCCGTCCAGCCGCAACTGCCCGGTCCGCGCCCAGCGCGAAACAATGTTAAACGGAACATCTTCCATATGCCGTTTGAACCAGCGGTCGACCCGGATGTCATCATCATCGGCGGAAATCGTGAATTGCCGGACATCAAGCGTTTTCAGTGCCTGTTTCTGTTCCTTGGTCGAGCCTTGGGGCTTTTCTTCCTCGGAGCCGCTTTCGGCAGTGGGATCAAAACCGCTCATGCCAGTGCCCTCACTGTTATCAAACCCGCAAACAGGGCCAGTACCGACCCCATAACCGAGATCAGCGCATAGCCGACAGCCGTTCCGGTTTCACCGCGTTCAATCATGTTGAACACCTCCAGGCTGAAGGCAGAAAAAGTCGTGAAGCCACCGAGCAGGCCGACGCCCAGCAACAGCCGCCACGGCTCATCGACAAAATTGCTGCGTGCTAGCACACCCGCCAGCACACCCATGAAAAAGCCGCCAGCTAGATTGGCTGCCAGGGTACCGAAAGGATAGCCGATGGCACCAAGGTGGAAGGTAAGTCGGCCGAGATGGTAGCGCCCTGCTGCACCAATCGCACCGCCTGCCATGACAAGAAGGGTAGCGTTCATGGCCGTCCCTTAGTCGGCTTGCGTGGTTTTTCCAAGCAGATCATTGGTCAGCCACAGGCGAATCGCGGTCGCCAGGCCCGGCGGCTGTGCCGCAGCGATGCGTTCGACATCAATCTGGGCAATCAATGCGTTGAGCGGCAAGCGGCGCTCATCAGCCGCGGCTTTCAGCAGATTCCAGAACAGCGGCTCGAGGGAAATGGACGTCTGATGCCCGGCAATCGTCACGCTACGCTTGACCGGTGGGTGAAAGATTTCCGGCGCTTCTAGAGCCACCCTGACAATTCCCGTCGCACCAGTGTCTCAAGCATGTCAATGCTGGTCTCGCTATCATTGAGGCATGGCAGATAGGCAAATTTATCGCCACCGGCAGCCTCGAATTGCTCCTTGCCCCTGATCGCCAGTTCCTCGCAGGTTTCCAGACAATCGCTTGAAAAACCGGGCGCGAAAATGGCGACATTTTTCTTGCCCAGTGCCGGCAGGGCTTCCAATATTTTGTCGGTCGCCGGTTCGAGCCATTTCGCCCGTCCAAATCGCGACTGGAATGCCACCACCAATTCCCTGCCCATCTTCTCGGCCAGTAACCGGGCCGTTTTCTGACAATGACAATGATAGGGATCACCCAGTTCCAGCGTACGCTGCGGCATGCCATGAAAACTCGCAACGATCGCATCCGGTTCAAAATCCAGATCTGCAATATCGCGCTCGAGACTGCTCGCCAGCGCTTCGATATAGACGTTGTCATCATGATAGGCCGGAAGCAGCCGGATTGCCGGTTGCCAGCGCATCCCGGCAATCGCATCAAATACCGCATCATGCACACTTGCCGTCGTGGCACCGCTATATTGCGGATAGAGCGGCGCGATCAGGATGCGGTCGCATCCTGCCGCCTTCATCGCGTCCAGACGGCTGCCAATGCTCGGATTGCCGTAGCGCATCGCCCAATCGATCATCACGCCGTCAATTTTGCCAGAGAGTTTCTCCGCCTGCTTTCGCGTGTAGAAGGCCAGCGGTGAGCCCTCTTCGGTCCAGACCAGGCTATAGGCCTCCGCAGATTTGGCTGGGCGTGTATTGAGAATGATGCCGCGCAAAATCGGTTGCCAGACAACAGACGGAATTTCGACAACGCGCTTATCCGATAGAAACTCCTTGAGATAGCGTTTAACGGCCCGCTTTTCCGGCGCATCGGGCGTACCCAGATTGACCAGTAGCACGCCAATTTTCTTCGTGGCAACCGGGGGGTGATCCTCTGGCAATAGTCCCGTTTCACGCATGACTTATGATACTTCCCCGAAAAGTGGCAATTGCCGGAACCGGGTTCCGGTCGCTGAAAACAAGGCGTTGGCGACGGCCGGCGCGACGGCCGGTACACCGAGCTCTTCATATCCCACCGGTTCTTCCTCGCTTCTGATAAATTCAATCTGGATCGGTGGAATTTCAGCCAGCCGTGGCAGGGAAAGGTCGCGCAACCGTTTTGCGGTTGGCAGCCCCTTCTGGAACCGGGTTGCGCTGCCCAGCGCCATTGCCAGCCCGAACACAATGCCACCCTCAATCTGTTGCCGGGCAATATCGGGGTGAATGATCCGGCCGATGTCGACGGTTGCCGAAATACGACGCACCTCCAGGCCGCTGCCGCCTCTGCTCGCACTGGCGATCACCGCGATATGCCCGCCGCGCATGCTGTGACAGGCAAGGCCCTGACCACTGCCGTCCAGTCCTCCGTCCCATCCAGCCATAGCGGCAACACCGGTCAGGCACCGGGCCAGTCTGGGCTGGTTGTTCATCATCTGCATCCGAAAGGACAAGGGCTCTATGCCAGCCTTCGCAGCCAGCTCATCGACGAATGATTCGAGATAGAATATATTGCTGCTATGCGCGTTGCTCCGCCAATTACCTGTCGGGACACCGGCAAAGGCGCTATGGTGATCGACAGTCAGATTGGGAATATCATAGGGAACATCAAGCCCCTCGACAGCCTTGCTGTCAGCCTCGCCGATCGAGTCCCGCATTGCCGTGACATTATCCATGCCGCTGAACAGCCGCCTGACCTGTTCGCGCGCAGAAGGCGGGGCTGCAATCTTGATCTGCATCGCTTCCACCCGTCCGCCTTTGGCCATGGCAGCATCGAACCGGGCTTGGCTGGGTGCGCGATAATGGTCGTGCATCAAATCCTCTGCGCGAGACCACACGAGCTGTACCGGCCGGCCCATTTCTTTCGCGAGGCGAGCGACCTGTCCCGCAATATCATTGTCGAGATTGCGGTCGAATGACCCACCGCTCAGCATTGGATAAAGCGTCACCCGGTCCCGCGGGATATCAAGCATTTTAGCCGCCGCCTGGACAGCCGCCACCGGTGCCTGTGTCGCCATCCAAAGTTCTAGCCCACCATCCTTAAACTCGGCCGTTGCCGTACGCGTTTCGACCGGTGCGTGCACAGCAGCGTCTGCATGGTAGCGCGCCTGGAACGTACCATTTTCGATAAATGCAGCTTTGGTGTTGCCGCGCGATACAAAGCGTATGCCGGGTCCGCGATCCAGTGCTGCAAACAAGGCGGCGTCGATCTTCTCGCTCTCGGCCAGAAAACCTTTCGTTTCGAAAACCGGACTCATTCTGTCGAGGGCCCGGTTGGCCGCCCACCAGTTGGTGGCCACCGCTGCTATCCATTTTTCGCCTTTGACAACGTCGATAAAACCGGTGATCTTGCTGGCGCCTTCGCGGTTGAAGGATTTTAGCCTGGTTTCGCCAATCGGCCCTTGCCGGATCGCGGCAAAAACCATGTCGGGTAGCCGGATATCTCCGGCAAAATTGGCTGAGCCGTCGAGCTTGCTGGGGAGGTCCAGACGCGGGACATCCTGTCCGATCAAATTGCCGACGCTAGCGGGCCGGAGTGGCACGGGATCGGGCAAGTCCTGCTGCGCTGCCTCGCGAACCAGTTCTCCGAACCGCAGCTTTTTCTCGCCATTCGAAATAACGCCATTTTCGACTGTACAGATTTCCCAGGCGACGTCCCATTTGGCAGCCGCCGCCTTGGTCAGCAATACTCTAGCTGCTGCGCCCGCTTCGCGAAAACTTTCTGCGAAAGCAGGGATCGAAGTGGAATCGCCGGTTACAATGAATTGATCGCGGACCGCCACATTCTGAGCGATCCATTGGACTGCGGCATTTTCAGCCAGTTTTTCTGTACCCGCAGGCAGGAAGGATTGTGCCCACTGCTCGGCGAGCAAGCGATTGCTATACAGGGGATTTATCGGCGCGGGTTCCACCGCCACCGTTCGCCAGTCGGCCCCCAGCTCATCGGCAAGGATTTGAGGCAAAACGGTGTACACGCCCTGCCCCATTTCGCTTTGCGGTACGACTACCGTGACCTGCCCGTCTTCCGATATTTTCAGGAAAGCGCCAAAAACCTGTTCATTCTCGGTCGCGGCAACATTGGGTTCATAGCTGCGCGGCCAGATTGCCCACGCGACCACCAGACCAGCCGCCGCGCCACCCCCGATGAGGAATTTACGGCGATTCAATCCATTGGATGACTTTTCATCCCGATCAATGTCTGTTGCAGCGGCCATCTGGTTATTTCAACAGGCCCAACCGGGGTATTTCGATTTTTGGACAACGGTCCATTACGACCTTGATGCCTGCGTCGATCGCCCGCCGTGCAGCAGGTTCATTGATAACGCCAAGCTGCATCCAGACTGATTTGGCGCCAGTTGCAATGGCTTGGTCGACGACCTCACCGGCATCAGCGGAATTGCGAAAAATATCGACCATGTCGATATCGTCTTCGATATCTCCAAGCGATTCAACCACCGGTACATCATGTAATATTTGTCCGGCAATAACGGGATTGACGGGCGTCACATCATAGCGCTGCTCAAGCAGAAACTTGAATATCCGGTTGCTGGCACGCTCGGTTCTGGCGGAGGCTCCAACGAGGGCGATGCGTCGTGTAGACGTCAGCAATGCGGCTATTTCCTGATCGCTTTCCAGCAGCATAATGCCCTTCCCTTCCGCTATTGGTTATCCAGCCATGTCGCGAGCTTTTTGGCAATATCACGAAATGCCTGGCCTTGCACATTGTCGGTGCTGGCCGGCGGTGTGCCGCCATCGCTGGACTTGCGGATATCGATATCGAGCGGGATTCTGCCAAGAAAGGGCATGCCCATTGTCTTCGCCGCCGCCTCTGCGCCGCCTGCACCAAAAGGATCGCTAACCTCTCCGCAATGTGGGCATTGATAGCCAGCCATATTCTCAACCATTCCGATAATCGGAATTTTGGCTTGGTTGAACAGATCAACCGCCCGGGTTGCATCCATCAGCGCCAGATCCTGCGGTGTCGAAACGATCACCGCACCCACCGGCTTGTGATTTTGCATCATTGACAGCTGCACATCGCCGGTTCCCGGCGGCATATCGACAATCAATTCCTCAACCTCACCCCAATGGGCGTCGATCAGCTGCTCAAGCGCCTTGCCTGCCATCGGCCCGCGCCAGGCGATTGCCTGCCCCGGCTTCGCGAGATGCCCCATCGACAGCACCGACACGTCATAATCGTTGGGCACCGGGATCAGCTGCTTGCCTTCGGCCTCGGGACGCTTTCCTTCGCACTGGAGCAAACGCGGCTGGGACGGACCATATATATCGGCGTCAACCATCCCGACCTTGCGGCCCAAACGCTGCATCGCAATCGCCAGATTGGTAGAAAGCGTCGACTTCCCGACGCCTCCTTTGCCGCTCGCAACGGCGATCAGGCGCCGTTCAACCTTCTCGGCCGTCATCGCAATGTCGACTTTCTCGACACCGTCCAGTTTCAGCAAACTGCCTTTGACGGCAATCTCGATCTGGCCGCGCTTCCGCACGTCGAGTCCGCCAACATTGAGCACCAGAGAAACCCGGCCTTGGGTAAATTTCACCGCACTGTAACGGCCCTTGGCGACATCATCCAGCGCCGTTTCAATCAGGGAAATATCAGTCATCGGATCGACATAGTTACACTTTTCTCGGATTGACACTGTTTTTCTGGCGGCGGCCTACCTATAAAGAAAATATGGATAAATATAATGACGGTGAAGCGCGCCGCAGATCGATTTTGGGCGCAATATTGAACATGGCCGGCCCTTGGGGCAATGATGGCGGCAATGGCAATGATGGTGGCAGTGGCAATGGCGGCGGTCCGCGCAACCCGTGGAGCAATCCGCCGGGCGGGCCATCCGGTCGCGGACGCAAAGGCGCCGGCTCTCTCGAAGAATTGTTTAAAAAAGGCACCGG
Organism: Parasphingorhabdus sp.; assembly: GCF_048269915.1. Classification (GTDB taxonomy): domain Bacteria; phylum Pseudomonadota; class Alphaproteobacteria; order Sphingomonadales; family Sphingomonadaceae; genus Parasphingorhabdus. Next base: position 178,556 of record NZ_JBLWTY010000001.1, read on the forward strand.
TGGCGGGTTCCGGGGTGGCATGCCAAAGCGTCCAGGCGGACGATCCTGGTGGCCGCTTATGGCCATGGGCTTCGTCATATTGTGGGTCCTGCTGACCAGCATCCACCGGGTCAGCCCCCAGGAACGCGGCGTGGTCACCTTTTTGGGCTCCTATTCGCGAACCCTTCAACCCGGCCTGCATTTCTCACTTCCCACTCCGCTGGAACAGGTGATCAAGCTTGATGTCGAGGACATCCGGACGATCGACATTCCGGAAGGCGAATCGGAGAAACTGATCCTGACCGGCGATCAGAATATCGTCGATCTTGCTTATTCCGTGCGCTGGAACATCAAGGCACCCGAACTGTTCCTGTTCCAGATCGCCGAACCGGAAGAAACCATCAAGGAAGTTGCCGAAGCGGCGATGCGGGCGGCGGTTGCCAATTTCACGCTCGACGACACCATTGGTTCCGAGCGAACGGAAATCGAGCAGCAGGTGGAACGCAATATGCAGCAACTGCTCGATGGCTATGGCGCCGGTGTTGTTATACGCGGCATCGCCATCAAGAAAGCGGATCCCCCGGCCGCAGTGAATGACGCGTTTAAGGAAGTGTCGGCGGCGCAGCAAACCGCACAAACCTATCTCAACGAAGCACGCGCTTATGCGCAGCAGCTCACAGCCCAGGCACAGGGCGAATCCGCTGCCTTTGACAAGGTCTATGCAGAATATCGGCTGGCCCCGCGCGTCACTCGGCAACGCATGTATTATGAAACCATGGAGCGTGTATTGTCCAAGGTCGACAAGACGATTATCGAAGCGAGAGGCGTGACGCCTTATCTCGCCTTGCCGGAACTGAAGAAACGGTCTCAGCAACCCGCCATTTCAACCGCGGAGGGCAAATAATGGGACGGATCATGCAAAACCCGGTTGCGCTCGGCGCAGTTATCATCGCAGCATTGTTCATTCTGCTAAACACCATCGTCATCGTGCCGGAAACGCGGCAAGGTGTTGTCGTCCAGCTTGGCGAACCGAAAAGAATCGTCAATCGCTATCAGGCGGGCGAAGCTTTTGGTGAAACCGGCGCGGGCCTGATCGCAAAAATTCCGTTTTTCGAGCAGATAGTGTGGATCGATAAACGCATCCGCGACGTCGAAATGGAGCAACAGCAAGTGCTGTCGACCGACCAGCTTCGTCTGCAAGTTGATGCCTTTGCCCGGTTCCGGATCACCGATCCGCTGCGCATGTATATTGCGGCTGGCAGCGAAGAGCGGGTTTCAGAAGAATTGCGTCCTATTCTTGGCTCCGCCCTGAGAAACGAACTCGGCAAGCGCCCGTTCGCAGCGCTGCTGAGCCCGGAACGCGGCCAGGTGATGGATAATATCCAGGCCGGCCTCAACCGGGTTGCGCGTCAATATGGCGCAGAAATTGTCGACGTAAGGATCAAGCGCGCCGACCTGCCCGATGGCACACCACTCGATAGCGCTTATCAAAGAATGCGGACAGCGCGAGATCAGGAAGCCCGGACCATCCGCGCACAGGGCGCGAAACAGGCGCAGATCATTCGCGCAGAAGCCGATGCAAGCGCCGCGCGTACCTATGCAGAAAGCTTTGGCAAGGATCCGGAATTCTATGATTTCTACCGCGCGATGAAGAGCTATGAGACAACCTTCCAGCAGGGCAATCCGGGTGATCCGGAAAGCTCGTTCGTCCTCTCGCCGGACAATGAATATTTGCGCCAGTTCCGGGGCCGGTAAGAAGGATTCATCTCAAACCACAGAATTTTCATCAGCAAACAGGCTGCTTTGTCTTTGATGGTATCAAAACGGGCAGTCTGTTTGAATTTTTGACGGCGAGCAAAGACCCCGCTGCGCTTCTCGACTACATTTGTCGTCTTTTCTGCACAACGCCGGTTTTTTTCTGCGAAATGCGAATTCCCAGCTTGCGAAAGCGCCTTGGCGAACCCAAATAGATTGTCATAAGGAATGTCTCGCAGTTCCAAATTTAGGATCGACGAACAAATATGCTAATATTCAATTTCCGTTCATGAAAATTGCGCCAATATTTTGCGATTTTGAACGGATTTGGCGACAAACATCCCTTTGTTTCGTCAGAAATTTGAGAGGAAATTAATAGTGCGTTACGCTTACGGAGTTTCAGCAGCTTTGCTTTTGGCCGGCAGTGCAGCAACCCTGACCGGTGTCGTCCCGGCCGGAGCACAAACCGCCGCCAATGACAGTTCGGTGATGCGCAACGTCGTGCCGCGCGCAGGCGCGCCGATGAGTTTCGCTGATCTGACAGAGCAATTGCAACCGGCGGTGGTCAACATCTCTACAACCCAGCGCGTTCGGGTAACCAACAATAATCCTTTTGCCGGAACCCCGTTTAGCGGCCTGTTCGGCAACCCCCAGGGCGGCAATGGTGGAGCACAAACCCGAGAGGCCCAATCGCTGGGGTCCGGCTTTATCATTTCGGCTGATGGCTATGTCGTGACCAACAACCATGTTGTCGCACCGGGCAACCGCAATGCCACAATCGAATCGATCACCGTGATCATGCCGGACCGCACCGAATATGAAGCGGAACTGGTCGGGCGCGATGCGGCATCGGATATTGCGGTACTCAAGATCAAGGCAAACAAGCCCCTTCCCTTCGTCAAATTTGGCGACAGCAATGGCGCCCGCGTTGGTGATTGGGTAATTGCAATCGGCAATCCATTTGGCCTTGGCGGAACCGTTACTACCGGTATTGTGTCGGCAATTCACCGTCGAACCGGGCAAGGGGCATATGACAGTTTCTTGCAAACCGACGCATCGATCAACCGCGGCAATAGCGGCGGCCCCATGTTCGACCTCAATGGCAACGTCATCGGCATTAATAATGCGATCATCTCGCCCACTGGCGGCAATGTCGGCATCGGCTTTGCAATTCCCGCCGAAGTGGCCGCCCCCATCGTCGAAACGCTGAAAAAAGGTCGAACCATTGAGCGCGGCTATCTCGGCGTCCAGATCAGCGCGCTTTCGGAAGATCTGGCGGACTCGCTGGGTCTCGAGAAGAATCGAGGCGAATTTGTCCAGCGGGTTGAGCCAGGTGAAGCCGCCCAAAAAGCTGGCATCCAGGCGGGCGACGTCATTACCAAGGTCAACGGCAAGACCGTTACCCCGGATCAGACCTTGTCCTATCTGGTGGCCAATCTTCCCGTCGGCACGGAAGTTCCGATCGAACTGGTCCGCGGTGGCAAGACAGTGAAGGTCAGTGCCAAGCTTGGCAAACGGCCTTCCGAAGAAGAGCTGGCTGGCAATACATTTGATCCCGATGCGGAAGACAATGCCATGGGGCAGAATGACGATGGTGCCAGCGCCCAAGCAACCGCCGAAGCTCTGGGATTGTCCGTTGTCGATTTAACACCCGCCATCGCACGGCAAATTGGCGTCTCGTCGACACAAAAAGGCGTTGTTGTATCGACGGTCAATCCGAACAGCGATGCCGGTCAAAAGGGAATCCGACGCGGTTTTCTGATCACCAGCGTCAATCGCCAGCCGGTGAACAGCGCGGCCGATCTCGATAAGGCGATTAGCGACGCGAAGCGTTCGCAGCGCGAAGCGGTGCTGTTGCAAATCAAGCGCGGCGCGCGTGATCCACAATTTGTCGCGGTGCGACTGCAGGACAGCTAAACGCTGTTAAACACATGTAACAGAAAGAGGCCGGTGCTTGACGCTGGCCTTTTTTTTGCCTCATGATCGATAGCGGAAAGTAACATAATTTAAGGGATTCGCCGATGGCCGATGCAACAGAAATTTTTCTTGGGCTGGGCGGTGGCGAGCGGCAAAGCCTTAATCTCTCCCGCGCGAACCGTCATGGCCTGATCGCCGGAGCGACCGGTACCGGCAAAACGGTCACCCTCCAAGGACTGGCCGAGAGCTTTTCCGCTAACGGCGTCCCCGTATTCGTCGCAGACGTCAAAGGCGATCTTTCCGGCGTTTCCATGGCTGGCTCTCCGCAGTTCAAACATGCTGACAAGCTGGAAGGGCGAGCCAAGGAACTGGGCATGAACGACTATGCCTATTCGGATAACCCGGCCATATTCTGGGACCTTTACGGCAAGCAGGGTCACCCCATCCGCACCACTATTTCGGAAATGGGACCGTTATTGCTCGCGCGTTTGATGGATTTAAACGAGACGCAGGAAGGCGTGCTCAACATCGTTTTCCGCTTCGCCGATGAGCAGGGACTATTGCTGCTGAATTTGGAGGACCTGCAGTCGATGCTTTCCCATACGGCCGAGCATGCGAAGGAACTGTCGGCGAAATATGGCAATGTCAGCAAGGCCAGCGTCGGTGCGATCCAGCGCCAGTTGCTGCAGCTGGACAGCCAGGGAGCCGGCCAGTTTTTCGGCGAACCCGCACTGGAGATCGACGATTTTATCAGATGCGACGATCAGGGGCGCGGCTATATCAATATACTTGCCGCCGATCAGTTGATGCGCAGCCCCAAGCTCTATGCAACTTTCCTGCTCTGGCTGCTCGCCGAACTATTCGAGACCCTTCCGGAAGTCGGCGATCCGGAAAAACCCAAGCTGGTGTTCTTCTTCGATGAAGCCCATCTGCTATTCGACGACGCGCCCAAAGCACTCGAAGACAAGATCGAACAGGTGGTCCGTCTGATCCGTTCGAAAGGCGTCGGCGTCTATTTCGTCACCCAGAACCCGATCGACATACCCCAGGAAGTCGCGGGTCAGCTGGGCAACCGGGTACAGCATGCCCTGCGCGCTTTCACCCCGCGCGATAAAAAGGCGATCAAGGCAGCCGCCGATACGTTCCGAATCAACCCCGATCTCGATGTCGAGGAAGCAATCACCGAATTGCGAGTCGGCGAGGCGCTGGTTTCGACCTTGCTGGAAGATGGAGCTCCATCAATCGTCCAGCGCACCCTGATCAAGCCACCACGTTCACGCTTGGGCCCGGTCACGGCAAAGGAACGCGCAATCATCAACTCGATCTCGCCTTATGAAGATAAATATAAAGAAGAGGTCGACAGGCATAGTGCCGAGGAAATATTGGCGCAAAAGGTAATTGATGCCACGGAGACCGCGCAAGAGGTCGAGGAAAAAGGGGAAGAAGAAGTCCGTAAACAGCCTCGCAAAACCAAGAGCATTTGGGAAAAAGCCCTGAGCCGCGGCGCTAAGGTAGCGGTTGGTTCTGCTGCTGGAATGGCCGCCTCCACAATGCTGGGCAAAAAGTCGCGCGCAGACCCGATGCGCTCCGGCGTGACGTCAGCCGTCGGTTCTGTCGTCACCGACCTCGCTGGCCCGGTAGCCGGACGCTTTGTTCGAAATCTGATCGGCGGTTTGATGCGCTGACCGGTGTCACGTTCCGCTTCAAGCGCGGCGTGACAGGCAATCCATGCTAGCCAAAGAATCGCGCAACGATATCTTTCGCCAGCCGGGTCGGGCGCAATGTGTCGGCGTCGATGCAGCACCAGCTTGACTGGACTTCGGCCAGTACCTCTTCGCCACGTCGAATGACCGTGCTGTAAAAAGCCCGGGCACCATGGACTTTTTCCAGCAGCACCTCGGCAATCACGTCGTCTTCCAGAAAGGCGGGTTTGCGGTAGGTAATCTCGTGTTTGATCGCGACCCAGAGATGGGCTGCGACCGCTTCGGAGGGCGCAAATTTCTGCCAGTGGGCCACCACCGCATCCTGCACCCAAGTGAGATAATTGGCATTATTGACATGCCCCATGAAATCAATGTCCGATGCTGCTATCGCGATATTATGCTGATGTTGCTGAGCCATAAGCTTACACTAGTGTCAGTTTGTTACGATGCAAAGGCAAAAGCTGTGGTCGCTGAAACGACGCCATCAACCACGGCCGCGGTATGGTGCCACGCCCTGTTCCGGAACCCAGAGGCCGGCAGGAACCTCCCCCGATTGCCAAAATACATCAATCGGAATTCCACCCCGCGGATACCAATAGCCGCCGATCCGTAGCCATCGGGGTTGCATTTCGTCGAACAGGCGCTTGCCAATTCCCACCGTGCAATCTTCGTGAAAGGCTGCGTGATTGCGAAACGACCCGAGAAAGAGCTTCAGCGATTTCGATTCGACGATCGTCTGATCGGGCGCATAGTCGATCACCAAATGGGCAAAATCGGGCTGACCGGTCACTGGGCATAGCGAGGTGAATTCGGGTGCTGCGAAACGCGTGAGATATAACTCGCCTGCGCGGGGATTGGGCACATAATCGAGCAGCGCCTCTTCCGGAGAAGCGGGAAGCGGGCTCGTCTTGCCGAGAAATTTCGGGCCGGAGGCAGCGTTAGGATCATCGGTCATGCCGATTATCTAGTGCACGGAGCGCTTCATGTCATCACCCGTGCTGCATTGATTGCCAGATTGGCGCATGTGCAAATAGCCCCAGTGCCGCAGCATCCGGACTTGCCCGCTTTGCTCCGCATGGCCAAAGATCGCCAGAGGCATATGTAACTTGCCTTGGCAAGCGGTCGATTTCTCTGGTTCCCGTCGAGACAACGGGCATAAACTTGGCGACACGCAATGCACAAAAACAACATAAGCGGTGGATTCGTAAAACAATGCGTTATAGCCTCGACGGCTGGAAACCGAGTCGCTAGACGGCGGCAGGGAATGCGCAAATATTTGCGCCCAACATGGAGCTGAATATGGAATTGCTGGTAACCACCGACTGGCTGGCCAACGAACTTGGCGCGTCGGATTTGCGTATCGTTGACGCGACAAAATTCACGGCAGATGCCGGCCGCGATCCTGCAGCCGAATATGAAGCCGGCCATATTCCCGGCGCGGTTTTCATGGACCTCAGCGATTTGACCGATACCGGCAATCCAGTCGAAAACATGCTGCCGCCTGCCGAAAAATTTGCCAGCCGGATGCAGTCCTTGGGCCTGGGCGACGGTAGCCGCGTGGTTCTTTATGATGACAGTCCGCTCAAAAGCGCGGCGCGCGCGTGGTGGATGCTGACGATCTTTGGCGCCCATGAAGTTGCAATTCTTGATGGCGGCATTGCCAAGTGGAAGGCTGAAGGCCGACCGCTTGAAACCGGCAAGGAAGCCTTGCGCCATCGCCATTTCACCGTCTGGAAGGACGACAAGGATGTTCGGACCAAAGCCGACATGCTCGCCAATTTGCACAGCAAGAATGAGCAGGTTGTCGATGCACGGTCTGCCGACCGGTTTAGCGGTGAAACTCCAGATTCCCGTGGCGATGCGGCTTCCGGCCATATCCCGGGTTCAACCAATATTCCGCACGGCAGCTTTTTCAACGATGACGGAACATGGAAAAGCAGTGATGAGATCAAAGCGGTCTTTAGCGACGCTGGCATAGACCTTTCCAAACCGCTAATCACGACCTGCGGATCGGGAATGACCGCAGCGGTTGTATCCTTTGCCGCAGCAGTCGCGGGAGCAGAAAAAACCGCCCTTTATGATGGCAGCTGGGCCGAATGGGGCGCAGACGCAGATACACCGAAAGAATCCGTCTGAATATGCTGCCGCTGCTGGAACTATAGTTGGCCGATAGCGACTCCGGTTCAACAAAGCCCGCGACACAGGCTGTCATCGGTGGGCGACGGAAAATATGGACCGGTGCCGTGGTCAACCCGCCGGTATGGCGCGGCAGCACCCATCTCTACGACAATGTCGCGCATCTCAAAGAGAGTGTAAAATCCAATGAGGATGGGGATTTTTTCTATGGTCGCCGCGGTTCCCCGACGCAATGGTCGTTAGCCGAAGCGCTAACCGAAATGGAACCCGGTGCCGCCGGGACCATGCTGTATCCATCCGGTGTTGCTGCCATTTCCTGTGCCCTGCTCGCCGTTCTGCAACCGGGGGACGAAGTCTTGCTCACCGACAGCAGCTACGACCCCAGCCGCAGCTTTGCCGATGCATTTCTCAAGCGCATGGGTATCACCGCACGCTATTATGATCCGCTAATCGGCGATGATATTGCCGACCTTTTCGGTCCCAGTACGAAAGCCCTATTGATGGAAAGCCCCGGCAGTCTGACCTTCGAGGTTCAGGATGTACCAGCCATCTGCAAGGCGGCACGAGCTTCAGGCATAGTCACTCTGCTCGATAATACCTGGGCGACATCGCGTTTTTTCCCGGCGCTGCAACATGGCGTTGATATCGCCATAACCGCTGCCACCAAATATATTGTCGGTCACAGCGACGTGATGATGGGCGCGGTCACCACGCACAGCAAATATTGGCCACGACTCCGGCGCACCGCCCAGCAACTGGGTCAGGTGGTTTCTCCCGATGATGCCTATCTCGCTGCGCGCGGATTAAGGACGCTGGAAGTTCGGCTGCGACAGCATGAGGCCAGCGCGTTGAAAATTGCATATTGGCTGAAAGAGCGCCCTGAAGTGGGTCGTGTCCTCTATCCCGCTCTGCCCGATTGTCCGGGTCATGAGATATGGAGGCGCGATTACAGGGGATCGTCCGGCCTGTTCTCTTTCGAGCTATCGAATGGTGACAATACGTCCCGTGCCGCGTTCATTGATGCGCTAACTTTATTCGGAATCGGTTATAGTTGGGGCGGCTTTGAAAGCCTTGCGCTCCCCGTCGATCCGGGAAAATATCGCACAGCAACCAAATGGACCGCAAAGGGCCCGCTCGTGCGACTGAATATCGGATTGGAAGACCCCGAGGATTTGATTGCAGACCTTGCCAAAGCTTTTGAACATTATCACAGTGCAAAGCCATGATCGACAGTGCGTTTAAATATCTGGAATCTCTGACTCCCGACACCCCTCGCAACGTCCAATATATCGAAGGTGCGATTGCAGCCGGTCTCGTCATATTGGCTCTGACCGCCGGCTGGTATCTGAGCAAATATATCGGTCCCAAGCTGCGCCACCTCTGGGAAGCCCGCGCAGGCTATGAAAGCGAACTGGCCGGTCGCCGCATCCGCGACATGACCCGCCGCGCAACCACATTCATTTTATGCGGGATTTTCCTGGCTTTCTATCCTTGGCACCTGATCGCACAGGTCGTCTTTTCACTTACCATAGCGATAACGGTGGGCCTGTTTGCCAATGACCTGATCCGAGGCGTGCGGATGCCGGACTGGCTGGGGACCATCATTGGGCTCGCCCTGTTCGTGAGCATCGGATCCGGCCTGGTCGGCGGGATCGAACCGATCACGCAAGCCATGGACAAGGTCGGCTTCGACATTGGCACGAGAAGGATTTCCCTTCTCTGGATCGTGACTGTCGCGATGACCGCGGTCATCCTGCTCGCGGTCGCCCGCGTACTGATGAAGCTGGTTGCCTATATTATCGGAAACAGCGAGCTCGACGGCGCACAAAAGGTGCTGGGTCAGAAGCTGGCAACAGTCGCGATTTTGGCCGGTGCCTTTGTTCTCGGCCTCGACGTCGTCGGGATTGATCTCACCGCTCTGGCAGTGTTCTCCGGTGCCTTTGGCCTTGCCATCGGCTTCGGCATGCAGAAGACGATCGGCAACCTGATCGCCGGCATCATCTTGCTGATGGACCGTTCAATCAAGCCCGGCGACGTGATCGCAGTCGGCGACAGTTTCGGCTGGGTCAACAAGATTGGCGTCCGCGCGGTCTCTGTCCTCACCCGCGAAGGCAAGGAGCATTTGATCCCGAATGAGGATCTGATGACGCGTGAGGTTGAGAACTGGTCCTATTCCAACCCCAATGTAAGAATAAGCATCCCGGTGGGCGTGTCGTATAATACCGACATGGATCAGGCGATTGAACTGATGAAACAGGCTTGCGTCGACGTACCGCGCGTACTCAGCCATCCCAAGCCGGTTGTCTGGATGCTCGAATTTGGAGACAATAGCGTCAATTTTGAAATTCGCTGCTGGATCAAGGATCCGCAATCAGGGGTCGGCAATTTCAAGGCAGCCATATTGAAACGGGTCTGGGACTTGTTCAAGGAACATGGTGTCGAAATTCCGTTTCCTCAGCGTGACCTTCATATCAAATCCTTGCCAGAAGGCGGAACCATTAAATTCGAAACCCGTTCCCAAAAGCCTTTGGATGGAACAAAATCGACCGCGGCGGAGTAGAGCTCAATCACCGTGGCAAAGGCCCGCACCAACGACCTGGAACGCGGAATGATGCTTTATTAGTCAACCCGGAGCCCATTCGCCTAAATTTTAAGCGATCATAAACGGGAATGTTGCGCAAGTGCAACATTCCAGAATTATGTCACCTTTCCTGTCGTTTTCTTTCTTGTGCGGCGCAATAATATAGAGCAGCTTTCTTGTGCATGTTTAGAGACTGTTCGCGTTCGGGGCATCTGACGCAATAAAATGACAGCCAAAACAATATCGGGAGGGGCGCTACGCATTAACGAGAAAGGGATTTCCATGCGCACGTCTAGTAAAACCACCTTAGGTAAAAAAGCCAAATCAACCGTTGTCGGCCTGTCGGCCATCTTGCTCGCCACCACGGCTGCACCAGCATTTGCTGAAGAAGGTGAATCTTCGATCACAATTTCAGGCAATGCTGCGGTAACTACGGATTACCGTTTCCGCGGCCTGTCCTTCTCAGATGGCGATCCTGCCATTCAGGGCGGTATTGATATCGCACATGACAGCGGCTTCTATATCGGCACCTGGGGTTCTTCGATCGAAGATAGCGCCACTTTTGGTCACACAGAGCTTGATCTCTATGGCGGCTGGTCCGGCGAAGTAACATCCGGTCTGACTCTGGATGTCGGACTGCTATATTATTATTATCCCAATGGTGACGGCGGGGCCGCAGGACCCAGCGACTATTTTGAGCCTTATGCTTCGTTGTCCGGTTCGGTCGGACCAGTCGAGCTCACAAGCGGCATCGCCTATGCATGGAGTCAGGACAGCCTCGGCAATTCCGACAATGTTTACATCTACACCGGTGCATCGGCGGGAATTCCGAACACGCCAATCACTTTGAATGCCAATATCGGAATCAATGAGGGATCCCTAGGCAATCCGGCTGGTATCTTCGGTGTCAACGACTATATTGACTGGATGCTTGGTGCGGATTGGGCAATCACCGAAAATCTGACCGCTACACTCGCCTATACCGACACCGATGCGCCATCAATTAACAAATTCACCGATAGCGCCATTGTCTTCACTCTCGGCGTATCGTTCTAAATTCACATAAGTCGCGCTGAAAAAGGGGGCCGCTCGACCAGTCGAGTGGCCCTTTTTTCTAACTGGCCTGAATCAGTTTTTGGGTTGCGGAATGCCGGGGATCATCAATCACTGCCTGGATCAGGCCGGTTTCGACGATCCGGCCATCTTCCAGCACCACTATCCTGTGACATAGTCGGCGAGCCGCAGCAATATCATGGGTTATGAACAGCAAGCTCAATGCGTTATCACGCTGCAGCCGCGCCAACAGCGCGAGAATTTCCGAACCCACCAAAGGGTCCAGCGCCGACGTCGCTTCATCCAGCACCAATAATTTTGGAGCTGCAACAATCGCCCGGGCAATAGCAACACGCTGCGCCTGACCGCCCGACAGGCTCACCGGTAATCGTTGCAAGAAATCCTCTGGCAAATCGACGGCCAATAAAGCCCGCAACGCCATCTCATTCCGTTCGGCTTTCATCACGTCCGGACGGAGATTGCGCAACGGTTCGGAGATAATGTCACTGACTCGCCATTGTGGATCGAGACTGGCAACCGGATCCTGGAACACTGGCTGGATCAGCCCACGCATGGCAAGACTGCGATTGCGCCCTTCAGGAAGCGCCCGCCCCTGCCACAGGATCTGACCTCTTGTTACCGGTCCAATACCGGCAATCGCACGCCCGAACGTTGATTTACCCGAACCAGAGCCCCCGACCAGTGCCAGAGATTCGCTTTGCCGGACAGTGATGCTCGCATCCGCCAGCGCTTTGATCTTTCCCCGACGCCAGCCGGGGCGGGGGAAATCTACGCCGAGATTTCTGGTCTCGAGCAATCTCTCGCCAGGTGCAGCAAGCTGTGGTGCAGGCTCATCAAGGCGAGGCGTGGCGGCAATCAGGCGCTTCGTATAATCTTGTACGGGATTGGCTATCACCGCCTCGACGGCGCCGCTTTCTACGACCCGGCCATCAGCCATCACCACCAGTTGATCGGCATGACCCTCTACTGACGCGAGGTCATGACTGACCAGTAGCATGCCCAGCCCCTGCTCGGCGCGTAATTCGTCGAGCAGATTCATGATCTCGGCGCGCAAAGAAGCATCAAGCGCACTGGTTGGTTCGTCGGCGATCAGCAATTTGGGGTTATGGGCGATAGCGGCGGCAATCATCACCCGCTGGCGTTCGCCACCGGACAGCCGGTGCGGGAATTGGTCGAGCCGCTCGTCCGGTCGGGACAGACCCACACGCTCCAGCTTTTGCGCCAGCTCCCGGCGCGTTGGTCTCTCCGCTCCGGCCTGCATCGTCGCTTCCTGCAATTGCGCTCCTACGGTCAGGTGGGGCGTCAGTGCCGTCAGGGGCTGCTGGAACACAAATCCCGTGATTCTGCGGCGTGCATCGCGTAGCTGTTGGATGCCGCTATTGCCAAGATCAATAGCATCCAGAAGGATGGATCCGGATACCACACCGGGTGTGATCCCGAACGGCGTCAGGCAGGTCAGGCTCTTGCCGGAACCGGACGCCCCGATGATAGCGGTGCACTGCCCCGCCTCGACGGTAAGGCTGACGTCGTCGACCAGCCGATGGCCAGCGATATCCACCGCCAGATTCCGGATTTCATACAGGCTCATGAAAAACGGTCTCTCAGTTGCTCGCCTTCCATCGTCAGGCAGACCAATATCATTACTAGCAGGCCGCCCGGTAGTAACAGGCCGAGCGGCGCCATATCCATGTCGTCGGCCCCCTCTTTCACCAGTATACCCAGCGAGGTCAGCGGCTCCTGCACGCCGAGACCGAGAAAGGAGAGAAAGCTTTCGACCATTACCACCTGCGGCACGGTGAGCATAAGATAGGCAAGCGCGATACCTGCGACATTGGGCAATATGTGGCGCAGGATAATCGCAATTGACGGCGTCCCGGCAGCTTCGGCGGCGAGAATGAACGGTCGCTGTTTCAGCGCCATCACCTGTCCCCGTACCACCCGCGCCATGGTCAGCCATTCGACCAGCCCGATACCGACGAAAACCAACAGAATCGACCGGCCAAAGACCACCATCAGCAGGATTACGATGAACATGAAGGGTAGCGCGTATAACCCGTCGACGATGCGCATCATCGCTTCGTCCACGCGGCCACCGATCCATCCGGCGGTCGCACCCCATGCGATGCCGACGATCAGCGATACCAGAGCAGCAGCAATCGCGACCATTAGCGTGATCCGGGTACCCGCAGCCAATCGGGCAAGGCGGTCCCGGCCAATTTCGTCGGTACCGAATAAATGCGAGCCGCTAAATGCCGGTGCGCGGACCGCATCCCAGTCGATCTGGTCATAGCTCCAAGGCAAAAGAAACGGCAGCAACAGAGCCAGCGCGACGATCACCAGAACCAAAAAAAGCGGGAGATGGCGTTTCAGCACTGCCTCACCCTTCCCGCATTCTGGGGTCGAGCCAGCCATAGATCAGGTCGGCGAACAGGTTGAACAATATGATCAGTGCGGCATAAAGCGTGACCACACCGAGGACGAGCGGATAGTCGCGATTGAGCGCGCCCTGGACAAAATAGCGACCCAGTCCCGGGAGTCCGAAGACGGTCTCGACCACCACCGCTCCAGTCAACAGCCCTGCCGCTGCCGGCCCCAGATAGCTGGCCACCGGCACCAGCGCCGGTCGCAGACCGTGCTTGAAGAGAATTTTGGTTTCGGACAGCCCCCGTGCCCGCGCGGTGCGGATATGATCCTGCTTGAGCACGCTGGCAAGTCCGGCGCGGGTGAGTTTGGCGATAGCCCCGGACACCGGCAACGCCAGAGCCACAACCGGCATGACCAGCCATGCGACGCCCTCGCCGGTACCTGATACCGGCAGCAACCCAAGCCATAGTCCCAAAAATAGCGCCAGCGCGGGTCCGGTGACAAAAGTCGGCAGCGCGGTCGCGACCGTCGCCAGCATCATGAGCGTCTTGTCTGCCGCCTTGCCCGCCCGAACAGCGGAAAAAAGACCTGCTGTCACCCCGATGACCAGGGCAAGCCATATTGCCAGCCCACCAAGAGTCAGGGAAATCGGCAGCCCCTGCGCGATCAGCTCCGATACGGTAAAATCGCGGTAGACCAGCGATGGTCCGAAATCCCCCTGCACCAGCCGCGAAATATAGAGCCAGGCCTGCTCCCATAGCGGTCGATCCAGGCCGTAAGCCTGTTGCAACGCCGCCTGCGTTGCCGGATCCAGAGGGCGTTCACCGTCAAACGGTCCGCCGGGTGCCAGCCGCATCAGAAAGAAAGACGCCAATATGATCACCAGCAGGGTCGGTATGGCCGTCATCAGCCGCCGGGTGATCAGGGCAAGCACGTGCCGCTACAGCTCCATCTGGGCGAAACAGCTCCGCACTTCGGCGATGAACAGCTCGGGCACTTCCATCGCGGCGAAATGACCGCCGCGATCGGTTTCGTTCCAATATTGCAAATTCTTGAACCGCTGCTCTGCCCAGCGGCGCGAGGGGGTGATGATCTCGTTGGGAAAAATGCTGCAGCCGGAGGGTATGCTGACCGGATCAATATTGGGCGCGCCAAAACTTTCCCGATACAGCCGCGCCGAGGAAGCACCGGCATTGTTGAGCCAGTAGATCATCACATTGTCGAGCAACCGGTCACAGTCGAAATTGTCATCCGGCGCCTTGGCATCATCGGCCCAGCCCTGGAATTTCTCCATGATCCAGGCCATCTGACCGACCGGAGAATCGGCGAGACCATAGCCCAGTGTCTGGGGCCGGGTCCGCTGGATTTCGGCATAGCCCGAACCCTGTTCCTGATACGTGGCAAAATGCACTAGCGATGCCTGCTCTTCCGGCGTCGGGTTGGCCATGATCTCTTCCGCAGGGGGACCAACAATGACCAGATTGACATGGATGCCTGCGCAATGTCCGAGATCTTGCGCGCCGATGACGGATGTTACCATCCCGCCCCAGTCGCCGCCCTGGGCAAAATAGCGGTCATAGCCGAGCCGCGTCATCAGACTATCCCACGCGGTTGCGATTTTTTCTATGCCCCAGCCGGTGGCGGCCGGCTTGCCGGAAAATCCGTATCCGGGCAGCGACGGCACCACCAGATGATAGGCATCCTTCGCCTCGCCGCCATGAGCAACCGGATCGGTCAGCGGGCCGATCACATCCATGAACTCGACGATCGAACCCGGCCAGCCGTGCGTCATCAGCAACGGCCGTGCATCAGGCTCGGGCGAGCGGATATGCATGAAATGGATATCGACGCCGTCAATCTTGGTCAGATGATGCTTATATTGATTGAGCGCCTCCTGGCAGCGCCGCCAGTCATAGCTGGTCCGCCAATGGTCTACGACCGTCTTGACATAGTCGAACGGGATGCCCTGCGACCAGTCATCAACCGGCTCCGGATCGGGCCAGCGGACATGACGGAGTCTTATGTCGAGATCGTCCAATGCAGTCTTCGGAATTTCGACTCTAAAGTCCCTGATTTCATCGCTCACAACATATCATCCTCTATCCGTCCGTCCTGAGCCTGTCGAAGGACGATATTCTGCTCCAGTCTTCGTCCTCCGCTTTGCACTCACATCGTCGGGACCGGCGTTTCACCGGAATAGTCGTAAAAGCCCTTGCCCGTCTTGCGGCCCAGCCAGCCAGCCTCGACATATTTCATCAGGATCGGGGCGGGGCGATATTTGGGGTCGCCAAAGTCATTTTGCAGCACGCGCAGGATTTCCAGCAACGTATCGAGCCCGATCAGATCCGCCAATGTAATCGGCCCCATCGGATGGCCCAAACCCAGTTGAATTCCCCGGTCAATATCCTCCATCGATGCGGTGCCTTCGCCAAGCGCGAAAAAGGCCTCGTTGAGCATCGGCAGCAGGATGCGGTTGACGACGAAACAGGGTGAATCCTTGGCCATGACCGGGGTCTTGCCAACGGCCTTGGCAAAATCACTCGCCATGGCTGCAGTCTGGTCGCTGGTCGCCAGCCCGCGGATGACTTCAACCAGCCCCATGAGCGGCACCGGATTGAAAAAATGCACACCGACAAAGCGCGACGGGTCTTTTACCGACTGCGCCAGCCGGGTGATCGAAATCGATGAAGTATTGCTCGCCAATATCGCCTGATGACCGAGAACTTCCGAGGCCGCGGCGAAAATCTGGCGCTTGATTTCTTCGCGCTCCGTCGCCGCTTCGATGATGATATCGGCATTGGCCATCGGGTCGAGTTGAACAAGCGGCTGGATACGACTCAGCGCCGTTTCAGCGGCCTGCTGATCGATCTTTTCCTTTTCCACCAGCCGCGCCAGCTGCTTGGCGATTCCGGCCCTGCTGCGCTCGGCAATCTCCATACTGACGTCCGAAAGATAGACATGATAGCCCGCCTGCGCCGAAACCTGTGCGATACCGGCACCCATTTGTCCCGATCCAATAATGCCGATTGCTTTCATTCCCTGCCTTTCGCGCTGTAAATCCAGTTTGAACAAGCCACTAGCGATTGTCAGGCAAACTGGCTAGATTGCAATTATGTCCCCTGTCAGTTTCATTGCCGGAATAATTGCCGCAATCGCCGCTACCGCCACGCTGCCAGTTCCGCAGCCGGGCGAACTGCACACCTTCAAGGACTGGACGGTAGGCTGCGACAATGGCAGCAATTGCGAAGCTGTGTCGCTCGTGCCAGACGAAGGCGGCGCGGGCTATGATGATTGGGACGGCCCCATTTCCGTCGTCCGTACTGCTGGCAGCGATGATATTTTCAAAATCCGGCTTCTTTTCGGGACCAAGGAAATCGACCGCTATAAAATGTTTATCGATGGTCAGCTGGTCGACACCGGTCCGATCGTCCAGGGCGACTATCCAATCGAAATTGTCGGCGAGGATGCCAAGAAAGTGGCGCAGGCAATTAGCCGCGGCAGCCGCCTGATCTTGCAGGGGCCGGCCGGTGAAAATCTCACCCAAATTTCGCTGGCGGGCTCGTCTGCCGCATTCCGGTACATTGATCAGAAGCAGAACCGCGCTGGCACCGAAACCGCACTGGTCGCGAAGGGTTCGCGGGACTTTCATCCCCCCTCCATCGAAGTACCGATGATCATTGTCGACCAGTGGAAGACAGCAACTTTGGTGCCTGATGCCAGCACCCTGGTCGCCTTGGCCGAAGGTTCAAAATGCAAGGACGATCGCTATGGGCTGGTCGAGGATCAAGCCTATCCGCTCGGTCAGCGCGGCGACCGCTTTCGGGCACTGGTGCTAATCTCCTGTGGCTCGGGTGCCTATAATTTTTCCAGCGCGCCCTATATCGCTGAATATCGCAAGGATAGTCCCGACGGCTGGACCTTCACCCCCGCCAAATTTGATCGCCAACCCAGATGGGGCGGCGAAGGCACCGAGCCCTTGCTGGTCAATGCTGGCTGGGACGATCATGATCAGACACTCAGCAGCTTCGGCAAGGGACGCGGCCTGGGCGATTGCGGCAGCGCCGAAAATTATGTCTGGGATGGCGAGATGTTCCGCATGATTGATGCCAGCGCGATGGATGAATGCCGAGGTGCCTATCAATGGATCACCATCTGGCGAGCACAATATCGCAAGCGGGAACCGACAGAAGCGAAGGCTGAATAAGCTTTAAGGCGCGTGCTTATAGGGGTGTGCCTCCACCAGCATGAGCGTGAAATAGTCCCGCTCGTCGCTCCATTCGTGCAGCGGCGTCCAGCCACCGGCCCGCAGCATCAAACGTGCGTCGCGCAAGCCATATTTATGGCTGTTTTCGATATGCAGTTTCTGGCCCTTGCCGAGTTCGTAACCCTGTCCATCGATGGAAAACCGCAAATCTTGCTGCGCTTCCAAAAATATCTCGATGCGCGCATATAGATCGTTCCACTCAGCTCTGTGGCGAAACAGTTCAACAGGGATATCGCCGTCCAGTTCGCGATTGATCCGGTGCAGAAGATTTAATGAAAATTGCGCGGTCACACCGGCGCTGTCATCATAGGCATCAACCAGTATCTGCGGGTCCTTGATCCGGTCAATCCCGATCAGCAGCTGCGCGCCTTCGCCCAATGTTTCGCGCATGAAGCGGAGCAGATCGACCGAAGTGCGGGCGATCATATTGCCGATCGTGGAACCCGGGAAAAAGCCCAGTTTCGGCATATCAGCGACAGCATCAGGCAAGGCCACGCGTTTCATGAAATCAGCTTCGACGGGATATATCGGCAGTTTAGGAAATTCGTCCTGAAGCAGCGATGCGCTATGTTCCAGAAACGCGCCTGAAATGTCAATTGGCACATAGGCTGCCGGATCGATGGCCTTCAGTAAATGGGGGGTTTTGGCCGAACTGCCCGAACCAAATTCAATGACTGCCCGCCCCGACCCGGTCGAGGCTGCAAAGGCGGCTCCGTTTGCCTTCAATAGCGCAGTCTCTGTCCGCGTTGGATAATATTCGGGAAGCTCGGTAATTTCCTCGAACAGTTCGGAACCGCGCCGATCATAAAGCCAGCGCGCCGGAATGGCATAAGTCTGCATTTCAAAACAGCGCCTGACGTCCTTGCGGAACGTATGATCGACGAGCGTGGTGGTCATATCCATGGGGGAGGTCCTTTATATCAAAGGTCTTTGGCAAGTCGCAGTCCACAATACTGCCAGCGCTGGTGAGGGTAAAAGAAATTGCGGTAGCTGGGCCGGCTATGGTCGGGCGGCGTCGCGGTGCTGCTGCCCTTGAGGACCGACTGGCCCGACATGAACTTGCCGTTATATTCGCCCACGGCACCATCGGCGGGCCGGAAACCGGGATAGGGCAGATAGGCGCTGCCGGTCCATTCCCACACTGTGCCGCTGTTGGGCAGAGCATGATCGGCAGCGACTTCCCATTCGGCTTCGGTCGGCAAGCGTGCACCAGCCCAGCTCGCATAGGCATCGGCTTCATAGAGGCTGATATGCTTGACCGGCGCCGCCAGGTCGAGCGGATGATTGCCGGCCAGACCAAATTCGAACCAATGATGATCAGGCGGCCGGCTCCAGTATAAGGGCGCTTCGATCTTTTCTTCCTGCACCCATGTCCAGCCATCGGACAGCCAGTGTCGGGCGTCCCGATAGCCACCATCCTCGATGAACGCGAGCCACTCGCCATTGGTCACCGGACGGTTGGCAAGTGCATGGGGATGGAGCAACACGTCGTGGCGGGGTCCTTCACAATCAAACGCAAAACCTGCACCATCATGTCCGATCTGGTTAACACCGGTTCGTCCCTCGATCCATTGCAATGGCCCGGGTTCAGCGACACGCTCTGGTACTTTGCCAGAATAAGCGGGTTTGAGAGGGTTACGCGAAAAGAGGTGCAATATGTCGGTGAGCAGCAATTCCTGATGCTGCTGCTCATGATGGAGACCGAGTTCCACCAGATCGAGCAGCTCCGCAGAAAAACCGGTCATCGCATGGGCCATCGCGTCATCAACATGGGCCCGGTAGGTGATTACTTCGGCCAGCGACGGACGGGTCAGCAGCCCCCGTTCGGGTCGGGCGTGTCTCGCTCCCTCGGCTTCATAATAACTGTTGAACAAATAGGGGTAAGCCTCGTCAAACAGCCGATAGTCTGCAACATGATCGCGCAGGAGGAAGGTTTCGAAAAACCAGCTGCTATGGGCCAGGTGCCATTTTGCCGGAGAAGCATCATTCATTGATTGCCCGGTCGCATCGGCATCGCTCAATCCGTCGACGAGACGCAGCGAATGGCCTCTGACATATTTGAATCGATCCGCCAAAGCGCTCGGACGGGAGGTATTTTCTATATCGAGCGAAGGCTGGCAGGGGCTTTGCGGTTGGCTGGCGATCAGTCCTACTCCGGTAAATGCTCGGGTTCTCTGTGGAACATAGAGCGAACGATGGTCAGGTCAACAACGTATCTTTGCGCCAGTTGGTTGCAAAAATTCGCAAGGCGTTGGGCGCATGCAATCTAGCGCGACGCTCCCGGCACCCAAAGAATGTCGGCTTTCCCGCCATCATTCAGTGCGCGACCGAGCACGAATAAATAGTCCGAAAGACGATTGATATAGGCCAGCGCCTGCGGGTTGATGGCCATGACTTGCGCGGCGGCAACACAGGTTCGTTCTGCCCGCCTCGCGATCGCGCGGGCACAATGAATGGCCGCAGCCGCTTTCGCGCCGCCGGGCAGGATGAAACTGGTCAGAGGTTCGAGGTTCCCATTGGCCGCATCGATTTC
This sequence comes from Parasphingorhabdus sp., assembly GCF_048269915.1. Taxonomy (GTDB): domain Bacteria; phylum Pseudomonadota; class Alphaproteobacteria; order Sphingomonadales; family Sphingomonadaceae; genus Parasphingorhabdus. The sequence continues at coordinate 198,862 of NZ_JBLWTY010000001.1, forward strand.
ACGTTCCAGCCGGTCAACCTGTGATGGCATTACCCGGAGCACCATGTCCGAAGGCGCGAAATCATCGCTCTCTTTGGCCGGCGTAGCCAGGTCCGCCCCCATATCGAACAGATCATTCTGGACAATCCGCAATGCCTTGATCAGCGCACCATCGGTGATTTCGCAAATCGCCAGACCAAGAGCACTGTTCAGTTCATCAATGTCGCCGATCGCAGCCATCCGCGGATCATTCTTGGCAAGCCGCGAACCATCAACCAAGCCGGTCGTACCATCATCGCCGGTCTTGGTATAAATTTTGTTGAGCTTTACCATTGCGGAAGCAGCCTAGCTCTGGCCCCCTGCCAGAATCAGAAGAATCACCACCAGCACAATCGCAATCGCCTGATATTTGACGCGGGCAAACATCATTTCATTCTGCTTTTTATGCGACGCGGTGATGCCGTCAGCATCGACCTCACCCGGCTTCATATTGGCAAAGGCAATCAGCCCGCGAACCAGTGCGTAAAGAACAGCGCCTGCCGCCGCGACGATCATCAATATCAAAATATAGCTCATAAAATCACCTTTAAACCGCTGAAAGCGAGATTCCAACCGGGAAGATAGCCTGCCGGAGCTCTTGTAACAGTTTATTGCCATCGCCCCCCGCCTCCCGCAAGACGGATAAAGAAGCAGAATCGCGGCTTTTTGATAGTTTCGCTCCGCTTTCATCGACCAAAAGCCGATGATGGACATAAGTCGGCGTGGGCAATTTCAGCAGCGCCTGCAGCAAACGGTGCACATGGGTAGAGCTAAACAAGTCGCTACCACGCACCACATGGGTGATGCCGTCTCGGGCATCGTCCACCGTCACCGCCAGATGATAGGCAACCGGCATATCCTTGGGCACGATGACGACATCTCCCAGTTGCTCCGGATGGCCGGTTTGTTCGCCACGTCCTTCGTCCAGCCATGACAGTGGTCCGGTCAAGGAAACTGCCTTTGCGACATTGAGGCGCCAGCTGTGCGGCTCTTGCCGCGCCCGCGCGATGGCGAGATCAGTGTCCAGGTCGCGACAGGTACCGGCATATACCGGTCCGGCCAGTCCTTCTGCCAGCGAACCCGCATCCTGTGCCTGCCGCATGTTCGAACGGGTGCAGAAACAGGGGTAGAGCAGATTCATCGCCTTCAGTCGGCCCACTGCTTCGGCATAGCTGTCCAGACGGTCGGACTGAAAAATCGCCTTCCCGTCCCATTGCAGGCCGAGCCAGCGCAGATCCGCCAGGATGGCCTCGACAAACTCGGGACGGCAGCGCCCGCTATCAATATCCTCGATCCGGAGCAGAAATATTCCATTCCTTTGACTGGCATAGTCATGCGCCTTCATTGCGGCATAGGCGTGACCCAAATGCAACAATCCATTGGGGCTGGGTGCAAAACGCACCACAATATGTCGATTTAATTGCACACTTGACGTCATGAGAGCGATATTGTTGTTTGTGTAACAGCCATGTCATGTTCTTAGGCATAAAGAGCGGGCAGTAAAGGCCAAGGGAGACAAGCGCTTATGTATCACCCCGACCTGCTCCGGCATCCGGAAAGTTGCCCCTCGCTCGTCCTCAATGCAGATTATACGCCGCTTTCCTATTATCCGCTCAGCCTGTGGCCTTGGCAAACCGCGATCAAAGCGGTGTTTCTTGACCGTGTTGATATCGTGTCCAGCTATGAACGCGAAGTGCACAGTCCCAATCTAGACATGAAAATCCCGTCGGTGATCGCGCTCAAGAAATATATCAAACCTTCGGAATATCCGGCCTTCACGCGCTTCAACCTGTTCCTGCGCGACAAGTTTGAATGTCAATATTGCGGATCACCCGACAATCTGACCTTTGATCACGTCATACCGCGCCGCCAGAAGGGCCGCACGACCTGGGAAAATGTCGCCACCGCCTGCCTGCCCTGCAACCTCAAGAAAGGGGGCCGGACGCCTGCACAAGCGCATATGCAGCTCGCCAATCGCCCGATCAAGCCGACCAGCTGGCATCTGCAGGAACACGGCCGCGCTTTCCCGCCCAATTTTCTGCACGATACATGGCACGACTGGCTCTACTGGGATATTGAGCTGGAGAGTTGAATCGACGAAAGTCGAACAAGCCTGGCGACGTTCCGTCATACAAGGACCGTTGACCGGACAGCGGTACGCTCGATTGTGATTGATGGCACAGACACCGGAATGGCTTGACCGATTCCTTGCCGCAGTGCAGCATCCGTTCATGACCGAATCCCTCACCGTCCGCCAGAATCCTGACATCAAATATCTCGGCAAGCTGCTCGGCGATGTCATTCGATCCTATGGGGGAGAGGATCTCTACCGGCGCACCGAATATATCCGCTCGACCAGCGTCGACCGTCACCGGGGGCTGGCCGATGCCGACGCCATCGATCCGGGTCTCGATGCACTGTCGCTTGATGAGACGCTCGCCTTTGTCCGCGGCTTCATGCTGTTCTCCCTGCTCGCCAACCTTGCCGAAGACCGGCAGGGCGTGGCGGCCGAAAAAGGGGCAACCGTGGTCGAGGCAATCGAACTGCTCGCCAGCGAAGGCGTGGACCGGCCGGCAATCCTGAAGCTGCTCGACGAGGCACTGATCGCGCCGGTGCTTACTGCCCACCCGACCGAGGTCCGGCGCAAGAGCATCATTGATCACAAGGCGCGGATCGCCGAGCTGTTGTTGATGAAAGACGACGGGGACACGGAAACCCCTGAAGGCGATATGCTGGACGACGCGATCATGCGCCAGATTGCCTTGCTCTGGCAGACTCGTCCGCTGCGCCGCGAGCGGCTGTTTGTCACCGACGAAGTGCAGATTTCGCAAAGCTATATGAAGGATGTGTTTCTCCCCGTCCTTCCGCGGCTCTACGCCAAATGGGAACGGATATTGGGTGCCCGCCTGCCCAGCTTCCTCAAGCTCAACAGCTGGATTGGCGGCGACCGGGACGGCAATCCCTTTGTCGACGCCCAAGCCATGGAAGAGGCGCTGTCGCGCGCGGCAGAAACCGTCATCGGCTATTATCTGATGCGCGTTCATGCTCTCGGTGCCGAGCTTTCGATTTCTACCGAACTTGCCGATGTGCCCGATGCGGTGCTGGCGCTGGCCGAAGTCAGCGGCGACGATGCGCTCAGCCGCAAGGACGAACCCTATCGCCGCGCGCTGTCCGGCATTTACGCACGATTGTCCGAAACCCACCTCAAACTTTGTGGTCATGTCCCGGGACGACCCTCCGCGATTCCAGCCAAGCCCTATGACAATCCGCAAGAGCTGCGTGAGGAACTGGCGATCCTCGCCCATGGTCTCAAATCGGCCGGCAAGGGTGTCTTCGCTACCTCCGGGGCCCTGGGGCGACTGATCCGCACGGTCGAGCTATTCGGCTTCCACCTCGCAACCCTCGATATGCGCCAGAACAGCCGGGTGCACGAACGGGTGATTGCCGAACTGCTCAAGCAAGCCGGCGTCGAAGATGACTATCTGGCTCTGGACGAAGCGTCTCGCGTAAAACGCCTCCGCGCGGAACTCGCCAACAATCGCCCACTTGCCAGCCCATGGATCAAATATAGCGAGGAGACCGCCAAGGAATTGTCGATCATACGCGCGGCTGCCGAGGCGCATCGGAAATATGGGCCAGAAGTCATCACCAATTATAATATCAGCAACGGCGAGAGCGTTTCCGACATATTGGAAGTCTATGTCCTGTTGATGGAGACCGGCCTCTATCACGCACCGACGGAGGACAATAGCACGCCGTCCTGCCCGGTCATGGCGGTGCCGCTGTTTGAGACCGTGGCCGACCTCGAAAACGCGCCGGAAGTGATGACCGAATTCTTCACCATCCCCGAAATGCACGCGCTGGCCAAGGCGCGCGGCCATCAGGAAGTGATGATCGGCTATTCTGACAGCAACAAGGATGGCGGCTATCTGACCTCGACCTGGAGCCTGTTCAAAGCAAGCGATGCGCTGACCCCGATCTTTGCCAAGGCCGACATCAAGATGCAGCTGTTCCACGGGCGCGGCGGGGCCGTGGGACGCGGCGGTGGCTCCGCTTTCGGTGCCATCAAGGCACAGCCCAAGGGAACCGTCGCGGGGCGCATCCGGATTACCGAGCAGGGAGAGGTCATCGCTGCAAAATATGGCACGGAAGACGGCGCCGAAGCCAATCTGGAAGCGATGACATCGGCAGTGCTGATCAACTCGCTCGAACCCGATCAGACGGACGCCAAAGTGCAAGCCGGCTTTGCGGCAGCGATGGATGAAATCTCGCAAGTTGCCTTCACCGAATATCGCGATCTGGTCTATGGCGACGACAGTTTCCGCACTTTCTTCCGGCAAATGACGCCGCTGACGGAAATTGCCAAACTCAAGATCGGGTCGCGTCCGGCAAGCCGTACCAAAAGCGACAAGATCGAGGACCTCCGCGCCATTCCCTGGGTTTTCAGCTGGGCGCAGGCCCGGGTGATGCTGCCCGGCTGGTACGGTGTCGGACAGGCCTTGTCGGCCTTTGGCGACACCGCCAAGCTCAAGGATATGGAGCAAAGCTGGCCCTTCTTTCAAGCATCGCTCTCCAATATGGAAATGGTGCTCGCCAAATCCGACATGGGAATTGCCGCGCGCTATGCCGGGCTGGTCGAGGATCAGGACATGGGCCAGGCCTTTTTCAGCCGCATCCGGTCCGGCTGGTATCAGACGCGCGACATATTGCTCGAGATCACCGACCAGCCGCATTTGCTGGCAAAAAGCCCCTCGCTGTTCAACAGCATCGAATTGCGCCTGCCCTATATCGAACCGCTCAACCATCTCCAGATCGAATTGATGAAACGTCTGCGCGCCGGCGAAGACGATCCGCGCATTGGTGAAGGTATCCAGCTGTCGCTCAATGCCATTGCCACCGCGCTGCGCAACAGCGGTTGATTTGGGAACGCGTTAAAGAAGCAATCCGGCACAGGATGCGTACGGCATGGGCTGATGGAGATTGACCCGAGATGATTGCCAATGGGTTATAATGCTTTTATCCCGGCGGCGGTTACTAGAGGGTGGCAATTATCCCGACCGCCTATATTAACATATAATGCACTCTATGATCAGCTTTCGACCGGTAGAAATGTCAGACATTTCCTGGATTGCGGCGGCATTGAAGCAAGAAAAAGTGGCAGACAACACCTCCACCATCCCGCATCCCTTGCCGGATCATTTCGTTGAAACTTGGATTTCAGACTGGAATAATATCGCATCAGAAGACAAGGGTTTCAGAATTGTCGGAATTACTGCTGATAAGCAGGGCTTTGGATCAGCCGCTATAAAGCGCACCGCAGCAATATCTGGAGAGCTGTCTTTCTGGATTACTCCCCAATTTTGGCGACAGGGCTTGGCCGTAGAAGTTGCAGAAGCTATCATTAAAATGGCAGGAGCAGCCGGATTTTCAAAGCTGACCGCTGGCCATTTTCACGACAATCTTGGATCTTCAGCTGTTTTGAAAAAACTGAACTTCAGTCGTTTGGAGCGGGACAGCGAAATATTCAGCCTCAGCAGGAACGAAATTGTCCGGACCTTTCGTTACGAATTGAAATTGCACCCCTGACGCTGCGACGTCTGGTCCACGCTCACGCTCACGCTCAAGACAGCCGCCAAAGCGATATTGCATCGACAACGATAAATCCCTTCAGCATCCCAGATCGCGCACTCTAATCGCGGTCATGTCCAGGGCCCGCAGTCTTCTGGGGAGGGAGCGGACCGTGAATGGAACAGTTGGAAGCCGAGAAATCGCGGATGGGCCACATTTGCTCCTCATCAACAGGGTCGTGCAAAGGAACATCTAGCCTTTCCCGTACCAAATCCCTAAATGCAGCAACATGCATTTCTTGGATCAAGCCAAAATATACGTTAGCTCGGGTCAGGGCGGGCCCGGTGCCGTCGGTTTCCGGCGCGAGAAATATATTCAATATGGCGGCCCCGACGGCGGCAATGGCGGCAAAGGCGGCGATATCATCTTTGAAGCGGTTGAAGGTCTCAACACGCTGATTGACTTTCGCTATGCCCAGCATTTCAAGGCCCCGCGCGGCAAGGGCGGCGCAGGCCGCAACCGCACCGGCGCGGGCGGCGAGGATCTGGTGATCAAAGTACCGGTCGGCACCCAGATATTGTCGGAAGACAAGAAACATGTGCTGCTCGATTTTACCCGCGAAGGCCAGCGCGTGACCTTCCTTGAAGGCGGGATTGGTGGACGCGGCAATGCCAGCTACAAAAGTTCGACCAACCGTGCACCACGCCAGCATCAGCCTGGTGAGCCCGGCGAAGAAGCTGCCGTCTGGTTGCGGCTCAAACTGATCGCTGACGCCGGTCTTGTCGGCCTGCCCAATGCCGGCAAATCAACCCTGATCAATCAGGTGACGAACGCCAGTGCCAAGGTTGGTGCCTATCCCTTCACCACCATCCATCCGCAGCTCGGCGTGGTCCGCCACAAGGGCCGCGAATTTGTACTGGCCGACATCCCCGGCCTTATCGAAGGTGCCGCCGAAGGTGCGGGTATTGGTGACCGGTTTCTGGGCCATATCGAACGCTGCAAGATATTGCTCCACCTCGTCGACGCGACCGGAGATGATCCGGTGCACGCGTGGAAAACCGTCACCAAGGAACTGGAACAATATGGCGGCGGACTTGCTGAAAAACCACAGATACTGGCGCTTAACAAAGCCGATCTGCTCGATGAAGAGCTGATGGCCGATATCGCCGATCAACTGCACGCAGCCGGTGCTGACCATGTCCTGCCGGTCTCGGGTGCAACCGGCGCGGGCCTCGAGGCGGTACTGGACAAGATACTCGAGGCGGTCGGCGAGAATAGTTCGATCGAGACCAAAAGCCAGCCAGGCCTCGCCTCGGACGAAGAAGGAAAAACCAAGGATTGGTCACCACTGTGAGCGCCGCAAAGCGGAGTACGATTGTCGTCAAGGTCGGCTCATCGTTGCTTGTCGGCAAGAATGATCAACCGCGCCGGGCATGGCTGCAAACGCTGGTCGAGGATATCGCCAAACGGCATCAGGCGGGTGATAAAATCATCATCGTCTCGTCCGGTTCCATTGCCTTGGGCGCACGCAAACTGGGTCTCGAAAAAGGCGGACGCGCCAGCTTGGCTGAAGCCCAGGCTGCGGCATCGGTAGGACAGATTGCGCTGAGCAGCCTGTGGTCGGAACTGCTGGCCGAGCATCATATCACCGCCGCCCAGATGCTGCTGACGCTTGATGATATGGAAGATCGCAAACGCTATCTCAACGCGACCGCGACACTCGAAAAGCTGCTCGAACATGGCGCCGTTCCCGTGATTAACGAGAATGACAGTGTCGCCACCGACGAAATCCGTTTCGGTGACAATGATCGGCTGGCCGCGCGCGTGGGTCAGGCGGCATCAGCTGACCGCGTGTTGCTGCTTTCCGATATTGACGGCCTTTACGACCGCAGACCGGACAGCGAGACCAACGGACAATTTATCGGAACGGTCGAAATCGTTGACGAGAATATCATGGCGATGGCAGACGGCAGCTCATCCTCGGGTCTCGGCTCCGGCGGCATGACCTCCAAGCTGGAGGCGGCGAAAATTGCCAATCTCGCCGGCATTGAGCTATCGATTATTTCGGGTCGGGAAGACCATCCGCTGGAACGCTATGCGCTTACCAATGTCGGAACCCTGTTCAAGGCGGGGGACGGGGCCAATGCCCGCAAGGCATGGCTGGGCGGGCGGCTCACCTCCGCCGGAACGATCACTGTCGATGCCGGTGCGGTCTCAGCCCTGCAATCCGGCAGCAGCCTTCTGGCAGCGGGTATCATTACCATCGATGGCCAGTTTGAACGGAGCGATGTTGTCGATATCAAGGATGTCGAAGGCCTGACGATCGCGCGCGGTCTCGCCGAATATGATGCCCTGGATTGCGCCAAGATCATCGGTCGTCGCAGTTCGGAACTGGAAGCTCTGCTGGGCTATGCTCCGCGCAGTGCGGTGGTCCACCGCAGCCAGATGGTGCTGGTCTGATCATCGTGACCGAGGCACCCAAAAAAACAATCGCAATTACCGGCGCCACCGGTTTTGTCGGTAGCCGGATACTCGATCTGGCGATTAACGATGGATATGAAATACGCGCACTGACAAGACGTCCGCAGGATGATCACACCAATATCCAGTGGGTACGCGGCGCATTAGACGATACATCAAGTCTGGCAACTTTATGCGGCAAGGCCGATGTGGTTCTGCACATTGCGGGAGTCGTCAATGCACCGGACCGGGCCGGGTTCGAGGCGGGCAATATTGCGGGCACGCTCGCCATCGTTGCAGCCGCTAAACAGGCAGGGATCAAGCGCTTCATCCATGTCTCCTCGCTGGCAGCGACCCAGCCTTCATTGTCCATCTATGGTGACACCAAAGCCAAGGCGGAAGAGATTGTCGCCGCCAGCGACCTTGACTGGACGATCATCCGCCCGCCCGCCGTCTATGGCCCCGGCGACGGCGAGTTTCTCGATCTATTCAAAATGGCGCGGCTGGGGTTTGTGACCATGCCGCCAGATGCCGATGGCCGCATGTCCGTCATCCACGTTCAGGATCTGTGTCAGGCCCTTCTCGCGCTCTTGGCGGATCAGGAAAATTTGCGATACCAAACATTCGAGATTGATGACGGCGAGTCAGGTGGCTGGACGCAGGCCGCTTTTGCCAAGGCGATCGGCTCGGCGATGGGCAAGCGGGTTTCTGCCGTCGGCATACCCAAAACGCTGCTGCACCTGGGGGCCAGGGCGGATCGTCTGGTGCGCGGTGACAACGCGAAGCTGACCGAAGACCGGGTCAATTATTTTTGTCACGATGACTGGACAATTGATCCGCAAAAGCGTCTGCCAGCCCAATTGTGGCAACCGCAAATCAAAACAACCGAAGGCCTCAAAGAGACGGCCAACTGGTATCGGCAGAACGGCTGGCTGTAACGGACGCTAGATTATCGACCCAGCGAATTGTTCGTACACATAGGTAAAGAAAGTCAGCGTCAAACCGACCAAAAATACCCAATAGGCCCAGCCCAGAAAACGATATTTTTTATGGCCAAGCACAATTCCCATCTGATAAATATCGCGCAGCATCGCACGGTAGACCGTTTCCTGTGTCTCAAATTCCTCGCTCAACAGGCGATCAGCAAACTCGTCCTCCGACATGTGGCAAAACCCGCCGAAAAACAAAAAGTTGGGCGGACCACCCTTGCGTGGGGCGAAGGATGGCATCACCGCTATCGCGGCAAGGCCAGCGGACGCGAAGGCAGCAATCGCCAAGATCATCAGCGGCACAGACATTTCACCTGTCCGGCTCTGGCCAATAGCCAGGGTAAAAACAATGAATGTCGCACCAATCAACATATTGGCTTTATGGTCCGCCATCATACTGAGTTGAACATGATGTTGCTGGGTCGTTCGCAGCGCGTAGACCGCATCATCCGGCCATTTTCTCTCTTCCGACATATGTTTTCCCCCACGGATTTGAGAAAGTGACATAATCGACGCATTTCGGCAAGCTGATGCCGCTTTTGCGCCTTATTCGCTTGCCAATGGGGCGCATCCGTTGGCAAAGGTCAAGAAAGGCATTTTGGCCACCGACACGAGGAAAGCAATTTATGGCAAATCGCGAAGATATCATGGCCAAGGTCAGCGAGCTGATCGGGCCGTTTAACAACAAGGGCGTAGATCTGGCGGACAGCACCACGTTTCAGGGCGATCTGGAATGGGACAGCCTGACCGTCATGGACTTTGTCGCAGCCGTGGAAGATGAATTTGACATTATCATCACAATGAACATGCAGGCCGAAATCGAAACCGTTGGCCAGCTCGCCGAGGCCGTCGCAAAGTTGATGGAAAACTAGAGTTTAATACGCCGCATTAGATGCGGAACCTTGCGGTTCAGCTCAGACTGATTGCCGAAAAAGCGCTGCATTAGTGCGACGCACAGGACGAAAAATTATGACCGATTTACTCAGCAAATTCGACCCGCTTATACAGGAGCGCGAAACGCTCCTTGCCACGGGTGTGAAAGATCCGTTCTCGCTCGTCATGGAGGAAGTAAAATCACCGACCGTCGCAGTTTGTAATGGCAAGGAGACCATCCTGCTCGGCACTTATAATTATATGGGGATGACGTTCGACGATGACGTGCGCGAGGCCGGCATCAAGGCGCTCAAGGAATTTGGCTCCGGCACCACCGGCAGCCGCGTTCTCAACGGTACATATTCGGGCCACCGGGACTGCGAAGAGGCACTGAAAGAATTTTACGCGATGGACCATGCCATGGTCTTTTCGACCGGCTACCAGGCCAATCTGGGCATCATCTCCTCACTCGCTGGCAAAGGCGACTATGTGATCCTCGACATTGACAGCCATGCGTCCATCTATGACGGCTGCGCGATGGGCAATGCCGAAATTGTCGCGTTCCGGCACAATGATATTGATGCGTTGGAAAAACGTCTAAAACGGCTTCCTGCCGAAGCGGGAAAACTGGTCGTCCTGGAAGGCGTCTACTCGATGCTCGGCGATGTCGCACCACTGAAAGAGATGGTTCGCATCTGTAAGGAAAACGGTGCCATGGTGCTGGTCGACGAAGCGCACAGCATGGGCTTTATCGGCGAAAACGGCCGCGGCGTCTGCGAAGCGCAGGGCGTGATTGACGATGTCGATTTCATCATCGGTACGTTCAGCAAAAGTGTCGGTACGGTCGGCGGATTCTGCGTTTCAAACCACCCAAAGTTTGAAATATTGCGGCTGGTCTGCCGTCCCTATGTATTTACCGCAAGCCTGCCGCCCAGCGTGATGGCGACCGCCAGCACCTCGATCCGCAAGCTAATGCACAGCGGCAACAAGCGCGCGCATCTGTGGGAGAATAGCAAGAAGCTGCACAAGGGCTTGCGTGATCTCGGCTTCAGCCTCGGTACGCCCGAAGCACAAAGCGCGATCATCGCCGTGATCATGCCCGATCTCGAAAAAGGCGCGATGATGTGGCAGGCTTTGCTGGCGGAAGGACTATATGTGAACCTGGCCAGACCGCCGGCGACGCCTGCCAATATGACCCTGCTCCGCTGTTCGCTTTGCGCAGAGCATAGCAGCGAGCAGGTGGATCAAATTTTGGATATGTTCGAGGCCGCTGGCAAGGCGGTCGGGGCGATTTAGCAGATATGACCGCTCCGATCCTCAGTCAGCAACATAGCGCTATTTGATCGCCCCACCCAGCAGCAATCGCGGCAACATTGCCAACGCACCCAGAATCGGCCACTTACGTTGCCAGGGTCTGATCACATAGTCCGTCCCCGCATGGCGGTTGATCTTCCAGGCCAGATAATCAATGCCGCCTGCATAGGTAGCTGATGCTTTGGCCAGCCTGGCGAGAGTCAATATCTTGCCATTGCGCCGCAATTGTCGCCATCTTTTCTCGACCGCGCCGCGGGATGCAACAATTTTGAGCTTTCTTCCGGTGGCCTTGTCCCGTTCTGCGATCGTCGCCAGAACGGCTGGTCCAAAGCGCGCGTAGCGTTCGGGATCAGAATCCACGACCGAGTCTGAACGATCCTTCCGTTCGGCACGCAATTCCGCACCGTAGGTTAGTTCAAAGCCTCGTTTCCAGATATCCGCAATTGTGTGTTTCGTATCAATCGCCATCATCGGAAAAGTCATATCAAATAACGTTATGGCTGCGCCTGCAATCGCTTCAACAGCTTGCGCCCGTGCCGCTTCGTCGGCCTGCCAGACCAGCCGGGATGGCTGCGCAAATCGAGCCCAAACGCTGACTGCACTGGCGCTGATCCGGTTCAGCTTATGAAAATCTTTCTCGCTCAACACCGCCACTTTGGCGACCAGTTCCCCATGTTCTGCCGGAAATACATTCGGTGGCAGCCGCTTGTTCGCACCCACCAGCCAGCTTTTCCCGTAGGCGGCCTCATAGCTCGAAACAATCAGGTAGAAATCAAGCATCTGCCCATCGAGCTCTGTCGTGCGCAGGCACGAGCCGTAGAATAACACCGCACGCGATGCTTCTCCATAGCGCTCTGCAATCGACGCGGCAAAGGCCGACACCCGCGGATCAACAGGGAGCGCCAATTCTTGTGTAATCAATGATTTCAGTTCGCTCACGCGAAGCGTTCTAGCTCAAGCAGCGAGCCGAAGAAAGGACACTGGCTTGGTTGATTTCAGCACGATCGGCCGACCGGGCTGGGCGCGGAACAATTCTCCATCCATCAACACATTGCTGCCTTCACCCTCGATGCGAATCATGTCTCCGCGTTCCAGATGAATACCCTTTTGCGCGTTTCTTCCCAATCGGCCAAAAATCACCGACAGCAGGAAACGGACAATTGCGCCGGCTTGCTGATCAATGGCAAGAAACTGCATCCGGCCAATCGCATTTTTATTCCGCATCGATCGCTTCATCAGCAAAAGCCGTTCCAGCGTAGTGACAATCAACACCGCGAAATTGCCCTGAAACTGGCCTTCGCGGATCAGCGAAACCTTGATCGGCGAGGAGCGGTTCGGCAGGAACTTCGCCTTTATGCCAAACAGGACTGATGCGAGAGCGGCAAAAACCGTCAGCACATGGGCAGCGGCATTGGGCAATCCAAGCGGATAAATCTTGTGGCGACAATACAGGATGAACTCAGACAGTCCTGCACCCCCGAGAAACATGCCAAGCACGATCTTGCTGTCCTTGCCGCCATCGGAAAGCGCGATCAGTTCGCGATCAACAAGATGTTCGTGCAAATCATGTTTGGCCATCTCGACGATGCGTTCCAGAGCCTTCAACGGATTGCCTTCGGCACCCAGATCGAGAGCGATCAAATTGGTCTTGCCGTTGGGCAGCACAGCTACCGGCGGTGGACTGTCTCCGAAATGGCCGCCCTGGTGTAATTCGGTCAGCGCTGCCTGTACCGTCCCATCACCGCCATTGATCACCAGCACTTTCGGCTTCACCCGGGCAATGGTTTCCAAAGCTTTGGCAATCTCGTCGACATGATCGACTTCATAATGGAAAACATCGCTATTCTTCACGCAATAGGACCGCACTTCCGGCAAAATAGCCCGGTTTCCGGTTGAGTTCGGATTGGAAAGAAGTGCGACATTTGCCATGAAATAGCCCTAAATTGTCCCGGGTGCCCGGTGCATCACATATATTTCATAGTGATGCTGATGGATTTAACCTCATTGCCAATCGCAAATTTGGTTTTCTTGTAACTTGGCTTACCCAGGTTGAAGATATTGATGCTGGGGTTGTTCGACATGCCTCCCCCATCGCTTGTAAGATCGGTTTTGCCATTGCCGTTGAAATCGTGACGAACAGCAATCGCATATTCGCCCGCCTGCTTAACTGGCAGGCAGAATGTCATATTTGTGGCGCTTACCGGTACTTCGATGCGTTTCAGCCATGCGCCCGATTTCAGCCATTCATCCTTGGTACCGTGATAGCTTTGCACGCGTACATTACCCGAGCCGGCTTTTAGACCGCTAACGTTGACAAGCACTGCCGGACCATTGCCCGACCGACAGGGACGAAGGTCATTGGGTATCTTCTTGCCACCTGCAAAAGCCGGGGCAGAAGATAGCAAAATAGTGGTCGATAATGCGAGAGATGCCGCAAATTTCAACATGACGTGGTAACTCCTAGTCGTTATACCCGCGCCAATACTCCGGCACGAACAAGAATCAGCCCCCGATCTGCCCATATCTATGGATTTGATTTGCGGCAGAAACATGGTGAGAGGGCGACAACAAGTTGAAACTGCTGACTTCCACTGACCGCTATTTGGCAAAGTTGATCGCGCTGCCGCTCTTCAGCACATTGGTGATTGCAGCCATGCTGCTAGTGCTCGAAAAAATGCTGCGCCTGTTTGACTTTGTTGCGGCAGAAGGCGGCCCGGTCAGCGTGGTTTGGCGAATGCTGGCCAATCTAATTCCGGAATATCTGTCCCTTGGCATCCCGATCGGCCTGCTGCTCGGCATTTTGCTGGCCTTCCGACGCCTCGCGTTAAGCTCGGAACTTGATGTATTCCGGGCGGTTGGCCAAGGTTACGGGCGTCTGCTCCGGGTGCCGTACATGTTCGCGGTGGCACTGATGCTGGTCAATCTCGCACTGGTCGGCTTCATTCAGCCCTTGTCCCGCTATTATTATGAAGAATTGCGGTTCGAATTGCGCTCGGGCGCACTCGGCGCGTCGATCAAGGTCGGTGAATTCACCAATCTCGGCAACCGGATGACCCTGCGCATCGAGGAAAGCCGGGACAATGGCACTAATTTGAGCGGAATCTTCGTCCGTGCGGAAAACAAGAAGCGGCAGACAGTATCGGTAACGGCCGAAAATGGCCAGTTTCTGGCGACCGACGATCCCGACACAATCATTTTGCGCCTGACCGAGGGTGTGCTTATCCATGATGCTCCCAATTATAAAAAGCCCCGCATATTGAGTTTCAGCAGTCATGACCTGCCGATTGACCTGCCCGACATAGAAACCTTCCGTTCGCGCGGTGGCAAAGATTTGGAATATACCATACCGGAGCTGGTCCGGGTCGGGCATGACGAAACCCGTCCGGCTACCGAACGCAACGAAAGCCGCGCCAATTTCCATTTTCGTATGGTCGAGGTTGTGATGATGCTGCTGATGCCGCTGCTGGCGGTGGCGCTCGCGGTGCCGCCGAAACGCTCCAGTTCCGCCCTTGGCGTATTCCTCTCGATCGTGATGATCGTGACCTATCACAAGGTCAATGAATATGGCGAGGATATCGGGACGTTAGGACTGGTCGACCCGATCATTGCCCTGTGGGTGCCTTTTGGCCTGTTTGCCGCGCTGATCATGTGGATGTATCATGTTGCCGCCCATGTTCCCGGCGGCCAGCCGATTGGTACCCTTGAAAAAGCTTTTTCCAAATTTGGCGGCGTGTTCAAGGGCCTGCTCAATTTTAGTCGCAAACGCCCGTCGATGAAGGAATAGCGAGACATGGATTTCTTCCCTTCCCGCACCCTCGCCATCTATATGGCAAAAATGTTCATTGTCCGCACTCTGGCGGTGCTTGCGCTGCTGGTCCTGGTGCTGCAGGCCCTCGACCTGCTGGGCGAAAGTGGCAAGATTTTGGCCTATCCGGGCAATGGCGAAGCTGAGCTGTGGACCTATGTCTCGTTAAGGGCGCCACAGCTCGTTGCACGTTTCCTGCCCTTTTCAGTGTTGCTCGGCACGATCATAACCCTCGCAACATTGAACCAGAATAGCGAGGTTATCTCGATGAAGGCGGGCGGCCTGTCAGCGCATCAGATACTGGCACCGCTGATTGTTGCCAGCATGGGCGTTGCCTTGATTTCCTTTCTGTTCAACGAGACGCTTGTTGCGCCCTCAACCGCCCGCCTGGCGCAATGGGAGAAAGTCGAATTTGGACCCATCCCGGAAGAAAGTAACATCCGCACCAATGTCTGGGTCAAGGACGGCAACAATCTGATCAATGCACGATCGGTGACCGGGCGCGGCGAGCAGGTCGTCTTGCGGAATGTCACAATCTATAGCCGGACCGAAAATGGCCTGAGAAGCCTGTTACAAGGGGATGAAGGCCGGTTCACCGGATCGGGCTGGCGGCTCACCAATGTCTCCAGATTCGACGTCGGTACTGGCATTGAGGAACAGTCACCGGAGGTGTTGATCGGCGATTCCATTCGGCCAGACCAGTTCACCCTGACCAATGTCAGCGCTGACAGCCTTTCGATTTTTGCCTTGCGCGATGCCATTGCAGAGCTCGAACAGGCCGGTCGCCCGACGACCAGCCTCAAAGCCGGTTGGTGGCACAAAATTTCCGGCCCGATGTCGTCTATTCTGATGCCATTACTCGGCGCGGTCGCCGCTTTCGGTCTCGCCCGATCGGGACAGCTGTTCATCCGCGCCGTAATCGGCATGGCGCTGGGATTTGCCTATTTTGTTGCCGACAATTTCGCGCTCGCGATGGGCAATATCGGCGCCTATCCAGCGCTCTTGGCCGCATGGGCGCCCTTTCTGCTATTTTTCCTTATTGGCGAAACGGTGCTGATCCGAACCGAAGAATAGTCGCCTCAGCTTTTGCCGGCGCTTCCCCGGACCAGTCCCATGATCAAAGCCCACAGACTGTCATGATCCGCCCGGTAAAAATTGGACTCTGCCGGCAATTCTGCCGCGATACGCCGGTGCGCTTCGCCGAGGTTATGATAGGGCACACCCGGCAGCAGATGATGCAACGCATGATAGCGCAGCCCCACAGGTGCCCACAGAGCAGGCAAAGTCGCAGGCGGCGGGACGTTGACACTGTCGAGATATTGCGCCGTTACGCTCATTTCGCGACCGTCATTTTCCCAAAGATGCGCCACCAACGTGCGGATCTGGTTCAGTATGACGCTGCCCGACATGACGCCGAGAAAGATCAGAAATGCACGCATTGGAATAATTTCCGTCGCCACCATGGCAAGCAGTGTAATGGCCCAGATGCTGGCGCCAATTTCACAGGCCAGCCACCGGCGGCGGAGCTCGCCTTCGGGCGGTTTGCGGCGAAACTCGGGATTGATGATCAAACCGGAATAGCGCTCAACCACAAGCCGGCGCAATGGCGGAATAATCGCCGAAAGCGGTGCCAAAATCGCATAGCGGAAAAGCAGCGCGACCGGTGCCAATGCGGCAACAATCACGAATAATGGCACCGACCACGGCTTCATCAACGCCAGCGGCAGATATTCCGGGTCTTCCACGGTACCATATTTTCTGGTCCGATGATGAATACTGTGGATACCTTCGTACATGAAAGAAGGGATCAGCATCGGTACGCCAAACAGGACGTTCCACACGAAATGAAATCCGGGCAATGCGTTGCGACGAACATGGGTCAGTTCATGAATGAAACTGCCCGCCCGGTATAGCGCGAGCACGGCGATCACCCCGAACATGATGCCCACACCGGTGGATTCGCTGAATATCGAACCAGCGAGCGAACCATAGCCAACCCCGACCGATGCCAGAAAATCAATCCAATAAATGGCTGGCTGGGGGGCGTTAAGGTCACGCGTCACCTTCGCCGCCGTACGAATTAGCTCATTATCCTCAGGGACGGGCACAGCGGCCGAATCGCGGCGTGAATCCAACGCACCCATTGGCGCATCATTCGGGGAGATGGTTGTCGAACTCATATATACCTGCTTGGTCATGGGCCAGCCTAAAGCAATATATCGTGGCGAGATCATGGCAAGGGCAAGACCGCAATGATGCCCGCTGCCCTTGACATTGCGCCGTGATTAACGCCACAGCCAGCCGCCAGTATAGAAGGACAGAATATGGTGGCCAGACAAGATATAGTAATACAGCCGGTCACTACCAAGGCCCAGACCAAGCAATTTATCGAAATTGCCTATACGCTCAATGCCGACGACCCCCATTGGGTACCGCCACTGAAGTCCGAAGTTGCCAAACTGATCGCGCCGGAAAAAAACCCCTTTTTCGAACATGCAAGAGTGCAGTTTTTTCTGGCTTTGCGACAAGGGCAGGTGGTCGGGCGGATCAGCGCCCATATTGACGAACTGGCGCTACAGCAGCCCTCTGAACAGGGCATGGGCCCGGGAACCGGTAACTGGGGGCTGATGGAGGCAAAGGATGAAGCGGCGATGCACGCTCTCATCCATGCAGCGGAAGCCTGGCTGGCGAATCAGGGCATGAACCGCGTTCTTGCCCCGCTCAGCATGTCGGTTTGGGAAGAACCGGGCCTGTTGACCAAGGGCC
This sequence comes from Parasphingorhabdus sp., assembly GCF_048269915.1. Lineage (GTDB taxonomy): Bacteria > Pseudomonadota > Alphaproteobacteria > Sphingomonadales > Sphingomonadaceae > Parasphingorhabdus. Next base: position 216,655 of record NZ_JBLWTY010000001.1, read on the forward strand.
ATGACCATAGTCCGATGATCATGATGGGCCATCACAATGCGGATTATCAGGGCTGGATCGAGAATCTCGGCTATCAGGTTGCCAAACGGCTGGTGACCTATGATCTACCGGTAGCGGATGGTTTCCCCGAGCTGGTCAACCGGATTGTCGCATCGGGAGAGCGTAACAAAAGGCTGAAAATCCGCAGGGTCGACAAGAAGCATTTCGACCGCGACGCAGCGATCATCATGAACCTCCTCAACGATGCCTGGTCGGGCAACTGGGGCTTCGTCCCGATGACCGACCATGAAATCGCCCATGCCGGCAAAAGCCTGAAACCGATTGTCCATGAAGATCTGATCCGGATTGCCGAACTGGAAGGAGAGCCGGTTGCGTTCATGATGACGCTTCCCGATATGAACGAGGTGATTCGGACCATGGATGGCTCGTTGCTGCCATTCGGGTGGGCGAAACTGCTCTGGTGGCTGAAATTCCCAAAAGCCCGTTCGATGCGCGTGCCGTTGATGGGTGTAAAAAAGGAACTGCAAAACAGCCGGCTGGCCAGCCAGATGGCCTTCATGATGATCGAATATATCCGCCGCGACGCCAAGCAGAATTTCGGCACCCGGCATGCTGAAATCGGCTGGATATTGGACGACAACCAGGGAATGGTAGCGATTGCCGACGCGATCAACGCGGCAATCAATCGCGAATATCTGGTCTACGAGAAACCGATCGCTACTGCAAAATCCTGATCGCTTACCAATCGCCGAGTCAGATTTCGAGTTCCACCCAGGCCGGTGTATGGTCGCTCGCCTTTTCCCGGCCACGATGCTCCTTGTCCACACCGCAGCTTTTCAAAGCATCTGCCGCTTGTGGACTGAGCAGCAGATGGTCGATGCGAAAGCCCTGGTCGCGCTGCCAGCCGCCGCTGCGATAGTCCCAATAAGTCCAGATCTTGCCGCCCGGATAGGTCACGCCGAGCGCATCGGTCCAGCCATCGTTCAAAATGCGCCGGTAACCCTCGCGACTTTCCGGTTGCATCAGCGCATCATTCTCCATGGCCTTGACCGAGTAGACATCATTGTCGCGCGGGATAACATTATAGTCACCGGCCAGAACCGCAGGCACTTCCTCCGCCCAAATCTCCGAAGCGCGTTCGCGCAGTCGCTTCATCCAGCGCAGCTTGAAATCGAATTTGGGTCCGGGATGGGGGTTCCCGTTGGGCAAATAGATACTCGAGACCCTTATTTTTCTACCATCTGCAGAGCGAATGTCGGCCTCGATATAGCGGCTATGCTCGTCTTCCGGCTCGCCATCCAGCCCGCGCTTGATTTCTTCCGGCACCTGGTCGCGTGCCAATATGGCAACGCCGTTAAAGCTCTTCTGACCGTGCCAGATCGCCCCGTAGCCAATTTCCTCGAACTTCTCCGCAGGAAAGCCTTCGTCCTGCGACTTGATTTCCTGCAGGCAGGCGACGTCTGGTTTGGTTTCTTCGAGCCATTCCAGCAAGCGCGGCAGGCGTGCCTTGATTCCGTTTATGTTGAAACTGGCTATTTTCACTTAGATGGAGAAACTTGAACCGCAACCGCAACCCGAAGCCGCGTTGGGGTTGGTTACCTGAAAAGCACTGCCGCCAAGAGATTCGACGAAATCAACCGCGCTACCGCGGACCAGGTCGAGACTCACCTCATCGACGACCAATGTCACACCGGATTCCTCAACCGTGATATCATCCTCTTCGATGCTGTCGGCCAAGCCAAATTTATATTGGAAACCGGAACAGCCACCACCTTCAACGGCCAGCCGCAATATAGCCAACTTCCCCTGTTTTTCGGCAATGGCCGCAACGCGCTTTGCGGCGTTGGGCGTCAGGATGATGTCCTGCTGTGTGGTTGCGAGCATTTCGGTCATGATCTCAAGATAGGGAGAATCAAAAGGAGCGGCAAGCCTTAAGCTCAAACCGCTCCTTGATGCACCCTCTCCCAAAGGTGTAAAATCTGTCTTATTCGGCTGGACCGCCCAATGCAACGCCGGAATTCAGCTTCTGCGCAATCAGGAAATCATTCGACTGCATGAAAGGAATGGGATTGACGGCTTCCCCGGCAATCCGCACTTCATAGTGCAGGTGGCTGCCGGTGGACCGACCGGTCGAGCCCATGAAGCCGATCAGGTCGCCGCTTTTGACGCGCGCATTCGGATCAACATTCAGTCGGGACATGTGGCCATAACGGGTTTGGATGCCGTTACCGTGATTAATTTCAACATATTTGCCATATCCACCCAGCCATTGCGCGCGACCAACAATGCCATCGGCCGTCGCATAAATAGGGGTCCCGATTGGTCCGGCCATATCAAGGCCTTTGTGGTTGGCGCGGCGTCCCTTGAACGGATCGGAACGAAAACCATAAGAACTGGTCAGTGTGAAATCTTTAACCGGCTTGCGGGAAGGGATGGTCAACTTGACCTCTTCCTTCTTGCCCTGACCGGCCCAATTATTGAAGATCATCTTGAAAGCCGGGTCGGCTTCACCAAGGGCGCTTTCCGCTGCCTGGCTTTTCAGAACGTCAACCGGGATGCTGTCGTCTGCTGCCGCTCCCGCCGATGCGGCGGTGGAGAAAATCATTGCTGATCCTAGAACAGCAACTGCTGTGATCTTACTCACAGATTTACGAAACAAAACGATTATGTTTTCGGTCATAAAATGATCGAACCTTTACTGACGACCCATGAACTCATGGTTTTTTAATTTTCGATGGAACTTCCACCCCGTTTGTGCGTTTACGGGTGTAAATTCATTTGGGTTAACTATTCAATACCAAGATAATATTCTTGGGTTAAACCGGCTGCTTGGCGCGCTGAGTCGTTAAAAGGCGGCTTCAGCCCGCCTTTGAAGTGGGTTTTTACAAGATATTTCCAATGGTCATGCGGGGCCTGGTTGGTGCGGCCGCAGGCATATTCGAACCATTTTGTTCCCACGGATACATGACCAATTTCATCATTGTAGATGCGGTTTAGCACTTTCGCGGTCTGGTTGTCTCCCTGCTCTCGGAAGCGCTCCACTGTCGCCAAGGTAATATCCAAGCCCCGCGCTTCCAGTACCATCGGGACAATCGCCAGGCGAGCCGAGGCATCATGAGCCGTGTCCTTAGCGGCATCCCACAGGCCATCATGAGCAGGAAGCGCACCATAAAAACTGGCCATCGCCCGCAGCCGCCGGTCGAGCAGAACAAAGTGCATCGCCTCTTCTGCACCGACCCGCATCCAGTCGTCGGTAAATTCCCGCGGAAATTGCGCTCCGAACCGACCGATCATGTCAAATGCAAGATCAATGGCAACAAACTCGATATGGGCGAGCGCGTGGATCAGAGCGATTCGCCGCGGCATGGATGTGCCCTTGCCCCGCCGCGGCATATCGCGAGGACGCAGCAGGAGGGGAGAATCGGGCCGTGCCGGCATATCCGGCATGCTGTCGCGAAAATCGTGAGTCAGCCGTCCCAGCCGCCATTCGCGGGCAGCCCGGCGCGCTGCCATAACCTTTGCGGCCGGATCGGCGGTCTGCAGTACATGCAAAACCGCCAGTCCTACATTGGCTTGCTGAGTCATGCGGAGAGTCTAAGCGGCCTGGACCGCCGCCAGAACTTCCTCGGCATGCCCCTTGACCTTCACTTTCGGCCAGGCCTTTAGGACCGTTCCGTCGGGCCCAATCAAAAAGGTCGAACGGATGATGCCCATAAACGTCTTGCCGTACATTTTCTTTTCCGCCCAGACGCCAATTTTCTCGAGAAATGCGGTACTCTCGTCGGAAGCAATATCAACCGTCAGTTCCTGCTTGGTGATGAAATTCTGCTGCCTTTTCGGTGAATCCGCAGACATGCCCAGCACGGCAGCACCGGCTTTTTCAAATTCCGGCAGCAGCGCAGAAAAATCCTTCGATTCCGTCGTACAGCCGGGTGTGCTGGCTTTTGGATAAAAGAACAGCACCAGCTTCTTGCCGGCATAGTCAGAAATTTTCACCGGGCTGCCATCCGGTGCAACCAGTTCCATGTCCGGAATTTTGTCGCCCACATCAATCATCTTATATCTCCTAATATCTCATCGGGGTCCGGCCGCAGGTGCCGATTCCACGCCTCAATAACGCATTGCCTGGCCTTGTCATAGCCGTCGAGAAGAGCCTCCCAATTCGCCTGTCCCGCCGCCTTGGCTATCAGCGCCCGGCTGGTCGGCGGCGGGAAATCACAATCCGGCGACATCAGCCGCAAGGCCACCAGCAATCTGCTCATCAGCTCGTGCGCGACTACCATATCTTCGCCGAGATGACCTGCGGCGACCAGCGCCCGAACCGCCTTGCCCAGTTGCGGCGACAGCGCTTCCCCGGTTTTCAGTTGCAGAAAGTGGACGATAAATTCCCAGTCGACCAGACCGCCTTCCATCATCTTGGTATCGAGCGGCCCCTTGGGCGGCTTGTGCGCGACGATATCAAGTCGCATTTTCCGCACCGCTTTGCGCAGCTCTTCCGGTTCGCGGCGCGTCTGGAGGATATCGCATATTTCCTCCTTCAGCTCCGTCCGGATAATATCGTCACCATATACGGGTCGTGCCCGGGTCAGCGCCATATGCTCCCAGGTCCAGGCGCTTCCCCGCTGATATTTGTAAAAGCTCTCCAGAGATACCGCCAGCGGTCCCTGGGTTCCGGACGGCCTCAGCCTTGTGTCCACTTCGTAAAGCGGGCCAGCCGCGGTCGGCACCGAAAGCGCGGTCACGATCCGGGCGGTCAGCCGGTTGAAATATTGCGTCCCTCCCAAGGATCGCTCGCCATCGGACTCCGCACCATGATCGCCGGTAAAAAGGAAAACAAGGTCGAGGTCCGAGGCATGGGTCAGCGCTTCCCCGCCCAGCCGGCCGAGCGCCAATATCGCCAGCGCGCCGCCGGGAATTTTTCCGTGCGCTTTCTCGAACTCTGCGATGGTCGCGTCGGCGAGCACCTGAATCGCCGCTTCGGCTACCCGCGCATAGCCCGCCGATATTTCCAGCGCATCGTGCCGCCCCTCGATCAGTTGTACACCGAGAGCGAAACGTTTTTCGCCCACCCGCTCGCGCACCCGGTCGAGCAATATCTGATAATCGTCTCCCGGTTCCATGCGAGCAAATTGTTCCGCCAGCTCCACTACGCACGGCGGCAGGTCGAGCGCCGTCGCATCAATCAGCCCGTCGAACAATTCCGCGCGCTGCGCCAGCGCGTCCGCCAGCACCGGCGCATGACTCAGAATTTCGCCGAGCATGGCGAGCAGAGCGGGCCGCGCTTCCAATATCCGGAAGAAATTGATCGCCGTCGGCAATTGTTCAATCAAGCTGTCCAGCCGCGCCAGTGCGTTGGCCGAATTGGGCGCGGTCGCAATCACGTCGACCAGATCGGGCAATATCGCTTCGAAGGATTCATGGGCTGCCGCAGACCGAAGCGCCGTCACCTTGCCGCTCCGCCAGCGCCGGATCGCCTGCATGAAGGCATCGACCTCAATTATTTTCTTCTCCGCCAGCACCGCAGCCAGCTTCTCCTCATCGGTCGGCAGGCAAGCGCTCTCTTCCGGTTCGATCAACTCGTCATAAATTTCGCCAACCGCCTCGACACGCGGCGCGAGCAGGTCAAGCAACTGCCGGCCCTCTGCCAGACCATGCAACCGTGCGACCCGGTCGAGAGCAGCGGCATCATCGGGCAGGCTGTGAGTCTGCTGGTCATTGACCATCTGCAACCGGTGCTCGATGATCCGGTACAGCTCATAAGACTCGCTCAGCACCTGTGCCTTTTCATCGTTAATCCGTCCGGCCTTGGCCAGCACGGCAAGCGCGTCGCGCGTCGCCGGGACGCGCAAGGCCGGATCCCGGCCGCCAAAAATCAGCTGGTGCATCTGCGCATAAAATTCCGCTTCCCGGATTCCTCCGCGCCCGCGTTTCAGATCATAACCCGGTCCGAATGTCTGCCCGGCAGCATAATGATCGCGGATTTGCACAGAGACCGCACCGATATTGCGGATCGCACCGTAATCCAGCGACCGTCGCCAGATAAACGGATTGATCGTTTCGAGGAAATAGTGGCCCAGCCGCTGGTCGCCGGCTGCGGCGCGGGACCGGATATAGGCCGCCTGCTCCCACGCCAGCGCGCTCGATTCATAATAGCCGATGGCCGCTTCGACCGGCAGCGCCACCGGACTGACCTCGGGCGAAGGCCGCAAGCGCATGTCGACCCGGAATACATAGCCGTCGGCATCGCGTGCGTTGAGTGCTTCGACCAGCTGCTGGCCGATCCGCCGCGCGGCATCGCTGGGCTCTTCCTTTCCGCGCACCGGAATCTTGTCCGGATCGTAGAGGAATATCGGATCGATATCCGACGAATAATTGAGTTCGCGACTGCCATGCTTGCCCAGGCCGATAATGGCAAAGCCTTCGTTCTGCGCATCCGGATAGCGGATCGCATATATATCGGCGAGCGCTTCATCCAGCGCCCGGTCGGCAAAATCCGACAAGCGCGTGATGACATCGGTCAGCGACAATTGCCCGGCCAGATCGCCTATCGCCAGCGTCAGTGCCAGAGCGCGTTTTTCCCGGCGCAGCTTCTGTCGGACATTGGTTGCGCCGGATCCCGCTGCCTCGACATATTCCAGCGCTGCCGCCAGATTATCCGCCGCCAGCAAGTCGGTCAGCTCCGGCTGCACCTCCATGGCCAGAGCGAGAAACGGTGCATGGTTCCGGGCGCGAGCAATCGCATCCTGCAGGCTGGTTTGCTCGGGCAGTCCGGGGATCATGAGCGCAGGTAGGTGCTACGGAATTTTTTGGCAAAATCGGCAAAACTACCGGTCGCGATCGCGTCGCGCATCCCCGCCATCAGCGCCTGATAATAAGCAATATTATGTTCGGTCATCAGCATCGCGCCCAATATTTCCTTCGCCCGGATCAGATGATGCAGATAGGCGCGGCTGTAATTGTCACAGACCGAACATGCGCAGCTTTCATCCAGCGGGCTCAAGTCCTCGGCAAATTTGGCATTGCGGATATTGATCGGGCCGGTGGAGGTAAACGCTTGGCCATTACGGCCGGAGCGGCTTGGCAAAACGCAATCGAACATGTCCACGCCGCGTTCGACCGCACCGACCAGATCATCGGGCTTGCCCACACCCATCAGATAGCGCGGTTTGTCGGCGGGCAGCTGCCCCGGCGCATAGTCGAGAACATCGAACATCGCCTCCTGTCCTTCACCAACCGCAAGCCCGCCAATGGCATAGCCGTCAAAGCCGATGTCGATCAGCGCCTCGGCCGATGCCGCGCGCATTTCCTGGTCGAGCGATCCCTGCTGGATCCCGAACAAAGCCGCTTTCGCTGCATGCGCCTCGCCGCTGTCAAAACCGTCGCGAGACCGCTTCGCCCAGCGCATCGAGCGCTCCATCGAGGCCAGCGCTTCCTCGCGCGACGCGCCATTCTTGGTACATTCGTCAAAAGCCATCACAATGTCGCTGCCCAGCAGCCGCTGGATCTCCATCGATCGTTCCGGCGTCAGCATATGGCGCGATCCGTCGAGATGGCTCTGGAATTCCACCCCGTCCTCGCTCATCTTGGTAAGCTCCGACAGGCTCATCACCTGATAGCCGCCGCTGTCGGTCAGGATCGGCCGGTGCCAGTTCATGAACTTGTGCAGCCCGCCCAGCCGTGCCACCCGTTCCGCGCCGGGGCGCAGCATCAGATGATAAGTATTGCCGAGAATGATATCGGCCCCTGTCGCGCGCACCGTCTCCGGCTTCATTGCCTTGACCGTGGCGGCCGTGCCCACCGGCATGAATGCAGGCGTGTGAATATCCCCGCGCTGCATATGGATCGTGCCGGTGCGGGCCTTGCCGTCCGTTGCGGCTATGGAAAAGGTAAAGCGCTCAGCCATTCAACTACTCTGGTTTCTCTTTGCTACAGGATTTTACCCCGCCGCCTTTATGTTTCTCGTTCGCTGGTGTAACCTGTTGGTTCATCCTGTTCGAATAATTCGACGTCTGTGCAGGATGGATGCAGATTTTCAAAGACCTAAATCGGGAGTATTTTTATGAAAAAAGCAACGAAACTTGGTTCCGCGGCATCCGCTTTGATCGCGGCAGCCGCTCTATCCGCCTGTTCGGGGGGCAATAGCGAAGCAACCAGTGAAACAGCTGAAGCAACCGACGCCGAAGTGACAGAAGTCGCGGCGGCGGAAACAGAAAAATGCTACGGTATCGCTCTTGCCGGTGAAAATGACTGCAAGGCCGGCGAAGGTACCAGCTGCGCCGGAACTTCTGTTCTCGATTATCAAGGCAATGCCTGGAAAAATACCGATGTCGGCGAATGCGAAGCCATGGGCGGCTCGCTTACCGAAGTGGCTGATAATGATCCTCCGGTTCCACCGGCTGCAACCGAAGGCTAGGGCTTTCTTGCAATGAAATTCAAATAAGGGCGGTTCGTGAGAGCCGCCCTTTTTCATTTGGGTGGCAGCAACAGGCTGGAATCCCCGTAGCTGTAGAAGCGATAGCCCCCGGCGATCGCATGGGCATAGGCCTTCTGCATCGTCTCCAGCCCCATCAGCGCGCTGACCAGCATGAACAGGGTCGATTTGGGCAAATGAAAATTGGTCATCAGCCCGTCAATCGCTCGAAATTTATAGCCGGGTGTGATGAAAATATCGGTATCACCTTCGAACGGCTGGATGACGCCATCTTCGCCGGTCGCGCTTTCGAGCAGACGCAGGCTGGTGGTTCCAACTGCAATCACCCTGCCGCCGGCCCGCCGCGCGGCATTGAGCCGGTCTGCGGTGTCTGCGTCGATGCGCCCCCATTCGCTGTGCATCTGATGATCGTCGGTTTCATCCACCTTGACCGGCAGAAACGTCCCCGCGCCGACATGCAGAGTCAGTGTTTCGCTGCCTATGCCCGCCTCGGTCAACGCGGCCAGCAGGCCGTCGGTGAAATGCAGTGCTGCGGTCGGAGCGGCCACCGCCCCTTTTTCCCGGGCGAACATCGTCTGGTAATCTTCGGCGTCGCGTTCGTCGATATCCCGCTTGCTCGCGATATAGGGCGGCAGCGGCATCGTGCCAGCGCGTTCGAGTAGCAGCTCGACGGGTTCCTCGCCCAGAAAGCGCAATATGAAACTGCCATCCGCCAGCTTCTCTTCTGCTTCCGCCGATACGTCCTTGCCGAAATCGACAATGTCGCCCAAGCGCAGGCGCTTGGCGTTGCGGATAAAGGCCTGCCAGCGCCGCAGGTCCACCCGTTTATGCAGCGTCGCGCCAATGCTGGCCTCGCCGCGCTTGCCGTGCAGCTGGGCCGGAATGACGCGCGTGTCGTTGAATACCAGTATATCCTTAGGCCCGAGCAGATCAGGCAGATCGCTGACGATATGGTCGGACAGCCGGTCACCGTCGACCTTCAGCAGCTTCGCGCTGTCCCGCGGCGCGGCGGGTCGCAGTGCGATCCGGTCCTGCGGCAGCGCAAAGTCGAAAAGATCAACGCGCACGAGGCGGACTAGGGATTGATCGGCGCGTTCAGATCATCAAGCGTGATCGGCGCTTCAGTTGCAGCCGCACTGGCACCCGGCAATACCGGCGGCTTGCGGTCCGCGGCGACCGATGCCTGCAGAATCCGGCTGGGGTTTTGTGGTGGCTCGCCGCGATGAATGGCGTCGACATATTCCATCCCGGAAGTGACCCGCCCGAAAACCGTATATTTGCCGTCGAGCGAAAAACGGGGATAGAAAACGATGAAAAACTGACTGTTGGCGCTGTCTTCGCTTTCGGCCCGGGCCATCGAAACCACTCCCCGCAAATGCGGAAACTGGCCAAACTCCGCTTTCAGGTCGGGCAGGCTCGAACTGCCGGTGCCGGTGCCGGTGGGATCACCGGTCTGCGCCATGAAGCCTTCGATCACGCGGTGAAAGACGATGCCGTCATAAAAACCCTGTCGCGCGAGTGTCTTGATCCGCTCGACATGATTGGGAGCCATGGCCGGAAACAGCTGGATCGTCACCCGCCCCCCAGTGGACAGGTCCAGATGCAGAATATTCTCCTCGGCGGGGACCGAGGCCGGAGCCGGTGTCTTTTCTTCTGTTTCCTGCGCCTGCGCGGCAACGGAAGCAAAGCACAGGGCGGAGAGGGTCAGTAAAAATTTACGCAGCATGGCATACTCATATAGTGTCGCGGAATGGAGGATAGACTGGTCTTTGAACGATTCTGCCTTTCACTGCAATGAATTGCTGGTGACGGCTATTGATCACCCTTCAGGCCGAGCTTGCGCACCCGCGCGGTAATTTCATCAGCCACCAGCGGGGTAACAAACTTGTGAATCTCGCCGCCGAACATGGCGATTTCCTTGACCAGGCGCGAAGCGATGGGCTGCAGCGAAACATCGGCCATCAGGAACACCGTCTCGATCTCGCCGTTGAGCTGCTGGTTCATCCCTGCCATCTGATATTCATATTCAAAGTCGGCCACGGCGCGCAAGCCACGCACAATCACCTTGGCATTCTGCTTTTCGGCAAATTTCATCAGCAGCGAATTAAACCCGACCACCTCCACGCCGTCGCCCAGATCGGCGGTTTCGCGGCGAACCATTTCCAGCCGCTCTTCATCCGAAAACATCGGCGATTTCGAAGGGTTGGTGGTGACCCCGATCACCAGCTTGTCGACCAGTCGCATGCCGCGCCGGATAATATCCATATGCCCCAAAGTAATGGGATCAAATGTTCCCGGATAAACTCCAATTCTCATGTTCAGCTCCCCCGACTAACGGTCTCTTGCAATGGTATATTCGGCAATCGCGCGCAGTAGATCCGCTTCCGCGCCATAGGCTTTGAGATGCGACTTTGCCTGATCAACCAGCATCTGCGCCTGATCCTTGGCCCGCTCCAGGCCCATCAGGCTGAGAAACGTTTCCTTGCCGGCGTCGGCATCCTTGTGCAGCGCCTTGCCGGCTTTTTCCTCGTCACCCTCGACGTCCAATATGTCATCGGCAATCTGGAACGCGAGCCCCAGATCATGGGCATAGCCGCGCAGGCTGGTGCGACCTTCGCTGTTCACGCGACCCAGAATCGCGCCAATTTCGACACAGGCAGCGATCAGCGCCCCGGTTTTGAGTTGCTGGAGGCGAGTCACGGTGGGAAGGTCAAAGGTCGATTTTTCCGCAACCAGATCCATCATCTGGCCGCCCGCCATGCCCGACGGACCTGCGGCACGGGCGAGACAGGCGGTCATTTCAGCGCGCACGAACGGATCATGATGGGTGCGTTCATCGGCCAGCAGTTCAAATGCAATTGCATGAAGCGCATCACCGGCCAGTACCGCAGCCGCTTCACCAAAGGCCACATGGGTCGTCGGCTTGCCGCGGCGCAGTTCGTCGTCGTCCATGCAGGGCAGATCATCATGGATCAGCGAATAAACGTGCAGTGCCTCGACCGCCGTTGCGGCACGCAGGGCGCAGGAATCATCGACGTTAAACAGTCTTGCCGTCGCCATTACCAGTAATGGCCGCAACCGTTTTCCACCGCCGATCGCAGCGTGGCGCATCGCTTCATATAATTTGCGACGTGCGTCGTCCGGAATCTCCAACAGCATATCAAATTGTCGGTCGACGGCGGTGGCCACCCGCCCCATTTCCCGCGCAAGGTCCGAATTATTATTGGCCGCCACGCAATCAGTCCGCGTCAAAAGATACGGTGCCTTGCGGCTTGCCATCACGGTCCAGGGTAATTTTCTCTATCTTGGCCTGCGCGTCTTCCAGCCTTTGCTGGCACAGACCGCGCAATTTTTCGCCCTCGCTATAGAGCGCAATCGACTGGTCAAGCGGTACGTCGCCACTTTCCAGTTTGCGGACAATATCTTCGAGGCGCTTCAGGGCATCCTCGAAATTCAGGGCGGAAAGGTCTTCTCGGGTTTCGCTCATGGCGCAATTCAATGACGACGCTTTCTCGCGCGGTCAAGGGCGCAGCTTCACTTAATGCACTGCTGCGTGTAGCCTCGCCGCAACAAGGGGAGAGAAAATATGTTCATCGGCCATTTCGCACCCGCCATCGTCGCCGCCACCCATCCCAGGGCACCGGGGCTCGGCACATTGTTTGTCGCCGGACAACTGGTTGATTTCGGCTTTTTCGGCCTCGCACTGCTGGGCATTGAAAATTTCCGGATCACGCCGGGAATCACCAAAATGGTGCCGCTCGACCTTTATGACATGCCCTATACCCACAGCCTGCTCGGGAGCGCGGTCTGGGCCGCGGCCTTTGCGCTGCTGATCTGGCTGTTCACCCGCAACCGGACCGGTGCGCTGATCGGCGGCGCTGTGGTTCTTTCCCACTGGTTTCTTGACCTTCTGGTCCATGCGCCGGATTTAACTCTGGCGGGATCGCCGCCGAAACTCGGGTTCGCCCTGTGGAACCATCCAATGATAGAGATGCCACTGGAACTCGGCATCACCTTTGGCGCGCTGGCCTTTTATATCCTCCGTACCCGCGCCATCGCAGGCATTTCAAAATATGTCCTTGGTCTGTTGGCCCTATTGCTCATCGCCTTCCAGTTGATCAACTGGTTCGGACCCGAACCGGAAGCGGCCGACACAGCGATGAAGCTAACCGCCTTGTTCGCCTTTTCTGCCGCCACGCTCCTTGCATGGTGGGTGGGACGGACCAGAATCTTGAAACAGACATGAAAGCCGGGCCGACAATGACCCAATATATTGCTGCTTATATCATCGCCGCCGCCATTTTCGGTATTCTCGATTTTCTCTGGCTGAGCAATGCCGCGCCTTCGCTCTATCGCCCGATCATCGGCGAGATCATGGCTGACCAGTTCCGCCTCGCGCCAGCGCTGACCTTCTATGCACTCTATCTCGGTGGCATGCTGTGGTTTGCGGTGCGCCCGGCGCTGATCGACGGGCAATGGACAACCGCCCTGCTCAACGGTGCCCTGCTTGGCTTTTTCTGCTACGCGACCTTCGACCTCACCAGTCAGGCGGTGTTCAAAATCTGGACAACAAAGCTGACCATTATCGACATGGTCTGGGGCACATTCGCCACTGGCACAACTGCGGCGCTGAGCGCCATGCTGGTACTGCGTTATGTAAAAATCTAGCTCACCGCCGGGCCTTTTCACCCAGTCTGGCCATCCGCGCCGGCAGCCGCGCCAGAATCTTCCGCTGCCGCTCATCCGTCGCTGATCCCCATTCGGCGATTTCCGAGAGGCTGCGTCCGCAACCGACACAAAGGCCGCTCGGGCGGTCGATGGTGCAAATATCGTTACAGGGCGATTTCAAGCGGATAGCTGCTCGTCGATCTGGCCGAGCCGTTCCTTGCCGAAATACATCTCGCCATCAACATAGATGGTCGGGATGCCAAAGGCTCCGCGCGCAACCGCATTTTCGGTATTGTCGATCAGCGCCTGCTTGATTGCCGGGTCCTGCGTTCTGGAGAGCAAAGTTTTGGCATCAAAGCCGCCGTCCTGCAAAATTTTGCCAAGCGTCCCGGCATCGGTCACATCTAGCCCCTGTTCCCAGATGCCGGGCAGAAGCGCTTCAACAAAACCAGCGCGTTTCTCCGGTTCCAGCGCCACCAGCATCCGCTGCAGGGTGATGGTGTTGAACGGAAATTTCGGGTTCATCCGGAATTTCGTGAGACCATGTTTTTTGATAAACCGGTTCATTTCCAGCATCGCATAGTCATTCTTGCCTTTCACCTCGGCATCGCGGACAAACGGCGGCGCATTACCGGTCAGCTTGTGCATGCCGCCCAGAAAGGCGGGCGTGATCTCGATGGTCGCGCCATGTTTTTCCGCCAGCGCCTTGAGCGGCTGCCAGATCAGATAGGCATTGGGGCTGACGAAATCGAAAATCAGTTCAATGGTCTTGGTCATGCAGAAAAGCTCCTTCGACGCTTGGCATAACGGACCGCGCAGAAACATCAATTCCCTCTAGGCGAAATTGGTGCGCCTCGTTAAAGGGTCATCATGAGCACAGACACGCAGATCGCAGAGCCCAAAATCTCCACCGAAACCGTGCGCGAGCACGGCCTCAATGCGGAGGAATATCAGCGCATCCTCGACGCGCTGGGCCGCGAGCCGAATATCAACGAACTCGGCATTTTTTCGGTCATGTGGTCGGAACATTGTTCCTATAAAAGTTCGCGCCTGCATCTGAAGAAACTGCCGACCACCGGCCCGCAGGTGATTTGCGGACCCGGTGAAAATGCCGGCGTGATCGACATTGGCGATGGCCAGGCTGCCATCTTCAAGATGGAGAGCCACAACCACCCTTCCTATATCGAACCCTATCAGGGCGCCGCGACCGGAGTCGGCGGCATCTTGCGCGATGTGTTCACAATGGGCGCCCGGCCCGTAGCCAATCTCAACGCCCTGCGCTTTGGCCGGCCCGACCATCCCAAGATGAAGCATCTGGTCAAGGGCGTGGTCGCGGGCATTGGCGGCTACGGCAATTGCGTCGGCGTGCCGACGGTTGGCGGCGAGACCAATTTCGATCCCGCCTATGACGGTAATATCATTGTCAACGCGATGACCGTCGGCGTCGCGGATGCGGACAAGATTTTCTACTCGGCAGCATCCGGCGTCGGCAACCCGATCGTCTATGTCGGCTCCAAGACCGGCCGCGACGGCATTCATGGCGCGACCATGGCAAGCGCCGATTTCGGCGACGATATCGAGGAAAAGCGCCCGACCGTGCAGGTTGGCGATCCCTTCGTCGAAAAGCTGCTGATCGAAGCCTGTCTCGAACTGATGGCGAGCGACGCAATTGTCGCCATTCAGGACATGGGTGCTGCGGGCCTGACCAGCTCCAGCGTCGAAATGGCGACCAATGGCGAAGTCGGCATCATTCTCGACATGGACAAGGTACCGTGCCGCGAAACCGGCATGACACCTTACGAAATGATGCTGTCCGAATCACAGGAACGCATGCTGATGGTGTTGAAACCCGGTCGCGAGGAAATGGCCGAGGCGATTTTCACCAAATGGGAACTGGATTTCGCGGTCATCGGCGAAGTTACCGACACCCGCCGGATGGTACTGACCCACAAGGGCGAGACGGTTTGCGATATTCCGCTCGGCCCGCTCGCGGATGACGCACCGCTCTATGACCGCCCGCATCTGACCCGCGAGGAATATGCCGCGCATATCAATGTCCAGCCGCTCGGCGACATAGCCGAGAGCACGGATATCGGCGCGGATCTCTTGAAGATGATGGCCAGCCCCGCCCTCGCCTCGCGCCGCTGGATCTGGGAACAATATGACAGCCAGGTCGGCGCTGACACCGCGCAACGCTCCGGTGGCGACGCCGCGGTCGTGCGCGTCCATGGCACCAACAAGGCGCTCGCTATTACCACAGACTGCACGCCGCGCTACTGCAAGGCCGACCCTTATGAAGGCGGCAAGCAGGCGATTGCCGAAGCCTATCGCAACCTTTCCGCAGTCGGCGCGAAACCGCTGGCGACGACCGACTGCATGAATTTCGGCAACCCCGAAAAACCGCATATCATGGCGCAATTTGTCGGCTGTATCGAAGGCATGGGCGAAGCCTGCAAGGCGCTCGACATGCCGATCGTCTCTGGCAATGTCAGCCTCTACAATGAAACCACCGGCGCTGACGGTGTCAGCCACGCGATCCTGCCGACACCGGCGATTGGCGCGGTCGGCCTGATCGACGATCTCGACACGATGATGACCATCGGATTCAAGCAGGAAGGCGATTTTATCGCCACCATCGGCTTCCATTATGAAGAGCTCGGTCAATCAACCTGGCTGCGCGAAATCCACGGCCGCACCGACGGACCGCCTCCCAAAGTCAATCTCGAGGACGAGCTATGGGCCGGCCGCATTGTCCGCGAACTGATTGCCGACGGCAAGGTCACCGCGGTCCACGACATCAGCGACGGCGGCCTTGCCGTGACGCTTGCCGAAATGGCTCTGGCCGGCAATCTCGGCGCGGAAATCGACAAGATGACCAGCGCCTTTGCCTTCAGCGAGGCACAGGGCCGCTATGTCATCACCTATCGCAACGAAGAGGATCTGGATCGCGCAAAAGTCCCGTTCGAGAAAATCGGTCAGGTGAAGGGCGACAAGCTGGTGCTGAACGACAAGCCGGTCGCGGTGGCCGATCTGCGCAACGCGCATGAGAGTTTTTTCCGCGACTGGATGGAAGACTAGCTCCGTATATTGAAACTGTCGATGTCTCTTTCTTCGCTGTTGCGAAACAATGGCGAGGGGCAAGATGTAACGAAGGGCTGAGCGAGAACGAGGCGCGATACCCCGGCAGCGGTGGAACCGCCTGGCCATCCGGACGTTGACCGATAAACCCGGCCCGCGCGACTTGTGCCTGACTGAGACCGGCCGGACGCTGATGACCATTTCAAAGGAAGCACATCATGACCACAGGCTATTCCGCAGCCCCGCTCGCCAAAAAATTATCCCTCAAGGATGGTATGCGCGCCTGGTTCCTGGATATGCCGGACAGCGTCCGCGCCGAAATCGAGGAACATGGTCTTGTCCTTTCGGAAGAGGAGCTACCCACGCCCGGTCTCAACGCAGCCCATATTTTCGTGACCGATCGTTCGAAACTGGAACAGCATCTCACAACCCTGCGCGACATGATCGACCCCGCCGGTCAGGTCTGGGTGAGCTGGCCGAAAAAGGCGTCCAAAGTCGAAACCGACATCACCGAAGACACGATCCGCGAAGTCGCCTTGCCGATGGGCTTTGTCGACATCAAGGTCTGTGCCGTGGATATGGTGTGGTCGGGTCTGAAGCTGGTAATACGCAAAAAGTTGCGCTGATCAGGCCGCCACCGTTTTCGGGCTCGCTACTGTATAGGGATCGATACCCTGATTGTGACACATCGCCATCGCCTTGCGATATAATGTTGGTTCGCCAATATTCAGAAAGGCCCGGGCGTCGGCCAGTGGCATGGCCAGCAGTTTTTCAATGTTATGATAGGTTATGCGTTTTGCCGCCTTGCCCAGCTTCTGGCCCTGCCGGATTGCGCTCAATACCGGAATCCCGCGCGAGAGTTCCTTTTTCACCTCCATTCCGCCGCCATAAGCAATGAAGATAATGCCCAGGCTCGGGTCCTGGCTGTAGGAAAATGCGAGCAGACAATCCTCGCCGAGCGCATCACGGCCATAGCCGGACAATACGTGAAACAGGTCATGCGTGTCGCGCGTCCGGTTGCCATACCATTCGGTCAGATCATCGGGCTGTTTCGGTCCGTTGCCGTAGCGCTCATATTCCGCGACCAGACCGGCAGCGGTCAGCCCTTCCTTTTCCATGAACCGGACATAGGCCTGTCCCAGACTGTCTGCAGGAAGTTTGCGCAATTGATCATGGTCGTCCAGCATGGCCGGCAGATCAACATTTCGATCCATGATTTCCTGCGCGTGGGAAGAATTGAGAAAATTCCGGGCATTGCGGACGAACGATTTGCCTGCCAGGGCCTCGACAATGTGAAAAACCTCGGCCGTATCTTCCTTGTCGGCAATCAGTTTTTTGAAATGATGCAAGGCCTTGCGCGGATTGATGCGCGGCGTTTTGGTCCCGGGAGCCAGTAGCGGAAGCTCGGAAATTCTGGATGTCATCGCGGGTCTCCCAATATAGGCCGAAATGAAAATCCCTATCTAGACACAGTCAACACCGGCATCAGTGAAACAAAGATGCCACCCCGGAATCAAGCTTTTCAGGCGGCCTGCGCGAGCATGTCATAGGGGTCCACATTTTGCGCACGAAATTGCGCATGGGCCTGGTGATAGAAATGCGGTGTATGAATCTTCAGTCTTTCGCGCAGCGCGTCGAGCGGCTGGGCCAGCAGATCAATTACCGATTCCTCGTTGATCCGGGGACAGGCCTTGCCCATTTTCTGCGCCTCGCGGATCGCCTTGAATATCGGCGCCTGACTCTTGACCTGCTTTTTCATGTTCAGGCCTGCGGCATAGCTGATGAAGAGATTACCCAGCGCCGGATTCTGGCCATAGGTAAATGCCAGCACACAAGCCTCTCCCAGCGCATCGCGACCATAGCCGGTCAATACGTGGAGCAAATCGTGGGTGTCGCGCTGGCGAAAGCCGTACCATTCGATCAGGTCGCCATATTTGCGCGGACTGAACTGGTCATATTCGGCGATCAGGCCGGCGGCGCTCAGCCCTTCCTTTTCCATGAAGTCGCAATAGGCATGGGCCAGGCTACCTTCGGGCATCTGGCGTAAGCGCTCGTGATCGTCGAGAATCACCGCGAGTTCGGGCTCGCTGGCCAGCAGGCGCTTGCCCTGCTCACTGTCGACGAATTTTTTGGCATCCTTGCGGAAGCCGGGGCGCGGCAAAGCCTCGAAAATATGGAAAACCTGTTCGGTATCTTCCTTATTCTTGATCAGCTCGCGAAAATGATGAAGCGCTTTTAACGGACGGAAACGTGATGCTGGACGTTCCGGGTGGATGAACGGTGTCTGCGAATCACTTGGTGCGGAGAAGTCATGGTTGATTTTCATATGAAATTTATGTCGCTTACTAACATCAATGTCAATATCAATCGTGACTTTCCTGGCTGAACCGGCTCCGCTATCGATCATGCGGAACTATTTTGGGCTGTCGAAAGGCATATTTGGCCCGAAATTTGAGAAACTTTGAATGTGGGAGACGGAAATTTGAAGCCCCATGAAACGCTGCCCTATGCTGAACTGCCGGACTATAGCGATGCCGAACGCATCGCCCGGTCCAAGGGCTTTTATGAAGCGATTAAAACCCGCCGGACCTGTCGCTATTTTTCGGATGAACCGGTTCCGCGTGCGGTCATAGAAAACGCGATACTGGCGGCGGGCACCGCGCCCAATGGTGCCAATCACCAGCCCTGGCATTTCGCGGTGATCGAATCAGCGGAAAAGAAGAGAGCTCTTCGTCTCGCCGCCGAGGAAGAGGAACGCGCCTTTTACGACAGCAAGGGCAGCGAAGAATGGCTCGCGGCGCTGGCCCCACTCGGCACCGACGCTGACAAGCCGTTTCTGGAGACTGCGCCCTGGCTGATCGTCATTTTCGGCCAGCGAAAGGGCGGCATGAACCCCGGTGAGATGAAACAGAATTATTATGTCAATGAAAGCGTCGGCATCGCCGCCGGTATATTGATAACCGCGCTGCACGATGCCGGGCTTGCCACCCTGACCCACACGCCCAATCCGATGAAATTTCTGAACCATCTGTGCGAACGGCCAGCAAATGAAAAGCCGATGATGGTAGTGGTGGTCGGAAAACCCGCGCCCGACGCGACCATTCCGGTTCATGCAACGCTCAAGAAACCGCTGGACCGCATTTCAACCTGGCTGTAGTAAGCAAATAATACAGTGGGAGTACGGGGATGGGCGCGTCACAACGCTATTTGGAAATGGACGCGTTACGCGGCTTTGCGGTGATGGGCATTCTGACTATCAATATCGCCGCTTTCGCCCAGCCGGAAATGGCCTTTGTCAATCCGCTGCTCTCGAGTCATAGCTCGGATCTTGATATTGCCAGTTGGGCGGCAAATTTCGTCTTGTTTGACGGCAAAATGCGCGGGCTCTTTTCGTTGCTATTCGGCGCCAGCACAGCCTTGGTGATTGAACGCGCGGTTGCCAGTGGGCAATCGCCCGCAAAAGTCCATTTCTCCCGCATGGCATGGCTTGCTGTTTTCGGTCTCGCCCATTTTTTCTTTCTGTGGATCGGTGACATATTATTCCTGTATGCAGGATCAGGCTGTGTCCTGTTTCTGTTTCGGCACTGGAGCGCGGAACGGCTGATCAAATGGGGGGTCATTGCTTATACAATTGGGGCGGTGTTGTTGATTGCAGGTATTGGCTCCATGTTGCTTGTCCTGCAGGAAGCGGGGCAAGCCCATCCGCCGCAAGAAGTGCTCGATGAACTCGCCAAAATATATAAGGATCTGGGCACATTGCCGGCATCCGTCGCGGCGGAAACGGCCCGGCATCAGGGGAGCTTTCTTGAAATTCTGAATTACAAGCTTTCGGAGCAATGGGACTGGCCCATCCAGAATCTCACACTGGGCCCGATAGAGACAATCCCGCTGATGATGATCGGCATGGGACTATATAGAAATGGCTTTTTCCTCGGGCACGAAACCCACGCGACCTATTTAAAAATCGCTCAGCGGATGATGGCTGTCGGCCTTGCCTTTTTCATTATCCTTGCCGCCATTGCCTACGCGCAGGACTTCAACACCATCTGGATGATGAACATCACACAAGCATGGTCGATGTTGCCCCGCTTGCTGATGATCATTGGTTATGTCGCGCTGCTCATCCTTGTCGTTCAGCGTTATCAAAATAGCGTGATGATCCAGCGCGTAGCGGCGGCGGGCCGCGCGGCATTCTCCAATTATCTCGGTACCAGCATAGTCATGACTTTCATTTTCTATGGCTGGGGTCTCGGATATTTTGAGCAGTTCGGACGGTTTGAATTGCAGTTATTCGTGCTGGCTGCCTGGGCGCTCATGCTGTTCTGGTCGAAGCCATGGCTGATGCGCTTTCGCTATGGGCCTCTGGAATGGCTGTGGCGTTCGCTCGCTCGGCTGCATCTGCAGCCGATGCGCATTGCACATTAAGATTCAGAAATAATGATTTTGCTATTGCGATCTATTCTCATTAGCGATATATGATTCGCAGAGAGGAGCCGATATGGTTGTCTGCGTGTGCAATGCGATAAAGGAAAAAGACCTGCGGGCCGCAGTTCAGAGCGGCGCTGACCGCCCTTCGCAAGTTTATGCCCAGCTCGGGCGCAAGCCCAAATGCGGGCAATGCCTTGCCTTTGCCCAAAGCATCATCAAGGCTGAAGTTGCGACCGCTTAGCATTCTCGTTATCAAATCATTGAAATAACTACACTTTCTATAAATGACGCCCTTTCGTTTGGAAAGATAGTCCTGTATAGCTCAACGCAATCTATTTGCTGACTACCGGGAAGGACGCTGCCATGAAGGGCGATACGAAAGTCATTGAGTTTCTCAACGAAGCGCTGAAAAACGAACTCACCGCGATCAATCAATATTGGTTACATTATCGCATGCTCGACAATTGGGGCGTGTCAAAATTGGCCGAGCTTGAACGGCACGAGTCGATCGATGAAATGAAACATGCGGACAAATTGGCCGAGCGCATTTTCTTCCTCGACGGCCTGCCCAATTTCCAGTTGCTGGGACGGCTGAAGATCGGTGAAACGGTTGAAGAAATTCTCAAGGCCGATCTGGAGCTGGAGCATGAAGCCCTGCCGATGCTCAAGGATGCTATCGAACATTGCGAAAGCGTGCGCGATTATGTCAGTCGTGACCTGTTCGCCGAAATTCTGGCCAGCGAAGAAGAACATGTTGATACGCTGGAACAGCAATTCGACATGATCGAGCGAATGGGCATTGAAAATTATATTCAGCTGCAGTCAAAATCGGCCGAATAGCGCGAACGCCGACAATTTAACCGAACCGGCCACCTTATTCCTGCGGCTGGCGTGTTTTTTCCTGTGCGACAGAAAAATCAGTCTTTTTCGTGATAGGGGTTCTTTGGTGCGCGGATGATGAGACGCACTGGGACACCGCCAAAGCCCAGCTCGCGGCGGATTCCGTTGACCAGGTAACGCCGGTAGCTCTCGGGCAGATCATCAACCCGGGTACCAAAGATCACGAATGAAGGCGGTCTTGTCTTGGCCTGCGTGATGTACCGCAGCTTGATGCGCTTGCCACCGGGTGCGGGCGGTGGATTTTCAGTAATTGCATCTTCAAACCACCGGTTCAGCTTGCCCGTCGAAACCCGCTGCGACCAGATTCTGCGAGCCTGAAATGCCGCTTTCATCAGCTGGTCAATGCCCTTGCCGGTAAAGGCCGACACGGCAATCAGCGGCACGTCGCGGACCTGTGCCAACCCGTCATCCAGCGCGGCCCTTATGCCATTGAACAATTTGCTGGGGCCTTCCGCAACATCCCATTTGTTGATCGCGATAACCAGGCAGCGCCCTTCTTGAATCACGTGGTCGGCGATGCGCAGGTCCTGCGCTTCCAAACCCTTTGTTGCATCGAGCAGTAGCACCACCACTTCTGCAAAATCGACTGCGTGGCGGGCATCGGCGACGGCCAGTTTCTCGAGCTTGTCACTGACCTTGGCCTTTTTGCGCATGCCCGCCGTATCAATCAGGCGAACTCTACGGTCGGGCTCTATCCCGTCGAGCTGTTCTTCCTCGGTCAGCGCATCATCGTGCCAGATCCAGTCCACGGTTATACTGTCCCGGGTTATTCCCGCTTCGGGGCCGGTTATCAGACGGTCTTCGTCCAGCATCTTGTTGATCAACGTCGACTTGCCGGCATTGGGACGGCCAACAATGGCCAGTTTCAACGGAGCAGATTCATCCGTGGGTTCTTCCACTGCGGCGGCCTTGAAATTTTCGACATAGGGAAGGATCGCCTGAAACAGGTCCGCTATGCCATCGCCATGCTCCGCACTAAACGGAATGGGATCACCAAAACCGAGCGAATAGCTTTCCAAAATTCCGGACTCGGCTGCCCTGCCCTCGGCCTTGTTGACCAGCAGCACAACAGGCGTTTTCGAACTTCTCAGCCAACGGGCAATCTCTTCGTCAAGCGGGGTAAGGCCAGCGCGACCATCAATCACGAATATTGCGAGTTCGGCTCCGGCAACCGCCATTTCCGTCTGCTTGCGCATCCGTCCTGGCAGACTCTTGGCATCCTCGTCTTCATAGCCTGCCGTATCAACAACGTTAAATTCGAGGCCAAGCAGATTGGCAACCCCTTCCCGGCGGTCGCGAGTCACGCCGGGTCGATCGTCAACAAGCGCAAGCTTCTTGCCCACCAGCCGGTTGAACAGGGTTGATTTTCCGACATTGGGTCGACCGATAATGGCTATATTGGGCAGCATTGCGCCGGTCCCTGTCCTTTGGTTCTGATATTCAGCGGAACGCGGAAATCCGGCCGCTGTCGTCGAGAATATATAGCATCCCGCCTGCAACAATCGGCGGCAGCGAAACGCTGTCGTCAAGTTCGAACAATGTCTGGCTTGATCCCTCGCCAGGAGAAACCGACACGACATCTCCTTCCGTGCTGGCAACAATCAACCGATTGCCAGCCAATATGGGCCCCGTCCAGTTAATCGGGTTTTTCTTCTTCTCTTCATTCTTGAAGGCTGCAAGCTGGCTGATCCAGCGAACCTTGCCATTCGGACGGGCTATGCACAGAAGCTTCGCATCATCGGTCAGTACGAACACCCATTCGCCCGCAACAACCGGCGTGGTGATCCCGGCAATATTTAATTCCCAGATTCGCTGACCAGTGACCAGTTCATAGGCCGCCATACGACCGCCTTGACCGAGCGCAAAAACCCGACCGCGGTCGATTACCGGATCGGCATCAATGTCGGACAGCGTCGCTACCGAGGTCGAAATACTGGTCCGCGCAAGTGCATCATTCCAAAGGTTGCGACCATTTTCATATCGATAGGCGGTCAATTCGCCCGAGGAATAGCCAGCCACGACCGTTCCCTGCCCGGCTGCAGGGGCGGCTACACCAAAAATCCCTGCCAGACCAACCGTCCCGGCTTCATTCCATTGCACCGACCCGTCAAGCATATTGAGCGCGTAAATCTGATTGTCCTGCGTCATAACATAGACATTGCCATTGGAAATCGTCGGCGATCCGCGCAAGGGGCCGGCCGGACGCACTTTCCATATCTGGCTTCCGTCGGCTGCGTTAAGCGCGACCACATCCCCCACGCCATTGGTTGCATAGACGATATTATTGAACACGCTCGCTCCGCCGCCGAAACGCGACGATGCCCCGTCTCCCTTGACTTCGATCTGGGTGGACCAGATTTTCGTGCCCGTGGCCGCATCAAAAGCATGTACCATGGCCTGCGTGTCGGTGACGAAGAGCCGCCCGCCGGACACCACTGGTGCCGCAGCCAGCCGTTCGCGTTTGTTGGTGCCGCTGATATTGGCAGTCCAGACCCGTGCAAGGCTGCCTTCGAGAGCAACATGACCAATTGATTTGCTCGCATTGCCACCCGATTGTGCCCATTCGCTATTGGCCACCGGAGCGGGCAATATCACGGAGATCGAAGCCAGAGCCGGATCAACTTCCGCACCGCTTTCCCCGCTCAAAATTGGGGTGCGCTTGCCGAGTGTCGGCGTGGCCTTCTTATCTTCGCCATCGCCTCCGCCCAATATTCCACAGCCAGACAGCAGCGACAGGGCCAACAGGCCGGCGATCAGTTTCTTACCGGAAATCATTCCTTGGATTCTCCCTCAGCCGCTTTGGGGACAACAGCTCCTCCCTTCAACGCAGTGGCTTTCTTATCATCGCTATCCAGTTCCACCGCGTCAATGCCTTCGACACCGGCCATTTGCAATGCACGCGACCGGATCGTCGCCGGAACACCGTCATCTTTGGCCAGCTGCGCGAAAAGCGGCCCTGCGAGATCAGATTTTTCCATGTTGAGATAGGATAATGCGACCATTTCGCCGGCACTGCCGAACCAGGGGTTGCCCGGCACCGCGAGCGGCTTCAGCCGGTCAATCACTGCTTGAGGCTTGAGCGTGTCAAATTCAGCGGCAGTCTTGCGGATTAGAGCCAGATCGCGAAATGGTTTCGGCAGACTTTCGTCTGCAACCACTTTGCCGTAGCCTTCAATCGCCTTTTTTGGATCATTTTTTTCAAGCGCAATATTGGCCTGCAACAATTGCGCCGCCGCCCGATAGCCATCCTGCTTGGCGTCCTTCAGGGAATCCAGCGCGGTTGCCGCACCGTCAAGATTATTCTGACGGATGCTGTCAATCGCAGCAACATATTCCTCGCTGCGGAGACCGGAGTCTTCATTCTGGCTATTTTGATAGAATATCCAGCCAGCCAGCGATCCCAGACCAATGACAATGGCTGCGATGATCCACAAGCCGTAGCGGCTTGCAAAATTCTTCAACTGATCCTCGCGCACCGCTTCGTCGACTTCGCGCAGAAATACTTGTTCCTGACGGTCTGGCTGCTCTTCTGGTGCTTTATCTTTATCCTTGGCCAATGTGGCTTCCTCAAATCTGTTTCGCGTGCCGCATTCGTCGGTCCGACCAGGGCGCTGTGCAATCGGCTGTCCTTAGCGCCCGAAATAACAAATGTAAAAGTCTATTGACCATTTCCACAGGCTGAACGGGGGATCGGGTGAAAGCGAGAAATTGTGCTATTTTTTCGGCTGATAGAGCTGGTCTGCCCCCGGAAAGCTGCGCTCCCTGACCTCTCCAGCATATTGTTCGGCGGCCTGATCAATTTGTTCGGCTATATTGTGATAGCGTTTTACAAAGCGGGCGGTTCGGTCGAACATGCCGAGCATGTCTTCGGTTACCAGCACCTGGCCATCGCATTGTGCCGACGCACCGATACCGATGGTGATCGCATCCACCGCTTTGGTTGCTTCGATGGCGATCGGTTCGAGCACGCCTTCCAGCACAATTGCAAAGGCGCCCGCTTTATCGAGCGCGACCGCATCCCCGACGATTTTCTTCGCTTCGGCATCGCTGCGCCCGCGTGCGGCATAGCCGCCAAGCACATTGATCGCCTGCGGGGTCAGGCCGACGTGGCCGACCACCGGAATGCCGCGCTGGACCAGAAAGGCAACGGTGTCTGCCATCACTTCCCCGCCTTCAAGCTTGACTGCCGCGGCTCCGGTTTCTTTCAGGATATGCGCGGCGCTGCGATAGGCCTGTTCCGGCGATCCTTCATAGGAACCGAATGGCATGTCGACGACGACAACACTGTGATAGCTGCCGCGCACGACCGCCGCGCCATGGTTGCACATCATGTCGAGCGTGACCGGGATGGTCGAATCGAGACCGTAAATCACCTGTGCCAGCGAATCGCCGACCAGCAGCATGTCACAATGGGCGTCGAGCAGTTGCGCCGTACGCGCGGTATAGGCAGTCAGCATGACCACCGGCTCTTCCGTTACGCCGTCGACCTTGCGACCCTGGATTTTGGGAACGGACAACCGGCGCATCGGCTGTGGCCGCGGCGTGGCGCGGCTGGTCGAAGTATCGAGTTTGAAGGTCGTTGACATGGCAGTCCTCAAAAGAAGCGGTAGAAAACAGGCCTTACTAAGCGACGGCGAAAGATAAGGCCAGCCTTGCCTTCAGCGTTTCCGTGCCGCCGCCGCACGCCCGGGATTGTCGCTGAACAGACCATCCACCCCGGCAGCAATGAAAGCGCGCACCTCTCCTTCGAGATCCCCTTTGTCACGCGGATCAATACCGCTCTTATAGTCTGTTGGGAGGAAATAATTTTCGACGCGGAAAGTCCATGGATGAACCAGCAAACCGGCAGCGTGTGCATCTTCGACCAACCCGGTCGATCCGCCCAACTGCCCGAGCGCGTTGCGCTCGATTACCAGATCTTTCGAGGGTCCCAGACCATCGGCATAAGTCGCAATTTCTTTCAGGCCGGCCGGTGTCAGCATTGCCGCATAGGTCTGGTCCGCGCGATCCGGTGGCCCGCCTTCGCCGGCAACCAGTTGCACCAGCGGGACCTCCGTTTTCCCGGAAAGGGCCTTGAGATTACCAACCTCGAACGACTGAATGAATATCGGGTCGTCCGCGCCGTCGAAGTCATATTGCGCCAGCAAGGCCAGCAACGGACCATCATGAGGCAAGTCGATCGATGCAAAATAGCTCGGATGCTTGGTCTCGGGATAGACGCCAACCCGTTTTCCGCTCTGCTTTTCATGCCGTTGCAGCAGTTGCAATATTTCCTCGAAAGTCGGTATTTCAAACTGGCCGTCATAGCGCATGTTCGCTGCCCGCAGTTCGGGCAGCCGCTCCTTCGCGCGGAGGGTCTTCAGTTCGGCAAGCGTGAAATCTTCCGTAAACCAGCCTTCATAAGCCTCTCCGTCGATCGTTTTGGCTGTCTTGCGCGCGGCAAATTCAGGCCGGTCGGCGACATCGGTGGTTCCGCTTATCTCATTCTCGTGCCGTGCAACCAGAACGCCGTCCTTGGTCAGCACCAGATCCGGCTCGATAAAATCCGCGCCCTGTTCGATTGCCAGCTGATAGGCGGCCAGCGTATGCTCCGGGCGCTCCCCGCTGGCCCCGCGATGGGCAATGAT
Source organism: Parasphingorhabdus sp. (assembly GCF_048269915.1). Classification (GTDB taxonomy): domain Bacteria; phylum Pseudomonadota; class Alphaproteobacteria; order Sphingomonadales; family Sphingomonadaceae; genus Parasphingorhabdus. Next base: position 243,787 of record NZ_JBLWTY010000001.1, read on the forward strand.
GATCGGGGCTTCGCCGGTCAGAGTTGTTATCATGGTGCGCGCCTCCGGTTCCGCGGCACAGCCGCTGCACGACAATATCGCCAACAGGGACAGGAGGGATCGCCACATCAGCTGTTGCGCGCCGCCAGTCCAGCCGCTTCGTAATCTGCCGCCTTGAAACCGACAACCAGTTCGTCGCCATGTTCCAGCACCGGCCGTTTGATCATGCTCGGATTTTCCGCCATGACCATGACCGCCGTATCGTCACTGATATTTTCCTTCACCATGTCGGGCAATTTGCGAAAAGTGGTGCCCCGCTTGTTGATCAGCGTTTCCCAGCCGACCTGCATCACCCACATTTCCAGCTTTTCCTTGCTGATGCCGGACTTTTTATAGTCGTGGAAGACATAGTTGATGCCATTTTTCTCCATCCAGTTGCGCGCCTTCTTGATCGTGTCGCAATTGGAAATGCCGTACATTTTGGTTTCGCCAGCCATGGTATGAACCCTTGATAATTGCCCAAAATCGATTGCCGCGAGCGGTAGTCTGTAAATTGGAAATTGGCAATGGTGTGTCGCGAAACAGGCGCCAGTTTCGTACTTTATCGCACGACGACACAATCGCACGAAGAGAGGCGCAGGTCTCTGTCGCCTTGTGATTTGCCGACTTAATGCAACTTTCCGTCACCCGGAACTTGCTTCATGACCCACTTCTCCGGTCTAACAGACTCGGAATCACTCCCACTCAATAGTCCCCGGCGGCTTGCTGGTATAATCGTAAACCACCCGGTTGATCCCCTTAACCTCGTTGACAATCCGCGTCGATACGCGGGTCAGGAAGCTGGCGTCGAAGGGGTAGACGTCGGCGGTCATGCCGTCGGTGCTGGTGACGGCGCGGAGGCCGCAGACGCTGTCGTAAGTGCGGCTGTCGCCCATCACGCCGACCGTCTTCACCGGAAGCAGGACAGCGAAGGCCTGCCAGATCGCATCATAAAGACCGGCGTTGCGGATTTCCTCGAGATAGATGGCGTCCGCCTTGCGCAATATGTCGCAGCGCTCCTTGGTCACTTCGCCGGGAATGCGGATCGCGAGCCCGGGGCCGGGGAACGGATGCCGACCGACAAAAATCTCCGGTAGCCCCAGTTCGCGGCCCAGTTCACGAACTTCATCCTTGAACAATTCGCGCAAAGGTTCGACCAGCTTCATATTCATCCGCTCGGGAAGACCACCGACATTATGGTGCGACTTGATCGTCACGCTCGGCCCGCCGGTGAAGGACACTGATTCAATCACATCGGGATAGAGCGTGCCCTGGGCGAGAAAATCGGCGCCGCCGACCGCCTTGGCTTCCTCCTCAAACACGTCGATGAAGGTCGCGCCAATGAATTTGCGCTTCTTTTCCGGATCGGTGACACCGGCCAGCCCGCCGAGAAACAGCTCCTCGACATTTTTGTGAACCAGCGGGATATTATAATGGCCCTTGAACAGGCTGACCACCTGATCCGCCTCGCCCATCCGCATCAGACCGTGATCGACAAAGACGCAAGTCAGCTGATCGCCGATTGCCTCGTGGATCAGCACCGCCGCCACCGCGCTGTCGACACCGCCAGACAGACCGCAGATGACTTTGCCATCGCCGACCTGTTCGCGGATTTCCTTGATCTTGGCGGCCTTGAATTCCGCCATCGTCCAGTCGCCGGCACAACCGCAAACATGGCGCACAAAATTGGCGATCATCTTGCCGCCGTCAGGCGTGTGGACGACCTCGGGATGGAACTGGGTGCCATAATAGCGCCGCTCGTCATCGGCGATCAGCGCAAAGGGCGCGCCTTCGGTGGTCGCGACAATGCGGAAGCCGGGCGCAAATTCGGTGACCTTGTCGCCGTGGCTCATCCACACCTGATGCTTCTCGCCGACCTTCCACAGGCCGTCGAACAATACGCATTCTTCGCTAATCTCGATAAACGCCCGGCCGAACTCGCCGCTATCGCCCGATTCAACCTGGCCGCCCAGCTGGTGCGTCATCACCTGCTGGCCATAGCAGATGCCGAGGATCGGCAGGCCGCTTTCGAAAATCACATCCGGCGCGCGCGGGCTGTCTTCTTCGGGCACCCCGGCCGGCGAACCGGACAGGATCACGCCCTTGGGTTTCAGCCGGTGAAACGCCTCTTCCGCGCTGTTGAACGGGGCAATCTCCGAATAGACTCCCGCTTCGCGCACCCGGCGGGCGATAAGCTGCGTGACCTGAGAGCCGAAATCGACGATCAGAATGGTTTCTTCATGAGCTATGGACATGGCTTAGGCGCTTAGTAGGCCGCCTCTTTTGAGTCTAGTGCCTTTGTCGCTTGTCGCCGCAAAATCCGGCCTTTGTCAGGCCGTGGCAAGCTCGCCCAGAAATACCGCCAGGATCACGCCAATGGCAGTCGCTACACCCGCCATATGTCGATCCTCCTTATAGGCTTTGGGGAAAACCTCGGTCGCCAGCGAAGCGACGACCGCACCAGCGGCGAAACAGCGGGTCGCGGCCAGTACATGCGGCGAGACGCCTTCCAGAGCAATATTTCCAACCACCGCCGCAATAGACAATATCAGCGCGGTCATCGCCCAAAGGCTAAGCGTCTTTCCCTTGGAAAACCCGTTGCCAGTCATTTGTTTGGCACCGCCCGCCGCTTCCGGCAGATTGGAGAGCAGGATCGAACCGGCGAGCGCCGCCACCTCGATCGGCGCTGCTCCGATCAGGGCCACCCCGAGGGCGAGATTTTCGGGCACACCGTCCAGCGTGATCGCAGCAAGCAAGCCGCCACCACCTTCCGCTCCCCATTTTTCATCAATCCAGTAGTCTACGACGGAAAATACCGCTGCCCCGGCCGCGACCGCACCCAGCCCGACCCAGAGGTTGCTTTGCTCGATCGAGGGATCGATCAGTTCGGTGACCAGCGAGACAATCAGCGCGCCCCCAGCCAGAGCAATAACAAAACCTTCGGTCCTGCTCGATAATTTCCCGTAAATGCCCCACAGAGCGCCGACAATCAGCGCCGCTGATACCACCACCACTACAAGAAATGTCATCAACATGGCCTGATAACGCTCCTCTTCAAACTAGGTTGCATCGACCAAATAACCGAGCGGTGCCCCTGCGCAGGCAGGGGCCCATCTCCACAACTCCCGTCGCCTGAGTCAGGGTGATCTTCGCGCTCCGGCCGCGGCACTGCGCAAACAAAACCATTCCGTCCAAGCGTAACATCGGGAGATGGACCCCCGCCTGCGCGGGGGCACATTCTATCCCTCGACCATATCCCGCAATTCCGTTTTCAATATCTTGCCAATATGGCTGCGCGGCAATTCGTCGATCAGGCGCAGTTCCGACAGGCGCTGGGTCTTGCCAAGACCGGCATTGGTTGCCGCCTTCAGCGCTTCCAGGTCAAGCGGGACTCCCGGTTCTGCAACCACGAAGCCCAGCGGGGTCTCGCCCCATTGTTTGGAATCAATGCCAATCACCGCTGCGTCGATCACGCCGGGCTGGGCCATCAGCGCTTCTTCCAGATCGCGGGGATAGATATTGAAACCGCCGGAAATGATCATGTCCTTCGAGCGGCCCATCAGGGTGATGAAACCATCTTCATCAACTTTGCCGATATCACCCATCCGCTGCCAGCGATCGCCATTTTCATCATACCAGCTGGCTTCCTCGGTCTTCTCCGGCTGGTTCTTGTAGCCCGACATCATCGTCTGCGACCGGCCGACCAGTTCACCCATTTCGCCGGTGGGCAGACGATTAAGCTGCTCGTCGACCGTAATCACTTCGCTGCCACCCCAGGCGATGCCGACCGTATGCAACTTGTCGGGATGTTCGTGGGCGAGCAAAAGGCAGACCACACCGCCCTCGGTCATCGAGTAAATCTCGATCAGGCCGCCCGGCATGCGCTTCAGCACTTCCGCCTTCAGCTCCGCCGAGAAAGGCGCGCTGGTGCAATATTTATGGGTCAGGCTGCTCAGGTCATAATTGTCAAAGCCCTCATAATCCATCAGCCGCTGATATTGGACCGGCACCAGCATCGTATGACTGGCACGATGTTCCTGCGCCAGTTCGAGCCAGCGCTGACAATCGAATTTGCCCATCATCATGACCGTGCCGCCATAGGCAATGGTCGGCGTGAAAAGCGCCAGCGTGGTGTTCGAATAAAGCGGCGTCGACAGCAGGGTCACCTGCCCCGGCTGGCCATAGCCCGTGCCCTCGCCGACGGCGGCATGATACCAACGCATTTGGCGGCTGTGGACAATGCCCTTGGGCGTGCCCGTGGTGCCGCTGGAATAGATGATATTATAGGGGTCCTTGGGACCCACGCCAAGGTCAGCAGGAACCGCGCCTTCCGTAGCCATCCAGTCGAACATCATCGGCGCGTCATCGACTGCGCCATCCAGCATGATATGTTTGAGCGACGGGAGAGCCTCTCCGCTCTCCAGAAGCTCCGCGCGTTTCGCTCCATCTATAAACAAATGCATCGCGCCGCTGTCACGCATCATATTGGCCAGCTGTTTCGGTGTCGCCGAGGTCGTCAGCGGCGCCGCACAACCACCAGCAACAATCGCGCCCAAATAAGCGAGCGCATAGCGGACCGTAGTCGTCCCGAGGATCGCAACCGCCTGCCCTTTTTCCAGGCCGTCTGCCTGCAATTGCGCTGCAATCCGGTTGACTAGCGCGGCGGTCTCGGCCCAGCTGAGCCGCTCCTCCCCGTCATCCAGTGCGATCCGGCCGGGCTGGTTGACGGCATGGGTGTTGATCAGGTCTGCGAGCTGGCCAAAGGGTTGCTCGAGATAGCGGGCGGGGTCCAGTTTTGTCATGGACCGCGTGATTCAACATCCCGGTTTGAAATGCAATGGCTTAACGCCCGACAGTTGCGATCATTCAGACGGCTAATCACGCAACCGGGTTTACGGTGATGGTGGATTACGGTGACGGATTACGGTGACGGATTACGGTGACGGTGCACTAATTTGTCCCTGCGCTTAGAGTAAAGTGCATTGTCAGCGTAATTCCCAATTTCATCAGCCGGCAAAAGCTACCCCGCCACCAGCTTTACAAAATTACTCTCGACCCAACCGCTTTTGCACGGACCGTCATAATTGCGCTTGGAGCGCACCGGAGAGGACACGCCGCAATCGCCGGGCCCCTTGCTTGCCGGAGCGGTTTCGCTATCTACCGGGGCACTCTCTCCGCCGTCCGCTACACCGTCATCATAAACAATGCCGAACCATTGCTGGTCGATGCTGCGGGTGCAGATCCAGACCTGCTGGCCTTCGCTGATGCTGGCCTTTTTCTCTGCTGCATCGAAAGGCGCAATCCGGACCGAGAGCGCACTGCCGCGAAGGCCCTGCACCCGGCCGATCGCCTGACAGGCATCGAAGCGCGGCCCCCCTTCGCCAATAAGCACCGGTTTCTCGGCGGGATGAGAACCTTGCCGTTCTTCCCGCCCTGTCGGATTGGCGATGTCGGTCTGCGCCTCGGCCAGATCATCCTCCACCCGGGTGGTTTCGGAACAGGCCGATATTGCAACAAAAAGTACGGAAACGGTGAAGAATTGTCTGATCATGATATCGTTTTAGACCAAAATGTCCGCTATGGGAAAGTTTGAATCTTGCGGCACTAAAGAACGATCTGGGTTTGCGTCACCACCGCCACCAGAGTGCCGTCTTCGAGCGTAATCTTCGTCTGCCAGACCGACTGGCGCCTGCCGACCTTGAACGGGGTGGCTTCGCCATAGACAATATTGCCCTCGGGCGCCGCGTTCAGGAAATTGGTTTTGCTTTCCGATGTCGTGGTGCCGTTTGAGCCCTCTGGCAGATTGGCGAACCCGCCAAATGCACCCAGCACATCGGCAAAGGTCATCACCGCGCCGCCATGGATGCTGGGACTGCCGCGTCCATTGCCCGCAGTGCATATCTCCGGCCGGACGAGCATTTCACCCCGCACACTGTCCTTGTCCATCCCAGTGATGGTGATGCCCATGGTTTTGGCAAAGGGAACCATATCGGCTGGATTGGTCATGACTGGATGTCCTTTTTTGATGATTTGCCCCAAAGGCGCGCAGAAACGGCTCGTCTCGCACAACGACGCAAAGCCGCAAAGGAGTTTTATATACGCGTTCAAAAATCCGCAAATGGTTCGGTTTTACGCCTTGGCCCTTCCCGGCGATCCTGGCTTCCCGGAAGAATTATCGCCACAATCCGAAATCAATATAAGTCATTGATTTAAAGCATTTTTAATATCAGGAAATCCTACATTTTTCTTGGGTTTAGCGACGCCAGCGGCTATGGTCCTGCCATGAGTGACATTAGCGAAAATGAAATGCCGGAAGATGCTTCCAACTCTTCCAATAAAAATGAATATGGCGCCGATTCGATCAAGGTTCTCAAGGGCCTTGATGCGGTTCGCAAACGCCCCGGAATGTATATCGGCGATACCGATGATGGCAGCGGTCTGCACCATATGGTGTTCGAGGTTTCGGACAATGCCATTGACGAGGCCCTCGCCGGCCATTGCGACCTGATCCTGATCACGCTCAATCCTGACGGCAGTGTCTCGGTCGAGGATAATGGCCGCGGCATCCCGACCGGGATGCACAGCGAGGAAGGCGTGTCGGCAGCCGAGGTCATCATGACCCAGCTCCACGCCGGCGGCAAGTTCGAGAACACCTCCGATGACAATGCCTACAAGGTATCCGGCGGCCTCCACGGCGTCGGTGTATCGGTGGTCAACGCGCTGTCAGAATGGCTGGAGCTCAACATCTGGCGCGACGGCAAAGAGCATAATATGCGCTTTGAATTTGGCGATGCCGTGCGTCCGCTGGAAATCATTGGCGATGCGCCGCCTGCGGACAATGCGACCGGGATAAAAAAGGGTACCAAAGTCACCTTCTTCCCCTCTCCGGCGACGTTCAAGATCACCGAATTTGATTTCGAGAAGCTGGAGCATCGCTACCGCGAGCTCGCTTTCCTCAACAGCGGCGTGCACATCATCCTGCGCGATGCGAGGCACGAGGAAGCGCAGGAAATTGACCTGTTCTACGAAGGCGGCATCGCTGCTTTCGTGCAATATCTCGACCGTAACAAGACGGCGCTGGTGCCCGAACCAATTGCTATCCATGGCGACCGCGACGATGTCATCATCGACGTCGCGCTGGAGTGGAACGACAGCTATTATGAAAATGTTCTCTGCTTCACCAACAACATCCCGCAGCGCGACGGTGGCACCCACTTGGCGGCCTTCCGTTCGGCGCTGACCCGGACATTGAACAATTATGCCGAAAGCTCCGGCGCGCTGAAGAAGGAAAAGGTCAAGCTGACCGGCGACGACATGCGCGAGGGCCTGACCGCGATCGTTTCGGTCAAGTTGCCCGATCCCAAGTTCAGCTCGCAGACCAAGGACAAGCTGGTCTCCTCGGAAGTCCGGCAGCCACTGGAAAGCCTGATGGCTGACAAGCTCGCTGAATGGCTCGAAGAAAACCCCCAAAATGCCGCCATGGTCGTACAAAAGGTTATCGACGCCGCTGCTGCGCGCGAAGCCGCAAAAAAGGCGCGCGAGCTCACCCGGCGCAAGGGCGCAATGGACATTGCCTCGCTGCCCGGAAAGCTCGCCGACTGCCGCGAGCGCGACGCAACCAAATGCGAACTGTTCCTGGTGGAAGGCGATTCCGCTGGCGGCTCGGCCAAGCAGGGCCGGGACAGCCAGTATCAGGCAATCCTGCCGCTGAAGGGCAAGATCCTCAACGTTGAACGGGCACGCTTTGACCGGATGCTCTCGTCCAAGGAAGTGGGCACGCTGATCCAGGCGATGGGCACCGGCATCGGGCGCGAGGATTTCAATCTCGAGAAACTGCGCTATCACAAGATTGTGATCATGACCGACGCTGACGTCGACGGTGCCCATATCCGCACCCTGCTGCTGACCTTCTTCTATCGCCAGATGCCGGAAATCATCCTCAACGGCCATCTCTATATCGCCCAGCCGCCGCTCTACAAAGTGGGCAAGGGCAAGAGCGAGGTCTATCTCAAGGACGATAACGCGCTTGATCAATATCTGGTCGAGGCCGGCCTGAATGGCATGGTATTGCAAACCGGCGAAGGCGCGCGCAGCGGCGAAGACCTGCGCGGCCTGATCGAACATGCGCGCAGGATGCGCAGCCTGATGGCCTATGTGCCGCGGCGCTATGACAGCACGATTGTCGAAGGCATGGCGCTCACCGGCGCTCTCAATCCAGACCACGGCACCGCCGAACGGCAAGCCGCTGTCGATGCGACCGCCGCCTGGATGGACAAGGTTGACGAGGAGGGCCGCTGGACAGGCCAGGTCTCTGAAGAAGGCGGCTATATATTCCAGCGCTTCTGGCGCGGGGTTACCGATCACCATATCATCGAGGCCAAATTCCTGGAAAGCGCCGAAGCCCGCAAACTCCATCGTCTCGCGTCGGAAGAAACCGCCACCTATGGCAGCGGCAGCCGCTTGGTGAAAACAGCGTCAGGCGAAGCAGAAACGGACGAGGAGGACGGTATCGGCACCGAAGGCACGCTGATCACCCGCCCCTCGGAACTGCTCGACACGGTGCTTGCAGCAGGCCGCAAGGGCATCGCCATCTCCCGCTACAAGGGCCTTGGCGAGATGAACGCCGAACAGCTGTGGGAAACGACGCTGGATCCCGAAGTGCGGTCGCTATTGCAGGTGACAGTGGAACAGGCAGACGTGACCGACGATATATTCACCAAGCTGATGGGCGAAGTGGTCGAACCGCGGCGCGAGTTCATTGTCGACAATGCCCTGAACGTCGCCAATCTCGATATCTGATAGGTCACGCCCCAAGCAATATGACCGATGGTCAGGCGTCGCTTGGGGCGGCGGCTCACAGAATCTGTTCGAGATCCGATTATCGCAACACGCGGTTCGCTCGGTCAAAGCCCTCCTGCTTGATGACCGGCAAGAGCGAAGCGCTGGTTGCTGACCTTGCCTTATCCTCGGGTGGCAAGCTTGTGTGATTTCTTTATTTTCTTGGCGAGCGACCATTTGTGGACTTCTGTGGGACCATCGTAGACGCGAAATGCACGCACTTCGCGAAACACCTGCTCAACAACAGTATCCTGGCTCAGACCGGTACCGCCCATCACCTGAACACAATTGTCGGCGATGCGGAACAGCGCTTCGGACACCGCGACCTTGGCCATTGAACTTTCGGTTGTCCCTATCGCACCGGTGTCGAGCACCGAAGCGCACCAGTCGATCATCAATTCAGACTGCTTGAGGTCGATCTGATTTTGCGCCAGCATGAACCCGACACCCTCGTGGTCGATCAGCGGCTTGCCAAAGGCTTGTCTATTGCAGGCATAATCAACAGCAATTTCCTGCGCCCTGTCACAGCAACCAAGCCAGCGCATGCAATGGGTCAGACGGGCCGGAGACAGTCGCACCTGGGCATATTTAAAACCTTCTCCGCTTTCTCCCAACATTTGGTCTGCGGAAACGCGAAGATTATCAAGTTTTACCACCGAATGGCTGCCCGGCATCGAACTATCAATCGTATCCAGCACCCGTTCAATTTTGATCGCCGGGTCCGGGAGGTCGACCAGAAACATTGTTGCTCCTTCGTCGGACTTTGCCATCACAATCCCCACCGAAGCTCCCTTTGCACCAGTGATAAAAGTCTTTCGACCATTGATCACCCAATGGTTGCCATCCCGCTTTGCTGTGGTTTGCATCATCATAGGATCAGAACCCGCACCATTTTCGCTTGCCGGCTCCGTCATGAAAAAAGCAGAACGTGCCTCGCCGGAAATCAGCGGCGCCAGAAAATGCTGCTTCTGCTCCGGGGAGGCGCATTTGCCGAGCAGATACATATTGCCCTCATCCGGCGCGAACGTGTTGACCGCCAAGGGCCCCAGCGGAGAAAGGCCGGACTTGCGCAGCACCAGAGCGGTTTCAAGGTGCGACAGGTGACTGCCATCCTCCCGGATATGCGGTGTCAAGACTCCGGCTTCTCTGGCGAGCACGCGCATTTCTTGCACCAGTTCATCGGTCGGGCCATGGTCTTCGCAACGATCGTCTTTTTCATAGGCAAAAATTTTGTCGCGGACGAAACGCTCGACACGCGCAGCTATTTCCTGCGCTTCTTCGCTGACTTTCTTGGGCATATTTGCTCCTATCTTTAAGAATCGCTCTTCAAAGCGCTTTTGATGTCGCGGGTCACTCGCCAGGTGCCGTTGCCGTTCCGGCCTGGCTCAATAGGGGCGGCAATGATTGCCGGTCTTCCTGCGACGGCAGATCCGACAGATCGAGCCAGTCATTTGCCGACTGACCATAATAGCTATCGAGCACTGCAAAGGGGATCCGAAAAGGCCGTCCCCAACCATTGTTCCACATCGCGACCACGCCGGTGTGGGCCACGGGATCGAATATCAATGTCGAACGAAAACCATCCACCGCTCCGCTATGACCTACCAATTGCCGTCCGGCATAGGTGAAATTCCGCCAGCCAAGACCATAAGATGGATCGCCAAGAGCACGGGCAAGATCGCCGCTATAGACGCGCGCCGTCCTGACCCGCGGAGCATGGGCCAAGGTCAGCGCCGCTTGCGACAGTACATCTTCATTCCCACCCATTTGCGCCTGGAGCCAGCGGGCCATATCAACAATATTGCTGCTGACGCCCGCAGCTGCTGGCACACGCCAGTAGGATTCCGAGAGCGTCTGCACTTCATCACCATGATGCGGCCGCGCCCAGCTTTTTGCGCCGGTTAGGCCGGCCATGCCAAATTGCGCGCTCTTCATCCCGAGCGGAGCAAACAGCTGCTTCTGGGCCGCGTCGGAATATAATGTTCCCGCAACATGGCCCAAAATCTCGCTAACCGCGTCAAACGCGATATTCTGATAGCTATGACAAGTGCCGGGCAGGCATTGCAGCGGCGCCTGCCCGAGCTGGGCGCGCAGCAGGCCGGGGCTTTCGCCATCCTCCAGCTTGCGATCATAGGCATTTTTGGTGAGGCCGGTCCGGTGCGACAGAAGCTGCGCCACCGTTACCCGCGATTCCGCACCGCCGGGGAGCCGTAACGACCCGTGCCAGCTGCTGAGCGGCGCATCCAGGTTGAGCTTGCCCTCTTCTGACAATTTGGCCGCCAGCGAACCCGCAACACCCTTGGAAACCGAGGCCCAGCGGAACACCGTCTCGGGCGTTACCCGCTCGCCGCTAATTTTGTCGGTCACCCCGTAGGTGTGAACAAAGCGAATCTCGCCATCCTCGACAATCGCTATAGCCAGTCCCGCCATTTCGGTCCGGGCCGCCAGCGCCGCAAAGCTTCTGTCGAGGCCGTGATAGTCAATCTTGCCCTTCCAGTCGCCGGATTCGACCGGCAGCGTGTTTTTGCGGTCTGCCGCCGCCGCCACTGATAAAGGAAAACCAGCCCGTTGCTGAACAAGAGCGCGATACCCGTACCAGCCGACGAGCAACAGGGCCGCAAACCCCAGTAGCAGCGCCAGAGTTCTTCTCATGATCAATATTTACAGGGCAATTTCATAGGCAGCGGTGGTTTTTGCCGCGACATCCTCCACGCTGATGCCCGGAGCCAGCTCGATCAGCCTGAAAGGACTCTTGTGGTCGACACGATGGAAAACACAAAGGTCGGTAATGATCATGTCCACGACATTGGCTCCGGTCAGCGGCAAGGTGCATTCCGGAATGAACTTCGGGCTGCCGTCTTTCGCACAATGGTCCATCACAACGATGATTTTTTTCACCCCTGCAACCAGATCCATTGCACCGCCCATGCCCTTGATCATCTTGCCGGGGATCATCCAGTTGGCGATATCGCCATTCTCCGCAATTTCCATCGCGCCCAGCACAGTCAGATCGATATGTCCGCCACGGATCATCGCAAAGCTGTCGGAAGAGCCGAAATAGCTGGACGAAGGCAGTTCGCTGATCGTCTGCTTGCCGGCGTTGATCAGATCAGGGTCAATTTCGTCCGCATAGGGAAATGGCCCGATCCCCAGCATCCCGTTCTCGCTTTGCAACGTGACCTCAACCCCTGGCGGAATGTGATTGGCGACCAGCGTCGGGATACCGATCCCGAGATTCACATAATAACCATCCTGCAGTTCCTGTGCCGCCCGTGCGGCCATTTCATCGCGAGTCCAGGGCATATTTATCCTTCTTTATCATCTGATAGTGCGTTTGTTGCTTCCGTCGCTTCCACGAGAGGCGGTGGTGTCAGAAACCATCCGTTTCCAAACATTTTTTCCAGCGTAAGCGCGCCATCGGGGTTTCGCAAATAATCGTAAAGTTCATCAAAATCGGCGCGGTCGTCACCCGCTATTGCGACAATGCAATAGTTGCGTGTTGCATCCCAGCGCCGGACCTGTTTGCGATCATCTCCGCCGCGGTCGAGAAAGAGGAAATCATCTGATCCAGCCTGTGAAAAACCAGCCTCGTTCAGGATGGCCGAAATTCTCTCTGATGCTGCAGCAGGCTGATCAGACAACCAGATCACGCTTATTTCGGCAGCCCGCAGGCTCAGCAGTACTTCGACCAGACCATTTTGCCGATATAGCGTCTTGGCCTTGATCCATTCGGGGTCCGTCTTGTTGTCGAGGTCAATCGCCACGGCCAGGGGTTTTCCCGCACAATCCACGGTTTCGGGCTTGAATATATCGACCCGTGGAATCAGCACCACCGATTCGACGCCCTCTCCTGCTTCCAGCCTGGCCGACTGCTCCAATGCATGGGCCGCAAAACCGGCATAAGGCGAAGCGCCGGGACCAATAGGCTGAAAATATTGCGAAATAGAATCCGCAGCAGCACCATCAAGGTTGACCTCGGCAACTTCAAAGACACCGCCTTGTCCAGAGAATTGCTTGCCAGCGGCAGGAGACGCATCTGCAACGCCGCTGTCCGGCCCAATTATAACGGAGCCAACCGGCATCGCCAGATCAATGGCACCAGCGGCAACCAGTTCCCGTTTCGCTCGGGCGCGATCAATTTCACCTTTACCTATGGTTCCCAGCGCCGCGAGCGGCAAGAGCGCAGCCACGCAGCCGGACAACAGCGGCAGAGTGATCAAAGCGATCAGAGATAGGCGAAGTCGAGCCATCAGGCGTCTTCACGCTCCCGGGTCATGCGAAATTCGATTTTCTTGTCATAGGGCGCACCATTGATCAGGCGCTTCACATAGATACCCGGGACATGGATGCAATCCGGATCCAGCTCGCCCACTTCGACAATTTCCTCGACCTCGGCGACACAGATCTTGCCTGCCGTCGCCATCGGCGCATTGAAATTGCGCGCTGTTTTGCGGAACATCAGATTGCCTGCCTTGTCCGCCTTCCAGCCTTTGATCAAACAGAGGTCGGCAAAAATCCCGCGCTCGAGAATATAGGTTTCGCCATCGAAATCCTTGTGCTCCTTGCCCTCGGCTACCTGTGTCCCGACACCTGTCTTGGTGTAGAAACCGGGGATGCCGGCACCACCGGAGCGACAGCGTTCCGCCAGCGTTCCCTGCGGGCAGAATTCAACTTCCAGCTCGCCGGAAAGATACTGCCGTTCGAATTCCTTATTCTCCCCGACATAGGAAGAGATCATCTTCTTCACCTGTCGGGAACGAAGCAGCTTGCCCAATCCTTCATTGTCAATCCCGGCATTGTTGGAGGCGATGGTCAGTTCCTTGACCCCGTCCTGCTGGAGCGCATCAATCAGCCGTTCGGGTATCCCGCACAGGCCAAAACCGCCGACACAAAGGTGCATGCCATCAAATAAAAGGCCCTCGAGAGCGGCGGCCGCATCCGGATAGATTTTTTTCATATTCGCGCTTTCCTGACTATTTGTCCGGCGTCTAGCGCAGGTGGCGCACAAGCGTCCAGAATAGATTATATTTGAAGCGACAAATCGATTATGCGCGCCCGATGACCCGCTTGCTTGCCTGCCTGTCGCTCTTTTTCTTTCTCGTGCCGATTACCTATGTGCGCGGGCCTGTGCCACCTGCAAATGACAGCCAATATCTGTCATTCGAACCGATAGCCTTCGATCCCAGAAACCCGAGCCGGACGCGGGTTGGACGACTCTCCTTCCTCGGCGGCTGGAAAATCACTAGTGACAATGGCGAATTTGGCGGCATATCGTCGATGCTGGCCCTGCCGGACAACCGCTTCCTGATGCTCAGCGACAATGGTACGCTGGCCGGCTTCACATTCGATGAGCACAAGCATCAGGCGATTCGCCCGTTCATTGCACCGCTGCCTGATGGCCCGGCGAAACCCAATGAATTTGCGAGAAAAAACTGGGATTCCGAATCGTTGCTGCACGACCCGGAGACCGGACAATTTTGGGTTGGCTATGAGCATCAACACAGCATCTGGCGCTATGGCCATTCCTTCGCACGCAAACAATCCTCCCATTCCCCACCCGAGATGCAACAATGGCCGGAAAACGGCGGCGCAGAAGCCATGCTCCGTTTACCCGATGGCCGTTTTCTCGTCTTTTCGGAATCCGCAGAATATTCAAAAGGCGGCTACCAGGCCTTCATGTTTGTCACCGATCCTTCTGAACCGGCCAGCAAAGCTGTGCCGTTCGGATATCAGCCGCCGCAGGGCTATAATTTGACCGATGCCGCCATGATTGACGACAAGTCAGCCTTGATGCTGCACCGCCGGTTCACACCCTTCGAGGGAGTTTCCGCGATATTGTCGATCGTACAAATCGGCGATTTCCAGCCAGACAAAGTCGCGACCTCGATCCCGATCGCCATATTGAAACCACCGTTGAAAGTCGACAATATGGAGGCGCTGGCGGTCACGCGCGAGGGGGATGATATGATTGTGTGGATGGCGTCGGACGATAATTTCAGCACATTACAGGAATCGCTATTCTTCAAATTCCGGCTGCTGAAGGGTAAGCAAATGCAGAAAAGACGCGACCCTGAACGCCAAAATGAAAAAGCCGGAGCGAACCCCGGCTTTTCATCACTCGAAAAAAAATAATCGCTTAAGCGGCAGAAGCCTGCTTTTTCGCAATTTCCTTTTTGATACGCTTGACCCGCAGGCTCAGCTTGTCATCGGAGGTTTTCAACAGCCAATTGTCGAGGCCGCCAACATGTTCAACAGAACGCAAACCATGGGTAGATACCCGAAGTTTTACGCCCTTGCCGAGAGCATCGGACAAAAGGGTCACATTTTGCAGGTTGGGCAAAAATGTTTTCTTGGTCCGGTTTTTGGCGTGAGACACATTATTGCCTACCAGCCGAGTCTTACCTGTCAGTTCGCAAATCCGCGACATCGCTATCGTCCAATTTCTTGTTAATGAGTGATTCCCAGCGGGAAAGTGGGACCCGATAACCACAAAGCTGCGATACGTCAAGCATTGCGGCGCTTTTCCTTGTCCAACAGCCTAACTGGCATTTGATAACCATTCCCGCTAGGCGCATCCCATGGCAACAGCAAATTTTACTTCATTCATGCAGGCGGCGCTGGCCCTTGCAATGGAAGCAGGGACGATTGGCGAGGTTCCGGTCGGTGCGGTCGTCGTCCGGAACGGAAAAATTATCGGACGCGGCCATAATCGCACCCGAATCGATCATGATCCTGTCGCCCATGCAGAAATTATCGCGATTCGCGAGGCGGCAAAATTTCTGGGCAACGACCGGCTCGATGATTGCGACCTTTGGGTGACACTGGAGCCGTGCACCATGTGTGCCGGCGCTATTGCTCATTCCCGCATCCGCCGACTCTATTATAGCACCAGCGATGCCAAGGGCGGCGCGGTGGATAGCGGTGTGCGGTTTTTCGAATCACCGACATGCCATCACAAACCGGAAGTCTATGCCGGGATGGAAGAAGAGACCACCGCGAAACTGCTGGTGGATTTTTTCCAGGAACGTCGAAGCTAGGTCCTAATGCACAAAGCGCGCGACGACATCACGATAGCTACGAGACACTTTCACTTGCGCGCCCGACCCCAGAACCAAGAAACATTCACCATTGGTATGCGGCTTGACCTCGCGAACCTGACTGAGGTTGACGATGGTTGAACGGTGCACCCGCTGGAAGTGACGCGGATCAAGACGCTTTTCGAGATCCTTCATCGTTTCCCGCAAAATCAGACTATTATCAGCTGTATAGATGCACATATAATCACCGGCCGCATCAATCCGTTCGATCGTGTCGACATCGACGCGGAAAATCTGGCCGCGGTCCTTCACATTTATCAGCTTCTCATAACGATTGGCCGAGGCAGGTTCTTCAGATTCATCGATATTGGCCATGGCATCCGGCGCGACTTCACTGAGAACGGACTTGAGCTTTTCGATCTCGTCAGCGCCGCGCTTTTCGGAAAGCCGCTTGCGCACCCGGTCAATAGCATCCGCCAGCCGGTCTTCCTCGACCGGTTTGACCAGATAATCGATCGCCTCTGCCTCGAAGGCCCGAACCGCATGTTCTGAATAGGCGGTCACGAATATAAACAGCGGTGGTTCGATCTCCATGATTCCCTGGACGACTGAAAATCCGTCAAAGCCGGGCATCTGGATATCGAGAAACACCAGGTCGGGCTTGAGCGTCTTGATTTTGCGAATCGCTTCCCGGCCATTGCGGCAAGTATCGACAATCTCGATGTCGTCGAATTTTTCGAGCCGGATCTGCAAACCCTGGATCGCGAGCTTTTCATCATCGACTAATATCGTTCTGATCGTCATGTTTTTAAATCCTTATGCTGAAAGGATGCCATCGCCGGTATATTGACCGGCTCCCGCTGATGGTCATCGCTGGATGCATGCTCCCCAAAAATTGCTTCGTTTCTTACCTGTTCATCGGTTGCCGAATCGCCCGCGGCTTCCCGTTCAATCTGCTCCCGCGTTTCAAACGGCAGCGCTATAAAGACCGAAAATCCTTCGCCGGGAGACGACCGCGTTTCGAATGTCGCGGCTTCTCCATAAGCTTGGTTTAATCGCTCCTGAATATTGCCCAGACCGACACCCGTAGACGCCGATTTGCTAGTAGCCGGGCCAATTTGTCCCGGTCCGGTATCGGAAACGGTGATACGCAATTTGTCCCCGTCAAGCTGGGCCGAAACCGAGATATCCGCGCCCTCTTCCTTTGGTGTCACCGCATATTTGATGGCGTTTTCCACAAGCGGTTGGAGCAATAGTGACGGCAAGAGCGCGTCACGCACCGCCGGATCAATATCAAAATGTGATCGCAAGCGTTCTTCGAAGCGCATTTTCTCGATATCAAGATACAGATGGAGTGTCTCCACCTCCTGCGCAAGGGTCACCCGGCTGTGTACTTCGTTGACCAGGGTATGCCGCAGGAAAGAAGACAGGCGCGACAGCATCGCATTCGCGGGTTCGGTTTGTCGTAGCAGCACCAGCGTCGATATGCTGTTCAGCGTGTTGAACAGGAAATGCGGATTGAGCTGATAGCGCAGCATCGCAAGCTGCGCACGGGTGGCCTGGGCCTCCAGTTGCAACAGCTGATCATTTTGCTCTTCGACGCGAAGGAAGAAATTGATCGCATAATAAAGCGCCGACCAGGCCCCGAGCAGCATGATACCCAGAAACAGCGAACCCAAAAATAATGTCCCGAACGCGGTTTCTGACGCGGGATTCTGGATGAGGAAAACCCAGGCATCGATGAACGCGTAAAGCGACGCCGCTATCGTCAGGATAACCGCGGTGCTGCTCCACGTCACAATCGGGCGCCGGTGCAACAGATTTTTGTACACGACCGACAGGAGAAGGGAGATCGAATAGCCGGTAATGGTCGAAATAATCACCGGCACCAGGAAGCCGAGCGGGAGCCCGTTGGAAATGCCGCCAACCGCACGCAAAATAAGCGCACCGGCCCAGCCTGCGGATTGCAGGTTCCAGAATGCACGATTCTTGTTGCCAAAAAACGGCTGGGGGCGGATTTCCATAACGGCCATAGCGCCATCTATAGCGGGGCATTGCCGCTTGGGAAAGAATCGCCTATCATTTGTGCAAATAAGCCGCGAAACGGCAGGTTTCTGACAGCATTGCCCGGTTGTTCGCATTGCTGGAGCAGAGAATCTGGCTGGACACCGGTAAACAGAGATAAGGAGAGCATCATGGGCGGTCCCAACGAAGTCCGGGCAAAATTCCCTTCCATGGAAGAGGGCACGCAGGAAGACTGGCAGATTATCGGCAGCCATTTTGGTCCCTTTGCCAGCAAAGTGGCCGACCGGGTACTGGACCATCTCAAACTGCTAGACGGTGATTTTGGCGGTTTTCCGATCGACCGGATGCAACACAGCCTGCAAACCGCAACCCGTGCACATCGGGATGGCCGGGACGAGGAATATGTCGTGATGGCCTTGCTTCATGATATCGGCGATACACTTGGTACCTATAATCATCCAGACGTCGCAGCGGCCATTCTGAAGCCCTTCGTCAGCGAGAAAAACCACTGGATTGCCGAGAAACATGGTGTTTTTCAGGGCTATTATTTTTTCCACTATCTCGGTCAGGACCGCGACATGCGCGACCAATATCGGGGTCACGAACATTTCCAGGATTGTGCGGATTTCTGTGCAAAATATGACCAGACAGCCTTCGACGCCAACTATGATACGGCGCCGCTGGAATTTTTTGAACCGATGGTTCGCCGCGTCATGGCACAGCCGAAAAACAGTATGTACGTAACCGAATAGGGACAGACGGGCGGAGTCTTCAAGCCGCCGAAGACTCACCAATTTCTTTCAAATGGCGCACAACCATATCGTCGCGGCCGACCCGGTCTGCATCGGCATTCAAGTCTGATTCGTCGATCCAGCACAGGTCTTCCATTTCCAGAATCCTGCCATCATGGGCGCGCATGGTGATCGGGCCGATAGGTTGGCGGTCGCGCGAATCGCACAAAATCGGATTGGACGGAACACCGGTTTCCCATCGCTCTCCCCATTGGCGGAGTGCAATCATCGTCGGCAGCAGATCCTGCCCCTTGTCGGTGAGCCGATATTCGACTTTTCTTTTGTCATGATCACAGGGCCTGCGGGTCATAATCCCTGCTTCGACCATGCGGGTCAGCCGGTTGGCCAGGATATTCCGGGCTATGCCGATTTCCGACAGAAAATCCTCAAAATGCCCGACACCATTGAGAGCTGCCCGCAGGATCATGAAGCACCAGCGCTCGCCAATGACTTCCAGCGATACGGGCAGACTGCACTCTCCGCCTGTTAAACTCGATAAATCTTCTCTGATTTTGTCCATGTAACCGTTCCTAACCCAGTTTTTTGGAGAGTGCGAAAAAAATATACATTTTTAGTTGCAACTTAAAACTTATTAATATAAGTATTGATTCGCAACTTAGATTGCAAGCCGAAATTTCTTCCCCTCGGGCACCATGCAAATGGCCCGGAACCAGACTGCCGAAAGGAATAATCATGCTTCTCTCCCAAAGCCCTCTTCGCGCTTCGATGACGTTTTGCATCGCGGCGATGACTTCCCTCACCCTATTCACTGCAACGACGGCCGAAGCGCGCGGCACGCCAATCGCCTATACTGCCGAATTGCAGGCACCGGTCGAGGCCACCCAGGAAATCGTCAAGGGAACCGTTTTTCGCTGCGACGGCACGGAATGTATTGGCGCAAGAAGCAGCTCTTCGCCCCGAACAATCTGCGCCAAACTCGTCGATGAATTCGGTCCGGTGACCAGTTTCGCCTATAAAGGTGAGCCATTTGATGCCGCTGCGCTTGCAAAGTGCAATGACTGAATAAATCATCCCCTCCTGACCGGTCTCGCTCCCATCAGCTGCCAGTTTACTGGTACCCGCCGGTCAGCTATTGCGCCGAAGCCACGGGCTCTGTTCCGTTCCCCCGAACATAAGAGCCGGCTTCGGCGCTCTTTTTTGTTGCTCCCGTCTTCAAAGCGCGACATCTTCATGCCATGTTGAGGCAATATGAACTGGTGGAGAAGGTCCGATCCTATGATCCCGATGCTGATGAGGATCTGATCAACCGCGCCTATGTTTTTTCTGTGCAGAAACACGGTGGCCAGAAACGGGCCAGCGGCGACCCTTATTTCAGCCATCCGATCGAGGTTGCCGGTCTGATGACTGACCTCAAACTCGATCAGCAAACAATTGTGACTGCGCTGCTCCACGACACCGTGGAAGACACGCTGACCACATCGGAAGAGATTGAGAAGCTGTTCGGCAACGAAATAGCGCGACTGGTCGACGGCGTGACCAAGCTTTCGAAAATTGAGGCCCAGACGGATAACGAACGGGCCGCAGAGAATCTCCGCAAATTCCTGCTGGCCATGTCGGATGACATCCGCGTCCTGCTGGTGAAACTTGCCGATCGCCTGCACAATATGCGGACGCTCCATTTTATCAAGAGCGAGGAAAAGCGGCAACGGATCGCTCGTGAGACCATGGACATCTACGCGCCGCTTGCCGAGCGCATCGGCATGTATGAATATATGCGCGAGATGCAATTGCTGGCGTTCCGCCACATGGAGCCCGAAGCCTATGACACCATAACCAAAAGATTACAGGCGATCAAAGAAGGGGATGAAGGCCAGGTCGAGAAGATCGCCCGGTCTGTCCAGAAAGCGCTGGAAAGCGGTGGATTGGCTGCGGAAGTCGGTGGCCGGGAAAAGCACCCCTATTCGATCTGGCGAAAAATGCAGGAGCGCCACGTGAGCTTCGAACAGCTGACTGACATCATGGCATTCCGGGTCGTCACAGACAATAGCGCGGAATGCTATCGGGCGCTCGGCATCCTGCACAAGAAATGGAAAATGGTCCCCGGCCGGTTCAAGGATTATATCTCCACGCCCAAGCGCAACGGCTACCGGTCACTGCACACAACGATCATGCACGGCAACAATATGCGGGTCGAGATTCAGATACGTTCTCGGCGCATGCATGAGGATAATGAATTTGGGCTCGCCGCACACTGGGCTTATAAACAGGGCAATCGCCCTGATGGGCAGGCCGGCTGGATCCGCGATCTGATCGAGATACTCGATCAGGCGGAAGATGCCGAGGAACTGCTCGAGCATACGCGGCTGGCGATGTACCAGGATCGGATTTTTGCCTTCACGCCGAAAGGCACGTTGCTGCAAATGCCCAAGGGATCCACCACCGTCGACTTTGCCTATGCCGTGCACACTGATCTCGGCAACCAGGCTGTCGGGGCCAAGGTCAACGGCCGGCACGTCCCCCTCCGCACACAATTGCAAAATGGTGACGTCGTCGAAATCCTGAAATCCAAGGGGCAGGAACCCCAGCCAGGCTGGCTTTCCTTTGTCATTACCGGCAAGGCGCGCGCCGCGATCCGCCGCAACGTAAGGTTCAAGGAACGCGACGAAATGATCGCCATTGGCACCGAGCTTTATGAAGAAATTATCGAACGCCTGCCCGGCAAGATCGGAAAGCGTGCGATGAAGGCAGCGCTGAAACGGCTGAAACTGGAAGAGCCTGACGACCTGATGATGGCGATCGGTACACGCCAGCTCAGCGATCGTGAGGTGATGGAAGCAATCAGCCCCGGCAGCGTCAATGACAATGATGACGAACGGCAGTGGCCCGAACAGGATCGCGCGATTTCGATCAAGGGCCTGACCCCCGGGGTCGCCTTCAATCTCGCCGAATGCTGCCATCCGGTGCCCGGAGACCGCATTGTCGGCCTGCGCCGGAGCGGTGAAAATGTAGAGGTGCATACGATCGATTGCCAGAGTCTGGCCGACGGCGTGGATGCAGACTGGGTGGATCTCAGCTGGGGCAACGAAAGCGACGGTGCCGCCGCACGCCTATGCGTGGTGCTGCACAACAAGCCGGGAACGCTGGCCGAAATGGCCGGGGTTTTCGGATTTCACAACGCCAATATCCTTAACCTGCGCCTGTCACACCGCGACGGTCCGTTCCACACATTCGATGTCGATCTGGAAGTGCACAATGTCCATCATCTGATGCGGATATTGTCGGCGCTGCGCGCATCGGAGGCGGTCGCGCAGGCGGAACGCGCTTAATTCAGCGATATAATATATCAGGGGCCGGGAGGTGGTCCGCCGGGTATGCCCTGGGCCTGCATCTGCTGGCGCAACTCTTCCATTTGCGCTGCCGAGATAAAGTCGAGCAGGGTTACATCAAAAATGAGCAGGCTGTTTGCCGGAACCTGTTCACCCGGAGACGCCTCGCCATAGGCCAGATCCGATGGGATCCAGATGCGATATTCGCCGCCCTTCTGCATCAGTTGCAGCGCTTCGGAGAAACCGGGAACCACACCGCCGACCGGCATCGGCGCTTGCTCATTGGCGTCGAAAACCGTGCCGTCGCGCAACGTACCTTCATATTTGACGAGCGCGGTATCGGTAGCGGTGGGTGACGGCCCTTCACCAGGCTTGATCACCATATATTGCAGGCCGGAGTCCGTTGTGACCACATCGTCTTCTTTGGCATTGGCAGCAAGAAACTGTTCGTTGGATGCACCGTTCACGACCGCATTCTGCGTACCCGCATATGCAAGAACCAGCGCGACGACCGCAACCAGCAGCACGCCGAGCCAGATTTTGGTCAGCGAACCTTTTTTGATGGGGTGTATCGGAACCGTCGTGACAGACATGGTCAGGCTACCTTATGGAGAAAAATGAGCCGAAGCGCCTAGATCAGGCCGTCGCGTTCCATCCGCTTGCGGTCCATCTTGCGAGCACGGCGCACGGCAGCAGCTTTTTCGCGCGCACGCTTTTCGGACGGCTTTTCATAATGGCGACGAAGCTTCATTTCGCGATAGACACCTTCCCGCTGCAATTTTTTCTTGAGCGCCCGGAGGGCCTGATCAACATTATTGTCGCGAACCATGATTTGCATAAGACTGAATAACTCCGTTCAAAACTGTAACCAAGCCGGGCAAAATCGGGACCGGCTGAATATTTAAAAAGCCATAAAAAAGGGTTTGCAGCAGAATCATTCTGCTTCAATCTCGGGCCGCCTATCAATTTCTTTGCGGCTAGGCAAGCTTTTCCACGTTTTTATGCGCGAATGAAACGCGCTTTGCATTCGCCATTCTGCGACTGTGCTATAGAATGGCCCTGCCGATAGAATGCACCGATTCGAGGAGAGAGAAATGGCCACCGCAATCAATATCCAGTCCAGCTGCAGCGAAAAAGAATGGGAGGCCCGCCAGCGGCTCGCGGCCTGCTACCGGATATTTGCCTATCTTGGATGGGACGAGATGATCTTCAATCATATCACGCTCAAGGTTCCCGGAGAGGACGACGCCTTTCTGATCAATCCCTATGGTCTGCATTTCAGCGAAGTCACCGCCTCGACTCTGGTCAAGATCGACATCGAGGGCAACACGCTCGACGGCTCGACCTACCCGGTCAACAAGGCCGGCTTCACCCAGCACAGCCTGTTCCACCGCGAACTGCCGGATGTCCACGCGATCATCCACACGCACACCACCGCCACCATGGCGGTCTCCTCGGTCGAAGGCGGGCTGCAGCCGATCAACTTCTACGCCGCCGCCATCGTCCCGCGCCTCGCCTATCACAAGTTCGAAGGCATCACGGTGCACGAGGACGAGGGTCCGCGCTTTCTCGCCAGCCTCGGTGACAAGCGGATGATGATGCTCGAAAATCACGGACCGGTAGTGATGGGCCGGACATTGGAAGAAGCGTTTCTCAACCATTGGGTGCTGCAACGCGCCTGCGAAATCCAGATGCAGACTCTGGCGATGGGCAAACCGGTGATGATTGGTGAAGAGGTGATCAGGAAACATCTTGCCAGCCTGTCCGAAGCTTCGATCGACCCCCTGCAACAGGGCGTGCCGGAATTTGACGCCATGGTGCGACTGGTGGACGCGCAGGACCGAAGCTGGCGGGAGTAAAGGACCGATCGCGTCATGCTGAACTTGTTTCAGCATCTCTTATTGCATATGCCCCCGCACGAGACCCCGAAACAGGTTCGGGATGACGAGTAAAGCCCGATGACCAAATTCACCGTCAATGACCGCCCGGTCTGGTACCGCATGGATCCGGACACGCCTTTGCTCTGGGCGCTGCGCGACGCGTCCAATCTTACCGGCACCAAATATGGCTGCGGCACGGGCGATTGCGGTGCCTGCATGGTCGAGATCGATGGCGAGGCGATCCGCTCCTGCCTGGTCACGATTGGCGAACTGGAAGGCCGCTTTGTCACCACGATCGAAGCGCTGTCACGCGATCGCAGCCATCCGGTGCAGCAGGCCTGGGCGGCAGAAAATGTCCCGCAATGCGGCTTCTGCCAGTCGGGCATGATCATGGCTGCGGCGGTATTGCTGAAGAAAAATTCCAATCCGTCCAAGGCCGCGATTGACGAGGCGATCACCAATATCTGCCGCTGCGGCACCTATCCGCGGATTCGCGAGGCAATCCAGCGCGCCGGCCGCGTCGCGCGGGGAGAAGCGGTGCTCAGCGCCGCACCGCCCCCGGGCATCGATCCCGAAGATGCCGCCAAGGCGGTTCCGGCGCTGACACCCAAGAAATAAAGCCATCGCGATTTGTCATCATACGCAACCAGAGAATTGTCCGTGCGCCGGATTTTTCTTTGAAACAGTCGACAATCTGGTGTTTATGGCAATTTTTCGCCAAAATAGGAGAAGATCATGAAAGCGACAATCTGGCACAATCCGAAATGCGGTACGTCCCGCAAGACATTGGCGATCTTGGAAGAAACGCCCGGCGTTGACCTGACAGTGATTGAATATCTGAAAAATCCGCCCAGCCGTGCCAAGCTGGAACAATTATACAGCGATGCTGGCATGACCCCGCAAGAAGGCCTAAGAGTCCGCGGTTCACCGGCTGAGGAGCTGGGGCTGACAAAAGATGACGCGACGGCCGATCAGATATTGGATGCCATGGCGCGAGAGCCAATGCTGATCAACCGGCCATTGGTCGAAACCGATAAGGGGGTCAGACTGTGTCGTCCTCAGGAAATCGTGCAGGAGATAATCTGAAACGATTTTCTTTCGGCGGATTGCATTGAAAACAACCGGGAAAGACAATGTCGGTAATCGCAATTTACAGTATGAAAGGCGGCGTCGGCAAAAGCTGTACGGCCGTCAATCTGGCGTGGAATAGCGCTGTCGGCAGCTCACGGCGGACTTTGCTCTGGGATCTTGACCCGCAAGGCGCTGCTTCCTTCATTTTAAACGGCGACAAATCGGAAAAGGACCGCGCCCGCGCAATGGTCGCTGGCGATGTCAAACCGGGCAAGTTGATCAAACATACCGCGATAGAGAATCTCGATCTATTGGCGGCAGATGTCTCGCTGCGCGGCCTCGACCGGCTGTTTTTTCAGATCAACAAAAAACGGCATCTCGGAAAATTGCTCAAGGAAATGGGCAAAGGCTATGACCGGATCATCCTCGATTGCCCACCCGGTTTGACCGAGACAAGCGAACAGATTTTACGCAATGCCGATATTGTGATCGTTCCCGTCATTCCTTCCCCCTTGTCGGAACGGGCGCTCACCGATGTTCAAATATTCCTGAACAGCAGCGGCAAGAAACACGCCCCGATGCTGCCAATATACACAATGGTCGATCGGCGGCGGACCATCCACAACGAGAGTTTGATTAGAAAACCCAAATGGCCCGTTGTCCCGATGTCGAGCGCCGTTGAACATATGACCAAATTGCAAAAGCCGGTCGGCAGCTTCGCGCCGCGCAGCCCCGCTGCGCGGGCCTATGCCAGAATTTGGCGCGGAATAGAGAAACGACTGGCCAAAAAATAGCCGACATGAACAAGTCTAGGCGGACTTTTTATTGTGCTCCAGATTGTCGCCTTCGAACGTGCGGAACAATTGCCTCGCGTCATGCGCGATCATCGGCCGGCCGAAATAATAGCCCTGAATTTTTCGGCACCCGAGCTTGCGGATCATCTTCACTTCTTCTTCTGTTTCCGCGCCCTCGGCGGTCGTAGACATGCCAAGACTGTCTGCCATCGCCACCACAGCGCGGATGATGGCAAGGCTTTCCGGCGCGTTTTTCGCGGCCCCCTGAACAAAGCTGCGGTCAACCTTGATCGTTGAAAACCGCGTTTTGCGCAAATAGCCGAGTGAGGAATAGCCGGTGCCGAAATCATCGAGCGACAGATTGATGCCCAATGCAATAATCTTGTCGAGCATTTCCGTAGCACCTGTGGCCTCGTGCACGAAGATGCTTTCGGTCACCTCGATTTCCAGGCGATTTGCAGCCAGTCCGCTTTCTTCGAGCGATGACACGACCATATCAAGGAAATTCGGTTCAGTCAGTTGGTCCGCCGATACGTTTACGGCAACCTTTATCGTGGATGGCCACGCCATCGCTTCCTGACAAGCAGTGCGCATGACCCATTCGCCAATCGGAACGATCAAGCGCGCCTCTTCCGCCAGCGGCACAAACTTGGCTGGCGAAACAACGCCAAACTGGGGACTGGTCCAACGGAGCAGCGCTTCAAACCCAACGACCCCGCCCGACTCTGCGCTAACCACCGGTTGGTAGTTTAACGACAATTCGTCATTTTCCAGCGCCTTGCGCAATGCCATTTCCATCACGCGCCGCTCTTCCGCATCAACGTGGAGCTTCGGTTCATATTGGGTATATGCACCGCCACCCTGATCCTTGGAGCGATATAGAGCGAGATCGGCACTGCGCATCAACATCTCGACCGTCCGTCCGTCACGAGGGCCGATCGCCATGCCGACACTGGCACCTACATATAATGTATGCTGATCAATTTCATAAGGCCGTGAAAGCGTATCGATGATCTTTTTTGCCAGCAGTTCAATATATTGGGTGTCGCTCGCTTCGTTGACCACGATGGCAAATTCATCACCGCCCAGACGACCGCACAGCTCGTTCTCGCTCATGATCGAACGAAGCCGGTCAGCCACCCGCCCCAGCATCCGGTCGCCGACCGGATGCCCAAGCGTATCATTGACCGCCTTGAAACGATCAAGGTCAATCATCATGAAGCCACAACGGCCGTTCCATTTTTCGGCAGTCGCCATTGCCTTTCCTACAGCCTCGGTCAGCTGCAACCGGTTTGGCAAGCGGGTAAGCGTGTCAAATCTGGCCATGCGCGAAATTTTATCAGCCGATTCGCGCTGTTCGGTTATATCCGACCCAACACCGCGAAACCCGTGAAATACACCGCTGTCATCAAGCTTGGGCGAAGCGGACAATTCCCACCAGCGGTTCTCTCCATTAATCTGGACGGGAATCAGCATGTTGCTGAAGCTATCGCGTCGCTTTAGCTTGTCCGCGAGTTCGTGCAGGGCGGTAGAGAAATTTCCGCTTTCCCAGGATTCACCAGCGACCAGTTGCAAAAATGGCTTGCCTTCGATCTCCTCCTGAGACTCGCCCAGAGCATGCGCAAATCTCGGAGAGACATGCGTGATGCGCCGCGCTGTGTCAGTTTGCCAAAGCCAATCGGCACCGGTGTCCTCAAATTCCTTGAGGAGCAGGCTCACCACCTCGCTTTTCTCGTTCAGGCTCGCTTCCGCGACCTTGCTGTCCAGGAATGACCGACCGGTCATCAGGCAAGCGGAGATCAGCAAGACTGCAATGGCACCTGTTGCCACCGCCATGGGGAGACTGCCAATATAATACCAGCCGAAGAACATCGCCGCGCTTGACGAGGAAATGAACAAGATGCTGCTGAGCGGAACAGCGGAGAATATCATCGCCGACCCCACCATCAGGCAGATTATGGTCGCCCAGACCGGTATCATCGTCATATTGTCGGTGTTGAACGAAAACAGCAAAAACACCGCACCCCATAGCGAACCTCCCGCCAGTGAGGTGAGATAAATTATGGTCATATCAGAGCGATTGATACTTTTTCGCTGCCACGATGCCTGTTTACGCAACAGGAAATGAGAATAGATATAAAGCGCGCTCAACACAGCCAGCCAGAGACCGAGAAACAAAATATCGATCCGGCCAATTCCCCATTGCACAGTCAAAAGGCCGCACACCATCGCGGAGATAATTTTCAGCAGACTATGTTCTTGGATTCCGTTGAACTGCAGCGCACGAATCCGCCCCCAATCAACATCTTTGGGGTCCGTCAGGCCCAGCAAGACGCTAAGCGGAATATTCCGGAGCAAATCGGAAGGGGCGATATTTTTAAACACCGCTCGTGCTTACGCCAATAATCTTAGCGAAAAGTAACGATCGGCTCAATTATTTTACATTTTCCGATTCATAAGTCTCACCCGAGATCAGGCAGCGATCGCATAGGGCTGGATATCACCTGAAAGATAGAGATTTCGGGCCTTCGCGCGGCTCAACTTCCCGGAACTTGTCCGCGGCAAGGTCCGCGGTGGCACCAGTTCGATCACACAATTCATCCCGGTGATAGCTCTAACCTTTTCCCTGATCTCGTCGCGCAGCCGCAACCGTTCGATCTCGTCGGACGTCCGGCACTGAACCAGGACGGCGGGCGTTTCTTCGCCGCCGGGCGTCGTGATCGCAAAAGCGGCAATGTCACCCGCCTTGAAACCGGGCAGTTGTTCAACCGCCCATTCGATATCCTGTGGCCAGTGATTTTTGCCGTTGATGATGATCATGTCCTTGGCCCGACCGACAATGTACAAATAGCCGTTCGAGAGATAGCCCATGTCACCTGTATCAAGCCAGCCATCAATCAGACAGGCATCGGTGGCGTCCGGATCACGGTAATAGCAATCCATTACCGCGGGGCTTTTCATCCACACTTTACCGACCGCTTTTTCCGCCAGCACCGCTCCGTTTTCTTCACGGATCTCAAGCTGGGTGTCGCGCACGGGCTTGCCACAGTTGACGATCGCACGGAAACGCTTCGGCCGGCTACCATCGCTCTGTTTCTCGCCGGAAAGCTCGGTTTCTTCGACGAGTTCGACTTCCATGCCTTCGCCTGATGGCATCAACGTTACCGCCAGCGTCGCTTCGGCCAGACCATAGCTGGGTAAAAAGGCCTTGGCGTTGAAGCCCGCAGGCGCAAAAGCATCGGTAAACCGCTGCATCACATCGGGCCGGATCATGTCCGCGCCGTTGCCGGCCAGCCGCCAACGGGAAAGATCAAACCGTTCCTGCACATTGGACTGGCTGCCAATGCGCCGTGCACAAATTTCATAACCGAAGGTCGGCGAGAAGCTGCAGGATGTACCCGGATTGCGGGTAATCAGATCGAGCCATGACAACGGCCGCCGCGCGAAATCTGCGGTCTTGAGATAATCGGTCGAAACCTGGTTCGCGACCATCGACAGGAAGCAGCCGACCAGACCCATGTCGTGATAAAAAGGCAGCCAGGAAATACAGCGATCGGTACCGTTAATCAGCATGCCATGCGCGTGCGAACCTAGATTGTGCAACAAGGCCTTGTGGGAAACCGCGACTCCGTGGGGAAAGCGGGTCGATCCACTGGAATATTGTAAATAGGCAATGTCGCTGCTTTGGGCTGCGGGCAACGCGACATCCGGCGCATCCTGCTCGGAAAATGCATCCCAGCCAAATACCGGAATGGCCCGCGATTGGCCGGCCGCGCCTGCCAATTCAGAAATCTCGTCGGGGAACAGCAACAAAGCCGGATCACAACTGTCCAGTTGGACGCCGATCTGGTCGACATAGCTTTCCTTGCCGCCAAACGACGTCGGCAACGGCAGCGGCACGGGCAACGCACCGGCATAGACCGCACCAAAAAATAGCGCACAGAACTGGGGCTCGGTATCGGCAATCAGCGCAACCCGGTCGCCCGGCTTGATGCCGGCAGCTATCAGCCGTTTCGCCGCCGCCAATGCGTCTTCGCGCAGCTCACTGAACGGATAGACCCGAACGAGGGAAGCACGGGCATCGTGAAAGTTGAAACCCTTTTTGCCTTGCGCAGCATAATCCAGCGCTTCTCCCAGCGTATCAAAGTCCGAGAAACGCCGTGGCAGATCATCCAAGGTGGGGGTTGCTGTAAGTTCAGTCATTGAATATCCATTTCCAGAAGGGCCAGCCTTCCTAAAAACCAATCTTTCGCTTTAAATAAGGGAGCTTGATGTGCATGCGACCTCCCTTGCACTTCTTCAACCACTTCATTGATTACCTCAGGCGTTTAAATTTCGACCCGACTGTGGCACAAAAAGGGCAAACGTCATAGCTGAAGGCCAAACCGTTGAAAAACAGCGTTAAAACGTTAAATCACGAGAGCTTGCATCGGCTCGCTATACGCTATGTTGAACGATATGCAACGAGCCGGAAAAAACTGGCGGGCTATCTGCAACGGAAAATCCGCGAAAGAGAATGGCAAGATACCGATCCTCCGGCAGTCGAAGAACTGGTCGAGCGTTTCTCCGAACAGGGCTATGTCGATGACGCGCTATACGCCCAGAACAAGGCTTCTTCCCTTGCCCGTCGAGGCTATGGCACACGACGGGTTTCGCAGGCACTATATCAGGCGGGCATCGATGAAGAGGACGGGCGCGAAGCGTTCCGGATCAGCGAAGCGAACAGATGGATCGCAGCGGATAAATTTGCCAGCAAACGAAAAATCGGCCCCTATGCCGAAACCCAGCAGGACGCAGACAAATGCCAAAAACAATTACAGGCCTTTTTGCGTGCGGGTCATGACTTCGATTTGGCGTCACGTTTTGTCTTCGCAAAACCCGGTGAGGAAGTAACAGTAGAAGACTAGTTTCTTCCGCTATTGACTGGCCCGATATCTTCTACGCCATGAATCGCTAGTTTACAAATATTGTGATATAAGCCAAGCGCCGAGTCGAAAAGTAGTAGACTCATGATTTAGTTTCGTTTTGTTCGGAGAAGCATCTTGGCAAGCTTATATGCGGGATCAGCCACCGCGAATAGCCAAACGGCCCCTCCCAGCGAGGACGCTAATTCATCAGCTCATACGGAACCGTTGCGCGCCAAAGGCCGGGTAAAATGGTTCGACAGCCATCGCGGCTTTGGCTTCATCGTTCCTGAAAGCGACGCTTCTCACGATCAGGGCTCTCCCCCCCAATCGGATATTCTGGTTCACTGGAGCCTGCTCGAGTCCCAGGGCAAGCGGGAATTGCCGGAAATGGCAGTCGTCACATGCGAATATGTGGTCGCGCCCAAAGGATTACAGGCGACAAAAATTCTCGACATTGATCTTTCCAATTGCGAGTCACGAGAAGAAACCCTGACCACATCGGGCGCGCGTCAGGCGCTGCACATCGTTGATGATGATTCCGCATTTACGGCCACTGAAGTAAAATGGTTCAATCGCGCCAAAGGCTATGGTTTTCTGGTTTGCGGTGCTTTCGAGGGCGATATTTTCCTGCATATGGAAACGTTGCGTGACGCAGGAATTGTGGAAATCATACCGGGCCAGCAATTGCTGGCACGTATCAGGGACGGCGATCGCGGACATATGGCCGTGCAAGTCTGTCTTCCACCCTTAGACTGAAGCAGAAACGCGTCCCCATGCACAAGATATCAAAAGCGGGCGCTGTTGCCCTGTTGCTCTCCGTTATTGGCCTGTCTGCATGTTATGCGCAGACCGGCGAAGCCACTGCGAACAATCCGCAAAGCGAACTGCCCTTATCCGAGGCGGGCCTCAAACAGGTCCCGTTGAGCATTCAAACGTCGGACGCGACCCACCGCTTTGTTGTCGAAGTCGCGCAAAGCGGAACCCAGCAAGCGCAAGGCCTGATGTTCCGGACCCGTTTGTCGCCCGACAAGGGCATGATCTTCCCTTTTCCAGCAGACCGTGTGGCGAGTTTCTGGATGAAGAATACCGTCATTTCGCTCGATATTATTTTCATCCGCCGGGACGGAACGATCGAATCAATTGCGGCCGATACTATTCCCTATTCACTTGATCCGGTTCAATCCAGTGAGCCGGTTGCGACGGTGCTGGAAATTGCAGCTGGCCGGGCCAATGAACTGGGCATCCGGCCAGGTGACATTGTGACTTGGTGAGAAGGATCTGCACATCCCCAATCAT
Organism: Parasphingorhabdus sp.; assembly: GCF_048269915.1. Lineage (GTDB taxonomy): Bacteria > Pseudomonadota > Alphaproteobacteria > Sphingomonadales > Sphingomonadaceae > Parasphingorhabdus. Next base: position 275,731 of record NZ_JBLWTY010000001.1, read on the forward strand.
CCGTCCCGTTTGACATTTTTTCATTGCGGAGCGCATGGCTGCGGGGCTAAGCGAGCGCCATGAGCATATTGGCGCAAATATTCACTTGGTGGGACGGTGCAACAATCGGCACGGCCCTGTTCAGTGCCCGCAAGGGCAAGCGTGTCGGCGAGGACGTGTTCGGCAATATATATTATCAGTCCAAAAAGGGCGGTTCCAGCCACCCGGCTGGACAACGATGGGTCATTTATAATGGATCCAATGATGCCAGCAGGGTGCCGCCCGAATGGCACGGCTGGCTCCATCACAGCTATGACGAGATTCCCGAAAGCCATTTGCCGCAACCGCGCATTTGGGAAAAAGAGCCAAGCGGAAATCTAACCGGTACACCGCGGGCCTATCGCCCGGCCGGCGCTCTGGAAAAGGGCGGCCACCGCGCCGCAGCGACCGGGGACTATGAATCCTGGAACCCCGCCGAAGCGGAATGATGGGCATTCTGCGCCAATCGAATATGCTCACGATGCTGGCGGCGACAATCCTGCTGGCCGGGTGCAGCTGGTTTGCCAGCGACGATGTCGACGAAAAAGCCATCGGCCAGGCCGCCGAGAAAGCCGAAGTAGCGGCAACCGATGGTGATCTGGTAGCCTCGGCAACCGATCAGATCGGGACTCCAATGGCCGAACGCGTGGCAACGCTCGGCTTTCTCAACAAGCGCAACGGTCTCACCAGAGATCTTGAGTTGCGGCCGGGTCAATCGATCCGGATCGGCCGAGCGATTGTCCGCCTGCGGGCCTGCGAACGCACGGCGCCATGGGAATTAACGCCCGAACAAGGCGCCTTCGTCCAGCTTCTGGTCAACGAGCGGCCACCCAACCGGTCCGGCGAGGACCAGTGGAAACGTGTTTTCTCCGGTTGGCTGTTCCGGGAATCGCCTTCACTGAACGTCGTCGAACATCCAATTTATGACGTCTGGGTCAAAAGCTGCGCAATGAGTTTCCCCGGTGAAGAGAGTCCGTCCGAAGATTCGGTCAATCCCACCGCTCCGCGTACGTCCTCGTCCAATCTTGCCAACAGCGTGTCGAGCGCGCCGAATGAAACCGTTCCGGACGCGACGGCTGCACCAGTTCCCGCTGCCAGACCAGCGCCGCCCGCAGCCCGGCCCGCGCCAGCATCGAACCCGGTATCAAACCCGGCATCAAACAACGCCCCGGAAGACTTGATCGGTGATCTGATCGGCGAAATTGAAGATGGTGAGTAATCACGCACCTTTTTAAGCGCTTCCAGATAGTCTTGCTGGCTGATTTCAATCGCGCCCAGTGAGGCGAGATGGCTGGTCATGAACTGACAATCGAGCAGACGAAACCCCCCTACTTTCAGGCGTGCCACAAGCCAGGCCAGCGCAACTTTCGACGCGTCACGACGACGGGAAAACATGCTTTCGCCGCAAAATGCGCCCCCAATGGCCAAACCATAAAGACCACCGACGAGAATGTCCTCACCGCTCTCCTCATCCACCTGCCAACATTCGACGCTATGGGTATGGCCGAGCTGGTGCAGCCTGTTAAACGCCTCTTCGATGGCGGCGTTTATCCACGTCTCTTTGCGTTCCCCTTTTTCCTCCGCACAGATAGCAATCACTTTGGCGAAGGCGAGATCGGTCGTAACCCGGAAACGGTCAGCGCGGATGGTTTTGCGCAGCGAACGCGACATCCGGAAATTATCGAGCGGAATAATCGCCCGCATTTTTGGTTCAACCCAGAAAATGTCCGGATCATCACGGGCATCGGCCATCGGAAATATTCCCGACGCATAAGCTTTCATTAGCAGGTCGAGATCAATGGGCATAGATGTTGAATAGCCGGGTCAGCGCCATTCGCACAGACTGAAATTGACAATTATTCTATCCTCCATATCGGGCGTTCCCGATGGAGAAAACCGGTGAACCCGGCGTGGCCTGGCGGAAATGTCGTCGGCGGATCGTATCGCACCAAATTGGTCGGTCTTCATCGTAATTCATGATACAGCGCGATCATGAAACGGCAATTCTATCTGACAGCAGGACTGGCTTCGGTGGCGCTTGGCAGCATCGGCGTTATTTTACCGCTGCTGCCCACGGTGCCGTTTATGATTCTGGCGGCGTTCTGTTTCGCCAATAGTTCGCCGCGACTCGAAGCGTGGCTGCTTGATCATCATGTCTTTGGCAATCATATCCGAAATTGGCGGGATCGCCGGGCGATTACCCGTCGTGGCAAATGGGCGGCGACGGTCGCATTCGTGATCAGTTGCGTGATTGCGCTGCTCTTTGTTGCGCTGCCATGGAGCCTTGTGCCCATTGCTGCGGCCTTGATCAGTGGCAGCTGGATCTGGACGCGCAACGAACCCGAAAGCGAAAAATTGCCCGTCCGCTCCCCTTCGCAGAAAGAATAGTGTTCCTATTTGTCGAATCTGATATTCTGGCGTCACGTTCCACCAACGGGCTGATCGCTTGATCAAGGCCGATGAAACGGAACCGGACGAGATATATACACCACAATGGCAAGTGGCCGACTGACGCCTCTCCAGCGCGGCGTTTTCGCCCGCTGGGAACAAACCCGCTTGCCGAATGCATCGCGGGACGCTAAGGCGCGCGAACCGGCTGTTTCGCAAGGATGGTACAGCCCGTATAGGAGTGTAGCTCAGTTGGTAGAGCATCGGTCTCCAAAACCGAGGGCCCACGGTTCGAGTCCGTGCACTCCTGCCATTTCCTTCTGCCTGGCATCGAAAACCGCATGACCCAGTTTATTTCCGCCGTCACCCTGATCGTCCCCGATTATGATCAGGGGATTGAATTTTATGTCGGCCTGATGGGTTTTGAGCTGATCGAAGACACGCCAGTTACCGAAGACAAGCGCTGGGTGCTGGTAGCACCCCCGGGCAGCACCGAAACCCGGCTCTTGCTTGCCCGCGCAACCAACGAAGCCCAGGAAGAAGTGGTTGGCGAGCAAGCTGGCGACCGGGTCTTCCTGTTTCTCGAAACCTATGATTTTGATAGCGATTTTGCGATCATGCAACGCGCCGGAATCGACTTTCTCGAAGACCCGCGCGAGGAAAATTACGGCAAGGTGGTCAAATGGCGCGATCCGTTCGGCAATAAATGGGATCTTATCGAGCGCTACTAGAGCCTATCGTTCAATCTCCAGTGCCCCGGCGATCACACCCCATATCTGGTGAGTCAGCTTGGCCGGATCCGGCCGCGGACGCATGCCCATTGCGTGCATGATCCCACTGCGGATCGCGCCGGTAATGGCAGCGCCCGCAATCGCCGGGTCAATATGGCTGCCGATATCCCCCCGTTTGATGCCCGAGCCGATGTTGCGAATCGCCATTTCGATCATCTCTTCATGGCGCGCAGATTCGACCGCAGCCACCTGCCGGGTTTGCGCCATTTTCCCGAGAATGACCGGCGCCATCGGGTCATTGTAGAGAAATTCGACAGCGGCCTTCAGCCGATCTTTCTCACGCACACCCCACTGGATATCGGGATCAATATACTGGTTCACAACCGCATTGTAGCGGTCATAAAAGGCGTCGATAATGGCGCTCAGCATCCCGGATTTTGAGCCAAAATAATGATAGGCGAGCCCAACGGATACATTGGCTTTTTCGGCAACCTGACTCATTTCGAGCTCGCCATTATTGGCGCGCAAAATCTCTTCTGCCGCAGCCAATATGCGGGCAGCACGCATCACCTTGTGATCGGACCTTTCCGCCGTTTCCTGTCTCCCGTTCATATCAAGCCTTCCGCACACACCCGCCGTTGATTGATCCTAGTGCGGATTTGAATTGAATTCAATTCAAATCCGCACTAGTATTGGCGATCGTCAAATCACGGAGCATGTCCATGAACATCGAAAGCAGGATTGATAGCGCGACCGGGGATCTGTCCCCCTATCTGAACGGGCGCAGCTTCGAAGATGCCTGGCAGCAATTTCAGGACGAGGGCTATATCATATTTGAAAATCTGCTTTCGCCCGAGCAGCTGGAAATCCAGCGCGCCGCTCTCAAGCCATGGATCGACGCCGACATAAGAGGCCGCAACATTTTTGAAGGCGCACAATCGAATCGCATTTACGGAATGCTCGACAAGGATCCGGTGTTCGCCGATCTGATCTCTCACCCGCTGCAGCTGGCTTTTGCCGAACGCGAGCTGGGCGAAAGCTGCCTGCTCTACGCGTGCCTCGCGATCAATCTGCATCCCGGGGAGACCGCACAGCCCTGGCATTTTGACGACAGCCATTGTGCGCTGCCCCGGCCCCGCGATCCGCTCAGCCTGTCGACCTTCTGGTCGATCAGCGACACGACCGTGGAAAATGGTGCCACCGAGATCATCCCCGGCAGCCACAAATGGGGCGAGGAACAGCCGGTCGGCGCCAATCGCGGTTCCGATTTCCAAACCGGACTCACCGACAAAAAGGACGACAGCAGGGACGATCATCCCGACATGATCAAGGCGGCCATGCCGGCCGGTTCGCTGATGATCGCCAAGGGCACCTTGTGGCATCGCGGCGGTGCCAATGAAGCCAATGAACCCCGCCTCATCGTGACGCCGCAATTTTGCAAGGGCTGGTGCCGCCCGCTCGAGCAGCAATTGCTCGCCGTTTCGCCGGAAAAAGTGGCAAAATTGCCAAAACGCGTGCAGGAACTGCTCGGCTATAATATCCATGCCCCGTTCATGGGCTACGTCGACGGAATGCATCCGAGCAAGAAACTGGCTCCCTGGGCTGACTGACGACGGGGTGGTAGCATGATTTGGCTTCAGTCTGGGGGGGATGCCATATGAATGCCATGGAAAGTAATGCGCCCCTCATTGTCTATATCGACATAAAAAGCCCCTATGCCTTTGCTGCGATCCGGCCGACGCTGGCGCTGGAGCGATCGCTCGGTCTGCGTTTCGACTGGCGACCGTTAACGCTCGATATCCCCAGCTATCTGGGCTCGGCGCGCAAGAGCCGGGGCAAGCTGGTTGAAAGCACCCGCAGCGCGAGCCAGTGGGAAAGAGTGCGATATGCCTATCGGGACGCCCGCCGCTATGTCGAGCGACAGGGGTTGATGCTCAAGGGGACAGAGAAAATCTGGGACTCTTCCGTCGCCAATATCGCTATTTTATGGGCTATGCAGACGGCCCGCGACCGGCTCGGAGCCTATCTCGAAACGGTTTATCCACCCTTCTGGCGGCGGGACCTCGACATTGAAGATGTCGCCATAATCGAAGCCTGTCTGGAGCAGGCTGGCATCGACTCGACCGGCTTTGCCGCCTTCCAGCAAGGCGAAGGCCGCGCCGCGCATGACGCCCTGCAATCGCAGCTTCACCCGAGCAGCATTTATGGCGTCCCGACCTATGTTTTTGACGGCACGATCCTGTTTGGCCGCGAGCATCTGCCTTACGTCCGCTGGCACTTGCAGGGACGGAAAGGCCCCGCACCGGATATAGCCTATGAATTTGACGGTATGGAGGAACAGCCATGCTAACCGTTTTTATCGATTTCAAGTCGCCTGCTTCCTATCTTGCGCTTGAACCGACACTGGCACTGGCCAGCGAAGCCGGTGTGACTGTGGAATGGCTTCCCTTTCCGGTCCGCCCCTTTTCCATCCCCGCAGAGCAAGCCGACGAGACGGTCGGCGAACGGCACCGCCGCGTTCGCGCCATCGCCCAGCGCGAAACCCATTTGCATTATGCAGCGGTTCAGGGACTGCCCATGTATTTTTCGCAAACACCCGCCGGCAGCGAGACAGCCCTGGCGGCATTGGCCGGCATGCAGGGCGATCCCGTCCCGTTCCTGCGCGCCGCTTTTGCCGGTTACTGGACCGCGCAAGCGGACCTGGACGACGAGGCGGTGGTCGCCGCCTTGCTGTCCTCGGTCCAGACGGATCTTCCGAACGTGACAGCAGCGCGCGCAAAACTGGAGTCCATCCGGACCAGGGCTGCAGAATCGGGGGTTTTTGAATCGCCAACCTATCTCGTTGCCGACCAGATGTTCGTGGGGCGGGAACATCTCCCGTGGATCGGGTCGCTGATCGCCGCAAAACTGGGGCAGTAAATTGCTACTCTTTTCTTGCGAAATCGCGAATCTGCGTCTAAAGGGCTGGTTCTTTCCGAAATCATGCATATATCCGACCCCGGTCAAACGACTGACCCCCGGAGTTTATGCGGACACCGGCGAGAATATTTAGGGAATCAAGCATGGCGAAAGTCAATCCAGGCGAATTCATGAATCAGGTCAAGGCCGAGACCAACAAGGTCGTCTGGCCGACATGGCCCGAGACCGTCCGTACGGCGATCCTCGTGCTGATCATGACGACGATACTCGGCCTGTTTTTTCTGGGCGTTGATTCAATTTTTAACGGGATTGTCGGCTGGCTCCTGAGCCTGGCTTAGGCGCCCCCATAGATTTTTTAGGTTATTCGCATGGCACGCTGGTATATCATTCACGCTTATTCGGGCTTTGAGCACAAGGTCAAGGAAGCCATTGAGGCGGACGCGAAGCGCCTTGGCCTGACCGAACTGGTTGAGGATATCGAGGTCCCGACCGAAACTATTACCGAAGTCAAGCGCGGCAAGAAGATTCAGTCGGAGCGGAAATTTTTCCCCGGCTATGTGCTGGCCAAGCTGGAAATGACCGATGATGTTTATCACCTGGTCAAGAACCAGCCCAAGGTAACCGGCTTCCTCGGCAGCAGCGGCAAGCCACAGGCGATCAGCGAAGCCGAAGCCGCACGCATTCTCAACACCAAGGAAGAAGCGGCCAACGCTCCGAAGGAACGGATCACCGTCGCATACGAAATTGGCGACGAGGTCAAGGTCAAGAGCGGCCCGTTCAACAGCTTCAACGGCATTGTCGAAGAACTGGATTTCGACAAGAACAAGGTCAAGGTTTCCGTGTCCATTTTCGGCCGCGCAACCCCGGTCGAACTGGACTTTGGCGAAGTCGACCTGATCAGCTAGTTTTCCTGTTCCGGATCAAGTCCGGAGCACCACAGAATTTGGCGGCTTTTAGCCACCGAATACCACCGCGGGAGGAAGTTTCGACTTCTGCTTGACCGCTTAATTTGAGGTTTCGGAGACCCGCTCATCCTGAGCTTGTCGAAGGACCGAAAGAATGAAAGGACAGCCAAATGGCTAAGAAAATTGATGGTTATATCAATTTGCAAGTACCTGCCGGTATTGCAAATCCATCCCCGCCGATCGGCCCAGCATTGGGTCAGCGCGGCGTCAACATCATGGAATTCTGTAAGGCGTTTAACGCGGCTACGGACAAGCTCGAAAAAGGCACTCCGATCCCGACCAAGATTACGGTCTATGGTGATCGCAGCTTTACCTTCGAAACCAAGACACCGCCGGCCAGCTATCTAATCAAGAAGCTTGCCAAGCTGAAAAAAGGTTCAAGCGAGCCTGGCAAAGTGTCTGGTGGCTCAATCAAGGCTTCCCAGATCAAGGAAATCGCCGAAACGAAAATGGCTGATCTGAACGCCAATGATATTGACCAGGCGATGAAGATTATCGCCGGTAGCGCCCGCTCGATGGGCATCGAAGTGGTGGAGGGATAAGACCATGGCGAAACTCTCCAAAAAAGCAAAAGCGATCAACGAAAAAATCGACCGCGAAAAACTCTACAGCATCGATGATGCGATCAAGACGCTGAAAGAATTGGCTTCGGCCTCGAAGTTTGACGAAACGCTCGACGTTGCGATCAACCTCGGCGTTGATCCCCGTCATGCTGACCAGATGGTTCGTGGCGTGATCTCGCTGCCAGCCGGAACCGGTAAAACAGCGCGCGTTGCCGTCTTTGCCAAGGATGCGAAAGCAGACGAAGCCAAAGAAGCTGGCGCAGATGTTGTTGGTGCGGAAGACCTCATGGAAGCCATGCAGGGCGGCGATCTCAACTATGACCGGGTCATCGCGACCCCGGACATGATGGGCGTTGTCGGTCGTCTCGGCAAGGTACTCGGCCCGAAAGGCCTGATGCCGAACCCGAAACTCGGCACGGTAACCCCGAATGTCGCGCAAGCGGTCAAGGACGCCAAGGGCGGACAGATCGAATATCGCGTCGAAAAAGCCGGCATTATCCACAATGGCATTGGCAAGGTCAGCTTCTCGGAAGCCGATCTGCGCAAGAATTTTGATGCGCTGGTCAACGCTGTCGTCAAGGCGAAGCCAGCCGGTGCCAAGGGCAAATATGTTCGCAAAGTCGGCCTGAGCACGACCATGGGGCCAGGCCTCAAGGTTGATCTTGGCGAGATCGAAGGCGCCTGAATGGCTCCCCGTCGCCCCGACCAAAATCGGGATGGCATCATAAGATATTGATAAAGGCCGGGCGCGATCCCGGCCTTTTTTCGTTCGCAAGATCACAGGAACCGAAATGCCAAAATTGCAGATCAGCACCGAGCTTTCTTACCGCCTCGCTGCGCCCTGCACGATATTGGTTCAGGTTGAGGCAGCGGCAACATCCGACCAGAGCATTGAACGCAGCCACACCGCGGTCGGCGCTGCCCATAGCCGAACCGTGATCCCCGCCCATGATAACATCGGCACCCGGTTCTGGACCGTCCAGCAGGAACAACTCACAATCTCCTATGATGCGCTGGTGAAAATTGACCGCGCCGTCCCGGATTTTGCCACCCTTCCCGCCACGCCCCTCTGCGACCTGCCGGGCGAGGCCGTGCCCTATCTTTTCAACTCGCTCTATTGCTCGGTCAGCGCCTTTGACCAGCTGGTAACCGGCGAATTTTCCGGCCTGAAGGATGGCCCTCTGGTTGCCGCCATGGCGGATTATGTCCAACAGATGATGAACTATGGATCAGATCGCGACAACGTCCAGAGCAATGCCCAGCAGAGTTTCGCCGCCCGCAAGGGTGTCTGCCGCGACTATGCCCATATATTGATCAGCATGGCCCGCGCCGCTGATATCCCGGCGCGCTTTGCCAGCACCTATGCCCCCGGCGTCCAGCCGCAGGATTTTCACGCCGTCGCCGAGGTTTTTCTGGATGGCCGCTGGCATCTCGTCGACCCCACCGGCATGGCAAAAGCATCGGATATGGCGGTCATCGGCATCGGCTGCGATGCTGCCGACGTGTCCTTTCTCACCGCTTTTGGCAGCATGGATATGGTCGAGCAGCGGGTGAACGTAACACGCATCTGACGCCTTTGGCGGAACATTCCCCCTTCCAAAGTGGAACCAGTTTCCCTTATGGCTATTGCCGGTCTACTTTCCGGGAGGACAAAATGCACAAGGGATCCTGTCTCTGCGGCGCGGTACAGATAACGGTCGAGGGCGACCTGCCCGAGGCCGACGCCTGCCACTGCACCCAGTGCCGCAAGCAATCCGGCCATTACTGGGCCTCGATTGATGTCCCGACCGGCGCCGTGACCATCAAGGGCGAAGAGCATGTCCGCTGGTACCGGTCTTCGGAAAAAGTGCGTCGCGGCTTTTGCGACACTTGCGGCGCTTCGCTGTTCTGGGACCCGATCCACCACGACAAGATCGCCATTGCCATGGGCTGTTTCGACAAGCCGACCGGCACGAAAATCTCGAGCCACATCTTTGTCGCGGACAAGGGCGATTATTACGAGATTGAAGAAGGGGTGCTGCAGCGGGATCAGTGATTGCGGGATCAGTGATTGGGGCATTTTACCGAATGACGTCCTAATCCCGGAAAATGACTACTACGCTTTTACACAGCGACACGGTCGATACCGTCACCGGAAACGTCATTCGTTCATTTATCTTCTATAAATTTTTTGTAATGGTTGAGATAACCCGATCAGGATATTGATAGAGCAGCAATTGCCCGCCATCCGGGAATGATTCGAAAGTCGCGCCGGAAAGATTTGCAGCAAACTCACTCGCCGAGTCGTGTTTCACGGTCGGATCATGTTCGCCATGCATCAGGATCGTCCGACATTTCCATGGACCAACATCGCGAAACCAGTTCGTTGTCACAATCGACGCATCAAGGCGAAAACCTTCATATCCTTTCAATACCGACCAGCGATATTGACGCGCAAGTATGTCGTACAAATCTTGGCGTTCGATCAATTTCCGGTCGGCGCTGCCGCGCCTGAACAACGCATTTAGAAAGCGATAATACTGGTTGGAATCGATCTGAGATATTCCAAGCCGCAGCAGAGGTGGTAGAAGTTCGGGCCGAAACTTTGCTGTTAGTGCGACAACCTTTTGCCGAAGCGACATGGCTTGAATTTGCTTTACAGACCGTATTGGAACCGCACCCGAAACATTGATGATTGCAGACGCGCGATCACCGACGGCGCTTGCTAAAGGAAAAGCATATGCGCCACCCGACAGGTGCCCCAAAATGGTGAAGCGCTGCAAGTCGAGCCGATCGGTAACATAGACGAGGTCGTCGGTGATCTGCCGTTTGGCCTTCTCGCCTGAACTGTGGACCGGACTCGAATTTCCAAACCCCGCGCGAGCGGGGCAAACGAATTTCAGGCCAGAGGCTTCCAGCGCCTTGGCCATTTGAATGGGGCCACCAAAGGCGTCCATCATCCCATGGAGAAACAATATGGGGGCGCCATTCTCGTCACCAAAGTAACGAATCGACATCTCGCGCCCATCGGGCAGAGTGATATGATCTATGCTCTGCTGCGGGTCTTGCTTGCCCTGTTTCACATCCGACTGGGCAATAACCACTGAAAACATCAGGATGGTACGCACGAGATCCGCCTGAGTTTTGGAATATGTCTTGCGAAACACCGATTTGAGTTGCACCCGGACCGTCTCGACGGACCGGTTCTTTACCTTTGCGATCTGGCCGAGCGAATTGCCTTGAACAAGTAGTTCACTCAATTCCGTTTCGGCTGGCGTAAGCTGGAATATTTCCATCACCTCTTCCCCCAGCTTCTGCGACCAGGGAATTGCAAGGGATCGCAACATCAGAACCTTCCGCCGCCCTGCCAATTCATTGGCGGCAGAGACCGTCAGATATAATGTCGGTTTCCGCCGCTCTTCATCTGCGGGAAGCGTGATCAGGGTGACGAATTGCCCTTGACGGTATTCGTGGGTCTTACGCAGGGCCTGCTTCAAACGACCGGCTGAATCGGCGTCGCTGGCGTCCAGTATATCGGACAATCCCATATCCTTGCCGAAATAAAGCTCCGCCGCTTCATTTTTGCGAATGACCCGGCCATCCTCATTGACAACCATTTCCAGACGCGTGGGGGATGTTTGGTTCGTCCTCTCTGTATGAGGGCGCCCGATCTGATCGAGTATCGCCTCAGCGCGATTCAGATGATTCCCTATTTTGGCCAATTCATCGGTCGGGAACGAACTATTCACAGCGGGTATTGAAGTTTCCGGTGAGAGATATTGAGAATCAAGAAAAAGATTCCATGCTTCGATTAGATCATCATAGCCTTTCGGGTTGATCGTACTTTCATAGATCAAAGAAAACAGGTCTCTACTGTCAAGCTTCATATCGAATATTTCGCCTATCCGAATGGGTGTCTTGATTTATCATACCCCAAATGGGGTATTCGTACGAATCAATAAATATCTAGTCATCATCGAGCACGGCATCAAACGACCTGCTCCTGCTGCGCCATGAGAGGATCAGGTCTCCTGACCAATGATAAAGGAGAATGACGATGAGCGAGATGATTGAGATAAAATATGACGATTTGCGCGATGCGGCTATTGCATTGAACGAGTTCGAAACGAGCTTGGGTGCAATGGTCCTGACCGATGCATTGGAGACAATGCTCAATGGCAAGGCAAAGCCAGCAGCGCAGTTGTCGCGTATCCTCAAGGAAGACAAGAAAGCGCAAAGCATTTTGCAGCAATCTGACCACAAGTTCGATGGCGAGCTTGCGTTCAACTGGCACAAGACCCGCATGGCCAAGGATGTCCAGAAGATCGGCAGCAAGAAGGTCATGCAATTCCTGAAACAGTCTGCCGAAGAAATGGGGGCCGACAAAGGCCGTGATGCGATGCTGCTTGCGAAAGCAGCAAAGTTGATCGACATCCAGGCAGATAGCGGCGCATTTGACAGACAATCTCTTGCAAAATTATTCGGCCCATTGGAACTAGACCGCGAGAGCGGCAAAAAGATTCAAGATGAGAAGCAGGCGCGAATTCGTGCGGCGGCTCTATCGGCGCTGGCAAAGTTAACACCAGAGATGCGTTTCAAAATTCGATCCTGGTCGGCGATGGCACCTTTACCGAAGCGTACACGCTGGACCCTTGCGAAAATCTGGGGCTGGAAGTTCAAGCCCTATGCCATTCTCCTTCCCTCCCCGGACGGCAACTCCGCAGCGCCTGCCTCGAGCCAGCCTGTCCCGAACTCGGAACTCCGGTTCAATCTGCATCACGTCGAATGCTTGGACGATACCGATGGCGGTGAAATGGGTGCGGATGAAATTGAACTCGGAGGCGCCAGTACGTCGGGCATGGAAAATGCACCGGCTGGCGCGTCTGTAGCTGTTTTCGGACCAATGTCCGCCGGCAGCTATCGAACCGGGGATTCGCAAAATTTTACACCGCACTATATTCTTGACAATTGGGGGCTGTCCAATCTCCAGTTTCCTCACACTTTCATTGTGAATCTGCTAATGTCCGAACGGGATGCCAACGACAAGTTTGCTAACATTCTTGAGGATTTCGCGGACGCTGCTTCTGCGGATATGGCTGCGCTGATTACCGCTGTATCGGTGGCAGCAGGCACTGCTATCGGAGCTGCTATCGGCACGGCTCTGGGCACCTCTATCGCTCCCTTGATCGGGTCCATCATCGGCGCAGTACTGGGCGCACTGATCGGCTTGCTCGGTGCGTGGATCTCGGGAGCAGTTAATCCCGAAGTATTTGAGAATGTTCGCTCCATGGCAGTCATTCTTGATACACCGGACCATTTCCGTGACGGATCGACAAGCACACCGGCCGAGACCGTGACCTTCCTGGATCACGGCGGACATTACCAGGTGCGGTGCAATTTCTCTCTGCATTGATCGCATGCCATCAAGCACACAAGGCCCCGAGCTTCCATAGTTCGGGGCCTTGCAAATCGGCATGAGAAACCGGCAACTGCTGCCGCCGAGACAAGCGAAGCAGAAACCCGAACGTTCTGCTGTGAAACATCCACATATCGGCCCATAGCGCTTGACTTCCCCGCCCCACCCGTTAATGGCTCCCCTACAAATTGCGGTTCCCTTAAAAGAATCACAATTTCCGTCCGAGACAGCCGGTGAGGGGAATATGCCTCTCTTAATTTCCAGCCTAGACGGGGATCAGTTTTTTCGTGTGGCAACACACGGGTTTGCAGCCAGCGGCATTAGACGCGGCAAAGCAGCCAAAACCCCCCTTCGGATTATACAGGATTGGTTTCGGTCAATCCTTTCGCTCGCCATGCTGAACCTGTTTCAGAATGGCGGTTACTAGAATTGGATTGCGCCTCAAAAACGCAGTCCACGTGAAGGAGCAAAATATGGATCGTGGTCAAAAGACCGAAGCGGTTGCCGCTCTGAACGCTGTTTTCAAGCAGGCCGGGGTGGTCGTGGTGACACGCAATCTTGGCATGACTGTGGCTCAATCGACCGAGCTGCGGACGAAAATGCGGGCAGAAGGCGCAAGCTTCAAAGTCTCGAAAAACCGCCTCGCCAAGCTGGCTCTGGAAGGAACCGACTATGCCCCGATAGCAGATATGCTGTCCGGTCCGGTCGCACTTGCCACATCGGATGATCCGGTGGCGGCTGCGAAAATCGCAGTCGAATTTGCAAAAACCAACGAACGTTTGGAAATCGTTGGCGGCGCAATGGGCGACACCCTTCTCGACGAAGCAGGCGTGAAATCGCTGGCCTCCATGCCGTCTCTCGACGAACTGCGCGGAACGATTGTTGGATTGCTTGTTGCACCACAAACGAAAATCGCTCGGGTTGTTAAGGAACCTGCTGGAGCCCTTGCACGTGTAGTCGGCGCTTATGCCGCTACGGGTGAATAATTTTTACTGAAACAAACTGATTAGAAATCTGGAGTTATAAAATGGCTGATATTGCTAAACTTGTTGAAGAACTTTCGAAACTGACCGTGATGGAAGCGGCTGAACTGTCCAAGGCACTGGAAGAAGAGTGGGGCGTTTCTGCTGCCGCTGCTGTTGCTGTTGCCGGCCCTGCTGCTGGTGGCGGTGAAGCGGCTGCTGAAGAAAAAGACGAATTCGACGTCATCCTGACCGGCGACGGCGGCAAGAAGATTCAGGTGATCAAGGAAGTCCGTGCGATTACCGCTCTGGGTCTGACCGACGCGAAAGCCCTGGTCGAAGGCGCACCGAAGCCAATCAAGGAAGGTGTCAACAAAGCCGAAGCCGAAGAAATCAAAGCGAAGATCGAAGCTGCCGGCGGTACCGTCGAACTCAAGTAAGCCACGATCATTTGTTGCCTCTGCACAAGCGGGGATGACAAGTATCTTTTAGGCGGCTCCTCTGTCGGGGAGCCGCCTTTTTTATGGCCGACATGACCGGTCGGCGCGTTCATTTTCCCCGGTAGAATGATTGACATGATATTGCCACTGGGCGAACAGGGGCTTTCGCGATTCCGGGGAATAATATGACCGACAATCAAGACCTGATAGATCTTGTCCGGACAATCCCGGATTATCCCAAACCGGGCATCCAGTTCCGCGATGTTTCAACGCTGCTGCTCGACGGACCGGCATTTCGGCAAACGATCGACCGGATGGCTGCGCTGGTTGATCCGGCGAGCTTCGACCTGATCGCGGGCATAGAAGCCCGCGGTTTCATCGTTTCCGCGGCACTGTCTTATGCCCTGGGAAAGGGCAAGGTCATGCTGCGCAAGCCGGGGAAATTGCCGGGCCAGTCGGTCAGCATCGACTATGCACTGGAATATGGCACGGACAAAATCGAAATGCACGTCGATGCCATCCGGCCGAGCCAGCGGGTGTTGCTGGTCGACGACCTGATCGCCACTGGTGGCACGGCTATGGCAGGCGTAGAACTGTTGCGCGGCCAGGGAGCGATCGTCGATCAAGCGCTGTTCATCGTCGATCTTCCCGATCTGGGCGGCGCGGCGAAGCTGAGCACTGCCGGGTTGAAGCCCATGGCGTTGATGGCCTTTGCCGGTGACTAAAAATATAGCGATCATCACCGGCGTGCAGGACGAGGCAGATGCGTTCCGGCGGCATCATGCATCCACTCGTCTCGACAGTCCGCTCGGCGAAATCCGCCAGCTGGACCATGGTGGAAAGCAGGTCACAATCCTGTGTTCCGGTATTGGCAAGGTCCATGCCGGAGCCGCCGCACTCTATATGCACAGCCATTTCCAGCCCGATCTTTTCCTGGTAATCGGCACAGCCGGCCATGTCAGCAACCAGCAAGGCGACTGCTTCTATCTGCATGAATCGCTGCAAGCGGATTATGGTACGCTCGAAAAATTTGGGGAACATGATGGCTTCACCCATTATAATGCGGGAGCCTGGCCGATCGGACCAGCGGACTGGAGCCCGTTTCGGGCTCATCCGATGCCAGAAGCCCTCACGCTGCCCCAGGCCCGCATTGCAACCGCCGACTGTTTTGTGAAATGCCCCGAACGGTCGGGCTATCTCCGCGATGTGCTGAAAGCCGACCTGGTCGATATGGAAACTGCGGCGGTGGCCCAGATTGCCGCCAAGCTGGATCTTCCCTGGGCCGGGATCAAGGCCGTTACCGATGGTGCGAACAACGATAGCTCCGGAGATTTTCACGCCAATCTGGAGGCTGCGGCAAAACGGGCGGCGGATGCTGCCGCCGAATTTTTGACGCTGATCTGACTTCATTCGTGCCTTTAAACAGGGGTCGCCCCTTAGGCTAACACCGGATTTACCAATATTAACTTTGTGAGAACTCTATTGGGCTAATGCCTGATAGTGACAGGTAATGTCAGATCATTCGGGGTTGAGTATGGGTGAGACTATTACACTTCAGCGATTGCTGGAGATGCAAAAAAAAGTTTGGAACTTCAAGATCAATGCCGATCATGAGACTTCGGAACTTGTCGCCCGGGAACAGCTGAAATCCTTCGGCCAGATATCCCGCATTGGGATCATAATCACTCTGCCGCTGGCCATTTATGCCCTCTTCGTGCTCTTCACCTTTGCCGACGCGCCTTTTATCGCCATAGCCTGCTTCTCTTTGGCCGTTGCCGGATTCATGGGCATCCGGAACTATTTTCGCCAAGTCGCGCTAGACCCCGATACTGCAGACTATATAGCGGTGATCAAGGGCATCCATATTGAAAGCATCATAATAAGCACCGCTTTTTCCAGTGTCATGGCGATACCCTTCGCCTTTGGACAGATTCCAAATAGTTTGGATGTTGCAATTTTGGCAATGGGCGGCCTGGCTGTGGGCGGGTTTGTCTATGGCAGCATTCCCCGCGCGCAAAATTATAATCTTCTAATTACCACCTTATGCTATGCGACCGCTTTCATAGTGGCAAAAGGCTATGGCGGAATCAGCGCGGCGGCTTTGCTGATCTTTTTCGCGCTCTGCAGCAACTATATCTATCGAATGTTCTTCTTCAACTTTGTTCAGCGCCATCTGCATGCCGCCAAACAAAAAGAAGCGGCTGAAACCGTGCGACTGTTGCTGTTTGACTATGCAGAACAAAGCTCTGACTGGCTCTGGGAAGTGAATGCCGATCACTTGATCGTCAACCCGTCTGCGCGTTTCGCGAGCGCGGTCAATATGGAGATACGCGATCTGCGCAATTTGCCGCTGGTTGATCTGTTCGAGGAATCAACCGAGCGTAACCAGCTTGTTCAGAGTCTGGCATCGGGCAAAGCGTTTCGCGACATTCAGGTTCCGATAAAGATTGGCGGAAAAGAACGCTGGTGGAAATTATCCGGCCGGCGGATCAAGACAGCGCGCGGCGAAAGCAAGCATGTGCGCGGCGTCGCGGCTGATATCACACGCGCCAAGAAAGACGAGGCACGGGTTGCTCACCTCGCCCATTTCGACAGTCTGACGGACTTGCCCAACCGGACCCTATTTCATCAAGCGCTGGAACGCTCTGTCATTCGCCGGAGAGACGACCAAAAATTGGCCGTATTATATCTTGATCTGGATCATTTCCAAACGATCAACGACGCATTGGGACATAGCGCCGGAGACATTATTCTTCAAATCGTTGCGAACCGCTTGGAAAACGCGATTGGCATCGGGGGCATGGTAGCGCGTCTGGGCGGCGATGAATTTGCGATCTCCCTGCGCAATTGCGGCTCGACCGAACATGTCATCAAAATTGCCGACGAAATCATCCATCGAATCTCGGAACCGGTGATGGTGGAAGGGCAAGCGGTTGTCACCGGCGTCAGTATCGGCATCGCTCTGGCCCCCGAAAGCGCCAGTAGCGGCGACGAACTGATCAAATATTCTGATATTGCGCTGTATCACGCTAAGGAAAACGGACGTGGCTGTGCCTCCGTCTTTGAACCATCAATGCATGATGCGGTCGTGGAACGGCGCAATATTGAAATGGATCTTCGCGCGGCGCTAAAATGCGACGAACTCGTGCTTCACTACCAGCCTCTGGTCAACATCGAGACCAGTGAGACCGTCGGCTATGAAGCCCTCCTCCGCTGGAATCACAGTGAAAAAGGTATCATCATGCCGGATGTTTTCATTCCGATCGCGGAAGATACCGGTCTGATTGTTCAGCTTGGCGAGTGGGTTGTCCGATCGGCTTTATACGAGGCCGCCAACTGGCCTGAACATCTGAGCGTTGCAGTGAACCTGTCGCCGGCCCAGATGCGCAGCCCGAATTTGATGCCGACGATCATCAACGCCTTGGCAGCAACCGGCGTTGCGCCGCATCGGCTGGAACTGGAAATCACCGAATCCGTATTGATGAACGACAACCAGTCCAATGTGGAACTGCTCCACAAAATTCGTTCGCTGGGCGTGCGGGTTGCGCTCGATGATTTTGGTACCGGCTATAGCTCGCTCAACTATTTGCGTAGCTTCCCGTTTGACAAAATCAAAATTGACAGCTGTTTCGTCGACGAAGTGGACAGCCGCGAAGATTGCCGGGCAATCATCCGAGCGGTGACCGGCCTCGCGACCAGTCTCGGCATGGTAACAACCGCCGAGGGCGTCGAACGCAGCGACCAGCTTAGTCAGCTAAAGCGGGAAGGCTGCGTTCAGGTCCAGGGATATTTGTTCAGCAAGGCAATACCCGCCGCCGAAGTCGTCGGACGGATAGCACCAACGCCCCATCGAACCGCGAAAATTAGCGATATCTCCGAACAATCCCTGGAACGAAATATGTCAAAAATCGCACCAAAAATTGCCCGCAAAAAAGCGGGTTGATCGCGACGCTGCCGGACTTGCGCGCCGGAAACCAGAAGCCCGGATATACTGGCCGGCGGACCGCGTCGAGCGCCGAGAGAAATATCACATAGTGGTTCATGCGTCCGACATGCGGCGCAGAGCGCGCATTGATCAGTTGCTTTAACGGGTTACCCAGTTGCCGTGAAATCCCGGGGGAATTCTATGGGGCAGATGGATAACGGCCTGGGGTGCACCCAGAAAATCATCGGCATTGAGGATTTGCAACTGGCTGGTTTCCTGGTTTGCATCAATGACCAGACCGATCAGCCAGCCGGCGTCTTCGGCGGAATCCGGAGCGCGGGGTATGAACACAAATTCGCCAGGATGCCGGCCAGCGCCGAAGTCGCGCACCAGCTTCTTGCCGCTTTCCAGATCATGCTTGAACAATTCGGTCCCCGCCATGTCGAGTTCGTCGGGGAGTCCGGCCAGCGCGATATCATAGATATAGCGATAGGCTTTGCTCGTCAGCCGCTCGTCGTAGCGCGGGAATTCCTGCGGTCGGTCATCAAGAAACTTGCGCTCGACTTTTCGGGTTTCCGGATTGACGGTCCAGCGTTCCAGTCGCGACCATTGCCCGCCTGGACCAAAGGTCGAACGGGCATAGGTGCTCTCGTGCACCACAACGTCGACGATCACCGTGCCACCCTCGGTCTCGAACGCATTGGCCGGGTGATAGACATAGCAGGGCTCGTCGAGATCGCACCAGATGGTATCCGTGCCCGACCCGTCGCGCGGGCACAGGCCGACGCGGGCACCATGGTCGGGATTCCAGTCATAGGGAAAGCTATAGCCGGCCAGCAGTCGCTTCATCGAAAAGGTCGCGGGCAGGTCAAACACCAGCACATGGTTTTCGGTGATCTGGCAGTCGTGGATCGACGGCCCCTGCCGGACCGGAATCGGCTCCTCGCGCCGGACCCTACCATCCTTGTCCAGTACCACGTGCCAGACTGTGTCCATCACCGGCGCATCATAACAGATCGCGTGCATCTCGCCGGTGGCCGGATCAAGATGGGGGTGAGCAGAAAAGGCATGGTTCAGGCTATTGTCGAACGGATTATGCGCAATAGTGTCCAGTTCTGCAGACAATTCGACTGGAAAAGCGCCGGCTTCGACAATCGCGAATGTGCGGCCGTTGATGCCGACGATATTGGTATTGGCATTGTCCGAACGCGGCTTGCGGGTTCCCGGCTTGCGGGGCTCGCCCAGCGCATCGCTAACCTTGTTCGAGCGAATCCAGCGGTTGCGATACCATTGCGCCTTGCCGTCTGCGATCCGCACCCCGTGGGCCATGCCGTCACCGGAAAACCAGTGGTAGCTGGCCTCGTCCGGGCGATCGACCGGATTGGGACCGATACGAAGATAGCGGCCGTCGAGCTGCGCCGGAATTTCTCCCTCCACCTTCAGATCGGCCAGCGTCAGTTCTTCGGTCATCGGCTGATGGACACCGGTCAGATAAGGATGGCCGCCCTCGGGCGTTTCCAGCCGCTTGCGGTTGAAGTTCGATACCGCGCCCATGACGGGCGTAACTGCGGCACGGATGGTTTTTTCAATGACGGAAGCCATGGGAAATTCCTTCTGGTTGAAACCGGGATTGGCAAATCGACTCGTAATGTTTATGCCGTTAACATGACGATCAATGCTAACA
The DNA here is from genome assembly GCF_048269915.1 of Parasphingorhabdus sp. Classification (GTDB taxonomy): domain Bacteria; phylum Pseudomonadota; class Alphaproteobacteria; order Sphingomonadales; family Sphingomonadaceae; genus Parasphingorhabdus. Next base: position 295,721 of record NZ_JBLWTY010000001.1, read on the forward strand.
GTGTCAACATTGCATCTGCGCGAGGCGCAACATGCTTCCAATTCTTCCAATGCCCGCCTGTCCAATGACCGCACCCTATCATCATGGCGATCTGCGCGCTGCGGCGCTGCAACTGGGGATGGAGCGGCTCGAGGACCAGGCGCATCCTGACTTGGGCCTGCGCGCGCTCGCCCGCGATCTTGGCGTTTCAGCTACGGCGCTATATCGCCATTTTCCGAACAAGGATGCGCTGCTCGATGCGCTGGCGCTCGAAGGGCTCAACCGGCTCGGCTGGCATCAGGCCAGGGCGGCGGAGGCAGCCGGTGGTGGCCGGGAAGGCTTTGGCGAGGTGGGCGTCACCTATGTCGAATGGGCGGTGAAACACCCTGCCCTGTTGCGGCTGATCTACGCCCGGGTCGGCAAGGTCGATCTGGAGGCCGAAAATTCCTCCGAGATGGGCGAAGCCTTTCGCCAACTGCGCGCCGGCATTGCCGCGAGGATGCCCGACAGCATGTCTGCGGAACAGCGCAAATTTGCCGCATTACACGCCTGGTCGCTGGTCCACGGGCTCGCGATGCTGATTCTGGACGGCCAGGTGGAATATGACTCGGAAATGGTCCGCAAGGTGGTCTTGATGACGGATTTCGCTGACACTTAACCATAGCTGGAACCGCCAAACTTATGCCCTGACAGGCCTGAAGCGGCCATGCTTAACCTGCCTTTTACCCCCGTCTGCTAGCATTGGCTTGCAGGTAAAGTGCGGGATTTAAAGCAAAAGCGGATGCGAAAATATTTCATCGGAAGCAACGGACAGGGAAAGCAGCTGGTCGCGACCATAGTCGGCCTGATGAGCATGCTTGCCGCGCTGGAGCTCGCACTCGCCGATCGCAAATTCGGCCTTTTTACCGGTGGCTTTGGGCAATCACAGGCGATTGACACGCTGACCGAGCGTTTCGTCTTCATGATCGGCTATCTCGGTTCCATGGCAATGCTGATCGTCGCTGTCTGGTGGATCATCGTCCGGCTCTTCCGGAGCCAATATTCCTGGCCACCCTTGTTCTTTCTGGTGACGCTTGTCGGTGGCGGCTATATTCTGCTGCTCGCCCTGACATTTCAGCTGCATCAATATTTCAGCGACACGATGAGCTTTGCCCTGATGGCCAGTCTGGGCGGCGGCAGCCTGACCGACTCCCTGCTGTTTGTTTCCAACGAGATTTTTCTGGCTGTCGCCGGGCTGGTTGCCGGACTGATCGGCTATCGTTACGCGTTCCGTTGGCTGTTGGCCAAATTTCCGCTGTGCGCCGGTCATCCCGAATGGCCTGCCTATGGCCGCGTCGCGATCAGTTTCATGGCTTTCACCCTGTTGCTCGCGATCATGGTGCCTGCTGTGTCGATCGATGTGCGAAACGGGCTGAACCGCACGCTCGCATGGGGCCTGTTTACGCAGGGAGCGAACCGTATCACCGATTTTGATGGTGACGGCTATGGATGGATTGCCAATAGGCCGGATCGGCATCCGTTCGACAGCACTCGCTATCCGCAGGCGCTGGATATTCCGGGCAACGGCATTGACGAAGACGGATATGGCGGCGATCTGCAGCTGCTGCCGGTCACACCGCAGCCGCCGTTCAGCCTGATATCGGACCATCACCCCAACCTCATTCTGATCGTGATGGAAAGTGCACGCCATGACACAATCGGGAAACGCATCAATGGCAAACCGGTGGCCCCCAACCTCGAAGCCATTGCGAAATCCGGCAGTCTTGTTTCCCCGGTCTTCAGCCATGTGGGCTTCACCACCGCTTCGCTCAAATCCCTGTTCGGCGGCGCGCTGGAGCCTGCCGCCAAGTCCCCCTCACTGTTCCGCGAGCTCAAGGCCAGCGGCTATGAAATCGCCATTTTCTCCGGCCAGCCGGAGGATTTCGGGGATATTTCAGAAACCGTCGGCATGCGCGAGAATGCCGATATCTTCATGGATGGAGAAAAGCTGAAACATCTGCGCGCTTATAGCAACGGCGCAAAAGGCTCAATTCTGGTGGACGAGAAGCATCTTCTCAAGGCCTTTGCAGACCAATATCAGCAGCCATCGAAATGGCAACAGCCGCAATTTCTCTACTTCAATTTCCAGTCGCCGCATTTCCCTTATTATCACGAGGGCATGCCGCTCAACCTTATCGACAGCCCTTTGCCCCGGTCTGACATTAAGGCTGACAACCGGCATAGGCTGCAGGAGACTTACTGGAACGCCATATCCTATGCGGATGAACAGCTAGGAAAACTGGTTTCACGATTGAAGCGCGACGGCGTGTGGGACACTAGTGTGGTGGTCATAACCGGCGACCACGGAGAAGATCTGTTCGAGGACGGTTTTCTGGGGCACGGCCATAATATCAATATCCGCCAGAATGGCACGTTCCTGGTCACGAACCGCGCGGGCGTTACGGCCCGCGGCCCGATCGGGTTGAGTGATTATCGCGCGATCATCCTGTCGCTGTTAAACGGTAAAAAACCCGAGATTCCCGAAAAACCGGTACTAATGACGATTGGCGATCTCAAGCACCCGACCCAGATCGGGATTGCTGAAAGCGCATCAGCAATTACGACTCTCCGCCTCGACACGGGGGAAGCCTGTATGGTCGAGAAAAAGCAATGTTCCAATGCAGGCAGCTTGCGCGGCGGCTTCAAGGATCGTGTGGATCGACTGGTCCGTATCTGGGGATCCGAAAGGTGGCAAAACAGAGCGACCGCGCCACGCGACTGACGGCGGACCGATCAAGAACGAACAATGAGCGGCAGCAATGTCCGACACGCCCTCTTGACCGAAATCCAACATCTCCCTATATCCTGCGCTCACCACAGATTTCGAGACAGGGCGTGCAGTCGCGCGGCGCGCCAAAAGAAATGAATTCTGTACGGTTTTCAGGACGCTAAAAAGCTGCAGTTTCCCGCTTCGGGAGACGTGCGGCTTTTGTCGTCTTGAAGCGTCTCCACATTTTGATTTTCCGCCGGTTTTCCGGCGATGGCGAGAAGGCAAAACGATATGGCTACCCAAGCAGCTTCGGTCAAAACGACGGCTCCGACCCCCACCCGCAAGAAACGCATTCGCAAGATTTTCGGCGATATTCACGAAGTCATCGAGATGCCGAATCTCATCGAGGTTCAGCGCGAATCATATGAACAGTTCCTGCGCTCTGATCCATCAATCGGATATGTCTCCGGCCTCGAAAAAACGCTGCGCAGCGTTTTCCCGATCCGTGATTTTGCCGGCACTGCCGAAATGGACTTCGTCAACTATCAGCTCGAAGAGCCCAAATATAATGTCGAAGAATGTCGTCAGCGTGGCATTACCTATGCCGCACCGATGAAGGTCACCCTTCGCCTGATCGTGTTTGAAGTTGACCCTGAAACCGAAGCCCGCTCCGTTCTCGATATCAAAGAACAGGACGTGTATATGGGCGACATGCCTTTGATGACCAAGAACGGCACGTTCGTCATCAACGGCACGGAGCGCGTTATCGTCAGCCAGATGCACCGTTCGCCCGGCGTGCTGTTTGATCATGACCGCGGCAAGACCCACTCGTCCGGCAAATTCCTGTTCGCTGCGCGCGTTATTCCCTATCGCGGCTCGTGGCTGGATTTCGAATTTGACGCAAAAGACATCGTCAACGTTCGTATTGACCGCAAGCGCAAGCTGCCGGTGACCGCATTGCTGCGTTCGCTGGGTGACGCAATCCTCGAGGTCAAAGAGAAAAAGCCCGATTTCAAGGTGGGCGAAATGGTTCGCGTGGCCGGCATGAAACAGCCAGCCGAGATTCTCGAAATCGACGGCAGCCTGATCACCATCCGTGAACCCATGGGTGCAATTGACATTCAGGGCAAGATTGAAGATGAAGGCCGCACCAAGAGCGCCCAAATCGTCAAGATCGTCAAGCAGGGCTATTCAGAAGAAGATATCCTCAATCTTTTCTACCAGCGGATCATTTACAAGCGCGCCAAGAATGGCTGGACGATTCCATTTATCGCCGAACAATGGCGCGGAATTAAGCCAACTTTCGATATTGTCGACGCGCAGAGCGGTGAAATTGTCTTTGAAGCGGGTGCCAAGATCACGCCACGTGCCGCGAAAAAGGCGGAATCCGATGGTATGGAAAACATCGTCATCCCGACCGAGGAAATTTTCGGTCGCTACAGCGCCTTTGACCTGATCAACGAGAAAACCGGCGAGATTTACATCGAAGCCGGCGACGAAGTGACCGGCGAAAATCTCGAGAAGATTGACAATGCCGGGATCGACCAGCTCGAACTGCTCGACATTGACCATGTCACAACCGGTCCGTGGATCCGCAACACGCTGAAAGTTGACAAGGCCGAAGATCGTGACGGCGCGCTATCCGATATTTATCGCGTCATGCGCCCAGGTGAACCGCCAACGCGCGAAACGGCAGAAGCCCTGTTCGAAGGCCTGTTCTTCGATCCTGAGCGCTATGACCTGAGCGCCGTCGGCCGTGTAAAGCTCAACATGCGCCTCGAACTGGATGCGCCAGCTGATTATACAATTCTCCGCAAGGAAGATATTCTTGCGGTTGTCAAAACCCTGGTCGATCTGAAAGACGGCAAGGGCGAAGTCGACGACATCGACAATCTCGGCAATCGCCGGGTCCGTTCGGTCGGCGAACTGCTGGAAAACCAATATCGGGTCGGACTGCTTCGCATGGAGCGGGCCGTCAAGGAGCGGATGAGCAGCGTCGACGTATCCACCGTGATGCCGAATGACCTGATCAATGCGAAACCTGCAGTTGCGACCGTTCGCGAATTTTTCGGTTCGTCTCAGCTTTCCCAGTTCATGGACCAGACCAACCCGCTTTCGGAAGTTACCCACAAACGCCGCGTGTCGGCGCTGGGGCCCGGAGGTCTGACCCGCGAGCGCGCCGGCTTTGAAGTCCGCGACGTTCACCCGACCCATTATGGTCGCATCTGTCCTATTGAAACGCCCGAAGGTCCGAATATCGGCCTGATCAACTCGCTGGCCTCATTCAGCCGGGTCAACCAATATGGCTTCATTGAAACGCCCTATCGGAAAGTCGTCGACAACAAGGTGACCAACGATGTGGTCTATCTCTCCGCGATGGAAGAGCAGAAGCACACGGTCGCACAGGCAAACGCCGAGCTGACCGATGATGGCGCTTTTGTTGAGGAAATTGTTTCCTCTCGTCAGGCAGGCGAATTCCTGATGGCCCCGCGCGACATCATCACCTTGATGGACGTGAGCCCGAAACAGCTGGTCTCGGTTGCCGCGTCGCTTATTCCTTTCCTGGAAAACGATGACGCCAACCGCGCATTGATGGGATCGAACATGCAACGTCAGGCTGTGCCTTTGGTGAAAGCCGAAGCACCGTTTGTCGGTACCGGCATGGAAGAAACCGTGGCTCGCGACAGCGGTGCCGCCATTGCAGCCAAGCGCGCCGGTATTGTCGATCAGGTAGACGCTACCCGTATCGTCATTCGCGCATCGGGTGCGGTTGAAGCTGGCAAGTCCGGCGTCGATATTTACACGCTGCAGAAATTCCAGCGTTCCAACCAGAACACCTGCATCAACCAGCGTCCGCTGGTGAAGGTGGGCGATATTGTCCAGCAAGGTGATACACTGGCCGACGGTCCTTCGACCGACATGGGTGAACTGGCTCTCGGCAAAAACAGCCTCGTCGCGTTCATGCCGTGGAATGGCTACAACTATGAGGATAGTATCCTTATCTCCGAGCGGATCGTGAAAGACGACGTCTTCACCTCGATCCATATCGAAGAATTTGAAGTCATGGCCCGCGACACCAAATTGGGTCCTGAAGATATTACCCGCGACATTCCGAATGTCGGTGAGGAAGCGTTGCGCAACCTCGACGAAGCGGGCATTGTCTATATCGGTGCTGAAATCGAACCAGGCGATATTCTCGTCGGCAAGATCACGCCAAAAGGTGAAAGCCCGATGACGCCGGAAGAAAAGCTCCTGCGCGCTATCTTTGGTGAAAAAGCATCGGACGTTCGTGACACATCGCTGCGCCTGCCACCCGGTGTTGCGGGCACCGTTGTCGAGGTCCGGGTGTTCAACCGCCACGGCATCGACAAGGACGAACGCGCCTTGGCCATTGAACGCGAAGAAATCTCGCGCTTTACCAAGGACCGGGACGACGAACGCGCCATCCTCAACCGCGCAACCTTCAATACGTTGAAAGACATGTTGATCGGCCAGACCGCGACTTCCGCGCCGAAGCCGATGAAAAAGGGTGCAGCGATCACCGAAGAAAGCCTTTCCGAACTGGAACAGGTCGACTGGTGGAAGATTGCGGTCAAGGATGACAAGGTTCAGGCCGATTTTGAAGCGACCCGTCAGCAATATGACGAAGCGATCAAGCTGATCAACGAACGGTTCGAAGACCGCCGTGAGAAGCTGGAACGCGGCGATGAGTTGGCACCGGGCGTCCTCAAGATGGTCAAGGTTTTTGTCGCGGTGAAGCGCAAGCTGCAGCCTGGTGACAAAATGGCCGGACGTCACGGCAACAAGGGGGTTATCTCCCGCATCCTTCCGCAGGAAGATATGCCGTTCCTCGAAGATGGTACGCCGGTTGACATCGTGCTCAACCCATTGGGTGTGCCTTCGCGAATGAACGTTGGACAGATTTTCGAAACCCACCTTGGCTGGGCTGCACGTGGTCTCGGCCAGCAGGTTACCGAAGCACTGGCAGATTGGCGTTTGGCAAATCCAGACCCCGAAGCGGCACCCCCGCCGGATGCAGTCAAGGAACGGCTGAAGGTTATCTACGGTGAACAATATCATGAAGATATTGATAGCCGTGACACCGCCGAGATCATCGAAATGGTCGGCCATCTCCGCCACGGTGTTCCAATGGGTACGCCAGTCTTTGACGGTGCGCACGAGAGCGATATTTCCGACATGCTCGAACTGGCAGGTCTGGATCGCAGTGGTCAGGTCAATCTTTATGATGGCCGGACCGGCGACAAGTTCGACCGCAAGGTGACCGTGGGCTACATCTACATGCTCAAGCTGCACCATCTGGTCGACGACAAGATCCACGCCCGTTCGATCGGTCCCTACTCGCTCGTCACGCAGCAGCCGCTGGGTGGTAAGGCGCAGTTCGGTGGACAGCGTTTCGGGGAAATGGAAGTCTGGGCATTGCAAGCTTACGGCGCGGCTTACACGCTGCAGGAAATGCTGACGGTCAAGTCCGATGACGTGATCGGCCGGACCAAGGTTTACGAAGCGATCGTCAAGGGTGACGATACGTTCGAAGCCGGCGTTCCGG
>NZ_JBLWTY010000001.1:303051-1046015 GCF_048269915.1 Parasphingorhabdus sp.
TAGCAGCACTCCACCCAGCATTTCAAATTTGGGGCGAAAGCCCAAGAGGAATTAAGACATGAACCAAGTAACAAATTTTGCAAATCCGATCGCAAAGCCGGAAACATTTGACCAGATCCAGATCGGCCTCGCCTCGCCAGAGCGTATCCGCAGCTGGTCCTTTGGTGAAATTAAGAAGCCGGAAACGATCAATTACCGGACGTTCAAGCCGGAACGCGACGGCTTGTTCTGTGCGCGCATCTTTGGTCCGGTAAAGGATTACGAATGCCTGTGCGGCAAGTATAAGCGGATGAAATATAAAGGCATCGTCTGCGAAAAATGCGGTGTCGAAGTCACGGTAACCAAGGTTCGCCGCGAGCGCATGGGTCACATCGACCTGGCTGCTCCGGTCGCGCATATCTGGTTCCTGAAATCGCTGCCATCGCGCATCGGCCTGCTGCTCGACATGCAGCTCAAACAGCTTGAGCGTGTGCTTTATTTTGAAAGCTATGTGGTTATCGAACCCGGCTTGACGGCGCTGGAAAAATTCCAGTTGCTGACCGAAGACGAAATGCTCGAAGCCCAGGACGAATATGGCGAAGATGCATTCTCTGCCGGTATCGGCGCGGAAGCCGTCAAGATCATGCTGCAGGACCTCGATCTCGAGCGTGAAAAAGAAGATTTGATGGAAGAATTGCGGACGACCAAGTCGACGCTGAAACCCAAGAAGATCATCAAGCGCCTGAAAGTGGTCGAAAGCTTCATCGAATCCGGCAACAAGCCCGAGTGGATGATCCTCGAAATCATTCCGGTCATTCCACCCGAGTTGCGCCCGCTGGTACCACTCGACGGCGGCCGCTTCGCGACCTCCGATCTCAACGATCTCTATCGCCGCGTGATCAACCGGAACAACCGTCTGAAACGCCTGATGGAATTGCGCGCACCGGACATCATCGTCCGGAACGAGAAGCGCATGTTGCAGGAATCGGTCGATGCGCTGTTTGACAACGGTCGTCGTGGCCGGACCATCACCGGTGCCAACAAGCGTCCACTGAAATCGCTCTCCGACATGCTCAAGGGCAAGCAGGGCCGCTTCCGCCAGAACCTGCTCGGCAAGCGCGTCGACTATTCCGGTCGTTCGGTGATCGTGACCGGTCCCGAACTCAAGCTGCACCAGTGCGGTCTGCCAAAGAAAATGGCGCTCGAGCTGTTCAAGCCATTCATTTACGCGCGTCTTGATGCCAAGGGCCTTTCGATGACCCTCAAGCAGGCCAAGAAATGGGTCGAAAAAGAGCGCAAGGAAGTCTGGGACATTCTGGAAGAAGTGATCCGCGAGCATCCTGTGATGCTGAACCGGGCACCAACGCTTCACCGTTTGGGCATCCAGGCATTTGAGCCGGTATTGATCGAAGGCAAGGCGATCCAGCTTCATCCGCTGGTCTGCTCCGCCTTCAACGCCGACTTTGACGGTGACCAGATGGCGGTCCACGTTCCGCTGAGCCTCGAGGCCCAGCTGGAAGCACGCGTGCTGATGATGTCGACCAACAACATCCTGTCGCCAGCCAATGGCAAGCCGATCATCGTTCCGTCACAGGATATGGTGCTTGGCATCTATTATCTGACGATGGACCGCAAAGGCGAGCCGGGCGAAGGCATGATGCTGGCCGACATGGCCGAAGTGCATCAGGCGCTGGAAATCGGCGCGGTGACCCTGCACTCCAAAATCACCACCCGGGTGCCGCAAACCGATGAGGAGGGCAATCCCATTCTCAAGCGTTTCGAAACCACACCGGGTCGCTTGCTGATCGCGGAATGTCTGCCGAAATCGCACAAAGTGCCTTTCGACATCGTCAACCGCCTGCTGACCAAGAAAGAAGTCGGCGACGTGATTGACCAGGTTTATCGCCACACCGGTCAGAAAGACACGGTCCTGTTCGCCGACGCGATCATGGGTCTTGGCTTCCGTCACGCCTGCCGTGCCGGTATTTCCTTCGGCAAGGATGACATGATCATTCCGGACTCCAAGGATGCGACGGTGGAAGAAACCCGCACCCTGGTGGCTGACTATGAACAGCAATATCAGGATGGTCTGATCACCCAGCAGGAAAAATATAACAAAGTAATCGACGCCTGGTCCCGCTGTGGTGACACGGTTGCGAACGCGATGATGGACGAGCTGGCCGCGACGCCAGAGGACGAACATGGCCGCGAACGCGAGATTAACGCGATCTACATGATGAGCCACTCCGGCGCCCGTGGTAGCCCAGCCCAGATGAAGCAGCTGGGCGGCATGCGCGGCCTGATGGCGAAACCTTCCGGCGAGATTATTGAAACACCGATTATCTCGAACTTTAAGGAAGGCCTGACGGTTCTGGAATATTTCAACTCCACTCACGGGGCGCGTAAGGGTCTTGCGGATACGGCGTTGAAAACGGCAAACTCTGGTTATCTGACTCGCCGTCTGGTCGACGTTTCGCAGGATTGCACGATTGTCGAAGAAGATTGCGGCACCGAAAATGCGCTGGAGATGAAAGCCATCGTTCAGGGCGGTTCGGTTATCGCATCGCTGGGCGAACGTATCCTCGGCCGCACCATGGCTGAAGATATTATCGACAGCAAAGACGACAGCGTTGTGATCAAAGCCGGCACGTTGCTGGACGAAGCAGCCATCGTCGTGATCGAGGAGCTCGGCATCCAGTCCGCGCGCATTCGTTCGCCGCTGGTCTGCGAATCCAAGATGGGCGTCTGCGGCACTTGCTACGGTCGTGATCTTGCTCGCGGTACACCGGTGAACATCGGTGAAGCGGTTGGCGTTATCGCAGCCCAGTCGATCGGTGAGCCAGGCACGCAGCTGACGATGCGGACCTTCCACATCGGCGGCGCAGCGCAGCTCAACGAGCAGTCCAATCTGGAATCGGTGGCAGAAGGTGTGGTCGAATATCGCGACATGCCGGTCATCGAAGACAAGAACGGACGCTTCCTCTCGCTGGCGCGTAGCGGCATCATCGCCGTGATCGACAGTGAAGGTCGCGAACGCTCTGCCGACAAGGTCCCTTATGGTACCAGCGTGCTGGTCAAGGATGGCGCGAAGGTAAATCTGGGCGATCGTCTGGCCGAATGGGATCCGTTCACCATGCCGATGATCACCGAGAAACCGGGCGTCATCAAGTTCCAGGACGTCATCGAAGGCAAGACGATGACCGAACAGACCGATGAAGCCACCGGTATCGCACAGCGTGTGATCACGGAATATCGGGCTTCCGGCCGCGGTGCCAATAAAGAGGACCTGCGTCCCCGCCTCACCCTGCTGGATGAGAATAGCGGTGAAACCGGTCGTTACATGCTCGCCAATGGCGCAACCCTGTCCGTCGAAGACGGTGCCAAGGTGGCTGCTGGTGACGTGCTCGCCCGTGTTTCGCGCGAAGCTGCAAAAACCCGTGACATCACGGGTGGTCTGCCGCGGGTTGCGGAACTGTTCGAAGCGCGTATTCCCAAGGACAATTCGATCATCGCCAAGATCGACGGACGGATTGAATTCGTTCGCGATTATAAAGCGAAACGCAAGATCGCGATTGTTCCGGAAGAAGGCGAGCCAGTCGAATATCTCGTACCAAAAACCAAGGTCATCGACGTTCAGGAAGGCGATCTCGTCAAGAAGGGCGACAATCTCGTATCCGGTTCTCCCGATCCACATGACATTCTGGAAGTTCTCGGGGTGGAGGCGCTGGCCGAATATCTCGTTTCGGAAATCCAGGAAGTCTATCGTCTGCAGGGCGTGAAAATCAACGACAAGCACATCGAGACGATCGTTCGTCAGATGCTGCAAAAGGTTGAGATCACCAATGGCGGTGATACCACGCTGCTGCCGGGCGAGCAGGTCGATCTGGAAGAGATGCTGGAATATAACGCCAAGCTGACCAAGAAGCAGGAACCTGCTGCCGGCAAGCCGGTTCTCCTCGGTATCACCAAGGCGAGCCTGCAGACCCGCAGCTTCATCTCTGCTGCCTCTTTCCAGGAAACCACCCGGGTGCTGACCCAGGCAGCTGTCGAGGGCAAGAAGGATCAGCTGATCGGTCTCAAGGAAAACGTGATCGTTGGTCGCCTGATCCCGGCCGGTACCGGCGCGGGCATGAACCGTGCGCGTATCGCCGCAACCAGCCGCGATGCGGCACTGCGGGCGCAACAGCAGAAAATGCTCGACGCGATGCAGGCTGCTGAAGAGCTGAAAGCGGAAGAAGTGGCGCAAGCTGCTGCTCCGGTTGCAGCAGAGCCAACCGCTGCTGACGTGTTCGGCGAAACACAGGTCGAGGAAGCCTTGATTGCTGCGGATAGCTCCGAGGAACAGCATGCTGCCGAACTGGCGCAAGGTGATGAAGCTGCCACGGGTGATTCCCACATGGCCAAAACCATGGGTGAAGGCATCGAGGAAAGCGACACCGAAGCAGCACAGCCGGATGAAGGCGACGACGAAAAATAAACGTCAACGCGTTCAATAGCATAAAAAAAGCCCCGCCGGAGACTATCCGGCGGGGCTTTTTTCTTGCACCCGTCTAGATGATATTGGCGACATCCAGCAAAGCTTCTTCCAAAGCCGCCTCACCCTTCATGATCTGCTGATCTGCTGCAATAATCGTTACATCGTCAATGCCGATGAAACCCAATATATGGCGAAGATAACCGGATGCGAAATCAATCTCGCTGCCAATCTCGGTACCGCCCGATGCCATTAGCAGATAGGCCTTTTTGCCCTTTACCAGCCCTTCCGGACCATCGGCGGTATAGTGGAAAGTCTTGCGCGCCCGAGCGACCATATCAATCCACGCTTTCAACGCAGCAGGAATACCGAAATTGTAGATAGGCGTGCTAATGACCAGAATATCGGCGGCAAAAAGCTCGTCCACCAGCGCATCAGACTGCGCCAAGATCGCCTTTTGCTCATCGCTGCGCGCCGCTTCATCGGCAAAATTGGCGTTCACCCAATCCTCGGTCACATGCGGAATAGAATCGGTCAAATCGCGAATGACGATTTGGTCAGCGCCGAGCCTGCCGATCAATGCATCCGAAAGCGCTCGCGATGAAGATATTGCCTGACGGGCGCTGGCGTCGATACGCAGCACATTTTTCGAATTGCTCATGATAAAATTTCCTTTCTTGTGAGGTTGTTGAAGGGGTGCCGACGTTGAGGGAAAAATGGCACCCCTTCCGTCGGGGGACTAGTGTCGAGTTTCGAAAGCTTCGACGAAGACCAGTTCAGCCTCTTCCAGAGCTTCGATCTTCAGGGTCGCAACATCGCGAACAGACAATGCATCACGAGCCGCGATTTTTTCGCCATTGACGCGGAGCCGGCCCGATGAGGCCACCAGATAGATATCAGCACCCGCTTTAATATCATGGTCTATTGCCGTTCCGGCCGACAGCGTCCCTCCGTAAAGGCGCGCATCAGCCCGGATCATCAGGGCTCCGTCAGCAATATCCTGTTCAAATCCGCTGGCAAGGATTTCCAGCTGACCGGAGCGATCGCCTTTGGGGAAGGCTCTCGCATCCCAGCGGGGAGCACCGCCCGCGGCGCGCGGCTCGATCCAGATCTGGAACAGGCGCGTCTGTTCGTCCTCCAGATTATATTCGCTGTGCATCACGCCGGTGCCGGCGCTCATCACCTGAACATCACCGGCCTCGGTACGGCCTTCATTGCCCATATTGTCGCGGTGGGTAATCGCCCCTTCGCGAACATAGGTGATGATTTCCATATCCTTGTGCCCGTGCATCGGAAACCCGGTTTTCGGTTTGATCTCGTCATCATTCCACACCCGGATCGGGCCAAAACCCATGCGGGCCGGGTCCCAATAATTGCCAAAGGAAAAATGATGGCGGGCCTGCAGCCATTCATGATCAACATGGGCCAGATCGCCAAACTCTCTCTTCTCAATCATCGTCTTGCTCCTGTTCGAACGAACCTTGTTTCCGCTCTGCTTGAGAGAGAGATAGGGCGATGCTACTGTTTCTAAAATAGACAAAATTGAATTTGATTGTTTCCAATGTTTATCTAATATGTTGCCATGGCATTACCCGATTATGAAGCATGGGCGATATTTGCAGCGGTTGCGCGGCTGGGCAGCTTCACCGCCGCCGCACAGGAACTCGCGCTCTCCAAGCCGACCATTTCGAAAGCGATCTCCCGGCTGGAACAGTCGCTCGGCACCGTCCTGTTCCACCGCACATCGCGCAAGATTTCCCTGTCCACCGCTGGCAAGTCGCTGCTCCATCATGCCCAGCAAATTGCCCGGGACGGCGAGGCCGCAATGGAGGCAGCGCGCGATACTACCCATCTATTGCAGGGACAGGTGCGTCTGGCCGCGCCGCTCAGCTACGGCCTCTCTCACCTCGCACCCGTGATCGCCGATTTCATGTGCGCCTATCCGGAGATCACCGTCGATCTCCAGCTCAACGATGCACGGATCGATCTGGTCGAGGAAGGCTTTGATTGCGCCATCCGCATCGGCGCGCTTCCCGACAGCAGTCTGCGGGCGATAAAACTGCGCCAAATGAACGGCTATTTCATTGCCGCACCGAGCTACGTCAAACGCATGGGTAAGCCCAAGACACCGGCCGACCTGAGTCATCACGATTGTTTTATCTATTCGAACACCTCCAGCCCCGAGGTCTGGCAAATTACCGACGCAAAAGACCGCACGACCAGTATACGCCCCAAATGCCGGTTCAAAAGCAACAATGGCGACGTCATGCTGCCGGCGCTCATCGCCGGACGGGGGATCGGATATCTGCCCGACTTTCTCTGTCAAAAAGCTTTGGATGAAGGCCAGCTCATCAATATTCTTCCAGAATGCCGCATAGGTGATATGGCCCTCAATATCATCATGCCCCCTTCCCGCTTGCGACCGGCCCGCGTGAATGCGCTGGTCAATCATCTGAAAGACTATTTGGATTAGCCAGCGGTAGGCGGAGCAGGAAATCCATCATTTCGCTGTCCTACATCGCCGGGACTTTGTAGCTTTCCCTTATGACCCATGATTTAATGATCTGTCCCAGTGCCAACAGACTTCTCCCCGATAGAATTTCGGATGCGCGAAAGGGCGTGTTTTTGTCAAAAATCAAAGGCGAAGAATTTTTTGCTCTTACACTGTAACGTTTGTAAAGTTCGTCAGGAAAACAGGTCCGAATATTAATGCCGATTGAAACCATATTGCTATTCGCCGCTGCCGATTTGATGCTCTGTTTGACTCCGGGACCAGCCACCATGGTAACCGTCAGCCACGCCCTTCCGCCCGGAAACGCTGGTGGGATGCGCGGCGCACTGGGGCCGATAGTCGGGATCAATATTGGCAATTTCATTTGGTACGCGCTGACCGCATTTGGTTTGATTGCGCTGATACAGGCGTTCCCGACCACCTATGTAACGCTCCGCTGGGCCGGCGTCGCTTATCTTGCCTGGATGGGGTTTCAGATGCTTGGGGGAAGTCACCGTCGCCTGACAAACCAGGCCGCGAACAAGGCCGATTTCAAACGTGGCTTTTTAAATGGCCTTTCCGTGCATATGTCGAACCCAAAAGCGCTGCTCTTCTACACGGCGTTCATCCCGCCGTTCATTGATCCCAATGGCAATTTAATACTGCAATTTGCAATCCTTGCCGGCATTACGGTGATCACCGAAACCACCGGCTTGACCTTATACGCGGCTCTGGCCTCCAAGGCGCGCACCTTGGGAAATGCCGGTCTGGCGCAACCGGTGTTTCAAAGGATCGCAGCGGTAGTGCTAATTTGTGCAGCGTTAATATTGGCTTGGTGGAACCTCACCGACAGCGCAATACAGAGCGCGTTCAACCTGACGAAAGGAGCGATCGGCTAGATTCGCGCCATGATCCGTATCTTTTTTCCTCTCTTGGCTTTGCTCGTTGCTGGGCCGCTGTGCGCACAAAACGCGCCCGATGCCGACTATGATCCCGATACAATATTGGCGCTAAAAGGTCTGCAGCGGCTTGACCAGCGGATGAACGCGATCGGTTACCGACTGGTCGATGCCAATGCGTCCTATTGCGACCAAAAAACCGCCAGGACCGGTCTGCTACTAAATGATGTTGCCCAATATGCCGACCAGGGCACCGCCCGTTTTGCGCTCGGTTTCGACGGTCCGATAGGGATTACTGCGGTGGCTCCTGACAGTCCGGCCGCAGCGGCAAAATTATCGCCGGGCAATAGCCTGCTGGCGATCAACAATATGGCAATTGATGATATTGTGATCGATGATTCGCAATCATCCAGCGAACAACCGGCCTACCGGAGGGTCGACACGATCAACCGGATGTTGCGACAGATGCTCGCCGAGGGCGATGTGGAACTGACCATATCGGAAGGCGGTATCAGCCGAACTGTTCCGATCAAGCCGGTCCAGACATGTCCAGGGCAATTCCAGATCCGGGTCAGTGCCGACAGGAGTGCAACCGCCGATGGCAAGATGGTCAGTGTCTCGTCGCGCCTCGCCGAATATTTCCTGGCCGATGATGAATTTGCTGCGGTTGTCGCGCATGAACTGGCGCATAATCTGCTGAAACACCGCGACAGGCTCGATGCGCAGCAGGTCAATCGCGGCTTTTTCGGGCAGTTGGGCAAGAGCGCCGGACGGATCAGGGACACCGAGATCGAGGCGGACCGGCTATCGGTCTGGCTGATGGCCAATGCTGGCTATGATCCGCAGGCTGCGATCCGCTTCTGGACCCGTTATGGCAAGGAGCATGGCAAAGGCATATTCTCGGCATCGACCCATTATCGCTGGAAAAAGCGCGTCCAATTGTTCGAAGAGGAAATCGCAAAAATGGCGGCAATGGAACCTGTCGATGGCAAATATGCGCCGCCTTTGCTGACCGAAGCAGACTGACTAATCGTCCCGGTTGTAAGCATCTTTACAATTGCGGCGCTCTCGCTTGTTTTGCGCTTCGTCCAGGCAGAGGTCCCGCTGCTTTTTCCGCTCGGCGAGCACTTTACGGCCCAGATCTTCTTCCTTCTCGGATTGACTCTGGGTGGTGGCATCAACCGCCGTTTCGACCACTGTCCCGGCGGCCTTGAACGGCGCCGTGACGATCTTGCTCGCGACGCAGCCGGACAATAGCAAGGGGATGAGGGCCACCGAAGATATGGATAATACGCGCATGATATGCTCCTCAGATGCTTTGTGCAGCGAATATGATGAAGTCCGGATGAATGGTGGAAGGTTCATGATTGCGCCAGCAGCTTCTCGGCCATCGCCCGGATGTCACTGCCGATTTCGGGATGGGCCAACGCCATCGCCAGATTGGCTTCGACATAGCCTTGCTTGGACCCGCAATCATAGCGCTTGCCGTCAAAGGTCATGCCATGAAACGGCTGTTTGCCGATCATCTGGGCCATTGCATCGGTCAGCTGAATCTCCCCACCGGCGCCCGCTTCCTGTGTTTCCAGAATACGCATCACTTCGGGTTGCAGAATATAGCGGCCCGGCAAGATCAGGTTCGACGGCGCGGTTCCCGCCGCAGGTTTCTCTACCAGCCCCTTCACCTCAGTGATCGGTCCGTCGCGATATCCGGGATCGATCACGCCATAAGAGGGCGTATCCTCGATCGGTATCTCCAGTGCACAGACAATATTCCCGCCGAGCTTGTCATAGGCGCTCACCATCTGCTTCATGCAGCCCGGCGATCCGACCATGAATTCGTCGGGCAGAAAAATTGCGAAGGGTTCGTCGCCAATGATGTCGCGCGCGCACCAAATGGCGTGTCCGAGACCCAGAGGCTCCTGTTGCCGCACAAAAACGCAGTCACCCGGCCTGAGCCGCGTGCCGTCCAGAACCGATGTGTCTTTTGACCGGTCGGCCATGTTGCGCTCCAGCTCAAAAGCCATGTCAAAATGATCCTCGATCATCCCCTTGCCGCGGCCATTGACGAAGATCATCTGCTCAATCCCGGCTTCCAGTGCTTCGTCTACCGCATATTGGAGCAGCGGACGATCGACGACAGGGAATAATTCCTTGGGCATCACCTTGGTCGCCGGGAGGAAACGCGTTCCCATGCCCGCAACCGGGAAAACAGCTTTTTTGATCGGTTTCATTGGTTTTCGCTAACCCTTCAGATTATCCGCAAAACTCGTCCGCAGTTTTTGCAATTTGGGTGGAATGGTTGCCACACAATAGGGATTACTCCGCCCTTCGTCAGCCCAATATTGCTGATGATAATCTTCCGCAACATACCAGGTCGCAGGTCCTTCGATGGTGGTTACTATCGGCTCTGCCCGCCCTTCGGCTGCCCGCGCTATGCCGGCTTCCGCTTGGACTCTCTGTTCTTCATCCAGCGGGAAAATCGCCGAACGATACTGGGTGCCAATGTCATTGCCCTGGCGATTAAGCTGGGTCGGGTCGTGGGTTGCGAAAAAAATGTCGAGCAGGACAGCATAGCTCACAATTGCATCGTCAAATATAATCTTGATCGCTTCCGCGTGGCCTGTCGTACCCGAACAAACCTCCCGATAGCTAGGGTCCGGTTTCTCACCGCCTATATAACCGCTTTCGACGGAACTGACCCCGGCAATATCATTGAATACCGCTTCGGTGCACCAGAAACAGCCACCAGCAAAAATCGCTTCCTGTTTTGCCATAAACACTCCTTTTACACGGCAGCAGCATGACCCTCGGTGCTTGTCTCGCCGCGCTCTTCGTCGCGCATGGCGACGAGAAGATACATGGCGGGTGTTACCACACGAGACAAGAGAGTCGAACTGATCAATCCGCCAATGATGATGGCCGCCAGCGGCCCGTACATCGCCCCGCCCCACAATGCCAGGGGAGTCAGTCCGCCAATCGCCGTGATTGAGGTTAAAAGCACCGGCAGAAAGCGCACTTCGCCGGCCTTTTCAATCGCCTCACGCAAACCCATGCCCCGGGCGCGCAGCTGGGTGGTAAAATCGACCAGCAATATGGAATTTTTGATTTCAATTCCGATCAGCGCAATGAAACCGATAATGGCCATGACACTGAGCGAATTGCCGGTGATGAAAAGGGCAAGAATGCCACCGAACGTTCCCAGAGGTATCACGCCCGCAACCACGATTGTTTCTCGAAACCGCCGAAACTCGGCGACCAGAATCGCCAGAATCAGCATGATCGCGGTTACGATCAACGGACCGAAATCGCCAAAAGTTTCACCAATGGCTTCGGATTCCCCGCCGACTGACCATTCATATCCCTCAGGAAAGTCGATCCGTTCCAGCTTTTCCACAGCCCGGTCGTTGACCTTCGAGGATATTTCTCCGAAGTCGATCTGAGCCGTAACCAGCACTGTCCGCTGCAATTGATAACGCTGGATTTGCGGCGGCACATTGGTCATTTTGGGGTTTGAAATCTGCGAAAGCGGTACCGGATCACCCGTACGACTGGCGACATAGACCTTGTTCAGCACCGAAATCGGAAGGCTGCCTTCGAACGGGAAACGGACGACCACCGGATAATTGTCTCCCTCCTGATCACGGAAAGACGCAGCCCGTTCTCCGCTGATCGCCAGCCGGATGGCGCGGCGCGGCTCTCCCGACGGAATATTTAGCAAGGCCGCTTTTTTTTCATCAAGGCCAATGTCGAGATCAATCTTGTCGATCTTCACCGGATTCACAATATCGCGCGCTCCCGGCGTTTCCCGTAACACGTCGGCCACCGTACCGGACAATTGTTTGAGCATGTCCAGATCGGGTCCCGTCACCCGGAAAACAATCGGGGCCTCGACCGGCGCTCCGTTCTGGAAAAGCTCGATTTTTATGCGCGCTCCTGCAATCTCGTCGAGTTGCTTGCGCAACCGGTCAATCATCTCGGGGCCCTCCCGGGTATCCCATTGATCCAGCACCGCCAACACTTCGCCATAGTTTATACGCTCAGCCCTGGGGCCGACATTGTAAAAAACCTGTGGATTGCCATTCCCGATATTTTCTGCCCGCACCTTGATACTGGGCTCGGTCTCCAGGATCTTGGTGACTTCCGCCACGATCCGGTCGGTGCGATCCAGACTGCTTCCCTGTTCCGATTCCACCGAAACTCGAAAATAGGGAGCATCCGCGAAGGGGAAAAGCGAGAAACCCAATGCCGGTACAAGCGCAAACGCCGACATACACAGTACCATTGCCAGCGCAACTGTCTTGACTGGTGCCGCGAGGGCAAGATGCAAAAAAGGCCGGTAGAATCGCTGAATTTTATCATTGACCCAGCGCAACGCTGGATTGCCTTCCGGATTTTCATCCCGCCGCAGGATAATACTGGCGAGAAACGGAATCAGCGACAGCGAAATCACCAGCGACGCAATCACGGTCGCAATAATGGCGATGAAAAAAGACCGTGTATAGGCTCCGGCACCGCCGGGAAGAAACAACAAGGGCACAAAGGCCAGAACCAAAACGAAAGTGGAGCCGATAACGGCTGCGCGGATTTCCAGACTGGCATCAATGGCAGCCTGGGTACGCGTCTTGCCCATCCGCAAATGCCGCGCGATATTTTCCGTCACCACAATGCTGTCGTCTACCAGCAGGCCGAGTGAAACGATAAACCCCGCAATGGAAAGCTGACTGAGGTTGAATCCCATCGCATAAAGAGCCAGCAGGCCGGACGCGAGCGACAGCGGAATGGAGATCATGACGATAGCAGAGGATCGCAATCCCAGCGGCAAAAGGGTGAAAACAACCAAGGCGATCGCAATCATGAAATCGCGGGTCAACTCGTTCAATCGCCGTTTAACATCTCTGCTCTGATCGAACTGCATCACCAGCTTCATATCCGGCGGAAGCGTGGCTTGCTGGCGCTCCAATTCGCTATCTAGCTGTTTTTTCAGCCGAGTGACATCGACACCGTCTTTCTGAGTTACGGTCAAGAACACCGCTCGTTGGCCATTGTGGCGTGTCCGGTAAATCTGTTCCTCAGACCCCCACCGGACATCCGCAACGTCACCGACGGTCAACAAAGACCCGTTCGCCGCCCGCAATGGCAACTCACGAATTTTTTGCAAATCTCTAAACGCACCGCCGGCTTCGACGTTCAGTCTTCGCTCTCCACTCTGCACCGCGCCACCGGGCAGGTCCGCTCCCCCCCGACGCACAGCATCGGCAATCGCACTGGCCGGAACGCGCAATTCAGACAAGCGACCGGGGTTCACTTCAACGCTGACTTCAGGTTTCGGCAAGCCGAACATCCGCGATTCCCGAACGCCGGGATTGCGGGTGAAGATGTCTACCATATCATCCGCATATTTTTCCATCCGTCGCCACGAAGCGGTTGGACTAACCAGAGCCACCTGCATGACGGCAGCTTCGGTGGTACGAATTTTGCGATATTCGAGCTTTTGCAATTGGTCCGGCAGCTGATCGCGGATCGCCGACACTTCGCGTACCACATCATCAAAATAGCCATCGACGTCGCCCGACCATTTACTGAATTCTACATGGACAACCGTACCGCCATCCGTGCTTGTCGATTGCACTTTGACGACATCATCAAGACTCTGAAGCACGTCTTCGATCGGTTTTGCGACAGTCTCTTCCATGTCCTGTGCATCAGCCCCGGGTTGGACCGCGATGATATTGACCGCCGGAATGGGAAAGTGGGCGTCAACAGCCTTGGGAATATTGTTCAGCGCAGTGACGCCCAGCACCACCAGCAGGATGAAAAGGACCAGACTGAGTTGCCAGCGGGAAATGACGAACCGGGCAAGCATCTCAGGAATTATGATCCTTTTCGTTTAAGCCGAAGATCACTGCGCCGTCCTGATCGGTTTTATCACGTCGCCATCCCGCAGCTTCTCGACCCCGCGCGTGACGATGACATCTCCTTCTTCCAGCCCGTCCAGGATTTCGAGACTCTCGTCATTCAATTTGCCAAGATACACGTTACGCTGCTTCACACGGTTCTTTACATCCACAACAAACACAAGACCTTCTCCCGTGCGGACACCGAATATCGCATTGGCCGGTATCGTAAAACCAGATGCAGTCCGACGGGACACTTCTATTTCGACCATACCCAATTGACCGGAACGCAGCCGGTCATCGACAGGGAGCAGAAAGCTCACTTCAAACGTACCGGTCCGCTCATCCGCCCGTCCGTCTTTCTCGCTGACCACCGCCTGAATCGGCAAGTCAGAAACCGCGGAAACCAGCACTCTGGCGGGCATCCCAACGTGCACTCGGGACGCGTCGGCATCGGTCATCGGCACACGCAGTACAAATCCCTTGTCAGTTTCTCCCAGCACCAAAGCGGTTGTGCCGGGCGCTACGACCTGCCCCGCGTCGATATTGCGTGTCAGGACTATGCCGTTACTCGGCGCATGGATTTGCGAAGTACGACTAGCGAAGCCAGTTGCCTTCACTCGGGCCCGAGCCGCTCGCGCTGCCGCGTCCGATTGTTCCAGCCTGGCTTTGGTCACCCAGCCGTCCTTGAACAATTCCCGGATACGGCCATATTCGGCTTCCGCACGATCACGTTCTGCGCGTGCTGCATTTAAATCTGCTTCAACCGTACTGCTATCTAGAGCGGCGAGCATCGCACCGCGTTTCACTCTGTCTCCCTCCTCATAGGAAACCGACGCGACTTGACCGCCAGTTGTGAAACCCAAGGCCGTTTCCCTCCGCAAGCGAACGGTACCCGCAGCACTGATAATTTCATTCTCGCTGGCGGGCTGGACGGTCGTTACGGCCGCCGGAATCAGGTCGGTAGATTTGGTGTTTTCATCTGGTTTGCCCGCGCTGCATCCAGCCAAAACAACCAACCCACCCAAAATCGATATTATCGTTCTGCCTACCGCCATATCGCGAACATCCACCCCTGATGTTTTCTTTAGGTCGCGATCGAGGCAGTACCAATAGAAAATTGAAAAATGGGACCAAAATGGGCCGGATTATCAAACCGTACCCCTCGAATGTGTTATTAATGAGTCAGTATCAGTTTTCCGTACCGACGACCTCTTGGCCGCAGCCATCCAAGATTCTATAATCAGCCCCTGCCAGAGTGACGGCGATGATATAATGCTGCATGCTATTTAGGGGCCGCGGCACGGCGTAGACGGTCATTCAACGCCATCCCGATGTCGGCATCGGGAATGGGAGCCACGGCAATTCTTGGTTTTCTACTCGCGTCGGCGTCGTGGAGCGCGGCAAACAACAAGCTGGCGGCTTCTGCGAGGTCCGAACGCGCAGAGAGGTTTTGGTCTCCTGCTACGGGTCCGAAGCCGATATGATATTCATCAGCCTCTACGGATTGCGCACCAAGACGCAGCGGTTTGGATGGGGCGTAATGCGAGGCAAGTTGGCCAGGTGCTTCAATTTTCCCGGCTTCCGCAATCATCGGCGCTTTGCCGGAGATTTTCTCAAGTTGCTCTTGTGTTACCGGTCCGGGCCGCAATATCCGGTACCCTCCGTCATTCACGGCAATAATCGTCGATTCGATTCCGCTTTCGCATGGTCCGCCATCCAGAATCAGCAAATTTTCATCCACCAGGCTACGCGCCACATGATCGGCCGTTGTCGGGCTGATTCCGCCGCTCCGATTGGCCGACGGCGCGGCCAGATATAGGTCGGATTCTGCCAGCAATGCGCGCATCACCGGATGCGCTGGACACCGCAAGGCGATTGTATCAAGGCCAGCAGTAACGGCAGCGACGACCGGACATTCCCTGGCCTTGGGGACGACAAGGGTCAATGGGCCCGGCCAGAAACCTGTAGCGAAACGGGTGGCAAGTTCGTCAAATTGACCAAGCTTTCCGGCAGCTTCCATATCCGGAACATGGACGATCAGAGGATTGAAATCCGGGCGGCGCTTGGTCCGGTAAATCTGTGCCACCGCAGCGGCATTGGTCGAATCGGCGGCCAGACCATAGACGGTTTCGGTAGGCACCGCGACCAGCCCACCCTGTCGCAATCGTTCGACAGCTTCACCGATTGTCGCCATGCCGTAACGGCCCGCGTCCGCGCCAATATGATCATTTGAGCCCGACATGACCCTGCGCTATAGCGCTCCGGAAATTGAGGCAACAACGGATAGCAAATTCATGAGTTTTTTAGCCCCCGGTCGCGAACAGAATTTTGTGCTCAAACATATCGCGGATATCGGTGCGCTGGTAGAACATGGACGTTTTGCTGGCGCGAGCGAGGATATGGTCGAGGCGATTGTCGAAGGTATCGGCCAATTCGCCGAGGGCGAATTTGCACCGCTCAACCGGATCGGCGACACCGTGGGCGCGCAATGGCATGACGGCCGGGTGACCATGCCCGAGGGTTATAAGCAGGCTTATACTCAATTTGTTGAAGGCGGATGGGCTTCGATCGACGGTCCGGAAGATTTTGGTGGGCAGGGCCTGCCCTATTCCCTGTCGGCACTGATCCTCGAGACGTGCGGTGCCGCAAATTTCGCCTTCACCCTGTGTCCGATGCTTAGTTTTGGCGCAGTTGAAGCGATTCACGCCCATGGGTCCGCCGAACAGAAGGCACAATATCTGCCCAAATTGATTTCTGGCGCGTGGACCGGCACGATGAATCTGACAGAACCCCAGGCGGGGTCAGATGTCGGCGCACTGCGCACGACGGCAGAACCCATCACCGATGGCGAACATGCTGGGAAATACCGGATAAAAGGACAGAAAATCTTCATCACGTTCGGCGAACATGAACTGACTGACAATATCGTCCATCTGGTACTCGCCCGAACACCGGGTGCGCCGGAAGGGACAAGGGGCATATCGCTTTTCATCGTGCCCAAATATCATCTCGATGCGGACGGCAATCCGGATGCGCCCAATGACGTGACCTGTGTATCCATTGAACATAAAATCGGCATCCACGCCTCGCCGACCTGCGTCATGTCCTATGGCGAACAGGATGCCTGCATCGGCGAGATGATTGGCGGTGAATTTGGCGGCATGAAAGCGATGTTCACAATGATGAACAATGCCCGCATCAACGTCGGTTCGCAAGGCGTCCAGATTGCAGAGCGGGCGACGCAGCAGGCCGTCCATTTCGCAGCGGAAAGAATCCAGTCGGCTCGTGCAGGCAGTGGCAACAAGGCATCGGTGGCAATCATCGAGCATCCGGATGTCCGGCGAATGCTGTTGCGCTCCAAGGCGCTAACACAGGCGGCGCGGGCCTTGCTTTACTACGCGACATCAAGCGTCGACCGCGCCACTTTGGGTATCGAAGGGGCCAAGTCCCGCGCCGAAATCCTGACGCCGCTAATCAAAGCCTATGGCACAGACATTGGCAATGAAGTCGCATCGCTTGGCGTTCAGGTGCACGGCGGCATGGGCTTCATCGAGGAAACCGGCGCTGGCCAGTATTTCCGTGATGCCCGAATAGCGCCAATTTACGAGGGAACAAACGGCATTCAGGCCGCCGATCTGGTGGGCCGGAAGCTGGGTCTGGATGGTGGCGAGGCAATGGAAGTGCTGATTTCCGAAATCCGGGCAGAAGCCGACGAGGAAGAGAGCCTCTCGGCACTGGCAGATGCCTGCGCAGATATCCGGCAGTGGATGGCGAGCGGTGATGCATCCATCGACGACCGACTGGCTGGCAGCTATGCATTCATGACCATGCTGGCGACTGCGACCTGCGGGATGCTGATGAAAAAACAACACCGGATCGCGGAAGCGCAACTGAACGGTGGAGAAGATCCATTTCTCAAGGCCAAGCTGGTGACGACCCGCTATTATCTCGACTATATCGTACCTGAAGCGATGGGGCTCAAGGCAGCCGCGCTCGGCGGAGCGGATATTCTATACAGTCTCAGCAGCGAGGAGCTGGTTGCCTGATCATGTCGGACGAAGGCGAAAAGGAAGAAGGCAACAAGGCCGTGTTGATGCGCATAGCCGATGCGCTTGATCGGTTAGCCCCTCCGCCTGCCAGACAGATTTCTTTGACATCGGGAGATGCCTTTCTTTGGGACGCCGCCAATCTCAAGTCTATTGCGCCCTTCCGGCCGATCGACATCGATTTGCTCACTGGCATTGATCAACAAAAGGCGCGCTTGCTCGACAACACGAGGCGCCACGCCAAGGGCCATGCCGCACATGATGTCCTGCTCTGGGGGTCACGCGGCATGGGAAAATCGGCCCTCGCAAAATCCGTAGTCCGGACGGCGCAGGGGTATCAGGGAAGTATAGCTTTGGTCGAAACGGCGTCCGACCAGCTTGAAAATTTGTCGGCATTGTTTGAAATTCTGGCGTCTGCCCCGCGTCGGTTCATTCTCTTCATTGATGATATTGGATTTTCCGAAGGCAGTTCCCAGCCGCGCCTTCTGCGTTCCATGCTGGAAGGCGGGGCCAGCCAGCGGCCTGACAATGTCCGCCTCTATGTCACCTCCAACCGGCGTCATATCGTACCACGCCAGATGAGCGAACAAGACGATCCGATCAACCCGCGTGACGCGGTCGATGATCAGTTGGCGCTGTCCGATCGCTTCGGCTTGCGGCTCGGCTTTCATGCTGCATCGCAGGACGATTATCTGGCAATCATCGCCCGCTATGCCGAAGCCCATGACCTGGACTTCGAGCCCGACGATGCCCTGCTATGGGCCAAACAGGCGGGTAGCCGTTCCGGCCGGATGGCGTGGCAATATATTGTCGAACTGGCCGGGCGGGCCGGAAAGTCGCTCGTATAGACTATTTCTCTGCCGCGGCGACAGGCGACGCGGTGGCTTTGCGTGACACCCGCCAGATGATCCCGCCGACATCGTCGCTGACGAGTAACGCACCGCTCTGGTCAAAAGTGACCATGGCCGGGCGACCGCGAGCCATGTTTTCTTCATCGACAAAGCCGCTCAGGATCGTGACCGGTTTGCCTTCCGGTTCGCCGCGCTGGCTGAAGTTGACATAGACCACATCATAGCCGGACAGCGGCTGGCGATTCCAGGAACCGTGCCGCGCAACAATCGCACCGGTCGCAAATGGCTTGCCAAGTGCCTGGCCATGCGAAAAGGCAAGACCAAGCGGCGCCACATGCGCGCCCAGCGCGTAATCCGGTCGCCGCTCATATTGGCGGTGGTCGAGATTTTTGGGTTCGACCCGCGGATCCACATGCCCGCCCCAGAAATGCCACGGCCAGCCATAATGCGCGCCCCAGCGCACCTCGGTGAGATAATCAGGCACCATGTCGCTACCGAGCATGTCACGCTCGTTGACCACGGTGTAGAATTTGTCGGTACCGGGCAGATAGGCCATGCCCACCGGATTGCGCATACCGGCAGCAAAGATACTCTTCTTGTTGGTGGCGAGTTCTACCTGTAATATGGCGGCGCGCTGTGTTTCTGTATCCATCCCGTTTTCGCCAATATTGCTGTTCGAACCGACGGAGATGTAGAGATATTTCCCGTCCTTGCTGGCGAGCAGGTCGCGGGTCCAGTGATTATTCGGCTGTTTGGCATTCAGATTGGCAACCTTGCGGCCTTCAGCGGTGATCTTGGTCTCGCCTTCCGAATAGGGGTAGGCATAAACCGCATCAGTATTGGCAACATAGAGCGTGTCTTCGATCAGCGTCATGCCGAACGGCGAGTTAAGATTTTCCAGAAAGGTGAACTTCTCGTCCACTTCACCGTCCTTGTCATTGTCGCGCAGCAGAGTGATCCTGTTGGCTGAATCGGTTCCTGCCCCGGCCTTGCTCATCAGATTGCGCATGACCCAGCCCTCAATACCCTTGTTAGTCCGCGGCGGGCTGTTAGTTTCAGCGACCAGCAAATCGCCATTGGGCAGACGGAACATGGTGCGAGGATGGTCCAGTCCATCGGCGAAGCGCTCAACCACGAAACCCTCGGCAGCGACCGGTCCTTCACCTTCGCTCCAAGGCTTGGCCTTGGCAATATTAATGGTCGGGAAATTTTCCGAACGGACGTTGGTCAGCTCCGGCTCCACACCAGTGGTTGCCTCCAGCGGCAAACGGGCGGTGTCGCCACGGGTAAAATAATAACCTGCGCCCACCCCAAGGATGATGAGCAGAATCGCGATATTTCTTATATGTTTCAGCATGGACCGATAATAGGTGGCGTCAAAGGTCCTGACAAGCGCGCTCTTGAACGCTCAGCGGCCGTTCCACCAGACCACCAGAGCCGCCAGAGCCCCGATTGCCAGTCCGGCCAGCAGGCCGGCCGAAGGCTGCCCCATATAGCCTCCGGTGAACACCCCGACAATGGCACCAATTGCGATGAATACACCGCCGCCGGCGCTATTTTTTGGCGGGTCATTGGAAGAATTGGAAACATGTTCCGGGATTTCAGGGTTCATGGCTGCAGCCTTAGCCGACGATTGACTATATGACCAGAACTTCCCATCCAACATATAGTTAACATGTTGGTAACCTTAGCTTTTGAAGATATTTCCACCGGTCGATTGTAAGACTTGCGGTTCAGCCTGGAAGTGCAACCACTTCCCGACAAAGGAGCCTTTGGTGCAACTACCCATATTTATCGACTCCACCCATTATAGTGACGCCGAACTGCTAATTTCCAACTATGGCGATGAAGCCGGTCTGGAAGCAGCCAATCGCGCGGATAAAAGCCGGTCACTTGGCAACCACATTCATTATTGCAAATGGCGACAAGTGGAACGGCTTTGCATTTTACTGTCAATCGACCAGTCGATCGGCACCATACACTGACTTAGCGGTCAGGATCGCAAATTATGTCCGCCGCACCATCGGTGCGAACGGTGCAGTTGGGTTTGCCGCCAATATCAATCCGGCCGGTACCATTATTGGTGATGATCGCCTCGCGTGTTGCGGTGATCCGGCTGCTTGCTGGTCCGCGCTGAATCAGCGTCAGCTTTTCAATCGTCAAGTCCGGGCTTTCAAAAATGCTGGCCCCTTGCAGTTCGATGCGGGCCTCGCGTGCCTTGCCAGCCATCACCACCTGGCCGCCGCCGGTCATTGCTACATCCAGCCGGTCGGCATCAACCGCGTCGATGCGCAGGATACCGAAGCCGCCCAGCCGCACACGCGGCGTCCGCCCGGATAATTGATCGAGCGTCACCCGACCCGAGCCCAGATGCGAAATATTGCTGATCGCATAGCTGCTGAGATATAGGGTGACCGGCGCATCCCTGTCATAATCATCGCCATTCAGCGATTTGGGACGGACGGACACGACCAACTGCTTGCCATTTTTCTGCAGGGAAACGCGGTCCAGAAGTTCGCGGCTATCCCCTTCCGCTCGCGCTGACGCACTTTTGCCAGACGTCAGCACCACATCGACGCCATTGCCGATTCGAATATCTTCAAATCCGAAGATGGAGAATTTGCGTTCGGCAGCCTGAGCCGTGGAAGACAGCAACAGTGAGAGGATCAACAGCGAGGCAGAAAGTAACCTCATATCGGTCGGGCCTCGCCAAATTCCATCCAGCCGAGCCAGCGCGGCGTCTTCGGCGCGTAATGGCCGTTATTTTCTGCAAGCGTGTAACCATTGGCTTCAATGAGCTTGGACACGGGTCGATGCAGATGGCAGCCGCCGGCGATATGTTTCCAGACCGGTTCGATCCGCCGTTGCCATTTTTCGGGTCCTTTGTCGGGCGCCCGGCCATGTTCGAGAAACAGAATCTTGCCGCCAGGCTTCAGGACCCTGCGCATTTCCGACAGGACCTGATTGCCATCCTGCACCGAACAGAGCGTAAAAGTGGTCAGCACAGTATCGAAACTGTCATCGTCAAACGGCATCGCTTCCCCGATGCCGTCGCATATCTCCATCTCCAGGCCGCGTTCACGCGCTTCGCGACGAGTATAGTCGAGCAGTTCTGCAGACGGGTCGAGACCGGTCAGTTTCGAGACCCGGTCCCGGTCGTAAAATTGTAGATTAATTCCGCCACCGCAGCCAAGTTCAAGCACATCACCTTCGGCTTTGGGCACGATCTGGCTGCGATCTTTCATCACCGCAGGTTGCGAACAAGCAACGCGGATCAGCTTCGGAACCGCATATTTTTCCCATAAATTTGACATCGCCGGCGAATCTGCCACAGCAGGGGCAGATCGCCAAGCAATTTCAACATATTGGCTGTGCGATCAACCGCAGGTAATGTCGCCGGATCCCGTCGCCCGTGACGTGCATTTGGCATCGCCGTGAATCCGAATATCACCCGACCCCATGACTTTGGCGTTGACGGTTCCATCCGACGAAAGCTCAACATCGCCGCTCCCGGCAACCGATATGTCAGCGCTCTCGGCTTTCAGATCCTTACCGCTGATATCACCCGAACCGGCAATCGATATGTCGATCGATTCCGCGGCCCCCGCCAGCGATAGATTTCCCGATCCGGCAATTTTTGAACTGAGCGATGCGGTATCAATTTTTGCGACCCGGATATTGCCCGATCCGGCAATGCTCAATCTGGTCGAATCTGTGGTCATCGCATCGACCTCAATGTCGCCCGAACCTGCCAGTTTTGCGCTTCTCAGGGATGGTGCACTGACATATATCGTTGCCCTGCCGCTGTCACCCCAGGACAGACCCTTGCTATCCCGGCCAATTTTAATTTGGTCGCCAGATATTTTATAGCGCAGCTGCTCGACAACATCGGCATCACCTTCGGCCCGGATCGAATAGTCACTGGCAGTGGTAAATACGACATTGTCAGGACCGGCGAGCGTGACGCCTTCAAACGCGCCGGGATTGCTATCGCTGGTTCCAATGGAACTGCCACCGGAAAAGCTGCTGCCACTGGAGCTGCTTGCAGCCTCGCCGACGGCATCGACTATTGATCCTTCACAAGCCGTGAGTGCCAGCAACGGCACGACAAACAGTATTTTTTTCATCCGATCCTCCTCTACTGTATTAATGAACTAATACAGTTGTTGCTGTTGGAGATCAACATAAAAATGCAGATCTTGCGGCATGAAAAAAGGGGCTGCCACATTATTGTGACAACCCCTTAACTGTTTCGACGAAGGATCGAAGCTTATCGATCAATCATCCTTGGTCTCATAATATTGCGGCGCGGCGATATTGAGGATTTCAAGAATCTTCGTCAGAGCCGTGGGCTCATCGGTTTCTTCCATCGCCGCCAGTTCGCGGGCAAGACGGCTGGAGGCCGCTTCAAAAATCTGCCGTTCGGAATAGCTTTGTTCCGGCTGGTCGTCGGCCCGGAAAAGATCGCGAGTCACTTCCGCAATCGATACCAGGTCGCCCGAATTGATCTTCGCTTCATATTCCTGCGCCCGGCGCGACCACATCGACCGTTTGACCTTGGGCTTCGCTTTCAGCGTTTCCATGGCTTCCTTGAGCGTCTTGTCGGAAGACAATTTGCGCATCCCTACGCCTTCTGCCTTGTTGGTCGGGACCCGCAGGGTCATCCGTTCTTTTTCAAAGCGCAATACATATAGTTCGAGTTGCATGCCGGCAATTTCTTCATTTTGCAGTTCGACAACCCGGCCAACGCCATGTTTCGGATAAACAACATAATCGCCCACATCAAAGGACAGCACATTCGCAGCCATAAAAAGCCTTTCTTGATTCGATGGAAAAGAACGCTGGTCACGTTCCGCTTTCGTAATTACGAAATAACCCTTTCGTACATATATTTAACGACCAAACACCACCTACTCCCTCGTGTGTTCGGTCGATTACATGCATCTTTTAACAGATTCGTAACAAAAAAGCAATTTATCGTTGCAATGCACAACTGATCGCAGCCAAACCGCCATTTTCAGGCATTTGGCTCTCAGAATCTTATCGCCACAGTGCAGCAATTATGGCCGGTACAGAGATGTGGCCGGATTCGAAGCTAGTCGCCCTCGCCGGGTTTCTCGGAGAAGAAGGCTTCGAACTTGCCTTCCATGCCCTTGAATTCTTCGGCGTCCGCAGGTGGGTCTCGGCTGACCGTAATATTCGGCCATTCTTCGGAAAACTTGGTATTTATCTCAAGCCATTTTTCCAACCCGTCTTCGGTGTCGGGAAGAATGGCCTCGGCCGGGCATTCAGGTTCACACACACCGCAGTCAATGCATTCGCTGGGGTTGATAACCAGCATATTTTCACCCTCGTAGAAGCAATCGACAGGGCAGACCTCGACGCAGTCCATATATTTGCATTTGATGCAGTCTTCGGTAACAACATAAGTCATCTGGTCGTGAACTCCCCAATACCAGTCCGCCATTTCAGGGCGGCAATTCGACCCTAGCTATTGTGCAATTTCTGACACGTCAACAGTTGGTTTAGACGCTATTTCAATTGCCAGTCTGCAATATTTCATAACAGGATTGGGCCAGCGCAGCGCTACCACGGCGTTCCGGGAGCGACAATATGCGCACCACATGCACATCCCGGCCTTGGGGTATGGTCAATATGTCGCCTTGCCGTACCTTGACATGACCCCGCTCAATGCGCCGACCGTTCATCCGGACATGGCCTTTTTCGGCGAGCTTGCGGGCCATCACGCGATTATGGGCAAAATGCAGGAACCAAAGCAATTTGTCGATCCGCAGCACCAGTTGTGCTGCCAGGGCCTGTTCCGATTTTTTGCCGCTCAATCCCGCATCCTATTTCTTCATGCTGTCCCGGAGCGCCGCCAATTCGGCAAAGGCGCCGCCTGCAGTAGCCAGCACGGGTTCTGCCTTGCGTTTGCCGGGCGTGGCCCTTGCCTGCTTTGCAGGCTTTCCCTTCGACTTGGCGGGATGGCGGGTCTTTTTGCGCGCCATGCCTTTCCAGCGCCAATATTGCGTGGCGGCAGCCGGTTCTCCGGTCCCAGGCCCATTATCTGCCGGCGCTTCGTCAACAGGCTTAGTGCCGGTTTCGATAGTTGCTGATTCTATTGGCTTAGCAGAAGCGGTTTCCGGTGCGGCATCATCACCCGATGGAGGTGGCGCAACCGGGGTTGGCTTGTCATCGGTTTTGACGAAGCCTGCGAGATCGAGCAACGCCTCGTGACAGGATTTCGACAGACCCAATGATGTCGCCAGGGCCGGGTCGATAGCAAATAATTCGCCCTGTTTCCGGGCTTCATGGGCCTGCTTGACTAGTCGCTCGACCATGTCAACGCGGACATATTCGTCGGCAATTTTGCGAAAACCGAGTCGCGATGCATGATCGGCAGCCGCAAATGTCCCTTCTTTCAGGTGCACCGCATTATCCGGCACCTGATCTATCATCGGTTGTGCGTCAAAAGCCGCGAACAGCGCGGTTCGCCAGAGCACGGCACCGGGCTTCATTAGCGCGTGATGAAATATATCAAGCGCTCCGAATACCAAGCCCGCGCGGCGCGCATGCCCCCTCATATCGTTATCGAGCGCACGGACTGCCTGGTCGATATCGCGCCGCGACAATATTCCGCCGGCATCGACGATTTGCGCAAATAACGCCCGAACCGCCGGCGGTGTTTCCGGATCATTCGCGAGCGCATCGATTTTCACCAAGCCTTCCAGATGCTTGGCTTTCATCGCTTCGACCCAGGCCTTGACGCGACTAGCCACTTTCTGACTGTCTTCGGGTGCCATATCCTTGACCGACCGGTCATATTTGATCTCGGGCTGCAAAAGCGTCTTGCCCTTGGTGAGGGTCGCCAGGTTCGCATCGCCCCAAAGGATCGTCGGCTGCCCGGCGGCGTCGGGCACCAGCGTCAATACGCTGTCCGGGGCCTTGGCGAGAGCATCTGCATTTTCCGTCATAATCCGTCCCAAATATCTTTCTGCTGCCGCGAGCAGCATCTTGCGGTCCTCTCTCCGGCTATCGGATGGCACGACAAATTGGAAGCCCTTGAGTGTTCCTAATTCGTGCCCCTCGACCATGACTGTGCCATCATCGTCGACCGCGACATCCTGTGGCAGCGTGTCTTTCAGAAGCCCCCGCATCAAAACCCGCGTTCTCTTATCAACAAAACGCTGGGTCAACTGACTGTGCATCGCATCGCTCAGCCGCGATTCCAGGGCTCGAGTGCGATCGATCATCGCGTCGGGCTGTTCCACCCAATGGGATTTTTGTGCGATATAGCTCCAGCTTCGCGCCGCAGCAATCCGTGCGCCAAGCGTTGCAATATCGCCCTGCACATTTTCCAGCCGTGATATCTCCTGTGCCATACGGGCGTGCGGTATTCTGCCTTGCCCCGCGGCCAGATGGGGCCAGAGCGAGGCGACAAAACGCGCCTGATGATCCGCGCCAACCTTACGGAAATCGGGGATGCTGGCGACTTCCCAGAGCAAGCGTACCTTGTCGGCAGAACCCGCGAGACGTACCACATCGGGATCGCGTGCAAGCCGTTTCAAGACCGCAAGGTCGACGGCTTCCGGCGCGGCATGCAGGCGGCGCTCCACCGGTCTTTCCTCGAGCGAGTGGATCAGCGTCTCGACCGTGCCAAAGTCAGGCTCGGCATTGCGCCAGTAGAGCCATTCCAGCCTGGGAAATCGATGGGCTTCGAGATTCTCGATTTCCTCGGGCAGCAATTCGTCCGAAGAGGCCAGGCCCGACAGGGTACCGAAGCTGCCGTCCTTCTGATGGCGTCCGGCGCGCCCGGCAATCTGTCCGATTTCGGCCAGAGTCAGTCTGCGCCGCCGACGCCCGTCAAATTTCCTGAGCGAGGCAAAGGCGACATGGGTGACATCAAGGTTCAGCCCCATGCCGATGGCATCGGTGGCGACCAGATAGTCGACTTCGCCATCCTGATACATCTTGACCTGCGCATTGCGGGTCTGCGGCGACAACGACCCCATGACAATCGCCGCGCCGCCATGCTGGCGTCGAAGCATTTCGGCAATCGCGTAAACATCCTCGAGCGAAAAGGCGACGACAGCGGACCGGCGCGGCAGACGGGAAAGTTTGCGCGGTCCCGCGTAGCTCAGGGTCGAAAAACGGGGCCGGTTGATAATCTCGGCATCGGGGAGCAGGGCTTCTATCAGCGATCGCAGGCTTTCCGACCCGAGGATCATGGTTTCATCGCGGCCGCGAGCATGCAGCATGCGGTCGGTAAATATATGCCCCCGCTCCGGATCGATACCGAGCTGCGCCTCGTCGATCGCAACAAAGGCAAATTCGCGGTTCATCGGCATCGCCTCTGCTGTGCACAGGAACCATTGCGCCTGATCCGGAATGATCTTTTCCTCGCCGGTAACCAGCGCCACCCGGTTCGCGCCCTTGAGCGCAACCACGCGCTCATAAACCTCTCGCGCCAGCAGGCGGAGCGGAAATCCGATCATGCCACTCGAATGCGCGCACATGCGCTCGATGGCGAGATGGGTTTTGCCGGTATTGGTCGGGCCAAGAACGGCGACAAGAGACGACTGGGGATACCGGGTCATTGATCGCACAACAGCCGATCAGGCACAGAGTTGCAAGGGGCTTGGCACATTAAGCGATATTGCCGACCGGATAACCGCGATTATGCACGGCTCGCCGCATGGAAAAGGCCACCGCAGCCACTTAATTTGACTTTAACTAAGTTCCTGCACAGAGGTTATCTATTAATTTGGGTGCAAAAGTTCCGACGATTGCATCACCAAGGGGTTGGCTTGTTCAAGAGTATCGATGATATCGACATGCAAGTTCAGGGGGCTGCAACCGTGGCAGCCCACCCTGGTCCGTTGACGCTCACCGAACCCCCCTCTCTCGGGGACCAATTCGCTGAATGGCGCGAATATTTGGCGGAGATTGACTGGGTACCCGATCTCGGCATGGATATCGGAAGTCCGTCCTGGTTCCGCGGCCTCGCGACGCTGACGTTCTTGTGCGGTATCGCAATCTCCTGCCTGCCCGATTTCGGCCCAATTGCCGGACACCGCGCCGACCCATTAACCGGGTATCGCGCTGATCAGGCGCGTTCGCAAATGATTGCGCCACTGGCTTATGGGGCCGATACCGGCGTACGGATGGCGGCAACCGATGCGGTGCGCCCGCTGGCGGAAAGCCCGGAACGGCCATCCATTGAGCTGGTGGCGACATTGGGTCGGGGCGACAGCCTGCGCAGGGTGCTGCAACGCGCCGGGGTCGCCAGCAATGAAGCCAGCGAAGTCACCGATCTGGTCGGTGGTGCCGTTACCCTCGGAGACATCAAGCCCGGCACCAAGATCGATGTTATTCTTGGCCGTCGCCCTGCGAAAAATCAGGCTCGGCCGCTGGACCAGTTGGCGTTTCGCGCGCGCTTTGACCTCAATCTCGAAGTGTTGCGTGATGGCGAAAAGCTGAAGCTCAATCCGAAGCCCATCCTGGTTGACGATACCCCGCTGCGGATCACCGGTACGGTAGGCTCGAGCCTCTACCGCTCCGCCCGTGCTGCGGGCGCGCCAGCTGATGCCGTACAGAAATATCTCCAAGTCATTGGCAAAAAAATGTCCGTGTCCCGTGACATACGCAGCACTGACGAATTTGATATCATATTGTCCTATCGCCGCGCGGAAACCGGCGAAGTTGAAGTGGGCGATCTGATCTATGCCGGTCTGGAACGCGGCGGCAAGCCGGTAGCGCAAATGCTGAAATGGCAGAGCGGCGGCCAGACCAACTGGTTTGAAGCATCGGGCGTCGGCCAGTCGAACGGGGAGCTGGCCCGGCCAACCAACGGCCGGATCACCTCCAGCTACGGCATGCGGCGCCACCCGATCCTGCGCTACAAGCGTATGCACAGTGGGCTGGATTTTGGCGGTGGCTATGGTGCCCCCATTTACGCAGTCACCGATGGCACCGTCATCCATGCCGGACGCAAGGGTGGCTTCGGAAATTATGTCAAATTGCAGCATGGTGGCGGGCTGGCCTCCGGCTATGCCCATATGAGCCGGATCGCGGTGAGCAACGGACGCCGGGTACGCAGGGGCCAGATCATCGGCTATATCGGGTCGACCGGACTGTCGACCGGCCCACATCTCCACTATGAACTTTATCGCGGCGGGCGGGCGATCAACCCCCGATCCGTCAAATTTGTTGAGCGCGCCCAGCTGGGCGGACAAGAATTACGTCGTTTCAAGGGCGAACTCCAGAAATTGAAGCGCGTGGAACCGGGCGCGGCATTGGGCGCGCTGAAAAGCGCATCGGTTGAAGCCAAGCCTGACCGGGAGATCAACCGGCTGAACAAACCGCTCAAGAGCTAGCGGCTTCAAACAATTCACAGAAGAGTTGAGCCCCGCTGTCGGCTCCGCTAAGCATTGCCCATGTCCCAACAAGCCTCTTTCCCACACACCCGACTACGCCGCACCCGCGCCCATGGCTGGAGCCGGGAAATGGTGCGGGAAAACCGTCTGTCTGCATCCGATCTGATCTGGCCGCTCTTCATCACCGAAGGCATGGGCATAGAAGATCCGATCACATCACTCCCGGGTGTTTCGCGCTGGTCCGTCGATGGCATTGTAGAGCGTGCCAGGGAAGCTTGTGATCTCGGCATTCCCTGTCTTGCCCTGTTTCCCAATACTCCGGCGGAGAAACGCAGCGAAGACGGAAAAGAAGCCCTCAATCCCGACAATCTTATGTGCCGCGCGACCAAAGCGGTGAAGGATGCACTCGGTGACCAAATCGGCATACTCACCGATGTCGCGCTCGATCCCTATACCAGCCATGGGCAGGACGGGCTGATCAATGACCACGGATATGTCGAAAACGACCGCACACTCGATCTTCTGACCAAACAGGCGCTGAATCAGGCCAATGCCGGTGCCGACATTATCGCACCATCCGACATGATGGATGGCCGGGTCGGTGCAATCCGCGACGTATTGGAACTCGCGCATCACCATAATGTCCAGATCATGGCCTATTCGGCCAAATATGCCAGCGCCTTTTACGGCCCCTTCCGCGATGCGGTAGGATCCGACGGCTTGCTGAAGGGCGACAAGAAGACCTATCAAATGGATCCAGCCAACTCCGACGAGGCGCTGCGGGAAATTGCGCTTGATATTGCCGAGGGTGCCGACAGCGTCATGGTCAAGCCGGGTCTCGCCTATCTCGACATCATTTATCGCACCAAGTCGGAGTTCAACATCCCGGTGTTCGCCTATCAGGTTTCCGGCGAATATGCGCTGATAAAAGCCGGGGCCGCCGCCGGCATTGGTGATCATGACGCGCTGATGATGGAAAAGCTGATCGCGTTCAAGCGCGCGGGATGCAGCGGCATTTTAACCTATTTTGCCGCCGATGCTGCGCGCTTGCTACATGGTTGAAAAGACTGACGATATTGTACTGGAAACCGACCGGTTGATCCTGCGCAAGTGGCGCAAGAGCGATATCGAGCCGTTTATGGAACATCTCAACACCCGCAATGTGATGCGCTGGCTTGGCGGCGTGCAAAGCCGGGAAAAATTCGATGCGGCAATGGAGCGGCTCGAAGGCTATGACCGCGACTTTGGCCACACTTTCTGGATTATCGAGCGCAAGTCTGACGAAGAAATTCTGGGCTTTTGTGGCCTCAAGCGGGTCAACGCGCCGCAACCGAAACTGACCGGTGCCCATGAAATTGGCTGGCGCCTGCGGGAAGATGCGTGGGGCAAGGGCTATGCAAAGGAAGCCGCAGCAGCCTGTATGGATGCCGCCTTCACCCGCTGGAAAGCCCCCTATGTGGTCGCGCTGACGGTCGCTGGCAATGAACCGAGCTGGGGATTGATGAAACGGCTTGGCATGACTCACCGCCCCGAACTGGATTTTCACGATCCCAATTATGGCGAAGAACTCAACCCGACCATTGTTTACAAAATCACAGCTGACGAATGGAACTCCAGAATATGACAGATGCCCTCATCCTGCCGTTCAATGGCAAAACCCCGAAGATTCACCCCAGCGCCTTTATCGCGCCGGGCTGCAAGATTATCGGCGATGTCGAGATCGGACCCGAGTCGAGTGTCTGGTATAATTGCGTGATCCGGGCTGACGTGAATTTCATCCGGATCGGTGCGCGCAGCAATATCCAGGACGGCACCACTATCCACTGCGACAGTGCAACGCCCGCCACCCCCAATGGCAACCCAACTATCATCGGCGATGACGTTCTTGTCGGCCATATGGTAATGCTGCACGGCGCGACGCTCGAAGACCGGGCCTTTGTCGGGCTGAGCACCACCGTGATGGATGGTTGCGTGATCGAGGGCGATGCGATGCTCGCCGCCGGGGCGACGCTGACTCCAAACAAGCGAATCCCGACCGGCCAGCTGTGGGCCGGATCGCCGGCAAAATATATGCGCGATCTTCCGGAACCGGCAATCGCCGGCATGCGAATGGGCGTTGCCCATTATGTCGAAAATGCCAAGGCGCACAAGGCGGCCATCGACAACCTGTAACTTTCCTGCCGGTTGTGTTAGGCTTCGTTCAGGGTCGCTGTTTTTGGAGACAGCGAAATGACTGAGCAAATTGACGAATCGAAGGTTGAAGAACTGGCCGGCAAGGTCATCGGCGACGTTGCCGGTGCGATGGCGGTGTTCATG
Source organism: Parasphingorhabdus sp. (assembly GCF_048269915.1). Lineage (GTDB taxonomy): Bacteria > Pseudomonadota > Alphaproteobacteria > Sphingomonadales > Sphingomonadaceae > Parasphingorhabdus. Next base: position 334,381 of record NZ_JBLWTY010000001.1, read on the forward strand.
TCTTATCTCGGCGATCAGGCGGGCGTCTATGCTGCCATGGACGGCGCCGGCCCCTTGTCCGTCGACGAACTGGCGGAAAGGACCGGTCTCAATCCGAAATATCTGCACCAGTGGCTCGGCTCCAACGCCGCGGCTGGCTATGTCACCTATGATCCCGCCACCGAACGTTTTTCTCTGACCCCGGAACAAGCCCTGGTCTTCTCTCGTGAAGGCCAGCCGGCGTGCATGCAGGGGTTTTTCCAGACGGTTGTCGCCCAATATGAAACCCAGGCGAAAGCGGTGGATACGTTCAAGTCCGGCGAAGGCAGGCCCTGGGGCGACCATTCAACCTGTTGCTTCTGCGGCACCGACCGGTTTTTCCGGCCCGGCTATGCAGCCTGTCTGATCGACCAGTGGATACCGGCACTCGGCGGTGTGGAAGCAAAGCTGAAAACCGGTGCCAAGGTTGCGGACATTGCCTGCGGCCATGGCTCCTCGACCGTACTGATGGCAAAAGCCTATCCCAATTCGGTGATCCACGGAATCGATTTTCATGAACCTTCGATCGTCGAGGCCAGGGCCAAAGCCGAAGCGGCAGGTGTGACCAATGTCGAGTTCCAGGTTGCCAGCGCCCAGGATTTTACCGGCAAAGATTTTGATTTCGCTTGTATATTCGACGCCCTGCACGACATGGGCGATCCGGTAGGTGCAGCTGCGCATATCCGCGAGGCTTTGAAACCCGACGGCAGCTTCATGCTGGTCGAACCGCTGGCCGGGGACAGGATGGAAGAAAATCTCCATCCCCTCGGACAGATTTTCTATGCCTTCTCGACGACTATATGCACGCCGGCATCTCTGGCGCAGGACATCGGACTGGGTCTCGGCGCGCAGGCCGGGCAGAAACGATTGACCAAAGTGCTCGGCGAAGCCGGTTTCTCGACGGTCAGACGCGCGACCGAAACGCCGACAAATATGGTGTTGGAAGTGACGGCCTGAGGCGGCACGGACCCCTACCGGCCCGAATCAGCGCAGCCGGTTTTTCATCGAGTCGATTTCCGCCTGTTGGCTGTCGACCTGTGCCTTTACGGCTTCTCGCCGTCCGGCGATCATGGTGGCACCGCCCGATTGGCCTGAGTCCGTCTCGCGTTCGAGCTGCGCCATATAAAGCGCATCAATATCGGCCAATGCCTCGACCGAAGCGCTGCGCTCCATCTCGAGTGCGGCCAGCTCCATTTGCGCGACAACCCAGGATTCGGTCGACACTGCAGCGCCGCGCGCCGCGTCCACGCGCTTTTTGACGACCGGAAGGCGAGACTGGAATTTTTCATGCGCAGCACCGCTTTGCGTTATTGCCGCGTTCAATTTGCTGTGCACATCCGCTGGCAACTCGGAAATGGTGTCGCCAGGTGCAGTCGTGTCGGTGATCACCGGATCATCTTCATATGGGCGCTTCTGAAGCGAAGGAAAATCACCCTGCTGCATCGCGCAACCGGATGTTGTGACGGAGATAATCGCCAGCAAAGCAGGGAGTTTTTTCATTGCTCTGTCTTTAGGAGAGGCTTATCCGGTCCGCAACGGCGAATATGTCGCATTGATGCAGGACATGATGATGCTGCGACGAATGGCCAAAAATCGCCTTAAGCCGGTTGACAGGGCCAGCTTCATCGGTTAGCTGCGCACTCTTTCCAGCGTGAGCCGTCGGACTCGCGTTAACGGCCTTGCGCGCTGGAACCACAAATTTGAAACGGAAAATAGCCATGTTCGCAATTGTGCGCACCGGCGGCAAGCAATATCGGGTTGCCGCAGGAGATATTATCGCAGTCGAAAAACTAGCTGGTGAAGCTGGTGATTCGGTAACCCTCGACGACGTTCTGCTGGCCGGAGACGGTGGCGATATGAAAGACGTCAAGGGCCTGACCGTGGCGGCAGAGATTGTCGCACAGGAAAAAGGCGAGAAGGTTATTATCTTCAAAAAGCGCCGTCGGCATAATTATCGCCGCAAAAATGGCCATCGCCAGCAGCACACCGTGCTGAAGATCAGCGCTATCGGTTCCGAAAAGGCCGCCAAGAAAGCTGCGCCGAAAAAGGAAGCCGCTCCGGCTGCTGACAAACCGGCTGCCGAAGCAAAAGCGGCTCCGGCCAAGAAAGCACCGGCGAAAAAAGCTGCTGCGAAGACCGAAGCAAAACCGGCTGCTGCCAAAAAGGCACCAGCGAAGAAGCCAGCCGCCAAAAAGCCGGCTGCCAAGAAAGAGGACTAAACCATGGCACATAAAAAAGCAGGTGGTTCATCCCGTAACGGGCGCGATTCAGAAGGTCGTCGCCTGGGCGTCAAGAAATTTGGCAGCGAAGCCGTTGTCGCAGGAAATATCATCATCCGCCAGCGCGGAACCAAGACCCATCCGGGTCGCAATGTCGGTATGGGCAAGGACCATACCCTGTTTGCGCTCATCGATGGCAAGGTGGAATTCCACAAAGGCAAGCTCGGTCGCAAATATGTGTCCGTTGACGCCATGGCGGAAGCCGCCGAATAACCGGATAATCGATAAAGGGTTATCCACAAGAGGGATAACCCGGCAGGTTCAACGGAACCACCAATTTCAGGGAGAGGGTTATCCTCTCCCTTTTTTGTCTCTCCCTGTCATTGCGTCACAGTCTTGTAATGGCGCCCCGCTAGTGGGCTCGTAAAACAAGACAGGGGCGTCGCTAATATGATGATGGAGAGTCCCGATGTTTGCCGTTACACCAAGATTATTGTTGAGGCCCGGCTGGCCCGAAGATGCCGACGCATTATTCGCCGCGATCAATGATCAAGCGATTGTCCGGAATCTCGCGCGTGCGCCCTGGCCGTACAGTTTACAAGACGCCCAGCAGTTCCTGTCCTTGCCGGCCCAACCGGCCCGCTGGCTGATATTCAGCCGGACATTGGCTTCGCCCCAGCTATTGGGGTGCATCGGGATTGACCGGCTGGAAGATCATAGCATCGAACTCGGCTATTGGATCGCTCGCCCCCATTGGGGACAGGGATATGCCACCGAGGCCGGTCGTGCGGTGCTGGAAACGGCGCGGGCCTTGGGACACCAATGTCTGGTCGCCAGCCATTTCGTCGACAATCCCGCTTCGGGAACAGTGCTGCACAAGCTGGGCTTCAAGCCAACCGGTCAAACGACCCGGCGCTTCAGCCTGGGCCGGGACCAGCATAGTGACGCCATAGAATATATCTGTGTTCTGGATGAAAAGCCCGAATGCGAGCTAATGCCTAAAATAGCCGCATAACCTATTTGTCAGGCGACTTTTCTCATGCGCTCCGGGGGGCGCTGATCTGGGAATATCGAAACTTTGCACGAAGCTTTTTCTTCGTCCATGATCGCGGCTTCATATTCACTCTCTGCGAGCTGAATGAGGGCGCGATCATCGATGTTCCAGGGGTGAAACCCCGGTCTGAAAAATTGCAGCCAGGGACGGATTGTACGCCGGAACGGTGCCGGGCTGACCAACGCATAATGGGCAAGTCCGATCCATGCCCGGAGCCCGGCGATGCCGTCTTGCCGTAACAAGTCGAGAACGCCCTTGATCCGGTTTTTTGTAAATCCGAGAGAGATTTTTGCCATGAAGGCGCTGCGGACAAGCCAGCGTTTCAACGGATTCCAGTCGCGGGTTACGTGCAGCCACGTATCATAGGCCACACCCTTGTGCTCAATCTCTTCCGAGGCATGCCAAAGCCACAAGTTGCGCTGGCGCTCGTCGGCATGTTCAAAATGCTTCGGGTTGGCAATCACCTCGGCAGCCAGAATCGCGGTAATATGCTCGATACACATAGTTGCCACGAGATGTGAAATCTCCGGCATGACCCGGATGCCATTGGTTACGTCGGCGATCGTCTTTTCGAGGCGCGAAATATCGAGATCGCAGTCTTCCAGATGCTGGTTGAAACAATGATGCTCACGACTATGGATCGCTTCCTGTTGAATGAAGGCGCGAATTTCACCCTGCAGCTTGGGCGGGACTCGCTTGAGGAATTTTTTTATCGAATCGATAAAAAATGTCTCACCCTCCGGGAAAGTGACAGAGAGGGCGTTGAAAACGGCAGACGCAAAAGGGTCGCCGCCAACCCACCGGCGGCGTTCGATTGCGGACAAGGAAAAATTTCGATTGCGGGGTCGAATATGCAGGTCGGTGGGAGTCGCAGTTTGATTTTGCGCGGAAAATTCGTTCGCTGCATCAGCGATAGTTGGAGCGATGCCCATATCTGGTTGTGTACCTCCCAGTACGTTTATATTTTGCGCGACCCATTTTTTGGTTAAGCGCTCGATAAACAAGGAAGGTTAAGATTCAGCATCACAGCATGCTTTACAAATATGGTTAATAATTCCTCTATCTGGCCGCAAACCGGTGGCCAGGAAGATTTCTGATTATGAACAGAAGGGACCGATTAAGGTTTATTTGCGCCGGTAGCGGAAATACCAGACTTCATGACCCTGGCGACGGGCCTTGGCTTCATAGCGCGTCTCCGGCCAGCCACCGGGACGAATCATCCAGTCTTTCGGGCTTTCGCATAACCATTCAAATTCATTGCGCTGGTTCATGATCATGCAGGCCCATTCCAGATAGACGGGATGATCGGTGCCGAAACGGAATTCTCCGCCGGACTTCAGCTTTGCCGCGATCATGTCCATTGGCCCGTGATTCATGAATCTTCGCTTGGCATGTCGCGCCTTCGGCCATGGGTCAGGATGGAGCAGGTAGACAAAGCTGAGCGTACCATCGGGAATTCGTTCCAGCACGTCGAGGGCATTACCCATGTGAAGACGGACGTTACCCAAATGCTGATCACGAACATGTTGGAGCGCACCAACCACGCCATTAAGATAGGGCTCACAGCCGATGAAGCCGTGATCAGGCAGCATATCGGCACGAGAAGCCAGATGCTCGCCAGCGCCAAAGCCAATTTCAAAATGCAGCGGGCGGGCGCTACCGAACAGCGATGCTGCGGTTACCGGGCCTTCCGTGGGAACAGCAATTTGCGGCAGCAGATTTTCAACCAGTTCGACCTGCTGATCGCGTAGCGCATGGCCTTGCCGCCGACCATAGAGCTGTCGGATGGTGGTTGGATCACCTTCTTTATGCGCGGTCATGTCGTGGGCACCGAAGCGAACGGGGTCAATTCAGATGGCGGCTTTCAACGCATCCACCAAATCGGTTTTTTCCCAGCTGAAGAAATCGCCGTCTGCCTTGCGGCCAAAATGACCATATGCTGCGGTTGGGCCATAAATGGGTTTATTCAGGCCAAGATGGGTACGTATCCCTTTCGGCGTAAGGCGCACCAACGTGGGAAGAATTTCTTCGAGCTTTTCTTCGCTCACCGTGCCGGTGCCATGCAGATCGACATTGATCGACAGCGGTTCGGCGACGCCAATGGCATAGGAAAGCTGTATCGCACACCGCTTGGCAAGACCCGCAGCCACGATATTCTTGGCCAGATAACGCGTAATATAGGCTGCCGAACGATCCACCTTGGTTGGATCCTTACCAGAGAAGGCACCGCCGCCATGAGGGCTCGCGCCGCCATAGGTGTCGACGATGATCTTGCGGCCGGTGAGGCCGGCATCTCCGTCCGGTCCGCCAATTTCAAACCGTCCGGTCGGGTTGACGTGGATTACGGTCTTGTCGGTTATAAAGCCTTCGGGCAGAACCGAGTGGAACACACTCATCACATAGTCACGCAATTCCTGATACAGCGCCGGATTGTCGCTGTCCTTGTAATAGCCCGGTGCGTGTTGCGTCGAAACCACGAGAGCGACCGCCTCGACCGGCACTTCATTGACATAGCGCAGGGTCACCTGACTTTTGCTGTCGGGCTCGAGAAATGGTGCCTTGCCGCTATGACGATCAGCGGCCATCTGCTTCAATATCTGATGCGAATATTGCAGCGTTGCCGGCATCAGATCCGGGGTCTCGTCGCTGGCATAGCCAAACATGATACCTTGATCACCGGCGCCTTCGTCCTTGTTGCCGCTCTCGTCAACGCCTTGCGCGATATGCGCCGATTGCGGGTGCAGATAATTTTCAAAGGTCAGATTCTGCCAGTGAAAACCATCCTGTTCATAGCCGATTTTTTTCACGGTCTCGCGGACAATAGTCTGAATTTCCTCCTGTGCGCCAGGAGCCCAGTTGCCATTGGTATCGATCATGCCTTTGCCGCGTACCTCGCCCGCCAGAATGACCCGGTCGGTTGTGGTTAAGGTTTCGCACGCAACGCGGGCTTCGGGGTCCTTTGACAGAAACAGATCAACAACGGCATCGGAAATTTGATCCGAAACCTTGTCGGGATGGCCTTCAGAAACCGACTCGGAGGTGAAAATAAATTCTGAGCGCATGGTAAAATCCTGATTTAGAGGTGGAAACAATATCAGCCTGGTGGGACATAAGGAAAAGTTTATATGTGCTTTAACGAGCACGCACGCGGATGGCAATGGCCGAGATCAGCAAAATGATCGCCAATCCAAGCGGCAAGATATTGCCATAGCGCGCAAAAAGCGTGGGTGATTTCGGTGGCGGCAGGAGCGCATCAATACGGCCCGCTTGTCCCATTGGCACGCTGTCCACGACCCGGCCATCAGCATTGATCAAGGCAGAGATGCCGGTCGGGGTCGACCGAATGACCGGCAAGCCTTCTTCCATCGCGCGCAACCGCGCCTGCGCGAGATGCTGCGGTGGGCCCCAGGCTCCGAACCAGGCATCATTGGACGGGTTGAAGATGAAATCCGGACGGTTGTCACGATCGACTACCTGGCCGGAGAAGATAATTTCGTAGCACACTTGCAAGCCGACCTTCCCGAACCCGCCCAGATCGAGCGAACGAGGCCCCGGTCCCGGCCAGAAATCAAAATCCCCGGGAGCAAGGCGCGACAGCCCGATCGCTTCGAGCACCGGCCGCATCGGCAGATATTCACCATAAGGCACCAAGTGATTTTTATCATAGCGGCCCAGCAATTGCCGCTCAGAATCCATCGCAAATATGCTGTTACGTGCGCCGACGGCTTGCTGATCAGCATCATCAAATTCCAGTTTGAGCGCACCGAGAAGGAGTACGTCGCCGGGCTTCATCAGAGCGCCAAGCTGGTGACGCACAAATTCCGGTGGACGGCCATAATAATAGCGCGGCGGGTAACCGGTCTCCAGATAGTCGGGAATAGCGGCTTCCGGCCAGAAGATGATCCGGGGACTATCCTCTTCCCGGCGCGTTAATCCGGCAAGCTTGGCCAGATTTTCTGCTTCATAGCCTGCTTTCCATTTGTCCTGCTGGCCGATGTTTGGCTGGACGACGGTGATGCTATGCTCCCGGCAATCTCCGATTCCGGACGAGCCACAAAGCGGTCCACCCATGGTAGCAAGGCCCGCTGCCGCAAACAGGAGGACCAGCGCCGACAAATATCCCGCATTTTTCCATTGGCGGTGCGAGGCCACGACGATCAGTCCAGCGAGAATTATCGGAACAGCCGATAATCCGTAGGTTCCGAAAATTCGGGACGACCAGGCCAGCAATGCCAAGGAATCCGATATCAATATGCTCGACAGCGGATTCCAGATGAAGCCGCTGAACACCCAGCTTCTGAGCCACTCTGTTGTAATCCAGAAACCAGCCAGCGACAGAATCAGCACCAACGGCCGGCCCTTGCCAAGCCACCATGCGCCTACTGCAGCCAATGCAGGAAAGACGGCCAGATAGAGGGACAGTAACACCACCGCAACATAACCCAGCCATTCCGGCATCGCGGCCTGGAAGGTGAACGCCTTGGCGATCCAGTTCAGGCCAATGATAAAATGACCGACGCCAAACAGCCAGCCGGCAGAAAATGCTGCTTTGCGGCTCTGCACCTGCATCACGATCGCCACCCACAAGGCCAGCATCAATATGGTCAGCGGCCACAGCGACAAAGGAGCGAAGCCAGTTGCGCTGATCCCGCCGGCTAGAAGCGAGAAAGCGTAGGGATGGCGACCGATCATATCTTGGAATTTTAACACCGGCGGCTTTTGCCGTGTTCGCGATCACCATTCAATTGCTAATTGCCGGAACATCGATTTGCTTGCTATTGTCCATCCATGAATTTTATTCCTTTCCTGATGCTCGCCCTATCGCAACCGATGGCAAGCGAACCTGCACCCCTCACCCCGGTTCAGCAGCGCGACCTGTCCTGTGTCGCGGTTCTAGCAATTGTCGCGTCGGAGCAAGAGGCCGGCGTGACCAGCGCGCTCGACTATCCTTTGCTCACCGAACGCGGTGCGACCTATGCCGGGCTGGTCGGGCAACAGATCATGGATGATAGCGGCAGAAGCAAGGAACAGGTCCGCGATGATATGATAGCGGCGGTGGCAGCGCGGCAGGCTCTGGCGCAATCGGCCGCCGATCCGGAAACGGCCGTCAGAAACGAAATGCCTATTTGCCTGCCGTTGCTCGATGCTGCCGTGCCGCCCAAGCCGAAGCCGGACCTGACCCAGTGCGCCGGCATGCTGCAACTGGCCTATGACGAAGTTCATGACCGCGAAGGCCTGTCCAAGACAGCGCAGGACCTGAAAACCCTGGCAGCCGTGCTCGACAGCCGCGCGCGCGACAAGATGCGCGCCGAGGGGCTGAGCGGTCAGGAAAGCGACATTTTATTGACCCAGAGCCGCGAAGCGATGCTGGCCGACTCCAAAGAGCGGGAATCGATGGGTCAGGGTTCCAATCTGGATTTCGAACATTGTTTCACCCTTGCCGCTCCCGAAGACAAGCAGAGAAAATATGAACATTGAACCCCAGCCGTCCTTGCGGCCCTTCCATCTCGCCTTCCCGGTCCATGATCTCGACGCAGCGCGCGCATTCTATGGCGAGCTGATGGGTTGCGAAGAGGGCCGAAGCGACCGGTGCTGGATCGATTTCAACCTGTTCGGACATCAGATCGTCACCCATCTCGACGAGAATTTCACGGCCCGGCCGATGGTCAATCCGGTTGACGGCGAGCAGGTTCCGGTGCCGCATTTCGGCGTCGTGCTGACCATGTCCGCATGGCAGGCTCTCGCAGACCGTCTGGCCGCGGCCAACATCGACTTTGTCATCCCGCCGACGATCCGCTTCGAGGGACAGGTTGGCGAACAGGCGACGATGTTTTTCTGCGACCCCAGCGGCAATGCGCTCGAATTCAAGGCTTTTGCCAGCGATGATCAGCTTTTCGCGAAAGACTGATCCGGCCATAAAAGCCTAGTCTTCGTGCTCCAGCTTCCATCGCTCCAGGGCATGATCCAGTTGTCGCTCTGCCATGTCGCGAGCCGAATCACGTGCCAGACCAAGCGACCCAGACAGACGCTCGCCGATCAGCGCATCACCGAGCGCCATCAACACCAGCGCCAGCGTGTCTTCGTGCATTTCGCGGTCTTTGTGCCCACCTTCTGCAAAATCGTCGACCAGCGTATGAATCGCATCAACAATCGGGTCGAGCGCGTCATCATTGCCCGTCAGCATCATCCATGACCACAATGCGGCCGCGCCCTGCTTGTCAAACGCGTCAAACGTCAGGTCGACAATGTCGCGTACCGCACCCTCCCCGGTCCTGGATTTTTGGATCGCCTGCGCGATCATGCCGCAAACTTCGTCGGACAAATAAACCGCAAGCGCTTTTTGCAGGCCGGAAGCGGAGCCGAAATGGTGCAACAGGTTGGCATGAGTGCGACCAATCCGTCCAGCAACGGCTTTCAATGTGACAGATTGTGGGCCTGTCTCCATCAGCAAATCGCGGGCAGCTGCCAGCGCCATGCTACGGCTTTCTTCTGGGGAGAGACGTCTTTTCGCTATTGACATTTATGTTAATAACCCTATTATCATGCGTGTCAGCTATAGGCCGCATTTCGTATAATGGAAACATCTGATGAATATGCCCAGCACCCTCCACGCCGAACCGGAGCCGATCCGTACGCCGACGCCTGCGGACCATGAAATCACGCCGCGTGACCGCCGCTTCGGGCGAGAAACAGGACATAACCCCGCAAAATACTGGCAAAATGGCGATCCCGTCGCGACCGCCTTTTACAATTGTCTGTCGCTCACATTCCCGCGCGGCGAGGCTTTTTTCATTGAAAGTGTAAAAGAATTCCGGGACCTCACGCCCCAAAAACTACAAAAAGAGATTCGGGCCTTCATTCAGCAAGAAGTGATCCACAGCCGCGAACATCTCGCACTCAACCGCCGGGTTGAAGACAGCGGCTATGATACCAGCCGCATCGAGCAGCGGATTACTGAATCACTCAATATGACCAAGGGCCGCCCAAAAATTGCCAATCTGGCCGCAACAATGATCCTTGAGCATTTTACCGCAATCATGGCGCAGCAATTCCTGGCCAACCCCCGGCACTGGAAAGATTCCGATCTGGAAACTGCCGATCTATGGCGCTGGCACGCATTGGAGGAAATTGAACATAAGGGCGTGGCTTATGACACATGGCTATATGCGACGCGCGACTGGAGCCGCTGGCAACGCTGGAAAGTCAAAGCGCTGATGATGCTGGTCATCACCCGGAATTTCTGGAGCAATCGCTGGAATGACACGCTCGACTTGCTCGCCCAGGACGGATTGACGGGATGGCGTGTGAAGCTGAAACTGCTAAAATTCCTGCTCATAGAGCCGGGAATTGCACGTGCGATCATCATTCCATGGTTCAAATTCTTCCTGCCCGGATTCCATCCGTGGAACGAGGATGATCGACATTTGATCCAGCGCGCCGAAAGCGAATATGAGGCGGCGATCACCGGCCAACCGGCAACCGCCTGAATCACATAGGTCGGTGAGCGGCTTTACTCATATCGACTTTTTCGACCCATTCCGGAAAAAAGCTGGGCTCGCGCGTTGACCAGCCGGGTGCGGTTGCCGCGGCTTCACTGATCGATTGGAGCAGATTCTTGCGGGTTTTCGGGTGCAGATGGGGCAGCGCAGCGGCCGCACAAAATGCGCCTGGTAGCCAGGGACGGGACTCCGGACCCAGCAGACGTTCGTAAAGAAAACGAAACGCCGGAAAACTCTGAATACGGCCCTGACCGAGATCATAAGCCGCAAGTGAGATCAGGGACGGCATGAAGGCTTCGATACTGTCGATCGCGCAATCGTCCGGAATGGCTTTGCGGATATCGCGAAGCCGCTGGTACAAAGACATCTGGACCTTGATACCCTCTTCTTCCACCTTGTCGCGTGACCATGTTTCAATGGCGTCCGAACGTTCGAGACCGACATCCAGCGATCGGCGAATATAGCGTTGCGTCGCAGAGCTGAAGCTCGCAAATTCCTTGATTTCGACCAGCGTCACAGCGCCGGGGACAGGTTGTATTTCTTTGGTCATGCTCTCGGGACTCCCTTTTGAATGATCCCACCCAAACATTTGGCCCAAACATGGTTAGCAATTGGTTAAATCGGTGCAGATTTGTTCAATATTGAACATCTGGATTCGGAAAATTGCGCACTAGACTTAGAAAGTTTCGACCAACCGCAAGCCTGTTTCGACCGGACACTATTCCCCTAGAGACAATTGATACCAAATTGCCCTAAGCTGGCCAGGAACCACGAATTGAACGCACATGAGAAAATTTGAACTCGGAAATCACAAGCCATCCGTCGGACATCAGGTCGCCATCCTGTCCATTCTCGGATTCTGGCTCTTTTATGTGATTGTCCTCACCCTGCGCGCTTCAATCGGCGACTGGCCCGCTCAAGGGGAAATGGCGATGCGCCGCATTGTCGTGACAATTTTTGGTATCGGCATAACCTATCTGCTGTATCTGTTGCTGCGACAGTTCGAAAATAAAGCGCTTTCAACCCGCATTCTAACAGCCTTCGCAGCGGCCATTCCCTGCGCGATCATCATCGCCGGGTTCAATCACTATGTCTTCAATATCTATTATCCGGAAAACCTTTGGGACGAAGCGCATGTCGAGGAAATGCGCAAATATATGACGCAGGAAAATTTGGCCCTGAAGGCAATTTCCGAAGATGCGACATCCCGCTTTTTCTTCATCATCAGCTGGGCGTCGCTCTATCTGACCTTGAGCTATGCAGGCGAAGTCCGGCAGATCGAGCGCAAGGCCGCCCGTTTTGCGCAAGCCGCGCAGGATGCGGAACTGCGGTCGCTCCGCTATCAAGTCAACCCGCATTTCCTGTTCAACACCCTGAACAGTCTGAGTACCCTGGTAATGCGACAACAGCCCGCTGAGGCGGAGGAAATGATACTCAACCTTTCCAAATTCTATCGCACCAGCCTGTCGGGTGACCCGCTTGAGGATGTTCCCCTGTCGGAAGAAGTCCATCTGCAGAATCTCTATCTCGATATCGAAGCAGTCCGCTTTCCGGAACGGCTCAAAACAAAAGTCGCCATTCCGGACGAACTGCTCGGCGTGCTGGTTCCGGGACTCATCCTGCAACCGCTGGTCGAAAATGCGATCAAGCATAGCGTCTCTCACAGCAAGCGGCCGGTCACCATCTCGATCAGCGCACGGTCCGACGGTGACAATCTTGTCCTTACGGTTGCCGATGATGGTGATCCGCGACCCGTGGATCTGCAGGACGACGGCCTGAACAGCGGTATCGGCCTCGCCAACGTTCGCGACCGTCTCGAAACCCGCTTTGGCAGACAAGCCAGTCTGCAGACTGTACGTCCGGCAGAAGGGGGCTATATTGCACAATTGACCTTACCGTTGATGCTGGACAATCCATGATCGAAGAAATCGAATCCAAACCGCTCAAGACACTGATTGTTGACGATGAACCATTGGCGATCGAGCGCTTGCAGCTGCTCTGCGCGCGGCAACCCCAAATCGATCTCATTGGCACCGCCAGCGACGGCGAGGCGGCCCTGCGGCTTACCGAACAATTGCAACCAGACCTTCTGCTGCTTGATATCGCGATGCCGGGCAAGGATGGGCTCGATGTCGCGCGCGCTTTATCCGGCAAGGCCGATGCCCCCGCGATCATCTTTGTCACGGCCTTCGATCGATTTGCAGTCGAGGCTTTTGATGTTGCGGCCATTGATTATGTTCTAAAACCGGTCGAAAACGAGCGCCTGACGCTGGCGATATCCCGTGTCCGGGAACGCACAGCGGAGCCGCGAACTGATGAAGCGGAGGACTCCCCCTGGGCGGAAGAATTCTGGGTTCCCTACAAATCCGAACTGCGCCGCATTGTCGCCTGCGAAATCGACCGGATCGAGGCAGAGCGCGACTATATGCGGCTCCATGTTGGCAGCGTAAGCTATCTCCTGCACCAGACGATCACCGGGCTGGAAGAGCGATTGAATCCGGACGATTTTATCCGGCTGCACCGTTCCCATCTTGTCCGGCGCGACTGGATTGCAGGGCTACGCCATGATGGCGGCGGTGTGTGGATGGCTTGCCTCAAATGCGGCAATGAAATCCGTATCGGTCGCACCCATCTGGCCGAGGCCAAGAAGCTCGCTGGACGATAGCAGGACCAGGCTATTAAAAGCTGTAACGAAGGGAAGCAGTCGCACTGGTTTCATCTTCGTTGACCACCGATATTCCATCCCGTGCAATCTGGGCCTTGCGCGCATTGACGCCCAGATTGGTCGATAGGCCGCGTGCGATATCATATCGCATACCCAGCGAAGCAGAAGCTTCGGATGTGCCATCCAGCTCACCATAATGGCCAGCAGCAGATAGGCTCAGCACGCCAATTTTTGTCTGTGTTCCCCCGGATATATACCAGCGATTCAGATCGATGGGGCCCGCCTGGAGATTCTCGTAACCAAAGCCGAGATCGAACAGGCTACTGCCATAGACAAATTCACCAACAATTGCAGCGCCCAGGGTTTCGAAATCGGTTACACCATCCGGTGCCAGATAGCGGGCTTTGGCGACGCGAGCAGAGAAACGATAATCTCGCCTGCCAATCGGCCGCTGAAATTGCCCGCCCAGCTCGAAATTACCGTCGGCATCGGCAATGCCAGTCAGGATCGCCGGGCCAAAGCGCCCGCTATAACCGCCACCCCAACGGTTGATACGGCCGTAAAAATCGTCAAATGCCAAGTTGGAATTGCCAACCGCGCGCCGCCGCCGTGTGGCTTCCCGCACCAGACCGTCGACATTGCCTCCGATCAGACTACCCCAGCTCGTCCGGACAAAGCCTGCGACATTATCCTCATAGTCATTCCTGTTTTCATCATATTGCCCGAAATAGGACACCCCGACATTCCACCGGTTGGCGAGCTGCATCTCGATACTGATGTCCAGGTTGGTGACCAGACTGACATCCACATCGCCATGAAAGATGCTATCGTCCACCGTGAGCTTGACCGGCACGTCTATGACACCGCCCACCAGAACGGTGGCTTGACCGATTTCAAATGCGAGCGGTTCTTCAAAAGATGAAAGATCATCATAGTTGAGACTGATCTGAGCCTTTGCGGCTCCGGCCGTCAGGACAAATACCCCAACAACAGTCGGAACGACCAGCAAGCGTAAAAATCCGGTTTTCATGGTTCACACCCTCGGCCGGAAAAAATGGGCGTGGGCATGGTCGGCAATCGCCTTACCGGCATCCATTCCGGCCTGATGATCCCGCAACCAGTGAACACCGCCATAGATACGGCTCATGCCATTCTCCTCCGCGGCATCGCTCAGCCGGTTCCAGTGGCGGGTGATACCGCGCAATCGTGGCCAGAGCACCTGATCGGGCGACTGATGCGAAAAGCGCACTTCATCCGTACCCAGGATATGTCCGATCATCTTGGCACCCGCCGCGCCAAAGGTCGAATGACCGGACGTATAGGAAGGGAATTCTGGTGTCGGGATATAGCTGCGCCACTGCTTCTCGCGTTCGACCCGGGGATCGCGATTGCCGAATTTCGGTGCCCGGTGGCGGATCGCTGTTTCGGGGCGAATCACATCATAGTGATATTTGGTGTCCCAGGCCTGGATCGACGCATCGCACTGGGTCATCCCGACCAGCGCCATTGCTCGCGCCCATTCGATGAAAGACAGGTTGCGGTCCTGCAGCACCTGGATAGCAATCAGCATATAATGGCCGGGCGGCGTAATCCCCCACGGACCGTCTTCCCAAAACATGGCTATCTCGCTCTGATCGGCAGTGCGCTCCCGGCTATCAGCGCGGCCCAATACCTTAACCTGGTCATATTCATCGGCAAATTCCGGACTGGCCGGATCGTGGAAAGGAGCCGACCGGAAGTTTTCGGTGCGGCCCATCGTCCAGGGTTTGATCTGTCCATGGCCGGGAAAAAGCGGTCGGGAAAAACTATCAAAGGCAGGACCAGGCTTGGCGCTGTATAGCGGTCCGGTGGGTGTCCATTGAAGAGCATCATGGCGCCGCTGGTAGCGGTTCAAATAATAGTTTACTTTGCTGGGTTGAGATCCGTCACGGGTACGCATTTTGACAATTTTCAGGCCAACCTGCCTACCCCATTCGGCACCCAGCGTCTTGGCCTCGCCGTCAGCGATGCCGTTGGCGAAATCCGTGCGCTCACCGACAAAGGGTTGCTGAAATACTTCGGAGGCCGCTGTGGCAAATGCCACGCCATATGCCATTTGGGCATCGGCTCGCCGGGGCCCCGGGCCGATACCAAAAGGGTCATCATAGGCTTGCAATATGGCGTTGGCGGCGAGAAACCCGGCGGCAGTCGGCATCGCGAGATTATAGGCTGCGCGCGGCGGTGGCACACGCTGGTCCCGTATCTGCTGAAGGAGAATGTCACACCAGGCCGTGACCATATTATGAAATTGCGGCCGCAATACGGGCGTCAGATATGACGTGGCCGTACCGAAACGGCCCGTACAGCCCGTAAGTCCAGCCAAACCGACAATTCCGGCACCCGCAATGATGTGACGTCGTGAAAAGATCATTGCCCCCCCTTAATAGCTGCATCGTCATGCTGATCAGGCAAAACGACAAATATGCGGGGCGGAATAAAGGTAAACCACCAATAAATGATTAAGCCCTGCTGTGACGCAGCCCAAAAAGCCATCGACAAGCGGACGGGCAGAGGCCTATTCTGCCTTTCCCTCGTCGAGAATCATCAAGCATTATTTTGACGCTCAATATTTTCATCATCCTGTCGACAATCGTCACCGGCTTTTTGCTGCTCTCGCCGCGACTGTCCAAATTGGCGGTCTGGCGGGCGACAGTAACGCCGCTGGCATCCATCATTGGCAGCGGCTTTCTCGTGCTCGCCCCAATATTGGTATCCGACTATGGTTATATGGCTCCGCTGGTTATGGCTGGCCTGTGTCTTGGAGCCTATCTGTTTGGCGGAGCGATCCGGTTCAACATCTTCCTCCGCAATATCGAGCATCCGCGGCAGGATATTTGGGTCACCCGGCTGGAGCTAGCCGCGTCCTGGGCGCTCGTATTCGCCTTCACTATATCGGTCGGCTATTATCTCAATCTGTTTGGCGCATTTGGGGTTAGCCTGACCGCTTTCGACAATCATGCCAATGCCAAGCTGCTGACCTCTGCTGTTTATATACTTATCCTGATCGTCGGCTGGACCCAGGGTTTCAAAGCATTGGAAAGGATGGAATATAGCGCGGTGACGCTGAAGCTGGCGATTATCATCGGCCTGCTGGTCGGCCTCACTTGTTATTTCTACCAGAAAGCCGCCGCGTCGGCACTCTTTGTCCATGCGCCACAGCTTTCTGGCTGGCCCGCTATCACGCTCGCTTTCGGGCTCATCATCACCGTGCAAGGTTTTGAGACCTCGCGTTATCTGGGTCATGATTATGACTCGAACACCCGGATCCGGTCGATGCGACTTGCGCAGATCGTCAGCGCGGTAATCTACATGATCTATATCGGCCTGTTTGCCTACACATTCGAACGTGAGCAATTTGTGCTCAGCGAAACCGCAATTATCGACATGATGGGAATCATCACCCCCATATTGCCGATATTACTTGTGGCAGCCGCACTTGCGGCCCAGTTCAGCGCGGCGATTGCCGATACCAGCGGTTCCGGCGGACTGGTTGAGGAGCTGACTCGGGGTCGGATCGACGCACGCACGGGTTATGCGCTGCTGGTGGCAATTGGCCTGATTCTGACATGGAGTGCCAATATCTTTCAGATTATCGCCTATGCCAGTCGCGCCTTTGCGCTTTATTATACATTGCAGTCTGCCATCGCTGCGCGGCGGGCTTTTCTCGCTCCTGGAAATCGTTTGAAAGGCGCGGGCTTCATTCTACTGACCATGTTCGGAACGATGATCATGCTATTCGGCAATGATGTCGAATCATCCAACCGATAATCGTTGCGTTAGCTTATCACTGTCCTGGGCCGCGCTTGCCGATAGGTTCCCAATATCCGCACGCTGTTGCAATGAAAGCTTAGCTCCTCCAGCGCCCGGTCGACAGCCGGATCACCGGGAGCACCCTCGATATCAGCGAAAAATTCCGTCGCAGCGAAGCTGCCACCCTGCTGGTAGCTTTCCAGCTTGGTCATGTTGACGCCATTGGTCGCAAAGCCGCCCATCGCCTTGTAGAGCGCTGCAGGGATATTCTTGACCTCGAAAATGAACGTCGTCATCAGCGGACCATTGGGTTCGGGCTGCGATGCAGTGGGGGCAAGCACAACAAAGCGCGTGATATTGTCCGGTGAATCTTCAATTGCGTCTTCAATGGGCTGCAGCCCATAAATCTGGGCCGCCAGCCGCGGTGCGATAGCTGCGGCATACGGATCATCCGACTGGGCCACATATGCGGCCGCTGCGGCGGTATCAGCATAAGCCATGGGGATGATTCCACGTTTGCGAAGATAGTGACGGCATTGGCCGAGCGCTTGCGGATGACTCATCGCCGTCCTGACCTCGACATCCGCCGATTTCGCCATCAGACAATGCTGAATCAGCATAAAATATTCATCGACAATATACAGGCCCGATTCGGGGAGCAGAAAATGGATGTCCGCTACCCGGCCATGGAGGGAATTTTCGATTGGAATGATCGCACTTCCCGCTGTGCCCTGCTTCACCGCATCAATCGCATCCTCAAAGGAAAAACAGGGAACCGGCAAGCCATCCGGCGCATAGTCAAGCGCGGCGAGATGGGAGTTCGCACCAGGCGCGCCCTGAAAGGCAATCGCCTTTTCCGGCATTTCTGCGCCTTTTTCGGTCATTTTTTTGACCATACCCAATGCATTTTGCGGAAAGCTGTCCATCATGCCCCTCTTCTTCTTCGCCGCGATAGTCGAACCGGACAGGAGTGAGCAAGAGGGAAGTGACCTGTGCATCAAGGCACTTCAGATTTCCTATTCACAATTGCAACTGATGCAACAATTGAGGCCTTGCGTTGGCCCCTCGCCCTCTTTACAGACAGCACAAATTTGGCAGGCTCTGCGCCGCCGCTCACTCAGGGGTTTGAGAGACAATATGAGCAACAACAATACCATCGCAGGTTGGGTTTTGGCGGGCGGCATTGCCGCTTTGGGTTTTTCCATTGTCAGCGGAAAATATTTCCATGCCGGCAAGCATGAACGGCCAGAAATCATGGGCTTTGAAATTGAGGGAGTGGAAGCCTCCGGTGGCGGTGGTAACGCTGGCCCGTCGATGGAAACGTTGCTACAAACCGCAGATCCTGCCGCTGGCGAGAAGGTATTTGCCAAATGTGCAGCTTGCCATACAATCAATCAGGGCGGAGCCAATGGCATCGGTCCGAATTTGTGGGGAACCATGGGCAAGCCTCACGGCCATGTCGCCGGTTTTGCCTATAGCGATGCCCTGAAAAGCATTCCAGGAAACTGGGACTGGGCGGGTATGGACGCATGGCTGACATCGCCGCGCAAATATGCCAATGGCACGAAGATGACCTTTGCCGGACTCGGCAAAGCGGAGGATCGCGCCAATCTGATGGTCTACCTGAACGCACAGGGATCGAACGTACCGCTTCCGGCTGCACCAGTCGCCGAAGCGCCAGCTGAAGACGATGCAGAAGCAGAAGCAGGCGCTTCTGCAGAGGCTGAGGAAGCGGTAGAAGCAAACGCGGCGGCAGCGGAAGAATAAGCCGCCGCCCGGATTGCCCTAGTCGCAATCCAGCTCATAAAATTGCTGGATAATCTCCCAAGCCTCGTCTCCCGTTTCTACGAACTGGAACAGGTCGAGGTCCTTGCGGCTGATCGTCCCTTCTTCTGCCAGGGCGTCGAAATTGATCACCCGATTCCAGAAGTCTTTTCCAAACAACAGAATGGGAAGTTTTTCCATCTTGCCAGTCTGGACCAGAGTGACAAGCTCGAGAAACTCATCCAGCGTTCCGAACCCGCCCGGGAATACCGCCACCGCTCTGGCACGCAACAGAAAGTGCATCTTCCGTAACGCAAAATAGTGAAACTGAAAACTCAGCGATGGCGTGACATATTCATTGGGCGCCTGTTCGTGAGGCAAGACAATATTGAGCCCGATAGACTCTTGTCCAGCATCGGCAGCGCCGCGATTGGCCGCTTCCATGATCGAAGGCCCGCCGCCAGAGCAAACCACGAAATCCCGTTTGCCATTGTCCGATATACCGCAACTGCTCGCCAGCCGCGCCAAATGGCGGGCTTCGTCATAATATTTGGCTTTGGCTTTCAATCGCTCGGCAATTTTGCGTGATTCGTCGTCAACCGCGGCCTCAATCAGCGCATCAGCCTGATCTGGCGAAGGTATCCGCGCGGACCCATACATTACCAAAGTCGATCCGATCCCCGCTTCATCAAGCAGCATTTCCGGCTTCAGCAACTCAAGCTGAAAACGGACGGGCCGCAGCTCTTCGCGAAGCAAAAATTCGGTGTCCTGAAAAGCTAGGCGATAAGCCGGGTCCCGAGTCTGGGCTGTGCCAGCTTTTTCGGCGAATTCGGCTTCTTGTTTGGCACGGTAAAACCGGCGGTCATGGAGATCTTTATTGGTCATGGCTTCGCCCTAGAGCAAAGATTTGTGACTGGCCAGTGGCCTTATGGCCCTATCGACAATATCCGTTTCCGCTCATATCGAGATGGAAATGATCGCGGTGGGCAGCATTGTAATTGGGACTAAGAACCGTACCAAAGCGTTTACAGGCGCTGTCGTGAATTGCGCTCAGGAACTGCATTTCGCTGCGACCGCTCTTCCAATTATTCTCGACAGTTATCCGGCGACCATCGGTAAGCACAAAAGCGGACACGTCGATCGCATTGGCGTGCGCATGCTGTGACAATTTGCCCGACCCGGCAATATTGCGGCAACTGTAGCTCCCCATGGTCTCGATCCGCTTAAGATCGCTGCCGAGATATTTGCGCGCTGCCCGTTTGACGGCAAATTCGGTCCAGGCAGCAAATTTGCCGGCCAGTTCGCATTTTACCGGCCCCAAATTTGTGACATCGGCACCGACATCAAGCAGCTTGATGCTGTCGATCTGACTACACCCTCCACTGAACTGCCGGTTGGGCAGAGGCGAAAAACGGATGTTGGCCTTGCCGAGATCGCTGAAACACTGGCGCGCCGATGGACTAGGATCAAACGCACCCAGTCCGGCCGAGGACGAGGGACGCTGTGCCTGCTCAGCTCGCCCCCCCGGAATGGCTCCGCAAGCGCTTAGCGCCGACGACAATATCCCCAGTATCAATATTCTACGTATCGAACGTGTCTTTTTGGCTACTATATCCATAGCCAATTCCCTGGCATAAGATGGTTAAATTTTAGCTAATGATCCTTGTGAATAAATTGTCCCTACCAGCGGGGCAGGATAAAAGGAAACATCGCACATCGCTGCAAATTTAACTGACTTGGAGATTGTGACAATGAAATATTCGATGATTGCAACTGCGGCCGCCGCAGTAATTGCAACAACCGCCCTTGCCGTTCCGGCCTATGCCACTGGCAAGATGCGATGCGAAGCAGGACCGCAATCCGATTGGAAAACCCGTGCTGAACTGGAAGCGAATCTCGTTGCAAAAGGCTGGACGATCAAAAAGTCGAAGGTCGATGGCGGGTGTTACGAAGTCTATGGCACCACTCCCGAGGGCGACCGGGTAGAGGCCTATTTTCACCCGGTTTCCTTAGAAAAACTTCTGGTGTCGCGCCGCGGCGAGATACTGTTCCAGAAAAAATAACCGGTTTCGCCAGCAACCAAGATCACGCTTGACTTGCTGCGCCGCACAATACAAAGCGGCGCCGGGCCACGCGGTCCCAACGCCGCGCGAGCTCTCTGTAAGGAGAAGCGTTAAAATGACTGATAATACGATACCGACGCCTGAGTTGCGTCCAGACTGCCCGAATTTTTCTTCGGGTCCCACCGCCAAGTTTCCTGGCTGGTCCCTTGATAAAATCAACACTATCGCAATGGGCCGCTCCCATCGATCGGCAACTGGCAAGGGGCGGCTGAAATATGCCATCGACCTGAGCCGTGAATTGCTTGGTATTCCCGATGATTATCTGATCGGCATTGTTCCGGCTTCGGATACCGGAGCCGTCGAACTGGCGATGTGGAATATGCTTGGTGCCCGTCCGGTAACGGTTGCTGCGTGGGAAAGCTTTGGCAATGTCTGGATTCAGGACGCAGTCAAGCAATTGAAGCCGGCAAACCTGACCGTGCTGGAAGCCGATTATGGCGAAATTCCGGATCTTAGCGGAATCGACAAGGGCGATGACATCGTCTTCACCTGGAATGGCACAACTTCGGGCGCAAGAATTCCCGATACCGACTGGATTGCTGATGACCGCGAGGGAGTGACGATCAACGACGCGACCAGCGCCGTCTTTGCCCAGCCGATGGACTGGTCCAAGCTCGATGCCACCACCTATAGCTGGCAGAAGGTCATGGGTTCGGAAGCCGGCCACGGCATGCTGATTCTCAGCCCGCGCGCCGTTGAACGGATTGAAAGCTATACTCCGTCCTGGCCGTTGCCGAAAATCTTCCGGGTGAAAAAGGGCGACAAGCTCAACCGGGCGATTTTCGAAGGCGCTACGATCAACACGCCTTCGCTGCTCGCAACCGAGGATTATATCGCGTCGCTCGAATGGGCGAAGTCGATTGGCGGCCTGGCCGAACTCAACGCCCGCGCCGACCGCAACGCGAAAATCGTCCATGACTGGATCGCAGCCACGCCATGGATGCGCAATATGGTCAGCGATCCGGCGAAATGGACCAACACCGGTGTTTGCATGGTTTTCCAGGGCGACTGGTATGACAGCCTCGACGATGATGCAAAGGCAGCTGTGCCGAAGAAGATCGCAGGGATGCTCGACGAAATGGGCATCGGCTATGACTTCAACGGTTATCGCGATGCGCCGCCAAGCCTGCGTATCTGGTGTGGTTCGACGGTCGAGGAAGAAGATATCCGCCGCCTGCTGCCCTGGATCGAATGGGCCTATGCGCAGGTGAAAGCCGAACTTTCCTGATCATTCTCTCGTCCCGGCCAAGGCCGGGGCGCAAACCGCTGCCTGCAATGTTCGGGCCGTGCTTTGGATGTCGGCCAACGCTGACATCACGATCCCAACAAGGAATATAGACATGCCAAAAATATTAATATCCGACAAAATGGACCCGAAAGCCGCCGAGATTTTCCGTGAACGGGGATGCGAGGTTGACGAAATTACCGGTCAGACTCCGGAAGAGCTGAAAGCGATCATTGGCGAATATGACGGGCTCGCGATCCGGTCCTCGACCACGGTCACACCCGAGATACTGGAAGCGGCAACCAATTTGAAAGTGGTTGGCCGTGCCGGTATCGGCGTCGACAATGTCGATATCCCGGCGGCTTCTGCCAAGGGTGTCGTCGTCATGAACACGCCGTTCGGCAACAGCATCACGACGGCAGAACATGCCATCGCGCTGATGTTCGCGCTCGCGCGACAGCTCCCCTCCGCCGATGCCTCGACCCAGGCCGGCAAGTGGGAAAAATCGAAGTTCATGGGCGTCGAACTGACCAACAAGACGCTCGGCCTGATCGGTGCCGGCAATATCGGCTCGATTGTCGCCGAACGCGCCATCGGCCTCAGAATGAAAGTGGTCGCCTATGACCCGTTTCTGACCGAGGAGCGCGCCGTGGAAATGGGTGTCGAGAAAGTGACGCTGGACGACCTGCTCGCCCGCGCCGACTTTATCACCATGCACACGCCGCTGACCGACCAGACGCGCAATATCCTGTCCGCAGAAGCCCTCGCGAAAACCAAGCCCGGTGTCCGGATCATCAACTGCGCCCGCGGCGGCCTGATCGATGAAGCAGCGCTGAAGGGAGCTCTGGAATCGGGTCATGTCGCCGGCGCGGCGCTCGACGTCTACGCGGAGGAACCGGCGAAGGAAAACGCACTGTTCGGCACACCCAATCTGATTTGTACGCCGCATCTTGGTGCCTCTACCAGCGAAGCACAGGTCAATGTCGCAATCCAGGTCGCGGAACAAATGGCCGATTATCTGGTCAATGGGGGCGTGGAAAATGCACTCAACATGCCAAGCCTTTCGGCAGAGCAGGCGCCGAAGCTCAAACCCTATATGGCGCTGGCCACACAATTGGGCTCGCTCGTGGGACAACTCGCGGCAGACCAGATCAAGGGCGTCTCCGTCGAAGTCGAGGGCGCGGCTGCTGAGCTCGACCAGAAACCCATTACTGCCGCCGTGCTTGCCGGGCTGATGCGCGCCTATAGTGACACGGTCAACATGGTCAACGCACCCTATCTGGCGAAAGAACGCGGTCTGGACGTCCGCGAAATCCGCCACGAGCGGGAAGGCGACTATCATACTCTGGTCCGGGTATCGGTGACCACCGACGAAGGTGAGAAATCGGTTGCCGGTACGCTGTTCGGATCGTCCGGCCCGCGACTGGTCGAAATGTTCGGCATCAAAGTCGAAGCCGACATGGAAGGCGACATGCTCTATATCGTCAACCGTGACGAACCTGGCTTTATCGGCAGCGTGGGCACCACACTTGGCTCAGCCGGCGTCAATATCGGCACATTCCACCTTGGTCGCCGCAGCGATGCGCCAGGCGGGGAAGCAGTACTCCTGCTTTCGATCGATTCGCCGGTGAAGGAGCCTGTGCTATGGTCCATCTGCCAGCTGGAAGGCGTGAAGACGGTCAAGGCGCTGAGCTTTTGATTCGCTAGACCAAAAGCCAAGAAAAAAGATGGCCTGAGGCTTGGCTTGGGCTATGGAGCAGGGCCATGCGAATACCATCCAATCTCTTGCCGGAAGGATTTCACGACGCGCTGCCGCCTTATGCCGAGGCGGCATCGCGACTGGAACGCGATGTACTGGATACGCTGGCCAGCCATGGCTATGCCCGGGTAACGCCGCCGTTGGCGGAATATGAAGATGGATTGACCGAACGGATGCAGGGCGCCTCGAGAAGCGACCTGATGCGCTTTGTCGATCCGATTTCGCAACGCACATTGGCGCTGCGACCGGATATGACGATGCAAATCGGCCGCATTGCGACGACAAGCCTCGCCGACCGGCCCCGTCCGCTCCGGCTCAGCTATTCGGGGCAAGTGCTAAAATTGCGCTCAGGACAATTGCAGCCGGAACGCAGCCGGTTGCAAATTGGCGCGGAGCTGATCGGCAGTGACAGCGTCATCGCCGCCAGCGAGATTGTCTCGGTCGCGATCGAAGCGCTGGAACGCGCCGGTGTGACAGGCATTACCGTTGATTTCACATTGCCCGACCTGATTGACATTTTGGCAGCAGGACCATTGCCGCTGAACGCGGCACAAATTGCTGAAGTGCGGAACGAACTGGACATGAAGGATGCTGGCGGTCTCGCGGCGATCGGCGCGAACGGCTATCTGCCGCTGATCGAGGCGACAGGCCCGTTTGACGAGGCGATGGAGCGTTTGCAGGCCTTCGATACCAATGGACTGCTCGACTCCCGTCTCGACGGTCTTGCCAAAATTGCCGACAGTATCAGAGGCAAGGCCAGCCTGACCCTCGATCCGACCGAGCGTCACGGCTTTGAATATCAGAACTGGTTAGGCTTCACCCTCTATGCCGATACTTTTATCGGTGCGCTGGGCCGCGGTGGCAGCTATGAAATTATGCGCCCGGACGGTGACACCGAAAACGCGGTCGGCTTCTCGCTTTACCCCAACCCTTTGATCGATGCTGGATTCGGCACGAAAAAATGGGATCAGATATTCCTGCCCATCGGACATGACCCCGCCGCCGCCGCGAAGCTGAGAGAAGCAGGATGGCGCACCGTGGCAGCGCTGTCCGATAACGACCAGGCCGCGGCGCTTGGATGCTCCCATATCTTGAACGGCAACCAGCCGGAACCACTGTAAGAAAGAGACTATATGGCCAATGTAACGGTAATCGGCGCACAATGGGGTGATGAAGGCAAAGGCAAGATTGTCGACTGGCTGTCCGAACGCGCCGATGTCGTTGTCCGCTTTCAGGGCGGCCATAACGCCGGTCATACACTGGTTGTCGACGGCGCGGTTTACAAGCTGTCCTTGCTCCCTTCGGGTATCGTCCGCGGCGCCTTGTCGATCATCGGCAATGGCGTGGTACTCGATCCGTGGCATTTGCGCGAGGAGATCAAGAAACTCGAGAACCAGGGCGTAGTGATCAATACGGATAATTTCGGTATCGCCGAAACCTGCCCGCTGATCCTGCCGATCCACCGCGATCTCGATGCCATGCGGGAAGATGCCAGCGGCAAAGGCAAGATCGGGACGACCCGGCGCGGGATTGGCCCCGCCTATGAAGACAAGGTCGGCCGCCGCGCAATCCGGGTTTGTGATCTCGCCCATCTCGACGATCTGGGGCCGCAACTGGACCGACTATGTGCGCATCATGATGCGCTCCGTGCCGGCTTTGGCGAGCCTCCCGTGGATCGCGAGCGGCTGCTCGCCGACCTCAAGGAAATCGCTGACAGCGTGCTGCAATATGCCCAGCCCGTCTGGAAACGCCTCAACGAAGCCCGGCGTGACGGCAAGCGCATATTGTTCGAGGGTGCGCAAGGCGTACTGCTCGACGTCGACCATGGCACCTATCCCTTTGTCACCAGCTCGAACACGATTTCCGGCACCGCTGCTGGCGGGTCGGGCATTGGCCCGTCCGGTACCGGCTATGTACTCGGGATTACCAAGGCTTATACAACCCGCGTCGGCTCCGGCCCATTCCCGACCGAACTGGATGATGATATCGGCCAGCGGCTCGGCGAACGCGGCCATGAATTTGGTACTGTCACCGGCAGACAGCGGCGCTGCGGCTGGTTCGATGCGGTGTTGGTCCGGCAGGCTCTGGCCGTGTCCGGCGTCCACGGCATCGCACTGACCAAGCTGGACGTGCTCGACGGTTTCGAGCAACTGAAAATCTGCGTCGGCTATGAGCTGGACGGCATCACCTATGACTATCTGCCGCCCCATCATCAGGACCAGGCAGCGGTCAAACCGGTTTACGAAACCATGGAAGGGTGGAGCGAATCCACTGCCGGCGCGCGCAGCTGGGCCGATCTTCCGGCGCAGGCGATCAAATATATCAAACGCGTCGAGGAACTGATCCAGTGCCCGGTGGCGTTGGTAAGCACTTCGCCGGAGCGGGAAGATACTATTTTGGTGACCGATCCATTTGCGGATTAAGCTATCTCGAGGTTTTTACCGTTTCCTCGATAGCAACCGATTGGCTTGACCGGTTCGCCCGTGTCATCACGAAATCACCACTCCAGTTGCCATGGATAATCCATGTTCCCGAGAGCTGTCGCCCATCAACGGAAAGCGTTCCTTCATAGGCGATGTCATCATATTCTTCGTTTGAAATATCGTATAGCTTCAAAAAGGAAACCGTTGAACCCGACCTGGATCCATTCAAACGAGCGGTCAAAAACTGGCCGCGTTCAGTTTCGCTTACTTCACCCGAAATGTGGCCGCAATTTTCCGTAATCTTAGCTTGAAAAGCAGTTTCCTGAAAAACTCCTGGATATCCAAAGACTCCGACCCAATGCCCCGTCATAACTAGAGGATCGGCTGCCATACTCGGATATCAAACATCGTCCGCCGAGATCATTTCTTCGCGGTCAATCTCGTTCGTCATTGACGCCACCGTCACCGCCACGGCGGCATCGCCCGAGACATTGGTGGTGGTCCGCATCATGTCCATGATCCGGTCGACGCCAGCGACAAAGGCTATGGTTTCGAGCGGCACGCCGACGCTGCCGAAGACCAAAGCCATCATGATCAGGCCGGCGCCCGGTATGCCGGCCGCGCCGATCGCTCCCAGGGTCGAGGTGATCGAGATCAGGAGATAATCGCCCCAGCTCAGATCGACGCCAAATATCTGCGCACCAAACAATGTAGCGAGGCCTAAATACATGGCGGTGCCGTTCATATTGATTGTAGCACCAAGCGACACCACGAAGCTCGCAACCGAATTGCTGACGCCGAGGTTGCGCTCGACGCAGCGCAGGGTCACCGGCAGGGTCGCGTTGGACGAGGCTGTGGAATAGCTGACTGCAATCGCGTCGACGATCCCGCGGAAGAAATCGATCACCGGGAGTTTCGCGACGAACTTGATCATCGCGCTGTACATGACACCGATGATCAGCAGACAGCCAAGATAGTTGAGACCAACCAGCTGCGCCAGCGATATCAAGGCGTCGGTGCCCAGCGTCCCCGCAACCCAGGCCATCAGCGCGAAGACACCGAAGGGCGTCAGTTCCATAACGATCATCGTGACCTTCTGCATCACCACCGCGCCGCTATCGAAGATTTTGGCGAGCGGCTTGCCGTCTTCCTTCGCCATCAATATGCCAATGCCGATCAGCAGAGCGAACACGATCAAAGGCAAGACGCGGACGTCGGCCATCACCTGCACCGGGCTGTCCGGCACGATCGACAGGATCATGTCGACTGCGGTCGTGTCATTGGGAACCGGCGTCTCGCCTTTTTGAATGGCGGCCGTTTCAACCCCCTTGCCGGGCTGGAAAAACGTACCGAGCGCAAGGCCGAGCCAGGCGGCAATCTGACCGGTGATCACGAACAGAATCATTGCCCGTCCGCCAACGCTGCCCAGTTTCTTGAGATCGCCCAACGCGGCTACACCGGCGACGAGCGAGAAGAAAATCAGCGGGACGACAAGCATCTTGATCGACTTGATGAAGAAGTCGCCAATCCATTTGATCGTTTCGGATTCCGGTCCCCAGACCATCCCGGTGATCACACCAAGGACAAGCGCTGCGATCACGCGCTGCCAAAGCGGTATTTTGAACCAGAATGCCAGCATGCCAAATCCCCCGATCTTTTCTTTCATCCATGCCTATCGTCAGCGGCGAAGCGCGGCAAGCCCCTTAGGGTGACCCTACATCCAGAAGCTGATCGCCAGACAGGTCGACAGTCCGACGCCAAAGGTCAGCGGAATGCCGGCCTTGAAGAAGTCGGTGAACCTATAATTGCCCGCCGCATAGACCAAGGTGTTGGTCTGATAGCCAATCGGCGTCGCGAAGCTCGCGGAGGCCGCAAACATGACCGCAATTACCAGCGGCCGCGGATCGACACCCAGATCATTACCCAGCGCAATGGCAATGGGCGTGATGATGATAGCAACCGCGTTATTGGTCACAATCTCGGTCATGATAACCGACATGATATAAATCGCAAACACCAGCCCCCAGGGTGGTACTTCCCGCAAATAAGGCGTCATTTCAGACACAATAAGTTCAACGCTGCCGGCCTGCTGCAAGCCGAGACCCACCGCGAGCATGCCGAATATCAGTACCAGCACATTGCCGTCGATCGAACCCCAGGCCTCTTCTGCGTCGATACAACGCGCCAGCAAGATTGCCCCGACGGCAAGGATAGCGGCGACAGCCAGCGAGATGATATTGAGCGCAGCGAGCACCACAACGGCGACCAGCGCCCCTATCGCAATCGGCGCGCGATCCCGCCGGAACGCGCGAATCTTTGTCTGACCAACTCCGAACAGATTGGGGTTTTGATACATGCGGTGAATATCTTCGCTCGAACCCGTTACCAGCAGCCGGTCGGCAGCGTGAATACGCGCGTTGGTCAGATCAGACCGCGGCAAATTACGGAAACGGGTCATGCCCAATATACGAACATCCAGCTGCGACAGGAAGGGAATGTCATACAGCCGGTTACCGATACTGGGGTGATTTGGCGCAATCGTGGCTTCGACCAGCTCCTCGCCCATCGCACCAGCATCACCCTTGTGGACAATACCGACCTTGAAATCTTCCGACTTTCGCAAGGAAATAAGCTCTGCCAGGTCCAGTTGCACGACAATCCGGTCACCAGCCCGCAATTCGTGATAATCCAGGTCATGCCGGATGTAGCTGCTCAACCTTTTGACCGCAGTGACGCGGATGCCTGCACGCCGCAATTCCGTTACGGCAGACAATTTCTTGTCGATTACGGACGCCTTTCGACGCACCGTCAGTTCAGTGAGAAAATCGCTTTCATCGCTGCTGTCAAACTGACCCTGGACCTGACCGCGGGGCAACAGCCAGCTGCTGAACAAAACCATCATGACCGTACCCGCGACGGCAGCGATCAGGCCATAGGGTGTGATCTCGAAAATTCCGAATCCAGCCAGACCCTGATCCCGCGCAACCGCATCGACAATAAGGTTGGTCGAGGTACCGATTAACGTCGTCGTACCGCCCAATATGCAGATGAAGCTGAGCGGTATCAGCAGTTTCTTCGAGGAAAAGCCGGTTGCCCGCGACAAGCGGAGGATGATGGGAATCAGCACGATCACGACCGGGGTATTGTTCATGAACGCAGAGGCGACAAAGGCACCAAGAAACATTTCTGCGACCGCCAGCTTGGGGTGACGCTTGGCGCGTTTAATAATGAAGCCAGCGATAGCATCGATCGTCCCCGTTCGCAGCAACGCTCCCGAAAGAATGAACATCGCTGCGATAGTGATTGGTGCAGTGTTGGAAAAGACCGAAAACAGACCATCGGAATCGATAATCCCGAGGAACAGGAACATACAGGCCCCAAGCACCGCGACCACCGCAGCAGGAAAGCGCTCCATGATGAAGCCGGCAAACAGAAAGCCAAGGATCACAAGACCGATGACAGCCTTGTTCGCCTGAATATATTCGTCAATGACGTGAAGAACGAGATCTATCATGGGATCAGGCACAGCCTTCGACATAGCTTACGGGGCCAGCCAGTCCGGCGCGGAAATCGGTGACATATTTGGGCTGAATTTTTTCTTCCATTCCCTTATCCGTCATGTTCCCGACTGAAGTTTCAAAAATCATGGCATATTTGCCGTTGCTGGATGTCAGCGTCAAATAGGATCCGGCATTATCCAGATAAGGATGGCCTGATATTTTGAGCCAGTCACCATAAATTTCGCTCACACTTGCTTCGGTCATGCCAATTTTGGCACCCGACAAGCTCTGCCAATTTTCTGCGCTGCTGCGAAACCCGATATCAATGCGCACAACCTTGCCCTCATTAATCATCACCGCCACGCCCGGAAAATTTGGCGCGCTATCAAGATAGTGACAGGCTCGAAAATCGGGGTCTCCCACTTCACCCCAGGGGCCCTGTGAGGTCAGCCGGAAGCCAAGGGTTTTCAGATTTTCCTCAGCCATTCCGATCCGGATGTTGCCCAGTCCCATAAATGTGAGGCGCGGCTTGTCATTTCCGTTTGCGCCCAGAGAGAGCTGCAGCAAAAGGGCGATGACCACAAAAACCGCGCGTTTCATCCACATTGCGCCCGGTGAAGTAATTTCTGATCGGCCAGAACCAGCGCCATCATCGCTTCAACAACCGGAACGCCGCGAATACCGACACAGGGATCATGACGGCCCTTGGTCGATATTTCGGTTGCTTGCCCGTCGGGACTGATGGTCGCCACCGGCGTTAATATGGAGCTGGTTGGCTTGAACGCCACCCGGCAGAATAGCGGCTGGCCGGTGGATATTCCGCCCGCCGTGCCGCCGCTGTGGTTGGCCAGAAATTCGGGACCATTGTCGCCCGGTCGCATCGCATCGGCATTCTCTTCACCGCGCAGGCGGGCGGCAGCAAAACCATCACCGATTTCGACGCCCTTGGTCGCGTTTATGGTCATCATCGCAGCGGCAATCTCGCTATCCATTTTGGCGTAGATCGGCGCGCCCCATCCAGCCGGTACACCAACGGCCTCGCAAGCGATAATCGCGCCAAGGCTGCTGCCATCCTTGCGAGCACCATCGACCAGCTTTTCCCAGCGTTTCGCGGCCACCGCGTCGGGACAGAAAAACGGATTATTGCCGATTTCATTGATATCAAAATGCTCGGAATCAATTGCATCACCACCGATTTCGGCGACCCATGCCCGAATAGTCACTTCCGGAATCACCAGCCGCGCCACGGCTCCCGCTGCGACCCGTGCTGCCGTTTCCCGGGCGCTCGACCGACCGCCGCCGCGATAATCGCGAAAGCCGTATTTTTGATCATAGGCATAGTCGGCATGGCCGGGGCGATAGGCTTTGGCGACTTCGCTATAATCTTTGGATCGTTGATCGACATTCTCGATGATCAGCGAAATCGGCGTACCGGTGGTCTTCCCTTCAAACACTCCGGAGAGGATTTTAACGCGGTCCGGCTCCTGACGCTGGGTCGTATATTTCGACTGACCAGGCCGCCGCGCATCGAGAAACGGCTGGATATCGGCTTCGCTCAGCGCCAGTCCCGGCGGACAGCCATCGACCACCGCGCCAAGTGCAGGTCCGTGACTTTCTCCCCAGGTGGAAAAGCGAAAAGCATGGCCAAAGCTATTGAAACTCAAAATTCGCTCTCCGCGTTTATAAATTCAATTCGGTTGCCAAAAGGATCCTGCACGAAAAAACGGGCATGATCATCGATCGCCTCTACCGGATATATTCGATAACCCGCATTCTTCAGCTTTTCCATCAAGTTATCGAAATTGCTAGCCTGAAACGCCGGGTGCGCCTTTGTTGCCGGCCTGAAATCCTCCTCGATCCCGAGATGGACGCGGACCCTTTCATTTTCAAACCAGCAGCCCCCGTTGGCGTTCAACTGCTCCGGCTTTTCTCGTTCGGGAATATCCAGAAGTTCGTGATAAAAACCTCTCGCTCTGTCTTCCCCCGCTTCGGGCATGGCCAGCTGGACATGATGCAAGGCGGTAATCATCAATCCAGCGCGATATCGGGCGCGTCTTCCTGCTTCATGCCGACAACGTGATAGCCGCCGTCAACATGATGGGTCTCGCCGGTCACGCCGGAAGACAGATCGCTGCAAAAATAGAGGCCGGCACCACCGACGTCATCAATCGTGACATTGCGTCGCAACGGAGAATTATACTCATTCCATTTCAGGATATAGCGGAAATCACCGATCCCGCTCGCCGCCAGTGTCTTGATGGGTCCGGCGGAAATCGCATTGACTCGAATATTGTCGGGGCCAAGATCGTTGGCGAGATATTTGACGCTGGTTTCCAGCGCCGCCTTGGCTACGCCCATCACGTTATAGTGCGGGATCACCTTTTCGGCTCCGTAATAGCTCAACGTGACGATGCTGCCGCCGTTCGGCATCATCGCGGCAGCACGCTGGGCGACCGCCACCAGAGAATATGCCGAAATATTCATCGTCATCAGGAAATTGTCGAGGCTGGTATCGACATATTTGCCGCGCAGTTCGTTCTTATCGGAGAATCCGATCGCGTGGACGACAAAATCCAGCGTATCCCATCGGGTCTTGATCTGATCAAACGCAGCATCCAGCGCCGCCATGTCAGATACGTCGCAATCGATCAGAAAATCGCTGCCCAGTTCCCCAGCCAGCGGCCTGACTCGTTTCGCCAGCGCCTCACCCTGATAGGAAAAGGCAAGCTCTGCACCAGCCTCGGCAAGCTTCTGCGCGATTCCCCATGCGAGCGACTTGTTGTTGGCGAGCCCCATGATCAGCCCGCGCTTGCCCTTCATCAATTCACTCATAGATCGTA
Organism: Parasphingorhabdus sp.; assembly: GCF_048269915.1. GTDB lineage: Bacteria > Pseudomonadota > Alphaproteobacteria > Sphingomonadales > Sphingomonadaceae > Parasphingorhabdus. Next base: position 367,259 of record NZ_JBLWTY010000001.1, read on the forward strand.
TCTCCCGAATACCGATTTGCGCCGCTGATAAACTGTATCCCCGCGATTTTCCAGCGGATCATTCGTCAGGACCGTTTCTCGAAGGGCGTTCGGCCAGCGCCGCATTAATCTCCGCGCCAATAACCACACCAAGGCCAACGAGATAGAAAAAAATGAGGGTGATAATCACGCCGGCAAGGCTGCCATAGGTCAGCTGGTAATTTGCCGCATATCTGAGGAAGACCGGCAAGAGGCCGGTAATCAACAGCCACCAACCGCTGATGAACACCGCGCCCGGCCATTTGGGATATTGGCGCGGCCGATATTGGCGGGGCGTCAGCAATCGAAACAGCAGATAGAGAGTCGCGAACAGCACGAAAAAAGGGATCGCGTTGGACAGCGACACCCACAAGGCATAGGTTTGAATGACGGGGAAATAGGCCCCCAGAAATCCGGTGATACCAGCAACCACAAATTGCGCACTGAGGGAGAGCATCGCCAGGAAGACCGAGAGAATGATCAGCATGATCGACGTCAGCCGATATTCCCAGAACGCGCGCTGGGCCTGAACGCCGTAAGCACGGTGAAGAATTTCCCGAATTGTCTCGATCAGGCTGGTCGTTGTCCATAGCCCTACCGCCGCGCTGAACCAGAGCAATGGCCCGGTGCGCGCCGTCATGGCATCACGGATCGGATCGTGGAGTGCCCCCGCGACTGACGGTGGCACAGTGACCAAAAATGCCTCGACGATGTCCGTCCCGACGGCGGTCTGGCCGAATCCCCCGACAATTGCCGCAGCAACGATGAAAAAGGAAAATACTGCCAGCAATGAGAGATAGGCGAAATTTCCTGCAAAAGTGAAGCCATCATAATAGACACCGACCGCAGTGCGTTCGATGATCATGATGGCTTGCCGAACGGGACCTTCATTGGCCAGGTTTTCTCGCGGTCCCTTGCCGGGTGCTCCGAATTCTCGTCGACTTTGACGCCTGGCTTCGGGAGAGAGTTCAGACATGCAGAATCCGGGCCAAGACTATACGCCCATGCTGGCGCGGGGATTGCCTTGCGGTTTCCAGTCCTTCACGAATTCTGCGAGCTTTTCATCTTCTTTGGGTAACATGATCATCAGCGTCACCAGCTGATTTCCGCGGACGCCGGATTTGGCATGAAAGCCTTTGTTTTTCAGACGCAGTGTCGTGCCCGAATCCGACCCGGCCGGGATTGACAGCATCACGGGGCCGTCCACCGTCGGGACCTTGATCTTGGCACCTTCCACCGCTTCTTTTAGGCTGATCGGCAACTCCAGCCTGATATTGTCGCCATCGCGCTCAAAAAAGGGATGGGGGTTGATATGAATGGTGACAATGGCATCGCCATCCCCGCCCGGGCCCTTGCGCCCCTTGCCGCTGAGGCGCATTTGCGTGCCTTCTTCGACACCCTTGGGCAGGCTAAGGTCAATGGTTTTACCATCTTCCAGCGTGATCCGTTGTTTCTGCAGTGTCGCAGCAGCAATGAACTCCACTTTCAGCCGGTAAGCGACATTTGCGCCCTTCGGTGGTGGTGCGCTGCGCTGGCGGCTACCAAAAGGCGAACCGCCGCCGCCGCCGCCGCCAAAAAGGCCCTCAAATATATCACCAAAATCGGCACCGGCGTTGCCAAAATCATGCTGCTGTCCAGCCGGACCACGCTGATATCCGCCTCCGCCAAATCCGAACGGTGCAGTGGGGTTGCCTTCCGCATCTATCTCTCCGCGGTCGAATTGCGCCCGCTTGTCCTTGTCCAGCAACAGGTCATAGGCTTTGGTGACATCCGAGAAGCGCTCGGTGGCCGCCGGATTATCCTTGTTCCGGTCGGGGTGCAGTTCCTTGGCGAGCTTGCGATAGGCGCTCTTGATTTCCTTTTCATTTGCGCCTTTGGCAACACCCAATGCTTGATAGGGATCTTTCATTATTTCCTCTTTTTCAAATCCTTATCATGAACAGATTGGAATTTTTTGCGGTTTTTCAACTCCGCTGTCTTATTCGGGTAGAACGCTCCCTGCAACCTTGTTGTGGCGCGTGAAACGCAGCAGCATGTAAAGAACCAGCCCCAAAGGCCCCAACATTAGTACGGAAAACAGGATAGGTATCTGCAGCCAGCGCGCAAACCCGTATTTATCCGCATTGCGCGCCACCCACAAACCAACGAAAAGATCAAAGGCAAGATAGTGAATCCATCCAATCGTCGCACCGCCCGGACTGGCAAGCGCTTGCTGTACCCCGGCAAGGGTCGAAAAGTCCGGCGATCCTCCGCTGCCGCCGTCGATCAGGCCGGTGAGCAAAGGAATGACGATAGCGGTATAAGCCAATGCCAGCAGCCCGACGCCACCGAAGAAGAGACCCGTCATGATCGCGGTGCTGCGCGGGGCCAAAGCCAGAATCAGCCACATCAGCAAGGCATGAGCATTGGTCACCGTAAATATCAGATTCCAGTCCATGGTTTCCCTCCCTGTTGCGGAGCTTTTAGCAGAAACCTGCCCCTTGTCGCCGGACAAATTTTGTTTGTTTGCGGGTCGAACATGCGATGTTAGAGGTGTCTCTATGACCGATCCATTTTCCCTGTTCGACAGCTGGTTCGCGGAAGCACGCGCAAGCGAGATTAATGATAGCAATGCCATGACCATTGCGACAGCCGATGCCGCTGGGCAACCTTCGGCGCGAATGGTTCTACTCAAGGGCCATGGTCCGGACGGCTTTGTTTTCTACACCAACCAGCAGAGCCGCAAGGCAAAGGACATATCCGAGAATCCAAAGGCTGCAATATTATTCCACTGGAAAAGCCTGCGTCGGCAGATCCGGATTGAAGGTCTTCTTTCGACGGTATCAGAGGTGAAAGCGGATGCCTATTTTGCTACCCGAAGCCGAGATTCGCAACTCGGAGCGTGGGCGTCCGACCAATCCCGTCCGCTCGACAATCGCGCAAGTTTTGAGGCCCGCTTCGCCGAAATGGCAGAGCGATTCGAAGGCAAGGACATCCCGCGCCCACCGCACTGGTCCGGCTATTGCCTCGCTCCCGAACGATTTGAGTTTTGGCAGGACCGGGCACATCGGCTGCATGAACGCCGAACATTTGTCCGCAATAATAACGACTGGACGGAAGGCCTGCTCTACCCATGACAGATTTGCCTTATTATCATGTCGACGCCTTCGCCGATCGCCCTTTTACCGGCAATCAGGCTGCGGTGATGCCGCTGACAAGCTGGCTCGATGATGCAGTCCTGCAAGCGATTGGCGAGGAAAATAATTTTGCCGAGACAGCCTTTTACCTGCCTGATGATAGCGGAGCCGCAGATTTTGAGCTTCGCTGGTTTACCCCGGCAGTCGAGATCGCCCTCTGTGGCCACGCTACACTTGCCAGCGGACATATCATATTGTCGCAGGATCCCCAAAAACAGCAAGTGACCTTCCGAACGCGCGAAGCGGGCATATTGACTGTGGTGCGCGATGGGGAAGGCTATGCGCTGGACCTCCCAGCCTATCCTCCCTCCCAGAGGGCAATGCCGGTTATTGTTGCCCTGGTCGGTGGTAGCCCGCTTGAAACACAGTTTCACGAAGGACGCTATCATATCCTTCGCTATAATAATGCTGAAGAAGTTCTGGCGCTGAAACCAGATCTGAAAGCGTTAGCCGCACACGGCAATGCGCAATTTATCTGCACGGCGCCGGGCAAGGATACCGACGTGCTCAGCCGTGTGTTTGTACCGGGCGGCGGCGTAGATGAAGATAGCGTAACCGGTTCGGCTCATGCTGTTCTGACGCCTTATTGGACCAGGCAATTGGATCGTGCCAGCTTTACGGCCTATCAGGCGAGCCAGCGGGGAGGCTATGTCAGTTGCCGTCTCGACGGCGACCGCGCTTGGCTGGGCGGTCGATGCGTCACGGTTGTAGAAGGTAGGTTTCGCCTTTAGCGCTCCGGCCAAGACTGACGCTAGCCGTCGATCGGGAACAGCGCCATGATCCGACCGATTTGGGCGCTCATCGGCGCCAACATATCATCCTGCGTCTTGCCGAGCCGCACCACGGTCAGCTTTTGCTCGGGCGACACCACGATCTGCTGACCGAGATGGCCCAGCGCGGCAAAAATCGTGTCCGGCCCATTGTCTGGAAATAGCACCGGGTTGCGTCCCTCGGGACGTTTCTTGTTCAACCAGATATGGCCTCCATAAGCAGGATCGTTTTCTGACGATGTCTTCATGAATCGCACCCAGCTCACCGGCAAATGCTGCGCCCCTTTCCTCGCCCCGTTGTTGCGCAGGAACTCGCCAAATTTCGCGTAATCGCGAGCCGTCGCCTGGATGATACTTCCCCCTATCAACGTACCGTTTGAATCAAATTCCGGATAGCTGCCATCCATGCCCAGCGGTTCAAGCAGCCTACCACGGATGAAACGTAGCGTAACGGCGTGCCGGACCTCCGGATCGGTGCTCTTGGTCAGGGTGCGGGTAATTATGTCGGAAAGTATGATCGTTGATGCAGTGCTATATTCAAATTTTTCACCCGCCTTGGCTTCCATCGGCCGGGCTTCAGCATAGGCTGCCATATCTTGCGCCCCATCCAGAAACAGCATGCGATTGGTGTCGGCTTCGAAAACACTTTTACCCCCCGGCTCGCCAGTTTCGGTATGATCGAGGCCGGACGACATATGCAGCAGGTGACGCAGAGTAATGTCACCGCGCGGATCGCCAGACCTTTGCCAGGCGGGCACGGGAGCGGGATCATCAAGGACCAACCGACCATCTGCCACCAGAAATCCGATCAGCGCACCAGTAAAGCTTTTTGCCATTGACCAGCTGATAAATCGTGTATCTTCATCATAACCGTCACCATAACGTTCGGCGATGATTTTCCCGCCATACATGATCAGAAGCGCGCGCGTCTCGGCCATAGCAGGATCTTCGAACAAAGGCGCAATAGCAGCATCCAGGCGTGCCTTTGCAATCGGGCTTTGATCCGAGATATAGGCCAGTTCTGCCGCGGTTTTCTCCGGCGGTTCTGCCGGTTCATCAGCCCCACCGCAACCAGATAAGACGAGCATCAGGCCTGATATCAAGGCGAGTTTAATCTTGTGCATATGTCGTCGTTGCACCAATAGAAGCCACTATGGCAACTGTAAAAGGCACAGCTCGAACTCCACTCACAAGGAAACGCACCGCATTATATGTCGGGGCGCTGTTTCTGGTGATCCTGATCGCTCTATTCGCGTATAATTACAACGCGATCAAAGGGCAGCTGGATGTCGGCACCGCTTATGGTGCCCGGGTCGCCTGCTCCTGTCACTATGTCGGCGGGCGCGATATCGACGATTGCCGCAAGGATTTCGAACCAGGGATGGAATTGGTCTCCTTATCCCTGGACGAGGAAAGCAAAAGCGTGACCGCTTCTGCCCTGTTCATGGAGTCGGCCACGGCTGAATTCCGTGAAGGCTGGGGTTGTGTGATGCTGCCTGATACGAAGCGGTAGATTGAACAGGCTAGACTTCTGCACCCGATAGCCACTGCTGTTCAACCGCAGCGGTGCGCTCGATCCAGCCGCCGCCCAGCACCCGGTCTTTATGATAAAAGACCGCCGCCTGTCCGGGGGCAACGCCAAATTCCGGATTGTGAAACCGCAACTCTTGTCCTTCCAGTCGGGCAAGAGTCGGCTTTGCCATTGAGCGAACTTTAACCTCGACCGGTCCCGCATAGTCGCCGCCGACCCAGTTAATATCCCGAAGCGATGCCGACGCTACCGCCAATGCGGCCTTCGGTCCAACGACAACCCGCTTCGCCTCTGGTTCCAGCCGAACGACGTAAAGCGGTTCCGCCTGTCCGCCAATCTCCAGTCCTTTCCGCTGACCCACGGTGTAATGAATCAGCCCTTTGTGCCGTCCCATTGGCGTGCCGTCGATATGGACAATTTCTCCATCATCATCTGCCTCGGGCCGCAATTTGCGGACAACACTGGCATAGTCTCCGTTGGGTACAAAACATATATCCTGACTATCAGGCTTGAAAGCCACAGCCAGTCCCATGTCTTCAGCGATCTCACGAACCTGTGTCTTGGGCATGTCGCCCAGCGGGAAGCGCAGATAATCCAGCTGATCCTGGGTGGTCGCAAACAGGAAATAACTCTGATCACGCGCCGGGTCGAGAGCGCGGTGCAATTGTGCACCTTCGGTGGTATCCACGCGTCTTACATAATGACCGGTAGCCAGACAGTCGGCACCCAGTTCACGGGACAGTTGCAGCAGATCGGTAAATTTGACTCCCATGTTACATTGTACGCAGGGTATCGGGGTGCGACCGGACATATATTCGTCGGCAAATACGTCCATGACCGAATCCTTGAACCGGCTGGCATGATCAAAGACGTAATGTGCAATGCCAAGCCGATCGGCTACAGCGCGGGCGTCGCGAATATCCTGTCCGGCACAGCAGCTGCCTGCACGCCCCACAGCTTCGCCATGATCATATAGCTGCAAGGTAATACCGATGGTTTCCGCGCCGGTTCGCGCTGCCAGGGCGGCAACTACGCTCGAATCAACCCCTCCAGACATCGCCACCACAATGCGCTTGCCGCTCAGGTCGTCACCCAGCTGAAAATTTCCGTTAATTTGATCCGTCATTATAATTGCATTCCTTAAAGAAATCCCGCTGCCTGCGCCAGCGCAGCAAGCGTTTTCCCTTTTTAGTGCTGATGTGGTCCATTTTGGTACGAATTGGGTCAATGCAAGAAAGAATTGCTTAACGAGTCCTAAGATCGAGTGAACGTCCCTTTCACATATGCTTATACCTTCGTCGCTAGACCAACGTCTATGGAAATGAATTTTGCCCATAAGGACCTAAAGCGATCTGCGCGGGATAGAGGCGATGATACATCCGCTGAGTTTACGGATCATCACGTTTTGCTCGCCCATGCCATTGCGCGGCAGGCATCCAGCCAGTCCGCACGGACTTTTGTGGCGGCGAGGCAAGGTCTGTCGGACGACAATTCCACGCCTCACACATCTTTCATGAATGATCGAATGGCCTTTTTTGCCGGACGTATGCGATCGGATATGGGAGGGAAAAAGGCGACAATGTTGTTCAAAACCGGTTGCTTTCGACCCGATTTGACGCAGCGGGAGACGAATAAAATGCAAAGATAATCGAATTTATAAACGTGACGTTTACCTTGGCAATTTAGGTAATCGAAAAGCTCTGGCGGTATGAGGTCCAGCCGTAACAAAAACCAGGGCGAAATGCCAAAGACGAAATTGAGGGTAGTATGATTGAGAACCAGAAAATAAAACCAGCGCAAGTTGTCGGGCCCCTTGGTGAACCGCTCACCATCGAAGACTTGCCGAAAGCAGGGACGACACGCTGGGTGGTGCGTCGCAAGGCGGAAGTTGTTGCGGCAGTCAACGGCGGCCTTCTGACCGTGGATGAAGTTTGCGACCGCTATGACCTTTCCTTGGAGGAATTTGCGTCTTGGCAACGAGCGATAGACCGGTCGGGAATGCCCGGCCTGCGGGTAACGCGAATCCAGCATTATCGCGATTTGTACGAGCGCCAGCAAAAATATTAACAATCTTTTGCGCGACATAAATTATTCAACGGACCGCCGGACAAAATCCGGCGGTCTTTTTTATTCCTTCAAGTCCGGGCAATAATCTTCTATGTAGTTGTATTCGCGAGGCTATAGAATTCACGCTCGCATTTAATCAGGAGGAACATATGGGTTGGATTATTGCATTGATCGTCGGCGGTATTGCGGGCTGGCTGGCAAGCATGGTGATGGGGCGTGATGCCTCCATGGGCGTCTTCTGGAATATCGTTGTCGGTATCATCGGCTCGGTAATCGGTAATTTTGTCGGCGGTTATTTCGGTTTCGGTGGTAGTATTCAGGAATTCTCGATTGCCGGATTGATTACCGCTTTTGTCGGTGCGGTTGTGCTATTGTTGATCCTGAATCTCATCCAGCGCGGCCGGGTTCGCTAACCTTCGCCTTTCATCAAAATACTATAATGTACGGAGGGCCAGTTTGTTCGCGAGCTGGCCCTTTCGTATGAGGATATTGGCTGTTAGTCGAACGTAGGCTTGTAAAATTGCCCAAATGCTGTTCCGGCTTGCCGCTAGTGCCATATTGATGTAACACAGTTGATGAAAAACCGAAGTTGCCCAAAATCAGCGATTCTTTTGTGTATTGCATGGTATAAATGCGATATGAGCCTGACTGAAGAGTGAAAACATGAACTATGAATCCACCATCCCCAGCGATGATTTTGCGAAGATGGACGAAAGCGAAGATCGCGCCAGAAGTCGCCGCCGCCTAATATTGGCAGCGGTTGCCGCTGTGGCGCTTCTGCTGGCTTATATCGGCTATCATTATTTTCTTGGCGGCACCGGTGCAGGCGACGATGATGCCGCAAGTCAGGCCCCAACTGTCACGGTCATCATACCCGGCAAACAGCAAGTTACACGCACCATTAATGCGACAGGAACGCTGGCGGCGCGGCGAGAGATTCCCGTCAGCGTGGTTGGCGAAGGCGGCCGGGTAACCAATGTCTATGTCGACGCCGGCGATTGGGTCAAGCAGGGTCAGATCATGGCGAGTATCGACCGGGCAGTGCAAACCCAGCAAGCGGTGAGCCTGGAGGCGTCGGTCGGTGTATCTCGAGCCGATCTCAATCTGGCCCAGTCCAACCTCGATCGTGCAGAAAAGCTCGTCGATCGGGGGTTTATTTCCAAAGCAGATATTGACCGGTTGACCGCAACCCGCGATTCAGCGGCGGCGCGCCTTCGTGTGTCGCAGGCTCAGCTGAACGAGACGCGCGCGCGCAACAGCCGCTTGAATATTGTAGCTCCCAAGGCTGGCTTCGTTCTCGACCGCAGTGTCGAACCAGGCCAAACGGTGACCCAAGGCAGCGGCACATTGTTCCTGTTGGCCCAGGACGGCGAAATGGAATTACAGGCAAAGCTAGGTGAAAGTGATTTGGCCAATGTGTCCGTGGGCACAACGACGCAAGTCACTCCGGTGGGTACAACCAAGACGCTGACTGGACAAGTCTGGCAGATTTCCCCGATCATCGACACCCAATCCCGTCAGGGAACAGCGCGAATTTCGCTCGGCTATGATAGTGCGCTACGGCCTGGCGGCTTTGCCAGCGCACGAATTCGGGGAGGAACTTCGGAGGCATCAGTATTGCCCGAATCTGCGCTCCAGAACGATAGCAAAGGAAGTTTTGTTTATATCGTGGGACCGGACAACAAGGCGGTACGACGCGACGTCGTGATCGGCTCAGTGTCTGCCGCAGGGCTTACTATAACCTCCGGCTTGAACGGAAATGAGAGGGTTGTGCTCCGCGCAGGTGGCTTCCTGAGTCCCGGAGAAACCGTCTTGCCAAAAGTCCAGAAAAAAACCGGCGGCGCGTGATACACGCGCAAACCTGAGGACTGATCAATGAATCTTCGCAATATTTCCGCATGGAGCACGCGCAATCCGGTGGCGCCGTTGGTACTGTTCGCCGGTCTGCTTTTTGCTGGCCTGCTGAGTTTCAACCGCATGGATGTTGTAAACAATCCCGAAGTCGAGTTTCCGGCTGTCACCGTGCAAATCGCACAGCCGGGCGCTGCACCGACGGAAATTGAGAACCAGATCACCCAGAGGGTCGAGGCGGCGGTTCGTTCAATCAGTGGCGTGAAGAACATTAGTTCGACCGCAAGCGAAGGCAGCAGCAGAACATTTGTCGAATTTGAAATTGGCGCGGATGTGAACAACAGCGTCAATGAAGTAAAAAATGCGGTTGACCAGATTCGGGGATCTTTGCCGGATGGTATCTTGGAACCGCAAGTCGCCAAAGTCGATGCCGTGGGTGGTCCGATCGCTTTTTTTGCTGTCAAAGCTGATGACATGACGGTCGAGCAACTTAGCTGGTTTGTCGATGACACGGTGGCCAAGCGGCTACTGACCGTCAACGGCATGGCCGAAGTTGACCGATTTGGTGGAGTTGACAGGGAGATCAGGGTGATTCTCCGGCCCGAACGAATGCAGGCGCTTGGCGTGACGGCCAATCAGATCAACGCGGCGCTGCGCCAGGTCAACATCAATGCGGCCGGCGGACGGGCAGAAGTGGGGGGTACACGGCAATCGGTCCGCGTACTGGGCAATGCAGACGACGCTTATGACCTGTCCCAGACACAAATATCGTTGCAAAATGGTCAGACGGTCAAGTTGAGTGATGTTGCAGAAGTGAACGACTCCTTCGGCGAGCGCACTTCCATTAGCAAGGTCAAAGGCGTTGAGGTTGTCAATTTCTCGATGTCGCGTGCACGCGGAGCTTCTGATGTGACGGTCTACGATGATGCAATGGTGATCATGGACAAGATCAAAGAGGAAGTTCCCGGGATTGAGTTCATTCCGCTGCTCAACAGCGTCAGTTACACCAAATCACAATATAAAAGCTCGATGCTGGCCATGATTGAAGGCGCAATCCTGGCCGTGGTTGTCGTTTTCATATTCCTGCGCGACTGGCGAGCGACGGTCATCTCCGCGATCGCCATACCATTGTCAGCAATACCGACCTTCTGGTTCATGGATCTCCTGGGCTTCAATCTCAATTTCCTTTCCCTGCTGGCTCTGGGTCTGGTGGCCGGTGTGCTGGTCGACGATGCCATTGTGGAGATTGAGAATATCGTGCGCCATATGCGCATGGGGAAAACCGCCTATCAGGCGTCGATTGATGCGGCCGATGAAATTGGTCTCGCGGTTGTCGCCACCTCATTCTGTATCGTCGCCGTCTTTCTGCCAGTCGGACTGATGCCCGGCATATCCGGCCAGTTTTTCAAGAATTTCGGTATTACCGTGGTTGTTTCGGTGCTGATGAGTCTTGCTGTTGCGCGTATGATAACGCCGATGATTGCGGCATATTTCCTCAAGGCCAAAGGCCAGGCGGAACACGGCGGAGGGGTCTGGATGGACCGGTATATGCAGTTGCTGCAGTGGGTTTTGGATCGTTCGGAGGCTGATCGCATCCGCAAGACGCTTGTCCCCGCAAAAGCTGCCTGGTGGCAATATCTCATCGGCTTTATTCTGTTCGCTCTAATCGTAATAGCATTTGTAGGGATCGCCCAACTGGTCGGCTCCATGATCTATGGATTGCTTACAAGCTTGGTGCCCAGTGACTTTTTGCGGGCGATAGTGAGTCTCGCTGTCGGTATCACCGCTGGGCTCGCCGGTGCAGCTCTGATGGCGCTGGGAATTAAATATGTGGTGAACTTGTTCGGCGGTCGTTTTGCCGACTGGTACGCTTTTCGTGCGGGACGTTTCCGCGCGCGCGCCCATGATCACCGTATATGGATGATGGGTACCGGTCTTGTCGCCTTTGGGTTGACGGTGATATTATTCGCTATCACGCCTGCTGAATTTCAACCGACGATCAATGAGGACAATAGCCGCATTCAGATCGAGGTAGTGCCCGGAACGACACTGAAGCAGACGGAAAGAATCGCTGACCAGGTGTCAGACCTTATGTATGCCCAGCCTGAAGTCGAACGGGTGCTTACGCGGGTCCGGGAAACAAATGCGACCGTGTTTGTCAGCCTCAAGGAAGATCGCGACAAAACATCGATCGAATTTGAGCGCAGCCTTTTACCGGAACTCCAGAAAATTCCCGATGCACGCATTTCCTTCCAGTCACAAAGTGGCGGCGGCGGAACCGGACGCGACATTTCCATCATGCTGACGGGGTCTGACCCGAATTTGCTTGATGCAGCGGCTGCCCAGCTGGTTGAGCAGATGAAAGGCATTAATCTGATACGTGCGCCTCGTATCGCATCGGATCTCAGCCGACCTGAAATCATCATTACTCCTTATATGGACCTGGCATCTCAGCTGGGCGTCACTACCGCGTCGCTAAGCCAGACGATCCGTATCGCAACATTGGGTGAAATCGATCAGAATGCAGCGAAATTTTCTCTGTCGGATCGGCAAATTCCGATCCGTGTCATGTTGCCGCTTGAATCGCGCACAGACCTGACGACTATCGAGAACCTGCCAATCCCGATTGCAAACGGCGGCACGGTGCCACTCAGCCGCGTGGCTTCGGTGAGTTTTGGGTCCGGACCGACATCGATCCAGCGTTATAACCAGAACCGCCGCACATTTGTCGGTGCGGATCTGGCGCCGGATGTCATCAAGGGCGAGGCGATGGAAAAAATCTTTGATCTACCGATCATGAAAAACCTCCCTACAGGCGTGTCCAATGAAGCATTCGGCGAAGACGAATGGCAGCAGGAATTGGCAATCAATTTTGTAATCGCGCTGATTGCCGGCGTTCTGCTTGTATTTGCGACGCTGGTTTTGCTCTACAAGCGCTTGATGTCACCGTTGGTCAACATGGGATCTCTTGCACTTGCCCCACTGGGCGGCATGTTGCTGGTCTGGGCCACCGGCACGTCACTTTCCATGCCAGTGCTTATTGGTGTGCTCATGCTGCTCGGCATTGTCAGTAAAAATTCCATTCTGCTGATCGATTTTGCCATCGAGGAAATGCAAAAGGGCATCCCGAAGTTCGAGGCTATCATGGATGCCGGCCACAAGCGTGCCCAGCCAATTATTATGACAACGGTCGCTATGACTGCGGGTATGGTTCCGACCGCCCTGTCCTTGTCTGGCGATGGGGCCTGGCGCGCACCCATGGGAATCGTCGTGATCGGGGGCCTGGTTGTATCAACCTTGCTGACACTGGTCATTGTTCCAGCCGGATTCAGTCTGGCGGATGGATTTGAACGCCGGGCCGGGCCATGGCTGCGCAACAAGATGTTAACATACCAACCCGGCGATGACCGTCACGATCTGCCCGATGCAGAGGTCCAGCCCGCCGAGTGAAGCCGATATCGTCACAAACAGGCAGCGGAGGCGGACCAGGATTCGCCACCAAAACCAATAATGCCGGCCGGGATATGAAGATCATCGCGACCGGTATGCTCGTGGTCATGGCAATCATCTATGTGACCTCGAAAAGCTATGAATCCGCACATCCAGTGCTCGGTTTCGTTCGCGCCTTTGCCGAGGCTGCAATGGTGGGCGGTCTCGCAGACTGGTTTGCCGTAACAGCCCTGTTTCGCCATCCTATGGGCCTTCCGATACCGCATACAGCAATCATACCGCGCAACAAGGACCGGATTGGCGACACGCTGGCCAATTTTCTCAAGGATAACTTCCTGATTTCGCGTCTGGTTGCCCAACGGATGAGACATGTCGATCTTGCCAGTGGTATCGGCCGCTTTCTGAAATCACCAAGCGGCGGGGAAGGACGACTAAAATACGGAGCGTCGCGATTATTGGGTGACGCGATTGCCTCACTCGACCAAGATCGCCTCGGCACCATGTTCAAGGGTGCGGTGAAGACGCAGGCTGTAGGCCTCGACATCGCTACGCCACTGGGCCAGATTCTCGAAGCAGTCATGGCTGAAAATCGGCATGGTCCGCTGATCGATTCTACCATTCGCTGGGCTTATCGGACGCTGGACACCAATGAACCGGTCATCCGCAATATCGTGACCGACCGCGCCAATGCAGTGATGCGCTGGACTGGACTGGATGACCGCGTCGCCAATGAAGTACTTGATGGCCTTTACAAACTGCTCGCCGATATGGCTGCCGACCCGCATCATCCGGTCCGTACCAAAACCGAAGAGAGCCTCCAGCAACTCGCCGCCGAACTGCAGCAGGACCCGGAGCTCCGTCAAAAGGTGAATGAATGGAAACTCGAAATGATCGAGAATCCAGCCATCGCATCGTGGCTCGATGGAATCTGGGAGCAAGGCCGGGAAGCGCTGCTCCGCGCTGCCCGCGATCCCGATGCCGCGCTGGCCGGGCAATTTGGTGACGCGCTGATCCAGCTGGGCAACAGCCTGCAACAGGACAAACAACTCAATCTCCAGATCAACCGATTTGGCCGACGAGCGGTCATCGGTGTCGTCGCCAGTTACGGTGACAATATCGTCAAGCTTGTATCGGAAACGATCCGCGGTTGGGATACCCAGACGATCACCGATCGCGTCGAGAATGCCGTTGGCCGCGACTTACAATTCATCCGCGTAAACGGCACCCTGGTTGGCGGGCTGGTCGGCCTGTCCCTCCATTTGCTGGGCTACTGGATCTAGCGCGAGAGCAGCAACCGCGCCTGTCCGGCAATTTGAGCCAGCATGGCAATTGACGGCTTTGGCGTTTGTTGCGCCCGATCCATGATCTTTCTGAACTGAGCCACGCGGTCAATATTGCGTTCGGCCCAGGTTTCAACAAATTGCTGCATATCCTTGCCGCGGGTCCGGCGAAGGAAATCAAGCCGCATCTGCTGAAAATCGCGCGCCAGTCCTGCCACCAGCAAGCGGTCCCAGGGATCGGACGGATTGATCCGTGTCGCGGTCATCTGCGCCCAGTCAAGACCCAGCTGACTACCGAGTTGGGTGAAGGCAACCGCGACATCAAGCGCGTCAATCTCGCGGCGATGCGCAAGAAAGGCAATACCGGTCGCGCCGTCATTTTTATACATATTGGCGATCTTGTCAGCAATTTCCGGCGTCGCGCCTGCATCGACGAGCAATTTCGTCTGCCGGGCCCCCTGCAGGCGCCCCTCTGCGGTAATCAGCTTTTCAACATTCTCATTGAGCGCGGTTACGCCCGGTGACAGCATATGGACTGTGTCTTCAATCCGGTCATCGGACACCCCGATCCGCATCAGATCGGCCATGTGCGAGCGGAGGATATATGCGAGACGATCAAACAGAGTTAACCGGATATCTTCCGCTATTTCTGCCTCTTCCAGCGCGCGCCAAATCTTGTCAACATGGAACAGGCGTTCTGCCATGACGAAGGCACGGGCAACTTCTCCCAGCGCGCACCCCTCTTCTTCAGCCAGTTCAAACGGGTCGATCAGCCCCATCCGGTTGACCATCCGGTTTGCCAGTTTTGTCGCAATAATCTCGCGGCGCAGTTGGTGATTGAGGATGGCTGCTTGGTGATCCTTCTGCATCGCGGCAGGAAATGCATGAAGCAGCTCGCTATTGAGCCCGGGATCATCTCCCAGATCGCTATTTTCAATAGCTTGCTGGAGTGCCAGCTTGGCGGTCGAGATCAGCACGGCCAGTTCCGGACGATATAGGCCTCTTTTTTCCTGCCCCCGGCGGATCAGGTCCTCATTACTGGCCAGTCCTTCAACGCTGCGGTTCAACTGTCCTCGTTCTTCAAACTGGTCAATCAACCGAACATAGGATGGCAGGGTTTTGGGTCCACCCATTTCGGCAATCGAGAGACCCAGTGCCTGAAGCCGGTTGTCTTCAAGCACCAACGCGCCAACATCTTCGGTCATCGATTCAAGCAAGGCATTGCGACTATCGGGTTTAAGCGTGCCACTTGCCAGTTCCGTATTGAGTGCAATCTTGATGTTGACTTCGTTGTCGGAGCAATCAACCCCGGCGCTATTGTCGATAAAGTCGGTATTGATCCGTCCGCCCTGGGCGGCAAAGGCAATTCTTGCCGCCTGCGTAATGCCTAAATTAGCCCCCTCGCCAATGACCTTGACGCGCAAATGCTCGGCATTGATGCGAATCTTGTCATTTGCCGGATCACCAACCTCGATATGGTTTTCGGACGCAGCCTTAACATAAGTTCCAATCCCGCCAAACCACAGGAGATCCGCATTGCATGCCAATATGGCGTTCATCAATTTGGTTGGGGTGGTTTCGGCATCATGGGGCAGCCCCAGCAGGCTGCCGATCTGCTTCGAGATTTTAATGGTCTTCGAACCGCGGGAAAATACCCCGCCGCCCTTGGATATCAGAGTCTTGTCATAGTCATCCCAGCTTGAGCGCGGCAAATCGAACAGTCTTTTGCGTTCGGTCCAGCTTTTTGCCGGATCGGGCTGAGGGTCGATAAAAATATGGCGGTGATCAAAAGCCGCCACGATTTTCAGGCTCTTGGAAAGAAGCATACCATTGCCGAACACATCACCCGACATGTCGCCAACACCGATCACGGTAACCGGTGCCGTCTGAACGTCAATTCCGGTTTCCGCAAAATGGCGCTGGACGGATACCCAGGCACCGCGCGCGGTGATACCCATCGCCTTGTGGTCATATCCGTTGCTGCCGCCGCTGGCAAAGGCATCGCCCAGCCAGAAACCGCGTTCGATTGCGATCTGGTTGGCAATATCGGAAAAGCTTGCGGTCCCCTTGTCCGCGGCCACCACAAAATAGGGATCATCATCGTCGAGGCGTTCGACCTGTGCCGGGGGAACGACCTTCCCCTCGACGATGTTGTCGGTAACCGACAGCAGCGCGGTGATGAAGATTTTATAGGCCTCGATGCCCTCCGCCAGAAAGGCATCGCGGTCGTCACCAGCGGGCAGCTGCTTGGCAAAAAATCCGCCTTTCGCGCCCGTCGGAACAATCACGGCATTTTTTACCCGTTGGGCTTTCATCAAGCCCAGTATCTCGGTGCGAAAATCATCTCTCCGGTCCGACCAGCGCAATCCTCCGCGGGCCACCGGTCCCGCCCGCAGATGGATGCCTTCGACGCGCGGACTATAGACAAATATTTCTCGCCAGGGCACCGGATCGGGAAGTTCCGGAATTTTGGCACTTTCGATCTTGAAGGCAAGTGCCTCCCCGGCTCCATAAGCGAAAGCGTTGGTCCGCAAAATGGATTCAATCACCGCCCGGAACAGACGCAGGATGCGATCATCGTCAATCGCGTTGACAGAAACCAAGGCGCCGTCAACATCGCGCACCGCAAGGGCGGCGGCCGCAGCCCGATCGCCTTCGAAATTCGGGTCGTGGAGGGCCCCGAAGAGCTGGATCAGCGCCGCGGTGACATCGGGTGCCTTGGTCAAGGCCTCGACAACGGTAATCAGGCCATAGCTCAGACCAGTCTGGCGCAAATAACGGAACCATGCCCGCATCCAAATCGTCGAGCGGGCATCAATGCCAGCGGTAATGATGAGCTGGTTAAAGGCATCATTTTCAGCCTCCCCATCCAATACGCTGGTAATAGCAGCCTCGATTTCATCCGCCCGGGCAATCAGGCTTTCACATCGTTCCGCGGACCGCAGCTCGAGCAGAAAATCGTGAATATAACCCAGCCGTCCGCCTTCGAGCGGCGTCGGCACGGATTCGAGCACGGTGAACCCGAAATGCTCCAGCGTCGGTACCGCATCCGACAACGGCAGCGCACAGCCGAGATGGTAAATTTTCAGTCGCAGCAGATGCTCCGCGTCGCTGGCAAGCCGATAGAGCCGGGTCGACCGCTGCCCGCCGCGCTCGAGCCGGAAAAGCCGCATGATATCCTTTGCCGCTTCCATAGGCCCATAAGTCGATTGATAGGTTCCGGGGAAACAATTGGCATAGCGCTGCGCCAGAATCGCCGCACGATTTTCCTGTCCGGCTTCCCTGAGATTGCGTTCTACTTCCGGTTTCCAGCCCCGAACCATATTTTCCAGTTCCTGATCGAGCAAATCAGGATCGGGAACCTTGCCGTCGGCCCCCATATCGAGCGTATAGCGGAGAGAGGAGACGCCGCCCTCTTCGAGCGTATTGGACCAGCTTAATATTGTTGCCCCGGTAGCCTCAATCAGCATTTTTTCGACATTCTGTCTGCGCGCGGTGGAGAGCTGTTCGCGGGGGAGCCAAACGAAGACAAACAGATGGCGCGCAAGAGGAGATATCACGCTGTGCAATTTCGGTCGCGGACGATCGATCAGCGACATTGCGATCAGAGCCAGTTTTTCCAGATCATCCTGCGCAAAGGTAATGAGCAGGTCATGCGGCAGCGCCGTCAAGATGTGGGTAAGACTTTTGCCGGCATGCCCCGATTGGGAAAATTCAAACTTGTCAAACAGCCGCGTGAGCTGCGTGCGCAATAGCGGAATATTTTCCGGTGGCGCCGCGAGCGCTGCACTGGTCCACATACCCGAGATGATTGATAGCGAAACAATCCGGTTCTGATCCCTCACCGGAATGATGATCAGATCCATCAGGACATGGCGGTGGACAGTGGAAAGTTGATTGGACTTGATGATAAGCGGTGCTTTGCCGCCATTTTCAAACCAGGCAAATGCACGCCGCCGACTCTCGTCAGAAAGTACCGGCTGCTCGCGCATCCGCGCCAGCCCGAGCTGCTGTGACCGTGCGCCTTCCGCATCAACCATTTCGTGGCCGAGCAATGTAAGGTTGCGGTCAAGAAACCAGCGCAGCAAAGTGGCGCCCTCTCCTTCTGGCAGTCCATCTGCATTTTCACCGAGCACGATCTGCAATTTCAGCCAATCCGTTACCGCTGCAGCGACGTCCCTGAGGTTTGAACGCAACGCCCTGACCAAATCCCGGCGAATGCGGGCATCGGTTCGCTCGAGTTCGATATAGATAATCGATTCGTTTTTCTCACCGCTGGTCGGCCGTTCGATAATCTCGACAAGCTGACCCTTGTCATTCCTCCGAACCGCGACCACGGGATGAATCAGCCGCTCTACAGTCAAACCGAAACCGGCGATCGTGGCGCAAATTGAATCGACCAAAAATGGCATATCGTCGTTGACGATCGCGAGGCGCAAATGCCTGTGTTTCTGGGACCCGCTAACGCTTTCCAGCAACAGATTGGCTTCGCTACCGCGACGTTCATGAGCGCATTGCAAGGTGAAGCGCGCAGCCTCTTCACAGGCTTTTTTATCAAAACCTATATTTTCGCCAGGCAACGCGCTTTCGAGAAAGGCTCCTACCAGGGCCTTTTCTAGGCCATCGGGCTTTGATTTGGTTCGCGTGGTTTTTCGGTCGCGATTGGCAGCCATTTCCCCCCCAAGTGGATCAAGACGAGTCAGAAGCCCGTCGGCATCGCAGATGCTATGCGCCTATTCCGGCACGTGCTCAAGGGGCTAACCAATGCTTTACAGGCGCAGTTTGGCGAATATTCTGGATAGTGGTATTTTGATTACATATGCAACTAGTGAAGGCTAGCGCTCTTCTGTGCACGAGCGAACAGCAAATATAATCAGATTTGGGTGTGCTGGAGCGCCTGACTGGTCAGCTTTTCATTGCCGCAAACCGGTCCGACGATAGTCAGCGCGCCGGTCGGATCCTTGCGCGCGACCAGCACGACAAACTCGGAATCGCCCGCATCTATATCCCGCAATTGCCGAGACGGCGCAGAGCGCAGTTTGGCCAACAGTTCTGCGCTGGCCGTCCGGGCTTTGGAAAACAGGCCAGACGGTCGTATTGCGCCGCGTTCTGCATGTACAACCGCTTTCAAGCCTCCGTCATGCTGACTGAGGAAATCACCAAAAGCACCTTTATCAATAGAAAGACGTTTGGCATATTTGAGCGCGGTCGCATATTCGGTCAGCCTTGTCTTGTCATATTGCGTACCAAATACCAGCTTCACAATCGGCGTCATTGGTGCCCGATCCTGAACCGCCAGGCCAGAATCTTCGAGCAACGTCAGATAATCGTCAGGATATTGCTCGGTCTTCAAATAAAAATCATAGGCGTGCCCGATCGCCGCATAAAGCGCTTTGCGACTGCGCTGATCGCAGTGCGCCGCATTGTCGGCACTGCTGCGGGCGGCCGACAGCCAGTCGGCCAGGCTTGCATCATCCGCCAGTTGATCGGACCAGCGCCCTGCGTCCTCTTCAACGGAGGCGGCTGCCAGCTCCGGAGCGAGATCCAGTTCATCAAGACTGGACGAATTCGGTCCATCTTCCCAAACCGGTCCTGCCACGAATTTTGCCGGAGCCGACAGCATCGCTTGAGAAACTTCCTCTTCAATGTCCTGCCGCATCGTATCGGCAACAACTTCTTTCCAGTTGATGACACCGTAAATGAAATCGATCGTTTCATCATCGGTGGAAAACGGGAGCAGGATTCCACGATACAGGATCGTTGCTCCGTGCTGGTTAACAAATTCGGCCTCAAATCCGATCGGTGCCTGGTTGGCAATGATCTGCAGATAGTGATCGGTGATCCGCGAAAGCAGTGAGCGCGCAGGGATATCAGCAACCGCGGTGATCGAATCGTCAATCGCGCATTCCTCGCGCAGCGTCCGGCCGAGAAACTGAATTGCGGGATTGTCGATACCCTTGGAGAAGTCGAGCAAAACGCTATTCGGACCAAAATCTTCATTGGATTCAGCCGATAAATCTTCAACCCTGGGAAAGTAACGCTCGCTTAACAACCCAGCCCAGAAGTTATAGGCCCGCACCTGCATGCGACGTTCATCCTGCCCAATGACCGGTGGCGGTTCTACCGCACCGTCATCGTCTTCATAGATGATATAGTCCGGGACAGAAGCCATATCCTGATCGCCAAGGTCACCGTGATTCCGTAGGTTTTCCATGCTGCCCCATTGCAATTGCACTCATTCCATATGTTCGTGCACCGCTCGTGGTAAATATACGGTAAATTTCCGGATAATGATTATCGCAACGGATTACAGAGATGATATAAATATACCGATGGCGGACGCTCGAAATATCAATCACGCGGACTTGTCACGGCAGAGCTCTGCTGGTAATGGCCCGCGATCAGTGCGAACGGAATGAGCCGATGCCAATCCGTTTCATCGATGCCGCTTTAGCTCAGTTGGTAGAGCATCGCATTCGTAATGCGGGGGCCAGAGGTTCGAATCCTCTAAGCGGCACCACCCACTTTCCTGTTTCCGAGCGTCTCTGCACCTGCTTCGATATGGCATAATTAATACCCGTTATTAATACCCGTTTTTCCGTAGACAGAATTTAAAGGACAGCCTCACGCGTTTGATTTTGAAGGAGGATGGCAATCGTTGGGTGTTTCTCACCCAACTGTGCACGATGCCTTATGGTCCGCCAGCGCAAAACCGGCCGCCGATGCTTGGGTTTCGACGAACCAACCCATTAGCGGTTTGCGTTTTCCAATTTGGAAAGAATAACCTCGATCGATTCAGGATTCTCAATCGTATTGGGCATTTTTACTCCATGTCCGTTAGCAATCGCACGCAACGACGAACGCAGGATTTTGCCGGAGCGTGTCTTTGGTAGGGCCGCGACGATGTGGATCGTGCGCAAGGATGCAACAGCCCCTATTTCCGACCGGACATGAGCAATACAGGATTCTGTCAAATCCTTTTCACTCGGCCGTCCGCAAGCAACAACAAAAGCAACAGGAATCATGCCCTTCAATGGATCATCCGCTCCGATCACCGCGCATTCGGAAACGCCTTCGACCCCTGCCAGGGCGCCTTCCATCTGACCGGTCGACAATCTGTGCCCGGCAACATTGATGATGTCGTCCGTTCGGCCCATCACATGCATGAAACCGTCCGCGTCGCAAAAACCCGCATCGCCGGTTTCATAATATCCAGGATAGGACACGAAGGCTTTCTGATAGCCCTCCGGATTGCCCCAGAGGCTCTGATAGCAGCCCGGCGGCAAGGGACATTTGATCGCGATGTTTCCCACTTTCCCGGAGGTGACCGCCTCGGCATTATCATCCAGAACATGCACCCTGTAGCCCGGCACCGGAAATCCCGCGCTTCCGGCTTTTCTCCGCTCATCACCGAGACCCAGACTGGTGGCCATGGCTGGCCAGCCAAGCTCCGTCTGCCACCAATGATCAATGACCGGACGACCCACGCGATTCTCCAGCCATTTTACAGTGTCCGGATCCGCGCGTTCGCCAGCGAGGAATATCGCTCGCAGCGATGGCAAATCACTTGTCGGGTAAAGTTCGCCATTTTCATCTTCTTTGCGAATGGCACGAATGGCGGTCGGAGCAGTGAAAAACACCGAAACCTGGTGGCGTTCGATGATCCGCCAGAATTCTCCGGCATCGGGAGTGCCGACTGGTTTGCCTTCGTAAAGAACCACGGTGACACCCGCAAAAAGCGGAGCATAGACAATATAGCTGTGGCCCACCACCCAGCCGACATCGGATGCGGCCCAGAAACATTCGCCGGGCTTCAGACCGTAAATATGTCTCATGCTCCAGTTGAGCGCCACGGCATGTCCGCCATTGTCGCGCACCACGCCTTTCGGCGTTCCGGTCGTGCCCGAAGTGTACAAGATATAGAGCGCGTCTGCGGACATCAGCGGGATGCAATCTGCAGGAACCGCTTTGATCAATTGTTCCGACCAGTCCTGAGCCCAACCATCCGCAATATCCGCAGGGAGCGTTTCCCGCTGGAACAACAGCACAGCCGGAACATGGTGCTCGGCCAGCGACAGGCTTTCGATGACCAGCGGCTGGTAAGGGATGATCTTTTTTCCCTCAATCCCGCAGGATGCGGTCAGCAATAATTTGGGCTCTGCATCATCGATCCGTTTGGCCAGTTCAGGCGGTGCAAAACCGCCAAAGACCACAGAGTGAACGGCACCGATCCGGGCACAGGCCAGCATGGCGAACACGGTTTGCGGAATCATCGGCATATAGATGATCACGCGATCACCTTTCTGCACGCCTTGAGCCGCAATCATCCCGGCGGTTTTTGCGACCTGCGTCTGCAATTCCCGGTAGGTGAAAATCTGCCGTTGCCCGGTGACCGGGCTTTCATAGATGATCGCCTGCTGATCGGCTCTGCCACTGTCAACATGGCGGTCGACGGCATTGTAACAGCTGTTCAGCTGGCCATCGGGAAACCAGCTGTTGCTGTCCTCATCCCATCCAATTTCAGGCGCCGCAACCCAGTCGATCTCCGTCGACGCCTCGAGCCAGAAACGATCTGGATCGACAATGCTCTCCGTTACCGACTTTTCATAATCACGCATCTGCGGCAGCTTACCCGTTCACGATCTCGGTTAAAAGCGAATGATCCAATATTGATGTCACATTATCCTGTTCATCAAGAAAAACGACCGGGCCATGGTTGGTAAAATATAGTTCCGTATATTCCGGAAAGGCCGTGTGATCGTGGATCACATCGAGCGGTTCATAGCCATAGGTTCCTTCAAGTGCTGCACCCATCCGATATTCCATCTTGCCTTTGACAACATAATATTCTCCCGCGCCAAGATGGCGGTGACGCGGAAAAGAGCTGCCTGGCTGACAGCGTAACAACACTGTCCATCGCCCCGTCTCCTTGCTGGCGAAGAAAAGTTTGAAATCAATGCCCTCGACCAAATTGAACCAGTCAATGTCCTTGGGTGTGGTGAGCAGTTCCGGCACTATATTCATCTTTGAATCCTGTCTTCGGTCTATGTTCAAAATGTGAGCCGGAGTTCGGCGCCATAAGTCGCGCGTTCGCCATAATAGCGGGGCACAAAACCGAATCCGCGGGTATCGGTCGCATCGACAATATAGGCTTTGTTGGTGATATTCTTCGCCCAGGCAGCCACTTCCCAGCCATTATCGGGATCGGAAAGGGAGGCACGAAGATTGAGCAGGCCATAGCCCTCACCAGAACTGATCAGTGGATCCTCGGCATTATTGTAGAATTTCTTGCCGGTATAATTATACTCAGCCCGCCAGCGCGTTTCGAAGCGCCCGACCGGCACGGTCACCTGTGCATTGGCCGAAAGTGTAAATTTGGGTGCTCCCGGCAAGCTGTTGCCGGAGAAGTCCCGGGGGAGACCTGAAACCGGATCAATCGCGCCAGACAGATAATTTTTGAACTTCGCATCCAGAACACCAAAATTCAGGCCGAGATCAAGCCAGTCGGTCGGCGTCGCAAACGCTTCCACTTCAATGCCTTTGATCGTCGCATCCGCGGCATTGTCGAGGCCCAACGTCGGCACCGCACTGCCCGCCTGAGTGTTGACCGACAACACCTGAAGATCGCTATAGTCATAATAGAAAGCCGCGACGTTCAGCCTCAACTTTCGATCAAACAGGGTCGACTTGAGGCCGATTTCGTAGGAAATCAGCGTTTCCGGGTCCACTTGGGTTCGTTCCGCCAGGCTCGTGATAATCCCGATATTGAAGCCGCCAGCCTTGAAACCCTTGTCGACGCTGAAATAGGCGAGCACGTCATCGGTGACATCATAGTCTGCTGCGAGCCGCCAAGAGAAGGACTTGTAGGAATCCTGCAGGTTGGCGAATGGCACCAGCGGAACCGGAGCGCCATTGGGAATATCGGTATCGAAAAACCCGGGTATCAGATCCGCCTGATGAGTCGCCCGAACCTTGTCGATCGTGTAACGTGCACCAACGGTAAGGCGAAGCTCCGGAGCCACGGCATAGGTCGCCTGGCCGAATGCGGCATAGGCCTTATTTTTGCGGGTGGCCTGGGTGATCAAAGGTAACGCACCTTGTGCAAAGGTCAGTTCGCCAATCAGGTCGGCATTGCTGCGCGCGTTAAAATCCTCATAGAAATAATAGAGGCCGGCAATCGCGTTTAATGTACCATCATCGTATGAAAGCTGAAGCTCCTGCGTGAATTGCTCGGCATTGGTCAAAAATGTGATCTCGTCGATCCGGAACGGGCCACCGTCGACATCGACCGCATTATCAACGTCACTCTTGTCATAACCGGTCAATGACCGGACCGACCAATCGCCAAAATCATGCTGGGCGACAAAATTCACAAAGACATTGTCGGAGAAATTTCGTGATTCCCCGTTGAAATTGAGCAACCGCTCGTCATCGGGGAAAGGATCGGTATAGCCGAACAAATCAGCGCCGTTAATCGTTCCCACCGGTTTGTTTTCCAGATAGTCGCTGCGGTCCCGACCACCGCCGACGGTCAATCGAAGATCGGTATCGGGGCCCGGTCGCAAGCGGAAAATGGCACGCGCCGCCGCCTCATCGACGTCAATCGCGTCGCTGCCGTCAAACCTGTTGAATTTCTCTCCGTCTCGCTTGCGGATCATGCCCGCTACGCGGACCGAAAATCCATCGGCAATCGGCAGGGATGCTGCCACCTCGCCTTCAAACAGACTGAAACGGCCATAGCCGAAGCGGGCGTTTCCTTCGAACTCGTCATCGGGCAATTTGGAGAAAAACTGGATCGCACCGCCCGTGGCATTTTTGCCAAACAAGGTGCCCTGCGGTCCACGAACGACTTCTATGCGCTCCAAATCAAACAGCGAGAATATCTGGCTCCCGGTCGATGCAACCACAATATCATCGCGGTACACGCTGATCGGACCGATTGATGAACTGTTGAAATCATTATTGCCCACGCCGCGGATGAATATATTCGGCACACCGCCAAATGTCTTTATTTCAAGATTGGGAACCTGATCCCCGATCGAGAGGCTGTTGGTAAACCCGGCATCAGCGATCATCTGCGTATCAAATGCGGATACGGACACGGGTACATCCTGGAGATTCTGGGCTCGTTTTTGCGCCGTGACGACAATGACATTGACTCCGCCACCCTGGCCTTCCGGCTCGGCATTCGCCGGCTTCGCCTGCGCTAACGCCGTGCCGTGGGCGAGCAAAGAAACCGATATAAGGGATCCAACTATGGTTGCGCGACATATATTGTTCATTGTTTTTCCTTCTCCTGAACGGTGAGCCATCTTTTCTGCGGTCATCCGATTTGTCGGGTACTAGCTTGGAATGGTTGGGCGTTTCTTGCTTGGGAACGGCGTTATTTTTGTATTTTGGTGAACCGACATGTCTAAATTTGTTTGAGCAGGACACCAAACTTGGCAATCTGTGCCATAAAAACACACCAGCTTGCGAATGTCGCCGAGGCGTCGTAGCGTTGAGTTAGGAGAGGGTTTATGGGGATAATTGAGGAAGAGAGCTGGCAATCGGCCAGCCTGCCTCCCACACGGCAATTGCCTGGCTTTCAGGAAGTGCTCGATCGCACCCATTTTCACTGGGATCTGAAATCGGATCGAAATGACCAATATATAGCCGAAGTGCGCCGGCGGGCCGTGAACGACTATATGCTCACCCATATTGTGGCAGATCCGGTAACCGGATTTCGTTCAATGGACGATATCAAGAAAAGCAAAGATGCCTATTTTTGCCTTCTTTTTTTCACGGAGGGAGAATGTCTTCTGGCGCAAGGGGCCAACGAAACCGTCATTTCGAATGGCAAAATCGCGATTTGGGACAGCACCCGTCCAGCAAAATTTCAAAATACCAGCAGGTTGAATCAATTCTCAATATTGATCCCGCGCGACAATGCCAAAATGATGATCCCCGGTATCGAAGATATGTGTGGCCTGAGTGTTGACGGGACCAAAGGCCTTGGGTCGATCTTACATTCCCACCTGGTGCAAATTCACCAAGCCATCGAGCTGGTGGAACCGGAAGACCGGCCAGCGGTGTTAAGGGCGACGGTGGAATTGGTCGCGGCAGCCTTCAAGCCGGATAGCGCCAATCGTTCGAGCACAGCCTTCCGGCAGGCAGTGCTTAACCGGGTCCAGGAATATATAGTTGCGAATCTTGGCGAACCCGACCTTTCCCCGGCATCAATTGCGGCGGCCTTCAAGTTCAGTCCGCGCTATTTGCATCGTTTGTTCGAAGGAGCAGATGAAAGTGCCGGAAGCTGGATTCGCAAACGACGATTAAATGCCGCCAAAGCGGATCTTTGCGAGCCGGCCAAAAGCAAATTGTCGGTGACCCAGATTGCTATGCAGCGCGGTTTTGCGGATGCTTCCCACTTCAGCCATGCGTTCAAGAATGAATTCGGACAGTCACCGCGGCAGTTCAAACAATCCTATCGAAGCAGCGACACCGACAACTAAGCCGATCGGTCCGGTATCAGTTCGCCCAGGATCAACTTTGTTGCCGCGCTGACACAAGCGGACTGGCAAGAGTTCAACTATTCCAGAACATCAAGACGAGGGGATGGGATTATGGCTGGACGCCTGCAGAACAAGGTCGTGTGTATTACCGGAGCGGCCCAGGGAATAGGAGCTGGCATTGCGGAGGCAATGGCCAAGGAAGGTGCACAGATCATCATTGGCGATGTCAATGATGGCGGGGCCAATGCACGCGCCGCTCAAATTGGTGCAACCGCCTTTCATCTGGATGTTTCCTCGTCAGATAATTGGCAGGAACTGGCTGATTACATCAGCGAGCAATTCGGCAAGCTTGATATTCTGGTCAACAATGCCGGGCTCGAACTTGTGAAACCAATGCGGGATCATAGCCTGGCAGACTGGCGCGGAATCATGGCGGTCAATGTCGATGGAATTTTCCTCGGCTGCAGGACACTGGAGGCGTTGCTTTGCGAATCGGGACAATCCGGTTCTTCCGCCTCGGTGATCAATATTTCGTCGATTGCGGGTCTGGTAGGCTACCCGGATCAACTGGCCTATAATACCTCGAAAGGCGCTGTCCGGCACATGACCAAAAGCCTGGCCATTGAATGGGCGGCGCATGGCGATGCGATCCGCTGCAATTCCATTCACCCGGGCTGCATTCGCACTCCGATGCTGGAAATGGCGGTTGAAGGATGGGTCGAAAATGGCTCGGTCCCGGCCGATGATCCATGGGGAGCGATTGCCGCGCTATGCCCGCTGAATACGGTTGGCACACCGGAAGATATAGCCATGGGTGCCATATACCTGGCCTCTGATGAATCTCGCTTTGTCACCGGCATCGAACTGGTGATTGATGGCGGATGGGTGGCACGATGAGCAGCAATGATAGCAAGCGGCTTTGGATGTATGCCCAGATGGTCAAGAGCCGGCATTTTGAAGATCTTATCAAGCCCGCTTATTTTGAAGGCAAATCACCGGTTTTCAACATGGCAAAAGGGCCGCTGCCCGGCGAGATGCATTTGTCCGATGGACAGGAGCCTTGCGCGGTGGGCGTGTGCGCGCATTTGCGCCCGGATGATACCGTTACCGCCACCCACCGGCCGCATCATATCGCGATCGCCAAGGGCGTCGATCTGAATGCCATGGCAGCCGAGATTTTCGGTAAGAAAGACGGGCTGGCTGGCGGACGCGGTGGCCATATGCATCTGTTCGATCCGGCGGTGAATTTTTCCTGCTCGGGCATTATTGCGCAGGGAATGGGACCGGCGGTCGGTGCCGCCATGGCTGCCAAAATGCGGGGAAGCGATGCCGTCGCTGTTGCTTTTCTAGGCGAAGGCGCCGCCAATCAGGGGGCTTTTCATGAAAGCCTCAATCTCGCTGCGGTATGGAAGGCTCCGGTGGTGTTTGTCATCGAGGACAATAGCTACGGCATTTCCGTCCCGAAAAGCGCCTGTACTGCGGTTGCCAGCAATGCCGACCGGGCGGGCGGCTATGCGATGCCCGGCTTTCATGTCGGCGGCAATGATCCCGATGCCGTATATGAGGCCGCGGGTATCGCCATCGAACGGGCAAGGTCCGGTTCCGGCCCCAGTCTGATCGAGATAGAAACCAGCCGGTTAGAAGGCCATTTCATAGGCGATCCGGAAGGCTATCGACCCAGGGACGAGGTCAAGCGATTGAAGGAAGCCGATCCCATTCCCGCTTATCGGGCCCGGTTGCTCGAAGCAGGATTTGAAGCAACCGAACTTGATCGCGCCGAAAACGAAGCCCGCAAAATTGTCGACCAGGCATTTTCCTTCGCGCGCAGCAATGATTACCCCGAACCGAAGGAGGCCTTTGACCATGTCTTTGCCTGATGAAACCGTCGAGAAACCTGGTGCGGAACGCCGACTGACCATCGCAAAGGCAATGAGCGAGGCCATAGGTCAGGAGATGAAACGCGACCCGTCCGTTCTGGTGATGGGTGAGGATATCGGGAAAATGGGCGGCGTGTTCGGTACAACCACCGGATTGTTCGAGACGTTCGGAGGGGATCGCGTGCGAGATACGCCGATATCCGAAACGGCCTTTATTGGTGCGGCGGTCGGTATGGCGGCATCGGGGGTACGACCGATCGTCGAATTGATGTTCGTCGATTTTTTCGGTGTCTGCATGGATGCCATCTACAATCTTGCCGCCAAGCAAAGCTATTTCTCGAGCGGAAAGGTGCCCTGCCCGATGGTGCTGATGACATCGGTCGGCGGCGGCTATGGCGATGCCGGCCAGCACAGCCAATGCCTCTACGCCACATTCGGACATCTGCCGGGCATGAAAGTGGTGATCCCCTCCAACGCCCATGATGCCAAGGGCCTGATGCTCTCCGCTATCCGCGACGACAATCCGGTCATTTTCATGTTCCACAAGGCGTTGCAGGGCATGGGCTGGCTGGGCACGGTGGCCGGCTCAATCAATGATACGCCGGAGAACGAATATCTCGTGCCGATCGGCAAAGCATCGGTCGTTCGCGATGGAAGCGATATCACCATTGTCGGCCTCGGGGCAACGGTGCATCAGGCGCTTGCTGCTGCCAGAAATCTCGATCAAACTGGAATAGACGCAGAAGTCGTGGATTTACGGACCATAGCGCCGCTTGACCGGGAGACGATCCTTGCCTCGGTCGCCAAAACCGGACGGCTGCTGGTGGTCGACGACGACTATCTCAGCTTCGGCATCGGAGCGGAAATCATCGCAACGGTATGTGAAGCGCTGCCCGAACCCCTGAAATGTCCGCCGCAACGCATCGCCCATCCCGATATCCCGATTCCGTTCACACCCGTTATGGAGCATTTCCTACTGCCCGATGCCCGGAAGATCGAGAGCAGGATAATCGCCATGCTGGGAGAACAGAAATGACAGATATATTGGTGCCTCGGGGCCAGTGGGACCCGGATCAGGAAGCCGCCCTTGCAACCTGGCTCTATGGCGAAGGTGAAACCGTTCAGAAAGGCGTGACGGTCGCCGAAATCATGGTGGAGAAAACCAGCTTCGAAATTTCTGCCCCGGCCAGTGGCGCGCTATGCATTGCGGTGGCAGAGGATGAAATTGTCATTCCCGGACAGGTGGTTGGCTCGGTACAATAATGGCCTCGACAATGGAACGGGAACTTGTTCGCCGCCTTGCTCGTGCAGTTTCGGCTGAAACTGAGGTTGAAGACTGTTCGGGACAGCAGGCGATAGACGATGATGATGCGCTTGTCGAAAAAGTCGCCGCTTTGCCTCCCGGGTCATCATGTCTCAGAATCTGGGAAAACCAAAACTGCCTTGTAACGACGCGTCCAATTGCGAGGCGTGAAGGGTTTACCGAAGCAGCAAACTTGAGCGCGAGATCAGGCTGGCCCGTCTATGTCCGGTCGTCGGGTGGTTCGACAGTGATTCATCGCCCGGGAATATTGAATGTCTCTCTGGCTGTTGCTGCAGGCAGTAAGCCAGTGAAGCCCAATACCAGCTACGAAAGCTTGATCACATTGTTACAAGAAAGTTTTCAAAAACTGCATATCAACCCTTTTGTCGGTCCGATCCAAGGGGCTTATTGCGACGGCAGTTATAACCTGTGTCTCAAAGGCAGAAAGATTGCGGGAACGGCATCGCGCATCGTCCGCCGAAAGAACCAAAACGCCTACATCTGTCACGCGTCCATAGCAATTTACGGCTCGCCCGAGAGCGATATTTCCTTAATAAGCAAATTCGAACGAGAGCTAGGACTGGGCCATGTATATGCGAGATCCAGCCACATTACTCTTGCAAATATAATGGATTTGAGCCTCGCATGAACAGAATCCGCTTTTCCCAACACAGCAGAGCATCTCGGGCCCCGCTCGCAGCAGGGTTTCGGCCTCAACGATCGTGTCAGCGTAGTCGACCAACCCAGCTTTGCGCTTGTACTTCAGCAGCTTCGGTCGAATAGGGGTGAGTCACGGGTATCGTGGCTGAGACTATTACGCCGCACTTAAGACGGTTCGACCGGATGGAAGCGAAGCATCCAAGTCGGCGATGATATCCTCAACATCTTCTAGCCCAACCGACAGACGGACCAGTCCTTCGGTAATTCCGAATCTGGCTCTTTCGTCTTCTGTATAGGTGCTGTGAGTCATTGTTGCAGGATGCTGAATCAATGTATCGGCATCCCCTAGGCTGACCGCACAGTGGATCAGTTTAAGACTATCGATCAATGATTTCCCGGCAGCAACCCCGCCATGCAATTCGAAAGCAATCATACCCCCAAAATCCCGCATCTGTCGCTTTGCCAAGTCGTGCTGCTTGAAAACAGGAAGCCCAGGATAGTGCACAGCAGATAATGCCGGATGCCCCTGCAAATAATTGGCGACCTGTTGCGCATTGAAGCAATGCCGTTCCATTCGGAGAGATAATGTCTTTAATCCGCGCAGCACAAGCATCGCAGTGAAAGGAGACATCACCGCGCCCGTCATATCTTTGAGCCCGAAAAGCCGGATATCCTTTATGATTTCTGCATTTCCTGCGATGATTCCAGCCACCAGATCGCCATGCCCACCGAGATATTTGGTAGCTGAATGCACCACCATGTCTGCACCATGTTCGATTGGACGGGTCAAATAGGGAGACGCGTACGTATTGTCCACAATCACCATGGCGCCATGGACATGGGCGATCTCGCTAATGGCCGCGATATCAACTAGCCGCATGTTGGGATTGGCGGGAGTCTCAAAATATACAATCCGCGTTCTGTGTCCTATTACCGCTTCCAAATTCTCAGGATTGGTCATGTCAACGTGGGTGATGGTAATTCCAAACCGGGCTAGCCCGTGCTTCATGAACGCAAATGTGCAACCATAAAGCGTCTTGTCCACCAATATTTCATCACCTGGCTTAACCAGTGTCCAGATTGCAGCAGCGATAGCGCCCATACCCGATCCGGTGCCCAGCGCCGCTTCAGCGCCTTCGAGCGAGGCGACACGTCGTTCCAACAGGTCAACCGTCGGATTAGATATGCGTGAATAGAAATGCCCTGGTGCCTCGCCTGCGAAACGCGCGCCCATTTCTTCTGATGTCTCGGACACAAAAGTGGATGTCAAATATACTGGTGGTGTCAACGCACCCTGTTCGTCCAGTGGATTATAGCCATCATGTATCGCGCGC
Organism: Parasphingorhabdus sp.; assembly: GCF_048269915.1. GTDB lineage: Bacteria > Pseudomonadota > Alphaproteobacteria > Sphingomonadales > Sphingomonadaceae > Parasphingorhabdus. The sequence continues at coordinate 399,070 of NZ_JBLWTY010000001.1, forward strand.
GTCGAAAAACCTGCAGGATCAGTCATCTTTTCATCCTTTGCTAGATGACAGGGCTATATCGAAAAAGACGTGGTATGTGCTTGCGATTTTATCTAATTTTATTGATAAATTTGGCATATTATGCCATTTTCTCAATATGGATAGGATTGATATATCAATAATCAGAGCTCTACAGCAAAATGGAAAACTCACAAATCAAGAACTTTCCGATAAAATAGGGCTCTCGCCTTCTCCCTGCTTGCGCCGCGTACGCATACTGGAAAATAACGGAACTATCCGGGGTTATTCGGCTTCCGTCGACCAGGAAGCATATGGATTGCCAATTACGATTTTTGTCCATATCCGGCTTCAATCTCATACCGGCGAAGTCGTTCAGAAATTTGAACAGTCTGTACGTGACCTCGACAATGTTCTGGAGTGTTATTTGCTCGCTGGAAGTGATGATTATCTTCTGCGGGTCGCACTGGCCGATCTGGAAGAATACAACCAGTTTCTAAGAGGAAAAATCCATAAAATTCCTGGTATCGCATCAATCGATTCGAATTTCGCATTGGACGAAATCAAACGAACGGCGGTCTTTCCTATGCGACGCCCCTAGTCTTATATGGATCGAAACGACGGAGAAAGGAAAACTGCATCCGCTCAGCGGATCCGTCCGCAAGATCAAAAGGCTGTTTGGGACTTTCACTCATTCCGGCGTTAGCCCACAATCAGTAATGGGCTCTCCAACAAAGTTCTGAAGGCGGCCATAAACTCGGCGGCGACCGCTCCGTCTATCGCGCGGTGATCAAAGCTGCCGGTGGCAGACATGATCTTGGCCAGCGATATTTCTCCGTCCACCTTCCAAGGTTGCTCGATCACTGAGCCAATTCCCAGAATGAGCGCTTGCGGCGGATTGATAACCGGGACCATCTCGTCGATACCGAACATCCCGAGATTGGAGATGGACGCTGTTCCGCCTTCATAATCTTCGGGTTCCAGCTTGCCGTTGCGCGCTTTGGAAGCGAGCGCCTTGCTCTGCTTTGCAATGGCGGACAGGGAAAGTGACGCTGCATCCCGGATAACCGGCGTTATAAGGCCGCCTTCAATGGCGACGGCCATGGAGACGTCGGCCCGGCTAAAACGGTGTAGAACATCGCCGCCAAACTGGACATTCGCATCCGGTACTTCGACAAGCGCCATGGCCAACGCCTTGATCATGAAATCATTGACCGACAGCTTTATGCCGCGCGGCGCGAGACTGGCGTTGAGTTCGCTGCGAAGCTTGAGTAGCGGGTCGAGATTACAGCGAACGGCCAGATAAAAATGCGGCACAGTTTGCTTGGATTCGCTCAGGCGGCGGGCAATGGTCTTACGCATTGTGGTGAGCTTGACACTCTCTACCGGAACTCCTGCTGGCGGGTCATAGGCCGGTGTGGATCGAGGGGCATTCATTTGCGGCATAGCACTGGATGAAGGCGGCAGCATTGACGGCAAGCCGAGGTCGGCTTTGACGATTTTGCCGCGCGGTCCGGACCCTTTTAGGCTATGGAGCGAAAGCCCCTTGAACCTGGCGATACGCCGGGCAAGCGGGGTGGCATTGTCCGCCTGACTTTCCGTATGCGGGGCAACACATGGTGTCGGGGCGGGGTCGGCAACCGGAACCGCGGCGGGTTCCGGAGTGGCTGAAGGAGGAGCTATTGGCACTTCTGCGGACGCTTCACCCCCAGCGTTCGAAGCCTCCGGGACCGGGGGAGCAGCGACTTCGTCGCCGTCCTCGGCCATGGTTGCGATAATCGTGCCGACCGGAACATCGTCGGTGCCCTCAGCCACCGTGAGTGAGGCTATTCGCCCCTCATCAACCGCTTCAAATTCCATTGTCGCCTTATCGGTTTCGATCTCGGCAATGACATCACCGGACTTGACCTCATCGCCAACTGCGACGAGCCATCTGGCCAATGTGCCTTTTTCCATGGTCGGAGACAGTGCCGGCATTTTGAGTTCAAGCGCCATCACAATTCTCCAGGAACAGTTCAGCGACGGCATCGATGATGGCCTCTGAATCAAGCCTATATTCACGATAGAGGTCGGGCAGATCACCGGTTTGCCCAAAGCGATCGGTGCCGAGCGGGCTAACCCGCATACCCTTGACACCGCCCAGCCAGGACAGGGCTCCCGGTGAGCCATCCAATATTGTGACCAGACCGGCACCGGGTGGCAGGGCCGACAGCAGGTTTTCAGCGTGCGAAGCGCTATTGTCGGTCTGCGCATTGTTCCAGCGACCAGCACGGCGCGCAGACCAGCCGCGGTGCAGCAGGTCAGGCGAGGTCACATTGAGAAGACCCAGTCCCGGCATGTCTTCCGACAGAATGTCCCATGCTGCAAGTGCCTCGGGGGCGACCGCGCCGGTAAAGACGATGGCGGCTTCTGTTTCCGGTCCGGGCGGACGAAGCCAGTAACCGCCCTTCAGGGCGTTGGCCTCCCAGGCATCATCGCTCCGTTCAACCTGGGCAATCGACCGCGTGCTCAGACGCAGGTAGACCGAGCTGCCGTCAGGTTGCTGCATATGTTCAAACGCATGACGCATCATCAGCGCGACCTCATCGGCCCATGCCGGTTCAAAATAATCAAGATTGGGCTGACCCATCCCGATGAGCGGCGTGTTGATCGACTGGTGAGCACCGCCTTCGCCGGCAAGCGTCAGACCCGACGGTGTCCCCACAAGCAGGAAGCGCGCATCCTGATAACAGCCGTAGTTGAGCGCATCGAGACCGCGCGCAATAAACGGATCATAGACCGTGCCAACCGGCAGCAGCCGCGTACCGAAATGCGGTCCCGAGAGCCCCAGTGATGTCAGCATGAGAAAGAAGTTATTCTCGGCAATTCCCAGCTCGATATGCTGGCCCGCCGCGTGGGCCGCCCATTTTTGCGCTGAGGGGATTTTGGCCTGCCTGAACACATCGGCCACTTCCTGACGGCGGAACAGGCCGCGCTGGTTCACAAAAGCACCAAGATTCGTCGTCTGCGTCACATCTGGCGCAGTGGTCACGATCCGGTTGCCGATTTCCTCATCGGATTTGGCGAGGTCAAATATTATCCTGCCAAACGCCGCTTGTGTCGACAGTTCATCACCATCGGGCGTCGCAAATCGCGGTGGGACCGCAATGGTGTCCGCTTCGCCCTCTTGTGGCGTTTTGGCAAAGGCGCTGTTTTCCATAAATGCCTTGAGTTCGGCGGCCATATTGTCGCCAAGTCCTGCATAGGGCTCCCATTCATCCCCCTCGGCAATGCCCAGCCGATCGCGCAGTCCATGAATCTGAGCGGGGTTCATCATGCCGGAGTGATTGTCTTTGTGTCCGGCCAGCGGCAGGCCAAAGCCCTTCACGGTATAAGCGATGAACATAGTTGGTAGTTCGTCGTTCGCTGCATCAAACGCCTCAGTCAGACTTGCCATACAATGACCACCGAGATTGGTCATGAGCGCGGCAAGCTGGTCGTCGTCATAGCTGGCGATGAGCTTCTTGACGTTCGCCTTGCTGCCGATGTCTGCGAGCAGCCGCTCCCGCCACGCCGCTCCGCCTTTGTAGGTCAGGACAGCAAAATCGGCGTTTGGACAATTGTCGATCCACTCCTCCAGCGCCCTGCCCCCCGGCTTCTTGAACGCCTTTTGCTGAAGCTTGCCATATTTGAGCGTGATCACCCGCCAGCCACAGGTCTCGAATATATCGTCAAAGCGGCGGAACATGCGGTCGGCGGTGGTGCTGTCCAGTGACTGCCGGTTATAATCCACGATCCACCAGCAATTGCGGATATCATGTTTATATCCTTCGATCAGGCACTCGTAGATATTGCCTTCATCGAGCTCCGCGTCGCCCATCAGCGCGATCATTCTGCCCGCGTCTTCGTTTTTCAGCTGGCCGTGCGCGATCAGATAATCCTGGACCAGACTGGAAAAGGCCGTAACCGCGACCCCCAACCCAACGGAGCCGGTTGAAAAATCAACCTGGATGCTATCCTTGGTCCGCGACGGATAGCTCTGGACACCGCCAAGGCCGCGAAAGTTTTTCAGATTTTCGCGTGATTGATTGCCAAGCATATATTGAATGGCATGCAGGACGGGGCCCGCATGTGGCTTCACTGCGACCTTGTCCTGAGGGCGCAGCGCATGGAAATAGAGTGCAGCCATGATCGCAGTCATCGACGCGCAGCTCGCCTGATGTCCTCCAACCTTCAGGCCGTCCCGCTTGGGTCTAATGTGATTGGCGTTATGCACGGTCCAGGACGAAAGCCAGCGCAAACGCGCTTCAAGGGTTTCGAGCACATTTGTGGTTTCCGCGCTTGAGTATGACGCCGTTCTCACCATTCTTGAATCTCCGGATCTAGGTCGCCGCTTATAGATCGTTACGGCCAACATGTCCTTGCCAATGCTTACGTCATATTCAGATATATTGACGTGATTTTACGCAAAATACCGGTTGCGAGGCCGATCATGCCAAATGACGGGACCCCTGAAATTCCTCAACAGGAAACCAGGGGTCGGCCTGGGAACGGACCGACCAATGGTTCTGTCGCTGGCATAGGATCGTTGTCGTATTCGCTTCGCATAGGCGGAGGCCAGGCGGGGAAGAGATTGGAATTCCCGACCCCGGCCTTGGCAACGCTAGCCAATGGCTGACCATATTGACGTTGGCACAACAGAGCTTCCGGCGAAGCGACGCCTCACATCTCGTAGGAGAGGCTAACTCCAAAAGTACGCGGAGCCCCGTAGTGATAGGTCCATCCTACACTGGTGACCAATGCCTGCGTCCGATAAAGCTTGTCGAAAACATTCTTGGCCCACAACGATGCCCTGATATGATCGTCGAACGTCAAGCCAATCTCTGCATTCCCGAGAAAATAGCCGTCTTCGATCGCTTCGACCGGACTGCGGACGACATCGAAGCGGACCCGACTCTGATACTTGCCTGAAAGCGAAATATCGGCGGCAAGCCCGTCTGACAGATCCCATTCATAGCGCAGCGTACCATTGAGGTTGAGGCTGGGAGAGTTTGGCAGAATGCTACCTTCCGTCACCCCGGCCACGACCGACCTGGTCACTTTCGTATTAACGGTTCCCACACCGAAACGCAGATCCAATCCGTCGACCGGCTTCCACCAAATGTCCGCTTCCGCGCCTTGGACGCGCGCGTCTCCGACGTTATCAATTCCGAACAAAACCCCTACCGGCGAATCGAACAAGGGACCGTAGATCTGCAACTCCGTGTAGTCGTAGTAAAACGCTGCCGCATTCAACTGCAGATTAGATGCCAGGCGGACTTTGAGCCCGAGTTCATAGGCGGTCAATTGCTCATCATCAAACGGCTCCAGCACGGTAGGGTCAAATACCAGTTGCCCCTGGAATCCGCCGGACTTGAACCCACGGCTCACCGTCGCATAGATTAGCGTGCGGTCGGCAGGCTGATAATTCAGTCCGATCTTGCCCGAAACATTCGAGGTCGAATAACGGTTCGATACCGGTGCGAAAACATTTGAACAGGCATCCGCGGCACACAGGAAGGTGGTGGCATTGTCGAACACCTTCTTTTCCTCGGTATAGCGAAGGCCACCGATCAGTGTGAGCGAGGGTGCGAAGGTCCATTCGCCATGCAAGAAGGCAGCATAGGCATCTGTTTCCTGTCGGTAGGTATTGCCTATCACATCGAGACCACCCAACCCGAACGACGGCAACAAGTCCGGCGAGAAATATTCATCGCGCGTGCTAATTTCATCATTCGAATAATAGAGGCCGCCGATTAGATCGAGCGCATCGCCATCGAAGCCAAGCCTCAGTTCCTGGGAGTACTGTTTGATATCGTTTGCATAAGTTGAGTCGAGATAACTCAGCGAGGTTCCATCCGTATCCTCCACATGGACACGGCTGAAATCTTCATATGCGCTGATCGAGGTCAGCGTCAGACGTGGAGCAACCGTCCAGTCGATTGTCGCCGAGACACCGGTTGACTTGAGCTCCATGTGCGGATTGTTTCCGGCTCCGGTGGTCCGGGCATCATCCGCAAAGGCGTCCTCTTCGGTGGTGAGAATATTATCCGCCTTGTGAAGCAGCACGGCTGACCTGTCTTCACCATGGTGCGCGCTCAGCAGAACGTTAAACGAGTCACTCGGCTCCCATTTGAGTTGCAGGCGCCCGTTGGTCCGGTTGATCCCGCCGAATCGCTCGCCGGTGACATAGTTGGTTTGCCAGCCGGATTCCTGCTGCATCGTCTGGAAGGCGACCCGACCCGCCAGGGTTGGTGCCAATTCTCCGCCAGCGCCGACCCGGAAGTTGGCGCTGTCATAGCGCCCGTATCCGGCTTCCATCTCGAATTCCGGACTAAAGGTCGGGCCCCGGCTAATAATGTTGACGGCACCTGCGGTGGTGTTACGACCATAGAGATCACCTTGCGGCCCTTTGAGAACTTCCACCCGATCAATATCAAACAGTCCAAACGTCAGCATCGCCGGCGAGACGAGATAGACATTGTCGACGTAGATGCCGGCCGCTGGATTATTGTTTGCTGCATAGTCGTTGAGCCCGATGCCGCGGATGGTGACGTTGGTGATGCTGTTCGAAACCACGTTTTTTATCTGAACATTCGGCGTAATCCCGGCGAGGTCAACGAGAGATACCGTGCCGGAGGCTTTCAGATCGTCGCCGGTCAGTACATTGATCGTGACGCCGACATCATCGAGACGCTGTTCTCGTTTCTGGGCCGTGACAACGATGACACCAATGTCGGTGTCGGAGCTCTTGGCTTCCTGCGCCATCGCAGGAGTAGCTATTCCCAGGAGCGTGGCTGCAATGGCTGTTTGACTGGTATGCTTGTAAAGATGCTGGATCATGTTTTTTTCTCCCTGTCATACTTCAGTTATAGCCGGATAACCGACCAATTCTTTCGCCCGCGGGGGGGCATAAGTCCGTTTGCTGTGAGTGAGGCCCGCGCGCACAATTCCGGCGGCCATGCAGACCGTGGCAGGGATAGGATCAATCACGGGAAGATCGTATCCTTTGGCATTCAGGGTCGCGGTAATTGCATCGGCACAGCCGAGAAATCCCGTACAGCCGAGCACAATCGCATGGGCGCCATCTTGCTCGACGGCTTCCAGCGACGCCTTTATAAGCTTCTCGCTGACGCGCTCCGGTTCCGCCTCGATTTCGAGCACGGGTATGCCGATTGAGCGAACCGAAGCCAGCTTCCCGCCGACACCGTAGACCGTGGCAAGGTTTTCCAGCATCGGCACCACGGCATCGAGCACCGTCACGACGCTGAAACGATGACCAAGCATTGCGGCAACGTGCATTGACGTTTCCGCAGGCCCGAGCACCGGGATAGAGACCATCTCCCGCGCCACCTTCATGCCCGGGTCACCCATGCAATCGATAATGATTGCATCGCAGCCAGCCCGTTCGGCCTTGAGGGCCTCTGCAACGATCCCCGGCACGGCCATGGCCTCGTCAAATTCACATTCGATGGAAGCTGGCCCCGTCTCGATGAGGGACTGCGTAATCGAAAGCTCGTCGTTTATCAGCTGAGAGACATCGTCAAGCGTGCGAATACCTTCGGTGATGATGGGCGTTATGAGATGGATGTGCATTAGATGATATCCTCAATCAGTTGGGCAATCGGAATATATTCCTCGGCCAGCCCAAAGCATTTCGGGCCAACGACTTCGAGGGCGCGGGATGTCCTGAGCATGGGAGGGGCGCTGCAGCCGACAACGGCCACGCGCTGACCATAGGCAAGCCGCTCGGTCGGAATGGCGTGACCGGTCTCGGCATCGACGACGGTCGCGAGGTCCGGCACGACACACCGCAGCTTCCCATCAACATGGACGACGAGATTTTCGTTCTGAAACTTCAGCTCTGCCTGACCCGACCCGCTCAGTGCGGATACCGTGCAGGAGCCGAACACCCAGCCCTTGCTAGTGTCCCGTTCCAGCGCCGTGATCTTGCCCTGGAAAAGCACGGCAGCATCGGAATAATATTGGTGCCCGCGCAATGCAGCCAGCAGCCGTTCCACCGGTGGCGTGGAACTGCCATGGCGCGCAATCGCCTCCCCGATTGCTACCGCCCCGGACAGAGTATTCGGTATTGCCGCTCGGCGCGCCTGCTCGCCGGTCATCGGATAGCAGGACATGCAAACGCTGGCCCCCATGGCACTAGCGACTGGGCGCGCCAGTTCCTCCGCTTTCGGACCGGATGTGGTCTGGAAAACGACGCTGTTTCCATGCTCGTCGGCAATAGTCATCGGGGCCGATGCCACGCCTTCGATATTGAAGCTGGTCATCTGCAGCTCAGGAAACGCGCGCCCCATCCCATCGCCATCGATGATTGGAAGTCCGCGCATAGCGGCATAAGCGACCGGCATCATCGAATTGCATCCGCCGATCTCGGCGGAGATGATCGCGGTGGCCTTGCGGCCGAGGAACTGCTCGAGCGCGTCGACTGCGCGATGCTGATCCTCGATCGAAAACAGTTTCTCAATCATCACCGTAGGCGCGCCCAGGGCGGCTGCGATAAAGACCTGGTCTTCATCCCGGATGGATTCGACCGGCAAGATATCGACAGGACCGTGTTCGGCGATGGCTTCCCTGCAGAGCAGCGAACCAAGATAGGGGTCGCCACCGCCGCCCGTGCCGAGGAAGGACGAGCCGATTGCGAGAGCTTCGATGTTGTCGAGGGTAATTTGGTTGATCATATCCGTCACGCTCCGATGGCCAGGTCGCCGACGACGCGGCACACAACCCGGGTGGCACCACCCGGCAAATATTGCAGAGGAACGGCCTCTACATCGACGACCTCGACCGTGCTTTCAGCCGCTCCGGCTGCCACTGCCTGGGCGCTTGCCTGCATTCTTGCATCGTCAAGCGCCTCTTTGCGGCTAATCTCGTCGGTGATGGCGTAAATCCGGTCGATTTCACCACTGACCTGTCCGATGGCTGCACCGATCGCGTTGGCGACCCCTGCATGTTCGGGACGCAAGACCTCGGATACCCCTCTTGGAACATCGGCAATCAGCACGGCTCCGCCACCGACGAGGATGAGCGGCATGTCGCCCGGTGCCGTCTTCATCCTGTCGATAGCGTCTCCGACCAGTCGGGTGATCGCGCTTTGAGCCTCGGTGATAAGATTCTGGGAAAGACCAGCGACAAGCGTCCGGTCACCAAAGTCGGCAGCGCCTGCCGCCACTGCAATATCACTGGCCGTCAACGTGTTCCCTCCAAAGATCATCCCTTCGGAAAGCAGCCGGAAGCCGACCGAATCCGGTCCCACAACCACATCATTTTCAGTTTCGCTTACAAGGCTGCCGCCGCCCAGCCCGATCGAGTAGACGTCGGGCATCCGGAAATTGGTTCGGACTCCGCCGACATCGACATGAAAAGTCGACTGTCGCGGAAAGCTCGAGACAAGCACCCCGACGTCCGACGTCGTTCCTCCAATATCGACCACAATCGCGTCGGTTGCCCCGGTAAGCCATGCCGCTCCGCGCAGGCTGTTCGTCGGCCCAGCAGCGAAGGTGAGAACCGGATATCGCTGCATATGATCGGCACTCATCAGCGTGCCATCATTCTGGCTGATAAAGAAAGGTGCGGCAATTCCGAGATCTTCGAGGGCCTTTGCAAAAGCCGTGGTTATCGTCCGCGCCATCGGCCTCAGGCTGGCGTTCATGATCGCTGCATTCTCCCTTTCCAGGAGCCCGATGCGCCCAAGCTCGTAGGAAAGCGACACTTCCATCTCGGGCGCGATCTTGGCGATCAATTCTGCCGTGCGCTGTTCATGAGCGGAGTTCAACTGGCTGAAGATGCAGGACACGGCAATTTGCGTGATTCCCTTGCGACGTGCCGCTTCGACGCTGGCGGCGATCGCCTCCTCGTCGAGCGGCCCTATTTCCCGACCATCGAACTCAAACCCGCCGCCAACCATCGCCGTGCCACCGCAAACGACATCGCGCAGATCGTTGGGCCAGGATGAGAAAGGGGGAATCCCCCGTCCTGCCGGAAAACCAAGTCTGAGGGCGTAGACAGGCACCAGCTCGCGGCGCTGGATAAAGGCATTGGTGAAATGCGTAGTCCCGATCATGACTGCGTCCACCGCATCCGGCGTGACGCCGCATTCTTCGACCAACGCAGAGATCGCTTCGGAAATGCCGGTATTTACGTCCTTGCTGGTCGGCCGCTTGACGGCGCCAAGCACCTCGCGCCCACTAAGCAGGACGGCATCGGTATTTGTTCCACCTACATCCACGCCAATTCGCACATTTGATCTCCCGTTCCAACTTCGAAGCAGATAAGCGGATGATCGTAACGCGAGCAATCCAGTCGGCGTGGAGGTGATTTGTACTACTCGGTAGTCACCCTATTAGTAGCATCATGCACTCCTACCTGAATTAGTAGGCACAGGGAATCGAAGGAGCTTTTTCTGGTGTGCAATGGCGATGGCAGAGGTCCGGTCATGCACCTCCAGCTTTCTGAATATGTTCTTGAGGTGGTACCGGACACCGTGTTCTGAGATGCCGAGCCGCCTGGCCAACTGCTTGTCGGATCCACCGTCAGAAAGAGCAGAAAGTACTTCCGTCTCCCGAGCGCTCAATTTGCTTGCCGAAATGCCTCGCCGGGTTTTTCGAACACGGGCACGGGCCACAAATTGCCCCTCCTGCTCGCTGAACGGCCTGCCACGTTCCAGCTCGCCTGCATGTTCAACCAATTGCGGACCGACCAGGTCAGATATGATCTGGCTGGCACCCGAAGCGGTTCCCAGCGCGACGACCTCCCGCAAGGATTTGATCGCCTGTTCCAGGTCACCGCATTGCTTGTAGACACAAAAGATCTGGATTTCATATCGCAGGACCGAGCGGCGGAGTTCTCGCTCAGTTGCAGAAAGCTTGGCCGCATCGAGCTTCTCAATCGCACGTTCGAAATTCCCGTTCGAGATATCGAGATGGGTCGAAGCAAGCGTGTAGGTTTCTTGTTCTTGCCAGCTCCAGACCGGATTTTCTTCCTGAGAATCTGCGCTGAATCTGTGATCGACCATTTCTCCGCGTTGCCGTGCCTCGCCGGCCAGGCAATCGCCCAGCCCGCCCAGGAGACGCGCGATTCGGCCCAGCCCACGTGCCTCAAGGTTCGCTTCTTCCGCCGCAAGCATATCGAGGGTCGCGGTCAGGTCGTGGTCTTTGAGGTAGATTCTGGCGTAGGGTTCGTACGCTGCGAAATAGATATCGAACCACGCCTCGGCATCGGGCATCCGGTGGGCAGACTTTCGCAACGCATGGCGTGCGCTGGTCAATCGGCCAAATGCAAATTCGATGGACGCACTCAGGGCCGAGAACACGGTCTCGACGCCGATATCGTCCGGGAACTCGCTCCGCCACATTTTTCGGGCATTGGCAACCAGCCGGCGCGCCGTTTCCGGCTTGCCCTGGGCGAGCTCTATGGCCGCCTCGTGGAGATGGAGAAACATGAGATTATACCGAGCACCGGCCCGTTCGGCATGCATGCGTGCCTCGCGCAGATTTTCGCGCGCCCTGTGCAACCGCCCCCTTTGGGAATTCAGCATGCAACTTAGCGTCGCCAGGAATGTCTGCCACGCCGGTTCGTTGCTTTGCTCTGCGAGCAGGTCGGCAAACAGCTCGAGGTCGTTCTGGCGGGCGAGGGAGCAGCCATATGCAAGGAGCGTAACCCGTACGATCTCGATTTCCTTGCCCATCGATCCACTGATTTTCGGGTCTTCGGCAAGCCGCTTGAATTCCCTCTCTGCTCCGTGAATATTTCCCATCTTCAGAAAGACGATGCAGCGCATCATCCTTAGAACAGGCGAGCTATCGATAACCTCAGCGCCAGCATTGTCGACCAGTGCTCTCACGTCGGAGAAGCCGCACAGGACCCAGATCAGAAGCGCACCATGCTCTTCCGCATAGGCTCCGATACGTTCCGGATGACCGGCCTCGGCGGCCAGCCTTGCTGCATCATGCAGGCGGTTTTTTGATGCGCATTGCTCGGCCAATTCGAGAATTTTGCCCTGAAATTTCTCGAAATCCTGCGTGGCCGCATGCTCAACAACAAAGATCCTCAGGGCCTGGTTGATTGAAAACTGCTCGTTCTTGCGGCTGATGAGGCCCTGCAGCTTGTGTGCGGCAGCAGCGAAATTGCGATCCTCCCGCGCCGCCAGGCGCAACAGGGCGATATCGGCCCGCGAGAGCAAGCTTGCCCGCGCGACCACTTCCTGCTCCACCGGACTCAGCAGGGGAAACACCCGTTGATTGATAAAATCGTAAAGGCCGGACGCCCGGAGCAAGTCTGCGTCGGGAAGACCAAAGGCATCGCTATCGGACTCCAGGGCAAAGCGGACCAGCAAGCTGAGCGCAGCCGGCCAGTCACCTGCGATTCGCGTGATCCGTCGCCGCACCGACTGGAGGCCGACGACTTTTGCCGCCTCCCGTATTTCGCGGGGGGAGATTGCCAGTGTCTTCGGACCCACGATGTCCAGAGCGCCCTTTGCCCTCAGTCCAGCGATTGGCAAATGATCCAGCGCATCCATGGCCAGCACGATCTTGGGCGAAAGCTCCGCGCCCACCCGCCTTTCAATCGCCCGAACCAGAAAGTCTCCATCGCATAGCAGGGGGTCCGCTATGAGCAACAATGCTTGATTGTCAGCGGCCAACACAGCGTTGCCCGCGCCCTTCGGATCGAGCTTGTGGTCAATGCCGTCAATGAACAGTGCCTGGCCAGTTCCCGCAGGATTACCAGCAAGCTCCAGCAGCGTCTCGCGTTTGCGGTATCCGGGAGGCGCGCACAAAAGAGTCACTTTGTCCGTGCATCGAATCCGATTGATCAGCGCGGGAGTCGGGAATCTGCTCATTAGTCGTCCGTCTACCAGCAACTTCGCTAACTACCAAGTAGGCGATACATGAGTGGGCAACTCCCGCGTGAGCCCGATGTGCAGGCCATGCGCACCAAAATTTGCTTGCTAAGCCTCGCCCGCCGGTCTTACTCCACGCCAAAGTTCGCCGTGGCAAATAGCCAAGAGGCGCAACAATCGGATCTGCAACGGGAGGAATCATGGATAGTTACGAGCGGAAAATTTTGAAAGAATTACGCGATAACGGCCGGATGACCAATCAGGAGCTTTCCGATCGCATCAATCTTTCCCCCTCCCCCTGCTTGCGTCGCGTACGCGCCATGGAGGAGTCCGGACTGATCGTCGGATATACGACGGTGATTGATCAGGCCCTGCTGGGCAAACCCGTCACCCTGTTCGTCAGGATAAAGCTGCAACAGCACAACAAGCGAGGCGTCGCAGAGTTCGAGCGCGGGATAATTGAATCCGAGAATGTACTGGCCTGCTACCTGGTGAGCGGTGAGTACGACTATCTGCTCCACATCATTGCAGAAGATTTGGACGCCTACGAAAAATTCGTGCGCACCGAACTCCACAACCTGCCGGGCGTCGCTGGCATTGATAGCGGTTTCGCCTATGGCTGCATCAAGCCGCCTTCGGGACTCTATGTCGCAGGCACATCCAAACCTTCCTAGACTGCGACCAAAAGAGCCGGGCTGGTTGGGCCAAGCTGCAATGCAGCGTATTTTGGTCTTGATTGGGAGCCAACAGCCGAGATTTTTGTGGCGACATGGCCGAATCTGTCGCGCACACAGTGCATAGGGACGCGAGCGAATATCGCATATAAGCCGCAGCAGAAAGTTGCGCATAAAGATTGAATTCGGAAAATTTCTGCCGCCGCTGTTGATTAGGATCCCAAATACGCCAGCAAATTGCGCTCTCGCATCACTACAATCCCAGAAATCGAATTCCACCTTTCCGGCCGGTTTGCCTGCCGGATCGCAATTGAGGGAGCTGGTGATGGTTTGCAAGGACGCATATTCCAGCGATCGGGTCATGCCCGTTCGCGGTGATGGCCGCTCAGCGGGGATAAATTCGGACGCCGCCGGCTGGTTAGGGTCGATGGATCGCAAACGCAAATCCGGACCTCATACAGATAGGTTTGATATCGAGGGACTCTCAGATGAGACACTGGCCGTCCATGCGGGAAGCGGGAACGACACGGCCACCGGATGTGTCGGCACACCGATCTATCAATCGACGACGTTCCTGTTGAATGACGACCAGTACCGGTCCTTCGCGCAAGGCTATGCCCGCGACCGGTTCATCTACACGCGATATGGAAACCCAAGCCAGTGGTCCGTGCAAGAAAAGCTCGCCGCGCTCGAAGGTGCCGAATCTGCGGTGGTGTTTTCCTCCGGCATGGCCGCGATCGCCACGACCCTGATGGCGCTGCTCGATCCGGGCGGGCACGTCGTGGCATCGAACGAACTCTATGGCGGCACCTATAATTTCCTGAATATGGAACTGCCCAACACGGGCATGTCTGCAACGCTCGTCGATCCGCGAAACTATGCCGCGATCGAAACGGCCATACAGCCCAACACCCAGATCCTCTACTTCGAAACGATCACCAATCCGCTCCTCAAGATTGTCGACCTCAGGCGCCTCGGCGAAATTGCCGCTCGCCGCGGTATTCGTCTTGTTGTCGATGCCACCTTTTCCACGCCGATCGTCACCAAGCCCCTTCAGTTCGGAGCCCATGTGGTGGTGCATTCGGCGACAAAATATCTCAATGGTCATAGCGACCTCGTGGCCGGTGTTGCACTCGGCGAACGGAAGCTGGTCGATCAAATATGGGCGCGGATGCTCAATTTCGGTGGCTGTCTCGATCCCCATGCTTGCTTCCTGCTGGAGCGCGGACTGAAAACGCTCGCCATTCGCATGCAGGCTCACGCGCGGACGGCGCTTGTCGTCGCTTCCTATCTCGAAACGCATCCCCATGTGCGCAAGGTCTACCATCCCATGCTCGCCAGCCACGCCGATCATCGCCTGGCGAAAGAGATAATGCGCTGCGGCACGGGGAATGTCACCTTTGAGATCGAAGGTGGCGATGAAGCCGCGTTGCGGCTGGTCGACAACATGAAGCTGGCGCGCAGCGCCACCAGTCTCGGCGGCGTCGAAAGCCTGATCAGCCTGCCGTTCAATTCTTCCCATTCCAGTTTTACCGCGAAACAACGCGCGGAGATGGGGATCATGCCAGGATGTATCCGGTTATCTGCAGGGATCGAAGATCCGCAGGATCTGATCCAGGATCTGGACCAATCGTTCAATATCATTTTTTCGGGAAGAGAAACGGTCAATGAAAAATAGCATCTCCGTCTGCGCGCTGAGTGAATTCGTCAACGAGGTGGAATCGTCGCCAGAGGAGGCATGCGCTTCATATGCCGTCGACCTGGAGTGGCAGAGCGGTGCGCGAAGCAAGGCGTCCACCGCTCCGATGAAGGTTGGTCCGCATACCGTAAGCCGGACCTTTTCCTGGTCCATTGACGAGCCGCGCCAGCTATTGGGGTCAAATCATGCGCCCAACCCCCAGGAATATCTTCTCTCCGGCTTCGCGGGCTGTCTGATGATGGCCTTTGTATCGGGAGCCACCGCTCAGGATATCCAGCTGGAAACGGCCGTCATCCATGTCACAGGAGACCTCGATCTGCGCGGTTTTCTGGGTGCCGGTGGCAGCAGTTCGGTAGGCTTTTCCGATCTTCATTATCGGATCGAGGTTTGCGGCGATGCGGCTCCCGACGAATTCGAGGCGCTCATGCGTCAAGCGGAAAGCCACAGCCCCAATGCCATGACTCTGGCACAGCCGGTGAAGCTTCACGGGGAAATTCTGCCCCTGCGCTCAGGCGATCGCAGCTGATGGCCTGCATCATCCCTTTGTCCGGCGGACGTAGGTCGATCATAGCGAAGCTGGCTTGTCAGTTTAACATGCGCGTTTCGATGACGAGAATCGAACTGGCAATTGCCGCACGTCGATCTTTGTGGTCTACATCAGACACTTGCATTTGTTCGGGTAGATTCCATGGCCGATGACGATTTCGCCTTCGAAGAGGTCCCTCCCGAAGAAACCGTGTCCGGTCTTCGGATAGCGGTTGTGATCATCGGCATCATCATCGCGCTTCCCGCCTTCATCACTGGCGCGGATATCGGATTTACGCTCGGGTTTCAAAACGGCGTGCTGTCGATCGTGGTGGGCGGGGCGATCCTTACACTTATCGCCATGGCGACCGGAACCATTGGTGCGAAGACTCGTCTGAGCACGGCGATGATCGTTCGCGGGACCTTCGGATCGGTTGGCGGCCGGTTCGTGAGCGGAATTCTGGCGGTGGCCTGCCTTGGATGGTTTGGTGTCACCGCCGAGGTGTTCGGACAAAGCCTGCGCGAGGTGCTTGTAGTACAGTCCTGGGATTTCCTGCCACTCCCGGCCTATATCGCGATGGGAGGCATGCTGATGGTCATGACCACGCTCTTCGGCTTTCGAGCCCTGCAGCGCCTGTCGGAACTGACCGTTCCATTGCTCGCAGCCCTGATCGCCTACACGGTATATTTGACCCTGAACCAAGGCGACTATAGCGCGCTGGCAGAGGACGGGATGGGCAAGGCCACATTGGGAGACGGAATCTCTGCCATCGTCGGGGGCTATGCTGTCGCAGTCACGATTTTCCCCGACCTCTGCCGTTTTTCGAGAACGCCAAAGGGGGCGTGCCTGGCCGCATTGATAACCTATACCATCGCGATGCCGGGTATTCTCATGCTTGCCATGATCCCCAGTATCGTGACACGTCAGCACGATCTGACGATCATCATGACCACTCTGGGCCTCGGGATACCGGCGCTTGTGCTTCTCGTCTTCAAGGCTTGGGCAACTAACTCCGGCAACCTCTATTTCGCATCTCTCAGCGCGGCAAACTTCCTTGCGTACCGGAATTTGAAGGTGATCATTGTCGCCGCGGGAATCGGTGGAGTGCTATTTGCGATGTCAGGTCTGACGGAAATGTTGATAGAATTCCTCGTGATGCTTGGGGTCAGCATTCCCCCCATCGCCGGCATTTACATCGCGGACTTCATGGTCACCGGGGCAAAGAAGGACGATTATACCGGGACGGTACAAAAAATTAACTATGGAGCATTTGCCTGTTGGGCCCTCGGCATTGCGATTGCGGTTGCTGCGCGGATGGACTTTTTTACACTTTCCGGCATTTCCGCGATCGACTCCATGGTGACTGCTGCTGCGAGTTACTTTCTATTTTGCAGGATTCGCCGGAGCCCTCTTCTGAAATTGGCTGGCTAGCGAATTTCCCGGATATTGGGACATAACGCACAATATATTCCGGTAGAGATAAATTCGCTCCGGTGAATTGAAAGGGGCTGACAATGGCATCGGCACATTAACGGGGTCGATGCAAATTTTTTGTGCGTTCGTTGTCGATATGTTCAGCCGTAGCATGCAGTTCTCGAAATGCTGTGTGATATGATCGCAGCTTGTCGGTGATGATTAGCTTTGATAGCATTTCGGTACCGCTGATGCCGAATGGTCCTTTTCCCGGGTTCGGAGCCTACCCTGATCTGCGCAAGCGAGCTGGTCTCGCGTCATACTTTTGGCTAACCACATCGACTGCAATGACATCTACTTGCCCACATTCACGTTGCCCAGCACCAGCACTAGCGGAATCGGCAAATTCTAACATTTTTACCTCTCCAGATTTCGTTTTTTGGCAATATCTGTTTCCGCCGGCACCTGGAAATTTCGGCATGATTTCTCCCGGCACGGCATCGGCCATGGCACTGGGCGCATGGCCTAAGCTGACAGGCTGAAGTAGCGAGACAAAACGCTATCCCTGTTCTCACAGGCCGGCCCGCTAGGCCTTTTCCGTTCAACCAGTTTGCTTTGACAGCACCCGCTTAGCGGCTAATATGACAAACCAATGGAATGCTTCCCAGCCACAGCCCGATCGACACATCCCGAGCCAGCCAAGATTTCCAACAATCTATGGTCCGCGAGCAAGCTTTGACGCTAGAAGAGCAAGCGAGGGAAGCCCTGAAGCGCGGCGACCTTTCGGCAGCTGCGGTCGCGGCCAGATCGCTGGTCATGGCGGACAAGGATCAGCCTACAGGCTATTTTCTGATGGGGGTTGCTGCCGCCGAAGCTGGCCAGATCGCCAAGGCCGTACCGCTCATAGAGGCTGCAGTAGATCGCGGACCGGAGGCAGAACATTTGGCCCAACTGGCCAAGCTGCTTATCCTGCTGCGACGCGATGGCGATGCCGCCGATGCGGCGCGAAGGGCGATGGCGCTGGCACCCGGAGACGCGCGTACATTCGATACGATTGGCTGCGTTTTCACCCGTCTCGGTGACCATGAGGGTTCAGTCGAACCTTTTCGTTCGGCGGTAGCCGCCGAACCGGACAATATCGACTATCTTTACAACCTCGCGGCAGCGAGCAGCTTCACCGGCCGGGTCGAGGAAGCCAACAGGCATTATGAGGCGATTCTCGCTGTAGATCCCGGCAACGCACGCGCCCATTATGCCCTCGCCATTGCCGCCCGCCAGACATTGCAATCCAACCATATATCCAGGTTGAAAGTCGCTCTCGCCGAAGCACAGGGGCAAGACGACGGGCTGCGTATCCGTTATGCACTGGCAAAGGAACTGGAAGACATTGGCGATCCGGAGGCGTTCACCCATCTGTCGGCCGCGAACGACGAGCATAAGCTCTCGCTAGGATATGATTTCAACCAGGATGCAGCGATTTTCGACGCGATCGAGACCTTGTTCACCGAGCGCAATCATACCCTCTTGCCGGGCACAGGAAATCCCGACAAAGCGCCGATATTTGTGGTCGGGATGCCCCGCACCGGGACGACGCTCGTGGACAGAATTCTTTCCTCGCACCGCGATGTGGGATCGGCGGGAGAACTTCAGGCCATGCCGCTCGCGGTCAAGCGACTGGCGGCAACGTCGTCCCGTACCGTCATCGACAGGGAAACGGTCGAGGCGAGTGGCAAGATCGACCCGGCCAGGATCGGTGAGACGTACCTCGCCCAGGCCCGCCACCACCGGCACGAAGGCACCACCCGGTTTACCGACAAATTACCTGCCAATTTCCTCTATATCGGTCATATCGCGCGGGCTCTGCCCAATGCGAGAATCGTGTGCCTGCGCCGCAATCCGATGGACAGTGTCTGGAGCAACTACAAGAATCTCTTTGCCAGCCAGTCCGCTTATTACGCCTATTCCTACGATCTTTTGGACACGGCGCGCTATTATACGCGCTTTGACCGGCTGATGAACATGTGGGACAAATTGTTCCCGGGACTGGTGCTGCAGCTATCCTACGAACAACTGGTCGCGGACCAGGAAGGGCAGACCCGGCGGTTGTTAGAATATTGCAGCCTCGACTGGGACGAGACCTGCCTGACTTTCCACGAAAACAGGGCCGCCGTGGCGACACCCAGCGCCGCCCAGGTTCGGCGGCCAATCAATGCTGATGCGATTGGCAGGTGGCGTTCGCACGAAACGGCGCTGCAGCCAGCGCGGACCTTTTTCGAGGAGGAGGGGATCGCCGTAGAATAGCGCCGCGCCAGTGAAGGTCCTAGCGAAACGTGCTGCTGATATGACAGGGGCACCTGCCGTTTCCGGCAAGTGCCCCTTCCTCCTCAATCGTGAAATCAGGCGATCAGAACTTTATCCGTCCTTCGATACCGATGGTTCGCGGATTGACGACTGCCTGTCGGTAAAAGCGCACGGCGACACCATCATTAACACCAATTCGAGAGCGATCGTTGGCGACCGACACCACCGCATATTTGTCGAAAATATTATCTACGAAAAGGCCGAGAGCAAATCTTTCGGTATCGTAGGTGATCGACGCACGGTTCAGGATATAGCTTGGGATTTTATCGCCATAGGCGCGATCCCAACCGATCCGCGACACAACATTTCCGCGATAGGTTGCCGTCCAGTTCGCAATAAGATCTCCATCCATGACCGGCGTGACATAGGTTACACCCAGACTGGCCGTGTTCTTGGCCGAGCCTGGCAGGCGATCACCGGATAAAGCGTCAAGCTGGACGAACCGATTGGAATAATCCCCCGGTGTCTCGCGAATGGTGATGATACCAGGCACATCCTCGGTCAGCTTGGCATCGGTATAGGAATATGTCCCCTGGATCGACAGTTCTGGCGTTGGCTTGAACCGAAAAGAAGTTTCAAAACCCTGCGACTCGGCCGAGCCACCATTCACGGTAATGCCCGTCGCACCATAGAGCGTAGCCGAGTTGACCTGGATGCCTTGCCATTTGACCTGGAAGATATTGAAGTTGAACGACAGCATGTCTTCAAACAATTGCGTGCGCAAGCCAAGTTCTAGATTCTTGGTCGTGTCCGGTCCATATTGCAATTCGTCCGGCAGGGCGCAGATGATCTGCTGGCCAGGTGTGATGTTATCCGGACAGGGGGCGACCCGGTTCGGACCGCCGATGCGATAACCTTTGCTGTAGGTGACATAGACCATCAGGTTCGGTGTAAAATTATAGGACGTGTTGAACTTCCACACCCAGCCGTCTTTCCCGGCGTCACCGCCGTTCGCAGGCAGATCATAGGGACTGAGCGGATCTCCGAGCACCGGCAGCGCTGCCGCGCCAGCGATGGTGGATGTATATTTGAAATAGCGCGCGCCGGCGGTAACCTGCCATTCTGGAGTTACCTCGAACGTGCCTTCGCCGAATATTGCCTTTTCGGTGACTTTCGATGTGACATAGCTGACATATTCAAGCGCTTCAGGATTTGATACGGCATCTACCCATGGATGGTTTGGAATATGTTCCGCATAGTCACTCTGATATTCATTCTCATTGTAAAATCCGCCAAGGACCCAGCTAAATGGGCCTCCGTGCCGTGAAACAAAGCGAATCTCGGCGTTCTTCTGCTTGCGAGTGGTGTTTGATTCATTCCAGGCGGCAAATGCCGGGAACAACTCATAATCATAATCAAGATCGAGCAACAGATCGGTGACGTCGGCCTCACCCCGGAATTTGACTTCAGTATAGGCACCGGTGGCAACAATATCGAAGATGTCTTCGATATTGGCATTGATCTCGGCACTCACAAGATGAGCATCACGGTTAACCGGTTCGATAAAACGGCTGGCATTCTCGTAACGCCCGGTCCCGAGCACCCCTGCACTATTCGATTGCCCGCCATCGGTCTTGGTCTGCTGGTAGGCATAGGTCAGAATCAACTTCAGGTCTTCGCTGGTCTGGAAGAGCAACTGGTTGCGTGTCGCAAAAGTCCGTTCAAAGTTGAGGTCCTCAAGTTCGAAGAGATTTGCGGCATAGCCAGCGTCAGAAATACTATCTGGGCCATCCGGCTGCGGCAGGGAAACGCCTGGCTCCTGCACCAGTGTTGTATAGTCGATGAAGCCCGGATCGAAATAATAGCCCGTGGCCGAACGGAAGGCGATATGATCCTCGACGATCGGCAGGTTGATCATACCGTCCAGCTGGTAACCGATATCGCTACTATGAGCCTTTGTATAAACGCGTCCGTGCGCTTCGCCTTCAATCTCGCTCACATTCGGACGGTTTGGAATGTAGCGGATCGCGCCGGCCAATGTACCAAGACCGTATAGCGTCCCTTGCGGCCCTAGCAGCGTCTCGACACGCTCGATATCAATAAGCTTGAAATCGTAATAAAGCGGAACTTCGCCTAGATAGACGCCCAACGCATCATCAAAATTCGCTCCGGCATCACCCACGTCCGACGCATTAAGACCGCGCAGTACGATCGACCCTGTCGAGCCGGGGCCAGTGTCCGAAATTGTTAGGCCGGGTGTAAAGTCGGCGAGATCGCGGACGTCGTCTATCCTGTTCCGCTCTAGCTCCTCGGTACCGATAACCGAAATATTGACCGGGGTTTCCAGGAGTGTCGTCTCACGCCGTGTTGCGGTGACAACGATCACATCGCCGCTGTCGCTGTCGTCAGCGGCCATATTTTCCCCCGCATCCTGTGCGATAGCCGGTGTGACCAACATGGTGCTGGTCAACATCGTCGCCGAAAGCAGCCCGATCTTAAGTTTTGCGTCCTTTATCATTATTCTAATCCCTCATTTTATGCCCCCGGGGGCCAGACGTACGTTGTCCATCCTGACGCTTTATGTTGAGGATCTTCCGTGTTGCCTGCTTCTCGTTATTCGGATTCCAGGCCGCCGCTTCTAAAATCAGGGGGTTCCGATTCCGCCTAATTTTGCGATCCCAAACTTACATTCCCATGCTTTCTCCCCTCTAATTATCTGCCGATGCCGGCTTGTTCCGTTTTCCCTTGTACTTCTCGATCAGCGGTCGAAACGGGAAGATGAACTGCTCGTAGATCGACAATCGCTTGCGCTCGTCCTGCCCCACAATCTCGGACTCGCCCTCGCGATAGGTGCCGAAAATACGGTCAAGCAAAATGAGAGAATTCCCGTAATTGCACCGCGTATCTTCGTAGCTCAAAGCTGTGTGATGCAGGCTGTGGTGCCGGATCGTGGTAAAGATGTAGGAATAGAACAGCGGCGGGTCCGAACGGACATTGGCGTGGGCATATGTGGATATCACGCCAAGCAGGTTGAAGCCGCAAAACAATGCTGGGGTGTCAAAGTCAAACAGCGCGACCACGCTGAGACTGATCAGGAACAGCTCGATCGGATTGCCTACTGCCCCCTTCATCGCGTTGAGCTGGGTGATGTGGTGATGCGGCGCGTGGGTCAGCCAGGCCGGATACCAGTCGTGCATCAGACGGTGCATCCAATACTGGCCGAATTCGACCAGGAATACCACCAGAGCAGCCTGCACCAAAAATGGCATCTGGATCAACCAAGGCGTTGTGATACCGAGCGATTCCTTGAGGGATGCGAGCGGCCCGTCAGCGAACGTCTCCGTTGCCCAGCCGATCGCGGTGTAGGTGAGAATCACATAGAAGAGATCGGTAGCGAATTCCTTGCGCGTCAGGCGCCAGCCTTCGTGACGCTCGAGGATCAGTTCCAGACCCAAAACGAAGAAACTCACGGCTAGGCCAGCAACCACAATTGACCAGGGGCTTTCAGTCACCGACCTCGGCGCAAACATCCAGAATAGGATAACGGCGACCAACGTGGCGGGAGGCACAAGGTTGATCAGTGTCCGCTGGATCTGACTCTCGTCCCGATTACGAGCGGATATTTGGTCTGAGTAAGCGGCCGTGGCAGTGGCCGGCTCATTTTGTGATGCTGTGTCAAAATCCGACAGTCGAACCATAGAAAACCCCTACCAAGCCGGAAATCGGCTCAATGCCTCAGGTTTTCTTCCCCCTGTCTGACGTCGTTCTCAATGGCGACAATGCATACGATATAGATATTACGTAATGCGTCAAGAGTAATAATTAAGGCGGTAATCGTGCAGCAAGAACAGGCCTCAAAAGCCTGGAAATCCAGTGCCAGTCAGCGCTGCGACACACGCTATTAACCGTTATCCAAAACTGTGAATTTACGATCAGCGCATTGTGAGTCGCGGTCGACTGGGAGCATGATTCCCTATTCAGCGACGCTGTCGGTGTCGGTCCACCAGGATAGCGTTTGCACGTCGTGCGCTGACGTCCAGATGCCGCTGGGCGTATAACGAAGGGCACCGCTACCCGCTGCATCCCCGGCGCGTGTCAGGATTTCCATCGTCTTCGCGTCGATTACTACAAAAGTTTGATCGTCGGTGGTCCTCAACCAGACCTTGCCTCCGCCCACATCGATGTCACCATATACCAAATTATCGCCCACTTTCGTGCGACCGGCAAGCACGACGGTGTCGGGATCAATCCGCGCAACCGTTCCGTCACCCTGCTCCTGAACCCAGACGCCTCCTTCGCCAGCGGCGAGAAAACCTGGTTGTTTGCCGAGTTCGGCCGTACCGGTCACCGAATTGGTCGCCGTGTCGACCCGCTGAAGCAATTGCTTGTCGCTGCTGACCGCCCATAGCGCGTCATACCCAAAAGCAAGGAAAAATGTTCCCGGGACAACATCAATGGCTGCGACAACTGCATTCGTTTCCGGGTCTATGCGGGAGATTTTTCCATCCGCGTCGCTCGGAACCCAGATCGAGCCGGCGCCTGCGACAACATTTGTCTCACCCTTGGGGTTGGCAATACCGGTGGGAATGATCTTGTCCACTTCCGCTGTCTCGATGTTGATCCGGTACAGGTTTCCGCCTTCGCAATTTGCCACCCACAGAGAATCGGAGGCCACAGCCATCGTGCCGCACGGACGAGGAATCGCTACCGAAGCGAGCTTTCCGTCCGTCGACCATTGTTCAACCCGTCCGTCATTGGTGGTCCATACAGTATCACCATCGACTGCCAGAAAATCGGCAAAGCCGGGCACATCAAGCGCTTGCTCGGTGTAGTTCGCAGATTTCTGCATTGCTGGAGAGCAGGCCGCGACGAAAAGCAGCGTGAAGGCAAATGATCGGTTCATGCGAATACTCCTGCGAAGAGCCGGGATCAGCTCATTTGTAACGATAAGGGTTGATGTCGATCGTGGTTGTGCTGCGCGTCTGGTTGCAGAGGAAAACCGTACCGGTGAAATAGATGCCCGGCGCGGTGATCTTCTGCGCATAGGCGAAAGCCTCGCGCAATTGCTGCACGGTCATCTGTACTGGAGCCTCATTTGGCTGGTACGTAAGTCCGTAAGGATAGTCTTCGCCATCCTTGCTGATCTCGACGTGGCAACCCATGACGTGGGTCACGGGATGCGTGTCAACAAATTCGATCAGCCGTTTCATACTGTCGAACCAGGGCTCCCAGTAGGTAATGTAGCAGCGACCGCGATAGAACATATCGCCAGTATAGAGAATCTGGGTGTAGGTATCATAATAAGCAAATTCCGAAACCACGTGGCCGGGTGAGCCCCAGATCAGGATATCGCGCCCGCCCAGATCAAGCGTAACGCGCTCTCCCGGAAAATTGGTCATACCCCAGAAGCCGACCATCTCCTCGTGGGTCAGGCCCATGTAGCGCGTGTTCGGCCGGTCCGCGAACTGATTGACCGCAGCGTAGTGATCGGCGTGGAGATGGCTGAAGGCGACCAGCAGTTCCAGACTCTCCGGATTCCGACCGTTGCGAGTACACCAGTCCTCAATGCATTCGTCTACCACACCGCGCAGGTCCCAGTCATTGCGCAGCTGGGTAAAACCTTCATCGAGCAGCAGGACACGGTCGTTGCCGAAATAGAGTGGCGCGAACGGGGCTTCGTAGCTGTAGGCCTTGTTCTGTCGCAGAATCGCAGTGTGCGCGTTATACCAGTGGACATGAACCGGCGGATCTATGTTGTCCATGCACGATGGCGAACCGCAGATCCACCGGTCGGGAAAGCCTCCCGGCGCGGGCAGATTGCTCTTGAAGTCTATCGGCTCTGCACGGGTGACGGCCAATGCGGCTCCGCTGAACGTGGTCAATGCAGTTCCGACGACCGGAACGGCAGCAGCCATGGCATTGTAAGAAAGAAAGGTACGGCGATCCATGGAAATCCTCTCTACCATTAGAATGGATGGGGCGGGTCGATATTGGGCACGCCTTCGGGCCAGACGCGCGTCCGCTGGTCGGGGCTGACGCCGTTGAAGAGCACGAAATCGGGCCGGATGAGCATCATGTCCCGGCCCGCGACCTCGCGCGCATATTGCAGCGCTTCTTCAATCAGGTCCGGCGTGAGCTGCAACACCCTCTCATAAGGTTTATAGGTCGCAAATCGCGGGTAGAACTTGCCCGGTACGAACATCATGTCGATATGCCCGCCCAGCACCCATCTTACGGATTGACGCGCGGCAAAGGCTTTCAACCGTTCAAGCGACGCAATGTAGTCGCCGTCATTGCTCACGTTGATCCGGCCGGGAAACAACAGGTCGCCAGTGAACAGGAAATTGCAGTAAGGATCGTAGAAGGTTACACCGTCTTTGTGCGTGCCGGGAGTCGGAATCACCTCAATCACTCGATCGCCCAGATCGATCGCTCCCTTACTCGACGGCCAGCTTTTTCGAAAGCCATAGTGCCGCTTCATCACATCAAACGGCTTCGGCACGATCGTCGTATCCGGTCGTCCGGCAAACTGGGCCAGCCCCTGGTTCTGGGCAACGTCTTCGCCAGAAGTCAGGGCGACGGTCAACGGTAGCTTGCTGCGCCCTCTAGCTTGCCCCCAGCGGGTGATGATCGCATCTATCGTCTCGCGTAGCGGATAGTGCTGCGCGTCGGCGGTCGCGCCGCTGTCTATTAACAAGGCACTCTGGTTGCCGAACAACAGGTAGGTGAAGGGGGCCTCCCAATGCACGCAGACATTTTGTCGCAGAACGAACGTGTCCTCGTTATACTGCATGACCTGCACCCGGGGATCGCGGTTCTTGGCCGCGACGTTCGAGCCATAGATCCAGCGGAAGGCAAGCTTGCCCGGAGCCGGGCCCTCGCAATTATAGTCATGGGTCACAGGCTCTTTACGGTGCAGTGGCACGGCAGAATCGGTATTGCGGACACCGGGGGGATTGTAACCCAGGTCAGGATTGCCGTTGCCGGAAAAGGTCGGATTAATAGTCTGCGCTTGCGGCATCGAATACTCCTGACAAGCCTTCCAGTGCGGCGTTAACCGACCGCTTTCGATGCATACTCTCCCAAGACGCCGCGCCTGACCCCGGATCGAAGATGATTCGGTACGCGTACTCAACAAACATACGGATATTACTAAATATATCAACAGTAATAAATTTAGATGGACAACGACTCTTTTTGCAGCAATGCTGCATCTGCGAAAGGAGTCGAATCATGTTCAACGGAATCCGTCGCGCGGGGGCATTTGCAATGCTGGCATGCGCGCTCATCGTAGCGTCTTGCTCGCCAACGCCGGAGGAAACGGCGGTGCCGAGCACCAAATTCAACATCGGATGGTCAATCTATGCTGGCTGGATGCCATGGCCATATGCCGAACAGGCTGGCATCGTGAAGAAATGGGCAGACAAATACGGCATTGAAATCAATATCGTTCAGATCAACGACTATGTTGAATCGGTGAATCAATATACCGCAGGGCAGCTGGACGGCGTCACCGTTGCCAATATGGACGCACTCACTATCCCTGCTGCAGGGGGCAAGGACACCAGCGCAATCATCGTTGGCGACTATTCGAACGGCAATGATGGCGTGCTTTTAAAAGGCGCCGACAGCCTGCACGCGATCAAGGGGCGAAAGATCAATCTCGTTGAACTTTCGGTTTCTCATTATCTGCTGGCGCGCGCACTGGATGCGATCGGTCTGTCGATGACCGATGTCAGCACCGTCAATACTTCGGATGCGGATATAGCCAGCGCTTTCTTGTCGAAGGATGTGACGGCGGCGGTCGCCTGGAACCCACAGCTGACCACGATGAAGCAGGCGCCAGGCGCGAAGCTGGTGTTCAGTTCAGCCAACATTCCTGGCGAAATTCTCGACCTTCTGGTCGTCGACACCGCAACGCTCGAGGCCAATCCCAATCTCGGCAAGGCGCTCGCTGGAATCTGGTATGAGACCACTGCGCTGATGCAAAGGCAGGACGAGGAAGGCACGGCGGCACGAGCGGCAATGGCTGCACTCGCAGGCACAACGCCAGAACTGTTTGAGGGACAGCTTGCGACCACCTACCTGTATGCGGATCCCAAGTCGGCGGTCGCTGCCACGTCGGACAAGGCACTGATCGAGACCATGACCCGCGTGCGCGATTTCAGTTTCTCGCAGGGACTATTCGGTCAGGGCGCGAAATCCGCTGATGCTGTAGGCATGGCTTTTCCGGGTGGCAAAACATTGGGTGATCCCGAGAACATCAACTTGCGTTTCGACGAGAGATACATGCAAATGGCTGCCGATGGGGCGCTGTGATGTGCTGATACGGTCAACCTCTAGATTGAAATAGGAGTATCATGCGCTGGGTGAATCGCCGCATAGGTCGGGGCAACCGTTCGCTTTTGGGGGCTATTCCCATCCTGTTGTTAGTAGTGATCTACTTGTTGGTTGCGGCCGACCGCCACGCAATCAATCCCGACGACAAGATATTCCCCTTGCCCGGAGCGATGGTTCAGGCGATGTGGGCGCTGCTGTTCGAACCCGATCAGCTTTCGGGCCGATTGCTCTTCTGGGCGGATAGTCTGGCCAGTCTTCAGCGCCTTGGAATCGGGCTGGGCATATCGTCTTTATCGGCGCTATTTGTGGGCATGATGCTCGGGATCCTGCCGCCGGTTCGCGCGACGTTCGGCACGCTGGTTACAGCAATAGCCGTCATCCCGCCGATTGCCCTGCTGCCTATTCTATTCATTGCTTTTGGGCTTGGAGAAACCGCCAAAGTGGCGCTGATCGTCATCGGGATCACGCCCTTCATGACCCGCGACATCGCGGCTCATATCGGCGCCTTGCCGAGAGAACAGATAGTCAAGGCACAGACTCTGGGTGCAAGCACTTGGCAGCTGATGCTGCGGGTCGCCTTGCCCCAGGCCATGCCGCGACTTATTCAGGGGATACGCCTGTCGCTTGGTCCGGCCTGGGTATTCCTGATCTCGGCCGAGGCGATCGCTTCCGATATCGGACTGGGATATCGAATCTTTCTCGTCCGCCGCTATCTCGCGATGGACGTAATTCTGCCTTACGTAGCGTGGATCGCACTGCTCGCTGCGACTTTGGATTTTCTTCTCGCCAGGTCCAGCCGTCGCTTATTTCCTTGGGCACATGGAGAAAATCATTGAACATAGTGCTCAGCCTGCGCGATGTGTGGGTAGAATATGGTGACCAGGTGGTCCTGGAGCGCATCAAACTCGAGATAGAGGAAGAATCTTTTGTCTCGATCATCGGGCCTTCCGGCGCAGGCAAGAGTAGCCTGCTTCGCGTACTGTTAGGACAGGAAGCGCCGACCAGAGGATCCATCCTGCTCGACGACGTGCCGCTCAAGCCCGAATGCGAGCCAGATCGTGGTGTCGTTTTCCAGCGTTACTCGGTGTTTTCTCATCTTTCCGTGCTCGACAACACATTATTCGGTCTGGAATGCGCCCAAGCGCCGCTGACCGGTCGCCTATTCGGTGCACGGCGCCGGGCCGCAATAGCGGAGGCCGAAGAAATGCTCGTGGCGGTTGGGTTGGGCGACAATCTTCATGTCTACCCGGCGCAGATGTCAGGCGGCATGCAGCAGCGTCTGGCAATCGCACAGGCGCTGATCAAGCGGCCACGCATCCTGTTACTCGACGAACCGTTCGGTGCACTTGATCCCGGCATACGGTCGGACATGCATGCGCTGATAACGCGGTTGTGGAGGGAGTACTCGCTAACTATAATCATGGTTACGCACGACATCCGCGAAGCGTTCTTGCTTGGGACCCGAGTGTTGGCCGTGGACAAAACGCGCCACGATCCGCACGCTCCGCACCGCTACGGTGCATCCGTGGTTTACGATATTCCAGTTACGAAAAAGGGTGCGCTAGCGGAAGATATCTGCGTTGACGCAGGCGATAAGACCTGCAACGAAATTGTCAGCGGTATTACTGTTGACAGAACTAATAATAACTGAGAGGAACAAGATTATGATCTCCGAACCCACAACACTAGCCCGACTCAGTATGAGCCTTCCTGCCGAGCTCTTGCTTCATCTCGACGTGATGGTCGAAGAGCGGGGCCTCCCGTCACGGTCTCAACTGATCTCCGAGTTGATTCGCCATGCGCTGGCGGAGCACGAAGCGCTCACCCGGCCCGAAGAAATGCTCGCAGGGACCATCACGTTGGTCTATCGCGGAGACCATGGAGGCGTGCGTCAACAGCTCGCCACGACTCAGCTACACTATCTGAAGGAAGTCATCTCCTCACAGCATGTGTTCCTAGAAGATGACCAGTCGCTCGAGGTCTTGCTGGTGCAGGGTCCGGCGGTGCGGCTGGAAGAACTTTGCGACGCCTTGCGACGCATTCGCGGTGTGCATCAGCTACGGCTTGTCACCACCACCGCCCTGCTACCGCCGCTTCACGAACAGGACGGCGCAACTGGCAAGGACCGAAAGCGGAGGGGCGTCGCGGCATGACCAAGCCGCTTGCCGATCCTATGGCGGCCCGCGATCATGCCCGCGCGATGGCGGGTACAATCGTGGACACCATGCCGGTACTGCCCCCGGTCGCGAACGATTTGCCCGCCGGTGTGACCGCCGGAGACTTGCTGTGGGAAGAGACGATAGCAGCTGGCGGTTATGCCACCCGTAAACTGGCGCGGGGATCGCGCCTGCGCCTGATCGACCTTGCCGGCGATGCTTGCGTCTCGCTCCTCATCTTCAACGCAGAAATGTCAACCGAACGACTCAATGTCGCAGACACCGTGAAAGTGCAATGGAATGCCTATCTCGGTGCCGGCAAGCTGCTGCTCTCTGATATGGGCCGCGTATTGATGAGCATTCTGGAGGACGGGGCGGGCACCCATGACGCCTTTTGCGGCACGTCCAACGCCGCAACCAACAAAGCCAAATATGGTGAAGGTCACAACAGCGGTGCCTTTCCCAATAGCCGCGACCGCCTTATTCTTGGATCAGCAAAATACGGGTTGCAGAGGCGCGACGTCCACCCGTGCATCAATTTATTCAAAGGCACGCGGATCGAAGCGGATGGGGCCATCACACCGCTGATCGGTCCCTTCGAGGGTGGCCGGGAGCTGCTCCTGCGCGCCGAAATGGATGTGGTCGTGGTTATGGCCAATTGCCCGCACGTCCTCGACTCGCGCGAGGCTTGGACCGTTACGCCGCTGCGTGTTTCAGCGTGGCGCGGAACCGTGACGTCCGAAGACGACCAGATTCGCAATGCTACGCCGGAGGGCCTGCGCGCCTTTCAAAACGTCGAAGATTATTTCCGTCGCTAGGAAGGAATACTGGCCTTACAATGACAGCTCCCCCAGGATTAGAGGGCCTTCCCGGCGCCGTTATTCACGACCAAATCGTACCCGCTCGGGGACCGTGGCTTCATCATGTTTCCGCCGGTCAGACTCTGCGTATTGTCGATTTGGAAGGCAATCAAGCGGTCGACTTCCTGCTCTATTCGGCCCAAGACGATGCAGAGCGCTACAGCGCGCAAGACACCGTCGCGGCACAGGGCAATCTATTCCTGCGCGCTGGCACTGTGCTGCTGTCAAACGAAGGCCGAGCGATGATGACAATCCTCGCCACTTCGGTCGAATATCACGACACGATCGGCGGCGCCTGCTCTTGCGAATCCAATACACTGCGCTACGGCCATCACACCAAGAGCCAGCATGCCTGTGTCGAGAATTTCCTCGAGGCCAATCTAGTCGAAGGTCGCGGCAAGCGCGACATTGTGTCCAATATTAACTTCTTCATGAACGTGCCCGTCGAGGAAGACGGTACGTTGGGGATAGTCGATGGTATTTCGGCCCCGGGCCTCACGGTCGACCTGCACGCTGAAATGGATGTCATCGTGGTCGTGTCGAACTGTCCGCAAATCAACAATCCCTGCAACGGCTTCAATCCTACACCGGTGCGGATGATCATCTCCGCATGAGCGTCGATACGGTCCTCATTGCGAACCGCGGGGCGATAGCCACTAGAATTATACGAACTGTCCGCCGCATGGGTATGCGGTCGGTTGCGGTTTATTCCGAAGCCGATGCCGACTCGCTGCACGTTTCACAGGCCGATGCAGCCGTCTGTATCGGGCCCGCCCTTGCAGCAGAAAGCTATCTGGACATCGCCGCAATCATCAATGCCGCGCGCGCGACTGGCGCGGGCTTCATCCATCCCGGCTACGGCTTTCTGGCCGAGAATGCTGAATTTGCAGAGGCATGCGAGGCTGCTGATATTGCTTTCATTGGCCCGACGCCGGAAAATATCCGTACCTTCGGGCTCAAGCACAGCGCTCGCGCGCTGGCAGCTGCTCAGGGCTTGCCACTCGCACCCGGCACCGGTCTTCTTGTCGACGAGGACCAGGCCGCAAGCGCCGCGAACGAGATCGGCTATCCCGTCATCCTGAAAGCCACGGCTGGCGGTGGCGGCATTGGCATGGAAATTTGTGAGAATGAGTCCGCTGTGCGCAAGAACTGGGACCGCATCGCCCGTCTCGGTGCGGGGAATTTCGGCGATGCCGGGGTGTTCCTTGAACGCTATATCGCCCGCGCTCGCCATATCGAGGTACAGATATTCGGCGACGGGACTGGACGAGTCATGCCGCTCGGCGAACGCGATTGCTCGTTGCAACGGCGTAACCAAAAGGTTGTCGAAGAAGCGCCTGCGCCAGAACTAGACGACGACGTACGACGCAAACTCATCGACGCGGCGGTTCGCTTGGGCGAAGCTGCCCGTTATCTCTCCGCCGGTACGGTCGAATTCCTGTTCGATGCCGAGCGTCAGGAATTCTTCTTCCTTGAAATGAACACCCGTCTGCAGGTCGAACATGGTGTCACTGAAGAGGTAATGGGGATTGATCTGGTTGAATGGATGATCCGCGGGGGGGCGGGGGACTTCTCGTTCCTGGATCGGGAACCACCGGTGGCGCGCGGACATGCTGTGCAGGTTCGCCTCTACGCCGAGGATCCTGCGCTCGACTATCGCCCGACCACCGGCACGATCACCGCGCTCAACTTTCCCGACGCTATTCGGGTCGAAACATGGTGCACGGCCGGAAGTATGATCAGCGCATGGTATGATCCGATGATCGCCAAGCTCATCGTTCACGCCGATACAAGACGGACAGCGATTTCGGCAATTCAGGTCGCGCTCGATGAAAGCCGCTTGGACGGTATTGAATCCAACCTCCGCTGGCTGCGCGCCGTCGTGCGTGATGACCGTTTCACGTCAGGGCAGGTCGCGACCAGATTACTGGAAACGATCGCCTACCATCCGCACAGCATCCGCGTGGTTTCTGGCGGCACGGCCACCACGGTTCAGGACTGGCCGGGGCGGGTCGGTCTGTGGGCGGTCGGCGTTCCGCCCTCCGGTCCGATGGACGATCATTCCTTTCGTATCGGCAACCAGCGGCTCGGGAACCCGGAGGGAACCGCAGGGCTCGAAATCACCTTTACCGGTCCGACCCTATATTTCAACGCACCCACATGCATATGCCTCACCGGGGCCGATTTCGATGCGCGGCTGGACGATGAGCCGGTGGAACGGGGAGTTCCGGTCGATATCGCCGCAGGCCAGACACTCGTGCTCGGGCGTGTCACCGGCGGCGGTATGCGTGGTTATATCCTGATTGCGGGGGGGCTCGACATTCCGCCCTATCTGGAAAGCCGCAGCACGTTCGAACTTGGCCAATTCGGCGGCCATGCCGCTCGAAGGCTGATTGCAGGTGACACGCTCCATCTGGCCGGAGCGGATGTCAGCATGCCCGCACCTGTTGCCAAGGCACCGGATTTCGGGAATCACTGGACCCTGCGGGTCCTATACGGCCCTCACGGCGCTCCGGACTTTTTTACCGATGACGACATTCGCGCGACCCTCGATGCCGACTGGCGCGTGCACTATAATAGCAACCGCACCGGCGTTCGCCTGGTGGGACCCAAACCACAGTGGGCCCGCGCCGATGGCGGTGAGGCGGGTCTCCACCCGTCCAACATCCACGACAATCCTTACGCCATCGGCGCCGTTGACTTTACCGGAGATATGCCGATCATCCTTGGGCCCGATGGACCATCGCTGGGGGGATTCGTCTGTCCGTTCGTGGTGATTGCGGCGGACCAGTGGAAAATTGGCCAACTCGCCCCGGGCGACCGCCTCCGCTTTGTACCGATCACTCTCGACGATGCCAAAATCGCCAACCGCGCGCCGCTGTCGCTGGTCACTAACTCATCCTGCACCGGGGAACCGAAGCGCGAGATCGCCAATCTTTCTCCGATCCTAGCCGACACGCCCGCTCAGGGACTACGCCCGCGCACGGTCTACCGGCAGCAGGGCGACCGCAACATCTTGGTCGAATATGGCCCGATCGTCCTCGACATAGAACTGCGTATTCGTGTGCACGCCCTGATGAGGGAGCTCGAGCAGAAGGCCTTGCCGGGCGTGATCGATATCGTGCCTGGCATTCGCTCCCTCCAGCTGCATTTCGACGATGACGTGCTCGACCAGCGTGGTGCGCTCGCCGCCTTGATGGAAGCCGAAAATCAACTTGGTGATCTGGAGGATTTTACGGTCCCTTCACGGATCGTGCATCTGCCACTCAGCTGGCGCGACCCGGCAACGATCGAGACGATCGAAAAATACATGGCCGCCGTCCGCGACGACGCGCCGTGGTGCCCGGACAACATCGAATTCATCCGGCGTATCAACGGCCAGCCCGACGCGGACGCAGTCGAGGACATTATCTTCGACGCGAGCTATCTCGTAATGGGGCTCGGCGACGTCTATCTCGGTGCGCCGGTGGCGACACCGGTTGATCCCCGGCACCGGCTGGTTACGACCAAGTATAATCCGGCCCGCACTTGGACTCCGCCCAATGTCGTAGGCATCGGCGGCGCCTATATGTGCATCTACGGAATGGAAGGCCCGGGCGGCTACCAATTATTCGGACGCACCATTCAGGTATGGAACACCTATCGGCAAACAAATGCCTTCGTCGATGGCAAGCCCTGGCTGCTGCGCTTCTTCGATCAAATCCGCTTCTTCAGCGTGAGCGCGGAAGAACTGGCCAAATGGAGAAGAGATTTCCCCAATGGCCGCCGATCAATCCGGATAGAGCATTCGGAATTTCGCCTTGCCGACCATCGTGCTTTCCTGGCTGACAACGCCGAATCCATCGAAGCTTTTGAGGCAACGCGGCAATCCGCCTTCGAGGCCGAGCGAGCTCAATGGCAGCAAAACGGCGAATTCGACCGGGTTACCAAGCTAGCAGAAGACCCCGCAATCGGGGCTCCCATTGCTCCCGCGGTCGAAGTGCCCGAGGGCACCGACCTGATCGAGGCTCCGTTTGGAGGGAGCGTGTGGAAACTCATGGTTGCGGAGGGCGATGAGGTCCAGGCCGGGGACGTTATCGCGGTGATCGAGGCAATGAAGATGGAAAGCCCGCTCGAAAGCCCGGACAATGGCACGATTGCAGCGCTCTATATACGCGAGCGCCAGTCACTGGAACCCGGCGCGCCAATGCTGGCGCTGAGGCGGCATCAATGACCGCGCTCGACCGGCAAAGCCCAGCAGCGATCGCAGCGGCCGTAAATAGCGGAGAAACAAATGCGCTCGCAGTGGCGGAAGAAACACTTGCGCGCCTTGCCGCTTATGACGCTGTTCAGCCGCAAATCTGGATCAGCCGCGCTGCACCCGCCGATATGCTCGCCGCCGCCCGGAAGGTCGACGCCCGCATTGCGGCAGGGGAACGGCTTTCGCTGGCCGGCGTACCCTTTGCGGTAAAGGACAATATCGACGTCGCCGGGTTTGAGACTAGTGCAGCCTGCCCGGCCTACGCCTATTCCCCCTCCGGCTCTGCAACCGTGGCCGGGAAACTGACCGAGGCCGGGGCCCTCTGTGTCGGGAAAACCAACCTCGATCAATTTGCAACGGGTCTGGTCGGTACGCGCAGCCCTTATGGTATCCCGCGCAACGCATATAATCTGGCCTATGTCAGCGGCGGCTCGAGTTCGGGCTCGGCTATTGCGGTTGCGGCGGGCCTCGTCGGCTTCGCACTCGGCACCGATACAGCGGGTTCGGGCCGGGTGCCCGCAGCTTTCAATCACCTGGTGGGTCTCAAACCGAGCAAGGGCCGCTGGAGCACGCGAGGCCTCGTGCCTGCATGCCGTACAATCGACTGCATAACCGTGTTCACCGACAATGTGTCGGATGCACGTCTGGTGGACAATGTGCTTGCGGGCTTCGATCCGGGCGACCCCTATTCGAAGCCGCGGGCGGACATCACGCTGCGCCCTCAACGCATCGGCGTACCCCGCCGCGATCAGCGCGCCTGGTTCGGCGACAGCCAGTCCGAATATCTATACGAGCGAGCCATCTCCCGGCTGGGAACCGATGCCGAAGTCGTTGAACTGGACATCACACCCCTCAACGAAGCGGCGAGCCTCCTTTACAATGGTCCTTGGGTCGCTGAACGGGCGGCAGCCATTCAGGAATTGTTGGCCAGCAACCCAGACGCGATCGACGAGACGGTACGGTCGGTGGTCGAGCCCGGCCTGACCATCAGCGCGGTCGAGCTTTTCAAAGGCATTTACCGCCTTGCCGAACTCAAACGCCATGCGGACGTCCTTTGGGACAAGATCGACGTTCTCGCTTTTCCTACCACCGGCACAACTTATCGCGTCGCGGAACTGATCGCTGCGCCGATCGCGCTGAACAGCAATCTGGGCTTTTACACCAATTTCGTGAATCTCCTCGACATGGCAGCAGTCGCTGTGCCCGCCGGCAGCCGTTCGAACGGGACCGGTTTTGGCATCACTTTGATTGGTCCTGCCGACAGTGATCAGGCCCTGCTTGCTGCGGCCGAAACTTATCTTGCGGCAGCAGATCTGCCTGCTCCGCCCGTACTCGACATGGAGGGAAAAATGGAACACGTGAAACTTGCCGTCGTCGGTGCCCATTTGAAAGACATGCCGCTGCATTGGCAGCTGAGCTCGCGCAACGCCGTGTTCATCGGTGCGTTTGAAACCGCCCCTACTTATCGTCTTTACGCGATAGCTGATAGCGTCCCGCCCAAGCCCGCACTGATACACAGCGACGATGGTGCTGCGATCAAAGTCGAAGTGTACGAACTCGATGTCGCCGCATTCGGTAGCTTCGTGGCAGAAGTTCCGGCTCCCCTGGCAATAGGGACGGTGACCCTGGCCGACGGGACCAGCGTCAAAGGCTTTGTCGCCGAGCCTCGCGCTACGGCAGGGGCGGAAGATATCACCGATCTCGGAGGCTGGCGCGCCTACGTCAAGGCGGACTGACAAGCCTCCTAATCTTCAATTCGGAGAAAATTGGCCGACCATAGGCAACGCCAAATATTACGCTTGACGTAAATGATAATATCGATACCATAGTCCTCACAGCAAAAAGAAGTCGTTCACAGGAGAGATACTGCAATGCCGGGCCGGTTGCCCGACAGGGCAGCAGCTATTCTTGGGCCTCGGCCCTCAGCTAAATGAGGTAGGCGATATGAACGGAGTTCGCGTAGGAAACAGGATTATCGGAGCCGATGCACCGGTCACCGTCGGATGGGAAAACATTGGCAGGGTGGAAGGCGGCCCGGCCAAGCAATTCATCTTCACATATTTCCAGCCCACGGTGCTCTTCGCCCTGCTTGCTTTCTGGTATTACGCGCCCAATTCCCTCGCTGTAGCTTCGACGGCCATCTGGATCGGCATCAGCTTCAAGATTCTGTTACTGGCCCTGGAATGGGTCAACCCGCGCTACGACAGCTGGCGTCTTACCTGGAAGGAATGTGCTACCGACCTCTTCTATGTCGGGCTCGGCTATACGGTACTTCGCATGGTCGACCATTATATCGGCGACGGCGTTATCATTGAAGCCATCCAGAGCTCTTTTGACTGGGATAAATTCTCCTGGTTTACGAATTTGCCGCTGCTGGTTCAGGCCCTCCTGATCTCGATGATATTCGATTTCGGTCAATATTGGATGCATCGCGGCATGCACAACTGGTATCCGCTGTGGCTGACCCATGCACCGCATCACTATATCACCCAGCTAAATATCAACAAGGGCGCGGTCGGTAATCCTGTCGAACTGTTTCTTATCGGCCTCGGTATCGGCGGCTTCTTCGATTTCATACCGCGGGCCTTTCTGATCGCCGGTGCCATCGGCCTCGCAGTTGGCACCTACCAGCATATCAATGTCCGCTTCAACACGCCGCGCTGGTGGCTCTTCTTGTTCAACACCACCGAGCACCACAGCGTGCACCACTCACAAGACTACGAAGCCACCCGCAGTAATTACGCCAGCACGTGGATCATCTTCGACCGCATCTTCGGCACCTGTGTTGACGGTGAAGCAGAACTGCTCGGAATGGAAGGCGGGCGCCGGATGCCGATCAACGAGACGATGGTCTTCCCATTCACCGAAGGATATAAGTCAATCAAGTCGCGGATTCAGGGCCGTCGGCAGCCGTCGGCTGCCATGCCAGCCGAGTAACCGGTTGTTTTACCTCTGCCTGAAGTAATCTTCTCTCGACATGCGCTATGTCTGCTCCTGCACAAGGCGCAAGAACTGGCTTACTTTCTTCCGGACATAGGCTGGGAAAATTGCAAATGAAATTGCCTTTCATCGAGCGTATCTGGCACATCAAGGGCTCGCTTGCCTTGGAAGATCGCCAGTCCCCGGAAGATGCTTTTGAAAAGCTCGATCCGTTATTCCAGACGCATGGAACTGTCTACGAGATCGAAGGTGACACGCTCACGTTCCGCAAGCACAATCCCGCCGCCCAGGACAAGCTGGCAACGTTCAATCGCGGCACGCTGCGTATCGTCGAGAGCGAAGGGAGGCCGGTACTCGCATACAATCTTACCAGCCCGGCATTGCTGGCCTGTTTTCTGGCTCCGCTGCTGTTTCTGGCCCTAGCCCAGGCTACCATCGCTATTGGTGAGTTCGAAAATTCGAAAATCGAAGCCGCAGGCGAGTCCGGGGAAGGTGCGGACAAGTCGAAAAAGAACGACGAAGCGGACAAGGACTTCCAGTTGCACTGGCTGGACGAAGCGCTGGGTGCACCCGCACCGGAAAAGCCTGACGAGAAAGACAAAGACGAAGACAAAGATAAAGATAAAAAACATTCACCCACGGCCGCCTATATTTTGGCAGCGATCTTCGCCACACTTTATATTGTAGGGCGAATACTCGAGCCATGGCTGATCAAGTCAACCTTCCGCAAGAAATTATAAGGCATTTTGCGGCCTGCATGGATCAGTTTCAAAGTCTGTCGACGCGCAATAGTCCGCCACTATGACCCATCGCTGTAAAACACCGGTTGGTGGCTGTCTGCTGCATATCGGGTCTTTGGCGCCGGTCTTCCCTAGTTAAGCCGACCGTTTTCTACGAGTTCCTTATTCTGCATGCTGCCAAGCTATCCTGGCGTTGCTCAATCTGTTTCTCGCCTAAATCACACAATGTCATCGGCTCATGCAGCCCATGCACAATCAAGGTTTTCGGCTGCTATTCTGAATGCAAGATTTGATCGGACTGACGTTAATGAACCACTGCTCATCATTGCATCGCCGTTGTATCATCACCTGCTCCTGAAGTTCGAACATAGCGCTCGCGCTGCCATGCTCAACGACCGGGGTAGCGGCGAACCGCATATTCGCGTGATCTTCATCATATGTCGGCCAGGGCGGTCCGTTCTTGGTTGATGGCACACCGGTAGCGGCAAAGCTTGTCCAATAATCGACCATCATCGTTGCAAGAATATGGTCGGCGGCATCGACGGGTGCAGGCCAGTTGGCAGGCAATCGTTTGTCTGGCCCGACGCGGCCAAAAGTGAAGGGCAATTCCCCGGCGTGAAAATTGCATAGATCACGCTCCTCCGCTGCAGCATAGCAATGATCGAAGATGAACGAATAGACGGGCTGTCCCGCTGCAGCCTGTTGCCTGACCATACGCTCGGTTGCCCAGCCATAGACCGCATCACGCGTCGCAGCGAGTTGGCTTTCCGGGACATCCGAGGCCGGATAGAGTTTTAAATAGGCTGGCGCGAGATCGCCATATCGCCTTTTAATTTCGGCTTCATAGGCGGTGGGGTCTATGGGGACTGGTGGAATTAACAATCGTTGCGAGCGGATTTCACCACTGTTGAGACCAGCCAGGATCGGTACCTTCGCCTGCTCGCCGCGATCGAAAATATCGACAACCTGTGCGGGCAACACTTTCCCGTCAACTGTCCCCTGGGCAGGCAGGCGAGCCTGCAAGGCCTTGATCATCAACGCTTCCGCGTCCAGCGCTCGTAGCGCGCCAATATCCTTCCCCAGCGCCATGCCGAATGTTTCGGCGGCAGGCATCTCGAAGGCGGGTTCGCTGAGCTTCGGCACGGCGCGGGTATTCGCACTTTGGATGATAGCCTTGGCAAACAGGCCGTGAGCCCGCGGGCTGGACAGTAGATAGGTGATGCTGAGCGCGCCGGCCGATTCACCCATTAGCGTAACATTCTGTGCATCGCCGCCAAACGCGCTGATATTATTCTTCACCCATGTCAGCGCCGCGATCTGGTCAAGCAAACCATAGTTGCCGGAAATGTCTTCCGGCGATTCGGCGCTGAGCTCGGGGTGCGCCAACCAGCCAAAGACACCAAGCCGATAGTTGATCGAAACGAAAACAATCCCCCGCTTCGCATATTCGCTTCCGTCATACATCGGACTGGCGCTCGTTCCGCGTTGCAGTGCACCGCCGTGAATCCAGACGATCACGGGTGCGCCATCTGCCTTTTGTGGTGCCCAGATGTTGAGTGTCAGACAATCTTCACTAGTGGCCGCAATCTCTTCGAAATAGACACTGTTGGCGGGGTAGGGAGGCTGGATGCAACTGGCACCAAATTCGCGTGCGTCATAGGTGGCTTGCCACGTCGCGGGCGGCGCGGGTGGTCGCCAGCGCCGTTCGCCAACCGGCGGCAAGGCATAGGCAATGCCCTTGAATATGCGGATATCATCCGCGATTGTTCCGGTGAGCCGACCCTGTGCGATCTGCACTTCAGGTTGGTCCGGCTGGGCGGCGGAAGATTGTGTGCCAGCCACAGCTATCATGATGACCATGATACATGCCAAGATTCGAACCGCGGTTCCGTGCATCCTATTCCTCCCCGAGACAGCCGCAATGCTTGCCATTTTTCCTCCTCAACCCTACACTCACTCGCAAGTGAATATCAAGTCCGCCGCATTTATGACCGACCCAAGGTCGGCACGGAAACTGGCGCGGGCACAACGGGGAGATGGTGGTGTGAATGGACCGACGCGACGCGAGGTGCTGGTGGGCGCGAGCAGCCTGTCCCTGACGGCGGCGATACCGACAGCGGCGCAGGCCACAGCCACCACTAAGCCCAATTCGATTGCAGACGATCTCGCCAGATATATCGGATTTGGTAGCAAGCAGTCGGGGGGCGAAGGTGACGTCGCATGCGGCCACTGGCTCGCCGGTGAGCTGGAAGCGGCCGGGTTCGCTGTCGAAAAACCCGTGCTTTCGGTTCCATATTTCGATCCCGCACATTGCGAAATCGCGATTGACGGCGCGCGGGCAACCGTCTGGCCGCAACCAATTGTCACTCCGACGCCGGCAAGCGGCCTATCCGGTCCGCTGGTTCGCGTCGACGGCGCGGGGCGGGCTGACGCGCCGCTCCTCGGAGCAATTGCACTGGTTGATCTGCCTTACGGCCGCTGGTCGTCGGCCATTTCGAAATCCATACGCGGGCCCGTCGATGCCGCCTTCGAGGGCGGTGCAAAGGCGGTAGTCATTGTCACCAACGGTCCCACCGGCAAGGTGATCGCTCTTAATGCCGATGGTCGCGCGCCTATGTTTGCGGGGCCCGTTGGCCTTCTCGCACCCACCGATGCCGCACCCTTCCTGAGCGCTGCGATGACGCATGAAAGGGCGACCGTGACGCTGACGGGACAGGCCGGTCGGCGACCGGCCTTCAACGTGATCGGCCGGATGGATCGGCAAAAAGGGAAATGGATCGTCATCTCGACGCCGCGTTCGGGCTGGTATGGTTGCGCGGCAGAACGAGGCGGCGGCATTGCCGCGTGGCTCGACCTTGCGCGCAACATACCCAGGATGCTGCCCGATCACGATATCGCCTTCCTTTGCAACAGCGGCCATGAATATGAAAATCTGGGAGCCGAGGAATCGCTGAAGGCGACAGCGCCCAAGCCCGAAAAGACCCACTTCTGGTTACATCTTGGCGCCAATCTTGCCGCACGCGACTGGCACGAAGGGCTGTTTGGACTATCGGCACTGCCGGGCACGGATTCGCAGCGCTATCTGGTTGTCAGCCCGCCACTGCTTGCCACGGCGCGGCGCCTGTTCAAGGGGCTGGTGGGGCTCGAAGGGCCTTACCCCAGCGACAAATTATCGGCGGGCGAGTTAACCGCGATCATTGCCGCAGGCTACTCCTCGGTGGCAGGAGTGTTCGGATTGCACCGCTTTCATCACGTCGCTGACGATGACGAGCGATGCATCGATGCGCCAAGTGTTGCTGTGACGGTTGCGGCATTCCGCGACCTTCTGCTGGAAGCCAGTCAGGCCTGAAATCTCGAACAGCTACAAGCGGTTCGCGCGAGCGAGCGCACCGAAATGATAGGCGCTTGGCCGGGGCGTCCGTTTGAACGTCTCGCGGTCAACGGCTGCCAGTCCAAAGGTGTGGCCATAGCCCGATGTCCATTCGAAATTATCGAGCAAGGACCAGTAGAGATAG
Source organism: Parasphingorhabdus sp. (assembly GCF_048269915.1). Taxonomy (GTDB): domain Bacteria; phylum Pseudomonadota; class Alphaproteobacteria; order Sphingomonadales; family Sphingomonadaceae; genus Parasphingorhabdus. The sequence continues at coordinate 441,345 of NZ_JBLWTY010000001.1, forward strand.
CTGCGGACGGCGATCCCCTCATCGAGGCAGGCCCTGACGCCGTCGAGCGCCTGATCGATAAAGGCAATCCGGCGCTTGTCATCGTTCACCGCTACGCCGCTTTCGGTCACATAAATCGGCTTGCCAATATTGCGATGCGCCCAGCGGATCGTATTGGCCAGCGCCTGGGGGTAAAATTCATAGCCCGACATCGTCAGTTCGGCATCCGGCGGCGGCGCGACCATCCCATTCTCGTTGAAAACCATCCGCGTATAGCACTGAACGCCGAAGAAATCAGAGTGGCTGCGGGCCACATCGATCCAGTCACCGTAGAGCATCCGCTCATAATGTGCGACCAGCGAAGGCGCTCCTGCCGACTGAATCTCCTGTGTGGTAAGTGTTATCCCCACGGGCAGTTCTGGCCTTACCGACTTGATTTCATCATAGGCCAGACGATGCGCTTCCTGCAGGATCGGCGTGGAAATGGCAGGATCGGAATAGGCCAGGCGCGAAAAGCGCGGTGATCCGGTGGCGGCAACCGCAGCCCTGTTCACTTCGCTTATCTGTTTGAGCGCCGCATCCGACCGCGGGTATAGCGCAACCAGCAGCCCGATATTGGCTTCGTTGAACGTAGTCACGAGATGCATCAGCCCGCCCAGTCTTTCCGCGACAATGCGGCAGAAGCGTGCGAATAATTGCGATGCATCGCTCACCTCGAATCCGCCGCGGGCAGCAAACCAGAGTGGCGTGGTGAAATGGTTCAGGGTCACAATCGGCCGCAGCCCGCGCGCACGACATGCTTCGAGTACGCGCTTGTAATGATCGAGAGCAGCATTGGAAAAATAGCCCTCGCTGGGTTCGATCCGCGCCCATTCCAGACCCAGCCGGTAACAGTTCAGGCCCAGTTGCTGCGCGAGTGCGAAATCTTCGTCATAGCGATGATAGCTATCGCACGCATCGCCGGAACGGTCCTTGAACAAGGTGGGCGTTATATTTTCCGCCAGCCAGGCATCGCTATTGGTGTTATTGCCTTCGCTTTGGTGAGCGGAGATCGCGGCCCCCCACAAAAAGTCAGCCGGTGCAGGGCGGCGTGCAGTCACCGAAGCTGTATTCGCCATGAGGGCGGGAGCGGCCGCGGCACCTGCCGCAACCTGCATCAACTCGCGTCGCCCTATCTCCATATCCTGATCCGTCACAGCCCGTTCCTCTCTACGCTTCAATGTCGCGTTTATAGGTTTCTGGAAGAAACAATATCCCGACCACCGCAGTGATTCCGGCTATCACGACGGCATACCATAGCCCCTGATAGATGCTGCCTGTCGCCGCGACCATCGCGAAGCCAATCGTTGGCATAAAGCCCCCGACCCAGCCGTTTCCGATATGATATGGCAGAGACAATGACGAATAGCGGATACGCGCGGGAAACAGTTCGACCAGCAGAGCGGCAAGCGGTCCATAGACCATCGTTCCCAGCGTCCCGAGCATGCACAGGATCACGATAACCTTGAACCGGTCCATCTCAGCCGGATCGGCGCTGTCCGGATAGCCCGCTCCATCCAGATTTGCCTTCACCGCCGCACCAAAATTAGCAATAGCGGCGGCCTTTACCTTTCCGCTTACCGCATCTGGATCGGGCGCCGTGACGACATGATCACCGATTTCAACCGATGCAATGGTCCCGGCAGGCGCTTCGATATTCTCGTAGTTGATCCCGTTTTTTGCGAGATAGGATTTGACGATATCGCAACTTGTCTTGTCAAACGTGTTGCCACCGATAGGGTCGAACTGGAACGAACATTCGGCACCATGGGCCACGATGCGTACGGGCGCGCGTTCGATAGCCGCCGCCATTGTCGGGTTGGCGGCGCCGACCAGCGCACTATAGAGCGGGAAATAGGCAAAAACAGCAATAACGCATGCTGTCATCATGATTGGCTTTCGACCAATTTTGTCGCTGAGCCAGCCCCAGAAAACATAAAGGGGAATGGTGATTGTCAGCGCAGTGGCGACAAGGAAATTGGCGGTAGCACCGTCGACCTTGGCGATTTTTTCGAGGAAGAAAAGCGGGTAGAGATGGCCCGAGAAACCGATCACCGCTTGCCCGGCGACCGCACCAAATAACGCGATCAAAACGATTTTTAGATTTTTCCACTGTCCGAAGGCTTCCGTCAGCGGCGCTTTCGAAGTCGCGCCATGCGCCTTCATCCGTTGAAAAACAGGGCTTTCGTTGAGTTGGAGGCGAATCCAGAGCGCGACCAACAGCAGGATGATGGAGAAAAGAAAAGGCACGCGCCAACCCCAGGCAAAAAAGTCATCGGCATCCAAAGTCGTACGCAATCCGACGACAAACATTGATGCCAGGATCAGACCCAGCATTGCCGTAGTCTGGATAAAACCGGTGTAAAAGCCGCGCTTCCCCTTCGGTGCATGTTCGGCGATATAGACTGCTGCGCCGCCATATTCGCCGCCAATCGCCAGGCCCTGCAACAGCCGAAGCGCCATCAGGATGATCGGTGCAGCAATGCCGATGCTATCATAGGAAGGCAGTACGCCCACTGCGAAGGTCGACAGACCCATGATCGCCATGGTGACGAGGAAGGTTTTCTTGCGCCCCACGATATCGCCGACACGGCCGAATACCAGCGCGCCGAACGGTCGCACCGCAAAACCGGCAGCAAAAGCCATCAGAGCAAGAATGAAGCCTGTGGTTTCGTTGACCCCCGAAAAAAACTTGGCCGAAATAACGCTGGCAAGCAGACCGTAGAGATAGAAATCATACCATTCGAATACCGTCCCCAGCGAGGAAGCGGCGACAACGAGCTTCTCATTCTGTTTTTTACCCACGCCGTCTGGCAAAGCTTCCGTGCTGGTAGCCATATCCCTTCTCCCATTTGTTCCGGTCGAGACGGCAGTTCTTCGCCTATCCGCCTCCGCCGGAGAATATCAGCGCGCGGCGTTGCCCGCCGGGCTTCCTTGTTCACTCGTCAAAAATGCACGTTCTACCGAGACAACGGCAGAACCCTTGAGGATAATATTCAGGCCGAGCCGCACCAACATTAACCTGTCCGACCGCCTCAGATCCCGCATAATTCGGTACTCCAATAATAACTCACTTGTGAGTGAATAAGAATCACGTCCTGAAACCGAAGCAGGTGTCCTTTCCTGCCTCGACACTTTTCCTGTTAATGTTGCTCGCAGATTTCCTTGAAGCCAGCCGCCATGAATCGGGCCATGCGCTGCTTGACCGCAGAATAATCGTCCGACTGGCAAAGACCATGCGACAATTTGTCGATACGTCCGGTCCGCGCAAGCGTGAGCATCAGCGCTCCGGTCACGAAATGATAGCCCCAGAAAATATCTTCTTCGGCTGCGTTGGGGAGCGCTTTCTTCAAAATGTCGATCAGGCGCAGCACCACCGGATCGAAATATTTATCCATATATTCGGCACCATCCGGGCTGTTTGATGCTTGGGCACCAAATGCGCCATAGTTTTTCCATCCTTCGCCACCATGAATATAGAGGTCGAGGTCGGTGTCCAGGAACGCATGCAGCGCACCCTCAACCGTCGGCGTTTCGCCGGCCGCACGGTCGTAATCATCAAGCGCCTGCATCCGTTTTTCGATTGTAACGACTGCACGCCGTGCAAAGACGGCGTCGAACAAGGTTTGTTTGTCATCGAAATAATAGTTGAGCAGCGTGTGGTGGACGCCCACTTGCTTGGCGACATCCTTTAGCGTCACCCCGTAAAAGCCGTGCGTCGCAAACAGGAATTCGGCAGTATCGAGGATCTGCTCCATCATCTCGGCGCGTTGCTCCGCCTTCGACAACTTCTTCACCGCGGTTTTGACTGTAGACACCAAATTCATTTCCTTCTGCACATTTATGGTCGCTGTCGCGACCGCGATCACCCTACACGTGTCCGTAATCCGCCCGCAATTGTATTTTATCGATCTTGCCGGTCGCCGCGAGTGGCATCTCGTCGAGACGGATGATCGCATCAGGAATCCACCAGGTCGCGACGCTCCCTCGCAAAGGTGCAAGCAGTTCTTCATCGCTGATCGATTCACCATGCGTCTCGACCAGCAGGACAGGACGCTCGCCCCATTTCGGATCAGTCCGGCCTATCACTGCAGCGAGTGACACCTGTGGCAGCGCGCCAACCAGCGTTTCGATTTCGGCGGGGTTGATCCACTCGCCACCCGATTTGATAAGATCCTTGGCACGTCCCGTGATCGTCAGATTCCCGCCGCCGTCGATGCGCGCCAGATCACCGGTGTCGAACCAGCCTTCAGCGTCGGTTGCGGATTCCTCATGACCAAAATAGCGCCCTATGACGCTTGGCCCGCGAACGCGCAAATATCCCTCCGACCCGCGCTGATCGGCAAGCGGGCTACCGCTTGAGTCGGTGAGCAAAAGGTCGACACCTATGGCTGGCCGCCCAGAGACGCTCGCCGAGCGTCCGGGGTCGCCAGGTGCCGCGGCGGTACCGAGCGGTGACAATTCGGTCATGCCCCAACTTGTCTGAACCTCGGCTCCCAGCCTTCGCTCGATCCGCTCCATCAGCGCCGGTGGCATTGACGCGCCCCCGACGAGAATCCGTTCGAGCGTCGGAACCTCGCCGCCTTCACTCTCGAGATGCTCGACCAGCCCCAGCCAGACGGTCGGCACTCCCACGCCCAGGGTCACGCCTTCGGACCGGATCAGGCGCGCAATATGCGCACCATCGCTATGGCGACCGGGCAGCACCAGCTTGGCGCCGACCGCAGGAACCGTGAAAGGCAAGCCCCAGGCATTGGCATGGAACATGGGAACGATTGCGAGCACCGCATCCTGCGCACGCACGCCCATGACGTCGGCTTGAAGTTGCCGCATTGTATGCAGGTAGCAGCCGCGATGTGTATAGCTAACCCCCTTGGGCGCGCCGGTCGTGCCGGAAGTGAAGCACAGTCCGGACGGCGTGTTCTCGTCAAACTGCCCCCATTCGACATCCATTGATGCTGTGCCCATCGCCGTTTCAAGCGCGCCAACTACAATAGGAGCGCCGGCTGGGTTATCCTGCGCCGTGTTGTCGTCGAGCAGCAATATATGCCGTACCGTGCCCCCTTCATTGGTAGCGTCGAGGGCAAGGGGCAGAAGATCGGGGCTGACCAACAAGATGCCAGCTTCCGACTGGACCAGCATTGCCCCGAGCTGTTTAGCCGTGAGGCGTGGATTCAATGTATGGCATACGGCGCCCATGCCGATAATTCCGTACCAGCTTTCGAAATGGCCTTGCGTATTCCACGCGAGCGTTGCCACCCGGTCGCCACTGCCAACGCCGAGCCCCTGTAGGGCACCTGAAATCGCGCGCGCGCGCTGGTATAGCGTCGCGTAATCGATGCGTTCGATCTCTCCGTCTTTCCCTGCTGACACAACCTCGCCGGAAGGGTGCCATTTTGCAGCATGGGAAAGAAACTTGTCGAGAGTCAGTGCATAATCTTGCATTGAACCGTCGATCATTTGCACCCCTCGGCTTTGGGGGGCAGCGGCGGTGACGCGATGCCGACATTCCAGTTCCACGCAATATCACCGGCCGCGCGGCGGCGGCACACGACCGCTTCGTGGAGCACGGCCGTGCCGTGGAGCAGCTTGTGACGTGCGCGCGGGACATCGGCAAAATGCATAAAGCCGCTGTTGTTCGAATAGTCCGGCCAGTCGGGCTGGCCTTTCGCCTGAGGGCGGCTGTGTTTCGCAAAGCTCGCCCAGTAATCGCCCATCGCATCAATCATTTTATGTTCCGCCAAGTTGCTGGGAATTTTCGGCCAAAGCGGCGGCGTTTTGCCCGCGGTATCGAAAACATAGGGTAATTCGGCAGCGTGAAAGGCGTGCAGATTCCATTGCTGCGTCGCCGGATAGCCGTGATCGAAGAAATAGAGATAGGCGGGTTTGCCGAGCGCGGCCTGGTTCGAGACCAGCCGCTCGGATGTCCAGCCATACATCGCATCACGCGTCGCGGCGAGCATGCTTTCCTCGATATTCTTTGCCGGATAGCGGGCAAGAAAGGCATCGGCAAATTCGCCGTAATTCGCGCGGACCATCGCTTCATAAGCCTCTGCATTATCCGGGGCCTTGGGCAGCAAGAAGCGCAGTGAACGGATTTCCCCGGCGTTAAAACCGGCCAGGATCGGCACCGGCGCCTGTTCGTTGCGGTCAAACGTCTCGACCAGCTGGCGCGGTACGATTTTTCCGTCGACGACAGGGAAAGGGAAATAACCCGTGGCGGGTGCCTTGCTTGCAATCTCTTCCGCCGGCAAGGCGCGAAGCGCAGCAAGATCGGTCGCGCCGAGCTTGGTTGCCAGATCAACACCCTGCTGCTCGGCTGGCACCATGCCGTTCAGCTGCGCGCGCAGCCCGGGCGCCGAAACCATATAGGCGCTTTGTGCAATTGCCTTGTGGAACAGCCCCCGCGCTTGCGGCGCAGCCATTAGATACATGACGCTGAGCGCGCCCGCAGACTCACCGGCGATCGAGACATTTCCGGCATTGCCGCCGAAGGCGCCGATGTTTCGCTTCACCCATTCCAGCGCCGCGATCTGGTCGAGCAGACCGTAATTTCCCGACACGCCGTCGGCCGATTCAGCACTGAGGCCCGGGTGCGCGAGATAGCCGAGCGCCCCGAGCCGGTAGTTGATTGACACGACGATCATGCCGCGCGCCGCGAGCGCGCTGCCATCATAAAGCGGGTCGCCCCCTGATCCGGTGGTCAGCGATCCGCCATGGATCCATACGAACACCGGCGCACCCTTGGCATTTTCCGGTGCCCAGATGTTCAGCGACAGACAGTCCTCGCTCATTGCCGGCAGGTCCCAGGCATAAATGCTCGGGCCCCGCGGCCCCGGCTGCAGACATGCCGCACCGAATTTGGTCGCATCGCGCACATCCTGCCAGTCTGGCACCGCCTGAGGCGGTGCCCAGCGCAGCTTGCCGACCGGCGGTGCCGCATAGGGAATGCCCTTGAAGATGCGAATACCCTTTGCTTTGCTACCCTCCACCTTGCCTGCCGGCGCGTCGACCATAGGGCCAGACGCGGCGACAGCCGGTCCTGCGAACAGGGCGGTTACAGCAAGAGCAAAGGGTAGCAGGCGGGAGATCATCGTAGCTTTCATTATCCTCTGTCCAATCAGAACCGGTAATTGGCACGAACACCAACCGTCCGCGGCCGCAACCGGGCGTAACGACCATCAAGGAAGGCCTCCGGATGGACATAGGTGATCGAGCTGTCATTCAAAACATTCTCGACATAGGCGGTCAGGTCAATCGACCCCAGCTTGACCCCGGCATAGAGATTCATATTGGTCCACGCCTCGGTAAAATCATAGGTCGGAGACAAGGCCGCTGGATTGCCGGGCACGTTCGGGAACTGGTTCGGGAACGATCCGACATGCGACACATTGACGGCAGCGAAGCCGCTGTCGCTAGCGCCGATCGCAAAGTCATACCGCACGGTACCGGAACCCTGGAAGTGCGGCGATGCAAGCCGGGTTCCCTTTTCCGCGCCCGAGATTGCCGCCTCGAGTGCGGTTAGGTCGGTTACCTTGGCTTCGTTGAATGAACCGTTGAGCGTAAGGCTCAGGCCCTGAACCGGCCGCGCGACAAATTCGAACTCAAGGCCATAGCTTTCTGCTCCGCCAATATTGGTGGCAAACTGGATCGAGTCGGACACACGGTTTGCCTGGACCTGGATGTTTTTCCAGTCGATATAATATGCCGCGATATTGGCGACCAGGTCACCCCCCAGCCAGCGCCCTTTGATACCAACCTCATAATTGGTAACGCTGTCCGAACTTGCACCATCCGGTATCACCAGATCATTGGGATCAATTGCGCTCACCAGACCTGCCCGCGCATTGACCACCGGTGTGCGAAAACCCGTGGACACTGTCGCATAGGTGGTCAGGCTGTCGCTTGGCTTCCATGACGCGCTCGCCTTCCATGACAAGCGATCATCCGAGACCTTGAGCCCTTCGGCATAAGCGATAGGCGTCACAGTGATCGGCGGGAAAAAGAACCCGCATGCCGGGAAGAATTCCCTGCAATAAGCCGCGGTCAGATAGTTGCTGTTATAACCGCCCCCGCGAGTAAAACTCTGCACCTTGGTGTTGCCATAGCGAAGCCCGCCAGTGACCCAGAAACTATCGCTGAAACGGAAGGTCAGCTCGCCGAAGCCCGCAATTTCAGTCTGGTCAGTATAAGCCTGAAAACGCTGATAATATTCGTCGGGAAGCCCGGTGAGGCCGTTCGCATTGAGATATTCCGGCGTCGAACGATAGGCGAAATCGACCGTCCGGCGCTTGTCATAGTAAAAGAAGCCCGCGACCCATTCCAATGGCCCCGAACCGCGCGAAACCAGCCGCGTTTCCTGGACGAACAGGTCATCATAGCCATAGGCGTCGAGCGCGAACGGGAAGGCTTGAGCATATGTTCCCGCAAGATCGACGTAAAAAGAAGCATCATAGTTCGACAATGTCGTTGAACTGATCAGCTCGGCAAAATCGAATTCATGATTGATGGTTACGTTAAAGTTGGTGAGTTCGCCCTGGAACAGATCGGGGCGGTCCGAATTGCGCACAAATTTCCCGAGAGTCGGATTGGTAAGACCGGAATCCGCTGGCTTGCTGTTTTCGTAGGAAGCGAGCAGGCGAACTTTCATACGGTCGCTGGGCTGCATCAACAGGCTGACGCGCCCGCCATAGGCTTCCAGGCTGTTGGAGTCATTCACACCGGTGCCGATATTGTCGACCCAGCCATCTTCGTTGCGATAATAGCCCGTAGCGCGCAGGCCGAGCTCGTCCGTCATGATCGGAATATTGATCATGGCGTTGTAGCGCTGGCGAACCGAACTGGATCCGGTAAGGGCCAGGTCGGCGCTGACCGAAGCCTCGAAATCATCGAGGTCGGGACCGCGGGTAATGATACGCATCGCGCCGGCAAGCGAGTTGGAACCGAATAATGTGCCCTGCGGTCCGCGCAGAAATTCCACACGCTCAACATCGTATAGATTGGGATCTAGAATAGTAGAGTTGCCATTCGCTGAAATCGGCAGTTCGTCGATATAGATGGCGACTGCACTTTGCAGCCCGGCGCTATATCCGTTCGTGTTAATTCCGCGGCTGGTAAAATTGTTGAAGTTCTGGGTCGGTTTGTTGACGACGATACCCGGGGTGTTCTGTGCGATGCCTTCGTAACCGACAATGCCGAGATCATCCAGATCTTCCTGGGCATAAGCTGTGACGCTGAGCGGAATATCCTGAATCCGCGCGGTACGGCGAGTTGCAGTGACGACAATTTCCTTATTGTCGCGCTTCTGATCTCGCGCCGCTGCGTCAGCGGCTTGTGGCACTTCGGTCGACTGTGCGACTGCGGAAACGGGTTGGGCGAGCAAAGCGACCGCAGACGCGGACGCAAAAAACTTAACATTCATATGAACCTCTCCTCCTAGCCAACGCTCTCTGTCGCTGACTTGGGCACGGTTTATGCCACTTTGCGTCGCAATGTCAACACTCACTATCACGTGTGTGAATGTGTTGCTTGGCGGGCGCGCTTCAGCCTCTTTTAATAGCGATTGGAACTATCAGCTGCATAGAATCCATCACGGCAGCAACCTGAGTCTACACCCGCCTTTCCGGGCGGTGAGGAGCAAGACAGTGCTTGCCGCTGCAATCACCGGAACCAAGGCGCAATGCCGCCTTTTGAAAGAAACGGCTGCCAATCGCGAATTGCACATTTGCTGGATTTTCACCTTTGGGAACAACAATCTTCTGTTCTTCGCTGATTATCGCTCCCAACATCTCACTGGCTTCTGGCACCCGCCAGACTTCCCTCGGTGTAATCCGCAATACCCGCCATTCGCGCGACCAGAATCTTATGCAATCGCAGATACCAGCCAGGCTTTTCCTTGCATCAGAACACCTTTTCCGGGAACATGATGCTTGGCAAACAGATCGGTCAGCTCCTCGCTAGCCGCCGCGAATATGGTATCGCCTTTATCACGCAACGCACGTCCGGCAGCCATCGAAGCAAGCGCAAAGGCAACAGCTTTGTCGGGCGTTGCACCGATACCACCGACAGGTTGCAGACCTTCATATGCCGCAACATCAACATTCGTGAAACCACCGCCGCTCAGTATCTCTCCAAGATATTCCAAATCCTCGAAAGCGAAAGGCCCCGGCGCACGCGGGATCGCAGGCGGAACTTCGATGTGATTTCTGACAACGCCCATCATCTCCATCATCCAGAGATTTTCGCGTGGCGGTCCCCATACCGCGAGATCAATCCGGCCACCCGGCCGGACAAGGCCGTGCAAATGCGAAAAAGCTGCTATTGGATTATCGAAAAACATGCTGCCAAAACGAGAGAACAGGCGGTCATAAGGCGCGTCAGGCAATTGAACGACGGACGCGTCGGCGCAGGTAAATTCGATATTGGTCGCGCCGCTTTTTGTGGCGCGTTCCCGCGCGGCTACGACGAGGTCAGGCGAAATATCGACGCCCATGACCTTGCCGGAAGGCGCAACCGCAGACGCAATGGCAAGCGTGGTAGCGCCGCCACCGCAACCCAGATCGATCACCGATTCCCCATCTTGATAATCGGCGCGGGCGAGCAAAGCGTCTCCGATCGGGGCAATCATCTCTTCGAACAGGAAAAGACTCGCCAGCCATTTAAGCCCCATTTCTCCAGCCCAGTCTTCCGGTTTCAGCTCTTCGGGATGCAAATCTTTATCGGCGCCATCATTGGTCATGAGATATTTTCCTATTCTACAGAATTTTTGCGAAGCCCGCCGTTCCGGTTTCAGGCAACGGTGTTTGCGCTGGCGGATCACATGTCGCCGCCGCCATCACCTGCTGCGGATCGGGCATACTGGTCATCAAAGCCTCCATCGTCCGGACGCAAAGCCGGGCGGTATCATTCGCAAGATCATACCAGATCTGCTTTCCTTCCCGCCGTGTCCGCACAATATCCGCCCGCCTCAAAGCGGCAAGCTGTTGGCTGAGCGCTGGCTGACCAATGCCCGTTGCCTTGTCAATTTCGCTGACCTTGCTCTCACCGCGCAGCAAATAGGACAATATCATCAATCGCTGGGGCTGAGCATAGACCTTCAGCTTTTCCGTTGCTTCATCGGCGCGGTCGCGGCTTTCAAAAATCGCCGTCATGGCGCATCCACGAAATGGCAGAACCAGTCATCTTCGCGGTTGACGTCCTCTGCCGATAGCGACGGTATCTGAAGCACAGCGTCACCAGGCTGCCACCCTTCGGGTGTTAGCACATCTTTGTCTGCGGTAAGCTGCAGCGCGGCCAGCATGCGAACCATCTCATCGACCGAACGCCCGACATTGTGCGGATAGCTCGTCGTCGCCCGGACAATGCCCTCGGGATCAATGAAATAGCTGGTCCGCATCGCCGCAGAATCCGCTGCATTCTCGTCGATCATGCCGAAGGCGTGGCCGACGGCCATGCTTGGGTCTTCGACGATGGGAAAGGGGATTTTTATATCAAATCGATCTTCAATAGCGCGTACCCAGGCAAGATGGGAGTATAGACTGTCAACCGACAGGCCCAGCAGGGCACAATCCATAGCCACGAACTTGTCCTGATGACGTGCGAGCGCGACAAATTCGGTCGTGCATACCGGCGTAAAATCCGCCGGATGGGAAAAGAAGATCAGCCACCGGCCACGATAATCCGACAGCTTGATCGGACCATGGGTTGTGCGCGCCTGAAAATCCGGTGCGGCGTCACCTATACGCAATAACCCGGACTTTATCTGCAGATCGTCTGACATTAGTTTCGCCCTCTCTTGAGATTTAGCATTGCTAGGATATTGACGTAAGCTATATAATTGATTACATGATTTATGTAAATATGAATATGAGGAATTTTCTATGACTGATTCGACCCTGATTCATGCAACAGAACAGATTTCCAATGCCCAGCGTAAAATCCCTGTAATCAAGGCATTTTTTGATCAAGCGACTTACACCGTGACTTATGTGGTGCACGATGCAGAGACCAAATGTGCCGCCATTATCGACAGCGTGTTTGACTTTGATCCTGCCTCCGGCCGGACCTCCTTTGATTCCGCCGACGAGGTTATTGCTTACGTCAAGGAACAGGGCCTGACGGTCCAGTGGCTGCTCGAGACGCACGCCCATGCTGACCATTTGTCAGCGGCGCCCTATCTGCAGGAAAAGCTGGGCGGAAAAATTGCCATTGGCGAGCATATCGTGACCGTACAGAATGTTTTCGGGAAATTGTTCAATGCCGGCACCGAATTTCAGCGAGATGGATCCGATTTTGATCGACTATTTGCCGACGGAGACACGTTCCAGATCGGCGAATTAGACGTAACGGTGATGCATGTCCCCGGTCACACACCCGCTGACATTGCCTATGTCGTCGGCGATGCGGTCTTTGTTGGCGACACGATGTTCATGCCCGATTATGGTAGCGCCCGCGCCGATTTCCCGGGCGGCGACGCACGGCAACTCTATCGTTCGCTGCGCCGTATTTTGGAACTTCCCCCGACCACCCGCCTGTTCATGTGCCATGATTATCTGCCCGCGGGCCGGACCGAATATGTCTGGGAAACCACCGTTGCCGAACAGCGGAAGGGCAATATCCACGCGCATGATGGCATTACGGAAGATGAATTTGTCAATATGCGGACCGAGCGGGACAAGACGCTGGCTATGCCGCGACTGATCCTGCCATCGGTACAGGTCAACATGCGCGCAGGCCATCTACCACCCGAGGAGGACAATGGGGTGCGCTATCTCAAAGTTCCTTTGAACGGCGTCTGATGCTCTCCGCATTTCCCCAAGCCATGCCGCTGGAAGGTCTGATCGGCGGACTTATGATCGGTATTGCCGCAGCAATCATGCTGCTCGGCCTTGGCCGCATTGCCGGAGTCAGCGGCCTGGCCGCGCGCGCCACCGGGATCGCCGACAGCGGGGCTCCGCGCAGTGTGGCACTTGCCTTTATCATCGGTCTTCCGCTGGGTGCCTTCATTATGGCGTCGGTCACCGGCGGCATTGAAACGCGTTTCCCGCCCTCGGTCATTCCGTTGGTTATTGGCGGCTTGCTGGTTGGTTATGGCACGCGCCTTGGTTCGGGCTGCACCAGCGGTCACGGCGTTTGCGGGATGTCGAGACTGTCCCCGCGTTCGTTGATTGCTACAGCCATATTCATGGCCAGCGGCTTCGTCACGGTCGCGCTCATGCGTGTAGGAGGTGTGCTGTGAGGCAGATATTGGTCGCCCTGTTTGCGGGATCATTATTTGGTGCCGGCCTTGCTTATTCAGGCATGGCTGATCCCGCGCGTGTACAAGGATTTCTGGATCTTTTTGGCCATTGGGACCCGACCCTCGCCTTTGTGATGGGCGGAGCGATGATTCCGATGGCATTTGCCTGGATCATTCAAAAGCGGCTCGACAAGCCTTTTGCCGATGCGCATTTCTCGCTTCCGGGCACTACACTCATTGATCGCAAGCTGACGATCGGTGCGGTGCTTTTCGGCGTCGGCTGGGGCATAGGCGGTCTCTGTCCGGGGCCGGGGCTAGCCGACTTGGCGATCAACCCCCTGCCCGCTTTGGCCTTCGTGGGCGCATTGCTGGCGGGAATGACATTGCATCGGGTGACAAGTTAAAAAAGACACGGCCATGAAGGATGTCCAATGACAGACAAGCAGAAAATAACAAAGTTGAGCGATAGCGTGAGCGTATCACCGCAACTTGCGCTTGGTGATGTGGCAATACTGGCAAAAGCTGGGTTTAAATCGATCATCTGCAACCGGCCCGATGACGAGGACGGTGATCACCCCCGCTCTGCCGCCGTGGCCGAAACCGCGAAAAAAGCGGGCCTGCAATTTGCATATGTTCCGGTGGTGCCCGGGGCAATGACTGATCAGGACGGCGAGAAAATGGCTGCCGCGCTAGCAGACCTTCCTGCGCCCGTCCTCGCTTATTGCCGGTCCGGTGCGCGGTCTACCAAATTGACCGACATGGCACGGCAAAAATCAGAGAAAACTTTTTCGCCATCCAGCCAGTATAACGTTGTCATTGTCGGTGGCGGATCTGCTGGCATTGCTACCGCTGCCAGCATGTTGAAGCGGGACAGAAAAATCTCGCTTGCGATTATCGACCCGGCCGACGACCATTATTATCAACCCGGCTGGACAATGGTCGGAGGTGGGGCCTTTTCTGCGGAATTCACGCACCGCAAGGAAAAGGATCTGATCCCTGCCAGAGCGCAATGGATTCAATCTGCAGTCCGCTCATTTGATCCTGACAATAATTCTATCCTCACAGCTGACGGGCAGGAAATCGGATATGATGTGCTGATCGTCTGCCCGGGCATCAAGCTTGATTGGGAAGCGATTGACGGCCTGCCGGAGGCTTTGGGCAAAAATGGTGTCACCTCCAATTACCGTTACGACCTAGCGCCCTATACTTTCCGCCTCGTGAAGCACTTGGCTGGCGGACGAGCCTTGTTCACACAGCCGCCGATGCCGATAAAATGCGCAGGAGCACCGCAAAAGGCGATGTATCTGTCCTGCAGCAAATGGGAAAAAGAAGGCGTCTTGGGCGATATTGACGTACAGTTTCACAATGCTGGCGCAGTGCTGTTCGGTATCAAGGAATATGTGCCCGCCTTGATGGAATATGTTGAGCGATATGATGTTCATCTGAACCTCGAATCCAGACTGGTCGCAGTGAATGGCGAGGCCCAGATTGCTACTTTTGAACAGAAACATGGGGAGGAAACCAAAAGGGTCGAGGTAGAGTTTGACATGATCCATGTCGTCCCACCACAAATGGCTCCCGATTTTGTCCGCTCCAGTCCGCTGGCAGCCGAAAGTGGCTTCGTTGATGTTGACCCCGCAACCCTGCGGCACAGCAAATATGCCAATATATTCTCGCTTGGCGATGCCTGCAGCGCGCCCAATGCGAAGACGATGGCGGCCGTCCGCAAACAGGCCCCGATTGTTGCTGTTAATGCCCTCGCAGCCCTTGAGGGCAAGCCGCCTGTGGCTGATTATGACGGCTATGGCAGTTGCCCGCTGACGGTTGAGCGCGGCAAGGTCGTGCTGGCCGAATTTGGCTATGGTGGAAAGCTACTGCCGAGCTTTCCCAACTGGCTGATCGACGGCACACGGCCCTCACGGCTCTCCTGGCTGCTAAAGGATACGATCCTGCCACCAGTCTATTGGCATGGCATGCTCAAAGGACGTGAATGGATGGTCAAACCCCACCGCATCGGCGCGGAATAAGACAGCCGCATGAAAATTTCCCGCTATTTGCCGATCCTCGATTGGGGCAGCCGCTATAACAGCACGACGCTGACCAATGATGGCGTCGCTGCCATCATCGTGACCATCATGCTGATCCCGCAAAGCCTGGCTTATGCCATGCTGGCAGGATTGCCGCCTGAAATTGGCCTCTACGCCTCGATCCTGCCGCTGATTGCTTATGCGATATTCGGGACCAGCCGGACATTGGCGGTCGGACCCGTTGCAGTGGTGTCGCTGATGACTCTGACCGCCGCGAGCGCCGTTGCCCCTCCCGGGAGCCCGGAATTTATCGCAGCCGCACTGGTATTAGCCCTGCTTTCGGGGCTGTTCCTCCTGCTTCTGGGCATATTCAAGCTCGGTTTTCTGGCCAATCTGCTCTCCCATCCGGTTGTCTCCGGCTTCATCACCGCCAGCGGTATCATCATCGCGACCAGCCAGCTGAAATCGATTTTTGGTATCAAGGCGAGCGGAGCCGCGATGCCCGAACTGGTTTCCAGCATCGTTGCGACGATCGGGACAACCAATATACCGACGCTGATCATCGGCGTCTCCGCAACCGCCTTTCTCTTCTGGGTCCGCAAGGGCCTGAAGCCCTTGCTGATGCGCCTTGGCCTTCCCGCCCGGCCGGCCGAACTGATCGCCAAGGCGGGACCGATAGCCGCTGTTGCCGTTTCTACCATCGCGACGATCCTGTTCGATCTGGAGGCCCAGGGGGTCAAGGTGGTCGGCGACATCCCGCAAAGCCTGCCGCCCTTTTCCGTACCGTTGATCGATATGGAACTGTGGAAAACGCTGGCGATACCGGCGTTGCTGTTGAGCATCATCGGGTTTGTAGAATCCGTCTCTGTCGGCCAGACACTGGCAGCCAAGCGGCGTCAGCGGATCGATCCGGATCAGGAATTGATCGGCCTCGGCGCAGCCAATATCTCGGCGGCTTTCTCGGGCGGATATCCAGTCACCGGCGGATTTGCCCGTTCGGTGGTGAATTTCGATGCCGGCGCGGAAACGCCCGCTGCCGGAGCCTTCACTGCGGTCGGGATCGCCCTGGCGGCACTGTTTCTCACCCCGCTGCTCGCTTCGCTTCCCATCGCCACCTTGGCCGCGACCATCATTGTCGCCGTGCTGAGTCTGGTCGACCTCAAAACCCCGCTAACGATCTGGCGCTATTCGAAAATGGATTTTGCCGCCATGGCGGCAACCATTGGTGTCACCTTGCTCGCCGGCGTCGAGCCGGGCGTGATCGCCGGTGTCGGCCTCAGCCTGGCGCTTTTCCTGTGGCGCAGTTCGCGTCCCCATGCAGCCATCGTCGGACGGGTCCCCGAAACCGAGCATTTTCGCAACGTCAATCGGCACAAGGTTTTTACCGATCCCCGCATATTGACGATCCGCATCGATGAAAGCCTCACCTATCTCAATGCACGCTGGCTCGAAGAATTCATCCTCGAACAGGTCGCCGAACAGAAAAGCGTTCGCCATGTCATATTGATGTGTTCGGCGGTCAATGCGATTGATGCGTCGGCGCTGGAAAGCATCGAGGCGATCAATCACCGGCTTGAGGATGGCGGCATTTCGCTCCACCTGTCCGAGGTCAAGGGGCCGGTGATGGACCGGCTGAAACGCTCGCATTTTCTCGACCAATTGTCAGGAAAAGTCTATCTTTCACAAAATGAAGCATATTCTGCACTAATTGCAATTGCGAACCTCGAAGACAAAGCCGACAGTCCGATTGATATTTGGAGCGCAAGAGGCCTGATATGATAGAAAATGATCTCGCAATTAATCTGGCACGGGCGCAATTTGCATTTACCGTCAGTTTCCATTTCCTGTTTCCCGCATTTACGATCGGTATCGCCAGCTATCTCGCGGTTCTGGAAGGGCTTTGGCTGAAAACCGACAAGGGCGTTTACGCCAACCTCTACCGCTACTGGCTCAAGATTTTTGCGGTGGTCTTTGCCATGGGGGTCGTTTCCGGCATCGTCATGTCCTATCAATTCGGGACAAACTGGTCGGTATTTTCCGATAAGGCCGGACCGATTATCGGCCCGCTCATGGCTTATGAGGTGCTGACTGCATTTTTCCTCGAAGCCGGCTTTCTCGGCGTGATGCTGTTCGGGATCAACAAGGTCGGGCGCAAATTGCATTTTGTCGCGACACTGGCTGTGGCCGTCGGGACATTTATCTCCGCATTCTGGATTTTGTCAGTGAACAGCTGGATGCAGACTCCAGTAGGCTTTGCAATCAACGAAGTCGGTCAATATGTACCGGCAGCAGGATGGTGGGATATCATCTGGAATCCCAGCTTTCCTTATCGGCTCGTGCACACAGTACTTGCTGCCTATCTGACCACCGCATTTGCAGTCGGCGCCGTCGGTGCCTGGCATCTGCTGAAAGACAAGACCAACCCGGGCGCCCGCAAAATGTTCTCCATGGCGATGTGGATGGCAGCACTGGTTGCGCCGGCCCAGATATTCATGGGCGATTTGCACGGTCTCAATACGCTTGAGCATCAGCCCGCGAAAGTGATGGCAATGGAAGGCCATTATCAAAGCCATCCCGATGGCGCGCCGCTGATCCTGTTCGGTATTCCCAACAGCAAGGAAAAGCGCGTCGATTATGCGGTTGAGATACCCAAGGCCTCATCCTTGATCCTTAAACATGATCTCAACGCGCCGCTGGCCGGGCTTGATACCATTCCTGACAAAGACGAACCGCCGGTCGGAATCGTGTTCTGGGCCTTCCGGATCATGGTCGGCCTTGGCTTTGCCATGCTTGGCATCGGCCTTTGGAGCCTCGTCGCCCGGACCCGTAAAAAACTCTATGACTGGCCCTGGTTGCACCGCGCCGCCATGGTGATGGGACCATCGGGCTTTGTCGCCGTGCTGGCCGGCTGGGTAACCACCGAAGTCGGACGGCAGCCCTTCACCATCTATGGCCTCCTCCGTACGAGCGAGAGCGCAGCACCGCTCGATGCACCGGCAGTTGCCGCTTCGCTGATGGCTTTTGTGGTCGTCTATTTCGTCGTCTTCGGCGCCGGCATCATATATCTGTTCAAACTTGCCGCAAAAACCCCTGAAGCGCATGAACCAACACCTGATGACGCACCCATCCGTTCGGCCGGAACGACCCCGGCAGCGGCGGTTCTCGACGCAGATACTGACGAAGGAGTAGCGACATGACCGGCATCGACCTGACCGTCATCTGGGCGGCCATTATCGCCTTTTCCGTCATCGTCTATGTGGTCATGGACGGCTTTGATCTCGGCATCGGCATTCTGTTTCCCAATTTCAAGGTCGGTTCAGATCGTGATACGGCTATGAACAGCATCGCACCGGTTTGGGACGGGAATGAAACCTGGTTGGTGCTCGGTGGAGGTGGACTATTGGCCGCGTTTCCGCTGGCCTATGCCATCGTCTTGCCGGCGCTCTACGCCCCCTTGATCGCCATGTTGCTCGGACTGGTGCTGCGCGGAGTAGCTTTTGAATTTCGCTGGCGGGATCCGTCCCACCGGGCCCGTTGGGATTTGGCCTTCACTGCTGGCTCGGTCATCGCGACCTTCGCGCAAGGCATCACACTGGGCGCCCTGCTTCAGGGGATCACGGTCGAAGGCCGCGCTTATGCCGGCGGCTGGTGGGAGTGGCTAACGCCGTTCAGCCTGCTCACCGGCTTCGCACTGCTGGCTGGCTATGCCCTGCTCGGATGTTGCTGGCTGATCTGGAAAACCGAAGGGCCGCTGCAACGTCAATGCTACAGTTATGCCGGCCGGCTCGGTATTTTGCTGCTGATCGCCATTGCCGCCGTTAGTGCAGCGACACCCTTTCTGGAGGGTGAATATTACACGCGCTGGCTCGCTTATCCTGGCATTATTGCGACCGCTCAAATCCCGTTGGCTACTGTGATAATGTCGATGCTGTTTTTCCGGAGCCTGTCGAAACACAAGGAGGCGGCGCCATTTTTCTATGCCCTCGGACTGTTCGGGCTGTGTCTCGTTGGTTTGGGAGTCTCGATGTGGCCGTATGTCATCCCGGGACGCATCACGATCTGGGAGGCAGCCGCTCCTTATGAAAGCCAGTTGTTCATGCTCATCGGAGCCGCCATCATGGTCCCGATCATTCTCGCTTATACTGCCTGGGCCTATTGGGTGTTTCGCGGGAAGGTCGGATCGGACGGATATCACTAATGGCTTTTGATCCGCTTTCGGCAGATGGCAAAACGGCGGATGCTGCACCCTTACCCAGGCGGCTGATCTGGATGCTGGCTTATTGGGCTATGGGCGTGCTTGCCATAGGCACAGTCGGCTTGTTCATCCGGTTCTGGATCAAGGCCTGAAAGGGGAGCGGGAAGCCTTGGGCTGTCCCATCAATGGGCTTCGTCCCAATTTTTACCAGTCCCGATATCAACATCCAGCGGCACAGACAGCTTTACCGCCGGTTCTGCCGCGCCGGACATCACCGAACGGATCACTTCGCTGGCCGCAGCGACATCGCCCTCGGGCAATTCGAAGACCAGTTCGTCGTGCACCTGCATCAGCATTTTGACATTGCCCAGTCCGGCATCGGTCAGCGCCGGGCCCATGCGCGCCATCGCGCGCTTGATGATATCCGCGCTGGTTCCCTGAATCGGCGCATTGATCGCCGCGCGCTCGCTACCCTGCCGCTCGGCCTGATTGCCCGACTTGATCCGTTCGAACCATGTCTTGCGGCCGAATAATGTCTCGGTGAAACCCGCCTCGCGGACCGATTGCAGGGTCGTCGAGATATACTGGTTGATGCCGGGGAAGCGCTCGAAATATGTATCGATCATGGCCTGCGCTTCATCCGCATCAACCTCCAGACGCTTGGCCAGGCCCCAACGGGATATACCGTAGAGTATGGCGAAATTAATCGTCTTGGCGCGCGCACGGGTATCACGGTCGACCTCCCCGAACAGCTCCTGCGCGGTTCGGTTGTGGATATCCTCGCCGTTGGCAAACGCCTCTTTCAGCGTATCGACATCGGCAATATGCGCGGCGAGGCGCAGTTCGATCTGGCTATAGTCGGCGGCCAGGATGACATTGCCCGGCGCGGCGACAAAGGCTTGCCGGATCTGGCGGCCGATCTCGGTACGGACCGGTATATTCTGCAGATTCGGTTCGGTTGAGGACAGTCGCCCGGTCTGCGCGCCGCTCAACGAATAGGACGTATGGACGCGCCCGGTTTTTGCGTTGATCTGTTCCTGCAAGGCATCGGTATAGGTCGATTTGAGTTTCGCCAGCTGCCGCCAGTCGACCACCTTCTGTGCGATCGGCTCGCCGTCACCGGCCAGCCGTTCGAGCACCGTGACATCGGTCGAATATTGCCCCGACTTGCCTTTCTTGCCACCCTTCAACCCGAGCTTGCCAAACAGGATTTCTCCAAGCTGCTTGGGGCTGCCAATGGAAAAAGGTTCGCCGGCAATTTCATGAATCTGCTTTTCCAGCTTTTCCATTTCTTCGGCAAAGGTCGTCGACAGACGCGCCAGTTCCTCGCGGTCGACCAGCACGCCGGCTTCTTCCATCCCGGCAATCACCGGCACCAGCGGACGATCGACCATCTGGTAGATGCGGGTCGCGCGTTCCGGGACCATGCGCAGGCGCAGGATTTCCCAGAGGCGAAGCGTCACGTCGGCATCTTCGGCACCATATTCGGTCGCCTTGTCGAGCGGCACTTCGGCAAAGCCAATCGCTTTTTTGCCGGTCCCGGTCAGCGATTTGAAACTGATCGGTTCGTGTCCGAGATGCAGCTTGCTCAATTCGTCCATGCCGTGGCCATGCAGCCCCGCGTCGAGATTGAAGCTCATCACCAATGTATCGTCAAACGGGGTGACCCGGATATCATGCTGGGCCAGCACGCCCATGTCATATTTCAGATTCTGCCCGACCTTGAGTATTGCGTCATCCTCGAGCAGCGGTTTCAGCTTCGTCAGCGCCTCGTCCAGGTCAATCTGGTCGGGCGTCTCGCCAAACATGTCGCCGCTGCCATGACCGAGCGGGATATAGCAAGCCTCATTCGGGCCGGTCGCCAGACAGACACCGACGATGCGCGCGGTTACGCTTTCCAGACTGTCGGTCTCCAGATCAACCGCGCAAACGCCTTTTTCCTTAGCCCGCTCGATCCACTGGTCGAGCGCTTCCACGGTCTGCACACAGGTATATTGCGCGCGGTCGATGGCGGGAGCATCGGGCAGTTTCGCCGCCGGCGGCGGTGGCGCCTTGTCGGCAACATCGGGGTCCTGCGGCTGGGCATGGCCATCGCCACCCAGTTTTTTCAGCAGGCTGTTAAAGCCGTGGTGGGTCAGAAATTCGCGGAGCGGCTCTTCCGGTATATCCTGGATCAGGAAACTCTCGAGCGTATCCGGCAGGGAACAGTCCTCGTGGAGCGTCACCAGCACCCGCGACAGCCGCGCCTGATCGGCATATTCGATCAGATTGTCGCGCATTTTGGATTTTTTCATCTCCGGCGCAGCGGCCAGCACACTTTCGATATCGCCATATTCGTTGATCAGCTTCGAGGCGGTCTTGGGTCCAATCCCGGGCACGCCGGGGATATTGTCGGAACTGTCGCCCATCAGGCCGAGCACATCGCCAAGCTTTTCGGGTCCGACGCCGAATTTCTCCTCTACCGTAGCGCGGTTCATCCGGCCGTTTTTCATCGTGTCGAGCATATCGACCCGGCTGTCATCGCGCGGTTCAATCAACTGCATCAAATCCTTGTCGGACGATACGATGGTGACATGCCAGCCGGCTTCCAGTGCCGCCTTGGTATATGAGGCGATCATATCATCGGCCTCGACATTTTCTTCCTCGATCAATGGCAGAGAAAAGGCCCGTGTCGCATCGCGGATCATCGGAAATTGCGGCTTGAGATCCTCCGGCGCTTCCGGGCGGTTGGCCTTATACTGGTCGTAGATATCATTGCGGAAACTGGTCCCCGCCTTGTCGAGCACCACCGCCATATGGGTCGGGCCGTCTGCCTTGTTGAGCTCGTCGGCGAGCTTCCACAACATGGTGGTATAGCCATAGACCGCCCCGACCGGTTCACCATGCACGTTGGTCAGCGGCGGGAGCCGATGATAGGCGCGAAAAATATAGGCCGAGCCATCAACAAGATAGAGATGATTGGGTTTGCTGTCTGGAGAGTCCGTCATGGCCGCCAGCACTAGCAGCGCCAACCGCCTTCGTCATTTGAAATTCCGCGTCTTCGGGAATTTGGATTTGGTTTAATTCAGTGCAAATCCCGCATCATGCCATGGAACGGACGCAGCTCAGTGAGCATGCCCGGCTCGAACAATACCACCTTGTTGCGCCCGCGTCGTTTGGCAGCGAACAAAGCGGTATCGGCATGCGCCATGCGCTCGGAGCGGTCTTGATTCGAGGAAATGTCGGTCAAGCCAATGCTGACGGTAATCACATGGCGCATTTTGTGATACGGTTCGAAAATCGTATTCTCGATTTCATAGCGGACCATATCGGCGATTACCTTGCCTTCCGCCGGACTGGTGCCGGGCAGAAATATAGCAAATTCCTCCCCGCCAATCCGGCCGACCAGATCTTTCCTGCGCAAAACCTTGCGGAATATATTGGCAACCAGGATCAGCGCCTGATCGCCAGCCGCATGTCCATAATTATCGTTGATTTCCTTAAAATGATCGACATCGACGATCATCAATATATTGGCCATTTGTCTCGCACGCATTTGATCGAGCCGAGCTAGGAAGCTGTCCCGATTGTGCAGACCGGTCATCCCGTCAAAATTGGCTCGCTGTTCGAGCGCCTTGTTCACTTCGTGCAATTTTATTTGCGCATTCTGGAGCTGGTTGGTCAAATTGGTGAGCGAAAATCGCTGTTTGGACGCATAGAAGCACAGCGGAATAGTGACCCCCCAGGGCACCATGATCGCGATGCCCATCGCCCGCCAGAACCGGTCATCCAACCCGAAAACTGCAAGATATGCCACGCTGGTGAATGTGAATGACGCGAGCACCGCGATCAAGGAGATGATGACGGTCTGCCGGATGGGCGACATTTGTGACATGGTTGAAATCATGCAGCGGCAGATAGCGGGAATAGATTGAATAGCGGTGCAAATTCATGGTTAATTTTTTACTAAAAGGGCGCAATGTGGCGCTTTGACTTGCCATTTTTTGGCCGATAAAATCTTGCACCTGCTGATCCACTACCGCAAATCCCCCAGGAAGAAGAAAGATCAACCAGGAGAATGCTGAATGACCCCGCCGATTATTGCTGCCGTCGCCGGTGCCATACTCATCATCATGCAGGCCATATTTATGCTACTGGTTGGCATGCACCGCAGTCGGCACCGGGTCAATCTGGGTACCGGCGACGATCCGGCGCTCGAACGCAAGATTCGCCGCCATGGCAATCTCGCGGAAAACGCTGCTTTATTCGTCGTTGTGCTGGCACTGGCCGAAATGACCGTGGTACCCAATGATGTGGTCGGGATCATCGCCATTATATTTATCCTGGGCCGGATATTTCACGCGGTGGCCATGTCTACCGTCGCCGGATCGCACGGTGCCGAAAAAACCCGGGCCTTTCTGATCATGCGGGCCGTTGGCGCGTTCAGTACCTTCGGCAGCTTTATCGCCCTCGGCGGCTATCTGCTCGCGGGCATATTCTAGCTATTCTCCCTCCCCATATCGGCTGCGAATCCTGGGCATGTCCGGGGGAAAACGCGATTATATGGGGATGCAGGAGGGGATTAGTTGACCCGCTGCGGACCGCGCCCGTCCCGCCACCACTGCTGCAACCAGCCATAAGGCTGCGCAACCGGTCGCCCGAATGCATCCCGCGCCGGTTCGAAACGAAAGCGCGCTTCGATCAGTTCACAGGTGATCGCATCCAGCGCAGGATGGCCGCTGGATCGCTTGATGTGACAATCGCTGGCACGGCCGTCGACACCGACTGTAAAATGGGCGACAACATCACCGCGCGCCGCGGCTTTCCAGACATTGCGGGGAATATCTTTGCGGGTAAAGGCGCCGGAAACATGGCGGGGTCCGGACACTATGCCCCCCGCCCCGGAACCGTCGCCGCTACTGCCACTGCCAGAACCTTCCCCCTGCCCGCCACCACCGGTCCCGGAACCCGGCCGGTCAGAAGCGCCGGAGTCATTGTCCCGTCCGGGTCCGGAAATCGGCGCAGCAACGACCGGCGATATGATATCAAGCTTTACCGCCGGCTTCGGCGCGACAAT
The DNA here is from genome assembly GCF_048269915.1 of Parasphingorhabdus sp. Taxonomy (GTDB): domain Bacteria; phylum Pseudomonadota; class Alphaproteobacteria; order Sphingomonadales; family Sphingomonadaceae; genus Parasphingorhabdus. The sequence goes on from NZ_JBLWTY010000001.1 coordinate 465,878, forward strand.
TTGGCTCGCCCTGGCTTTGAGGTTTTCCTGAGAAGCCGCCCCTTCTTCTGCCTGGGCCGGTTTCCTGTCGGGGACCGGTTCCGGTGGTGCCGCCGCGGTGATGGTAATAACATTGAGCCCGGCGGATACAGATTTCACCATTTCCATTCCCATGCCGCTCACCAGCGCATAGCCGATAGCGGCATGAATCATGATCACCGCAAATAGCGATTTTGCGCGATCCGGCCATCTTTCATCCGTCACATATTCCATCCATGCCTCATATCAGATGGCATATTAATATCCGCTTGCCTCCGGGAAGACGAACAGGATCCGATTGATCATGCCCCGCTTTGTTGATAAACAGGCCGTGTTCGTAACTGGCGAGATCAAGATGGGAACCCATCGGGGAGCGGACGATTTTGACAGCCGATCGCCTGGGCATTTCTCTAACCAAGGAGTAGCCCGATGACCGACACCCAAAAACCCTTCCATATTGTCTTTCTGCTATTCGACGGCATTACCCAGCTGGATTTCACGGGTCCCGCGCAATTTCTTGCCCGGATGCCAGGAGCAGTCGTTCATACCGCTGCCAAGCGTATCCAGCCGATTGAAACCGACAGCGGTTTTGCGATTCTGCCAAACTGCAGTTTCGCTGATTGCCCGCAGGCAGACCTGCTCTGCATACCCGGCGGATTTGGCACGAGGGACGTGATCGCCGATGCGGAGACTCTGCAATTTATCCGCGATCAGGCCGCCGGAGCGCAATATATAACATCTGTTTGCACCGGTTCGCTGGCGCTCGGCGCGGCCGGCCTGCTGGAGGGCAAACGAGCGACCAGCCACTGGGCGTATATTTCGTTGCTGGAACGCTTCGGCGCGACCCATGAAAAAGCGCGGGTCGTCAAGGATGGCAATATCATTACTGCGGGCGGCGTCACGTCGGGCATCGACTTCGCGCTAGTCGTAATTGCCGAAATCGCCGGACAGAAATTTGCCGAATCCGTCCAGCTGGGGCTGGAATATGATCCACACCCACCATTTCATAGCGGTCATCCGGATGTAGCGGACCCGGAGCGGGTGGCGCTGTTACGCGAACGCAGCTATGATGCGGTGTTGGCCAATCTCGCGGAGATCATCCCGCTTCGATCCTGACCAAAGACTTGCCGATATCGCTACCATTGACCCGGGTCTCGTAAGCGGTCAGGATATTCTCAAAGCTGCGCGAAACATCACCGTCCTGGGGGCGGCTATTCAATTGACACAAACGATTGGGCGTTACGCGCTTCTCTCCGTGGTTCGGGAGCAATTCGGCGAGGATCATCCTGCCCGACAACATTCTTGTTGCGGGAAGAATGAACCCTATTGCGCGTCGCCCCTTAGGAACCGGCCGTGTCGTCAAGCCATTGATCGACCCGCTGCTCCAATATGCCGAGCGGCAGCGCCCCACCGCCAAGAATCAGGTCGTGGAAGGCGCGGATATCAAACCGGTCGCCGAGCCGCTGCTTTGCCCGCGCGCGCAGTTCGAGTATCTTGAGCATGCCGATCTTGTAACTGGTGGCCTGCCCGGGATTGACCAGATAGCGCCGCACTTCGGAGCGCACGGCGGCTTCCGGGATTGAGCTGTTTTCCAGAAAATAGGCCACCGCCTGCTCTTCGCTCCAGCCCTTGGCGTGCAGGCCGGTGTCGACGACCAGCCGGATCGCCCGCCATATCTCGCTGGTGAGCCGACCGAATTCTGAATAGGGATCCTGGTAGCCGCCCATTTCCTTGGCCAGCGTTTCTGCATAGAGACCCCAGCCCTCGCTATAGGCGGTATAGCCCGCCTGTGTCCGGAACACAGGAATGCCGGTCAGTTCCTGCGCGATGGAAATCTGCATATGATGGCCCGGCAGGCCTTCATGATAGGCAATCACCTCCAGCGTGGGAATCGGCATCGCCCGCATGTCGGAGAGATGGGCATAATATATACCCGGCCGCGAACCATCGGGTGTGCCGCTGCGATAATGCTGGGCCGCGCCGTCGCGTTCGCGGAAAGCCTCGACCCGGCGGACTTCGAGATCGGCTTTCGGCAAAATCCCGAAATATTCGGGCAGCTTTTTCTTCAGCGCCTCGATATGGCCCTTGGCAGCGGCAATATATTGGTCTGCCCCGGCGTCATCATCGGAAAAATAGAAGCGGTCGTCTTCGCGGATAAACTTGAAAAAGGCCTTGAGATCGCCGTCAAATTCCACCCTGTCCTTGACCGCTTCCATATCGCTGCGCAGCCGCGCGACTTCGCTGAGACCCAGATTGTGGATTTCGTCGGCGGTCAGTTCGGTCGTCGTCTGGTTGGCCAGGCGATAATTATAATAAGCCTGTCCGTTTGCCAGTGCACCGGCCCCTCTTGCGTCCGGGTCGGTGTTCGGCATATCCGCTTCATACCAGGCAATGATACGCTGATATGCTGGCGCAAAGGCCCCGACCAGCGCAGTCCGTGCCTCACTACGGAGTTCCCCGGCGCGCACCTCGTCGATGATCTGCTTGTCAACAAGCCCCTGCAACTTCTCTTCGGTCGCGACCCAGATGGCCGAAGACGGCCCCCCGTCAAAAGGCGCGCCGCTGATGATCTTGGTCGATTGATCAATCACCCCTTCATAGGCGAAACGCGGCGGACGGGTTCCTGCCGCCGCGTTGGTCTTTGCCCGCGCCAACAGCTGATCGAGAGCAGTGGCCACGCCCGACAGGCGCTGGATGAAACCGATCATGTCCGCTTCACTATCCACCTTGTGTGTGTTGATCAGAAAGGTCGGGAAAAAGCTCTGCAGCCCGTTGTGCTGATGCAGCGCATAGCGATTGGTCCGATATGGCAGCCCGGCTTCGGCCTGCGCCAGATTGTACAGCCAGATATCATAAGATATCCTGGCGTCCTGCGAGAGCTTGTCATAGTCGAAATCCCGCTGCATTTCGGCCACCGCACTGCGCAGCCAGGCCAGCTCCCTGTCCGCACCTGCATCGCTGAAATCGTCGATCAGACCGTAATCGGTCTTGCGCCCGACAAAGGTTTGCTCGATCGGACTGAACCGCAGCTGTTCTTCATATTTGGCATCGAACCACGCATTGATGCGATCGGTTTCATTCGACGCCGCAACCGCGACTTGCTCTGGCGCGGCCACAGCCGGACCGACAGGCAAGGCAAGCAGACAGGTTGCCAAAGCCGCATGGAAAAAATGGAGCCGGACTTGCATAAGCGTTCACCCTGTCGCTGTATTTTCAATAAACACCGTCATTGCACAAATGACAGGATTTGGAAATTAATCTGACGCCTAATGCAAAAAGGGGCCGGAAGTTTCCTTCCGGCCCCTCTTGATTGGTTCGACTTGCGCCGGACGGTCGGGTTTAGAAGCCCATGCCGCCCATGCCGCCGCCCATGCCGCCCATGTCGGGCATGCCGCCGCCGGCTTTGTCTTCTGATGGCGTTTCTGCCACAGCCGCTTCGGTGGTGATCAGCAGACCGGCAACCGAGGAAGCGTCCTGCAGAGCAGCACGGACAACCTTGGTCGGATCGATAACGCCAGCTTTGACAAGATCTTCATACACATCGCTGAATGCGTTGAAACCGAAGTCCTTGCTCTTCTGGTCGAGCAATTTGCCAGCAACAACCGCGCCGTCGAAACCGGCATTTTCAGCGATCTGGCGAACCGGAGCCTGCAGCGCCTTGCGAACAATGTCGATGCCGCGGGTCTGGTCGTCATTGGCGCCTTCCAGGCCTTTCAGAGCAGAGGTTGCATAAAGAAGCGCGGTTCCGCCGCCAGGGACAATGCCTTCTTCAACAGCAGCACGGGTTGCGTGCAGCGCGTCGTCGACACGGTCTTTCTTCTCTTTCACTTCAACTTCGGTCGCGCCGCCGACTTTGATCACGGCCACACCGCCAGCGAGTTTCGCCAGACGTTCCTGCAGCTTTTCCTTGTCATAGTCGGAGGTTGTGTTTTCGATCTGGTTACGGATCGCTTCAACGCGCGCCTTGATGTCCGCTTTCTTGCCAGCACCGTCGACAATCGTGGTGTTATCCTTGTCGATAGTAACATTCTTGGCTTCACCGAGCATGTTCAGCGTAACGCTTTCCAGCTTGATACCGAGATCTTCGGAGATCATTTCACCCTTGGTCAGGATCGCGATGTCTTCAAGCATCGCTTTACGGCGATCACCGAAACCAGGTGCCTTCACCGCTGCGATCTTGAGGCCGCCGCGCAGCTTGTTGACTACCAGAGTAGCCAGCGCTTCGCCTTCAATATCTTCGGCAATGATCAGAAGCGGACGTCCGGCCTGAACAACTGCTTCCAGAATCGGGAGCAATGGCTGCAGGTTGGTCAGCTTCTTTTCGTGGATCAGAATGTAAGGATTTTCGAGGTCCGCAATCATCTTGTCCGGGTTGGTGATGAAGTAGGGAGACAGGTAACCGCGGTCAAACTGCATGCCTTCAACAACATCGAGTTCAAAGTCGAGACCCTTGGCTTCTTCAACCGTGATCACGCCTTCCTTGCCGACCTTTTCCATGGCTTCGGCGATTTTCTCGCCGACTTCACGGTCGCCATTGGCAGAGATAATGCCAACCTGGGCAATTTCTTCGCTGCCCTTGACGTCTTTCGAACGCTTCTTGAGGTCTGCAACCACAGTTTCAACAGCCTGATCGATACCGCGCTTCAGATCCATCGGGTTCATGCCGGCCGACACGGATTTCATGCCTTCCTTGACAATAGCCTGAGCCAAAACGGTGGCAGTGGTGGTGCCGTCGCCGGCAACATCGTTGGTTTTCGATGCAACTTCACGAAGCATCTGTGCGCCCATATTTTCGAACTTGTCTTTCAGTTCGATTTCCTTGGCAACCGAAACACCGTCCTTGGTGATGCGCGGTGCGCCAAAGCTCTTGTCGAGCACAACATTACGGCCTTTGGGGCCGAGGGTTACTTTTACGGCGTCGGCCAGCGTGTTCACACCCTTGAGGATGCGTTCGCGAGCGTCACGACCAAATTTTACGTCTTTAGCAGCCATGATATTTTCCTCTGCTTACATGATTGATGGGATGAATGGGGGAAGCGCTTATTTCTCGAGAACGCCGAGAATATCGCTTTCCTTCATGATGATCAGCTCTTCGCCGTCGATGGTGACTTCCGTGCCGGACCATTTGCCGAACAGAATCTTGTCGCCTTTTTTAACGTCAAGCGGCGTTGCCTTGCCATTGTCGTCTTTCAGGCCATTGCCGACTGCGACAACCTTGCCTTCGGATGGCTTTTCCTGTGCGCTATCCGGAATGATGATGCCGCCAGCGGTCTTGGTATCCGCCTCGACGCGGCGCACCAGTACACGGTCATGTAATGGACGAAATTTCATAGATTTCCCTTTCTTGTCCAATCCAAATCTCTTCAGGCCGGTCGTTCGAGACCAGCCGGGAGAGCAGAATATGAGTAAATTAGCACTCTCTCCTTTCGAGTGCTAACGAGGTCCATGTAATGTCTATTCATCTGCCGTCAAGGGAAAGGGGTGAAAATATTTCACACGATTTTTGCCGGATTTCCGAGGCATTGCGATTCGTTCCACCGACAATCCCCGTTGCTAGAGGGACGAGATGTAACCGGACCACCGGGGGCCACGAATGGCACCATGAACCCGTTTTACCGGGTTTCGAACCGTCCCCCCGTTTCTAGAGAGGAAATTTCATGTCTGATTTGATCAAAAATACCGCTGCGGCTGCCGCCCTGGCCGCCGCCGCAACCCTGTCCCTGTCTGCTACTGCGGCCCAGGCGGCCGGTGCCAAGGAAAAATGCTACGGCGTCGCGCTGGCCGGAGAAAATGGTTGTGCGGCGGGTCCGGGTACCAGTTGCGCCGGAACCTCGACCATCGATTATCAGGGCGATGCCTGGAAATATGTCGCCAAAGGCGAATGCGTCAAGCTGGGCGGCACACTGACCGCGCACAAAGGCAATGCGAAACCGGTTCCCAAAAAGAGCTGAACGCGCTAAATTCCGTGGATGGCCGCAATTCCTGATCCTCATGTTTCGTCAGCCGCATCAATGCCCCGCTCCCTCCCTCGATCGGGCGGCATAGGTTTGAAGTCGGTCCATTACAGCAATGTGCTGGACGACGGCGGGGAGGCGAAACACCCGTCCTGGGTCGAGGTCCATCCACAGAATTACTTCGGCGATGGTGGCCCGGCGCACCGCTGGCTCACCGCCATCGCCGGGGTTTACCCTTTGAGCTTTCACAGCGTCGGCCTGTCGCTGGGCAGCGCCGACGGGCTCAACGCCGATGATCTGGAGAAAATCGCCGCCTTGTGCGACCGCTACCAGCCGGCGATGGTATCCGACCATCTCAGCTGGAGCGGCAATGCCCATGACCGCTATCCCGACCTGCTCCCGATTCCCTATACAAGCGAAGCGCTCGAGCATTTTGTCGCCCAGATAGGCAAGGTTCAGGACCGCCTCCGGCGTTCGATCCTGATCGAGAATCCGTCCCGCTATCTGGACTATCGCGATGACGAGATGAGCGAGACCGACTTCATCCACGCGCTCTGCCGCCAAGCGGGCTGCGGACTGCTGTTCGATATCAATAATGTCGAGGTCACCGCGACCAATGTCGGGCTCGATATGGAAGCCTATATCGACGCAATTGATCCCGCCATCGTCGGCGAGATCCACCTCGCCGGCCATGCGCGCGAGGAGCATGCCAGCGGGCCGCTGCTGATCGATGATCATGGTTCGATCGTCAGCGATACCAGCTGGCACCTCTATCGCCGCTTCATCAAGCGCGCCGGCCCCAGGCCGACCCTGATCGAATGGGACAGCAATATCCCGGAATATGATGTGCTCATGGCCGAAGTCGCCAAGGCCGATGGGATATTGGGTGATCTTTCAACCACAGAGCCTCGCCATGCCCTCGCTCGCTGAAAGCCAGGCACGCTTTATCGCCTGCCTGCAGAAAGGTCCGGCGCATTTCCCCGACGACCTGTTCATGCAGAGCGCCGATCGCGCCTTGTTGGGAATGAAAGCCCATGCCAATACCATCTCCCACGCCCGGCTTGTGGCGCTGGAAGACAGCTATCCCAAATTGCACACCCATATGGGTCACGAGACATTTCACGCTGTCTCCCGCGACTATATCGAGCAGGATCATATCCTGGCCTGCGACCTCAACCGCATCGCCGCCGATTTTGCCGTCTTTCTGAGCGATCGGGGCCATGACAGCAGCACGGTGGATCTCGCCCGGATCGAGTGGGCCTGGCTGGAAAGCTATCGCAGCGCGGAAGCCGCACCCCTTCTGCTTGCCGATATTGCCGCGCTGGCCGAGGACAAGCTGCTCGCCTTTCCGATTGCCGCCCATCCGGCATTGCGTCTGGTCGCGATCACCGGTCGCTTGTCACCGGAACTCTCCGGACTGGCCGACAGCGATCCCGGCGCCCCGATGCCTGGTGCCCTTTTGATAGTCCGGCCGGAAGCGCAGATATTATTTCATCCGCTTACCGGCGTCGAGCAAGCCATTGCCGAAAAAATTAGCGAGAGCGCGACCATGGGTAACCTTTTGGAACATGCGCTCGAATTGGGAGATGAAACCACGGCGATGCAGCACCTTGTCAAGCTGATCCAGGCCGGGGCGCTGATGCATATCGAGGGGTGAAATATTGACGGTTATGACGAGAAGACTGGTCCGCATGGCAAGCGGCGTCGTGCCGGAGGCTATTGCTCTCCTGTTCACCCGCGTGGCGCTGGCCGGAATCTTCTGGCGATCGGCGCGCACCAAGGTCGAGGAAGGCAGCTGGCTGACGATCAAGGATACGACATTTTTCCAGTTTTCGGACGCGCCGTTCAATCAGGTGCCCATATTCAACGGCCAACTGGGTGCCTATGTCACCACCTACATGGAGCATTTTCTACCGGTTCTGCTGGTCCTGGGACTGGCAACACGTTTCGGCGCGCTTGGCATTTTGGGCATGACTCTGGTGATCCAGACGTTCGTGTTCCCGGAAATGGCGGTCTGGTGGCAGACCCATATTCTCTGGGTGGCAATGGCAATGGTGCTGATCGTGCGCGGAGGCGGCCTGTTCTCGCTGGACCGGCTGATCGGACACCGGCTGGGCTGAGGCAATGATCGCGAGCGAGGAAACTTTCCGGAACCTGATGATCAAGGCCCAGGGCGGTGACAAGCTTTGCTATTCCAGCCTGCTCACCGAATGCGAAAAATGGCTGCGCCGCTATTATGCCCGCAAGATAAACCCGGCGGCGATTGACGATCTGGTGCAGGAAACCCTGATCTCGCTCCACCGCAAGCGGGCGAGCTATGATCCGGAAAAGGCCTTTCTGCCCTGGCTTGCCGCGATCGGTCGCTACCGCTGGATCGACAGCCTGCGCAAGATCTACCGGCACGAGCATGACCAGCTTTATGAAGACATGGTCGCTGACCCGCAGAATGAGGGAGTGGCCGCCAAGGTCAGTCTCGAACGGCTGCTCGCCATGATCCCGTCAAAACAGGCCGAGGTGATCGGGCTTGTCAAGATCGAGGGCCTCAGCATTATCGAGGCCTCCGCGAAAACCGGCCAGTCCGAATCTCTGGTCAAAGTGAATATCCATCGGGGACTCAGGAAAATGAGCGCCCTTATCGAGAGTGAATGACATGAATGGAGTTGCCGATAATCTGATCGACAAGCTGGTCGACGACCTCGAACCGGTACGGACGCTGAACCCGAAAAGCGGCCTGGCGATCGCCTGCGGCCTGGCTCTGTCCGCTGCCGTCGCTGTGGCGGCCATGCTCGGTGTCCGCCATGACCTGAAGATCGGCATGGTCGACGAGATGTTCTTTCTGCGCAGCGGGGTGCTCCTGATGCTCGGCCTTGCCACTGCAATTGCGGTAACCAATATGGCGCGCCCCGGAGTCGGGAAGTTGAACCGCGGATGGATCTGGGCGCTGGTTACGGCCGGACTCTTCCCCCTGACCACTGCGATCATGAGTATGATCAACATGCCGCCGGTGGAATCCTTGCGTCCGATGGAAGGGCTGAAATGCCTGACCGTCAGCGGAATTGCGGCACTGGCTATAGGCAGCGGGTTAACCTGGTGGTTGCGACGGGGCGCACCAACATCGCCCGAACGCGCAGGCTGGCTGGTCGGCGTTGCCTCGGGAGCGCTGGGAGCGATGGCCTATAATCTCCACTGCCCGTTCAATGATATATATTATATCGGATTGTGGTTCACTATCCCGGTGATCGTCAGCGCCGTGATCGGCCGGCTGATCATCCCTCGTCTTATCCGCTGGTAATATCCCGCCCCGATCCCATATAAGAGGGATCAATCCGGTCAAAACAGGGACATGAATATGCAATTTGCGCGAGCGGCGTGGAAATTTCTGGTAGCGATAAAGGATGGCATGGTCCTGATCGCCATGTTGCTGTTTTTCGGCGGACTCTATGCTCTGCTGTCGTCGCAGCCCAATAGCGCGGCGATCCGCGACGGCGCGTTGCTGCTCGACCTCAATGGCGTGATTGTCGAGGAGCCGGCTGCGCCGACTCTGGAAGATTTGCTGGCAGGCAATAGCAACAGCCCGCGCGAATATCGCTTGCGAGATGTCGTGCGTGCGATTGATGCCTCGGTCGAGGATGATCGCGTCAAAGCCATCGTGCTCGATCTCAGCAGCTTCGCCGGTGGCGGCCAGACCAGCCTGACCAGCGTTGGCGAGGCGCTGGACCGCGCCAAAAAGGCAGACAAGCCAATCTATACCTTCGCCAGTTTCTATAGCGATGACAGCTATCAACTGGCCGCGCATGCGACACAAATCTGGATGGATCCGATGGGCGGCATCATCTTCGCCGGGCCCGGCGGCAACCGGCTTTACTACAAAGGGCTGATCGACCGGCTGGGTGTGACCGCCAATATCTACCGGGTCGGAACCTATAAAAGCGCGGTCGAACCCTATATGCGCGCCGATCAGTCACCGGCCGCGCGGGAAGCGTCCGAAGCGCTCTATGGCGTGCTGTGGGACAGCTGGCTCGCCGAAGTAAAAAAGGCGCGACCGCAGGCAATGATCAAACCATTTGCCGACGATCCCGCCACTTTCATCACCGCGGCCGGCGGTGATTTTGCAGCGGTTGCGATGAAACAGAAGCTGGTCGACAAGATCGCCGACAGGACCGCCTTTGACAGCTTTGTCGCGGAACAGGTCGGAACGGATGAAAAGCCTTCTCCCGACAGTTTCAAAAGCATTGATTATGACGATTTCGTCGCCGCAAATCCGGTCGACAGCGCTGGTTCCCCGATTGGCGTGATTACGGTCGCCGGCGAGATTGTGGACGGCGAATCCGGCCCCGGCATGGCCGCCAGCGGGCGGATTGCCGAACTGATTTACACGGCACTGGACGAAGACGAGATCAAGGCTTTGGTTGTCCGCGTCGATTCCCCGGGCGGCTCGGCCTTCGCCAGCGAAGAAATTCGCCTGGCCCTGCTTGAGGCAAAGAAAAAGAATTTGCCGATCGTCATTTCAATGGGCGATGTTGCGGCCAGCGGCGGCTATTGGGTCGCGACCGCAGGCGACCATATCTTCGCCGAACCCGATACGATCACCGGTTCCATCGGCGTGTTCGCGGTTCTGCCCAGCTTTGAAAAGGCACTAGCCAAATGGGGTGTCACCGCCGATGGCGTCCAGACCACCCCACTGTCCGGCGAGCCCGATTTTGTCGGCGGTTTCAGCGAGGATCTCAATGCGATTCTGCAAGCCGGTGTCGAAGACAGCTATGGCGACTTCGTCAAACTGGTTGCGGCAGCGCGCGGCAAGACGCCAGCAGAAGTTGATACGATCGGACAGGGCCGCGTCTGGGATGGCGGTACCGCCCGGCAACTGGGCCTGATTGACGGTTTTGGGGGCATAAAAGAGGCGCTCGCCGAGGCGGCCAAGCGCGCGGGCCTGGCGGAAGGTGACTATCATGCGCAATATCTCGATCCGCAAAACAAGCTCTCGTGGCTGACCTTCGACAGTATTCCCTTTGTCCGGCAGGAAATCGCGCCGGTCACCGGCGTCATCGGCTGGGTCGCGCAACGTCAGAAAGCGATTTTTGGCGAGGCCATGACGACCGCCCAGGGATTGCTCGCACGCGAAGATGTGCAGGCATTATGTCTGGAATGCGGAACCCGGGTGCAGCAGAACAGAAGCGCGTCAACCGACTGGATCAGCCGGCTTTTAAGCTATTCTTCATCCTCCAGTCCGCGATAGGCAGGTAAAGACAGGCCTTTGACGATGGCGATTGCGCGCAAGATAAATCCGGCGCCAAAAGCGATTAGCGCGGCGATGAATCCCTGCACACCGATTTGCGCCAGAAGCACGAAGACAAAGGCCGCAAGCGCGCCTGCGGTGACATAGAGCTCCGGCCGCACGATAATCGAAGGTTCTCCCGAAATCAGGTCGCGGATCACCCCGCCGACACTGGCGGTGATAATGCCCATGATTGCTGCGGGCACTGGATCAATACCCAGTTGCAGCGCCTTGGCGGCGCCGAAAACCGAATAAGCCGCCAGGCCGATGGCGTCGAACCAGTCAACCGCCGCCGGTCGCCAGAATTTGACCGGCGTAATCCACACCAGCAGAGCGATAGAGAGACATAATATCGGCACCCGGGCGTCCTGCACCCAGAAGACCGGTGCGCCAATCAGCAGATCGCGCACCGTGCCGCCACCGACGCCGGTAACCAGCGCGAAAAAGCCGAAGGTCACCAGGGTCTGCCGGTTGCGCGCCGCGACCAGTGCCCCGGAAATCGCAAATACCGCTATCCCGAAAAGATCGAGCCAGCCGAGCGCGCTATACAGGAAGGCCGAATTCATGATGTTGTCCTTCGTCTGCGCCGGGTAAACAGCATCACGAAACCCAGAATGGAACCGATCAACGCTATCGCCGCCGACCCGATCAGGATCGGGTGGCTGGTGTCCTCACGCGTCTGCAGGTCCATGATATGCAGACCCCACATGAAATCGAACGCCCGCCAGAAGCGGGTACGAACGGCGAGCGTTTCACCCGTCAGGGCATCGATATAGATATTGGTGCCATCGGCGAAATGCACCTGCCAGGATGGGGTTTTCCGGCGCAAGTCAAAGGGCGCCTTGTCCGCCGCATAATAGCGGACTTGCTCGATATTTTCGTCTGGCAGGTAGAGCGCATCCGCCATCACGCCTGCTGCCTTGGCGTCGAGTTTGGCCAATGGCCGGCCGGTCGCTGCGTCATAGCGCACCGTCCCGCCATCATCATGGGTTACGATCCAGACCATTCCCGAGCCCTGGCTTATCAGCCGTGCACCGCTCACCGCCTTGCCGGTATCGGCGAACATCGTGATATTGTCATGGGCGATGCTATTTTCCGCCACTTCGGCCCGCAAGTGCGTCCCCCGCACTTGCTCGATCGGCCGCGCGACCATGAACAGGCCGGTGGCGGTCCACAAAATGACCGGCACCCCGATCAGCCAGCCCAGCCAGACATGCCAGCGCATAAGTTTATGATGTTTGACCGTCATGGACGTCCCCGAAATTGTCGCAGCGACAGTAGAACAGAAATCCAATAGGCACCATCAACCGATTGGTCGCTCTGCCAGCGATCAATATTCACTTGCAGCCGATCGACTGATCCCCTTGGCAGGGCGGTCGCAGAAATACCGGAAAAATCACCAGCAATATCTGCTATTGGCACCGTTATCCCTTCTCGCGTCCTGCAATGCCGAAACATTCGCAGGATCACGAAGATAAGCGCTTTCCTTGGCCATTTTTCCATCATTGCTGAGGATACTTGCCGCCAGAAGCTCCTGTCTGCCATCTGCTTTTGCTTGCTGCTTCTCGTCGAACAGCAGCGCATAGGGATTTTCCCGGACCCAGGCAAAGGCCTCTTTCCTGAGCGTCTGCTGCTTCTCGATATCGCAAAAAGCATACCCATTGATCGTCGGGCCAGCCAGTTTGACAAATGATCCGACAGCGGCGAAAATCTCACCTTTCGGTGTAAACGGAGCGGGCCTGCTATACTCTTCCAGAACATCCGCCATTGTGAAAAATCGATCTTTGGCCGCATAGAACCAGAAGACGGACGCATCGCGCTCACCAACGTCATACAGGCGCGAGGCCAGCACCATCATTGTGATTGGCGAGACATTGGCCGGTTCCGATCGAATTGCAGATTGGGCTTGCAATATCTGGGCAGGCTCATCGGAGCGCAAAAGCTTGTCAAACCGGCTGTCCACGCGAACGATGCGCTTTTTCTCCGTAGCGGCGGCAGTATAGAAAGGGGTGACATAGATATCGACCGAGCGGACCTGGGTTTCAGTCTTCCCCCAGGCCGTTCCGCAAAATCCCGAAAAACAGACTATCGCCGCCAGCATTCTCCAGAACATATAATATTCCCTTCATCCGCAGGCGATATTTACATATGGATCGGCTTGCCCTGCACCGCCATTGCCGCTTCCTTGATCGCTTCCGAATGGGTCGGATGGGCGTGGCAAGTATAGGCAATATCCTCGCTGGTCGCACCAAATTCCATCGCCTGAGTGACCTGGGCGATCATCGTGCCGGCGAGCGACGAGATGATATGGGCGCCAAGCACGCGGTCGGTTTTTGCATCGGCGATGACCTTCACATAGCCTTCGGTATCGCGATTGGTCTTGGCGCGGCTATTGGCGGCAAAGAGGAATTTGCCGACCTTATATTCAACGCCGCTGTCCTTCACCTCTTCCTCGGTCTTGCCGATGCTGGCAATTTCGGGATAGGTGTAAACGACGCCGGGGATCAGATCATGATTGATGATGCCCTGCTGACCGGCGATAAATTCGGCGGCGGCAATGCCTTCATCCTCGGCCTTGTGCGCCAGCATCGGTCCGGGCGTCACGTCGCCAATTGCATAGACACCGGGGACTTCGGTCTGGAAATCATGGCCGACCTCGATCTGGCCGCGATCATTGGTTTCGACGCCCGACTTTTCGAGCGCGAGACCGTCGATATTCGGCTTGCGGCCGATCGCCACCAGCACGACATCGGCTTCCAGCGTCTCGCTGTCCCCGCCCTTGGCCGGTTCCATGGTCAGGGTCGCTTTCTTGCCCTTGACCGTGCAGCCGGTGACCTTGGTGCCCGTTTTGATATCAAAGCCCTGTTTCTTGAACATGCGGTTCGCATCCTTGCGGATATCGCCGTCCATGCCGGGCAGGATCTGGTCGAGATATTCAACCACTGTAACTTTCGCGCCGAGCCGCAGCCAGACGGAACCGAGTTCCAGTCCGATCACGCCGCCACCGATAACGACCAGATGGCCGGGGACTTTCGGCAGTTCGAGCGCGCCGGTGCTGTCGACCACGACAGATTTGCTATTGTCGACCTCGACGCCGGGCAGCGGGGTTACCGAAGAACCCGTGGCGATCAGGATATTTTTCGCAGTGTAACTTTTGTCGCCGACCTTGACCGTGTGGCTATCTTCAAAGGCGCCATGGCCCTTGATCCAGTCGACCTTGTTCTTCTTGAACAGGAACTCGATGCCGCCGGTCAGCTCCGCAACCGCCTTCACCTTCTCGGCCAGCATCTGCTTCAGATCAAGCTTCGCGCCGGTCAGTTTCACGCCAAATTTCTCCAGCGCGCCCGAATGGGCTTCGTGATAAAGTTCCGACGCGTGCAGCATCGCCTTGGACGGGATGCAGCCGACGTTGAGGCACGTACCACCGAGCGTTGCGCGGCTCTCGATGCAGCCGGTTTTCAGACCGAGCTGGGCCGCCCGGATCGCCGCGACATAGCCGCCGGGGCCGGAGCCGATTATCAGAAGATCATAATCAAAATTGTCGGTCATATTCTACCTCTTTTGTGCTCCGGCCCCCGAGCCGGAGCCTTGGCGTCAAAACGCTAAATATCCAGGGCTCCGGGTCTTAGCCCGGAGCACAAATCCTACAAATCAATCAAAAGCCGCGCCGGATCCTCGATCGCTTCCTTGATCCGTACAAGAAAAGTCACCGCCTCGCGGCCGTCGATCAGACGATGGTCATAGCTCAGTGCCAGATACATCATCGGCCGCGCCTCGATCGAGCCGTCGGGCATCACCACCGGACGCTGGTCAATCCGGTGCAGGCCGAGCACCGCCGACTGGGGCGGGTTGATGATCGGGGTCGACATCAGCGACCCGAACACCCCGCCGTTGGAAATGGTGAAGGTTCCGCCCTTCATGTCTTCCATGGTCAGCGTGCCGTCCTTGGCGCGCTTGCCGAAATCACCGATCGTATTCTCGACATCGGCAAAGCTCATCGCTTCGGCATTGCGGATAACCGGTACGACCAAGCCATTGGGCGCGCTCACCGCGACCGAAATATCGGCATAGTCATGATAGACGATTTCCTCGCCCTCGATCTGCGCATTGACTGATGGCACGTCTTTCAGGGCCATGCAGGCCGCCTTGACGAAAAAGCCCATGAAGCCAAGCTTCACGCCATGTTTTTTGGCGAAGAGTTCCTTATATTTGCTCCGCGTTTCGATCACTGCGGTCATGTCGACATCGTTGAATGTGGTGAGCAAGGCCGCCGTATCCTGCGCCTCTTTCAGACGCCGCGCGACGGTCTGGCGCAAGCGGGTCATGCGCACACGCTCTTCGTTGCGGTTGCCACCCTGTGACGGGACCGCCGGAGCTGCTGCCCCCGCACTGTCGCCTTTTTCGGCTACCGCTGGCTGCTGCGCACCGGATTTCACATATTGTTCGATATCCGCCTTGGTCAGCCGGCCATCCTTGCCGGTGCCGGTAATCTGGCTTGGGTCGACACCATGTTCGAGCACCAGCCGCCGTACCGATGGCGACAGGGTGATCGAGGCATCGGGTTCGTCCGACCTGGCTTCCGGCCTGGCCGAAGCCGGAGCAGATTTGGCAGCGGGCTTGGAAGCAGCCGGTGCCGCTCCGCTCCCCGCCTCGATCGTTGCGATGACCGCACCCACCTCGACCGTATCACCCACTGCGACCTGATGGGCACCCATCACGCCCGCTTGCGGGGCGGGCACTTCCAGCGCCACCTTGTCGGTTTCCAGGCTGGCAATTGGTTCATCCGCCGCCACCGCATCGCCGGGCTGCTTGAGCCATTCGCCGAGAGTCGCTTCGGTGATCGATTCGCCCAGTACCGGGACTTTTACTTCTGTTGCCATGTTCTACTGCTCTCTTTTCAATCCTGTACGGGATGCCCCAGTGCTTCCGCCACCAGTTGCTCCTGCTGCTGCTTGTGCCGTGATGCGAGACCGGTTGCCGGCGACGCGCTGGCACAGCGACCGGCATAGACCGGACCGCGCGGTCCGACGCCTGCCTGCTCAAGACATTTTTCCAGATAGGCCCGGACAAAATGCCAGCTGCCGTTATTTTCCGGTTCTTCCTGCGCCCAGACGAGCGTCTCGAGATTTTTCATCCGCTTGAGCCGCACCACCAGAGGTTCGCCGGGGAACGGATAAAGCTGTTCGATCCGTATAATTGCGGTATTCTTGTCTCCCGCTGCATCGCGCGCTTCGATCAGATCATAGGCCACCTTGCCCGAACAGAGCACCAGCCGTTTTACATCCTTGTCAGCAGGCGGATTAGTGTCGGACAAAATCCGCATGAAATGATGGTCACCCTGGAAATCATCCGCTTTCGATACCGCCATCTTGTGCCGCAGCAGCGACTTGGGGGTCATGATGACCAAAGGCTTGCGGAACGAGCGCAGCATCTGCCGCCGCAGCACATGGAAATAATTGGCCGGGGTGGTGATGTTGGCGACCTGGATATTATCCTGCGCGCACAGCTGCAGGAACCGCTCGAGCCGCGCCGAACTATGTTCCGGACCCTGCCCTTCATAACCATGCGGCAACAGCATCACGAGACCGTTGGCGCGCAGCCATTTGGCTTCGCCCGAGGCGACAAACTGGTCAATCATGATCTGCGCGCCATTGGCGAAATCACCAAATTGTGCTTCCCACAGGACCAGAGTTTTCGGATCGGCACCGGCATAGCCATATTCGAAACCAAGCACGCCATATTCGCTCAAGGGACTGTCGAGCACCTCAAAGCGGCCGTGCCTGACGGTGCTCAGCGGCACATATTTTTCTTCCGTCTCCTGATCGACCCAGACGGCGTGGCGCTGGGAAAAGGTCCCGCGCCCGCTATCCTGCCCGGACAGGCGCACATTATAGCCTTCCGACACCAGCGATCCGTAAGCCAGCGCCTCGCCGGTTGCCCAGTCAAAATTTTCGCCGCTCTTGAACATTGCGGCCTTGGCATCAAGCACCCGGCCCAGTGTCTTGTGAATCTTGTGGCCCTCGGGAACCGTGGTCAGGGTCCGGCCGAGACTGTCGAACAATTTCGGGTCGATTGCGGTTTCAACATTGCGGCGCGCGGTTTCCGGATCGGCCGGAACATGCAACCCCGACCAGCGACCGCCAAACCAGTCGGCCTTGTCTGCCTTGTAATCGGCCGCAGCCTGAAATTCGGTTTCGAGATGGTCGGCAAAGGCTTTGCGCGTCTTGTCCCCCCAATCCGCTTCGATCACACCTTCCTCGACCAGCCGGTCTTCGTATAGCTTGCTGACTTTGGGGTGCTTCTTGATCGCAGCATACATGATCGGCTGGGTGAAGCTCGGTTCGTCGCCTTCATTATGGCCAAAGCGGCGGTAGCACCACATGTCGATCACAATATCCCGGCCAAAGCGCTGGCGGAATTCAATCGCGATCTTGCAGGCGAAGGTTACCGCCTCGGGGTCATCCCCGTTGACGTGGAAAATCGGAGCCTGCACGCCTTTGGCTACATCCGACGGATAAGGCGATGAACGGGCAAATTGCGGGCTGGTGGTAAAGCCAATCTGGTTGTTGATCACGAAATGGACACAGCCGCCGGTATTATAGCCACGGATACCCGAGAAGCCGAGGCATTCCCAGACGATCCCCTGACCGGCAAAGGCGGCGTCACCGTGGATCAGCACGGGCAGAACCTGATCATGTTTTTCGAGATCGTCCCGCGCAACCTGCTGGGCGCGGACCTTGCCGAGCACCACCGGGTCGACCGCTTCGAGATGCGATGGATTGGGCACCAGGCTCATATGCACATTGATGCCATCAAATTCGCGGTCGGTGGACGTACCGAGATGATATTTAACATCGCCCGATCCGCCGACATCTTCGGGATTGGCCGAACCGCCGTGGAATTCGTGGAAGATGACCTTGTAAGGCTTGGCCATCACATTGGCGAGAATGTTCAAACGGCCGCGATGGGCCATACCATAGACAATATCGCGGACACCGGACTGGCCGCCATATTTGATAATATTCTCCAGCGCCGGCAGCATCGATTCGCCACCATCGAGGCCGAAACGCTTGGTCCCGACATATTTCTTGCCGAGGAAATTTTCATATTCCTCGCCCTCGATCACCTTGTTGAGAATCGCCTTCTTGCCTTCCGGCGTGAACTGGATTTCGGCATCCTTGCCCTCCATCCGGTCCTGCAGAAAGCGCCGTTCCTCGATATCGGCAATATGCATATATTCAAGACCGACCGGGCCACAATAATTGGCGCGCAGCACCGCTTCGATTTCGCGGATTGACGCTGTTTCAAACCCCAGCACACCGCCCAGAAAGATCGGCTGATCCATCTCGTCGGCGGTAAAGCCATGAAATTCCGGAGTCAGGTCGGCGGGTTCCTCCAGCTTGGAAAGCCCGAGTGGATCCAGATTGGCACCCAGATGCCCGCGTACCCGATAGGTACGGATCAACATCATCGCCCGGATCGATTTTTCCGCTGCCCGCGCAACCTCGACACTGGACATCACCGCGCCGGATTTTTCCGCCGCAGCCACAATCTCGATCGCCATTTGCGTAGGATCAAGCGCGCTGTTCAGCTCATCGGCATCGTCAATCGGCCAATGTTTGCGCTGCCAGCTCGGGCCGGGCTCTTTTTCAGATTCGAGAAATTCTTGACCTTCTAAACCCATGATCATTTCCTTGGGGAGGGCGGCCCCCTGCTCGCGCAGGGGGCCAAGTAAGCTAAACCAGTTCCTTCAGCATAGCATCCAATGTCGTTCCCAATTCACTTGGAGAAGGCGACACCCGGATACCCGCAGCTTCCATGGCCGCAATCTTGTCTTCCGCGCCGCCCTGGCCGCCGGAAACAATCGCGCCGGCATGGCCCATGCGGCGGCCCGGAGGCGCCGTGAGACCAGCGATAAAGCCGACCATCGGCTTGCTGCGGCCCTTCTTCGCTTCGTCGGCAATGAACTGCGCCGCTTCTTCTTCCGCGCTGCCGCCGATTTCACCGATCATGATGATCGACTTGGTTTCATCATCGGCAAGGAACAGCTCGAGCACGTCGATAAAGTTGGTGCCGTTGACCGGATCACCGCCAATGCCGACGGCTGTCGTCTGGCCGAGGCCAACCGCAGTTGTCTGGTGCACCGCTTCATAGGTGAGCGTACCGGAGCGCGAGACCACGCCGACCGAACCCTTCTGGAAAATGCTGCCGGGCATGATGCCGATCTTGCATTCGTCGGGGGTCAGAACGCCGGGGCAGTTAGGACCGATCAGGCGAGACTTGCTGCCTTGCAGCGCGCGCTTGACCTTCACCATGTCAAGCACCGGAACGCCCTCGGTGATCGCGACGATCAGTTCAATCTCTGCATCAATCGCTTCGAGGATCGAGTCCGCTGCAAATGGAGGCGGAACATAGACAACGCTGGCGGTCGCGCCGGTTGCTTCTTTCGCTTCCGCAACCGTGTCAAAGTTCGGCAGACCGATATGGGTCGTGCCGCCCTTGCCCGGCGTAACGCCCGCAACCATCTGCGTGCCATAAGCCAGCGCCTGTTCCGTGTGGAACGTGCCGGTATTGCCGGTCATGCCCTGGGTGATAACCTTGGTGTTCTTGTCGATTAAAATGCTCATTAAACTTGTTTCCTCGTCATTCCAGCGAATGCTGGAATCTCCTTCCCAGCGCGCCGCGTTGTCGCATGAGATCCCGGCTTTCGCCGGGATGACGGTTGCGTTTATGCCAGTGAGCTATCCAGCCCCTTACAGGCTTCCAGCAATTCCTTCACCGCATCGACCGACACGTTGAAATTACCCTGCGCTTCTTCGCTGAGTTCGATCTCGATGATCTTCTCGACGCCGTCCTTGCCGATGATGACCGGCACGCCGACGTAAAGATCGTCAACGCCATATTGGCCGGTCAGATGCGCGGCGGCAGGCAGCACCCGGCGTTTGTCCTTGAGATAGCTTTCCGCCATCATGATCGCGCTGGTTGCCGGCGCATAATAAGCCGAACCGTTTCCGAGCAGCTGAACAATTTCGCCGCCGCCGGACCGGGTGCGCTGGACGATCGCGTCGATTTTTTCCTGCGTGGTCCAGCCCATCTTGATAAGATCGGGGATCGGGATACCGGCAACCGTCGAATAAGCCGGAACCGGAACCATCGTGTCGCCGTGGCCACCAAGAACGAAGGCAGTGACATCTTCAACCGAGACGTTGAATTCGTCGGCGAGGAAGTGGCGGAAGCGGGCGCTGTCGAGCACGCCGGCCATGCCGACCACCTTGTTGTGCGGCAGACCGGAAAATTCGCGCAGGGCCCAGACCATCGCGTCGAGCGGGTTGGTAATGCAGATCACGAAAGCATCCGGTGCGTTGGCCTTGATGCCTTCGCCAACAGCCTTCATCACTTTCAGATTGATGCCGAGCAGGTCGTCGCGGCTCATGCCGGGCTTGCGGGGGACGCCTGCGGTCACGATGATCACATCGGCGCCGGCAATATCGGCATAGTCGCTGGTGCCCTTCAGATTGCTGTCAAACCCGTCGACCGGAGCGGCTTGCGCGAGATCCAGCGCTTTGCCGGCCGGCATGCCCTCGGCAATATCGAACAGGACTACGTCGCCCATTTCCTTGGAAGCTGCGAGGTGGGCGAGCGTGCCGCCGATCATGCCTGCGCCGATCAGCGCAATCTTGTTACGGGCCATATGGGAAATTCTCCTAAAAATAGAGTCGAAACGGATATTAGAGGCAGGATTAGGCCCCTATTCTGACAAATTCAACCGCATATAGTAGCATTTTACAGTGTATCTTTGCAATTGGTTCGCAATAGCAATAGTTGTGCATAAACCTCATCCTCCAGAACTCGTTTCAGGACCTCGACCGGCTTTCCCTATCCCGGGATCCTGAAACAAGTTCAGGATGACGCAGAATGGCAAACATGTTTCCAATTCTTCCAATCTTTTGCGTTGCAAAGTGAAATTGAAATGCCATGATGATGGTTGACGTGTTCCGCGCTCGATGCGGAATTCTGAGAGGCTGGCGCGAGTTCGGCCCCAGAGCTCCTCACCGGGTGAGGAGTCTGTTGGCGAATTGGGAGAGAATATATGCTGACAAAAGGCGACGATTATCCGCTGCACCAGACACCGGAGCCAATGGCGCTATCGGGCGGAAACCGCAATTTCTATGACCGCTATTTTTTCAACGGCTATAGCGCAGACGGCGGCATCTTCTTCGCCGCAGCCCTCGGCATCTACCCCCAGCTCGACATCATGGACGCCGCCTTTTGCGTGACGATTGACGGCAAGCAGCATAATCTGCGCGCCTCCAAACGCATGGGCAGCGAACGGCTTGACCTGACCGTCGGCCCGATCACCGTGAGCATCGTTGAACCGCTACAGAAACTGCGGCTGACCGTGGCCGGCAACGACAGCCCAGTCACTGCGGACATCAGCTTCACCGCCCGCCACAGTCCGATCGAGGAACCCCGCTTCATCCGCCGCGAAGGCCCGCGCCTGCTGATGGACTATACCAGAATGACGCAAAATGGCGACTGGAGCGGCACGATCACGGTCGACGGTCAGGACCTGAACGTCGCGGACTGCCGCGGCACCCGCGACCGCAGCTGGGGCATCCGGCAGGTCGGCGCGCCAGAGTCGCAACCGCCGCCAGCCGGTGCCCTTCCGCAATTCTGGTGGCTCTGGGCGCCGCTCAATTTCGACGGCCATTGCGGCTTCTTCCACAGCAATGACGATGGCAAAGGCAAGCCCTGGAACCGCCGCGGCGTGGTCGACCCGATTGCCGGAGAAGCGCAGGAATTCGAGCCGGAAGCAATCGATCTCAGCTATCACTCCGGCTCCCGCCGCATCAGGCAGGTGCAGCTGGAAACCGGCAACGGCACGCTGTCCATAACCCCGCGCACCGGGGAGAATGCGGTGACTTTCTACATGTCCGGCCTCGGCTATCTGCATCCCGCCTGGGGACATGGCATGGACCACGGGGAGCTGGAAGTCGCGCATGACATCATCGCGCTCGCCCCCGAACCCGCGATCGACATGACCACCATCCATATCCAGGCGCTCAGCGATACGGTGCTAACGGTAGACGGCAACGAGCATCGCGGGATCGGTGTCGTCGAACAGCTGTTTATCGGCCCGCACGCCACCAGCGGCCTGACCGGAATCATGGACCCTGCTCCATGAGCCGCGCCCTGCCCGTACGCCCGGAGGAATTTGAGAAAGACTTTATCGAAGCCGTTTTCGGCGCGCCTTCCGGGTCGCTTCGATCATTGAGCTACGCGCCGGTCGGTACCGGGCAGGTCTGCGACAGCTACCGCTTCACCTGCAAATGGTCCGAAGGCAATCAGCCCGAAAGCTTTGTCGCCAAATGCCCCAGCGCCGATCCGGTCAGCCGGGGTGCAGCCGCGATCTTTCATCTCTACGATATGGAAGTCGGCTGGTATCGGGACGTGGCCACCGGCTCCGGCGTTTGCTGTCCCCGGTCCTATCATGCGGATATTGCCGGCGACGAGCAGGAATTTGTGTTGTTGCTGGAAGATATGGCCCCGGCCGCGCAGGGTGACCAGCTGGCCGGTGCGTCGCTGGTGCAGGTAGCAACCACACTGGCCGCCGCCGCTGCGCTGCACGACATCCAGCCAGAGGGAGGGTTTGACGCCTATAAATGGCTCCATCACGGCGCCGGCAACAGCGCATTTCTGGAGAACACCCTCCCGCAAGGCTATCCGCTGTTCCGCGACCGGTTCAGCAAGCTTCTGTCACCGGATATCCTGGACCTCGGACAGCAGCTGATCGAACGGATAGGCCGATATGTTGCGCACGAACCGCCCGAACTGACGATCACCCATGGCGACATGCGGCTCGACAATATATTGTTCCACGCTGACGGACAGGTTGCGGCGCTGGTCGACTGGCAGACCTGCTCGCTCGGCAACCCGGCCAATGATGTCGCCTATCTGATCGGCACCAGTTTTGCCGATCCCGCCGACCGCCGTCGACACGAGCAATCGCTCGTCGAAGACTATCTTGCCGCCCGGTCAGACGCTCCGGCCTTCGCTGCATTCTGGCGGGAATATCGCCGCCATGCCTTTTCCGGTTTCATCATGGCGATCAACGCCTCGCTGCATGTCGAGCAGACCGAACGCGGCGACCAGATGTTTGCCGCCATGGCCGAAAGACCCGCACAAATGGCCCTGGACCTGGACAGCCTGAGCTTGCTCTGACTAGCCCGCAAGCTCCCGCAGCATGTCTTCCCAGACATCGATATTCATGTGGAAACTTTCCACCGGAATACGTTCATCCAGTCCGTGCGCGCGGGCATCTTCGGGAATTTTGAGCCAGACGCCACTGACGCCATAGACCGGGATGCCGATGCCGCGGAAAAACACGCCATCGGTCGCCCCGGTCGACATCGAGGGTACAATCGGCATATCGGGAAAGCGTTTGTGGATCGCGTTGCTGTAAGCGCCCACAACATCCGCGCGCAGGGGACTCGCCGGTGCGGAGGCACCGAAGGAATCGCTGAGCGCGACCGTCACACCGTCGCCGGCAATATCCTGCAGTTCCGCCATGACATCATCCGGCTCGACGCCGGGAAAAATGCGGCAGTTGACCGTCGCCTCGGCCAATTGCGGCAGCGCATTGTCCGCATGTCCGCCCGTCAGTTTCGTGGCGACGCAGCGCGTACGGGTGAGACCAACTTCCTTGGGGTCCGCCTCTATGATATCCGCGGCCTCGCCGTCACTTTCATCCGCCAGCCAGCGCCGCATGGCATCGCCCAAATCTCCCCGTTCCTGTTTCGCACGGGCGGCAAAATAACCGCGGGTAGTTTCGTTGAGCATCGGTTCGAAGCGATGTTTTTCCAGCCGCGTGAGGGCGGCGGCCAGTTCATAAATCGCATTGTCCGGCCGCGGCCTGGAGCTGTGACCGCCCTTGTTGGTAACGGTAAAACTATAGGTGCGATAGGTTTTCTCTGCGGTTTGCATGCCGTATCCGAGCGGGATGCCGTCATCGGTAAAACCGCCGCCGCCCGCGTCGCTGTTCAACGCATATTCGGCGCGGACCAGATCAATCCACTCGCTCGCAGCCAGCCGCGACCCATCGCCTGCCGTCTCTTCATCGCCGGTAAACAGCACGATCAGATCACGCGTCGGTTTAAAGCCGGAGCGTTTCAGGCGGATCAGGCTCATCACAATTGCGGTCATGCCCGCCTTGTTGTCCACGGACCCGCGGCCCCAATAATAACCGTCTTTCTCGCGGAAGATAAACGGATCATCTTCCCAATCGGCACGCTTTGCCTCGACCACATCCATATGCGCCATCAAAAGTATCGGCTTGGCCTTGGCCTTCCCTTCAGCCGCCCAGCGCAGGATCATGCTCTCGGTTTCACCATGGGGTTTGACGACAATGTCGGTCAGACCCTCGGCTTTGAATTTGCTGGACAGCAATTTGACCAGGCGCGGTACTTCGCCACGGCCTTCGACGGTGGGAATTTCGACAACCTGTTTGAACAGACCCTTTGCTTCAGCCTCCGGCGTTTCGGCCTGGCTCGCTTGGGCCCCTGCCATCACAAACGCCAACGCGGCCATTCCCTTCCAAAAAAACCTTCGCATAATGCCTCTCCTAAGTCTGGCTTTCGGAACCGTGGCCCAAAGCAAGATATTCTTCGGACTGCATCTCGATCAACCGAGATGCAGTCCGCTCAAATTCAAAACTTCCATCCCCCTCGGGGTAAAGGGCATCGGGCTCCGCCTCGGCGCTGGCCAGCAGCTTCACCCGATATTCGTAGAGCGCGTCGACCAGCGTGACAAAGCGTGCCGCCTCGTTGCGATTTTCTTTCGACAATTGCGGGATGCCGACGATGATGACGCTATGAAAATGGCGCGCAATCGATAGATAATCCTGCGCACCGCGCGCTTCGGCGCACAGGCGTTTGAAGGAGAATACCGCAACGCCCTTCAAGGATTTCGGGACGTGCAATGTCCGGCCACCCGGGACCGCCAGTTCCTCCGAAGGCACATGCGCCCGGTCCTCGGGCGGATAGTCGGTCAGACGAAAAAAGGCTTTGCTCAGCGCCTTTGTCGCCTCCTCGCCGTTGGGCACGTGCCACAGATCAACACCGCCCAGCCGCTCGCGCCGGTAGTCGGTTGGACCGTTGAGCGAAATCACGTCCAGCCGCGTCTTGAGCAGATCGATAAATGGCAAAAAATGTTCCCGGTTGAGACCATCCTTGTACAGGTCATCGGGCGGGCGGTTGGAAGTGGTAACGATCGTCACGCCGGCCTCGATCAGTCCGGTAAACAGTCGCGACATGATCATCGCATCGGCGCTGTTGTTGACCACCATTTCATCAAAGGCCAGAAACCGCGCTTCGCTGGCCAGGGCAGCGGCAACCGGGAGTATGGGGTCTCCCAATTCCTTTTTGCGTTCCTCGCGGATCCTGGCGTGAACATCCAGCATGAATTCATGGAAATGGGCGCGCTTTTTTCTGTGAATATCGAGATTTTCGTAAAACAGGTCCATCAGCATCGACTTGCCGCGTCCCACTCCGCCCCACATGTAGATACCGCGCGGCGCGGCCGGCTTTTTCCCGAAGGCGCGCCACAAGATGCTGCCGCGCGGCGGCACCGATTCGAGCTCTTCCTGCAGAACGGCCAGGCGTTGTGCGCAAGCCTCCTGATCGGCATCGCGCTGCAATTCCCCCTGCGCGATCAGCGCCTGATAGCGCTGATAAAATAGACTCATTGTAAATCGATCTTCTGATTCGGCGCTTTTTTCACGATCGCGGTAAAGGACGCCATATTGTCGTCCCCATTCTCGCCCTGCACTACCAGTCCGCGCATGAACAAGAAACGACCGGTTTCGCGAGTAATCTCGACCCGCGCTTCGAGCGGCTCAGTCATCCGTGCACCGCCCAGGAACTGCGTCTGCAATTCCAGCGTAACAGCAAAGCCGGAAGGGCCGATCTCCAGCACCCGCATTGCCGCGAACAGCGAACAATCGATAAATCCCATCATCGTCCCGCCATGGACAACATCGCCAAGATTACGATGCTTGCGTTCGGGAAACATCCGGACCCGCGCGATATCATCGCCCAGCCCATCGCCACCGCGCCGAACGATCATTCGGCCCAGAAAACTGTTATAGCAATCGGGATCGTTCAGCGCCCATGTCTGCCAGCCCGGATAGTCGGGGTCGGGATCGCTTATGATAAAATTACGCTCGGACTCGGCCATCAATATTTGCAGGCGGTCAGATTTCGCGGGATGCGGTCATCTTCTTGATCTCGGCGATCGCCTTGGCCGGGGACAGGCCCTTGGGACAGGCGTTGGCACAGTTCATGATCGTGTGGCAGCGATAGAGCCGGAACGGATCTTCCAGTTCGTCGAGCCGTTCGCCAGTCATTTCATCGCGGCTGTCTGCGAGCCAGCGATAGGCTTGCAACAGGATTGCAGGGCCCAGAAATTTGTCGCTGTTCCACCAGTAGCTCGGGCAGCTTGTCTGGCAGCACGCACATAGGATGCACTCATAAAGGCCATCCAATTTGTTGCGGTCTTCCGGCGATTGCAGCCGCTCCTTGCCCGATGGCGTCGGCGTAACCGTTTTCAGCCATGGCTGGATCGAGGCATATTGCGCGTAGAAATGGGTAAAGTCAGGAACAAGATCCTTGATCACTTCCATATGCGGCAGCGGGGTGATGGTGACCTTGTTGCCGCAATCCTCGATCGCGGTGGTGCAGGCCAGACCATTTTTGCCGTTGATATTCATTGCACAGGAACCACAGATGCCTTCGCGACAGGAGCGCCGGAAAGTGAGCGTGGCATCCTGCTCGGACTTCATCTTGATCAGCGCATCAAGCACCATCGGGCCGCATTCGTCGAGATCAATCTCGAACGTGTCATAGCGCGGATTTTCGCCCTTGTCCGGGTCGTAGCGATAGATTTTGAACGGGCGCTTTTTCCCGCCAGTCAGGGCTTGATGCAATTCGCCGGTTTTGCGAATCTTGCTATTCTTGGGGAGCGTGAAAGTGGCCATGTCTGTCGGATTCCCTTGTTCAGTGCGTCGGCATAACCAAGAAATGCCGCTATCTCAACCGTTTTGCACTGCAAAAAACCACCACATGGCTTGTAAATCATGCAATCAGTTATGACGCTCGAAAAATGCAACCATATCGTCCAGTACAGGGGCTTTGTGACGAAACGGCTTGGCTACCGCCATCATAATCTCAAGATGATCGATATCGGGATATTCGACATATTCGGCATGGCCGCCTGCTGCCCGGACTTTATCGCGCAAAACCCTGCTGTTACGGGGCCTGACTTGCGTGTCATTGGCGCCACTGGAAAGCCACAGTGGCGGCGCATCGGGCCGGACAAAATTGACCGGCTGGGTCATCTCCGGTGTGTGATATTCGCCAAAGCTTTGCCTCGTCGTTTCCGAATCAAACGGATAAAAATCATAGGGGCCGGCCAGCGCCGCCACGCCCCGGATCAGGTCGGGTGACTTGCCTTCCCGCCCCAGCCACTGCCGGTCGAGCGCCAGCATCATCGCGTTATAGGCACCGGCGGACTGGCCCGAAAGGAATATCCGACCTGCATCCCCGCCATGCGCGGCGATATTGTCATGCACCCAGGCAACAGCCTTGGCGCTATCTTCCAGAAAACCCGGAAACCGGGTGTGGGGAAACAAGCGATAGTCCGGCAGCACCACCATAAAGCCGCGATTGGCCAGTGCCCGACCGGCGAAGGCATAATGGTCCTTTGCTCCATCACGCCAGCCGCCGCCATAAATGAAAACGATCACGGGAAGCGAGTTGGGCACAGCATTTTTCGGAGTCCATATATCAAGTCCCAGACCTTGCAGATCATCATAGATATGATTCCGCACCAGCAACTTCGCATTATTGTCACCAGGGATGATATTATTGGCCATATCGAGCTGCTTCGGACCAGGATGCGAGAAAAACCACCAAGCCAAACCGGCGATAGCCAGTACCAGCAGGCCGATGAGAAAAAACCATTTCATGAGCCGGTCCTTAACCAGCCGCCGAAGCGCTGGCAATGCCGCCAGTCGATGGCAAAATGCAATCTGGTCGGGTTTAGTCCATTAATCCGTGACGCCGGTAGCCTTCGGCCAATATCGTCTCGATCAACTGCTCCTGCGTCCATCCGGCGCGTAGCGCCGACCGTCCGAACACTTTTTGTGACCACAGGTTGCAGTTGAGATTGACTTCCAGAAACTGGATATCGCCGGTGGTCATATTTACCCGAAATTCGAAACGGCCATAATCAAAGGGCCGATAGTCGATCATCGCCCGACGTGTGAATTCGGCAATCTGCGGACATATTTCTGCATGATCAAAGTCAACCAGCTGATATTTATGGCCACGCTCGACCAGGTCGCGCTTTTCCCAGTAGGTCCGCAAATGGCTGGGGTCCGCCTGTTCGAACAGCATCATGGGCATGATTTGCGGCTCGCCGTTGATAGTGACAACCGGAACTTCGACATCACTGCCCACCAGAAAAGGCTCGACAATGGCATCATGCCCTTCGTCATGAATCTCTGCCACCGCCTGCCTGACGCTTGTCCAGTCTGAAGCGTCATGGATCCCCCAGCTTGCTGAACTGGCATTGGGCTTGACCACCATCCGTTCAGCCATCGGACAATCTTTTTCTTCCACCGGCGCACCGCAGCGGTAAATTGCCCAGGGCGCAGTAGGCAAGCCCCGTTCCCGGGCCGAAAGTTTTGCAAGATGCTTGTCATCTGAAAGGCCCCGCAAAATCGGAGAGGCACCAAGAAAAGGAATGCCCAGACGCTTGCAGAGCAAGGGTATCAGCATTTCGCTATTCAAAAACCCACCACGATTTAGAAGCGGAAAGACAAAATCCGCTGCAGGCCGCTCGAATAATATTTCATAATTGTTGGAAAGCATCAGGTTGAGGCCCAGCGATTCCAGGATAGAGCGCACCTCATGATGGTAGATGGCATGATTGCCATCTTCCGCATGCAGGCTGCCATCGCCCAATGCATGTTTCGCCATGAACAGCAGGCGGACCTCTTCTTTGGCACGGTCGGATATTTTTAATGGATCAGCAATTGCAGTCACAACACTACGCTCCAGCTGCACAGGACGGAAATATACCTGTGTCAAATTGCGAAAACTTGGAAAATCGCTGCGTACATAGGACATTTTTCTGAATAAGCAATTTCCCTTTTCGCCCAATCCTTCTATACTTGCGGCTGTTTGCAACTGGTCGAGTAATTTTGTTGAGTCTGTTACAATCCCAATCGGCTCAGACCATGAGCAGTGGCGGCGACGCCCGTATTGAACTGGATCCCGATTCCGGACTCAATCGCTATCACAGCAGCCCTTGGCCGCGCGATATCATTGCCTATGCCAGTTCTACGGCAAATGACATTAGCAGGTCGGCTTTCACCCATGTAGAATCAGTGCTTGCCGAACATGGTAGTCTGGTTTCCTCGCCGGAATTTTATCGGGAACGGCTGGAGAGTCTGCGCAACAAGATCCGGACAGCTTATACGCTTCCGGAATCGACACAGATCGCCTTTGCCCCTTCCGGCACGGATCTGGAATATATCGCTCTCCTGTCAGCGAGTGGCGAACAGAATCGCCCTGTTCACAATATTCTGCTCGGCTCGGACGAGGTCGGCAGCGGTTGTATCCATAGTGCACATGGCCACTATTTCAGCGGTGAAACGGCGCTTGGCATTGCCACGATACCGGGCATGCCAGTCGACGGACTGGGCGATACTTCGCTACGGGAATTTCCGGTCCGCGATGAAGCAGGCGTGGCATATAATAGCGGCCAGATTGCCAAACAGATCGACTCGGTCATCAGTGCCGCTCTTGCGCGTTCAGAAAAACCACTGATCCATATCGTGCACGGCTCCAAGACCGGATTGATCCTGCCGCATCTTGGTGAAATCGATGCATTACGAGAAAAATATGGCACCGACATCGCGTTCGTTGTCGATGCCTGTCAGGCGCGTATCACCTCGCAAGCTATCGCTGATTACCTACGCCGCGATATCATGGTATTCCTCACCGGCTCCAAATTCATGGGCGGTCCGCCATTCAGCGGATTTGCCGTTATGCCCGAGAAAATGCTGCCGCATTGTGGCTCGATACCGGCAGGGCTTTGCGATATTTTCCGGCGCGCCGAGTTCCCGGTTGGCTGGCCCGGACAGGCCAGGCTTCGCGCCGAAAGCAATCCCGGGCTGCTGTTACGGCTGGAGGCATCGCTCTTCGAACTCGAGCGTTTTCAGTTGCTTGATATTGCCGAAATCGTTCGGATCACGGATGAATTCCGCACGGCCACTCAGTGGCTATGCGATCAGATAGGTGCTGAAAAAGTTCACAGTTACCCGCCGGGGGAAAAAGATGAAGCCAGGCTGCATCCGCTGGAGATGCGCACTTTGGTGACCCTCAATATCAGCGATGGACACAGCCTTGATTTTGACGACGCAACCCGCATCCATAAAGCGATGGTGACCAAGAATATCCGGCTGGGGCAGCCCGTGCGCTGCGTCAAATGGGGCCGCGGGCGATTTGGCGGTACGTTACGGCTCGGCCTGTCCATGCCGCAAATGGTAAAATTTGCTACGCTTGATGGCCCGGAGCTCGCCCGGAAAATGCATGCAGATATGGAGGCAATTGCAATCGCCTACCAGGAAGCCCGCGACTCCATGTTCATGGCGACGGAATCCTGAGTCCGGTCACAATTTCAAATCCGCAACCCTGTCTTCCAGGATCGCTTCCACAATCTTGTAGGTCCGCTCGTTATCGACATCAATTGCCTGCGTCCCATCACTGAGCGGCACCCGGCGCATGGTGATGCCGAACCGTTTCGACATGCGTTTAAACGCGCCATCAATAGTGACCCACTTGAACCGCATGAGCAGGATGTTCACTAGTCCG
Organism: Parasphingorhabdus sp.; assembly: GCF_048269915.1. Lineage (GTDB taxonomy): Bacteria > Pseudomonadota > Alphaproteobacteria > Sphingomonadales > Sphingomonadaceae > Parasphingorhabdus. Next base: position 497,062 of record NZ_JBLWTY010000001.1, read on the forward strand.
AAAGCAGTGATCAATCGCTTCGGATTGTTCATAAACTGACCACCTTCGCGGAAAATCTCTGCTGCCTTCAGGGCATTCTCATTGGCAATTCCATATAGATTGCAATTGGCGTAACCATTGTCGCGAAATTCATAGAATCCGCGTTGTGCCAAGGGATGAATCGCGCGAATATCATCCTTGTTCGCCAATCCGGCGACGGCATCAGCACCTTCACCCAATTTCCGCACGGCCCGGTCGATGCAATCATGCTTGATCAGCACATTATCCGCGGTTGTGATAACAAACGGAGGGGATCCGTTTTTACAGCCCAGCAATACGCTTTCAGCGATATTGCTGTCTGACCGGATGAAGTGAATGGGCAGGTCATCGCGGGCAAATTCTTCCGCAACCGGCCGGACTGCCGCCTCGCCATCGGGCTCGATCAAAATATGGACCGCCCGGCAGCCCGGATGCGACGTCACCGATTGCAAGGTGCGTACGATCAGCATTTCGCCAGCAATCGGTATCAGGCATTTGTGACTGACGCCGTGGGCTTCGGCGAGCGGGTTGACTACGCCGGTGCGCTGAGCGGCGAGCAAGATGACATCAAATTTATTATCCATGTTGCTGCTGTGGCGGGCACACGGATTTTTTTCAAGAGGAGCCTGTGCAAGTCAGAGATAGAAATAACTGGATTTTGCGATAAAGAAAGGCTCAACCGCCGGATCATATATTGGAAAATGTGTAAACTGTGTTGCGAAATATGTTCAACAGATGGTCCCGTAGCGAGGATTCGCTTGTCCGGGTGTTTCGCAACAGCAGCTGGCTGTTTTCCGCCAAAGGCATCGGCGCGATCCTCAGCATTTTCTATCTGGCCATATTGACCCGCACATTGGGCGTCGCCGGATTCGGTGAATTCATGGTCATTGTCGGCGCGGTCCAGGTGCTGGCCGCGATATTGAAACTGCAGACCTGGCAGACTGTTGTGCAATTTGGCGTGCCCTATCTGCTGGCTGGGCAATATCGGAACTTTCGCAAACTCTCGCTACAAAATTTCTGGGTTGAGTCGATCGGCGGGATCGCCGCTTGCGCCGCCTTGTGGCTGCTATTGCCGTTGGGCGCGTCGCAATTCGGTTGGACCAAGCCCGTCGAGCAGTCAATCATGGGCTATGGATTGATCGTGTTCCTGTCGATCCGGTCTACACCGATCGGCATATTGCGCGCACAGGATCGTTTCGGCGGCAATGCTTTCGGTGATGCCATTATTCCTATCGTCCGATTTGCTGGCGCGTCGGTCCTGTTGCTGAGCACCGCTTCGATGACCGGATTTCTGATTGTCTGGGGCCTTTCCGAATTTGTCAGCTTTGTGGTGATGTGGCTGATGGTGTGGCGTCGGCACGAAAATGATCGTTCGGCTCTGGATATATCCGCCGATCCCGTCACCCCTCCAACCCGGAGAGAATATCTGACTTTCCTGTTGTCCACCAATCTCGCTTATCTGATCAGTGTAGTGCGCGAACGACTGGTTGTCGTAATCGTGGGTTTCTTCGTTGGCGTATCCGCCGCTGGCCTGTTCCGGCTGGCCGACCAGCTTGCAAACAGCCTCAATCGCCTGTCAGAGGTTTTCGCCCGTCCTCTGTTTGCCGAACTGTCGCGGTTGATCGCGCACGGCCGGTCGCGGGATTTGCGTGCGCTGTTCTGGCGTTCTCTCAAAGTTTCGGCGATCAGCGGCGGCGTCCTGTTTATCGGCCTGATATTATTCGGCAAATATATCATTGCCCTGATTTCAGGCCCTGACTATCTCGCCGCTTTCCCGATATTGCTTCTGCTCGGCGCAGCAACGATCATCAGTCTGGCCGGGCTGGGCCTGGAGCCTCTGTTGCAAGCTGCCGGGCGAGCGCAGCACGCGCTGATCGCAAGAGTCAGCGGACTGGCTGCGCTCGGCCTACTGATGGTGATTCTGCTGCCCCGTTTCGGCATAATCGGAGCCGGTTGGGCAATGCTTGTCTCGGCAATTTTGACGGCCATAATCCTGTTCGCCTTGAGCCGAGCCGCCATAATAAAACCACGGCAACGAGTTTCCAAAACTCCCATGGCATAAAAAAGGCGACCCGCAGGCCGCCTTTTTCGCATTGTGATGTGGCTGTGCTTAACGCTTGGAGAACTGGAAGCTCTTGCGCGCTTTCGCCTTACCATATTTCTTACGCTCAACCTTACGGCTATCACGGGTGAGGAAGCCTTCTGCCTTCACTGCAGACCGCAAGGCTGGCTCATATTTGGTCAATGCCTGCGAAATACCGTGCTTTACTGCACCAGCCTGGCCGGAGAGACCGCCACCCTTGACCGTGGCTTCAACGTCATACTGTCCTTCGCGCTCGGTAATTGCAAAAACCTGATTCAGCACCAAACGCAAGGTGGGGCGCGCAAAATAGGTTTCCTGATCGCGACCATTGACCGTGATCTTGCCCTTGCCAGGCTTCAGCCATACGCGCGCTACGGCATCTTTACGACGACCGGTTGCATAGGCGCGGCCATATTGATCCAGTTCCTGCTCGCGCAAGGGCATGGTTTCAACAGGCGGTTCAACGGCGACAGTATCCGTTGCCGCCGCAGCTGGTGTGTCGACAACAGCGGCACCAGCGATTTCTTTCAAATCGGAGAGATCGGTTTTTACGTCGGACATTATGCACCCACCTTATTCTTGCGGTTCATCGAAGCGACGTCGAGCGTCACCGGGTTCTGGCCAGCATAGGGATGCTCGGTACCAGCGAAAACATGCAGGGCACGCATCTGGGCGAAGCCGAGCGGGCCTTTCGGGATCATCCGTTCAACAGCCTTTTCGACCACACGCTCCGGAAAGCGGCCTTCAAGGACCTTGTCTGCAGTGATACCGCTGATGCCGCCGGGATAGCCGGAGTGCTTGTAATAGGTTTTCTGCTTGGTCTTGTTGCCGGTGAACTTCACCTTCTCGGCATTGATCACGATGACGTGATCACCGCAATCGACGTGCGGGGTATAGCTGGGCTTGTGCTTGCCGCGCAGAATATTGGCGACGATTGATGCCATCCGGCCGACGACCAGATCTTCGGCATCAATGATATGCCATTTCTTTTCGACTTCAGCAGGCTTCGCCGACTGGGTCTGTTTGGTGATACCCTTCATGGGGTGGCTCCTTCTTGGAGAGTTGGGATTCAAAAATAATAAATGCCGAACAACCCTGATTCGCAGGGGTTCGACAAACTGCGGCGCTATTGGCGCTGTTTTCCCGGTAAGTCAAGCGAAAGCGGGGCTTTGCTGGCGGGTATAATAATACCCCACCTAGTTTCTGACCTGACCCAGCAACCATTTTTCATAATCAGGATCGGCGGCATCGACCACCCAGTGCAAAATTGCGGGCGTATCGAAACTGTGCAGGATGGAAAGGCGACTCATCGCAGGCCCAACCATTTCAGTCGAGGTTTTGAGCAGCGCCGGAAACTCCTGTTCTTCGTGCAACTTTCCTTGAAATTCATATTGCGACACGACCGGAGCAAAATGATTGGCACAGGCAACCAGCTTTTCCTGGAGCAGGCTAAGCGCCACGCGTCTGGCTTCCTCTGCGGATCCAAAAGTCGAATAGATCAGCGCAACCGATCCAGTCATTGCGATGCGCGACCGAGAAGATGCACACCCCAAACCGTCGAAGCGACGACCAGCGCGCCTACGGCCTGATGCAATACCGCCAGATGAATATCGATCCCGGTCATAACTGTTGCGATGCCAAGCAATATCTGGCTGCCGAACGCCATATGAATGGCGATCGAGGCGCGGCGGCTGACCACTCGAACCTTTCGCGCAAGCAGAACAAGAAAACCGACCACAACCCAGGCCCACCATCGGTGAAGAAAATGCAGCAGATAGGGATCGTTATTAAGTGCGGTCCAAAAACCTGAGGTCCAGTCGATACCGCCGGGAATGAAATACTCGTTCATGAGCGGCCATGTGTTCGAGACATAGCCAGCATTCAAGCCTGCGGTATAAGCGCCAAACAACAATTGGATCACCAACACGGCCAGCACCGCCAAGCCCAGTCCGGTCATGCGCGCGGGCCGGCTGTTACCGCATGCAAGCTGCCGCAGGTCCAGCGCTGTCCACACCAGGCCTCCCAAGATGAACAACGCCGTCAACAAATGCACCGCCAGGCGAAAATGGCTTACATCCGTCCGCTCGCTCAGTCCCGAGCTTACCATCCACCAGCCGATCGCTCCCTGTAAACCGCCAAGCGCAAGCAGCGCCACCAGCCGTCCGCCATAACCGTTCGGAATTGCCCGCTTGACGGCAAACCAGAGCAGCGGCAGTGCAAAAGCCACACCGATCAAGCGCCCCAGAAGGCGGTGAATCCATTCCCAGAAATAGATAGACTTGAAATCCGCCAGCGTCATCCCAGCAGGACCACTGATTTCCAGATATTCGGGTATCTGCTTATATTTCTCAAACTCTGACAGCCAGTCCGCCTCGCTGAGCGGCGGCAGCGCTCCGGTCACAGGCTTCCATTCGGTTATCGACAATCCCGATTCGGTCAATCGAGTAATCCCGCCCACAACCACCATGATAAACACCAAAAAAGCGACCGAATAAAGCCAATTGGCGATCGCGATCGGGCGGCGGCGGACCCTGTCGGCAGGCTGCTCTGGGATGGTCTGGGCATTCATCGGCCGCTATTTGGAATTAAAACCATGACGTGACAACCAGAATCACCCACGCAAGCTCGGAAAAATGCTGGCGACGAAATGATGTCCCAAAATGATATGTTGTATCTTAACACGCATTTTCCTATATCCAAGCCAAGCAACCGGAAAGTTAGTCAGCGAGTCGTGTTCACCGTAGCGAAATTGTGGGACAAAGAAGGTCTGTGGGTCAAGGATGGCCTGTGGGACCGTCTTGCCGTGCTTGTGTCCGGCCTGTGCCTTGTACATTGCATTTCCACGATTGCCTTTGTCGCGATCCTGTCCTCGGCGGGCGGTCTGCTGCTCGATCCGCTAATCCATGAAGTTGGTCTGGGAATCGCGATTGCGCTGGGACTGTTCACCTTGGGACGCGGCGTTCTGGAGCATGGCTATATCATGCCGGTAGCCGTCGGCAGCCTGGGGCTGGGGATGATGATGGGCGCGATCACGGTTGGCCATGAGGGCGGACATGGCGCCGCCGAGATTTTTTATACCATGTTGGGCGTCGGCGTTCTCGCGCTCGGCCATGATCTGAACTACCGCGCCACCCACTAATGCGCGCGCCCATTGCCCTCGTGGCGAAACATCCCTAAATTATCCTCATGGGAAAACATGATCATCACGAGCATCACGGCGAATCCTTAGCCGACGCGGCACGCGCCAATCTGGAAAAATCGGGCGAGAAATGGACCGATACAAGAGCGGCTATTTTTGAAGCCCTGGCCGGTTTCTCTCGCCCCGCCTCGGCCTATGACATTGCCGAGCTGGTTTCTGCAGCACGGGGCAAACGTGTTGCACCAAACAGTGTGTACCGGATTCTCGACCTATTTGTGGCCAACAATCTCGCGATGCGGGTCGAAAGTGCCAATGCCTACCTCGCCAACAGTCACCCTGGATGCGAACATGATTGCATTTTTCTGGTCTGCGATACCTGCGGCGAAGCCACCCATATCGACGACGACCCCTTGTCTCAGCAGGTCCGCAAGGTCGCGAAAAGCCAGGGGTTCAACTCCATCCGGCCAGTGATCGAAGTACGTGGTATTTGCCAGAAATGCAGCTGATCCGCCCCGCCGATCAGCAAAAATTCACAGTCAATCTGCGGAACGTTCGACAGCGCAAGGGAAAGCCGTTAAAGCTGGGGCCAATCAGGGAGTGAATATGCCGGTTTCGAATACACCTTTGCTGGACACCGTCGTCTTGCCGGCTGATCTGCGCAAATTAAAGCCCGAACAACTCCGGCAGTTTGCCGACGAGCTTCGCGCTGAGGTGATTGACACAGTATCGACAACCGGCGGCCATCTGGGTGCCGGTCTGGGTGTAGTCGAGCTCACAGCCGCAATCCATTATGTCTTCAATACACCCGAAGACCGGCTGATCTGGGATGTCGGCCATCAATGCTATCCACACAAGATCATCACCGGTCGCCGCGACCGGATCAGAACCCTGCGTCAGGGCGGAGGCCTCTCCGGCTTCACCAAACGCTCGGAGAGCGAATATGACCCTTTTGGCGCAGCGCACAGCTCGACATCGATCAGCGCAGCGCTCGGCTTTGCCATCGCCAACAAGCTGAACCACAAACCGGGCCGTGGCATAGCCGTTATCGGTGACGGCGCGATGAGCGCGGGCATGGCCTATGAAGCAATGAACAATGCTGCAGAGGCCGGCAATCGGCTGGTTGTCATTCTCAATGACAATGACATGTCAATCGCGCCACCGGTCGGCGGACTTTCAGCCTACCTCGCCCGTATCGTGTCCTCGCGCGAATTTCTCGGCGTGCGCCAGCTTGCCCGACGGATTGCTCGAAAACTGCCCAAGGCGCTCCATGACGCAGCGCGCAAGACCGATGAATATGCTCGCGGCATGACCATGGGCGGGACTTTGTTCGAGGAACTGGGATTCTATTATGTCGGGCCGATCGATGGTCATAATCTCGAACATCTCATTCCGGTTCTGGAAAATGTCCGCGACGCGGCGGAGGGGCCCTGCCTGATACATGTCGTCACCGAAAAGGGCAAAGGCTATAAATTTGCCGAGGAAGCGGCTGATAAATATCACGGCGTGGCCAAATTTGATGTAATCTCCGGCAAACAGGACAAGGGTCCTGGTGGCGGACCACCTGCCTATCAGAATGTGTTTGGCGAGACGCTGGCCAAACTGGCCGATAGCGATCCGCGTATCTGCGCCATTACCGCTGCCATGCCGACCGGTACCGGCGTCGATAAATTTGCCAAGGCACATCCAGACAAGGCTTTTGATGTCGGTATCGCCGAACAGCATGGGGTGACCTTTGCCGCCGGTCTGGCCGCCCAGGGCATGCGGCCTTTCTGCGCGATCTACTCGACCTTCCTGCAGCGCGCATATGACCAGGTCGTCCATGATGTGGCGATCCAAAATTTGCCGGTGCGCTTTGCAATCGACCGGGCAGGACTCGTCGGTGCGGATGGTAGCACCCATGCAGGCTCTTTCGACATCACCTATCTGGCAACCCTGCCCAATATGGTTGTCATGGCCGCTGCAGACGAAGCAGAACTGGCCCATATGACCTATACGGCAGCGGAATATGACGCTGGCCCGATCGCCTTTCGCTATCCGCGCGGCAACGGCACCGGGGTTGCGATTCCGGAGAAACTCGAACGGCTGGAAATCGGCAAGGGCCGGATCGTCAAACAGGGCAGCAAGGTCGCGATCCTGTCGCTCGGTGCGCGCCTCGAAGAGGCCAAAAAGGCAGCCAACCGGCTGGAAGCCAAGGGACTCAGCACCACAGTCGCCGACCTGCGTTTTGCCAAACCGCTCGACGAGGCTCTGATCCGCAAATTGCTCACCACCCACGAGGTAGCGGTCACGATCGAGGAAGCAGCCGTTGGCGGTCTTGGCGCACATGTCCTGACCTATGCATCGGACAATGGCCTCACCGACGCCGGCCTGAAGATTCGCACCATGCGCTTGCCCGATATATTTCAAGAACAGGACAAGCCGGATTTGCAATATAAGGAAGCGGGTCTTGATGCGAACGGCATTGTCGATACGGTGCTGAAGGCCTTGCGGCACAACAGCACCAATGTTGAGGATGCCGGAGCGCGAGCCTAACCAATATTGCAGCTTGTGATTGCTGGAAACGGTCTTTAGGCGTTTCCCCATGCCACCCGAACTCTCCCATATCGATCACTGGATTTTCGATCTCGACAATGTCCTTTATCCGGTAGAATGTGATTTATTCGCCCTGATCGATCTCAAGATGGGCGAATATATTGCCCGGACACTGGATTGTGATCTCGTCGAAGCGCGGAAAATCCAGAAGGGTTTTTTCCACGACCATGGCACCACGCTGGCGGGCTTGATGCATCACCATGGCACCGATCCGCATGATTTTCTCGATTTCGTGCATGATATCGACATGGATCGCCTTTCGCCTGCTCCGCTGGCTCGGAACGCGATTGAAGCGCTGCCCGGCGAAAAGCTCGTCTTTACCAACGCCGATCGACCCTATGCCGAAAAGGTGCTGGAGAAGCGGGGCTTTGATGGCTTGTTTCACAAGATGCATGACATTCTGGATGCGGACCTCGTGCCCAAGCCCCAGACCACCGCTTATATGAGCATGATCAGCGCCACCGGTATTGATCCGGCCCGCGCCCTGTTTGTCGAGGACACGGCGCGCAATTTGCGTCCGGCAAAAGATTTGGGCATGACAACCATCTGGATCAACACCGGGGCCGAATGGGCTGGCCGCGAGCATGATCCCGCCTATATTGACCACGAAATAACTGATCTGGAAAGCTGGGTCACCGGCCTCCACAGCGCGAAGGAAGAACAACCAACATGACCGCAGCATTGCAGACCATAATCGACACCGCCTGGGACAAACGGGAATCGCTGGGCCTGACAACCCAGGGCGAGGTCCGCGATGCCGTGGATAAGGCGCTGGCCATGCTCGACGATGGCAGCGGCAGGGTTGCTGAAAAGAAAGACGGCCAGTGGGTGGTCAACCAGTGGCTCAAGAAAGCGGTGCTGCTCTCCTTCCGGCTCAACGACAACAAGGTCATCGAAGGCCCCGGCGGTGCCAATCACTGGGACAAGGTGCCAAGCAAATTCACCGGATGGGGTGAAGACCGTTTCCGTGAAGCCGGATTCCGCTCCGTCCCCGGCTCGATCGTCCGGCAGGGCGCGTTCATCGGCCGCGGCGTCGTGCTGATGCCGAGCTTTGTCAATATCGGCGCCTATGTCGATGAAGGCACGATGGTCGACGGCTGGGCCACCGTGGGCAGCTGCGCGCAGATCGGCAAGAATGTCCATATTTCCGGCGGCGCCGGAATCGGCGGCGTGCTCGAGCCATTGCAGGCAGGTCCGGTGATCATCGAGGATGGCGCATTTATTGGCGCGCGGGCTGAAGTAGCCGAAGGCGTACGCGTTGGCGAAGGCGCGGTGCTCTCGATGGGCGTCTATCTCGGCGCCTCGACCAAGATTGTCGACCGCGTCACCGGCAAGATCTGGATCGGCGAAGTGCCCCCCTATGCGGTCGTGGTACCCGGCACTATGCCACCCAAGGTGAACGTTGATGGCGTCCCCGGCCCATCGCTCTATTGCGCGGTGATCGTCAAGACGGTCGATGCGCAGACGCGGTCGAAGACCGGTATCAACGAGTTGCTGCGCGACTGATGGCCACGCCGGTCAATCGGGTGAAGGTGACGCTGGAACCCAATGACCATCCCTATCGCAATGGCGCCTGGACTCCGGTTTTCGAGGAACTGGATACAGAAGATCTCGAAATAATCGGGACGATCCCCGCCGATATCGACGGGCTCTATGTCCGCAACACGGAAAACCCCGTGCACGACAGCATTGGCCGCTATCATCCCTTCGACGGCGACGGGATGATCCACACCATCCGGATCAAGGATGGCAAGGCGAGCTATCGCAACCGCTTCGTCCGGACCGAGGGTTTCGAAGCCGAACAGGCTGAAGGCGGGCCTTTGTGGATCGGTATCATGGGCAAACCCGATGATTCCAAACGCAAAGGGTGGGGCACGCATGGCAGCGTCAAGGACAGCAGCTCAACCGATGTCGTGGTCCATGCCGGTGCGATCCTGTCGACCTTCTATCAATGCGGCGAAGGCTATCAGCTTGATCCTGAAACCTTGGAAACGCTGGGTACGGCAGACTGGGTGCCGGCAGACGGCATTTCCGCCCATCCGAAAGTCGACGAGGCGACCGGCGAACTGCTGTTCTTCAACTATTCGACCAGGGCACCCTATCTCCACTATGGCGTCGTCGGGCCTGACAATAAGCTCAGGCATTTCATCCCGGTAGAACTTCCCGGCGCACGCCTGCCGCACGACATGGCCTTCACCGAAAATTTCGTGATTTTCAACGACTGCCCGCTCTACTGGAAGCCGGAGCTGATCGAGCGCAATCTCTATATTCCTTCATATCACCCCGACGAGCCGACCCGCTTCGGCATCATCCCGCGCTTGGGCCAGCCAGAGGATATCCAATGGTTCGAAGCCAGACCGACCTATGTGCTCCACTGGACCAATGCCTATGAAGAGGGCGACGAAATCGTCCTCGACGGCTATTATCAGAATGATCCGGTGCCGCCGCCATTGACCGATTTCCCGGCGGGCTATGAAAGCATGGGCGCGAGCATCGATCTGCACAGTTTCAAACCCGAACTGCATCGCTGGCGCTTCAATCTGAAAACCGGCGAGACCAGCGAAGAGACATTGTTCGATGATTATCCGGTCGAATTCGGAATGATCAACCAGCGGATCGCGGGACAGCCTTATCGCTATGTCTATAGCGTTACCGGCGAGCCGGGCTGGTTCCTGTTCAACGGCCTGACGAAACATGATCTGGCCACCGGCAAGGCGGAGCATCTCTCGTTCGGCGAAGAGCGTTACGGCTCGGAAGCCCCGTTCATTCCGCGCGCCAATGCGCGTTCAGAAGATGACGGCTATCTGATCAGCTTCATCACTGATATGAAGCAGGACCGGTCGGAATGTATCATCATCGATGCGCAGAATATTTCGGCAGGACCGGTGTGCACGATCATATTGCCGCACCGGATCAGTAGCGGCACGCATGCTACTTGGGCTTCGGGCGAGCAGATTGGGGCATAACTGTGCTCCGCATCAAGTGCGGAGCACGTCAATCAAACAACTCTGCATCACTCGCTTTACCGGCAGGCGGACTTAACCCCAGATGCTTCCACCCGCGATCATTGAGCGCCCGCCCCCGCGCGGTCCGCGCAATCAGCCCGAGCTGGATCAGATAGGGCTCGATCACTTCCTCGATCGTATCGCGCGGCTCGCTGAGCCCGGCCGCGAGCGTCTCCACACCCACCGGCCCGCCCTTGTAGATATCGGCGATCATATGGAGGTACCGCCGGTCCATCGCGTCGAGGCCAATGCTGTCGACCTCCAGCCGGGTCAGCGAGGCATCGGCGGTGGCCTGATCGACAATCGCGCTACCCGCGACATGGGCAAAATCCCGCACCCGGCGCAACAAGCGTCCGGCGATACGTGGCGTGCCCCGTGCGCGGCGCGCGACTTCGGTGGCACCATCGGGCGCAATCTCGAGATCAAGCAGCCGCGCAGCGCGGTGGACCACCTGCTCCAGCTCCTCGGTCGAATAGAAATTGAGCCGCACCGGAATGCCGAAACGGTCGCGCAATGGCGTGGTCAGCAGGCCCTGTCGCGTGGTTGCCCCGATCAGCGTGAATTGCGGCAAGTCGATCCGCACAGACCGCGCTGAAGGGCCTTCCCCAATGATCAGATCCAGCGCACGGTCTTCCATTGCCGGATAGAGCACTTCCTCGACCACCGGATTGAGCCGGTGGATCTCGTCGATAAACAGGACATCGCCTTCTTCGAGATTGGTCAGCAGCGCCGCCAGATCCCCGGACTTGGCAATCACCGGACCAGACGTGGCGCGAAAACCGACGCCCAGCTCGCGTGCGATAATCTGTGCCAGCGTGGTCTTGCCGAGCCCGGGTGGCCCGAAAAATAATGTGTGGTCCAGCGCCTCCTTGCGCTGCTTCGCCGCCTCGATAAACACCCGCAAATTCGCCCGCGCCGCCTCCTGCCCGACAAATTCGTCGAGCGTTTTCGGGCGCAGCGCGGCGTCGATGTCTTCCGGCTGCCGCTGCGGCGTAAGATGCGGATTATCAGTAACGGCCAATACCCCTGAATGCGTCACCCCGAACTTGTTTCAGGGTCCATTTTACGCCCATACACCGCCGGTGCGACAAGTGAAACAACCCTGCGTCTACATTCTCGCCAGCCAGCCGTACGGCACACTTTACATCGGCGTAACGTCGAACCTGATCCAGCGCCATCACCGCGCCGCCTTCTTCAACGCCAGCCGCACCAGCGCATCCAGGGTCGCGCCATCGCCTGCCTCGGCATCCGCCGCCGCCACCGCAGCACTGGCATCCGCCGGTTTGAACCCCAGATTCTGCAGGGCGCTAACCGCATCGGCGCTGTTGTTCGAGGGTGCGTGAACCGCGCCGCCGCCCGCAACCGAGTCGGTCGCGATACCGCCGACCTTGTCCTTCAACTCGTTGACAATCCTGAGCGCCAGCTTGGGACCTACACCGTTGGCGCGCGAAACCATCGCCTTGTCGCCCGTCGCCACGGCGCGCGAAATCTCGCCCGGCTCCAGCGCCGACAGGATCGCCAGCGCCACCTTGCCGCCGACGCCCTGCACCGAGATCAGCAACCGGAACCAGTCACGCTCCGAGCCACTGGCAAAGCCCATCAGCCGCATGTCGGTCTCGCTGACCTGCATTTCGGTATAGATGGTCGCGCCGTCGCCCTTGCCGCCGATCGCACCGATGGTCCGCGACGAACAGAAGACCAGATAGCCGACGCCATTCACGTCGAGCACGATATTGTCCGTGCCGATTTCGTCGATGGTGCCGGTCAGTTTTGCGATCATGCAAGTGTTTTAGCGCGGCAGGCGAATCTGTCGAGTTTTTGTTTTGTTCTTTTCCGTCTTACCGCCCGCGATGATGCGCATGGGTGATCGCCACGGCCAAGGCATCGGCGGCATCCGCGCCGGCCAGCTTTACACCGGGCAGCAGGATTTTGATCATCGCCTGCACCTGATCCTTGTCCGCCTTGCCGACGCCGACCACCGATTTCTTCACCGCCCGCGCGGCATATTCGCCGACTTCGATCCCGGTCCGCGACGCGCCGAGCAACACAACGCCGCGGGCCTGCCCCAGTTTCAACGTGCTTTGCGGATTGCTGTTGACGAACACTTCCTCGACCGCCGCGGCCTCCGGCTTATATTCCAGCAGCAGATCGGTCAGTTCGAGATCGAGCTTCAGCAGGCGGCTGGCCAAGGCCATTTTGGGATCGGTCTTGATCTGGCCATTGGCGATATGGGAGAGCCGGTTGCCCTGCGCGCTGATCACGCCCCAGCCGGTGGTGCCGAGACCCGGATCAAGGCCGAGAATGATCATCTCAAATATGCCGCATCAGATCGGCAGCCCGATACGGCGACCGACATAGGCCATGATCAGATAGAGGCTGATCGTCAGTACGCACCCGGCTGCCAGCGACAGCCAGAAACCGATACCATTGCGCAGCATCGTCGGAATCAACAGGAACATTGGAAGAGATGGAAGCACATACCAGAAGGTCGCTTCGGCATGCAGCGCCATATTTTCCGTATCGGGGCGCCCCCACCACAGGAAAATCATGCCCAATATCGAGATCAGCGGCAAGGACGCTACAAGCGCCCCGAAACTGGGCTGGCGCTGTGCGATAGCCGCTACCAGAGCCACGATCACTCCTGCGAGTGCGGCCTTGGCGGCAAATTCCCACATCACCCGGCGTTCAGTTTTTCCATGATCTCGTCGGACACGTCATAATTGCCCCAGACGGTCTGGACGTCGTCATCCTCTTCCAGCAGATCGATCAGGTTGAGCAGGGTTTCCGCCTGCTCCTGGTCCACTTCCACCTGCACCGATGGCCGCCACGCCAGCTTGACGCTCTCCGCTTCCCCGAGCGCCTTTTCCAGCGCACCGGAAACCTCGTGCAAATCTTCCATGGCGGTCCAGATTTCATGGCCGTCGCCGTCCGAGCTGATATCTTCCGCGCCCGCTTCCATGGCCGCTTCCAATACCTTGTCCTCACTACCGGCGTCGGCGGGATACTGAATATAGCCGACCCGGTCAAAACCGTGCGAAACGGAACCGCTTTCGCCCAGATTACCACCATTTCGCGACATGATCGTACGCACATTGGTGAACGTGCGATTGGTATTGTCGGTCAGGGTTTCGATGATCAGCGACACGCCGCCGGGGCCAAAACCTTCATAGCGCACTTCGTTATAATCATCGCCTTCATTCGCCGAAGCCTTGTCGATTGCCCGCTGGATATTATCCTTCGGCATTGACACAGCCTTGGCGTTATTGACCGCCAGACGAAGGCGCGGGTTCATATCGGGATCGGGCATACCCGATTTTGCCGCCACGGTTATTTCCCGGCTCAGCTTGGAAAAGGCGGCTGCCCGCTTCTTGTCCTGCGCACCCTTGCGATGCTTGATATTTGCAAATTTACTATGGCCTGCCATACGATTCGTCCGTTGTTTGGATGTTTTAGTGAAGGGCTCTTTGCCGCATGTTCGAAGCCAACTCAACCATTGGATGGGCAATCGGTCGACTGTCCGTCACCGCCGCCGACTTGCTGGCCTTTTTGCGCGCGCCAAAGCTGGACGGTACAGCCTCCCCAGCGCACCGGCAAACCACCGGCCTGTCTTGGCTTTTTGCGCTTAATCTGATCATCGTAGCGGCCATTGCGGCAGTTCTTGTCCCGATCATGCTGGCCCTTGATATCAGCATGTCGACCAACATGTCCGATCTGCTTAATCGTCCGGTCTGGCAGTTGCTGTTGCTTGTCGTCGTTGTCGGACCGATATTCGAGGAACTGATTTTCCGGTCCTGGCTGGGTGGGTCACCACGGTTGCTGGTCCCTTTTTTCGCTTTTGTGGCCTGGACGGCCGGCACATTCATTGCGGGAAAAATGGGTTGGATGCACGGCAATAGCATCGTGCCGCTGGTCCTGCTGGCCGGGGTCATGATCGCGGCCGTCGTCGGTCTGGCTGCCTTCTGGAAACGCCCTGTGCCCCAGTGGTTTGTCCGATTCTTCCCGCTGATCTTCTGGAGCCAGGCGCTGCTCTTCGCCTTCGTCCATGTCTTCAACTATGCAGGCGACAATCCCGCCACGATGCTGCCCTTTGTTTTGCCGCAGCTGGTTGGCGGCCTCATCTGGGGCTATGCCCGGATTCACCACGGCTGGTGGGCAAATATCGCGATGCACATGGCTTATAACCTGATCGCGACCAGCGGTTTGCTCTACATGGCTCTCACGCAGGCCGCAGGCCTCTAGTCGGTGACAACCGCGGTTCCCGAAGCGGAGACCATCAGCATCGATCCCTTCTCACCAACGACTTCATAGTCAAGATCAACGCCAACAACGGCATTGGCACCGACCTTCGCCGCCTCGGCCTCCATCTCCGCCAAGGCTTCATCCCGGGCCCGTTTCAGGACATTTTCATATTTGCCCGAACGCCCGCCGACAATATCGGTGATGCTGGCGAACAGGTCCCGAAACAGGTTGGCGCCGACGATCACTTCACCAATGACGATTCCGCGATAGTCACGGATAGCATGGCCTTCGACACTGGGCGTAGTGGTGACAATCATCGACGTTCTCCCAACTGGATTGACGATCCTAGCCGATCACTCAGGCAAGCCCAAGCGCCGATTTATAGGTGTCGAGAATGGCTTCCATTTCCTGACGGTCGTGGGTTTCCATTTTGCGCAATCGCACAATCTGGCGCATGATCTTGGCATCATAGCCCTGCGACTTGGCTTCGGAATAAACATCGCGGATATCGTCAGCCATGCCCTTTTTCTCTTCTTCCAGCCGTTCGATACGTTCAATAAACAGACGCAGCTGGTCTGCGGCAACATTGCCCTCGCTCATTCTCTTGTTCCTTTGAAAATCTATGTTCGGATTCGAAGCGTGTCTTTAAGCGGCGGCAGCGTTTTTGGCCACGCTTTCCTTCATCTTTTTGAGCCGCTCCGGCGTCGCCTCGGTCTGGTATTTTTTCTTCCATTCGCTGACAGGCATGCCGTGGATCGCCACCCGTGCCTCGTCCTTGGTCATCGCACCGCCCGCATCCACGGTCGCTTCCATCACCCAGTCGGCCAGGCAGTTGCGGCAGAAGCCCGCCAGGCCCATCAAATCGATATTTTCCGCGTCATGGCGGTGCTGCAAATGACTTACCAGACGGCGAAATGCAGCGGCTGCGGCGGCATCGGATATTTGATCGGTCATGTTCGTTTCCATTGTTTTTTGTTTTTAACCTGTCATGAAACAGGATTAGGCAAGGCGCCATTAAAGCGCCCAGAAGGAATTTGTAAATGGCATCGCCAATCTTCTCTCGCAACCGCAAGGTCAAAGTCCTGGCGACGCTCGGTCCGTCCAGCGGCAGCCCGGAAATGATCGAGAAAATGTACCGTGCCGGGGTCGATGCCTTCCGGATGAACATGAGCCACGGTGAACACAAGGCCCACGCCGCCAACGTGAAGTCGATTCGGGCGCTGGAAAAGAAGGTCGGCCGGCCGATTACCATATTGGCCGACCTGCAGGGCCCCAAATTGCGCATCGGCACTTTTGCCAAGCCACCCGTGATGCTGAAGGAAGGCGCCCGTTTCACTCTCGATATGGTCGAAAAACAGGGTGACGCAATGCGCGTCAGCCTTCCCCACAAAGAAATATTGGAGACTTTGCAGCCGGGTCACACCCTGCTGCTCGACGATGGCAAGATCCGGCTGGAAGTGATCGAGGCCGACGGGAAAAGCGTCGAGACCAAAGTAATCGTCGGCGGTGAAATATCCGATCGCAAGGGCGTCAATGTTCCCGAAGTAGTGCTGCCGGTCAGCTCGCTCACCGACAAGGATCGCAGGGACCTGACCTTTGCACTGGAACAGGATGTCGACTGGATCGCGCTCAGCTTCGTGCAGCGCCCCGAGGATGTCGCCGAAGCGCGGCGGCTGATCGACGGCAAGGCAGCGCTGCTCGCCAAGATCGAGAAACCCGCGGCGATCGACCGGCTCGACGAGATTCTCGAGCTGTCCGATGCGGTGATGGTGGCGCGCGGCGATCTCGGCGTCGAACTTTTGCCGGAACAGGTGCCCCCGCTGCAGAAAAAAATTGTCGCCGCGGCCCGCAAGCTTGGCCGGCCCGTAGTCGTTGCCACCCAGATGCTGGAATCGATGATCAAGTCGCCGACGCCGACTCGTGCCGAGGTATCGGACGTCGCAACCGCGATCTACGATGGCGCCGACGCGATCATGCTGTCGGCAGAATCGGCGGTCGGGGACTGGCCGATCGAATCCGCCACGATGATGGACCGGATTGCCGCGCAGGTGGAAAATGATCCCTCCTATGCCGACCGCGTCCATTTCACCGAGACCGTGCCCGACGAGACCACTGCCGATGCACTGGCGGCGGCGAGTTATAATATCGCCCGCACCATCGAGACATCAGCAATTGTCTGCTATACGGCTTCCGGTTCGACGGCGCGCAGAATGGCGCGCGAGCGGCCCTCCGTGCCGCTGCTGGTGCTTACACCCAACCGCCATACCGCTCGGAGAATCGGCCTGCTGTGGGGTGCCCACGCCGTGGTCACCCGCGATGTAAATGATTTCGAGGAGATGATTGCCAAGGCCAAGCGCATGGCCCTGCGGCATAAGCTCGGCCAGGCCGGTTCACGCCTGATAGTCTGCGCCGGTGTGCCTTTTGGCACGCCGGGATCGACCAATCTGCTGCACATCGTCCGCCTGAGCGGCGATGAACTCAAGCGCAGCTAGAGCAGCCGCAAGGCGCGCAATTCCCGTTCGAGCGCCTTCGCATCCGTAAAATGATGCCCGGCGAAGCCAACCGCTTCGCTCGCGGCAACATTGTCCATCCGGTCGTCAATGAAAATACACTGGTCGGCGCAACGGTCAAAACGTTTCAGGGCAAGCTCAAAAATTGCCCTGTCCGGTTTCATAAGCTTTTCTTCACCGGAAATGACGATATCGGAAAACTGGTCGAATATTGGTGCCAATGGTCGAAATTGCGCCCAGGATTCGGCACCGAAATTGCTGATACCGAATATCGGAACAGCCCGTTGCATCAAAGCGTGGACAATTTCATGCACGCCCTCGACAGGGCCGGGTATGGATTCGGGAAACCGTTCGGAATAGGCTTTGATAAGACTGGCATATTGCGGAAATTGACGGGATCGTTCCCTCACCATGTCGGCAAATGAGCGCCCGGCGTCATGCTGGAAATGCCATTCCGGGGTCACGACATGGTCAAGAAACCAGTCCAGCTCTTCGGGATCATCGATCAGCTTTTCAAACAAGCAGCGCAAATCCCAACGATACAGCACATTGCCAATATCAAAGACGACGGTGTCAATTTTGGAAATGGCAGAAGCTCCTGCCACAAACGGGCTTTTAGCCTTGGCGTGCTTTAAACCGGCGATTCGTCTTGTTGATCACATAAGTGCGACCACGGCGACGGATGACGCGGCAATCCCGGTGACGGTTTTTAAGCGACTTCAAAGAGTTGCGGACTTTCATTTTGGTACCACGCCTTGGTTATCTGAATTTCTTGAAAGCAGCCTTGCTGCGTTGAAGCAGGCCAATTAAGGTCGCCCGCCGTCAAAGTCAAGCGACCAGCGCTATTCTCCGCGAATTTCGATCAGTTTGCGCTCCCATGCCAGCGCATGCGCGACAATTTCGTCGAGATCGGCATGTTTCGGTTGCCAGGGGAATCGTTCCATGATCGCGCGATTGTCGGAAATCAGCGAATCGGGGTCGCCCGCCCGTCGACCTTCTATTTTCCGTTCGATTTTCATGTTGGTGACGCGGTCGACCGCGTCAAGCACCTCGAGCACGGAAAAACCGCGACCATAGCCGCAATTGAGCAAATGGTTCTGATTCGGCTCCGCGATCAGCGCCTCAAGCGCAAGTACATGGGCATCGGCAAGATCAGAGACATGGATATAGTCACGCACTCCGGTGCCATCCGGCGTGTCATAGTCGGTACCGAAGACGGCGACACTGTCGCGTTTGCCCAGCGCCGCCTCTACCGCGACTTTGATCAAATGGGTGGCACCAGCGGTCGACTGCCCCGCACGCGCCTGCGGATCAGCACCCGCGACATTGAAATAGCGCAGGGCACAGAAATTCAGGTCATGCGCCACCGAAACATCGCGTAGCATGTGCTCGGTCATCAGCTTCGACATGCCATAAGGGTTGATCGGCACTTGCGGCGTCGTTTCGCTGACGGGGCTTTCCTCGGGAATGCCATAGGTTGCCGCGGTCGATGAGAAGATGAAATGCTGCACTCCGCCGTTGACGGCCGATTCGATCAGACTACGGCTTTTGACACTGTTGTTATGGTAATATTTAAGCGGGTTTTCTACCGATTCCGGGACGATTACCGATCCGGCAAAATGCATGATCGCACCGATATTTTTCTCCTTGATGATCTTGGAGAGCAAAGGGGAATCCTCGATATCACCTTCATAGAAGGCGACATCCTCCGGAACCGCCCAGCGGAAACCGGTGGTCAGATTGTCGATCACCACAATTGGCCAGCCGGCATCACGCAACGCCAGAACCACATGGCTGCCAATATAGCCGGCCCCGCCAGTTACCAATATTGTGAACGGTTTCGCCATTGTTGCTTGATCCCTGTCTTTCCCAATATCGGCAATTTCAAACGCTCTGCCGCGCCTGGTACTTCCTTGGGTTAAACCGAGCGATGCGGCGATGCAATTTTTTACCGCCGTAGCCGGGATTATGCGCTAATAGGGCGCGGGGCGAAGTAAGGAGCGTGTATCATGACCGGTTTTCATTCATTCGCAACAGTGACTTTGGCTGGATTGTTCTTGTCGGGATGCACGGCGATGATGCCGCCGGTTGACGTCACCCGCTTCCACAATGCCCAGGTTGCTGCGATCGTCCCGGGCAGTGTCGTCATTGAGGCTAATGTCCTGGAGGAAGGCGATAGCCGCAGCATTGAATATGCGACCTATTCCGCCGCCATATTGCACGAGTTACAACGGGTTGGCTTCACAGAAGCCCGCGACGGTGCCGAACAAAGCCAATATGTTGCCCGCTATACGATCGAAAGGGTGGTTCTCAGTGCAAGCGGGGTACGCTCTCCTGTCTCGGTCGGTGTCGGCGGCAGCACCGGCAGCTACGGGTCGGGCGTCGGTCTGGGCATCGGAATCAATCTTGGCGGTCGGCCAAAGGACCGGATCGTCACCGAATTGTCGGTCCGGATCACCGACCGCGATGCTGGCAGCGTTGTCTGGGAGGGCCGTGCCTCGGTGGAAGCCAAACAGGGATCGCCGGCATCGCAGCCCGGTCTGGCGGCAGCAAAATTGGCAGAAGCCCTATTCAGGGACTTCCCCGGAGAGTCAGGAACCACTATCAGAGTGCCATGAGCATCCAGATCACCAGCGCGTTCGATAGCGGTAATATCGAAGTCCACGCCATTGATGGCACTTCTGCGACATTGTCCATCCGGAAGGACAAGGACAGCGAATTTTTCCAGTGGTTCCATTTCCGGGTTACCTGCGCCATCGGCGACGAACTGGAACTGGCCATCACCGGGCTGAAAGAATCGGCTTATCCGCAGGGCTGGCCCGAATATGACGCCTGCGTCAGCGAAGACCGCGACTATTGGGGCCGTGCAGCGAGCAGCTATGATGAAGAAAGCGGCACGCTGACGATCCGGTATACGGCGAGCAGCAATATCATCTGGTTTGCCTATTTCGCGCCGTACAGCATCGAACGCCATCACGACCTGATCGCCGAGACCGCTGCCGTCGAGGGCGTTACGGTTCGGGCGCTCGGCTATAGCCTCGAAGGACAGGCGATCGACTGTATCGAGATGGGCGGCGGGACAAAGCAGGTCTGGCTCTACGGCCGCCAGCATCCTGGCGAAAGCATGGCGCAATGGTGGATGGAAGGTGCGCTGGAAATGCTGACCGATCCGTCGGCCCCGCACGCAAGGCTCTTGTTACAGCAATGCCGGTTCCATATCGTTCCCAATATGAACCCCGATGGTTCGCGTAGGGGGCATTTACGAACCAATTACGCCGGGACGAATCTCAATCGGGAATGGCATGAACCGAGCCCGGAAAAATCCCCTGAAGTGCTCTGCGTCCGCAATGCAATGGACGAAAGCGGTGTCAACTTTGCTATGGATGTCCACGGAGATGAGGCTATTCCTGCGGTTTTCATTGCCGGTTTTGAAGGTATAGCCTCGATCACCGACGCGCAGCTGGGCAAATATCATGACTTTCGCGATCGCCTCGCCCGACGCACCCCGGATTTCCAGACCGAGCTTGGCTATCCGACCGCTGCGAAGGGCAAGGCCAATCTGTCGATGTCGACCAATCAACTGGCAGAGCGCTTTGGCGCCGTGGCGATGACTCTGGAAATGCCCTTCAAGGATAACCGCGATCTGCCTGATGCCGAACAGGGCTGGTCCCCTGAACGCTGCATATTGCTGGCCCGTGAATGTCTCGCCACGCTGGCGGAGATGATCGACGAAATCTAGCAAATGACGAAGACAGAGAGATTCGATGCGTCGGCATTCTTCTCTCGAAGCTTGTGGTAAAACAGGACGCCCTGTTGCGGTTCACCCCTGAAATCTCAGCGCCTCGTTAAACTCATCCAACTGCCTGAAATAATTCCTCGAGAACGTCGGAATAATGGGCCTGCGCCACATCCGGGTGAGAACGAAGCCGGGCCTTCAGATGGTTTAGCCCGATATCACGGAACATTGGGTTTGCCGGATCAGAGCTTACACCTCGCTCCTTTTGCTTCAGCTCATCCGGCAGGTCGATTAGAGGAACAGTTCCGTCGAAGCTTGCTCCGAAGAAAAATGGGATCGAAAATCTCTCCGTGCCTGCAGGTGGTGCGACCACCGTATGGATATCTGCATGGACGAATCCGTTGGTGGCCAGTTCAAGCAGCTCACCCGTGTTCACAATGAAGGTGCCGGGAATGGGTGGGGCATCAATCCAGCTTCCATCCTGGCTTTGAACACGAAGGCCAGGCAAGACATCTTGCAGCAATATTGTCACCAGGCCGCCATCCTTGTGGGCCCCAACACCCTGATCCGATTGAGAGCCCTCTAAGCCTGGATAACGGAGAATCTTCATATGCTGGCGAGGACCGGATTCATACATCGGAGCAAAGAAGTTCTTGTCCTGACCGAGAGCCAAGGCAATGGCCTCGAGGACCGCAATGCTGACACGTGTAACTTCTGCCTGATAACGTAAAATGGTTGTTTTGAATTCAGGAAGCCCTGCCGGCCATTGGTTGGGCCCGAGCGCCCGCTTCCAGACGGGCGCTTCCGGACTCAGTTCCGCAATATCCTCTTCACAGTCGAAATCGACCTGCTCCCGCCAATCCTGTTGACCACCCGTCAACTCCATGCCAGCGCGGTTATACCCCCGAAACTGCGGGGAGTTGAGCATATCGATTGATACTTTTTCTGCTTCCGGCAAGGCAAAAAACTGCTTTGTTGCTTCGATGGCATCTGTTGTCAGCTTTGCGTCTACGCCATGTCCGGCAAGATAGAAAAAACCGTAGTTATGAAGAATATCGCGAAGTTTCGAGAGGAAGAATGCCTGATCTTCGCTTGTCCCGCGCATTAGCGAGATATCTAGAACTGGAAGTGAGGGCGCGACATTAGCAGCGGCCATTTCTGCTTCGTTATCAGATGATGATTTAAGACCATCGCTTGTTTCAGAAATCGCATAATCTTCCAGATCGGAATTTATGAAAAGGTCAGTCATTATATATCCTCTCAAATCGTGCATCTTGGTGACCTTCGTTGATTGGAATCTCCAACCTGCATCATTTCTTCAATGACGATCACTTGGTCTTTAGGATGATGATTTAAGGGTCTCGGTAAACCACATTCGATCCCATGATTTTTCATGGGCAAGGGCCCACAATACATGATGAATATTGCTGATGCGCATCGTCGGGCTGGATCTTGACGCCCCCCCTGTTCTTGAACGGCATCAAAAAATGAGAGGGTGGTCCGTAACTGATTTCGTTTAAAGATTTCCGGGCAAAGGCTGAGAATAGAGGCCGTCGTCGCTGGACCCGGATATGTTATAGGAGTCCGGCTGCACCTGTATACGTCGATAGACCAGTGGAGGGCTTTCGTCGCAATGCAACTCCATGATATCGGCAATATTGGCAGCATCCGCATTGGTCCGCCGCTGGTTATGACGGACATAGTCCAGCCACGTCGCTACATGATAACGCTCAACCCACAACCGGGTGTTCGAAAGATCGCGATATAATGTCCACCTTCTTGCGCCATCCCTTCTTCGAATGCGGCGACGTTCATTCATGACAGCGAGAAAACGGGAAATATTTGCGGGGTCGATCTTGTAATGGATAGTGATCGCTACCGGCCCGTTTCTTGGATCTACCGGAACATCGGTGTTTGGTTCGTTCCATCGACGCAAGGGATTAAGATCTACATCGTCAACTTGAGGCAACGGCATGAAACGCCCCCCGATGATACTTGCACACAATAATAAACAGGCAAGGAGCAACGCTCTTGTGACTCCGATATGCGTAGCAGCCATGCCAAACAGGCTACTGCCTATTGCCATACCGCCAAAGGCGGCCATCTGATAAAGCGATATGGCGCGCGCAACCACCCATCTTGGCGATGCTAGTTGCATGGTGACATTGAGCGTTGAGAGCACCAATATCCAGGCCGCACCGGCAATGACAAGGGCTGGCACAGTGATCATGATATTGGTGGAAAGCGCGGTTATCGCCCCGCCGACTGCCATTATAGCGCTCGCCACGGAAACCACACCGCCAGCCGATAGCCGATGGCGAAGCGGTGAACTCAGCAATGCCCCGGCGACCGCGCCAGCGCCAAAGGCTCCCAGCAAAATGCCGTAGGTAATGGCATCACCCTGCAAGAGATCGCGCGTAATGACCGGCATTAGTGCGGAGACAGCGCTCGCGCATATTGAAAACATGATGGCTCTGGCCATGACTTTGAGCATATGCGGCGACATGGAAACATAGCGCAGGCCGCCCATCATTGCGCTGCCGATCCGCTCCGGGGGGAGAGCGTTTGCGTCTTGCTCGGGGCGCCAGCGCAGCAATACTGCAAGAAGCCCGAAATAGCTTATGCAGTTCACTAAAAACGCCGCTGCTGCGCCAGCAAAAGCGACAATCGCACCTCCCAGTGCTGGTCCGGCGCTGCGCGCGATATTAAATGCTGCGCTGTTCAAGGCGACAGCGGCAGGAAGCATGGGCTTGGGTACTATATCGCCAACCGATGCCTGCCATGCAGGACCGTTAAGAGCATTGCCGCACCCGATCAGGAATGTGAAGGTTAGCAGCATATAAGGTGAAGCAAAACCGAAATAGGTTAGCAATGCGAGCAAAACGGACACCGTCAACATGAAACATTGTGCCGTCAACATGACGCGTCGACGATCGAGATTATCGGCGACGGCTCCGGCAAACAGGGCCAGAAGCATGATGGGCAAGGTGATGGATGTTTGCACCAGGGCAACCATGCGCGGCGAAGATGTGAGCTCCAGCATGAGCCAGGATGCGCCAACAGACTGGATCAGGAAACCCAGATTAGACAGCAGATTTGCTATCCAGATTCCCCTGTATAAGGGAATGGACAGCGGCGACTGAGCCGTCGTTACATTGCTCTGGCGCGTGCTATCATCATCCGGAGTGACCATGCGTGTCAGCTATACTAAGTTTCCTTGTGCCTCCAATAATTCGAAGGTTTTGCTAGATAATCTTCGGCTGGCCCGGTTCATTCCCCCTTGAGGATGCTGTCCCAATCGTCATTCGCACGCCGGATCAGATAAGCATGGATCGCCTTGGCATCCTGCTCAGAAACGAGATCAGCAAAGCTGGCCATTCCTTTTTCCTTGCGCGTGCCGCGAATGACTATGTCGAGAAATTGCTCATGGGTGGTTGGCGACATGCGCCGCAAATCCTTTATGCCGCCGCGAGCGCGCTCGCCATGGCAGGCCGAGCAATAATCAGCATATAGCTGTTCGCCGCTTGCTATCTTGGCAGCATCGGCACCGGTTTCCTCGGGGCGAACAAGCTCTGGCCCCTTGTCCTTGATAGCGGGCAACTGCGCGGTTCCGGACAGCTTGAACACCAGCAGGCGAGGAAATTCAGATAGCGGGAAGCCGAGAGATTTGGCCGAAGTTGAGTGGGCCAGACCACCGCCCCAGCCAGCATTGACAGCGATATATTGAACACCGTCAATCTGGTAGCTGATCGGGCCGGCCATAGGGACTTGCTGGGTAGGCATCTCCCACAGCTTTTGACCTTTGTCTGCACTATAGGCTGCGAAAGTCCCATTGACAGTACCCTGGAATACAAGATTGCCTGCCGTTGCAAGAATGCCGCCACTGCCGCGCTGCGTATATGGCACGCGCCACTGCTCCTTTTGCGTGACAGGGTTCCACGCCGTCAGCCAGGTCTTGTTGTGCTTTTCCGCATAATCGGATGCTGCCTTGCGGGTGAGATCATAGCCGGTAGTGGAAATACCCAACTGGCTCATGTTGCCGGGTGTTTGCTGGAAATCGGGGTTTACCGAATAGGCCATATACATTTCTGTTACCGGGAAATAGGCAAGGCCGGTTTGCGGGCTATAGGCCATTGGATGCCAATTATGGCCGCCCGCCGGGCCAGGTGTGACCATTACCGGGACTTCGCCATAATGCGCTTCCGGATTGACGATGGGCCGCCCGGTTTTCATGTCGATGCCCGATGCCCAGTTCATGGCAACATAGGGTTCCGCGGAAAGCAGCTCGCCTGTGGCCCGGTCAAGAATATAGAAGAAGCCGTTTTTTGGTGCCTGCATCAATATTTTGCGGACTCGCCCGTTGAGTTTCAGGTCCGTCAGGATCATCGACTGGGTTGCCGTATAATCCCATTCTTCGGCGGGGGTCGTCTGATAGTGCCAGGCATATTCGCCGGTATCGGCTTTCAGCGCGACAATGGACGACAGGAAAAGATTATCGCCGCCGCCGGGGCTACGATATTTTTGCGGCCAAGGGCCACCATTGCCGACGCCAATATAGACGAGATCCAGTTGCGGATCATAGGCGATAGAATCCCATACCGTGCCACCGCCGCCACTTTTCCACCATTCGCCGGACCATGTCTTGGCCGCCATTTCAAGTATCTTGTTTTCTTGCGGTTTGGATGGATCGCCAGGCACGGTATAAAATCGCCATAGCTGTTTGCCTGTTGCAGCGTCATAGGCAGTCACATAGCCACGAGCCGCGCCTTCTGCTCCCGCATTGCCGATCACGACCTTGCCGTCATATACGCGCGGCGCGCCCGTAATCGTATAGGGCCATACCGGGTCGAACGTCTCTACGCTCCACACTGATTTTCCGGTCTCGGCGTCTATTGCGATAACGCGGCCATCCAATGTCGCAATATAGATATTGCCCTTCCATGCAGACAAGCCACGCGTGACGATATCGCAACATGCATGCTTGCCCTTGTCGCGGTCCACCTCGGGGTCGAACCTCCACAGCTCCTTGCCGGTCTTCGCATCATAGGCGACTGTCACATTCCATGGCTCAATATTATAGAGCACGCCGTCAATCATGAGCGGTGATGCCTCGACACCCCGGTTGGTGGAAATATCTGCGTACCAGGCAAGACTGAGACCCTGAACATTGGCATCATTGATCAGCTTGAGCGGGCTGTAGCGATCCTCGCCATATGTGCGACCCGGACCCATCCATTGACCGGGTTCATCATCGGCCGCAATCATGCGGATATTATCCACATTTGCTGTTTGAGAAGACGCAAGTGCAACAGAAGCGGTTGCCAGTGCAAGGCATGTTACAAACCCGATTTTGCTAATCTTCAATGCCATTACATCTGCTCCTCAATATATAATATATTATCAGCCAGGGTGATATACTCGCCTCTGAAAACTGTCAATGTGACAGCGGCATGTCTGTCGATAGGAAAGCCCTGACAGCACCATATGTTCTGCCGCATCACAGGCGCCCTTCAAACGCCATATGGCGATGCAACCGCATCAGATCGCGCCGGTTGACCAACCCAAGCTTGCTATATGCGCGCCTGCGATAGGTTATGACGCTGTTTGACGAGAGGCGCTTTCGTTCGGCTATCTCTGTTTGCGTTTCGCCGAGCATCATGGCGACTGATATCTCCGCTTCGCGTATGCTCAGGCTGGGGACCATTGCCCGCAACGATTGCATTAGTTCAGTCTCGTTCAACATGCGTCCGGCAAGATGGCTATTGCGCAAGTGACTTTCGACCGCAGCCATTAACAGGGGAGCCTGTTCTTCTACCTGTTCTATTGTCTCTGTTGAAAAAGCGGCCCTGCTCCCCACTCGATAGCCATTGGCGAACAGAACAGGGGAGCCGGGCCAGAAAATCGACAGTCGCTCCCGAATATCGCCCCGCTCGTAGCAGGTAGCCCTGTATGCGGGATCGGCTATGTCCACAGCGCGCCGGCGGACGATGATTGGCCTTTGGACACCTGAATGGAAAAGGCGCGACATCTGGCTATCAGAGCGCCAGAAGCGTGATGCGTAAACGAGGGAGGCCTGCGATGAGAAATCCGCCAACTCGGGATGCTTACCCTGGGCGAAGAGCAATTTCACCAATTGGCCGGGTCCGACAGAAAATACAGAGCAAAGCTGGACGTTGGCGATTTTCTCGAAAACAGCTAGAAAACACTGTGCAAAATCCTCTTTGCCGATAGCGGCAACAAGCTCGACCAGGCAATCCGTTAGCCCGTTCTCGTTCATTGTTCACCTCCGACCTGAAAGGCCATGGTCATTCAGCCAGCAGTTGTTTTCGCTGGCTCCAATCGATGACTGAACTGATGCATTGTTCAAGGAGTTCCGGTTGTTCTAGATAATAGTGCGTCGCACCCTTCAGCTGAATATATTCTTTGTCCGGCGTTGCTAGTGCTTCGTATATTGTTGGGTTATGCGTGGAAGGAACCGCTTCATCGGCGGTATTCTCGATTTGTAAAACGGGCGTCTTATGGATACGCGCGGCGTTCATCGGGCCTTTGGCATTGGACTTGTCATAACTCCATTGACTCAGCCAGGACCGAAGAGTGGTATAGCGTGCCAAGCCTACTGGCCCAACGTTCACGGCCATCGGCTCGCCCATATAGGTCCAGTTAACGCGGCGGTCCGACGGATCAACAGCCGGATCAAGCCAGCGCACATCGCACATAGTGCGATGAACAACAAAGGCGCGTTCTCGTTCAGGCGTATTGAGAGCGTCCAGCCGTGCCAGCTCGCTTTCGGCCCATGCCGTGATACGCCGATTGCGTGCGCGCTGCGCCTCGCGAAAACGAACAATAAATTCAGCGCTATAAGGCGGCTGGTTGGGACAGTCTGGCGAGTAGATATCAAACTCGAGATCACGGTTGTCCGGATCCAGTTCATCGGTCACAGAGGGGTCGAGCCATTCTGTCAATGTTTCTGCCCGAGAAAGATGAGCGGCAATGAAAATGACGCCGTCAGCCGGTTGCAATCCCGCCTGTACAAGATCGATTGGATCGCCCGCTGGTGTATGAGTGATGCTGGGATTTTCCGCTTGTGCTTGATAGAAAAGCGAGAGCGAGCCACCCCCGGACCAGCCAACCAAGATGACCTTTTCATAGCCCAGTTCCCTGCGCGCATAGGCTATCCACTTGCCCAGGTCGATTGCAACCTTCTCGAATATAAGCGCGGTATCGTTACGCGGATAGCGGCTGGCAGCGCACAATATGTCCAGCCCGGCATCTGCCAGCGCCGTCGGCATTGGCAAAAGATGCAGCACCGACGTCGGGTGCATGAAAACATAGACCGTCTTGGATTGGGAATCCGGAGCCCGCAGCAATTGCCCCTCCAGATTTACTTTGCCCGAATTGCCCGCGAACCCATATGTTTCGGTAAATTTGGGGTTGTCGGCAAAGGAAAGGATCAACGGCGTGCGTGTCCATTCGGCGTTCGGCATGTCGGAGGCATTCTGCATTTTCGTCCTTTTGCGGTCAGGCTACAGGGGTTGGGGCGTCGGTCAGCGACACGCTCGTTGCATCATAACGAAACAGCCATTCATAGCGCTCGACGACACGATCTGGCTGCCATTGCTCATCGACATAAGCCTGAGCGCCTGCGGGCTCTGCCAATGCCGGATTGTGGAAACGCTTCGTATTCGCATAGGCGCCTTCGACAGCCTTGGTTGCGCGCGGCACCCGTATTTTCTGGTAACGGTCGAGGGCCTCGTCGATCGTATCAAATTCTTCAAAGGCGCGGGCGAGGATGCAACCGTCCTCCAATGCCATTACGGCTCCCTGAGCCAGGAACGGAAGGGACGGGTGGCATGCATCGCCGAGCAACGCAATGCGCCCCTCGACCCAGCGCTGCATGGGCGGGCGGGCGAGCAGTGCCCATTTAAAGGGTTGGGGAATGGCCTCGATATAGGCGTGCACCTCTTCATTCCACCCGGGGTAATCGTCATGAAATTCCGCATTGGTGCCTGCCGTTGACCATGACTCGACCTGCCAGTCCTGACGCTCGACAACGCTGGTGAAATTCATCAGTTCGCCACGACGGATGGGGTAATGGATGACATGCCCGCCAGGACCGACCCAGTTTACGCCAACCGGTTTTCTTAGCTCTTCAGGAAGCAGTTCCATGGGAATGACGCCTCGCCATGCGACAATACCGGTAAATTTCACCGGCCCGGAACCGAACAGCTGCTCGCGCATCTTGGAATGGACGCCATCTGCGCCGATCACGACATCAAATGTTTGTGAAGGCCGACCATCAAAGGCCAAAGTGACCTTGCTGTCATTGCGTTCAACAGCGGTAAAACGATGATCGAGATGGATGGCGTCGGGTGATGCTTCTTGCACAGCCTTGATCAGCATCTGGTGCAGGTCATTGCGATGTACATTGACATAGGGAAATCCGTAACGCTCAAGGGATTCAGCGCCGAGGTCAAAGAGCTTCCATGTGTCGCCGGTATTCCACAGGCGAATTTCTTTGCCGAGTGGTTCGAACGCTATTTTCATCAGCTCAGAACTCAGACCAAGCGAATGAAGGATTCGAACACCATTTGGACTGATCTGCAGGCCGGCACCTACTTCCTGTAATTCCGGAGCTTGCTCAAATACCGAAACCTCGAAGCCTCGCCGCAAAAGAGCGAGCGCGGCAGTCATACCCCCGATACCACCGCCTACAATCCCTATGCTCACTTTGCTCTTCATGGTTCAGGCCTTTCTATTTTTTGCTCCACCAAGCAGCGAATATATACTCTTGACGAATGTTGTTCGTCAATAACATATATTTTGCTCGGCGAAAATTGGCGCCAGAAATATCGGATTGCTGCACTTTCAAGAGGATATTATTGGGAATAGGGGTTTTGCAGGCCGGCTCTCCACTCTCACAGAGCAACAGCTACAGCCTTCGTTTCGGTGTAGGCTTCTATGCCCTCCCTGCCGTTTTCACGGCCCCAGCCCGACTGCTTGAAACCGCCGAAGGGCAAGGCGGGGTCCAGTCCACCACCGTTGACGCGCACAGTGCCCGCCTTCAATTTTCGTGCAAGGAGATGTGCGGCCGACAGATTATTGGTCCATATAATGGCTCCTAATCCATAATCGCTGGCATTGGCATTAGCGGCGATCTGGTCCAGCTCGTCATCACCAAAAGACATGGCGCACAGAACCGGACCGAAAATCTCCTCACGGCGGACAGCCATACTGGCGTCGGTATTGGTCAGGATGGTCGGCGAGACGAAATATCCTTCGCGGTCCAGTTCCTCGCCGCCTGCGTAAAGCATTGCACCACTCTGTACGCCGCTATTTACATAACCGCGGACACGATCCCGCTGAATGCGGGAAATAACCGGCCCCATTTGCGTGTCGCTATCCAAACCAGAACCGATTTTGATAGATTTTGCGATTTTTGACACGCCTTCAACGACTTCATCAAAGTGGCTTTGATGCACAAAAAGGCGCGAACCGGCATTGCAGACTTGCCCGGTATTGGTGAAGATCGAGCGAGCGGCCCCTTCAATCGCTTGCGCGACATTGGCATCAGGCATAACGATGACCGGTGTCTTGCCGCCCAGTTCCAGCGTAACCCGCTTGAAGTTTCCGGCCGCCGCTTTCAGAATAAGGCGGCCTACTTCTGTCGAACCTGTAAAAGTAACCTTGTCGACATCCGGATGTGCCGTCAGCGCAGCACCGGCAGTGTCGCCAAATCCGGTTAGCAGATTGAAAGCGCCTGCAGGAAAGCCGACTTCCTCAATCAAATGTGCGAGCCGCAAAGCAGTCAGCGGCGTTTCCTCTGCAGGCTTCAGGATGATGGCGCAGCCTGCAGCAAGTGCAGGCGCAATTTTGGCAGCGGCCATTGCGAGGGGCGCGTTCCAGGGGACTATCTGCGCCACTACGCCGACCGGTTCTCGCAACGTATATGCATGCCATGTGCCGGGGCCAGATAATGCAATAGATTCGCCGTTCAG
This sequence comes from Parasphingorhabdus sp., assembly GCF_048269915.1. GTDB lineage: Bacteria > Pseudomonadota > Alphaproteobacteria > Sphingomonadales > Sphingomonadaceae > Parasphingorhabdus. The sequence goes on from NZ_JBLWTY010000001.1 coordinate 528,379, forward strand.
CTTGGTTGCCCAGCCGGCATTGTAACGGATGGTTTCGATGGCGTGCGGCAGGTCGAAATAACGCGCGTCGCGGACCGGCTTGCCATTGTCCAGAGATTCCAGCGCTGCAAATTCATCGATGTTGGCTTCCAGCGCGTCGGCAAGACGGAACATTAATTTTGCGCGAGCGGCGGGCTTCATCTCGCTCCATTCGCTGGCGTTCATGGCAGCTCTTGCTGCGGCAACGGCGCGATCAACATCCGGGGCTGTAGCCTTTGCTACAACCGCCAATGACTTGCCTGTGGCAGGATTCTCTGTGCTGAAGCTTTCTTCTTCCAGTGGTTCGACCCAGTGGCCACTAATGAAAAGTTTATGTGCCCTGCCCGCAAATGCCAGCGCCTTGTCGAGTGAAGGTATGGCTGCCGTTTCCTTCATTGCAGTTTTCGTCATATTCGCTCCTCATTATCCTTATGCGTTCAGTCCGTTAGACTGGGAGAATCAGATCAGTTTGCGGGACCTGAACAGGATGGCCATAGCGGAACTAATTAGTTCTTGTCGAATGCTATTTGCTATGGCACAACGACCTTCGAGTTTGTAAAGTGGGTTGCCGGAACTTTTGAATCTATATTTTCCCGGTGGAGATTATGCGTAAGAGATCGGGATGCCGGTGTGTCGATGCCGTTAGAATTTGACTATATTGTAGTGGGAGCGGGTTCAGCAGGTTGTGTTCTCGCTAACCGCCTGACGGAAAACGGCGCAGACGAGCTGTTGCTGCTGGAAGCGGGTGCCGCAGATAGTAGCTGGCTATTTAAAATGCCGCTTGGCTTCATGATGACTGCAGCCAATCCAGCTTATGATTGGGGTTACGAAAGCGTTGCTGACCCGAAGCTCGCGGGCCGATCGTTGCCCGTCCCGCGGGGGCGGGTGTTAGGCGGCTCGTCTTCCGTCAACGGCATGATTTACATGCGTGGCCATTCCAGCGACTATGACGGCTGGCGCCAGATGGGCTGCGAAGGGTGGAGCTATGCCGATGTACTGCCCTATTTTCGGCGGATGGAAACTAGCTGGCGGGGGGCTGGCCCCTATCATGGCGACAGCGGCCCACTGGCGGTTTCAGCTGTCGATGACAAACGCTTGCTGGCTGGCCCCATTAAGGACTCGGTCAAGGCCGCGGGCTTTGGCCTTAGCGACGATCTGAGCGGAGAGACGCAAGAGGGCTTTTCCCGCTGTGAAGTGACGGTCGATGAAAAGGGGCACCGGTCAAGTACGTCGCATGCATATCTGCGCCCCGCACTCAAACGGCATAATCTTGAAGTCAGGTCCGGTGCGCAAGTGACACGCGTCCTTATCGAAAATGGTCGCGCTGTTGGCGTTGAATATATTCGCCGTGGCCAGATAGAACAGGCGCTGGCGCGCAAGGAAGTGATACTTAGCGGTGGCGCATATAACTCGCCCCAGCTTCTGATGCTCTCCGGTATCGGCCCTGCTGAACATTTACGGAAACACGGATTGGCGGTCCGCGTTGATTCAACCAATGTGGGCCAGAATCTTTCCGAACATCCGTTGGTCTATATGAGCTTCACTGCGCGCGAGCAGAGTACATTCCTGAATGCCCTGCGCTTTGACCGCGCCGCCTTATCTGTTGCACAATGGGCAATAGCGGGAAAGGGAGCATTTGCCAGCCAGATTACCAGCGGAATATTGATGTTGCGTACCCGCCCTGAACTGGAACGCCCGGATATTCAGCTTGTTTTTTTGCCAGTGCGTCTGGACGCCAAGCTATGGTTTCCGCTCGCCAGCAAGAAACAACAGCATGTATTTTCTGTTATGGTGATGCAGCTTCACCCGGAAAGCAGGGGGACAGTAGAGCTTGGCTCGTCTGACCCGTTCGCAAAACCCCGCATAGACCTGAACCTGCTGTCGACGCCAAATGACTTCGCAGACATTCGCGGCGGCATGGCTGCTGCACGGTCGATATTTGCCGCAGAGCCGCTCGCCGGCATGGTGCGTGGGGAATTGGCACCCGGAGCGGCGGTTCAAAGCGATGCCGACCTGAACGAGTTCATTCGCAATAATCTCAAAATTACACAGCATCCTGGAGGCACATGCCGGATGGGCAATGACCCCGCATCAGTCGTTGATAATGAGCTCAAGGTGAGAGGGGTTGGGGGACTTCGCGTGGTCGATGCGTCCGTCATGCCTACGGTGCCGGGTGCCAACATCAATGCCGCGGTCATCATGCTTGCGGAAAAAGCGTCCGACATGATTCGCGGGCATGCGCCGTTGTCGCCGGATAATTAGCTGCAAAATGGAATTACAATTCACCGATGATGAAAAGGCATTTCGCGAAGAAGTCCGTGCCTATCTGCTTGCCAATGTGCCGGGCCATATTCGCAAGGCCGTCTATGAAGAGCGGCCTTTGCCGCGTGAATGGCAAATAGAAGCCCAGCAGATATTGAACCAGGCGGGCTATGCCGTACCGCATTGGCCTGTGGAATGGGGCGGACGAGACTGGTCTGCCGTCAAGCGCGCAATATTGGCTGAGGAAATTGACCGCAATTCCGTGCCAAAACCGCTGGCTTTCAATACAGCACTGGTCGGGCCGGTCATTGCCGCCTTCGGATCTGACGAACAAAAGCGACGCTTTCTGCCTGCCATTGCCAATCTCGATTTGTGGTTTTGCCAGGGTTTTTCAGAACCCGATGCAGGGTCGGATCTGGCCTCACTCAAGACCTCCGCTGTGAGGGATGGCAAGGTCTATCGAGTCAATGGACAGAAGATATGGACAACATATGCGCATGAGGCGGACTGGATTTTCTGCCTTGTCCGTTCGGCACAGATGGACCGTCCCCAGCAGGGCATTTCCTTTTTGCTCATGGATATGAACATCCCGGGAATCACCGTGCGCCCCATTCCGACGATCGATGGCTATCATCACGTCAACGAGGTCTATTTCGACAATGTTGAGGTGCCGGTCGACAATCTGGTGGGCGAAGAAGGCCGCGGCTGGGACTATGCCAAATATCTTTTGGGGCAGGAACGTACTTCCATGGGCAATGTCGGCTTTTCTGGCAGGCGACTGGACCGGGTGAGGGCCATAGCATCGCAAGCATCAGGAGAAAGCGGGGCTCTTATCAATGACCCTGATTTTCGTCGTCGCCTCAGCTGGACCGAGATAGAACTCAAGGCATTGCAGCTCACCCAGATGCGCGTTGTCGCCAGCGCGCGCAGCCCGTCTGACGGTCCGGACCCCAAGACATCCATCCTCAAGATCAAAGGAGGCGAACTGTTGCAGGCGGCCGCTGGATTATTATTGGATACGCTTGGCCCCGAAGCCCTTACTGCCGGATTTTCTGCGCAGCATGAAGGGGAAGACCTGCATCAGGGGCTTGATGAAAAATCAGCGATTTTGTCGGCTTATTTCAGCTCACGCAAATATTCGATCTTCGGTGGATCCAACGAAATTCAGCGCAACATATTGGCAAAGGCCGTGCTCGGTTTGGGAAGACGAGTATGAATTTTGACCTGAGTGAAGAGCAATCGATGCTCGCGGACGCGGTTGGCAAGCAATTCGAGACTCATCAGGCAGACATTGACGCGTCTGTGGCCTCAATCTGGAGCGACTATCATATGCTTGGCCTGATCGGGCTGCCGTTCTCGGAAGGGGTTGGCGGTTTTGGCAGCGGGTATGAAGAAATCATGATTGTGATGGAAACCTATGGCCGCACACTGGGAACAGCGCCCTATCTGCAGTCGGTATTGATGGCAGGGCGCCTGCTGGAGCTATTGGGCGGCGGCACTGCCGAGTACGCACTGGCATCGCTTTTATCGGGCGACCAGCGATTTGCTTTATGTCTTTATGAACCGGGCGAGCGCTATCGCTGGTCCGCGCCCAATAGCTCCGCGGCGCGTCTGGATGGTCGCTGGATATTGACGGGAAAAAAGACCGCTGTTCTGGACGCAGATCGCGAGACGACGCTGATTTGCCCAGTGACGACCACTGACGGTTTGCGGCTCTTCCTCGTGCCATCGAACATTTATGGCGTAGCAACCGACGTTTTCCCCACACCAGACGGCCGCACTGCTGCCAATATAGAGTTTGATCGGGTCTCTCTTCCTTATGATGCAGAAATTGGTGATCCCGCCTCCAACCAGGCGCGGCTTGAAGAGGTGCTGGATGGCGCCATTCTCGCATGCTGCGCTGAAATGGTCGGAGCAATGGAAAAGCTTCTTGAAATTACCGTGGAGTATCTTGGCACGCGCAAACAGTTCGGTGTCGCAATCGGTTCGTTTCAGGTGCTGCAGCATCGCGCAGCGGACATGCTCGTTTCAATAGAACAGGCACGCTCCATCATGATCCACGCCGCCTCGATGATGTCCGGCTCCGCGGCAGACAGGCATGTCGCGGTTGCGGCGGCAAAGGCGCTGGTCAATCGATCTTCACATTTCGTGGGGAGCGAGGCCATACAGTTGCATGGTGGCATGGGACTGGCGAGCGAATATGCCGCCGGGCGTTATTTCCAGCGACTAACCGTACTCGAAAATATCTTTGGCGATACGGATCATCATATGGGCGAAGTCGAGCGCGGCGGAGGGCTCACGCTCGACTGATCGCTATTCTGCTTTGCCTTTGTTGACGACGTCGAGCAACATCCGTGACGCTGTAATGGATGCAGGCCAGGAGGCGTAGAAGGCAAGGTGTAGCATCGCTTCGCCCAGCTCTTCGACACTAAGACCATTTTTCAGCGCCAGCCCGAGATGCGCTTCCAGTTGCTGATGACGGTTTGCTGTCATCAATGCCGCTACAGTAAGGAGCGAACGGTCCCGCTTCGAGAGGCCTTCGCGTTCCCAGACCTCCCCATAGAGAACGCGGTCCGTTATCTCGGTCAGGCCAGGTACGACGGCTGATAGCTCATCACCTTTTTTGCCGCTGGGACGTTTCATAATGCACTCTCCTCGGGGTTAGACCACGGTTTTTGTCGGAATCAACATTGCAGGCTAATAATTTCTGTTACGGATGCCGATCGTCGGCGATTTGTCCTATTTCAATTGAAAGAAGGCTAGCCGTCGCGATCGTAGTTACCAAGGCCCGGCTTGAAGGTTTTTTCATCAAGAAACTGCTTCAAGCCCTGATCGCGGCCTTTTTCTACGTCCACAAATGTTGTCTGGTCGCCTTTGGCAGTCAGATATTCCGCGGCCAGCTCCCAGTCCATCTCGCGCGCATATTTATAGGCCATACGCGCCTGACGCAGCACGGTCGGGTTCTTTTCGAGCAGGATATTGGCCAGCTCGCGCGTACGTTCTTTCAGCTGCGCCGTGGGTACAGCCTCGTTCACCAGACCAAGTTCCCTGGCATGCCTGCCGTCAAATTTTTCGCCGGTCATCACATAGTAAAGCGCCTGCCGGTCGCCCATCAATGTGGAAATGGCTTTCGACACAACGCCGCCGGGAATGATGCCCCAGTTGATTTCCGAAAGGCCGAAGACAGCATCTTCATCGGTAATCGCAAGGTCACAGCAAATCAGCGGCGTAAAGGCACCGCCAAAGCACCAGCCATTGACCATGGCGATAGTCGGCTTGGCATAATGCATAAGCGTCCGCCATTGCCATGCTCGGGTTTCCCGATAAGCGCGATGTCGCTCGACATCGGTGATGGCGTCCGTGGAGCGGAAAAAGCCCTGAAGGTCCATCCCGGCGGAAAAGGCTTCACCACTGCCGGTCAGCACAATCACGCCGCAACGATCATCAATCTCCAGTGCGTCAAGGACGGAGTTCATCTCCCGCGCCAGCTCGACACTCATGGCATTACGCTTTTCCGGTCGGTTGAGATGAACCCATGCGATCCCATCCTCAAATTTGACCAAAACGGTATTGCCACCAGGAACAGGTTTTTCCTCTGTCATGCTCATCTTATTTCCTATCTGTTCTTGTTATTTGTAATATGTTGCATCACCGTGTGACGATCAGCGCATCGAGCGCGATTGCGCCATCACCCTCTGCAAAGACCATCAGCGGATTGATATCGATTTCTTCTATGCCGATACCTGCGCGCATCGCGGCCCCCAGTTTGATAACGATATCGGCTACAGCATTCACATCCCTTGCGGGTTTGCCACGGAAAGGGCCAAGCAGCTTTGCGCCACGCAAGGTCATGATACGCTCGACCGCGCGGGCGTGGGAAATATCAGCAGGCAGGAGCGTAGTGGCTGCCAATGCTTCGGTGAGAACACCGCCAAGGCCGACCAGTATAGACGGGCCCCAATCGGGATGATCCCGCGCGCCGACAATCATTTCGAGACCCGGCCTAGACATGCGCTCGACCAGAACGCCGTCTATTGGTGTATCGCCTATATTGGCCATGAGTTGCTGCCAGCCAGCGCGCAATGCATCATCGTCTTTGAGGTTGAGGATAACACCGCCCATATCGCTTTTGTGGGAGAGAGCGGCAGCCTGAACCTTGAGCACAACCGGAAACCCTATGCTCCGGGCAATTTCCGAGGCTTGCTGCAGATCGTGCGCGAGCTCGCCCTCGGGCGTAGCAATGCCGATCTTGCGGAGAAAAGCCTTGCCTTCATATTCGGTTTTGACGCCAGCTTTGCCCATAGCCTCGAGCTTCGCCGCTGGCGGTTTATCCTCATTAACAATAGCCAGTGCTTGCGCATATTTTCCGACAGCAGCAAAGGCTCTCATGGCGCGCTCCGATGACCTGAAAAGCGGAGTCTCGCTCTCCTGCATTGCTGCTACGAAGTCGGGATCGAGTGGAGACTCGTCGCCGGTGATTGCAACAGCCACCGGTTTTGACGATGCCAGCGCCACGGGAATCACTGCACCTGCCTTAGCGCGCTGCTGGGCAGGGGCGCCGCCTGCCATAGGAAGCAATACGCTGCCAACACTCGGGTCCGCCAGCATGGCTGTCGCAGCTTTTTCGAATATGTCAGCGTTGACAAAACCGGTGGTGCCGACATCAATCGGATTGTCGATCTCCATCCCATCGGGTAACATTGCGGCAAGGCTGGCAAGCGTATCGGAGCTGATATCCGCAAGCGGCAAGCCAATATCTTCGGCAAAATCGAATGTCATCCCGCGTATGGCACCTGAATTGGTGACAACCCCCAATGCGCCTTGCGGGGGAGCGGGGTATCGATGCAACAATGCAGCCGCATCATATAACTCGTCCATAGTGTTGACCGCGATGACGGCTTCATTTTCCACTGCTGTACGCATCAATGCATAGTCGCCGACCATCGACCCGGTGTGGGATTGCGCTGCTTCCTGGCCGCGCTTGCTGCGTCCCGGATGCATCAATATGATCGGGATACCGGCACCACGAGCCATCCGCGCTGCTTCTAAGAAGGAGGCCGGATCGTGGATCTGTTCAGAATAGAGCGCAATGGCGTCGGCCGCACGTTCGGCGATCACAAAGCGAATGATATCGCTTGCCGAGATGACCGCTTCATTGCCGGTCGCCACCGATAGCGATACGGAGATGCCGCGTCCGGTCATGGCAGACCTTATACCGGATGCCGTCGCCCCGCTTTGAGCAATCACGGCAACCGATCGGCGATCCTGCATGGCTTTGGGCTGGACCGGCTCGAAGGTTAGTGCGACATTATCCCGATAGTTGACGAAGCCCAGACAGTTTGGACCCAATAAGGCCATATTTGCCTCGCGACATATCGCGGCGATTTTTTCCTGTTGTTCTTTGCCTGCCTCCCCCGCTTCGGCGAACCCGGAGGCAAACACGATAATCGAACCGACCCCTTTTCGTGCACAGGCTTCTACAGACGGCAATATGGCGGCATAGGGGATGTTTAATATAATGGCATCAACGCCATGGGGCATATCATCGATGCTCTTTATGCATGGCCGACCATTTATATCCGATCGGGTTGGGCTGATAAGATGAATCGGACCCGGGAATTTAAAACGTTCGCAATTGGCGAGAATGGAACCTCCCATTGTTGCAGCATCCGGCGATGCGCCTGCAATAGCCAGCGAGCGGGGGCGCAACATCCGAGATATAGGCTTGGCCATAGAGACAGCGTCGATATCAGTCTGTTGTCTCTGCAATTCACCCTCCAACGCCCGGCTTGATTGCGGGTCTGCCTTATGTTCATCATGGAGGCATTAAAGGTCCAATGCCTATTTTATACTCTTACGATAGGATCGCGATATGGGTCTATGATTAGGCAATTGATACCTGTAGGTTATGAAGCGGCGGCCGATAAGGAAACAGGCCTTAGCCCAAAGGTTGCCGCCTACCGATCAACGGTGCAACACGGTTGGCACAATCCGCAATAGGGACTGGCTGGACAAGAGCATAATATAAACTGCCGGGTTAGCCTATATTTGAAAGTCCCGGCGATACTGCGCGATTGCCGCCGAAATATGACAAGCGATTCTATACAATCACCCACAATGGCGTTCAGCGCCATGTTGCTACAATCGTTTGTTTCGAGAAAGTCTGCCGAAGCAGATTCCGAGCGCTATGCTGCTAGCCGCGTCCAAGATAGGGCTGAGCAACAGGAAGAATGGTCGCAGTCAACAGATTCGCTTCGTCGGGCATCGCAGCCATCGTAACGACTGCACTAGCGACAGTCGCGCCGGCCATCGTCGTCGGCCCGACTCTGGAATGGTCCTCGGGCTTTCCGGCAAGTTCACTGACGGTCGAGCCGGGATGGATGACAGAGACTGTAATACCGTGCTCGCGTCCTTCTAGCGCAAGGCCACGTGTCAGGCCCTCGACTCCATATTTGCTGGCAGTATAGGCAATTGCATTGTTGCGGGGGGCCTGCGCCGAAATGCTCCCGATATTGATAATACGACCACGGTTACGGGGGATCATGAGTCTCATAGCTTCGCGTGCGCACAAAAAAGCCGCCGTCAGATTAAGGTCAATCGTCTGACGCCAAACCTCAATCGGCATATCGACTGCTGAACCATGGGTCGTCGAACCCGCATTATTCACAAGCAGATCAACCGTCCCAAAAGCTTCTGCATCGGCGAAAAGCCCCTGCACGTCTTCTTCGCTGGTAACATCCGTCGGGCGCACCAGCACATTGGCATCACCCAACTCAGTGGCTAGCATATCCAGTTTTTCACGGCGGCGCGCAGCCAATATAAGGCTGGCACCTTCGGCGGCGAAAGCGTGCGCAACTGCTTTGCCGATACCCGAACTCGCTCCGGTTATTATCGCAACGCGCCCTGAAAGCCGGTCTCCCATTATTTATTCCCCTACACCAAAAATATGACTTCCAACGTGATTCCGAAACTCAATACGGCTATTACGAATCGCATTCTATATAAGCACACGGCCGTATAACCAAATCCCGGAACCCTTGTCTGTATAAATATTCGGCCAATCCGCGCCGTGGATATACACCAACGAAGGCGGCGCCTCGCTCAGTATAGCTTTTTACCATGACAGCCTTTGCCTTACTCGCTATTATTCGCCTGGCTGATAATAGCGAAATCAGGAGAAGGATGATGGAGAAACTGCTGCCCACCACTTTGGTTGGTTCTTATTCGATGCCGGAATGGCTGATCGACCGCGCAAAACTAGCGGGTCGCTTCCCGCCCAGAGTTCGGGCGGAGGAATTATGGCGCCCCGCGCCGGAATATCTTGAGGAAGCACAGGACGATGCCACAATCATGGCAATCCATATGCAAGAAAAGGCCGGACTCGATATCATCACGGACGGGGAGATGCGGCGTGAAAGCTATTCCAACCGCTTTGCCACAGCGCTGGAAGGCGTAGACCTCGACAATCCAGGCACGGCGCTTGACCGTAGCGGTCATCCCAACCCTGTACCGCGCATCACGGGCAAGATCCGTCGTAAATACCCGGTCCAGGTCCGTGATATCGAGTTTTTGCGCAAGCATACGGATCGGAAGATCAAGATCACCGTTCCTGGCCCTTTCACCATGGCTCAACAGGCCCAGAATGACTTTTATGAGAGCGAAGAAGAGATGGCGCTTGATTATGCCGCAGCGGTCAATGAAGAAATCCGCGACCTGTTTGCCGCAGGTGCCGATATCGTCCAGATTGACGAGCCCTATCTCCAGGCACGCGCAGAGAAAGCCCGGCGCTATGGTCCGCAAGTGATCGACCGCGCGCTTGCTGGTGTTAATGGCGTAACAGCATTGCATCTCTGCTTCGGCTATGCCGCGATCATCCATGGCGACCGGCCCAAAGGATATGATTATCTGGCAGAATTGGCGAGCACGAAGATTGATCAGGTGTCGGTCGAAACCGCGCAGCCCAATCTCAACCCGGAAGAGCTTAAACCGCTCAAGAACAAGCACATCATGGTCGGTGTTCTGGACCTGAATGATCCCGCCATCGAGACACCGGAACAAGTGGCCGAGCATATCCGCCGGGCCATGACGGAAGTGGCCGTAGAGCGTATCATCGTCGCGCCTGATTGCGGCTTCAAATATGTTCCGCGCGACATAGCCTTCGGCAAGATGTGCGCCATGGTGCAAGGCGCGGCACTGGTCCGCGACAGTCTTTGAGACTCGCTAGGCAGGGTTAGGCGGCGCGCGTTTTGGACAGGCAAAGCTCGCGCTACCTTGTGGCCAGATGCTGCCTGAAAAAGGGTTTCGAGGCCTCAAGCAGCGGCCCGAAACTATGCGCGGCAGAGGGAACCAGTGCAAAGTCACAGTCCACACCGATATGCGCATAAGCATCGCGCAGCTTCATGATCCGCTGCTGCCGATTGCGGCCATAAGCAGCATAAGCCCTCTCATCCATCCCCATTTCGGCGGCGCTATATATTTCGAAATCCAGATTATCCTCCGCGCCACATAGCAATTGAATTGGCAGTCGACGAAGCGCTTCCATATCAGCAGGCTGGCCGAACCGCGCTTCAAAGTCGCCCATGCCAGTCCACCAATCATGCTGGGGGTCCGGCAGCGTAACATAGCTGGGTGCTCCAAGAGAGACAGCGGTGATACGAGACGCATCAAGATAGAGCAGACGCTGGGCGAATTGCGCACCGCCCGAAAAACCGAACAGGAATATCGACGTGAATTGCGTCTGGGTTGCTGCAGACAATTCATCGACCATCGCCCACAACACATGATCATAGCGCAGCGTGTCACCGATCAACTGCTTATATTCCTCGTCCGGCACCACGGTATCAAGATCGAGCGGAAACAGAGGCGCCAAAACGAAGCAGCCGTGCTCTTCAGCGAAACCGGCATAAGCATCACGCAAATCCTTGGGATTCCGGCTCGAGCCATGAACGGCGATGATCAGTGGTGCTTGCGACCGCGCTTGCGCCATATGCTCCACTGGCACATAGGGGTAATAGCTGGTCGACGGAAACGCCCGGCAGCTTACAGCCGCCAGCGCGCCGGCGATGGGCTGCATCCGGGTCTTCGAAAAACGCGTCTCCGGGTAGATCGTTCGCAAGACATCCGGCGTGGTCCATCCGCGCATTTCTGGCGTCAACCGATCGAGCAGCGATTTTGAAAGCTGGTTCACCGCGATGAACCCCCTATCGTCACGCAGCAACTCCATTGCCATCATATCGGGGATCATATCTGCAAAGCCAGCCAGCTCATCACCCAAAATCCCGCGCAGGCGTTTGCGATCTATCGTTTCCTTTAACTGCGGCAACAAGATTCTCCTGTCTGTCATCACGATTCCATATCCGAATCAAATTATAAGCCAGGCTAATACTATATTGTCAGCCTATCTTATGATATAGCCGTTCCCTCCCTAACGAATGTGCTTCCAGCACCTCTCGAAATGACAGGCGTGAGCGTCCACCAATATAGGACAGCGGCGCGCCCGATCTTGCACGCGTGGCCCTTACTCTTGTTCCCTGCATCACTTTCTACTGATGTATCAGATGTTATCTTCGACCAAGAAATATGGCTTGCGAAACAAGAGGGTGAACAGCGAGAAGTTGTGAGAAATTATCGGTCCTGAGGGACGAGAGCATAGGGATAGAAGTTTCCAAGATGAAAGGTGCGCAAGCGACAAATTTTCTCAGTTATGCATTCATCATTGCCCGCACGATCGCTTCTTATACCATCATAAAGCCCATAAATTCGGGGGATTCTAGTGGGTTTCAATTTTTTTTCATATAGCTATTGATATTAGTCATAAGCAACTGCTATTCGTTATTTCAGAATTTTGTTGGAACCGCGACCGAGCAAGTTCAATCTGATGCCCGGTTAACAAGTTGTTCGGCTCGATAAAATTAATGTTCGACGGCGACGCCAAAAATGGCGCGTCAAAATTATTCTGGGAGGGGGAAGCTAATGTCACGAACTATAAACACATGCTCAATCGAGGGGCTTAACCTGCTCTGGGCTACAACGGCAATGACAGCTGTCGTGTTCGCAGCCACACCAGCAACAGCACAAGACGCCTCAACGGAGCGCAGTGACGCAGCGAATGAGGAAATTGTCGTCACTGCATCGCGTACCGCCCAAAATGGTCTTGACGCACCAACCCCAACACAGATCATCGGCGCCGACGTCATCGATCGTCAGGCCGCAACCACGGTCATGGAAGTTCTGAACCAGAACCCTGCATTCAAAGCCACTCGCTCTCCGGGGGCCAACGCAACCAACGTGTCCAGCCCGGGCCAGGCAACTGCCGATTTGCGCGCTCTTGGTGGACAGCGCACGCTCGTTCTTGTCAATGGATCGCGTGTCGTCCCGTTCGCCCCGGCCAGCAACCTGGGTGTGCCGACCACGACCGACCTCAACCTTATCCCCACCAACATGATTGAACGGATAGATGTTGTGACTGGAGGCGCGTCGGCGCTTTACGGTTCGGACGCCATATCTGGTGTCGTCAATCTGATCATGAAGAAAAGCCATGATGGCATCGACATCAAAGCCCAAAGCGGCATTTCGGATCAAGGCGACTATCGTACGTTCCGCATAGGCGCAATCGCTGGTACAAGCTTTGGCGATGACAGGGGCGATATTATACTGAGCCTCGATTATTCCGACAATAGTGGCGTCGGCAGCATCTATACGCGTGACTGGGGACGCAAGGAGGAACTCATCGTTCCCAATTCCGGGTCGGCAACCAACGGGCTGCCTGCGCAAATCCTCGCCGGCAATGTTGTAAACGCCCTCGGCCGGGGCGGCGTCATCGTGGGTGGCCCGGCCGCCCTTCTTGATATGACATTTACAGCGGACGGTCAGTCCATTCGTCCATTCGACCGCGGCACCATTACAGCTGGCCGCGTGATGATCGGTGGTGAAGGTCGCTCACTGATCGAGGACACGAGCCTCGTTCCCCCCGTCGAACGCTTTACCGCTTATGGCAGCATCTATTATGATTTTTCCGATAGCCTGACCGGCTATGTTGAAGGTGGCTGGGCGCGCACTGTCGGCGAACTGAATGGCGTGCCAATCCGGCTTACCAGCCAGCTCATCAAAAATGACAACGCCTATATTCCTGCTGCTGTACGAGCGCTTTTACCAGCAGGCACGGACCTTCGGATCAGCAAATTTGCCTCGGACTTCGGCGTTAACCAATATCGCGTCATCAACGAAACCCCGCATGGCACGATAGGCTTGAAGGGGGAAATTGGCGGTTCGTGGAACTGGGATGCCCATACCAGCTATGGTATCAACTATTACAAACAGCGCGGTACGCAATTGCCGGTCAGGGCAAATCTCGCCCGCGCGCTGGATGCCGTTGATGAGGGTGCTTTCCTGACCGGCACGGCAAATGGCAATATTGTCTGCCGCGACACTCTCAGCTCTGATGCGGCGGTCAGTGCCGCTGCGGCGGGCTGTGCGCCACTGAACTTCTTTGGCAACAGCAACTTCAGCCAGGCGGCATATGACTATGTCTTCGCGGCCAATGACGTCAATGTGAAATATACGCAGTTCACAGCGGCGGCGAATATCGTCGGTGACGTGTTTACACTGCCAGCCGGGCCAGTCAGAGTTGCAGTTGGTGGCGAATATCGTCGCGAAACCCAAAATCTTACTGCCGATCCGATAGCATCTCTGAATGGTTATCTCGGTTCCGGTAATGGCGTGCCTTATCAGGGCAAGTTCAACGTCAAGGAAGCTTATATTGAAGCAACAGTGCCTGTCCTGGCCGACATGGCTGGGTTCCAGCGCCTGGACCTCAATGGCGCAATTCGCTATGCGGATTATAGCACTGCAGGCGGCCAGACTGCCTGGAAACTCGGTGGTATTTGGGAGCCGGTCGAAGGCCTGAACATCCGTGTTAGCCGCTCGCGCGATATCCGCGCACCTGCTATCAATGAACTGAACAGCCCTGGCAGCAACGTGAATTCTACCATCACATTGCAGGTGCCCGGCAATCCGGTCGCGCGTACTTATGTGATCCCGCAAAACTCTTCGGCGGGCAATCCCAACCTCAATCCCGAAAAAGCCGACACCTTTACCGCGGGCTTCGCTTTCAAAGGCACGGATTCGCTCTCCGGACTGGGCTTGTCGGTTGATTATTACCGCATCAAGATCAACGGTGCGATCTCTAACCTGACAGCAGCGGTTGTGGCGGGGCTATGCGGTGAAGGTGATACCTTCTTCTGTGACCAGTTCACATACGGCCCCGACCCGGTCAATGTGGGCGAGCAAAGGCCAATTGCTCTCGTGTCCGGAACGCTCAATATCGGCGCCTTTAAACAGGAGGGCATTGATATGACGGTTAACTATCGGACCGATGCAGACTTCCTGGGAGACGGTGGTTATTACAGCCTCGGCGCCAGCGGCACCTACGTACTGCATTCCGAAGTTGACCCCGGCACACCCGGTTCGTCAGCCGTTGACCAAGCAGGAGTACATAATCCCTATACGCTTGGCGCGATCCCGACTTTCCGTGGCAATCTGTCCCAGACAGTGGGCAATGATAAATGGAATGCCACCTTGCAAACCATTTTCATCAGCAAGGGCATACAGGACGTTCGCTATGAAAATGGCGTAGCAAACGACAATTCCGTGCCCGCAGTGGCCTATTTTAATCTCTTCGGCCGCTTTTATGCTGGCGATGAAAAGAAGTTTGAGCTCTTCTGGGCGGTCAACAATCTGCTCGACAAGGATCCGCCGACGACCCCTTATTTCATCCTGAACGCCCCGGTAAACGGCCAGTATTACGACAAAGTGGGCCGAAACTATATGGTGGGTGCGAGGGTTCACTTCTAAGCTTAGATTCGATCCTGTTAAACTCTGCGCCCCTTTTTTGGGGCGCATTTTTTTGGGTCTGAAAAAGCTGCGGTTACGGAGAATCTATTGATTCGCATTCCGCCTGCGCTGTGCTGCCCCGGACAGCGCAGCGATGACGCAAAAACGAAAGCATAGGGGACACAATTACAACCCTTCGATCTCCAGCGATTCTGCGCGTTTCAGATAGTCACGCCCGGGAACGTCGTTTTTTTGCAATTTGGTTGAATTTTAGTCTTGTCTATTTACAAATGTTCGTCATAAACAATCGTCATTCGTTATTTCATAACTCATGTCAAGCGGATGCAATTGTGAAACTTGAAGGGTTAAAGGCCGGCGGATGATCGGCCTGACATATAATTCTCAGGAAATCGCGCCAACCAACTAGGCCGAACCTGTTTCAGGGAAAGGAGAGAGAAATGCCTTGCATATTCAATCAACATAAACGGATTCGTTCCAGCCGATTAATGGTTACAACTGCGATGACAGCAGCTGCATTGATGACGACTGCAGCTAACGCCCAAGACGGAAACCCTGCAGTTGATACTGATGAAACAGCAACCGATGAAATCGTCGTTACGGCATCACGTACGGCACAAAATGGCCTCCAAGCGGCCACTCCCACACAGATAGTGAGCGCTGAAGTTATTGAGAAGCAAGCCGTTACAACTGTGATGGAAGTTCTCAATCAGAACCCCGCATTCAAGGCCACGCGTTCACCCGGTGCCAACGCCACCAATACCTCCAGCCCGGCACAGGCAACCGCCGATCTCCGCGCTCTGGGCGGTCAGCGTACATTGGTGCTGGTCAACCAGTCACGCGTTGTCCCGTTCGCGCCGGCCAGCAATTTGGGCGTCCCGACGACAACCGACCTAAACCTGTTTCCCACGATGATGATCGACCGGGTCGATGTCGTGACGGGCGGCGCATCAGCCCTTTATGGTTCAGATGCGGTTTCCGGTGTCGTCAACATCATCATGAAAAAGGAATATGAGGGTATCAATATCACTGCCCAGTCGGGTATTTCCCAGCAAGGCGACTATCGCACACAGCGTGTCGGCTTCATCGGCGGGACCAATTTCAACAATGATAGCGGCAAGTTCGTACTCAGCCTCGATTACTCAAAAAATGATGGTGTTTCGGATATTTATACCCGCGACTGGGGCCGCGAAGAGTGGATGATCGTAAGCAACGGCCAGCGTGCAACCAATGGCCTTACGGCTTTCATTCTGGCACCCAATGTTCATAATAATCTGGGCCAAGCCGGTGTGATATTGAGTGGTAGAACCACAACCGGTTCTACGGTCAATAATCTCGCTGGCCTCACCGGCATGTCGTTCAATCCCGACGGGTCGCTCCGTCCTTTTGACAAAGGGGCCATTTTTGGCGGTTCGACCATGATCGGCGGCGAGGGCGCTTCAATCATCAAGCGCACAGACCTTGTCCCTGCGGTAGAGCGCTTTACAGCCTATGGCAGCCTTTATTATGACTTTTCCGATACGCTGACCGGCTATATCGAAGGTGGCTTTTCCAAGTCTATTGGCACGCTCGACGGTGTTCCGATCCGCCTTTCGCGACAGACGATACAGGTGGACAATGCGTTCCTTCCGGATGATGTAAAAGCTTTGCTTCCGGCAAATATAGCAAGCTTCGATATCAGCCGCATCGCCTATGATATTCCGAACAACATCTACCGAATTACCAACGAGACCCCCCATGTCGTCGCTGGGCTAGAGGGCAAATTGGGCGATGTATGGAAATGGGATGCACATATGTCTTATGGCGTTAATAATTACGCCTCCGAGACCACCCGAAACCCTGTACGAGCCAATCTGAACTTCGCTATCGATGCCGTCGATCAGGGCCTCTATCTCAACGGTGTCGCCAATGGCAATATTGTCTGCCGCGCTGTGGCCGACGGCGATCCCGCGGCTGCCGGGTGCGTTCCCTTAAATCTCTTTGGCGAGGGAAATTCGACGGCTGCCAGCAACGAATATATCTGGGGCGAAGGCCTAGCCAAGGTAAAATATGATCAGGTCACAGCAGCCTTTAACTTGGTCGGCGAGCTCTTCTCGACGGGGGCGGGCCCTGTCTCTGTCGCCTTTGGTGGAGAATATCGCAAGGAAACACAGGAGCTGACCGCAGATGCAGTAGCATCCGCCAATGGCTTCCTTACGGCCGGGAATGCCGTGCCCTATTCCGGCAGCTTTAACGTCAAAGAAGCCTATATAGAAACCACGGTGCCCTTGCTGACAGACACTCCCTTTGCAGAATCATTGAGCCTCAACGGAGCGGCCCGCTATGCAGATTACAGCTCGTCTGGTGGGCTTACGGCATGGAAGCTTGGCGGCGTGTGGGAGCCGACAAATGGTCTCAACATCCGTGTTGCACGATCGCGTGACATTCGCGCACCTGCAATCAACGAACTGGCAAGTCCGGGCAGCAATGTCACCAACAATGTTACCCTGGTGGTGGATGGCGTGACCAAGAACGCCGTAATCCCGCAAAATACCAGCGCAGGAAATCCCAATGCCGGTGCGGAATTTGCGGACACGTTCACAGCCGGTTTCGCTTATCAGGGCAGCGGCGCGCTGCATGGCCTCGGTCTGTCGGTCGATTATTATCACATCAAGATCAAGGACGCGATCACCAACCTATCATCGGTCAATATTGCGAGCCTCTGCAGCAGCGGCGAACAGTCTTTCTGTGATCTGTTCAGCTATGGCCCGGACACGAACACGGCTGATCCCAATGACCGTATCCACACCGGCCTGGTCTCAGGTTCGCTCAATGTCGGCGCTTTCGAACAAGAGGGCATCGACATGACATTAAATTATGGCAGCGATGTCAATTTTCTGGGAGATGGTGGCCGGTACAGTATAGCTGCCAGTGGCACCTATATTTTTCACGCCTATGTAGACTCAGGAACAGGCGCTGCACCGATTGACCGCGCAGGAGAAAATGGCTGGGCCAATCTTGGAGCCATACCCACCTTCCGCGGCAATCTGTCGCAGACTCTGGGCAACAATGAATGGCAAGTGACCTTGCAGACAATTTTCATCAGCAAGGGCAAGCAGGATGTCGTTTACAACACCCTGCCGACCAACACGATCAACGACAATACGGTTCCGGCGGTCACCTATTTCAATCTCTTCGGCAAATTCTTCGTGGGTGAGGAGAAGGATTTCGAGTTTTTCGGGGCGATCAACAATCTCTTCGACAAAGATCCACCGCCGACTCCCTACATCATCCTCAACGGCCCGGTGAATGGCCAATATTACGACAAGGTTGGCCGCAATTTCATGGTCGGCGTGAGGAAACGCTTCTGATAAGTAGTTTTCTCGTTTCGGGGGGCGCTTCTTGATCGAGCGCCCCTTTTTTACCGGAGTATCGCAGGCAAGGATATGATCCATAGATCAGGCACCAAGCTGACCAGCCATATCGGCCTGCCCTTCCTCGCAATCTTGCTAGCAGGATGTCAGACCATGCAGAATGATGCGTCCCAACCACTTTTCGATACACATGCCCATTTCTTTAGCGATGATACGGGGCGCTATCCGATCAATAGTAAAGGTGCCAAGGAAGGCGCCGAAGCCCTGCGCCAACGCATCATATCCCACCCTTCTACACCGGAGAATATACTGGCCCTGTGGGATGCCAGCGCAGTAACAGGCGGTGCCGGCGTACAATATAGCAGCGCGTACAAAACCGATAACAGCTATCTGCTGGACAGTTCAGATGCGTATCCCGACCGTATATCGGCGGTTGTAATCCTTGATGCAACGGCCCCGGAAACTCCGGCAAAATTACGGGACATGGTTACCCGGCATGGCGTGACCGGCCTGCGCTTGACCGGCTTCGCGGCAGAGGACGGCAGCTATCCGTGGCTCAATTCGGAAACAGCACTCGCGACATGGGCCGAGGCCAACCGGCTCGGCATCGCTGTCGAGCTGATGCCCCTACCTGCGCGCACGGCCACGACCGCGCTCGGACATATCAAGCACCTTGCCCGGTCTTTTCCCAATGTAAAAATCATAGTCGACCATATTGGTTGGCCCGACCTCAAGGGCGCACCCGACTATGGGATTAGTGAAGCTCATCGTGCACTACAGCCGCTCGACAATGTCTATTTCAAACTGACAACCATCAACCTCAATAATCTCGATCGCGAAGGACTATCGTCATCACAATTTGTGCGTCACGTCATCGATATATTCGGTGCAGACCGGGTGATGTGGGGTTCGGATTATGGCAACACGCAAGGTGAGTTTGTCGATATGGTGCACCGTGCCCGCACAGCAACCGAGCTGCTGAACGCAGTGGAACGCCGCAAGGTACTGCACGACACTGGCAAAGCCATATTAGGCCGCAAGTAAATAAAGCCTCAGCTAAAATTCAATTGTTGGCCGCCCTTGAAAAGATTTTCCAGTTCGCGGCGCGTGCACAGCCATCGCTCTTCCCCCTCATCCCAGCGGAAAGTCTCGGTTGCACGACTGATCCGGGTCGGGGCCGTGCTTTCCAGCGGGGCTTCGCCATCGGCTGCCCATAGCAGCATATACCAATTGGCGGTCGCGCCGCCCTTCCCGTCAAATTCCGCGCGAAAATTGCTGAAACCGTGTACTGCCACACGCGCGCCGCGCGCCTCTCGCCAGCTGTAGAATTCTTGAATCGCTTCACGCCCCTCACGATTGAGCTTGCCGGATTTATAAACGGCTTCAGGCGCATAATATTCGCCCGCATGCCGCCCCCAATTGGTATCCACATCGTGCCAGAAATCCGCCAGACCCATCTCTAGCTCTGCTGTGGCGATTGCGCGTTCTCTTCGATTCATGACCAATACTCCATCATTCAAAAAATAATTTGCGTGCCGTCTCGTCGATCATGGCCCGTGTGGCAGGGTCAGGGACAAGGCTGTGATAATATGCCAGCGCACCCGGGTAGTCAGACGTGTCTTCATGGTTGATGAAAGGCGCATCGCTGCCCCACAAGAGCCGCCCGGGACCGCCTTCCGCCAACAGACGTTCGGTACATCGCGCTGTCACCTCTGCAGGAATGCGAAAGCCCGCAGAGAGCTTGACCCATGTTCTTCCCTTGGCAACGGCCCGTAGCATGGCATCTGTACCAGCGTCATCGCCTCCATTTTCCTGGGGAGGCACACCAAAATGATCGAGCACAACATCAACGCCCTGCTCCAAAATCGCAGGGAGAAGCTCGGGCAATCGTGCCCCACCCGCTAGCAATTCGACATGTAGCCCGCACTCCGCCAGATGGCGAAAGAAGGAACGCCATGGATCGGACCGGACATCTGGCAAGGACTCAAGCCGCCGCCACACCAATCTGACCCCGACCACTCCTTTCATCGAAACAGCCCGGATAGTAGCCAAAGGCGTGTCTGGCTCCAGAATGATCGTCGCGCGCAAATTGGGATGGGCTGCGAGGCATTCCAGCGTATAGTCATTATAGTCGCCAAACAGGCTGGCGGCGGCAATGACACCATGGGTTAGCCCATGTTTGGCGAGGTCCGAAAGAAATGCCTCGACCGGATATTCATAGCCCGGCCGTGAATGAGCGCTGGCGGCAAAAGGCATATCCCTGGTGAAAATATGCGCATGGCAGTCTATTTGCGGCGCACCTCCGCGCCTTGCCGCTGGTTCAGTGCCCGACATTGGACCGCGTAACCTTTGGCGCACCCGGCATGGTCATCAGCAGAAACGAGAATATCCCGGCGCTAGCCAGTGGTACGGCAAGCAACATGAACAGCCCGGTGGCACTCATCCCAGACGTAACGATATAGCCGTACATGGGCGCGAAAATAGAGGCGACCCGCCCGGCACCATAAGCCCAGCCTATGCCAGTGGCCCGAACCTTGGGCGGATAAAGCGCAGCGGCAAGGGCTGCGATACCAGCCTGTCCGCCATGTTGGAAAACCGCCATGAACGCCACGGCTACAAACATGCCCCACCCTGGTGCCAAGACCCCGATCATCGAGACGCCTATCGCCGCCAACCCGAATGCGAGCGGCATGACCAGCCGGAAACCAAGCCGGTCGATAAACCAGCCGATCGTCAACATGCCAAGGAAACCGCCAATAGTATTGGTCGCATTAATTGCCGCAACGCCCTGCCAGTCCAATCCGATAACATCTTTGAAAATCGTGGATTTCCAGACCCCTGCCGTGATGAAGACAAAGCTCGAAATGGCAACGGCCCACATCATGAGAGTTTTTACCAGTTGTTTGCGACCAAATATCTCGGCCATATTGCTGCCGACATGTTCCTGCCCGGCTGCAACCTGCGCCGTAATGGTTACAGGTTTTGCGCCTTTAGGCTGCATACGCGCGACAATTGACGGAATTTTCGGGTCATCGGGATTGCGCGCTACGGTCGAGCGAAGCGATTCTGGCAGGAACAGCCAGATCATCGGAAGCATGACAGCAGGCATGAGTGCCGCAATCCAGAATGCGCCGTGCCATCCATAATCCTCAAGAACGAAAGCTTGCATGGCAGCACCAAACAAGGCCCCGATCATCGTACCCGAAACCGTGATCGTACTCATCGTCGAACGCAAGCGCTGCGGTGCCGCTTCGGATGCCAGTGTCACCAATACCGGTAACATCGCAGTTCCGCACAATCCTGCAATAAACCGTAAAATAGCGAATGGCACGAGCGAGCTCGTATTCAGAATCGCCAGAGCACTAAGCATCATGCCCCCATAGCAGACCAGCAAAACCCGCGGACGCCCCATCTTGTCCGCAAGGGGAGGAATGAAGAAGGCCCCGATAAGCATGCCGACTTGCTGGGCAACCATAGCGGAGGTCATCGCTTCACGCGGAACTCCAAAATCTTCGGCCAGCAAGGGTAAGATCCAGCCGACAACATATAGTTCGTAGCCATCTATCGCTGCAAGCACGGTGCAAAGGACCAGGACGATCAGATGGAAACGATTGAATTTCAACCCATCGACAAATTCGTCGACCCCCATATCATGCGTTCCGTCACCTGCCATGGCCTGCTCTCCTCACTGATTATATTTATCCTACCGACTGAACAGTGCCAGAGCATCTATGTCAATCATGTTTAACATATGGCATTTGCTATATACAAATAAATGATCCCGCGCCATATAGAGTGAGATAAGAATTTTTAGGAACTGCCCAAGGCATTGCGGCAGCAAGAATGAGGATCAAATGCGTATGAACGCTGCCACCGCACCCGTATTTGATGTCATCGCAGACTGGGAAAAGCTGCCTGCAGATGTGTCTCATAAGGATGTGACAGGAGTGGCAGTCGATTCGAAAGACCGCGTGTATCTTTTCACGCGCTTCCCCCACCGCATATTGATCTACAATCGTGATGGACATTTCATAAAGTCATGGGGGGATGACCTCTTCACCATGGCGCATGGTTTGACCATAGGCCCGGATGATCGGGTTTATTGCGTCGACAATGGCGACCACAGCATCCGCGTCTTCACGCTGGATGGCGAGCCGGTCATGACGATAGGTACGCCAGGAGAGCCCTCCGACACAGGATATGAACGCCTCCCGAATATCGAGGTGCACGCCTGTGAATGTATTCAATATCCCGGCGGACCGTTCAACCGCTGTACTAACCTTGCTGTTGCGCCGAATGGCGAGCTTTATGTAGCGGACGGATATGGGAATTGCCGTGTGCATCGTTTCACGGCGGACGGCGAGCTCATCCAGTCATGGGGTGAAATCGGTGTCGGACCGGGAGAATTTCACTTGCCTCACGGCATCGCCTGCGATGCGCAGGGCCGTGTATTGGTCTGCGACCGGGAAAATGACCGCATCCAGATTTTCTCCCCGGATGGTGAATTTCTGGATCAATGGACCGATATTTATCGCCCAAGCGACCTCACCATAGACGCCGATGGGCTCACATATGTAGCCGAGCTTTGGCGACCCAAGGGCAAGAAGAGTTTCGTCCATGGAGAAATGATGGTCGATCACCCCGGCAGGGTCAGTGTGCTGGACGATACAGGCCGCGTCCTGGACCGCTGGGGCGGCTCCTCCGACGAGCGCCATATGCCGGGTAATTTTATCGCTCCCCATAGCATCGCAATCGACAGTCATGGCGACGTCTATGTCGCCGAAGTACCCTATAGTTTCGCACTACGTCCCGGCTGGATCGATGAGGCCCACGCCGATCACCAAATACAAAAATTCATCCGCCGGAGCTGAAACCAGGCCCGCTATTTTAAAGGAGAAGATAATGCGTCGTTCAACAGATCATATTTTAACCACTCATGGTGGCAACCTGCCCCGCCCGGATGATCTCAACGCCCTGCTCGCACAGGCAGATGAAAATCAGGAAGCAATACAACAGCGCTTGCCGCTTGCAGTAAGCGAAGTGGTCGACAAGCAGATCGAGTGCGGAGTGGATATCATCAACGACGGCGAATATGTCAAAGCCGCCAATATGGGTAGCTACACCAGCTATATAGCTGCGCGCGTTCAGGGACTGGAGGCCCTCCCTCGCGATCCCGACGCTCAGCCCAAACGCGCTGGCCCGGGCGAACGCGACCGACTTGATTTTCCCGGCTTCTATGAGTCCGGATTATGGTTTGCTGGCGCAGGCGGTCCGGTTCGCCCGGGATTCATGACCCCCGGCAAGAAACCGCAACCAAATCCGAATGAGAAAGTCTGTACCGGCCCGCTCAAATATGTCGGCCAAGAGGCTATCGGAAAAGATATCAAGGCGTTGAAAAAGGGCATTGAAGGCAAGAGCAATGTCGATGGCTTCATCGCTGCACTAGGTCCGCTCAGTACCGGCGCAGGCGGCCGTAACGCCCATTATCGCGATGAGCGCGACTATATGATGGCGATCGCGGAAACGATGCGCGAGGAATATAAGGCGATTACTGACGCCGGCCTGATCGTCCAGCTTGATGAACCGGAATTTGCCACGACATGGATGTTCTATCCCGACTGGTCGGTTGAGGATTATCGCAAACATCTCGAATTTGCTGTCGAAGTGATCAACCACTCTATCGAGGGCCTCCCTGAAGAGCAGATCCGTTTCCATATGTGCTGGGGCAGCGGCCATCGTCCGCATGTTCATGACATCGAATTCCGCCACATTGTGGACCTGATGCTCAAGATCAATGCTCAATGCTATACATTCGAGGCGAGCAACCCGCGTCATGCCCATGAATATCATGTATTCGAGGATGTGAAGCTCCCGGATGGCAAGATTATCTGTCCGGGCGTCGTTGGTCATTATACTGATCTGGTGGAACATCCCGAGCTGGTTGCCGAGCGGCTTGTCAACTATGGCAAGATCGTCGGCATGGAAAATCTGCAAGGCGGTACAGACTGCGGCATCGGTTCGCGTGTCGGACATGAAGAGATTGTCTGGGCCAAGCTCAGCGCGATGGCTGAAGGGGCGGCAATCGCCAGCGCGCGTTTGAAAGGCAAATAGACTTTTGCATTAGACAATCATCGGTTGATGGACATGCCTCCACGGGATAGCGCCATCAGCCGATGCTGTTAAATACTGGACACAAAGCCCATGTTCCTACAAATAGAAGAGCATGAGGAAATCAGATAGTCCAAAAATTACGGCCGATGCACCCTCAATCCTATATTTGATCAAGCAAGTCCAATACCGTGCCTTCGTTCAGCTGGAATCTGTGCTTCAGCCCCTTGGCATTACTGCCGTTCAGTTTCGCGTATTGACGACTATATCCTCTCGTCCGAGCATTTCCTCTGCCGAGTTGGCCAGAGTATATGATGTGAAACCGCAGACGATGATCAAGCAGATCGCGACGCTTGAATCCAAAGGCCTGATCGCTCGCCAGACCAGCGAGAAGAATAAGCGTCAACTGGATTTAACCCTGACAGACGCAGGAAAAGCATGCCTCGATACATGTCGAACGGGTGCGCAAGCTTTGGAGAAAAATCTCATGGCTCCGCTGAACGACGCAGAGCAGGACGAGCTCCGCAAATATCTGTTGCGCCTGAGTGAATCACTTGCTCCACCGCAACCCGAAAGCAGCCAACGAGACAATGAAGAGTTTAAACAGGAGTTTCGACGCGCCGGTGTGCAGCGTGTCTGACCTCCGCTTATTTTTATATCACCGCCCCGATAAGCGTTAAATATATCAAATCGCAACTCCAGCTATTATTCTGCACAATTTCCGAGCCGACAGGAATTTCCTAGCAGGCCCGGTATGGCTTCCTAGTGCGCAGGTGAACGATGCGCCGGATTCAGTGGCTTGATGGTTAGCAACAGCCATATGGCGAGCGCAGCCAGCGACAACGGGCCGGCAAGCAGAAAGAAATAGCCGATCGCCCCCCAGCCATGCTCCAGGGCAAGGGCTCCATAAACCGGGCCTATGATTGAGGTCATGCGCCCCGCCCCGTAGGCCCAGCCCACGCCAGTAGCCCGGTTGCGCGTGGGATAGAGAGTCGACGCTATCGAAGCGAGCCCCGCGTGGGCCGCATGTTGTGTCGCAGCATTCACCGCCAGAGCCACATACATGCCCCACGCAGGTGCTAACAGCCCCATTGCTACCGCAGCCAAGGATGCAGCGAAGAAATAGGTCGGTACGATCACCTTAAATCCAAAACGGTCGATCATCATACCGATAGTCACCATACCGATACCGCCAAAAACCGTGCCGATACCAGTAGCAAGACCAACCTGTTCCCAGTTCAATCCGATCACATCGTGAAATACCGTGGTCTTCCACAATGCAGCACTTATGAAACCGAAGCTCCCTATGAAGCCGAGCCAAAGCAATAATGTCGGGATCCTGAACTCCGGGCGAAGCAGGTCTGTAACAAGTCTCAAGCCGCTAAGTTTCTTGGTTCCAGCGGACGTCGCGACAGGGACAATCTCGATAGTCTCGCCCTTGGGAATAAGCGTCGATATAATCGTCATGATCCGGGGATCATGGGGATTTCGCGCAGCGAGAAATTTGGGTGACTCCGGCAGATACATGAAAATTATCGGCAACAGAAGAAGCGGCAACGCGGTGCCGATCCAGAAAGCAATATGCCATCCATAAGGTTCGAGCAGAAATGCCTGCATAGCCGACCCCAACAAGGCGCCGGGCATCGAACCCGCCAATACGATCGTGACCATAGTCGAGCGTTTTCGCGAAGGAGACAATTCTGAAGTCAAGGCGACCACATTAGCGATTACCGAACTCGCGAATATCCCCGTCAACAGCCGGCAGACGGCCAGCTCCATTACACTGGTCGTGAATATCGATAGGAAGCAGCTAGCCGAGACTGCCGCCAGGCACAGCGTCAACAAGCGCTTTCGCCCGACTCTGTCTGCAATCGGCGCTACAAAATAGGCCCCCAGCACCATGCCTGCCTGCTGCGTCATCAACACCCAGGTCAGTGACGTACGCGACACCCCAAAATCGTCTGAAAGCTTTGGCAGTACCCATGATAGTAACGCTAGGTCGAACCCATCGACCATCATCGCCATCGCACCAATGAACATCACCTTCCAGTGGAAGGGACCAAATTTAACATCATCAAGAAACGACTCGATATCTATGGACGTCTTCCCACCAAGCTCAGCCATTTTGAATCCTCTCATTCCTCATCGGCGGTGCCTCGTTGCAGCCTATGCGCGACTGAAAACACAAGCCTGAAGGCTTATAGGCACACCAAAATCAGGAGGCTCCCCCTCCCCGAAGGGTGTCGGAATTATCTCATTTCCCGATAGGGCTTCTTGCCCTCTTCACATATAACAGTCTGTCTGTTATAAGCCTGGCTGTCAACAGGTAGTTGGTGGCCGGAAAACATGGCAAAAATGCCGATAGGATACCGAGTCGCACTGACATTTTTACAAAGTGTCAAATATCAAGGAGGAGAGTAGCTATGCAATTCGGACTATTTTATGAGCATCAGTCGCCAGCGCCATTCAGCGCCGAGCAAGACCATCGTGTCTACCAGAACGCATTGACCGAACTCGAAATGGCCGACCAGCTTGGCTATGATTATGCATGGCTGGTCGAACATCATTTTCTTGAAGAATATTCCCATAGCTCTGCTCCAGAAGTCTTTCTTGGCGCGCTCAGCCAACGCACCAAGCGTATAAGACTTGGCCATGGCATTTGCGTCATGCCGCCATCTATTAACCATCCAGTCCGTGTCGCCGAGCGCATTGCGACACTCGACCTTCTGTCAAGCGGCCGTGTCGAATGGGGCACAGGAGAAAGCGGCACAGCAATGGAACTGGAAGGCTTCGGTGTGGATGTCGACACCAAGAAAGAAGCCTGGCGCGAAGCAACCGAGCAATGCGCCAATATGCTGACAATGAATCCTTACCCGGGTTATCAGGGAGAATATTTCTCGATGCCCACGCGCAACATAGTGCCCAAGCCCCTCCAAACTCCGCACCCACCGCTCTGGGTTGCCTGCTCACGCCGCGAGACCATTCTCGACGCCGCACGTAACGGCATGGGCGCCTTGGTTTTCGGTTTTGCTTCTCCGGAACAGGCCGGCAAATGGGTCAAAGAATATTATGATATTATCAAGTCCGACGAATGTGTCCCGATTGGCCATTCGGTCAACGCCAATTTCGCTATCGTGACGGCATTGTCTGTCAACGAAGATGAGCAGGAGGCCATAAATCGTGGCACTGAGGGCTTCAAGTATTTCGGCTATTCTCTCGGCTTTTATGCCTCTTTCGGCAAGATGCAGCCTGGACATTCGACGGTCTGGGAGAATTTCAAGAAAGCCGAAGATTCGATTGATGACAATCATGGCAACGGCGGGATCGGAACACCCGATCAGGTCTATGAACACTGCAAGGGCTATGCCGATGTCGGCGTGGACCAGATCATTTTCGTCCAGCAAACCGGTCCCGCCAACCATGAACATATTTGTGAATCGCTCACCCTGTTCGCCGACACGGTCATGCCGCGCCTTAAGCAGGATGAAGACGAACGGCTTGCGAAAAAAGCAGTCGAACTGGCACCTTATATCGAGGCGGCCTTAATGCGAAAATCCAAAATGAAACCGCTCAGCAAAGAAGAGATTGAAGAGGTTCGCTCCTTCGGGCTGCGCAAGAAGGAAGCGGGAACATTCGAAAATGTCCGCTCCGATCGTGGCGGTGGTGTCGCCGTGGTCGCGAACGATCCGCTAGCCCCGGTTGCCAACGCTCCCGAGAAAAAGCCGGCTTGAACCGTTCAGTCGCTTGGAAATGGCTCGTCAAAGCCAGCCGATTTAATGAAGTTGGCCAGCAGGGCGTAATAGCCGGCAATCGCGATCAATTCGGTCGCCCGTTTGCGGTCCAGTTGCGCCACCATGTCGGCCAGAAGGTCGGCAGGTGCCGCGCCACTGGCAGCGACTGCACGACACAGCGCAATGATCGCCATTGCCGGCTGGCTAAGCTGATTTCCGTCTATCGCCGCATCAGGTCTTGTTGCAGCGATGACGGTGGCATCTACTCCCGCAGCGACAGCAATAGGCCGGTGGTAATTCCATTCATAGCCACAGCCGACCGCACCAGCGGTGGCGAGGATGGCGACTTCCCGGTCGGCATCGCCGAGAGACGAAGAAAAGCGCAGCACAGCACCAACCTGCTGTATGGCTTCAGCAAGCAAAGGGGCATCCATCATAGCCAGAAACGGGAGTGGAACAGAACCGCGCGGCCCCGCTGTCATCAGTTCGATGAGGCGCATTTGCTCGGGGCTGGCTCCTTCGAGGTCCGGCGCCAAACCAATAGGAGGGATACTGCCGCCTGCATTGTCTTTTCTGCTCAACATGATCTCTCCTCCCGGCCCTCTTCTCTCATGATGGTCGCATAATATGCATAATGGAACCAGCCATAATCCCTCCTTGCTGCAATCGCTCGGCTATATTGGTGTAAAAACCGAACGGTTTGATGAATGGTCTGCTTTCGCCAAGGACTTGCTGGGCATGCAGGTCGACAGACCAAGCAAACGGAATATATCGCTGCGCGTTGACGACCACGCCCAGCGTCTTTTCATTGAGGATGGCCGTGATGAGAATGTCAGCGTCACGGGCTGGGAGGTTGCTGATGCGAACGCATTGGCCAAGCTCGCTGCCAAATTATCGGATGCGGGGCAGGAGGTCAGCCTTGAGCCAAGAATAATTGCCGAACAGCGTCGGGTAAGTGAGTTGATCAGCGCGAAAGACCCGCTTGGCAACCGGCTGGAATTTTTCCATGGCCCTGAACAAGCCACATCTCCTTTCGTGGCTGGCCGTGCCCTCAGCGGTTTCAGGACAGGACAGCTCGGCCTTGGCCATGCTGTGCTGACAGCTGAGAATCTCGACGCAGTCATGCCTTTTTACACGGATCTGCTCGGTTTTCGTCTGAGCGATTATGCCCTGCGCCCGTTCAAGGCCTATTTCTTCCACCTGAACAGCCGCCACCATAGCTTTGCCATTGTCGAGACAGGTGTGAATGGTTTTCATCACCTGATGGTCGAACTTAATTCACTTGATGACATCGGCCAAGCCTACGACCTTGCCCATCTGGAAGAGAATCGGATCGGCGTGACCCTTGGGCGGCACACCAATGACTTTATGACCTCCTTTTACGCCCGCACACCTTCGGGATTCATGGTCGAATATGGTTGGGGCGGTCGTTCTATCGACCCGGCCAACTGGCAACCATTTGAATGTGATTATGGCCCCAGCTTCTGGGGCCATGAGCGCTCATGGCTCGGTCCGGAAAAAAGAGCTGAGGCGTTGCAACTCAGGCTGGATGCCGCCGCACTAGGACGGCGCGCTCCGGATTTTGTGCGAGGAAATAAGTAAAAACCGCGGGAGAGAAGAATTATGAAACTGGCAAGTTTCGAGCTGGATGGGCGCCAAAGCTGGGGCATTGTCGACGATGCCCATATCCATGACATGGGCGCAGCAATGCCTGGAATCCCTTCTCTCAAACAGGCGCTCGATGAAGACAGGCTAAAATCCGCGAGCGATGCGCGCGCTTCTGCGCCGATAGTCCAGCTTGACGCCATCACATTCTTGCCGGTCATCCCGGACCCGGCCAAGGTCATTTGCTGTGGCCTGAACTATCATGAACACAGGATTGAAAGCGATAATCCGGAAATCGGATATCCCACCCTGTTTGTGCGTTTTGGCGACAGCCAGACAGGTCATCAATGCCCAATCGAATATCCGCAGCAGACCACAAAACTCGACTATGAAGCAGAGTTGGCAGTCATTATCGGGCGCCCAGCACGACATGTCGCACGCGAAGATGCGTGGGATTATGTCGCTGGCTATAGCTGCTATAATGATGTCAGTGTGCGCGACTGGCAAAAACACACTACGCAGATGACGCCAGGGAAGAATTTTCCCACGACAGGACCATTTGGGCCATGGATGGTGACGCCGGATGAAGCGGGCGATCTAGCAGGCCTCAGCATAGAATCACGCTTGAATGGCGAGGTGATGCAAAAGGCATATCTAGGCGATATGATCTTCGATATTCCACATCTGATCGAATATATTTCAACCTTTACCATGCTCTCGCCTGGCGATGTTATCCTCACCGGCACACCCGGCGGGGTCGGCTTGCGCCGCGACCCGCAAATCTTCATGAAACCGGGCGACCGGGTTGAGGTCGAGATTGAAAAAATCGGGCTATTGTCCAACCCGATCATATAATAGTCACTTCACGAAAGCTGCTATTCCGCCTGCATCATTGGCGAGCCCATGCGCTGGGAAATGGTTTCTGTTGCGTCCAGCAGCAATTTGCAAAATTGTTTTTGCCGTTCGCCGACAATAAAATCGGTAGGGCCGAGCAATGTAAGTGTGGCAGCTATCTGATGGCTATAATCGAACACCGGCGCAGCAATCCCAGCGAAATTGCGATGATGCATGTCAGCAGTCGAACCATAGCCGTCACGCTTGATCTTATCGACCCGCTCAGCGGTTGCCTTGGCCGATGGACCGGCGTCCCTCGACATACTTTTTCTGTAAGCAGCCTGTGCCTTCAATGCGCGGTCGACTTCTAGCTTTGGCAAATGTGCCAAAAAGACAAGCCCTGTCGCCGTTGTGGTCAATGGCAACACATAACCAAGCCGGATCGAGAAAGCGCCTTGCAACACGCCATCCGCCTTGGAAACGATGCATGGTCCCTGATCGCCCCACAATGACAGATAGACAGCACAGTCGGTCTCGTCACGAAGCTTCATCAATATATCTGCCGCAAATTCAACAACATCCAGTTGCCGGATTGCCGCAAGCCCAAGCTGAATGGCAAAATTCCCAAGACCATAATGGCCGGTCTTAATGTCCTGATATGCCATTTTTTCACGGACAAAACTGACCAGGTAGAGATGGGCTTTGCTCGGAGGCATTTCAGCGCGCGCAGCAATTTTCCGCAACGGCAGTGCGCCTTCGGCAGTCAACAAAACCCGCAAGACGCGAAAGCCCACTTCGATCGACTGGACCCGGCGCTGAGAATGCTCCGTATTTCCCTTGGCTGCTCTTACCACAAAAAGACTCCCACGATTCAAACCACTCTACTGCCGCATCACCAATATCATGTCTACCGGAATGGGCATTAAAAGAAGTATAGAATCATGAAAGACAATAGCTATGCTAAGTTATAAGTTAGCCTGCTGCGGCAAGCTTCCTTTTCTTCCAAGTCTCCAGAGTCTCATGTGCTTCAGAGGCAGCCTTGGCTAGGAAGCCCGGCTCTTCGGTCCGCGCCGCAATCTCCAAGCGAAGCCCGTTGGGATCAAAGAAATAAATGGACCGCACAAAGCCGTGATCAACAAGGGGTGTAGTCTTGACGCCATATTCAGCCAAACGCTGCTGCATCGCTCGCACGCTTTCAACAGAGTCCGTCTCGATCGCAAAATGCTGCACCCAGTCAGGCGTGTTCGGAGAGGGTTCGGGCAGTTCATTCCCCCCCAGATCAAAAAAGGCAATATAAGATCCATCGCCCATCTCGAAAAAGAAATGAACATAGGGCTGGTTTTCGCCGGTACTCGGCACAGTTTCGGACAACATGCAGTTGACCAGCGGAAGCCCTAATATATCCTCATAAAAATGCCGTGTTTCTTCTGCGTCGCGGCATGGATAAGCGAAGTGATACATGCCATTGAGCGGACGTGCCTTGTTCATCACTCTCTCCTTTCGATGGAGAAAATAGCAGAGTCCTGCCGCCACCATGTCACCCCGAAAGGGGGACAATTCTATGTCCCGCCCTTGCTATTCCGATACTTCCAAAGCACTGTGTTGCGCCATGACGTCGACAAAACGCTTCAAGGCCACCGATTGATCACGGCGGCGCCAGGCAAGCAAGACGTTGAATTTCAATCCCAGGTCGCTGATCCGTACCAGCCGGATATTCTGCGCCAGGGGTGCTGGCTCTGCTGCCGTCACAAACCCAATTCCCATGCCTACCGCAACAAGGCTGAACATGACGGAGTTAGTGGTACATTCCTGAACAATGTTCGGCGCGCTGCCGCTTTCCACGCAAGCAGACATCAGGCGATCATAATAGGTGGGTGCAGTCTTGCGTGCTGGTCCCAACATCGGTTCATCAGCCAGCTCCGCCATGCTCACTGCATCGCGGCTGGCAAATGGATGCCCCTCATGAACGGCAAGCATGGTTTCGCCCACGCCGATCTGCGCCGTCTGCAACAAATTGCCATCACCACTTTCGAGATGCGCATCATAGATGATACCCGCATCAAGCGTACCTTCATTAA
The DNA here is from genome assembly GCF_048269915.1 of Parasphingorhabdus sp. GTDB lineage: Bacteria > Pseudomonadota > Alphaproteobacteria > Sphingomonadales > Sphingomonadaceae > Parasphingorhabdus. The sequence continues at coordinate 561,217 of NZ_JBLWTY010000001.1, forward strand.
GCGCCAGCACCTGCTGGATCGGCCCGATGGAGCGCAGGTCGAGCGTGACGTCCGGCGCGCATGCGCGAAAGTTGAGCAATCCGTAAGAAATAAAATCAAAGGCTGCGATAATTTCGCTCAGGCCCACGCGGATCGTACCCAAATGTCCGCTTGCAAGCCCTTTGGCTCGATCGACCGCGCGATCTACTTGTGATAATATTTCTTCCACTTCCTCCAGGAACACGCGCCCCGCATTCGATAGTCGTACGCCCCTGGGAAGACGCTCGAACAGCTCGACACCGAGCTCCTGTTCAAGGTCGCGTATCTGACGCGTAAGGGCAGGCTGCGCGATGCGCAAACTAATGGCAGCCCGACCAAAATGCTCTTCCCGACCAATAGCCCGGAAATATCGTAAATGCCGTAATTCCATAGGCGACCCATACTAATATGATATCAAAAGCTCAAGAACAAAGAATTGGACTTATCGGTTATAAAAAAACATCTTTTGCCCATAAATGACAGTTGAGGAGAGAGCGATGGAGACGGGGTGCCTGGACGAGTTGGACTTTGGGGAAATGTCGCGGCTGGACATCAACGGTACCGATATTGAAATGTTCATCGCAGGAACTGGCGCTCCCTTGCTATATTTACACGGCATAGATGGCGTGGAAGAAGCGGCAGATTTTCTCAAACCACTGTCGCAACACTTTACCGTATATGCCCCGACACATCCCGGTTTTGGAACATCTGCCCTGCCCGAGCGGTTCGACCGTGTTGATGATCTCGGTTATTTTTATCTGGACATGATGGACATCTTGTCCCTCGATCAGCCCGTGATCGTCGGAAGTTCATTTGGTGGCTGGGTCGCTGCCGAGATGCTTACAAAGGAAAGCAATCGCGCTTCCAAAATGATTCTGATCTCCCCGTTCGGGCTGAAAACCGCTCAGCGCCGCGAACAATATGTCGCTGACATATTCATGATGTCGAAGCAAGAACTGGGCACCAGCCTGCAGCTTGGCACACCCCCTCTGGGCAGCGACTTCCAGACATTGGCGAACTTACCCGAAGACCGGTTGCGACGGCTGATGCGCAATGACGAAGCGTTGAGCCTCTATGCGTGGACGCCTTATATGAACAACCCAAAGCTGGGCGATCGGCTGCACCGCATCCATTGCCCCAGCCTTGTTATTTGGGGTGCGGAAGACAGTCTGATCACGCCAGCCTACCGCGCGGCGTTTGGCAACGCCCTGCCCAGCGCCGAAACAAGTGTTTTCGAAAAGGCCGGCCATCGCGTGCATGCAGACCAGCCCGAAAAGCTGGCCGCGCAAATAGCCGCATTTGCAAACTGAAACAAAGACAGCACGGGAGAGTAAAATGATTATATGGCAGTTCAGCGAGCAGGCCTATTATCCTGCCTTTCAGGTGCCCGGCGCAATGCGGGTTACCTTGCCGCAGCAACATTGTGATCCTGTGGAAGCGGGGCAGCTGCTCAATCGCTATCTTGACGAATATATGCTGGCCGATGAGTTGGGGCTCAATATCATGATCAACGAGCATCATGCTGCCGCTACCTGCATGTCTACATCGTGCATGACAACATTGGCGATACTTGCGCGACAGACGCAGAACGCCCGCCTTCTGGCTCTGGGCATTCCACTTGCCAATCGCTCCAATCCTCTGCGGGTTGCAGAAGAAATTGCCATGGTGGACTGCTTGTCGGGCGGGCGGCTAGAAGTCGGCTTTGTCAAGGGTGCTGCCTATGAGTTGTTCATGTCCAACCGGCAACCTACCGGCTTTATGGACAGATTCTGGGAAGCACATGATCTCATTCTTGAGGCACTCGGCAATGAGGGCGAAAATTTCTCTTGGGACGGCGAACATTTCCATTACCGGACGGCCAGCCTTTGGCCGCGTCCCATCCAGCAACCCCATCCCCCGATCTGGATGACGGCATCAAGCGCTTCGAGCGCAAAGGTCTATGGCAAAATGGGCTATACATGCGCCACATTCCTGTCCGGCGCAGTCGCACGTTCCGTTTTCACCGGCTATCGCGAAGCCTATTTCGAGGAGTTCGGTAAACAGCCCGGTCTCGACAAGCTGGCTTATCTTGCCGTCATTGCCTGCGCCAATGATCGAGAGACCGCTTTTAAACGGGCCGAAAGCATGAAAAGCTATTTCACAACGGCGGCGCGGCTCGACCCGCAATTTCGTAACCCACTGGGCTTTAACCCGGTAGACGCCAATGTACGTATGCTACAAGCAGGCCCGTCAGCCATGCGTCCGCGCATGCGTAACGGCAAACCGCTCCCGCTCGACGGATCGATTGAAGAATATATGGATGCCGGTCTGATGTTCGTGGGAACGCCCGACGACGTTTATGAACAGCTTGCGCGTTTCCACGAGGAGACGGGTGGATTTGGCAATCTGTTGATGATGGGCCAGGCCGGCGAACTCAGCCATGAAGATACGGTCGACAATTTGACGCTTATCGGGCGCGAAGTCGCACCGCGACTGGCGGAGCTGACCTCAATCCCCCTGGAAGTCCGATACGAAGCTGTTGGCTAACCCGCCGGAACACCTCCATCGCCCCACATATAAAATCGCGTGATGGAAAATGATAAAGAGGAGAGGAGCGGAAGTGAAGAAAGACGAAGCTTATGATCGCGGTCGGGCCATGCGGTTCGACATGTTTGGGGAACCGGGCGTTGCCGGCATTGAGCAAGCAGACGATTTTCAGGAGCCTTTGCAGGATATGGTCACACGCCTGTGTTTCGGGGATATATGGAGTCGGCCCGGACTGGACCGCAAGACGCGTAGCATGCTCACCATTGCTCTCATCATAGGTCAATCAAGGCCTGACCAGCTCAAAAACCATATCAAGGGCGCAATCGCAAACGGTGTCACGAAAGAAGAGATCCGCGAGATATTGGTCCACGCGACCATCTATGTGGGCCTGCCGGCCACTTCCGACAGCTGGCGCCATGCACGTGAAGCGTTGATTGATGCAGGGGCATATTGACACGGAGGGAGCAACGCTATGAGCACAATCGATATCGCGACACAGAAGCACACTTCTTTAGCGGAAGAAATGCGGCAGGGATTGCGCCGTTTTGGCAAAGCCGTTGTCGTCGTCACTGCGTGGCATGAGAACAAGCGCTGGGCAATGACCGCCACGGCCGTAAGCGAATTGTGCATGGACCCGCCATCGCTTCTTGTCTGCATCAACAGGAGCGCGAGCTTATATTCGCCGCTCACGACCGGTGCCAATTTTTGTATTAACATTCTGCATGCCGAACAAGAAGCTATCGCCAACAATTGCTTTGGCGCAATCAAGGGAGAAAAACGCTTCAGCGAAGGCTGCTGGGACTCCGCGGCATGCGGCACACCCTATCTGCGCGGGGCGCAAGCCAGCTTCATCTGTGAATATGAGCAGCATGTCGAATATGGTACACATGCAATCGTCATCGGCGCCGTCAAAGAGGTTCAGCTCTATGGCGATGTCGCTCCGTTAATCTATCTCGACGGACGCTTCACAAAGGCTGTTGCAGCATAATGAAGGCCCGCTTGCAATCAGCAGACAGTTCATTGGGAACCCGCTGCAGACCTGGACAATAGGGCGACAAGGAAAAGTTAATCGATAACGATGGATGACACTGAAGCACTTCTTACGCAGATTGAACATGCTTGCCGACGCATGAAAATGGCGCAGTCCACATTCGGTCGCCTGTCTGTCAATGATGGCAAGCTGGTTTCTCGTCTACAGCAAGGGGGCCGCGTTACAATACAGACTGTTGATCGCGTGCATCGTTTCATTGAAGAACAGGGAGGGACCTCCGCTGTTGCCCTGCGCTCTGGTATCAAGGGTTTGCGCGAAAGCATCGAACCTCAACATGATTTCCGTTTCTACAGCAATCGCCAGAAATATCTTATGTTCGTCAACACGACGACAGAGAAACACCTCATTGCCGATCGCGTCGTTCAGGAACTGTCGGACACCCAGCCTGTCCCACCTGCAGTCCGCATTCTTGATGGAGGTGCCGGCGATGGCACGGCGCTCGCAAAGACATTGCGCGGGTTGCACCGGCGTCATCCCTGGGTTCCGTTTTATGTGGTGGCGAAGGAAATCAGCATGGAGAATATCCGGCTGACGCTTGAGAAAATGCCCGACCGGTTGCGCGAACATTCCGCCACAGTGCTTGTCCTTACCAATATGAAATATTCCGAGACACCGCTTCTTCAACCCGGTTCGCCCGGCGCTGCCAGCGCGATGGAATGGCATGAAGTGGCGCTGGAAGGTACCAGTGCAGGCGAATTTGAAGAGCAGATCACCGCGCTTGAACCCTTCCTTGCTAGCCATTGGCAAACCAGTATCAGCAGCGAGAGTGGCAACCCTGTCTATAAGAAACCCGTCGTCCTGATCCTGTATCGCAAGGACCATGGCTTCATGCTCAACCCCATAATTCCGAGACGCGGATATGCCAAAGCGGATTTTGATTTCGTATTGCTTTCCCAGCCCTATCGCGCCCGCGCGCCACTGGAATTCAAAGCCAAGAAAATCGTCGCGCCGATGGTCAAGGCCTTGCGCCCGAACGGCAAGTTAATGGGCATTCAAAGCTATGGCAATGATCCCGGAATGGAGATCATCAGAGGAATATGGCCGGATGAAAACCCGTTTACAGCAGACAGGCACGCTATCATGGCTGCAGTCAAACAAGAGCTTGGCCCCGCAGCAAACTCTTATCAGTTTCATGATATGACAGATTTAGAAGCATCATTCCGCTATGATCTCAGAACCTTGCCAACAGAAATTGGTCAGGGCCAGTCTATCGGCAGCTCAACTCTTTTCGCAGCATGGAACGCGGCTAGCTATGTCGCGCAGATAGAAGAACAGCGCCTTGCGCAAGCGCTCTCAAATGACCAGTATCTCGATGTGACGCGCCATGTTCTGGAACGCCATGGAGAGCTGTGGTTCAACGATGAAATCTATATGATCTCGCGCAAGCCCGATCTCCATTGATTTTTGGCCTCTGTCGTCAGCTTCGAACCCAATGAATGGAGAGCCGATTTCTCAATGGAAAAATCATCAGCCAATTCTGAAATTGAAACAGCTCAATGCCCTTTTTGTGGGGCACAATGGAGCGAAGCCATGCTGTCTCTATATGACCAGTTGAGCAGCCCCGGCGGATGTGCCTGCTGCGGGCATATACCGCATGGCGAAAGCGCAGCGCTTCCAACAGCGACCCAGGATATTTGCTGCACAACATGTGGCAAGCCGATTTACCGGGCCTTTGTCGCCCATGAAGGACCCGAAAAATGAATAGCATCGATTTCGATATTATTGACGGGCAAATTCATCAGCCTGTCCCCCCTGTTCCGCTCAGGGATGATATGGACGATGCGACAAAGCTGCTGCTCAATGTCGAAATTGCGCGCGAAGCAATGGACAGTGTCGGCGTTGATGCGGCACTGATCGTCGCCGCCCTGCCCTATATCGAGGCATGCGTCAGCCGTTATCCGGAGCGCTTCATCGGCGTCGAGACTTTCATGCTGACGGACGGCGAACTGGCAAAAGCGATTGAGCGGGCACGCAAGGATGACCGGTTGGCGGCCGGACGATTGCTCGTCACAAATTTTCGCACCACCGAATTACAGGAGAGTTTCACATCCGGAGCAATGAATGCTGGCTTCGCAGCGGCTGAGGCGGTCGGCCTGCCGCTGTTCCTCTCCACACATGGGCAAACGGCCGCGATGCGTCCCATCATCGAACGTCATCCTCAGCTTGCGATAATTATCGACCATATCGGCCTTTCCCAGCACCCCGTATCACCGCCGCAGGATGACCCCTGGCATCCCCTTGAAGACCTGCTGGAGCTGGCGCAATATCCGAACGTCCATGTGAAGCTATGCGGCATTCCACTGCTTTCGAACGACAGCTATCCGTTTGCAGATGTCTGGCCAAACCTGCACCGTATATTCGATGCTTTCGGCGCTGAGCGCCTGCTCTGGGCCAGCGATTATACGAGGCTCCGCATGGCCACAGCCGGTGGACCCATGCGCAATCGCGGCTGCCTCTACAGCGAAAGCCGCGACATGTTGCTCCATAGCGAAGAGATCAGCACCGCAGCCAAGGAGGCCATTTTCGGTGGCACAGTGAAACGGCTGCTCAACTGGTCACCTGGATCAAATTGAAAATCGCAAAGCAGGGGGAATGAATGCCGATTGAAAGACTGGATCCGCGCATCAACGCCATCATCCCTGACGGGATTGACTTTGAACAACTGGGCAGCGGCTTTGGCGGCCCGACCGGTCCCGCCGAAGGCCCCGTATGGATTCGCAGTGGCGGCTATTTGCTTTTCAGCGACATCCACAACAGCAAGCGCATGAAATGGCACCCGGCAGAGGGCATCACGGTTGACCAAGATGATACCAAGAATGGCAATGGCCAGACGTTGGACCGCGAAGGCCGCCTGGTTGTCTGTCATCATTTCAGCCGTTGCGTCGACCGGGTCGAAGCGGATGGCAGCGTCACCGTCATCGCCGACACTTATCGCAACATGAAGCTGAATCGTCCCAATGATGTCGTGGTGAAATCGGACAGCGCGATCTATTTCACCGATCCTCCACCAAAAGTGCCCTTCACACCGGTCGATCATCCGCCGGAAATTGATTGCGCCGGGGTTTACCGAGTGTCGCCAGACCTGAAGCGCATCAATATGGTGGTGCGTGACCTCATCAACCCCAATGGTCTGTGTTTTTCGCCGGACGAAAGCATTCTCTACGTCAATGACAGCAACAAGCACCGCAAACTTATCATGGCCTATGATGTGGAGAAAGACGGCATGGTCGATCTGGGCAGCGCCCGCCTCTTTTGCGACATGCGCGATGACGACCGCGTCGGCGGACCGGATGGCATGAAAGTCGATGTCGAGGGCAATGTCTATTGCACAGGACCGGGCGGCATATGGATCATGGACCCATCAGGTGTGCATATGGGGACGATAGCCATTGAAGGGCGCGCCTCCAATCTCAACTGGGGCGATGACGATTGGCGCACGCTCTATTTTACCGGCGCACGCACACTCAATCGGATCCGCCTCGCCATAGCCGGAATCCCTACTCCGCGCGGCAACATCGAATGAAGTGGATGCCACCCCACATCATCTCAGTCTGAATCCGTTTCCACGATATTTTTGAGCTTGCGTGCTGCTGACACAGCTACCGGCCAGCCTGCGTAAAAAGCGATATGGGCTATCGCCTCGCCCAGCTCCTCGACGCTCAGCCCGTTCTCCATGCCCAGCTGCATATGTCCCTGCGCCTGGTCCCGGTTTAGCGCGATCAGACAGGTGATGGTGATCAGGCTGCGGTCGCGCTTTGAAAGCTGCTCCCGCTCCCATATTTTGTCATATAGGATATCCTCGGTCAGCTCATTGAGCAGTGGCGCAACGGACGCCAGTTCCTTGCCGCGTCCTCCTGATGGTCGTTTCATATTTCTCTCCTAACCCTGCTATCAGGATGTCCGATAGGGTGCGAAATTCTGGGAAGCGGACGAAAGCGCTGCCCGCATCATCCCCATGTCAGACAGCCACGCAATATATTTGACCCCGCGCGCGACATAATGCTCCAGCTGCTCTGCACTACCCACGACGGTTCCGATATGTTTGCGCCCTGCGGCCACCTCAATCACCTTGTCTATCGCCGCCACAACATCGGGATGCTTGGCATCGCCTGGATGACCCAACGACTGGCTGAGGTCTCCCGGCCCAATGAACAATACATCCAGATCTTCTATCTCGCACAAGGCATCGACTTCCTCGACCATCTCCTTATTCTCAATATGCACGCTGATAAGCGTATCGCGATTGGCCCGCTCTTCATAGTCCTTGCCCGAAAGCCCATAGCCCGCCGCGCGGCAAGCACGCGCAGATCCCCGCTCGCCTTTCGGCCAATATTTGGCATGACGAACAACCTCACGAACCTGTTCGGCGCTCTTGAGAGATGGCACCTGAATCCCGGTCGCTCCGCTATCGAGCACATGCAGGATATTCGCTTCCAGCGCGTCTGGTGTACGCACGACGCTACTCATCTCCATCAGCTCACAGGTGCGGATGACATTCTCGATTTCTTCATGCGTATAGCAGCCATGCTCGGCATCTATGATCAGAAAGTCGAAGCCGCAAAGCCCAAATAATTCCACCAGCGGTGGCGAATTCAGCTTGAAAAAGCTGCCCAGTACGACCTCGCCAGCCTCAAGCTTGCGTTTGATTTTTGCGTTCAGCATTCTTTTTCCTCAACATATGGCCAATAAACTTCAGTTGCTATTTACAAACTCCATTCAGAATGACATAATATTACCGTCAAGCCAAGCATTGATATTGCGCCATCCATATTGCCGTCAATGCCATATAGAATGAAGTGACAGGAGAAGATGTGCAACGCAGTATTGACCGCATTCTGACCACGCATGTCGGTAGCCTGATCCGCCCGCTCAACATCCTTGAAGCCATGATGCACAAGACTCTGGGCGAACCGGTAGATGAAGCGCAATTTCAAAAGGCTATCACACAAGGCGTCGCTGATGTCGTCGCCAAGCAAGCAGAGATCGGCATCGATATTCCCAGTGATGGCGAAATATCAAAGCCCAGCTTCCACAATTATGTCGTGGAACGATTGGGCGGCCTCGCCAAGCAGCCGCCTGAGGAAAAAGGCCCCTATTATGCCCGGCTAAGCGATGAATTTCCGGGCTTCATGCAACAATATAATGCCATGTACAAAACGATGTGGATGGCCCCGGAGCTGGACGCTGACAAAGTCAGGGAAGCAATTTCTGTACCGCTGCCGCGATGCAAGGTCGTAGCGCCGATCACCTATGTCGGCCAGGAGGCACTTCAGACCGACCTGGACAATTATAAAGCGGCGCTGGCCGGCAATGATTTCGTCGAGGCTTTCATGCCATCGGCCACTCCTGCCCGCGACGATGCTGACGCCGGTGAAGTCTATGAAAGCGAAAGCGCTTATCTCTATGCACTCGCCGACGCCATGCATGAAGAATATAAAGCCATTGTCGATGCGGGTTTCATCGTGCAGCTCGACCTTGGTCTGCCAGCCCGCAACCAGGTGCTCCCCGGCAATCCCAACCCGACACCGGAAGATTTGCGGCGCGCTTCCGAGCGGCAAGTCGAAGCCTATAATCATGCGCTGCGGGATATTCCCGAGGACAGGGTTCGCTATCATATGTGCTGGGGCAGCATGAACACACCGCACACGACCGACGTGCCTTTGCGCGAGGTGGTCGACATTATCCTGAAAATCAAAGCACAGGCCTATGTCATCGAAGGAGCCAATCCCCGCCATGAACATGAATGGATGGTGTGGAAGGATGTAAAGCTGCCCGAAGGCAAAATCCTTGTTCCCGGTGTCATCAGTCATCAGACGAATGTTGTCGAACATCCGGAACTTGTCGCATGGCGTATCAAAAATTACGCAAGCGTCCTTGGCAGGGAAAATATCATTGCAGGAACGGACTGCGGATTTTCGCAAGGATGGAACATGGCGCGCGTCCACCCCGAAGTGCAATGGGCGAAACTTTCGGCCCTGGTCGAAGGCGCCGCCCTCGCGTCAAAGGATTTATGGTCCTGAATATGGCTGAAGAGTTGAAACTCGCCGACGGCATCAGCGAATATATTGCTGCATTCCGGTCGACCAATGCCGGTGGGACCGTATCTATGAATGGCGGACGTCTGCGCTCGGACCTGAATGCCGCCGCCCTCGCCTATCCTTGCCCGGACGGCATGATGATCTGCAACAGTTTCGTACCGCGCGAAGGCGGCGAGACCGCAGTACGGATATATCGGCCAGCCCCTGCAAGGCAATCGGGCGCAGCCATCGTCTATTTTCATGGAGGGGGGTTCACACTCGGCAGCATCGAGACATTCGAGCCGCTGGCCATGGCGCTCGCAGAGGCGAGCGGCGCTGCCGTTATCAGCGTCCAATATTCCCGCCTACCGCAAGCAACGCCGCATATGATGATGGAAGAAAGCTATACCGCATTGTGCTGGGTGGCCGAAATGGCCGAACTTCTGTCAATCGATCCGGCGCGCCTTGCTGTCGCCGGAGATAGCGCTGGTGCCTTTATCGCAACCTTGCTTGCCGTGATGGCAAGGGACCGCAACGGCCCGAAAATCGCGTGTCAGATCTTATGCTACGGCGTGTTCGATATTGATGAAACACGCCAATATTACAATATAGCGCGAGACCCTGTACTGGTGCGCCCTGTCATTGAGGCGATGGTCAAGACCTATCGCTCCTGCAATGCGCGCGCCCCATTCAGCTACCCTCCCCCATTACATATAGACGACCTCAGCGCCCTGCCCCCGGCCCTCCTTGTCGAGGCGGAGCATGACTCTATGCTGGAAGAAGGCCTGCAATATGCCGGGCGGTTACGCGATGCAGGCAATGAGGTCAGCGTCCAGACCGTCTCGGGCATGATCCATGGCTTCTTTCGGGCGGTCCGATTCTCGCAACCTGCGCGCGACGAGATGAAGCGTCTGGGTGCAAGCCTTCAACCCTATCTCCAACCCTAAAGGATATCATCATGGCACTTAAAACCAATGACCCGGCATTTCAGGCCGGCCGGGAAATGCGCAAGGCCCTCTTTGGCGAGGCAAGCGTCGAACGCCTGGATACGGCCGATGATTTTCACGAGCCGCTCGAAAATTATGTGACCTCCGCCTGCTTTGGCGAAACATGGACGCGGGAGGGACTCACATTGCGCGAACGAAGCCTGATCACCATGGCGATCTGCGCCGCGCTAAACCGTCACATTCCGCTCAAGCGGCTCGTCAAATGTGCCGTCACCAATGGTGCGACAAAAGAGGACATACGCGAGACGCTTTTGCAGACCACCCTCTATATCGGTGTTGCAGGTGGCGTTGAAAGCTGGGGGCTTGCAGCCGAAGCACTCAAAGAAATTGACGCCTATTGAGATTTATGGGGCGGCAGTCGTCAATCCCGCCGCCTCAACCCCTGCCGTACCGCATGTGGCATCCTCTTCAGATTTAGCGCCCGAAGTCCCTACGCCGCCCAGCAACAGACCGTCCCTGGTATAGATGGGCACACCGCCCCTGATCGTAGCAACGCCAGGCATATTGGCCGGTGGGTTAAGGGCCGCCAATGCCTCCGTCGACCTGCCATATTGGGACGATGCCCTAGCCTTCCATTGTGCCACTTCGCCGATGACAGGCTTTACTCCATCCATATGCGCAAATGTCACCAACATGCCATGCGTATCCATGACAGCTATGGCGACTTTCAGATCATGCTCTGAAGCCCATTTTAGGCATGTATCGCGGATCGTCGCAGCGGATGAATAGTCGAGCGTCGGCTTTGCTGTCTGCGCATGAGCCCCAATGGACAATGCGCCCGCGACAACCATTCCGCTCAATATCCTGTGAACCTTCATATCCCGCTTCTCCCCGCTTCATCACTGGCAATTATTTATTGGCTTCTAGATAGTCGATAATATCTTTGCGCTTGGCAGCATCTGCGACCCCCGGAACGACCATCCTTGTTCCGGGAACGAGCCCTTTCGGATCGGCAAGATAGCTATCCAGCTTAGCCCGTGTCCACTGAATGCCAGAATCCACCATTGCAGGAGAATAGGAATAGCCTGACCTGGTTCCCGCCTTGCCGCCATAGACGCCATGCAAATTGGGACCGATGCCGGATGCGCCACTTGCCTTCACGCTGTGACAAACCGCACATTGGGCAAAGGCCGCAGGCGGAGCAGCAGCAACTGCTGGTTCTGCTTTAGCGGCAACAAGCGCCGAAATCAGGCGGGGTGTGCCAGCAGCCTCAACCCGGGACTCTTGCTTCGCCTCTTGCTTCGCCTCCTGTTTGATTACTGTAGTGGTAACCTCGGCTATATTTGCCGGCACAGCTTCGGTTTTTGACGATAATGATGCCGCCACATTGCTTTCCCCATCTGCCAATTTTGCCACGCTTGGAAGCTCGCCCGAAGCCATGTCTTGGTCAGCAGAGCCACGATTGGCAGAATCCACGGCGTTATTTCCATTTTTTCCACTATTTCCATCGCATCCGGCCAATATAAACACCGCGAAAACTGCTGCTGTTGCAACATAGGGATATCGCGCTTTGATCATTCTTAATTCCTTCGACATATTTCAGGTTAATACATCATCGATTCACAGCATCCGGAATAGCAGTCGGGCCAGTATCGAGCCTCATGCTGCAAGATGAAGCCCCACACCGCCCACCTCAGGTTACTGCATCAATTCCTTCCCCGTATTTTCCGCTATTGGTTTTTTCTGGCTTCCCCAAACGATCAGCAGCGCTACAACCGGCACCGCAAGAATTGCTGAAAATACACAGAGCACCCATAAACGGTCTGCACCAGTCCCGATCACCACACCGCCCAACAAGGGGCCGAGGATACCACCAATACGCGAGCAGCCCAGCATTATGCCCAATCCCGCGTTGCGCAGGGACACGTCATAATGGTTTATCGTGACGAGAATGATCGCGGTATAGCTGCCGATATTGAAAAACCCCCAGACGGTAACAATGACCGTCAGCGGAATCATGGCACCATTCGGTACGATCCCGAAAAGAATGAGCGCACATGCGGTGGCAATCAGGAAAATAATCGCAATTTTGAATTCACCGACATTCCGGGCCAATGCGCCGACCACCAGATGCGCAATGACACCTGCCCCGGAAGAAAACATACCTGCTATGCCTATCTGCGTCATTTCGAGTCCTGACATATCCAGCAGATGCGGTTTCCAGCTCGCCATGAACGCGCCGCTGGTGGTGAAGAAAAAGCCGGCGATACTCAAAAAAATTGCACTTGCCCAAAGCGAGCGCGGGATGATGGACATGGCTTTGTCCTTTGTCACCGTCGATGGCTGCTTGGGCAAGGGAAGCTCTTCATATTCGGCATGTTTCATTAGCCGAAACTGCCGGTTGAGCTTTTGCAGAGAATTTTTGCGGCGGCTGTTGATCAAGAATGCCGGAGACTCCGCCAGGATAATAACGGCCAATACGAAACTGATGATATTCAAAATTGCCGCGGCATAAAAAATTGAACGCCAGCCATAAGGTTCAATCAATATCGCCGCCAATCCGCCACACAACATACTACCAAAGCTGTAACCCGTATGCAGCAGGCCAATATGAAAATTGGACCGCTTTTCATTGCTGAACTCGGAGACGGTGACATTCAGGCAAACGACCAGCGCGCCCAGACAGACACCGGTCACAAATCGCAAAATCACCAGAATCAGCATCGACGTGCTGGACGCCGTCGCCAGCATGAAAATTATCAACAGGCCGAGCAGCCATAATACCAGGACGCGCCGCCCTATCTTGTCAGCAAGAGGGGCTATAAAGAATGAACCCAACGCTATCCCGACAGGAGTGGCGCTATATGCAAACCCGAATGTCTCGGGGGATATGTTCCACTCCTTCATCATGACCGGTGCGGCGTAGGACAATGTAACAACATCAAGACCATCTGCAGCATAGGTCAATACACATATCGCTATGATCATGTATTGATACCAGCTCATCGGCGACCGCCTTATGAGATCATTCGGGTTAGCCGCCTGCGTCATGACTGGTGAGGTCCTTTGCGTCCCGGAACTGCAACAGTTCCGTTATGATATCCCGGCGCAAAGCCACGCGCCGGGATTAGCTCATTTAAACAGGACAAATGACGGGTCAGAAACGTACCCGTACACCGCCGACAAAATAGCGACCCATTTTGTCGAACATCTGCGAGTTTGAAATCGTCGGCTGGACGATGAAATTCGGCGCCACCGGCGGATCGACATCGAACAGATTGTCTATCTTGCCATAAAACTCGATACTGTCCGTAATCTTGTAGGAAGCCGAAAGGTTGGTATAGAGTCTGCCACTGATGTGGTTCTGATCTGCCGGCAGGTTCACATCATCCACATAAGTGGACCGGAACTTGCCCCCGCCAATATAACGGAGGAACAGGCCAACACGCGCCTTCTCCAGGTCATAGGTCAGGTCGAAATTCCATTTCCATTCCGGCTGGCCCGAATAGTCCGTTGCAAGGTCGCCGACATAATCGATCCGACCGCCTTCCGTACCCAGATAGAGCTTGTCGACCCAGTTGATCAGCAACCGCGAGCCAAGTGTGCCCGGCCCGACTTCCCGTCTATAAGATGCTTCGAAGTCGATACCCGACGTTCCCGCGACATTGGCATTGATCAACGTCGCCTGCACACTCGATATTAGATTGGTTGCCGGGTCCAGCGTGATATAATCACAATAGGACTGAATATTGGCAGTGAAGCAGTTGTTGATGATCGTTGCCGATGGCAGGCTGGTAATCGCATCCTCGATTTTGATCTTGTAATAATCGATCGACAGATTGAGCCTGGGTACAAAACTTGGCTGCAGCACGACACCGAAAGATATTGTATCGGCCTTTTCAGGGTCAAGATTGGGATTACCACCGGTAAGCGACGTTATGAAATAGGAGGCCGGAATACCGTTGGTCGACGTAGAGCGGGGATCAGGTTCACCGCGGATCACCTGATTCTGGCCCGAGAATAGTTCATTGATATTTGCCGCACGAATATCGCTCGAAATTGTACCACGGAAACGAATGTCCGGGATCGGAGAGTAGTTGAGACCGATCTTCCACGGCACCACGCCACCACTCGAGCTGTAATCAGCATAGCGGATAGCCGCATTCAGTTCGAGATGATCGGCCATCGGCACATCATCAAGCAGCGGCACCGCAACCTCGGCAAAAACTTCCGCAACATTAAGCTTGCCGCTGAAAGACTGCTGGTTGATCGAACGCCAGCCGCTTATCATCGAAATCGGATCGGAGACGCTGTCAATTTTTTCGTGGCGATACTCACCACCAAATGCGACGGCGACCTCTCCAGCCCAGGTCGAGAAAGGCTTGCCGCGAATATTGAATCCGACCACATCCTGATCCATGTCTGCGGCGTAGAATGACGTACCGCGATAATAGCCCAGTGCTGCGTTGCTGATCGAGCCGGCACCGAAAACATTGGCCGGCATGCAGGCTGGATCATCATTTGTCGCATCGGCGTCTACATTGATACGGCAGGCCGCCTGACCGGTCGCCGGATCAATCACTGAGTCAACCGCATTGAACCACCGGCTCTGAACGCGATTGTTGACCGATTCCTGATAAAATGAGTTGCGCGAAATCTGGCCAAAGACATCCCAGTCCCAGCCCCCGAAACTGCCTTCCGCTCCCACCGCGTAACGACGAACGTCGGTCTCGCTGTTATTTTCCGACTCGCCATCATCAAAAAGCTGCATACGGCCAAATGCAAACGACGGTATATTATTGGCGATCATGATGTCGCGAACCGATTGCGGCAAATACGCATTGTCCTGATAGATCGTCAAATTGCCGTTGTCATAGTTGGGCGCGAGATTGGACTTGACGTCGACATGACTATATAGAGCCTCCGCCCAGAGCGTGAGCGCATCCGAAGCCTCATATGACAATCGACCATAGCCGGAATAGCGTGTGATGTGGACACCGATGTTGCCCAAATCGGTAATATTGACCCCATCGCCCCCAAGCTGGAAAACAGGCCCGACGAGAGGACCGAAGTTGAACGGCTGGGGCTCGCCGTTCGGACCGAACTGGATGCCATGAAGCGGGCTTGATGCCGGTGCGTTTATCAGACCACCAAAAGTCATCTTCGAGAAGGTTGCAAAATCGGCGATCTGCTGCAGCGTGTCACAGCATCCCGCAGGGTTGGTGAACAGGACAGTCTGGTTTTGGCCCCAGGGACGGGTGGCCACACTTGTCTGTCCCGTGTTGCGATAGAAGTCACCCGCCACGGTCACGTGCAGACGATCGTCCAGCATTTTGCCGCCATAGGCGGCCGAGAGAATCGGGCGCTTGAAGTCGCCATATTTGGACTCGCCATAAGACGCGTCTATTTTCACACCTTCCAGATCCTTGTTGAGCTTGAAATTGATGACACCGGCAACGGCATCCGAACCATAAGCCGCCGAGGCTCCTCCTGTAACAACGTCAACGCCACTTATCAGGGCTACCGGGAACACATTTGTATCGATGCCGCCGAAGGGGTTGGTTGCGGCCATGCGTCGTCCATCGAGCAGGATTAGCGTCTTCT
This sequence comes from Parasphingorhabdus sp., assembly GCF_048269915.1. GTDB lineage: Bacteria > Pseudomonadota > Alphaproteobacteria > Sphingomonadales > Sphingomonadaceae > Parasphingorhabdus. Next base: position 577,380 of record NZ_JBLWTY010000001.1, read on the forward strand.
CGCGACCGAGGGCGCGAAGGTCAGGCTGGTTCTGACCGACCGGTTCCGACGAACGGCCGATATTCCAGTTAAGACGCAGCTGCGGAATGTCATTGGCAAGTTCCGCCACGGCTCCGAACACGCGCGCTTCTATCTGCCCGGCGCTAACAGTGGTTACTGGTGTAGGAGCGTCAAATCCCTGCCCCAGACGAGAGCCGGTGACAACGATTTCGCTTTCTTCAGCCGGAGCGGCTTCTTCCTCATCGATTGTCTGCGCCTGTACTGGTGACGACAAGCCAAACGAAGCGAATGCGATAGCCAGAGCACTGGTTCCGGCGTAACATACCGAACTTCTCGCACCACATATATAATCGAAAACGCTTTTCATAACCCCTCCCTCTCCAATAGTAGAACTGCTCGATCGAGCATCGATCCTGCCCCTCAGACCTCACAATGTTGTTCTTGCTGGCTGGGGCATGTTCGCTTTGCTTATTACAATATAACGAACATCGATTGTTTATGACATATAAAGGGGTTGGCGCAACCAAAAAATGTGTTAATTACGAATTACATTAGTTTTAGATGAAAATTAAGAAGGGCGGACGGTAGAGCCGCTTCAACAAGAGGATGAGCTATTGACTGAAGAACCCCAAACAGCCCAGTGGCCACCACAATCGATGAGCGTTTATCAATATGCGGTCATCGCATTGTGCTGCATGGCCAATATTGCAGACGGGTTTGACGTGGTGTCCCTGGCACTGGCCGCTCCCGTGCTCACCAAGGAATGGGGAATAACGCCACAAATTCTGGGAACATTGTTCAGCGCTGCTGCCGTTGGATTGACCATCGGTGCGTTTCTGATTGCGCCAATGGCTGACAAGATCGGCAGAAGGCCGATCATGTTGGGTGCCATGGGTACGTTGGCGATCGCGTTGCTGGCCACCGCATTTTCCACAACGATCACTCAGATACTTATATTACGCTTCATCACGGGCATCGGCCTTGGAACGCTTGTGGTCTGCCTCAACACATGCATCGCAGAATTCGCATCTGACAAAAGCCGCAATATTTCACTCGCCATTCTGCACACTGGCTTCACAATAGGAATGATGCTCGGCGGTGGCATTGCTGCATTGCTGCTCGAAACCGTCGGATGGCGCGCCATATTCACCGCCGCTGGCATCCTCAATGCCGTCACCTTTCTGCTAAGCCTGTTCCTTCTGGCCGAATCACCGCATTTTCTGATGATGCGCCGTAGAGAAGGTGACCTGTCGCGCCTGAACAAGATTCACGCAAAAATGAAAATGTCGGCCATGACTGTATTTCCTGCTATGGCAAAGCAGAGCAAAGCCAAGCTTTCTACTTTTGATGCGTTGCTGGGGCCAGGGATGAGAAAGCTGACGATCTTGATATGGATCACGGCCATCACCTACGCCATTGTCGGCTATTTCCAGCTCAATTGGAAGCCGACAATCCTGGCCAATGCCGGCCTCAGCCCCAGCTTGGCTGCTGCCGCCGTGATCATTACCGGGGCCTTTGGTACCCTGGGACATCTTATTATCGGTATACTTGCCCGCCGTGTTGGTGAGAGCAGAATAACGACGATCTTTTTTGCAATGGCCGCTGTCAGCCTGACAATATTCGGACTGCAGCCGCCGAATCCTATCGCCTTGCTCGTGATGGCGGGTGTCGTGACATTCTTCGTCGTCGGCGCATATACCGGCCTGTTTCTGGTCGCTGTCATCATCTATCCGCCCGCTGTGAAAAATGCCGGTGTCGGATTCATCGTTGGGTTCGGGCGCATTGGGGCCATTGCAGGCCCCATGATCGGCGGTTTTCTGCTTGGTGCAGGACTGGACCGGATGGCAACCTATTTCGTGTTTTCGGCAATAGCTGTGATCCCTGCAATAGCCATGTTTCTGGCTAGCAAGATTGCCGAACGACCTGTCGTTCAACCATGACCATGTCTGCAAAAGCCATCACGCCCAATCCCGATTTGCGATTATTCGATACCCATGCCCATTTTTTCACCAGTGACACGACCGGCTACCCCGTCAATGTGACCGGCGCACGCGAAGGGGAAGAGGTGATCATCCATCGGATCAAAACCGGTCCTGCAACGCCGGAACATATATTCGGACTGTGGGATGCGTGCGGCGTCACTGGCGGTGCAGCGGTGCAATATCACAGCATCTACAAGAAGGATAATAGCTACTGTATCGCCGCTGCAGACAAACATGCCAAGCGCCTTTCAGCTGTTCTGATGCTTGATGCCACCCTGCCGGCTACCCCAAGCATATTATGTGAGCTGACGAAGAAGCATAATATTTGTGGCTTGCGTCTATTTGGATTTCCGGATGCTGAAGGCAATTATCCATGGCTCGATTCCACGGCCGCTCTCGAAAGCTGGGAAGTTGCCGCAGATACGGGGCTGCACATGGTTGTTATGTATGCACCCGGCCAGCCTTCCTTGGAAGTTTTGGGGCGGGTGAAAGCGCTTGCACAACGCTTCCCGCAAACCTCGATCTCGCTCGATCACCTTGGCTGGCCAGCTCTGGACGCTGATCCCGACCAGGCAATAACGCCAGCTCATAAATTTCTGGCTGACCAGGATAATATCAGCTTAAAATTCACCCAGATCAACTTCCATCGTTTCATTGAAGCTGGCACGCCGGCGGACGCTTTCCTTAGGCGCGCGGTCGATATTTTCGGACCGCATCGAATCATGTGGGGATCGGACGTTGGCAACACCAAAAACAGCTACAAGGAGATGGTCGCCAATGCCATATCCTCGACCCGCCTTCTTACCGACACGGAGCGCGCCATGGTACTTCATGATAATGGTGCAAAATTATTTGCACGACGGGCAATCTCATGACCGGCGCTTTTATCGAGCCGCCGATCATCGATACACATTGCCATGTGTTCGTGAAATCCATGCCATTCACCGATACGGCATGGACACGGCCTGACTATGAATATCCTGCAGAGGCATATCTCAAGGAGCTGGACACCCACGGCATTGCCTTTGGCGTCGTGACAGCCGCAAGCCTTTATGGTGACTATAATGACTATACGCTCGCCGTTCTTGCTCAGCATAAACGCCTGCGCGCGACCGTGATGCTGGATCCTGATACAAAGCCGGCCGAGCTCGTCACTCTCAGACAACAAGGGGTCTGCGGTGTGCGTTTCCAGATTTCTCCGCACGACTCCTTGCCGGATCTTGAAGGTTATCAGTTTCGCCGCTTCATACGGCGGCTTGCCGACGCGGGCATGCATATCGAGCTTAATCTGAACGGACCGCAACTTGCCCGGATGCTCCCCGCGCTGGAAGCCCAGGGGATCGACGTCGTCGTCGATCATTTCGGACTGCTGCGCAGCGAGAAGGAAATGGAGGGAGAGGGCTTCCTCGCCATGCTCCGCGCGATAGACAAGGGCCGGACATGGGTGAAAATCTCTGCCGGCTTCCGACTGCCTCCTGACAGCCTTCAGTCCTATGCGCAGAGGCTGCTAGAGGTTGCCGGGCCAGAGCGGATGTTCTGGGGAAGCGACGCCCCCTTTGTCGGATGGGAAGACAAGATGAGTTACGCGCAGACGCTGGAAACCTATTATCACATCATCCCCGATGCTCGCGTCCGGCGACAGATATCCGACGCCGCGATGCGTTTCTATTTCTACTGAAGCGCGCGGCGGCGGACAATATCTGCATCAGGCCGCTATCGTTGTTGCTGCATTGATGATGTGTGCCTGAGTATATTCATGAAATCCTTCGATGCCGGATTCACCGCCAATGCCCGAACTCTTGGCTCCGCGAAACGGGATGTTCGGGTCAATCGACTGAAGCTGGTTGATCCATACAGTTCCGGTGTTGATCCGCCGGGCGACTTCGAATGCACGCGCAACGTCATTGCTCCAGACCGTACCCGCCAAACCATATTCGCTATCATTCACGCGCTGAAGAAGCTCTTCGACATCACTATATTTCAGAACAGGCAAAACCGGCCCGAACTGCTCCTGACGCACCAGAGGTGCATCATCATCAAGATCGCGTATTATCGTCGGCGAAATGAAATAGCCTGGCCGACCAAGCGGCTCACCGCCGGCGATGATGGTGCCGCGGCCTTTGCTATCTTCGATCAGAGCAGAGACTTTTTCATATTGCTGGCGATTCTGAACCGGACCGATTTGAGCGCCTTGATTGGCACCATCATCAACGACGACCTCCCTCGCCAGTCGCGCCAGTTCTTCGCAAAATACTTCATACATTGCCTCCGGCACATAGACGCGCTTGATCGCGACGCAAATCTGTCCCGCATTGCGCATTGAACCCTGGAAGACCTTTTGTGCCACCTGCACCGCGTCAACATCATCAAGCACGATGCTGGCATCATTTCCACCCAGTTCCAGCGTCACACGCTTCAGCCCGCCCGCGGAAGATTCCATCACCTTCTTGCCGGTCGCTGTCGAGCCGGTGAACGTGACCTTGTCGACATCCGGATGAGAGGTGAGCGCTGCGCCCAATTCATTTTCGTCACACAGGATGTTGAACACACCGGGCGGCAATATCGGCTGACAAATTTCCGCAAACAGCAACGAGGTCAGCGGCGTGGTCGGCGCGGGCTTGCTGATCATCGTATTGCCTGTGACCAATGCCGGTGCAAATTTATTGGCGAGCAGGATCAGCGGGAAATTCCAGGGGGTAATTGCAGCCACGACACCCAGAGGCGTGCGATGCTCGATCACCTTCTTCTCATTGTCCTCACTCAGAACTCGCGTTTCCAGTCGCATTTTTGCAACCGTACGGAGCACGTTGACGGTGCCCAGAACTTCGCCTTTTGCCTGATCCAGCGGCTTGCCCTGTTCCCGCGTCAAAAGCGCTGCAAACTCGTCGGCACGCTGTTCCAATGCCTCGGCAACCTGCTCGACCAGACCGGCGCGCTCCTCAATCGGCATCGCCGACCATGATGGATAAGCACGCTTGGCAGCCGCCACGGCTTTATCCAGCATCGCTTCATCTGCCTTGGGACACTTGGCGAAAGCCTGACCTGTGGCCGGGTTCACGACATCAAAACTGGTAACACCGCTATGCAGCACCCCATCGATCAGTAGTTTAAATTCTCGGTCCATGGTCATTCCTCGATATTGGGAGAGATCAGGCGGTCTGGGCTTGCTTCACAGGAGCCGTTTGCACGTCCGCATCGTCCAGGCTGAGCAATTTGGCAGCGTTCCCGCCAATCAGTAACCGAATATCATCATCCTCATAGCCAATATCAATCAGCATCTGAATGACGTAGCGCAGGCCCTCAACAGGCGTTGGATTGCCTACCTGTCCAAGGTCGGAACCGATAATCGTCCCCGCTACGCCACCGGCTTCAATGACAGCTTTCAGACCCTCGGCGGTATAATTTTTGCCCTGAACCCCGGCCCACATGCAGCAGCTATGCTCCAGATAGGCACCCATTTTCGTCAGCTCCGCCATGTCCGCATCGCTGCACCCGATCAGAAAGGTCGGATGATTGACAAGCAGGCGCGTAATGCCGCGGGCTTTTGCCTCATTGAACAAAGGCCATATCTCGCTGATATGCAAATGTCCGGCGGAAAGCACTGCATCATATTCTGCAATCTGATCGAGAATGACTTTGACTTCATCCTTCAACACGCCGCGCTCATCCACGACAGTGAGCATCGTTGGGGCCAGCATTTTATCTTTGGTCGGCAAGAACTGCTTGCGATGCGAATGGCGAATATGATTGGCCGCCGAAAATGTCGGCATCCATACCAGGCGTGCGCCCAGTTTGAAGCCATGTTCAACCGCATAGGGGTTAAAACCGCCGGTCGTATTATTAAGCGGCACACCGGTGAGCAATTTCACCTTGCCCGGCATGATCTCGTCAAGCAGCGCCGCGACGGGCGTGACAGAATAATAATGATCCTTGAACAGGATCGCACGAAGTCCCGCCGCCTCGCCTTGCTTGATCGCTTCGACATGGTTTAGGCTGCGTGGCATGACCGACGGGCCGCTATGGCAATGGAGATCAATCGCGCCTTCAAGCAGCGCATCTATTCTATCAGACATCTCGTCTCTCCTCCTCAATCTTCTTTGTCCGGCATAGGATATTCATCGGCGTTGAGTACCCATCCCGGTTTTTGCGAAAAATCCCGGCGTGGCGGACAAAAGGCATCGAGCAACCGGTTAAGGCCATCTGTCGTGCCTTGCGATGTATGGGTTGCTGGGGGAGGAATCACAGCAACAGAAGGCGCAGCACAACGCGCATGATCATCCTCTCGCCACTGCGTAGCATCGCTGATCCATGGCCATCGCAGATGATGAATATAGTCGCCATCCAGTGCGATCGAATATTGCTCGAAATCATCATGATGATGCGGGGAAAGATTCTCCGAGGCGCGAGGCCCAACACGGCCATCGCCGAAATTTACCATGATCGTTGACCCGCGATACAGTCGCCCGAACCGCCCCTCCTCGGGAGCAACGCTGCCGGAATAAACACGGACCTTACGGCCACCTATCGGGTCAGGCCATGCCTCGAACGGCGCCACATTCGGATCGTCCTGTGCATAGCTTGCAGCATTGGGGCATTGCGCCACCAGATCCGGCGACCGCGTCGTGAAGAGGCGCAATATACGTCCCGCCTTCTTTACAATGACCTTGCTCTCACCGGACGGAACGAACGCAACGCTCTTGCCCGATGCGGTCACCGTCGCTTCATCGCTGATGATGTCCACTTCAGTATCTTCATCCGGCAGAACAACGGCATATTCATCAATCTGATCGGTGCGCTCGAACTCTGCACCTTCTTTCACTTCACTATAGGCAACCACCATGGTCTGGCCACGAACGAACCATGTCTCGGCAGAGGCGGTGCTTTCCTGCGGTGGCTCTTCATAAAAGCGGGCATAGCTGGCTCCCATGAAATGAGTGGGTGCGGCCTTGTCCTGCTTGGGTGCGAGGGTCGTCCTCAAATCATTGCGTCCGTACATTACCTCTCCTCCAGAAAACATAATTATGTTCATGAGCGGGTTACGCCGCCTCTTCTCCCCATTCTAGGCCCTCCGAACGGTGAAGGTCTAATTCCTTATCGGCAGCTCCTTCATAACGAACAGGTATCAATCATAACATAATCGACCCATATCGCGATCCTATCGTAACTGTCTATAATCGGCATTGGACCTTTTGCGCCCCCATGATGAACATAAGACAGGCCCGCAATCAAGCCGGGCGTTGGAGGGTGAATTGCAGAGACAACAGACCGGTATCGACGCCGTCTCTGCGGCCGTCCTCATCTCACAAATGCTGTGCTCCGCTCGCCATGTTGACCGGGGTATAAATTGGTCCGGACGCGGCCCGGATAATCAAAAAAGCATATTCAAACTGACCCAAATCAGGAACAGATGATGCGAAATTCGGCTCTGGACTGTAATGACTGTAATATATCGGCAATCGATATTTCCTGCGCTCCGGAAGCCTCGGCTATCGTTGAAGAGCGCCCGGTGATTGCTACCCCGCTGGAAATCATTGAAGAAGCCCGACAAGGCAGAATGTATATTCTGATCGATGACGAAGAGCGCGAGAATGAAGGTGATCTCATCATTCCGGCCCCGATGGCGACAGCTGAAGCTATTAATTTCATGGCCAAATATGGCCGGGGCCTCATCTGTCTGGCGCTTTCCCCCGAACGCGTCGAGCGCCTGGACCTCCAGATGATGTCGAAAATGAATCAGGGGCGCCATGAAACGGCCTTCACCGTATCGATCGAGGCCCGCGAGGGTGTGACAACGGGTATTTCGGCCAGCGATCGCGCGACCACTATACAAGCCGCTGTGCATCCCGATGCAGGTCCGGAATCTCTGGTTTCTCCGGGCCATATATTCCCCTTGGCAGCGCGCAAGGGCGGCGTATTGACTCGCGCTGGCCATACGGAGGCTGCTGTCGATATCTCGAGGCTTGCCGGGCTGGATCCGTCGGGAGTGATTTGTGAAATCATGAATGAGGACGGGACAATGGCCCGCCTCGATGACCTGGTTGAATTTGCCCAAACTCATGGCCTCAAGATCGGGACCATTCGTGATTTAATCGCCTATCGGAGAGTGCATGACAGCTCGATCCAAGAGATAGCAGAATTTGAATTTACGAGCCGCTGGGGCGGAAACTGGACCGCCAAGACCTTGCGGAGCGGCGCAACACAGGAAGAGCAGATTGCTCTCGTCAAGGGCGAAATTTCTGCCGACAAACCAACGCTCGTTCGCGTCCATGCCCTGTCGGTCTTTTCTGACATATTGGGCGAAGTTGGTGCCAGAGAAGGTTTGCTGAACCGGGCAATGTCGGCCATTGCCGAGGCCGGGGCCGGTGTGGTCGTGCTTGTTTCCGATCATTGCACCGGAAGCCAGCCCTATAATAAACAACTGAACAGGAATGTGCGTCGCTCGAATGAGTGCGGCGAACAGCGCGACTATGGCGTTGGTGCCGAGATTCTCTCCTATCTGGGCGTTAAGAAAGTCATTCTCATAACCAATTCGCACCATTCCATGGTAGCTTTGCAAGGATATGACTTGTCGATAGTGGAAGAAGTACAGATTCCTTGAGTTGGATCTGGGCGGGAACAAGCCCTGTTCATCGGTGAGCGGTCGCCAGCGCTTTGGCACCATTTCTGAGCTGCACTCCGGGCGGCCCCCACTTGCGGCACCGCTCCGCGATGCAATCATCGCCGTGCAGATTTTCCAGCCATACGGGATAGCAAAAGGCTATACCGGATAAAAAATGGCGGAGCCGGAGGGATTCGAACCCTCGATAGGTTGCCCTATACACGCTTTCCAAGCGTGCGCGATCGACCACTCTGCCACGGCTCCGCAAATACCGTCTGACCCGTGAATCCGGTCGAACATCAGACAGCGAGGCTTCCCTAATGCGGGAAACGGGCTTTCGCAAGCGATAGTGTCAGGTTAGGGTGATGGGTAACGGAATGTTGGAATTGAACCGTTAGTCCTGAGCCTGTCGAAGGACGCCTCGCGACGAACGGCGTGGTGCGACAGGCTCACCACCAACGGCAGGAAATGGGAAAACCTGTATGAACAAACTGATCTCTCTCACCTCACTCGCGGCGCTAACCATAGCAACACCCGCCCTCGCGCAGGACACCGAAAAAGCCGAAAACCCCAGCCCCAACGCCATTGTCGATGCGGCCCAGGCCAGCGACTGGGTCAAGATCGCGCCGAGCGACCTGCTCGTCATGGACCTTGCGCCCGATGCAGAAGGCCCTTCGACAAGCTCAGGACTCCGCCGCGTGGTCATCCAGCTGATGCCGGAGCCTTTCTCGCAGGGCTGGATCCGCAATATCCGCAAGCTGGCCGCCGCCCATTGGTGGGACGGCACCAGCATCAACCGGGTGCAGGATAATTATGTCGTGCAATGGGGGGATGCCGGTTACGACAATCCGGAATCGGGCGAGACCGAGCAAAAGGCATTGCCGGAGGGGTTGGAGACGGTGCCGGAGAGCGAGTATTCTGTGAGCGACAATGATATCTCGAAGCCTAGAGAATTTATTCAAGCCAATGTGCATAGCACCAAGTTGATCCCATTGTCTCGGAACGGAATAGACGCCTATGCTCAGACAACCATGAGCTACAAAGGCTGGGCAATTGCTAGATATCATGATGGAACCAACGCCCCCGTCCACTGCTACGGCGCGGTCGGCGTTGGTCGCAACCTATCCCCCGACACCGGCAGTGGCGCTGAACTTTACACTGTCATTGGCCATGCGCCGCGCCATCTTGATCGCAATATTGCCGTGGTCGGGCGGGTGATCGAAGGGATCGAGCATCTCTCCAGCCTGCCGCGCGGCAAGGGGCAGCTGGGCTTTTACGCGGACGCGAGCAAGCGCGTGCCGATCACTTCGATCCGCCTGGCCAGCGAATTGCCGGTGACGGACCAGCCACGGTTCGAATATCTGGACACCGAAGGAGAGACTTTTGCCAAATATGCCGATGCCCGCGCCAATCGCCGCGATCCGTTTTTCATCAAGCCGGCGGGCGGAGCGGATATTTGTAATATTCCGGTGCCGGTGCGCCGGGTAAGCGGCGAGTGATTGCAAGCTGAAGGACAAGTGCAGTTTTGTTCTCCCGCGAAGGCGGGAGTCCATCTCGGATCCTGTGCTCGAGACGCCATTTCAGGAGATGGGCCCCTGCCTGCGCAGGGGCACGATTTTGGCTTTCCTACAGTGCGCCAGATCGGTTAGTCTGGCCGCATGACCCAGCCCCTTTTTTCCTCCAGCAAACGCCGGTTTTCGGCAAGTTGCGCCCGAAAGATATCCTTTGCCATAGGGGGTTTGACCCTGTGTGATCCAGAGAGCATTTCTCTCCATACGGCGCTGCACAGGGGCGGAAAGCTTTCTTTTTCTTAACAGTGTAAGGTTTGTAAGGTTCAGCAAGGAAAGAGTCGCATGAAAAACTATTTACGATCCGCGCACATCGCCTTTTGGGCCTTGGCCGCAGCCTGTTTTGCATTGCCCTCTCCGGCACTGGCGCAAGAGGAAGTCGCAGACAAAAGCCCAGCCGAAATACTCGCCGCCGCCCCGGCAGACCACTGGCTGCCCATCCCCCTCACCGACCTGATGATCCTCACCCTGCCCGATACCGCTGACGGCACAAAACGGCAGGCGGTAATCCAGCTGCTCCCGGCCGAGCTTTCCGGCGGTCATGTTCGGAATGTCCGCACCCTGGCAAGGACCCGCTGGTGGGATGGCACCAAAATCTATCGCGTCGCCAGGGATTTCGTCACCCAGTTCGGCGGCAATCCCGATGCCAAGACGCTGCCCAAGGGGCTCGAGACCGTGCCGGAGAGCGAATATTATAACGCTGCACTGGGCGCGAAACGCGACGCCGATATGGCGGCGCTTCAGGCAGCGGCCGACTATAGCAATGAATATCAGGGCACCAACATCCGCCCGCTGATGAAGATGATCTATGAAAATGGCGGCGCACAGAAAGTCGGTTTCGGCGGTGGCTGGCCGATTGGCAGCAAGACCATCGACGGCGAGACGAAATATTATCCGCTGACCTGTCGCGGGTCGCTGTCGCCCGCCCATTATGATCCGCCGGACACGGGGAGCGGCTCGGAAATATCGGTGATCACCGGCGAAGCCGCTCGCAGTCTCGATACGACCTTCGGCATGGTCGGCCGGGTGATCGACGGGCTCGAGCATTTGCAGAATCTGCCGCTGGGTACCGATCCGGGCGGTTTCTATGCCGACAAATCACAGCATATCAAAATCCAGTCGATCCAGCTGGCCAGCGAACTGCCGCTCGCCGAACAGCCGGCCTATGAATATCTCGCCAGCTACAGCCCGGCGCTGCTGCAATATATCGAGGCCCATGGCGGCTATGGCAATATCTGCACCGTCCCGACGCCTATTATGAAAGTTTCAAAATAGGGCAATAATATTACAAAGCATCTCGCACCAACCGTCATTTGCTGGTAATGCAACAGGGTTAGACTCGATAGAACAGGAGCTCCTCCATGCGCGTTGGTACCCCCAGAGAAATCAAGAATCACGAATATCGGGTCGGCCTGACCCCCGAATCGGTCCGCGAACTGACCGCCCATGGCCATGATGTGCTGGTCGAGACCGGTGCGGGCCTTGGCATTGGCGCAGAGGATGCCGAATATATCGACGCAGGCGCCACCATCGCCGCGACCGCCGCCGAAATATTCGAAAAATGCGAAATGGTGGTCAAGGTCAAGGAACCGCAGCCGGTCGAGCGCGCCATGCTGCGTGAAGGCCAGATATTGTTCACCTATCTCCATCTTGCCCCCGATCCCGAGCAGACCGCTGATCTGGTAAAATCCAAAGCAATCTGCATTGCCTATGAAACGGTCACCGGCACCGGCGGCCTGCCCTTGCTCAAGCCGATGAGCCAGGTGGCCGGACGCATGTCGATCCAGGCCGGCGCCACGGCGCTCGAAAAAGCCCATGGCGGCCGCGGCATATTGCTCGGCGGCGTCCCCGGCGTGGCCCCCGGGAAGGTCACCGTTATCGGCGGCGGCGTGGTCGGCTTCAATGCCGCGCAAATGGCGGCTGGACTCGGTGCGGATGTCACCATTCTCGACCGCAATCCCGATGTACTCGAGTCGCTGGGTCACTATTTCGAAGCCCGCGCCAAGACCCGCTTCTCGAACAAGGCCAATCTCGCCGAATGTGTCGCCGAGGCCGATCTGGTCATCGGCGCGGTGCTGATCCCCGGTGCCGAAGCGCCGAAGCTGGTGTCGCGCGATATGCTGAAGACGATGCGCCCCGGTTCGGTATTATGCGACGTAGCCATCGACCAGGGCGGCTGTTTCGAAACCTCGAAACCGACCACCCATGAAGACCCGACCTATGTGGTCGACGATATCGTCCATTATTGCGTCGCCAATATGCCGGGCGCGGTCTCCCGGACCTCGACCTATGCGCTGAACAATGTGACCCTGCCCCATACGCTCGCCATCGCCAACAAGGGCTGGGAAGCGGCGCTACGCGATGATTCCCATCTCGCCGAAGGACTGAATGTCTGGAATGGTCATGTGACCTACAAGGCGGTCGCCGAGGATCTGGGCTATGAGTTTAAGCCGGTATCGGAGATTGTGGGATTGAAGGCTTAAGTCTGGTTGAAGGCGGTCGCCACATTGTTCACCTGCGCAGGCGGGTGCCCAACTCCAGATAGTGCAGCCAGACGCAATAGTTGGAGATGGACCCCGGCCTTCGCCGGGGCACTGAATGAAGGAACAACGAATGGCAGCAGCAGACCAGAAACCGCTCGGATCGGGATTTCACGCAAAGAGTGAACCGCACGAGATACTCGCCGGCATCGATCTGACCGGCAGGACTGCGATTGTTACCGGCGGCTATTCCGGCATCGGTCTGGAAACCACCCGGGCGCTGGCGGGTGCGGGTGCTACGGTGATCGTACCGGTTCGCGATCCGGCCAAGGCGGAGGAAAATCTGTCCACCATCGAGGGTGATATCTCGTCCGCAAAAATGGACCTTGCCGATCTCGATTCGGTGCGGACCTTTGCCTCTTCTGTCTATGACAGTATCGAAGCGCTGGACCTGCTGATCAACAATGCCGGGACCATGGCCTGTCCGCTGGCCCGCGTCGGACCCGGCTGGGAAAGCCAGTTCGGCATCAACCATATGGGCCATTTCGCGCTGACCAAGGCGCTGTTGCCACTGCTGGAAAAAGCCGATACACCGCGCGTCGTTGCGCTGTCGTCTGTCGCCCACAAGCGCAACGGTATATTGTGGGATGACATCCAGTTCGAGCATGGCGACTATGACAAATGGGTCGCCTATGCCCAGGCAAAAAGCGCCAATGCCCTGTTCGCCAATGCGCTCAGCCGCCGGATGCAGGGCTTTGGTGGCCGGGCCTTTTCGGTCCATCCGGGCGGAATATTCACGCCCCTGCAACGCCATTTGCCGGTCGCGGAACAAGTGGAAATGGGCTGGCTGAACGAGGATGGCACGATAGCGGCCGCGGTAGCCGGAATATTCAAGACTCCGGCACAGGGCTGCACCACCAGCCTGTGGGCCGCCACGTCACCGCTGCTCGATGCCATGCCGGGCGTCTATTGCGAGGATTGTGATATTGCGCAGCTGATGGACGACGATTCTCTACTCTATGAACATTGCGCGCCGCATATCACTGTCGACGAGGATGCCGAACGGCTCTGGGACATCAGCGAGAAATTGCTCGCAAGCGCCTGATGCAGACGAATGACCGGCAGATGATCGAATATGCAGGGCTGCTGCAACGCGATGTCGCCGGGTTCCTGTTGCAATGCGACGATGGCACCCGCTATCGGCTTGAACTGCTGCGCACGCCGATTGACGAGGTCGAGAAGCGGGTGGTGGTGACGGGTCACGCGACCACCAGCCTGGTGCTCGAAGCAGAGGGAATCCGGCTGGCATGAGATTTGTTCGCGCCGAACTCGGCGATATTGCCGCGCTGCATCCGCTCATCGAGAGCGCCTATCGCGGCGAAAGCGCCAGACGCGGCTGGACCCACGAGGCCGACCTGCTGGATGGACAAAGGACCGACCCGGAGGCGCTGCGCGAGATTATCCTGGCGGACAATCAGGTCATCCTGCTCGCCAGGGATGAGGAAAATATCGCGGGCTGTGTCCAGCTGACCCGGCTGGTAAACCGGCTGGCCTATCTGGGGTTGCTGACCGTCGATCCCGATCGGCAAGCAAGCGGGCTGGGCCGGCAATTGCTGGTACAGTCAGAGCGGTTTGTGCGGGAGCAGTGGCAAGCCGCTGCCATCGAGATGACCGTGATCCGCCAGCGGACCGATCTGATCGCCTATTATGAACGCCGCGGCTATATGCGGACCGGCGAACATCGGCCATTCCCGCATGGTGATCCGCGCTTCGGTTTGCCAAAGTCGACCGAACTGGAATTTGCGGTGCTGCGCAAGCCGGTTTAGGCGGCCTTGCCTTCCAGCGCTTTCTGGCGCCGGCGCTGGACCGAACTGCCCAGACCCAGCGCCTCGCGATATTTGGCGACCGTGCGCCGGGCAATGTCAAAGCCCTTGTCCTTGAGCAAGGCGACCAGCTTGTCGTCCGAAAGGATCTTCTTGGGGTCCTCATTGTCGATCAGGGACTTGATATGGCTTTTGACCGCCTCCGCCGAAGCCGCCTCGCCGCCTGTGGCAGACTGGATTCCGCTGGTGAAGAAATATTTGAGCTCGAACGTCCCGCGCGCGCAGGACAGATATTTGTTGGACGTGACCCGGCTGACGGTGGACTCGTGCATCTCGATTTTGTCAGCGATGTTCTTCAATGTCAGCGGCCGGAGATATTCGACACCCTTGCGGAAAAATGCTTCCTGCTGCTTGACGATTTCCGTCGCGACCTTGACAATCGTCCGCTGTCGCTGATCCAGCGCCTTGACCAGCCAGTTGGCGTCAGCGAGACATTCGTTCAGCCATTCCTTGGAGGCCTTGTCCTGTGCTCCGTCTTTCAGTTCGGAATAATAGCTGCGGTTGACCAAAACCTTGGGCAAGGTAGCGCTGTTCACCTCGATGATCCAGCGGTTCGCGCGTTCGGCGATGAAGACATCGGGGACGACAGCCTGCACTTCGCCGCCGCCAATTTTGCAACCTGGCTTCGGATCATAATTGCGCAATTCACTGATCATATCCATCAGATCTTCGTCATCGACCCCGCAAATCCGCTTGAGTTGCGGCAGCGCACCCTTGGCGAGCAAGTCCAGATTGTCGATGAGGCGCGCCATGGCCGGATCATAGCGATCGGCATCCCGGGCCTGCAGGGCAAGGCATTCGGACAGGTCCCTAGCGCCGACACCGACGGGATCGAGAGTCTGAACGACGGCCAATATGCGCTCAATGTCCACGAGCCCGACGCCCAGTCGCTGCGCCAGTTCCAGCAAGTCTGCCTGAAGATAGCCGCACTCGTCTATCTGGTCGATAATATGCTGGGCAATGAACAGGTCTGTACCGGAAAGAATGGCTCCGGCCTGGTCCATCAAATGGTCGGTAAGTGTTGTTTCGGCGACCAGAATATTCTCGAAATCCGGCGCTTCACCGGCCATACTCGAACCCGCACCATGGCCATTGAGGCCCAGTTGACCGTCTAGTGCGCCGTCGCTGTCCGAAAGGCTATTGTTGGAAAACGGGTCCGTGTCACCCTGCATATCGAGAGCGGACTCAGATTCAGCAGGCCCGGAAGACAGAATTTCATCACTGCCCTGCGCTGGCGCTTCGCTCGCCCCTTCTTCGCCATCTCCTGCCTCGCCGCTTTCCGTCGAAAGCTCTCCGGTATCAAGCAGCGGATTTTTCTCAATCTCGTCGGAAATATATGTTTCCAGCTCGAGATTGGATAATGTTAGTAGCTTAATTGCCTGCTGCAATTGCGGTGTCATTACCAATGACTGGCTCTGCCGCAAATCGAGGCGAGGCGCGAGTGCCATGGTTAAAGTGCGAAGCCTTCGCCCAAATAGAGTCGGCGGACATTGGCGTCCGCGACGAGATCCTCCGGACTGCCGGCAAACAATACCTGGCCGTCATAAATGATGCAGGCCCGATCGACGATATCGAGGGTTTCACGAACGTTATGGTCAGTGATCAAAACGCCGATACCGCGTTCTCGCAGCTGACAAACCAGATCGCGTATGTCGGCAATTGACAGAGGGTCGATACCGGCAAAGGGTTCATCCAGAAGTACGATCGAGGGACTGGCGGCCAGTGCGCGGGCGATTTCGCAGCGCCGCCGTTCACCGCCAGAAAGGGCCATCGCTGGCGAGCTGCGCAGCTTCGTCAAACCAAACTCATCTAGCAGACGGTCGAGTGTTTCGAGTCTTGCGTCAGCGTCCGGTTCAACCATCTCGAGGACTGCCATGATATTTTGTTCGACGGTCATCCCGCGGAAAATTGACGTTTCCTGAGGTAGATAACCAATTCCGAGTATGGCCCGGCGATACATGGGGAGAGGCGTAATATCCTCACCGTCGAGCATGATCCGCCCGGCATCCGGCCGTACCAACCCCATGACCGAATAAAAGCAGGTTGTTTTCCCGGCCCCATTCGGCCCCAACAGCCCCACGACTTCGCCGCGCCCTACAGACAGTGATACATCGGACAAGACCGAACGCTTGTCATAGCTCTTGGCGATCGAAACCACCGCCAAGCCATGCTCCATGGCATCGCTGGCCATGGCGGCGCCCGGATCGGCCATTGTCGCAGTTTCAGTCACAGCAGTGTCGTTCATCATTCGTCCTTATCGCACGGGTTGCCTTGTGCATGGATCAATAGCATGCCCCATTCTGATCGGAATTGGCAAGCTTTGTGCATGGTAGACCGAAAATGGGCTTTTTCCGCAGGGAATCAACCGTCGTTGGAACTCGAGGCGGCGATGCTGTCCTTATTCTGTCACTGGACTATATTTCTGTCCTTGTTAGTCGAAACCTCAATCTTTCCGTTGCGGCACCGTGAATGTACCAGACACCCGGCCACTGGAATCCTCAGACCCGCCCGTCGAGCGCCCGTCTATTGTCGATCGACCCGATGCGAGGTCAATGATGACGCGACCGCCGGAGAGGCGATTCGTCCCTTGTGTTAGCTTTACATTTCCAACCAAGGTAATCAGCCGTCGATTGAGGTCATATATCGCTACATTTCCTGAAGCCGTGTCGCCGGCTTTGCGAATGGTGACCCCGCCCGACGCATCGATGCGATCAATCTCGATTCCACCGGCATTTCGATACGCAACGGTCATCCGCGCGGCGTTGAGCACCAGTCCGGCTTGCTCCACGCGAACGGCTCCGGACAGAACGACGCGGTCAGCGCGGTCCTGCACCTCTATTCGCCCGGCATTGAAATTCACTGGGGCGTTGCTGTTATGGCCTCCGAAAACCTGCGCGGGAGCCGGAACCGTAAGGAACAAGAACGCCGAAGCAACAAGTGCCGTGCCAGCGGAAAAGGAGAGAAATAGGTTTAATTTCATCTAAGGTCTTCTTAATCCATTTTGTTCGATCCGCAAACGGGCATTGCCATTCAAGCTCACAGTGCGAGCCGCCAAATCGGCTTCCAATTGATCCGCGCGAAATGTCCCGATATTGGTCCGCCCTTCCACTATACCGTCACTTTTCAGGGTTCGCTGCTTCAGATCAACAGTCACGTTGCTGGTCGAAAGGCGATAACCACTGGCAGCTTCGACTTGCACGGCCCCCGGCACCCGCACGTTTTCCAGGTCCATATCATAGCTGCCCTCGCTTGAGCGTATTTGGGCCGGGCCATCTTTCAGCAGAATCCGGGCGGAGAGATCCTTTAGTTCGACGATAGCTTCTTGCGAGCTTTTCTGCACAGCCGAACCGGCTTTCAGTGAAAATGGACGACCTTCACTATCCTCACCGCGATAGAGAGCTTCAGCCACTCGCATACGCTCTTTGGCAACATCCACGCTATTTTTATCCAGAACGAAACTCAGTTCACCCGACATGGTGAAAGGGGCCAAAGCCAACATCGACCCCAACAGCCCGACTCCAACAGGAAGAATGAAACGCAACCATTTTACGTTGCGATCATGCTTGCTATTCGGAGCAGCAAATTCCTGACGTTTCGTCCGGATAAGCTTGGCAGCGGTCGACATGGTTTATCTATAATCCCACAATCAGTTTTTACAGCGCTTGAACAAGACGGTTTGTCGTTCAGGCATGCGCAAAAATATCAATTTCCGGCCACCCAGCAATATCCAGTCGGGCACGGTCGGGCAAAAAATCAAAGCAAGCCTGCGCCAGGGCAGTGCGCCCTTCCCGCTCGAGACGGATTTCGAGCTCATCCTTCAGCCTGTGGAGAAAGCGAACATCTGACGCGGCATAGTCGCGCTGAGCCTCGCTGAGTACAGGGTTCCCCCAATCGCTAGATTGTTGTTGCTTCGAAATATCCTGGCCGAGCAATTCTCGGACAAGCTCCTTCAGTCCGTGCCGATCCGTATAGGTACGGATAAGCCGTGAAGCTATTTTCGTGCAGAACACCGGCGCTGCCATGACGCCGAGATAATGTTCAATCGCGGCGAGATCAAAACGCGCGAAATGATAGAGTTTCAAACGGTTCGAGTCGGCGAGAATGGCGCGGAGATTGGGAGCAGCATAGTCACTGTCAGGACCGAAACGCACAAGATGCTCATCACCCTGGCCGTCTGAAATTTGTAACAGACAGAGACGATCCCGATGGGTTTGCAGCCCCATAGTCTCGGTATCAACCGCAACAGATCCCTCACCAATTACACCGGCGGGTAGATCTTCCTCGTGGAAAAAAACTGTCATTATATATTGCCTGTCTATTCTATCCTGGAACCAAGTTCATATACGCAACCACTGCGACGGCCTGACAAGAATTGGACTGTTGGCGATTGACCTTCGCCACAAATCCGGTGTGTAAATTGACAGTGTCGCTTCGTTCGATATGCTATGTGCCGGAGGCTTGCTGAAACAGCAAGTTTAGTTTGGCCTCAAGTGTTGCTTCGCTAAGCTGAAAAGGACGGATTAATGGCAGGACAAGTTCCAGAACCGGTCGCCTCTGGGTTTGATCTCAACAAGCCTACCATCATCGCGTTTCTATATATCGCTAGCTTTGTCGCTGGCATCACCGGCCTAGTCGGTTTCATTCTTGCCTTGGTCTGGAAACGTGAGTTGGCCGGCAGTTGGGAAGAGAGCCATTTGCAGTTTCACGCCATGACCTTCATCATCAGTGTGATCGTGGGCATTATTGCTGGAACTCTATCGTTTATCTTGATTGGCACTCCAATTCTGATGGCTCTTGTTCTGCTAGCTCTTGGAATGTGGGTGTTGATCCGCTCGGTATTGGCTTTGGTCAAGGCTCAGAAACATGAACCGATCTCCGACCCGAATACTTGGCTTTTCTAAAGCGGCATAATCCCTCCGGTTTTTGCTCAGATTATGGGACAAAAGCCGATTTTATTCGCTTGTTCGTCTATTTTTCTATATAGTTGAACCGCGCGGCAATAGGATTCGCGCGAAACAATGCTCCGGAAATCGTCCGCTGTGACATTGGAACTACTGGGCAGGGCGAATTGAAAGTGACTATTTAGGAATGGGTTTTGACAGAAACCGGCGAGGTAGAGGCCGGGACAAGCGCGATAGCTTTGGTGATGAAAACTTCGATGGATATCAAGGTGACAGCGGCCCGCCCGTCGAAAGATATACGCGGCCGGACAACGATTTCAGCGGTGGCAGACGGGGCGGCGGCATGCCGGATCAGGTCGTCGGCGAAAGCACCGGCACCGTAAAATTCTTCAACGCGCAAAAGGGTTTTGGCTTCATCGTGCAAGATGGCGGCGGCGAAGATGTTTTCGTCCATATCAGCCAAGTCGAACGCGCGGGCCTGAAAGGTCTCGCTGAAGGCCAGACATTACGCTTTTCTCTGGTAGACCGCGGTGGAAAAGTTTCCGCTTCCGACATCCAGATCGAAGGTGATCTTATTGAAGTTCAGGATAATAGAGGGGCCCGCGAAGATCGTGGTGGCGCGCCTCGCAGGGAACTGACCGGAGAAAAAGCCACCGGTACTGTTAAGTTTTTTAACGGCAGCAAGGGCTTCGGATTCATTCAACGTGATGACGGGCAGCCGGATGCTTTTGTCCATATTTCAGCCGTGGAACGCGCCGGTATGCGCGGGCTGGAAGAAGGGGACAAGCTGGAGTTTGAGCTGGAAGTGGACCAGCGCGGCAAGACAGCAGCAGTCAATCTGATCGCAAAATAGCGGGTCAGGCTGCATTACATATTTTATAAATGGCGGGCTTTTGTCCGCCATTTTTTTGTACCCAGAAGACCGTTCGACGCTGCCCGGTCAACCTATATATTAGGGGCTGCTTCAAATAATCCCCCATGCGCCAAGCGCCAATATGCCTCCGATCAGGAGGAAGGCGCCGCCGCCTGCGTACCGAATGGAGCGTATCGGGATATGTTCCGCCAATTGGCGCCGCAACAAAATCGCAGGCACACAAGCAATCATGACCCCGATCCATCCTCCGGCTGCAGCAAATGCCCACATGTCTGTTCGTGCGGCGGTCGCCGCGAGAATAAACTGGCCCTTGTCACCCAGCTGCAGAATAAAAAGTCCCAGAAAGGACGTCCAGAATGGCCCAAGACTCCAATTTTCCAGCAAGTCGACCGGACGCCGCCAGGCGAGCATGCCGACCCCGGCAAAAATCAGCGACAGAGCATAAAATAGCTGCAAAGGCTCTTCGCTGATCCATTGGTGGGCCGTATCGCCCAACATTGCGGAGATCACGCAATTGCTAAGCGTTGCACAGCCCAACCCCAAGATAATCGGTGCAACACGGCCATATCTTATCGCCAGCGCGGCGCAAAGAATCTGTGACCGGTCACCGAATTCTGCCAGCGAGAGAGCAAAAAGGGAGGTTAGAAACGCGTCCACTTTACAAAATGGTCACGGCTTTCCACCGAGGCGGAGCGCAACATTGGCCATCGGCGCTTCGGTCTGCAAACAGATTTCCATCATGATTCATCGCTGCGGTTCCTTCTTCCTCCGAAGACCATGCTAAAACATGGTTTAGAAAGAATGAATTCCATAGCGCTTCCTTTAACAGGTTCTTGCCGGCTTTTTCTTGACATTCGCTGTTGCAGTCACCATTAGGCCCAACAATCAATGCGGCGCCCAATCGCGTCGCTGTTTTTATTTCAGCTTCTGTCTTAAGGAATGCACCATGGCGAAACCAGCCAATGTAAAGATCAAGCTCGTCAGCACCGCTGACACCGGTTTTTTCTATGTAACTCGCAAAAATCCTCGCAATCTTACTGAAAAGATGGTGCAACGGAAATATGATCCGGTCGCCCGCAAGCACGTAGAATTCAAAGAAGCCAAAATTAAATAAGCAGCTTTTGGCCAAGCTTTAACGGTGTAGAATTTTCTGCACCGATTCGATGAATTTCGCGACCGAGATGGGCTTTGAGACATAGACCTCAGCCCCGGCGCTCAATATCCGGTCTTCATCGCCTTTCCCGGCATATGCTGTCACGGCCATGATCGGTATGATCTTGAGCTGACTGTCTTTCTTGATCTGCTCGATCAATTCTAGGCCGCTGACATGGGGCAGTTGAATATCCATCACGATCAGATTCGGTACAAAGTTGCGCGCTTTGTCGAGTACTTCGCGGCCATCCTTGACCGGCTCAACGACAAAACCATGGGCCCGCAGCAGATCGCAGAATAGCTTGAGGTTCAACTCATTATCCTCAACCACCAACACTCTTTTTGCCACGACCGGATTTGCCCTTTCAAACTTGCTGTCGACCCATTAGGCGAAAGCGGCAATGGAAACAAATCCCAATCTCGGGCCGGACGCCGAAATCATCGCCTTGCAAGCGCTCGGTTGGGTGCTGCAGGATCAGGACCGCGCGCAACGCCTTCTTGCGCTGACCGGACTGGATCCCCGGGAACTGAGATCGGGCCTGGAAGACCCCGCTATGCTGGCATCACTGCTGGGATTTCTCACCAATCACGAACCCGATCTTATCGCTTGTGCGGAGGCCATCGATATCTCACCGGCCAAACTGGCCGCGGCAGCGAACCACCTAAATTCTCCCGGAGATTTCCATGACTAAAAAACCCCTGCTGATCAGCGATTGCGATGAAGTCTTGCTACATATGGTGGTGCCTTTCCAGCAATGGCTGGACAGCGACAAGCACATCCATTTCGATTTGGAAAATGGCAGTGATTTTGCGAATGCCCTCAGGCATAAACATGATGGTACGCAGGTCCTGCCGGAACAAATATGGCCTATGCTGAAAGAGTTTTTTGACAATGAGATGCATCGGCAAGAGGCTATTGAAGGCGCGGTACATTCTATCAACCTGCTCAGCGAAACCGCTGATGTCGTCATATTGACCAACCTGCTGGATGACCGCCGGGAAGCGCGCGCAGCCCAGCTCAGGGCAGTCGGCATCGACTTCCCCGTCTATACCAATCAGGGCGGCAAGGGTGAGCTGCTGAACAATATTATAGCCGAATTCGAACCTGCTGTTACTGTCTTTGTCGATGATCTGGGTCACCAGCATGGCAGCGTCGCCAAACACGCGCCCGACGTCTGGCGATTGCAGATGGTCGGCGAACCTATCATGGCAAAACATATCAAGACAAATCCTGCTGCCCACGTCCGTATCGATTCATGGAGCAAAGCCGTGACCTGGATATCCGACAAATTTGACAATGCCGAACCGGCACCGGCGATGGACTTGTCATCGCAAGTGCTTGACCCAGCCAACCATGCGTGAGACTTTTGCCCTATGACCGACCATATTGAAAAAGCCCTGGCAGCGAAAGGCATTGACTTGCCGACACCCGCTGCGCCCGTTGCCTCTTATGTCCCTGCCGTCGAAATGAATGGATTGCTCCATATCAGTGGTCAGGTATCGATGCTTGATGGACAGTTGATCACCGGGCGTCTCGGTGACAATATGACGCTGGAAGAAGGACAAGAGGCCGCTAAAGCCTGTGGACTGATGATTGCAGCGCAGATCAAGAAGGCGACCGGATCCCTCGACCGGGTGAACCGGATTGTCAAACTCGGCGTGTTCGTAAACAGTACGGCAGACTATACCGATCATCCCAAGGTTGCCAACGGCTGTTCCGACATCATGGAAGTGATTTTTGGCGCCGCTGGACTTCATGCCAGAAGCGCTGTCGGGGTCGCATCCTTGCCGCTGGGCGTAGCGGTTGAGGTTGATGCCATTGTCGCTTTGAAACCCGAGTGATCGGGAAGCTGCTCGACGACGCACTTGCGCCAGCCCCGGCGCCTGACCGAGTAGCGTTTCTGAAAGGCCAGCCCTATGCCCATCGCGGGCTACACGGCCAAGACGTGCTCGAGAACAGCCCCGCTGCTTTTGAAGCCGCGATCAAGCTCGGCCACGGGATCGAGTGTGATGTTCAGGCTGCGGAAGACGGTCGGGCCTTTGTATTTCACGACTTTGAACTGGATCGGTTGACCGATCAGTCCGGGCCCATTGGCAAATTGCGAACCGAAGATATTGACCGGATTCAGCTGAACGGCGGTCATGAAAAAATTCCCCGCTTGCGAGAAACTTTGACCCAGATTGCCGGTCGGGTGCCTGTTCTGATCGAGATCAAATCCCGCAATTTACGGGTGGGGCCGCTTTGTCTATCCGTGCGTCGGGCCTTGGAAGGCTATGGCGGTCATGCTGCGATAATGTCATTCAATCCGCTGGTTGGAGCGTGGTTTCGCAAAAATGCCCAACATATTATTCGCGGCCTGGTGGTGACGGAGGAAGATAGCAAGAACTGGCGGGGACGGATCGCCCGCCACCGGAATCTCTGGACTGCACAGCCCGATTTTCTGGCCTATGACATTCGCGATCTGCCGTCTCGCTTTGCCGCTGCGCAGCGCGCACGCGGCTTGCCCATCGTCACCTGGACGGTGCGCTCCGCCGAACAAGAGCATATCGCGGCTACATATGCCGACGAACCGGTTTATGAGATGCCCCAGACCTGATAGCATTGCGCGCAATGTCCGATTCCCCCTCCGAAATTCTGGCCCATGTCGCACCGGATATCGCGAGTCTTTCCGCGGACCAGTGGGATGCCTGTGCCGGCTCGTCCAACCCGTTTGTCTCCCATGCCTTTCTCTCGGCCATGGAGGAATCCGGAAGTGTTGGCCCGGGAACCGGCTGGAAATCCATGCCGATCGTCATTGAGGATCAGGCTGGTGGAATTGCTGCCTGCCTGCCAAGCTATCTCAAGTCGCACAGCCAGGGGGAATATATTTTCGACCAGCAATGGGCGCATGCCTATGAAAATGCCGGCGGCCAATATTATCCCAAAATCCAGATTGCTTCGCCCTTTTCCCCGGTGCCCGGACCCCGCCTGCTTTTGCGCGATGAATCCCTGGCCGTGCCGCTGTTACGCGCTGCTCAACAATTAGCAGAAAATAACGGGATTTCATCGGTCCATGCGACATTCGTGAGCGAAGACCAGCTCCACCATTTTCGCGAAGCTGACTGGATGATTCGCACAGACAGCCAGTTCCACTGGCGCAATGACGGCTATGAGAGTTTCGATGATTTTCTCGCCGCGCTGTCTTCCCGGAAACGCAAGGCGATCCGGCGGGAACGGGCCAAGGCGCAGGAAGCAGTGGAAATTATCCATCTTTCGGGCGACGAAATACAACCGCATCATTGGGACTATTTCTGGGAATTTTATCAGGATACCGGGATGCGCAAATGGGGCCAGCCCTATTTGACCCGCGACGCCTTTGATCTTTTACACCGGAAAATGGCGGACAAATTGCTGCTGATTTTCGCCATACAGGACGGTATACCCGTGGCCGGCGCGCTTAATGTCATTGGCAAGGATACACTTTACGGACGCTATTGGGGCTGTACGCACAATATCCCGTTCCTGCATTTCGAGATTTGCTATTATCAGGCGATTGATGCCGCCATCGCCCGCGGATTGAAGACCGTCGAGGCCGGAGCGCAAGGGAGCCACAAACTGGCTCGGGGCTATCAGCCGGTGCCGACCTGGTCCGCGCATTATATTGTCGATCCGGGATTCCGCTCGGCGATTGCTGATTATCTCGAACGCGAGCGGCAGGCGGTTGCCGCCGATATTGAATTTCTGGCCGAATTGGGGCCGTTTAGAAAATCTGACTAGGTTCAGGCTGCGCGGCGAGAGGTTTCTTGCAACCAGCTACGCGCTTCCCGCTGGGCTTCGGCAATTTCACGCGCAGTCATTTCAAGCGAGATTTCGGCCCGGCAGGTCTTGCTTTCATCATGACCAGATAATGCTGCCAAATTAAACCATTTATGCGCTTCGATCAAATCGACTTCGACGCCTTCCGATCCGGTAGAATATACAACGCCCAGATCAAAATATGCATTGTCGCTGCCTTGCGCTGCTTCAGCAAGCCGGCTTTCGATCAGAAAGGCGGCGCTTTTCATGCTATTGCCCATATTATCAGTCCCTGTTTCAATCGCCGCAGTTTTTGGCGACAAAGGGACTTTCACCGCAATTTCCTAAAATAATGGTTAACGCGAATCTCAGAAAATCATTTTTACCGCATCGAAACACCATGAAATCCGGCGATTTTGGCATCGCCTATAGTTAACAAGGCCATGCCGCGGCCTTAGGAAACAGGGATATTGTCGATCAACCGGGTGCGACCAATATGAGCGGCGCCAAAAAGACGGGCGGGTGCAGCAAAAACATCCAATTCCGCTAGCGTTTCAGCGTTGCGCAGTTCCAGATAATCAATTTTGTGGAAACCGGAAGCGAGCATTCGGGCTTTGGCCGCCTCCAATATCGCTGCAACCGGGCCACCAGCCGCGATCGCATTTGCCGCTTCGCGCATCGTGTCGGGAAGCGCCACCGCATTGGCCCTTTGCTCCGCGGTCAAATAAGCATTGCGCGACGATAGAGCGAGGCCATCGGAATCGCGGACCGTCGGGACACCAATAATATCATGAGTAAAATCAAGATCGCGCGCCATCCGCCGGATGACCGCAAGCTGCTGATAATCCTTTTCCCCGAAAAAGGCAGCATCGGGGCGGACCTGGTTGAACAGTTTCGCGACCACCGTCGCTACGCCGTCAAAATGGCCTGGCCGCGCCGCGCCGCAAAGACCGTCGCTGATCCCGCTCACGCTAATTTGGGTGGCATAGCCTTTGGGATAGACCTGGTCCGCTGTTGGTGCCCACAGCAATGACACGCCGGCCGCTTTGAGCAACGCGGCATCGGTTGCTTCCTGACGCGGGTAGGCATCCAGATCCTCCCCCTCGCCAAACTGGGTCGGATTAACAAAGATAGACGCCACAACCGCGTCACATTGTTCCATCGCCACTTCCACCAGCCGCATATGACCTGCGTGCAAAGCGCCCATGGTCGGAACCAGTCCAATTTTGGCCCCGGCTTTGCGAAACTCCGCCAAAGCGTCCCGCAGCGGGTCAAGCTGTCGAACAATTTGCATGCATCACTCTTTGCGTCTAGATTTTGCTGTAAAGCTCATGTGGGCTATGCGACGGGGAACCGTCCTTCGCAAGGACCAAAAAAAGGGGTATTGTTTAAAACGTGACCGACAGTGCGCATCATATCGTCTTTGCCAATGAAAAAGGCGGGACCGGAAAGTCGACCACCGCAGTTCATGTTGCGGTTGCTCTGGCCTATCAGGGACACAGGGTCGGGATTATCGATCTCGATCCCCGTCAGCGTACATCCTATCGTTATCTGGAAAACCGCGACGCGACGATGAAGCGACTGAATATTGATATTCCGCAGCCCAATTATGAAGTATTCGAAGACGACGACCTTCCCCGTCTTGAACAGCTGATCGAACGGATGGCCCACGGGGTCGATTTTCTGCTGTATGACACGCCGGGTCGCGATGATAAATTCGCCCGCTATGTGGCAACGCGGGCGAATACGCTGGTTACACCGATTAATGACAGTTTTGTTGATTTTGACCTCATCGGGCAGGTCGATCCGGAAACCTACAAGGTCCGCAAACTGAGCTTTTATGCGGAACTGATCTGGGATGCGCGTAAAGCGCGGGCCAAAGCGGACGGCGCGACGATAGACTGGGTATTGCTGAGAAACCGGACCCAATATGTCGAAGCGCATAATATGAAACGGATTGTTGCCGCCCTTGCTGAATTATCGCAGCGCGTCGGATTCCGTATCATTCCCGGACTCAGCGAACGGGTCATTTACCGCGAGCTTTTTCCCGCCGGCCTGACGATGCTGGACAAACAACATCTCGTCCGCCTCGCTGCGAGCCATCTGGCGGCGCGTCAGGAATTGCGCGAGTTGATCAAGCATCTTGCCCTGCCGCGACCCGGCCAGAACTCGATCGGCAGCGATGATCTGGCTCTTGCCAAGCCCAAGCTGGTGGCCTGACCGGTGACGCCCTTGCTCATATTTGGCGGTGCGATTCTGGCTTGGCTGATATTGTCGGGCAAGGCGAAATCGATGACCGCCAACCAGTGGCTCGCGCTCGTTGTTGCGCTAGTAGGCGCAAATTTCCTGCGCGGCGGTAGCTGGATCATGGGCGGGGCGATGCTCGCAGGCGCAGCCTTTCTCAGTGGTTGGCGCATATTGATCCCCGCCCGCGACAATGTTGAGCCGAAACGCAAACCGCGCAATTTTGAACTGGACCGGGCGCGTTCCTTGCTGGGCGTCAGCGATGATGCCGGGTTTATCGAGATCAACGCAGCCTGGAAAGAACGGCTGGCGGAACATCATCCCGACAATGGCGGCGACGAGCAGCTGGCGAAGATGATAAACCGGGCGCGGGATATATTATTGGAAGAATTGGAAACATCTAACCATCGGTAATGAAGCTGTCGCAGTTGGACAGTAGCTCTGGATTTTCCGACATTTGCCTCCTACAAACTTTCAACAATCTAACAATCCAAGGCCCTGCTATGACCGCTCCAAACTCCCATGAATTTCATTCCACGTCGCTGCGCGAATATGATATCCGCGGCATTGTCGGCGAGACGCTGGGTGCGGACGACGCCTATGCCATTGGCCGTGGCTTCGGAACGCTAATCGCGCGCGACGGCGGCACTGCCGTTGCCACCGGATTTGACGGGCGCGACAGTTCCCCGATGCTGGAAGACGCGCTAGTCCGTGGTCTTAACGATGCCGGAGTCAATGCCATTTCCGTTGGTATGGGACCAACCCCGATGCTCTATTATGCCGAAAGCGTATTGGACCAGGTGCAGGGCGGCATCATGATCACCGGCAGCCATAACCCCGCCAATTATAACGGCTTCAAGATGGTGCTTCAGGGCCGACCGTTCTTTGGAACAGACATTCTGGGGCTAGGGACGATGGCATCAGATGGTGACTGGGACAACGGGTCGGGCACGTTTGAGCGGATCGACATTGAGGAGGAATATGTCGCACGGTTGCTGAAAAACTTCACGGGCGGAGCGTTCAAGGTTGGCTGGGATTGCGGCAATGGAGCGGCGGGTCCGGTAATAGAGAAATTAACCACTCTGCTGACCGAACGTGGTGCCGGCGAGCATCACCTGCTTTACACTGATGTCGACGGGTCCTTCCCCAATCATCATCCCGATCCGACTGAAGAAAAGAATCTCGCAGATCTTAAAGCATTGGTCGCTGAGAAAAATCTCGATTTCGGCGTGGCTTTTGACGGCGACGGAGACCGGATCGGTGCGATCGATGGCACGGGCCGGGTGATCTGGGGCGACCAGCTGCTGCAAATCTACGCCGAAGACGTGCTGAAAAGCGAACCCGGCGCGACAATCATTGCGGACGTTAAAGCGTCACAGGCCCTATACGACCGGATCGCAGAGCTGGGTGGCAAGCCGTTGATGTGGAAGACCGGGCATAGCCTGATCAAATCCAAGATGAAGGAAACCGGATCCCCGCTCGCCGGCGAGATGAGCGGACATATTTTTTTCAAACATGATTATTATGGTTTCGATGATGCACCCTATGCCGCGATTCGGCTGATTCAGGCGGCGACCAATATCGGCAAGAGCGTGACCCAGATGCGCAGCGACATGGTCGAGATGATCAACACGCCGGAAATGCGCTTTCAAGTGGACGAGAGCCGCAAATTTGCGGTAATCGACGAGGTGCTGGAGCGGCTTTCAGCGAGCGGTGCGACCGTGAATGACACCGACGGCGCCCGGGTCAATACCGAAGACGGCTGGTGGCTGCTGAGAGCGAGCAACACACAGGATGTGCTGGTGGCAAGGGCCGAAGCGAAATCGCAAGATGGTCTTGACCGGTTGATGGCGCAGATTGACGAACAACTGGCGCTTTCAGGTCTTGAGCGTGGCGAAACGGTGGGACATTAATTTACCGGCGCCAATCCGGCCCATCTATATCAGATAAAGGTCGAAACTGTGCCATTTGTGGCCGGACCGACCGAACTGATGACCAAAATCACCGTGCAGAACATCGCGGATAATCCGGCGGCTATTTCCTGGCGAAACGAAAAGCGGGGCATGATATCTTCCTTTCTGTGATTTGAATTTATGCGAACATCGAAGCCGAGTTCTGGACAGCCGGGCCAACACTTGCGGCAACCAAAACGGCGGCTGAGAAAAGAGCGGCAAAAGCGGCGACGACTGGGTTCTGGATATTTACGTTGGTCATTTTTCATTCCTTGTTAAATCTGGGCCTTCGAAACTTTCTGTTCGCGAAGATACAAACAGCTTTGCATAGGCCGTGCCAGTTTTAATATATCGCAATATATCAATGTGTTATAACCATCTGAGCCAGGAGCCTATTTCAGTCGATCCCTGTTTATGGGAAATTATCCCAACTTTTGGTTTCTTAGGCCCGCCAGGCAGCCACCTGTTCGCATATCCAATGGCGAAATTTTCTACCCCTGCTCAACCGGCCTTAGCCCAATAACGACATAGCAAGAGGGGGAGGCGGTCAGGGCAGCCGACCTTGACCTGCTAATCCGCAGCGGGAGTCAGCGGCGGTGGATTAATGAATGGCGGACGATAAAGCCCGCAGCGGGATTATTCGCTGGTCTCGCCCAATACGCCGGATTCTTGATGCATATCCGAGAAAATGCTCCAGATCGCGATAAACAAGGCCGCCACCAGCGGACCGATCACAATGCCGTTGATCCCGAACAGCTGGAGCCCGCCGAGCGTCGAGATCAGCACAACATAATCCGGCATTCGCGTGTCCCGACCGACCAGAATGGGCCGGATGATATTATCGACCATGCTGATCACGAAAATTCCGCAAAATGCCAGCACGACGCCCTCCCAGACATCGCCGGTAACCAGCAGATAGAGCGCCACCGGGACCCATACGAAGCCGGTACCGATTGCTGGTATCAAAGAAAAAACACCCATTAGCACGCCCCATAGCAAGGCGCCGCGTATATCGAGCACCCAGAATACCAGACCGCCAAGAGTCCCCTGAATGATAGCGATGATCAGACTGCCCTTGATGGTTGCGCGAATAACTATCAGGAATTTTTCCATCAGGATTTGGCGTTTCTCCTCACTCATGGGAATCATCTGTTCGATCCGTTCGGTCAGCGCGCGGCCATCGCGCAGCAGGAAAAAAGTCAGGTACAACATAACACCCAGACCGAGCATGAACTGAAAAGCCCCCTGACCGACGCTCAGCAACTGGGTCACCAGAAATTCGAGAATGGCGCTGATGGATTGTTCGATCTCAGCCCTTATGCTGGCAAAGTCATCATATCCATAAATAGCCAACTGGACCTGCATCCAGTGGGGCAGAGAATCTTCAAAGGCCTCGAACACGGATCCGAAATCAATTTCCCCCGCCTGCATTCGCAGATAAATACTCGCGGCTTCCTGCGCCATAGCCATGCCAAGCAGAATCGATGGCACAACGACGAGCAGCAAAATCAGGATCAAGGTGATCACCGCGGCAAGACTCGGCCTGCCCGGAAGATAGCCCAATAAGCCTTCATATACCGGGCGGAACAGCACCGCAACGACAACGCCCCAGACAACTGCGCCGAAAAACGGTTCAATGAGAGCCGCGAAGGCTAGCGAAACAATCACCAGAAGCGCGATCAGAAAACCCCATTCAACCCGCTTTTTCGATGGTGATTGCTCGTCCATATATTGTTGCTCTTATTGGGTCTGCTGGTGCGACCGCGTTGAAATTTCTCTGACTGGCAGATACGGGAATATTTAAGAGCGGGCAAGGATCAGGCGCGATCTCGACAATATCATTCACCTCGCTTGAACCTCTGTTCAAATCTTTTGAAAGCTGCGACAATGAAACCCTAGCGGCACAAGAGGGTGGGAAGAAGATGACGGCATATCCCTTTCAAAAAGGACTGCATGAAACCGGCAACGGTCTGTACGCCTATCTCCAGCCCGATGGCGGCTGGGGCTGGTCCAATGCCGGTCTGATCACCGATAGCGGCGAATCCTTGCTGGTCGACACATTGTTCGACGCCAGCCTGACCCGCGAAATGCTCGCCATCATGGCGGATGCGGCCGGTGTCGGTGCCGATGATATTGGCGTCATCGTCAACACCCATGCCAATGGCGATCATACCCATGGCAATGGCTGCTGTCACAAGGCCGAGGTCATTGCCTCCAAAGCCAGCGCCCAGGAAATGTCCGAGTTACCGGCAAGCCAGCTCGCCGCAATCATGGAGCAGGCGCAGGCGATGGGTCCGGCCGGACAATATCTGGTCGATATTTTCGGCCGCTTCGACTTTACCGATGTCGAGGAAAAGCTGCCGACGCAGACTTTCAGCGGCCGACACAGCCTGACGGTCGGCGACAAGAAGGTCGACCTGATCGAAGTTGGTCCGGCGCATACAGCGGGTGATGTTCTGGTCCATGTGCCGGGCGACAGGACCGTCTTTACCGGTGACATATTGTTCATCGAGGGCACACCGATCATGTGGGCAGGGCCGGTGGCCAACTGGATCGCGGCCTGCGACACGATCATCGACCTCAAGGCCGAAACCATCGTCCCGGGCCACGGGCCGATCACCGATGTCCATGGCGTCCGGCAGGTGCAGGATTATCTGCGCTATATCGACCAGGAAGCGCGAAAGCGTTTCGACGCCGGCCTGTCGGTCCGCGATGCCGCACATGATATCCGGCTCGGCGACTTTGCCAGCTGGGGTGACAGCGAACGGATCGCGGTCAATGTGTCGACCCTCTACCGCGAATATGCGGGGGATAGCGCTCCGCCGGATGTGGTCCAGCTGTTCGGGCTGATGGCGGAGTTGAAGCAATAGCCATAAAGCGCCATTCCAGTGCGACGGCCGACAACATAATCCCGCCGATCCTGGCCGACTGGTTCGCCACACGCGGCTGGGCGGTGCGGGAGCATCAGCTGGAGATGCTGGCAGCGGCGCGAGCAGGGCGTCACGCCTTGCTGACCGCGCCGACCGGGGCCGGCAAGACGCTGGCCGGGTTCCTGCCGACGCTCGTGGATCTGGTCGAAGGGGATGATGAAGGTGGCCTCCACACGCTCTATATCTCGCCGCTCAAGGCGCTTGCCGTGGACGTCCAGCGCAACCTGCTGACGCCGATCGAGGAAATGGCGCTGCCGATCACGGTCGAGACGCGCAGCGGCGATACACCGGCCAACCGCAAGGCAAGGCAGCGAGTCAGGCCACCGCAAATTTTGCTGACCACGCCGGAATCGCTCAACCTGCTGCTCAGCCAGCCGGAAAGCTTCACCCTGTTCGCCAGCCTCAGGCGGGTGGTGATTGACGAGGTCCACGCCTTTGCCACCGGCAAGCGCGGTGATTTGCTCGCCCTGTCGCTGGCGCGGCTGCAGAAAATCGCACCGGCCATGCAGCGGGTTGCTTTGTCCGCGACGGTTGCCGAACCGGATGACTATCGTGCGTGGCTCGCGCCGTATGGCGATATCGACAGCGTCACCCATGTTCGCGGCGCAGAAGGCGCACCGGCCGATCTGTCGATCATGCTGCCGGAAACACCACAAGGCGATCCGGTGCGGGTGCCCTGGTCCGGCCATGCCGGCGCTTATGCCATCCCGCAGGTGATGGAGCAGATCCGCCGCAACCGGATGACGCTGGTTTTCTGCAACACCCGCTTTCTCGCCGAGTTCACCTTCCAGAAACTGTGGGATATCAATGACGAGACCCTCGCCATCGGTATCCACCACGGCAGCCTGTCGAAGGAAGCGCGACGCAAGGTCGAAAGCGCCATGGCGACCGGCAAGATGCGCGCGCTCGTCTGCACCGCATCGCTCGATCTCGGCGTCGACTGGGGCGATATTGATTGCGTCATCCAGATGGGCGCACCCAAGGGGTCGTCTCGCCTGCTGCAGCGTATTGGCCGCGCCAACCATAGGCTGGACGTGTCATCGAAGGCGCTGCTCGTGCCCGGCAACCGGTTTGAGTATCTCGAGGCGCAGGCCGCACTGGATGCGGTCAATGAAGGCCGCCGCGACGGCGAGCCGTTTCGCGCCGGGGGGCTCGACGTGCTCGCTCAGCATGTCATGAGCTGTGCCTGCGCCGCGCCGTTTCAGGAGGACGATATGCTCGACGAGCTGCTGTCCGCCCTGCCCTATAGCGCCCTCAGCAAAGAACAGTTTGAGCGGGTGCTGAGCTTCACCCGCGATGGCGGCTATGCGCTGAAAGCCTATGACAAGTTCAGGCGCCTCCGCCGCGATACAAAGGGCGTGTGGAGCCTGACCCATCCGAAATTTGCCACGCAGCACAGACTCAATGCCGGGATCATTGTCGATGCGGCGATGATGACCGTCCGGTTCAAAAATGGCCGCAGCCTTGGCAAGGTCGAGGAGGGTTTTGCCGCCATGCTATCGGTCGGCGACACGTTTTTCTTCGCTGGACTGAGCCTTGAGCTGATCAAGATGGACAGCAGCGATGTCATCGTCCGGGCATCGAAGAAAGCCGCCATGATCCCCAGCTATATGGGGGCGAGACTGCCATTGACCACCCATTTGTCGGACCGGGTCCGGGGGTTCCTGACCGACCGCGCGGGATGGGCGCGCTTCCCCGATGATGTCCGTGAATGGCTGGAGATGCAGGACCATCGCTCGGTCATGCCGGAACCTGGTCAATTGCTGGTCGAGACCTTTCCGCACGAGAATCTGCACTATATGGTCTGCTACAGTTTCGAGGGCTGGAACGCGCACCAGTCGCTCGGCATGCTGCTGACCCGGCGGATGGAGGATCGCGGTCTCAAGCCGGTCGGCTTTGTCGCCAATGATTACGCGCTCGCCTGCTACAGCGTCGAACCTGTTACCGATCCCGCGCCATTGTTCAGCGCCGACATATTGGAGGATGAGTTTTTCGACTGGGTAGAGGGCTCGCACTTGCTCAAACGCGCCTTCCGCGAGGTAGCGGTGATCAGCGGCCTGGTCGAGCGGCAACATCCCGGCAAGCGCAAGACCGGCAAGCAGGTCACTTTCTCGACCGATCTCATTTTCGATGTGCTGCGCAAATATGAACCCGATCATTTGCTGATGCAGGCTGCCTGGGCCGATGCCCGCGCCCGAATGACGGACGTCGGCCGGCTAGGCGATCTTCTCGACCGCGCAGCCCACTCGATCGTTCATGTTGATCTGGACCGGGTTAGCCCGCTGGCGGTGCCCGTATTGGTGATGATCGGCCGGGAACATGTCGCCCAGGGTGCCACTGATGATGCGCTATTGATCGAGGCCGAAGCCCTGATCAACGAAGCCATGAAAATGGACTAGCGCGAAACATCCCATAGGCCGGAATTTGGTCAAATACCGTTTCTGGCGTAGAAGGGCGAAATGGCTTGTTCAACAATGCTATTTCCTGTCTGCGCCACATTGCTTGCGGCGCAGCCAACATCGTCCTTTCCGGTGGAGCCGGAAACCGAAGCCTATATTGCCGATGCCCTGCCCGAGCAGTTTCTGCAGCCCGATTCCGAACAAATTGCGATAGCAAAGGACCGGCTCGAACGGATGACGGTATCGGTCAGCATCGCGCATGGCGGGCCCTATGAATTCATCATTGACACCGCCTCGCAGAGAACGATTCTTTCCAAGGAAATTGCCGGCGCGCTGGCGCTCGATATCGAAGATGAGGTCACTGTTGTCGCACTGACCGGAACCACTGTCGTGCAGACCGTCTACGTGCCCAGCCTGACGCTGGGCAAGCGCAGCTATGATAGCCTTGTTTCACCCACGTTCCGCACCGAAAACATCGGGGCGGACGGCGTCCTCGGCCTCGATAGTCTGCAAGGCCAGCGCATCCTGTTTGATTTTCTCGGCAAAAATATCTCGGTCGAGGATACAGACAAAAAACTCAAAAGCCGGTCCCGCCGCGAGATCGTGGTGACGGCGCGACGGCGATCCGGGCAATTGATATTCACCAATGCAACGATCGCGGGCATCAAGACCAGCGTGATCATCGACACCGGCGGCGAGCTTTCGATCGGTAACAAGGCGCTGCAACGAAAATTGCGTCTGAAATCATCTGCTATGGCACAAATCATGCTCGCCGATGTGACGGGACGCTCGGTGGAAGCCGATTATGGTATCGCCGAAGAATTGCTGATCGGCCGCGCGCGTTTTGGCATCATCCCGATCGCTTTTGCCGATATCGCTCCGTTCAAGGCACTGAGACTGGACAAGAAACCGGCATTGTTTCTGGGGATGGACGCGCTGCGCAAATTTGACCGGGTAGCGATCGATTTTGCCAACAGAAAGATATATTTCCTGATCCCCGAAAATGCCTGAGATGACGTTCGTCGACTCGTGGCAGCATTTTGTGATATGATTATGGCAAGCGGCAACGAGACAGCTACGCTGAAGCAAGAGCCGCAAAACATGGAGAGAATATGCTGGCCCTGATGAGTAATCTGACGCCCGCTTTACTGGCGTCCGCCCTGACCATGGCCTATCCTGTCCCGTTCGGCCAGTCGGTACAGCCAGGCAGTGTCACAAATCCTGCTGGCGAGATTGTCGATCTTGACGAGGACCGCGCCGAAAGAATGACCGTTCCGGTCAGCATCGAAGGCAAGGGGCCTTTTTCCTTTGTCATCGACACTGGCGCGGAACGGACTGTGATCTCGCGCGGAATCGCCGACCGTCTGGCGCTGGAAGACGAAGATCCGGCCGCCCTGATGAGCATCGCCGGCACCAGTATGGTCGACATGGTCTATGTGCCCAGCCTGACCCTCGGCCGGAAAAGCTATGACGGGCTGGTATCACCGGTGCTGGCGGCGCAGCATATCGGCGCGGACGGCATATTGGGCCTCGACGGCCTGCAGGACCAGCGCATCCTGTTCGATTTCGAAGCGAACCAGATAGTCATTGAAGACGCGGACGAGCAACGCAATCTGCCTCGATCACGGGAAATCGTGGTGACCGCCAAGCGGCGCTCGGGCCAGCTAATCTTCACCGATGCAACCATCTCCGGAATCAAGGTCAACGTCATCGTCGACACCGGAGCCCAGATTTCGATCGCCAATAGTGTCTTGCAGAAACGGCTACTCAAGCGCGCCAGAGAGTCGGGCGACGACAAGCTGCTGATCGCGGTCACCGGCGATACGCTGGGCGTGGAATTTGGCCGGGCACGTGATTTCCGGATCGGACGGGCCCGCTTCGCCAGCCTGTCGGTTGCCTTTGCCGATGCACCGCCGTTCGAACGGTTCGGACTGGCCGACAAGCCGACCCTGCTGATGGGTATGGATGTGCTGCGGAAATTCGATCAGGTGGCAATCGACTTTCCGAGACGGAAAATCCACTTCCTGACCCCCCGCAATGCCCGTCTGCATGTCGACGAGCCACAAAACAGCCGGATCAGATCCTGACAGGATCGCTATGGGTTGGCGCGCCGCCAAAAATGGCTTCTTCATCCCCGCTTTGCCACTGCGGATATTTTTTCATTGTGGTGGCAAACAGAGGCGAGGCGAGATGGTCGCCGAGCCATTTCTGCAAGGCAGGAAGCGGCAATTGATCGAACCAGTCGCGGTCATTATTGGCGAACTGGCGGACAAAGGGGAATATCGCATGGTCGGCGATGCTGGGCGTTCGGCCCATTAGTTGCCCTGCGGTCTGGATCAGACCATCGAGTTTTTCGAGAAAGGCCAAGCCTCCGGCACGGTGGTCGAGCGGGTCGACATTTTCATAGCGGCTGGGATATTTATAGCGGTCGAGATGATCTTTGAACGGGCCATCTGCTTCCGCTATCAGCTCTTTTTCTGCCATATTGCCCTGCAACCAGTTTTCCGGATCATTGCCTTCCAATGCCCAGTGCATGATCGCCAAGCTTTCATCTATCACTTGTCCGTCGGACAGGACCAGCACCGGAACCGTCGCCTTGGGCGAAGCGGCAATCATCTCTGCGGGTTTGTCGCGCAGCACGACCTCGCGCAGGCGGACCGGGGTCTTGCTGACCAGTAGCGCCATCCGCGCGCGCATTGCATAGGGACAGCGCCGAAAACTGTAGAGGATCGGCATTTCGGTCATGCTGTGCCCAAATGCTGCCTGCCTTCTTCTGTGGCTTTTTCAACCTGGCGCTGGCGTTCGCGATAGCGGGCGCGCTGCTCGTCGCTGCGCTGGTCAATGCAATGCGGGCAGGCTTCACCGGGGACATAGTCGGGCGAGGCGCGGTCGGCGGCGTTCAGCGGCATCCGACAGGCATAGCATTGGCCATAATCGGCTTCGACCAGCCCGTGGCCAACCGCGACGCGCTGGTCGAACAGGAAACAGTCGCCCTGCCACAGGCTTTCCGTTTCGGGTACATGTTCAAGATATTTCAAAATGCCGCCCTTGAGATGCTGGACATCGTCAAAGCCCTGCGCCTTCACATAGGCTGTCGCCTTCTCGCAGCGAATGCCGCCGGTGCAGAACATCGCGATTTTCGGCTTCTTCTCCGAATCCTGCCGCAATTGCTCGGCAAATTCGTCAAACCATGCCGGAAAGTCGCGGAAGGATTCGGTTTTCGGATCAATCGCGCCCTCGAAACTCCCGATCGCCACTTCATAGCCGTTGCGCGTATCGATCACGATCGTGTCGGGATCGGCGATCAGATCGTTCCAGTCCGCCGGATCGACATAGGCGCCCTTTTCGGTCGCGGCATCGACACCCTCGACGCCCATCGAGACAATTTCTTTCTTGAGCCGCACTTTCATGCGCAGAAATGGCATCGCGCTGGCTTCGGAATATTTGACTTCCAAGTCGGAAAAACGCGGCAGCAACCGCAGACCGGCGATCACCGCATCGATCGCCTCGGGCGTGCCGGCGATAGTGCCGTTCATGCCTTCATGCGCGAGCAGGATCGTGCCCTTGAGACCATGTTCCTCGCACAGCGGAAGCACCTGTCGACGCAAGGCAGCGGGATCGTCGACCACGGCGAAATGGTAGAGGGCAGCGACTTTAACGGGAGATAGAGATTCGGTCATGGCAGCGCATATAGGGTGGTTGCCCCGGAAATTCCAATAGAGCGACTTGCATCGCAACAATGTTCATCGCATAGCAGCTTCATGGTTCCCCTTCTGTTCGCCCATCATCGCTTCGACATCGTCGCTCCGGCGGCACTCTACTGGCCCGCGAGAAACGCCCTGCTCGTCGCCGACCTCCATCTGGAAAAAGCCAGCTTCTATGCCCGGCAGGGCCAGATGCTGCCGCCCTATGACAGCCAGGAAACCCTCTCGGAACTTGCTGATCTGGTGAACGAGACAGGCGCGGCGACAGTCTTCTGTCTGGGTGACAATTATCATGATGGCGAGGGGGAGGCGCGGCTGGAGCCTGAAGCAGCGACGCAGCTCCGCCGAATGACGGCGACACTCGAATGGATCTGGATCACCGGCAACCACGATCGTGACGTCACCGGATTGTGGGGCGGGGAGGTAGTCGACGAATGGACCGGCGCCGGCCTTGCGCTCCGGCATGAAGCCACAGCCAATTGCCGGTTGCCGGAAATTTCGGGGCATTATCATCCCAAGATCCGCATCCCGGTGCGTGGCCGCCATGTTTCGCGGCGCTGCTTTGTCCGGGCGCGCAACCATCTGATCCTGCCCGCCTTCGGAACCCTGACCGGGGGGATGGCGGCGCAGGATCCGGCAATCGAGGCCTGTATCGGTGGTCCAGCCGAGGCGATTATCGGCCTCAGGGACAAGCCGGTTCATTTTCCGCTCCCGTTCCAGCATATCCTCCCGGGAAGGATCGACCAACCACAGCTTGCATTGCCTCTGGCCACGATGGGGCGCTGACTGCTAACAGCCCGCCCGTGGATCGATTCAAACCCTATCGCGACCAGCTCAATGCGCTGGAAAATGCCGGACGCCAAAGGCGGCTGTCTGTTCCCGACGGCCGGGATTTTTCTTCGAACGACTATCTCGGGCTCGCTCACAGTCCGTTTCTGAAAGAGGCCGCCCAGACCGCGATTGCCAATGGCATTGCGCACGGGTCAGGCGGTTCGCGGCTTCTTGGTGGCCATCATCCGGCACATGAGGCGCTCGAGGATTTTGCCGCCTGCCATTATGGGGCGGAAGCGAGCCTCTTTTTCGGCTCCGGCTTTGCCGCCAACACCGCCCTGTTCGCGACGCTTCCGCAAACCGGCGATTTCGTGCTCCATGATGCTCTAATCCATGCCAGCGTCCACGATGGTATGAAACTGGGACGGGCGGCCTTCAAACCATTTGCTCATAATGACTGCAATGCGCTGGAACGGGAAATACGGCTGTGGCGCGAATCCGGCGGCACCGGAACCATCTGGATCGCGGTCGAGAGCCTGTACAGCATGGATGGCGACCAGGCACCGCTCGCCGACCTGGCCCGGATTGCCGATACCCATGACGCCATGCTGGTCATTGACGAAGCCCATGCCGTTGGGGTTTTCGGCGATCGCGGAATCGGTCTGTCGGGATCGATTGGCTATCAGGAAAATGTGGTTGTCTTGCGGACCTGCGGAAAGGCGCTGGGCGGCGAGGGCGGCCTGCTGACCATGCCGAATATATTGCGCGATTTTTTTATCAACCGCGCACGGCCGTTCATTTTTTCCACCGCACCCAGTCCGCTGACCGCGCATCTTGCACAACAGGCCATTGCCCATATTGCCGACAACCCGTCGCTACGGAACACCCTGGCCGGGCATGTGGCGCACGCCCGGCGCTGTTTCGACGACCTCAGTCTGGCGGAGCAGCAGGATAGTCAGATTTTCCCGGTGATTCTTGGCGAAGACCGGCTGGCGATGACCGTCGCGACCCGGTTGCAGGACCGGGGTTTTGACGTCCGGGCCATCCGCCCGCCGACGGTGCCGACGGGAACCGCCCGGCTACGCATTTCTCTGACGCTGAACGTGTCGCAGGATGATATTCGCGATCTGGCGGCGGAATTGCACGAAGCGCTGGCCATGGCTCGAGCGGCATGACCGGAACCTTTGTCATCACCGGTACCGATACCGATGTCGGCAAGACCGTCTTCGCGGCGGCGCTGACAGCGGCTCTGGATGCCAGCTACTGGAAACCGGTGCAGGCGGGACTGGAAGACGAGACCGACAGCGAGGCAGTGGCACGGATGGGCGGAGTCGATCCAGCGCGTATATTGCCTGAACGCTTCCGGCTGAAAATTCCCGCTTCCCCGCATTTTTCGGCGGCGCGGGAAGGCGTTTCGATCAACCTGGATGATCTTTCCATTCCGCCAGTCGAGGGTCCGCTGATTGTCGAAGGTGCGGGCGGTGCGCTGGTACCAGTCAATCCGCAGCTGCTGTTTGCCGATCTTTTTGCCCATTGGGGCCTGCCGGTGATCATCGTCGCATCGACGAAGCTCGGAACCATCAACCATAGCCTGCTGACCATCGAGGCCCTGCGCAGCCGCGGCGTGACCATCCACGGCGTGGCCTTTACCGGCGCTGAAACAGCCGACAGCGAACAGGTCATCTGTCGGATTGGCAAGGTCCGTCGTCTCGGACGGCTGCCGCTGATTGCCAATCTTTCCCCGGACAGCCTGGCTACTGCTTTCACGGCAAATTTCGACCGCACGGATTTCATCGCATGAGCCTCAATATCTGGCACCCCTTTACCCAGCATGGTCTCGGCGAGCCGATTCCGGAGATCGCGCGGGCGGAAGGAGCGGCCCTCTATCAAGCCGATGGTACGAAAATCATCGACGCCATATCCAGCTGGTGGGTGCAGACCCATGGCCATTGCCATCCCACAATCATCGCCGCCATCCAGGAGCAGAGCGCCAAGCTCGACCAGATAATCTTTGCCGGCTGGACGCACGAACCGGCCCGGGAGCTGGCCGAGGGATTATCGGATTTCCTGCCCAAGTCGCTTGCGCATATTTTCTTTTCTGACAGCGGTTCAACCGCAGTCGAAGTCGCGCTTAAAATGGCGCTGGGCTACTGGCACAATCGCGGAGACGCGCGGCAGAAAATTCTGGTCATGGAGCATAGCTATCATGGCGACACGATCGGCGCGATGTCGGTCGGCGCGCGCGGCGTGTTCAATCAGGCCTATGCGCCGCTGCTGTTTGATGTCGGCACCATCGCCTTTCCCGAAGCCGGAGCGGAGCAGGCGACGCTCGACCAGCTGGAGGCTTTTTGCCGGGACAGCGACAGCCCGCCGGCCGCGCTGATCGTCGAGCCGCTGATTCTTGGAGCAGGCGGCATGAAAATCTACAGTCCGGCGATATTGGCGCAGATGGCGTCTATCTGCCGCGCGTATGACGTGCTGTTCATTGCCGACGAGGTGATGACCGGCTGGGGGCGGACCGGAAGCGTCTTCGCCTGCGAACAGGCGGACGTCGAGCCGGATATATTGTGCATGGCCAAGGGATTGACCGGCGGTGTCATCCCGCTCGCCGTGACCGCCGCCAAAGATGCCATCTATCAATCGCATTTGTCCGAAGACCGCGCCCGGATGTTTTTCCACTCGAGCAGCTTTACCGCCAATCCGATCGCCTGCGCCGCAGCAAATGCCAATCTCGGTATCTGGCGCGAAGAACCGGTGCAGCAGCGGATCAATGGCATTATCGCCTCGCATCGCGAGTTTTCGAATGAGCTGAAGCGCAAGCCGAACATCAGCGGACTGCGTCAGTGCGGGACCATATTGGCTTTTGAAATTGATGATGGCGCGGGCGACTATATGTCGGACCTCTATATGTCGGACCTCGGCCCCCTGCTCCTCGGTTTTTTCCGGGATCACAACATTTTACTTCGCCCGTTGGGTAATACAGTTTACCTTATGCCACCATATTGCATCAGTCGCGGGGACCTGAATACTGTCTATGCCGTTATCGAGGAAGCGATTGACCATTTTCGCGGTTGCTGATCCACAAGCTACGGAAAGTTTTTTGCATAAAGCTGGAAAACCCGCCAAGGACAGATCATGGAATTAATTGACTCCCTAATGGTAAAGATTGCGCTGATCGGCCTGCTCGGCATTGGTGCGCAATGGATCGCCTGGCGGACCGGCCGTCCAGCCATCGCCCTCATGCTGATTGTCGGCATCATCGCCGGGCCGATACTGGGTATCATCGATCCCGAACGCGATTTCGGAGCGTTGCAGGAACCGATCATAAAGCTGGCGGTTGCGGTGATCCTGTTTGAAGGCGGGCTTAGTCTGAACTTTCGCGAATTGAGACAGGCGGGCGGCGCGGTGACGG
Source organism: Parasphingorhabdus sp. (assembly GCF_048269915.1). Taxonomy (GTDB): domain Bacteria; phylum Pseudomonadota; class Alphaproteobacteria; order Sphingomonadales; family Sphingomonadaceae; genus Parasphingorhabdus. The sequence continues at coordinate 620,005 of NZ_JBLWTY010000001.1, forward strand.
CAATGGTGCTCGTTGCCGGGCCGGTTGCCTGGGTCCTTGGCACCGGAGCGGCACATTATGGTGCCGGTCTGTCCTGGGAAATATCGGCCTTGCTGGGCGGCATCATGATCGTCACAGGCCCGACCGTGATCGGTCCGATGCTACGCACATTGCGGGTGCCATCGCGGGTTCGCAACATTCTGAAATGGGAAGGTATCGTCAACGATCCGATCGGTGCGCTGCTCGCCGTCGGTATCTATGCCTATATCACTTACGAGGGCCCCAATGCCAATATCGCCGTCATCAGCATGGATGTGCTGGCGGCAAGCTTCATTGCCGGATTAATCGGCGCGGGACTCGGCTTTGCCCTCACCTGGCTGTTTCCCAGAGGACTGGTTCCGGAATATCTAAAAGCTCCCTTCCTGCTGGTGACGGTGATCGCCGGCTTTGTCATCGCCGATCTGATCAAACATGAAACCGGCCTGATTACAGTCACCGTGATGGGCATCGTCATGGCAAACCGGCAAATCTATTCGAGTCAGGCACTCTACCGGTTCAAGGAAGATCTCGCGGTACTTCTGATTTCCGGTGTGTTCATCATTTTGTCCGCGACGCTGGACTGGGAAACGGTGCAGCAGTTCCGGCCACAATTTGTCATCTTCCTGATTTTGCTGCTCTTTGTCGTGCGGCCCATTTCGGTGCTGGTGGCGCTATTGTTCAGCTCGGTGCCGTGGCGCGAGCGCTTGTTCATTGCCTGGATTGCACCGCGCGGTATCGTCGCCGTCGCAATCACCGGCCTGTTTGCAATCCGTCTGGTCGATTACGGGATGCCGGGAGCAGAAGCCCTCGTACCGCTCAGCTTTGCCGTCGTCATCGCGACCATTTTCGCGCATGGCTTTTCCGCGTCCTGGGTTGCGGAGCGGCTGGGGATCGCCGAAGGCAAGGGCGAAGGAGTTCTGATCGCCGGAGCCAATCGCTGGTCGATTGCACTGGGCAAGATGCTGCAATCACTCGATATCGACGTCCTGATCACCGATAGTAGCAAATTTGCGTTGCGCCGTGCGCATAGCGAGGGTCTGAAAATACGCCACGGCGACGTGCTCGAAGAGGCTCATGACGACAATATCGACATGGGAGAGTTTCAGCATCTTATCGCCGCCACCGACAATGACAGCCAGAATCAATTGATCACCGCTGATCTGGGGCCGGAAATGGGCTATGAACAGATCAGCCGTCTGGCCAATGACAGCCAAAGCAAAAGCCGGGTCGGCCACGGGCGGCTATTGTTCGAATCCGGCGCCGATTTTGGCACTTTGCTCGACCGTGATCTGGCAGGCTGGCGGTTCAGCAAAACCAATATCACCGAGAAGTTCAGCGTCGAAGATTATCGGAAAAATCTGGAGGAGGGCGAGGAACCTCTGGCCGTTTTCAAACCGGATCGCCGACTGCTATTTTTCTCGACCGATGCCCGGCCGACCATTGAGGACGGAGATGTGGTGATCAGCTATGTCGCTCCGGATACACCGGAAGAGCGCAAAGCGGACCGGGCTGCCAGAGAAAGCGAAAAAAAGAACGATAACTGACTATGCGGCTTGGGCGGCGCGCGGTCCGAACAGCGCCGTACCAACCCGGACATGGGTGGCACCCAGCTTGACAGCAGTTTCAAAATCACCGGACATCCCCATGCTCAGGCGATCGAGGCCATGGTCGCGGGCAAGCTTCGCCAGCAACGCAAAATAGGGGGCCGGATTTGCGTTGGACGGGGGAACGGCCATCAACCCAACGACCGGAAGGCCTGACTTGCGGGCCTGCTCGAGCAATTCGGCAATCGCCGGGATATCGCAACCGCCTTTTTGCGATTCCTCGCCGATATTGACCTGCAGAAAACAGGGGATGCGGCGATCCTGCCGATCCATTTCCCTTGCCAGCGCCTTGATCAGCGAAGGCCGGTCTACCGAATGGATAGTATCGAACAGGGCCACCGCTTCCCCGGCCTTGTTGGATTGCAACTGGCCAACCATGTGCAGTTCGAGGTCGGGATATTCCGCTTTCAAAGCAGGCCATTTTTCCGCGGCTTCCTGCACCCGGTTTTCTCCAAAGACGCGATGGCCGGCTGCAATCAGTAACCGGATTTCATCGACGCTGCGGGTTTTTGACACCGCGATCAGCATGACCTCGGACGACTTTCGGCCTGCAATTCGGGCCGCTTTTTCGATTTTTCCATGGACGTCGCGGAGGGATGGATTAGCCAGCTTTATATCGGTCACAGTCATTCTCTTTCGCCAAGCATCGGTCTATAGGCCTGCTTATGTTGCGAGACCAGCCCGCATTGTCAAACCCAGGCCAAGCGGCAGTGCCCCGTATATGGCTGTTTACTGACCAGAGAAATGATCATCATCTCGCACGGGCCATCAAAAAATTGCCGCGTGGCAGTGGAATTATTTTCCGGCATTATCATTTGCCGGAGTCGATACGGCAAAGCCGGTTTAAATTGGTCCAGCAACTGGCACGCCGCCACGGTCATATGCTGATTCTGGCGGATATGCCGAAATTGGCCCGGTGCTGGCATGCCGACGGGGCGCACGGGCTGGCGCGGCACCGGTGGCAGACCGCGGGGCTCCCAAGCAGCGCACCAGTTCATAATAGCCGGGAAATCCATCAGGCCAACCGTGCCGGAACCGATATATTTTTTCTGTCACCGGTTTTCGCTACCCGGTCCCATCCCGGCCAGCGTCCGCTCAACCGTATGCAGGTTCGACGCTTGGCCGACCTGTGTAACGGTGTAGTGATATTGCTCGGCGGGATGAACAGGAAACGCTATCGCTCGCATGAAAGTGACCTGACCCATGGCTGGGCCGGTATCGATGCTTTCAGCTAATCCTGATTTTAGAAGCGGAACTGGGTTCCGACATAGACCGCCTGACTGTCCTGACGATTGTCCGTCAGCGGTGCCATCCGGTCGCGTTCGTTGTTGATCCGGACACCGGCGGTCACGTCGAGATTGCGGGTGAGCGAGTAGCTGCCACCAACATCAAGCGTATAATCTTTCTGGCTGGCGTCGAGTGCGCGCGGCGCAGCGTTGATCGGTGCACTGGCATCGATCGACATGCGCGTGTTGAAGCGGCTCTTTTTGCCGGTTTCGCCTTCGCCCAGCGTTATTTCACCACCGATTTCCGAAAGGTCAGGCAGATTGCTTGCCAGTTTCTTGACCGGAATCGCAAAGCTCTTCAGGCCTTTCGCTGTGCCAAGACTATAAGAAACAGGGGCAATTTTTGCAGCGGTCGGGATACCCGATCCGGGTGCTGCAGCGAGGACATTTTGCCGGAAGGCAATCGCGTCAGCATCAGACTTCTGGCGAACCACCACAGTGACCGAACGTTCTCCGCCACGCGTTCCGCCCGCCGGAGTGAATTTAAAACTCGCGTTTCCGCGCAGGGCATTGAGTTTATATTTGGCTACCAGATCTGGATCGGCACCCGCTACGGTGAAAGAACCCACCGAACCCAATGTTTTCAGGGATACCATGCCGTCATCACTGGAAAGTACTTTCGCCAGAGCAGGCGTCATGACAAGACCGGAGAGCGCGAGTCCCGTCGCTAACCAACCAAAATGACTACCCTTTTTCTCCATGACGGATGCGAATCCCCTATTTAGACTGGCTGATATACCAAATTCCGGCCATCCGCACGAGTCAACATATTGCTTTTGTCCGATTTTCCCAAACTAGTGGCTTTATGTTGCACATCGGTTACGTTTTAGCCCCAATAATGAGATGAAGCCTAGCACGGTCAAGATGAACCCATGATGATTAAAGACCATTCAACCGGTGTTCAGCCCGCGCTGCACAAGAGCGAAACATGCGCTTGTGCTTGCCCCTTGCGGCAAAGCATTTATAGAGAGCGCTGAAATATATTCACGTCCGGAACAAATCCTGCAAAAAAGATTTCGTTACGGCGCAAAATGCAACCAGGAGCGCTTCATGTCCCGCCTCAAACCATCTCTCATCCTGCGGTCTGCAACCGCCAGCCTGCTGACATTGTCCCTGCTTTCTGCCTGCGGCGGCAAAGAACGGCCAAAAGCGGATCTCGCCGCATCACAGGTCACCACGATCGGCGTAAACAGCTATTTGTGGCGCGCCTCGCTCGACGCCCTGTCGTTCATGCCGCTGACCCAGACCGACAGCAATGGCGGTGTGATCCTGACCGACTGGTATGTGAATCCGCAAAATCCGGGCGAACGGATGAAGATCAATGTCTCGATTCTCGATCAGGATTTGCGCGCCGACGCCCTGCGCGTCGCGGCATCCCGTCAGGTGGCCAGCAACGGTACCTGGGTCGATGCTCCGGTCAAGGCGGCAACCACGCAGAAACTGGAACAGATCATTCTCACCAAGGCGCGCGATTTGCGGCGCGGTGCGATCACCAACTAGACCTTTCTGCCATATCATGGGGCCGCAATGACCGATCAGCGATTCAATCCACTGGCGGCGGACAAACGCTGGCAAAAGCGCTGGGAAGCAGCGGCTACTTTCGAGGCGGATGACGCCAGCAGCAAGCCGCGCAGCTATGTGCTCGAGATGTTTCCCTATCCATCGGGCCGCATCCACATGGGCCATGTCCGCAACTATACGATGGGCGACGTGCTCGCCCGGTTCCGGCGCATGCAGGGCTATGAAGTGCTCCATCCGATGGGCTGGGATGCCTTCGGCATGCCGGCAGAAAATGCGGCGATGGAAAAGAAAGTTCATCCCGGTGAATGGACGCGAGCCAATATCGCAGCCATGCGCAGCCAGCTGAAGACGCTCGGCTTTGCCTTTGACTGGAGCCGCGAACTGGCGACTTGCGAACCCGATTATTACGGCCAGGAACAGGCATTGTTCATCGACCTGTTTGAGGGCGGGCTGGTCTATCGCAAGGAATCAGCGGTCAACTGGGATCCGGTCGACATGACCGTACTCGCCAACGAGCAAGTGATCGACGGCAAGGGCTGGCGCTCCGGCGCGCAGGTCGAAAAGCGCAAGCTCAGCCAGTGGTTTCTGAAAATTACCGATTTTGCCGAGGAACTGCTGGCCGGACTGAATGAGCTCAAGGCATGGCCAGACAAGGTCCGGCTGATGCAGGAGAACTGGATCGGCAAGTCGCAAGGTCTGCAATTCCATTTCCAGCTGGCACAGGCGCAGGAAGATATCGCCAGCATCGAGGTCTTCTCGACCCGGCCGGACACGATTTTCGGCGCGAGTTTTGTCGCGCTGTCGGCCGACCATCCACTGACGCAGAAACTTGCCGGCCAGAATGATGCGCTCGCCGCCTTTGCCGAGGAATGCAAAGCGGGCGGGACCACGGCAGCCGAGCTGGAGACGATGGAGAAAAAGGGCTTTGACACCGGCCTGACCGTCACCCATCCGCTTGATCCGGACTGGCACCTGCCCGTCTATGTCGCCAATTTCGTGCTGATGGATTATGGCACCGGCGCCGTATTCGGCGTGCCCGCCCATGACCAGCGCGATCTTGATTTTGCCCGCAAATATGAGCTGCCGGTCAAACGGGTGGTTTCCGATGGTGAGGAAAGCGACCCGCTGTTCGCTGGCGATGAAGCCTTTACCGGCTCCGGAAAAATCGTGAACAGCGCGTTTCTGGACGGCATGACCGTCGAAGACGCCGCGCAGACGATCATCGACCGCGCGCAGGCCGAAGGCTGGGGCAAGGCGCAGACCACATGGCGGCTGCGCGACTGGGGCGTTTCGCGCCAGCGCTACTGGGGCACGCCGATCCCGATCATCCATTGCGATACCTGCGGGCCGGTGCCGGTGCCCAAGGACCAGCTCCCCGTCGTTCTGCCTGAAGATATTGATTTTGAAACCCCGGGCAATCCGCTGGAGCGCCATGCGACGTGGAAACATGTCGACTGCCCGAAATGCGGCAAGGCGGCTCGGCGCGAGACCGATACGCTGGATACCTTTGTCGACAGCAGCTGGTATTTCCTGCGCTTTGCCAGCCAGCCGGGCGACCGGCCCTTTGACCCCGAAGTGGTCAAGCAATGGCTGCCGGTGACGCAATATATCGGCGGCGTTGAACATGCGATCCTGCACCTGCTTTATGCGCGCTTCTGGACGCGCGCTTTGGCGAGCATCGGCAAGCTGGATTTTGCCGAACCGTTCGAGAGCCTGTTCACCCAGGGCATGGTGACGCACGAGACCTATAAACATGGCGACGGCAGTTGGCTTTCGCCCGAAGAGGTCGAGAAAAATGGCGCAGACTGGGCCGTGATTGCCGACGGATCGCCGGTCACCACCGGCCGGGTCGAGAAAATGTCGAAGTCGAAGAAAAACGTCGTCGATCCCGATCCGATCATCGAACAATATGGTGCCGACGCGGTGCGCTTCTTCATGCTGTGCGACAGCCCGCCGGAACGGGACCTGCCCTGGTCGGAAGCGGGCATCGAGGGCAGCTGGCGCTTTGTTCAGCGTCTGTGGCGGTTGTTCATATCCGTAGCCGATGGAGCCGACGGAAGTGCTGGCGAGGACAAGGCGCTCCGGCGCAAACTCCATCAGACCGTGGCGGGCGTCGCTGCGGATGTCGAAGCCCTGTCGTTCAACAAGGCGGTGGCGAAGATATTCGAGCTGGTCAATCTGATCGAGAAATCCCAGCCCTCTGCGGACCGTGTCACGGCAATAAAGTCGCTTGCCCGGATCGTCGCACCAATGGTCCCCCATATTGCCGAGGAAGCATGGGCGTTGTTCGGCGAAAGCGATCTGATCGCGGATGCGTCCTGGCCGGAGGTGGACGAAAGCCTGCTGGTCGACGATGAAGTAACGATCGCGATTCAGGTGTGCGGCAAGCTCCGCGATACAATCACCGTTGCCAAGGGCATCAGCAAGGATCAGCTCGAAGAACTTGCCCTCGCATCCGAGAAGGTGCAGCGTAGCATTGATGGGGCTGAGATTAAGAAGGTGATTGTCGTGCCCGACCGACTGGTTAATATCGTAATATGAAGGCGATGATTGCCCGCTTCACCGTTCTGGTGACAGTGTCAGCGATGCTGGCTGCCTGCAACCTGCGGCCGCTCTATGCTAATGGCACAACGGGCGTCGTCGCCCAGCAACTCGGCAATGTCGAGATTGAACCGATCGCCGGCAAGGCCGGGTGGCTGACGCGCAATGCGCTCAAGGACCAGCTCGAGGCATTTGAGGGGCAGCAGGCAAAATACCGGCTGATCGTCGCGCTGGAGGACAAGATTGCCGGATTTGGCGTGCGCAGCGATGACCGGATCACCCGAGAGCGCAGAACCTTGCGCGCCCGCTATCAGCTCGTTCGTCTGTCCGACTCAGCGGTTGTACTCGATGCCACTGCCGGTTCGGATGCCGGCATTGACGTGGTCTCTTCTGAATATGCGACTCTCGCGGCAGAAGATACCGCACTGGAAAATCTGGCGACCCGCGTTGCCAACCAGATTGTGACCCGGCTGTCTCTGTTCGCCCGGAATGAGGGCGCCGTTTCGCCGGTACCATGAAGGCAAAGCCGGAAGACATTGTCAGGCGCTATCATGCCGCGGCCGATCAAGTCCGACTGATTCTGTTATGCGGTCCCAATGTCACCCGCTGTCAGGCGCTTGTCGAAGAACTGGTAAAGCCGCTGGCTCAATCGGCAGAACGGGTCGATCTGACCGTTACGGACGTGAGCGACAATTCCGCTCGGCTGAATGACGAAGCCAATTCTGCCTCTCTCTTCGGGGACAAGCGCTTTATTATATTGCGACTGAACAGCGGCGAAGCGGTGAGAGCAACGGCGGCGATTGAAAATTTGCTGGAAAGTGAGGCAGGGGGCGATCCCGTGTTTGTCATCGCACCGGGCATGGGAGACAAAACCGCGCTGGCGAAGACGATCATAGCGGCACCGGATGCCTTGATCGCAACCTGCTATGAAACGACGCCCGCACAAGCCGTCGGGGCGATCATGGCCATGGCCGGCGACGAAGGCCTGCAGTTAAGCCGGGAAATGGCGCAGGAAATCGCCGCCCTGACCAGCAATGATCTTGTGCTGGCGCGGTTGGAAGTCGAAAAAATTGCGCTATATCTTGATGCACGGCCGGAAAGTCCCAAGGCTCCAGAAGCCAATATTCTTATGCTGCTCGGCGCCGAGAATGACGAAGAGGATATCAGCCTGCTGGTCAACGCCGCGCTCAACGGAGACGCCGCGCGGCTGGCGAAGGAGATTGCCGCATCGCGCGCGCAGGGCTTCAGTGAAGTCGGCCTTATTCGAATCATGCTCCGCCATCTGACAAAGCTCGCGGAGCTGCGCAGCAAGGTCGACAAGGGCGGCACCATCGATTCCGTTGCCGGACATCCCAGCGTCTTTTTCAAAGAGCAGAAGCATTTCAAACGGCAGTTACAAATCTGGCGATCTGCCCATATCGGACGGTTGATCGAACGGGTGTTGCAACTCGAGATCGCTATGAAGAGCAGCGGTCAACCGGACCGCGTGCTGGTAGAGGATGAATTGCTGCTGATTGCCCGCAAAGCGGCCAGCAACAGATAGTTCGGTCTTCTTTGGCAGGTATGTCCTGCGCCAGATCCCTTGACCGGCTGCGATCAAACGCCCATTTACCGGATATGGAAAAAACAATATTGAGCGACGCAGAATGGCGGCAGAAGCTGTCGCCAGAACAATATCATGTCTTGCGCGAAGCGGGCACTGAACGGGCCTTTACCGGCGCTTTGAACGCCGAATATCGCGATGGCGAGTTTTTCTGCGCCGGCTGTGGCAGCAAATTGTTTGAATCACAGAGCAAGTTCGACAGCGGGTGCGGCTGGCCAAGTTTTACGGAGCCCGCTGATCCAGAAGCGGTAACGGAACTCGAGGACAACAGCCTGGGCATGCGCCGGATTGAAGTGCGCTGCTCGACCTGTGACGGCCATCTCGGTCATGTCTTTCCCGACGGACCGGCTGAAAATGGCCTTCGCTATTGCATGAATAGCGCGGCGATGGCTTTTGAACCGAAGACGGATTGAATTTTTTCCTGTCTTTCCCCGTTCAGGCTGCAGTAAGGCACTAACACGCTAGAAAATCTTATATTCGGCGGTTAGTGAGTGGAGTTATATGGCGCGGGGCAAAAAACGCAGCAAACAGCAAGAGCCAGTGCGCAAATGGCTGTGGCGGTTTACCAAGTTCGGTCTTGTAGCCGGTTTTCTTGCGGCAATCGCCCTGGTGGTTGCGGTGCTGGTCGTCCGCTCCTCTCTCCCCGGCTTTGAGGATTTGAAATCCTCCCCCAATGGTCAGATGATCCGGGTATTGGATGTGAACGGCAAGGAGCTGTTTTCCATGGGCCCCAGCTACGGCGAGTGGCTGGAATATACGGACATTCCGGACGTGATGAAATCCGCGATGGTCGCTGTCGAGGATCGCCGGTACGAAAATCACCCGGGCGTTGATCCGATTGGTATCGCGCGGTCGCTGCAAGTGCGGATGCAGCGCGGCCACTGGGCGCAGGGCGGATCGACCATCACCCAGCAACTGGCGCGAAATGTATTTCTCAACAATAACCGCACCTTTGGCAGAAAAGCCCGGGAAATATTGCTCGCACTGGCCATGGAAAGAAAATTTTCCAAGGAGCAGATTCTCGAACTCTACCTGAACAAGGTCTATTACGGCGGTGGTGCCTATGGCATTGATGCCGCATCGCGCCGTTTCTTCGCCCATAGCGCCAGAGAGCTGGACCTCGCCGAAGCCTCGATCATCGCCGGTCTGGTCAAGGCACCATCGCGCTATTCGCCAACCGCCGATGCCAAGGCAGCAATCGGACGAGCAACCGTGGTGCTTGAAGTAATGCAGGATGCTGGTGTCATTTCCGCAGCCGAGGCGGCGAGAGCGAAGCCGGCGTCGGTCAAGATGGCACCCGAACCACGGCAGAATAGTGTGCGCTATTTTACCGACTGGGCTTTACCGCAACTGGATTTGCTGATCGACGAAACGGTGGAACCGCTTGAAGTCTGGACCACGCTCGATCTGGACATGCAGCGCGCTGCAACGGCAGCCATCCAGTCTCGAGTGCCGGGCGGTGCCCAGGGCGCGCTCGTCGCAATTGACCGCGATGGTGCTGTGCGCGCCATGGTCGGCGGAACAGATTATGTGACCTCCAACTATAACCGCGCCACACAGGCCGTGCGGCAACCCGGGTCGGCCTGGAAAGTCTTTGTCTATATGGCGGCGCTGGAGGCAGGCTACACGCCCAATGATACAGTGACCGATGAACCGATCACCATCGGCAACTGGACGCCCCGCAATAGCGGTGATCGCTATGCCGGAGACATTGATGTCCGGACCGCATTCGCTTTCTCGAAAAACACCGTCGCGGCGGCGATCGGTAATGATATCGGAACCTCGTCAATTGCCAATATGGCACGCCGTTTTGGCATAACCACCCCGATCGACACCAACCCGTCGATGGTATTGGGTACCTCGGATGTGCGGTTGCTCGACATGACCCGTGCCTTTGCATCGATCAGCGCCAAGGGCATCGCGATCACACCATTCGGAATCACCAAGGTGCAGACGATGAAGGGCGATATTCTGTATCAGAGCAAATTTGATGGTAGCCGTGTGCTCGTCGATCCATGGGTCGCCGCCGGTATTACGGACCTGATGCAGACCGCCGTCAATACTGGTACCGGGCGTGCAGCCCAGATTGGTCGCCCCGTTGCGGGCAAGACCGGTACCACGAGCAGCAATAAGGATGGCTGGTTTCTGGGCTTTTCCAGCGGCTTGACGACTGGTGTCTGGATGGGCCGGGATGATGCAAAACCAGTGGGTGGTTTGCAGGGTGGGCGGGCGCCGGCAACCGCATTCGCGCAGTTCATGAAGGTAGCAGTCGCCAATCGCAAGGTCGAGAAATTCGATACCGAGCTGGTATTGCCGGAATGGCAGCTGGAGCCGGACGACGGCGAACTGTTCGGTGCACCAGAAGACGGTATATATGTGGACGAAAACGGCATGCCGATCGAAACCGGCCGTGGAATCGAATATGATCTGGAAGATGGCGAGGCCGCCGATGGTCCCCGGCTGGATCAGGATTGGATCGATTCCGTGCTTGGCCGCGGTGGCGATCCCGCTCCCCGCAAACCGGAGCCGGCTCCTGTCAAAAAACCAAAACCACAGCCTCCGCAAAACCAGCCAGAATCCCTTATTCCAGAAGCCCTGCGTTCGGAATCGCAATAGCCATCTGGTTCAGTCAACCGGCTGGGATTGTCGTTCCGCTCCCACCATATGCAAACCGCGGCCATGCTGCTTGAGCCAGCGGTCAGCCGTGCTACGATCCGATTCATATATTTGATCGAGCAATGCGTAAAAACGCGGGCTATGATCCATATGTTTAAGATGGGCCACTTCATGCGCCACTACGGATCGGCGCACATGGGGTGGTGCCATGACCAGCCGCCAACTCAGCCGGATAGACCGATTCCCGGAACAACTGCCCCAACGACGCCGCGCATCGCCCACCGCCAGTCGCGGCATATCAAAACCGGCGCGAGTGCAATAATATTGCAGATCTTCGGCAAAAATCGTGCGGGCTTGAGCCTTGGCCCAGCGAAGAATACGGGATTCGACATGCTCGGCGGGTCCGCCCAGTCGAATTTCTCCGTCCACGAGGAGCGGCGCACGCGCAAAATCCGGTGACCAGCGAATGATATGCGGTTCACCCAGAAAAGCGATCTGGCTGCCGTCCTCGATCGGAACCGGTGGTACGGCTTCGGCAAAGCGGGCGTTGAGCCAGTCGGATTTGGACTGGGCAAAGCGCAGGGCCTGATGTTCCGAAGCATAAGTGGGCAGTGTCAGGCGGACGACGCCTTTGACCGTATCTGCCGAGACAATGATCGACCGGGCCTGCTTGGAACGCCGCAGTTGGAGCGGATAGCTTACGCCACCGAGGCTGATGGCGAGCGCTTCAGAACGCGATGACCTAAAAAGGCGCATCGATAATATGCTGCTCAAGCGGTCCGGCTTTGCTTTCGGGTATGGCCTTGCCCCGGATCGACTGGCCTGCCTTATGAATCGTTTCTCGATCGCCCGAAACCAGATAATGCCATGCCGGTAACGGCAGGCCGCGGGCGCGCATTTTATACGAACAACTGTCAGGCAGCCATTCAAATTCTTCCAGCTTGTTGCGAGTCAGCCGGACGCAATCGGGCACATGAAATTTGCGGTGGCGATAATCGCTGCATCGGGCTTGCTGCAGGTCGAGCAATTTGCAGGCAATGTTGGTCATATATATCTGGCCATCGTCCTCATCCTCCGCTTTCAGCAAGCAGCATTTGCCGCAGCCATCACACAAGGCTTCCCATTGCGCGCGGTCGAGCGATTCGAGTGGCAATTCCCAGAATGGCTGGTCGGAGCCTATTTCACCCATCGGGCAATTTCATCCGCCACATCCTGCGGCGTGCCATCATAAGGCAACAAAGCCAGTGGCTCCCCTTCCGGACCGAACAAATAGGCCTGACGGCTGTGGTCAACGAGATATTCGGTCGATCCTTCGTCTTTCCGGATGTCATAGATAATCAGATATTTTTTCGCGACGGCAGCAATTTCATCGGCGCTGCCGGTAAGTCCAATGAGCCGCGGATGGAAAGCGGAAACATATTGTTTCAGCACGGCCGGTGTATCACGCTCGGGGTCGACCGAAATGAAAATTGGCTGGATTTTCTCAATCAGCGCTGGATTGTCCTTTTCAGCCTGCTTCAGTCCCAGCATAATATTGGCAAGATCGATCGGACAGACATCGGGGCAATAGCTATAGCCAAAGTAGATTATCCGATATTGGCCCTTAAACTGCTCCTCGGAGGTTTTAACGCCATCCTGGTTCGTCAGTGTGAATGTGCCGCCAATCTTCGCGCCCGCCAGCGGCGGCTCTGCGGCACCCGATGCGCCGTTATCCGGCGCCGGGTTACAGGCGGCCATGGACGTCAATAATCCCGTCAACAGGAGCATTTTTGCAAATTTGATGATATTGTTCATTACGGGGCCAGACATGGTCTGCTACTTGATCAATTTCAACAGATAATTGATAGGCAGTAATTGCAACGGATCCGGGATAAGACTTACCGGTTGAGATAATGGGGCTAAAATGTTCGATAAATATCCTTCAGCCATACTGCCATTCGGCAAATTACGCCATTTCTTCCAGCTGCTCGGGATATTGGCAGCGGCAATTTCTTTTTCGGCACCTGCCTCGGCACAATTTTCAGATAGCTATAACTTCCTGAAGGCGGTCAAGGATCGCGACGGTGAAGAAGCAACAAAATTTCTCAATCAGCCGGGGACCGTCATTGTCAACACCCGCGATCGCAGCACCGGTCAGACCGCTTTGCATATCGTCGTCGAACGGCGTGACAACGCCTGGATCGGGTTTCTCCTGCAGCAGGGTGCCAACCCCAATCTGCAGGACAAGCAGGGTATGTCTCCCCTCATGCTCGCTACCCAGTTGCGGTTCGTGGACGGGGTTAAAATTCTGCTGGCGAAGAAGGCCGATGTGAACGCTGCGAACAACCAGGGCGAGACGGCCCTCATTCGGGCGGTCCAGCTCCGTGATGCGGAACTGGTACGCGTGCTCCTTGCAAATGGAGCCGACCCGGAACAAACGGACACGCTCGCCGGACTGTCAGCACGTGATTATGCTATGCGGGATCGTCGCGCTGCAGCCATATTGGCGGAGATTGAAAAGGCGGACGCCAAAAGGGAGCCGGAAACCGAAGGCCGGTTCTTTGGACCGGAAGGCTGATCCTGACTCCCTAGCTTCTGGACTCGGGGAACATTGAGTCAGGACTGAGCCAGCCGCCAAAAATTGCTGCACGCTGCATGGCGCGACGAGCCAGTCGCATGGTTTCGGTCTTGCGACGTGCCGGGGCAAGCGCCTTGGTCGCAGCCGGACGGACCATCTCCGCATCATAGGCGTCAGCAATGATCAGGCCGGTGCGTTCCGGCAGGAAATCCGCTCCCTCGACCGGCGATGCATCAAACCCGACGGGAAGGGCCCAGTAAAAACGATCGCAATAATCCAGATATTCGATCCATTTGGCATCGCCGAGCAAATCGCTGCGCGCGACCTTGATTTCGACAATGACAATTTGTCCCTTGGCATCAATCCCCATCAGGTCTGCCCGTCGCCTGTTCCGCAAGCTGACTTCCGGCAACACCATGATATCATGCCGCTGGAACATCCGGGCGACGCCGCGCGCAACGGCCTGCGCACCGGTCAGGTCATCAGGCATAGTCAGCAAACCAAGCGAATCATCCATTGTTATCATCGCAACTGGCTAGAACATAAAAAGAACAAAATAAAGGCCCCCGTGAGGGAGCCTTCATATATTCGGTGATGTTAGGATCACTATTGATAAAAAATATGATTGTCGATCGTTGCCAGACGCTTCAGCCTCCAGCCCGGGGAAACATAGCGTGCATGAAAGAATAACGCCCCTTCAACCGAACTTTTCCAGCCATCGTTCATCGCGATCTTGGCAATCGCAACCGCATTGCGCCATTGGCGATGCCCGGTGTCGATACGGGGCATCTTGCCGCCGCGGATGAAAGAAAACTGACGGCGCTGGTACACAACACCACAGATCGAATCGGGAAAGCGGGAGGAAGCAACGCGCGCCAAAACCACGCGGGCCACAGCCAATTGTCCCTTCAGCGATTCGCTTTTGGATTCAAAATAGACGGTCCCGGCGAGACACTGCATTTCTGCATCCAATGAACCTTCTGCCGATTGCTGGCGAACCAGCTGACGCAGCGTGGTGGCACCGTCATCGATAAATTCACCGGTTTCGCTATATACGCGTTCCGCTTCGCCATTGGCAATCTTGTCCGATTCCACGACATCCTCGGGAATTTCAGCAACCACTTCTTGCTGCTCGGCAAAAACGATGGCGCGATTGGATTGATCTTCTTCCAGCAACGCCGGATCAACGAAAATCTCGGATTCCGGCGTATCATCATTGGCTTCCGATGCGAACAACGCATCGGTTGTGACGGACAGGGCCGCCACTGTAGTAAGAGCAAGCGACAGGGCGCTTGTAACTCGAAATAATTTTCTCATTAAACCTGTATTTTTATGCGGTGAGATCAGGGCGGTCTATTGATACTCGTTAAAACCACGCAAATGAGCCAAAAAACTATAAACCAAGCTCATTTCTGTTCTCCCCGTCTGCGTGTTTACCGCTTGTCCTTCCGGACGTCCCGAGCGGCAACCTGCGCATCAAAGTTGAGCGCCAAATATGGCTCTGGCTATTAAAGTCAAGTTTACTGACCCATTTGGGCGATGAGCCGTTCCGCATCCGGGATATCCAGTTCAATTAACCACATATCCGGATCAAAGCGGAATCGCTGCGCGATATAATCTGATAATTCCTTATTGTTATCAGTGGCTTGTGGCCATATCTGTTGCCAGTTAGGGGCACCATCAAGCGACGGCATATTCTCCAGAAGCCTAGAGTTCTCACCTTTTTCTACACATTGGATAAGGATGGAACCTGAGATTCGGTCGCCTTTTTTCAGAACAACCGCAAATCCGCCATTCTGATTAACCAATCGGAGAAGGGCATGGACCTTTATTTCCGCAGAAAGCCGCGGTTCAATCATCCTTTTTATAGCCGGGCAGCGACGCCAGCGGGATATGCGAGCGCATGAATGTTCCGGTCCCGCGTGCAATTTCCTCGCCGTCGGCGTCAATCAGCCGTGCGTCGGCGACAAAGACTCGGCGCTTGCCACTAACCCATCGGCCTTCCGCTCTGACCGGGCCGGACTTGAGAGGCTTCGTAAAAAGCAGATTAAACGCGGTCGTCAGGATGAACCGGTCCGAAACCAGGCTGTTGGTCGCATAAAAGGCTGCATCATCGAGCATCTTGAAATAAGCGGTCCCGTGCACCGCACCGGCCGCGTGATAATATCGCTCATCGACATCAAAAAATATGGTCGCGAGACCGGCATTGGTAATTTCGAGACGGGATTTGAACAGCTGGTTTATCGGAGCCGCTGCATAGAGCCTTTCCAACGCGCGGAAATGTTCCTGCGCTCCGCCGCCTTCCGATCCATTTGCGGGTTCTTCCGTCATCGTCAAAGATCAGGCAGCCTGCTGCTCGCGCCGCTTGTTCAGCAAGGCATAAAGGGCATCGGGTCCGGCCGCACCACGAAGTTTTGCGACCAAATGATCGTCCCGCAAGAATCGGGAAATAGCAGCCAGTGATTTTAAATGCTCAATTCCTCCTTTTTCAGGAGAAAGCAGAGCAAATATCAGATCGACAGGCTTGCCATCATGCGCATCAAAATTAATTGGTTCGGCAAGCCGGAGAAAAATGCCCACACAATGATCAAGTTCGGCCAATTTGGTATGCGGCACAGCGATCGCGCGGCCGAATCCAGTCGACCCCAGGGCCTCTCGATCCGCCAATCCCTTCGCTATCGTTTCGGCATCCAGACGATAACAGTCCTGCCCGATTCTGGCGATCGTCCGGAAAATATCATCCTTGCCGCAATCGCCAGGACAATCCCGAACGGCAGCGAGTTCCAATCGAACGGACAAAATACTCATCCTTCATTCCTCTTGTCCCGGCAGAACTCGGCCAAACCCTTATTCAGTCCAGAATTCGGTCATCGGAGCGCATCGGCTCGACCGCCAGAGACATATCATTAGCCGCCTATTTGCGGCGATGGGTCTCGATCAACTTTGCGGCTCAACCCATCCAATCGTGCCGTCTGAGCGGCGATAGACCATATTATGGGCGCCAGTGCCAGAGTTTTTGAACAATAAAGCGTTGGTATTGCGCAGATCCATCATCATAACCGCGTTTGATACGCTGGCTTCGGGAATGTTGGTGCTGGTCTCGGCAATGATCGGAGGAGACTCACCATTTGATTCATCCTCCTCTTCCTCTTCCGGCAAGTCAAATACCCGATAGGCTGCCTCTTCCTGTTTCGCGGCATATTGTGCCTGGACATGATGGTCATTGAGCCGGCGCATGTAACGGCGCAGCTGTTTTTCGATCTTGTCTGCGGCTTGTTCGAAAGCCTGATGGGCATCGCCAGCTTCTGCTTCCGCTTTCAGCATCAGTCCCTGCATCACATGAGTGACAATGTCGCATTTAAATTGCGCATGGGGTGCCTTGCCAAAAGTCGCATGGGCCGAAAGCGCCTTGGAAAAATATTTGTTGGCAATCGCATTCATCCGATCCTCAACATGGGTTTGCAACGCATCGCCAGTGTCAACCTGATGTCCTGAAACACGAACTTCCATATATATTCTCCTCTTCTTTCTGCACCGTTACGCAATGGGCGGTACAGTTACACTTTTGTCCAGAGAGCATCTTCTATGCCCTCGATAAATTTTTTGTGGCGGGCCAGCTCTTCGGCGCTCGCCAGGTGCTCACGGGCTTCTATGAATATTTTGCGCTCAACGGGTTGTGATATGGATTGCAGATCGGCTGCAATATTGTCCCGAGCCGTATCCTCCGCCAGTCCCAAACCAATCTGGCGACCACCGGTCAATTCGATGTACAGCTGAGTCAGCAATTCCGCGTCGAGCAGCGCACCATGTTTCACACGGTGACTGCGATCAATGCCATAGCGCGAGCATAAAGCATCAAGCGACAATTTGGCACCAGGATGTTTGGACTTGGCGATCGCCAGAGTGTCGACCATGCGAAACCGGGATATCTCCTGATACCCGCATAGAAGGAGCTCGGCGTTGAGAAAATTGAAATCAAACTGGGCATTATGGGCGACGAGCTTCGCGTCCCCCAGAAAATCCAGAAGTTCCTCTGCGCCGTCCGCGAACAGTTTTTTGTCAGATAAAAACACATCGGACAATCCGTGCACATTCTCGGCTGCCTTGGGCATCGGTCGTTGCGGATTATAATAGCAGTGGAAGCTTTGGCCGGTTTCGATTCGATCGATCATTTCAATACAACCGATCTCCACCATCCGGTCCCCATTTTGAGGGTCAAAGCCGGTGGTTTCGGTATCGAAAATTATTTCCCGCATAGACTCAATATCGGACCGAACTTTGGGTTACGCAAGGGAAGCTTTCAGTTTTTCGACAAGTTTTTGAACCTGCTGCCGCGTTTCGGCCTTCGGCAGGGATGTATCAATCACGGAATCGGCCCGCTGGCGCTTTTCCGCGTCCGGCATTTGGAGTGCCTTTATCTGCTCGAACCGCTCTTCGCTCATACCCGGACGGGCAAGCACGCGCGCGCGTTGCTCGTCTTCTCCCGCAGAAACCACCACGATATGGTCGATGCCCTTTTCGCCGGATTTTTCAAACAGCAGCGGAATATCGAAGAGGATCAGGGGCTGGTCGCGATGCTTTTCCAGAAAGGCGAGACGCATTTCGCCAACCGCTGGATGGATCAGCCGTTCGAGACGTTGCAAGGCTTCGGAATCACCGAGAACCGCTGCACCGAGCTTTTGACGGTTTACCCCGTCTGCATCCGTGCTGCCGGGAAACAAGGCTTCGATCGCATCGACCAGAGCGCCGCCCGGTCCCTGCAATTCGTGCACTGCCGCATCGGCATCGAACAGCGGGATACCTTCATCAACGAACATTTGCGCCACCGTGGATTTGCCCATGCCAATCGAACCGGTCAGGCCGATTATCAAGGGCTTGTTATGCTCCGTCATGCCAGCAGCAGCTTTCTCAGTTCGGCATCATCCTCCAGTGGCGGTGTGGCACCGAAAAATAATTCAAAGGCAAGTGCCGCCTGTCCGATCAGCATGTCCAGACCGTCGACAATTTCCAGTTCGCGCTGTTTGGCCGCCTTCAGAAGGCCCGTTTCAAGCGGTGCATAGACCAGATCATATACCAGGGCATCGTCCGGCAGCGGGTCGAGATCCAGCTCCAGCGGTGGCTTGCCCATCATCCCGAGCGGGCTGGCGTTGATCAGAATATCCACTGTCGGCAATCTGGCGTCCATTGGCAACACACTGCCCTTCACGGACGATTGCATCAGCAAGCCCGACGCTTTCAATCCATTGCGCGCGACGATGGTGATATCGGCAATCCCGGCCTGTTTCAGCGCGAATATCACCGCTCTTGCGGCACCGCCTGCTCCGATAATCACCGCCCGTTTGCCGGCCCAGTCCGCATCCGCAATCGGGGCCAGAAAACCGGCGGCATCGGTATTTGTGCCCGTGAGGCTGCCATCTTCCTGACGGAATATGGTGTTCATCGCACCAATTTTCTCCCGAACCCCGCCCGGATCATTCACCAGGTCCATGATTGCAATTTTATGCGGGATTGTCACATTGCAGCCGCGCCACGCCGGATCGGCGCTGCGCTGCGCGATATAGTCGGCCAGTTCGGAAGCCGCGACATGGCAGGCCCGATAGTCTGCCTTGATTCCCAGTCGATCGAGCCAGAATTTGTGGATCAGCGGAGACTTGCTCTGGGCAATGGGATCACCGATCACTTCGGCATAAGGCATATCTGTTGTCATGATGGTAAAATACCCCGGATACGAAGATAGTCGAGCAGGTGCAGTAATGGCAGTCCCATGATCGTGAACTGGCTGCCTGTGATGGCCGAGAAAAGCTGAACGCCGCGACCCTCGATTTCATAACAGCCGACGCAATGGCGGATATTGTCCCATTCCCGTTCGACATATTGTTCAATGAAGAAATCGCTCAATGGCCGAACAGAAAGAGTCGCAACATCGACGTGACGCCAAACCGGAGTGCCTTGTTCCGCAATCACAGCGGCGCTGAACAGCTTGTGCTTCCGGCCGGACAATAATTTCAGATGGGCAATGGCTTCGGCGGGATCCCCCGGCTTGTCGAGCATCATCCCGTCTTCCAGCGCCAGAACCTGATCCGCACCCAATATTATCGCGTTGCCAATCCGCCGTGACAACCGAACCGCCTTGGCCTCAGCCAGAATATCCGCGAGATTGCGAGCGGTAATACCTTCATCTTTCAGACCCTCTTTGAGCGCCTGTTCATCAACATTGGGGGAAACTGCCTCAACCACCACGCCAGCGGCTTGCAACATGGCACGCCGGGCCTGGCTTTTCGAGGCAAGCACCAGAGGCGGTTCACTCACCGCCCGGATCCTTCTTGCCATCACTGCTTCCCGCGTGCCGTTCATTGTAAAGATTCACAATAGCCGCAGCCGATTCCTCGATCGAGCGCCGTGTCACATCGATCATCGGCCAGCCATTGTCAGCGAACATACGCCGGGCATATTGGGTTTCGGCCTTGACTTTCTCTTCATCGACATAGTCGGTTTCCGGCGCCTGATTGAGTGAGAGCAAACGATTGCGCCTGACCTGCACCAACCGCGATGCTCCGGTGATCAGGCCGACAACCAGCGGATTTTTGAGATGGAACAACGAATCAGGCGGCGGCGATTCCGGTACGATCGGAATATTTGCTGTCTTGTAGCCCCGATTGGCCAAATAGATGGACGTTGGCGTTTTCGATGTCCGCGATACGCCGGCGAGTACGATATCCGCCTCTTCCCAGTTTTCCCATCCCACACCATCGTCATGGGCGATAGTGAATTGAATAGCCTCGACCCGGGCAAAATAAGCCGCATCCAATATATGTTGTCGGCCGGGCCGGGCCTTGGCTTCTTGTCCCAGCATGTTGGACAGCGCGTCAGTCACGGTATCAAGTGCCGGGACCGATGGCAGCCCCAGATGCCGGCACTCTCGCTCCAGCTTCGCCCTGATGTCGCGGTTGACGATGGTGAATATGACCAGCCCGGGATTGTCCGCAACCTCGGTCAATATCCGGTTGAGATGTTTTTCCGAGCGGACCATAGGCCAGAAATGCTTGATAATCTCGACACCATCAAACTGGGCTAAGGCTGCTTTGGCAATATTTTCCAGAGTCTCGCCGGTGGAATCCGAAAGCATGTGAAGGTGGAGCCTGTTCATCCTCTAAGCTTTGTGATTTCACGGGGGATAAAGCAAGGGATGAAAATGGGGATAACCGGACCCGGAATATTCTTCCCCGATTCCGGCAAATCCATCCACAGCGAACCAACATTGATCGATTTCATCAACAGCCTGTGGATAGCGGGGAGCAAGTTTCAGAATCGGTTCAATTTACGTTAGCACTCATCTGTCAATCTGTTTGTATTTGCGACGGTTGCGGGTTACCGCCTTTTCCACGCTCTATCATCAACATCAATCTAATATAATTACTAAGATAATATAATAGGTAGCCATCTTTCTATGCCGAACGAAAATGACTCACAGAAAATTCTGCTCCAGACCCTGCTCGGCAACAAGACCGATCAAACGCCGGTCTGGCTGATGCGTCAGGCAGGCCGCTATTTGCCGGAATATCGGGAATTGCGAGCGCAGAAAGGCGGATTTCTCGAACTTTGCTATGATGCTGAAGCTGCTGCAGAAGTGACATTGCAACCGATTGATCGTTTTGGTTTTGACGGCGCAATCCTGTTTTCTGACATTTTGATCGTGCCTCATGCGATGGGTCAAAAACTCTGGTTTGAGGCAGGAGAAGGCCCACGGCTGGCACCCAGGCTACTGGATGCGTCTTTGACGTCTCTGGAGAGCGCTCCTGAGCATTTTGAGGCCATATACGCGACGGTTCGTCGGGTTGCTGAACGGCTCGATGATAAAACAACCTTCATGGGCTTTGCAGGAAGCCCCTGGACGATCGCGACTTATATGGTCAACGGTCAGGGCAGCAAGGATCAGGCTGCGACCCGTCGCTTTGCCTATCAGGATGAAGCTGCTTTCGCCGAACTGATCGACGCGATTATAGAAAATACGGTAGAATATCTGCTTGGCCAGATCGAGGCGGGTGTGGATGCCGTGCAGTTGTTCGACAGCTGGGCAGGCTCGCTGTCCCCGGCGCAGTTTGAAAAATGGGTGATTGCACCCAATGCGGCAATTATTTCACGACTGAAGGCAGTGCATCCCGACTTGCCCATCATCGGCTTTCCCAAGGGCGCGGGTGCGAAACTAGTCGCTTATGCGCAGGAAACCGGAGCCAGCGCGATTGGTCTCGACGAAACCGTTGATCCTTTATGGGCTGATCAAAATCTGCCGAAGGACCTGCCTGTGCAAGGCAATCTCGATCCGTTGGCGCTGATCGCCGGAGGTTCGGCACTCGAACAATCTATCCGCAATATTCTCGATATTTTCAGCGACCGTCCGCATATTTTCAATCTGGGTCACGGGATTTTGCCTGACACACCCATTGAACATGTCGAAAAGCTGCTTACACTTGTGAGGCGATGAACGAATATCTGACCATGCTCTATCTCTGGCTCAAATCCGCACATCTTATTTTCGTGATCTTCTGGATGGCAGGTCTGTTCATGATGCCGCGCTTTTTCGTCTATCACCAGGAAACAGCGGTGGGTTCGGAAGAGGATGGCAAATGGATCGAGCGAGAGGGAAAATTGCGCAAGATCATTCTCAATCCGTCGCTGATCATTGTCTGGGTGGTCGGATTGCTGCTGGCTTATAATATCGGTGCGTTCAACCAGGGCTGGTTTCATGCCAAGCTGCTCGTCGTGCTGTTGCTGACCGGCTATCATGGCTGGATGATCTCCTACGTGAAGAAGCTGGCCAGGGGTGAACGGACGATGACCGACAAGACCTTGCGGATGGTTAACGAAGTGCCGGGCATAGCTGCGGCGATCATTGTCATCCTGGTGATTATCAAGCCGTTCTGATCGGCACTTGTTGACACGTAAATCACAAGGGCGTAATTAAACGCCAAAGCCCGTCCGGGCGTCTTTCCATGTGAAACCAAGACAGCGAAGAGCTGCACACATGTTAAATCTATATATAAACTCCTGACATATTTGGAAAAACTTCCATGCATTTGAAAGAATTAAAAGAAAAATCGCCCGCTGACCTTGTCTCGATGGCGGAAGAGCTGGGTGTCGAAGGTGCCTCCACCCTGCGCAAACAGGATCTGATGTTCGCCATCCTCAAGGAACTGGCGGACAATGACGAGCAGATCATGGGCGTCGGCACGATCGAAGTATTGACCGACGGATTTGGTTTCCTGCGCTCGCCGGATGCCAATTATCTCGCCGGTCCCGATGATATTTATGTGTCGCCCAACCAGGTCCGCAAATTCGGTCTGCGCACCGGTGACACGGTCGAAGGTGAAATCCGGGCACCACGCGATGGCGAGCGCTATTTTGCGCTGACCAAGCTGACCTCGATCAATTTCGATGATCCCGAGGCTGTGCGTCACCGGGTCAATTTCGACAATCTGACACCGCTCTATCCCGATGAAAAGCTCAAGCTCGACAGCCTCGACCCAACGGAAAAAGACAAGTCGGCGAGGGTGATCGATATTATCTCGCCGCAAGGCAAGGGCCAGCGAGCCCTGATCGTGGCACCGCCGCGGACCGGTAAAACCGTGCTGCTGCAGAATATTGCCAAGGCCATTACCGACAATCATCCGGAAGTCTATCTGCTGGTCTTGCTGATTGACGAACGGCCGGAAGAAGTCACCGATATGCAGCGTTCGGTGAAGGGCGAAGTAATCAGCTCGACCTTTGACGAACCGGCTACCCGCCACGTCCAGGTTGCCGAAATGGTGATCGAAAAGGCCAAGCGTCTGGTCGAGCACAAGCATGATGTTGTCATTCTGCTCGACTCGATTACCCGCCTCGGTCGGGCTTACAATACCGTGGTGCCAAGCTCCGGCAAGGTGCTGACCGGTGGTGTTGATGCCAATGCGCTGCAACGTCCGAAACGCTTCTTCGGTGCTGCGCGCAATATCGAGGAGGGCGGTTCGCTGTCGATCATTGCAACCGCGCTGATCGATACCGGCAGCCGCATGGACGAAGTGATTTTCGAGGAATTCAAGGGTACCGGCAACTCGGAAATCGTGCTCGATCGCAAGGTTGCCGACAAGCGTATCTTCCCGGCACTGGATGTCGGCAAATCGGGTACGCGCAAGGAAGAGCTGCTGGTCGAGGACGAGAAGCTCAAGAAAATGTGGGTGCTGCGCCGCATTCTCATGCAGATGGGCACAATCGACGCGATGGAATTCCTGCTCGACAAGATGAAGGATTCAAAATCCAACGACGATTTCTTTGACAGCATGAACCAATAGGCAGGCCGGGCCGTTGGTTGGTGCCTGGTCCGGTATTCGGTTCATCGAACTTCGGTTATTATCCGGAAAGCCGGAGCGATAGGGATTGTTGGCCAAATGGTGCCGGATAGAATCGCAACGCGCGGGTTTTCGCCAGTCCGAGCCTTGGCAGAGCTGGCGCGGCTTGCTTCACGCTTTCTATGATCCTATGCCTGCAATAACTTATTACGGACCCAGTATTTTCGATGATTGACCTGATCTCCATATTCTCCGCCGCAGCTGGCGGCCTCGGTTCGCCAGCGGATATCTGGCAGGCCATCCTGACCGATTTTTCCAAGATCGGGACGCCGGAAGCCATGGCCGCTTTCGGGCAGGTGATCCTGATCGATCTGGTTTTTGCCGCCGACAATGCGATTGTCGTTGGTGCGCTGGCCGCTGGTCTTCCGGCTGAGCAGCGGCGCAAGGTGATTCTGATCGGTATCGGGGCAGCCTTGATATTGCGTATATTATTCGCGTTGATCGTGGTGCAATTGTTGCAGATTGTCGGTCTGGTGCTTGCAGGGGGGTTGCTGCTCCTGTGGGTGGCATGGAATTTCTATCGCGAGATTTTCCACGAGGGAGAATCGAAAGGTTCGCCGGAAATCGAGGGCGACGAACATAGCGGTATAAAGGCCGGGAAAAGCTTCTGGGCTGCAGCTTGGGCGGTGATGGCAGCAGATGTGTCGATGAGTCTCGACAATGTTCTGGGCGTCGCCGGTGCCGCGCGCGAGCATCCTGGCATCCTGGTTATTGGCCTGCTGCTGTCGGTGGCCTTGATGGGATTGGCGGCAAATGTCATTGCGAAATATATCGAACGTTACAAGTGGATTGCCTATCTTGGTCTGGCTGTGATCGTCTACGTTGCCGGAAAGATGATTTATTCGGGCATGTTGGGTGACGAGCAGACGATCGGGGTATTGACGCTGTTTTGATGCCCAGATTTTCAGCTAATATTGCTGTAATTACGGGCGGACCTGGATCCGGAAAAACAACACTTTGCGACAAATTGTCTCGCGAAGGTTTGGCTATTGGATCAGAATCCGGGCGCGCCGTTCTGGCAAGAAAGAATGGACATGCGTTGCGGAGTCAAAATCCGCTCTCCTATGCTCTCGAAATCCTGAATCTCGATATCGCGAAATTCCAAAATGCTGCGACCTCTGATGACAGCTGGCTGTTTGACCGAGGTTTCCCCGACAATGCCGGATTTCTGAAATTGATGGGACTGCCAAGACCTAAGAAACTTGCAGACGCATGTCGAAATTATCGTTATGCGGGACCGGTGTTTGTCGCACCTCCGTGGCAAGAAATATACCATAGTGATCCGGATCGTATTCAGGACTGGCAGGAAGCGAAAGCGACATATTTTGCTGTCACGGAAGCATGGAACTCTTATGGTTATTCGCTAATAGAACTGCCCAAAGTCAGTGTCGAACAGCGTGCAATATTCGTTAAGGAGTGCTTGGCCTAACCCTTCATCTTCTCCAGCATCTTGCCCATTTCTTCCCAGACCTTGTTGATCGCCTTGAGCGGGCGGACCATGACCTTGAAATCCTGAATCTTGCCGTCGTCATTCCAGGTGATGATGTCGACTCCGTTGACGTGAATGCCGTCGAGGTCGAGCTCAAACTCCAACATGGCCATATTTTCATTCTCGTCGACGATTTCACGGACATAGCGGAAGCTTTCATTGCCCAGGACGACGTCGGCGGCGGACAGATAGGCGATAACGATCGGCGCGCCTTTTTGCGGCGTATGGACCACGGGCGAGTGGAAAACCGCATCGTCGGCAATCTGGTCGCTGAGACCAGTCTCGCTTTTCCTGGCCATATGGTCGTGCCAGATTTTCAGATTGGCTGCGGTGCTCATGCCAGATGCTTCGCGAAAAAGACTTCGGTCCGGCTGTCGGCGAGGTTGGCTGCTGCTTCGTTCCGGCGTTGGCCAAATTCGGCGGCAAAGCCGTGGTCGAGTCCTTCATAATCGTGCAAGGTCACCTTGGGATGGTCATCCAGCCCGGCGTGCATGGCGGCTTGCGCTTCAGCAGGGACAAAGCCGTCGGCGGTCGGGATATGCATCATCACTTCATGGGCAATCGCATGTTTTTCGCCGAGCAGGCCGTCGATACCCACGCCATAATAGCCGACCGAAGCCCGGATATCGGTACGACAGGCGGTCATGAAGGCGAGCCGGCCGCCGAGACAATAGCCGACGCAGCCAACTTTGTGATTGCCAATCGCGGTCTGGGCAAAGTGGATCGTGGCTTCGATGTCGCGAATGCCCTGATCCTGATCAAATTTGTTCATCAGATCGATTGCAGTCTGGAATTCTTCCTGCACATCGGCATCGAGCTCTGTGCCTTCGTTGATCCGCCAGAACAGGTCCGGTGCGATGGCGAGATAGCCCTTGCTGGCCCAGTGGTCACATTTGGCCCGGATGCCTTTATTGACTCCGAAAATCTCCTGGATGACGATAATTGCGGTGGTGGGCGTTCCTTCCGGCTTGGCAATATAGCAGGGAAATTCTGCATCTCCATTCAGGGTTTTCACTGGTTCCATCGTGCCCATCTTACAGCTCCTTTGCATCATCACTTGATTCTTTGGTCACAATATCCCCATATCAGCGTCAGGCAAGGTGGAACATCAACCTGTTGAGTGGGGAGGGGACTTCGCTTCAATGGTCAGATAGAGGACGTCAAAATGAAAGTTACCGTTGAACTGGACTGCACACCCGAAGAAGCACGTCGCCTGATCGGCTTGCCCGATGTCGGCAAACTCAACGAAAGCTATGTGAAGGAAATGTCCAAATTCCTGCAGGGCGCCAACTCGGTCGAACAGCTGCAGAATTTCACCAAGATTATCGCGCCGATGGGCGAGGCGGGGCTGAAGATGTTTTCGTCTTTTCTGACCGGTGCCATGGGCGCGTCCTCGGGTGGTGGTAAATCCGGGTCGGATCGGAAAAAGTCCGACTAGCCACCGCGATCTGCCAAAATGACCACCGATGATACCATTTTCGCTCTCTCCAGCGGCCAGCCGCCTGCGGCAATCGGGATCATCCGGATCAGCGGTGATCTGGCGGGGGAAGCGCTGCAATCCCTGAGCGGCAATTTACCAGAA
Organism: Parasphingorhabdus sp.; assembly: GCF_048269915.1. GTDB lineage: Bacteria > Pseudomonadota > Alphaproteobacteria > Sphingomonadales > Sphingomonadaceae > Parasphingorhabdus. Next base: position 647,204 of record NZ_JBLWTY010000001.1, read on the forward strand.
CCACGTGTCGGTGTTCTTAGAAATATCACCAATATGGTTAAAGATGAGTTGCTCGACCAGGCACTATGCTTGTGGTTTCCGGGCCCGAACAGCGCAACCGGAGAAGATCTTGCCGAGATTCACTGTCACGGCGGGCGGGCGGTAATCCGGGCAATCGAGGCGGCGCTGGAGCAGATGGACGGACTGCGGAGGGCCGAGCCGGGTGAGTTCACCCGGCGTGCCTTCATCCATGGCAAAATGGATCTGGCTGAGGCCGAAGGTCTGTCGGACCTGTTATTTGCCGAAACGGAATTGCAGCGCAAAGCTGCCGTTCGCACGGCGGGCGGCGCGCTGTCCCGCAAGATCGAGGACTGGCAGCAGCGAATCCTTCAACTGTCCGCACGGGTTGAGGCGGATCTGGATTTTTCCGATGAAGATGATGTGGCACCGGCGCAAAGCGAAAAGCTGCAGCAGGCCGCCGATCAACTGGCCAATGAAATATATATATTGCTGCAGCGCCCGCGGGCGGAAAAATTGCGGGACGGAATCAGGGTCGTGCTGGGCGGCCCGCCGAACAGCGGCAAGTCGACTTTGCTCAACGCTCTGGTCGATCGCGAAGCGGCGATCGTTTCGGATATCGCCGGAACCACGCGCGACGTGATCGAGGTTCCGGTTGCGCTGGGCGGGATACCATTTCTCTTTATCGATACGGCCGGCGTGCGCGAGAGTGGCGCCGAGACCATCGAGCAAATCGGGATTGACCGCGCGCGCCAGCAATTTGCCACAGCCGATATCATCCTGTGGCTGGGCGACGAGGGCCAGGGTCCGGACTCGGACAAGCTTGTCGAGGTCAGTTCGCGCTGTGACCATCCACAACACCGGCCGAAGGAATCTGACGCGATCACCATATCGCCGGTCAGCGGGCAGGGCATGGATGCGTTGGTTGATTTTCTGATCAAGCAGGCAAAGGATATTTTACCCGGCGCTGATCAGGTTTCTGTCAATGCGCGACAGGCGGACCATCTGGCCATCGCCTGCGCCAGTCTGGAAGCTATCGTGGGTGAGCCCGATTATCTGATCATCGCCGAGCATCTCCGCATGGCCCGCCAGGCGCTCGACGCCATTACCGGTCGGGCGAGCACCGAAGACATGCTCGACGGTCTGTTCGGAAAATTCTGTATCGGGAAATGATTGTTCCACGTGGAACAGCTTTCGCGCTACGGTAGATTTTGACCTGCAAACCCGCTTCGGCTATGGGCCGCAGCATGACGCGATCATTTGACATCATTGTGGTGGGCGGAGGCCATGCCGGTTGCGAGGCTGCGGCTGTTGCGGCCCGCATGGGCGTACCGACCGCATTGGTCAGCTTTTCGCGCGATAGTATCGGGGCGATGTCCTGCAACCCGGCAATTGGAGGGCTCGGCAAGGGCCATCTGGTGCGCGAGGTTGATGCGTTTGACGGATTGATCGGACGCGCCGCCGATGCGGCCGCGATTCACTATCGCATGCTGAATCTGTCCAAGGGAACCGCCGTGCAGGGGCCGCGGGTTCAGGCCGATCGCACGCTCTACAAAGCGGCGATCCACCGCATGCTCGATGCGCAGGATGAGCTGACCATTGTTGAAGGTGAAGTCGCTAGCCTGCTCCTCTCGGAAAACCGGATTTCAGGAATACGGCTTGCCGACGGTTCTGAGGTCATCGCGAAGGCCGTCATTTTGGCCACCGGAACATTCTTGAACGGCAAGCTGTTTCGCGGCGAAGAAACCGTTGCGGGCGGACGAACAGGGGAGGCCGCTTCGGTATCGCTTGGACAACAAATCCGCGATGCCGGACTACCGATAGCGCGTCTCAAAACCGGAACACCGCCGCGTCTCGATGGCCGGACGATCAATTGGGCGGCCTTACCCGAACAGCCCTCGGATGGCGAAGATTGGACGATGTCGCCGTTATCCAAAGGCCGGACAGTGCCGCAGATTTTCTGCGCCGTCAGCCGGACCACGGCAAAGACTCACGACATCATCCGCGGATCGCTCGATCGTTCGCCGCTGTTCAGCGGTGCAATTGATGCGCGGGGACCGCGTTATTGTCCGTCGATCGAGGACAAGATTCATCGCTTCGCCGACCGGGATTCGCATCAGGTGTTTCTGGAGCCTGAAGGCCTTGATACAAATCTCGTCTATCCGAACGGAATCAGCACATCGCTGCCTGCCGATGTGCAGCTGGATTTCGTGCGCACCATGGATGGTCTTGAGAAGGCGGAGATCGTGGTGCCCGGTTACGCGGTTGAATATGATCATATCGACCCCCGGGCTCTCGACCGTTCGCTAAAGATACGCGATCTCGAGGGGCTTTATTGCGCTGGACAGATCAATGGCACCACGGGCTATGAAGAAGCCGCCGCCCAGGGACTCATCGCCGGGATCGGTGCGGCCTGTGCAGTACAGGAAAAAGCGCTGCCAGCCATGGATCGTGGCACCAGCTATATGGCGGTGATGATCGACGATCTTGTGCTGCAAGGGGTCACAGAGCCCTATCGCATGCTTACCGCCCGCGCCGAATATCGGCTTCGCTTGCGGGCCGACAATGCGTCTACTCGTTTGACCCCTATGGCGATGACATTGGGATGCGTATCGGAGGAGAGGGCGGCTTGGTTTAGCGAGCGCCAGCGTTCGCGCGACGCGATCCTGAACGCGCTTGATGCTGTGCATTCCAGTGAAGCGCTGGTGAAGGCAGGGATTAATGTCCGACGTGACGGGACCAGGCAAAGCCTGTTCAACTGGCTGCGCTTCCCCAATATCTCAATCGCGTCATTGGAAGAATTGGAAACATCTTTGAAGTCTTGCGATCCGGCGCTGATGGCGGAAATCGAGGAGGATGCTCGCTATGCGCCCTATCTCGAACGTCAGGAATCGGAATTGCGTGACCTTCGCGCCAACGAGCAGGTCCGTCTTGGTGATGATCTAGATTATGGCGCTATCGCCGGGCTTTCCAATGAAATGGTCGAGCGTCTCGACATGGCGCGGCCGGAAACATTGGCCGCTGCGTCGCGGATCAGAGGGATAACCCCCGCTGCCCTGGCCGCCATATTGGTGCATGCCCGCCGCCGGGACAGCCGGAATTTGGCCGCATGACAGAAGAAGAGGCGCAGGCGTGGCTGCGCGCGGAATTTGATGTTTCACGTGAAACATGGCAGCGGCTTGAACTGTTCATATCCTTGCTCCGAGAGGAAATGCAGCATCAAAATCTGATTTCCAAGGCCAGTGCGGATAATTTATGGGCACGCCATATCGTTGATAGCGCCCAGCTATTGCGTCTGGCTCCGACCACAAAAAACAACGGCATATGGCTGGATCTCGGGACAGGGGCCGGCTTTCCGGGTATGGTGATTGCGATATTAAGTCGCTACCAAGTGCATATGGTGGAATCGCGGAAACGCCGCTGCATTTTTTTGAATCATGTGATCGATCAGACCGGCATCGGCGACCATGCTTTTGTCATTGCCGACCGACTGGAGAATATTGAAAGCTTTTCCGCTGATGTGATTAGCGCCCGCGCCTTTGCACCGCTGGATCGGCTCATCGCACTTTCGCACCGGTTTTCCACAGAAAATACGGTTTGGCTATTACCAAAGGGCAAAAATGCGGTAAGGGAGCTTAAAGGCCTGTCGCCAAAACGGCAAAAAATGTTCCACGTGGAACATAGTTTGACCGACCCGGATGCCGGAATATTGGTGGGAAAGGGCTAGAAACCTATTTTTAGGGTTGAGCTGAACATGGTGCGTATCGCAATAGCCAATCAAAAAGGCGGGGTCGGCAAGACAACAACAGCAATAAACATGGCTACAGCCTTGGCTGCAACTGGCTGGAAAGTGCTGCTAATTGATCTTGATCCGCAAGGAAACGCCTCTACCGGGCTTGGGCTTTCTCAGGGAGAGCGGATCAACAGCAGCTATGATCTGCTGATCAATGATGTGTCGCTCGCCGAATGTATCCATCAAACCCAGGTTCCGGGGCTGGAAATTGTTCCTGCTACCGTTGACTTGTCTGGTGCTGAAGTCGAGCTGGTCGAGTTTGAAGAGCGAACCCACCGTCTCAAAAAGGCCCTTGATGCCGCAGATAATGGGCATTGGGATATTTGTCTGATCGATTGTCCGCCGTCGCTCGGACTGTTGACGCTCAACGCCATGGTGGCGGTGGAATCCTTGCTGGTGCCGCTACAATGCGAGTTTTTTGCTCTCGAAGGTCTCAGCCAGTTGCTGCAAACCGTCGAACGCATTCGGGCTCGATTCAATCGTCAGCTTTCCGTCATGGGCGTCGTTCTGACCATGTATGATCGCCGCAACAAATTGACCGAACAGGTGTCGGACGATGTCCGGGCCTGTCTGGGTGATGTGGTTTTTGAAACCGTTATTCCCCGCAATGTCCGGCTTTCCGAAGCACCGAGTCACGGTCTTCCCGCGCTGATCTATGATTATCGCTGTACCGGGTCCGTCGCCTATATTGATCTCGCTCGCGAGCTGATCGCGCGACTGCCGGATAGAAAGGTCGCGGCGTGATGGCTGACGATGACGCATTGAATGAGAAGAATAGAAAACCGGCCAAGCGGGCAACCGGGCTCGGCAGGGGGCTGAATAGCCTGTTCGGAGATATCCAGCGGGAAGAGCCGATTGTAACCGATGGATCAGCCGAAACGGACGACGGTCGACCGGTACCGGCGTCGACGACGTCGGCGATTGATGGCCTGCGCTCTATTGCAGTTTCCGATATCCGGCCCAATCCCGATCAGCCGCGCCAGACCTTTGATACCAACGCGCTTGACGAGCTGGCTGAGAGCATGCGGCAACGGGGGGTGATACAGCCGATTGTTGTGCGACCGCATGGCAAGAATTTTCAGATTGTCGCTGGCGAGCGGCGGTGGCGGGCGGCCCAACGTGCCCGTTTGCACCAGATCCCGGCGGTTGTCCGCCATCTCAATGACGAAGAAACGCTTGAAATCGCGATTGTCGAGAATGTCCAGCGCAAGGACCTCAACGTCATCGAGGAAGCGGAAGCCTATGCCAAGCTCAGTCTGGATTTCGGGCATAGCCAGTCACGGTTGGCCGATATTGTCGGAAAATCGCGGAGCCACATCGCCAATTTGATGCGGTTGCTCGAATTGCCGAGCAGTGTGAAAGCGCTGGTTGTCGATGAAAAACTGTCGATGGGTCATGCCCGCGCATTGATCAATGCACCCCATGCAGAAGAACTGGCACCACAAATTGTCAAACAGGGATTGTCGGTACGCGATGTCGAGCGCCTGGTCCGAAAATCGCTGGCCGGCGACAAGCCCCAGTCGACAAAAAAACCGGCTCAGATGTCCGAAACAGATGCCGACATCCAGGCGCTGGAAACACATCTCGGTGATTTGCTTGGGCTTAGAGTCAATATCCATTCGAATGGGCAGGGTGGCGCCATGTCTATCGAATATGCCAATCTCGACCAACTCGACCTGATTTGTCAGCGCCTCACTGGCGAGCATATTTAAGCTTGAGTGAGCCGGCCGGGCCCGGCCGTTTCCGGCCGATTTCCACAACAAGAATGTTAAATAATCCTTTAAAATCAAGATCATATCATGACGTCATAGCGTCGGTCGTCGCAATCACGAAGGTCCCGCCAACCTTATTATGATCACCGCCATATTGATTCGGTTCGTCTCAAAAAGTCGTGCGGCGCAACTGGCGCGGGTTTTCGGAGGGCTCGCGGAGCGGATTGACGGGAAAACCGGGCTCTGCTCCGGCGAAAGCGCCGTTCTTGTAACGTCGGTTCTTTCTGTTACTGATCTTACTTACGAGCAGATCAGGAGCGATCCATGCAAGTCATGGCCAATGGCATTAATATTGAGGCAGAGGATCACGGAAATCCTGAGAATCCTGCTATCCTGCTGGTCATGGGTTACACGGCGCAGCTGGTCTATTGGCCGATGGATTTCATCAACGGGCTGGTAAAAAAAGGTTTCCGGGTTGTCACTTTTGACAATCGCGATGTGGGGCTATCCTATAAGTTCGACGGTGTGCGGGCGCCGCATCCGATCCGGCAGATGATCGCCAAGCGTTTTTTTCCGAAGCGGCAAATGGCACCCTATAATCTGAGTGATATGGCAAGGGACGCGGTCGGCGTTCTCGACGCTCTCAAGATCGAGCAGGCCCATATTGTCGGCGCGTCGATGGGCGGGATGATTGGACAACTGATCGCCGCAGATCATGCGGACCGGGTGTTGTCTTTCACGCCGGTGATGTCGTCAACCAATGGTCCGGGTCTTCCCGGAGCGAGTGCCGATGTACGCAGAGTGCTGTTGCAAACGGCGCGGGCAAAAGCACGCACACCGGACGAAGCGCTGGAACTGGGACTGGCCTTTTCGTCGCTCATTGCTTCGGAAGAAGGGCGGAATCGCCCGGAAGAACGCAAGGCCATGATGAAGCTGGCACAGGAACGGTCCTTCTATCCACCGGGCCCGAAGCGGCAAATGGCAGCGATCATCGACACCGGGAATTTACGACCGGTCGCCAAGCGGATCACCGTGCCGACGATGGTCGTTCATGGTGCCGACGATCCGTTGATCCCCTTCGCCTGCGGTCAGGACATTGCCGCCAATATCAATGATGCGCGTTTCGAACTGGTTTCGGGCATGGGCCATGATCTGCCACCCAGCAAATTGCCGGAGATGGTCGATCTGATAGCGGCGCATTGCCAGGCGGCCTGACGAACGGCCCTATTCCTGAATCGGCAGGCAATATGTGATTGCCCGTTTCGTCATCCTGATGTCCTGTGGTTGCGTCGCCAGCGTATCGCCATCCACTTGAAAAGCGGCCTGCCGGGACGGTTCATCCTCCGCGATTATCGTCAGACTGCGCGCCGCCAGGGATTGAACGAAATCAAGCCGCGCCGGATCGTGGCCGAGCGCAACCTGCGCGATGAACCGGAAGAAATCCCGGCGTCGTGCACTGGTCAGCGAGACGACATGAAACCTGTCCGACGCCAGACTAGCCTCCGGGGCCAGGGTCCATCTGCCGGCATAATGATGGGCCTTGACGACATAGAAGGCGCTGCTGGACAGATGATCTATCCGTCCATCGGGAGCCTCGACGACCAGATTATAGCGCAGTTTCGGCCAATGTCCGAGCAGCCGGACCATCGACCAGGCATAGGCCGGGCCGCCGATCCGTTTCTTCAGCGCAGGACTATGCCCGGCTACCGCCAGCCCGTCCGGACCGGCGCTGAGGCAGGCCACGAAAGGCTGATCATCGCTCGTTATCAACGGCGCTATAAGCCGCGCGGCCTTTTTTTCGAGAAACCCCGCCATAATCTCGCGCGCGAATATTTCCGGATCACCGGAATAGCCGAGCTCCTTTGCGACGAGATTGGCCGTACCGGCGGGAAATACACATAATGGCTTTGACAATTTCGCTCGGACTATTGATGCGACAACCAGTCGCAACGCGCCGTCGCCGCCGGAAAGGCAGACAAGGTCGCATTCGGGTAAAATTTCAAATTGCCCGTTTCTCTCGGTTTGTCCTTGTCGCACGATCGCACCGCACGCCTGAAACGCGCGGGAAAGAACGTCCAGCCGGAACCCGTCATATGTGCCCGAGGCCGGATTATGAAGGAGCTGGACTATCACCCGCCGTCCATGCGGGAGTCAGGAGCGATCCGTCAATGGTTGCGCTGCGGAAAGCGGACCGAATTCAAGCCGGCACTTGCAGCCGCTGCAGAGCGATCTCCTTGGCCGCCTTATATCCCGCCTTGCCATTGGCCGCGCGCGGGACCTCGTCGACCAATATTATGGCACGCGGGGCCTTATAGGCCGCCAGCTTCGAGCGGACGTGCTCGCTGAGCGCGGTTTCATCGAACCGGGCACCTTCCACCAGAGAGAGGACCGCCGTCACTTTCTGGCCAAAGCGGTCATCGGGAAGGCCGACAACCAGACAATCATAGACAGAATCATGGGTTTTGAGCGCCTCTTCCACTTCTTCCGGGAAGATTTTCTCGCCGCCGCTGTTGATACAGGCGGAACCCCGGCCAAGCAAAGTGATCGAGCCATCTGCCTCGACTGTCGCAAAGTCGCCGGGGATAGAATAGCGGACACCGTCGAAGGTCTTGAACGTCGCAGCGCTTTTAGCTTCATCCTTGTAATAGCCCAGCGGCACCATCCCGCCGTTGCAGATCAGGCCCATTTCGCCAGAACCGGGCGCCACGGGCCTGCCCTCCTCGGTCAGAACTTTTGTCGTTGCGTTCATCTCGAACTTTGCCGTCTGGTCGCTATTGATATTTTCTATCGTGGTGATGGAACTGCCCATGCTGCCTTCCGTCGATCCCATGCTGTCGACAATCGCCATCTGCGGCAAATGTTCCAGAAGACCGCGCTTGACCTCGGTGGACCACATAACCCCGGAGGATCCCATCATCAGCAGCGACGACAAATCATAAGATTTTCCGCCCGCTTTGGCATCGTCCAGAGCCGCCAGCATTGGCTTGGCAAAGACATCGCCGACGATGGTGATGTCGGTCGCCTTTTCATCTTCCGCCAGTTGCCAGAGCGCCCCCGGATCAAAATGGCTGTTGTCGAACAATATCACACAGCCGCCCAGGCTGTGCGGAATCATCGCGCCAATCCACATGCCGGTGCCATGCATCAACGGGCAGGCGGGGATGGAGCGCGATGCTGCGCCCATAGCGTGCAGTTGCTGTACAAGCGGTCCAAAGCTGGCGGCGTCGGTTGGCGGCTCCAACATCCGCATTTCAAACCCTTTGGCAAGCAACGCACTGGCAAAAGACTTGTGATCATACATCACGCCCTTGGGCATGCCGGTCGTACCGCCGGTATAAAGCATATAAAGATCATCGTCCGACCGTTCGATCACCGGCATCGGTTCGGTGCTTTGGAGAGTCTCTTCATAGGATAGCGCATCCGGCAAATGCTCGCCCGATCCATCGTCGATTTCGAGGAACAGTTTGACCTTTTCAAGCTGATCCCGAATCGCGGCCACGCGTGGAGCGAATTGGGCCTGAAAGATCAGGGCTTCGCTATCGCTATTGTTGATGACATGCGTCAGTTCCGCTTCAAGATAGCGGTAGTTGACATTGACTGGGCAGACGCGTGCTTTGAAGGCACCAAATTGGGATTCCATATATTCTGCCGAATTATAGGAATAGATTGAGAGCTTCGCGCCGGGTTCGAGACCATGATCAGCCAGCAATTGTGCAAGCCGGGCGGCGCGATTGTCATATTCTGCCCAGCTATAGCGTTTTGCACCATCGATAATCGCAGGCTTGTCGGGTATTGCCGCAGCTATATTTTCCCAGATATCGGCCATCTGCCAAGTCATGCGATTCTCTCCTGCTATTTTCTTTGGAGAATAGCCGGATTGCAGCTTTACGCAACCAAATGGCGATGAGGGCCGATTGCGGGGCGGAGAATCGGGTGAACTGGTTTATCGTTGTTAAGGGCGCTATTTCGATTCTGGCTAGATTCTGCGTCTCACCGGTGCTTGTCTTGAGAAGTTGGACATTGGTAGGAGATTATAATTCACCCAAATTGGCAGCGAGCCTCTCGTAAGCCGCCAGGAAATCTTCCTTGAATCCCTGTACCACCTGTCCTGCTGTCATCTGTTCGTTCATCAGTCCGACGCCCTGACCAACCCAATAGGTGGCAAGATCCTTCGCGCCCTGACTATCGCCCTGGCTGAGCTTGTCGAGCACTCGTAGCGGTGGCTCGGCGACCAGCGACTGCAATGGCATCGGCAGCGGTGTTGGCGCGCCTTCCGCCTGCCAGGCATCGGTCCAGGGGGAACGCAACTGCCGCGAGGGCTTGCCGGTGCGCGAGCGTGCCCGCACCGTATCGCGCGAGCTTGCGGCGAGCATTTTTTCTTTCACCACCGGATTGGTTTCCGCCTCCACCGTGGTCAGCCACACCGATCCGCACCAGACCCCGCTCGCGCCCATCGACATGGCTGCAGCCATCTGGGTACCGGTAGCAATGCCGCCAGCGGCGAGCACCGGTGTATCATCGCCCATAGCGGCCAGCGCGTTGCAAACCTCAGGAATCAGGACCATCGTGGATATCTCGCCGGTATGGCCACCGGCCTCGCCGCCGACTGCGACGATGATATCGACGCCGGCGGCGACTTGGTTCATTGCATGTTCTTTTGTCCCGATCAGCGCAGCCACCGGCACGCCGTGTTGTTTGCCCATCTCCAGCATCACCGGTGGTGGAACGCCCAACGCATTGGCAACCAGCCCGATCGGATGGCGAAAAGCAACATCAAGAATCGCCGCTGCCGTTCCACCGCGCAGATTCTCTGTGGAAGCAACCTGCTCCCGGCGCACCGCTTCGATATCGCCCGATATCCGCCCGACGTCGACACCGTGGCGCTGCAATATCTCGTTGGTAAATTGCTTATGGCCTTCCGGAATGGAAGCGAGCACGGTTTCGGGATCGAGCTGCTCGCCCTTGCCCTCGACCTTGTTGGGGACGATGATATCGAGACCATAAGGTTTGCCATCGACATGATCGTCGATCCAGCTGAGTTCTTCCTCCAGCGTTTCCGGAGAGCAATTGACGCCGCCGAAGACACCCATGCCACCGGCGCGGGAGACGGCGGCCACAACATCGCGGCAATGGGAGAAGGCGATCAGGGGGAATTCGATTCCCAGCATGTCGCATATTTTGTTGGTCATCGGGTCTCTCCTTTTACCGTTTGCCCTGAGCCTGTCGAAGAGGTGCTTGCGGTTGAACGTGCTTCGACAGACTCAGCACGAACGGCACCGATCAGCCGTCGGCCTCTTCGCTTTCCTCATCTGCTGCAATTTCCAGTATCAGGTCATCTGCCGCGATCTGGACACCCGCGCTGGCGGCAATGGTTTCGACCGTTCCGTCGATTTCCGCCAGTATCTCGTGCTGCATCTTCATCGCCTCGAGCACGGCCAGCTTGTCACCCTTGGCAACCCGGGCGCCTTCTTCGACCAGTATCTCGAGCAACAGTCCGTGCATCGGCGCAACCACGGTGCCGCCCCCACCGGCGTCCTCCATCGCGCTGATTCCGGTCAGGTCGGTGACCGTCACGCTGCGCGAAGGCAGGGCCAGATGAAGGGTACGGTGATCATCATAATAGATGGCTTCGACCGTGCGCCCGTCGACCCGCAATTTCGCCTCGTCGCCGGTCATGCTGATCAGGATGACTTCGGCAAGCTCTTCGCCAGCACTCACCCGATAATGACCGGGCCTGTCGACGTGGACATGAACGGTGCGCGCGTCTTCGCCATCGGCATATTGCACGACGGTTTCCAGCGCGCCGGTGTTGGACCAGTCGAGCATTTCCGGATTAACGTTCAGCGCCAGCCGGTGCGCGGCCTGTTGCCGCAGCTTGTGATGGAGCACCGCCGCAATCGCATAAGAGGTGAAATCATGCGTTCCGAGATCCACACCGTCTTCGCCATAATTTTTGGCGATAAACGCCGTGGTCGCTTTACCGTCGACAAAATCCGGACGGTCCAGCGCATCGATGAGAAAATCGCGGTTGGTACTGGGGCCAAACAGGGCGGTTTTCGACAGGGCCTTGATCATCCGCCGCCTGGCTTCGTCGCGGGTTGCGCCGTGGGTAATGATTTTGGCGACCATCGAATCGTAAAAGGGCGATACCTCGCCGCCGGTTTCGATGCCGCTGTCGACTCGCGCCACCGTGGAGGGCTTCCACAAATGGACGGGTCCGGTGCTGGGCAGAAAATCGTCGGCCGGGTCTTCAGCATAAAGCCGGACTTCCATCGCATGGCCGCTCAAGCTGATGTCCTGTTGTTCGAGACCCAGAAAGTCGCCTGACGCAACTTTCAGTTGCAGCGCGACCAGATCCAGGCCGGTGACTTCTTCGGTGACCGGATGTTCGACCTGCAGCCTGGTGTTCATTTCCAGAAAATAAAAGGCTCCCGACTGGTCGAGCAGAAATTCCACCGTGCCGGCGCCAACATAATCGACCGCTTTTGCCGCCTCTACCGCTGCTGCGCCCATCTGCTCGCGCAGCTCCGGCGTCATTACCGGACAGGGGGCTTCCTCGATCACCTTCTGGTGTCGCCGCTGCACCGAACAGTCGCGTTCGCCGAGATGGATGGTGTTGCCGTGGCTGTCGGCAAAGACCTGGATTTCGACGTGACGCGGCTTGATAATCGCCTTTTCGAGGATCAGCTCGCCATTGCCAAAGGCATTTTCCGCCTCGGACCGGGCCAGCTTGATCGCATTGGGCACGTCGGCAAGATCATGGACCAGCCGCATGCCGCGGCCACCGCCACCCGCTGCGGCCTTGACCATCAGCGGCACGCCGATTTTTTTCGCTTCGGAGATCAGCCGGTCGTCCGACTGGTCATCGTCCTGATAACCGGGCACGCAGGGCACACCCGCTGCAATCATCGCGCGTTTCGAGCGAGCCTTGTCGCCCATCACGTCGATTGCTTTTTCCGGCGGTCCGACAAAGATGATGTCCGCCTCGGCGCAGGCTTTGGAAAAGGTCGCGTTTTCGGATAGAAAGCCATAGCCCGGATGGACCGCATCGGCACCCGTGTCCTTCGCCGCCTGGATGATCGTGTCGACCAGCAGATAGGATTCATTTACCGGCGCCGGGCCGATCCGAACCGCGTCATCCGCCATTTTGACATGGGGCGCGTCGGCGTCTGCGTCGGAATAGACCGCTACCGTACGCATGCCCTGCGCCTTGGCCGTGCGCATGACCCGGCAGGCAATTTCACCACGATTGGCAACCAGAAGGGTGGAGATTCTTGTCATTGTCTATTCCTGTTCCGGCTTGACAACCCAATTGGGTTTGCGTTTTTCAAAGAAGCTGGCGACGCCTTCCCTGGCCTCCTCGCTGACCATGCGGTCGGCGAAATTTTCAGCAGCGAGACGGATCACCTCCTCGCGGGGCTTGCCTGCGATTTGACCGAGCAGCTGCTTGGTCGCAGCGACCGCACCCGGTGCTGTTCCCAGTACCTGTTTGCGCAGCTGCATCTCGATAGCCTCGAGTCCGGCGACATCGTCGGCGATATAATCGGCAAAGCCCAGTTCATGGGCACCGGCACCGTCGAAACGCGCGGCGGTCAGCATCAACCGGCGGCCAGTGGCATAGCCCAGCTTCTGGATCACAAAGGGCGAAATCTGCGCTGGCGTCACGCCAATGGCGGTTTCGGTCATTGCAAAGCGCGCGCCGCTTTCGCAGATCACGACATCGGCACAACAGGCCAGGCCGAAGCCCCCCGCCATCGCTGCGCCTTCGATCAGCACGATCACGACCTGCGGTGCAGTGTTGACGAGATCGAAAATCTCCGCCGCGCCGCTCGACATTTTGATGATGGCCGCGCGGTCGCCGCTTTGCTGGAAATTCTCCTTGAAATTCTTGAGATCCGCACCGGCACAAAACACCCCGCCGCGCCCGCGCAGGGTGATCCCGCGCACCGTACGATCATCGCGCACATCCGTGAGCACCGCGGCCAGCTCTGCGACCAGCGCGTCGCTGAGCGCGTTGCGATTCTCGGGCTGGTTGAACCAGATGGTCAGCCAGCCCTGTTCAAGCGCGAGTTCGAGCGTTTCTGTAGCCGGCAGATTCGTCATATCCGCGCCACACCAAAGGCATTGGGGTGTAGCGTCCGGTTCTGCGCCTCGAAGATCGTTTCCAGCGCGAATCCTAATATCTTGCGGGTGTCACGCGGATCGATCACGCCATGATCAAGGCACCGGCCGGAGGTGAAAAACGCACTTTCCTGCGCTTCGAAAATATCCTTGATCCGCTGTTCCTGTTTCGCGATCATCGCTTCATCGGGTTCCACGCCCTTGCGCTTCGCCTGTACCCGGGCGACATGGCTCATCGTATTGGCCGCCGAGGCGCCCGCCATTACGCCGGTCTTGGCATTGGGCCAGCTGAACAGGAAATCGGGTTCGAAGGCGACGCCGCTCATCCCGTAATTGCCCGCGCCAAAGCTTGCGCCAATATAGAGCGACAATTTCGGTACCCTTACATTGGACACGGCCTGGATCATCTTGCTGCCCAGCTTGATCATGCCCTTATGCTCTGACTCGGTGCCGACAATATAGCCAGTCGTATTGTTGAGGAATATGATCGGCAGTTGCGACTGGTCGCAGAGCTGGAAGAAATGGGTGGCCTTGGCCGCTGCTTCGGGGTCGAACGGACCGTTGTTGCCGATCAGGCCGACGGCATGGCCCATGATGCTTGCCTGCATGCAGACGGTTCCCGGACCGTAGCGCGATTTAAACTCTTCAAAGTCCGAACCATCGACGATCCGCGCGGCGACTTCGCGGACATCATAGGGGATTGTGTAGTCGGTCGGCACCACGCCCGCGATCTCGTCTATATCATAGACGGGCTCTTCATAATCATTGCGGCGAATGGGGCTGGTATTTTTGTTCCAGTCGATTCGTCCCATCGTTTCGCGCGCAATGGCAATGCCATGGGCATCATCGTCGGCGAGATATTCTACCGTACCGGTCGTCGAGGCGTGCATTTCGCTACCGCCCAGTTCCCGATCGTCGGCGACTTCGCCAGTGGCTGCATGCACCAGCGCTGCGCCGCCAAGCGCGGCCATGCCATTGTCGCGCACGCCGATGACATAGTCTGACATGCCCGGCATATAGGCGCCGCCCGCTGTCGATGGTCCGTGCAGTACCACCATGGTCGGGATACCCGCTGCGCTGAGCCAGGCAAGATTGCGGAACAGCATCCCGCCATGAGCCCATAGCTCGACCTTATATTCCATCAGATTGGCGCCGGCGCTCTCAACCAGATGGATGAACGGCAGTTTCAGTTCCTGCGCCATTTTCTGTGCGCCCTTGCTGGCATCCCAGCCGCCCGATGTGGCGGCGCCCGCGCGGATCCCGCTGTCATCGACCCAGATCATGCAGCGCACGCCCTTGACGAATCCGATGCCCAAAATCACGCTGCCGCCGGGAATGCTGGTGTCGGGATTGTCATCCTCGACCATATAATTGGCCATATTATATAATTGCAGCCAGGGCATGCCGGGATCGATCAGGCGTTTCAACCGTTCGTGGGGAGTCAGCTGGCCGCGCTTCTCGAACGTGGGTCGTCGTTTTTCCGATGCGGCCACAGCGCGTTCTTCGAGCGTCCGCAAATGATCAATCAGCGCCAGCATGTCTTTGCGATTCTGCGCAAAGCTTTCCGAATTGGTAACAATTTTCGATTTGAACTGGGGCATGTTCAAGAAGCCTTTGCGAGAATTAGCATAGCCGAATATTCGTTGTTTGACACGTCGAGTCTCCTATGGCTATTTGAATAGCATTCGGCATTTTCGAGTCAAGCTCATTAAAGGAAAGATTTTCGTGACGACAGCGGTTAATCCGGAAACCCAGCGGGCCAAGCTGGAGCGCAAGGAACGTGCGATTCTGGATGCTGCGCGGTCTGTTTTTATCGAGCATGGCTTTGATGGCGCGCGCGTATCCGACATTGCGCGCCGCGCCAGTATCGGCGAAGGAACCATCTACAGCTATTATCAATCGAAAGCAGAATTGATGCTGGCCGTGCTGCAACAATTTTGGGATGGCCTGACCCTTGAAGCCCAAGCGGTCATGGCAACGAGTCGGGCCGAGGGATTTTTTGACCGTTTGCGCACGCTGGCACAATATCATCTGAACACGGTCATTGTGAACGCGGACTTCATCAACCTTACCTTCGCGTTGCGCCGCAACAATAGCGAAGTCAGTGTGTCGCGCGATCACCTGCGCCACTATGTTGCTGTCTTCGATGAACTGTTTCGGCAAGGACAGGATCGTGGGGAGTTGAAGGAGGATGCCATATTGTGGCAGGCGCGTGATATATTTTATGGCAGCCTTGAATATAGCGCGCGGTCCATCGAGATGACGATCAACAAAGAGCATAAGGCACGGGAACAAGAGCCGGTTGTGGAGCAGATGGTGGCGCTTTTTCGGGCCCATTACGGCACGAACCAGAGCGCGGCCGCTACAGACCGAACAGGCTTGGAGCGATTGTCTTCGCAGATCGAGCAGCTCACCAGAAAAGTAGATGCACTTTCAGAACGTCTATCTTAGCAGGCAAAAAAAGAGCCCCCGAAGGAGCTCTTTCCAGAAGTATTCTGATTCAGTTCAGGCAGCTTTGTAAAAGCTTTCACCCGCGTCCGCTTTCTCGCGGAAGCTCATCGGTGGCTTGAACCGCTCGCCATATTTTTGTGCGAGATTGTCGGCCATGCGGACAAAATTGTCGATACCCATCGTGTCGATATGGCTCATTGGACCGCCGGTCCACGGTGCAAAGCCCCAGCCGAAAATCGCGCCGAGATCGGCGGACTGCGGATCGGACACCACGCCTTCGTCGAAACATTGGGCGGTGGCAATCAGCTGGATGAACATCAGCCGTTGTTTGACCTCTTCGACATCTGGCTGATCTTCCGCCAGCGGGAAATGGTCGGCAAGGCCAGGCCATAGTTTTTTCGAACCGTCTTCAGCATATTCGTAGAAACCGCCGCCAAAGCGCCGGCCGCGCCGGTCGATCTGATTGACCATGATGTCCATCAGGTCCTCGGTACCGCTCGGAACATAAGCGTCGCCCATTTCTTCCTTGGTTGACGTCATGATATCATAGCCCAGCTGCAGCGTGGTTTCATCGACGACCGCGAGCGGGCCAATCGGCATACCCATGGCGATTGCGGCATTTTCGATCAGTGCCGGTTTCACGCCTTCCGCCACCATCAGCATGGCTTCATTGGCATAAGGCGGGAACACCCGGTTGGTGTAGAAGCCGCGGACGTCCTTGACGACGATCGGAACCTTCCGGATCTTTGCGTTGTAATCGAGCGCCACGGCGAGAGCCTTGTCGCCGGTTTCGGCGCCGGGGATGATTTCCAGCAGCGGCATTTTCTCGACCGGCGAGAAGAAGTGCATGCCGATAAACTGATCGGGCCGTTCGCTGTTCTTGGCGAGACCGGTGATCGGCAGGGTCGAGGTGTTGGAGGCAAAGACCACATCCTTGCCAATGACCGCTTCGGTTTTCTTGATCACATCGGCTTTCACATCGGGCCGTTCGAACACTGCCTCGATGATCAGGTCCACGTCTTTCAGATCATCATAATTGTCGGTCGGGGTGATCCGCGCCATGAAGGCTTCGGCCTTTTCCTTGGTCATCTTGCCGCGCTGGACACCCTTGTCGACAATCTTCTGGCTGTAATCGATCGCCTTTTGTGCTTCTTCCATATTGCGATCGAGAACGACGACATTCATCCCGCCCTTGGCCGTGACATGGGTGATGCCCGATCCCATCAGGCCGGCACCGAGAACGCCAACCGTCTTGATATCGGAAGCCGGAACGTCCTTGGGACGCGCCGCGCCCTTTTCTGCCGCCTGCTTGTTGATGAACAGGGTGCGGATCATATTCTTGGCTTGCGGGCCAGAGAGCAGCTTGGTGAAATATTTGCTTTCGACGCGCAAGGCAGTGTCGATCGGCAACATCGAGCCCTCGTAGAGGCAGGACAGGATTGCCTTGACCGCTTCGAAATTGCCCTTGCTCTGTTTCAGCGCCATCGCCGAAGAACCCAGATAGAGCGGTACGGCGCGGGGATCCATCGATCCGGCACCACCAGGGAATTTCCAGCCCTTCTTGTCCCAGGGAGCTGATGCCTTGGGATTGGCCTTGACCCATTCTTTCGCCTTGGCAACGACCTCGTCGGCAGGGACGACTTCGTCGATAAAGCCCTGGGCCTTGGCGGCCTGGGGATTGGCCGGGCCGCCCATCATGATCATCATGCCGGCAGCCTGCAGGCCCGCAAGGCGCGGCAGACGCTGGGTACCGCCACCGCCGGGCAGCAAGCCGACCTGCACTTCGGGCAGGCCAAGCTGGATTTTCGGATTGTCGGCGCAAACACGATAATGACAGGCCAGCGCCAGTTCGAGACCACCGCCCAGCGCAAGGCCGTTCAGGGCACAGGCGACCGGCTTGGCGTGGGCCGTGCCCTTGAGCAGGTCCTTGGCGCTGTTGCCACCGGTTTCCATCCGCCGCAGCATGCCGTTCAATTCCCATGCGCTTTCGAAGGCTTCCGCCATGCTGTCCGCCTTGGAGCCGCCGAGCATGTTGAGATCGGCGCCAGCGAGGAAACCGGATGCCTTGCCCGATGTGATCACCGCGCCCTTGATCTCGTCATTGGTGATCAGTTCGTCGACAAATTTCTTGTAGTCTTCGATCAGCGCTTCGTTCCAGACATTCATCGACTGGCCGGGGAGATCGATGGTGACCAGGGCAATGCCATCGCTGTCCAGATCGACTGTAAGTGTTTCGTAGGTCATGTGTTTTCCTTCATGTCTCTTCCTGTGCCCCGCATTTGATGTGGAGCCTTGGCAAGAGGGCGGTTGCCAGCCCTCCGGAGCTCCGCATCAAGTGCGGAGCACGAAAATTAGTTCACCCGTTCGATGATCGTGGCGATACCCATGCCGCCGCCGATGCACAGCGTCGAAAGCGCGGTCGATTTGCCCGAGCGCTCAAGCTCGTCGAGCACCGTGCCGAGGATCATCGCACCGGTCGCGCCCAGCGGATGGCCCATGGCGATTGCGCCGCCGTTCACATTCATGACGCTATGGTCGACGTTCATAGCGTCCATGAAGCGCAGGACCACCGCGGCGAATGCCTCGTTCAATTCCCACAGGTCGATATCCTTCGCGGTCATGCCAGCGCGGTCGAGCGCTTTTTGTGCGGCAAATTCCGGGCCGGTCAGCATGATCGTCGGTTCGGATCCGATCGACGCCATGGACACGATCCGTGCCCGCGGCTTCACGCCATATTTCTCGCCTGCCAGTTCATTGCCGACGAGCACGGCTGCCGAACCATCGACGATACCCGAGCTGTTGCCAGCATGGTGGACATGGTTGATCTTCTCGACATCGGGATGCTTCAGAATCGCGACATCGTCAAAACCGGGCATCTGTTCGCCCATCATCTGGAAGGCGGGTCCGAGCGCGCCGAGTGACTGCATGTCTGTTGCAGGCCGCATCAGTTCGTCATGGTCGAGCACGACCTCGCCGATCACGTCGCGGATCGGCAGGATGGATTTGGCGAACCGTTTTTCGTCCCACGCCCGGGCGGCGCGCTTCTGGCTTTCGACCGCATAGGCATCGACATCGTCGCGGCTATAGCCATATTTGGTGGCGATCAGATCGGCGGAAATGCCCTGCGGGACAAAATATTCCTGGAAGACGAGGCTCGGATCGGCCATGCCGCCGAGACCGTCGCTGCCCATCGGAACGCGCGACATGGATTCAACGCCGCCACCGACCGCGAGGTCGGTTTCTCCGGATTTAACCTTGCCGGCGGCAATGTTCACCGCTTCCAGACCGGAGCCGCAAAAACGGTTGACCTGAATCGCCGAGGTCGTGTCGGCATAGCCTGCCTTTAGTGCGGCCATGCGGCTGATTACCGCACCCTGTTCACCGACCGGGGAGACACAGCCAAAGGCGATGTCTTCTACTTCATGGCCTTCCAGACCATTGCGGTCATTGACTGATGCCAGCACCTGAGCGGCGAGGTCGAGAGCGGTGATTTCGTGCAGGCTGCCATCGCTGCGGCCCTTGCCGCGCGGGCTTCGCACTGCGTCGTAAATAAAGGCTTCGGTCATTGGGGGTCCTCTCGTTGGAACTGGTGGAAGGATTTCGGCAATCGTTAATGCTGCGCTGCAGCACAGTCAAGCAGTTTACGTAAACGTCAACGTTGGCACCGCCGACTCGCCGTGCCCTTTTTCCGCTTTCACCATAAACTATTCGAGGATCGATTGGTATTTCTGGCTGAACACATCGCGGCCGACGATATAGCGCATGATTTCGCTCGATCCGGCGTAAATCCGGCTGACTCGCGCATCGAGGAACATGCGGCAGATTTCATATTCCTTCATATAACCGGCACCGCCATGCATTTGTACGCCCAGATCGACCATTTCCCACTCGAGTTCGCTACCGATCATCTTACCCTTGGCGGCCATGTTGGACGTCAGCAGGCCCTGGTTATGCTGCTCGACGCAATGATCGATGTAGACCTGGAACATATCAATCTTGGCGTCGAGTTCGGCCATTTTGAACTGCGTATTCTGCATATCTGACAGTTTTTTGCCAAATACGTCGCGATCCATGACAAAGTCGCGGGTGATGTCGAAGGCATGGCGGGCGGATGCGCCATATTGCACCATGCCGATCAGCCGCTCTTCGGCCAGACCTTCCATGAGATGGACAAAACCCTTGCCGGGCTCGCCCAGAACATTTTCCTTCGGCACTATGACATTGGTGAAAAACAGCTCGGCCGTATCCTGGGCCGATTGTCCCATCTTGTCGAGATTGCGGCCGCGTTCAAAGCCTTCCATACCGCGCTCGACGATCAGCAGCACCATCGCATGTTTGCTGTCGGCCCCTTCCAGCTTGGCCGCGACAATCACGACATCGGCGTTGATACCGTTGGAAATATAGGTCTTCGAACCATTGAGCAGATAGTGATCGCCCATGTCTTTTGCGGTCGACTTCATCCCTGAAAGATCGCTACCTGCACCCGGTTCGGTCATCGCCACAGCCAATATCGTCTCGCCACTGACGCATTTTGGCAGGAAGCGTTCGCGTTGTTCCTCGTTGCCGAAATTGCGGAAATAGGGCCCGACCAGACGGCTGTGCAGGGTTGCATACCATTCGTGGCATCCGGCCCGCGCCGCTTCCTCGATGATGATCTGCTCGTAGCGGAAATCATTATCGCCCATCCCGCCATATTTTTCATCCGGCCAGATCATCAGGAAGCCCTGATCTCCGGCTTTCTTGAATATCTCCCGATCGACAATCCCGGCTTCACGGAATTTCGGCATATGCGGCGCAACTTCATCGGCCAGAAAACGGCGATAGGCATCGCGGAACATATGCTGTTCTTCGGTAAATTGGCGCATAGGTAAATCCTTTGAACTGATGGGAAGACGTGGAGGCTGGTAAGCCGGTCTTTGTTTGCGGTCTTAATGCGCCGCTTTTAATCGGTCAATTAAGAAACAAGAGCGTTGCAATCTCGAGCCGATCATCGGTATGGCACGCTTGTGGATCAGATAAAAAAACCCTTCATTCTTGGACTTGGTGGTACGACCAGTCCAGTGTCGTCGACCGAACAGGCCCTGGCGATCGCGTTGCAGGCTGCGGCCGACGCTGGCGCGGAAACCGCGCTATTCGGTTCGGACCGGCTGATGGCCCTGCCCCATTATCGTTCGGATCCGGCCGGCCTCAACCAAACGGGCGAGGACCTGGTTGCGCTGGTGCGCCGCGCCGATGGGTTGATTATCGCCAGTCCGGGCTATCACGGAACGGTCTCCGGACTGGTCAAAAACGCTATTGATTATATCGAAGAAACATCGAACGACGACCGTATTTACCTGGACGGTCTGCCAATTGGCCTGATCGTCACCGCTTATGGTTGGCAGGCGGTTGGCAGTACGCTCGCGGCGCTGCGGTCGATTGTCCATTCGTTGCGCGGCTGGCCGACACCGCTGGGTGTGGGTATCAATGCGTCCGGCGGAATGTTCAAGGATGGTATGTGCACCGATCCGGGAGTCAACGAACAGCTGAAACTGGTCGCTCGGCAAGTCATGCTCCGCGCCGAAACGCGCTGAATCACATCTCCATTATTTGCGGCGGCGAATTGCCGTAAAAATCGCGATACCAGCTGACAAAGCGCGTCAATCCGTCTTCCAGCATGACCTTGGGCGCATAGCCGGTGAGCGCGTGCAGCTTCGAGACATCGGCATAGGTTGACGTGACATCGCCCGGCTGCATCGGGCGCATGATTTTCTCTGCTTCGATGCCTAGCGCCGCTTCCAGCGCGCTGATCATGTCCATCAGGCCGACGGGGCGGCTGTCTCCGATATTGAGAATACGGTGGTCATGCGGTTCCGGCGGGTGATCCAGCGCGCCCAGGATGCCGTCGACGATATCGTCGATATAGGTGAAATCCCGCGCCATTCTGCCTTCGCCATAAACCTCGATCGGTTCGCCCGCGAGAATTTTCCGGGTGAAACCGAAATAGGCCATGTCCGGCCGACCCCAGGGGCCGTAAACCGTGAAGAAGCGCAGACCGGTCTGCGGAAATCCGTAGAGCCTGGCATAAGACTGGCTCATCAATTCACAGGAGCGTTTTGTTGCCGCATAAAGGGAAACCGGGTTGGTGGCCGGCTCCTCTTCGGTAAACCCTTCCCCGCCCATCGGCTTGTCGCCATAGACCGAGCTGGAGGAAGCATAGACGAGATGCTGAAAATTGTCGGCATGGCGGCTGGCTTCGAGCAGCGCCAAATGGCCCTGCAGATTGGACTTCTGGTAGGCGAATGGATTGTCGATGCTGTAACGCACCCCCGCCTGCGCCGCGAGATGGATGATCCGTTGCACGCCATGGGCTTGTACCAGCGTCTTGACGTCATCGGCATCGGATACGTCCATCCGTTCAAAGCGGAAGCCCTCCAGCGCCTCGAGATTGGTGAGGCGCGCAGCCTTTAGCGCAGGCTCATAATAGTCATTCAGATTATCAAGTCCGATCACCGTTTCGCCGCGGGCGATCAGCCGGGTCGAGACAGCATGACCGATGAACCCGGCGGCCCCGGTTACCAGGATGGGAGCGGTTTTGGTATCAGGCATGGTAGCTTCCGTGAGTGGCGATTACCAGCGCTCTAGCACGAACCGGTAAAGATTTCGCAAGGGAATGCGGTTGTGCCGGGCGGCCAGGCTGCACGGCGGGGTGACTTTGTCTTTGAGGCCAATAAAAAAACGGCGGCGCTTTGCAGCACCGCCGTCTTTATTCTCTCATCTGCTCGCGACCTTTACCGTCTCCAGCAGAATATTTCGTCCGGCTTAGTAGCCGAAGATCAGCGAGAGGCTGGCTGCGCGTGGCGAGCCAATCTGGACAAATGGTCCGGTGCTGGTCAGACCGCCACCGAAACCGCCAACGTAAAGTTCGTCGAACAGGTTGGTAACGTTCAGCTGCAGGGCCACATCATCGCCGAATGGATTTTCGGCGATTGTCCAGCGCAGGTCAAGATCGACCAGCGTGTAACCATCAACCGATGCGGTGTTGATGTCGTTCACCCAGCGTTTGCCGGTGTGCTTGACCTGTGCACCAAGCTCAAAGGCGCCGACGCGATATTGAGCGCGGGCACCGACGCTCCATACTGGTGCACCACTTTCATTCTTGCCGGCAGTTGGAGCGAAGTTGCCTGCACCCAGCTGCACGTCGTCCTTGATTTCGGATTCGTTGATCGAACCGAAAACATAAAGCATCGCGTCCGGGGTTGGCATCCAGGCGATCGAACCGTCGATACCATATTTGTCAACCCGGCCCAGGTTACGGAAGATCGTTTTGTCGAGGACCGGATCATAAGCGGTCGCCAGACGGTCATTATAGCGGGTGAACCAGCCAGCAGCCTGCGCCTGGATATTGCCGTTCTGATAACGGACACCCAGATCGATGCTGTCGGTGGTTTCCGGTAGTGGTTGAACGCCCGGTGCATCCGACGGGAAGTACAGTGAGTTATACAATGGGTCGGTCCCCGGTACCGAAAGGCCCTTCGCATAGTTGACGAATACCGATGCCTGACCGAAGGAATAGGTCAAGCCAATGTTCGGCAGGATGTCATCATATTTATAGGTCCGCGACTGTGGCACGGCAGAACCGGTAACGGTGTTGGTTGCCGCGTCAAAGACATAGGGATTGGCTGCTTCGTAAGCCGCGTTGACACCGCCAACGCAGTCCAGAAACCCACTCGCCGAAGTCGTGTAGCAATTCTGGTTCAGTTCACGCGTGAAAAACGGTGCGCGCAATCCGATGACCGCAGTCAGGTCACCGAAGTTGCCGCGATATTCACCCGAAACCTGGTGCAGGGTCGCGTATGACTGGCGATCACGCTTGTTGAGCGTGAAACCATCGGCGGTCTGCAATGGATCGTTGATCGGGAAAACATCGGCAATATCACCGTTCAGCAACGCAACCGAGGTAGAGCCGGTCTGACGGTGGTTCGCGTCGTCATAGGTATAGGCCAAGCGAACGCTGTGATCTTCGTTGATCTTGAACGACAGGTTCGAGATAACACCGAAGCGATGGGTCCGAGTCTGGCTTGGATCGAAGCCGCTGACTTCGTCGAGCATATCGCCGTCACCATTAAGGTCGCGTCCGTAATAGTAACGGCCGCTGAGGAAACCAGTCATTTCGGTTCCGCCGACGTTGCGGGTACCTTCGAGCAGCTCTTCATTGCCGCCGCCATTAGCTTTCACATATTGGTAGCTCGGGTCGACCGTCAGGACGAGGCCTTCTGCCAGAGTGAAGCGCGAAGCGCCGCGGATGTTGCCGGTGTTCGACGGGTTGAAGCGACGATCAAATTCGGCACCGCAACCATTGACGCCGTCTGGATCGACATAGCCAGGCGCAGCAACTTCAGCAGGTGTTTCGAATACGCCAGGGACGCTGTCGACCGTGCAAGGATAGTTGATGTCGTAGAACCGGTCAGCCCGGGTTTCCGGGAAGCTGTTCAGCGAGAAGGAGCCGAAGAAGTTGTTGCGGTTCTCGTTATAGTGACCGGCTACAGCAACAAAATCGCCATCGCTGCCGATATCCTGCCAGATGCGACCGTTATACTGCTGCTTGTCGACCCGGCCGTAGTTGTTGAACGGGTTGTCGTAGCGGACATAGCTGGCCGAAACGAATGCCTTGGTGCCCATGCCGGTGATATCGCCAGTATCGATCATCCCGAAACCGCGCATATACATGCGGCTATTTGGCTTGCCTTTTGCGAAGACATCACCAACCGACAGAGTGCCGGTCAGTTTGAAATCGTCGCTTGGCTCGCGGGTCCGAAGGTTGATCGTGCCGCCAACAGCCGAAGCGGTTGGGCTATCAACATCGGTCACGCCGAGGTTCACATTCACCTGCTCGAAAATTTCCGAGTCAACCTGCTGGTTGGTGTAGAGCGCGTAGTTACCCGAGTCGTTGAGCGGCAGGCCGTCAAGCGTCTGAGAGATACGGTCAGAGCTGAAGCCGCGGATTGTGAACGAGCCGCCGGAGGAGCCCCAGGGATCATTATTCTGGAAGCTGACACCGGGAACGAGGTTGACGATATCATTGACCGTCTGGCCAGGCCGCTGGCGGCGGATGATTTCTTCGTCGAGAACCTGTTTCGCTTTTGGCGTCTTGGGAATTTCTACCCCGCCTACGTCACTTCTGCCGCCGGTGACGATAATTACGTTATCTTCGAAATCGACGGTGCCGGTTGACTGTGCCGATGCCGGCACGGCCATCAGGCCTGCTGTGGAAAGGCTGACAACGCTGGCAGCCAAAAGATATTTGATTTTCATGATATAAAATCCCCGTTTCATGAACCGCATAAAAACTGTAAAAGAGAAGATCACCTGCAAAAAAAACGCAGTCAGACCAACGCACGACGTCCCTAGGCGGGAAAAATGACAGTTTTGTCTCAATTGAAACGGGATATGCCGCAACGCAGCAATTTAGTTTTTTTGCACCGGAAATTATGTCTGAAAATCTCTCCGGAGCGGACAGAAATTTGCGTCGAGTAAACAGGCTATCCAATTGATATTTATTGAGATATCCGCGAAAGAATATGCCGGATCTGCTGTTCAAAGGCGGATTCAGACTGTTGCGAATTTATCACGATATCCGCGTGTATTTTCGAGGGCTCGACATGCAAATCGTGCATGGGACCGACCTGATTGGCAAATTGCTCATGCACCGACTGGGCAGTGCGGCCTCGTTCCCGGACATCGCGTTCCAGCCGTCGGGCGAAGCGCGTTTCGGGATCGCATTCGACAAAAATGCTGAGATCAAGAAGGTCGCGCAGCGGTTGATGTTGCAGGATCAGAATGCCGTCGATCAAGATCACTGGCCGCGACTCGGTCCGCCGGGTTTCTGATTTCGGCATATGGGTAGGAAAATCATATAGCGGCCGGTCGATCGCTTGCCCTTTTTTCAACTCGGCCAGCTGCGCGCACAGATTGTCAAAATCCACCGCATGGGGATGATCAAAATTGGGCCCGCCTTTTCCTTGCGGAGCATCGCCAAGACCGAAGAAATAGTCATCCTGCGGCAGAATTACGCATTGATCGGGTCCCAGAGTTTCAAATATTTTCTGGGTCAGGGTCGATTTCCCCGAACAGCTACCACCGCTGATGCCAACCGCCTTTGCAATCATGCGAGTCCGATTTCGCGCAGGCGCTGCATCAGATATTCATGAGCGGTAATGGGTTTCGGGTAAAGGTCCGGATGGGCATCATCGATGCAGCCTGGCAGCGTCCGGATGGCATAGTCGGGCCGGAAATGCAGGAAAAAGGGCATCGAGTAGCGCGAGTGTCCGCGCCGCTCCGGGGCAGGGTTGACGACGCGATGGGTGGTCGAAGGCAGGCGGTTGTTGGTCAGCCGTTGCAGCATGTCACCGATATTGACCGCGAGTTCGCCCGCCCGGGGCGTGACGGCTCGCCAGTTGCCCTGTTTGTCGAGCAGCTCGAGACCGGCTTCCTCGGCACCGATCAAGAGGGTGATCGTGTTGATGTCCTCGTGCGCCGCGGCCCGGACCGCAGGCGAATCTTCCGGCACCGGCGGATAGTGGATCAGTCGCATCACCGAATTGCCGTCGCGCACCGTATCGACAAAAAAGTCGGCTGGCAGATCAAGAAAACGCGCAATCGCTTCGAGGATTCGTGCGCCAGCCTTGTCGAAGGCAGCGAACATCTCGAGATAGGTTTCGCGAAACCCGTCGAGCTCTTTCGGCCAGACATTGGGCGGCATGACGGCTTCGAACGGATGTCCGGCCGGCAGGTCGCGGCCGATGTGCCAAAATTCCTTGAGATCGTGGATATCCGAATCCTTGGCGCTCTCGGTGCCGAATGGTGTGTAGCCGCGGGCGCCGCCGCTACCGGCTATATGATAGCTGCGCTTCACGTCTTCGGGCAACGCAAAAAAGGCGCGCGACATGGATTCGGCGCGTTCGATCAGCTCGGCAGGAATGCCATGGTCGGCGACCACGGCAAAACCCCAGTCGGAAAAACTGCGTCCGATTCGTTCGGCGAAGCCATTCTTGTCTGTGTCCGCCATGGCGAGCGAAACGGCGGCCAGCGTGTCTTGGGTCTCGGTCATGGTCTTAAGATGCGTCCTCGTGCGTGTTTGTCAATCGCGATCGTTCAGCCGAGCGATAGCAATATGCCGGCGAGCGCGGCGCTCATCAGATTGGCCAGCGACCCTGCCGCCAGCGCGCGCAGGCCGAGCCGGGCGATGACCGGGCGCTGATTGGGAGCCAGACCACCGGTGACGGCGAGCTGTATTGCGATGCTGCTGAAATTGGCAAAGCCGCATAGCGCGAAGATGACAATGGCGTTGGTCAGCGGGGAAATGCCTTCCTGCATCTTGCCCAGTTCGATGAAAGCGACAAATTCGTTTAGCACCACCTTGGTGCCGAACAGGCCACCAGCGCCGAGCGCCTCGTCCCATGGTACGCCGAGCAGATACATGATCGGCGCAAAAACATAGCCGATCACCTGCTGGAAGCTGAGATCGGGATAGCCGAACCAGCCGCCGATCCCGCCGAGCAGACCATTGGCCAGCGCCACTAGCGCAACAAAGGCCAGCACCATGGCACCGACCGCGACAGCCAGCTTGACGCCGGTTTGCGCACCCATGCCCGCAGCCATGATGATATTGGCCGGCTTTTCCTCTTCATATTCAACCGAGACTACCAGATCTTCGGGGTCCGGATCTGCCGGATTATCCGGCATGATGATCTTTGCCATCAATATCCCGCCCGGTGCCGACATGAAGGCGGCGGCGAGCAGATAATCGATCCGGATCCCCATGGCGGCATAGGCCGCGAGGATCGTGCCGGCGACTCCGGCCATGCCGACGCTCATCACCGTGAACAGTTGCGACTGGGTCAGGCTGGCCAGATAGGGCCGGATGACCAAAGGTGATTCGGACTGGCCGACGAAGATATTCGCCGCGGCACACAAAGATTCGACTTTGGAAATGCCGGTGATTTTCTGGATCGCCCCGCCGACCCATTTAATAATGAACTGCATGACGCCGAGATAATAGAGAATCGAGATCAGGGCCGAGAAAAAGATGATCACGGGAAGCGCAGCGATGGCAAAGCTATTCCCGCCAACGGATGGATCGGCCAGGGGGCCAAATATAAAATTGGTACCAGCCGCGGCATAGCCGAGCAGATTGGAGACGCCTTCCGCCATCGCCTGAATGACCCGTTTCCCGGCGGGGACATAGAGCACGATAACAGCGATACCGGCCTGAAGCGCAAAGGCCGCGCCGACCACACGCAGCTTGATATTCCGCCGCCCGGTCGAAAGGCCGAGGGCAATCAGCAGGATCAATGCCATGCCGGCAAGGCTTGTCAGGATAGATATCATCGGATTCTTCCGCTAAAATTGATGGGCCGGTTTTGCTTCACCATGTAAAACTGCCTGCTTCGGTGTTGCAGGCGGCGGCAAGGCGGTCGAGACAGTCATCGATATCGTCAGACACGATGAGATGCTTGCGCCGCTCTGCCGACACGAAACCCTGTTCGGACATGGTGTCGAGAAAAGCGATCAGTGAATCCCAATAGCCGCCGACATTCAGAATCGCGAAGGGCTTGTTATGATAGCCGAGTGCGTTCCAGCTCCAGGCTTCAAACAATTCATCCATTGTACCGACACCGCCCGGCAAGGCAATGAAAGCATCGGTCAGATCGGTCATCCTGGCCTTGCGTTCGTGCATATTCTGCACGATGTGAAGCTTGGTCACGCCAGTATGCGCAACTTCCAGATCCTTCAGCATTTCCGGAATGACACCGTGGACCCGGCCACCCTCGGCGAGTACGGTATCGGCGATAATCCCCATCAGGCCAAGCCGTCCGCCACCATAGACCAGTTCGACTCCGCGCCGGACCATGGTCTTGCCGAGCAAGATCGTCGCTTCGCTATAAGCCGGGTCCTGTCCGGCATTGGCACCGCAATAAACTGCCAGTCTTTCCAAATTGTCCCCCGATCGTGCGACTGTAAGGGCCGCGATCTGTTGCTGTTCGTTTCTTTTTCCCTATAGAAAAAATGCGCTGTGTGACTATTTCTTTTTTTTCGTCGCGGACCGCGCTAGGCAATCGCGATGACGGAAAATATAAAAACCAATCTCATCCCGCGGTCCCTTTTTGTATTCGCGGTTCTCTATGGCGGCATGACCTGTATCGCAGGCATATTGGGCGCAAAACAGGTTGCGATCGGGCCTCTGGCAGTGGAATCCGGGATTTTCCCGTTCCTTCTTCTGGTGGTCTTGTCCAGTTCGGTTGCGGAATTGCACGGTCGGGATATTGCCAACCGGCTGGTTCGATTTGGTTTCATTCCCCTGATCACCGCGATTGTGCTGATTCAGATCGTGCTGGCGCTGCCGACCGATCCGGGCATGTACGAACCCGCCAAGGAAGCCTTTCCGATCATATTGTCCCAGGGCGCAAGGCTGATGTTCGCCGGGATCATTGCCTATGGCGTGTCGCAATTTCTCAACGTCTATATCTTTTCCCGCCTGGCCGTGATGAAGGGCCGGATGCTGGCCTTGCGCGCAGCCATTGCCAGCGCCCTGTCGCAGCTTGTCGACACGCTGATCTTCATCACCATCGCCTTTTATGGAGAGCGCCCCATCCTACAGTTGCTGCTTGGTCAGGGTTCGGCGAAAGTTGTCTTGTCTTTCCTGCTGGTGCCGTTCCTGATCGTGTTTTTTGTAAAACTGGGACAAAGACTGGATCGCGAATGAAGGCATGGGCCTTCCAGACAAGCGATTCCTTTTTTCCGCTATTCGCTCTGCTGACAAATATCATTGGCGCGCGCCAAATCGTCCTCGCTATCAATATCCATCAATAGAGAATCATTCCCCGGCACCAGACGGGCAGCGGCGAGCAACCCGCGCGCGCCGGTATCGCCTTCCAGCGCGATCAGCCTGTCCAGTGCGGCGGCGGGGAAAATGGCCGGCGGCATGGCCTGTCCCCGGCGGGACGAGGCCACAGGATGGGCACCGTCCGATTGTTCAAAGGCGGCGATCAGTGCTTCGATATGGTTTTGCGTGACAAAGGGCATGTCGGCCAGCATGATGCACAGCGCCCTGACCCCGGCTCCGATGGCGTGTTCCGCGGCGAGGCGGACCGAGGTCGCCTGCCCTTCGGCGGCCTTTATATTGTTGACCACCTCGAAACCCCGTGCCTGCCATCCGTTCGCGCAGTCATGCGCGGGCGAACCGATCACAAGCTTGCGAATAAAGGCAATGTCGGAGCAGGCTTCTGCTGCGTGGAGACCCAGCATCTTCCCCCCCAGTATCGCGCAGAGCTTGTCCCGATCACCAAATCTACGGGATTTTCCGGCGGCCAGCAGCGCCAGCATGATGCCTGAATCTTCGCTCAATTTCTGGAAATATCAATGATATAGGCGATCACGGCCTGTCTTTTCTCCGGTTCCGAGATGGCTCCGGCAACCATCGTTGTACCCGGAATTTTTGCTGCCGGATTGGCGATAAAACTATCGAGTTCAGCGCTGTCCCAGATGATACCGGACCTTTTCAGGGCGTCGGAATAGCCAAAATCCTTCGCCGCTCCCGCCGCTTGGCCGACAATGCCGAAAAGATTCGGTCCGACACCACTGGCGGCGCCCTTTTGCAAACTGTGACAACCGGAGCAACCGGCAAACGCCGCCTTGCCTTCGGCCACCAGCCGGTCCGCTGTCTCCCTTCCGGTCCTGTCGTTGGACGCGGTTGCCTCTGGCGCGGCCCCTGGCTCGCGCACGATGATCTGCTCTACCGGACCGGGCGCGGGATCAGCGCCGCAAGCCGTCAGACACAGGAGGGCCGCCAGGCCTCCAGCGCCAATCAATAGTCGCATATCCGCTCTCCAGTCAGGCAAAATCATGTTTCGATATCGGCAATTCGCGAATGCGTGTGCCGGTGGCGGCAAATATGGCATTGGTCACGGCGGGTGCAATCGGCGGCAATCCCGGTTCGCCGCCACCGCCGAGCCGCTTGTGGTCGCCATTGATCAATGCCACTTCGACTGTCGGCATTTCGTTGATGCGCAGCATTTTATAGTCATGGAAATTGCTCTGCTGCACGGCGCCGTCCTTGATCGAAATCTCGCCATAAAGCGCAGCGGTCAGGCCGTAGACAATCGCGCTTTCCATTTGCGCGGTAAAGCCATCGGGATTAATCACAAATCCCGGATCGGCGGCAACATAGACTTTCACAACCCTCGGCTTGGTCCCGCTCATATCGACTTCCGCGACTTGCGCGACGATCGACCCGAAGGACGGGACAAAGGCGATCCCGCGCCCGTGCTTGTCCTCCAGCGGACTATCCCATCCGGCCATTTTTGCCGCGGTATCGAGTACCTTTAGATGCCGTGGAGATCCGGCCAGCAGCTCGCGGCGGAACGCATAGCCATCCTTGCCAGCGGCGTGGGCCAGTTCATCGACAAAGGATTCGATGAAGAAGCCGTGCTGGCTGTGATCCACCGAACGCCATGGACCGAAACGCAATTGCGTCGGCACGTCGACCTTGCGGATTTTGTGCGCGGCAATGTTGTAATAGGGGACGGTCGGCGCATCTTTGGGATCGAATAAATGGGTGTGGATATTGCTCCAGCTGATCGCCTTGCCATCCTTGTCGAGGCCACCCTGGAAGCGGCTGGTGGCCGAGGGACGATAATGATCCTGTACCGTGTCCTCTTCGCGGGACCAGATCATCTTGACCGGATAGCCTGCCGCTTTGGCCAGGCGTACGGCCATGGTGATCGTATCATTTTCGGCCCGGCGTCCAAAGCCCCCACCGAGATAGCCATTGTGATAGGTCACGGCTTCAAAATCGAGGCCGGCGGCATCCGCCGCCGCCTGACGTGCATTGACCGGGGCCTGATGGCCGGACCAGACATAGCATTTACCATCGCGCACCCATGCGGTGCAGTTCATCGGCTCCATCGTTGCATGTGCAAGAAACGGGACCTTATATTCGGCTTCCACCTTGGTAATGGCCTCGGCAAAGCTTTGCGCTGCGTCGCCCTCTTCGGTTTCCACGTCGCCACCATCGCTGCCTGCTTCGTCAAGATGCTCGGCATAGCGTTCGAACAGGGCCTGTTGATCCAGCGCATCGCCTTCGGTTTTGGAATAGCTTGCCTCGATGCTGTTCAGCGCCTGCTGAGCTTGCCAGTAGCCATCGGCAATCACCGCCACGAAATCCCCCATATTGAGAATCTGCAGCACACCCGGCATGGATTTTGCCGTTGTTGCATCAATGGATTCGACCGTAGCGCCGACCACTGGCGGCGCCTTGACGGCGGCATATTTCATGCCCGGCACATCGGCATCAATTCCGAATTTGGCGCTGCCATCAACTTTCGCCGGAATATCGTGACGGGGCACCGGCTTGCCCATAATCTTGTAATCTGCCGGAGATTTCAGCCGGGGTTTCGCCGGCAGGCTTTGTGCGGCAGCGGCCAGCGCGAATGTCGCAAAAGGCGCAGATCTGTTGCTTCTGCCATGCGTGATCACACTGTCGGCAACGCTAATCTCGCTGGCGGGAACCTGCCATTCGTTCGCGGCAGCAGCGACCAGCATTTCGCGTGCGGCGGCGCCAGCCGTTCGCATCGCACGTTGCCCGGTGGCGCGTACGGAATAGCTGCCGCCGGTAAATTGCAGGCCCATGGCCTGGGCCAGTTCCAATATGCCGCCAGCGACGGTGGGCTCGAAGAATGCCGGCACTTCCAGATCGGGCATCAGAAAGTCGCGTCCTATGGAATCGGAAACATATTGCTGGTCCGCAGGCGCTTCGAGAATATGGACCTTGTTCCAGTCCGCATCCATCTCGTCCGCCAGCATTTGCGCTAGGGCGGTATAGACCCCCTGCCCCATTTCGACGTGAGGAATCACGGCGGTAACGACATTGTCGGCATCGACCTTGACCCAGGCATTGAGCAACTGCTCGTCCTCGCCATCGGTCAACATCGGACTCAGTCGGCCAATCGGATTGCCGGGCCGGACGGCAACGCCGACGACCAGCGCGCTGCCTGCCAGAACGCCCGCGCCGATGAACGCGCGGCGGGTCCATTTGCCCTTTTTCTCCGGACTGTCCGAAATAGCTTCTATCTTGCTCATGCCACCGTCTCCTTGGTAGCCGGTCGATCAATGCCCGCGGCGGCCTTGATCGCCTTGCGAATCCTGCCATACATGCCGCACCGGCAAATATTGCCAGCCATCGCCGCGTCAATCTCCGCGTCCGTGGGTTGCGGGTTGTTCTGCAGTAGCGCGGTTGCCGACATGATTTGCCCGGACTGGCAATAGCCACATTGCGGTACCTGGGCGTCGATCCAGGCTTGCTGAACCCTGTGCAGCGTACCGTCTTCCCCTGCGATCCCTTCGATTGTGGTGATCGTCTTGCTTTCGGCAGCGGATACCGGTGTCGAGCAGCTTCGGATCGGCTTGCCATCGAGATGCACGGTGCAGGCGCCGCACTGGGCGATACCGCAGCCGAATTTGGTACCGGACATTTTCAGATTCTCGCGCACGACCCACAGGATGGGTGTTGCGGGGTCCGCATCGACTTCCCGGGATTGACCGTTGACGTTCAGCTTGATCATGGAAATCTCACCCGGATGATTGAATAGCAATTTGCAACTTATAGCGGAGCGGCTGTCTCAAGCCAAGGGGCCATTGCGATATAAGGTCGGTCGTATAACCCCGGCTTGCGCAGTCAGCATGGTGCCGATCCGCCATTGCCGTAGCGTCACCTTAATTGCTTGGTTAATTGCTTGTTTTCGGCGGTTTTCAGCCTATAGTCCGGCCAAATTGTGATCGAGGAGCACTCCCATGAATCTGGAATTCACCGAAGAAGAAAATGCCTTTCGCGCTGAAGTGCGTGAATTTATTGAGAATAATTATCCGAAAAATATCGGGACTCGCGGTGTCGAGGATGAAATGAGCCGCGAGGATATGCTTGCCTGGCACAAGATTCTTGGCAAAAAGGGCTGGTCGACTCCGGCTTGGCCAACGGAATATGGCGGCACCGGCTGGACGCCAACACAGCGTTATATCTGGTCAGAAGAAAATGCCCGGATGAACACGGTTATGCCACTGCCCTTTGGCGTTTCCAT
Source organism: Parasphingorhabdus sp. (assembly GCF_048269915.1). Taxonomy (GTDB): domain Bacteria; phylum Pseudomonadota; class Alphaproteobacteria; order Sphingomonadales; family Sphingomonadaceae; genus Parasphingorhabdus. The sequence goes on from NZ_JBLWTY010000001.1 coordinate 681,391, forward strand.
GGTCGGCCCGGTGATTTATACATTTGGTAACGAGGAGCAGAAGGCCGAGCATCTGCCGGGCATCAGGTCTGGCAATGTCTGGTGGTGTCAGGGCTATTCCGAACCGGGCGCCGGTTCCGATCTCGCCTCGCTGAAAACCACCGCCGTGCGCGATGGCGATGATTATATCATCAACGGCCAGAAAACCTGGACGACGTTGGCGCAGCATGCCGACTGGGGCTTCTTCCTGTGCCGTACCGACTCGGACGCTCCCAAGCCGCAGATGGGAATCAGCTTCATTCTTGTCGACATGAAGACACCCGGCATCGAAGTGCGCCCGATCAAGCTGATCGATGGCGGCTATGAGGTTAATGAAGTGTGGCTGACCGATGTCCGTGTGCCCGCGACAAATCTGATTGGCGAAGAGAATAAGGGCTGGACCTATGCGAAATTCCTGCTTGCCCACGAACGGTCCGGCATCGCCGGTGTTGCCCGCTCCAAGCGCGGTGTCGAACAGCTCAAGGAAATCGCCGCCGCCGAAATGCTCGATGGCAAGCCGTTGCTCGAGGATATGGGCTTTGCCACCAAGATCAGCCAGTTGGAAATTGATTTGTCGGCGCTCGAAATCACCGAGCTGCGGACCTTGGCTGGCGAACAGGCCGGCAAGGGTCCCGGACCGGAAAGTTCGCTGTTGAAAGTCAAGGGTACCGAAATCCAGCAGCGTCTGACCGAGCTGACCCTGGAAGCGGTAGGCTATTACGGCGCGCCAGATTTCCGCAGTTTCCCGGACGACGGGTCGAACGACTTCCCGATCGGACCGGATTATGCCCATCATGCGGCACCGACCTATTTCAACATGCGCAAGACATCGATCTATGGCGGATCCAACGAGATTCAGCGCAATATCATCACAAAAATGATCCTCGGCCTTTAACCGGACCGAAGCAGGGGAACCAAAATGGATTTTGATTTTACCGACGAACAGAACATGGTGCGCGACGGGATTTCGCGCCTGATCCGTGAGCAATATGATTTCGATACCCGGCGCAGCGTCATCGAAAGCGACGCCGGCTGGCGGCCGGAGCTTTGGGCCCAGCTGGCGGAGCTCGGCATGCTGGCTGCGCCATTTTCGGAAGACGATGGCGGATTTGGCGGTGCCACCGAGGCGATGATCATCATGGAAGAATTTGGTAAGGGCCTCGCGGTCGAGCCATTTATCCCGAGCGTCGTCTGTGCCGGCGGTTTCTTGAAACATGGCGGCAGTACCGCGCAGCGGGAAGAATATATCGGCGGCATTATCGGCGGCGAAATGATATTCGCCTTTGCCTATGCCGAACCGCGCGGGCGTTACGATCTCGCCAATCTGGAAACCACGGCAAAGGCCGATGGCAGCGACTATATTCTCAATGGCCACAAGGCGGTCGTGATCGGTGCGCCTTGGGCGACCCATCTGGTGGTGACTGCACGGACATCCGGTGGGCAGGCTGACCAGAATGGTATATCTGTTTTCGTGGTCGACAAGGCAGCGCAAGGTGTCAGCACCCGCGATTATGCCACGGTCGATGGCCGCCGCGCCTCGGAAGTCTATTTCGAAAATGTCAAAGTCTCTGGCGATGCGCTGATTGGTGAAGCCGATAAAGGCCTGCCGCTGATTGAGAAGGTCGTCGATGAAGCGACGGCGGCGGTCTGCGCTGAAGCGGTTGGAGCGATGAAAATCACCAACGAAACCACGGTCGAATATTCGCGCCAGCGCAAGCAGTTTGGCACGCCGATCGGTTCATTCCAGGTGCTTCAGCACCGGATGGCGGACATGCTGATGGAATATGAGCAGTCAGTTTCCATGTGCTATCTGGCCACGATCAAGCTCGACGAAGATGACAAGACGCGGAAGCAGAATGTTTCTGCAGCCAAGGTCCGTATCGGCCAGGCGGCGCGTTTCATAGGCCAGTCGGCGATCCAGACCCATGGCGGCATGGGTATGACCGATGAGCTTGCGGTGGGTAGTTACTTCAAGCGGCTGTCGATCATCGAGGGCGAGTTCGGCAGCGTCGATCATCATATGCGGCGGCATATCGCGCTGACCGCTGCCTAAATAAAATTCGTCATGCTGAACTTGATTCGGCATGACGGTGAATCCTATCAATTAAGGGGATGGAGCCACGCTGGCTCTGTCCCCTTTTTCACGCCAGATCATGCTGATGTTGAGATAAATATTCAACATTACCGATCGGATGGTCATCACAGCAGCAATCCCCCATCGGCGATAATCGTCTGGCCGACAATATAGCCAGCCAGCGGTGATGCGAGGAACAGGGCCAGTCCCGCCATATCATCCGGATCACCTATTCTCCCCACCGGGATCGACCGGATCGTGGCTTCGCGGCGTTTGGGATTATCGGTCGTGACTCTGGTCATCTTGGTCGCGATCATACCCGGTGCAATGCCGTTGACACGGATACCGTCAGGCGCCCAGGCTTTGCCCAGTGTCCGGGTCAGTCCTGCTGCGCCAGCCTTGGAGGCGTTATAGCCGGGATTGCCGACAGTCGCATGAAAGGCTGCCGTCGAACTGATGATGATCAGCGAGCCCTTGGCCTGTTTGAGCAGATCGTAGAATTGCCCGGCACAAGTCATCAGACTGTTGAGATTGACCTGAACAACCCTGGCGAAATTTTCCGGTTCGAATTCGGCGCGCTTGTAGAGCACCATGCCCTGCGAGCAGATCAGAATGTCCAGTTTGGTGAATGTCTGGCGCAACGCCATGATCGCGGCATCCTCGCTCGCGTCGAGCGGATGATAGGCCAGGCCTTCCAGATCGGATCCTTCCGCAGGATCATAGTCTGCCGCGCTGGCCCGTGTCCCGGTAACGTGAACCTCTGCACCGCGCGACCGGAAAGCCTGGGCGGTGGCGTTGCCAATTCCGCTCGAACCACCAATGATGCAGACGGCCTTGCCAGTATAGTCGAGGGATGGGTCGATCATGATCTTCTCCTGTACAATTGACTATTGGCCGAGCATTTGCTGATCGTCTAGGGCCTGTTTTCTTATCATCTGGAGCACCAATATCATGGACATCCCCTTTTCGCTCGCTGGCCGCACCGCTTTGATTGCTGGCGCCTCGTCGGGATTCGGCGCGCGCTTTGCCAAGCTGTTTGCCGCTGCTGGCGCCAATGTCGTGCTCGGGGCGCGGCGCACCGACCGAACTGACGCGCTGGCAGAAGAGATTATCAGCGACGGTGGCAGTGCGCTGGCCGTACCGCTTGATGTCACCGACGAAGCATCGATCATTGCCGCCTATGATGCCGCAGAGACAAAATTCGGAACGGTGGACACGATCGTCGCCAATGCCGGCATGGCCGCAACCGGTCGTTCCACCGACGTGCCCGCGGACCGGCTACAGACTCTGCTCGATACGAATTTCAAGGGTGTCTATCTGGTTGCTCGCGAAGGTGCAAAGCGACTGATCGCCGCAGGCAGCAAGGAAAAGGAACATGGCCGGATCGTGATCATCGGATCGATCACCTCGCGCCTGACCGGAGAAGGCGACAGCGCCTATGCTGCGAGCAAGGCCGGCGTGACTCATCTTGGCCGCAATCTGGCGCGCGAATGGGTGCGCATGGGGGTCAATGTGAACACCATTCACCCCGGCTATATCCCGACCGAGATTCAGGGCGACTGGTATGAAACTGCGGGCGGGGAGGCGCAGATTGCCGGCTTCCACCGCCGCCGGTTGCAGGATATCGAATCGCTCGACCCGATGATGCTCTATTTTGCTTCCGATGCGTCGCGCATGGTAACCGGATCGGATATCATCGTCGACGATGGTCAGTCGCTCTGACCGCGTGCGCTAGCGACTTGATGTCCTTGATCAAACAGAGAGCGGGTTATCGCTGTTAATGGGATTCGGCGTTACCGCCCAATTGATGCCCTATAGTCCAATCTCTCTTTTGGGCAGCCGTCAGTCAGGCCTCGGCCCTTGCAACCAGAGACGGCAGCGGGCGATCGAGCACGCCTGCGAACCACTGGTTGGTGGAAATGGCCTTGCGAAGATCAAGATCATGTTCGATGCCCGACCGGTCGAGCAGATTCACCAGATCTTCTGTTGCAATATTGCCCGTGGCATTGGGGGCGAACGGGCAGCCGCCCAGTCCGCCAAGACTGGAATCAAGCGTTTGGACACCCGCCTGCACCGCAGCCCAGGCGTTTGCGATACCCGTGTTGCGGGTATCATGAAAATGCGCGCGCATGGTGATATGGTCGGGTAATATTTCCCTGAGCCGCCCGAACAGGTCGGTAACCTGCGCCGGTACGCCGACACCGATGGTATCGGCGAGCGTAATTTCGAGCGGGTTTTCCGCAGCCAGTTCCTCAACGATGTGGAATATCGTTTCAGGTTTGGCTGCGCCTTCAAAGGGACAGCCGAAGGCCGCTGAAATGGTGACCTGTGCTTTCAGGCCCTCGGCTCTGGCAAAGCGGATCATTTCGCGATTTTCCCGGATACCCTGCTTTATCGTCTGACCCTGGTTTTTCTGACCGAATGTGTCGCTGGCAACGATCACACAGCCGGCCTCGTCAATTCCGCGCCTGTTCCCTTCCCGCGTGGCCAGTCCGCGCAGCACGCCGCGTTTGTTCAGGCACAGGCCGATATAGGATATGTCGTCACGGTCGGGCAGGCCGGCAATCACGGCTTCGGCGTCCGCCATTTGCGGCACGCGGGCCGGATGGACAAAACTTGCCACTTCCATGCGCTTTACCCCGGCATCAACCATGCGCGTTATCAGGCCGAGTTTGTTCGCGGTCGAAACAATCTCGGCTTCATTCTGCAGCCCGTCGCGTGCGCCGACTTCGAGAATATTGACAAAAGGCGCGGTAGCTTGCGCGCTAAAATTTGTATCCAATTATGATGTTCCTTTGTGTAGAAGAAAGTACGATGCGGGAGTATTTTCCATGACGCAAGGGGCGTTGACAGGTTTGCGGCTGATCGAAATGGGGCAGTTGATTGCCGGACCGTTTTGCGGTCAGCTCATGGGTGACCATGGTGCCGAAGTGATCAAGATAGAGCCGCCCAATGTCGGTGATGCGATGCGCAGCTGGGGGCAAAGCACCCCGCTCTGGTTCTCGGTTGTCGGTCGCAATAAAATGTCGATCACGCTCAACCTGCGCGAAAAGGAAGGCCAGCAAATTGTCAGAAAGCTGGTCGCGAAGTCGGACTTCCTCCTGGAGAATTTCCGCGCCGGGACGCTTGAAAAATGGGAGCTGGATTACGAGAGGCTCAGCGCAATCAACAAGGGCCTGATCATGATCCGTGTGTCCGGCTATGGCCAGACTGGTCCCTATGCTCACAGGGCCGGCTATGGCGGCATCGGCGAGGCGATGGGCGGGATGCGCTATATCATGGGTGAGCCCGACCGGCCACCCAGTCGGGCCGGGCTTTCGATCGGCGATTCTCTGGCTGCCACCTACGCCTGTCTCGGCGCGTTGCTGGCGCTGGAGCACCGTCACAAGACGGGCGAGGGGCAAGTCGTTGATTCCGCGATTTATGAAGCGGTGCTGGCGAATATGGAATCGACGGTCGCGGAATATACGGTTGCCGGGCATATCCGTGAACGCACCGGTTCAATCCTGCCCAAGATTGCCCCGTCCAACGTCTATCCGACCAGCGACGGCAGCATATTGATCGGCGGCAATCAGGACAGTGTCTGGAAGCGGATGGCGGCGATGATGGGCCAGCCGGAACTGGCCGATGATCCGCGCTATGCCACTCATGTCGCTCGGGGCGAGAACCAGACCGAACTGGACGAGCGGATCACGCAATGGACCAGCACAATTTCTAGCCAGGCCTTGCTTGACCTGTGCGAGGAGTATGGTGTGCCGGCAGGCAATATCTATCGCGCGCCGGACATGCTGGCCGATCCTCATTTCAAGGCGCGCGAAGCGCTGGTGGAAGTCGATCATCCGCAGCACGAGAATTTCATCATGCAGAATGTCGCACCCAAATTGTCAAAAACGCCGGGCCATATTGACAGCGTCGGCCCGGAACTCGGATCCCATAATGAAGCCATTTATGGTGAATTGCTGGGCATGGATCGCGCGACAATGGCGGATCTGCGAGAACGCGGGATCATCTGAACCGAATGTCCGCCCAAATCTCGTGGGAATGCTGAAAATATCAACGGCGCGACGGATATGGCTGGTCATGACCGCGCGGACTATCATCTGACCGGTCCGCAAAGCTTATATGCGCGAGGGCTCGCTCCTTGACGACTGGTGATTCACATCATCGGCGAGCAGTTTCTTGTAGACGGTTATCGTCCGGTCGGCAATTTCTTCCCATTGCGGAAACCGGTCTGTGTTGACACGAAATACGGCTGGATTGGCGTGGGCCCGGTGGAGCGCGCTGACCATGCTTGGGATATTTTCAGGATTAAAATAATGTTTGGCATTGAGGCGCATATCCCGGTTTTCGGGGAGATCGCTTAACAGGACCGGACAACTAAAGCTTATCGCTTCGAGCAGGGTGTTGGAATGACCTTCGCGGATCGACGGATTTACGAAAAAACGCGCATCGCGATATAGCGGCGCCAATTCCGATCGAGGCAAACTGCCAAGCGCGACTATTCGATCCTCGCGCAAGGCAGCTATTTTTTTGCGACCCGTTGTCTTGTTGCATTTGCCGACGATGACCAGCTGCATCTGGGGATAGCTTTTGGAAAAAATGCGGAAGGCAGCCATCAGATTATGAATATTTTTCCGTTGAGACATCTGGCCGACAAAAAGAATATAGTCCCCCCTCACCAGGGTGCCGGATTTGGCCGGGAAGTTTTCTGTCCGGTCGAGCGCGTTGCCGATGACATGAATCTTGTGCACGATGCCGGACGCGCGCAATGTTTTGGCCAGGGCGGGGGTGACGGCGATAACTCTGTCGGCCCAGCGCAACTGATATCGGGAATATTGCATCGCCCATTTTCCCGGCGCGTTCCAGGCGCGCGCCTGACAGTCGGCACCATAGCGCAAGATGATCTTGCAACCGATCAGCTTGTAAGCCCACAGCAATTTTGCCGAATCCAGTCCCGCAAAATGGACAATATCCGGCCGCATCCGCATCGCTTTGAACAGCGTCGCGATCGGATATAACAGCCTGTCAATTCCAGGGACACCGAGCGACGGCGCGCACCACAGGCAAACGTCTCGAAATTGGCGGGCTTTGACAAATGGCTTCATGCCGGCGACGCACACTTTCCAGCCACGGCTTGCGACGAGAGGAAAGAGGCGCTCGACATGTTTCTCCACGCCGCCCTCGACATCCGGGATGCCACGTGCGCCGACGACCAATATGGATTTCATTGTTCGTCCTTCCGGCTGATGCAAAATGCCAGTCCATATCGCTGCAAGCTGGTTAATAAATTCACGCATGATCCGGTTAGTTGTCCGGTAAAGATAAATAGCCCGCTCAGAGCATGGCAATTCACCGCTTGAATTTAGAAAGCATTTTCTGCTGCAATCGGCGGATTGGGCTTGGAGAAAGCGATCAAGTCAGACAATATATGGACTGACGTACATGAGCGGGACGAACCGGATCAACATGCCTGAAGCCAATGCCGACCAACTGAAACCGCCGCCGGCGTTCGTCCGCAAGCTGCTGGCTCTGGATCCCAAGCGTGTGGAATTTCGTGTTCGGGGATTTAAGCTGGCTGAACAAAGCCATGAAGAAAGGCTGGAAGCGATCGGCAAGGCGTTTTTGCGCGGATATAATCTCATGCTATCGGCCCGCTCGTTTGAGGACATCCGGCAAGCATTGGAGCAGGAAACACCATTGCTTCGCGGCTTCTTTGTCGAAGGCGGCGCGATGGGCAGCGCCCTTGTCGATTCCCTCCCTTTTCGCAAAGCCATGTTGCCGCGCTATATTGAACAATATGTAGCGCAATATCCGATCTTGATTCATGCCGGAGTCGGCTTGACCATGTCGAAACTATCCTGGCGAGAGAAAGGAATATTGGCCGAACTCGATCCCTTTTATCGCTGGCTGGCTTATGATGGCCTCGGCTATCACAATATGTATTTTGAACCGGATAAAACCTTGACCGGACCCAAGCGTAAACTGGCGGGCTATGCGTCGCGGGCCTATGATCAGGGTGCGGGACGCGGTATCTGGTTTGTCAGCGGTGCCAATGTCAGCACGGCGGCGGCGACCATCGCCACCATGGCGCAAGAGCGCCGCCCGGACTTGTGGGCCGGCATCGGACTGGCCTTGTGCTATGCCGGGCCAGGCGGGCCGACGGAATTCATGCGGGCGAAGCAACTGGCCGGTGACTATGCCGCCGATATGGCAATGGGTGTCGCGATGGCCTGCACGGCAAGAGTGAAGGATCAATCGCTGTTACCGGAAACCCGCGCGGCGATAGCAGAACTCTGGGGCGACACGCCGGAAGCGCTGGCAGAATGGGTCGAAACGGAGCGGCATTCCATAGAATCTTCCGCTCTTGTCGACGGTACGGGCTATGCCCGATGGCGAGAAAAAATGGCCCGGGGCTTTGATCTGAAACAGCCGGTCTGAGCGCCTGAGCTTCTCTTCAGAAGGCCTTTGGCGGCTAACGCTCCAGCTCAAGCGCCATCGCTTCTTCATAGACCGAATGATCAATAAGCCCGGCCAGTTCTTCGCGCGATCGGGGAGTCCGCTCAGCCCGCTGTGCAAGCCACTGTTCCTCGACAACCATGGCATCAAGCAAGTCTCCGGGAATCGCTGCCGGGAACCGGAGATGGGGCCATGCCCCTGCCACCTGCTCCGGCGAGAAGCCGGATCGCTCAGCGATCAGGGCCTGCGCGCGGGAGGGATCGTCCTTCAGTGCGGTGCTTGCATCAATAACGGCCCGAACGAAGCGCACGATCGCCCGGCGCTTTGCAGGATCGGCCAGACGCTCGCTCGTCGAGTTGAGGTTGAACCGTTCTCGGTAAACATCGGGGTCGGAAAAGGTGATGAGGTCCGCGCCGATCGCCCGCGCCGCATCGGCACCATAGGGATCCCAGATGGCGATCGCATCAACCTGTCGCGCGACAAGGGCATCCGCCATATCGGCTATCGATACACGCTGGATGGTAAGCTCGTCCGCACCTATGCCATTGTGCGCGAGCATTCGGTGCACGAAAAAATCCGCCGATGTATTGGGCAAGGTACCGATGCGCTTGCCCTTGAGATCGGAGATTGACGCTATGCCAGCCGAACGGCGCGCGACGATGCGATATTCCCCTTCGGTTGCGGTGAGGATGATACGGATTTCGGGATGGTCCACCGAATAGCGGAGCGCCTGGGTTTCGGCATGCGTGGCTACATCGGCGGGGCCGGGATCGAAAACACCGGCGATGTTGGGGGCGCCAATCAGGTTGGGGATGGCGCCCCTGCCCACTTCCAAGGCCGCGGGCATGAAATCTCGAGCAGCCAACAGCACCGGAGCGGATTCGACCGCACCGGTGTTGGCGCGGATCTCGATCGGTGCCACTGCCTGACTGGCCACTGGGGGCCGGACGGAACAGCCTGTCAGTGCGGCAAGAGCGAACAGGATAGCCGCTGGCATCACAATCTGTCGCAGTGTCATGTCGATCGCCCTTCCCGCGTGATCATCAAAACCGGAAGCGTATGCCGGCCTTGAAATAGCGTCCGATTGTATCATGAAACGGAGAGCCATTATAGGATGGTGACGTGATCGGCAGTGGCGCCAGCGGCGGATCGACGTTGAAGAGGTTGTTAATCTTCCCGTAAAATTCGAAATTACCGGCTACTCTTATGCTGGCGTCCACGTCAAAGTAGGTACGTGAAGGAATCGAGTTGTCATCAATGTCAATGCCTTCGACGTAGGAGTTTTGGTAAGTCCCGCTGTCGACATAGCGAGCAAGCACACCCAATGTGAATGTATCGTTGGTGAAGCGTGTCGACACGCTTGCCCGCCATTTTGGTACACCGCCCGAACGCCCGACCTGACCGGCAAAATCGCTGTCCACGCCGTTGACCGTGGTAGTGAGATTATCGATATAGTTAGCCAGACCGCGCACCGACAATGTGCCGGAGCCGACAGGTGTCGAATATTCCGCAGCAATGTCGAACCCTTCTGATGTCAGCCGGCCAGCGTTGATCAGATTGGCCGATACGCGCGTGATCAACCCGGTCCCGTCCTGGGTGATGGCGTTGCACAGATTCGTTTGACCCAGCTTGTAGCACCCGTCGACAATCTCTTGGCCACTGAGCGAGACGATCGCCTGGTCGATGTCGAATGCATAATAGTCGAAGGACAGTCGCAGTCGCGACACCCAGTCGGGCGTATAGACGAAGCCCGCCGTCCACGCCGTCGACTTTTCGGGCGCGAGATCCGGGTTCCCGCCAACAAGTTCGGTGACCGTGGGATTGGAATTGTCCCGCGGGTCGATCAGATTGCGGATCGTCTGGTTCTGTCCGGAGAATAGTTCGTTGACGCTGGGCGCACGAATATCGCGAGAATAGGTGCCGCGAAACCGCAAATCCTGGAATGGCGCATAGTTGAGACCCGCCTTCCAGGTAACGACCGTCCCGCTGGTCGAATAATCGGTCACCCGGACCGCACCATTCAGATCAAGCAGATATCCCAGCGGCTGGTTGTCGAGCAAGGGTACGACGATCTCACCATAGGCCTCCTTGACGTTTACCGATCCGCTCAGTGGCTTCGGATTCACAGTGATGAATCCGCTGTTCTGCGAAAGCGCGTCGGACGTCGCGTCGATACTGTCCTTGCGATGCTCGGCACCAATGGCGAAGCTCACCGGGCCCGCCCAGGTATCGAATAACGAGCCGGAAAGATTGGCTGCGTAGAGATCCTGATGCTGGTCGGAATAGAGTTTCGCCTCGCCCAGATAATAATCCAGTGCTGCTTGCGAAATGGAGTTTGGCCCGAACACGTTGATCGGCACGCAGTTGGCGATATCGGGATCGGTGCTGTTGGGGTCCAGAGCTGTAGCCCGACATGTGGCCTGACCGTTTACCAGGACAGAATCGACGCCCAGGTTGAAGCGGTTGAGGATGCGGTTGTTGCCGTCCGTTCGGTCATAGCTGTTGCGGAAGAGTTGTACGCCGACATCCCATTCGAAGTCTGAACCGAAACTGCCGCTGGCACCGAACCCATAGCGTCGCACCTTGCTGTCCACGCGGTTGAAGAACGCGCCCTCTTCTGCTGCGATCCGCCCCATTCGGAAGGAAGTAAGTCCGTTGCCGTCCATGATGTCGGCGATCGGTTGCGGCAGAAAGGCGTTATCACGACGGATCGTCAGATTGCCGCGGTTGGTTGCGGTGGTGCCGTCCGAAAAAATGTCAATCTTGGACACCAGTGCGTCGGCGTAAAGACTCACATCCTCCGTCAGGTCGAACGTGGCTCGACCGAACCCCGTGATCCGTTCGATGACAGGGAAAATATTGGCTTGAGGAGCCAGAGTTCCGCCGTCTCCGCCCACCATATAGGTGGTGCCCACCAGCGTGCCGTAGTTGAATGGCAATACTGTACCGCCCGGACCGAACTGCAGTCCCTGCAAGGCAGGAACGCTGTTGAGTGCGGTAACACCGCCAACCGTTAATTGAGAAAAACGGGCATTGGCCGAAACAATACGGGCGGGGTCACCATTGGGATTGCTGACGAGCGCGTAATTGTCACGTCCCCACGGACGCGAGGACTGATTCAATTGCCCCTTGTTGTCATAATAATCGACGGCCGCCACAACATGCAGCCGATCGTCCATGAACCCCTGGCCACCAGCGACCGAAAGAGCCGTAACGGCGACATCGCCGTAAGTCGAAATCCCCTTCTGGAAATCGCCCCGAATGCCCGTCAATCGATCATCCAACGTGATATTGACCACACCGGCGACGGCATCTGAACCATAGGCCGCCGATGCGCCACCGGTCACGATTTCTACCCGCTTGATCAGCACGGCGGGGATGACGTTGGTGTCGAAGGCGCCGGTTGGATCGGTAGCCGCAACCCGGCGGCCATCCAGCAGCAGCAATGTTCGCTCTGGCCCAAGCGCCCGAAGGTCCAGATTACTGGCCCCGACTGGCTGGCTCGATTGTCCGGTGTTCTGGTTGTTGCGGAGAGCCGGAATGTCGCTCATCAGTTCGGAAACGCTGCGCACTGCTTTTTCCTGCAGTTCCGTTTCGCTGACTGTGGTTACCGGGGTGGGCGCGTCGAAAGATGATATCCTGGTGCCCGTCACAACAATCTCATTGGGCGGGGCAGTTTCATCCGCCCCCTCATCGACCGGAGCTGTCTGTGCCAATGCCTGCGAAGAAAAGGCGATGGCCACGATAGAAGCCGCACACACGAATTCAGATTTCGCGAATTTCATAATACTCCCCTAAAATTTTTGCCCCGTTTATCGGAGATCTTTGAATGGCAATGTTAATTCTAAGGAGATTGATCGGTCCAAGACTTTTGCCGTTGCAGACCTATACCTTGAAGGCATTGATCAGGCTTCGCCTTTACTTTTCTGTAATAGGCACCGCTTGATGATCGGCTGTGCACCATTCAGAAGTGGCGCCAAGGGGCGCATCGCAGCTGTACGGACAGCGTCATGCATCGTGGTAATCAATAAGGTGATCACGCCGATAGAAAGGATCGAGCAGATTCGTCTCCAGCAGGCGCGAGCAAGCTAAAGTATTTCCAGGAAAGCTACGATTGCGGCGCGCTCCTGGCGGGTGAGTTGGCGAGGCCTGAGTAACGGATCGGGCTGAGGCGGCGGGGCGTCGGTAGTCCTGCTTTGGGCGATCCGGTCTCGCCCTCCGCCGCCGGCATAAAGATTGACCAAACCGCGTAAATTGGGGATCAGGCCGTTGTGCATATAGGGGCCGGTGCGCTGGACAGCGCGGAGGGACGGCGTCCGGAAACGGCCGACATCAACCGGATTGCCGGTGACCGCATAACGGCCAACGTCCTCGTATTTCCGAGCATAGAATGACATGCCGATATTGTGGTATTTCTGGTCCGAGAGCAGCGGGCCATTGTGGCAGTTCGCACAGCCAGCCTTGGTGCGGAACAGATGCAGGCCCCGAAGCTCCTGATCGCTGAGCACCTGCGTGCCATCAGTAAAGACGCGGTCCCATTTCCTGGTTGGCAGGCGTATCGAGCGCTGGAATATGGCAAGCGCGCTGGCGACATCGTCCATGGCAATTGTCTTGACGGCATATGCGCTGGCAAAGTCCGCACGATATTCTACATCACCATTCAGGCGTGCCTCGATTGTCGCTGCCTCAGCCGCCATTTCTACGGGATTGGCAATGGGCAGGTGGGCCTGATCCTCCAGTGACGCACTGCGCCCGTCCCAGAACAGCTCCTCCATATAGGCGGCGGTGAACAGGGATTGGGCATTTCGTGTCCCGGTCTGACGGTCATGCCCGAAAGCGACCGGCAGCCCGTCTCCCCAGCCGAGCCGCCGATTGTGACAGCTCTCGCAGGCAATTTGTCCCGATGCGGACAGACGAGGATCCTTGAACAGCCTTTCACCGAGCGCGATACGTTCCGCGGCAATGCCTTCTGCTCTCTTCGGCCGGACGAGGGGACCAAACTCGGTAAATTCGGCTCCCTCCTCCAGCTGTGGTGCGGGCCAGTTTTCCGGCGCTCCGGAATAGGCGGCACGCAGCCATCCGATGTCCGAACCGTCCGCGTCATTGCTCACTGCCGCAACCAGAAGCAGGACAGATGCCGCGATGAGCAACAGGCGTGGGACGGCGTTCATCGGCATACGCTCAATATTTGAACTTCAGTCCAACCCAGAACTGGCGACCATATTGCCAGGGATATGTCGTGCTGACGTGCTCCTTGGACGGGATGCGGTTCAATATGTTGCTGACTCGCATATCGCCCGTCAGCGTGCCATATCTGGTCCGCACAAAATCCAGTTCGCCGTTGAGGTTGAAGTCGAAATTGTCACGATAACGCACATCCGTGAAGACATCATAACGCGTCCCATCAACGGTTTCGTTCACCAGACTATCTTCAATCTGGTCAAAGCCGTTGCGATAACGGAAATTGAGATTGGTCCGCAGCCGACCGTCAAACCACCGGGCATTCCAGGTGGCGTTGACAATGAGCGGAGCGGCATAATCCAGCCGCCGGTTCATATCATAAATTTCCGCCTCGGACACAATCTCATCATGATAGAGAACCAGCGTGTCTTGCGCCTCCGTATCATCTGTGGTCTCAATATAATTTACGTTGCTCGTTTCCGTCTCGCTGTAGTTGACGTTGAGCGCCACGGCGTGATTTTCACCAATCTCTCTGACCCATTCCAGCGACACACCCTTATAGCTGCTGCGGCCTTCATTGGTGATCTCATAATAATTATAGGTGTAGTTACCGATCGAAGTGTCCCCTGTTACGCGCTCTCGCGCAGACCGCGCGAACTCGTCCTTGCCCCAGCGCATGATCCCTTTCAGGCGAACCGTGCCGCCAAATATTTTGCCGGTCAGGGCCGCGGTCAGTTCATCACTATAGGGCGTGCTCAGCTCTGCCGAATTATAGTTGGAGACGATATATTCGCGATAGGTCGACAGGTCGTTGTCGCTAAAGAGCAGATCGTCACCGACAATGGTGGGATTATGGGCATAGATGAAATAGTTGGGCTGTGCTTCCCGGATCGCATAGGCCAGCATGGACTTGCCAAAATAACGGTTAGCACCAGCGGATATCTGCCAATCCCCATCGCCCGGAAGATTCCAGTTCACCGCCAGGCGCGGGCTGAAGTCGTGGTTTCCCAGAAAGCTCTCATAATCATAGCGAATACCGGCCCGGATATCGAAGTCACCCAGTGCAGCATCATATTCGGCCCAGGCAGAAGCAGAATCGAGAGCCACGTCGACATCGAATGTCGGACGGTAGTAGATCCAGTTGGAGGCATATTCGCCCTCTACACAGGCCATCGGATCTGCCACGTCGCAAATGATCGATCCGGTTATGCCGTAATCGTCAACCGCATCTTGCTGCGTGAATGGGCGTGAGAAAGTGTAACGATCATCCGGCTGATCCTTATGCGCATCCACATGCTCAAACTCCAGCCCGCCTCGCAATGTGCCTGGCCCGAGGTCGGTTGAGGCCTTGAAGGATGCCACGAAGCTGTCCTGCGACTGGTTCAGGTCACCGTTGCCGCCAATTGAGCAGGAGGAGCTGCTGCACAGATCACTGGGAATAACATAGCTGATTGCACCGGATTCGCGGCCGCTATCGGCATGGACATAGTTAAGCCCGGCTTCCCAGCTGACAGCGCCCGTCCTGGCCAGCTCCAGCGCAGCCGTGTAGCCGCCTCCCTTTGTCAGGACATCCAGTCCGTATGCGTTGTAGCGCGAGGTATCCACGCGATAGGGTGAATAGGTGCCCTTTGCTTTTAACGTCATGTCATCGGGCAGATCGACATGCGCGCTGATGAGGAAATTGTTGCTTTCACTATTTTCGTCATAGCTGCCGCTGCCATAGCTGCTGCTGCGGAAGTTGGTGACATGAGCCACCTGGCGGCTGGCGGCGAACAGCAGGGCCGCATCATCTGAAACCGGTACATCCAGCGTGGCGCCGAAACGCCATTTGCTGAAGTCGGGTACATCGGGGAGTTCGTCTCCACTAGCATCGAAGGCGGCCCGCGTCCCGTCAGACACGTTGAACTTTGTTGTCGCGTCAGAAGTGTAGTTCACATAGCCGGTAACACCCAATTCGCGCATTGGCGCGCGGGTTTCGATATTCAGCACACCACCCGTGAAGCTGCCATATTCCGCAGATACGTTAGAATCGCGCAGCGTCACTTCACCGATAAGATTGGAATCAAGCCAGATATTCTGCGCAGCATTCCCGGCCGTTTCGTCGGAATCATACTGGTTGGAGTTGGAAACATCCAGCCGGCTACCCACATCGACACCATCCATTGTGATCAGGTTGTTGTAAATCCGCCCCCCCGAAATGGAAATATCGGCTGGACGCAGATCCAGAATATCATCGGGCGATGCCAGTCCTTCATCCCGCGTAAACTGCACAGTGGGCAGAATCTTGAGCAACTGGTTTATATCGCCGGATCCTGGTGTGCGCGCTTCAATTTCCTGTCGTTCCATTGTGGAAGTGCCGCTGTCGACGCCGGTACCGACGTCATATGCGCCTTCGACTGGATCGCCCTCCGCGACAGATTCAGGCAGCGATTCTACGGCTGAGACATCTTGTGCGTGCACGACGGAAGAATTCGCCAGCACTGCGGTGATGGCAAATAGCGAACTTGCGGAATAGTTCATTTATGACCCCTGTTGTTGGACAATTTGATGAACGAGTGCCTACTCAGGCCGCAAATATAATGCAAGTGATTCGCAATAGCATTTGTGTTGGATCAATTGGTTTCAGCAAGTGCCATCAGATCGTGGAACCGGCTGTGAATGGTCGAGAGGCCGGCAACCACATTCTCATCCATCGCGGACGAACAATAGGCTCCCAGCGCCACCGATGCATCGAGCAAGGCGCGGGACGCGGGCTTCCAGTCTGCTTCCGCGACGATGTGCGGCGCTGCTTCCGCGACAATATCCTGGGATAATAATATATATTGTCCGATATTTGCGCAGGCTGCGCGGTTGCGTGACGGCCCTGCTTCACGGTGCCAATCAATCTTGAGCAGGTCATGGAAGGCGCTCAACGGCTCGCCTAGCCCCGGATGTTCGTCAGCCCTGGCCGGTGTAGAAAGAGAAACCGCACTCACAATTGCAGCCGCGGCCAGAATATATGATTTCATTATACTATCTCCGATCAAATGGTTCGTAAATTTTGCCGTTTAAGCCGGTCATTCGCTTTGCCGATACGTGAGCGGAATAATGAAACTGCGCGCGCGTCTGTTGGGCGGCCTTGGAAATGGATCGGCTGCAGCGAGGTGCCGCATTGCAACCCGGTCGAGCAGTGCATTGCCGGATGAAGCCGCGATACGCTCTGCACGAAGGCGACCCCGCCGGTTGATCGTGAATGACATTGTGACGGTACCGGCAATGGAATCCCGGGCCAGTACCCGCTCATATTTTTGAGCAGCCCTGATTCGCGCAAAAACAAGGCTGCCATAGCTATCGTGCACCGCCTTTTCGTTTTGAGCGGGGTCGCCGGCCGCTAGTGCGGCATTTGGCCGTGCGCTGAATGAAAGCGCGGAGATAGCCACCTTCGTGCTTGCCGAATTTATTTGCGAATAGGAGCTGGCTACCGGTTTCGACTCCGCTTGCCATTCTGTTGGCACGGCGTTGCTTTCCGCAAAAATTCTGCTGTCGATGGCGGGAGCGGTCGGCGCGGCTGCTGCAACAGACTTCTGGTGACTGGAAGGGTAGCGATCATCAATGCGCGGCTTCGGGGGGCTATCATAGGCCTTTTGCCGATGCGCGTTCTCCGAATGGTTCGACAGGTTGATCACCGTTAAGGCTTTTCCTCCATCGTTCCCATGCGGTTGTGCCGGCCAGGACAGCATCAATGCGAACGCAATGCTTGCCGGGATTGCCACCGCAAGGAAGCCCGCTCCTGCTCGTTCCGTCAGACTCAAGGAATATCGACTCAGATACATGATCGACCGAAGGTACGCACAATAAATCCTGTTCCGGTTGACAAGACCGCAACAGCTGAAAGTCGATTCGTCAGCCAGATCATCCCCGGCAACTAGCCGAGGACGAATATCCTGTCCAGATTATTGCGAATGAATATCAGTAGCACTTGATCCCGAGGCGCAGGATTTGGATCCACAATCACTAACATTTTGCGGGGATCGTGAAAGCTCTATTGGTAGGCGGAGAACGGGACCCAGGTGGCAATAGTGCCAGTCAGAATATCGCAAGCGGGGCAACAGAGATGAACTGGTACATGCAGTGGCAAAAGTTTCCGGTGAACGGGATCTGTGTCCGTCCTTGACCGGAAATGGTGCGGTCGAGAAGACTCGAACTTCCACGGGATATTATCCCACAGCGACCTCAACGCTGCGCGTCTACCAATTCCGCCACGACCGCACTGTCACTAGCTTGGGACAGCAGTGTGTCCGGGTAGGCGCGTGCCCTTAGCAAAGGGGTCTCGGGGCCGCAATAGATATTCGTTGCCGCGTGGCTATCGCGTGAATCGCGATCGGAGGCCATCGCCAGATATCGCAGCAGCTGCTGCGCGGATTGCGGGGCTAATCCGGAGTTGTGTCGGCCCACCCGACTTCCAGCTGGCTCGCCGCGCGCGGTACATCGAGCTTCGCCTCATTAAATTTGACTTTCTCTCCCGGCGTGAGCGATTGCGCCGGGGCTTTCATTTTCCAGCTGTAAACAACCCTGCCGCCGGCGTCGCGCAGGATAACCAGCATCGGTGGTACTGGCTGATCGTTGGTTGTCGGGTTGATGATTGTACCGCTGGCGGCAAAATATTCGGTGCCATCCGGCAGCGTCCGCCGGTCCTGTTTTTCACTCAATTCGATAAGCAGCGGCGTCTGTTCTGCCGGGGCAAATTCATAGCTGGACAGCCAGTGCGGTGCGCCGAATATGTAAAGCGCGGCGCCTGACGCGACAACCAGGGTCGCAAAGGCAATTGCGGCGATGGTCCACAGTTTCGCCGGATTGCGCCGCGGCTTGAAGGGCGGCTCATGCACGAAACTGCTTTCCTTGGCGTCATGGCCGGGCGAGGCCGACATCGGCGGCAGCGGTGCCATCCGGCGGATCGACGAAGCGGGCGCTGCGGGTGCCCAGTCCCGGCCGGATTCGCTTTTGGTTTCAGCGGCAGGCGAGACCTGTTCCGCGCCTTCGGCCGCGGCCAGCTCCATTTCCGGGATGACGCCTTCTTGGAACCAGCTATGGCGACAGGATGCACAACGCACCGAACGGCCAGTGGGCCCAATGGCACTGTCGGGTACGAGATAACGGGTTTTACAGGCCGGGCAATTCAAAATCATGACATCTCTCTAAACACGCCATGACAGTAAACTGCAAGTGGCTGCATGATCGATTTGAGACCGAAACGGCTATTTTCGCGTTTTCCGGCAATTTAGACGCTCCGCTGCGCTCAGCGGAGTTGATTTGGGGGGACTTCCCGGCCTATTGATCCCGGAACCGGGCAATATTTCGCCACGATATTGGAATGTAGAGCATAAATGGACGAAATTGTTCGATTTGAAAATGTCGGCTTGCGCTATGGCTCAGGGGCAGAGACGCTCGCCGACCTTAATTTCACTCTCTTTCCTGGCAGTTTCTATTTTCTCACCGGCGCATCGGGTGCGGGAAAGACATCGCTGCTGAAATTGCTCTATCTCGCGCAGCGCCCCAGCCGTGGCGTCATCCGGCTTTTCGGGGAAGATGCGGTAACGATGGCGCGTGAGCGCCTGCCCGGTTTCCGGCGCCGGATCGGTGTCGTTTTTCAGGATTTTCGCCTCGTCTCGCATTTGTCCGCCTATGACAATATTGCCTTGCCGCTGCGGGTGGCGGGGGTCCGGGAGAGAGATCTCGAAACACCCGTCACAGAGATGCTGGAATGGGTCGGACTGGGTGACCGGGCATCGGCCCGCCCCGCGACGCTTTCGGGCGGCGAACAGCAACGCGTTGCAATTGCCCGTGCGGTAATTGGCAGGCCGGAAATACTCGTCGCCGACGAACCGACCGGCAATGTCGATCCCGAGATGGCGGTCCGGTTGCTGCAACTGTTCGAGGCGCTCAATACGCTTGGTACGACGATCGTCGTGGCGACCCATGACATTCATCTGCTCAGCAAAATATCCGGCGCCCAGATGATGCGGCTGGAAAAAGGCATGCTCGCCGATCCGACCGGTTCGCTGCGCCATCCGCCGCTACCCATAGATCAGCGACAATAGGTCGCGAGGGCCATGTTCAAATTTTTTGTCATTCCCGGCCACGACCGGCGCCTGATACCCGAGGGCCGGCTTTCCGGACCGATGCCCTGGGTAATTGCGATCATGATCTTTCTCACCGTGCTGGCGGCAGCGGCCGGGCTCGCCATGACTCACGCGATGAGCGACGTGTCGGATGAACTGTCCAGCCGGGCGACGGTGCAGATCATCGAGGCCAATCCTGAAATCCGGGCTCGCCAGGCTGCTGCTGCTGCCGCACGATTGCGCCGCTTGCCGTTAATTGAGGAGGTCCGCCTATTGCCGCCCGAGGAGATTGAGGCGCTCATCGAGCCCTGGCTTGGCGCGCAGAATCTGTCGGAGGATATTCCGCTTCCCGCGCTGATCGATCTGAAACTCGCCCGCGCTGCTACCGAATCCGAATATCAATCAATGCGCAGCACGCTGCAAACCATTGCGCCGGCCGCGCGGGTCGAGCCGAGCAGCGGCTATATCGCACCGGTCATTTCGCTGGTGCGCAGCTTTCAATGGATTGCCTTTGGTCTGGTTGCCCTGCTGGCCCTGGCGACCGCCTCTGCGGTTATCATTTCGGCGCGTTCGGCGCTCAACACCCACGCTGAAACCATAGCGGTCGTCCATCTGCTCGGCGGCACGGACCAGCAAATCAGCCGTTTGCTCCAGCGGCGCATTGCCTTGGATGCGTTGCTCGGCGGTCTGATCGGACTGGTCGGGGGTGTTGTGATTATCTGGCTGATCAGCACACAACTCACCGCTCTGGGGTCGGGTCTGGTACAATCGGTCGGCCTCAACTGGTGGAGCTGGTTGATAATTGCTGCCATTCCGATATTGGGAATGTTCCTTGCCATGATGACTGCCAAATTCACGGTTATCGGCACCTTGAAAAAGATATTATAGCCACGCTGAATGATTTTGCGCCTGTTCTCTTTCCTGCTCCTGTTGTGGATCATCGGTTTTGCCTGGTTCGCTATCGATTTGCCGCGTCCGGCAGATGATGATGCTCATACCGGTTCGGTCGTCGTGTTGACCGGCGGAGCGGGTCGCATTGGTCGCGCGCTCGACATGCTCGAAGCGAAAGCGGCGGGCAGATTGTTGATCTCTGGAGTTGACCGGGATGTGAAGCCGGCGGAACTTGCCGCCGAATATGACCGTCCGGACGCCTTGTTCGATTGCTGTATCGATCTCGGGTTTCAGGCGGTGGATACACGCTCCAACGCCCTTGAAATTGCGCGCTGGGCGGCGCGTCGGGGTGACAAGTCGGTGCGTCTGGTGACCTCCGACTGGCACATGCGCCGTGCCCGGCTGGAGCTGGAACGAGCAATGCCGCCGGAAGTCCGAATCCTGTCCGACGCGGTGCAGACACGTCCGTCGCTGGGGACTTTGTTCACGGAGTATAATAAATATCTGATGCGCCGGTTGGCCGCTTTGGCGGGTGTCTGAGATGCTGGCTGTTATCCGGTCCCTGATCTTCATGCTGGTCTTTTATCTCGGCTCTGTGCCGATCATCATTGCGACGTTCATCGGCGCATTTTTCTGGCCCAAGACAATCTATCACATGGCCCAATATTGGAGCCGCTATCATTATCTGTGCGCGCGGCTCATTCTGGGTATCCGCGTCGAGGTCAAAGGTGAAATCCGCAACGAGCCTTTGCTTTATGTCTTCAAGCATGAAAGCATGTTTGAAACAATTGATCTGCTGAGGCTGTTCGACAGGCCTGTGGTCATTGCCAAACAGGAGCTTCTGGTCATTCCTCTATGGGGATGGATTGCGACAAAACATGGCTTGCTGGGCATTGACCGTGATGGCGGCGGGGCAGCGATGCGGCAGATTATCAAGCAGGCGAAAAAAGCCGTCGCGGAAGGGCGCCCGATCGTCATCTTTGCCGAAGGCAGTCGCGCCCATCATGGAGAGCGCCCCGAACTGCAAACCGGTTTTGCCGGTATTTACAAGCTGATGGGTATACCGCTGGTGCCAGTGGCCCTCAACAGCGGGATTGTCTCCCCCCGTGATACCTTTGTTCAGCAAAGCGGCGTTATTACCTACGAGGTGCAACCGGAGATTGAACCGGGCCTCGATCGCGATGATATTCGTGACCGGGTTCATGCCGCGATTAATGTGCTGAACGACTAGGCGTCACAGGTGGCGGAAATCTCCGCGACCTTCTGCCAGGGATAGCGGCCGGATTGATCTTCCGCCCACTGGTTCGGTTTGCCGGAATAATTGCATCGCACAGCCTGGAGCAAAACTACGGGAGATTACTTGGTTATTCTCGACCAGTGGCGGGTTATGTGAGTTCCGGATGATTTCGAACAGACGGGGATTATAATAGATGTCACACTATACTGGCTCTGCCGACACGAAAATCCGGCTGGCCCTGACCTCTTCGACAAGGGCTGATCGCAGGGACACCGGCATATTCCGGACCATCAATGCGCAGCAAATGCGTGGGTAACATGCGCCAACGCCGCCAACAAGGAAACAGAGGCGAGAACGAGGGTTGCAGGGCTCATGCAACCGTGCGATCCGACCATGCAGGGCCTGTTGCATCCGTTCCGGAAAGCGTCGTAGCGGCGATGGATGCTGCATTGGCAGATGAGCGCAACGCGGTCTTGAATTACCAGACGGTCCTCGACCGCTTTGGTCCGGTGCGGCCATTCGTCAATATTGCCGAAGCGGAGAAACGGCATATCAACGCGTTGCTCGCCCTCTATACAGCCTATAATATTCCGGTGCCGAAAAACGACACCATGGTCGATCCAATATTTGAAACTGCCGATCTGCAAACCCTGTGCGAACTGGGTGTGAAGGGCGAAATAGACAATGTACGGCTATATGATGAAGACCTGCTTCCAGCGGTTGCTGGCCATTCCAACATTATGACCGTGATGACGCGACTGAGAGATGCATCGGCGCAGCGACACAAACCAGCATTTGAACGCTGTTTGGCGCGCTTTGCCCAAGGCTGAAAAATTACAATGGAGGCGTGTTTTGCCTCCTTCACATGAAATCTGGAGAATCTGTCATGGCTGAGCAAAACATCCCCACCATCCGCGAAGCGGTTGGCGTCTTTCAATCTGAAGATACGCTGCAGGCTGCCGTTGACGATTTGCTGTGCCACGGATTTGACCAGTCCGAACTCAGTCTGCTCGCTCCGCTATCGGCGATCGAAAAGGAACTGGGCCATAGTTTCACTTCGGTGAAGGATCTGGAAGATGATGCGGCCGTCCCGACCACCGCCTATGTCTCGACGGAAACCATTGGTGATGCCGAAGGCAGTGTTTTCGGCGGGCTTATTTATGTTGGTGCGCTGTCCACATTGATGGCCGTGGTTGCGTCGGGCGGTGCAATTGGTGCTGCGATAATAGCGGCGGCTACTGGCGGCATTGGCGGCGGGGCGATTGGCGCTCTTCTGGCCAAGACGATCGGCCAGCATCATGCGGACTATATAGAAGATCAGCTGGAGCGCGGCGGCTTGCTTCTATGGGTTCGCACTTGGAATGCCGCAGACGAACAGCGCGCGGTCGAAATTCTGGCTGATCATTCCGGGTCCGATGTCCACGTGCATGATCTTCCCGTGACTCATGATGTTCTGGACAGGCGCTACAATGGCGAGAATTTTGACGGCGAACTGCTGAGTTATCGCGATGTGCCCTATTCTCATATCGCGGATAACGAATATTATGTCGCGGGAGAGCTTCTGCCCAGTGAACGTGACGTAAAAGCAAGGATTGACCGGGATATTTATGTGCAAATATTGCGATCCGAAGCGAGAGCACAAGGATGGGATGTCGAGACGCTGCTGGGCAATCCCGCTGGTCAATTTCAGACGCCGGCAAAGCTGCTGGCGACGAACCTGCCGGACAGCATCAAGGCGGATATTCTCAAGCGCTGGGCCTATGGAGAAAAGCAACTGGAAATTGCGTCTGATGATGGCATGGCCCCGAACAACAAGGGGGATCGTCTTCAGGAAATCAATCTGGCGCTCGAACGACTGCAAGCGGGCTGACAGTGGTTTCCGGACCGGATTAGTGGAAAATACGTACTTACACCGGCCGATTCATATTGTTTAGTCGGCGCATCGCTGCTGATGGACAGATGCCATGTTCCAACGATTCGTAGACATTATTTTGGAGTCCATATCATGAAAAAGACAATATCCACCCTTGGTCCTGTACTGGCCGTCATTCTAGCGGTTCAAGGCTGTAGCCCGAAAACAGAAACCGGAGACACGGCAGAATGCGGCACATCCGAAAATGAAGCGATGGATGACGCCAGACAAACTATGGATGATGCGAAACATGCTGCCGCCAGAGCCGCGCTGGAAGCGCAAAACGCCGCAAAAATGTCCGTGATAGCAGCCAAGCTGGCAGTCTGTTCTGAAGCGCAGAAGGATAAAGAGGCTGCAGCCCAAATGGCGGCGAAGGCGGAGGCCGCCGCCAAACAGGCACAAGTCAGGATCATCGAAGCCAATGCTGAAGTCGATATGGCAGCGAATGAAAATGCGCAGAAAGCGCAGAATTTGGTGAAAGCCGCGGTTGCCGCGACGGGTGAAGCCGTCCGCGAAACCAACGCGTCGCTCAGGGCAGGGCTGGAATCCGATACCATTTCAGCAAAAAATGCAGCGGAATCGGCGCAAAAAGCTGTCATCAAGGCTGCTGCTGCCGCTGCCGACGCTAGCAAGGCGGCCCAGATTGCGGCAAAGGAAACATGGGAAAAAGAAATGGCTGAAAGCGGCGAAGACGAATAGAAGGCGAATAAGCGCCTGACCAAGCAGGCTGATGGATAAATTGAAAGGAGCCGACCAAATGCAGGGGTTTGTCGACAATATCGAAGCTTTGACGGAGCAGAATGATGATTTTCGCCGGGTGCTTTACACGGGTCATAATTTACAGCTTGTGCTGATGACGCTTCAACCGGGTGACGAGATCGGCGAGGAAGTGCACGATGACCGGGATCAGTTTTTCCGTATTGAAGAGGGAAGCGGCGAAATCTGGATCGACGGCAAGGCCAATAACGTGAAATCCGATGACGGCATCATCGTGCCGCAGGGTGCCAGCCATAATGTCGTCAACACCGGCAAGGAACCGCTTCGGCTATACACCATCTATGGTCCGCCGGAACATATTGACGGTACGGTTCATGCGACAGCCGCCGATGCCCAGAAGGAACATGAACATTTTGACGGCAAGACAACCGAATAGCAGTCGAATTTGACTGCAACCTGGCTATTCGTGTGTCCGTCCGAAATCGGCGGCGGCGTCGTCCTGGCCTTCTTCAATAATCCGGCGGCGAATGGCGCGGGTCTTGCTGAACAGATCGAACAGTTCGTCGCCCTTGTCCCAGCGGATAGCGCGTTGCAGCGCGGTGAGATCCTCTGAGAATCGCTGGAGCATTTCCAGCACGGCTTCCTTGTTGGACAGGAAGACATCGCGCCACATCGTCGGGTCGGACGCCGCGATACGCGTGAAATCGCGGAAGCCGCCAGCGGAATATTTAATCACTTCGCCGCGGGTGACATCTTCCAGATCGGATGCCGTGCCGACAATCGTATAGGCAATCAGATGCGGCAAATGGCTGGTTACCGCGAGAACCAGGTCATGGTGCTTGGCATCCATGATCTCGACATTGGCGCCCAGCTTTTCCCAAAAGGCCTTGACCCGTTCGATATCGCCTTCCGCAGCGTCTTCGGGTGGTGTCAGGATGCACCAGCGCTCGTGGAACAAAGTCGCAAATCCGGCGTCGGGGCCGCTATTTTCTGTTCCGGCGACGGGATGGGCGGGGATGACCCGGGCACCGGGAAGAGCCGTCGTCAAGGCGGCCAGCACATTTTCTTTCGACGATCCGACATCGCTGATGATTGCATCGTCCGGCAGATCTGGTGCGATTTCAGTGGCAACATCGGCGATTACGCCGACCGGGACGCAGAGGATCACAAGATCGGAATCGATTACTGCAGCGCCGGCGCTGTCGCTGACATCGTCGCAAAAGCCGAGCTCAACGACCCGTGCCCGCACCGCCGGATCACTGTCGTAGCCGGTGATCCGCGCGCTGGGCATGGTGGCCCGCACTGCATGGGCGATCGAGGAACCGATCAGTCCCATTCCGATGATCGTGATATGGGAAAAAGGCAGCATCAGTTCGCGGCTTCCAGTATCTCGCGCAAGGCCCGGGCCAGTCCGCGTGTTTCTTCCTCGGTGCCGATGGTCATGCGCAGGCCGTTGACCAGCCCCTGTCCCGGAAGCCAGCGCACGGCATAGCCCTTGTCCATCAGCGCCGCATTGACCTGTTCTGCGGTAATTTTGCCCTCGAACAGCACCAGCAGGAAGTTGGTCTGGCTCGGGATGACCCTGAGGCCGTAATTGCCCAGCGCACCGATCTCGTCGCTCAGCCACTGCCGCCATTGGGCGTTATGTTCACGGCTGGTGGCGACAAAATCATCGGCGGCCAGCGCAGCGAGCGCGGCTTCCTGACCCGCTGTCGTCACATTGAACGGCAGTCTGATCCGGTTCATCGCATCGATGATCTCCGCCGAGGCATAGCCCCAGCCAATGCGTTCGGCGGCGAGCCCGTGGATTTTGGAAAAGGTCCGGGTGACCAGAACATTGGCCCTGGTTTCGGCCAGTTCCAGTGCGCCGTCGTCGGCGCCGGTCTCGAGATATTCGGCATAGGCACCGTCGAGCACCAGCAGCACATGGCCCGGCAGTGCGGCCTGCAGGCGGGCGATTTCTGCCCGGCTGGAGAATGTGCCGGTCGGGTTGTTGGGATTGGCGATGAAGATCACCCGGGTCCTGTCATTGACCTTGGCGAGGATCGCATCGACATCGGTGCCATAATCCCTGTCGTCGGCAATCACCGGGGTACCGCCATAGCGCCGCGCGGCGATGTCGTAGACGGCAAAACCGTAGCGCACATAAATAATCTCGTCGCCCGGCCCGCTGAACGCATTGGCAGCAAGGTGGAGGACGTCGTCGGAGCCGGTGCCGCAGATGATCCGCGCCGGATCAAGATGATATTTGGCGGCAATCGCCTCGCGCAATCTGGTCGAGCCCGGATCGGGATAGCGATCGACCAGGGCGGAAGCCGCGGTCAGGGCCTCGGTCGCAGCGGGACTGCAACCCAGCGGGTTCTCATTGGCCGACAGCTTGACCAGCTTGCGCCCGTCATCGCCGCTCGATTTTCCGGGGACATAAGGGGCGATGCCCATGATCCAGTCTTTTGGTTTTGGTGCGCTCATTGCCTTGACCCGCTTGTGAGGAGTGTATCTGTGTCGCCGGACTAGCCCTTGCGGCCTGTCAGTCAACAGCATTATCATTTGACGGTCGGGATTTCGCCGCTTAGCTCCCTTTCATCATGAATGAAGATACGCGATTTGGATTGGACAGGAGTGTTCGCCTGCTCGGACCGCTGCCGCTGGACAGCGGGGCAGAGCTTGCCCCTGTCGATCTCGCCTATGAAACTTACGGAACGCTCAACGCCGACGCGTCCAATGCGATCCTGATCTGCCATGCGCTGACCGGCGACCAATATGTCGCCTCGCAACATCCGATCACCGGCAAACCGGGCTGGTGGGTACGGATGGTCGGTCCGGGCAAGCCGGTCGACACGGACCGCCATTTTGTCATCTGCGCCAATGTCATCGGCAGCTGTCTCGGCAGTTCGGGTCCAGCGACGATCAACCCCGCCACAGAACAGCCCTGGGGCATGGATTTCCCGGTGCTGACCATCGCCGATATGGTCCGGGCACAGGCAATGTTGCTCGACCATCTCGGGATCGAACGGCTTCATGCCGTCGTCGGCGGTTCGATGGGCGGAATGCAGGCGGTCAGCTGGGCCGCGCTTTATCCGAAACGCGTCGGCTCGGCGGTCATCATCGCTTCGGCGGCCCGGCACAGCGCCCAGAATATCGCCTTTCATGAAGTCGGGCGGCAGGCGATCATGGCCGACCCGCGCTGGCGCGGCGGGGCCTATTATGCCGATGACGATCCGCCGAGCAGCGGCCTCGCCGTCGCCCGCATGGCGGCGCATATCACCTATCTCTCGGAAGCCGGCCTGACCGAGAAATTCGGCCGCCGGCTGCAGGATCGTGACGCCAAGACCTTCGGATTCGACGCGGATTTCCAGGTCGAATCCTATCTTCGCCACCAGGGGATCAGCTTTGTCGACCGCTTCGACGCCAACAGCTATCTCTACATTACCCGCGCAATGGACTATTTTGATCTCGCCGAATCCCATGGCGGCTCGCTGGCCAGCGCGTTCAAGGGGTCAAAAACCCGTTTCTGCCTGATCAGCTTCGACAGTGACTGGCTCTACCCGACGAGCGAATCGCGCGCGATTGTCCACGCGCTTAACGCAGCGGGTGCCGCGGTCAGCTTCATGGAATTGTCGAGCCCGTTCGGTCATGACAGTTTCCTGCTCGAAAACCCGGAAATGAACCGGATTGTCGACGGCTTTCTGAAGGCGGGAGAGGGGCGATGAGCAAGACCTCAGTCCTCGTCATGCTGAACTTGTTTCAGCATCCATTCCTCCGCTCGCACCGACAGTCAATTGACGCACCATGGACCCTGAAACGAGTTCAGGGTGACGAAGTGGGAGTGGCAGCATGACCAAACTCCGCCCCGACCTGCAGATCATCGCCGACAATATCGCCCCCGGCAGCCGGGTGCTTGATATCGGTTGCGGCGACGGCGCGCTGATGGCAGCGCTGCGCGATGAAAAGCGCTGCGACGCGCGCGGGCTGGAGATCAACCCGGTCAATGTTTCCAAGGCGGTCGCCAGAGGCCTGTCGGTGGTGCAGGGCGATGCCGACACCGACCTCAGCACCTATCCCGACAGCAGCTTCGATTATGCGGTGCTCAGCCAGACTCTGCAGACCACCCACCGCCCCGACATCATGCTCGACCAGCTGCTGCGCATCGGCAAACAGGCCTTTGTCAGCTTCCCCAATTTCGCCCACTGGCGTGTGCGCATGGCGCTGTTCTTTGGCGGGCAGATGCCGGTCACCCGGTTGCTCCCGCAACGCTGGTACGACACGCCCAATATCCACCATGTCACGATCGACGATTTCCGGGCGCTGGTGCAGGATGGTCGCTATACGCAGGAAGGCCAGTGGTTCCTGAGCGGAGACAAGCAGACCGGGCGCGGCATGGCGAACCTGCTGGCGGAACATGCGGTGTTCTTGCTCAAGAGGTGAGTCGCTTCACTCTTGGGTCCGCTGGACCTCTGCCAGGCCCCAAGCCGCCGATATCGCCAGCCCGCTCATCCCGGCCATGATCGCCAGCACCATTTCCCCGCCAAACCAGTTCGCCACCAGACTGAAAAGCCCGCCGGCGAGCAACAGCAGGCCGATAATCGTATTCGACAGCGCAGTATAGGCCGCACGCGTATCCTTGTCGGCCATATCGACGAGATGCGTCGACCGGCCGAGGCGCACGCCCTGATAGGCGATCATCAGCCCGAACAGCAGCACCGGCAAAATATAGCCGCCGCCCAATGTTCCGGCGAAGGCGAGCCAGCTGGTCGCCGCCAATATGATCGCCGCGACCGTCGCCGCAAATATCAGCACCTTGCGGCTGGACCGGTCGGACAGCCGCCCCCAGACAAAGCTGCTCAGCAGGCTGGCGAGGGCCGAGGCAAGCACCAGAAAGCCGAGCCTGCCATAGCCTTCCCCGGCCTGGCTCCCGACCGCGATCATGAAGGGCGGGGCCAGCGCGGTGGCGGTCAATAGTCCGCGGGTCAGGATGAAGCGGCGCAGCTGGTGATCGTCCCGGAGATAGGAAAAATTCTTCCACGCTTCCCGCAGCGCCGACTTGCCGCCCTCGGTGGCGCCGGCCTGTTCCTGCAAGGTTGCGAACAGCAGGGCACTGGCGATCCACGCCGCGCCGGCCAGAAACAGGCCGCCGGTCACCAATGTCATGCGGTCGAACAAGCTGGCGGACAGGGCGAGCGCGTAGATGATCACCGTCACCGAGGCGATCGATCCGGCCAGACCGGTGGCGGTGCCGCGGCGCGACTTGTCGATCGTCTTGCCGAGTACATCCTTGTAGCAAACCGAACAAATGCTGCGCGCCAGTGCCAATATCGCCAGCGCAATCACAATGGCCCAGCCCGCCGCGGCACCGGTCATGGTGATTGCGACAAGCCCGATGGTGGCAGCCGCCAGGCCTTGAACAAGGGAGCCGACCGCCCAGGCCCATTTGCGCCGCTGTAGCCGCCGTAGAAATCCGGCGGTCAGAAGCTGCGGCAGCAAAGCGCCTGCTTCCCTGACCGGGACCAGCAACCCGATCAGCGCCACCGGCGCGCCCAGCGATGTCATCAGCCAGCTGAGCACCAGCTTCGGATCAATCAGCCCGTCGGCGCTTTTGGTCAGCGCCAGCGCACCGACATGTTTGAAGAAATTACCTGGTTCCTGTTTGCACGCACTCTCGGGAATATCGGCGCAGGCGCGGCCTTCGTCGTCGATGATGATCGACTGGAAGGCTTTCTCGGTGGTGGATCGGGTGGTGGTGGATTGGGCGGTGTTGGATTTGCTGGCCATGACCCGATGCTAACCGATCACCGCTCCCGTGTCGCGCTGAACTTAAGGTCAGGATTGCGCTCTTCCTGATAGCCGACATCCCAGGCTGATTTGGCCATGAACACCAGATTGCCGTCGCGATCTTTTGCCAGCGAACTCTGGTTGATATTGGCAAAGGCGTTGAGCGTCGCGTCGTCGCCGCTGATCCAGCGGGCGGTTTCAAACGGTGCGGCCTCGAGATAGGCGTCGACCTTATATTCCGCTTCCAGTCGCGACACCAGCACCTCCAGCTGCAGCTGGCCGACGACGCCGATGATCCAGTTGGCGCCCAGTTCGGGATAGAAGACCTGTACGACGCCTTCCTCGCTGAGATCATCCAGCGCCTTGCGCAATTGCTTGGTCTTGGTCGGGTCGCGCAGGATCACTCGGCGCAGGATTTCCGGGGCGAAATTGGGCAGGCCGGTGATCCGTACCTGGTTTTTTTCCGACAAGGTGTCGCCGACCCTGAGCGTCCCGTGATTGGGGATGCCGATGATATCACCCGGCTCGGCGGTGTCGGCAATTTCGCGGTCCTGCGCGAAAAACAGGATTGGCGAGTGGATTGCAATCGGTTTGCCGAGCCCCGAAGGGATCAGCTTCATGCCGCGTTTGAACTCGCCCGAGCAGAGCCGCATGAAGGCGATCCGGTCGCGGTGCTGCGGGTCCATATTGGCTTGGATCTTGAAAATGAAACCGGTGACATCGTCGCTTTCGGGGTCGATCGGAGCCGGCTCGGCCGGTTGCGGGCGCGGCGGCGGTGCATAGTCCGCGATCGCCTCGATCAGCTCCTCGACACCAAATTGCTTGAGCGCCGAACCGAAATAGACCGGTGTCAGGTCCCCGCCCCGATAGGCCTCGAGATCAAACTGGCTATAGCCGCCCTGCGCTAGCTCGCCTTCGCTGGTTAGCCGCTCGAGCGCGCCTTCGCTGAGCACATCGGCCAGTTTCGGATCGTCGAGCCCGGTAAATTGCCGGACGACGCCATCATAGTTCTTGCTGTCGCCGGTTGGCTGGTGCAGCTGGTTCTTGACCAGATCATAGACGCCTTCAAACTGCCCGCCCATGCCGGTCGGCCAGCTCATCGGACAGACGTCCAGCGCCAGCTTGTCGGCCACCTCGTCGAGCAGTTCGAAGGGATCGCGGCCTTCGCGGTCGACCTTGTTGATGAAGGTGATGATCGGCACGCTGCGCATCCGGCAGACTTCGAACAGCTTCAGCGTCTGCGCCTCGATCCCGCTCGCCGCATCGATCACCATGATCGCGCTGTCGACCGCGGTCAGCGTGCGATAGGTATCTTCGGAAAAATCCTCATGGCCCGGTGTGTCGAGCAGATTGAAGACAATGCCGTTGCGTTCGAAGGTCATGACGCTGGAGGTCACCGAAATCCCGCGCTGCTGCTCGATCTTCATCCAGTCGGATCGCGCGCGTCTATTGTCGCCCCGGGCCTTGACCTCGCCCGCGAGGTGGATAGCGCCGCCTTTCAAAAGCAGCTTCTCGGTCAGCGTCGTCTTACCCGCATCGGGGTGGGAGATAATCGCGAATGTCCGGCGTGCTTTGGTCATATTAATATCTAACTCTCGTCATGCTGAACTTGTTTCAGCATCTCCATGTACTCGCTTGTCTCGAAAGATCCTGAAACGAGTTCAGGATGACGAATATTCTATCCTCTCAATTCAGCGCCCAATTTTGCCGCGTTTGTCACAACCTTGTCGGAGAGTGCTTTGAGGTCCTCTTCGGTCAACGTCGCTTCTTGCGGTTGCAACGTTATCTCTATCGCCAGCGACTTCTTGCCTTCGCCCACGCTCGGTCCCTCGAACAGATCGAAAATCCGCGCGTCGGTGATCAGCTTCTTGTCCGCACCCTTGACCGCGCGCACCAGATCGCCCGCTGGCAAATCTGCATCGACGATGAAGGCGAAATCGCGAGTCACCGCCTGTAGCGCAGGCGGGGCAAAGGCTTCGCGCATATGGCCCGACTTCTTCTTCAGCGGAATCGCATCGAGGAATATCTCGGCGGCAACGGCCGAGCCTTTGAAACCCATCGCCTTGATCGTTGAGGGGTGGAGCACACCATAAGCCGCCAATATTTTCTTTGGCCCGAGGCGCAACGTGCCCGACTGGCCGGGGTGATAATGATCGCCCGCCTCGCCAAAATCCATCAGCTTGTCGGTCGGAGCGCCGGCGGCCGCCAGGATCGCAAGCACTTCCGCCTTGGCGTCATAGGCATCGAACCGGGTCGCCCCGCCGCTCTGCCAGCTGCGCGCGCGATTTTCGCCCGCCAGCACCAGGCCGATGGTCGGATGCTCGCTGCTTTCCAGATAGCGGCGGCCGACTTCGAACAGGCGGATAGACGAAGCGCCGCGCGCGGCGTTGCGCTGGGCCGCGGCGATCAGACCGGGCAGCAGCGAGGGCCGCATCACCTTGAGGTCTTCGCTGATCGGGTTGGCGAGGCTCCATGAACCACCGCCGAAAGGCGCGGCTTCCTTGTCGGAAATGAAGCTCCAGTTGACGACTTCGTTGAGGCCGCGTGCCGCCGCTGCCCGCCGCGCCTTGCGCTCGGACATCTGTTCCGGCGAGGCCGTCGGTTTGGCCACGTCCGGTGCGCGCGGAAGCGGTGTCGACAAGACCTTGTCCAGCCCCTCGATGCGGACGACTTCCTCGACCAGATCCTGCCAGCCGGCGATGTCACGCCGCCATGTCGGCACGGTGACGGTCCATGTTCCCCGGCGAAGGCCGGGGTCCATCTCCCGCTCGTTATTCTTGGCGCCATCAGGAGATGGATCCCCGCCTTCGCGGGGACACAAGATCTCGAAACCGAGCGATTCGAGAATGGACTTCTGCCGATCCGCAGCAACATCTAGCCCACCGAGAGAGGCGCATTGGTTGGGATCATAGCTGATCACGCGCTGGTCCGTCGGCGCTTCGCCGGCGCGGGTGATTTCACTCGCCCTGCCGCCGCAGAGTTCCTGCACCAGCGCCGTGGCAATCGCGATTCCCTCTTCGAGGAACGCGGGATCGACGCCGCGCTCGAACCTTTGCCGGGCGTCGCTGGTCAGCATCAGCTTCTGCCCCGTACGCGCGATATGGGCGGGATCGAAATAGGCGCATTCGATCAGCACGTCCTGGGTGTTTGCGTCGGTGCCGTTGGTCGCGCCGCCCATGATGCCGCCAATCCCATGCGCGCCCGCCTGATCGGCGATCACGGTCATGGTTGCGTCGAGTATATATTCCTTGTCATTCAGCGCCATCAGCTTCTCGCCGGCCCGCGCCTTGCGCGCGACCAGACCGCCCTGCAACTTGGCCACGTCATAGACGTGCAGCGGGCGGCCGTGATCGAGCGTGACATAGTTGGTGATGTCGACCAGCGCCGAGATCGGTTTCTGTCCGGCCGACTTCAGCCGGGCCTGCATCCAGGCAGGGGACGCGCCATTGGTGACACCGCTGACGGTACAGCCATAGAAGGCGGGGCAACCTTCTGCATCCTCTATGGCAACTTCCGGACCACTTCCGCTGCGCTGCGCTGTCGGAATTTCGAGCGGCCGGAGCGTGCCCAGCCCGCTGGCGGCGAGATCGCGCGCAATGCCGCGGACACCCATGCAATCCTGACGATTGGGGGTGATCGCAACGTCGATCACCGGATCGTCGAGCCGGGCATAGTCGGCGTAGCTTTGTCCAACAGAATCCGCGGCGCTTTCCGGCAGCTCGATAATACCGTCATGGTCCTCGCCCAGTTCCAGCTCGCGCGCGCTGCACATCATGCCGAAACTCTCAACGTCCCGGATTTTCGCGGGTTTCAGCGTGAAATCGCTGCCCGGAATATAGGTGCCCGGAGGGCCGAAAACGCCGATCATCCCTGCCTTGGCATTGGGTGCGCCACAAACCACCTGCCAACGCTCGTCGCTGCCGTCGTCAACCTTTAGCAATTGCAGCTTGTCGGCATTGGGATGCGGTTCGGCTTCGATGACCTTGGCGACGCGAAATGGGCGCAGGGCATCGGCGGGGTTTTCCACCCCTTCCAGCTCCAGGCCGATAGCCGTCAGCTTGTCGGTGATTTCGGTCAGGCTTGCGTTGGTATCGAGATGGGCCTTGAGCCAGCTTAGGGAAAATTTCATGCGCCGACTCCTCCGCTCAATGTGGGGACGTCGAGCGCATTAAAGCCATAATGGTCGGCCCATCGCAAATCGCCGTCGAAAAAGGCGCGCAGGTCGTCCATGCCATATTTCAGCATCGCCAGCCGGTCGATGCCGCAGCCAAAGGCAAAGCCCTGCCAGACGTCGGGATCCAGCCCGCAATTGCGGATGACATTGGGGTGAACCATGCCGGAACCGAGTATCTCCATCCAGCCGCCCTCATTGCTGCGGGAATCGCCGCCGATAATCCGGCGGCCCTTTTCGACCGAGAAGCCGACATCGACTTCGGCGCTGGGTTCGGTGAACGGGAAATAGCTCGGGCGCAGGCGCAGTTCGATATCGTCGCGTTCGAAAAAGGCGCGGACAAACGTCTCCAGCGTCCATTTGAGATGCCCCATATGAATGCCCTTGTCGATCACCAGGCCTTCGACCTGATGAAACATCGGCGTATGGGTGGCGTCGCTGTCGCTGCGATAGGTGCGGCCCGGTGCGATCAGGTAAATCGGTTCGCCCGTTCCGCTGGTCCGCTTCGCAACATCCATCATCGTCCGAATCTGCACTGGCGACGTATGGGTGCGCAGCAATTTCGGCATGCCGTTTTCATCGGTCTGCGGGAAATAGAAAGTGTCGTGCATCGCCCGCGCCGGATGGGTGTCGGGGATGTTGAGCGCGGTGAAATTATGCCAGTCGTCCTCGATCTCGGGGCCGGTAGCGACCGAAAATCCGAGGTCGGCAAATATCTCGGCCAATTCGTCCATCACTTGTGAAACCGGATGGATGCTGCCTTTTGGTGCGGCAGGCGGCGGCAAGGTCAGGTCCAGCTTCTCAGTGGCGAGCTTGGCGTCGAGCGCGGCGGCTTCCATCGCCTCCTTGCGCGCGGCCAGCGCGTCGGCGACGGCCTGCCGCGCGCCGTTGATCATCGGTCCCTGTTCCTGTCGCTCTTCCGGCGTCATCTTGCCAAGGGTTTTCAGCAGCAGCGAAATCTCGCCCTTTTTGCCGAGCGCCGCGACACGGATCGCTTCCAGTGCATCGCCATCGGCAGCAGCGCCAATCTGCTCCAGATATTTGTCCCTGATCGCTTCGATGTTGCTCATCGCTCTATCCTGTTTTCCTGTGCCGCCCGTCTAGCAAGCCTTGCAAAAAACCCAATAAAAAAGCGCCGAGAGATTGCTCTCCGGCGCTTCTTTGAAAATCTGTAAACGCTTAGGCCTTGGCCAGTGCGTCCTGCGCCTGTTTGATGACGCCTTTAAACACGTCCGGCTCGTTCATTGCCAGATCAGCCATGACTTTGCGGTCGAGTTCGATGCCCGCCAGCTTGGTGCCGTGAATGAATGTGCCATAGGTCAGGCCTTCGGCGCGAACCGCAGCGTTGATCCGCTGGATCCAGAGGGCGCGGAACGCCCGTTTCTTAACCTTGCGGTCGCGATAGGCATATTGGCCAGCTTTCTCGACAGCCTGCCGCGCGATGCGGATGGTGTTTTTGCGGCGACCGTAATAGCCTTTTGCCTGCACCAGTAATCTTTTATGTTTCGTACGAGTGGTCGTACCCCGTTTTACACGTGCCATATTCTATATATCCTGTAAGTTTGAATGTCGCTGCGGCGGGATTAACCCAGGCCGTATGGCGCCCATTTCTTGACTGTCCGCGCATCCGCATCACACAATTTCTTGGTGCCGCGCTGCTGACGGATATATTTGCTGTTATGGCTCATCAAACGGTGGCGCTTGCCGGCTACGCCGTGCTTCACCTTGCCGGTTGCGGTGATCTTGAAGCGTTTCTTCACACCACTTTTGGTCTTCAACTTGGGCATTTTGGTCTCCTCTAGATGGTACCGTTACGGACACATGTGGCAGCCCAACACTGGCCAGTGCGTCACTTCGGAAGGGCGGCTTTAGCTAGATTCGCCCGAAATGCAAGCGTTATCGCGACAGAAAAGCCATCAATGATGGCAGGCAATAGCCTCCAGCACGTCGTCCACCCGTGCATGATCACCGATCGCCAGCACATGGCCGTCTGATTCCGCGTGGAGCGGTTCGCCGTTCCAGTCGCACATCATGCCGCCGGCACCGTCGACAATCGGGGCAAGGGCAGCGAAATCGTGGAGCATCAGGCCCGCTTCGCAAACCACATCGACA
This sequence comes from Parasphingorhabdus sp., assembly GCF_048269915.1. GTDB lineage: Bacteria > Pseudomonadota > Alphaproteobacteria > Sphingomonadales > Sphingomonadaceae > Parasphingorhabdus. The sequence continues at coordinate 718,027 of NZ_JBLWTY010000001.1, forward strand.
TGGCCGCTGGCGACTAGGCCGTAATTGTAACAATCGCCGCCATAGATGATTTTGCGGGTTGCGACCTTGCCGGCCAGACCCATGAAATGGTCGGCGTCATGCTCGTCAAAAAGATGCGGCGACGTGGTGGCAAGGACGGCGTCGTTCAGATCGCGGCAGCGTGCCGCCTTGGCCGGTTCGCCGTTAAACAGGGTCTTGCGGCCGACAACCCCGACCCAGCGTTCGCGGGATATCGGCTGGTCGATAATCCCGATCAGGGGAAAGCCGTCCTGCATCAGCGCGATCAGGGTGCCGAAAATCGGTCGGCCGGCGATAAAGCTCGTCGTGCCGTCGATTGGATCGAGCACCCATTGCCGAGAAGCGCCTTCATTGCGGGGGCCATATTCCTCGCCGATAATCCCGTCATCAGGCCGCTCGGCTTCGATAATCGCCCGCATCGCCGCTTCTGCCGCCCGGTCCGCCTCGGTAACAAAGGTCGAATCGCTCTTTGCTTCCTGATCAAATTTGGCGCGAAAGAAAGGGCGGATGGCTTCGCCAGCAGCTTCTGCAAGCTTTTGCGCGAGATCGATATCTTTGGGTGTCATGCTTCTTCCGTCGACGGTTGGACAGGCCGCCAGGCCCATAGGTATAAAATCAGTCCGGTGATGATGAAAAGCGCGCAGCCGGACAGCACCCATGCGTTGGCATACCAATAGTCTCCCCAGGTAAATTCGCCGGCCATGATCTTTTTCCAGCCGTTGAAATGCTGCATCCCGGCGACGACCAGACCCAGCACCGCGAGGGTTGATGCTATCCAGCGGTTCAGCCAGTGCAGGGGGTTGGCGAGGAGCAGCAAGCCGAGGAGTCCGATGACGGTTCTTTGCGCGCGACAATAAGGGCAGACATACACCAACTCCGCCCATTCGGTGGCCCAGGCAAATAGCGAGATCAGAATCGCCAATATTGCGATATGGATACGATATTTCAGCAGAAGTTCGAAACCGGGCATTGACGTCTCCCCTGGGCGATGGCGACCGAATATCAGTCGAACAGGCTGCTGACCGAGCTTTCATCCGCGATCCGGCTGATCGCTTCGCCGAGCAATGGCGCAATGGGCAGGATACGGATTTTCGGCGAATCCAGTGCGGTTTGTGGAGCCCGAATGGTATCCGTAATGATCAGCTTGCGCAGCGAGGAATTGTTGACCCGCTCCACTGCCTTTCCGGAGAGTACCCCGTGGGTGATATAGGCCGCAACATCGGTCGCTCCTGCTGCAATCAGAGCGTCGGCAGCGTTGCACAAGGTGCCGGCGCTGTCGGCAATATCGTCGATCATGACACAGAAACGGCCTTCGACATCGCCGATGATATTCATGACTTCCGACACACCCGCCCGCTCGCGACGTTTGTCGACAATGGCTAGCGGGGCATTGTCCAGCCGCTTCGCTAGTGCGCGGGCGCGAACTACGCCTCCGACATCGGGGGAAACGACCATGATGTTCTTGTCCGCGTGGCGGGATTTGATATCTTCGCTAATCACCGGCGCGCCATAGAGATTATCGGTCGGAATATCGAAAAACCCCTGTATCTGTCCGGCGTGCAGATCGACCGTCAGCACCCGGTCCGCTCCCGCTTCGGTAATCAGATTGGCGACAAGCTTGGCCGAAATCGGTGTGCGTGGCCCTGGTTTCCGATCCTGCCGAGCATAGCCAAAGTACGGAATGACTGCCGTGATCCGTTTGGCCGAGGCGCGGCGCAGGGCGTCGATACTGATCAGCAATTCCATCAGATTGTCATTGGCAGGATGGCTGGTCGACTGGACGACAAACACATCCTCTCCGCGCACATTTTCATGGATTTCTATGAAAATCTCGTCATCGGCAAAACGCTTGACGCTCGCGTCGGTGAGCGGAATATCAAGATATTTGGCAATTTCTGCAGCAAGCGGCAGATTGCTGTTGCCCGACATGAGTTTCATTATTGCGTCCCCCGATCCAGTGGCCCGCTAGAATCGCCAGCGGCACCTCATGACAATTTCGTGACCCTGTTAGACAGATGGCGGTGGAATCAAAAGTCCGTATTTGCGTTAATTTCGATTGCTCCGCACAGTGGCCCTTTCTATCAGGGCGCGATGACGGAAAAGCTTACCATCACAATGGCGCAACTCACCCAGAGCGTGGGCGATCTGCGCGGCAATGCCGATGCAATGATTGCGGTGCACGGGACCAGGCCTGACAGCGACCTGATCGTATTCCCGGAGTTACAGCTGATCGGCTACCCACCGGAGGATCTGGTGCTGAAGCCGGCGGTCTGGGAGCGAGCCGAGGCGGAGCTCAACCGGCTGGCCGCTGCCACTGCGGGGCCGGGGCCGGCGATGCTCGTCGGGTCCGTCTTTCGCGAGGATGGCAAGCTCTTCAACGGAATCGCGCTACTTGCCGGCGGCCATATCCGGGAGATTCGTTACAAGGTCGAGCTGCCCAATTACGGGACGTTCGACGAAAAGCGGCTCTTTACCTCTGGTCCTTTGCCGGAACCGATTGAGTTCAAGGGCTGCAAAATCGGTTTGCCGATCTGCGAAGATGTCTGGTTCCCGACCGTGTGTGAACATCTGAAATCACGCGGCACGGAACTATTTATTTCGGTGCACGGCAGCCCTTATGAGATAGAGAAAGATGACGCGCGTTTGGGGCAGGTTGCCACCAGGCGGGTCAAGGAAACGGAAATACCGCTGTTGTTTCTGAACCGCGTGGGCGGGCAGGACGAGATTGTTTTCGATGGCGCCAGTTTCGTGCTCAATGGCGACGCCAGCGTGATGCACCAGCTGCCCGACTGGGACGAAACGATCGTCGATACTTATTGGTCACGAGAAGGCGGCAAATGGACTTGCGCACCTGGCGAAATCCATCAACTCGATGACCATCCAGCCGATATCTACAATGCCATGATTGTTGGCTTGCGCGACTATGTGAACCGCAACCGGTTTCCCGGGGTGTTGCTGGGTCTGTCCGGAGGTATCGACAGCGCCCTGTCAGCGGCCGTTGCAGTGGATGCGCTTGGCGCGGACCGGGTCTGGAATGTGATGATGCCGTCGCGTTTCACTTCGCAGGAAAGTCTCGACGATGCCGAGGGCTGTGCGCAAATGCTGGGCACAAGGCTGGACACGATCCCGATCAATCCGGCGGTCGAGGGCTTTGATGCGATGCTGGAAGACAGTTTTGCCGACAGCAATGTCGATATTACCGAGGAAAATATCCAGTCGCGGATTCGCGGAGTGACACTGATGGCGCTGTCCAACAAGTTCGGCCATATGCTGCTGACCACCGGCAACAAGAGCGAGATGAGCGTCGGCTATGCGACCATCTATGGCGATATGGCGGGTGGCTATTCGGTGTTGAAGGATGCCTATAAGCTGACCGTTTTCAAACTGTCCGCCTGGCGTAACCATAACAAGCCGAGCCTTGGTCTGGGCCCGGACGGTCCGGTCATGCCGGAGCGAGTGATTACCAAGCCACCCAGTGCGGAACTGCGAGAGGACCAGAAAGACAGCGACAGCCTGCCGGACTACGAGATTCTCGATCCCTTGCTGCACGGGCTGATCGAGGAAGAATTGTCGGTCAATGATATGGTCGCGCGCGGCTTTGACCGGGAAACCGTGGTGCGGATCGAACGGCTGCTCTATATCGCCGAGTATAAGCGTCGGCAGGCCCCGCCCGGCGTGAAGCTCGGCACAAGAAATTTCGGCCGTGACCGGCGCTATCCCATTACCAACGCATTCAGGACTGTATGACCATCAAAACCCGCTTTGCTCCGTCACCCACCGGCCATCTGCATGTCGGCAATATCCGGACTGCACTTCACAACTGGATGTTCGCCAGGAAATCCGGCGGTCGCTTCCTGCTGCGCTTCGATGATACTGATGCCGAGCGATCGAAAGACGAATATGTGGAGGCGATCCGGGCGGATCTGGCCTGGCTCGGACTGTCTGCCGATGAAGAGCAAAGACAGTCGACGCGCTTTGATCGCTACGAAGAGCAATTTGCCCGGCTGAAGGCAGAGAGCCGCGTATATCCCGCCTATGAGACCGCACAGGAACTGGACCTCAAACGAAAAATCCAGTTGGGCCGGGGCAAACCCCCAATCTATGATCGCGCGGCGCTGGAACTGACTCCGGAACAGATCGCTGCCTTTGAAGCGGAAGGCCGCAAACCGCATTGGCGCTTCAAGCTGGATCATGCCGCACCGATTACCTGGACCGACAAGATCCGGGGCGAGCAGCATTTTGATCCCGCATTGCTGTCGGATCCTGTCATCCGGCGCGAAGACGGCAGCTGGTTGTATATGCTCCCATCTGCCATCGATGATATTGATATGGGCATCACCCATGTGGTGCGCGGGGAAGATCATGTCGCCAATACGGCTGTGCAGATTCAGATGTTTCATGCTCTGGGCGCCGAACCGCCGGAATTTGCCCATGAAGCCTTGCTCGTCGGCACCGAAGGCAAGCTTTCCAAGCGGTTGGGGTCACTGGGCGTCAGCAGCTTTCGCGAGAAAAATATCGAACCGCAAGCCATTGTCGCCTTGCTGGCCCGGATCGGGACGAGCGACCCGGTGGAGCCAGTGGCTGATGTGCAGCCACTGATCGCTGGTTTCGACTTTGCCCGCTTCGGCCGTGCGCCGGCGCGGTTTGACGAGGAAGAGCTGGCCCAGCTCAACCAGAAGATCGTCCATTTGCTTGCCTATGCAGACGTGAAGGACCGTCTGCCGCAAGCCATGGATGCTGCGGCGTGGGAGGTTATTCGCCCGAACCTGCATGACATGGGTGATGTCGAACAATGGTGGCAAGTGGTGACGGGGCCAGTTTCGACACCCGAAATGTCTTTAGAAGATCAGGAGTTTCTATCCGTTGCTCATGGCAAATTGGAAGAATTGGAAACATCTTCCGAGCTCTGGAAAGAGTTGACCGGAGCGCTCAAGGAGGCGACGGGGCGCAAGGGCAAGCCGTTGTTCATGCCGCTGCGTCAGGCTCTGACCGGGCTTGACCATGGTCCGGACATGAACGCCTTGCTGCCCTTGATCGGGCGGGACGTCGCGCTGGCCAGACTGGCCAAAGCCGCCGCCTAACACCCGTTGGGCCGCCGACTTCTGGCCAGGGCACAGCCGCATTTGCAATGTTTAATGTTATAGTATAACATAACAAAGGACGGTGCGACCAGATAGTCAAACAGGCACGGGGCCGCTCCGCCATATCTGAGGATGGTTGAGAGGATAGGATCATGAGCTATGTTTCCGTTTACGAGAATAAGACACCGCGCTCAAAAGGTGTGATATTGGCCGGCGTCGTGCATGCGGCAATTGTCGCCGGGGTGATCGCGATGCCTGGGATCGAAATTCCGGATAAGTTTCCCGGTACCGTTATCGCCATTCCGATGCTGGCTCAGCAGCCCCCCGAACCGGTGATTGAAGAGACGCCGGAAATCAAAATTGCGGTGCAAACCCGTCAAAAGGTGCCGGATAAGCCGGTCATCGACCTGCCCCCGGCACCTCCGGTTCCGGTAGACAATTATTCCCACCTCAACCTCGGGGCGGGATCACTGGGCGAAGGGACCGCTATCCCGTTTGAAACCATTGAAGTTGGACCGGCTCCGGTGATTGTCGAGCCGCGCCTGAACCAGCGCTTCGCGCGCGACTTCCAGCCCGACTATCCCGCCGGACAATTGCGTCTCGAACAGGAAGCGGTGGTGAGCGTGCGCGTGCTGGTCGGCACGGATGGCCGGGTCAAGCGCATCACCCTGATCGATTCTCCGCACAGGGATTTCTGGGAAGCCACCCGCAAACAGGCGCTGAACAAGTGGCGTTTCATGCCCGGGAGCGAAGATGGCAAGCCGGTGGAAACCTGGATGACGCTGAAAGTCCGCTTTGAAATCAAGGGTTAATCAGCGCCTCGGATGATCTCCCCGGACCATGTTCATGCTATTTGACGGGAAGGGCTGGTCATCCGCCCGCGCGGAGACTATTTGGGCGCGATGGGAATGTTAAAAGATGTATCCGTGAGCGGCGGCTTTGGTGATCTGGTCGCCGTCTTTCGCCAGAGTGAACCGGGAGAGCGACTGCTTCCTGCGACACTGGCGATTGCCTGTACCGCATTCATTCTGCTCCTTTTCTATCTCGATCCCAAGGTTAACACGTACACTTATGTGCCGCAGGAGGTCATTTATGTCGAAAACTGGACAACTGACCGGACCGACGAGGAAATCCTCCAGGATCGCTGGCAGGTCCAGTGCCTCAAGGACAAGCTGGAAACGAAACGACGCGACGCGATGAAAGAATTGGGGCGGATGTCCGGCATGGATGTCGAGGAGATCGAACGCGAAGCCGAAGCGGACCGTCTGGCGCGCGGCATCGTCGAGGTCGAACGACCGGCTGGACTGCAATGTTAAATCCACACGGCGACGCGCAATTTATGGCTGCTGCTCTGGCGCTCTCGGAGCGCGGGCGCGGGCAGACGGGTGCCAATCCCAATGTCGGTTGCGTGATTGTGAAAAATGGCATGGTCATCGGCCGCGGCTGGACTCAGCCTGGCGGACGACCGCATGCCGAGGAAATGGCGCTCGCACAGGCCGGCCCATCGGCCAAGGGTGCGGACATATATGTGACCATGGAGCCCTGCGCCCATGAAAGTAGCCGGGGCCCGACCTGCAGCAACGCGATCATTGATGCAAAACCCAAGCGGGTGATCGTCGCCACGCTTGATGCCGATGAACGCACCCGGCGTCGCGGTATTGACCGGCTGGGTGATGCCGGAATTCCGGTTTCGGTTGGCATCCGCGAACCGGAAGCCCGCCGCGCAATGGCGGGCTTTTTGAGCCGTGTTGAAAAACAACGGCCCTTTGTCACCCTGAAACTGGCGATGTCGCTCGATGGTTGTATCGCTATGGCCGACGGCACGAGCCAGTGGATCACCGGCGAACGGGCGCGGGCGCACGCCCATCTCGAGCGCGCGCGCAGCGATGCGATATTGGTGGGAGCGGGAACGGCGAAGGCCGACCGGCCAGGGCTGGATGTCCGGCTTGACGGATTGACCGACCGTTCACCGCAGCCCGTATTGCTGGGCAATGATCCCGATATGCCCGCCCACTGGCTGCAGATTGCCGAGCCCGAAGCAATTGCCGGACTGGCCGATATCAACTGGCTGATGATTGAAGGGGGAGCACAAACCGCGGCGTCCTTTCTGCGGGCCGGTCTGGTAGACAGGCTTTTGCTCTATCGTGCGCCAATCATCATCGGTGGCGGAATGCCGGGCATTGCTGATATCGGACTGGAAAAGCTGGGCGATGCCCATGGCCATTGGCAGCGCATTGATCAGCGCGAATATGGGCAGGATATGCTTGAGATATACGAGCACGCCGCCTAGGTTCCGGTCATCGCACAATAAATAGGATCGCCCATGTTCACAGGCATTGTTTCAGATATCGGCACGATCGTCTCGCTCGATCAGCGGGGCGATCTGCGCGCGAAAATTTCCTGCAGCTATGCCATGGACCGTGTCGATATGGGGGCCTCGATTGCATGTGCAGGCATATGCCTGACGGTGGTTGACAAGGGGCCTGACTGGTTTGCGGTTGATGTGTCCGGTGAAACAATTGCATGCACTGCCCCCGGACAGTTTACCGAGGGGCGCCGAATCAATCTTGAGCGAGCCCTTAAAGTCGGTGACGAGCTTGGCGGCCATATCGTGACCGGCCATGTCGACGGTGTCGGCGAAGTGGTCTCGAGCCACGCGACTGGCGATTCCATGGAGGTAATCATTCGGGTTGGGAAAGACCTGGCGCCTTATATCGCGGCCAAGGGTTCGATCACCGTGGACGGTGTTTCACTTACCGTCAATGCGGTGTCGGATGGCGAAGCCGGGACTGACTTCACCCTCAACATCATTCCTCACACCGCCAAGGTGACCACTTTGGGCGAGCTGCAAGCGGGACGTCCGGTCAATTTGGAGATTGACGTTCTGGCGCGTTATCTGGCGCGCATGGAAAAGGTCCGTTCGGCGGCCTGAGCTGAAGGCGACCGACCGATAACCGGTCGGTCAGTTCGTCAGAATGGAAGCCACTTCTGCTTCTTGCTGAATTTCATATAACCGAGATTGGCGCCGAGCCGCAGGCCGGCACCCAGCCGCACAGGGATAAGCACCTTGTCGCCGCTGCGCAGATAGCTCACGTGGAAGCCGCCGATGAAATAGGCGGCAGCTTCGCCAGCGGGGAAACGCTGAAATAATTCCTCGGTATCATAGAGATTATAGACCAGTACGAAGGTGTTCGCCGCGTTGCCGCCAACATCAAACCCGATGGACGGCCCGGTCCAGTAGACCGGGCGTTCACCCTCTATCTTGTGGTAAAGCCTGCCCGAGCCATAGCGCAACCCGACAATAAACGCCCCACTGGCTTCGCGTCCGGCGATATAGGCGTTGGGCCGACCTTGCTTCTTCAATATATCCTCGATGACTTCGGCGAGGCCTTTTGCGCCCTTGCCGAAAACGCCTTCGGCCGCTCCAATCAGATCATCATCCTGATAGGTGGCGCTGTCATCGGCGGGATTGACCGCACCGGCAGTCTGGGCGGTGTCAGTGGTGGTTCCGTCGGGAGCCACAATATCCGCGTCAATATTACTGTCCATCGGCGCGTCCTCGACCATTGTCGGGCGCGCGCTGCTCGATTCAAAATTTCCGTCATAGTCGGGGGCCGCCAGATCCGCGTCGATCGCATCATTGGGATCGACGGTTTCAACCTGGGCAAATGCCGGCGACAGCGCTGGCGCAGTGGCAAGGGCCAAAACAGCAAAAAGGCCCAATGATTTTTTCATGCACAACCGTAACATGGGTAAGCTCCTTCCCGTTACCAGCCATTTGAGGCTCTCGGCCGACGGGCATGACCACGCAATGAACGGACGACGAAAGGAGTCGATTCTGCGGCAGTTCGAGTCCCCTCGCCGAAATTCGGCAATTTCCCGATTTGCTGGTGGCTTTTTAAGAGGTCCACTTTACCCGTTGCAGCAAGCGCTTTGCATGGTTATAGCGCCACCTCTGGCCAAGCTGCGTGGACACGTGGGTGAGCGGCTGAAACCACCTCCCTGCTAAGGAGGCAAGGGCCTCACGGTCCTTCGAGGGTTCGAATCCCTCCGTGTCCGCCATTTTTCTGCTATCCCGAAACGTCCCCCCTCATTCCGCATGGCGTGTCTTCATCGGCCAGGGGGGGAGTCATGCGATTTCTAGATATTCTTGATATGGACCTGTTCTCACGATCTGTATGGACTCTCTCGTGACAAATAGCGGGGACAAGCAATGCACAGAGAGACAGGATAAATTCGACAGCCGCGAAGATTCACTAATTAAAGGGGGCGCAATAAATTTTCGTGAGGAAGACGGATTCGCGACTGGTATCTCGGTGCCCGGCAACGCGACGGGGCTTTATGTGTGATGATCATGGTAAAATCTGTAATATCGCTACCGGCCCAATTGGGATTGTATAGCCAGAATCATCGTTTAATTCAAAGAACTTAGCTTTCAATCGAGCGCTGCTATACTATCGATAGCGATCCTATTTAGCGATTCAAAATCTTACTGAGATATCGTCCATAGTCATTTTTTTTGAACATCTCGATACGGGTTCTTAGCTGTTCGTCATCAATCCAACCATTGCCATGGGCAATTTCATCCGGAGAGCCGGCTTGCAGCCCTTGTCGGCTTTCGAGCGTACGAACAAAATTTCCGGCGTCAAGCAAACTACCGTGTGTGCCTGTGTCCAGCCATGCGAAACCCCGACCCATTAATTTTACATCCAGCTCTCCGGCATGAAGATAGTCTTCCAATAATGTGGTTATTTCCAGTTCTCCGCGATCCGAGGGTTTAACCGCGCGCGCTCTTTCCGACGCCTTGGAATCCAGAAAATATAATCCGGTGACCGCATAGTTGGACGGCGGATTGGCCGGTTTTTCGATGATTTGTACTGCGTTTCCGTCGTTATCCATATCCACGACTCCGTAACGCTCCGGATCGGAAACATGGTATCCGAACACCGTCCCGCCAGATTCACGGGCATCGGCTTCAGCCATTAATTTGGACAGGCCATGGCCATAAAAGATATTATCACCGAGAATCATCGCTGACGGAGCGCCGTCTAGAAACTCTTCGGTGAGCGTGTAGGCCTGGGCCAGTCCTTCGGGGGCTGGTTGAACAATATAACTGAGGGAAATTCCCCATTGCGATCCATCACCCAGCAAACCAATAAACTGGGCTTGATCTTCGGGAGTGGTGATAATAGCGATTTCCCTTATTCCTGCCAGCATAAGCACGGATAAAGGATAATAGATCATAGGCTTGTCATAAATTGGCAACAGCTGTTTGGAGATGCCAATTGTGATTGGGTAAAGGCGTGTACCTGAACCTCCTGCCAAAATAATACCCTTGCGTTGCTTGGTCATTCAACTGCTCCGATTTCCGTCAGGATTTTTTTAAGGCCCGCGCGCCAGTCTGGCTGCTTGATGTCATAGTCATTTTCAAGATCGCTACAATCCAGCAAAGAATTTAGCGGGCGTTCCGCAGGCGTAGGATATTCACTTGTTGGAATATCGTGCACTTTTATATCACGATTGGCCTGACGAAATATTTCGCGAGCAAAATCAGCCCAGGAACATCCAGGAGTACCGGAATAATGATATGTACCACTGTTCTTTTGTCCTTGTGCCAGTTGCTTTCCGATCGACAAACAGGTTGCTGCAATGTCTGCGGCAGGCGTGGGGCCGCCAATTTGGTCGTTCACCACGGATAGTTGGGACCGGTCTTCTGACAGGCGCAGCATTGTTTTGACGAAATTATTCCCAAATTGAGAGAACACCCAAGAGGTGCGAAGAATGACATGACATCCCCCTGCGTCACGGACGCCCTCTTCCCCCTTTAGTTTCGAAAGCCCGTACACGCCAACTGGATTGGCTGGATCCGATGGTCGGTGTGGGGAATCGCCTTTCCCGTCGAAGACATAGTCAGTGGATATCTGGATAAACGGTATTCCATTCTCGGCTGCTGCCGCTGCCATCGCTGCTGGCGCCGATCCGTTGACTGTCATGGCATCATGATAGTCGTTTTCGGCATTATCGACTGCTGTATAAGCCGCCGCGTTTATAATGAAACTGGCGGATGATTGCGCGATCAATTCCGCGCAATGGTCAGGATTGCGCAAATCGGCTGCGGTACGCGGCAATGATATGACGTCGGCATGTTTTTGAAGCTCGCGTGCAACTTGCCCAGATTGGCCAAATACTAATATTGTCACGCTTTGACGCCTAGCCTCCTACCCACGCCCTCACGGTTCTGTAAAGAACGCCACCACTGTTCATTGTCGAGATACCACTGCACGGTGAGATTAAGTCCCTGCTGCAGGGTAAGCGACGGTTTCCAACCTAATTCTTCGCGAATTCTAGAGGGGTCAATTGAATATCTCAGGTCGTGACCAGGCCGGTCGGTGACGTAGGTGATCTGGTCCTTATACGGCTTTTCTCCCGGGCGCTTTTGATCAAGCAGAGAGCAAATGGATTGCACGATCTCGATATTCTGCGCCTCGTTTTCGCCGCCAATATTATACGTCCGGCCGAGCTTCCCCTGCTTGGCGACAGTCAGAAGGGCGTCAGCATGGTCTTCGACATAAAGCCAATCCCGAACATTTTTTCCTTCCCCGTAAACCGGGATGGGTTCGCCGGCCAAAGCTTTTAAAATAACCACCGGAATGAGCTTCTCCGGAAACTGATATGGCCCGTAATTGTTTGAACAATTGGTAATGAGTACCGGTAATCCATAGGTTTCGTACCAAGCCCTCACCAAATGGTCGCTTGACGCCTTGGACGCCGAATAGGGCGAGCGTGGATCATAGGGCGTGGTTTCCGTAAACTGCCCTGTGTCTCCCAGGGCGCCGTAGACTTCGTCTGTCGAGATATGATGAAAACGAAAACCTTCTGGCTTGCCCGCGTTGACCCAATATGTACGGGCGGCTTCGAGCATATGAAAAGTGCCCATGACGTTGGTATCGATGAAAGTCGCTGGCCCATCGATTGATCGATCGACATGAGATTCCGCGGCCAGATGCATTACCAGGTCCGGCTTATGGTCGCTAAAAACTTCATCCAGCGTCGTTCGGTCACGAATGTCAGCGTTGACAAAATGATAGGAGTCACTTGCTTCCACTTCAGCGACATTGTCCAGGCAAGCGGCATAAGTAAGGGCATCGACGTTGACGACGGAATGACCTGCAGCGATAGCTTGTCTAACCACTGCTGAACCAATGAAACCGGCGCCGCCGGTTATTAGAAGCTTCATATATTATCCCTTAACAAATGAACGGGCTGTCAAATTCCTGAAAACTTTGCGCGTTGGCGTCTTTTTCTGAAATAGTGACATCCGATGCTCTGACACCCCAATCGATACCGATGTCCGGGTCGTCGAATCGCACCGAGCCGTCACATTCCGGAGCGTAATAATCACTGCATTTATACACAACTTCGCAGTTGTCTTCCAACGTCAGGAACCCGTGCAAGAACCCCTTTGGAACCAATAGCTGGCTTCCATTGTCCGCCGATAATTCTATTCCGGTCCACGACCCATAATTTGGTGAATTTTTTCGGACATCGACTGCTACGTCCAGTATCCGGCCACGACTCACCCGTACCAGCTTGTCTTGGGCGTGGGGCGGGGATTGAAAATGGAGTCCCCTGACGGTCCCGGCTTTGGCCGACAGCGAATGGTTGTCCTGAACAAATACTGTATCTATTCCATGCAGTGACAGGGCTGCAGCATTGTAAACTTCAGAAAAAAAGCCGCGAGCATCAGAAAATCGTTTGGGGGTAAGCAGTAGAACGCCCGGAAGAGTTGTTTCGTCAATCTGCACGATGCATTTTCCGCCTTGTTCCTCAATTCAGTGTCTCTGTACAAAGAAGGATATTGCATTACAACCGGGCCGTGCTGGTAAATTGGACGAGTTGCAAATCGTCCATGGTAGGAAAATCAATCTGCACCCAGGTATTTTTGGTTAACTATCTTGACAGATCAGCAGCAATCCTTAAGCGGGCAGTCGTCTTTTGCGAAGGAATATTTATGAACCCGTCACCGGCTGCAGACGCACAAGAAATCGCACGAAAGCTAGAAGAAAAAGAGTTTCACGATTCCCGCGAGCGCGATCGCAAAATCATGTCGGAAGACGAATTTTGGAAGAAATATTCGAATAAGAAATGGTATACAGTTTCTGCTAAAATCAAGGAAGACTTCCTCAATATCATTTCAAAGGCACCCAAGGGTTCAACATTCCTCGATTTGGGCTGCGGGCTTGGTGAGCAATCGCTAACGGCAGCCAAGGCGGGCCTGAAAGTGCATTCAATCGATATCTCGCCGGAAAGCGTGGAAGAAACCCGCGACTTGTTGACGCGTAACGGATTTACTGATTTTGAAGCGCAGGTGATGGATGCAGAGCACCTTACATTTGAAGACAATAAGTTCGACCTGATTGTCTGTTCTGGCGTACTCCACCATATGGATGTCGTTTCCGTGTTTCCTGAACTGGCAAGAGTGTTGAAACCGAGCGGAAAGATTATTGCTCTGGAAGCATTGGGCTATAATCCCTTCATTCAGGCCTACCGGCGGCTTACGCCAAAATTGAGAACCGCATGGGAGGCGGACCACATTATTACGTTCAAAGAACTTAGAATAGCAAAAGAGAGCTTTGAAAAAATCCAAACTAAAAATTATTTTCTTTTGTCTATACTTGCGGCGTGGTTTCATAAGCGTAGTTTCTTCAAGCCTATGCTCAAAACGCTATTGGCTATTGATGACGTAATCCTGAGAATCCCCGGTTTCAAACATATGAGCTGGCAGATTATGATCACGATGTCTGGTCCGAAGAAATAGACAGGACAAATATTTCACAATCGTTTGTTTGGACTGAAACCACTACATCCCGAATATCGCTTCATTAATCCCTGAGTATGGGTGAAAGACTACGGTATCTTGGATGCAGAGCAGGATTAGACAGTGATGACCAAAATTCTAGCTTTCTTTCTCCCGCAATTTCATGACGATCCTCTCAATAGCAAATGGTGGGGCAAGGGCTTCACAGAGTGGGTGAACGTCAAGGCGGCGAAACCTCTGCATGCAGGACACCGGCAGCCGCGGGTTCCTTTAAATGGATATTATGATCTCGAAACCCCGGAAGCGCTAAACGCACAATTCGACGAAGCGTCCGATCATAATATCGATGGTTTTGTTTTCTATCACTATTGGTCAAAAGGCACGCGTCTGCTGCGTAAACCACTGGATTTGCTGCTGGCGAATCCTGAGGTCGGAAAAAATCAGACATTTTCGCTCTGCTGGGCCAATCACGCTTGGACACGTTCTTGGAAAAATCGTTCGGGCGCGCTCGATGTTCTGCTCGAACAGGAATATGAAAGTTCGAAAGAAGAACGTGCAGAGCATATCGATTTTCTCGTCCGTTGTTTTTCAGACCCGCGATATTTGAAGACCAATGGGAAGCCCTTATTGTGCATCTATAGTCCAGAAATCATCCCCCAGCTGGACGCATTTATCGAAGAGCTGCGCGAAAAATGCATTCAGGTAATTGGTGCAGATTGCGAGATTTCGGGTGTTATCAAAAATTGGCAATCGGATTGGAGTTTCTTGTCTTTGCTGGATAGTGTGACTCTGGCCCAGCCCGCGTTGTCTCAGTACGCATCGCCCGACATTTTCGACAAGACCATCTCTGCCCGCAAGCTAATATTCTCTCCATCGGAAATTGCCCGAGGTCTGCCTGCTTGGGCGAAGAAATTGCTTTACCCTATACAAGATCGATTTTTTAATCGGGTGACCTTTATCGATTATGACAGTGCCTGGCAAAAGGGATTGGAGCAGATCAGGAGAGCTGTGGAATCAGACCGAAAAGTCCACGTAAGCACATTTGTAGATTTTGACAATACAGCCCGATATGGTCCGCGAGCCAAAATTTTCACAGGCTTTACGCTGGAGAAGTTTTCCGATTATTTCGAGAAAGCTTACAGATTGGCGCAAAAAAATACCGATTCAGGTTTGTTAATGGTCAACGCCTGGAATGAATGGGCCGAGGGAATGTACCTTCAACCCGATGAAGAATTTGGCAATGCTCGCTTGGAGATTATTCGTGAGATTGTCGCAAAGAACCGGAATGAAAAGTCGGCAGAATAGACGATCCTGGTCTAAATCAACCAGTCCCATCGACGTTGGTATGGCACAAGTCCTCGACCGTCCGCGCAAATTTTGAGTAAATCACTTTTTGCTCGAAATTTTTGTCAAACAGGGCTTTTACCCGTTCCTGCATCTCTTCGCGATCGTCGCGCTGCAATAGCTGATCAATGGCGGCTATGAAACCATGCTCATCACCAACATCGAAGTTGATACCGATCCGGTGCTCCATCAGAAAATCGGCAAATTCTCCTTCAAGTGAGGATATTATCGGCAGAGAGGCTGCCATATATTGGAACGGTTTGTTGGGGAATGTTCCGGAAACTGATTGCAACGGCATCATTCCGACGTCGGAACATCTTAGAAAAGCAGCGGTCTGGCTTGAGTTCAGCCACCCTAAATAAGAAAGATTGGAAAGTCGCTGTGCTGCATCTTCAACCAACGGCCGCTGCTCGCCGTCGCCGGCAACGCAAAAATGTATGTCAGTTTGGCCCAGCTCTTCGTAGTGGCGTGCGGCCTTGACAATAATATCAAGATCGTAGGATTTTCCGAAAGACCCCAAAAACGCGAAGATAGTTTTGCCAGACAGGTTGTCGAAGAGGCTGTTAAGTTCGGAATTCCCGAAATCTTGATCGCTGCTGTTATTTTGAGCGCCGATTGGATAAAATAAAAACTTCTTGTCCCCGCGCAGCTTTGCGGGTGTATTTTCCAAGCCCCACTGTAGATATTTCTGTGAAACAGCGGTGACGGCGGTGGCAACAGACAGTGCCTTTTTCAGATCACGCGTTTGCGCCGCCAGAAAAGGGCTTGCCAGAGAGGATAGAGTTTTGCCCAATTTGTCGATGAATACGTCGGGCCACAAATCCCTGATATCCAGAATGAATGGAATGTCGTTGTCCTTGGCATAGCGGGCCGCGGACGCCGCTGCTCCGGGAATGGGATATGCTGCCAGAATAAGATCTGGCTGGATCTCCAACTGGTTTAACCATGCGGTTATGCGTTTTGCAAACCGGCGATGATGCAGCAGTCGGCTGAACGATATGTTGCGTTGATAAGATCCGCATTCCAGCAAAACGACATCGTAAGCGGCTGAAACGTTGAAAATGCCGGGATTGTCGATTTTCTCTTTGAACTGATGTGACCAGGTTGTCGCCAACCATGTCACATGATGCCCGTCGGATACGAGTTGCGCAGCCAGACTACCGAGTCTTAAACAGGGGCTGTTTTCCTGAATAGGCAGAAGCTCGCCATCCTTGATGACAACGATGTGCTTTTTGCCATTGAGACGACTATCTTTTGCCAAATTTTCGAACCTCCCTGTCAATCTCTGTCCAGTCCATGTCACTGTTTAACAATGCAGCGGCCTGCATTAAGTCGGACAGATGGGTCCTCGATTTGATGCCGACCAGCGGAAGGCCGTTGGGCAGAGTCCTGGCAACCCACGCAGCGGCTATCGAAACCGGGGATATGTTTTCTTTTTGCATCAGCGCGATTAGCGGCCTCGTCAGCGCAATTTTTCTATCGCTGAAATTTGTATAATGTGATTTGGCGCGACGATCATTGTCTCCGAATGATGCGCGGTCGTTGTATTTTCCAGAGAGCAGGCCTTGTGCCAAGACGCCTGTCGCCAGGAACAGACAGGAAGGCACTATATTTACCATCGCATCAATTTGAGCCGCGCAATTTTGATGAACCATACTGAATTCTTCAGAATGGGACTGAAAATTCGGAAAGGATGCAAAAAAAGATTTTGATCGGCCCGACAGGTCAAGATTGGATACACCATAACCACCAATCTTTCCTTTCTCACAGCATCTCTCAAAAAAAGAAAATATGTCCTCGAGCGGGGTTTTTCTGTCCCAGTAATGTAGTTGATAGAGGTCTATAAAATCTGTCTTGAGCCGCCTCAAGCTGGCGTCCATCGCCTGTTCCAGCCAAGGTACAGAACAGTCATAAAAAACTTTCCCCTGACCGTCGAAACGTATGCCTCCTTTGGTGGAGATAAGTATGTTTTTCCGCAAGGGTCCCAGCGCCTGCGCGAGTTGCTCTTCTGATACCCCGCGTCCGTAAGCATCGGATGTATCGAAAAAATTGACCCCTTGTTCGGCGGCCAGGGTGGCAGCCTTGCGACACTCGACTATATCGACGTCGCCGAATCCGTGGACACCGAGAGGGCCACATCCAAAGCCCATGGGAAACAGATCATGGCCGAGCAGGGACATTGGCTGTTTTACCTCCATTATTTCTGGACCATTGCCTTGAGCATCGCGACCGGTGTTCTGACCAAAATCGAGAAATCTTTCAGCATGCTGCGTTCAGACACATATTGCAGACGCAATTGTTTTTTGCGCTCTAGTAATTTTTCAAGAATTTCATTTTCATTTTCCTTTCCGTCTGCGGCTAAGGAGCGCTGCAAGTCGGAAAATGCGAGGGTTCCATAGTCAATAATACCGGGTTTGACGGAAAGAATTATTTTGCGCTCTTCTGCACCATATTGATCAACAAACTCGCGCAATTCGGGGCGCGGGCCAACGATCGAAATCTGGCCCGAGAGAACGGAGAAAAATTGTGGCATTTCATCAATTTTCGTCAGCCGTAACATCCGTCCCAATGGAATGATGCGGCTATCTCCCAATGTTGTCACACCGGAACCGATCTGGTCAGCATTTTTCACCATCGATCGTATTTTCAGGATGGAAATATCCTTTCCATAACGACCTACACGGCGGCTGCTATAAAATGGATTGCCGGGAGAGACTACGAGGACGATGAATATGCCAATGAGCATCAGCGGCATCCAGACGGGAAGCGTCACCAACACAACGAGAAGGTCAAAAATTCGTTTGGCAAAATCGTAAATGGGGGAGGAGTGCATCAGAGCTCCACACCTGGCATTTTGGCGGGTGATATGGTGGCCTGGTGTTTTCGAATATAATATATCCCGAAAATAGGAGCAAGAATACCCAAGAAGAAAATGGTGAAGGCAGCAAAAGAGTATATTGCGGATTCTACATCAAATTTCGACTGCAACACTATTGGAACCGCAAGAATGCCGATCGATGCCAGTACGGATAGCCACCAAAGAGGTTCTTCGCCGCGAGCCCTAAAGTAATAACCCAGCGCGAAAAAAATCTGATTAAAGCAAGCCGCAATTGCATAGACTGTCAGCAGACTCAAACTCGGGAACCTGTCCACTATTGCAACATCGTAAAAATCCAAAACGAATACCCCCGACAAGATCAGCGCGCATGCCATGATCATCAGGGTTACTGTGAACAACAGAACTTTCAGGAAGTCCCGATTAAGTGACGCAAAATCGTTGTTCTTGGCCAAGTTTGTCCAGCTTTTAATATTATAAACCAAAAAAATATTCACTGATGTGTTCAGTGCCTGCAACACTTGCACTGCAATGCCCATTTTCCCTGCCTCAATTGGCCCCGCAAACCGATATAAAAACGGAATTTGCGACTGGAAAATAACATAGCCGGAAAGCCAGGTCATTGCGACTTTTGTTTGAAATGGCAGTATATCTTGAATCCATTTTATATCAGATGTTCGGGCAGCCAGATTTTGAAAGCTGCTCCTGATTTGTCGAGAAGAAGCCAGAAAATAGACGGCAGCGACCAGCAATGCGATAATTGCAGCAAATACCATGCTGATGATACCGAATCCCATGGCCGCAAAGATATAAAGGCTGACGATGTTAACGAAGCTCTGAATCGAGCGGCTTAGCGCCGCTTCGACAACGAAGCCAACGCCTTCGAACATACGAAGAAACAGATGAAATATCATGGTGAATGAGATGAACAGGACATAAACCAGCCAGATATTTGTAAGATAGGCTGCGTCAGGGCCGCCATCCGAGAAAAGCAGATATCCGACGATGCCCAGAATACCAATAAGGACAGTGCCGGCGACAGCAGACCACCGCAAGGCAAAAACAATAACTGGTTTTAGCTTCTCAAATGACTCGACGTGCATGTCGTGGGGGTCATCAGACCCGGCATCCGCCATTTCCCGACCCGCGATATTTGCCAGAACAAACCCTGCTCCTAGATCGAAGAAAAACTGTGCCGCAGCGAGGCTAAGGAACGTATAGAATTGTCCTTGTTCCACTTCGGAAAGAACACTGGCCGCGACGTATACAAGCAAAAGCCCAGAAACCAGACTCCAGACCCTAGCGGCAAAAACAACATGGATTTTGCGATATTTGGCGAAAATAGAAATGGGTTGTTTCTTTCGGACTTCTATTTTTTCAGTGCAGAAAAAATAGTGTGGGGTGGAACGTCTGCACGCACGGTTGTGTTGGCTGCGATGATAGCGCCTTCTCCTATTGTGACGCCGCCCAATATGATGACTGAATCCCCGATCCAGACATTGTCACTAATTATTATGGGGCCTTTTGTCGTCAGCGGCCTGTCTCTGGGAGGTGTTCCGTTTTTTAGCGCAATATCTTTCGAAGGCGATCCGTGATTATGATCGACCAGTAAAATGTTGCTTCCGCCCAGTACGTTTGCCCCGACCGAAATTTTTTCAATTGAACCGGCGTGGAAATAGTCGCCAAAACTGGTGTTTTGTCCAAAAATGATAGTCCCAGTAACATTTGTTTCAGGATTCAAATAGCACTCAATCCGAGGCGCGCGACCAAAGCTTACATTTCGCGAGAAGAAAATGCGTTTTGAGTTGACAAATTTTCCGGAACTTGAGAATCCTATTTTTCTCGACGAACCTTTGGCGAAGAAGCCAGAAAAATAATATATGTTCCCGCGCAATCGCAAAGTTCCCGCGCGGAAGGCACGGATCAAAAAATTCGCTACAGACTCGTTACTGAAATCTCTAGGCACTTATTACACCCTTCCCACAACGTTCTAACCAACGTTCTCAAATTGCATGTTACGACCCAGTCCGGCTAAATTTTCTTCGCGTGGTCCACCAGCATAACGGGAACATTATTGATGATCGGGTAAGCTAATTCTGCTTGTTCGGAAATGTAGGCGCTATCATTTTTTGAGTAGACAAGGTCCGATTTTGTTAACGGACAAACTAGGATGTCATCGAGACGAATTGGTTTCTTGTTCCTGCTACTCTTCCATTTTCTAGCCAAGCCTCCAACCAGACTGTTGGCGTTGCTGCCACCACCATGGCTGTTGTTGTCCATCTCCCCCTGCTCAACAAATCCGGCAGGAGGATCGTTAAACCAATCAAGAGATAAATCCTGATCGACTCGTTCAAAATCTATATGGCCCTGCCATTTAAGACAAACATGGAACGCTTCTGGATGTAGCGAAAAAAACTGTCGCCACTGCTTGTTATCTTGAAAAACATCCAGCGATGACAAGAAGGCGTCATGGACGGCATCTGATTTATTCCGAATAAGCAATTTGTTTTTAGAGAGCGCAACTTCAGTAACATGAACATCAAAAGGGTGAAGCCGCTCGTAAAACACGTTCGGCGTTTCAATATATCCTGCTTTCGAAACTCTCATCAATTCCGAAAGAAATTTTTCTGGTTCCTTGACATGTTCCAGCACATGATAGGCAAGAGAATAGTCAAAGCTCCCTGTTCGAAATGGCATTTGGCATGCATCGGCCAACACCGCTTGACGGTCTAACTTGACGCTGCGAAGGCGATGGCCATTATCAATGAACTTTTCGAGAAGAATATCTGCATAGGGGTGTGGATTCCCACCGGATCCAACTTCAAGCACAGAATCTCCTGCACCAATTGGCAGCCTCAGTTTCCGGGAACTCCAATAAACTCTCTTGGCCAGTTTTCTTATCACCAGTGATGTTCCTCAGACAAAAGTTCGGTCGGCATTTCCCATATGTCTCGTTTGACCATCTTGGGAAACGAAGGCGCCAATAATCGTAGGAGCCATACCTAAAAAAACAATAATAGCAAATGGACCCAGGGAGAATATATTGCCGTAGTAAAGATACATGGCGAGAATTAAAGCAATGAAATTGAGAGGGAGTTTCAAATCCTCAGATACCCTGGAGATGCGATATTCTATCAGGTAAAAAAGCGCCCCGATCAAAATTCCTGCCAAGAATATAAAGCCTGAACCAAGGTTTCTGTAAAGGTCGCCAACCACACCTACCGGCGCTACATATTGAGCAAAAGCATCCCGGCTACTAATATAGTCCCCACCCCACAAAATGCTTATCCGCGAGAATTCAAGATATAATGGCTGCTGCATAATATCGAATATCCATGTTTGAGCCATTTTCACCGGACTTAGGACAATGCGGTTTATTAGAATGGCTTCAACCGTATCCGTTACTTCTGAGAAGCTAAAGTCTGTTTGATTATATTGCAGAAAGGTAAAAACTGCGCCAATAAAGCCTAAGGCGACGATACTAATAGCGCCAACCATCAATTTGAAAAGGTTGCTTGAGCTGCTACTGTACAAGTAAAACGCAACCAATACAATGAACATCAATATAGGGCCACGGTCAAGGTTGACGATCGAAACCGCAAGGAACACGATAATAAGAAATGACAGTACAAGGTGTTTCGGTTGGCTGCTGTAGATATTGAGTGACAAGATCGACAGGATAGCGAAGGGCAAGATCAAACGCCGTGACAGCTCCATCAGCGAAGGAAGAATACCCTCAATATCTTCCATCCCCATATACCGGAAATCGACAGAGTCGATCGCACTTCCCAGCAACATGATTTTTTCATATCCTCCATCCGCGACATAGAGAATTGAAAAAACAGCTGCGACGACGCCCAAGACGCTGATCGCCGTTCGCATCTGATTGATCATGCTCTCAGACAGAGTTTTTATAGGGGGCGCCCTGCTGGCAGGGTCTGATTTTGCAAGAGACTTGAAAAAAACCATCAGTGTTAGTCCGGCAACGCTTAGGCCAGCAACGAACAACAGATAGACTTTGACATGCTCCGTGACACGATAGTCAAAAAACGGATATTCGCCCGACAGAATCAACCAGCTTAAACCAATGCCGTACATGACCATCGGGATAAAAAGGAAATACCGGAATATCATGAGATCGGGCTAACCGCTCTGAACATTGTCTTGCGCAATCTTGAACACATGATCGGCAGACATTTTATACTCGTTCCGGAGAAATTCCTGATCGCCTACTACCGACGGATAAATATCCTTTAGTCCGATCTTCGCGAATTTTGCGGGCCTGACGTCATGTTCCAAACAGATATCGGCAATTGCCGAGCCCAAGCCGCCGACAATATTATGTTCTTCGAGCGTCAGTATCACGCGCGATGACGATAAGGTTGCAGCAATTGCAGATTCATCCAGCGGCTTCAAGCAATTCAGAATAACCACGCTTGATGCAATGCCCGTTTCGGCAAGCCGCTTTTGGGCAACCAATGCTTCGTGGGCAATTGCGCCAATCGTTACAATGGTAATATCTTTGCCTTCGCCCACGACGCGGTGCCTGCCGAGCTGCAGGGAGCCGGTGTCGTCCGGCAAGCCTGCGCAACCCTTGTCGATTCGGAGATATTTCGGCCCGGGCCGATCTGCCATTTGCCGGGTCAGCTCTGCGGCCTCCCAGGGGTCGGCTGGCGCAACAACTTCCATATTGGGCAGCGCACGCATTATTGCCAAATCCTCTGTCGCGAAGTGCGACATACCTAGTGAGCCATAAGAGAATCCGGCACCAACCGAAACAATCGTCACATTGGCATCATGATAGCATATATCGTTTCGAATCTGCTCCAAGCAGCGCAAGGTCGGAAAGTTGGCAATGGAATAGGTGTAGGTTTTGTAACCTTCCAGAGCCATTCCGCACGCTATTGCGGTCATATTTTGTTCGGCCACACCGGCGTTGATATATTGTGATGGAAAACGATCGGCAAAATCTGTCAGCACCCCGAAGCCCAAGTCGCCTGTGATCAGCACGATTGACGGATCGACTTCTGCGAGATCAGTCAATGCTCTGATAAACGCATCACGCATGATCGGTGTGCCTCCCGTTTTCCAATTCTTTGATCGCCGCCTTATACTCATCGCCTTGCGGTGTTCGATAATGCCACAAGACGCTGTTTTCCATGAACGAGACGCCTTTTCCTTTGGTGGTGTGACACAGCACAACCGATGGCTGGTCAGGTGTCGTGCGAGCGGTCTCATATGCAGCCGCCAAGGCGGGGTGATCATGCCCGTCAGCTTCGATCACCTGCCATCCAAAAGCTGCCAATTTATCGACAAAAGGTTCTAAATTTAACGTATCGTGGGTTGAGGCCAAGGATTGAATCTTGTTGTAATCGATGGTTGCCGTAATATTCCCCAACCGATGATGGGCGGCAAACATAAATGCTTCCCAGTTAGAGCCCTCGTCACATTCGCCGTCAGAAAGCAGAACATAAACGCGGTGGCTTTCGTTTTTCAACTTGGCCGCCTTCGCCATACCAACGCCTACTCCGAGGCCATGGCCTAATGAACCAGTCGAAAATTCGACGCCGGGAACACCCTTGTGTGACACATGTCCGGAAAAGATCGATCCGTTCTGATAATGTTGCGTTAGCAATTCCGTGTCGAAAAAACCTGTTTCCGCGAGTGCGGCATAAACGCCTGCTCCGGCATGTCCTTTCGAAAGGATGAACCGATCGCGAGCCGGATGCTTTGGATTTTCAGGATATATATCCATTACTTGGCCGTATAATACGGACAATATATCGGCGATCGACAAGATTGATCCGATATGGGAGCTTTTGCCTCTGGACGTCATGTTTACGGCATGAAGTCTGATACGGGCAGCCAATTCTGCTGTCGAAAGTTTGTTTTCTGGCATTGATCTAGTCTAGCACCGCGAAACCGATATAGGGGTCAAAATCGAGACGTTCGATACGCAGCCGCCGCTGCGCATGTGTTTCGAGCATTGCCAATGTCTCGCCTGGCCACAAAGGATTGTCCAGCTCATCAAATGCGAGAACAGCTCCCTTTGGCATCCGCGGCAGAAAATGTTCAAGAGCGACCTTTGTTGGCTCATAAAGATCGAAATCGAGAAATAGCAACGAGACCACAAGATGTGGATTTTTCTCAATAAAATCAGGTATTGTGTTGGTCGCATCGCCTTTGATGAAGTTGACTTTGTTTACATGCCCAAGAAAGCGCGATGAATCATAAATATCGACCAATGAAGTCAGCTCGCCCAATACGTCGGCTGCCAAATCGCCCTTTTTGACATGGCCGGAATGTTGCGATTTATCGCTTTCACTTACCGATGGAAAGCCTTCGAAAGTATCAAAGCCATAAATGCGTCTGGTAAGGTTAACAGGTTCAAGAATGGCTGAAAACTTCGCCCAGCTCATCGTTCCAAAGCCGTGATTGACGCCGCATTCGACGATTGAGCCTTTAACTGGCTTGATCAGTTTGAAAATTTCGTACAGCGCAAGAAAACGAGTTAGATTCTGGCGGCGTACATATTTGGGGAAATTTTCCATCTTCGTTTCCCACGATTCCGGACTTTGATGGAAGATATCTTCATTCCGCTTTCCCTCCTCGCTTTCTGCCGAAGTACGCAGGCCTCCTGATACATTAACGGTCCCATTGCTCATTTGATGCTCCGTTCAGTTAGACCGAAGGCCTGGATTCAACCTGACGTTCGATAATATTGTGGTTTATTGAAACAAGAAACTAAAGTAAAATATCCTCAAAGCGCAACTAATCGATTGTCCGGGGGTATATCCGCATTTCGAAACAAGCCCTTTAAATCCATGATTACCGGCTTGCCGCTACACAGCTCGGACAGTGCGTTCAACCCCATTTCAGCAAAAGCGGAATGGGCAACGCTTACCAGAACGGCATCATAATTTTCTTTCATCGGTTCGACCAATTCTTTGCCGATCAATTTTTTCGCCTCATTTGCATCTGCCCATGGATCCGCAACATCAACCTTACAGCCAATTTGTTGCAGTTCGGCGATGATATCGACAACCCGCGTGTTCCTGACGTCCGGGCAGTTTTCCTTGAACGTTAGTCCCAATATCAAAATGCGGGCGTCCTTGATCAGAATGTCATTGTCGATCAACGCACGAATCAGCCGGTTGGCGACATAAGCACCCATGCCATCGTTAACCTTGCGTCCCGACATCATCACCTCCGGGTGATAGCCGAGCGATTGAGCCTTGCTCGCCAGATAGTAAGGATCCACACCGATACAGTGGCCGCCGACCAAGCCGGGTCTGAAGGGTAGAAAATTCCATTTGGTGCCGGCCGCTTCCAGAACGTCCAGTGTGTCAATATCCATCAAATCAAACATGACGGCAAATTCATTTACCAGAGCGATGTTTACGTCACGCTGGGTGTTTTCGATAACTTTGGCGGCCTCGGCAACTTTGATTGAGGGAGCCAGATGTGTACCGGCGGTGATTATCTTTCGATAAATATTATCAACTTTTCGTCCAATTTCCGGTGTGGAGCCAGAGGTTATCTTCATTATTGAAGGCAGTCGGCGTTCTTTGTCTCCAGGATTTACACGTTCAGGGCTATATCCGATGAAAAATCCCTCGTTCATCTTTAGGCCAGAGACTTCTTCCAGCACAGGAACACATTCTTCTTCAGTGGCACCGGGGAACACAGTACTCTCATAAATAACCAGATCACCCTCGGACAATAGAGAGCCGACATTGCGCGAGGCTTCTCGAAGCGGGGTAAGGTCGGGTCGTTTATAACTATCAATTGGTGTTGGAACGGTAATGATATAGACGTTACAAGATGCCAGGTCGTCGGCGTTGTTAGTAAATTGCAATAGTTTGGCATCTGCCAGCTCCATCGCGGATGATTCAAGCGTATTATCTATACCGTTACGCAACTCGGATATTCGCTTTTCGTCCAAGTCAAAGCCGACAGTCGGCCAATGTTTGCCAAACTCCAGAGCAAGAGGCAGCCCCACATACCCGATGCCAATAATAGCTATGTGTAAATCCTTCAATTCATTCATATCCATTGAATCATCCTGTGTTCTTTGATTATCGCAAGTGAAGGAAGGGAAGGCAGGGGATGCAATTCACTATATCCAATAACTAGTTTAGTGCAATCAAGCTGTTATGCTCAACTCTTCTTTTGAACGGCAATTTGGCGGATCGACAGATCAATGCCCTCGCCCTGACCATTATCCATGACGCTAACTTCTATCCAGAAAAACTCACATGGGTTCGGAGGTACAGCAAAACTCTCGTCAATATTCGACGTTTGGATGAGCTTTTCAAGCACGACATCCTTTGGCATGAGTTTCTCCGCGCAACGAATAACCACTTTCCAGAGAGGCTTTGTGGGACCTTCCAGATCGGTAGATTTAACAGTTAGGCCATACAAGCCACTGTCCATGCGAAATAGCTGACGAGCTACCAAGCCTTGCGTCTTTGGCAATGCGCTAACAAGAAGGGCACCTGAGCTGTCGTCAATAACCGCGCCATATTCGCCAGATGAAAATATCTCCCAGTCGAAAGGCGGGTATTCTGAAGATTCTCCGAATGACTGATTTTGAAGTGCCGCTTTGGAGTTGGAAGGCCTGGTCGTTGTCAAAGCGGTAAAAAATTTATGTGCTTGCTCCCACTTTCCATTGGCAACCAGCAGCTTGATAATGGCTGCATCATTATCGGCTGGGTTGGCCATGCCATCCTTCTGTTGAGCCATCCTCAGAAGGCTTGCGTTTTCAATTGAATCGGGGCTTCGCGCAAGCCGGTGCCAGAAGTCCGGTGCCCATGGCGGGTTTAGTGATAGCATCTGCTTAAATGGATCGATCGCCTTCTTCTCCGTTAAAGCTTGCGCCATCAACGGAAACAGGAGGTTTGCACTCTCGGCATTTGTGCGTAGCGCCAGATCATAATAATGCAGGACTGATTTCAAATCGCCCTTTTCGCCATAGTCAGTCACGAACCACATGTTCGCGACCCTGTCTCTTTTGGTTAGTCGAACCGTATTTTGCATAAGTTTTCTGGCATCGTTTTCTCGCTCCCTACTCGCGAGGACAAAGGCCATGAAACGGACTGCTTGATAAGCCGTCGGTTCATGCTGGAATGCGGTCTTGGCCAGGGTCAGGCTTGAGGCGTCAAAACTTCCCGGCACAATGCCATTATTTTCAATGATTTCCTGCTGGAGGATAACCTGCGTTTGCGATGCCAAAACCAGACCATTTTGCGAACCCATTGCGATTGCGGCCGCAGGGTTTTTATTTTTGGCGACGCCGCTAACGGCAGAAAAGGCGGCCAGGCCAGCAATCACAAATGAAAGAACCCAAATTATAAGGGACCTCATTAGCTTTTTTCATCCCGCTTTCCATAATGGTATCCGTAGCCATGCCCGTCGTCATAGCCATAAGCACTGTTGCGTGAATCGAGTTTTGTTACAATCGCGCCAAACACCCGTGCGCCTGTTGATTGCACTCGATCCAATGCAGTCTGGATAGTTCGCATTTTCGCCCCATTGGCCTGAACAACATATAGCACTCCTTCTACTGCCCTAGACAGAAGAGGAACGTCCGCAATAGCCAAAACCGGCGGAGCGTCGACAATGACATGATCATATTTGCTATTCAGCTCTGCTATTAGAGCAGAAAATCTATTGCCACTCAGCAACTCTGCGGCATTTGGCGGCGTCGGTCCGGCGGGCATGATCGAGAGGCTCGCATTTTCCGTCGGGAGGATCAGGTCATCCAGATTGTCATAACCCACCAGATAATTGCTCAGTCCTCGCTCGTTGGCTTCTTCAGTTATCATGTGGATGGACGGATTGCGCATATCCGCGTCCAGCAGAAGAACATGCTTGTGGGTTCGGGCCAATGCAGATGCCAGAGCAAAGGCTGAGGTGCTCTTTCCTTCGTTGGGCTGCGTGCTCGTCAGCAGAAAGGATTTTGGTGCGCCATTTTCGGTCAGAAATGATAAATTTGTTGCGATTGAAAAATAGGCCTCGGAAGGCATGGATTTTTTATCTTTCAGCGCGTGAATCAGATCCACATTTTGCGCGTCGGGAACGGACCCTAGTGGGGCGAGACCAAGCACCGTTTTTGCGTCTGAAGGATCTTTCAGACTCTGGTCAAGCTGTTCTCTCAGCAAGACGTAGGCAGCAGCAGATCCAATGCCGAATAATAGGGACAAGGCAAGGTTGAGTGCTAATTTAGGGCTGGATGGATCGCTGGGAAGTTTTGCTTTGTCGACAATCGCAACATTGTTGTTGCCAACGCCCGCAACACCAATTTCTTTATATCGCTGCAACAGGCCGTCATAAAGCTCCCGATTGGTGTCCACTTCACGTTGATAGATGTTATACTGAATTGAATCACTACGCTGACGGCCATATTGCCCTTTCAGTTCAGCAACTTTTTCACGTAAATCCTGCTCCTGCCGGAGAGCACGATTATAATCTTCGCGGGTGGTTGATCTAGCGCGCGCGTCTTCCGAAGCAATGCTGCTATCGAGAGCATTTAATTGGGAGGTAAGGGCTTTGACCGCAGGATATTCCGATTCAAACTGGGTCAACAGCTTGGCCCTTTCCGATGCTATTTCAGCGCGTTTCTGGCGCAGGCCATTCGCAGCCAGGCTCGACAGGTTATTGTTGTTGTCAGCTCGCTGGTTTCCGAGCGCGCTAGCCGCTGCGATTCTCTCAGCTGTCGCTTGCGAAAGGGCTGTGTTCAGGGCCTCGAGGTCAGCAGAAACGAGCGTCCGGCCAGATGTGGTTCGGCCGGATGCATCCTGATTGGAGGACAGTGATACAATCGCCTTTTGCGATGCATAGTTCACAAGCCGTCTTTCGGATTCTTCAAGCCGTTCGCGCAACTGGGCCAACCGTGTCTCCAAGAATTTTCTGGCATCCGCAGTTGAAGCGAAACGTCGATCAAGATTGGATTCAATAAACTGGTCAACCCAGGCATTTGCAACCTTCGCTGACAATGCCGCATCGGGGCTAGTATATTTTATATCGACCAGACTAGAGCCGCGAATAGGGGCAATGGTGATGTTGTCCAACAGGATTTGCGAAGCCAGTTTCAACCGCTGCTCTCGCTCGGCAGCGCTGAGCGTAGCATTTTTTCGTTCGCTGATGATATTATCGCCCTGAACAGAGACGTCGTTAATCTCAAAAAACCTATCATCCGAAGAAAGGCCCAATTTTCGAGCGACGCGCTCGGCCAGAGATTCGACCTGCAGCAATGCATATTGCGTCTGATAAAATTCCAGGGTTTGACCTGCATCATCTGGCTGGACGCCCTCGACATTGGTGACGTTGTCTTGCTTCCGGTTGATCTCGATACGGGATTCGGCGGTGTATAGCGGCGTCGTCAGCAGTGTTACGATGAGACCAGCAATCAAAAATGCTGCGACGATTGCTCCTATGGCGAGCAAATGCGTTTTGAGGGCGTTTGAATATTTTTCAAAAAGGGATATCGTGTTCACCCGTAAACCTTCTTTGGAAATTTGTCCCGCAACGCCGTCGATATTGATCGTCTCACCGGATGTAAACTCTGAGTTCATAGATAAAAACCTAAATATTTATCGGGTGAGAAGGATGAGAGGTGCGGTGATTAAAGCCGAGCCGGCAATAACGTCTTTCAACAGACGTCTTGCCTGCGAATCGCCGACGACTATTACATCGTTCGCGAATACTTCCGGGTCAGAATAATTTCCGCGCCGGACTGCTTTAAGATTATAGACACCGGCCATTTGCTGCCCGTCGACATTCCTGAAAATGATAACATCCTGTAACTTTGCGAATTCCCCTGCGCCGCCGGCAGTCGCAACCGCGCGCATTAACGTCATCCGACCGATCACGGGATAGAGGCCCGGTCGATTCACTTGGCCATCAACCGTGATTACTTGGCTCACCGTCTCTTCCAGATTGACGGTAACTTGAGGATTTCGAACAAACCGGTCACGCAATCGCTGTTCGATTACAGATGCCAGTTCGCCAGGGGTTTTTCCGGAAGCTTCAATGACGCCGATCAGCGGAAAGGACAAGCGGCCACTTGCATCAATCTGAACGCTTTTATTCAACTCTTCGATTCCGAAAACATCTATTTTGAGCTTGTCGAATGGTCCGATCAAATATGGGCGGGTGCTCGCGGCCAGATCGCCGCGCGAGGGGACAGGGAGGTCCTGGGATTCGACGACACTGATATTCGAACCAAGTCCGACAGGGCTGGTTGAAGCACAGGACGATACGGTCGTTAACGCAAACAATGCAAAAACCCACCGACAAAATGTTTTTGTCATATACTCCATCCCGATACTTTTCGAACTCATCCTAGGCGGACTGTCGCTTACAGCATCCCTTTCTGAGGGTAAACCATAAACATATATGAACGAATGGCCTAACTGAGCGACTAAGCTTTCACGCTTCTGGCACCGCTTTTCTTGCGCCTTCCTGCTGCTAGTATGGCGCATGAAACGGAAAACAAAAGCATTACACTCGGGACACGCATGGGATAGTCAACCAAGCTTGCAACAATGCAGGCCAAAATGATAAAAAGAGCCATGACTTCTCTGGCATGAGAATTTCTAGCCCGATTTTTGACCACAAGCGCGGTCTTTCGGGCGAGCCATATTAGAAGAACCAAAACCAGGATTGTGGCCGGCAGGCCTCCTTCAATTACAATTTGCAGCCAATCGTTATGTGCTTGGTTGAGATAACGTGGATTGAGCAGCTCCATTTTTTCGAATTGCGGATAAACACGCTCAAACGACCCAAAACCAGAGCCAAATGGAAAATATGCCCAGCTCATATCAATTAGTACAGGCAGCAATTTTGCACGAAGGCCCTCCAACGGACTTTGCGACACCAGTTGATCAAGGGCTGCAGATCTCGAAAAGACCACCGCCAGGGCAATCATAAAAATTGAACCCATCGCGCCGACCGCCCAAATAACCTTATGAATTCCTTTGCTTCCAATGCGGTGCAAACCGCCTAGCGGTGTCGAAGCTACAGCAATTGATCTGCTGAAAAGATAAAAGACCGTCACCAATGCGGCAGCCCCAAGCAACAGACCGGCTCTTGAACCTGCGACAAATATCAAAGGTATCAATGCCATCAATGATAATATTGATAGCAGTAATTTCCATTTGGTGGACGGATCGTCGAACGGAAGCCGCGACATAAACCATCCCAGCATGACCAATGTACATACCAGCACCAGAGCGTGATGATTCTGGTTTGCAAAAAGGCCGACCGGTTGGCCGACATTGGTTACTTTGTATAAAAAGAATATACTGTCATCCGGTCCGACAACCTGAAGAAAGCCAAAGGCCGCGCTCACCAATCCAGCGCCCATCAAAACAAATATTATAGCCCGCTGATACTTCGCGGATTGGATAGCGAAAAGCAACATTGCAGCGAGAGGCACGAATAGCGAAAACAGGCTATTCCATGTCTTGGACGGTGATAGCGATAATGGCCGCGAAAATTCACCCATTTCGGCTACCTTAGCGATTTCGATATATATTTCACGTTGCGGCAATTGGCTCCACACTGAGAATGGCAAGGGGACCAATTGCGCCAGCATCAGCATCATCAAAAGCACTAGCAAGGCAAAAGGGAGGCCGAGCCTTTTCAGTTGGTCCTTGTTGATTCCCGTCAGCGCATAAGCGCAAAACAGGACTGCAACCGGACGCAAGATAACAAGCGATTCAATATCATCCCGAGAACCGCCACCCATGAAAAAAACCACGAAAATGAATATAGTGAAAGCGGCAAATCGGCCTCTTTCTGAATAAAGATGGTCGGCGAATAATTTACCTTTTGACATCAGTTACCTAACTCAACAAATCATCATAGAGAGAACTTAGAAATTATCTGTCCAGCAGTCCGCCAGATTATATTACATTAATATTGTCGAGGCTTGATCGTATGACAGCGGTATACACAGTTTCGAGGCGTTAGAGAATTATGGTGAGCAATCCAAATAGATATTGCTTGAATTTCCGAATTCTTGCGCCGGATTGTCAAAAATGATCGGCCTCAACATAATGTTGGACTGGAGCCCATGCGACTTGA
Source organism: Parasphingorhabdus sp. (assembly GCF_048269915.1). GTDB lineage: Bacteria > Pseudomonadota > Alphaproteobacteria > Sphingomonadales > Sphingomonadaceae > Parasphingorhabdus. The sequence continues at coordinate 750,215 of NZ_JBLWTY010000001.1, forward strand.
TGATCGGCAAAACGCCTTGTGACCAGAGGAGCTGCGTCAACGACAATACGCCCTAGTCGATACTCGCCGCGATCCCCATCTTTATCGCCAATCACGCCGCTGGCATCGCCTAGCAATGCTAAAAATACCTAGCCGATCACTCTCCGCCGCACACCTTTCGCCGGCGGTGTTTCCGGTGCGCCAGCGAAACATTGGGCGATTTCCATCCATTGGCGGGCGGTATCGCCAGCCGTCTCCAGCGCCGTATCGTCAATATTGCGGGTCTGGGTCACGACCTGGGCAAATTCGACTGCATTGCCGCGCACCAGATTGTCGTCCTGCGGATCATTCCATTCCCAGATTGCACCTGATGGTGCGGTCAGCTGGACGAAGGGTTTCGGTGCGGGCGGTTCAAGGCGGCGGTTGCGGAAGGTCCAGCCATAGGTAGTCACGCCGAGATGCGCGATATTGCGGACGCGGTCACCGTCTTTGCGCTCCTCGCCCAATATGTCGAATATCTCCTGCCCGTGCGACCAGGTTTCCATCTGCCGCGCGATGATCTTTGAGCGCGTGGTCATGTCGGGTCCGGCCCAGGCCACGCGGGCTTCGGGGTCGGCCTCGCCGTAGGCGGCGGCCAGTTTTGGATAATAATCGCAATAGGCGTCAAACAGGGCCCTGCCGCGTATTCCGCCGGCATGTTCGTCAATCCATTCATATTGCGCTTCAACGTGATTTTTCCCGGCCTTGAATGCGCCCATGATGTTGCTGAGGAACCGCTGGAAGGCCTGCGGTTCCTGGAGCGTCATCAGGGCTGCGAGGTTCCAGATATGCAAATGACCGATGACGTCCTCGATCGTCCAGTTCTTGAACTGGGTAACCGTGGACAATAGATCATCATCCGCATGGGCGAGCAGGGTGGCCAGCGTGTCGCTTTCGTCTTTAAAATCCTGGGCTTCCTGCATCATCGAGATTGTCCTTTTTGATCATCTAGCTTTTCCGCCAGTGCAGCCGGTATCAAAACCGGATGGGCGAGCAATATCTGGCCATAGCCCTTGCCCTGAGCATCATTTCTGATGCTCGCCACACCGCCGCCGCCAAGCACCGCATCGATCAGGAAGTTGATCGCGTTGGAGCCAGGCAGAAAATATTCTTCCACTTTAGCGGCATTGGCCCCGCCTTCGATAAAATGGCCGAAACGTTGTGCCACGGATTCAGGCGTCAAAGCCGCCCAGATAAAGGGCAGATAGGCCGGGTCACGCGCGATCACCCCGATATTGGCCTTGTTGCCCTTGTCGCCGGAGCGGGCCCAGGCCAGCTGAACCAAGGGCACCGTGACCCCGCTATCCTGCTCGTCCGGCGCTTGCGGAGGCTGAGGGCGTTCGATGGCGGCGATATCGAACGCCGCGCCTTCCATATCCGCAAATGCGATCTTCTTACCATCGACATCAATCTGGATAGCCAAAGCGTTTTTCGGTGTCAGATAGGAAAACAGCCGCACGACAGGAGAGGGTTTGGCGCGGGCACCGGAAAAACCACTCAGCCCCGGTGGTGTCGCGAGGCCCAGTCCGGTTAGCTCGCGTAACAATATTCCGATTGCCGCCGCCTCGCTATGTTTGGCGGCGATTTTTGCGACCACTTCGCGGGGCTTGCAGTCGGTTGCAAATGCTCCGAACTGGCTTTCCGCACCGATGATCTCGACACTGGTTTCGCTATAGTCTCCGAGATTGTGACCGCGCACGATCCGGCTGGCGCGGGCAAAGACATTGTCACAGAATTTCTGCGCCTTGCGGGCAGCGTCAAAACCGTAAAAACTGACATAGGTTCCGCCCCGATATCCGTCGCCATAGGTCAGGCAGGTTTTATAATGGTCGGATGCCGGATAACCTTTTGCCGGCGAAACCTGCACCGTGTCAGGCCCTGTTTGAACAATTTCGACTTGCGAAAAATCGCAAGCCACGTCGGGCAGGATATAGGCCTGTGGATCCCCGATTTCATAGAGCATTTGCTCCGAAACCGTGCCGACCGTGACACAGCCTCCGGTTCCTTCGGGCTTGGTGACTGTGAACGATCCATCGGCTGAGACCGCGCCGACAGGATAACCGATATTGGCAATATCGCCAGCCTCTTCCCAGTCGGTAAAATTGCCGCCAGTCGCCTGCGGACCGCACTCGAGTATATGTCCTGCCAGACTGCCGCTGGCGAGCAGATCATAGTCGCTCGCGGACCAGCCAAATTCATGGATGCAGGCACCGAGAGTCACCGCGCTGTCGACGCAGCGCCCGGTGATTACGATATCCGCGCCTTCCGCCAGCGCCCGGGCGATTGGAAAGGCCCCGAGATAGGCGTTGATGCTGGCGATTTTATCCTTGTCCGGAAAGGCTGCGCCGGTGAACATTTCGGTCGGGGCCGCGGCGGCGATGGCATCCCTCTCGGCCAGCAGATTGTCGCCGGTAATCACCGCAACCTTGAGGTCCAGCCCCAGCGCCTTGATCAAGGCCTGCGCCGCTTCGCCGCAGGATGCAGGATTGACACCGCCCGCATTGGCAATGACTTTTACCCCTTGCTCGGCAATCGTCCGGGCGTGGGGTTTCAGGACAGCGCTGATGAAATCGCCAGCATAGCCTGCCGCCGGATCTTTTGCGTGAGCCCGAGCCATGATCGACATCGTGATTTCGGCGAGATAGTCATAAACCAGATAATCGACGCCGGCACCGAGCAGCTGCGGCGTAGCCATCGCGCTTTCACCCCAGTATCCGCTGGCACCGCCGATGCGGATAGTCCTGTCTGTCATTTATCTCAATCCATGCGGTGCAGGGCGCACAGCTTGTTGCCGTCGGGATCGCGCAGATAGGCGAGATAGAGATTCATCCCCGGATTCTCTCTGACGCCCGGCGGGTCTTCAATCGCGGTGCCGCCGGCTTCCAGGCCAGCCTTGTGCCATGCATCAGCCTGATCGGGACTTTCCATGGCAAATCCAATGGTCATGCCATTACCACAGGTTGCCTCTGCACCGTCAATCGGTGGTGTGACCATGAAAATTCCGTCATTATGCACGTAAACCAGCCGACCTTTTGGATCGACCATCGCTTCCCTGCCACCGACGCTTTTGAACAAGTTGTCATAGAATTTTTTCGAGCGGTCCATATCATTGGATCCGACCATCATGTGACTGTACATTTTTCTCTCCTTTGTTCCGGGCCAGGCGTTTGGGAGCGCCATGGCCCGCAGGCAATCTTGCCCTTGTTCTAGCCGGTTTGCATCTTTAAGCGAGTGATTAATTTATTCAAGCGGGACAAGATCAAAATGGATTTGAAAGACAAGATTATCGTCATCACCGGCGGCGCCAGCGGCATAGGGGCAGCCATGGCGCGCCGGTTCGCAGCAGAAGGCGCAAAGAAAATCATCTGTGCTGACCGTGATCTTGTCGGCGCACAGGCGGTTGCGGATGAAATTGGTGGTGTTGCGATCAAAACCGATGTGTCGCTGGCAGAGGATATTCGCAATTTAATCGAAACGGTCGAATCCGACATCGGCCCGATCGATCTGTTTGTTTCCAATGCCGGCATCATAACCAGTGGCGGTGTCGAAGTGGATGATGCGGTTTGGCAGAATTTCTGGGAAATCAACGTTCTGTCCCACATTCAGGCTGCAAGGATATTGGTGCCCAAGATGCTGGCGCGTGGCGGTGGCTATTTGCTCAACACAGCATCGGCGGCCGGGCTGCTGGCGCAAATTGGCTCTGCGCCGTATTCGGTGACCAAACATGCTGCGGTGAGCTTTGCCGAATGGCTCGCCATTACCCATGGTGCGGAAGGGTTGAAGGTTTCTGTTCTATGTCCGCAAGGAGTCGACACACCGATGATCGCGGGCGTCGATACGGCCACGGTCGCCAAGGATGGCATCATGAGCGCGGAGCGGGTTGTTGATATTTGTGTCGAGGCGATTGGAGACGAACGCTTCCTGATTCTGCCCCATTCGGAAGTCAGCGAGTATGTCAGGCAAAAGGGGGCCGATCCCGAACGCTGGATTTCCGGTATGCAGCGCTGGCAGGCGATGCTGGCGGATCAGGCTTCCTGAACGCCCAGCGAATTCGCAGACTATCGTGTCGAAGGGGCGCGCGCTTTGCTGCAGTTATCGCTGCAGGGTCGCACTTCCCAACCCGGTTCAGGCAAGCATGCGTTCGATAAACCAGTAGGTTGCGATAATCCCGATGCCATAGGCCGTGGCGGTTTTGGTTGGCCGGACCCAGCTCAACTTGAATTGCCGGAGCCCGTGCAGTATCGCCAGTGCAATCGCTACAATGGTCAGCTGGCCGATTTCGACACCGAGGTTGAATGTCAGCAAAGCCAGGGGAACGTCGCCTTCCGGCAAGCCTATTTCGGCAAGGGCGCCGGCAAAACCGAAGCCGTGGAGCAGGCCGAACAGAAAGGCCACGATCCACGGGAACCGCTCCGAGAGCCGAAGATCATCCGGTCTGGCTTTCACGACCTCGACGGCCAGAAAGACGATCGACAGCGCGATAACGGCTTCAACCGGTTGTGACGGCAGCGATAGCCAGCCGAGCGTCGTTCCAATCAATGTCAGGCTATGTGCGACTGTGAAAGCGGTTACGGTCTTGGCCACGAGCCACCCCCCCTTGAGCAACAAGACAAGCGCCAACACGAAAAACAGATGATCAAACCCCAGCAAGATATGCTCGATGCCAAGGATCGTATAGGTCGCCGCGACATTGGAGATTACCGACGGCGTGGCCAGGATGGCCGAGGGCTGATCCGGGGTCAGGCGGAGAGTCTGCATGGCGCTGTCCATCGGGGCGATGCGAACCAATGCATCGGTGGATGATAACGCCAGGCCCTTGAGCCCTATAGTCTGACCCTGCAATGATCCATTGCATTGCAGCGCGAGACGGGTGAGAATATTGCTGCCAGCGAATTCGCGCTGTCGCTCGCCTTCAATCACGCAATTGTCCGGTATTTTGATTACTCCGCTGCGGCCAAGGCGCGAGTTGGCCGAGGCCTTCCACAGCAGCGACCATTGGCCGGGCGTTTGTTCAGTCATTTCAATATAGGCCGGGCGCAGTTCGTCGGCTCTGGCATTTGTGGGCCACAGAACGAGGCCCAGCAAAATCCACAGGGCGGCGCGCCAGCAGGTCATGGTCGATCAGCAACCGTGATGTCATATTGCGCCCGATATCGGGAAAGGGTTTTTTCCTTCTGTACAGTCTGCCGGGCTGCACGCCAGTCGTTCGTCACCCGTTGTCGTATATCATCGAGCTTGGCCGTTTTGCCGGGAACTTTTGCGGTGATTTTGACTGCATGGTTGCCAAAACCCGAGCGGACCGGACCGCGCCAAGTGCCAGTCTGGAGGCTCTCTAATTGTTCGGCAAAACGATCACCAAACTGGCGCGTAATCTGTGCGGAACTGGCACGCGCGAGAGAGGGGGGAAGAGACAGGGATTGTGCATAAGCGGAGGGTGCAGCCCCCTTATTCAGTCGATCGATCCGGTCGCGGGCCTCTTCCGCGCTGATTTGGCCAAGATAGATTTGGTCGAAATCATAGAGTGGCGACAGGGTATATTTGCCGGGATTCTTGGCCATCCAATCCTGCAGGTTGGCATCTGTTGGTGCGGAATTTTCCGTTTCATCGCCATCGACAAAGCGCATTTTCGTGAAAAGCCTGCGCCGAATGACGGGATCATTCTTGTCCAGCCCCAGCCGTAAGGCTTCGCGATAATAGATTTCCTCGGTAATCTCCTGGTCAATCAGGCCATCGAGTTCAGCCTGGGTTGGTGCGCGGCGAAAATTCTGTATCCAGTCCGAGTTCAGCCTGGCAATATCCGATTCATCGATGCTGATCTGATAGTCCGCCGGGTCACGTCCCGTGCCAGTGGCCCAGAAAAAAGCGAAAATGAGCAGCGCGCCGCCGAGAAAATGGACCAGTGGTTCTCGGAAAAACTTGTTCGACATATGATGTGTAACCCATGATGATCAGCCGCAGCCTGTCAAACCATTGCGGCGATGGTTGGACAATTGGCTCCTGCCGAACGTGAAGACCGAACTACGCTGCCGGCGTATACCAGATCGGCGAGCTATAGGCGCGTTCCTGTTGAATCTTGATGACGGAATCGGGCAGCGTCAGGTTGAATTTCAGCGCATCATAAACCGGCCAGGTCGGAGTCGGAATTTCCAGTACGCGGACATAATAGAAGGCGTGCTGTGTGGCGTCGAAATCCGGATCCTGCCAAAAGGTCACCAGCTCTGGTGCACCGGTGGCGTTATCCCAGGTGCCCTTGGTCAAATCGACCGTATTGGGTACCGGACTCAGTTTGCCATCCGCTCCCAGCTTGCGTGTCTCGGTATCGCTCCAGCTGACATTGTAGATTTTTTCCTGGCTTTCGCCGGTCGCGTCGACCCATCCCTTGACCACCTGAATGCGATCCAGACTGGCGCTTTCCGGATCCATCAGCGCGCTGATCAGGAACTTCGGTGCTGCACCGCCGTCGCCGTTCAGGTCTCCACCCATCGGTACGCCTTTGGCATAGCCGCTTTTGACCAGATCATCGGTGTCGTCCGCGGTAAAATCAAAACCGCCAAAGAAACGGACCTGCATACGCGGACCGGTTGTCGCGTAAACCTCGCGGCGCATCATGGCGTCGAAAATGGCCTCCCGCGTGTTGCTGGTCGCCCAGACGGCCGCATAGCCACTGGAGAGATAATGCCAGCCGAACCGGCCTTCCCGCGTTCCCAGATTTTGTGGTTCCAGCGCGCGATCCTTGTTATTCGCCTCGTTGGCGCTGTGCTTGCCAAAGAAATTATTCTCGTCCGCAGTTGCCAGCGACGTATGGCTGTCGGTCGAACCGATCATGCCGAATTTGAAGGGATTGGCACCCACCGCAAGAGTCAGTTCCAGACCGCGTTTCAGCGCTTCGCGGGCATAGCTGCCAGCGTAGCTTTCGGGCGGCATATCTTTCGTGCAGCTCAAATTGCATTTGTCCCAGCCGGCGACGCCGAAATCAGCGAACTCGTCATTGGGCGAAAGAAATGGATGGGCCTCGCTGTCACCCTTGATCTGGGTAACCTCGACGATCGGTTCGCGCAGCGCCCGGGTTTTTACATAAGCGGCATCAATCGGACTGCCGTCAAATTTGTTCATCGCGAACATCCGGCCGTTGGACACATTGCTATTGTGCGGGATGGCCAGCACCTTGCCGCCGGTTTTTTTCTCATAGGCGTCCATATAGGCCCAGAGCTTTTCCGGGTCCTGTGAACCCAGCGCGCCATAAGGAATAGTATCGCCCATTTTTTTCGGACTGTCGCGGAACATCACAACCCGGTGAAGATTGTCGCCATCCGGCATCGGCGTATATTCAAAACCCATGAAGGCCGTGAATTTTCCCGGCTCGTTATACTGGTCTATGGTTTCTCCGTGTTTTTCCCAGAGGTCCGTGGTGCGTTTTTTCGTTTCCGCGGGGTCGGTCAGCGACTTCGGCAATGTATTTTTTGCCGCGCCGTCGATAAGCTCGGCGGTCACCCGCAACGAGCCCTCATCGCTCTCGTTCATCATGTCATGCCAGCGGAGCAGGAATTTGTTGGTGAGCAGAGCAATACGCGGCGCCTCCATGATCGCTTTGGTCGCGCCCATTGCATCGCTGTGATCGGCAATCACCAGAAAATCGAGCGGGCGCGACAATTTTGCCTTGGCACCTTTGGTTGCGGTGACTTCTTCGCCGCGGGCAAATCTCAGGGCCGCCTGGGCGTCCAGCCTGTTGCCAAAGCCGAATGCGTCGATGCTATTGTCTGTATGCAGATGGGTGTCGCCCCAGAATACTTGCTCGGGATAGGCGGTGTCGGTGACTTTTGCGCTGTCATTGTCGTCATCCTTCACCTTCGAGCAGCCCGACAAGGCTAAAGCAGCCGTACAGGCCACCAACAGCAGTGGTTTGCGCATATTATATCTCCCCATCCCGATTGATGGAAACTATCCCGCTCGCGGCCCGGGCGCAATAGCCGCCCCATTTGCCCAGGCCGTCGTAGCGTCAGCGGCTTCACCGGGTATGTTCCGGAAAGATGCCCTTGGCTATATTGTGGTCCCGTGCGCGCCTGATCTGGCCCGCTTTGTCTTTCGTTACCCGCTGCCGGCTAGCGGGTTTGTGCAAATGAAAACGGGATGATAGGTCCGGGGGGGAATCCGCATCAGAAATAAAGGAAGATTTGGGATGAAATATTTATTGCTCACCGCCGCGTCGGCTCTCGTTGTCGGCTGTGCCGCCGTTCAGCCTGTCAGTCAGGCGCAAGCTGACCCGGTTGCTGCCCCTGTTTCAGCCCAGGCCGAGCAGGATGTCGACGCGCACCTCTCCTCGTTCTTCAAAGACTATGATGATCGGGAACTTTCCCACTCTCCCTTGTCCAAATCCTATCGCGGGATTCGGGATGGCGATTATGGGCAATGGGATGATCCGAGTGAAGCCGCCGAGATCGCGAACTATGAACGCGGTCAGGCAGCGCTTGCCGCAATGGAAGCAGATTTCGACAAAGGCCAGCTCAATGACGCCAGCCAGCTGAGCTATCGCCTGTTCCAGGCGCGGGCAGAACGGGCGCGAAAGGCCTTTCCGTTCCGCCGCAACCATTATATTTTTGATCAGATGAACGGCGCGCAAAGTCAGATTCCGGCCTTCATGATCAACATCCACCGGGTGGCCAATCAATCCGATGCCGAAGCCTATGTCGAACGCCTTGCCGGTGCCGGAACGATGATCGAGTCGCTGGTTGCCCAGTCGGCCGAGCGGGCTGATGACGGGATCATCGTGCCCGATTGGGTTTTCCCTTATGTGATCAGCGATGCAAAAAATGTGATCAGCGGCGCGCCGTTCGGCGAGGGCGCGGATTCGCCTGTTTATGCAGATCTGAAAAAGAAGGTGGGCGCGCTGGACATTCCGGATGCAGAGAAGGCCGACCTTATTGCGCGGGGAAAAAAGGCGCTGACCGGTAGCCTGAAGCCCGCCTATGAGAAACTGATTGGCGAAATGGAGCGCCAGCAGGCGATGGCGGTTGACGGCGATGGTATCTGGCGATTCAAGGACGGACCGGCTTATTATGCCGAGCGTCTGCAAAATTATACCACCACAGACTTGTCGGCTGACGAAATCCACCAGATCGGCCTCGACAATGTTGCGCGCATTCACGGTGAAATGCGAAAAATAATGGAGAAAGTGGGTTTCAAAGGGAGCTTGCGGGAATTTTTCACGCATCTCAGAACCGGTGATCAATATTTTTTCACCAGTCGGGAAGATTATCTGGCGGAAGCCCGTACCAAGCTTGGCGCCATGGAACAGAAACTGCCCGAGTTTTTCAATACGCTGCCGAAAGCACCGTTGGTGATCAAGCCGGTCGAGGCCTTTCGCGAAAAATCGGCTGGCAAGGCCTTTTACCAGCGTCCTGCACCAGATGGTTCGCGGCCAGGCACCTATTATGTCAATCTCTATGATTTGAAGAGCATGTCCAAGACAGAGCTCGAGGCGCTGGCTTATCACGAGGGGTTGCCCGGGCATCATTTGCAACTGGCGATCCAGACCGAACTGGGTGATCTGCCCGCGTTCCGGAAATTCGGCGGTGTCACAGCCTATTCCGAGGGCTGGGGTCTTTATACGGAAGAGCTTGGCAAGGACATGGGCTTTTATCAGGATCCCTATAGCGATTTTGGCCGGCTCGGGATGGAGTTGTGGCGGGCCTGCCGCCTGGTGGTTGACACGGGCATCCACCACAAGCGCTGGAGCCGCGAAGAAGCAATTCAGTATCTCACGGAGAATACGCCCAATCCGGAAGGCGATATTCGCAAGGCGATTGAGCGCTATATTGTCTATCCGGGACAGGCCACGGCCTATATGATTGGCAAGCTGAAAATTCTTGAGCTACGGGCACGGGCGCAGGATGCCCTCGGTGACACATTCACTATGGGCGATTTTCATGACGTGATTCTGAAAAGTGGTCCGGTACCGCTCGATATCATGGAAGAGCGGGTCGATGCGTGGATCGAGGCTGGTCGGTGAGGCGCACCGTCAATCGGCGACCATGTCCTAAATTGTCAAAGAGTCGGGTGAAATCTGTCGTATTTGTCCAATGAATCGGAGTCCTTTTGGGTGCATAAGGGTATTGCGACCCGAAGGGCTCCTGCCATCCTATTGCGATGGCATCTGAGTTCTTTTCCTTATCGGCCTGACCATTTATTTGGTCAGGCCTTTTTTTTAACTATGTTTTTCACCTATAAAAGCGCATCCATATGGAATCTGAACCTGGGGGAGGGGCAGATCAAGGGGTCGTAATTTGGTAAGTTTGAGATATTTCGCGCCAGCAGAAGATATCCGGGACCTGGTCTCGGTCTATTATCTTTTCGAGGTAGATGAACCGTGCTTTGCCGATAATGAGCGGGCGGCCATCGCCCAGCTACGCTTCCTGCTGGAAGGAAATGCTGTGATTGGCTTTTCCGATGGAAGCAGTTTTCCGGCATCCGATGCGATGTTGCAGGGGCCGTCGACCGGTTCAATGCATTTTGAAGTGAAAGGCCCGTTCCGGATGTTTGGCGTCGGCATATTGCCCGCCGGATGGGCGATATCCACCCGTAAATCTGCGGCTGACTATACCGACCGGGCGGTGAACGCCGCGGAGGTGTTTACCCAGGAAATTGACAAGAATCTGGAATATTTGCGCGGCTGCCAGACTCCCGAGGAAATGGTGGCCTGGGCGGACAAGGTCTATCGGTCCCTCAAACCCCGACTCAAGCCGGAAACGGCCGATTTCACCAGGATGGTCGATGAGTGGCTGTCCTCCGAGCCCTCGCCCCCGGTCAGCAGACTGATGGAACGCTCGGCGCAAAGTTCGCGGCAGGTGCTGCGCACGGTCAACAAGCTATATGGCATGCCGCCAAAATATCTCGCGCGCAAATATCGCGCCTTGCGGGCGGCGCGGGCCTATGCCGAGCATAATGAGGAAGAATTGCTCGAGCTTGTCGATGCCTTTTATGACCAGTCACACATGATCCGCGAGGTAAAATTCTTCGCTGGCGTGACCCCGACCCAGCTGAGAGTGGGCGAGGGTGAAACCGCGCGGCTGATCGATCAGCGTGGGGAGCTGAAAGGCAAGATCGCTTCGCTGACATCGGACACCTGATTGGAAAAATTGGAAACATGTTTGCCTTTTGCGGATTTTTCGCCATGCAATTGATTTCCAATCCATAACCTTCCCGCTTCTTGCAATATTGGATAAATGAGACTAAATCAGTCTTGTTTAGAGATTCAACCCTAGCGATTCGAGAAAATGCGTCTTTCCAACTTCGCCGACTATGCTGTTGTCCTGATGTCCGCTGCGGCGCGCCATTGTGGTGCGGCGCTGCTTGCGGAAGGCAAGCTCAACGCGGCAAAGCTGGCGCAGGAAACCGGCGTTCCGCTGCCGACCGCGAAGAAGCTGGTCAGCAAGCTGACGGCGGCGGGCCTTTTTGAATCGACGCGCGGAATCGGCGGCGGTATTCGCCTGTCGCGCCCGCCGGCCTCGATCAGCCTGGCCGATATTATCGAGGCGGTCGAAGGGCCGCTCGCGATCACCAGTTGCACCATCGACGGCAATCATGATTGTGCGCTGGAAACCGGCTGTACGGTGAAGCCCCATTGGGGCGTGGTCAATCGCACGATCAGAAATGCCCTGGATGATGTCAGTCTGGCCAGCCTGTCGGATTTGCCTTCAAAAAACACGATTCACCGTTCCTCTCGAGCGAAGTCGAGAGACGGTGATAGCGGGCGAACTGTCTCGACTGCGCTCGACACGAACGGAATAATGGCGGGATAATGCTATGAGTGAACAAGTGAAAACCGAAGCAATGGACGAGCGTAAGGAAATGAACGCCGAGGCGCAGGAAGCGGTCGACAAGGCGAGCACTTACGAGTTCGGCTGGTCGTCGGACATCGAACAGGATTTCGCGCCCAAGGGTCTCAATGAAGACACGGTGCGCTTCATTTCCGACAAGAAGGGCGAGCCCGAGTGGATGCTGGAATGGCGTCTCAAGGCGTTTCGCCAGTGGGAGAAAATGGAATCGCCGGACTGGGCGAAGCTCGACATCCCGATGATCGACTATCAGGATGCCTATTATTATGCCGAGCCCAAGGCGAAGGAGAAAATTGGCAGCCTCGACGAGGTCGACCCGGAAATCCTGCGCGTCTATGAGAAGCTCGGCATTCCGATCGAGGAGCAGAAGGTGCTCGCGGGCGTCGAGGGCGCGCGCAAGGTTGCAGTGGATGCGGTGTTTGACAGCGTGTCGGTGGCGACAACCTTCCGCAAGGAACTGGAAGACGCGGGCGTGATCTTCCGCTCGATCAGCGAGGCGATCAAGGAATATCCCGATCTGGTCAGAAAATATCTCGGCAAGGTTGTGCCGATGCATGACAATTATTTTGCCACGCTCAACTGCGCCGTGTTCAGCGACGGCACCTTCGTCTACATCCCCAAGGGCGTCCGCTGCCCGATGGAGCTGAGCACCTATTTCCGGATCAATGCGGAAAATACCGGCCAGTTCGAGCGGACGTTGATCGTCGCCGAAGCAGGCTCTTACGTCTCCTATCTCGAAGGCTGCACCGCGCCGATGCGCGACGAGAACCAGCTGCACGCCGCCGTGGTCGAACTGGTCGCGATGGATGATGCGGAGATTAAATATTCGACCGTCCAGAACTGGTATCCCGGCGACGAAAATGGCAAGGGCGGCATCTATAATTTCGTCACCAAGCGCGGCCTGTGCCAGGGCAAGAACAGCAAGATCAGCTGGACCCAGGTCGAGACCGGCAGCGCGGTGACGTGGAAATATCCAAGCTGCGTCCTCAACGGCGAAGGCAGCGTTGGCGAATTCTATTCGGTGGCGCTGACCAACAATTATCAGCAGGCCGATACCGGCACCAAGATGATCCACAACGGCAAGAACACCCGTTCGACGATCATCTCCAAGGGTATTAGCGCCGGTCATAGCGACAATACCTATCGCGGCCTGGTGCGGGTTGGCCCCAATGCCGAAAATGTCCGCAATTTCACCCAGTGCGACAGCTTGCTGCTCGGCGATCAGTCAGGCGCGCATACTGTGCCCTATATCGAGGTCAAAAACCCGACCGCGACGATCGAGCATGAAGCAACCACCAGCAAGATCAGCGACGACCAGATGTTCTACGCCCAGCAACGCGGCCTCGACGAAGAGGCAGCGGTGAGCCTGATCGTCAACGGCTTTGCCAAGGAAGTTCTGAAGGAACTGCCGATGGAATTTGCGGTCGAAGCGCAGAAACTGCTGGCGATCAGCCTTGAGGGGAGTGTGGGGTGAAAACGATCGTTGCTTTGATTTTGTCTTTGGTTCTCGGGTTGAGCCGTGGTTCGGCCTTTGCTCAAACTGGTGGAATGGAATTTCTAGGCAAACACCAAGCCTGTCTAACTGGTGAGGTTGGCGCTAATTTGTTTGCGGATGTGAAGCCAGAAATCTTGATCGACAATGCTGTAGCAAGTTGCGATGCCGAGCTTGAAGAATTGCTAGAAGATACCGAAAATCCGCCACCATATGCAAAAGCTTTTGCGGAAAATGCAACCAGTCGTTTCAAGCAAACAGCAATAGCCGACATCGAAACTACACGGCAGAACCCTCAACAATTTCATTTTCAGAAAAAGTATCTTGGTGATTGTCTTCTTGGCGTTTCCGTGAACAACCCTCCGATGCAAGAGCTGAACGACCTAGAAATGACTACAGAGTTGCGCCAGCGGTGTCCGAGGGAAACTCAAGCCTTGGAGCAGGCGCTGATTTCTGTTGAGCCGAATATTAGTAGCGCTGATGATGCGGGGCCGAAGCTACGGCCAATAATGCTGCGGCTATGGCAAAACTTGGAATTTGTGCGATAAACTGGATTATTTTTTATGCTAAAAATTGAAAACCTCCACGCCACCGTCGGCGACACCGAAATCCTCAAGGGGCTTTCGCTCACCATCAACGCGGGCGAGATCCATGCGATCATGGGCCCCAATGGCGCCGGCAAGTCGACGCTGGCCTATGCGCTGGGCGGCCGGCCCGGCTATGAAGTGACCGCTGGGTCGGTGACGTTTACGCGTAGAGCCGTTAGTGGTGAGCCTGTCGAACCACGCCTCTCGGACGAGACGCGCCCTTCGACAAGCTCAGGGCTAACGGATTCTACGGTGGACCTCCTCGCCCTCGACCCGCATGAGCGGGCTGCGGCAGGCATCTTCCTCGGCTTCCAATATCCGGTCGAAATTCCCGGCGTGTCCAATCTGCAATTCCTGCGCGAAAGCCTGAATGCCCAGCGTGCGGTTCGCGGTGAAGAGGCGTTGACGGGCGCGGAATTTATCAAGCTGGCCAAGGAAAAGGCGGCGCTGCTGAAGATGGACATGGATATGCTCAAGCGTGCGGTCAATGTCGGCTTCTCCGGCGGCGAGAAGAAGCGCAACGAGATGGTGCAGATGGGGATTTTGAATCCCAAGCTGGCGATCCTCGACGAGACCGACAGCGGCCTCGACATCGACGCGCTGCGCACCGTGGGGTCCGGCATCAACGCGATCATGCGCAAGCCCGACAAGGCGGTGTTGCTGATCACCCACTATCAACGCCTGCTCGACGAAGTGAAGCCGGATTTTGTTCATGTTCTGGCAGCTGGCCGGATTGTGAAGACGGGCGGGCCGGAACTGGCGTTGCAGCTTGAGAACGAAGGCTATGAAGCGATCGCGGAGGCGGCGTGACCACAATGCTGCCTCTACCCACAAAACGCGATGAAGCGTGGCGCTATGCCGACCTCAAGGCCCTCGAAACCGTCTGGCCGAAACTGGCCGGTCCGGAGCAGATCACTGTGCCCGCAGGCGAAACCGTCTCGCGCCAGATTGCCGAATTGCCGGTGATCGACGGTGTCGGCATGGTCAATCTTGATGTTACCATTGGCGACAAGGCGAGTTTTGTCCTGCATGTGCTGGCCAGCGGGGCTGACTATGGCCGGATTCAGGTCAGGGCGACGCTCGGCAATGGCTCCCATTTCGAACTGGGTGGCGCGATTCTCGGGTCAGGCAAGCAGACGCTGGAAATCGTTACCGAGACGATCCACGCCGAGCCCAATGCGACTTCCAACCAGGTGGTCCGCTCGGTGCTGGCGGATACGGCTACCGGAAGCTTCCTCGGCAGTATCAATGTTGCCCGCCACGCCCAGAAAACTGACGCGGCGCAGTCGGTCAAGGCGATGCTGCTGGATCGCGGCGCGACCGCGAATGCCAAGCCCGAGCTGGAAATTTTCGCTGACGACGTGAAATGCGCCCATGGCGCGACCGTTGGCGAACTCGACAAGCAGGCGCTCTTCTATCTCGCCTCGCGCGGTTTGCCGCCGGCGCAGGCGAAGAAGCTGATGCTGCAGGCGTTTATTGCCGATGCTTTTGTGTCGGTTGATGATGATGCCGTGCGGGATGCGATCGAGGGCAAGGCGCTTGAGGTATTGGAGGCTTTGTCGTGAGCGAGAGCAGCTCTCTTCCGTTCGCTTCGAGCGAAGTCGAGAAGCCGGTTGTGGCCGATAGTGGTGTCTCGACTGCGCTCGACACGAACGGAATTGCGCCGTCCCATCGCGCCGACTTCCCCGGCATAGCCGCTGACTGGCACTATCTCGACACCGCCGCCACCGCGCAGAAACCCAAGGCCGTGCTCGACGCCATCGCCCGCGCTTATGGTCCGGACTATGCCACCGTGCACCGCGGCGTCTATGCGCGGTCGGCCAATATGACGATCGCCTATGAAGCCGCGCGCAAACGGGTTGCGGGTTTTCTGAATGCCGCGTCCGAGAATGAAATTGTCTTCACAAGCGGCGCGACCGACAGTATCAATCTGGTTGCGGAAAGCTGGGGCAACAAGTTTATCGCAAAGGGCGACCGCATCATGCTGTCGCAGCTTGAGCATCATTCGAATATCGTGCCGTGGCAGATGCTGGCCGAGCGGGTTGGCGCGCATATTGATGTCGCGCCGCTGACCGGTGATGGCCAGATTGATCTCGACTGGATCGAAGAGCATCTGAGCGAACAGCATAAACTCGTCGCGCTGGCCCATGTTTCCAATGTGCTCGGATCCTTGCTCGACGGCAAACGGGCAGCGGCAATCGCGCACAAGGTTGGCGCAAAGTTGCTGCTCGACGGCTGTCAGGCCGCGCCGCGCCTGCCGGTCGATGTGCAGGACCTGGGCTGCGACTTCTATGTCTTCTCGGGCCACAAGATTTACGGGCCGACTGGCATCGGCGCTTTGTGGGCGCCTTACGACGTGCTTGAATCCATGCCGCCCTGGAAGGGTGGCGGGTCGATGATCGACCGCGTGTCCTTTGACGGCACGACTTATGCACCGCCGCCGGGCCGCTTTGAAGCGGGGACGCCGCATATTGTTGGCGTGGTCGGGCTGGATGCCGCGATCCAATATGTCGAGGGCATCGGTCTTGACGTGATTTCGGATCATGAAAACGCTACCCTGGCCAAGGCACGCGAGGCCCTGTCCGGGATCAACTCGGTGCGGGTCTTTGGCCCCGACCAGAGCATGGGCATTTTGAGTTTCGCGGTCGGCGACGTGCATCCGCATGATGTCGCCACTATATTGGATGAAGGCGGGGTTGCGATCCGCGCCGGCCATCATTGCGCGCAGCCCTTGATGGACTATCTCGGCGTGGCGGCGACGGCGCGGGCGAGTTTCGGGATTTACAGTGACGACAAGGATGTCGCCGCCCTGGTGGACGGCATCAATCGGGTCAGAAAGATTTTCGGATAAGGTGACGATATGAACGAAGAACGCAAGATATTGGTCGAGGAAGTCGAATCGGTCGAGAAGCCGAAGCTGGCGAAGGTCGAGGATGCGGTGGACGACAGTCCGTTCGTCTCGAGCGAAGTCGAGAGACCGGATGACAGCGGGCAAAGTGTATCGACTAAGCTCGACACGAACGGCAAAGCGGCACCCGTCATCGCACCTTCGCCCTATGAAGCGGAAAGCGATGCGGCCAAGCTCAATCGCAAGAAGGACTATCTCGAAGGCTTTCTGGCGCAGAAGCCGACCGAGGCTGCGGCCGGCGAAGCGGGCGGCGATATCTATGAAGCGGTGATCGATACGCTGAAATCGATTTTTGATCCGGAAATTCCGGTGAATATCTATGACCTCGGCCTGATCTACGGCGTCGAGATCACGCCGGATAATCACGCGATCGTGACGATGACGCTGACCACGCCGCATTGCCCGGTTGCCGAATCCATGCCCGGCGAGATCGAACTGCAGGTCGGCAGCGTCCCCGGTGTCGGCCATGCCGAGGTCAATCTCATCTGGGATCCGCCCTGGGACCCGCAGAAGATGAGCGACGAGGCGAAGCTTGAACTGGGGATGTTGTGAGCGAAGGAAAGAATTTAATCCGTTAGTCCTGAGCTTGTCGAAGGACGCCTATCGTCGAGAAACGTGGTTCGACAGGCTCACCACTAACGGTTTTGGAGCAAGAATATGACCGACACGAAAACCAAGACACGCGAAATACCCGCAGCGATCAACCTGACGCCCGCCGCGGAACAGCGCATTGCCGACCTGATGGCCAAGGCGCCCGCCGACGCAATCGGCGTCAAGCTCTCCACCCCGCGCCGCGGCTGCTCGGGCCTCGCTTACTCGGTCGATTATGTCACCGAGGAAGTCGCGCTCGACGAAAAAATCATCACCCCCGGCGGTGTGTTCTACGTCGACGGCGGATCGGTGCTCTATCTGATCGGCAGTACGATGGACTGGGTGGAAGATGATTTCACCGCCGGGTTCGTGTTCGAGAATCCCAATGCCAAGGGCGCTTGCGGGTGTGGAGAGAGTTTTACGGTTTAGTTCCACGAGTCCGTGCAGAAGCAAAGAATTACGTTGCCGCAATTGTTCCAGCGCTAGGAGGACGACAGTTTAGCGTTGCTGTACAGCGCACGCATTTGGTCTATCCGATCAAGGACGC
The DNA here is from genome assembly GCF_048269915.1 of Parasphingorhabdus sp. Classification (GTDB taxonomy): domain Bacteria; phylum Pseudomonadota; class Alphaproteobacteria; order Sphingomonadales; family Sphingomonadaceae; genus Parasphingorhabdus. The sequence continues at coordinate 768,189 of NZ_JBLWTY010000001.1, forward strand.
GCCGGGTTAGATGCCGCCGTTGGTTGATGATATGGCCGGAGCGAGGGCGCCTTTTGAGGTGGGGGCGATCGAAAATCCTAGCCGCCTAGATACGCAAACCACGCGACTAGACGTAAAAATTATCGAAACAAGGATGGGTGCCCATAGAGGGTACGATCGGTGATAGCGTGTTAGACGGTATTCGTAGGATGGCATCTAATGGCGCATTCCATCACCCAGCCATGCATCCCCTCTGAGATCGCCGAATTGAGCCATAAACGGCTCAATTCGGCGTATGATTTGATTTTTCCAGCACTGTAATTGAAATTGATCATCCGCTACTGTGAGCATTTCATCAAGCGCAAAAAAAGCGCGTAGGCGCCCAAATCGGCGCGTGCTTATGTGAATGATATAAGCGAAGGGAATGCGTCAAAAAATAACGAGTTCCTTAAAAACATCATTAAATATATGAAATACAACGATAAAAAAGATCAAAATCTATGTGTTTCACGTGAAACATAGATAAAGATGACTATACCTAAGAAATATCACCTCTTCGCTTGACGGCCTGATGGCGCGCGGCTAATGATGCGCAAAGACAAATTGAGAAGAGGGAATAAAAAATGTCAGCTTTGGAGAACGACACCGCAAGCAGTGATCGTACAAAGTTTTTTTTGAGCAAGAACGAACTTCGTATTGAAGGGCGAGAAGCTTTTGTCGAAAGCCTGATCGAAAATCTGAATCTAGCTGATTTGGTGGCAAAAATGGATTTTGCGACGTTGCCAGATAAAAATCTAGACGAGCCGGTTAATGGAGATCAGGAAAAGTTGCTGATGCTACCATCATCGAATGATTTATTTGCAGAATATGATGAAGTATACGCAGAGACTTCAGATGGTTTTAAAATCATCGCGAATGTTGAAGAAAATACGATTGCAAATACTGCTCGGAATGTGATGCTACTACAACTCTATGGCCTTCACCTTATGGGAAGAGCTGACACTACTGACGATGAACTGCGGGCTGTATGTGAATACCATGCATGTTATGATCCCGGAAATTTTTCTTATCATGTTAAGGGACTTGGAAGCAAAGTAGTCCGTAGCGGTTCTTCACGAAGTTATACCCTCAAACTAACTGCTCCCGGCCTTCGTGCTGGAAAACAATTTGCATTAGAGATTCAGAAGCGAGCTGAAAAAGGCGGTTGATCAGAAACCAACCGCCTTCAATACTTTCAATGACTTGCTGACTGCTTTGGTCGGCGACAGCAAGTCGAAAACGCTTAGAGAAAGGAGTATCCCATGTGGCAAACCGCCTTCAGACACTAAGCCGTGTAGGCGGGGTTTAGGCCCCGCTTCCACGGCTCCATTAGTAGTATCATATTTACAAACTGTCAAAACAATGGAGTTTTATCATGGCTAAGAAGCCCACAAAACAAACCTCTCCGAAAGTTTCTTCTTTGGCGTCTGGCGTACTCGCTGGTCGTATCAAGCCAACGCAGGCGCAAGTAAAATCACTTGCTGCTACTGCGCTTGGACAAGATGAAACCAAGGGTCAAAAACGCCGCTAAACGCGGCAACGAAAAACCCCAGCCTATCGGCAGAGATAAGCTGGGGTTTTTTAATCGCCATGCTGAACTAGATTCAGCATCCTGAGCCTAGTTAGATTACCCGTGTTACTGGTCTCTCTGGGCCCCGGATCCGGTCCGGGGTGACAATGTTTACAGCTTCCCGGTCAACTCCGGAACCGCATCAAAAAGATCAGCCACAAGCCCGATATCGGCGATCTGGAAAATCGGCGCGTCTTCGTCCTTGTTGATCGCGACGATGGTCTTGCTGTCCTTCATGCCGGCGAGATGCTGGATCGCGCCGGAGATGCCGATGGCGATATAGACTTCCGGAGCGACGATCTTGCCGGTCTGGCCGACCTGATAGTCGTTCGGGACATAGCCCGCGTCGACCGCAGCGCGCGAAGCACCGATGCCGGCGCCGAGCTTGTCTGCCAGTGGCGTGATGACTTCCTCGAATTTTTCGCTCGAACCGAGAGCGCGACCGCCGGAGACGATGATCTTGGCGCTGGTCAGTTCGGGGCGTTCGGACTTAGCAATTTCTTCGCTGACGAAGCTGGACAGGCCAGCGTCGCTGGCGCCGCCAACGGCTTCGACCGTACCGGAGCCGCCTTCGGCCGCAGCCTTGTCAAAAGCCGTACCGCGAACGGTGATGACCTTCTTGGCATCGGAGGATTTGACCGTGGCAATCGCGTTGCCGGCATAGATTGGCCGGGTGAACGTGTCTTCGCTTTCGACCGAGAGAATGTCGCTGATCTGCATGACGTCGAGCAGGGCGGCGACGCGCGGGGCGATATTCTTGCCGGTGGTGGTTGCGGGCGCGAGGAACGCGTCATGCGTTTCCATCAGGCTGGCGATCAGCGGCGCGGCATTTTCCGCCAGCTGGTTGGCGAGCGAGGCATCGTCGGCGACGTGGACGGTGCTGACACCGGCGACCTTGGCTGCCTGTTCGCCGACGCTGGCACAGCCGGAGCCGAGTACCAGAGCGTGAACTTCGCCCAGTTGCGACGCGGCGGTGACAACAGCCAGCGTCGCGTCTTTCATGGTGGTGTTATCATGTTCTACGAGTACGAGAGTTTTCATTATATGGCTCCCACAGCTTTGAGTTTGGCGACCAGCGCATCGACGTCTTCGACCTTTTCACCGGCCTGGCGAACAGGAGGTTCGGTGACCGTGATGGTGGTGAGACGCGGGGCAATGTCGACGCCATAATCGGCGGGCGTTTTTTCATCCATCGGCTTTTTCTTCGCCTTCATGATGTTCGGCAGCGACGCATAGCGCGGTTCGTTAAGGCGCAGGTCGGTGGTGACCACGGCGGGCAGGTTCAGCTTGACCGTCTGCAGGCCGCCGTCGATTTCGCGTTTCACTTCGATGCTGTCGGCGCCGAGGTCCACCGTATTGGCGAACGTGCCCTGGCCCCAGCCGAGCAGCGCTGCGAGCATCTGGCCGGTCTGGTTCGAATCATCGTCAATCGCCTGCTTGCCGGTGATGACCAGCTGGGGTGCTTCTTCCTCGACGATTTTGGCCAGAATTTTGGCAACGCCCAAAGGTTCGACTTCCTCGTCGGTGACCACCAGGATCGCGCGGTCTGCGCCCATGGCAAGCGCGGTACGCAATGTTTCCTGCGCCTTTTGCGGGCCAACCGAAACGGCGATGATTTCTTCCGCCTTGCCGGCCTCTTTCAGGCGAATGGCTTCTTCGACGGAGATCTCGTCAAACGGGTTCATCGACATTTTGACATTGGCGAGATCGACGCCGCTGCCGTCGGACTTGACCCGCGGTTTCACATTATAATCAATGACCCGTTTTACGGGCACCAGGATTTTCATTGCTGTTTCCTTTTCCTAAATTCTCAAGCTCATTAGCTTACGTTCACGTAAACGTCAAATAGTCGCGCTGCGGTGCAGCATTTCCAAGTGACGGCTATCCGCTCCCCCGGGGGAGGAGCGGCAATTTGGTTCAGGCGGCTTGCTTTACCTGCGCGACAATCTTCTTCGCGGCATCGCCCAGATCATCGGCCGACACGATCGGCAGGCCGCTATTGGCAAGAATTTCCTTGCCTTTCTCGACATTGGTTCCCTCGAGGCGAACGACCAGAGGCACCGACAGGTCCACTTCCTTGGCCGCGGCAACAATGCCCTCTGCGATGATGTCGCATTTCATGATGCCGCCGAAGATGTTGACGAGAATGCCTTCCACTGCGGGATCGGCGAGGATGATCTTGAACGCTGCGGTAACTTTTTCCTTGGTTGCGCCGCCGCCTACATCGAGGAAATTGGCGGGAAAAGCACCGTTCAGCTTGATGATGTCCATCGTCGCCATGGCCAGGCCGGCCCCATTGACCATGCAGCCGATATTGCCGTCGAGCTTGATATAGGCGAGGTCGGATTTGCTGGCCTCGACTTCCGCCGGGTCTTCCTCGGTCTCGTCACGCAGCGCGGCAAGGTCGGGGTGGCGCATCAGCGCGTTGCCATCGAAGCTCATCTTGGTGTCGAGGACAATCAGCTGCTGGTCCTCGGTGACCACCAGCGGGTTGATCTCGACCATTTCGCAATCCATCGCCAGGAACGCGTCATAGAGTTTCTTGCCCAGTTTCTGTGCCTGCTTGTTGAGGTCGCCTTTCAGCTGCAGCGCGAAGGCGATGGCGCGGCCGTGGTGCGGCATGAAGCCCTGGGCCGGATCGATCGTAATGGTACGGATTTTTTCGGGAGTCGAATGGGCGACTTCCTCGATGTCCATGCCGCCTTCGGTGGAAACCACCATAGCGACGCGGCCACTGGCCCGGTCGACCAGTATCGAGAGATAAAATTCCTTTTCGATATCAACGCCGTCGGTGACATAGAGCCGGTTGACCTGCTTGCCAGCATCGCCGGTCTGAATGGTGACGAGTGTATTGCCGAGCATTTCTTCCGCATTGGCGCGGACTTCGTCGATCGATTTCGCCAGCCGCACGCCGCCTTTGGCATCGGCTCCGAGTTCCTTGAACTTGCCCTTGCCGCGCCCGCCTGCGTGGATTTGCGCCTTGACCACATAAAGCGGTCCGGGGAGTTTCTCGGCAGCGGCGACCGCTTCGTCAACGGTGAGCGCGGCATAGCCGGCAGGAACGGCGATGCCGTGTTTGGCAAGCAGTTCCTTGCCCTGATATTCATGGATGTTCATGGAAAGAGATAAAGCCTTTCATCAAGCGGAAAAATGGTCTCGCAGAAGATGCGAGTCTTGCGTGCGGCTTAAGCACAGATGGTGGGTGATTTCCACCCTGATTCACGATAATTGTCGGTTGTCCGGGTTGGCAGGTCAACTATCGGTTTCGAACGAAACTATCGGCAGTTGGCGCATTACCAGAATTGGAAGGAATTACGCTATGGCGATGAAAAAAGCAGTCCTGATTGTGGCGCTGCTCGGTTGTCTCACAGGCTTCGCACCCGACCGGGCAAAGGCCCGGGAACGCTCCTCCGTAGAGAGTCATGATGAATTTGGCCTGTATCTCGACGATTTCCGGAAAGCGAATCAAATCCGGGCGCTCACGGCGGTAATCGTCAAAGATGGTAAAATTGTGTGGGAACTCGCGCTCGGAACATCGGATGACGAAGGCGAAATGGCCACGACGATGGACACTACGTTCAGCATCGCATCCGTGACCAAGCCCATTGCCGCCACCGCGATTTTGAAGGAAGCATCGGACAACCGGGTGTCGCTTGACCTGCCGCTGTCCAACGATCCGGGCTGGGCCGGATTTTGTGACTGGTTTTCCGCCTCATCCATTGTCTTCGGCGGCGGCGGACTGGCTGATGACGGAACCCGGATTGCGCCCGTCGACTGCGCCAGGAAATTAACCCTGTCCGACATATTGAACATGCGGGTCAACGGAAAGCCAGGCGCGCGCTTTGTTTATAATCCGATGACATATGCCCGCATCGACCGGGCAATCGAAGGTGCGGGCAAAAGACCGTTGCGCGCCATTGTCCGTGACAATGTGCTGAAGCCTGCAGGGATGGAAAATGTAGCGCTCGGATGGCATGACCCTGACGGGGGATCGGCTTTGCGCTTGTTGGCACCACCATTTGCCATCAATGCAGAGGGCCGGCTGGAGAAAAACAGCTTTTCGGATGATGATTTCCGCGCTGCGGCCGGAATCAAGGCCAGTGCGCGGCATCTAGCCCAGTTTGATATCGCGCTGGATGCGGGCAAGCTGCTACCTGCAGACTGGATGAAACGCGTTTTCAGTGACGATGCTCTGCCGCCGGTTGGCGATTATCGGTGGGGCTGGTTTGTCCAGGATTGGCACGCGCACCGGCTATACTGGCATTCCGGCTGGGATCCGGACCGCTATTCCGCAATCTATCTGAAAATTCCCGACCAGAAACTGACCCTCATCCTTCTGGCGAACAACGACCGGCTATGGTGGGACAATTCCCTGATCCGCGCTGAAATTCACAATAGTCCGGTCGTCGCGACTTTTCTGGCGGCATTCGTTCAATAGTGGGCGGCGTTATTGCACGGCGCAGATGACACCCGATGATGTGACGACACCGATGATTTCGGGATCCTGGAGCGACCGGGTTTCCTTGACAAACTGGTTGAACGTCACATCGCCGGGTTTGCGTTTTCTGAGCTTGCCGAGGCTATTGAGCTTGTTAAGCTGACCGAGCGACAGTCGATCCACCATCCGTCCCGCCATGCAGTAAGAGACCGGTTTGGACAGGCCGATGCTCATCAGGCCGTTGCGGACACGGGTTTCGGGCGTTGCGCAAGCGGCGAGGGCGGCGGTGAGGCCCAGCCCCAAAACCGCCATCCGCCTGATCATTGCCGTTGCGCCAGTTCGATCGCTTCCAGCGTAACGCGCCGGGCTTCGTCGGCGTCTCCCCATTTGCCAACCCGCACCCATTTTTCGGGTTCGAGATCTTTATAGTGGGTGAAGAAATGCTCGATCTGCTGCATCACGATTTCGGGGAGATCATTGCCCTGGTCGATCTTGCGATAATAAGGAAATGTCGCGTCGATCGGTACGCAGAGCAGCTTTTCATCGCCGCCATGTTCGTCTTCGAGATTGAGAACCGCGATGGGGCGGCAGCGCACAACGCAGCCCGGCATGAACGGGGACCGTGCGACGACCAAGGCATCGAGCGGGTCTCCATCGGGCGACAATGTGTGCGGGATGAAGCCGTAATTGGCCGGATAACGCATCGGTGTGTGCAGGATGCGGTCGACGAACAATGCACCGGATTCCTTGTCAAATTCATATTTTACCGGTTCGCCGCCGACCGGCACTTCGATGATGACGTTCAGGCTTTCGGGTGGATTGTCGCCAATCGCGATTTTGCTAATATCCATGGGAAAAGGTGGTCCTTATGTGGTTTTCGACTGAAGCAGCCGGTCTATGCCGGCTTCTTGTGCAACACCCTCTCCGGTGATTTTTTCGAGCGCCGGATAGCGCAGGCCGCCGGAATGGTCGACCATAAAATTATGATAGGCTTCGCCATTTTTCGCAAAAATATCGATGGGGCCTTCGGCCCCGCGATTTTCCTCGATTGCCTGTTTGAGCGCCTCGTCGCTATAGGCCTTGCCGTTGACCGCCGATATAGTGAGGCCGGATTTCAGGCCGGCCTTGAATGCCGGGCTGTCCCAGACCACCGATTTTATCATCCCTTTGCTGCCCATGATCAGGCCAATGCTGTGGCTCAGGTCCAGCTGTTTGCGGCGTTCGTCATTGGCGAGAATATACGCGCTCGGCCTATCGACATAGACGAGCTGGTAGCCGCCTAGGACAAGGCCTGCCTTGGGCGCTTCGGTGCCGGTGCGGTAAACCCGCTCTTCGATGAACCCGTCCCAGTCATAAGGCTGGACCTTGCCGAGTGCCTCGATCACATCCTCTTTTTCATAAGTGACCACGCCCCAGTCACCATTGTCGCCGCGGAAAAAAGCCCGAGCGAAGTCTTCGAGTGATTTTCTGCCGTTTGATTCGCGGCGGATGATCTGGTCGGCTTCGAGCCAGATCAGCAGGCCTTCGTTGTAATAATCCTCGGCTCGCTGCCAGCTGGTCCAGGGTTTGGGGCGGCGCGCCGCGATTATCGGATCATGGGCTGTGTCAATCAATGGCCGCCATTCCCGTCCGACCCGCTGGTCCATGTCCGCTGCGATGGCGGCGAGGGCATCGAGCGTGTCCTGTTTCGAATAAAGTCCCGATCGTGCGCCCAGCACATAGCCCCAGAATTGCGTCTGCCCTTCATAGACCCATAGTAAATTGTCGCGCATCGGTTGCCGGAAATCGGGTGTCCACATGCCTTGCGGGCGGCGATATTTGCCGTTCCAGGCATGGGTGAGCTCGTGCGGCAGCAGATTGCGGCGACCGGGTCCGTCATCCCAGCCGGTGAAATATTCGCGGTTCACTCCATTTTCGGATGAGCGATGATGTTCCAGCCCGATGCCGCCCATTTCGTCGGTCAGCGCGAGCAGAAAATCATAGCGGTCATAGGGGTGGCTGCCGAAAAGCGCTTCCGCTTCCTTGACCAGCTTTATATGTGGCGCGATATGCCCCTTTTCGGGTCGTAAATATTTCGCGTCGTCGGAGACGATATTGAGATGCGCACGGCTGGTCAGCTGTACCGTCTCGAAATATTGTCCGGCAAAAACCGGGCTGTCGACCAATGTGTCATAGTCGGTTTTTTCATAAACAATTTTGCCGCCAGCCTGTGATTTTTGGCGCAACGCACTCGCGGCTTGCCAGCCTTCGGGATAGATGGCGGTCGCCTGGACCGGAATCTGGCGCACGAAATAGCCCGCCGGATACAGCGAAACCTGATGCCAGCGCAGATTGAGCATCGATGGTGCCATGACGATGCGTCCCTGGCCGGCGGTGGTCGCCGAGACAAATTCGAATTTCACTGTGATCTGGGAAACGCCTTCCGGCACGGTCAGGTGAAACGCATAGACATCGACATCATCACGCACCCAGGCAAGTTCTTGTCCATTTGCGGTGAATTTCAGCCCCGTGATTTTTTCGATCTCGCCACGCGGGGCATGATTGCCGGGCAGCCATTCGGGATAGAGAAGGGTCAAGCGTCCGGCTTTGGCCACCGGTATCGTCTGTGTGACGCGGAATATGCCCTGATCGTGATCGCGGGCATCGACCTCCAAACTCATGGTGCCGGGATAGGCAATATCCCGCGGCGCCGGGATGGTTTCCTGCGGCGCGACATAGTCCGGTTTGCTAAGGCGGTCCGGCATCGCTGCCGCTGTTGAAGAAATGGAGAGGGCCGCAACCAGACCCAAAATGCCAACCAGACGCATATTCAGAAAATCCCTATGATGCCGAACGCGTCCAGATGAAGGTTTTTGCGACTTTCGTCCAGAGCCTTGGTGGAAATAAGCCACTTCCGCTTTGTCGTTTCTCTGGCTAAAGCGCTCCGCATGGCAAAGATACAAACACCCCAGCCGGTGCGCGGCACGCAGGATATATTTGGCGAGGACCAGGAGCGGTTCAGCCATGTCGTCGAGACGTTCGAGCGCGTGCGGCGACTCTATGGGTTCAAAGGTGTCGAAATGCCGGTCTTTGAACCGACAGCGGTCTTTGCCCGCTCGCTCGGCGAGACGACCGACGTGGTCTCCAAGGAAATGTATAGTTTTGAGGATCGCGGTGGCGACAGCCTGACCTTGCGCCCGGAATTTACCGCCGGGATTTCGCGGGCGTTTCTCACCAATGGCTGGCAGCAGCATGTACCGTTGAAGCTGTCCGCGCATGGGCCGCTGTTCAGATATGAGCGGCCGCAGAAGGGGCGCTACCGGCAGTTTCACCAGCTTGATGCCGAGATTATCGGTGCAGGGGAGGCGGCAGCGGATGTCGAACTGCTTTGCTTTGCGGACCAGCTTTTGAACGAACTTGGCATTGCGGACGGCGTGACGCTGCAGCTGAACACCTTGGGCGATGCCGAAAGCCGCGACGCCTGGCGCGATGCTCTGGTCGAACATTTTCAGGCGCACCGCAAGGAATTGTCTGAAGACAGCCAGGACCGGCTGGAACGCAATCCGCTCAGGATTCTCGACAGCAAGGAACGGCAGGACCGCCCGATCGCCGACAGCGCGCCGGATATCGACGCCTATCTGTCGAGCGAGGCGAAGGAATTTTTCGCTCAGGTCACCGAAGGGCTCGATGCCTGCGGCGTCGCGTGGACGCGCAACAGCCGGCTGGTGCGCGGGCTGGACTATTATCGCCACACGGCCTTTGAATTTGTCACCGACCGGCTGGGTGCGCAGGGCACGGTGCTGGCGGGCGGGCGCTATGACGGTTTGATCGAGGCGCTAGGCGGGCCGGTGACGCCGGCTGTCGGCTGGGCTGCTGGGATCGAGCGGCTGGGCATGTTACTGGAGCACCCGGCAACAAGGGGCCCTGACGCTATATTCATTCCGCTGGGCGAGGGCTGTGAAGCCGCAGCGATGAAGCTGATGGGCGACTTGCGTCGCGCGGGCGTCAGCTGCGAAATGGCCTATAAGGGCAATATGAAAAAACGGATGCAAAAGGCCAATGCGGCGAGAGCCGCGCATGTCGTCATCATAGGCGAAAATGAACTGACCAACGGCGTGGCTGCGGTTAAAAATCTGGAAACGGGCGATCAGCGAGAGATTGTCTTGAGCGGGTTGGTACAGGCTCTGACAGCATGACCACCATCACCCCCCAGAGACTGGCGCAAATCGAGGCGCGCTTTGCCGAGCTGCAGGCGATGATGGCGTCCGGCAATCTCGACGGCGACAAATTTGTCGAAGTGTCCAAGGAATATGCCGAGATCGAGCCGGTAGCCGAAGCGGCTGCGCGGGTCAAAAGTCTGCGTGACGAGCGGGAAGGTCTGGCCGAAATGCTCGCCGGTGACGATGCCGAAATGAAGGCGATGGCTGCCGACGAGGTGGATGGCGTCAAGAAGGCGCTGGAAAAGGCGGAACACGCGCTGGCGCTGCAATTGTTGCCCAAGGACAGCGCCGATGATCGCCCCGCGATGCTGGAAATCCGCGCTGGCACTGGTGGCGACGAGGCCGCGCTTTTTGCGGGCGACCTTTTCCGCATGTACACCCGCTATGCCGAGCTGCAGGGCTGGAAGGTCGAGATGATCTCCGCCAATGCCTCGGAAGTCGGCGGGTTCAAGGAAGTCGTTGCCAATATCCAGGGCAAGGGCGTGTTCGCCAAGCTGAAATTTGAATCGGGCGTCCACCGGGTCCAGCGCGTGCCGGAAACGGAGAGCGGCGGACGGATCCATACCTCTGCGGCAACCGTGGCGATTCTGCCCGAGCCGGAGGAAGTCGACGTCCAGATCCGCAACGAGGATCTGCGCATCGACACCTACCGGGCGAGCGGCGCGGGCGGCCAGCATGTCAACAAGACCGACAGCGCGATCCGGATCACCCACTTGCCAACCGGGCTGGTGGTACAATGCCAGGACGGCAAGTCGCAGCACAAGAACAAGGCGCAGGCGATGAAGGTGCTGGCGGCGCGGCTCTATGAGCAGGAACGCGATGCGGTGCAGAGCGAGGAAGCCGAAGCGCGCAAGTCTATGGTCGGCAGCGGCGATCGCAGCGAGCGCATCCGCACCTATAATTATCCACAGGGCCGGGTGACCGACCACCGGATCAACCTGACGCTGCACAAGCTGCCGGAAATCGTCGAGGGCGGTGCGCTCGGCGAACTGATCGACGCGCTGATCGCCGAGGATGAAGCCAGCCGGCTGGCCAATCTGGATGGCTGACGCCGCTGCTGCTGCGTTGCGCGAGGCAGCGCAGGCGCTGTCCGGGATATCAGACAGTCCCCGTCTCGATGCGGAATTGCTGATGGCCCATGCCTTGCAGATCGAGCGATCGGACTTGCTGCTCAAACTGCCGGACTTGGCAGTTCCGGCTGAATTTGCCGCGCTCGTCGAGCGGCGGCGACAATCCGAGCCCATTGCCCATATTGTCGGCAAGAAAGAATTCTGGGGCCTCGATTTTCTGGTGACGCCTGATGTTCTGATCCCCCGTCCCGACAGCGAGCTGCTGATCGAGGAAGCCATCCGCGTATCCGCGTCCGGTTCACCGCAGCGGATACTCGACCTGGGTACCGGCAGCGGTGCGCTTCTGCTCGCGGCTTTGCATGAATTTCCAGATGCCGAAGGCTGGGGGATTGATGCCAGCGCTACTGCCTTGCAGATTGCTCATAATAATGCCGATGCACTTGGACTGGCCGATCGCGCCGGTTTCCTGTTGCTCGACTGGACGCAGCCTGAGTGGACAAATATTCTCGAACCCGGCTTCGATCTGATCCTTGCCAACCCGCCCTATGTTGCGACCCGTGCGCGATTGGCCAAGGATGTAGCCGATTATGAACCCCATCAAGCCCTGTTCGCGGGAGAAGACGGGCTGGATGATTATGAAATCATCATTCCGGCGCTGACAAAATTGCTTGCGCCGAACGGGATAGCGTTGCTTGAGATCGGCTTTGACCAGGCAAAATCGGTTTCCCAAATAGCCAGAAAAAGTGGTTATCATATTGAATTAAAACAGGATTTGGGCAGCAATGATCGTTTGCTGATCCTCCATCGTTAAAAAGGGCTTGGTTTTGACCGAGCGAGTCGCTAAGACTTGTTCAGGCCCAGACGATTTCTGGCTTTTTCCCAAAATCACTGGCCTGCCCCCAACTCGATAATGTTGCTGGTTTTCGGCGCTAATTTGTCTTGTATGGGCCGCCGTGGACAGGTTGTTTGCGGCGCAACCGCCGCCAAAGTGTGGCTATGACTTGAGGAAGAGCAAGTTTATTAAGGTATAAGGATACCCGAAATTTGATGAACAATCGTCAGCCTGGCCGCCGTGGGCGCGGTCGGAACACCAATAATAATAACCGCAATCAGGGCAACCGCGGTGGTGGAATGGATCGCGACAATCGGATTGATAATCGCGCGCGGGGCAATGCCGCTCAAATGCTCGATAAATACAAGAAAATGGCACAGGACGCACAGGTCAATGGTGACCGTGTCCAGGCGGAATATTATCATCAATTTGCCGACCATTATTTCCGTGTGAACGCCGACACGCAGGCCCGCCGGGAAGAACAGCGAATGGCCCGCGAAGAGTCGCGTGGCGATCAGCGCGGCCAGGGTCAGGATGACAGCAGCGATAATGACGGCGACAGCAGCCGCGGTCGCCCGCAGCAGAAGCGTCAGCAACGCGAAGATCGCAGCGAGAAGGTTGCGGATGATGCTGTGGAAGAGAAAAAACCCGTTCGCAGCCGGCGTCCCCGCAAGACTGAAAACGGGGATGGTCGGACCGAATCGGCAGAAAAAAATGGTGACACCAACAGCCTCGATGCTAGCGCCCTGCCGCCGGCAATTTCGACATCAGCGGCTGTCGAGGTCGAAACCAAGCCTGCGCGCAAGAAACGGGTGATCAAGCCGAAAGCGATTGAAGAGAGCGACGCCGCCTGATTCTGCTCGGCCACTTCATCGGAGCGACGGCCATTGCCGCTGCTAGATCGCTTTTTCCAGCCATGCGGGCAGCTTCAGGCCGTGAAGATCGTTTACACGCCGATGTTCTACCGATAGCCCGTAAGCGGGATAGGCGATGCGCTGACGTTTTTCGTCAGCCTCGCCGATCGGGACCACAGCCATCCTCCGATTGACCTTTTGCCGGTAGTTCATCCTGGCTGTATTTTCCTGCCCGACATAACAGCCTTTGGTGAAGCTCACACCATTGAGTTCCGCTGCATTGCATTCGAGCCACAGGGTCTTGTCGCTGCCTAGCTCGGCGATCCCCTCGGTCACACCCAGGGACAGGCGATGCTTCCGATAGTCTTCGACCGCGCTACCACCCGCGTCGGGATCACCCAGCCAGCGATGGCCTATAGCCGGCAGACGGGGATCGAACGGCCGGTCATTGGCAGCCTGTGCCCAGTGAACGCCAATCGAATCATCGGATGCAATCTCGATCTTTCGCCGCAAGCGATAAAGTTTCAGCCGTTTGAGCAGCGCTTCAACCTGTTCCTTTTCGCAGTCGATCAGGATGTCATTGCCATCTGCCCAAAGAAAAAAATCGAACAAGGCTTTGCCCTGCGCGGTGAGCAGCGCAGACCATTGGGGAGCATCTGGTGCGATTGCCATCATGTCCTGGGTAACCAGTCCCTGCAGGAACTGCCGGACGTCCTCGCTGGCCTCGGTCGCAGAAAGACGAATGATGGCGCGGTCATTAAGTCTGGTTTCGGTCATGGCATTTAGGTAGGGGGTACGGAAGGAAAAACCAAGCCTGACGCGGAGCTATATGATCGACACCCTTACCATCCGTCGCCCAGATGACTGGCATGTCCACCTTCGCGATGGCACAATGCTCGAGGCGGTTGCCCCCTATACTGCCCGGCAATTTGCACGCGCGATCATCATGCCAAATCTTTCGCCACCGGTGACCAGTGCCGCCGCCGCGGCTGCTTATCGGAAACGGATCATGGCTGCATTGCCGACCGATTCAAATTTTACGCCTCTGATGACCTACTATCTCACCGATGATGCGGATGCCGATGATATCGCCAAGGGGCATGCAGATGGTATTTTTACCGCGGCGAAACTCTATCCCGCCAATGCCACGACCAACAGCGCGCATGGCGTGACCGATGTGGCGAAAATCATGCCTGTGCTGGAGCGGATGCAGGAAATCGGCATGCCGCTGCTGGTGCATGGCGAGGTGACCGATGGCGACATTGATATATTCGATCGCGAGGCAGTGTTTATCGACCGGGTGCTTGACGGGCTTGTCCGGGCGCTGCCGGACCTGAAGATCGTGTTCGAGCATATCACCACCGATCAGGCCGTCCAGTTCGTCGCCAGCACCGGCCCCAATATCGGGGCCACCATCACGCCGCATCATCTCCACATCAATCGCAACGCGATGCTGGTAGGGGGTATTCGTCCGCATGCCTATTGCCTGCCTGTAGCAAAGCGGGAACAGCACCGGCTCGCGCTGCGCAAGGCGGCGACGTCCGGGTCTCCGAAATATTTTCTGGGAACCGACAGCGCGCCGCATGAAATTCACGCCAAGGAGTCTGCCTGCGGCTGTGCCGGGATTTTCAACGCGCCCTATGCGCTGGAAAGCTATGCGGCAGTGTTCGACGAGGAAGGCGCGCTCGACCGGCTGGAGGGCTTTGCCTCGCTATACGGACCTGATTTTTATGGATTGCCGTATAATGACGAGCGGATCACTCTGGCGCGGAGCGTTTCACCGGTGCCCGAACATCTTGATGGCTCCGGCACCAAGCTGGTTCCTTTCCATGCAGGATCCAGGCTGCAATGGTCCATCGTCCCGTCTTGACGGCTTGTTGCTTTTTTCGATCCTGTTTCCTCACCGCTTGCACTGGATAACCGGGCCCAGTCGCAGCGTCAGCTTGGCCGACATGCTGACGAAAGCCGTCAGGCCAACTGGGTTTTCCGGGCCGCTTTACCCGTCAGATAGGAATCGGTCGAAAAGAGGGCGAGGCTGATCCATATCAGTATGAAGCAAATCATGTGGGAGGGCGTCAGGGGTTCATTGTAGACGAACACGCCAACCAGAAACTGGATCGTCGGCGCGAGATAATTGAGCAGGCCGATCGCGCTGAGCGTCATTTTCTTGACCGCGGCGGCGAATAGCACCAGCGGGATGGCGGTGACGATCGAACCGCCAATCAGCAACAGGTCAATCGTCCGGTCATCGCCAAGATGCTGGCTCGATGACGAGGGTGGCATGCCGAAGCTCAGCCAGATCAGAAACAGCGTGAAAGGCAGAAACAAGATGCCGGTCTCTGCCGTCAGCCCCACTATCGGGCCAATGTCAGCGAGCTTGCGGACCAGTCCGTAGCTGCTCCACGAAATCGCCAGCGCCAGGCTGACCCAAAGCGTGTCGAGTGCCTGAACCGCCAGCACCGAAACGCCCAATGCTGCTATTGCAATGGCAATCCACTTGTTGCGGGAGAGCGTCTCACCCAGAAAAACCCTGCCCATGAAGACGCTGAGCAGCGGGCTGATAAAATAGCCCAGACTGGCCGCGAGAATATGATCCTCGTGCACGGCCCAGACATAGATCAGCCAGTTGGCAGCGATGAGGGAAGCGCTGGCCAGCATGGCCAAGCGCAACTTGCCGTTCGTAAGCGCGGTGCCCAGACTGGCGAGGTTTTTCCGGAAATAGAGGATGATGAGCAGCAATGGCACGGACCAGATGATGCGATGGGCGACAATTTCCAGTGCGCCGACGCTTTGCAGCAGCTTGAAATAGACGGGCATCAGCCCCCAGAAGACGCACGCGACTAGCGCCTGAATCAAGCCAATTCTACTGGGGGATAGTGCGCTGAACATTCTCCAGCGATTAGGCTGTGCGCTCGCGCCGGGCAATCAAGAAATCCTATGGTCCGGGAAACCCGGCTTCAGGGTCAGATGATACCGCCGCCGATCCACAGCCTCAAGGCGCAGATAGCCATGACAATCATACAGAAATACATGCCGCTGGTGCGCGACGAGATCAGCCCGAACAGCGCACCGACGCCGGCAATCGGCAGGATCAGCCAGTTGGTCCAGCCGAGCAGGGGGACCAAGCCGATGAAGGACAGGATGAGCGCAATGACGCCGATGAATATTGAGATCAGATTAAACATAGCTGTATTATATGCATATATCACCAGTTTTTCAAGCGATTGTCTTATGAATCACAAAATGGCAAGTCGGAGAGAGGGAGAGCAATGATGACAGACTTGACTTCGCTACGCATTGAAACCGACCGTTTGATTTTGCGCCCGCCTAATGGGAGTGATTTCGACGAATGGGCGGCATTTCAGGCGGATGAAGCCACGATGACTTATCTGGGCGGCGTCAAAAGCCGCGCGGAAAGCTGGCGGGACTTATGCGCCATGGTCGGCGCCTGGCAGGTTCGCGGCTACGCAATGTTCTCCCTGATCCTCAAAGATAGCGGCAAATGGATTGGCCGCATCGGTCCCTGGTATCCCGACAGCTGGCCGGGTACGGAAGTGGGCTGGGGCGTGGCACCGGACTATGCTGGCAAAGGCTATGCACTGGAAGCGGCGGTAGCCAGCATGAACTATGCGGTCGATAGGCTCGGCTGGAGTGACATCTGTCATACGATTGATCCGGACAATCTTGCGTCGATTAAACTGGCCGAGCGGCTTGGCTCGACCAATCGCGGGCCGACAAAGCTTCCCGCACCCTATCAGGATGCATGGGTTGACGACTGGGGACAATCGCGCGAACAGTGGCAAGAGAATAGAAAACAATTTCAGTAGGAGAGCAGGCCATGGCCGAAGATCGTTATCTTGATCCCACACGTGAAAGCTTTGACGCATTCAAGGCACTGCCGCGCGATGTGCCGATTAATATGCTCAATCTGCTACGTTTCCACGGTGATGCGCAATATCCTGCAGATCACCCCAACGCCGCCAAAGGCTGGACCGGCGCACGCGCTTATGCCGAATATGGAAAGACAAGCGGCCCGATTTTTGAGCGGGTTGGCGGTACGATTCTCTGGCGCGGACAGATGGAATGCACCGTCATTGGGCCGGAAGACAGGCAGTGGGATTCCTCGTTCATTGCCCGTTATCCCAATAGCGCTGCGTTCATGGAAATGGTGACGGATCCGGAATATCAGAAAGCCGTGATCAACCGCCAGGCTGCTGTCCTGACCTCCCGCCTGATCCGCTTTGGTGAGATTGACGGGCCGGATA
Organism: Parasphingorhabdus sp.; assembly: GCF_048269915.1. Taxonomy (GTDB): domain Bacteria; phylum Pseudomonadota; class Alphaproteobacteria; order Sphingomonadales; family Sphingomonadaceae; genus Parasphingorhabdus. The sequence continues at coordinate 785,435 of NZ_JBLWTY010000001.1, forward strand.
CTTTCGGTTGAAATCCCGGAACGGGACAAAAGGTTAACAAATTGTAACCAGATTAACTCATTTCCCTAACGAAATATTAACGCTTTTTGGTGCATGCATTCCGGTAAATTCAGGAGCAAATCGCATGTCTCACTTTTCCCGTTCGCTAGGGCTGTCCGCCGCGGCTTTTGCGCTGCCCTTGACGCTGGCAGCCTGTGGCAGCAACGAAGGCAATGAGGAAGAACTGGCAAAGCTGGATGACAATCTGACTTCTGACCCGGCGATGAAGGATGCTCTGGAAGACGCGATCCTTGTCGACCCGAATCTTACGGAGCAAGCCAACCGCAATGCCATTCGCGGCGCCAATGGTGCGGCAGACGGCTCGGTGCCCCCGGGGGCTGGTGAAGACGGAAGAGCCGCTGCAAAGGCCGCGCTTGGTGGAAAAATGCTTACTGCGCCAAAACCCCGGCAGATGACGTCGGACGATGAAACCATGACGTTGGGGGATAAAGCCGAGCTGCAAACGGCGCGCCAGAACAAGCCCGCCTGCAAGGAAAAACTGACCTACGATATGGGCTGGGCCAACAGGATGCCGCCGGAATTTGCGGTCTATCCAAAAGCGAATGTGCAGGAAGCGGCTGGCCAATGCGACCTTCGCGTGGTCAGTTTTACCACCGCTACGCCGATCAAGAGCATTGTCGATTATTATTATACCAAGGCAAAACGTGGCGGATATGACGCCGAATATCTGTTGCGGGGCAGCGAGCATGTTCTGGGCGGCTCAAAACCGAATAAAAATAGTGCCTATGTGATCACCCTGAACAAACGCTCGGGCGGCGGTACGGTTGTCGATATTGTTGCCAGCAACGGTAGCTAGTTTAGAAAAGACAGTGCCGGATGTCGCATTGCACCTTGTCCGGTAGCTAGAGATGGTCCGCTCCGGACAGCTTTTTTCGCACCTATTATTCGCTGTGGCTACCGCCGCGACGACAAGCTTCCATAAATGCTAGCGAGAGTGGCTCAATCGCCGCTGATCCGTTCGATATCCGCGCCGACCGCTGCCAGCTTTTCTTCGAGCCGTTCATAGCCACGGTCCAAATGATAGATACGCTGCAGCCTGGTCTCGCCTTCTGCAGCCAGTCCGGCAATTGCGAGGCTCATCGAGGCGCGCAGATCGGTTGCCATCACGGGCGCGCCGGTCAATTTCTTGACTCCGCGCACCACGGCGGTGCGACCTTTGGTTTCGATGTCCGCACCCATCCGGTTGAGTTCGGGCACATGCATATAGCGGTTTTCGAAAATCGTTTCGGTCAGAACGCTAGCCCCATCGGCGAGACACAGCATCGCCATCAATTGTGCCTGCATGTCGGTGGCCAGGCCTGGATAGGGGGCCGTGGACAGGGTCAGCGGTTTGAGCTTGCCATCGGAAGCCACCCGGATGCCCTTGGCGTGCGGTTCGATGGACAGGCCGGCTTGCCGGAGCGCGTCCAGCGTTGCTTCCATTTCTTCCGCCTTGGCGGCCAGCAGGTCGACCTCGCCCCCGGTTATGCCAACGGCGCAGGCATAGCTGCCCGCTTCGATTCGGTCCGACATGACGCGGTAGGTACAGCCGTGCAGCCGATCGACGCCGGTAATGGTGAGTGTCGACGAACCGATGCCCTCGATCTCGCCGCCCATCGCGACCAGCATATTGCACAGGTCGACAATTTCCGGTTCGCGCGCAGCGTTTCTGAGGATGCTGGTGCCATTTGCCAATACCGCTGCCATCAGCGCATTTTCCGTGGCACCAACCGAAACCACCGGGAAAGTGAAATCCCCACCCGGCAAGCCGCCATCGGGTATGCGTGCGATCACATAGCCGCTGGTCGTTTCGATGGTGGCACCGAGGGCTTCAATTGCCTTCAAATGAAGGTCGATCGGGCGATTGCCGATCGCACAGCCACCGGGCAGCGATACCCGGCATTCTCCGGCGCGGGCCAAAAGGGGTCCCAGCACCAAAATCGACGCCCGCATTTTCCGGACGATATCATAGGGCGCTTCGGTCGATGTGATCCTGCCGGCCTTGAGCGTCATCACCCGACCAAAATCTTCCGGCCTTGCTCCCTCGATGGTGGTGGAAACGCCCAGCTGGTTGAGCAGATGGCCGAAACTGTCGACATCGGCCAGTCGCGGCAGATTGCGCAGAGTGACCGGTTCATCGGTCAGCAGGGCGCATGGCAGCAAGGTCAGTGCGCTATTCTTTGCTCCCGAAATGGGAATGGTGCCAGACAGCTGATTGCCGCCGCGTATCGAGATAATATCCATGGTCTAGCATTTACCGAAAATGGGGATTCAGGCAAGTCTATTGCGTCGGTTGCAACCGGGCATGGTTGTGAAGCGTCCTAGTTTCGCAGTAGTCCGAGAGCAGCATAGGCGGCCTCTACCGTCGGCCGTGCCATCGCCGAGGCTTTCTCCGCGCCGTCGCGCAAAATTGTGTCAATCGCGGTTTGATCCTTGCGCAATTCTTCGAACCGCTGGCGGATTGGCGACAATTTGCTGACTGCCAGATCGGCGAGCGCGGGTTTGAAGTCGCCAAAGCCCCTGCCCGCATATTCGGCGAGCACGGCCTCTTGAGGCTGATCGGCCAGAGCTGCGTAGATGCCGATCAGGTTTTGTGCTTCCGGACGATCATTGAGCGCCTCCATATTGTCGGGCAATGGCTTGGGATCGGTCTTTGCCTTCTTTAATTTCCGGGCAATGGTCTCGTCATCATCGCTCATGTTGATCCGGCTGAGATCAGATGGATCGGACTTGCTCATCTTCGCGGAGCCGTCGCGCAGGCTCATGATCCGTGCTGCGGTCTTGCCGATAAATGGTTCGGGCAGGGTGAAGGTTTCGGTCTTGGTATCGTTGTTGAACTTTGTCGCAATATCACGAGCCAGTTCGAGATGCTGTTTCTGGTCTTCGCCCACCGGGACGTGCGTAGCCTGATAGACCAGAACATCCGCCGCCTGGAGCACCGGATAGCCATAAAGGCCGAGCGAGGCCCGTTGTTTGTGCTTGCCCGATTTTTCCTTGAACTGGGTCATCCGGTCGAGCCAGCCCATTGGCGTGTTGCAGATCAGCAACCACGCCAGTTCGGGATGGGCGGGCACGCGTGCCTGATTGAACAAAATCGATTTGACGGGGTCGACTCCGGCGGCGACGAGCGCCGCTACCATTTCCCGGCAATTGGCGGCCAGTTCGGCGGGGTCATTCTGGACGGTGATGGCGTGGAGGTCAGCCAGAAAGAACAGACACTCCCCCTCGTCCTGCATCTTCACCCAGTTCTTGATTGCGCCCAGATAATTGCCGAGATGGAGATTGCCCGTTGGCTGGATGCCCGATACCGTCCGCATTTTTGACGACATAGTCTAAGTCTCCTCCGTCGGGATTGGCTTGCGCTTGACCAGCGCGATGATTCTCTGCTTGTCGACCGCCCCGACCATGAATCCGACGACAGCATAAACGGCACCACCGGCGGTCACAAGCACCGCCAGCGACCAGATCCGTGCCCAGACATCGGCGGAAAAATATGGGGTCAGCCAGTCCATCAAAACCCATAAGATAGCGACCATTGCCGCGGTTGCGATCAACTGGCGGACAATCCGGGACGCCAGTGCCGCGGTGAAGTGGAAAAATCCGCGTCTGTGGAGAATGGTATAGAGCAGGATACAGTTCAGCGTGGCCGAGGCCGCCGTAGCCGCAGCCAGTCCGACGATACCGTAGCCTGCGTACATGACGACATAGATGTTGAGCGCAATATTGACAATCAGTGCGGCCAGAGCCGTAAAGACCGGCGTTTTTGTATCGGACCGGGCGAAAAACCCCGGTACCAGAATTTTGATGATCACATAGGCGGGCAGGCCGGCGACCAGCGCGACAACGATGTTGGACATCAATGCGCCGTCCGCCGCGGTGAACTTGCCGCCAACGAAAAATGCGCTGGTAAAGGCGGGTGCGCAGACAGCGAGTGCAGCGGCAGCCGGCAAGGTCAGCAAGGTCGCCATCTCGAACGCATCGGCCTGCAGGCGCTGCGCGAGAGCCTGATTGTCATTCTGGATGTGGCGCGAAAGCATCGGCAGAATGGCGGTGCCGAGCGCAATGCCCACAATGCCGAGCGGCATCTGGTTCAGGCGGTCGGCCATTTTCAGAAGGGTCAAGGACCCCTGCGGCAGGGAAGTGGCAAAAAACGTGTCTACAAATTGGCTGACCTGATAGATTCCGGCGCCGAATGTCGCGGGCAGGATTACCATGCCCAGTCGCTTGATTTCGGGTGTCAGCCGTGGACGCCTGATCTCGAGTTTCACATCAGCGCGCTTAACCGCCCACCATAAATAGATCAGTTGGACGAGGCCCGACAGAGCGACGGCCGCGCTCAGTATTTCAACGACAATCACGTCATTCTCGGTATCGCCGCGAACATAATAGCCGATCAGGATGGCGCTGATCAGCGTGATGTTGAACAACACCGGGGCAATAGCACCGGGCGCAAAATGTGAACGGGCGTTTAGCAGGCCCGACAACATCGCGACCAGACTGATGAAAAACAGATAAGGGAAAGTCATCCGGCTCAGAAAAACGGCCAGTTCAAACTTGCCCGGTTGTGACTGGAATTCCGATGCCAGGCCGTAAACGATCAATGGCATGGCGAGCATTGCTAGTGCAGAGAAGACGAGCAATATCCAGATAAATACCGATAACACGTCATCGGCAAATTCTTTCGCTCTTGCTTCGCCATTTTCGTCGGCAAGCCGGCGGCTGTACATGGGTACGAAGGCGACCGAAAAAGCGCCCTCGGCAAAAAGCCGCCGAAAGGTATTGGGCAGGGTAAACGCCAGCTGATAGGCATCGGCTGCGAGCCCCGCACCAAGCACTCTCGCCAGCAGCATATCACGGACAAAACCGAATATCCGGCTGACGATTGTAAATCCAGCAATCGTGCCAGTGTTTTTGACCAGGCCCATTTCAAGCCCTCAATTGCTGAAAAACCAGCTCAGGCATTCCCAACCGGTTGATCGCCTGTCTGCTGTGCCGCCATCTGCTCGCGCTGCTGCATATAAAGTGCTGTAAAATCAATCGGTTCTAGCAACAATGGCTGGAATCCGGCATCGCGCACAGCATCCGAAATAATTGCCCGGGCAAAGGGGAAGAGCAGCCGCGGTGCTTCGGCAAACAGGAAGGGATGCGCCTGTTCTTCGGAAATATTGCGAAGCCCGAAGAGGCCGCAATAGAGCAGCTCAATTGCGAAGGCGACGCCCTCGTCGGCTTTTGCGGTAACGTCGATCTTCAATTCTACTTCATGAACCTCGTCGGAAACTTTGGAAGATCCGATATTGAACTGCACATCAATTTGGGGCTGCGCATTCCATTGATACACATCCGGTGCATTCGGATTTTCAACCGAAAGATCTTTCACATATTGAGAAATCACACCAATTTGCGGCTGGGTATCTGCGCCATTGGCGAGCGGATCCGGGGTGGTCACATTTCCGGTTGGTTCCGTGCCGGTTTCGTTTTTTTCATTCTCATCAGCCATCGGGCCTGTCCTTTCGGAAAATCAGTCAAACATGTCCTGTGGCGCATATCGCTGCGCCATTCGCAGCGCGCCTAGCAGGGGACGGAACCGAGGGCAATGAAAGAGTAAACCGGGTGTTGCAGAGCCAGGAAATTCAGCAAATTTGTAAGCGCGGGTTCACAAATTGGTCTTTAGAAGGGGCTGGCCGATTGCGGCATACCGGCTTTTTTCGCTAATGCCATTTGAAACCGGCCCTTTTTCTGCCTATGTATAAAGTGATAGAAAAGATTGGATTCTGAAGTGACCATCGAAATCGTATTATTGGCCATGGTAGCGGCTTTTCTCGGCCTGCGCCTATATTCCGTACTGGGTAAGCGCACCGGACATGAGCAGGAACATATGCCGCGGAACATAGAGCCGCGCGCCAATGAACGCAGAACCTTGGATGATACCAAGCCGCATGTTCCGGACGTTGTTCCTGCCCCGGCAGGCACCCCTGCGATGATTTATGACAGCAGCGCCGAAGCGGGCATGCGCGATATTCTGAGTGCCGATCGCAATTTTGATGTCGGCCGGTTTGTCGACGGTGCGCAGACCGCTTATGCGATGATTCTGGAAGCCTTTTGGAACGGCGACAAGGAAGAACTAAAGTCCCTTTGCGATGATGATGTTTATGAAAGCTTCGCCGAAGTCATAAACGCGCGTGAAAAGCGGGGTGAGGTTCTGGAAAACCAGCTGGTTCGAATCGACAACGCCCGGATTTCGGCAGCAGAATATAATCGGCCTGTGGCTCGCATTACGGTGCAGTTCGATGCCGATATCGCGGCCGTGGTCAAAGACAAGAAAGGCAAGCTGATCGGTGGCTCACTATCCGACGCAGTGGAAACACACGATGTCTGGACGTTCAGCCGCGATCTTTCGAGCGCTGATCCCAATTGGCTGCTCGACGAGACCGATGAGGCCTGATCCTCGGTCGCCAGGGAATATTATCATGAAAATAGGGGCGCTTTCCGGAGCGATGGCGTTGCTGAGCGCCTGTTCCATGACGATTATCCCGCAAGGGGCTGCGCAAAGCCGCTCCCCCCAGCAGGAGAGCGAGCGCGTATCGGGCAATGATCCCAATGCCCCCGCTCCGCCGCTCGCCGCCCGTGGAAATAGGGATGCGACTTTCCAGCCCGCTGACCCTGCCCAGTTGACGAAAATTGGCGACGATATCACGCGCGCGCTTGGAACGGGGATTGCTGCCGGTCCAGACATCGCCACCCTCAACCTGTCACCGTCCAAGGCCACCTCTGCCCTGCAATCCTTTCGTACCAGTTGTTCTTCTCTGGTGCGGCGGGAGGACAATAGCGGGCTGACAACCGGCGCGGACTGGCAAATATCGTGTGATGCTGCCCAGGCTTGGCCGGAAGACGACGCTGCGCGCTTTTTTGTATCCTATTTCGAAACCGTCCAGATTGGCGATGGCAAAGCCTTCGCAACCGGCTATTTTGAACCGCAGATTCGCGGCTCCAGGGTTAGAAATGCCCGCTATCCAGTGCCTGTTTATCGGCGACCGGCCAACCTGATTGATGTCGATCTCGGCCTGTTTTCCGAAGAGCTGAAAGACAAGCGCGTCCGCGGCAAGGTCGACGGCACCAAATTGGTCCCGTTTGAAGACCGGGCTGCCATTGACGACGGTGCTATCGCCGGTCAGGGACTCGAGTTCGCCTGGGCGCAGGATTATATCGACCTGTTCTTCCTCCAGATTCAGGGCAGTGGCCGTCTCGAGCTGCCCGATGGTTCGATCATGCGGATCGGCTATGCCGGGCAAAATGGTCATGATTATACCGGCATTGGGCGAGTGATGCGCGAACGCGGTTTGCTGGCTGATGGCAAGACCAACATGCAAGGCATTGTCGAATGGCTGCGCGCCAATCCCGAAGAGGGAATGCGGATCATGCGCGAGAACAAAAGCTATGTCTTTTTTCAGGAACTGACCGGTCCGGGCCCCTTGGGTGCGATGGGGCATCCCGTGGTCGCGGGAACTTCGGTTGCGGCGGACCGTATGTTTGTCCCCCTGGGCGCGCCGGTCTTTCTCGACATGGAACATGATATTGCCGACGGCCTCTGGGTTGCCCAGGATAGTGGCGGGGCGATCAAGGGCGCGAACCGGTTCGATACATTCTGGGGTGCTGGTGAAGAGGCTGCGCGGATAGCGGGCGGCATGTCTTCGCGGGGCCAGGCTTTGATCTTCCTCCCCAAGGGCAGTTTATCCCGGCTTTTGGCATTTCAGCCTGCTCTGGGAAAATAAGCCATGTCTGACCGGCCTCTTACCGCCGGTGAAAAGGCGCTGTGGCAGAAATTTGTGGAGAGCGTGGAGCCGCTCGACCGCAACCGGTTAAAGCGGGTCCAATCGCTGCCCGTTGCAAAAAAGCTGCGCAATATTGCCGGACCAATCACGGCGGAAGATTTTGGGGGTCAAGCTGCCAAGTCTGTCCCTTTGCGCGAACAAAAACCGGTTCCAACCCGCCACGGTCTCGACGGAGGCTGGGATCGCCGATTGGCCAAAGGCATGATTCAGGCCGATGTCACCGTCGACTTACACGGTTACACACTGTCATCGGCGCATGGCCGTCTCGACAGCGCGCTGGAATTGAGTATCGCGGCGGGCCATCGGGCGATTCTGTTGATCACCGGCAAAGCGCGAAGTGAAGAGGAACGCCGCCGGGCTGGCGGACGAGGCGCGATACGCTCGGCCATCTCCGACTGGCTCGCGGCCTCGCGCCATGCATCGCATATCGCTGCCGTGCGCCGGGCCCATCCACGTCATGGCGGGGCCGGGGCGCTTTATATCATTTTGCGCCGTCGCCGCTGATCATATCCGCTTAAGCCATTTTTGGGCCTTGGTCAGCGCAAGGCCTGCTCGACAATCAGAGTATAGATTTTGGACAATTGCTCCAGGTCATCGATCGCCACCGCTTCGTCCAGCTTGTGCATGGTTGCATTACACAGTCCAAATTCGACCACCGGCATGATCTTTGCCAGGAAGCGCGCGTCGGAGGTTCCGCCGGATGTGGACAGTTCCGGCTCGACGCCGGTCACCGAACGAATCGCGTCTGCGATGATGGTCGAAAATTCGCCGGGCGGCGTCAAAAATGGTTCACCGGAAATGATCGGCTTCAATTCGCCGCCATGCCGTTCGACGACTTCCCTGACCAAGGCGCCGAGGCTTTCGCCGCTGTGCCGGTCATTGAACCGGATCGACAGGCGCCCCTCGGCCTTCGCGGGAATAACATTATGCGCGGGATTGCCGACATGGAGATCGGTAAACTCGATATTGCTCGGCTGGAACCAGTCGGTACCCTCGTCGAGCTGAAGCGCGTCAATCTCGGTCAATATCCGGCCGAGTTTGGTGATCGGATTGTCGGCGTTATGAGGATAGGCGACATGACCCTGCATGCCTTTCACGGTGATCCACATATTGACCGATCCGCGTCGCCCGATTTTCATCATGTCGCCGAGCCGGTGGACTGATGTTGGCTCGCCGACGAGACACAGATCGGGGGTGATAGCGCGCTCCGCCATATGGTCCATGATCGCGACCGTACCAAAACGGGCAGGGCCTTCCTCGTCGCCGGTGATGATCAGGCTGATCGTACCGATATCTTCGGGCAATTCATGCAGGGCACTGACAAAGGCGGCGATGCTGCCCTTCATGTCGACGGCGCCGCGGCCGTAGAGCAATTCACCGCGCACTTCCGGAACGAAGGGATCGGTTTGCCACCCCTGGCCAGGAGGGACGACATCAAGATGACCGGCATAGGCAAAATGGCGCGAGCCAGCGGGGCCTTTGCGAATGGCAAAGAGATTCTCGACCGGCCCCCCCTGCTCTGCATCTTCGGGCGCATCGCCGGCGATGAATCGCGATATTTCAAACCCCAGGGGCAGGAGCATGGCCTCCATCTCGTCAAACACGCTACCGGTTGCAGGTGTGATGCTGGGCTGTGCAATCAGCCGCTTCGCATAGTCGATTACGGTTGCTCTAGTCATAAATGGCCAATCAGGCTTCCGCCGCTTTCGGTTGCTCGAGGCGTTCAATCACCCATGGCTCGTCCTCGGCCGCTTCCATCCACTGTGCGGTCCATTCATGGTCTAGAATCGTCTGCATATAGCTGGTGGCAAAGCCGGGCAGCCGGAATCCATAGGTTTGAAAGCGCGAAACCACCGGTGCATACATGATGTCCGCAGCGCCATAGGTACCGAACAGAAATGGGCCGCCACGACCGAACCGGGCCCGCGCCTGCGCCCAGAGTTCGATGATCCGCGCGGCGTCTGCCATGACGTCGTCGCTGAAGGACAGGCCTTCATATATTTTCCGCGTGTTCATTGGGCATTGCCGGCGCAGCGCCATAAAACTGGAATGCATTTCCGCTGCCATTGAACGGGCCATGCCGCGTGCCGTCTCGTCTTTTGGCCAGAAGCGGTCGCGGTGGGTTTTGTCGGCGAGCCAGTCGATGATCGCCAGGCTATCCCAGACCACGGTTTCGCCATCCCACAATATTGGCACCTTGCCGCCTGAGGGCGCAAAATTTTCGCTTTCCCGAACATGGTCCCAGTCATCACCGAATAACGGCACGGTCAGCTCTTCGAAGGATAGTCCCGACTGCTTGCAGGCAAGCCAGCCGCGCATTGACCAGCTGGAATAGGCTTTGTTTCCGATTATCAGTTTCATATTCTGTCCCATAACCAAATATGCTTATCTGTGTATAGATAAAGGATCGTCAGGGAGAATGGCTTTGGACAGATCAGTCCTGTACCGCGTCGAGCACTGCGCGCCGAAGCTCATCAATACCCTGTTTCTTTTCTGACGACGTGAGCAGCAGTTCGGGATGCGCTGCCGGATGTTTCTTGGCGATCGCGGCGACTTTGTCCGCGGTGACATCCAGTTCGGCCTGCTTTACCTTGTCTGTCTTGGTCATCACGATACGATAACTGACCGCAGCATTGTCGAGCATTTCCATCACTTCTTCGTCCACCGGCTTGATGCCATGGCGCGAGTCAATCAGCACGAAAGTCCGTTTTAGAACAGCCCGGCCGCGCAGATAGTCATTGATCAAAAACCGCCATTTCTGGACTGTTTTCGGCGGTGCCTTGGCAAAGCCGTAACCCGGCATGTCGCAGATCCGGAAGATCAGCGGATCGCCGACATCGAAGAAATTAAGCTCCTGGGTTCGTCCCGGAGTGTTTGACGTCCGGGCGAGACCATTGCGATTGGTGAGGGCGTTGATCAGCGACGATTTGCCGACATTGGAGCGACCGGCAAAGGCAATCTCCGGGACCTTTGGGTCCGGTAAAAATTGCAGCTGCGGTGCACTTTTCAGAAAGCTGATCGGACCGGAAAACAGTTTCGGGTGGAGCGGGGCCGTCATCTATGCATCATCCCGGCGAGCGGAATGGCGGCACTAATGCCAAGCGGGTCAATCATGCGCGGTTTCATGCCTTGGCCTTGTCGGCTTCAGCTTTTCGCGCTTTTTCCTCGGCCTCCTTGGCCATCATCTCTTTCATCTGAGGATGGCGAGAATAGAGCCACTTCTGCTGTGCGATGGTGAGAATGTTGGACACCGTCCAGTAAAGCTGCAGACCGGCAGCAAAAGGAGCCATGATGAATACCAGCATCCATGGCATGAAGCTGAATATTTTCTGCTGCATCGGATCCATCTGGGCCGGATTCAGCTTGAACTGCAGGTGCATGGTGATGCCCATGAGGATCGGCAATATACCAACGGCGAGAAAGGTGGGAGGATCAAATGGCAACAGGCCAAACAGGTTGACCGGCGTCAGCGGATCGGGTGCGCTCAGATCCTTGATCCACAGGGCAAAGGGCTGATGGCGCATTTCGATCGAAAGCATCAGCACCTTGTACAGGGCGAAGAAGATCGGAATCTGCAGAAAGATAGGAAGACAGCCGGCCAGCGGATTGACCTTCTCGTCCTTGTACAGCTTCATGATTTCCTGCTGCTGCTGCTGCTTGTCATCCTTATGCTTCGCCTGAATTGCCTTCATTTTAGGCTGCACGGCGCGCATTTGTGCCATGGATGCAAATTGTTTCTGGGCGATCGGGAACATGATTCCGCGCACAATGAAGGTCATCAGGATGATTGCTACGCCGAAGTTTCCAACCAGTTTGAACAACCAGTTGAGCAGATAGAAAAGCGGTTTTTCGAACCAGTAGAACCAGCCCCAGTCAATAGCGCGATCAAGATTCTTGATACCAAAGTCGGTTTCATATTTCTCGAGAAGTGCGTTTTCTTTGGCTCCGGCAAAAAGACGGGTCGTGGTTTTCAGCACTTTGCCGGGGGCAACGATCTGGGCACTTTTTTTCGCAATTTCAGCCTGGAAGATATCGCTGCCGCCAGAACGAAATTTTGCATCGACTTGAGTGATATTCTCCGGGATCAACGCGCCCAGCCAATATTTGTCGGTAAAGCCCAGCCAGCTGACTTCCGTGTCGTAGGAATTGGTTCCGGCTACCGCAGAGGTGCCAAATAGCCGGGAGAAGAAACTCGGCTCTTCACCGGCAAGATTTTTATAGTCGACATCGTAATTTGCTGCGCCTTCAAACACGCCCATGGGGCCGGAGTGAATGGTCCAGGTACTGGCTTCGCCGGGCGGAATATTGTTCAGATCGCGTTTCCGGTTGATCAGGCCATATGGTCTTAGCGCAATTGCGTTTTCACCGCGATTAGTGACGCTCTGTTCGGCGGTGATCAGATAATTCTCGTCGATCGATAGGGTAATCGCATAGACCTGTCCCGTCTCGTTGGACCAGCGGAGCGTGACCGGTGTTTCCGGGGTGAGTTTGCTTTGATCGGCGGACCAGACGGTATTGTCGTCCGGCACGGCAACCCCTTCGCCCACCCAGCCGAAGCGACTAAAATAGGCATTCTGGGTGCCGGAAGGCGAAAACAGCCGAACAGGGTCACTATTCTTGCTCATGTCAACGGTATGATCGGTAAGCGTCAGGTCATCAATCCGTCCGCCCTTTAGATTGATCGAACCCTTTACGCGCGGTGTTTCGATCAGGACGCGCGGGTTCTCGCGCAATACCGTGGACAGTGGCCGAATCTTGTCGGATGGTGCTGCGGCCGCAATATTGGTGCCTTCACTGCTCGTTCCGGTCGCCGGAGTTGTCAGGTTGCCAGTTGCTTGATCGTTCGCCGGCGCATTGGCCTGTTCAACAATCTCATTCTTGTTGGCCATGTCCGGAAAAAATCGTTCCATCAGCATTGGCCAACCAAACAGAATGATACCGGTGAGAAGCACCGCCATGATAATATTACGCTTGTCGTCCACTATGTCGTCCTGTTTTCGGCCATTTGTTGCAAATAGGATCGGTGTATGAGGGTATCAAGGCACCGGGTCATAACCCGAGCCTCCCCAAGGATGGCAGCGCAATAGCCGTTTCGTCCCCAGCCAGCTACCCCTAATTGCACCATGTTTCTCGATCGCCTCGATCGTATAGGCGCTACAGGTCGGCAGATAGCGGCAAGTGGGCGGCAATATCCGCGACGGACCCCATTGCCAGCATCGCACGAAGAAGATGAAAACCGGCTTCAGCATTTCTCCCCCAGTTTTTTGGCGAGATATGTGAGGCCCTTTTCCAAATCCGCCTTGATTGCGGCGAAGTCAGCTTCTTTGTCGGTTTTGCGGCCGATCAGGATATGATCGACACCGGCGATACCATAAGCAGGCAATGTCTGTGCCAGCAATGCCCGAAAACGGCGCTTCAAGCGATTGCGTGCAACAGCATTGCCAATTTTCTTGGTAACGGTGATTCCATAGCGGACCGTATCCGCAGAGACGGCGTGGTTGTCGCGCCGTCTATGAGCCAGCAAGACGAAATTTGGTGTGGCGAATCGCTTGCCGCGATTGGCGGTCAGGAAATCTGTGCGCTTGCGAATCACTTCGATCGGCCGGTTTGAATCGGCTGCCACCGAATCAGCCGAAGCGTGTTTCGATTTCAAATGATCTGGCGATAGACGTGCTTCGACAGGCGCAGCACGAACAGTCAAATTGTTTTTAGGCAGAGAGCTGCTTGCGGCCACGGGCACGGCGGGCAGCCAGTACTTTGCGGCCGCCAACAGTGGCTTTGCGGGCGCGGAAACCATGGCGCCGTTTACGGACCAGGCGGCTCGGTTGAAATGTGCGCTTCATCGCGATTATCCTACGTCAAAATGTCGATAAAAAAGGCCGCCAAAAGCTGCGACCGATACGTTGTCGCTGCGATTAGGCAGGCAGGCGCGGAAAGTCAAGCGTTTGCGCTAGACTTTCTTGTCACGATTGCCGGTTTTCACCTTGCCAAAAATCGGCAGTTCAAAATCTTCGGGAAGCGTCTTGTGATGCCTTCTGCGCATCGCCCAGTCGGTCCATTTGCCATAATGCGGGAATCGCCGCTTGAAATCGACATAGCGTTTCTTCGCCCAGCGTGAGTTTTGCAGGACCAGAGCGAGACCGATCGGAAATACGATAATGAATCCCGGGCCGGGGATCGCGCCAATGATCGGCGAGACCAGAATCAGCATGAATCCGATAACCGCGAGCACGAATCGTGACCCCGACGTATATTTCCAACGCTTTTTATCCGATTTGTCGTCCATCATATTCCACTTGGTGCTTCGCGAAGGGAGTCGCAAGCGCGCTATCGCAAATAAAGCGCGCGAATGTGATTATCGTTCCCACAGATGCACGAAGCGTGAACGGGGAGATTTGATGGAAAGCGCCTAGTGGACGAACTGAAAGCGGGCCATGTCGTTGCGGGACAGCCGCAATTGGTCGGAAAAGGGCACGCTGTTGGTCAGCGCATAAAACGCTTGTGCCGTCGGCTCCGGAACGCCCATTTCTTTGTAATAATCGAGATACTCAGCGTGGACCGGATCACTGGGTGGATAATCATTTGCTTCCCGGCCATCTTCATCCATCCAGCTGTGCACGATGAATTCCGAATCGGGATGCGCGGTTCTGCGCGCACCAGCCAGAAAAAGCTCTACCGCGCCGGAGCGAATCGAACCACCGGCCGGCACATGGGTGCTGATTCCGGCGCGGCGGATCATACGGGCGAGATTGAGGTTGGCTTCCTCGTCCACGGACCCGTCGCAATCGAGCATTTCAATCCGTTTGATTCCGGGAAAATGATTCAGCATCTGGCGGAAAGTTGCGGGTGTATAACTGTCCACCGTACCGGTCATTTCGACGGTGTCGGCTGCGATTACGCGAAAAGGACCATATTGACCGAAAGCGGCTTCTGCGGGTTTTGCCGCTGTTTCTGGCTCGAATAAATCATATTCGAAAATCTCGACCGTCTCGGTGACGATATAGCTGCTAGCGCTGTGCGCAGGCTGTGCCGGAAATAACAGCAGCGCGACAAGCAGGAAGGCGCTGACGAAGAAGCCGCCCTTCGAACCCGTCGAAGCGTCTCGAAATTGTGAAATATCGGTTTGAGTACCATTTCGCATGGCAACCATTTGGACGGGGCGCGCTTGCCAGAAGGTATCGGGGCTTGGTTACTCAATATTAACTAGCTACTCTGCGGAAATCGCATGGGTTTTGACGGTTGCGGCCAAGTGATGGTTGTTGCTCGACTCCATCGCCTGGCACAGCCAGTGTTCCGGACATGAAATTGGGGCAGCCATGATGGTGGCGCTGGTTCAGACGGTGGCCTATCTCGGTCTGGAAGCGCGGAATGTGGAAGTGCAATGTCAGGTTGCACCGGGCCTGCCTGCATTCAATGTCGTCGGCTTACCCGACAAGGCGGTTGCGGAAAGCCGGGAACGGGTACGCGCTGCAATTGCAGCGATGGGATTGTCGCTTCCGCCAAAGCGCATCACCGTCAATCTGTCGCCCGCTGATATGCCCAAGGCCGGCTCCCATTATGATCTGCCGATTGCGCTGGCCCTGTTAGGTGCAATGGGGATTATCGATGCTGAGACTCTGGCAAGCTATGTCGTAGTGGGAGAATTGTCACTCGATGGCCGATTGGCGGCGACGCCGGGCGTTTTGCTCGCGGCTCTCCACGCATCGGGTCAAAGCCTGGGCTTGATCTGCCCGGCACCGCAGGGGTCTGAAGCGGCGTGGGCCGGCGATGTTGAAGTGTTGGCACCGTGCGACCTGCTGTCACTGCTCAATCATTTCAAGGGGCAGGCGATATTGACACCACCGGAAACCGGTGCGGCGCCCGAACCGGAATACGGGCCAGATCTCAAAGATGTCAAAGGACAGGAAACCGCAAAGCGGGCGTTGGAGATCGCCGCAGCCGGCGGACACAATCTTCTGATGAATGGTCCGCCGGGATCGGGCAAATCACTGCTGGCGTCCTGTTTACCAGGCATATTGCCTCCGTTATCGCCCTCCGAAGCGCTGGAAGTGTCGATGGTGGCTTCGGTCGCCGGGACGCTCGAAGGCGGCCAGATGTCGCGTCAACGGCCATTTCGGGCACCGCATCACAGCGCGTCAATGGCGGCACTGGTGGGCGGCGGCCTGAAGGTTCGTCCCGGCGAAGTCAGCATGGCGCATCTTGGCGTATTGTTTCTTGATGAACTGCCGGAATTCCAGCGGCCGGTGCTCGATTCGTTGCGCCAGCCGCTTGAAACCGGAGAAGTCAGCGTAGCCCGCGCCAACGCGCATGTGACCTTTCCGGCGCGCGTTCAGATGGTCGCAGCGATGAATCCCTGCCGCTGTGGCCATCTCGGCGATGCCACTCTGGCCTGTTCGCGGGCGCCGAGATGCGCGGCGGATTATCAGGCGAAGGTCTCCGGGCCACTGCTCGACCGTATTGACCTGCATATAGAAGTCGAAGCCCTGTCTGCTGCGGATCTCACCATGCCACCGCCAGCCGAGAGTTCTCGGCGGGTGGCCGAACGGGTTGCGAGAGCGCGGTCGATCCAGCGTCAGCGCTTCGCTGATCTGGAAGCACGGACCAACACTGAAATCGAAGGCGATGCGTTGGAGAAATATGCAACGCCAGACGAGCCCGGGCAGGCATTGCTGGCGCAAGCCGCAGAAGCGATGCGACTATCGGCGCGGGGCTATACAAGGGTTCTAAGAGTATCTCGATCGATCGCGGATTTGGCGGGCGCCCAGGAAATTGGCCGTCTCCATGTCGCGGAGGCGCTCAGCTATCGGAGACAGGCCCCTCGCAACTAGCTCCGGAATATCTCTTTACAACGCCAGAGGCTGTTTCCACAATGAACGACGGTAATTTGAAGGCCGGACCGTTCCTCCCTGATCAAGCTGCCCTGTCGCCTTCCGTCAGCTCTAGCGGCATGGCCATTTCACTCTTATTTATCGTCGATTTGGCGAGATTCGGGCCCCTGTCGCTGCGGTGCTTGAACTTGCCGTCGACGTGACCGCCTTGCTCAATGGTCACATTTTCATAGGTGATGTCACCGCCAATGCGAGCGGTTGAGGCGATGGCGAGGTCTCCGGCGTCGATCGATCCCTCGACCGCGCCCGACAGGCTGGCGTTCTGGGCAATGATGGCACCCTTGATCTTGCTTGACGGGCCCTGAACCAGAGACAGGCATTTGACGTCGCCAATCACTTCGCCGTCGATATGCAGATCGACCTTCGATTCGATATTGCCCGTAATGATGATCCCGTCGCCGATGATCGAAAAACTCGATCCGCTGCTGCCGTTGTTTCTAGCCACGGCTGGTGCCTGACTCGGCGCGCTTGGGCGTGCTGGCACGTTGTCGTGCGATGGCTTTGACCTTGAGAACATCTGTGTTCGCCTCCAAAAATGGCCGGGGGTTAATTGCCTTGCCGTTCAACCGCACCTCAAAGTGCAGATGCGTCCCGGTCGAGCGTCCCGTGCTTCCCATAGCCCCCAATTGTAGTCCCTGTTCAACCTTTTGGCCAGCCGTCACACCAATCCGCGACAAATGCGCATAACGCGTCATCAATCCGTTGCCATGCGTGATTTCCACAGTCTTGCCATAGCCGGACTTCCATCCAGCATGGGTGACCTTGCCGCCGGCAGCAGCCAGAATAGGCTGGCCGTGCGGCCCCTTGAAATCCATGCCACTATGCATTGCTCCGCCGCCGGTGAACGGATCGCGGCGATAACCATAGCTGCTCGACATCATCCCTGTGGTGGCGGGTCGCCCGGACGGGATCGCGATCAACGTCCGTTCCAGCGCATCCATCTTTTGAAGCGCGAGGGAAAGCCGTTCGAGCGTGGGGTGCAGTTGCTGTTTCTTGTCATTGAAGAACGGAATGAATGGACCACCCATGGCATCGGTAGAATTTTTCGTCAATTTTTCGGGATTCAGACCGAATTTGCGAATCGCCGCAGCCGCCTGTTCGGTGCGTCGAACGGCCACTGTCGTCAAGCGCCGGGCAAAGGCAATCTGACGCGCTTCGAGCCGGGCAAGCTGTGCAGCTTCTGGAAAAGCAGCGCTGATTTTCCGGGTATTTTCCGACAGCTGTTCGTCGGATTGATTGATTTCTGTTGTGCCATCCGCGCCCGGCTGCTCGCCAATAAACTGCTCGGTCATCTGGTCGAGCACGTCCTGGCGCTGCTTCAGATCAGCGGCGACGCCGTCGATCGACTGTTTATAGCTGGCGACGCGGTTCTCGGTGCTGTTCACCTCTGCTTCTTTTTGGGCGAGGGCCAGGCGTTCGCCGGTAACGGTAAGCTGATTGATCATCATTGCCAGGGTGATCAGCAGCCAGACAGCCAGAGCCGCCGCGACAGAATATACTACGCGTTTCTGCAATATTGCCGATATCGTGAGAAAACGGACCTGCCCGTGCGATCGCATAAAAAACTCGCGATCCGTAAACATATGGTCCAGCCGGGCTTTAAGCCCCTGTCTGGTTTTTTCTTTGTGCATGACCCGCCGTTACTATTCGTAATCCCCGACAATCGGCTAGCAGACAGCGGCGAAAGTGGCGAATCGCAAGCGAGCAACTCGTGACGAGTCGAATGAGTCGTACGATGAATTGCGGAATTCATCGAAAATTTACCGCGATATAATCGTTTGAGTCGAATCGGTTATTGCCCGCACAGCATTGCGATTATGGGTTAAATTGCTGACCTCTCCATGCTAGCAGCCGCTTATGAAAAAACCTGAACAGCTGATCACCGAAATGGGACAGAAGGCACGCGCTGCCTTCACCAGACTTGCCGGCGTGAGCGATGCGCAGAAGTCTGCCGCTCTTGTCGCCGCGGCCCGACATTTGCGCACCGGCCAGGCCGCAATACTTGAGGCCAATCGTCGAGATATGGAAAGCGCACGCGATCGTGAGCTCAGTGAAGCCATGCTTGACCGGTTGATGATTGACGGGGAACGGCTGGAAGCCATTGCCGCGGCGGTCGAACAGGTTGCCGGCCTTCCGGATCCCGTAGGACAAGTAATCGACCGTAGCGAGCGGCCCAATGGTCTGGTGATGGAGCGCGTCCGCGTTCCGCTGGGCGTGATCGGAATTATTTACGAAAGCCGGCCCAATGTGACCGCTGATGCGGCAGCGTTGACGCTGCGGTCTGGCAATGCGGTTATCCTGCGCGGCGGTTCGGAGGCGACAGAAAGCAACCGGGCGATATTTGACGCCATGGTGGCCGGGCTGGTCGAAGCAGGCCTTCCCGAAGATGCCATTCAGCTGGTTCCGACCACCGACCGGGCAGCGGTTGGCGCGATGCTGACAGCCAGCGGGCTGATCGACATCATCATTCCGAGGGGTGGCAAGTCGCTGGTCAAACGCGTGCAGGATGAAGCGCGCGTACCCGTGCTCGCGCACCTCGACGGCATTTGTCATACCTATATCGGCAAGGATGCTGATCCGGACAAAGCCCTGGCCATTGCGGTCAATGCCAAGATGCGGCGGACCGGGATTTGCGGCGCGATGGAGACATTGTTGATTGATCAGGATTATCCGGCACCCGGGCCATTGGTGCGGGCGCTGATCGATGCTGGCTGCGAAGTGCGCGGCGATGATGCCATACTCGAACTGGACGAGCGCATTGTATCCGCCGATGACAAAGATTGGGACACAGAATATCTCGCGCCGATCGTGTCGGTGGCGATGGTCGACGGGGTGGATGAGGCGCTGAAACATATTGCCGAACATAGTTCGCACCATACCGATGTGATCGTCACCGAGGACACCGCAATGGCGGAAAAATTCATCCAGCGTGCCGACAGCGCGATTGTCATGCACAATGCCTCGAGCCAGTTTGCCGATGGCGGCGAATTTGGACTGGGCGCAGAGATCGGTATTTCCACAGGCCGCATGCACGCGCGCGGTCCGGTCGCGCTGGAAGGGTTGACGACCTATAAATGGGTCGTCCGGGGAACCGGGCAGGTGCGACCTTGAGCATGACCGGATGAAAGCAACCGGCCTTCTCGGCGGATCGTTCAACCCGGCCCATGGCGCCCATCGTTCGATCAGCCTGTTCGCGATGGACGCGCTTGATCTCGACGAATTCTGGTGGCTCGTTTCGCCGGGAAATCCGCTGAAGGCAGGTGCCAAGGATATGGCACCATTGCCGGCTAGGCTTGCGTCGGCAAAAAAGTTGACCCGGCGTACCAGGATCCAACCCACTGCAATTGAACAGGATTTGGGTACCCGCTACACATATGACGGCTTGCGCAAGCTGGTTCGCCGCTATCCCAAAAGGCAATTTATCTGGATCATGGGAGCGGATAATCTGGCCCAGTTCCACCGTTGGAAAGACTGGCGAAAAATTGCTCGGCTTTTGCCGATTGCAGTTATTTCAAGACCCGGCTATGATGATGACGCCTTTGCGGCTCCCGCAATGGCCTGGCTGCGGCGCTTCGTCCACCCGGCAAGTCAGCGTGGTAACTGGACCAACTGGAGTACGCCAGCGCTGACATTCTTGCGCTATCGTCCCGACCCCCGCTCGGCCACCGCGATCCGGATGGCTAGGCCCCATTGGCACAAAGACTATGCAAAGCGCTGCGTTCGCGACGCAGTGACGCACCGGTTGATTTGCCCCGAAGAATAGGACCTGTTTTGAAAGAATCGAATGTGAAAGCCCTGAAGCCAGCGACATCCGAAATCGGAAGGGCCGAATCCGCCGCCCTCCATGCTCTGGTGATGAAATCGCTCGATGATGATCAGGCACAGGATATTGTTTCCATCCCGCTTGAGGGAAAGAGCAATATTGCGGACCATATGGTGATCGCCGAGGGGCGTTCGACCAGGCAGGTTGCATCTATTGCCCAGAAACTCGCCGAGCGGATCAAACAGGCCGGTGGCACCGCCCGAGTCGAAGGGCTCGCCAATGCCGACTGGGTGTTGATTGATGCCGGCGACGTAATTGTGCATTTGTTCCGGCCCGAAGTGCGCAGTTTTTATAATCTCGAACGGATGTGGGCCGTCGACGAGGAAGGTGACGCGGCGGACGTCGTCGAAGCCTGAATTCCTGGGCGATGAGATTGCATATTGTCGCCCGCGGAAAAATTGGCCGCAGCCCGGAAGCAGAAATCGTGGATCGCTATGCGAAGCGGGTGAGCTGGGATGTAAAAATTAGCGAGCTCCCCGATCAGGGCGGAAAATTCCCGAAGCTGGATGGCGTGACAAAGATTGTCGCGATGGACGAAGCGGGTGAAAACTGGACCTCAAAGAAATTTGCGAACTTGCTCTCGGCGTGGCGTGATGATGGCGTACGCGAGACGCGTTTTCTGATTGGTGCTGCGGATGGCTTGAGTGCGGAGGAACGGTCCAGCGCTGATCATCTATTCTCTTTTGGCAAGGCGACCTGGCCGCATATGATGGCCCGGGCGATGCTCGCAGAACAGCTGTTCCGCGCCACATCAATCCTTGCCGGCCATCCCTATCACAGAGAAGGATGAGCGGAATGTTGCGTTCCATTCTCTTTATCTTCAGCACCGTCTTTCTGGCAGCGGCCGGTACGGCTTTGCTATCCGCGCAGGCTCCGGAACCGAGCCTTTCGGAGCAACAGCGCGGCCTGTTGTCGGCGCGCGAGCAATCCGAGCGCGCCCGGCAGCGCAGCGAGGCCTTGCGACGGCAGGCGGAAACGGCCAGCAGCGATGCCGAACGGATGGCCAGTGAAGCTGCCGCCCTTGCTGCCCGTATTCAGGCAGCCGAAGCTGACATCAAGGCTGCGCGCACCCGGATCGCCATTGTTAGCCGGCTGCAGGAGCGCCAACGGGCGCGACTTGCAGAAAAACAGGGTCCTCTGGTACGGTTGACCGCTGCACTCCAGATGATGACGCGGAAGCCGACGGCGCTCGCTCTCGTGGAACCGCGTTCACTTGATGAACTGATCTACATGCGGTCGATCCTGTCAGCCGTGTCGCCGGAAATCGAACGGCGGACCGCCAGCCTCCGTGACGAAGTCAGGCAAGGAGAACAGCTCCGGCTGCAAGCCGTCCGGGCGATTGCCTCGCTCGACGAAAGCGAGCGGCGTCTGGCCGATCGGCGGCGGCAACTGGCCAGTCTCGAAGCCAGCGAACGGATCGAAGCTGCGCAATATTCCAATGATGCCAATCTGGAACAGGGGCAGGCGCTGGCGCTGGGCGAGCAAGCACGCGACATTTTGGACCTGATGGACCAGATTCGTGAAAGCGGCGCGATCCGCGAGTCGCTTGCGGAACTGGAGGGACCCTTGTTGCGGCCCGGTCAGGCGCGTGACCGCCAGACTAGCGCGTCGCCGCGAAACAAGAATGTTGCCGATGCCTATCGGTTGCCGGTGATCGGAGAGATTGTCACCGGCCTCGGTGAAATTTCCGATAGCGGCTATCGCTCGCGCGGCCTGACCATCGCCGTCGATCCCGGTGCGCAGATTGTTGCGCCCGCAGCGGGGCGCATCGCTTATTCCGGCCGCTATCGCGGTTATGGGAATATCCTGATCATCGAACATGACGCGGGCTGGACCAGTTTGATCACCAATATGGCGACGAGCAAAGTCGCCGTCGGAGACCAGGTGACGCAGGGCGCGCCGGTCGGGCAATCGGGGTCGGATGATCCTACGATTACCGTTGAGTTGCGCCGCAATGGCAGGCCGATCGATATCGCAGCCCTGATTGGCTGAAATCAGGCAAGGCTCGAGAAAAATTGCCGTTCGTCGAAGGCTTCCATCATTTTTGGTTAAGCTGCTTTGCTTTAGTGGCCATTCCAGCCTATATTTGGTTCCGCTCTAGACCTACAGGATAGCATTGATGAAAAAGCCCGTATTGCAAGCCGCCGCCCTTGTTTTGACCGTCGCGCTGCTGCCGGCCACAACCTCGGCAATTTCCGCCGTGGATGCAAATACCTATCGCGAGATGGAACAATTCATGAGCGTCTTTGAGCGGGTGCGGAATGACTATGTCGATCAGGTGGATGATGCTGATCTGATCAAGGGCGCGATCGAGGGTATGCTGGGCAGTCTTGATCCGCACAGCAGCTTTCTTGACGCGCGCGATTTTGACAATTTGCGGACCCAGACAGATGGTAACTATGGTGGTCTGGGCCTTTCGGTAACGCTGGAAGATGGCGCAGTGAAGGTCATCGCTCCGTTTAAGGATACGCCTGCCGACAAGGCTGGCGTGAAAGCGGGCGATTATATCACCCATATTAATGGTGAACTGATCTACGGTGGCACGCTGGATGAAGCGGTTGAGGAAATGCGCGGCAAGCCCGGCACACCGATCACGATCACGATTGTCCGGCCCGGTCGCGACAAGCCTTTCGATGTGACGATGGACCGCGCGATTATCGATCTCAAACCTGTCACCTGGGAGATCAAGGATCAGATTGGGGTGATCAGCATCAACAGCTTTTCCACCGCTACCGGTGCTGATGTAGCTGCGGCAATTGCAGGCATAGACCAGGCTCTGGGCAAGAAACCACTCGGCTATGTTCTGGATCTGCGATCCAACCCGGGCGGTTTGCTCGATGAAGCCGTGTCGGTCTCCGATGTTTTCCTGTCGCGCGGCGAAATCGTCTCGCAGCGCGGGCGCGACAAGTCCGATATTGAACGCTATTTTGCGAAAAGCGGCGATGCGACCGGTGGTTTGCCGATCATTGTCCTGATCGATGCGGGGTCGGCGTCGGCTTCGGAAATCGTTGCCGGTGCCTTGCAGGATCATCACCGCGCCCTTGTGATGGGTGAGCGCAGCTTTGGTAAGGGCTCTGTGCAGACCCTGCTGCCGCTTTCCAATAGCACGGCTTTGCGCTTGACCACTGCGCGTTATTACACGCCCTCGGGTAAATCGGTGCAGGAGGGCGGTATCGAACCCGATATCACTGTGCCCCAGCTATCCGATCCGGACTATAAGACCCGGCCACGCTTCCGGGAATCGGATTTGCGCCGTCATCTGATCAACGAGGTCAAGCTGGAGGACGAGGTGCTTGAGGAGGACAGCAAGGAGGATCCGCGTTTCACCCAGACTGCCGAAGAATTGAAGGAGCAGGGTGTTACCGATTTTCAACTTCACTATGCGCTGGAGACCATCGGTCGTCTCGGTCCTGACGGTTTGAAAATGGCGATCAGCAAGGCGGCCAAAAAGCCCGCTAAGAAAACCCTGGCAGCGAAAAATTAGGGCTTTCTGATGGCAGCCCCCCGCCCGGCCAATTGGCTAGCTTTCCTGTTGCCATCCGCTTTGTTGGGTGGCGCATTGATCGGCCAATATGGCTTTGGCCTTTATCCTTGCGAAATGTGCATGTGGCAGCGGTGGCCACATCTCGCCGCTATAATCTTGGCCCTGACTGCGCTGATCATCCGGTCGAAAGCGCGGTCGACGCCATTGGTGATTGCAGCGGCCATGGCAATTTTGATCAGCGGGATGATCGGTGGCTTTCACGCGGGGGTGGAATATGGCTGGTGGGAAGGATTGACCGCCTGCGCCACCAATATGCCGGCGGGCGGCGACATGCTTGATTCGATCATGAATGCACCACTGGTCCGCTGTGATGTTGCCCCATGGACTCTGTTTGGTATTTCCTTGGCCGGTTTTAATTTTCTCTTGTCAGTCGGCGGTGCCATCCTCATCTTGATCACGGTGGCGACCGGACGAAAGGGTGCCATATATGGCTGAGAAAAAATTGGGACAAACACGAACCGATATCGCCTCCATGATTCGTGTCAATCAGGCCGGCGAATATGGCGCGGCACAAATCTACAAAGGCCAGCTGGCGGTGATGGGCGATGATGCGCCGCAAAGCAGCGAAATCCACCATATGGCCGAGCAGGAGCAGCGGCATCTTGACGCCTTTGACCAGATGATCGCCGAGCGCGGAGTCCGGCCCACTGCCCTGCAACCCTTCTGGAAAATTGCCGGCTATGCGCTGGGCGCTACAACCGCGGCGCTCGGTCCCCGGGCTGCCATGGCGTGTACGGCTGCGGTGGAAACCGAAATCGACCACCACTATCAAGAACAGCTGGACGCGCTTGAAACGGAAAATGATCCCGAACTGACCCGTATGATTGCGGAGTTTCGCGAAGAGGAATTGGAGCATAAAGCAACTGCAATTGCATCGGGAGCGGAAGATGCGCCCGGCTATCCGGTTTTGAGTGCAGCAATCCGGCTGGGCTGCCGGGTTGCGATAGGATTGTCGAAACGAATTTAGGAAGCGTAACCCGCTTCAGCGCCGGTTCAGACCGGGGCGGACAAAGGAACTGTTATGATGAAGAAAATTTTGATTTCTGCCGCCGCACTGTCAAGCGCTGGCTTACTGGCTTTTCCAGCGCAGGCCCAGGATCAGGCAGGAGACCGGGTCAATCAACTGGTTATCTATGGCGATGACCCTTGTCCGCCGAGCAGCGACGAAGAAATTGTTGTCTGCGCGCGCAAGGATGAGGGCGAGCGGTATCGCATTCCCGAAACCCTGAGAGGCGGTAGTCTGGGCGACGCCAAGAATCAGGCTTGGTCGGAACGCGTCCGCTCCTATGAATATGTCGGAAAGTCAGGAACCAACAGCTGCTCTCCCACTGGGCCAGGCGGTTTCACCGGATGTACGCAGGCACTGCTCCGTCAGGCTTATGCCGAAAAGGGCATTGATGACACGGTCAACTGGGGGCAACTTATAGAAGAGGAACGGCAGAATCGGCTGGCCCGGATTGACGCGGAGGCCGAGGCGGTGGAAGAGCGGTTGCTTGAAATCGAAGCCCAGCGCGAAGCACGGGAAGCCGCCGCAGAAGCCGCACGCGAGCGGCTGGACGCAAAGGACACGGAAGCGATGGAAGCCACCAGCGATCTGACTGTACCGCCGGGAGCTGAGGAAGCGCCGCCAAAAGACGACTGAACTTGGCGGGGCGGTCGGGCTAGTTACCTTCTTCCAGCAAGTTGCTGATGCTGTCGTCTATTTTGAAACTGGTGATGACCCATCCGGATGAACGCTGGTAAAATGAGAGTTCGAGTCGCGTTGCAAATTCATTTTGGAAAATGACGTAACTATTCTCGATAAATCTGTCGGAAGCGGATTTTGTCTTGACCAGTTTCCATCCTTCAACAGGCCCGTAAACATCCAGCAAAGTCTGGATATTCGTCTTTATTTGCGCTTCGAGCGTTGTGGTCTTGTCGAGCAATGGAGAAGCGGTGACGAGGTTTGTGAAGGCTTCGGCATTGCCTTGCTGATAGGCAATGATAACATCCTTGGCTAATGTATCAGGCGTCGCTTGCGCGTAAAGCGGTGGAGTTATTACCGTGATAGCGACAATGGCCAAGGCTGCCCGAACCGTTCCAATAATTTTCATAGCATTCCCTTATACAATATTGCGCCCAACAAGCCGGACTTGGTATTCCGCAAATATGCGGTCGATCGTGTCCCGTACGAGTCAGCTGGCCTTTCTGGCTTCAATCCACCGGTTCACCTGCGCTTCGAGCATATCGAGCGGCACGGCTCCCTGTCCCAGCACGACATCGTGGAACGCGCGCAGGTCGAATTTGTCGCCTAGCTCGCTGGTCGCCTTGGCGCGTAGCTCACGGATTTTCAGTTCGCCCATTTTATAGGCCAAAGCCTGACCGGGCCAGCTGATATAGCGGTTCACTTCCGCTTCGATATTGGCCTCGCTGAGCGCCGTATTGTCGGTCATGAAGTCGATCGCCTGCTGCTTGCTCCAGCCCTTGCTATGGATACCGGTATCGACGACCAGCCGACAGGCCCGCCACATTTCATAGGACAGCCGCCCCATATTCTTGGCCGGCGTGTCGTAAAGTTCCATCTCGATACCGAGTCGTTCCGAATAGAGGCCCCAGCCTTCGACAAAGGCGGTGAAAAATGCACCATGTTTGCGGAAGTCCGGCATGTCGAGTTCCTGCTGCAACGCGATCTGCTGGTGATGGCCGGGTACGGCTTCATGAACGCTCAGCGCAGGAATTTCCCAGAAGGGCCGTTGGTCGAGTTTCGATGTGTTGACATAATAATAGCCGGCAATGCCGACATCGGGCGAGCCGGGATTATAATATGCGGTGGTTGTGCCTTCCGCGGTTTCCGCCGGAATTTCCTTGATGCCATAAGGCAGCCGCGCGAGCTTGCCGATAATCGAAGGCATCTTGCCATCAATGATCTTGTTCACCCGGGCGACTTTTTCCATCAGCTCTTCCGGCGTTTTGGCATAATATTGCGGATCGGTACGAAGATGCTCGATAAACGCCTCGCGCGAATCATAGCCCGCCTCCTTGGCGACCTCCACCATCTCGGCCCGGATCCGCGCCACTTCGCTCAGGCCAATATTGTGAATCTCGTCGGCAGTCTTGTCGGTCGTCGTCATCTGCCGGATGCGAAAATCATAATATTTTGCACCGCCGGGCTGCGCCGAAACGCCTGGGGCCTTTGCGCAGTTGGGGGCATAATCCTTGGTATACCAGTCGAGATGTTTCTTGACCGCGGGGTTGATGATAGTGGTGATGGTTCCGGCCGCGTCTGCGGCCAGCCCGTCGAAGGTTGCTGGATCAATATTCTCAGGCCGTTTGCGCGTGAACGGCTGATAGAAACGTGACTGCTTGGGATCATCGGTTATCAGACCGGAAATGCTGGTTTCATAGCCCACCATCGAAACGCAGGGCTGGACATAACCGCCAGCCAATGCCTTGTTGGCGACCGTGATCGACTGGTCGTTGATCTTGGCATATTGTTTCAGCCGGTTGATATAGGTGCGATAATCCTGTGCGTTGCGGAACGGCAGATTGTTCTGCATGCTGGCGAAATTCTGGTGCCAGCCGCCGCGATTGGTGAAATTGATGGTGCGCTGGCCATAGCTGTTCGCTTCAATTTGTTCGGCGAGCGACCGGCGCAAGATGCCATAGTTGGTCTTGTCATCCTCGCTCAGCGCATGGGTGTCGATAGCGTCCAGTTGCGCCAGCCAGGCCTTTGCCTTTGCGACGCGGCTGTCTTCGGCCTCGAGACTGGCATCGCTGACCCGGCCGACCGGATCGTCAACCCCGAGCGACGATGCAAATTCGGGATATTGTTCCAGCTGATAGTCCCAATAGACATCGATAATGGCATGGAGAGCGGTCGCATCCTGCTTGTCATCCGCTTGTGCCTGAACCGGCACATGGAGCAGCATCGCCAGCGGTGCCAGCATGGCTAAACTTGTTCTGCGCATCATTTTCTCTCCGAAACAATCCCGATAATATCTCTGGCAACTATCGTGAATGATCAGCATTTTTAGTCAAGCTTGATTTTGGGCGGCAAACAGCCGGGTGCGCAATAGCATCGCGCTCTGAAAGGGAATATCCATGATCTTCAGCGGCGTGATCGCCGAGCCTCCGGCGATGCCGATAGTGACCGTCGCCAGATCGAGCGGATGGTCGAGCGGCGACTGGCTGACTTCGACACTCTGGACCTTGCGGAGCGGGAGAATGGTCAGCTTCCGTCGCCACCAGCCCGACCGGACGAACAACTGGCTGTCGGCCAAAGCATATTGATGATGCCGCCAGTTGAGGAAGAGAATCGATATGACCGGTATTATTAGCAAGCCGATTGCCAGAAAAGCGCGATGCAGAAAAATTCCGGTGCCGAGGGCAATGCCGGCAAGCGCTAGTCCGGCGAGGATGGCGCGGCGCCACCAAAAGGCTGAACTGACCTGCTGAAAGGCGAGATCGGCACTCGCCTGGTCGATTGCGCATTCCGCGAGAATCGGTTCAATCTCTGCCAGGCTTGCACAGGGGGCCGCGCTATGGTCGGTTTCTCCGCCAGCATCTCCCGCCAGCGAAGTGAATTTGAGATGATACCAGCCATAGCGTTCGCGCACCGGACCGGTTTGCACGATGGCGGCCTGAACCCGGTGGATCGGCATCACCATGTCGGTCAGGGTGAACAGCCCGCGCCGCCGCCGGAATCCTGGCTGTCCGGTGTCCACCCGATCAAGGCGGAAACCATATTCGCGAACGAACGTCCGGACGATACCGCTGACAAAACCGATCGTCACCAGCGAAAATATTGCCGCCAGCGCTCCGACGATCCGTATCCCCGAACTGATGCTATCGAGGGTTTCCTGTTCCGGCAGGGCCTCGATCCAGTTGCGTGGATCGAAAAAGCCGTCCGGCAGCAGGAAGTCAAGATTTTGGGCGACGGCACCCAAAATGGCGAGCAGGACGAAGGAAAAGTTGAACAGTCCTGCGATCAATATCCGGCGGTTGTCCATCGCAAAGAGCGGTGGTGGCTCCGCTATTGTGACGTCGTTATTGTCGCCAGTCCGATCTGCTCGCAATCCGGCTTTATAGTCACGGATCACGTCGCGCAGTTGTTCCGCGTCGGGTCGCGCCAGTGCGTCGAGTTGACCGTCGTCGCCACCGCCGGATCCGGTTTCAAGCTTGACCGTGGCGAGGCCAAGCAGGCGGCTGACCAGCTTTTGTTCGAGGCTGACATCCTGTATTCGGTCGAAGGGAATGGACCGGTTGTTGCGGTTGAGCAGGCCGCTTTTGATGCGGATTTCCTGCGGCGTAATCTGATAGGTGAAGCGCGACCAGATTAGCGCGGTTACGCAGACGACCAGGGTGACCAGAGCCAGAGCGGCGAGGCCGGTGTAGAGGATATTCTGATCGAACAGGCTGAAATGCAGGACAATGATCGCGACGATATTCTGGCCCAGCATCGACACCGATTTCAATATTATGCTGAGCGGGTGCAGCCGCCGGAACGGGGCGGTATCATGCGTTTTCAGGCCTGTCGCTGCGGCCTTCATATCATGTCTTGGCGGATATGACTCTTGATCGTCTCGCGCATATCTTCGGCATCCGCCGTGGCAAGGCCGGGGAGGGTCACGATGCTGTTATGCGTCCCGGCGGTGTGGACGATCAGGGTCGAGAGGCCGAAGATTCGTTGCAGGGGCCCCTGCGCGACATCGATATGCTGAATCCGGTTGAACGGCACGATCGTATCTTTCCGCCAGAGAAAGCCGCGCAGCACCCGCAATTGTTCGTCGCCCATGTCATAGCCCCAGCGGCGATAGATGCGGTCGGGCAGGATGAAAACCAGCGCGACTGCTATCAGCGCGGCCGGCGTCAGGATCATGCCGGGCTGAATACCGACCTGTATCCACAGCAATATCTCCGCGGCCAGTGCCAGTATCAACAGGATCAGCGCGCGCAGAATCAGGTTGATCCGGATCAGGCTTTTTTGCGGTGGATGGAGCGGTGTCAGGCCCTGATTATAGCGCGATAACGCGCCTGTTTCGATCCCGCCAAACCGGTCTGAATTGGAAGGATTGGAAACATGTTCGGTCATGGATCAGCTATGGCGGACCTGTGTTACCAAGGCAAGACAGATCATGCCAGCTCCCTGACCGGATGCGGGCTAGCGGGCTAGCGCCGCTTCGGCTTGCTCGACCAAAGATTTGATAATTTCGGCCACGGATTCCTCCGTCTTGACCATGCCGACCGACTGTCCGGCCATGACACTTCCATATTCGATATCGCCATCTATGACCGCTTTTCGTAACGCTCCAGCCCAAAAATGTTCAATTTGCAGCTGTGCTTCACCCATTTCAATCTCGCCGGCGTCGAGCAGCTTGGCGACCTCGATCTGCTTGCGGGTAAATTCTTCGGTGCCCTTGTTCTTCAGCGCACGGACCGGGATCACCGGCAGGCGGGGATCGACCTGTACAGACGTTATCGCATCACGGGCATTGCCGCGGATGAAGGCTTTCTTGAAATCCGGATGGGCAATGGATTCGTGGGCGCAGACAAAGCGGGTGCCGAGCTGGACGCCGCTGGCCCCCATTTCGAGATAGGCCGCGATCATCTCGCCCGTGCCGATCCCGCCAGCGACGAAGACGGGTAGCTGATCGGCGATTTCGGGCAATATTTCCTGTGCCAGCACCGAGGTGGAAACCGGGCCGATATGACCGCCCGCTTCCATGCCCTCAATGACAATGGCATCGACACCCGAGCGGATGAATTTTTTCGCCAGCGCCATGGCCGGGGCGAAACAGATCACCTTGGCGCCGGTTTCCTTGATCGCCTCGAGGCTGCCCTTGGGCGGCAGTCCGCCGGCGAGCACGACATGGCTGACCTGATGCTTGCCGCAAATCGCGATCAGTTCCATCAGATCGGGATGCATGGTGATCAGATTGACGCCAAACGGCTTGTCGGTGCGCTTCTTGGTCTCGGCAATTTCGGTGTCGAGCAGGTCCGGCGTCATCGCGCCGCAGGCAATCACACCAAAGCCGCCGGCGTTGGAAATCGCGCTGACCAGGTTGCGCTCCGATACCCAGGACATCGCCCCGCACATGATCGCGGTCTCGCAGCCGAGAAAATCGGTGCCGCGTTGCATGAGCTGGTCGAGTTTGGATTGGGTCATTTTGATACTTTCAGTCACGCGTTCAGAGAGGGCAGGGACGGCCAGACGGGACGGTTCAGGCCGCATCCTCTGCGTCCAGGCCATAAGCCGTGTGCAGCACGCGCAGTGCCAGCTCGGTATAATCTTCCTCGATCAGCACGCTGACCTTGATTTCCGAGGTGGTGATCGCCTGGATATTGACACCGCGCTCGGCCAGTGCCCGGAACATGGTCGCGGCAATGCCGGCATGGCTTTTCATGCCGACGCCGACGACCGATATTTTTGCCACATTCGTGTCCGGAATGAGGCGATTATAGCCAATCGCCTCCTGCGCGCCTTCGAGAACCTGCATCGCCCGGTCGAGATCGACGCCGGGCACGGTGAAAGTCACATCGGTTTCGCCTTTTTCGCGACCGACGTTCTGAATGATCATGTCGACATTGATCGCGGCGTCGGCGAGCGGGGCAAAAATATTGGCCACTGCGCCCGGCTTGTCGGGCACGCGAGTCAGGGTGATCTTCGATTCGTTCTTGTCATGGGCGATGCCGGTGATCAGCTGTCCCTCCATATCCTCTTCCTCCATTTCCTCTTCGCCGACAATCATCGTGCCGGGCAGGTCATCTGCGGTCCAGTTGGTATTTTCGTCGGTGAAGGAGGAGAGCACCTGGATGCGCACACCTTCCTTCATCGCCAGCCCGACCGAGCGGGTCTGCAATACTTTCGCACCAACGCTGGCCAGTTCGAGCATTTCCTCGAAGGTCACTTTCTTGAGCTTCCGCGCCCGCGTCACGATGCGTGGGTCGGTGGTGTAGACGCCATCGACATCGGTATAGATATCGCAGCGGTCTGCCTTGACCGCAGCGGCTATGGCAACGGCGCTGGTATCGGACCCGCCGCGGCCCAATGTGGTGATCCGGCCATCCTCGCTGATCCCCTGGAAGCCGGGGATAATCGCGATTTCACCGGCTGCCATGGCGGTGATCAGCTTTTCGGCGTCGATCGTGTCGATCCGCGCCTTGCTGTGGGCTTCCAGCGTACGGACGGGCATTTGCCAGCCGAGCCAGCTGCGCGCCTTGGCACCGAGAGACTGCAGCGCGATCGCCAGCAGACCGGACGTGACCTGCTCGCCAGAGGATACGACCACGTCATATTCCGCGGGATCATAGAGCGAACTGGCTTCACGGCAAAAATTGACCAGCCGATCGGTATCACCGGCCATCGCGGATACGACCACCGCCACTTCATGACCGGCATCGGCCTGCTGCTTGACGATCTGTGCAACCCGGCGGATGCGTTCGATTCCGGCCATGGAGGTGCCGCCAAATTTCATCACTATGCGTGCCATGATGCTGTCGGAAAAACTTTCGATAAAAAGGGCCTGAACAGGATTGAAAAGCCTGATAAAGAGGGGGCATGACAAAGGCAAGTAGCAGCACGATCAAGCCCGAAGAAGCCGCACATTTTGGTGCCCTGGCAGCAGACTGGTGGGACCCCAAGGGCTCATCGGCCATGTTGCATCGCCTGAATCCGGTTCGGCTTGCCTATATCCGTGACGCGATTGATCTGCATTTTCATTGCGATAGCAGCCTGTTGAAGCCGCTTTCGGGCAAAACCGCGCTTGATGTTGGTTGCGGGGCGGGCCTGTTGTGCGAACCGCTGGCCAGGCTGGGCGCCAATGTGACCGGCCTGGACGCGGCAGCGGAGAATATCGCTGTGGCGCAGGCACATGCTGGGCCGCAAGGGCTGCAAATCGATTATCGCAACGAAGCAATCGAGGATTTTGGCGGCAAAGATTTTGATCTGGTGACATCGCTCGAGGTGCTCGAACATGTCGATGATCCGCAGGGCTTCGTCGATGGGCTCGCTGCCAGCATGGCTGACGACGGGCTGATGATCATCTCGACCCCCAATCGCACCGCGCTTTCCAACCTGCTGCTGGTCGAGCTGGCCGAGCGGATCGGGCAAATTCCGCGCGGGACCCATCATCATGACCAGTTCATCACCCCGGACGAGCTGGAGGGACTGCTGAACAACGCCGGTCTCGAAGTCATTGATACCACCGGTCTCTCCCACAGTCCGACAAAGGGTTTTGTGCTGTCCGACAATTTGTCGCTCAACTATCTGATGACGATAGTGAGGACCTCGTGACCATTATCCGGCCCTATGTCGTTGGCGACAAATATGCCTGCCTTGCGCTGTTTGACAGCAATGTCCCGGATTTCTTCGATCCGACAGAGCGGGATTTATTTGTCGAGTTTCTCGACCAGCCGGCTGGTCATTATTTCTGCATCGATCAGGATGGTCAAATTGTCGGTTGCGGCGGCTTTGCCAGAGAGGCGCGCGGGCAGGCGCGCTTTACCTGGGGCATGGTCGATCAGGCGCGTCACGGTGATGGTCTTGGGCGACTGCTGACCGAGCATCGGCTGCAGGAAATTGCCAAAGCCGGCGACTATAGCGAAGCCGACCTGTCCACCACGCCCAGAATCGCTCCCTTTTTCGAAAAATTCGGATTTGTGGAAACTGGTCGGGAAAAAGACGGCTTTGCACCCGGCATGGACAAGGTGCGGATGATCAAGCCGCTCTAACTGTTTTCCCGAGCAGCCCTCGGATCAAGTTCGGAATGGATGCTGCGGAACGCTATCGCATTGCGTGGTGCGTCAAAAATCAACTTTTTCATAATGGGCCGGCGGTGCAATTACTTCCATGCGCTCGGACAGCAATGGCCGGAATGAGGGGCGTGATTTGAACATGCTGTACCAGGCCTTCGTCTGTTCATGCCCGGCCCAGTCAATCGCACCGAGATAATCGGCGACGGAAATCTGGGCCGCCGCTGCAAGGTCGGCGAGACTCATCGTTGCCCCGGCCAGCCAGCTGCGGTGATCGATCAGATAATCAATATAGTCGAGATGCACATTCGCACGGCGCATCGCTTCGCGCAGAATTTTGGCATCCGGCGGTTCGCGCCGGACCAGCCTTTTGTGCATGCGTTCGTGCAGCATCGGACCGGTCACATCGCCGAAAAATTGTTCGTCGAACCATGCCACCAGACGCCGGATTTCCGCCCGGTTCACTGCCGTGCCATTGATCATCGGGGTCTTCTCGACCGTTTCCTCGATATATTCGCAAATGGCGACGCTATCGACCAGATGAAAATTGCGCTCACTATGCTGCATCACCGGTGTCCGGCCGGTCGGGTTCATCGACAGAAATTCGTCGCGCTGGTCCCACGGTGATTCGCGGATCAGCTCATAGCCGACCGATTTCTCGCCCAGCAGCAAGCGGACTTTGCGCGAAAACGGACAAAGAGGAAATTGGTACAACTGCCACATGATGTTGGTGTTAGTCCTGAATATGGTTTTGTGGAAGAGCTTTGATTGAGGATGGCGACAATGTCGTGCAGTGCGAACTACGCATTGCTATTCTGTCTGTTCCATCCGGCGTTTCATCCGTTCGCCAATGGTTCGCAGCTGGGGGAGCAGCGCGCCGAATTCCGACGCCATGATTCCCATCATCGCGGTTCCCTGGCGCATCTTGTCCTCCGCATTGCGATCAAAATCCGGATCGTCGCGCCGCGCCAAATCTCCCAGCGTGGCATTGGGATCAATCGCCGCAAAATCATCATCTCGGCGCAGCTCTGGCGGGATCGCTTTTCCCATAACGCCTGCAAATTGGCCGATGGGAAGGTCCATCATCGTCATCATGAAGCCGGACATCATCGAGACCATATTGTTCTGAAACGTCGGGTCATTGAGTTTCCGGATCACCTCTCCTTCTTCCCCATGGTCCTGTGCGAGCGCTGGGCCAGCGAAACCAAGGGCTAAGGAAGCAAGGGGCAAAACCAAAAAATTGCGCATGATAAACTCCGTCCGTTGTTCATTGCGCTCGGTTTAGATTAACACTGCTGAGCCCGATCTGAACCAGGATGGCATTGATGTAAACAAGTGCAACAAGCGCCAGACTATTCCGCTGCTTCGATCACTTTCTTGTCCGAAAGCGGATGTTCAATCCGGTTCACCATCTCTTTTGGACAGACCTGCCAGAAGCGATCCCGCCAGCGATCCCAGTCGCGCAGGATCGCTTCGGACCATTTACTGTCCGTGGTCTTGTGGTGCCGCTCGATCAAAGCCAGCAGATGCGCTTCCCAATAAGCACTGTCGAGCCGCTGCCAGACGATGTTCTCGCCATTGGCCTGTTTTTCGAAATCGCCTTCGGTGTCGAGAATGAAGGCCATGCCGCCGGTCATGCCGGCGCCGAAATTGCTGCCCACCGAGCCGAGGATGACGGCATTGCCGCCGGTCATATATTCGCAGCCATTGGCGCCGCAGCCCTCGACCACGACATCGGCGCCGCTGTTGCGCACGGCGAACCGCTCGCCCGCCTGTCCGGCTGCGTATAGCTGCCCGGCGGTGGCACCGTAGAGCACGGTATTGCCGATGATGGTATTGGCCTTGCTGTCGAGCGGGGAACTGACCATCGGGCGGATGACGATCTTGCCGCCACACAGGCCCTTGCCGACATAGTCATTGGCATCGCCGAATATTTCCAGCGTGATCCCCTGGCAGAGAAAGGCGCCGAGTGACTGGCCGGCGGACCCGCGCAGACGGATATGGACATGATCCTCATTCAAAGTGCTCATGCCGTATTTCGCCGTGATCTCGGCGGAGAAACGGGTACCAACGGCGCGGTGGGTGTTGCGCACTGTATAGGTCAGTTGCATTTTTTCCCGCCGCTCGAACACCGGCCGGGCATCGTCGATCATCTCCGCGTCGAGACTGTCCGGCACTTCGTTGCGCGGCGTGTCGATATGGAAGCTGCGCTGGTCATCCCGTGCATCGACCTTGGCAAGGATCGGGTTAAGGTCGAGATCATCCAGATGTTCTGCGCCGCGGCTCACCTGTCGCAGAAGCTCGGTGCGTCCGATAATCTCGTTGAGCGAGCGATAGCCCAGGCGTGCCAGTATCTCGCGCACTTCTTCCGCCATATAGGTCATCAGATTGATTACCTTTTCGGGCGTACCGGTAAATTTCTCGCGCAGGCGTTCGTCCTGCACGCAGATACCCACCGGGCAGGTGTTACTGTGGCACTGCCGTACCATGATGCAGCCCATGGCGACGAGACTGAGCGTGCCAATGCCGAATTCCTCGGCACCGAGTATTGCGGCGATGACAATGTCCCGGCCGGTCTTGAGACCGCCATCGGTACGCAATTTAACCCGGTGGCGCAGACCGTTGAGGGTAAGCACCTGATTGGCTTCCGAGAGTCCCATTTCCCAGGGGGTACCGGCAAATTTGATCGAGGTCTGCGGGGCTGCTCCGGTGCCGCCGGTATTGCCGGAGATCAGGATGATATCGGCATGGGCCTTGGCCACGCCCGCTGCAATCGTCCCGATCCCTGCCGACGAAACGAGTTTCACGCAAACCTGCGCGCGCGGATTGATCTGCTTGAGATCATAGATCAGCTGGGCGAGATCCTCGATCGAGTAGATATCGTGATGCGGCGGCGGCGAGATGAGCGTCACGCCGGGCGTCGAATGGCGTAATTTCGCGATAAATTCGGTGACCTTGAAACCCGGGAGCTGACCGCCTTCACCAGGCTTGGCGCCCTGGGCGACCTTGATTTCAATTTCCTCGCAGGCGCCGAGATATTCCGAGTTCACGCCAAAGCGGCCGGAAGCCACCTGCTTGATCGGGCTTGAGGCATTGTCGCCATTTTCATAAGGCTTGTAGCGGCGCTTTTCTTCGCCGCCCTCGCCCGACACGGATTTCGCTCCGATCCGGTTCATTGCAATAGCGAGCGTCTCGTGCGCCTCGGGGCTGAGCGCGCCGAGCGACATGCCCGGCGTGTTGAAACGCTTGCGGACTTCCGTGATCGCCTCGACCTCGTCGATTGGCACCGGCACCGGTGCATAGTTGAACTCCATCAGGTCGCGCAGATAAATTGGTTCCAGCTCGCGCACAGCTTGCGAAAATTGGAGATAGGTGGAATAGCTGTCATGCGCGACCGCCGATTGCAGAAGATGCATCAAATGGGCGCTATAGGCATGGGCTTCGCCGCCATCGCGCTGCTTGTAGAAACCTCCGACCGGCAAGCGCACGACGGCCGGTTCAAAGGCTTCCTCATGCTTTTCCTGCGCGTTGATGAACAGCGAGGCATAGCCCTCGCCGGATATTTTGCTCGGCATGCCGGGGAACAGGTCGTTGCATAATGCCCGTGACAGGCCGACGGCTTCAAAATTATAGCCGCCGCGATAGCTGGAAATAACCGCAATACCCATTTTCGACAGGATCTTGAGCAAGCCATCATCGACTGCTTTTTTGTGCCGTTCGAGACAGGCATCCAGCGTCAGGTCACCAAATAAACCACGGCTGTGGCGGTCGGCGATGGCCGCTTCTGCCAGATAGGCATTGACCGTGGTCGCACCGACGCCGATCAGCACGGCGTAGCAATGGGTGTCGAGACATTCGGCCGCCCGGACATTGATTGAGGCATAGGACCGCAGCCCCTTGCGGACGAGATGCGTGTGCACGGCGGCGGTCGCAATAACCATCGGGATTGCCATCCGGTCTTCGTCAATATCCTCGTCGGTGAGGAATATCTCGGTCTTGCCGGCCCGGACCGCCTGCTCCGCTTCCGCCCGAATCCTGGCCAGCGCGTCGCGCAGCTCGATCGCGGCGCCGGTGGTGCTCATGGTGCAGTCGATCCCGGCGACGGCATCCCCAAAGCCCAGTTTCAGCCGCTCCCACAGAGCGCAGCTGAGCACCGGACTTTCCAGCACCATGACATCCTCATTCTGGCTGTCCTGCTCGAGGATATTGGCCAGATTGGAAAAGCGCGTGCGCAGACTCATCACATGGCGTTCGCGCAGGCTGTCGATCGGCGGATTGGTGACCTGGGAAAAATTCTGGCGGAAAAAATGGCTGACCTGGCGCGACTTCAGGCTGATCACGGCAAGCGGTGTATCATCTCCCATTGAGCCGACCGCTTCCTTGGCGTCCTCGACCATCGGCGCGAGGATCATTTCCATATCCTCCAGCGTATGGCCCGCAGCGGTCTGGCGGCGGATCAATTCTTCCTTGGAAAAGCCCATGCCGGATAGTTCCGGTGCCGGGGGCAGGTCGTCGACGGTCTGGAATCCCTTGACCAGATCGGCATAGGGTTCCTCGGAGGCAATCCGGTCCTTGAGTTCGCGGTCCTTGAACAGGACGCCTTCGTCAAGGTCGACCGCGATCATCTGGCCGGGGCCGAGGCGGCCCTTCTCGACAATCTGGCTTTCCGGCACAACAACCATG
Source organism: Parasphingorhabdus sp. (assembly GCF_048269915.1). Classification (GTDB taxonomy): domain Bacteria; phylum Pseudomonadota; class Alphaproteobacteria; order Sphingomonadales; family Sphingomonadaceae; genus Parasphingorhabdus. Next base: position 823,970 of record NZ_JBLWTY010000001.1, read on the forward strand.
CCCGATTCAGAACCGATGATCAGCAAATTATCGGCCGTGCGCGAATAGCGCAGTGGACGCAGGGCGTTGCGATCAACCCCGGCGACGGCCCAGTGGCCGTCGGTCATCGCCAGCGCAGCAGGGCCGTCCCACGGCTCCATCACGCTGGCCATATATTCATACATCGCCTGGTGCGCCGGATCGATATCCGGATCATTCTGCCAGGCTTGCGGGACCAGCATGATTTTGGCGGTCGGCGCATCGCGGCCGGACCGGCAGATGGTTTCGAACACCGCATCGAGCGCCGCCGTGTCAGACGAGCCTGCCGGGATCACCGGCTTGATGTCCTCGCTGTGATCACCGAAGGCAAGGCTCGCCATCTTGATCTCGTGGCTCTTCATCCAGTTCTTGTTGCCGCGAATGGTATTGATTTCGCCATTATGGGCCAGGCAGCGGAATGGCTGCGCCAGCCACCATTGGGGAAAGGTGTTGGTCGAATAGCGCTGGTGGAAAATCGCTACGCGGCTTTCGAACCGGTCGTCGTTCAGGTCAGGATAGAAAACCGACAGGGATTCGGCGAGAAACAGACCCTTGTAGATGATCGAGCGGCAGGACAGGCTACAGATATAGAAATCCTGAATCTGCGCCGCGATCACCTTTTTCTCGATCCGGCGGCGGATGAGGTAGAGATTCTTCTCGAATTCGCGGGCGTCCTGCCGGTCCGGCATTGGTCCGGCGATCATGATCTGCTCGATCTCGGGGCGGGTGTTCTGCGCTTTCGGACCGATCACCGACACATCCACCGGCACCTGACGCCAGCCGTAAATCGTATAGCCGGACTCGATGATTTCGGCCTCGACAATAGTGCGGCAGCTTTCCTGCGCGTTGAGGTCGGTGCGCGGCAGAAAGATCATGCCGACGGCCAGCCGGTTGGGGCGGACCTTGTGGCCGCTGTCGGCAATCGCATCGTCGAAGAATCGCTCGGGCAGATCGACGTGCAGGCCGGCCCCGTCCCCGGTCTTGCCATCGGCATCGACCGCGCCCCGGTGCCAGACCGCTTTCAGCGCATCAATGGCCGAGGACACGACCCGCCGCGACGGCTTTCCGTCGGTTGCGGCAACCAAGCCGACGCCGCAGGCATCGGTTTCATATTCCGGCCGGTACATGCCTTCGCGCGCGAGGCGTTCATGTTCGGGGGTGGGAAATTGCAGGGTCATCGATATTCTCTCTTCAGCCGGTTCTCGGCGCTGACTTGCGCAGGTTCCAGCGTGTTATTCACTCAAGTCCATGCCGGTAAACTCTTCCAGAACCCTGATCGTGAGGTTCTCCAGTTCGGCGTCATGATCCGGGTTGTCTTCGTTGGTCCACTCCGCTTCGATCATCAGTGACTTCGGCTTCAGGGCTTCGATCTTGGCAAATGCCGATGTTGCGGAAAATTGCATCAGGACCGATCGGTCCGCCAACTCCATTGCAGAAACAGATTGCGCCGCACTATTCTGATTCATCGCCTCCAGATCCTTGTCACTCACCTGACTGTCGCTATCGGCGATGGATTTCCGGATGATTTGTGACAGGTCCATATTTGATTCCATTATCGCGTTGATGCGGGAGTAGGCGGGGCTGGAATACCATTCTGTTGCAACGGCTATTTCTTCCGCGGTCATTTTTTCGGCATAGAGCCTCGCAAGGCGCTCGATCAGCGCAGGCATGGTTTCTTCTGTTTGCCGGATTGCAACGGGGACGAATGTATCGACCATTGCGACAGTCACGCCGGGAAATTCCTGTTCGAGTTCCTGAAAGTCTGCATCTTGTGAAAAGCCCTGCAGAATCTGGTCGTGCATCACCTGCTTTGCTGCCGCGCTCAGCTTGACCCCGCCGACCGACAGGCTGGCCATATTATAGGCTGCTTCAAAATGGCTTGATGCAATGGAATGCGTGGCTGAGGCAGCGGCTTCCGCCGTAGTGGTCTGGGCCCAGGCCATTTGTCCCGAAAGGGAAGTGATAGCCAGGAACAGGAATACAAAGGTTGGTTTCACCCGCCTCATGCCGCAACCCTTTCTGCCATCTTTTTCTCCTTCAGAAACCGGTGCATATGCTCGGTCACATCGCGGCCGTCCCTGATGCCCCAGACGACCAGGCTGGCGCCGCGGACAATGTCACCGGCGGCAAACACGCCTTCCAGATTGGTCATCATCGACTTGTGGTCGACGCGTAATGTGCCCCAGCGCGTGACCGACAGGTCGGGCGAATCAAACAGTCGGGGCAGGTCTTCCGCGTCAAAGCCGAGCGCCTTGATCACAAGGTCCGCTTCGACGGTAAAATCGCTGTCCGGTTCCACTTCGGGGGAGCGGCGGCCGCTGGCATCGGGCGCGCCGAGCCGCATTCTGTTCGCCCGGACCGCGGTGACATGATCGGTGCCCTCGACCGCTTTGGGAGCGGACAGCCAGACAAATTCGACACCCTCTTCCTCGGCATTGCGCACTTCATTCTGCGAACCGGGCATATTGGCGCGGTCGCGGCGGTAGAGACATTTTACCGACTTGGCGCCCTGTCGGATCGAGGTGCGGACGCAGTCCATCGCGGTATCGCCGCCGCCGATGACGACGACATTCTTGCCCTTGGCGTTGAATCTCCCATTGTCGAAATCCGGCACATCGTCACCGAAGCTCTTGCGGTTGGAGGCGATCAGGAAATCGAGCGCTTCCTCGACCCCCGGCGCACCAACGCCCGGCATCTGGATTGCGCGCGCCTGATAGACACCGGTCGCGATCAGGATCGCGTCATGCCTGTCGCGCAATTTTTCGAGCGTCGCATCCCGGCCTACCTCGAAATTCTCATGGAACTGGATACCGCCGTCCTTCAGCCGCTGCACCCGCCGCATGATCACATGTTTTTCCAGCTTGAAGCCGGGAATACCATAAGTCAGCAGCCCGCCGGCGCGGTCGTGGCGGTCATAGACATGCACATCATAGCCGGCGACGCGCAGATATTCGGCGGCGGTCAGGCCGGCTGGTCCGGCACCGATGATGCCGACCGACTGGCCCTTGGGGCGACCCGGCTGCAGCGGTTCGACCCAGCCTTCTTCCCAGGCGGTGTCGGTGATATATTTTTCGACCGAGCCGATGGTGACCGCGCCATGGCCGGAAAATTCGATCACGCAATTGCCTTCGCACAAGCGGTCCTGCGGGCAGATGCGGCCACAGATTTCCGGCATGGTCGAGGTCAGGTTCGACATTTCATAGGCTTCGCGCAACCGGCCCTCGGCGGTCAGGCGCAGCCAGTCGGGGATATGATTGTGCAACGGGCAATGGACCGAACAATAAGGCACGCCGCATTGCGAGCAGCGTGCCGCCTGTTCCGCTGCCTTTTCCGGTGCATATTTGTCGGCGATTTCCTGAAAATCTTCGGCGCGCAGTCTCGCTTCACGCTTTTCGGGATAGGCCTGACCGTCCTCGACAAATTTCAGCATTTCCAGTTTCTGCGGGCGTTTTGCCATGCCAGATGCTCGTTTCCTGCAAGTGAAGATTATCAGCTACCGCCCTCCTGTGCGGGGCGGGCAAGAAGAAATAGCCAAAAAGGGGTCGGGAGTCACGCACAAATTCGATTATAGGACAGCTATTATGACCTACTATTGGGTGGCGCCTCATCAAGCGCCATTGATGCCGGGCGGCTGCGGAATTATATGTTCCGTATCGGACCTATATTTCTTCGCGACATCCCCAATCCGAAACGCTATTGCGCGTCAAACCAACATATGGAACGCCCATGACTTTCATTCAAATGCTGCTCCTCGCGATTGTGCAGGGCGTCACCGAATTTCTGCCGATTTCCTCTTCGGGCCATCTGATCCTCTTGCCGGTGTTCACCGGCTATGCCGATCAGGGGCCGATGATTGACATTGCCGTGCATGTCGGTTCGCTGCTCGCGATCATCACCTATTTCTTCAAGGATGTCTGGACGCTGGGTCGCGGCGGACTTGCGTCAATAGGTCTCGGACATGCTCCGGCTGAACGCCGCCTGTTCTGGTGGATCATCATCGGCACAATCCCGGCGGTCATTGTCGGCCTTTTCCTGAAGACTGGCGGCTATCTTGACGGATTCCGCAGCACCACCCTGGTGGGCGTCAACCTGATCGTCTATGGCGTCTTGCTTGGCATAGCGGACCGGTTGGGGCGGCAGGTCAAGACATTCGAGAATTTGACGCTGAAAGACGGTATCATTGTTGGGCTCGCCCAGGCGCTGGCGCTGATCCCGGGCACCAGCCGTTCGGGCGTAACGATGACAGCAGCCCGTTTCCTTGGCTATAGCCGGGTGGAAGCGGCGCGCTTTTCTTTTCTGCTGTCGATACCGGCAGTGGCCGGGGCCGGGGTATTGATCATTCCTGATCTGATGGGGGCCAGCACCGAGCTGCTCCAGGAAGCGCTTATAACCGGCACGATGACCTTTCTTGCGGCGCTGGCGACCATGGCCTTTCTGATGCAATTTTTGCGCAAGGCGTCGATGATGGTTTTTGTTGTCTACCGGGTGGCAATGGGCATTGCACTGCTCGCCTTATTCTAGCTCGTTTTTAGCTGGCTTTGGCGCGCGCACCAAATCGACCGTGCGCGGTATATTTCTCCATCCATCCGCTGGTCACCGCAGCGATCGGGGTCGGTGCGACACCAAAAGCGTTCAGGCCCTTGGCACCTGACGAAACGACATTATCTTTCTGCAGCATCATATATTGATCCGCAGTGATCGGCGCCCCCGGGAGCGGTCCGAGTATAGTGGCCATGATCTTGGCGGCGAAAGCCGGAACCTCGACAAATACCGGATCGCGACCGGTCATCGACGCGATGCGCCGGTTGAGGACGCCCATGCTGACCACCTCAGGCCCGCCCAGTTCGAATGTCTGGCCGGCATAAAGTTCCGGATGGCTCAGCGCTTCGGCGGCTGCATCGGCGACATCTCCGACAAAAATGGGCTGGAATTTGGTGGCGCTACCGATGATCGGAACAATCGGCAGAAACTGGATCATTGCGGCAAAGCGGTTGATGAATTGATCTTCCCGGCCAAAAACAATCGAGGGTCTGAAAATAATCGCGTTCGGGAAAGCCTTTAAAACCGCCTGCTCGCCTTCACCCTTGCTCCGGCCATAGCGTGACTCAGATGCGGTATCCGCGCCAATTGCCGACATGTGCAACAAAGACCGACATCCCGCTGCCGCGGCTGCCTCGGCAATATTCCGCGCGCCGGCGACATGGATGCGCTCGAAATCGCCCTTCAGGATGCCGACCAGATTGACCACCGCATCGCAGCCATGAACCGCGCGGGCAATGCTGTCCGCCTTGGTCACGTCAGCACTGACAAGTTGCGTCTGGCCGAGATTGCCCAATGGTTTGATATGCATGGCATTCTTGATATTGCGCTCGGCGATGCGCAGCCGCGCGCCGCGAGCCAGCAGGGATTGCGCGATATAGCGACCAAGAAAGCCGCCGCCGCCAAATATGCAAATCAATTTTCCGTCGAGATCCATGTCCATTTTCCACCCATGCGTTGGTTTCTGCTTCGCCTCTGCCCCAGCGCGGCGGACGACGCAACAGCGGATTGTCCGTACAGACTAGCATATTTTGGTCAACAGCGCCGCGCTTTTGCGCGAGGTTCACGATGACGGCCAGCGATGACGCGCCATGGCCCATATGAATCATTGACAGCGGAACCACGAACCGGCTAATCGCCCGCCTCTATCAGGCAGCATTGACTTGAACGCTGCTTGCATGGGCCCAGATGGCGGAATTGGTAGACGCGCTAGCTTCAGGTGCTAGTATTCGCAAGGATGTGGAGGTTCGAGTCCTCTTCTGGGCACCAGATATACGTTCGCAAGTGTTCGTCAAAGCTTGCAAAACCCCTGTAAAACTGCTAAAAATTCTCCTTAAATGACCGTTGACGTCCGCCCGTGTTCGTGTGCAATCACGATCTTTTGGGGGCCACGTTGGGGGCCATTGGTATTTGAACCAATAGGAGTGGCCCCCAGATGGCGTTAACGGATACAGCGATTAAAGCAGCTAAACATGGCCCGAAACCCATCAAGCTTTTTGATGAAAGAGGGCTGTTCTTGCTGCTTCAGCCTAGTGGCGGAAAGCTTTGGCGGCTCAAATATCGAATATTGGGTAAGGAAAAGAAGCTTTCGTTGGGCGTCTATCCAGATGTTACATTGAAAGAGGCCCGGAAAAGGCGCGACGAAGCAAGGACGTTGCTGGCAAACGGAGCGGACCCTGCAAGCGTCAAGCTTGAACAGGCAAGGTCAGCCAAACGAAATGCAGCGAACACGTTTAAGGCAATTGCCGACGAATTTATCGACAAATCGGCAAAAGAAGGCCGTGCGGCTGTTACGATCAAGAAAACGCGCTGGCTGTTGTCGCTGCTTGAAAACGATATTGGAAATCGACCGATAATCGACATCACACCAGCCGACTTGCTCGAATGTCTCCAAAAGGTTGAAGCTAAAGGACATTTGGAAACAGCACGCCGTATGAGATCGTTTGCTGGCAGGGTTTTCAGATATGCGGTGGCGACATCACGCGCGACCGCCGATCCTTCCAATCTGCTGAGAGGCGCATTGGTGGCACCCAAAGTGACGCACCATAGCGCGATAATAGAGCGAAAGGCCGTTGGCGAATTGTTGCGCGCCATCGATGGTTATCAAGGCCAGCCTCTGACATGCATCGCGCTAAAATTGACCCCCCATGTGTTTGTGCGTCCGGGTGAATTGCGACGCGCGGAATGGCAAGAATTTGATTTGGAAAAGGCAATCTGGACGATACCGGCCGAAAAAATGAAGATGCGCGACCCGCATGTTGTTCCACTTTCATTGCAGGCATTGGAATTGCTGGAATCCGCGAAAGTCATTAGCGAAGGGCAAAAATATGTTTTTTCCTCGCTCTATCCGGGTAATCGTCCGATGTCAGAAAATACAATCAATGCATCTCTTCGGCGGCTCGGGTATTCGGGCAAAGAAATGACAGCGCATGGATTTCGCTCAATGGCGAGCACATTGTTGAACGAATGCGGGAAATGGAGCGCGGACGCTATCGAGCGGGCCTTGGCCCATAAGGATGGCAATGCAACGCGCGGCGCATACCATCGCGGTAAGCATTGGGATGAGCGTGTTCAAATGGCGCAATGGTGGAGCGACTATCTAAAAACTCTGCGGGACGGCGGCGAGGTTGTACAATTTCCGAGTGTAACTCACAATTGAAACGACTGGCTTTCTAGTCGACAATTTAATATCAATATCTGGTGAACTCTGAACAACGCCAACAGATACGATTAATTCTCGCTGATGCTTTGTTGCGTGCCGAAAAGGATATCCGGGAAAAAGTCCGTCATCTTCACACTGATCATGCGGCGAAAGGCTGTTTGAATAGCGGCGCTACCCTCAAGCGACACGTCGAGATTTTTGATACTGTCGGTCAAAGTTATGTGTCTAGCACGCTGGACGCAATTGCGGATGTATCGATGGAAATCGAAGCTTTTGCTATATACGAAGAAGGCCATATGCAGCTTTCGACTATGATGATGCGAAACCTGAAAGACGACAAGATTTACGGGGTTTGCACAGCGGGAAATCCCAATTCCGCCGTCGCTAGCGCTATCAACCTTCAATTTTTATCGGTCGAGGGCCATTTGAAGCGCTTGAAAGATTTGCGGCGGTTTAGTTTCACTAGACCCGAACCAATTGAGATGGCGCGCTATGGTCTATCTGAAAAACGGTCGGCTTTGATTCCGAAAAACGAAGTGACAAAAAACAAGGGTGGTAGGCCAGCCGCCGAGCACTGGGATGAAATGTGGGCTACGATTGCCACGTTGCTTTACGAAGGCGACCTCAATCCAAAGCGACAAGCCGATATCGAAAAGGCCATGATGGATTGGTTGGAAAGTAACGGACATTCAGCGGCAGATAGTACTGTTCGAAAACGCGCGCGGTTGCTTTGGCAACGGCTGGACGTGGCTGAAAACTAGTTTCCGCTCCTTATCGCCTCTTATCGGCGGTAAACTATTCACGACGTCCGTAGAAACTGACTCCAGAACCCGCTTGAACGTGAGCGGTCAAACTGGAGAAAAGGTTATGGAACCCGTTACAATCTCAATTACCGGCGCGGCGAAAGCTTTGGGCTTGGGCCGCACATCAATTTATGTGCTTATCAAGGAAGGTCGGCTGGAAACGGTCAAATTTGGACGGCGGCATTTGATCAAGACCGCATCCATTCGTCACCTGATCGATAGCCAAGAGTAATTCCTATGCCCGGCAAGCGGATCAATCCGCGCCTTGCCAAGTTGCATCGCTCCTATTCTGTTGAAGAGGCGGCGCAAACGCTTCGTGTGCACAAAGGCTCAGTTCGGAACTGGATTAAGGCAGGATTGCCGACTGTGCACGAAACTCGGCCGATCTTGATACTAGGCAGTGAATTGCGCGACTGGTTGGAAAAGCGGCGCAAGGCTGCAAAGCGCCCATGCCCGCCCGGAACAATTTATTGCTTCAAATGCCGTGAACCACGTCCGCCAGCATTAGGCATGGTGGAATATGTGCCGATGAATGCCAAATCCGGCAATCTGAAGGCCATGTGCGCTGATTGCGAAACCTTCATGCACCGGCGGACTGCGCTGGCTTCAATCGAGGCCGTGATGCCAAATTTAGACGTTCAAATAAGGGAAGCACCGGCAAGCCTAATAGAGCGGACAGAACCTTCCCTAAATTGTGACAAAATGACGGAGCAATAAACCATGGCAAAGCACAACGCAGCAAACACCCGGATCAAGCGGGAATATTTCCAATATTTGAAAGAGGCGATGCGCCGGGATGAAAGCTCAATCGATACGGTTGCCAAGGCGCTTTCGCGCTTTGAAGAAGTCAACGGGCACAAAGACTTTCGCAAATTCCATAAGCAACAGGCGATGGCGTTCAAAAAGAAACTGGACACCCAAAATTCAGTGCAAACAGGTAAGCCTTTAAGCCGCGCTACCGTTCATTCTACGCTTTCGGCACTCAAAGCCTTTTTTATCTGGCTTGCTGGCCAGCCGGGTTACAAATCGAAACTGGCATATGATGATGCGCAATATTTCAATCTCTCGGACAAGGATGTCCGCATTGCCAAGGCCAGCCGTCAAAAGCCTGTTCCGACATTGGAGCAAATCCATCATGTTCTTGCGTCTATGCCAGCCGATAGCGACATCGAACTACGCAACCGCGCCCTGATAGCCTTAGCAATTCTTACCGGTGCGCGCGACGGTGCGCTGTCGTCGTTGCGGTTGAAACATATCGATCTCGCTGAAGGTGTTGTGCACCAAGACGCCCGAGATGTCCGCACAAAGGCATCCAAATCTTTTTCGACCTGGTTCTTCCCGGTTGGCGGCGATGCGCTGGAAATCGTAACCGGCTGGTGCGAGCATTTGCGCGATACGCTGCTTTGGGGGGAAGATGACCCGCTATTCCCCAAAACCGAAATTGGCTTGGGGCCGGAAGGCGGCTTTGTTCCTGTCGGCCTCAGTCGCCAAGGTTGGAAAAGCGCGGGGCCAATCCGAGATATTTTTAAGGCCGCGTTCGAAGCGGCTGGCTTGCCCTATTTCAATCCACACAGTTTTCGCCATACACTCGTTCAGCTTGGCGAACGGATTTGCACCACGGTGGAAGAATTTAAATCATGGTCACAGAATCTTGGCCACGAGCAGGTTTCAACGACATTAACCAGCTATGGCAGCGTGCCACCGCACAAACAGGCGGAATTGATCCGTCAACTTGGCAAACCTAAGGAAACGAGCAAGGACGACGAGCTAGCGAATAAAATTGCCGAACTCATGAGAGCACACAATAAAGACTGACACGAGTTAATGCCGCTTGGAACCCAGCCGAACATGATGCTAGGCACCATTCCTGATAAGGGAGTTTCAAAGCGTGCGGCAATCAAAGGTTAGTTTTGGTTTGAATTATGAAAGTAGCGAATGTCGCGTCTAACTGATCTGATTACCAAGGCGAAGGCCAAGGATGCCGATCTGGGGCGGGAGCTGGAGCGCGAGTTCAAGGCGCTATCTTCGCGCCGGTCGTTTGGGTTGAATTTTGAGCGGCACCGCCCGGAGAATGTTGAGCTTCCCGGTCGCCCGATCCGCAAGGGCGACAAGGTACGCATCCTGCCCGAACGCGGATCGACCAAGAAGGGCGATCAGCGGCTATGGAAGGTAACGAGCTTTGCGGGCAAGGGGGATGAGCGTATGGCCAGCCTGTCTCTGCTTTACACCGATGAGCCTGAGCAAGCCGAAGCGTCAGTTGCCGATCTGGTCGTAGTCGCCGAGTTTCGGGACTACATCTATCCCGGTCTTGTCAGCACCGGGAAGGTCGAGCGGGGCGAAGACAAGCCGTTTCACACGGTAATCAATGGCGAGAATTTTCACGCGCTGGAGGCGTTGACCTTCACCCATCGTGGCAAGGTGGATGTGATATATATCGACCCGCCATACAACAGCGGCGCGAAGGATTGGAAATACAACAACCGCTTTGTTGAAGGCGACGATCAGTATCGCCATTCCAAGTGGTTGGCGATGATGGAGCGTCGCCTCTTCGTAGCGCGGGAACTTCTGAACCGGGAATGTTCGGTGCTTATCGTAACCATAGACGAGAAGGAGTTCCTGCGGTTGGGATTGCTGCTGGAGCAGACTTTTCCTGACGCTAATATTCAGATGGTATCGAGTGTCATTAACCCAAAAGGGGCCACTAGGGCTTCAGAGTTCGGGCGGACTGACGAATATCTTTTCTTTGTAATGTTTGGGTCGGCCTCACCATCACCAACGCAGCTGGGCACTGAGTGGAAAGTCACAAACGACCGCCGCGCATCGAAGCTACGATGGGCAGAACTGTTAAGGTCTGGGTCGAACACCAAACGCGAAGACAGCCCTAATCAATTTTATCCAATTTTCGTTCTGAATGGCGAAGAAGGACCAGAATTTCATTCGGTCGGTGAGGCTAACTTCTCAGACGATTGGCATGAAGTTTCGCCCCCTGAAGGCTGCGAAGCTGTGTGGCCAATTCGGTCGGATCAGAGTGAAGGAAATTGGCAGAATAGCGCGGAGAGTCTTAGGGCCTTGATCAAGAAAGGGTATGCCAAACTGGGGAAATGGCGCGGTTCGTCTACTGCTGTCACTTACTTGAAAAAGGGCGAGCAGAAGAAGGTGGAGGCTGGAGTGTTCCCGATTATTGGCCACAGGCAAGATAATTCGATCATTGTAGATGATGCCGCCTATCAGCCTACGTTTATTCCGGGCACTCAATGGCGGATACCATCCCACAACGCAGAGCAGGGAGGCACGAACCTCCTAAAAAACTTCATTCCATCTCGAAAATTCCCATTCCCCAAGTCGCTGTATGCCGTTGAAGACACGCTACGCTTCTTCGTTTCTAAAAAGCTCAATGCAAAGGTCTTAGACTTTTTCTCAGGCTCCGGAACAACTGCCCACGCGGTCATGCGCTTAAACAAGCAGGATGGCGGAAGGCGACAATGCATCTCGGTGACAAACAATGAAGTTGGTGCAGATGAGCAAGCGAAGCTCCGCAAGGATGGGCTGCGCCCCGGCGATCTCTCTTGGGAGCAATGGGGTATTTGCGATTACATTACCAAGCCCCGCATCAATGCTGCGATCACAGGCCAAACCCCGGACGGCCAGCTTGTCAAAGGCGATTACAAATTTACAGACGAGTTTCCGATGGCCGATGGCTTTGAGGAAAATGCTGAGTTCTTCACGCTGACCTACGAAACGCCGGTTGCAGTCAGCCATAACCGTGCCTTCGAGCGCATCGCCCCGCTGCTGTGGATGCGCGCTGGGAGCGAGGGAAGCCGGATCGACAAACTGCCGACAAACGGCTGGGGCGTAGTCGATTGCTATGGCCTGCTGACCGATCTGGATCAGGCGGCACCCTTTGCCGAAGCGATCCACGGCAAGGACAGCATTCGCATCGCCTATATTGTCACCGATGATGAGCGGCGCTTCCAATCGGTCGTGCGGCAATTGCCCGAAACGGTCGAGCCGGTGCGGCTGTATGAATCCTATCTCACCAATTTTCGCTTTTCGATGGGGCGCTAGACCATGAAGTTCACGCTCAAGGATTATCAGGACGAAGCCGTGGCAGAAGTGCTTGACCGGCTGAAAAAGGCGCGCAAGCGCTGGCACGAAGACAAGGACTCGCACGCCTTTTCACTCACAGCCACGACCGGAGCGGGCAAGACCGTGATGGCAGCGGCTGTGTTCGAGTCGTTGTTCTACGGCAATGACGATCACGAGTTCGAAGCCGATCCGGGTGCGGTCGTGATCTGGTTCAGCGATGATCCGTCATTGAATGAGCAATCCAAGTGGCGGCTTTTTCAGGCGGCCGACAAGCTCACGGTTTCCGATCTGGTGACAGTCGAAAACACCTTCAGCCGGGAACGGTTCGATCCGGGGAAGGTCTATTTCCTCAACACGCAAAAACTGGGCAAGAAAAGTTTGCTGGTGCGCGGGCACGATCCTGATGATGAGGGGCTGGAAAAGACCGATTCGGGTGAGCGGTTGATGCCCGATCTGCGATCCCACACGATCTGGGACACGATCCAGAACACTATAGAAGATCCAGAATTGACGCTCTATCTGGTGCTAGACGAAGCGCATCGTGGGATGCGCGAGGGCGGTAATAGTGGTGTGCAAGGCAAGCCCACCATCGTAAAGCAGCTTATCAATGGCACCGGTGCCGTTCCTGGCATTCCGATTGTCTGGGGCATTTCCGCGACCGTGCAGCGGTTTAATGATGCCATGCAGGGGATGACGGGGCGCAGCACCCTGCCCAATGTTGAGGTAGATTCCAAAAAGGTTCAGGATAGCGGTCTGATTAAGGACACGATCAAGTTAGACGTGCCCGATGAAACGGGCGACTTCACGACCGTGCTATTGCGACGGGGGACCGAGCGGTTGCGTGCCATGTCGAAGGCATGGGCCGATTACGGCGCGGATCAGGGGCAAGGCGAAACGGTCCAGCCGTTGATGGTGCTTCAGGTGCCAAACAATCCCGATCCCAATGATATTGGGCGCTGGCTCGATACGATCTTCGAGACGTGGCCGGACTTGCCGCTAGACTGCGTTGCCAACGTGCTTGGAGAACACCGGACGGAGCTGTTTGGCAGTCACTCGGTGCCTTACATCGAACCGGAGCGGGTGCAGGAACGCGATGACGTGCGCATCCTGATAGCCAAGGACGCGATCAGCACCGGCTGGGACTGCCCGCGCGCCGAAGTGATGGTGTCCTTTAGGGCTGCGAGCGACCGGACGCATATCACTCAGCTGCTGGGCCGGATGGTACGCTCACCGCTGGCGCGGCGCATTCCGGGCAATGACCAGCTTAACGCGGTCGATTGCCTGTTGCCCAAGTTCGACAAGGTTGCGGTCGAAGCTGTTGCCAATGCCATCATGTCTGGCGGCGATGCTGAAGGTGACACTCCGCTGACGCGGGTGCTGATCCAGCCGGTCGACCTGTTGCCCAATCCTGCGATCCCGCAAGTGGTCTGGGACAAGTTCGTTTCCCTGCCTTCCCAATCCTTGCCAAAGAAGACCGCTCGCCCAGTCAAGCGGCTTACTGCTTTGGCCCACGAGCTGGCGCAGGACAGTCTTTTGCCCGATGCGGGCAAAGCCGCTCACAAGGCGTTGCACAAGGTTCTGGACGGGCTGCGCAGCGATTTGGCTGGCGACATTGCCAAGGCACGCAAGGACGTGATCACTGTCGAAGGTAAGACCCTGACAGCCGACATTGCTAGTGGGGGGACAAGTTTTGATGACTTCGTGGAGGCGGCCGACTACGCGGTTATCGAAGACGCGTATCGGCGGGCCGGACGGATCATCAGTCCCGATCTGGCCACAAGCTACAGCGAGCATCTGGCAAAGCAGAATGATAACGCAGAGGACGAAGAAGAGGCATTGATTGATGCCCATACCGACATTGCGGCTCTAGGGCTGATCGATGCGGTGAAAGTGCGGCTGGAGCAGGCGGCGGAAGCCTTGGCCAATGAATGGTTGAGCAAGTATCAGGCTGCTATCGCAAAGCTAAGTGATAAGCGCCAAGAAGCCTATCGGGAGATTAGTGAGCTAAGCGCCATGCCGTTTGATGTGCGGCTGGCGAAACCCGGCTCGCGGCTCCAGCCGTCCAAGGTGCTTGAAGGTGGGCAAGAAACCGATCTGCCCCGGTTCAAGTCACACTTGCTTTGCGATGATGCGAGTTTGTTCCCGGACCTTTTGAACGAGTGGGAAACCAAGGTTCAATCCGTCGAGATGGAGATACAGGGCCGTGTCGGCTGGTATCGAAACCCGCCGCGCACCAGTCAGGACTCGCTTGGCATTGTTTACGACTATGCTGGCAACACCGAGATTATGCGCCCCGACTTCCTCTTCTTTAGCGAACATGGGCCAGAAGGCATTGTGGTCGACATTATTGACCCGCACGGGGAGCATCTGGCTGACAGCCTGCCAAAGTTGCGGGGGCTTGCCGATTACACGGAAAAGCACGGAGCGCACTTTGGCCGCATTGAAGCGGTTGCCAAGGTCGATGGCAGCTACCGAGTGCTTGACCTAAAGACTGCGGATGTGAGGGAGCTGGTGCGCCGCGTGACTAGCGCGAAAGAAGCCTATCTCGATGCGTTGAGTGTCGTCTACGGAGGTTAGATGGGGGCCATATTGGGGGCCAACTTCAAAATCAAATTTAGATAAGTAATGTATATCAATAACTTATTTGATAAAATCGAGTCCTCTTCTGGCACCATTGGATAATGCTCCTGCGGTGTAAGCAGAGTTAATGCATCAATCCAGAATATCTAAATTTAGAAGCTTGCTGCCATTGGAAAATCGGACCCATTGACGATCCGGGGTGCCATCTGAGTCCCCGACTGTCGTGCAGATATCATCGCCGTTGACCATAAGATTGGCCGTTGCGGTTTCCTTGCATGCGAATGGCGGTGGCTGGGGTCTGGCTTTGGCAAAACCGAGTGATTGCAAGAGCAATCTGATGCTGCGCTCCGGTCGCCCCGATTTCAGGCTGACATGCTGCCGGATCAGACCATGAGCTCGCTGATGGTGCGGTTTGTCTCCATGGAAAGCAGTCCCCATTTGTCCACCTGCACGCCCATGGCCTGCTGCATGGTCAGGCCGATGCGGGCGATCGAATCGCCCTTGCCGTCGAGGTGGAAGCCGGTGCGTATCCTGCCACCGGCATTGCCCGCGACCATCGCGGGAATACCCTCGACCGCATGGGCCTTGGCGATCGAACAGTCCGAGTGGGCGAGGATCAGGCAATTGTCGAGCAACGTGCCGTCGCCTTCCGGTATCTTCGAGATTTCATCGAGAAATTCTTTCCAGGCGACCATGCTCTGGGTGGCGAAATAGGCGCATTGCTTCTGATAGCCCAGGGCGGGATCGTCCTTTTCCTCGTGGGTCAGCGTATGGTGGGTGGTGGTTTCGCCCTTGCGGCGCAAATTGGACGCCGTATCGGACAGCAGGACGTTGAACACCCTGGTCTGGTTAGTCTGCAGGGCCTTGGCAAGCAGTTCGGCCATCAGCCGATGATTGGCCATGACCGTTTCCATGTCTTCGCCCTCGACATCGGCACCCGGATTCGCAGGTCTGGCAAAGTCTTTCACCGGAGCGGGGGGCTGCAGCTGCAAGTCCAGCTGCTGCTCGATCTGGCGGATGGAGGTAAAATATTCCTCGAGCCTGTGCCGGTCTTTTGCGCCGACATTGGCCATCAGCTTCTGCCGGTCGTCCTTGATCACCGAAAGCACGCTGCGCCGCGCCATCACCCGTGCATCCGGCTCGAAGCTCATGGCATTGGGATCCTGGAAGGCCTCGCCGAACAGGCGGCGATAGAGAGCGAGCGACGAGGTTTCGCTGGGATTGGGCGAGTTGGCGGCGCGGTAGGAATAGGACCGCTGGACGCCGGAAGCGCTAAGCTCGAGCGAACGAAAGCGGGTGCCCGCGGCAATTTTCTGGCCGATCAGCACATCGAGAGTCGGGGCCTGGACATTTTCATTGGGCACGGGGATGCCGGTGCGCAGGCCGAGACAGCCGGTGATATGCGGCTTATTGGGAACGCCGTCGAGCTTGACATCGAAACCGCTGAGGATGGCGAGCTGGTCGCGATAGGGTTCGAGCGGTGCGAGATCTTCGGGCATCAGATATTCGCTGCCGGTTGCCCCGGGTATCCATTTTTGCGGGATGAAGCCGCATCCCCAGATCCATGTGCCAAAACGGACCGGTATGCGTTCGCCGGTGGCAGCCAGAGCCTCGCCGTTGCTGTCGAGGAACATGTCGAGCAGCGGCAGCCCGACACCGATGCCAGCGCCTGCTATCGTGCCGCGCAAAACCGATCTGCGTGAGAATTTGGTCATGATGCCTCTCCGTTCTGGCCTGTGGGTTTTTTCGTCTTCCCGCTCTTGGTCTTCATCGTCATGTTTTGGGGCTGCGCAGGTGCACGCCGGGCACGGGTGATGGCGAAGAAATTCTCGCTCATCGCAATTTCCCGCATCAGCGCGGGTACGCGATAACCATTGTCCTCGAACGCAGCGATCAGCCAGTCGAGATAATAGCGCTCGTCCCAGGTGATGTCGCGGCCCACCGCATTATTGTACAGCCGCTCGACCACACAGCGCGGTGTTTCGGGATGATCGCGCAACGCCTCGGCGAGGCCGTCTGTTGTATCAAACGCGGTACCGTCCAGCGAACCGGTCGTATCAATTGGGGCGCCATTTTCCGAAGTGCGAAATATACCGATGCCGTCGTAGTTTTCCATGGTCAGCCCCAGCGGATCCATCACCTTGTGACAGCCCGCACAGCTGGGTTCGGTGGAATGCATTTTCAGCCGGTCGCGCGCGGTTACCATCTTGGCATTGGTATTTTCCTCGACCGCCGCAAAATTCACATTGGCTGGCGGGTCGGGCACATTCTGGCAGAGGAACACCTGCCGCACGCCATAACCCCTGAGCGTCGGCGATGATCGGCCCGGATGCGAGTGCAGTGCCAGAAACGAAATATGGGACTGAATGCCGGCACGATTGGCGTCCTTGTCGAAAGTGACCTGCTCCCAATCCCCGCGGGTCGGCACCGGCGCCCGGTAAATGACGCCGAGATTGCGGGTCAGATAGGTTTGCCTTGTGGTGAACAGATCACGATAGTCGCCTTCCTTCTCGAGCAGATGATCGACGATTGTCTTGAGTGTCTGTTCCTGTGCCTCACCAGCAACATCGCTGTTGTAGGCGGGAAAAATGGCGCTATCCTTGGACAATTCCCCGAAACGGTCAAATTGCAGCATGTCGGTAAAAAAGGCGCGCACGGCCCGTTCGAATCCGGGAGAGGCCATAAGCCGGTCAACTTGCCGTCCCAAACCCCGGTCATTGTCCAGATCGCCTTCTCTGGCAGCCCGCAGTAGCTCGGCATCGGGTGAGCTGTTGGTCAGGAAAAAGCTGAGGCGCGTTGCCTTGGAATATGCGTCCAGTTCATCCACAGCACCGTTCTGGCCCGGCTGTATCGTTTCTATACGGAACAGAAAATCGGGTGCGACCAGCATCGTGTACAGGCTGAGCCCGAGCCCTTCGTAAAAATCGCCAAGCCGGTCATAGGATTGCCTGGCCAGGCCGACATATTTTGCCAGTTCCTCCGGTCGGAGTGGACGGCGGAATAGCATCTCGCCCTTGCCGGCAAGAAAGCTGCGGGCGCATTTTTCGTCAAAGTCCGCAGCTTTGGCGGGGCCGCAATCGATAAATTCGGCGCGCCTTTTCTTGCCCAGTACCGCCGCGACAATGCCCTGCGCCGCCGCTTCATATTGTTCGACGGCAAAGGCAGAAATTCCAGCCCTGCCGGTACCGATCGCAATCAGGCCCTGTTCGCGCACGGGCTTTTCGAATCGGGCATTGATCGGAATATCACTCGCAAATATGTCGGCGACGCTCGCTCGATATTGTTCCTCGGTCAGGCGGCGGAGCATGGGGGGACCGCCAACCGGGTCGGGTTCACCCGAATCACCAATCAGCAGAAGCGCAAAGCCGACCAATATTGCCAGCAGGACTGCGGGAACGAGCCATGTTCTCGACGGTCCATCGAAATAGGGAAGGTCAAGGCCAGGGAATTTCTTCAATCTATTCATCACGCACCAGCTTTTCGTTCGCGCTGCTCGTGTCGACATCCACCACAAATGCCGGTCGCGCCTCGAAGCGATATTGGGTAGAAATGGAAGTATATTTGCCGCTCTTTGTGTCGGGATGGCCGTCGGCCAGTCGATGGAGCGCCTGATAGACGCCCTGGCACGTATATCCCAGAACACGGGCCGCGCCGTTGGATGACTGCAGTCTCAATCCGGCAGGGGCGGGATTGCCATTGCCATCCGTTCCGTCGCGAAACCCGAAATGCAGATCATACATGGCGTCGACCGGCGTATATCCCGCCAATATGCCTTTCAGCAGGCCCTCCTTCGAAAGCGTCGCCCTGATTCGCGCATCGCGCAGCGGACGTTTCAGGCGGATGCTGTTGGTGACGTGCCGGAACTGCACGTCAACCGGTTCCGTGGTGAGCACGCCGTCCTTGATCCTGCCCGTGGTTGTCGCCCGATAGGCCGGGTCCTGATCCATCGCATAAGTGGCATATTCCAGCGGCTCGCGCGTCGGACTGAGCTGAATGGGATCGGCGTTGGCGTAAATCCCGACCCTGACCATATCATCATTGCGCAAGTCGTCGACATCTTCCAGCGTCACCACCATGCCCCAGGCACCGGTAAGCATCTCGATCTCAAACTGGTTGGACGGACCGTCCGGTCGATAGGAGGGGCTGCAACCGACGGCGCGGAAAAACTGATTGTCGATGCCCTTGACCCCGTTTTTTCCGTTAAAGTCCAGCAAGCCGGCGGACGCATCCTTTTTCGAACGCGAAACCTTTCCGTCGAGATCAATGCCGGCGACCAGAATGTCGGGATTGTCAAAAGTCCGGAAATGGGAGTCCGGCGGGGCAAGTTCGGGATGGACGCAATAGTTGCGGCCGTCAGGGCTGGCAGAAATGGCTCTGCCGCCGGCTTCCTTGCGCTCGCCATAGGCTTCATCGGTTTCCCCCGGACGGCGCTGTCCTTCGGCCGACAGGGCGAAAATTTCGGCGACATTTTTCGACAGGCCATTGGGACAGGCCTCGCTGTCGCTGGCATCATTGCCATGTGCCCAGCCGAACGATGTGAAGACGAAACCGGCTTTGTCGCCGATCAGAAAACTGCCGGCTGGTGCGGTGGCTGTTTCATTGTCCGAGACGGCAAAAGCGAAGCCCGCGACAATCAGCGCAGCGGTTCCGCCAATCGCCAGGATCTTTTGATATCCCGGAATTTTCCCCAACATCAACCTCTCCCACTTGCCTGGCCGGTTGCACGGCTAAAGGCATGATCGTCCCGGACATTCGATTCGCCCGGTTTAAAACTTTCACCCCTGTTACTAACAGGGTTGCAAGAAACAGCAAGCCGTAATAGTAAAGGTGCGAACAAGGTCTGACAGGGACCTCCCATTGCTATAGTTGCGAGAGTGTCCATGCCGCGTCCCCTTTCTGCCACCGATGATGACATAATGGAGGCCGCGCAGAAGGTTCTGGCGCTGCGCGGGTCAAACGGGTTCAGCGTTTCCGAAGTGGCGCGCGAACTTTCGCTTTCCAGAACTGCAATAACCTTGCGTTTCAAAAGTGCGCAAAATCTGAAGCAGCAGGTGCTTCGTCGCAATGCCGAGCTGTTCAAGGGGAAGCTCGGCAATCTGAAGCTGGAAAAAGGTGCCGCGGGGCTGATCGAAATTGCCGAACTCATTGGCGGCATGACCAACGGGCGACAGAATTTCTCCGACTATATGGCCCGATATGCTTCCAACGTGAATGATCCGGATGCGATGGAAATCGAGCAGCAGCGCGGCCAGATATTGCGGGAAGCCATTCTTGCGGTCATGCCCGAAACGACGCTCCCGCCGGAAGACGCTGCCGATGCATTCATGGCGCATCTCACCGGGTCGCTGATGAACTGGCAGGGGAGATCCACTATCTCCGCGAGCAGCTTTTTGCGGGAACGGACGATAAAATGGCTGCGCCTTGTCGGCATATCCGGTGAGCAAATCGGGATCACAAAATGACAGGCCAGGGAACGGGAATGCAAGAGCCGGCAAAAGGCCGTCGCCGGAATCGCCTAGGCTGGATTGCCCTGCTTCTCCTCCTCGCGGGCGGCGGGGTTGCCGCTTTTCTGTTCCGGCCAACACCCCAGGCCCCTGCGCCCGAACTGGCCAGCCTGGACGCGACGGTGGACAAGGGGCGCTATCTGGCAAAAATCGGCAATTGCGCAGCGTGCCACACGGCAGCCGGCGATGCCCCTTATGCCGGTGGCCACCAGTTCCAGACCCCTTTTGGCAAACTCTATTCCACCAATATCACATCCGATGCACAGCATGGCATTGGTGGCTGGAGCTTCGCGCAATTTTACAATGCCATGAAATATGGTGAAAGGGCCGACGGCGATCATCTCTACCCGGCCTTTCCCTATTCATCCTTCGCCAGGATGAGTGACGCCGATATCGCGTCTATCTATCTTTACATGAAGACGGTGAAAGCCTCTCCCAGACCCAATCAAGACAATGCTCTCGACTTTCCTTTCAACAACCGTTTCCTGCTCTATTTCTGGAAAAAACTGTTCCACGACAGCGCCGTCCATACCGCCGATCCGCAAAAATCACCGGCATGGAACCGGGGGAAATATCTGGTCGAGGGCGTCGCCCACTGCGGCGCCTGTCACACGCCGCGCAATTTCATGGGGGCGACGAAATCACACCGGGCGCTGGAAGGCGGCGCCTATGTCGACAAGGTCGCGAGCGGCGAACACAAGCTCTGGGCCGCACCGGATATCACGCCCGGCCCCCATGGTCTGGCTGCCTGGAACGAGAAGGACATTGTCAACTATCTCACGACCGGCAAAAACAGGCATGCCATTGTCCATGGCCCGATGAATGGCGTTGTTGCATCGACCGCCGGCCTCGAACCGGACGATGCCGCGGCCATTGCAGAATATCTGAAAGGAAAATCGCCCGGTGCTCGCCGGATTGACTGGCCATCCTTCGGCGGTCGCGCTGCCAGGGGCGAGATTGTCTATACCGTTCACTGCGGCACCTGCCATCTGCCCGATGGCGAGGGTGACAAGATACTTGGCGTCTCGCTGGCTGGCAATGCGCTGGTGCAGGCTGCAGAACCCGCATCACTGATCAACGTCATTCTCTATGGACCGGATCTGCCTCCGCCGCCGTTCGATTCAAACCGCACGGTGATGAAGCCCTTTGGCAAGCGCCTGTCGGATGAGGATATCGCGGCGCTGGCCACCTATTTGCGCGGCAGTTTCGGCAATATCGCCAGCGCTGTTTCTCCCGATCAGGTCAGGCAGCAGAGATAGGCATATTGGTCGAAGGCGGGTTCGAAGCTCCGCATCGCCGAAACGGATTGCAGCGGCGGCTGACAATGCTGGATGCTCAGCTTTTATGGCAATGGTCGTTGAGCCTCTTGTGATCGGCCGCGCACAATCAATATTTGATATCAAATACAATCTGTGATTAATCTCACTGTGAAGGGGCGTGGATGAAACTGGGGCCTTCCAGAGTGGACGAAACCGCGGCTGATCGCTTTCGGGCGTTTGTCAGTTACAGCCATGCTGACGCCCGGATCGCCCGCAAATTGCACCGGAAAATCGAAGCCTATCGTCTGCCGGCTCGCGTCAGGTCAGGCGGCGACGGCGCCGCAAATGATCGGACCGACGGACGGCTGGGCAGGATTTTCCGGGATCGCGAGGACTTGTCAGCAGCGCAGGATTTGTCCGAGGCGGTAAAAGCGGCCTTGTCGACATCGCAGGCGCTGATCGTGCTCTGTTCGCCCGACGCCCGGACATCGCCCTGGGTCGGACAGGAAATCTCCCTATTCCGGGCGCTCCATCCCGATCGCCCGATTCTGGCCGCGCTTGTTCGCGGAGAGCCGGAAGAATCCTTTCCCGATCTTCTGTTGCAGGATGGTGCGGAGCCGCTGGCGGCGGACCTGCGCAAGGAGGGTGATGGCTGGCGGCTGGGTTTTCTGAAGATTGTTGCGGGCATTGCCGGTGTCCCGCTCGACGCGCTGGTCCAGCGCGATGCTGCCCGCCGTGTCCGTCGCGTGATGGCGGTCACGGGTGGCGCGCTGGTCGCGCTGCTAGCAATGATCGGGATGACAATATTTGCAATCCAGTCGCGCAACGAAGCGCAGCACCAGCAGGCCGAGGCCGAAGGGCTGGTGGAATATATGCTGACCGATTTGCGCGCAGAGTTAAAGGGTGTCGGTCGGCTCGATGTGATGACTGATGTCAACGAGCGCGCGATGGATTATTATGAAGATCAGGGCGACCTGACCGACATGCCCGCCGAAAGCCTGGAGCGGCGCGCGCGAATATTGCACGCAATGGGCGAGGATGACGAGAAGCGCGGCGATCTGGGCAAGGCGCTCGCGAAATTTACGCAAGCGCATCGGGTGACGGAGGCTTTGCTGGCGCGGGATCCGAATAATCCGGACCGGATTTTTGCTCATGCGCAGAGTGAATATTGGGTCGGCAGAGTCTATGAGCTACGCAGCCAGTGGAAATCGGCATTTCCGAGATATAGTGCTTATGCGAATGCAGCGGAAAAATTGATCGCCATAGATTCTGACAATCCCGATTTCTTGATGGAAAGAGGCTGGAGCTATTTAAATCTTGGCATTCTGGAATTCCAATCCCGATCGGGCAACAATCATGGGCGGCGCAATTTTGAACAAGCGATAGCCTGGATGGCAAGGGCGGCAGATAAAAAACCAAATGATTCCGAAATTTTGAAGGAGATCGGGAATGCCTATGCCTGGCTCGCCGATGGATATTTTCTGAAGGATGATTTGAATCGCTATTTGACCGCTCGACAGAAAGAACTGGAAACGAAAGAGCACTGGTTGGCTGTCGATAGCAAAAGCACTGCGGCTCAGTACGCCGTGGCAAAAGCCAAGTTTGCGATAGCCATAGGCCGCCGAAAACTCGGCAATGAAGGAGAAGCGAGGCAGCTTCTAAATGACGCGAATAATATTCTGTCAAAGCTCGTAGCCGTCGATCCGGCCAACAAGGATTGGGCTGAAATGGCGAGGAAGATTGAATATCATCAAACAAGAAACAGGGAGATTGAGCTGTGACAAGTTTACCATTGAAAGCCGTTTTTTCGTGGGAAGAATATAAAGCCGCAAAAAAGGATAAAAGCGGACAACCCACGTTGCTCAATCCCCCCACAGACGTCATGGATCCAAAACTCGGGCAAGCCGATTTCAAGGAGCGCCCTGCTTATGTATATCTCTACCGGATTGTATTTGGCGGAGATGGTCAATGGGGTGTCGAGCATATGTTGCACTATGAAGGATCGCAGTCAGTAAAGCCTGAAGACCGACCCCGCATAAATCATGGAGATGTCCCCAATATCGTTCAAGGATTGCTTGATCGAACCTTGCCTTCCCGTAATCCGTCAAATGATCTGGGAGCAAATTTTAAGCATGAAGGCAAACATTGGAATCGACTATGCTATCTTGCTTTTGTCATCGATCATCCAAACTGGTCATTTTGTGATTTGGACAGTAGTCCCCAACTCCCGCCCGCTGTTTTTCGCAGATATATCGGGAACAAGCCGACGGGGAAGAATATGAGTTTTTTTGATGGAGCAGTTGTCCCCATTTTGGTTGGCGGCGAGGAACGCAAACTTTTTTACTGCATCAATCATTTTCGAAATAAAGACGGGAAATGGCCACCAATGCCGGACCGCCCTCACTTCAAAGAATCCTTCAAATATGATCTCTACACAAAATTTGATTTCGGCTCCGGCAATCCAGCCATTCTTATCTTCGACCCAGGCGGAGACAATAAAGGGCCGCCAGTTCCACCGCCGGATCTTCCGTAAGCATCATTGGCTTTGACCTCGCTCCCTCAAATCCTCTCTCTCGCCCGTGCCGGCAATCCGGTGCGGGCATGGGCTTTGTTCCGCTCTTCCGGCTGGGATGAACGGACCGATGATCCGAAGGCGCTCACGCTAAAAGGCCGCCTGCTCAAAGATCAGGCAAAGGCATCCGTGGGGGCTGACCGGGCCCGGCTCTATGGAGAGGCGGCAGAGGCCTATGCAGCCGCCGCCGGACTCGAGCGCGCCTCCTATCCGCTTATCAATGCTGCGACATTGGCTTTGCTTGGCGGAAAACGCGATCGCTCGATGCAATTGGCGCGTGATGTAGTGGATATGCTCGAGGCCGATCCGGAAGAAGCGGAGACGGTCTATTGGCGCGCCGCCACGCGGGCGGAGGCCTTGCTGCTGCTCGGCGATGAAACCGGTGCCCGCGCGGCGCTGGCCGAGGGAATATCGAAACTGCCTTATGCCTGGGAAGATCATGCCGCGACCATCGGCCAGTTTGAACTGATCCTTGCAGAGCAGGGCAAGGACGACGCGTGGCTTGATCGGCACCGTCCGCCACCCAGCCTCTATTTCAGCGGCATCATCGGGCTGGATGAAACCGATCCCAACATTGTCCGTGACATTGACGCGATCATCGGGCGGGAAAAGCCGGGTTTTGGCTTTGGCGCGCTGGCGGCCGGAGCGGATATCCTGATTGCCGAGGCGCTGCACAAGGCGGGTGCGGAACTTCATATCACCTTGCCTTATCCGGTGGATCGCTTTCGCGCATTGTCGGTCGCGCCTTTTGGCGATCATTGGCTCGCCCGCTTTGATGCGCTGGTCGAGGCGGCGGTCAGGCTGGATGTGCTGACCGAATTGCCCGATGAGCAAGAGCGGTCGCTTGCGGTCGCCGTGGAGCTGGCCGATCTGGTTGCCATGGGCCAGTGCGTCCGCAATGCCGGAGTGTTGAAGAGCCGGCCCAAGGCGCTCACGATCACCGGCAGGGGCGATGAACCGCGCCACCAGCATCTGGTCTGGGCCGATACCGACCATGATCAACAGGCCATATCCGTTGCCCGCAAGGTGGATCATCGCTCGATCAACGAGCGTACCAGCGCAGAGACCAAGGCGATTGCCGCGATCCTCTGGGTGGACAATCTGGACCAGGATGCGCTGTCGAAGCTTCCTGATGGCGCTCGCGCTTTTCAGCCTGCTGGCGACGCCCATTATAGAATTTCAACCGATCTGGCGGAACTGATATCGACCAGCCAGTCGTTGTTGCAGCATGATGCGGACAGCCGGATCAGCTTGCTCATCGATATCTTGGACCCAAATCAGCCCGCAGCCTCCTTGCTGGAACAGGCCAGCGATATGGCGCGTGCGTCAAACGGGGGAGCGGTGCTGACCGATTGTAAATCCGCCATGGTGCTGATGCTGCAATCCGGCGAGCAGGCGATTGAGGAAATAGGCGAATTGCAAACCGCTTATGGTCCGCTTCCCTTGTGGTCACTTGCCTAAGCGACGCGGTTCAGACGACCAGTTCTTCGAGCAAGCTTTTTGATATGATTTCGAGCTGCTCGTCATCGCGCCGGATAATCCCGCGCCGTTCCAGTGCATTGATTGCCCGCGATCCGGTTTCGCGCGTGGTCTGGGCGGTCAGTGCCAGCGCGGCAATCACCGGCGGTGGCGATATTCTGCCGTCATCCCCCGCTTCGTGGAGCAATTCGGCATAGATGCGACCATTGGCGGTCAGGGTTATGCGCGCCGCCATCCGGTCGAGCACCGCATTATATTGCCGGCCCAATATTTTCGACAGACCGCTACCGATCCGGGCCTCTTCCTGCAGCAGGGCGGTCATTTTCGCGGTCGTTATTTCGAGGACCGACAGCCGGTTCTGCACGACGACATCGGAAATCACGAGCCGCTCGTGCGGGAAAGCGCCGAATAATTCACCGGGGCCGTGCGCGGCGAGCAATTTGGTCTGGCCATCGATGCCGATGATCTGCAGCTGGGCCCGTCCTTCCAGAACGAGCCATAATTTGGCCCCCACATCACCCTGATGGGCCAATATATCTTTGTGATGATAGGTGACGAACGCCATGGCATCGCTGAGCTTTCCGGCTTCGGCCGGGGAACAGGCAAAAAAGGATTCAAGAGCGGCGAGGCGATCAGCAATGTCCATTCCAATCCGTTCCCCCAATATTATTGCCCACCAGCGGACATTAGTATCCGATCCCTGGGATGAACAGATTAGTTTTTAAAGCATGGCGGACGCAAGGCGGAATGGTGATAATTTTCAAGCGGGCTAGCTTTGCTTGTCGGTCAGTCTCGCTTTCGTTCAGCCACGACGGGTCCTCGTGCCGCTAATAACATAATAGCGCAAAATCGATCGGTCATAGGCCCATTTCAGAAACCGGCTGGTGACCGTATATTTGACCAGCGCTGTCCAGCCCAGCTTTGTGCGGCCGCGCTCGGCAGGCTGTTTATGTCGAAGCGCTTGAATATAGGCCGCGAAGGCGGGCATCACCTGTTCGCTGATATCCAGAATATGGATTTCACCAAAGCCGGCTTCCCGCAGCTGCCGTCGATATCGGTCCTGGCGCACGATATTGGCCTCCGCGATATGAGCGCGCTTCAGCATCCAGCGCAGCAGCCGATGGGCAAGGGGCCCCATCTGGGGGTGATCCGATAGCATGAAATCAGTCAGTGCCAACCGACCGGCCGGAACCAGATGCTGTTGGGCCGTTGCGAAAAACGCGGCACGATCCGGAAAATGATAGGCGCAATCCAGCGCAAGAATATGGCTGGGATGGTTGGTGCCCAATGTCGCGGACCAGATATCGGGGTCGTTGATGTCGCCTTCTACGATCGTGGTGGCGGCTCCGGGGAAACCTGCTTCGGTCAATTTTTCCCTGGCATGGGCGGTCTGGCTGCGGGACAGGTTGGCCCCATGAACCTGTGCCACGCGGAAATGCTCCAGCCAGAGCAGCAACTGGTCGCCGCAACCAAAGCCGGCGTCGAAAATCACTGACTGGCGATCCAGCCCGGCCTGTTCGCCGAGCAACAATGCGAGGGCGCGACAAGCGTCCGAATAGTCGATCGCTGTTTTCCAATATCCGAGATTCCCCCAGGACTGGCCTTCCCGATTCAGCGCCAGTTCGGCAAGATTGTGGAATTCGGACATTGCTCAGCGCTCAGCAGCTGCGCCGACTTTCCAGGGGATCGCTGCCCCCAGCTGCTCCGCAACGGCGACCGAAGAATCTACCGCAGCCTCGAGCAGGGGAATTTTTTCCGCCATGTACGAGCCGCAAAGCCATAGTCTGTTGCCAGTCTGATTTTGGCTCTCGCGCAAGGCGATGACCGCCTGACGGCTATTCCGGGTGACCGTCGGCCGAGTGAAATTGACTCTGGCCAGTTCGCGATTGGGGGCAATCCTGCGTAGCGGGTTCCATGTCTGGAAGACGGTTTCCTGTCCCGACAGGCGCGCAATTGTCTTGGACAGGTCAACCGATACTTCGGCCCGCTTGCCGCCCCGAGGGACGTGATAGCTGACCGGCGAAATATCTTTTCCCGCTGCCGGGAGAATAGCCTGATCGGTGTGCACGCTCATGCTCGACGATTCGAAGGGGATGCGGTTGAGCAGCATTTTGCGATCGTCAAAGCCGGATATCATGGCAGCGGCTTGCTGTGCCTGGGCGGCGACCACAACCTGATCAAAGCGCTGCTCCCTGCCCTTGCTCGTTACTATCCGAAGCAGCTCTCCTTCCGGTTCAATAAGGGCAACCGGGCTCCCGGTCTGCAGGTCCACATCGGCCAACATCCGCGGGACAATATCATCCACCCCTTTGGCGGCACTCATGACCCCGATTTCATGGACGCCGCAGGTCAGATATTCCAGCATGAGGTCGGCTGGATAGTCGCGCACCGCCTGATAGTCGCAGGTGCAGGTCACCGACATTATCGGCAACAGAATAGTATCGACAAAGGCCTGGCCTGCATTCGATTGGTTCAGATATTCCCCGAAACTCAATGCAGCAAGGTCCGACCGGACGCTATCCTGCATTGCGCGGGCAAAAAATCGGCGACTCTGCAGGCCAATGATCCACGCTTTGGGACTGAGCATATTGAGTCCCTTTAGGTAGGAGAATTGCCCCGTGCCCCATTTGATGTTGCCATAATGAAGGATGATGCGGCCAGCCTCGTCAGCGAATATGCCGGCATGGTCGCTCGTCAATATCTCGACCCCGAGATGATCATAGAGCGCAAGCAGATTGTCATAATAGCCGTGGCAGAAAATGCGCAGCGGAATATCGATCCGGCGGGTAATGCCATTGCTGACATAATCAATGCTGTGCGCGCCCATTCCGGCGCGCGACTGGCTTTCAAAAACCGTAACCTGATATTTGTCCTTCAGCAAATAGGCCGCAGACAGACCGGCAATTCCAGTGCCGATGACGGCGAGCCTGGGCTTTTCTCGGTTGGTCGCGCCCAGGGCCATCAGGCGTAATAAGCCACGCTTTGCATCGCGGTTGCCATCAATTCGCGGCGGCTGTTCCAGATGCTCATATATTGGCTGCTCGCGCCATGATCGGCATGGTGCGTATGGGAATCGATGAGCCACCAGCCGTCTTCGGTTGCAAGGTCCTCCGCAATGATATTGATCTGCCAGTTCATCGAACTGACCATCGCGTTCTGGTCGAGCAGCCCCATGACCGAAGGCGGCAGACTGTCGCACATACAGAGGATTTCAGCCACGGGATCAAGGCCCGCGCGCTGTTTCAGCCGCATCCAGCGGGTCAGCCGGTTGGTCTTGGTGCTGGTGTCGATTCGTTTGCCGACATATTCCATGTTCGAAGTGAAAAACTGCGGCGGACCGCTGTGCAGATCTTTTGTGCCGGGGAGCGGAGGAAAATCCGGTGCGTCAATGTCGAATGTCTTCACTGCAGTGGCGCGGGGTGCGGCAAAAATGAAATTGCAGTGGAGCCCAAGGCCCTTGTCGCCAAAAATCTCCGACTGGACAAAAGCGGTATTCTTGCCGCGACGCAGCATCGCGGTTTCTGCTGTCAATGTTCCGAACAAGGGGCCGGTAAAGGCAATTTGTGCCGACCGCAGGGGGGGCAGATCATTCTCGATATGGCTCGCTGCATGATAGGCAAGCGCGCCGGACAGGCCTCCGAAAGCGGTGCGGCCCTGGGTCCAGCTTTGCGGCAGGGCAACCGGATGGTCCGGGCCACCGGGTCCACATTGATCAAGGAGTTCGGAAAGAGCGACAGGATGAGGATGTTTATTGGTCATCTCTTCCGCTTATCGGGCTAATCAGCTGAAATCCACTGGTAAGTTCGCGGTCAACATTTACATAAGCCACGATTTGATTTATACCTTTGTTGAGTTTTCAATCTCTTAGTGGAAGATATTGTGATGAGCTATACAAACACCCTGACTCGCGCCGATTTGGCCGATACGATGAACCGTCAGGTGGGCCTGTCACGTGCCGATAGTGCGGTCATGGTGGAGTCGATTCTCGATCATATGATTGCGGCTCTGGTGGATGGTGAAAATGTCAAGATTTCGGGGTTCGGAACCTTCGTGCTGCGCGACAAGGGCGAACGCACCGGACGCAATCCCAAGACCGGTATCGAAGTCCCGATAGCGCCGCGTCGGGTGCTGACATTCCGGGCCAGCCAAACGATGCGTGACAGGATTATTGCCGCAGGTTAATGGACCCGGCGAACCCGGAGAGTAGAGTATGAGCAAGGAACAAGGGGCCTTCCGGACCATAGGAGAGCTGTCGAAAGAGCTTAGCATCAAGCCTCATATATTGCGCTATTGGGAAGATCAGTTTGCGATGCTGACCCCGCTCAAACGCGCCGGGTCCCGACGCCATTATCGTCCCGAAGATGTGGTGATGGTCAAGACGATCAATCGACTGCTCAACGAAGAAGGCTATACGATCAAGGGCGCGCGCAAATTTCTGGCATCGCGTGGCAAGGGTCCGAAAATGGTCGAGGATGTCCCGCAACTGGCTACCGCTGGAGTGCCAATGGAAGCAAATGGTCGGGAAATTAACAATCTGATTCTGGCCGAGTTGAAAACGATCCGTGACCGGCTGTCGCATGCGCTTGATGACGCTTAGTCTTCTGACGGGTTCTCCGCACCAGGCCTAATCATAATTGGGGCCCAGTTCGGGGTCGAGATCACGAGGTCGGGTGAAGCGGTCCAGCGCGCCGCATTTTTCCGTGATGCCAGCCCAGCTATCGATAGCGAGCGTCATTTCGGCCAGTGCGGCTGTTGGATATTTCGTTTCAACTTCGTTACGGGCGGGTGAACTTCCGTCGTCGGGGACGAGATCGAAAATAAGATCTTCCAGCCCTGGATTGTGGCCCACCATCAGGATATGACCCGCATCTGCATTGGCGCCCCGCAATACATCGAGCAAGGTGGCCGAAGAAGCGAGGTAGATTTTGCGGTCCCAGGTCGGCTCCATCGCCAGACCGCTTGCTTCCTCCACATGTTCAAGCGTTTCGATGACCCGCACGGCGGGAGAGGCAAGAATCTGATCGAAGGTCAGGCCATTGCGCCGGATGAAATTCCCCATCACCGCCGCCGCGCGTTTGCCTTTCTTGTTGAGTGGCCGGTCAAAATCGCGATCGACCGGGTCGTCCCAGCTGGATTTGGCGTGACGCAGGAGTGTGAGTTTTTTCATTGCCGATTGTCATGCATCAAACTTGTTTCAGTTGGAAGACTGGATTCCATCATTTCCGATTTGGCCCTGGCGATCTCCGCCAGCGCCTGATCGAGCGGCATGCGTTCGACCGGGGTCCCTTCGGGGAAGGCGGAAAGTAGGCGCGAGGGGAAGGCAGACGAAAGTATCACAAAATGACCATGGTCATCGGCACGGCGGATGATCCGGCCAAAAGCCTGTGCCAGTCGGGCGCGAATGATCCGGTCGTCATAGGCGCTGCCGCCGCCAGCCAGCTTGCGGGCCTTGTGGAGGATATCGGGGCGCGGCCAGGGGACGGATTCCATCACTACGAGACGCAGGCTCTGGCCAGGCACATCGACACCATCGCGCAATGCATCGGTACCGAGCAGGCTGGCCTTGGGATCGTCGCGGAAAATGTCGACCAACGTGCCGGTATCAATGGGATCGACGTGTTGGGCATATATGGGTAGCCCTGCTTGCGCCATCCGGTCGGCGATCCGGGCGTAGACAGTGCGCAGGCGCCTGATGGCGGTGAACAGGCCAAGCGTGCCGCCGCCAGACGCTTCGATCAGCTGGGCATAGGCGCCCGCGAGCCCCGCCATGTCGCCGCGCTTCACATCGGTAACGATGATGACTTTTGCCTGATTGGGATAGTCGAACGGACTGGCGACTTCAAATTCCTGGGGTGCATGTTCGAGATGCACCGCGCCGCTGCGCGCCCGGGCGGTCTCCCAGCCACCGCCGCCTTTCAACGTGGCCGAGGTGATCATCATGCCATGCGCGGGTTTGGTGACGACCTCGGTCACCGGAATGGTCGGATCGAGCCAGTGGCGGCAAATTCCGACGTCATATTCGCGGCCTTCGTAACGGTCGATCATCAGCCAGTCGACGAAATCGGGATCGGCCGGACCGCCGATGCGGGACAGTAGCGAGAGCCAGCCGGACAATGTGTCGCAGCGCCAGCCGAGGCTCGACAATGCGCCTTCCATCCGCGCACGGGCCTGGGCATCCATCCAGTCAGGCCCTTCCTCGATCAGATGTTCGATCCGCTGGCCAAGCCGGACCAGCGGTTTGAGCAGGGCATCCATCGCCTCTGCCGCATTGGCCACCGCGTCGATCATCGGGCCCTCGACATCCGTCAGTTCGGTTTCCAGCCCATAGCCGGCATCGGCGCTCTGGCTCTCGTCACGGGCAAAGACCATGGCGCGGACCTCGTGGAGCAGTGCCTCAATCGGACCAAAAGGTTCCCCTTCGCCGATCCGCTGGAGCCAGCCGTCCCCGGGCATCGCCTCCGCCGCATGACGGGCGCTTTCAATCGCACGGCTGCCTTCCTCGTCATAGGAAGCGACATCGGCGAGGCGCGCGGCGAGGCCACGGCGGCGGCCGCGATTTTTCGACTCCGGTCCGATCACCCAGCGCCGGATTTCAATCGCTTCCTGACCGGACAGGCGTGCGGCAAACATCGAATCGGCAGCATCAAACAGATGGTGGCCTTCGTCAAAGATCAGCCTTGTGGGCCGGTTTTGCTGCTCGCGTCCCCGCGCCGCGTTGACCATGACCAGCGCGTGATTGGCGATGACGATATCGGCCTGCTGGCTCGCGCGCGCCGCTTTCTCGATGAAACATTTGCGATAATGCGGGCAGCCGGCATAGACGCATTCGCCGCGCCGGTCTGTCAGCGCCGTGGCGCCATTGCGGCGGAACAGGGTGGTCAGCCAGCCGGGCAGATCGCCGCCGATCATGTCGCCATCCTTGCTATAGGCGGCCCAGCGTGCAACCAGATGCGCCAATATTGCCGCGCGTCCTGCAAACCCGCCCTGCAGCGCATCCTCCAGATTGAGCAGGCAGAGATAATTTTCCCTTCCCTTTCTCACAACGACTTTCCGGCGAAACGTCGCTTCGTCCGGATAGATACGCCGGGTTTCCCGGTCGAGCTGGCGTTGCAGCGCCTTGGTGAAGGTCGAAATCCAGACCGCGCCGCCGGCCTGGCGGGACCATAAGGAAGCAGGTGCCAGATAGCCCAGCGTCTTGCCAATTCCGGTGCCCGCCTCGGCCAGCAACATATTGGGCGTGCCCTTGATCTTGCGCGGATTGAATATCTGGGCAACAGCGGCGGCATAATTTTTCTGGCCCTGACGTTCCTCGGAGCCTTCACCGGTGAGAGCATCGAGCGTGGCGAGCGTCTCGTCCCGATCCATGGTGATCGACTGGGGAGCCGGACGTGGCACCTCTTCTTCCCATTCTGACAGTTTGGAGAACAGCCAGCGTTCGGTCTCGACGGGTTTTTCCAGCTTGCGCCCCACTTCTGCTGCCCAGGGCCAGCGTAATCGATAGAGTGCTTGCGCGCTGCTCCAGGCACCCTCGCGCTCTTTCCAATAAGGGGCCTCCAGTCCTTCCAACAGCAGGCTCGCCGCTTGCCGGTAGAGAGCCGCGATATCGGCTTCCTGTTCCGGCGGGGTCAGGCCGAGTGTCTTGGCGAGGCCAGCCGGTGTCGGGACGATGAACTGGGCCGGATGGATGAAGGCGAATAGTTCTAGCAGGTCCAGCCCCGAGAGATCGGGATAGCCCAGCCGCTGCCCCAGAAGCGGAGCATTGAGCAGGATATGCGGCGTTTCCGCCACACGACCAATCGCCTCGCCCTTGCCGATCGCACGGGTTTCGCCATCGCTGCTGCAAATCCAGATGCCGCTATGGCTGGCGTGAAGCGCGGGATAGGGGAGCGGCTTGGTCATTTAGCCAGCGACAACCGGCACGCCAGCGATCCACGGATGGATGAACAGCAGAATTATGTAAAGAACAGCCGTGATAGCCACGCTCAACAATTCGCGGCCAATGCTCGCGACCTTGGCGGGTTTCACCCATGCGCCTTCGTTGCGCGATATGGTGAAGATCGAGATCAGCGCCCACAGGCCAAGCCCGCCGAACAATAGCAGCGACTTGTTGTCACCATTGGCGAGCAGATGGCCGACCGCCCAGACCAGAACACCGGTCAGCATCGGATGGCGGATCCACTGCCGGATTCGCGAGGCCCCTTGCGCCGCGCCGAGCAGCAGGATTGCGACGAACATCAGCGCCATATTGGCATGGCGGCCCCATGCGGGCGGGTCATAGACGAATTCTGCGGGAGTCGCGCGCCAGCCGAAGATCATCAGGGCCAGCGAAACCAGCAACAAAAGGGCGACCAGGCCCTTGTGCGGGCCTTCGCCGACAGCGCTCTGAATCGCGGCGCGCAGTGCCGGGGTGACCGACTTCATCAAATGTACCAGGCTCCACAGCAGAACCCCCGTGATCAGCATTGCCATGTTCAATCTCCCGCTTTTGTTGCGTTCTACCTTGCCATATAGGCTAAGGCTACTATTTGCGCAGCATTGACTGAGAAGGACAAATTGTGACCGATTATCGTGAAGCAGCAGAAAATTCCAAAGCGTGGCCGTTCGAGGAAGCCCGCAAGCTGCTCAAACGCTATCGCGGCGAGCGCGGAGCCCCTGCGCCAAAGCCCGGCGGCGAGCCGATGCTGTTTGAAACCGGCTATGGTCCCTCCGGCCTGCCGCATATCGGCACGTTCAACGAAGTCTTGCGGACCACGATGGTGCGCCACGCCTATGAAACGCTGACCGGCAACCCGACCCGGCTGATCGCCTTCAGCGATGACATGGACGGTTTCCGCAAGGTCCCGACCAATGTTCCGCATCAGGACATGCTCGCGGAGCATCTCCACAAGCCGCTCACCCAGGTGCCCGACCCGTTCGAGAAATATGAGAGTTTCGCCGCGCATAACAACGCGATGTTGCGCGAGTTTCTTGACCGTTTCGGTTTTGATTACGAGTTCATGTCGTCGACCGAGCAATATCAGAGCGGCGTCTTCGACCCGACCCTGAAACTGGTGCTGGCACGCTATCAGCAGATCATGGACATCATGCTGCCGACGCTTGGCAAGGAACGACAGGCGACCTATTCGCCGATCCTCCCGATCAGCCCCAAGACCGGGCATGTGCTGCAGGTGCCGGTAGAGGTGCTCGATCCGGAGGCCGGGACCGTGCGCTTCGAGGATGATGGCGAGATGATCGAGCATAATATCCTCTCCGGCGGCGCCAAGCTGCAATGGAAGGTCGACTGGGCGATGCGCTGGACCGCGCTTGGCGTCGACTATGAAATGTATGGCAAGGACCTGACTGACAGTGGCGTCCAGTCGGGCAAGATTGCCAAAGTATTGGGCGCGCGCAAGCCGGAAGGGCTGATCTACGAAATGTTTCTCGACGAAAAGGGCGAGAAGATTTCCAAGTCCAAAGGCAATGGCCTCAGCCTCGAGGAATGGCTGCGCTATGGTTCCGAAAACAGCCTCGCTTTCTACATCTTTCGCGAGCCCAAATCCGCTAAGCAACTGCACCTGGGTGTCATACCCAAGGCGGTCGACGAATATTTCCAGTCGCGCGCCCTCTGGCATGAACAGACCCCGGAAAAGCGGCTCGGTAATGCGGTTCATCATGTCCACAATGGCGATGTGCCGAAAGACACGATTCCGGTGACCTTTGGTTTGCTGCTCAATCTGGTCGGTGTGATGGGCGATGCCGATCGCGAACAGATCTGGGGCTATTTGCGCCAATATGCGCCGGATGCGACGCCGGAACGCTATCCCGATCTGGACGAGCTGATCGGCAATGCCATGGCCTATCACAGGGACTTCATTGCCCCGACGTTGCACCGGCGCAAACCGGAAGGCGTCGAAGTCGCGGCGCTGGAGCGGCTGGATAGTGAACTGGGCGCACTGGCCGAGGATGCCGCAGCAGAGGACATTCAGAATATCGTCTATGCGATCGGCAAGGAAGGCGGTTTCGACAATCTGCGCGACTGGTTCAAGGCGCTGTACGAAACGTTGCTCGGTTCGTCGCAGGGACCGCGCATGGGCAGCTTCATTGCCCTCTATGGCGTGCAGAATACCCGCAAGCTGATCGCCGAAGCGCTGGCGTTGTAATGATCGATATTTTCACGACCGGCGGGACGATCGACAAGGTCTATTTCGATGCCCTGTCGGAATATCAGATCGGCGCGACGGCGCTGCCCGACATGCTGCAGGAGAATAACGTCTTTGTCGCGCACCGGGTGACGCAGTTGATGCGCAAGGACAGTCTCGAACTGACCGACGCCGACCGGGCGGCGATCCATAAGGCGGTTGCTGCCAGCGATGCCGACCAGATCCTTGTGACCCATGGCACCGATACGATGGTCGACACGGCGCGGGTGCTTTCCGACATTAGCGGCAAGACGATCGTGCTGACCGGCGCGATGCAGCCGGCGTCGCTGCGGATCAGCGATGCCCAGTTCAACGTCGGCTTTGCTCTCGCTGCGACCCAGACGCTGCCCCACGGTGTCTATATCGCAATGAATGGCGAAGTCTTCGATCCGGCGAAAACGCACAAGGATCGTGCGGCACATCGATTCATCAGTGACTAGGATCATTTAACGCACATAGTGGCAGCGACGGGGAGTTGAGATGGCAAAGCGTACGGTCGAAGAACTCAGCGAGCAACTGCTCAACAAGCCGCTGGCGGCGCTGTCATCCGAAGAACGGGGCGTGCTGGAAGCGATTGTCTCGCGGGAGATTGTTGCGGATGATGCCGGCATATTGGCGGACGAGCGGACCAGCTTCGGCGAACGCCTGTCTGATCGTGTCGCAGCGGTCGGTGGGTCCTGGGCCTTCATCATCGCCTTTGTGCTCGTCCTGTTCGGCTGGATGCTGCTGAACTCGAGAATCCTGACCCGGTTCGATGCCGCCTTTGATCCCTATCCCTTCATCTTTCTCAATCTGATATTGTCGACGCTCGCCGCGATCCAGGCACCGATCATCATGATGAGCCAGAACCGCGCGGCGAACAAGGACCGGATTGCCGCGGCGCATGATTATGAAGTCAATCTGCGGGCGGAAATCGACATCATCCGCCTGCACGAGAAAATGGACCTGCTGATGCTCGAGAAGATTACCGGCCTTGAAGCCGATCTGGTCGAGATCAAGGCGGCGGTGAAGCCTGCCCGCTGATTCTCATTCTCCTGTCGCTAGACCGGGACCGCGACCGGCCGGGTAACCGTCCGCAAGACTTCGCCATAGCTATCTGCGATCGTCATTCGAGGGCCATAGCCCTTGGCGATGAGCAGGTCATGCGCCGTGGCAAGATTATAGCAGGGTATGCCCATGAACAGATGATGCTCGCTGTGATAATTGACCCAATAAGGGGCGAGGGTCATGCGCATGAGCATATTTGCACGGGTCGTCCGGGCATGGCTGAACGGATCATCGCCGCCGGTCGTGGTGCAGGCATGTTCGGCGATATTGCGGATACGCAGGATCAGCTGGAAGGTGGTTGCCAGCGCGACCGTCCAGATCAGGAACGGAATGATGCCGAGCGTGGCGAGGCTGACCAGCAGCACCGCCAGCTGGATGAGCAGGAACCGCCCGACCGTCCGTGTGGTCTTTTTCGCGCCATCCAGATCAATCACCGGAGCGGCGACACCTGCAGCGCCATTGCGGTTGAGCGGAGTGCCCGCTGAAGTGTCGCGCTTGGCCGGTGCCGCAGTGTCAGTCGCGCCCGACAGCATTGCCTGGAGGCCTTTCCATGCCACGGCAAACTGGCTGCTGCGCTGCTTGAAAAATGTCTGGCCGGTGAGGTCGCGGACAATCTTGCGCCGCATGCTTGCCGGTGTCGTCGGGAAAGCCGCAGACAGGCCGAGATCGG
The DNA here is from genome assembly GCF_048269915.1 of Parasphingorhabdus sp. Taxonomy (GTDB): domain Bacteria; phylum Pseudomonadota; class Alphaproteobacteria; order Sphingomonadales; family Sphingomonadaceae; genus Parasphingorhabdus. The sequence continues at coordinate 861,367 of NZ_JBLWTY010000001.1, forward strand.
GGTCCTCCGGCTGCTGGGTGAAGCGATGGTGGGTCAGATGATAGGCCCGGTAGCTGTGCAGGTCGCTGCCGGTGGCTGCGCCGGTGATCCACTGGCCGACGAAATTGTTGGTCTTGCGCTTCGGGTGGAGCAAGCCATGTGCGCCTTCGTGCATCAGGATCGACAAGCCCAGTTGCCGCCCACCGACCAGCACCAGCGCCAGCGGGGTCGCGACCATTCCGGCCAGCCAGTGCCATTGCCAGAGCAGCGCCGTTCCGCCAGTGACCAGCGCCACCATCAACCATGCGTGGAGCGATAGCCAGAGGCCGTGCCAGCGCGAAACGCGCGTCAGCGCCTTCCACTCTTCTGGCGTAAAAATTTCATTCGGTTTGGCGGCTTTTACAGCGGGCATGATGTGATCCTTTTCCCACTCTATATAGCCATTTTCTGCGGGTTTTACAAATTTCCCAGCTGACGCTACGGCTTCAAAGCTTCCGCCAGCCGGTCCATGAACCGGGCGCCCTGTTCGAACTGATCGAGCGCCAGATATTCATCCGGCTGGTGCGCCTGTTCGATTGATCCCGGACCACAGATTACAGTGGCAAAACCTGCCTGCTGGAACTGGCCAGCCTCGGCGGCATAAGAGACAACCCCTGCCCGACCATTGTCTCCGGTCAGGCGGCGGACAAAATCTTCTGCTTCCTGTGAACCGGCTGGTGCCATTGGCGGGGCGTTGGACAATTGCGTGATGGTCACGCCGGTTTCGGGGAAGGCTTGCTTCATCTCGCCATCAAGCGTCGCGATTTTTTCCTTGAACGGCGCGAGCACAGCATCCGGGTCGATATCGGGCGGGCAGCGCAGATCAAAGGTGAATGTGGCGCGGCGCGCCAGAATATTGGCCGCGGTGCCCCCTTTCATCCGACCGATGGTCAGCGTCGCATGAGGCGGGATGAAGGGCGATTCCGGATCGCCCTGTTCCCACAGGCGGCGTGCCAGTTCGGCAAGGTCGTGCATCAGCTCGACCGCTACCATATTGGCGGAAATGCCGAGATGGGGCAGGCTGCTATGCGCTTCGTGCCCGAGCACTTCGACTTCGTGGACGGTGATCCCCTTGTGTCCGGTGATCACCTTCATCATCGTCGGCTCGCCGATAATCGCCAGTGCCGGTTTCGGCAGCTTTGCCGCCATTTCCTCGATCATCGCCGGCGCACCGAGGCAGCCGATTTCCTCGTCATAGCTGAACGCGAGATGGACCGGCTTTGCGCCATGTTTGAACAAGGGCACGGCCGCCAGAGCAAGCGCGATAAACCCCTTCATATCGCAGGTCCCGCGCCCGTGGAGCAGGCCATTTTTCTCCGTCACCGTCCACGGATCGCTGTGCCAGTCCTGTCCGTCGACCGGGACGACATCGCTGTGGCCGGACAGGATGATCCCGCCCTCAACCTCGGGGCCGACGGTCGCGTAAAGATTGGCCTTGGAAGCATCATCATTGACGACGCGGGTGGACTGAACACCGTGCTCGGTCAGATAATCCTCTACCCATGCAATCAGTTCGAGATTGCTGTTCCGCGAGGTGGTGTCGAAGCCGATCAGCTTGGCGAGAATATCGCGGGCGGAGGGGACAGGGGCGTTGGTCATGGGGCTCCGAACTTTACAAACTTTACAGTGTTAAAAGAAAGAAAGTGGACCGACCCCAAATTTGCGAAAAATGGCTGGTTTTGAGGGAAAAGAATTTTGGCTTGGTCATAGCGAGCGCTTATCACAATAAGCGCAATGTAGGACAGGGAATTTTGGTTAGCCCCTCCTCTGAGGAGGAGGGGCTAATGGATATGAAATGCTAAACTTGCGAAGCAATCCAGTCGCGGATCTTCGTTTCCAGCACCGTCATCGGTAGCGCGCCAGTGTTGAGCACCTGATTGTGGAATTCGCGCGGGTCGAACTTGTCGCCGAGCCTGTCCTCGGCTTCTTTCTTGAGCCGCTGGATGGTCAATGCACCGATCTTGTAGGCCAGCGCCTGCGACGGGATGGCGATATAGCGTTCGACTTCGGCGGTCGCATCGGTTTTGCCCATGCTGCTGTTGTCGAGCATATACTGGATTGCCTGATCGCGGGTCCAGCCCTTGCTGTGCAGGCCGGTGTCGACGACCAGCCGCATCGCGCGGAGCATTTCATCGTCGAGATGACCGAAGCGCTGATAGGGGTCGTTATAGAGTCCCATCGGAAAGCCGAGCTTCTCGGAATAGAGCGCCCAGCCTTCGACAAAGGCGGTATTGCCACCGAAGCGCATGAAGTTTGGCAGATCGGTATTTTCCTGGGCCAGCGAAATCTGGAAGTGATGGCCCGGGGCACCTTCGTGCAGGTAAAGCGTGGTGATGCCCGAGATGCTGCGCGACGGCAGGTCATAGGCGTTGAAATAGAAGACGCCGGGACGCGAGCCGTCGGGCGTGCCGCTCTGATAGGAGCCGCCGGCCTGGAATTTTTCGACCGATTCGTCATAGGGGCGAATTTCGAGCGGCGATTTTGGCAGGACCTTGAACTGGGTGCCAATCTTCTCGTCGACTTTCTTGCCGATGTCATAATAGGCTTGGGTCAGGCCTTCGCGGGATTCCGGGTGGAATTTGGGATCGGTGCGGAGATATTCGAAAAATTCGGACAATGTTCCGTCATAACCGACCTCGTCCTTGATCTCTTCCATGCCGGTCTTGATCCGGGTCACTTCGCTGAGGCCGAGATTGTGGATATAGTCGGCCTTGAGCGGCAGGGTTGTCGTATTCTCGATCAGATTTTCATATAGAACCGCGCCGCCCTTCATGCCCGACAGGCCGACTTCGTCACGCGCGACTGCGAGATATTCGTCTTTCAGGAAATCATGCATCCGCTGATAGCCGGCAAAAATTTCCGTGGTGGCCGCGGCATATTCCTTGGTCAGGCGGGCCTTGTCGGCATCGCTGAAATCGTCCGGGAAATTTTTGGTCGGCGCCATGAACGGGCTGTTTTCCAGACCGAGGCCGATCTGGGTGGCGAGCTGTTCGATGACATTATTGATCGTCAGCTTGGTTTCGACGACGCCGCTTTCCATGCCTTCGCGGAAACGACCGATCGAACGATCACTGATCACAACGAATTGCTTGTGGCGTTTCAGATTATCTTCGTAATTTTTCACCGTCTTGAACGGCGCCGCGCCTTTGCCGGAGGCAAAATCGGGATAGAAAGTGTGGAAGCCGCTGAAATGATTGACCGGGCGGACGACGGTCAATGCCATGATTTCGTCGGAATAGCCCTTGAGCGCTTGTTCCTTGTCGCGCTTGAAGACGTCATAGGCGATCTTGTCGGTGGCGCTGAGCTTGGTGCGGTCGAGTTTCAGCAGCGCCGCAAGCTCGGCGGTTTCGGCGGCTTTTTCCTTCGCGAAATATTCGTCGCTGATATAGTCGCCGAGCTGGTCGGCATAGCGTTCATCGCCGCGGAACAGGGCGCCGATCGGATTACGCTTGAGATTTTCTTCGTCGCTTTTGGCAAATAGCGCTTTCAGCTTTTTGCCTTCGGTCATCTCCGCTTCTTCGTGATGTTCCATCGCCGCTGCGCTGGTTGCGGCCAGCGGCTGGGCCGTCGCGACGCTGCCGATAGCGAGCAGGCTGGTGCCGATGAGAAGGGCGAGAGATTTCTTGATCATATTCCGTTCCTGTCCAATAACTGTTATGTTTAGCTAACACGGTAAAGTATCACCCGCAACGACTTCGCCGAACCTGAAATGTCGTTTGTCGAAACCGGACGTTGGTTGGTCGTAGAAGCAGGCGTCGTCGGGGTCAGGGCTTTCCCCACTGGTTGAGTCGGAACCATTTGGTGATGATATATTTGGTTCCTTCCTCAACCGGTGTTCCGGCGTGCAGCGTGTCGATATTGGGCGTCCCGTCGGGGCGCATATTATTCCAGATGAGCAGCATGCCCCGGCGCGGCTCGACTTCATATTGCAACTGCGGAAAAGCGGTGGCGCCGCCTTTCTCCGGTTCGTTGAGATAGGCCATCGCCGTCCACGTGCGCTGGCCGCCATTGGGGCCTTCAAACTGCCAATATTTCTCGCTTTCGTGAAAATAGTCGTGATGATCTTTGAATTGCTGCCCCGGCCGATAGCGCTGGCCCTGCAGGATTTCACTATGCGTTTGCGGCAGGCCCATCAGGTCGCAAATCGACTGGTCGATGCGGCGGATATCGGGGTCGGCGGGGTCGACATTGCAGCTGTAGCTGGTGCGATAGCCCTCGCGCTCAGTGCCTTCATAGAGGGTCGAGGGCTGGCTATCATTGTCGATCATCCGGATCAGCAGGTCGCAATCGGCCGCGCTGAGGAAATTCTGATGGACATAAAGCTGTACGAACGGGCTTTCCAGCCACTGCACCCGGGGATGGGCGTTGAGCGTTTCGGTTACCTTGCGACCAAGATCGGCGATCCGCCGCGGACTGGCATAACGTTCGACCTGCTTTTTGGAAAAGACCCGGGCCATGCGCAGCGGCCTAGTCGATGATGCGGCCGCGGACCATCACCCAGTCGATCTTTTCGAGCACCCGCACATCGTCCAGCGGATTGCCGTCAAAGGCGATCAGATCGGCGGAATAGCCAACCGCGATGCGGCCGATTTCATTCTCCATGTCGAGCGTCCTGGCGGCCAATGTGGTTGCGCTGGCGAGTGCTTCGCGCGGGGTCAGGCCGGCATCGACCATGAGCTGGAATTCCTCTGCGTTGCGGCCATGGTCAAAGACGCCGGCATCAGTACCAAAGACAATCGGTACGCCCAGCCGCTTTGCTGAGGTGACGGCCTTGCCGATAGTGTTCAGCGTCATCCGGATCTTCTCCTCGACTACGGGTGTATAGACGCCCTTGCCAAGGCCTTCGCTGACCCCCTTGAAGGCCATCAGGGTCGGGACCATTGCGGTGCCATGGGCTTTCATGACCTTCAGCGCAGCTTCATCCGCGAACGTGCCATGTTCGATAGTATCAATGCCAGCCCGCGCTGCCGCCTCGATCCCGCGCGCGCCGTGCGCATGGGCCATGACCTTCAATCCCAGCGAATGGGCGGTGTCGGCAATGGATTGCATTTCCGCATCGGTAAAATGCGCTTCGAGCCCGCGTCCCTGTTGCGAGAGAACTCCGCCAGTCGCTGTAATCTTGATGACATCGGAGCCAGCGCGCGAGGCCTTGCGCACTTTCTCGGCGCATTCGACGACACCGGTGCAGCTATAGCCGCTGGCGAGCAGGTTGTTGACGGGTTCGGTGAAGCCGGTGGTGTCGCCATGTCCGCCGACGATAGCCAGAGCAGGACCTGCGGCAATGATCCGCGGGCCGGCTATGATGCCTTCCGCCGTACCGCGGCGTAGCGAGAAGGCGCTATATTGCGAGGAGCCGGCTTCGCGCACGGTGGTAAAACCCGCCCTGGCGGTGACCAGCGCATTTTTTGCTCCGACCACAACGCCCCATTCGGCGGGTTCGGTCGCTTCTTTCCAAAAATCACCGCCCGGGTCGCCGGTTAGGTGGACGTGCAGGTCGATCAGCCCCGGCATGACGGTTTTTTCGCTGAGGTCGATGATTATGGCGTCAGCATCGGTCACGGGGCCGGATCCACGCCGGATTTCGGCAATCTTGCCATCCCGCACGATGATGGTTGCGGGGCCGCTGGGCGCGGCGGCGGCATCGGTCAGCAGATTGCCGACGCGAATGATCTGGTCCTGAGCGATGGCGGCTGCCGGCAGCATCCCTGTTGCCAGGGCCGAAAGCATAAGGCCGAGTGCGCGGATCATCTTGTTTCTCCTGTTAACCGGACAACACTTCTGCTTGGTGAAGCGTCAGGTTGCAACAGGAAAGGGCGGTGCGGTGGCCGAAATTTCAGCCTTGAGCAGCCACCGGGCTTTCCCCCGGTAGCTGCCCCGCCTGGCATTTCCTAATTAACGAGCAGATTCGATTGCATGTTTTCGCGCATTGTCGGCGTGACTCCCAATTCCTGTTCGATGAACCGGTCGACCGAGCCATGGCGCAGTTCAATCGCTGCAAATGCGGTTTCAAGATAATAGGGATCAGAAGCCAGGAGCGGCCTGACGATTTCCGGCGGCAATTTGGCAAGAAAAGCATAAGCGCTATTGGATGCCTTTTCCTCGTCCAGTTCTTTCACGAAATCCTGTTTTGTTACCCGTTCGGTGAGAGAATAATCATACAGGATTGTTTCCCTGGGGACGCCGAGCGCCGTCAACAGCAAGGCCGCTCCCAATCCGGCGCGATCCTTACCCGCGGAACAGTTAAAGGCGAGCGGCACTTCATTCCGGGCCAGAAAACCGAACATCGCCTTATAGGAAGCAGCATGTTCAAACGGCAATAGCTTGTAGAAACCGGCCATGGCCTCCCGCACTTTGGCAGGCGTCAGTTGCGGATCACGGAATATCGCGGCAATCTGGCCGGGATTCATCGCATAGTCGCGCGTCCAGTAATTCACGCTCGACAATTCAATCCATCGCGAAGGGGCTTCGGTCCGTTCTTCGTTGGTCCGGAAGTCGCAAACGGTTTCCACGCCCAGCGCGTCCAGCTTTGCCAGATCATTGGGCGTGAGTTTGGATGGATCGCCGGACCGGAACAAGGTCCGCCACCGGACGTGACGGCCATCGGCGGTTTCATAGCCACCAAGATCGCGAAAATTCACGCCGCCTTCGAGATCGAGAACGCGGCGGGGATCAATATATGTTGCCGTGTCGCGAGCAGCATTATCGGAAATGGTGGCGGCTGCCGCCACGGTGCTGGATGGCGTCGTCGCGCCGCTATTGACGGCACAGGATGCCAGCAACAGCGCGGTTGAGGCCAGGAATAGGTTACGCATGATTTGTTCCTTCAGTAAGAAAAGCGGATACCGAACAGATAGCGCGAGCCGATCTGCTCGACCTCGGTCGGGCGGGAACTATCACCATCATAGGCGATGTAGAGAGCATCGGTAAGATTCGCGGCATCGGCAAAAACCGTCAGATTTTCGTTGATCGCATAGCGAAGGGACAGATCGAGATTTTCATAGCCCTTGCGAAATTCGCCACTGCCCAGGCCGCCGAGCGTGTCGAGCCAGTCGGAGCGCCACTGATAGCTGACCCGCGCCGAAAGCCCGTATTTCTCGTAGTAGAGCGAGGCATTGGCGATGGTATCGGACAGGCCCTGAAAGGCGATATCCTTTGTCTGCAGGCCGCCCACCGTCTGGGTGTCAAACTGGCCGTCAAGGAAGGTCACATTGCCCTGAAAACCGAAGCCGTCAAGCGGCGACGGCAGGAAAGTGAACTGCTGCTGGTAATTGAACTCAACCCCATAGAGACGGCCATTTTCACCATTGAAGGTCGAGGTCAGCAGATAGTTGGAACGGTCAACGCCCCCTGAATTATACAAGTCGCTGCCGACCGGCTGCTGGCTCTGGTAAAAGGGATTTTCGACCCAGCGATGGAAAGCGGCGACCGAAAGGATGCCCTTGCCCGGCAGATAATATTCCAGGCTGCCATCGACTCCCCAGGTATATTCTGATTGCAAGCCGGGGTTGCCGCCGGCGATCGTGCCCGGCGATGCGGTATCGTTGATCGACGCGCCCACCCGGATCGCGCCATAAGCGGGTCGGGAGACGCCGCGCTGACCGCTCAGCCGGGCGACAAAATTCTCGCTCAGGTCAAAGCGCGCGTTGATACTCGGAAAAATATCCGTGTCGCTGCGGTTGACGGCAAGCGGCGTTGCCACGCCGCCGCTGACCACCGTACCGGCATTGTCGAGTTCATAATGTTCGACCCGTGCGCCGGCAACAATCAATGCGCTGCCGAGATCGAGCGTTGCCATCGCATAGCCGGTGAGCAGCTTCTCATCCTGCGCATAGCGATCCGTGGCCGGGACGTTCCGCGAAGGATCAAATTGGCCAGCCGCCTGCAACAGGGGCAGCAACGAGTCGATATCCCGCCGCATGGCGACATTGTCGACATAGTTTAGCGCAAAGCCGAGCGGGAACTGGGTGTCCCACGGTTTGTCGGTGACATAGCTGTTGACGTCAAAGGGCTGGCCAACGACGCCGCCCAGAGCACCGGGAAAAGCGACATTGGCAAACGAGAAATTATTGCCCCTGATTTTGCGATCGGCATAGAGACCGCCAGCCGCGAAGGTGACATTGCCCATTTCCTTCGAGAAATCGAGCTTGGCTGTGTAACTGTCGGACACGGTTTCCTGAATGGCCGCGATGAAGATCGTGCCGGGTATGCTCAGCAGCGTCTGCGGCGACCCATCGAGCAGCGCGCCGCGCGACAAATTGGCGGCTGCATCGGCAACCGTCTGGTACAGGGTGACAATCGGAAATTTCGGATCGCTGCGATCATAGGTGATCGAGGGGGAATTCACACCCGAAGTGCTCGACTGGATGAGCGGCAAATAGCTTGAATTTTCGGTGCGGGTATAGTTGAACTTGCCGGCAATTTTCAGGCCGTCATCGCCTTCATATTCACCGCCGAGCAGGTTGACGAAATTGCGATTGCGATATTCGCCGAAGTTGAAGCTGCCGCGAAACGGCACACCGACAAGATCCCCGCTATCGAGATTGCGAGACCCGCTTGCCGCGCGGTCGAGGCGCAGTTCATATTGGTTGCGCTGCTCATTGTCGCTGAATTCGGTGAAGATGGTTGTGCCGAACAGGCGAACACCATCCGAAGGCCGGAATTCTACGCCAGCGAACAGGCCGTTATTCCAGCGTTCAATCTCATATTGGCGAATATCAAATTCGGTTGGTCCGAATGTGGTGTCCGCAGCATCGGACTGTTCGTCATAGCTGCCCACTTCGCGGTTGTCGGTAATCTGTTTGCGGCGATAATGGGAACCACCGGCAACGATGCCGAAGCGATCATCCGACCAGCTGACCCGGAGCGAGCCTTGCCGCTGCTCGCCGCCGCCCTGATCCATGAAACCATAGCCGAGATCGCCGGACACGTGAAAGCCGGATTGATCGAAGGGCGAATAGCTTCTCAGGTCGATATTGGCGACGATGGCTTCTGCCGTGAGATCGGGCGTCAGCGACTTGTTGATCACCAGCGAGGACAGGAGAACTGCGGGTACCGCGTCAAAACGATAAGCACGGGTATCCCCGCCCTCGTCCACGCCGATCATCGGAATTCCGTCAATCGAAACCGAGGTCCAGCGGTTCGGGGCACCGCGGACCTGAATATAGCGTTCCTGACCCTGATCGCGCTGGACCGCAACGGCAGGAAGCCGTGACAGGGCCGCGGCGCTATTTTGATCGGGGAAACGCCCAACGGAATCAGCCGCGGCAACGTCGATCAGATTTGGGGCCCGCCGCTTGGCTTCAACCGACGCTTCCTGAGCCGCGACAATCGAACCGGTGACAATGATGAAATTGTCTTCCCCTGTCTCTTCTTCGCCGGAAACTTGCGCCATTGCCAAGCTGGGCGCAGCCAATGTCAGCAGCAAGCTGGTCGCGCTGACAGAACTTCGGATGATATGTTTAACGCGTTGTTTCGATTTCATTTTTTGGCCCCTGTGACGAAAGAGGCCACTGCTTAGTTTTTATATGTTTCCTTATGACGTGATGCAGATTGCGAATGCATTGCACGAAAGAGACTCATTTAAGAATGGACCGGTTTCGGCGGGCCACGGCGAACGTCCAAAGCCGAGCATTAAAAAACCCGCTGCCTTTGCGGGCAGCGGGTCTTTCTCTTACGCTATTCCGTCTTACCAGAAGAAGTCGTAAATCACGTCAATGACTTCGCCGGTGTACATGTCGACCAGCAGGACGTCGTCATAATAGCGGATCCACCGGGTTCCGGCATAGGCGGTTGGCAAGCGATAGCGCCAGGGGTCGTTGATCCAGTAGCGCGAGCTGTAAAAGGCGGACCCGAGATAGACCCCGATGCTCCAGCGGTTGTAGCTGTGCGACCGATAGGGTGAATAATAGCGGCCCAGCCGGTAATAGCTGCGGTGGGTGTTGCGATAGCGCTGCCAGTCGTAACGCCGGTCGTTGCGCCAGCTGCGGTTCCAGTTGCGGTTGTTGCGGCTGTAATTGCGGTTATCCCGATAGCGCCGGTTATCCCGATAGCTTCGATTGTCCCGATAGCGCCGGTCGATCCGGCCATCGCGGTCGCGGTCTACCCGCCGGTCCACGCGGTTGTTATTGTTCCGATCATAGCGCCGGTCGATTTGCCCGTCACGATTGCGATCGAAACGCCGGTCAACCCGGCCGTCACGGTTGCGGTCACCGCGGCGGATATCCTGACGCCGGTCCGCGCGATTGGGAGCGCGCCGGTCGGCCCGCTGGTTGCGCTGTGTCGCGAGATTGACATTACGATCCGAACGATCCGGACGCGCCGCCGATCGGGTGGCGCGCTCGGCACTATTGTTATTGTTGGTAAAATCGCGATCGACCCTGTCGACCCGGCGATTTTGCCGGGCTTCGGCACGATCTCCTCTGGTTTCGAGGCGGTTTTGCTGGCTCAGCCGTGCCCGTCCGCGGTTGTTGTCATTGTCGGCACGCTGGATCCGCTGGCGATTGCCGCTGCGGTTGGCACGGCGTTCGCTGCGACCATCGCGCTGCAGAGCGGCGTCGCCGGTCAGGTCCATCTGAACCATAGCAGGCGTGCTGTTGAGATCGGGCGCAATCGCTGCGGCGGATGCGGCGGCGGGTGTCAACATCGTGGCCGCCATCAGGCCGGTGACAAAAAATATACGCATGGCTTGCTCCTGTTGCTGGCGACTCCATTTGCCGCATCTGTGCAACAGGTGATAGTTTATTAACCCTGTCGGACTCCTGAACTGACCTGTTATGTTCAGGAAAGGTGGATTGAACCTGAACAAAGCTCCTGTTCATTCCATCCCCACGCAGGCGGGGATCCATCTCGTGCATGTGAAAGCGTGATTGATTTTGACCATTTGGGGCGAGCGAAGCCATCAAACACAACCATGGTGATTTATGAGAGATTGGAAGATGGGCCCCCGCCTTCGCGGGGGAACAGTTCCACCATTCTAATCCTTCAGATTATCCTTCTCCAGCCACTCTTCCAGCCATTTGATCGTATATTCGCCGGACTGGAATTCCTCGTCATAGACCAGTTTCTGGTGAAGCGGGATTGTCGTCTGGACGCCTTCGATGACAAATTCGTCGAGCGCGCGGGCGAGGCGCATCATGCAGCCGTCGCGCGTGCGGCCATAGACGATCAGCTTGGCGATCATGCTGTCATAATAAGGCGGGATCGAATAGCCGGCGTAAAGACCGCTGTCGACGCGGACGTGCATACCGCCGGGCGCGTGATAGCTGGTGACCTTGCCGGGCGAGGGGGCCCAGGTTTTCGGATTCTCGGCATTGATCCGGCATTCGATCGCATGGCCGCTGAACACCAGATCTTCCTGTTTCACCGAAAGATCGCGGCCGTCAGCAATGCGAATCTGTTCGCGCACCAGATCGAAGCCGGTGATCATTTCTGTCACCGGATGTTCGACCTGCAGACGGGTGTTCATCTCGATGAAGTAGAATTCTTCATTCTCGTAGAGAAATTCGATCGTGCCGGCGCCGCGATAGCCCATGCCCTTCATCGCATCGACGCAGACCTTGCCCATGGCTTCGCGCTGTTCCGCGCTGATCACCGGTGAGGGGGCTTCCTCGAGGACTTTCTGGTGGCGACGCTGCAGCGAACAGTCGCGTTCGCCCAGGTGAATCGCATTGCCGCGGCCGTCGCCAAATACCTGAAATTCGATATGGCGCGGATCACCGAGATATTTTTCAATATAGACGGTCGCATCACCGAAGGCCGCCTTGGCTTCGGTTCCGGCCTGTTTCATCTGGGTCTCCAGCTCGGCCTCGCTGTTGACCACTTTCATGCCGCGACCGCCGCCGCCAGAAGCCGCCTTGATGATCACCGGATAGCCGACATCCTTTGCGACCTGTTTGGCCACCTCGATATCGCTGACCGCGCCATCGGAACCGGGGACCAGCGGGATACCGAGATCGCCGGCGGTTTTCTTCGCCGCGACCTTGTCGCCCATGATCTTGATATGCTCGGGCTTGGGGCCAATCCATTTGATGTCATGCGCTTCGACAACTTCGGCAAAATGGGCGTTTTCGGAGAGAAAGCCATAGCCCGGATGAATGGCGTCCGCGCCGCTGATTTCGGCGGCTGAGATGATCGCCGGGATCGAAAGATAGCTGTCGGCGGCCGGTGGCGGGCCAATGCAGACCGCCTGATCGGCGAGCCGGACATGCATGGCATCGGCATCGGCGGTGCTGTGCACGGCGACGGTTTCAATGCCCAGTTCTTTTGCCGCGCGCAAAATCCGCAGCGCGATTTCCCCGCGATTGGCAATCAGGATTTTTTCAATGGTCACGCAGCGAACCTCAAGCGATTACGACCAGGGGCTGGTCAAATTCGACGGGCTGGCCATTTTCAACCAGGATCGCCTTGACCGTGCCAGCGGTTTCGGCGGTGATCGGGTTCATCACCTTCATCGCTTCGACGATCAGCAAGGTATCGCCGACAGCGACCTTGTCGCCGACGCTGATGAAAGCCGCCGCACCGGGTTCGGCAGCGAGATAGGCGGTGCCGACCATCGGTGATTTCTGCGCGCCCGCATGGTCATCGGCCGGGGCCGGTGCGGGTTCGGCTGCTACAGCCGCCGCTGGTGCAGGTGGAGGGGGCGCCGCAACTGGTGCAGAGACGAATGTCCCGCCACCACGTGCGACTTTTATCTTGCGGTCGCCATCTTCCACTTCAATTTCGCTGAGACCGGCCTTGTCGAGTATCGCTGCCAGATCACGGACCAGCTTGATATCCACATTCATGCCTTCGCCCGGTTCTTTTTTAGCAGGCATTGCATTTCCTTCTGATGATAAGATTGAATTGATTGAACATTATAATTTTGTTGCGGCCTGAAGGGCGAGTTCGTAGCCGAGAACACCAAAGCCGCAAATCGTTCCTTTTGCAACCGGTGCTATGAAACTCTTGTGGCGAAATTCTTCGCGCGCCGCAGGGTTGGAGATATGCACTTCGATCACCGGAATGCCGATCGCCTTGATCGCGTCGTGCAGGGCCAGCGAACTATGAGTGAGCGCACCGGCGTTTAATATGACCGCAGCGGCATTGTCGGCGGCCGCTTCGTGCAGCCAGTCGACCAGATGGCCTTCGTGATTGCTTTGCCGGATATCGACATCATAGCCCAGCGCCTGTGCCTGGTCTTCGAGCCGGCCAGCGATATCGTCGAGTGTATCGGATCCGTAAATTTCCGGTTCGCGCATGCCCAGCAGATTCAGATTGGGACCGTTCAGCACAAATATCGTCTTGGCTGCCAATATATTGCTCCTTCCCAAAGGCTTTTGGTTGCGACAGGTGTCACCTCTTTATATGGCTCGAATCTGAAAAGCGAGATCAAAGACATGGAAGTTATCGAAATGGCCGAAATTCAGATCCGGTTAAATGGCGAGGATCACCGGCTCGCATCTGGCAAGTCGATCGCCGATCTGGTCCGCTCGCTTGATCTGGATCCGGCCAAGGTCGCGGTAGAGCGCAATCGTGATATCGTGACGCGGTCGACACTGGAGGACGTCATCGTCGAACAGGGTGATGAGCTGGAAATCGTACATTTCGTGGGCGGTGGGTCGAGCGACGACAGCTGGACGGTCGCCGGACGGACATTCCGGTCACGGCTGATTGTCGGGACTGGCAAATATAAGGATTTTGAACAAAATGCCGCGGCGGTGGAAGCATCCGGCGCCGAGATTGTCACGGTTGCGGTCCGCCGGGTCAATGTCATGGATCGCAATCAGCCGGTGCTGATGGACTATATTGATCCCAAGAAAATCACCTATCTTCCGAACACTGCCGGCTGCTTCAATGCCGATGATGCCATTCGTACCTTGCGGCTGGCGCGCGAAGCCGGCGGCTGGGATCTGGTCAAGCTGGAAGTGCTGGGCGAGGCGAAGACATTATATCCCAATATGCGCGAAACGCTTGAGGCGACCGAAGTGCTGGCTAAGGAAGGTTTTAAGCCAATGGTCTATTGTGTCGACGATCCGATCGCGGCGCAGCAGCTGGAAGATGCCGGCGCGGTGGCGATCATGCCGCTGGGCGCGCCGATCGGATCCGGTCTCGGTATCCAGAACCGGGTGACGATCCGGCTGATTGTCGAAGGCGCCAATGTGCCGGTGCTGGTCGATGCCGGGGTCGGGACCGCGAGCGACGCGGCGGTTGCGATGGAGCTGGGCTGCGACGGTGTGCTGATGAACACGGCAATTGCGGAAGCGAAGGAGCCGGTCCGAATGGCGCGGGCGATGAAGCTTGCGGTCGAGGCAGGGCGCGAGGCCTATCTGTCCGGAAGGATGGGACGCCGGATGTATGCTGATCCGTCCAGTCCGCTCTCCGGGCTGATTTAGTGTCCTAATACAGCATGATTCGGTGTCATCCGTAACTATCTGAATCGTAACAAAAGTTACATGATGATAGATTTGTCGAACAGCGATTGTCGTTGGTCGAAGTGGAGAGCCGTTTGCCGAACATAGTCGCGCTTTATCGAAGTTCGGATGCTCGTCCAGGATCGTTCCCCTATCCAAGATGGTGAGGCGGGAGCATATCCCCCAGTCTCTCCAGAAAGCCTTTCCCCGGCCCGACGGACATTTTGCTCCCGTGCTCATCCTGAGTGGGTAGCGCCGGCCCCTTTTTTTCCGGCATCGCCCCAAGCATATTTGGAGGAGTGAAAAAATGTCGAATTCAGTATTTACCAAAGCCCTTTGTGCCGCTGCCGCTGTTGCAGTCACCGCAACCGGATTTTCGGCCAGTGCCAATGCGCAGAACCGGACGGTTCGGACGGCTGAGGTCAGCTATGCCGATCTCGATCTGAACAGCGAAGATGGTCAATCCACACTGCAGGGTCGCTTGAAAGGCGCCGTCCGCAAGGTTTGTGGCAGCTATGATTCGAAAAGCCTGGTCGACACGAAGGATCACGGCGTCTGCATGGAGCAGGCAAATGCCTCGGCCCAGCGCGCCAAGGTGACGATTATGGCTGCGGCCAATTCGGGCAAGCCTGTTGAAACCGCGCTGGTGATCAGCAACTGAAGCAAATTCCAAGAGCCGCAGTCCCCCAACAAGCGGCCGCACTTTGGCCAAACCAGCCTTGAAAACCCCGGTGTCCCTTACACCGGGGTTTCTTTTTATATAAGCAGCCTCATTATATACAAATAATATCTTCCCTTAATTTCCAATCTATTGTTCAATTTACTTGTTAAATACAAATAATGATAAAATATATAGATATTATACAATAAGATAGCGGGATAATCTAAGTATTTCTATCCTATTAACCAGATATCACAACCGGATGTTAATGTTCATCTGGCCAATGTGTAAAGCGTTGTAACGTAAGTAACGTGTTTTGTTGCCCCTGCGTGATGCATTTGCGGGAAACCGCAGGTTCTGGGAGGTTGTATGGAAACTGGTCGGCATAGAAAACCAATGCGTGTTATTGGTCCCTTCGGCGAAGCGCTGAGCCTCGCCGATTTGCCCAAGAATAATACGACCAGATGGGTAATTCGGCGCAAGGCCGAAGTGGTTGCTGCCGTTAACGGTGGTTTGCTGAGCCTTGAGGAGGCTTGTGCCCGCTATGATCTCTCGGTTGAAGAGTTTTTGTCTTGGCAAGAATCTATTCATAAATCCGGTTTGCCCGGGTTGCGGATTAGCTATCTTTCCAAATATCGGACAGAAGGTCGGGCAATGAGGGACACGCCCGAACAACAAGGGTCGCATTCACTCGAAGATCCGCATGCGGATCCTCGTTAATCGAAAGCCCCTACCATGCAAAAAAAACGGGTCCTCGTCATTGACGAAGAGAGCGCGTTTACGCGTCTGTTGCAAGACGACCTTGAGCAACGTGAAATTTCTGTCGCCTGTGTTTATTCGCCCGGCGATGAAAATGGCGTAACAGCCTTTGCGCCGACCGCGGTGGTCGCCGACAAAAATTTGTTAACCACCAAAACCGACAGCTTTATGCGCACGTTCGACAAGTTCGATCGCAAATTGCCGCTGGTTCTGATGACGGGAACAAATGCCACCACGCCACAACCCATCGATCCTTCGATGAAAGCGGCCAATTCGCAGATTGTTGCCACCATACCCAAGCCGTTCGAACCCAATGCGCTGGCGTCGCTGATTGATCGCTATGCGCAGGTCAGTCAGCAAACCATCCTCGATTCCGAATATATCAAGGCGCTTGTTGCCAGTGACCGTTTGATCGACAATCTTGTGGTCGAATTTCAATCCAAGCATGCACTGGCCGATGGCAGTCTTGTGGGATATGAGGCCCTGTCGCGGCTGAAAACCAGACGGGCGATCAGTCCGGCGACCATTTTTTCGGCCGCGACCGAAATGTCGCTGGAAATAGAGGCGACGCTGAACGTCGTTGATCAGGTGATAAAATTGTCTGACGCGTTGCGCGGTCGGCGTAAAAAAATACCGGTATCGTTCAACTGCAGTGCGATTTTGCTAACCCAGGTTGAATTTGTCGATGCGCTCCGGACTCGCCTGCAATCGTCGCGCAACCTCCGTGGATCAGTCATCATGGAGATTACCGAAGAGAATCGGGTTGCCAATATCAAGGTTGTCGCTGAAATCTGTCAGATGCTGTCCCGTTACGGACTGACCGTTTCGATTGATGACTATGGTACCGGGCATAGCAATCTTGACCGGATCGCCGAGATTCCGTTTGGTGAGCTGAAACTGGACAAGGAAATTTTCTGGGCCTTCTGTAATGATCGCGTGCCGATCACAGTTCTGGGATCGATCATTGATTTTTGCCATTTGCGGGGCGCCAAGACAGTGGTTGAGGGGATTGAAACGCCCTTTCATCTGGAGAAAGCGCGGTTACTTGGCGCCGACCAGGGGCAGGGGTTTTACTGGGGCCACGCCGTTCCGCCGCAATATCTGGTCAAGCAATGGAGCAGTCCGTAACTGCACCATGGCAAGCGCCCTTACTGGTCGCAGCCGACCTGCCCATATTATGCCCTGCACCTGGTCCCGCTGTCGGCGGCTTGTTAAACCGATTCGCTTATTGCGATAATTTCAATTATGTTGAGTGTAATATAAGCAGGTCGAGGGGATTGCCGTGAAACAGCTGAGCGCGCTGGATGCGATGTTTGCCTATACGGAGACGGCGAATACGCCGATGCATATCGGGCAGTTGCTGATTTACGATCCCTCGACGGCACCTGGCGGGAAGGTCGGGTTCAAGGATATCCTGCGCTATATCGAAGGGCGTCTCGACGGCGCGCGGATTTTCCGGCAGAAGCTGGTGCGGGTGCCGCTTGATCTCGATCATCCCTATTGGGTCGATGACGCAAATTTCGATCTCGAGTTTCACGTTCGCCATATCGCTCTGCCAAAGCCCGGCGACTGGCGGCAATTGTGCATCCAGGCGGCGCGTATCTATGCCCGACCATTGGATATGAACAAGCCGCTATGGGAATATACGGTGATCGAGGGCCTCGACAATGTCGAGGGCGTGCCAAAGGGCAGTTTCGCGGTTCTCCACAAGATGCACCACGCCGCGATTGACGGCCAGTCTGGATTGCAGATGACGCTGGCGCTCCACGATCTGGACGCTGAGATGACACCCCGCACCTTCGACATGCAGTTCGAGCCGGAAGCGGATCCCAGTCCGATCGCGCTGCTTGCCAAAGCGCAGTTCAACAATATTGCCAACCCGGTTCGGGGTCTGCAGAATCTGCAGAAGCTTTTGCCGATGCCGAAGCGGCTGCTCGACGTACAGCGCGAATATCGTCAGCGGGATGATGCCAAGGGCAGCATTCCCAAAACGCGATTCAACAAGAAGCTGAGTCCGCACCGGGTGTTTGACGGACGCGAATTTGCCTTGTCCGATATCAAGAAAATCCGCGAGGGCTTCCCCGGTGCGACCGTGAACGACGTGATGATCGCGGTGGTAAGCGGATCGATGCGCGCCTATTTGAAAGCCAAGGATGACCTGCCGGAAAAGACGCTGAAAATTGGTGCGCCGGTGTCCGTACGGACGGACGATGACAAGGATTCTGCCGGCAATCATGTGACGATGATGCAAGTCGGTGTAGGCACTCATCTTGCCGATGCCGGCGAGCGACTGAAATTCATCATGGCGGAGACCAGACGATCCAAGGCAATGACCCAGGCATTGGGGGCGAAGACATTGATGGAATTGTCGGGAGCAATGCCCGCCGGCCTGACCGCAGCGGGTACCAAGATGATGGTCCGCGCAGGACTGGTCGAACGGCTCAATCCGGCAGTGAATACCGTGGTCACCAATGTTCCGGGACCAATGGTGCCAATGTATTTCGCCGGTGCCAAGCTGGTCAAATCTTTTGGCATGGGCATATTGGCCGAGGGGCAGGGCTTATTCCATGTTGTGACCAGCTATAATGGCAATATCATTCTGACTTTTCTGGCGGACCGCAACATCATGCCCGACCCCGAATTTTATGCGACCTGTGTTTCGCGGAGCTTTGCCGATCTGATGGCGGCTGCGAGGAAAGAGACAGCGGCGGCCGCGAAAAAGGCAAAGGCAAAGAAGGCCAGACAACCGAAGAAACCAAAAAAGCGCGTGGCTTCCTCTGCCGCTACGGCAGGCCGGGTCCGAACGAAAACGAGTATAAAATAGCGGCCTTGCCGCTTGACTCACCGGACCTGATTGCGCATCGCGTCGGTTAATCATCCAGTTTTAATCATCCAATTAAAGAAGGACCTACCATGAGCACTGTAGAATTTAATGACCGCGTCGCAATCGTTACCGGAGCCGGCGCTGGCCTGGGACGCGAACATGCCAAGGAACTGGCGCGGCGCGGTGTGAAGGTTGTCGTCAACGATTTTGGCGGCGCGCGCGACGGCACCGGTGGATCGGCAACGGTCGCCGAACAGGTGGTCGCTGAAATCGAAGCCGAAGGCGGCGTCGCCATGGCAGCCGGCTGCAGTGTCACCGATATGCCGGCTGTAGAAAAAATGGTCGCCGATACGATTGCCAAATGGGGTCATGTCGACATACTCGTTAACAATGCCGGTGTCCTGCGCGACAAGAGCTTCCACAAAATGACCATGGAAGATTTTGCTTTCGTTATGGATGTTCACCTGATGGGCAGCGCCAATTGCACCAAGGCGGTCTGGGAACATATGCGCGAACGCCAATATGGCCGGATCGTGATGACCACTTCGTCCACTGGCCTCTATGGCAATTTCGGCCAGGTCAACTATGGCGCCGCGAAGCTGGCTCTGGTTGGCATGATGAACAGCCTGCACCAGGAAGGCGCGGGCAAGGGCATCCACACCAACTGTATTTCTCCTGTCGCAGCGACCCGCATGACCGAAGATATCATGCCGGAAGAAGCGCTGAAAATGCTGGTCCCGGAAGCGGTGACCCCTGCGGTAGTCTATCTGTGCAGCGACGGCGCGCCGTCGAAGACCATATTGACGGCGGGTGCCGGCGGTTTTGCTGCAGCGAAAATTTTCGAAACCGAAGGCATCTGGTTGCCTGAAGACCAGCGCAACGCCGAAGCGATTGCCGAGAATATCGACCAGATTCTCGATGAAACCGGCATGCAGGAATATGCCAATGGCGGCGGTCAGGGCGGCAAATTCTTCCGCCGGATGCAGGAAGTCATGAAGGGTTAAAAGACCCCCGAAGAGGAGAAGAAATATGCCTATGATTAAACCAAGCGAACTGGAAAGCTGGAAGGGCAAGGAAGTCGGTGTGTCCGACTGGGTTGAAGTCGGCCAGGACCGGATCAACACCTTTGCCGATTGTACGGAAGACCATCAGTTCATCCATATCGATGAAGAAAAAGCCAAGGCGACACCATTTGGCGGCACCATTGCTCATGGTCTGCTGACGCTCTCGCTGCTGCCCAAATTATCTGCCGGGACAACATTGGGTCTCGAAGGCACGATGATGGGCATCAACTATGGTTTCGACAAGGTCCGCTTCCTAAATCCGGTCCGCGCCGGATCGAAGGTTCGTGGACGTCACACTCTGGTCGATGCGGTCGAAAAGCAGCCGGGCCGCTGGTTGCTGACCTATAATGTTGTCGTCGAGATTGACGGCATCGAAACGCCGGCTCTGATTGCGACTTCGCTGGTGATGATCGTGGTCGGCTGAACCGGAAGAACGATATAGCAAAAGGGCCCCGGATGGAATTCCGGGGCCCTTTTTTTGTCTGTTATGGATCGACCATCCTAGGGGCTGACGGGCTCATCCTGATTGTTATTTCCACCGCTCGTAACTGCGACAGCGGCCAGTCCTGCGGCAGCCAGTCCGCCCAATACACCGGCAAGAGCGCCGCCGCCGATGCCGCCGATGCCGCCAGCAGCACCAGCTCCAGCACCAGCTCCGCCACCTCCGGCGCCGCCAGCACCAGTTCCGCCGCCGGCACTGCTTCCCGTACTTTGCGTTGCGGTTGAATTATTGGCCGTATTGCTATTTTGGTTCGAAGATTGCTGGTTGCTCGACGGTGAGGCCGAATTTGGCTGAGTTCTTAGCATGTTATCAAAACCGCTAAATGCATTGTTGGACAGCTGAAAAGGGGCGGAAGGTACTGCGCCCAAGGCGGGCACAAATACGGCCGATCCAGGTTGTGTGAGCGTGACCGTTTTCCCGCCGGCGGTGACATCAATAATGCCTGTTTTCTCACCGAGTTGCGCATTGGGGCCCGGCCCGCGAAGAACGATAAGCGATGCCGTCTGAGGGTCAACATTGGTTCCCATTCCAAGGCCTTGCTGCAGCCGGCCAATACTGATTGCATCTTCGCCGACTGCCAGTTCCACTATCGTACCTCTGATTCCGATAGAGGCAGCCGGTGTGTTAATGGAGTTGCGCCCGCCGCGTGCCGCTTTGCCCGACATAAACCGCAACGTGCCCTTGACCAGGGATGTTCCGACCGAACTTTTTTTGGTTTTCGGATCATAGACAAAACGGTTGACGGTGAGCCGGGCACTCGGACCAACGGTCAAAGAGGATCGGTCGAGCAATGTAATCTGCAGAGCACTCGATGCTGCGGTGGTAACAACATTGCGCATCTTGACCGGCTGACGGATGCGTGCGGTTTGCGCGTTCGCGTTTGCGGTCTGTTGAACTTTTACATTATTGCGGACCGCGGAATTCAGGCCCACGGTTTGGGCCAAGACTGGCGATGTGGTTACGGCGACGCCAGCCAGAATAGCCAGATATTTGTTACGAAAAAACTTCATGTCTAATATCCCCTTATTGATCGTGCAGATTGTTCATCTGGGAAGGTGCGAGCTGACAGAATGACTGAATGCGCTCAACGGTTGGTTGATCCAATTCAGGGATTTGCATTTTCGCGACCTCGAAATGTCCGGCCTGCAAATCGTCCAGTCGACACAGGGCAATCGCATATTCGATTCTCGCGGGTTGGGATTCGGGGTCGGTGATCAGATAACGCTCCAATGTAGTCGCCGCACCGCTAAGGTCTTTCGCGTCAATTTGGCGTTGCGCCAGTTGCAACGCGCTCTGCTCGGTAGTCGATTCCATGATCTCGGTATCAAGAAGCGCCATCTCTGCCTGGGCTTCTGGCGTATCTGGAACATCTGGAGCCGCTATTTCGCTCTCCGTGATTTGAGCGACTGCGGCGCCACCAATTGGCAAAAAGCCGGAAAATAAAATTGCATAAAGGCCGCACCGCAAACCGGCTGTGCCATCTCTGTTGAGATATCGAAGTCGCATGATAAATTAGTCTCCCTTTTTCAAAAAAAAGCCCCCCTGTTCGAGGCGAATTTACTACTTTCTTACTACTTTTCACTCGCTGCAAAAACACCGTCCCAATCGCTGCCCGGATCCTCTGACTGGAAGGCGACTATACGATCGAGGTAAATTTGATAGGTTTTGGTCAATCTATATTCGGCTGCCCGCTCGCTGTTCTGGCTGTGCAGCGTCAAGGCATCGCTCCACCGCCGGTCGCGATAGGCCTCAAGCATCTCGTTGTGCGTTTTGGCAAATTTCTGGAACTGGGGATCGGCGGCCAGTTCTTCATCACCCAATAGCACATATAGCGTTTCTGGTGCCGACCGACCGACTACGCGCACGCGATCGAGTTCCAGCGTTGCAAATTCGGGGATTGCCGCCTGAAGGCTGCTTCCTATCGCAATTTCCACACCGAAATATTTGGTCATGCCTTCGATACGGGATGCCAGATTTACCGTGTCTCCAATCAGCGAATAGGACAGGCGCTGCTCTGACCCCATATTACCCACACAGCACGGCCCGGAATTGAGGCCGATGCCGATGCTGACGTCCCCCGGCCAGGGCTCTTCGCTCTGCTGCTGCATCTCGGCGTTCAGTTTTTTCAGCCGACGGGACATGTCCAGCGCGCCGCGAGCAGCGTTTTCATGCTGGTTGGCATCGTCCAGCGGTGCGTTCCAGAAGGCCAATATGGCATCACCGATATATTTGTCGATCGTCGCTTTCCGGTCGAGTAATATGTTCGTCATTGGTGTGAGGAAGGCGATCAGGAACTGGATGATTTCATTCGGCTGCAGCTTTTCGGAGAGCGCGGTAAAGCTTCTGATATCGCAAAACAGAACGGTCATTTCCCGTTCTTCTCCACCCAGTTCCAGCTGGCCGGGATCGTCGGCAATCCGGCTCACCAGTTCCGGCGCGAGATATCGGTCAAACGCGCTGTGAATATGGGCGCGCTGGCGCTCTTCGCGGTAGAAAACCACCACGGTTACCAGCAGATAGGCGATAATCATCGCGAGCGCCGGCCAGGTCGGATTCAGCAGATATTGATATTCGCTGAAGGCGAACCAGCTGCCGCCGAACATCGCCGCCAATAGTGTTCCGCCGAGCGCGGCACCCCAGGCCGCGCCGAGCGTTGGCAGCAGCAGGATCAGGCCAATCCCGAATATCAAGATCAGCGCGCGCTCCAGGCCCACGGCCCAGTCGGGGCGCGAGAGAAATTTCTTCAGGATCATCTGCTCGGCCGCTTGCGCGTGAATCATGACCCCCAATTCGCGATCGTTGAGCGGTGTCGACCGCAAATCCCGCAAGCCAATAGCGCTGGTACCGACAAATACGATCTGCCCTTCAAACAGGTCCTGCAACTCCGCTTCACTGGTTTCCCCGGACAAAAGCTTCCATGCCGGGATGATGCGTTCCGGTGCCGGTTTGGTATAGTGCATCCAGATTTCGCCCGCTTCGTTGGTCGGAACCTCGGTATCGGCTATCCGGATGCTGACGACATTGCCGGGCTCTCCGCCCTCGCGGCTGCCATCGGTGGTGTTGACGAGAACAGATTCGGATCCAAGCGCAACGCGCAGCGCATCAAGCGACAGCGATGGCAGAACCCGATCATTCTGGATCGCGATCAGCGGCGCCCGGCGGATAACGGAATCCGAATCCGGAGCTATGGACAGCGAGCCATTACCGATCGCCGGTGCCATCAGCTTGTCCAGCGGCATGACGGCATTGGTATAATGGGGCGCGGATTTCGGTAGCGAGCCAGCCACCACCAAACCTGCTTTCGGTTCTGCCTGCTGCTTGGCTGGTCCGTTGGTCAGGAAAAATCCGGCAACCGTATTGGTCACGCCAAAGATGCTCGCCAACTGGTCGTCATTGTCGGGAAGGGCATTCAAAACCCTGGCGGCGTCCGGGTCGCTTTTCGCATAGCGTTCGGCCAGCGCGTGCGGAGAGGTGCGGTCGGTCTCCGAAAACACGACGTCGAAGGCGATAGCGGCGGCGCCAGCACGGCCCAGGGCCAGCGTCATGCGGGCAATATCGGTTCGCGGCCACGGCCATTGTCCCTGACGCGCGATGGTCTCATCATCAATATCCAATATCCGCACCGCGGCGTCCTCATATGGGCGCGGCGACAGCCGTTGATAATTGTCAAAGACCAACAGCGAAAGGCGATCAATTGTTGGCGAAATTACGGGAACATTAGCCGTCTGCAAATAAGCGATACCAAAAATAACAACCATGCCGGTGATGACGGCCCAGCTGGCTCGTCGCCACCATTTCTGGATTTTTGCGATCACCCTCAGTTTCCGGCGTCGATCATGACGGGCTGGTTTTGCACCGTAGCGAAATCTGGCGGCAAGGCCGCTACATAATCATCTGAATTATATCTTGCAGCATATCCGATGACGCAATTTTTATTGTCAAAATTATCCGTCATAGAATTGCGCGTAGGTTCCAGATTTATGCCTGGAGAGCAGGCGTAACAAAATTAACCATGGCTGGCAATGCGACTATCAGTTATTTTATTGCGTTATATGGATTTTATAGCAGTGATCACAGCTAAACCTCCGCCATTTCCAGACATTTTGTCCCAGTTTTCGAGGCAGAAAATGAAACTCTCTGCACCGCTGGGCCGATCCTTTCAGTCCTGGCCTCATCGATCGCCGCAATTTAGCAGATTCGGACCATTGCCTTTTGCGATTTAATCGTTCAGTTAATCTTTCGGTGATTCAAGCAATATCGTCGCAAACGGGACAGAGCCACTGGCCCTATGGATAAGAAAACGGAGCAAGACCCATGGCGGATAAACCGAGCGCAGCCGAACTAAAGGAATATGCAGAAGCAGCCGATGCCTGGTTCAAGGAAAATACCGTCCGTGATCCGGGGTTCATGCTGCCGCTGACTTTCATGGAAGTGTCGACCGACCAGCAGTTTGACTTTCTTCAGCAATGGCAGCGCAAGGTCTATGAAGCGGGCTATCTTGGCGCAAGCTGGCCCAAGGAATATGGCGGCGGCGGGCTGCACAGTGAATTTCAGCGGGTGGCGACCCGGGCGATGAAGAAATATGACGCGCCGATCATGCTCAACGCGATCGGCAACGGCTGGGCCGGACCGCTGATCCTCGATCTCGGTACCGAGGAGCAGAAGCAGAAATATATCAAACCGATGCTCAGCGCCGAGGATATCTGGTGCCAGGGTTTTTCCGAACCGGAAAACGGGTCCGATCTCGGCAACGCGCAATTGAAAGCCGTGAAAGAGGGTGACGAATATGTTCTCAACGGCTCGAAAATCTGGACCTCGCTGGGCGATCGCGCAAAATATATGATCCTGCTCGCGCGCACCGATTTCGATGCGCCGAACAAATATGCAGGGCTGAGTTTCTTCCTCAACCCGATGAAGATCGACGGCATCACCACCAGCCGGATCAAGAAACTGACCGGCGAATATGGCTTCGTCCAGACCTTCTTCACCGACGCCCGTATTTCCGCCGACTGCCTGTTCGGCGGCGAAGGCAATGGCTGGTCGATGGCGATGAAGACGCTGGAATATGAGCGCGGCGCGAAGGTCAAGCCGGTCGGCGGCTTTTTCGTCAAGGAACTGGACGTGATGGAAATTGTCGAATTGGCGAAAAATTCAGTCCGCAATGGCAAGCCGTTGCTCGACGACCCGGTGATGCGCGACAAGATGACGCAATATATGATCGATATCCAGGCGCTGAATCTGAACAACACTCGCCGCCGGATGCCGCAGTTGATGCAGGACAAGCCGATGGGCCTGCCACTGATGAACAAGCTAGCGCGCACCGAACTGATCCGCGAGCTGACCGAATTCTCGCTGGCCTTTCAGGGCACCAGGGCGGGCTATTATGTCGGCGACGAAAACGCCGTCGATGACGGCTATTGGCACCGCAGCTATCTCAACAGTTTCTCGGCCACCATCGGTGGCGGGACATCCGAGATCCAGCGCAATATTGTCGCGGAGCATGCGCTCGGCCTTCCCAAAACACGCTGATTGGAAAACAGAAACATGGATAATCTAGGCACAATCGGCACGACCGAAGAGCAAATTGAACTGATGGACGTGGCGACCAATTTCTGTCGCGACAAAAGCCCGGTCGAAAAGGCGCGCGCGCTGATCGATGATGAACTGGGATATGACCCTGCTGTCTGGCGTGAAATTGGCGAGCTTGGCTGGCTGGCGATTGCCATCCCCGAAGCCCATGACGGGGTCGGCCTGTCAATGGCCGAGGTCGTCCCGATTGCCGAGCAGATGGGCCGCAATCTCATGAGTACACCTTTTGGTTCAACGACGCTGGCAGCCCAGGCTTTGCTGGCCGGCGGCAGCGAAGACCAGCAGGCGGCATGGCTCCCGAAAATTGCAGCCGGGGCTGCGGCCACGCTGGCTCTGCGGGAAGATAATGGCGACTGGGACCTTGCCAATATCAACGCTACCGGCGTTGTGGATGGGGACACGATCATCCTGTCCGGCAAGAAACAGCTGGTGCTCTGGGCGGACAGCGCGGAACTGATCATCGCCTCGGTGAAGATTGATGGCGACGTGCGTTTTGCCCTGATCGAGCGTTCGGCGCTTGCTGGTGGCGCGCTGCGCCGCGAAACGATTATTGACGAGACCGCGCGCAGCTATGAAGTCACGCTGGACGGGGTAACCCTGCCAGCCGGTGCGCTGTTCGATACATCCCGAACCCGCGAGACGCTGGAGAAAATCGAACTCGCCGCTGGCCTGATCCACGCTGCGGAAATGACCGGCGGCGCCCAGGCGGTGATCGATTATACGCTGGAATATCTCAAGACCCGTAAGCAGTTCGGCAAGATTATCGGTAGCTATCAGGCGCTGAAACACCCGACGGTGAATAATTATGTCGAATATGAAAAGGCGCGGACACATCTCTATAGCGCCGCGCACAGCTGGGGCGAACAGGGTCGCGGCGAGGTTGCGGTGCTTATGGCTGCGGCGCAGGCGCACAGCAGCTATGCGACCGCTGCCGACCGTTCGATCCAGTTCCATGGCGGCTTTGGATTTACCCATGATTGCGATGCGCAATTGCACCGGCGCAAGGCGATCATGGGCGCTGCCCTGATTGGTGATGCGGCTTATCAACGCTCGAAACTGGCTCGGTTGTTGTTTGACTGAATAGTTTCAGTGCACCGGACTCCTGCGGAGTCAGGACACCCATCCAAAAGAGATATAATAGGAGATTGAATATGTCAGAAGTGCTCACCGATATTCAGGACGGTTTCATCATCGTCACGATCAACCGTCCCGATGCCAAAAACGCGATGACCAAGGCAGTAGCGGAAGGCATTCGCGCGGCGATGGAGCAGCTCGACAATGACAACAGCCTAAACGCGGGCATCCTGACGGGTGCGGGTGGCACCTTCTGTTCGGGCATGGACCTCAAAGGCTTTTTGCGCGGCGAGACGCCATCGGTCAAAGGCTATGGCTTTGGCGGGATCACCGAAAAGGGCCCGGAAAAGCCATTGATCGCGGCCGTCGAGGGCTATGCGCTGGCAGGCGGTCTCGAACTCGCGCTGGCTTGTGATTTGTGCGTCGCCAACGTGAACGCGAAATTCGGTATTCCCGAAACCAAGCGCAGCCTGGTCGCGGCTGCGGGTGGCGTCCTCAAGCTGCAGCAACTGGTTGGCAAGCGTGTCGCCATGGAATGGGCCTTGACCGGTGATTTCTTCAGCGCCCAGCGCGCCTATGAAGTGGGCTTTGTCAACCGAGTGACCGAAGGCGCGGCGCTGGACGCGGCGATCGAACTGGCGACAAGGGTCGCTGCCAATGGCCCGTTGGCGCTCAAGGCGAGCAAGAGGATCATCAACGAAAGCTATGACTGGACCAGCGAAGAGGCATGGAAGAAACAGGCGGAAATTATCGCACCGGTCTTCACGTCGGCGGATGCGCGCGAAGGATCATTGGCCTTCGCCGAGAAGCGCAAACCAAACTGGCAAGGTAAGTAATCACATCCCATGAGTGAAAAAATGACGAGTGCCAGCCCGGATATCGCGGATATATGGGCTGGCGATCAGGATCTGCCGGAATGGTTCATCAAAGCGATGGCTGCGCCGCGCGAGGAATCCTTCGTCGAGGTCGATGGGCACAAGGTCCATTATTTCCGCTGGGGCCAGCGTGGCAAGCCGTCACTGCTGATGACCCATGGCTTCCTCGCCCACGCGCGCTGCTTTGCCTTTATCGCACCGTTTCTGGCCGGGGATTATGACATTATCTCCTATGATCTGGCGGGCATGGGCGATAGCGAGATGATCCCCGACTGCGATGGCAGCAGGCGCGCCGAGCAGATGGTGGCGATCGCAGAGACGTTGGATCTGTTCGCCGGACCGGTGAAGCCGAAGATTATCGCGCACAGCTTCGGTTCCGGAGTCGCGCTGGGAGCGATGGAACTGGCCGGGGAGCGGTTCGGCGGCTTGATTATCTGCGATCTGATGATATTGCGGCCCGAACGGCTGAAAGCGCATTTTGAAGCCGGCGGCGGTCCACCCGGTTCGGGGCGTTCGGACCGGCCCAACAAGATTTATCCCGATTATGAAACCGCGCGCGGGCGTTTTATTCTGTCGCCGCCGCAACATGTGCAGCAGCCGTTTCTGTTGGACTATATGGCCTATCATTCGCTGCGCCGGATCGACGAGGGCGAGACGCACGGCTGGGCATGGAAATTCGATCCGATGGTTTTCCACCGCAATGCTGATGTGCAGGAAAGCTGGATGGATTTGCCGCAGCGCATCGTCGACCTGCCGCACCGGCTGGCGATGATCTATGGCGAAAACAGCCAGTTGTTCGATGGCGACAGCGCGGATTATATTCGCGAACTCGGCGGCAGCCATATTCCGATGATCGCCGTACCCGAGGCGGAACATCATCTGATGCTCGATCAGCCGCTGGCACTAGTGACGGCGCTACGCTCGGTACTGGCGCTGTGGGCGGAATGATTGCGCCTGCCAGGGCCTGAGCGGCAGGCCATTTGCTGATCGCCAGATGAACCGACCCCGGTTTCTGCGACAAACCAGTACAAAAAACTTCGAATCTGACAAATGCCTGCGACAGGTTTCCCCTATTTCTACCTGTGACGCCGCAGTTGGCGCCAGATAGAAAAGGGAATTGAATATGAAAAAGTTTCTGATGGCTATGGCAGTGACAACCATGGCGGTGTCACCGATGGTTACCGCTCAGGCCCAGGCTGCTCCGCACAGCAGCGTCGAAAGGTCCGACTATAAGACGGTCCAGAAATCGACGCAGCGGACAGTCCGGAAATCTGTCGCAAACAAGCAAGGCAAGCGGGTTGTGACAAGGACCGTCACGGTGCATAAACCGGCACCCGTGCGCTACGGTAAAACGCATTACGCGGTAAACCAGCACCAGACACATTGGGCCAAGGGTCAGCGGTTCGACCGGCGCTATGCGACCCATTACCGGGTGATTCACAATCCGCGTGCCTATCGGCTTGCCAATGCGCCGCGTGGCTACCAGTGGGTCCGGTCGGGCAATGATGCGATACTCATTGGTGTGACCAGCGGAATTATCGGTGCTGTGATCGGCAATGCAATTTACCGGTAAAAATCATCAACCCGCATTTTGACAAGGGCCCCCGGAAGCGATTCCGGGGGCTTCTTTCCAGATCAGGCTGCCAGAAACCCTTCGAGGCGACCGCGGATAATCTCTTCTGCTTCCGCCATGATCCGGTCGATCAGTTCCTGACAGGTCGGGATATCGTTGATCAGGCCGGCGACCATGCCGCAGCTCCAGGCGCCGATGTCCATGTCGCCTTCTTTCATGATCTTGGGATAGACGCCCGCAACCTGCTCGATAATATCGGTGAACTGCAGGTCGGCGCCTTTCTCCTTCTCGATTTCGAGCAGACGTTCGACCGCAGGATTGTTCAGCACCCGCTCGGTGTTCCGCAACGGCCGCATGACCAATCTTGTGTCGAGTTCGCTGGCCGCGACAATTGCATCCTTCACATTCTGGTGCACCGGAGCTTCCTTGGTCGCAATGAAGCGGGTGCCCATGTTCATGCCTTCCGCGCCCATTGCCAGCGAGGCGACGAGGCTGCGGCCATCGGCCTGACCACCGGAGGATACGAACGGAATGTCGAGTTCGTCGGCAGCGCGGGGCAGCAGGATCATGTTTGGAATATCGTCTTCGCCGGGATGACCACCGCATTCGAAGCCGTCGACCGACACCGCGTCACAGCCGATGCTCTGGGCCTTCAGCGCATGGCGGACAGCGGTGCATTTGTGGATTACCTTGATGCCCGCATCGTGCAGCGCGGGGAGTACCTGTACCGGATTGTTGCCGGCGGTTTCGACGGCCTTCACGCCGCCGTCGATAATCGCCTTGACCATGCCTTCATAATCCGGCGAATTGACCACCGGCAGGAAGGTCAGGTTCACGCCGAATGGCTTGTCGGTCAAATCGCGGCATTTGGCAATTTCGTCGGCCAGCGCGGCCGCGGACGGCTGGGTCAGCGCGGTAATGATGCCGAGACCGCCAGCGTTGGACACGGCAGCGGCCAGTTCGGCAAACCCCACATAATGCATGCCGCCCTGGATGATCGGATGCTCGATGCCGAAAAGTTCGGTAATACGTGTCTTCATGGGATGTGCTCCTGTCGTTGGAAGGATTGGAAGCATGTTCGCTCCATCCGGGAATCTTTTTAATCGCGCGATTAACTAGCAACCCGCTGGTCGCCCGTCCAGTCGCCTGTGGTCACGCCTTTCCAAATCTGGTCGGGCGATGTTTTGGCCAGCTCTGCACCCAGCCGCTGCGACCAGTGATGTTCGTTGCCCAGCGCGTCGCGCCAGGCCCACAGCCGTCGGGTATAATGGTGCAGGTCATATTCCTGCGTATAGCCCATCGCGCCGTGCACCTGATGGAAGGGTACGGTGACCGCTTCGACGCTATGGCCGATCTGGACCTTGGCAATGACCGCTTCGTGCCAGGCCTGTTCCGGATCATCGCGGTGACGGGCGATGGCGCTGGCCGCCTGCGTCGCGGCCATGGTGGCTGCGGCGCATTCGGCAGCGGCAGTGGCGAGCTGGTGCTGGATCGCCTGAAACTTGGACAGCGGTCGGCCAAATTGTTCGCGCTGCGACACATAGTCGATCGACAGGCCCAGTGCTGTTTCCATCGCCGCTGCCATCTGCACCGCGCGGACGGTCAGGATCAGCGCTTCCACGGCACGGCGGGACAATTTGGTTTTGGCTGACTGTTCCGCAACATGGCCGGAAAAAACAAATTGCGTCATGCCGTCCGGGGAAAGCGCCTCTTCGGGAGAGCGGACCGCGGCGCGATTGTCGAACAGGGATATTTCGTGATGTGCCTCGTCGAACAGGACAATCTTGTCGGCGTGCATGCCAAAGGGAATGTCGGCGCTCGGCGTATGGCCGCTGAGCGCGAAGCTGGCGCTGCCATCCGCCGGTGCCAGTCCCGCCCGGTCGAGCATCCAGTTGGCGATCAGCGTCTCGGCAAAGGGCACCGGTGATGCCGCCTGCGCCGAAGCCCAGATCGCCCCGAATGTCTCGTCATAATCGGCGCCAAAGCCGCCATTGGCTTCGCTCACCCAGGCGAGCGACAGGCCATTTTCCGTTAGCGCGTCCCACAGCGCCTGTGGATATTCGCCGGCCTCTGCCTTGTGCGGAACCTCCCGGTCGCACAGGTCGGTGTATATTTTTGCCGCGGTTTCCGCGATCATGCCTTCGGTATTGATCATCAGCGCAGCCCCAATTGTCTTGCGGTGATGCCACGCATCACCTCGGTTGTCCCGCCGCGCAAGGTATTGGGCGGAGAGCGCAGCACGCCGATATTCATGATCCGCCGCATCTCCGGACTCCAGTCCTCGGCCGGCAGATCGTTGAGCATCGCGCGCACCTGCATCGTCAGGTCATTTTCCAGCCGGTTGCCGAGATCCTTGACCAGTGCCGCTTCGGTTTCGGGCGACACGCCCTGTTTCAGCAGATTGGCAATGCCCCAGGACATGCCTTTCAATGTCCGCAGACTGGCGATCAGCTTGCCGAGCCGGGCATGGCTATCCGATCCCATCCTGCCGCTTAACTGCCACAGCGCGGTTTCCAGCGTGATATAGCTGGACAGGAACCGTTCCGGTCCCGACCGTTCCATCGCCAGTTCGCCGGTCACCTGTTTCCAGCCGCCGCCTTCCTCGCCGAGCAGACAGTCGTCCGGGACAATCACATCCTCGAAATAGACCTCGTTGAAATGGGCGTCGCCGGACAGATCGACAATTGGCTTTACGGTGACGCCGGGCAGGCTGAGATCGATTAGGATCTGGGACAGGCCGACATGGCGGTTGCGGCCATCGGCTGGCGAGGTGCGCAGCAGCGCGACCATATAATGGCAAATCTGCGCGCCGGAGGACCAGATTTTCTGACCGTTGATTTTCCAGCCGTCGCTGACTTTTTCGGCTTTGGTTTTGACATTGGCGAGATCGGAGCCCGCGCCGGGTTCGCTGAGACCAATGGCGAAATAACATTCACCTGCGGCGATGCGCGGCAATATGTCCAGCTTCTGCTCTTCGGTGCCATGGGCGAGCAGCATCGGTGCGTGCTGGCGGTCGGCGATCCAGTGGGCGCCAACGGGCGCGCCGGCCCGCAAGGTTTCTTCGGTGACGATATAGCGTTCGAGCGCGCTCTTGTCGTGGCCGCCATATTGGCTCGACCAGGTCAGGCCGATCCAGCCGCGCTGGCCCATTTTCTTCGAAAATTCCGGGTCGGCGGAAGACATCCAGCATTCCGGTTCCGGCCGGTAATTACCGGCTGCGCGTTCTTCTCTCAGGAAGGCCTGCAGTTCGGCGCGCAACTCTTCCAGCACCGGCTCCGGCTGGACAACGGGGAAATTAAATCGCTGCATCGCTTCGGCCTCTCACGGTGTGACAATATCAAATTGCGGATTGACCGCATCAAGCGCGCTGAACAGGGCTGCCATCAGGGCGGCATTGCCGCTGATGATCATGTGTTTGTTTTCGATCAGCTCGGGTGGCGTGACTTTGCGCATCAGCAATTGGGTAAACAGGGCCCGGCTGATCGTGATCTGGGTATCCGATCCCTCTGCGGTGACGGCATAATCCTCGCCGCGCGGGAACATCACGCTCTTGCCGAGGTCGATGGTCACCGCCTCTTTCCGGTCCGGGAACCAGAAACGGATGATGCCGCCATCGCCCTGCATTTTTGCCGGGTTGAATCGCGTTGCCATGGCGTCGAACAGGTCGACCGCCGGGATGCTGCCGAGCACTTTTTCATTGGCGGTGCTGATCGAGTCCCTGACATTATTGCCCTCGCGCAATTCCTTGGCACCAACCAGATAGATGTTGCGCCACGTTCCCGCCTCGGCTTGAAAGCCCAATTGCTCGTAGGTTGAAGCCAGCCAGCTTCTGGCCGCCTGACTGGCGGGATCGGCAAATACGAGATGGTTGAAAACCGTTGCTGCCCAGCGGTAGTCGCCCGCGTCAAAGGCCTTTTGTCCGACGATCAGCGCCTTGTCCGCGCCGCCCATTGCCGCGACATATTTTTTCGACGCTTCCACCGGAGGCAGGGCATGATAGTTGGCCGGAACCGCATCCCACCAGCCGAAATAGCGCTGGTAGACTGCCTTGCTGTTGTGGTTGAGCGTGCCATAATAGTCGCGCACGCCAAAGTCGGTTCTGGCGAAATCCGGCTCGCCGATATTCTCGGCTATCTCGTCCATGGTGGCGCCCTGATTGGCCTGCCGCATCGTCTGGTCATGGACATAGCGATAGATGCCGCGCTGGTTTTTGAGCGCCGTCCCGACATTGGCGGATCCCCATGTCGGCCAGTGGTGGGACGCCAGCATGACGTCCGATTTTGCACCATATTTGGCGAGCATGGCATCGATCACCTTGCTCCATTTCAGCGTGTCTCGAACCAGCGCGCCGCGCGGGGTCAGGACATTGTGGAAGGTGCGGGTGGCGACTTCTGCGGTGTGCAGCGCCTTATATTCGGGCAGGTAGAACACCAGCTCGGCCGGGGCTTCGGTTTCGCCGGCATCCATGAAGTCAAAGCTGATGCCGTCTATCGTCAGGGTCTCGCCGGTCTTGCTGATCGAGCGGGTCGGCGGGATGAGGGCGACATTGCCGCTCGACAGTTTCTGGCCCAGACCGCCACCGACATGGCCCGTGATGCCGACCGGCAGTGCCGTGCCAAACTGATATTGCACACGACGGTTCATCGCGGTCCCGGCCACGACACTTTCGCCAATCGCTTCGGCGAGAAAGCCGTGCGGCGCGATTACCTGTATTTTGCCGGCCTGAATGGCTTCGGTCGATGCGACACCGGCAACGCCGCCGAAATGGTCGCCGTGGCTGTGGGTGAAGATCACCGCCACCACCGGGCGTTCGCCGAGCGTCTCGTTGGCAAGAGCGAGTCCTGCCTTGGCCGGGGCCGGCGTGGTCAGCGGGTCGACGATGATCCAGCCGGTCTTGCCCGCGATCAGGGTCATTTGCGCGAGATCATAGCCGCGAATCTGGTAGATGCCGGGAACCACCTCGAACAGGCCGTGGATGGCGTTCAGCTTGCCTTGCCGCCAGAGCGAGGGATTGACGGTGTCCGGCGCGTCCCCCTGCATGAAGTCGAACTGGCGGGCATCCCATGCGACGGAACCATCTTCGTTAAGAATCTGGTCGTCCGCAATTCTGGCGAGAAATCCGCGATTGGCATTTTCGAAATCCGTCTGGTCGGCGATGGGAAGGCTTGCTGCGACTTTGGCATTGGCTGCCCTGGTCGCTTCAGTTGCAACACCTTGCGGAGGAGCGGCCAATATGGGAGCCGCCGACAACAGGGCCGCGATCAGAATTGCGGATTTTTTCATTCTCTCTCTCTCCTTCTTGTTCCCCTGCGCAGGCAGGGGCCCATCTCCCGGAACCTTCTATCGCGCGATCAGGAGATGGACTCCCGCCTTCGCGGGAGAACAGCGCCCTGAAGTTACGCCCCCTTGAACACAGGCTTTCTTTTCTCGAGTATCGCGTCAATCGCTTCGCGATGGTCGTCGAGCTGTTGCAGCACGCCCTGGAACAGCGCCGCCTGATCGAGATTCTCCTTCAATGTCACGCTCTGCGCGGTGCGCACCAGTTCCTTGGTTTTGCGGATTGCCAGCGGCGGTAGAGCGATGACCATTTCGGCCAGTTCATAGGCGCGCGCCAGCAGCGTTTCGCTCGGGACGACTTCGGACACCAGGCCATAGTTGAGCGCCTTGCCGGCGTCGATAAATTCGCCGGTAAACAACATCTGGTTTGCCCGTGCCTGTCCGATAATCCGCGGCAGCAGCCAGGCACCGCCATCACCCGGGATGAGCCCGACCCGCAGGAAGCTTTCAGCAAAGATCGCATCTTCGCCCGCGATCCGGATATCGCACATGGTGGTCAGGTCATTGCCCGCGCCGATCGCGTGGCCGTTGACCGCCGCGATCACCGGCACGGAGATTTGGGAGAAGGCCAGAGGAATGCGCTGGATCCCAGTTTTATACCAGTTTTCGATTTCCACCGGGCTCATATTCTGGTCGGCGGTCATGGCCTTGATTTCGTGCAGATTGCCGCCAGCGGAAAAGCTCTTGCCATTGGCGGCGAGCACGACACAGCTGATACCGGTATCGGCATCGGCCCTGCCAATTGCGTCGACCAGTGCTTCGCAGAGATCCTTGGACAGGGCGTTGCGGCTCTCCGGCTTGTTCAATGTGATCGTGACGACCCGGTCATTCTTTTCATAGAGTATGACATCACTCATCTAAAATTCCTTTGCCCTGCTTTTTCTGATTATGCCTCTTTCATTGCAGGGCATAGCGGATTCTGCAAGACTCACTCCGGCCAACTCGCTAAATGATCACGGATGATCCGAAAGAATAGCCCGACAGCACATCAAGACACATCGGGTTTCACCCTGGTGGAATTGATGGTCGTCCTGCTGATCATCGGCCTGATGGCTTCGGTTGTCGTCTTTTCTTTCCCGAGCGGGAGCAGCGCGCTGGAAGAAGATGCCCAGCGCTTTGCCGCGCGCACAGCGGCGCTGCGCGACAATGCGATATTGCAATCGCGGCCGATGGCGGTCCAGGTCACGCCCTCCGGCTATAGTTTTCTGGAACGACGCAAGGGCAGCTGGTCGGTGATCGAGGACAAGCCGTTTGTCTCGACCGACTGGTCCCGGGGCATCAGCGCCGCGCTTGGCGAAGATGGTACGATGATGATCAGTTTTGAAAGCACGGGCCTGCCGAGCGATCAGGCAGAACTTGTATTGCAGGGTGAAGCGCAAAGCCGCCGGGTGTTGATTGCCCCGATGGGCGATGTGCAGCTCGCCGGAGCAGCACCATGATCCGATTGCGGACCAAAACGGCGATAAAGTCGGGCGAACGCGGCTTCACGCTGATCGAAATGCTGGTTGCGCTGTCGGTCTTCAGTCTTGCCGCCCTCGCGCTGATCCGGCTCCAGGCCTTCACGACAAGCAATGCCGCCGAACTTGAACTGCGCGTGGTCGCGCAATCTGTGGTTCGCAACCGGGCGGTTGAAATCCTGACCGATCCGCGCCCGCCGTCTCTGGGGGAACAAAGCGGCGCTGTCGAAAATGGCGGCTGGCAATGGCAATGGACGCAGGATGCCAAGCTGACCGAAGATCAGCAGTTCATCCAGGTCGACATCACCGCGCGGGAGGAAGGAAGCGGTGCGCCTGCGTCGCTTACCATCCTGCGACCATCGGGTCTGTTGCTCGATGAGCCACTAGTGGAATCACCGGCGAACTAGCGGAAAACAACCGTTCGGTGGCCATTCAGCAAAATCCGCCGTTCGCCAGCCCATTTCACCGCCTTGGCTAGAACCTGTGCTTCGATATCGCGACCGATACGGATCATGTCCTCGACGCTGGCCCGGTGATCGACGCGCTCGACCGCCTGTTCGATAATTGGCCCCTCGTCGAGATCTTCGCTGACAAAATGGGCGGTGGCGCCGATCAGCTTGACCCCTCGTTCATGCGCGCGGTGATAGGGTTTCGCCCCCTTGAATCCGGGCAGGAAGCTGTGGTGGATGTTGATACAGCGCCCGGCCAGCTCGGCACTCATTCGGTCCGACAATATCTGCATATAGCGGGCGAGGACAAGATAGTCGGCGCTGTTCTGATCCATCAGATCGAGTATCGCCTGTTCCTGTTCGGCGCGATTGTCATCGGAAACCGGCAAATGGTGGAACGGCAGGTCATGCCATTCGGTCAGTGGGCGCAGATTCTCGTGATTGCCGACGACCGCTGCAATGTTGACCGGCAGGCTGCCGGTCTTCCAGCGATGGAGCAAGTCGTTCAGGCAATGGCTGCCCTTGGACACGGCGATCACGATATTGGGTTTTTCCGCGCTGCTGACCAATTGCCAGCGCAAGGCAAATTGCTCGGCAACCGCGCTGAAGCCGCTTTTCAGTTCGCTCAGGTGGGCAGGGAATTTTTCACCTGCGCCCTTGAACTCGACCCGCATGAAAAACCGGTCCCGCGCCAGGTCGGCATATTGCTGGCTATCCAGAATGAAGCCATCCAGATTCGCGAGAAAGCCGGTTACCGCTGCCACCAGGCCGACGCGATCCTGCGCCGTGAGGGTCAAAATATAAGTGTCAGTCATTAGTGCCAGAGCCTCTTTCCCTTGCCTCTGGCGGAAATATGCCCGGTTGAAAAGCCGGATTTCCCCTTGTGTGGATATTTGCAGGGTTTAGAAGCGCGTTTAACAAGAGACATATCTGGATGTGGTGATGAGCAAACTCGAAGATGCATTAGAAAATTTCGACCTGGATGATCTTCCCGAAGAGGAGGAATCGATGCTCGAATGGTGGGATTTTGATGATCACGCCGAGATGGTTGATGCCGTCGTCGGCGATATCCAGTTCATTATCGAAAGCGCGCTTGATGCGCGCGGCGATGCCTTGCTGGCTTTGCCCGCGAGCGACGAAGCGATGCCGCTGCTCGAGGCTTTGGCCGAGAAGCCGATCAAATGGAAATATGTCACGATCATCCCGACCGACGACTGGCTGGTGCCGCTTGATGATCCGCGCAGCCATGTTAAAAAACTGGCACAATTGTTCCTGACGCGCGGCGCGCGGGTATTGCCGCTGGCACCCGATCAGGACGATTATCAAATCGCCGGTGCGGCTGCCGATGCGCGGCTGCAAGACGGCAAATGGCCCCCTGATCTCGTCTGGCTCGGCATGGGTGCCGACGGCAGCACTGCCGGGATCATGGAAAGCGCTGACATGGAAGAAGCGCTCGACGGCCCGCCTGAAAAGCGCGCCGTTGGCTTGCTCCCTGACGGTGGCGACACGCCGCTGGTAACCCTTACCAAGGCCGCAATCTGTGAAGCCCGGACCGTGATCGTCCAGCTCAAAGGGGCTGCAAGCCAGTCACTGCTGGAAATGGAAATCGAACAGGGTGCGACCAGCATGGCTCCGATTGGCCGGATCTTTGCCGATTTGGCCGTGCCAGTGGATATCTATGTAGAGAATTAGGGGTGTTACGGCGCGATGTCGTCGATTTCTCCGACGCTCCATTGATTTAACTGCGTGATTAAACCATGGTGCTGCAATTGCGAATCGCCAGATAAGGCGATCGGCCAATTGGAGAACGCCAGCCTATGCATCCTTCCGTTCATGCCCGGGAAAATCCCGACAAGCCCGCTGTCATCATGGCCGGATCCGGTGAAATCATCACTTATGGTGAACTGGACAAGCGCTCGAACCAGATTGCCCAGCTCTATCGATCGCGCGGCCTGGAGATTGGCGACACCGTTGCCATCTGTATGGAAAATCATCCGCAATTCTTCCCGGTCACCTGGGGATCACAACGTTCCGGTCTGATCCAGGTCGCCATCTCCAACCGGCTGACCGCTGACGAGATCAGCTATATTTTGAAAGACTCCGGTGCCAAATTGCTGGTCGGCAGCAAACAGATGCTTCCAGTTATCGATCAGTTGCGGGCCGCGAATCCCGATGTTGCGCAACTGGTCTTTGGCGCAGGCGACGAACGGAATATGGAAGCGATATTGGAGTCGATGCCATTCACCCCGATTGCCGACGAGAGGGCCGGGGTCGATATGCTCTATTCGTCGGGAACGACCGGCAGGCCCAAGGGCGTCAGATTGCCCTTGCCCGAAGATGAAGATATTGCCGGGCCCAATGGCATTGCCATGCTCGCCGAGATGCTTTTCGGCTTTCACAAGGACTGTGTCTATCTCTCTCCCGCGCCGCTTTATCATGCGGCTCCGCTCCGCTGGAACATCGCGGTGCAGGCGCTCGGCGGTACCAGCGTTGTCATGGAGA
Source organism: Parasphingorhabdus sp. (assembly GCF_048269915.1). Taxonomy (GTDB): domain Bacteria; phylum Pseudomonadota; class Alphaproteobacteria; order Sphingomonadales; family Sphingomonadaceae; genus Parasphingorhabdus. The sequence goes on from NZ_JBLWTY010000001.1 coordinate 900,438, forward strand.
AATTCGATCCGGAACGGGCTTTGCAGCTGATCGAGCAATATAAATGCGATGTTGGCCAGTGGGTACCGACGCATTTCGTCCGGCTGTTGAAATTGCCGCAAGAAATCCGTGCCAAATATGATGTGTCGTCGATCAAGAGCGCGGTGCACGCTGCCGCTCCCGTCCCGGTTCCGATCAAGGAAGCGATGATTGATTGGTGGGGGCCGGTGCTGAACGAATATTATGCCGGAACCGAAGGCAATGGGTTTGTATTTTGCAACAGCGAGGGCTGGCTGGCGCACAAGGGATCGGTGGGACAGCCGATCAATTGCCAGATTCACATCTGCGATGAACGTGGCGAAGAAGTAGCGATTGGCGAAGAGGGCCAGATCTATTTCGAGAGCGGTTCGAAATTCCAGTATCACAATGATCCGGAGAAGACCAAGGCGGCGACCCATGAAAAGGGCTGGACGTCGCTGGGCGATGTCGGGAAGCTCGACGACGACGGTTTTCTCTACCTGACCGACCGCAAGAGTTTCATGATCATTTCCGGCGGGGTGAATATCTACCCGCAGGAAATCGAGAATCTGCTCGTGACCCATGAAAAGGTCGCCGATGCCGCGGTGATCGGTGCGCCGGATGACGATATGGGTGAAAAGGTCGTCGCGGTGGTGCAGCCGATGGACATGGCTGATGCGGGAGCGGAATTGGCGCAGGAACTGGAGGCTTATTTGCGCCAGTCACTTTCCGGCGTCAAAATTCCCCGTCAGATCGACTTTCGTGCAGAACTGCCGCGCCATGCCACGGGCAAGCTCTACAAGCGGCTGCTGCGCGACGAATATTGGGGCAAGACCGACAGTAAAATCATCTGAAGGAGATTTGATCATGGCAACCGAAGCAGTCCCGACCCTTCCGCCGGAAATGGCAAGCGCAGTCATTGATCCCAAAAGCTATGCCGAATGGGACGGGTTGCTCGACCGGTTCGACTGGTTGCGCGACAATATGCCGGTCGCACGGATCGTGGCCGAAGATGGCAGTTTTGATCCGTTCTGGCTGATTACCCGCTATGAAGATGTGATGCGCATTTCGAAGGACAACCAGACCTTCCTCAACAACCCCCGGCCGGTCGTCCTTTCGACCAGGGATGCCATAGAATTTTCGCTGAAGGTGACCGGCAGCAAAATGCTGGTCGATTCCCTGGTCGTGTTTGATGCGCCGGTTCACCCCAAATACCGGCGGCTGACCCAGGACTGGTTCATGCCGAAAAATCTGAAAATGCTGGAAGCGGAGATACAATCGCTGGCCAAGGCCACTGTCGACCGGCTGGTCGAGGCGGGTGGAGAGGCGGATTTCGTACCACTGGTTTCCGCGCCCTATCCGTTGCACGTCGTCATGCAGATTCTCGGTGTGCCGGAAGAGGACGAACAGAAAATGCTCTTCCTGACCCAGAAGATGTTCGGCGGTCAGGACGAGGATTTGTCGGGCACCGGAATGAAGGACATGACCCCGGAGCAAATCACCCAGATTGTCGCCGGTGCCGTTGCCGAATTCGAACGCTATTTCGCCGCTCTGGCAGCGGACCGCCGCGCCAATCCGACGGACGATGTCGCAAGCGTGATTGCCAATGCCAAGGTAGACGGGGAGCCGCTCAACGACCGCGATATGGCGGGCTATTATATCATCGTCGCCAGCGCCGGCCATGATACGACATCGGCCTCGACCGCGGGCGCGATGATGGCGCTGGCGCAGGACCCGGAGCAATTTGCGCGGGTCAAGGCCGACCGCAGCCTGCTGCCCGGCATTGTCGAGGAGGCGATCCGCTGGACCACACCCGTGCAGCATTTCATGCGTACAGCCGCCGAAGACACGGAAATCGGCGGGCAGAAAATCGCCAAGGATGACTGGCTGATGATCAACTATGTCGCGGCCAATCATGATCCGGCGCAATTTGACAACCCGCGGAAATTCGACGCTGCGCGTTCGCCCAACCGGCATCTGGCCTTTGGCGCCGGTGCTCATCAATGTCTCGGTCTGCATCTGGCGCGGCTGGAAATGCGCATCCTGTTCAACGAATTGCTCGACCGGATCGAGACACTGGAATTGGCAGGAGAACCCAAGCGGGCCAAGTCGACCTTTGTCGGCGGGCTTAAAAGCTTGCCGATCCGCTATAGTCTATCGACATGAACGGCGGGCAGGGCCTTGTAATGCAGTATAAGCGACTCAAATAGAATCGAACGGTAAATCCCATAGGAGAGCATCATGGTTACCCAATATAAAAATTTGATCAACGGCGAGATGGTCGGCACCAAGGACGTGCTGGACGTCGTCAACCCGGCCAATGAAGAAGTGATTGGCCAGGTGCCGGCTTGCGGAGCCGCTGAACTGGATCAGGCGGTTGCCGCAGCCCGGGCTGCTTTCAAGAGCTGGTCGAAAAAACCGATCGAGGAACGCCGGCAGGTGGTGCAGGCAATTTCGGCAATCATAAAGGAGAATGCTGACGAGCTTTTCCGTCTGCTCACCGCCGAACAGGGCAAGCCACATGCCCAGGCGCAGGGTGAGATTATCGGCGCATCGATGATGGCGGGAGCCCAGTCCACGCTTGATCTGGACGATGAGATCAACGAGGACAGCGATGAACGGCTGAGCCGTACCCGCCGTGTCCCGGTGGGTGTGGTTGGCGGCATCGTGCCATGGAATTTCCCGGTCATGATGGCGGTACAGAAAATCGCTCCGGCGCTGCTGTCAGGCTGTACAATTGTCCTGAAACCTTCCCCCTTCACGCCGCTCACCACCTTGCGGCTGGCGGAACTGATCAAGGATGCCGCACCGCCCGGAGTGGTTAATATCATCACCGGCGAAGACAGCCTTGGGCCGTTGATCACGTCGCATCCCGATATCGACAAGATCACCTTCACCGGATCGACCGCGACCGGCAAGAAGATCATGGAAGGCGCGTCCAAGGATCTCAAGCGGATCACGCTGGAACTGGGCGGCAATGATGCCTCGATCGTCCTGCCCGACGCCAATGTCGAGAAGGTTGCCGAGCAATTGTTCTGGTCGAGCTTCACCAATGCCGGACAAATCTGCGTTGCCGCGAAACGCATCTATATCCATGAGGATATTTATGATGAGCTCAGCGCTGCGATCGCCGAATATGCCAGGAATGTGAAGGTCGGTGACGGCTCGCAACAGGGCACCGCAGTCGGCCCGATCCAGAACAAGAAGCAATATGAGCGGGTGCTGGAACTGATCCAGGACGCCAAGGACCATGGGTATAAATTCCTTGTCGGTGGCGACGCCAAGGACGAAGGCATTCCTGGCTATTATGTACCGATCACGATCCTCGACAACCCGCCGGAAGATGCGCGGATTGTTGCCGAAGAACAATTTGGTCCGGTCATGCCGCTGATGAAGTTCAGCACCACGGACGAAGCGATCAGCCGCGCCAATGCTAGCGAATATGGTCTCGCTGGCGCGGTCTGGACCGCCGATCCCGACGAAGGCGTGCGGGTGGCCGAACAGCTTGAAACCGGCACCGTGTGGGTCAATGAATTTCTCCACCTGTCACCTTTCGCGCCTTTTGGCGGGCACAAGCAGTCCGGATTTGGCGCTGAATATGGCAAGGAAGGCTTGCTCGAATTCACCTATCCTCAGGTGATCACGGTCAAGAAAGACAATGTGCCTGCCTGACCGCCGATGATGTGAATTGATCAAGCCGGTTATCGCTCTAGTGATGGCCGGCTTTTTCATTTGACGCTAGCGCCTCTGCGGTTTAACCGAACAGTTAAATTTCCGAATCTCAATCAATTAAACATGCGACTCTAAACCAATCAAAGGAATAAGATTATGGCAGAAGCCTATATTGTTGACGCGGTTCGTACCGCTGGAGGCCGTCGTGGTGGCCGTTTGGCGGGCATTCATCCGGTAGATCTGGGTGCTGCCACGCTCAATGCTATTGTCGACCGCAACGATTTCGATCCCGCCGCGATTGGCGACGTGATCACGGGCTGCGTCTCGCAGGGTGGCGAGCAATCTGGCGATGTTGGCCGCAATGCGGTTCTGGCATCGAAGCTGCCAGACAGCATTCCGTCGGTTTCGATCGACCGCCAGTGCGGTTCTTCGCAACAGTCGATCCATTTTGCGGCGCAGGGTGTGATGTCCGGTACGCAGGATATGGTTCTGGCGCACGGCATTGAAAGCATGACCCGCGTGCCCATGGGGTCGACGTTCAAGCTGTTCAAGGATGCGGGACTCGGCACCAACAAGTCTGAGGGCCTCGAAAAAGCTTATCCCGGCGTTCAGTTCAGCCAGTTCATGGGCGCCGAAATGCTGGTCAAGAAGCACGGCTTCACCCGGGACGATCTTGATCAATATGCTCTTGAAAGTCACCAAAAGGCGATCAAGGCAGCCGAATCCGGCGCATTTGACAATGAAATTGTCGGCGTGAAAATCGAGACACCGGAAGGCGAAGATATTCACAAGGTTGACGAAGGCATTCGTTTCGACGCGACGATAGAAAGCATTGGCAGCGTGAAGCTGCTGCAGGAAGGTGGTGCCATTACCGCCGCCAATGCCAGCCAGATTTGCGATGGATCGAGCGCAGTTCTGGTCTGTTCGGAACAGGCGCTGAAAGATCATGGCCTGACACCGCGCGCGCGGATCGTGAACCTGACGGTCACTGCCGGCGATCCGGTGATCATGCTGGAAGAGCCCTTGTTCGCAACCGACCGCGCCTTGCAGCGTGCCGGCATGAAGATCGGCGATATCGATCTGTACGAAGTGAACGAGGCTTTTGCCCCGGTGCCGCTCGCCTGGCTGAAGCATGTCGGTGCGGATCGCAGCCAGATTAACGTCAACGGCGGCGCAATTGCTCTGGGTCACCCGCTCGGTGCATCCGGTACCAAATTGATGGCGACACTGCTTAACGCGATGGAGGCCCGTGGATCGAAATATGGTTTGCAGACGATGTGCGAAGGCGGTGGACAGGCGAACGTCACGATCATCGAGCGCCTCGGCTAATGTAAATTATCGTCTTCCTGAACTTGTTTCAGGACCTCTTGCCGCATGGTGCGGATTCACCAGGGATCCTGAAACAAGTTCAGGATGACGAACAATAGAAGAAAGACAAGAACATGGAACTCAATAGCAATATCTCGGCCGTCGTCACCGGTGGCGCTTCGGGACTCGGTGCAGCAACCGCGCGCCGTCTGGCAGCCAAGGGCGTCAAGGTCGCCCTGTTTGATCTCAACGAGGAAAAGGGCGAAGCGCTGGCCGCGGAACTGGGCGGTGTATTTTGCAAGGTCAACGTGACCGAAGATGAAAGCGTCGATGCCGGCTTTGAAAAGGCCCGCGCCGCCAATGGTCAGGAACGTGTTCTGGTCAACTGTGCCGGTATCGGCAACGCCATCAAGACCGCCAGCCGGTCCAAGGAAGATGGTTCGATCAAGCATTTTCCGATGGATGCCTTCAACTTCGTCATTCAGGTGAATCTTGTCGGCACCTTCCGCTGCATCGCCAAATCGGCAGCGGGCATGATGAGCCTTGATCCGATGGAAGACGGTGACCGCGGTGCGATGGTCAACACCGCATCGGTGGCCGCAGAAGACGGCCAGATTGGTCAGGCGGCCTATTCCGCTTCCAAGGGCGGCGTTGTCGGTATGACCCTGCCGATCGCCCGTGACCTGTCCCGCGAAGGCATTCGCGTGAACACCATCCTGCCAGGCATTTTTGATACGCCGCTGCTCGCTGGTGCGCCGCAAAATGTCCGGGATGCGCTGGGCGCGATGGTGCCGCATCCGCCGCGCCTGGGCGTGCCGGACGAATATGCCGCGCTCGCGATGTGCATGATCGAAACCCAATATTTCAATGGCGAAGATGTCCGCCTCGATGGCGCCATCCGGATGGCACCACGCTAGCCAAGACAAATCAGGGGCCGCGAGAAACTCGCGGCCCTTTTTGTATCTGATGGAGAAACCGGTGACCGACTACACGCAAATCCTCTATGATGTGGCCGATAATATCGCGACCATCACGATCAATCGCCCGGAAAAGATGAACGCCTTTACCGGGACGATGATCCAGGAAATGACCGACGCCTTTGACCGGATTGACGCCGACGATGATGTGCGGGCTGTGGTGGTCACCGGAGCCGGGGACCGCGCCTTTTGTGCAGGAGCCGATCTGACTCCGGAAACTGGCGGAGGGCCGTTTGCCAGCGATGAACCGGTGGAGGATTATTCCGATCCCCGCGTCCGTGACGGTGGTGGTTTGCTGATCCTGCGCATCTACCAGTGTCTGAAACCAGTGATCGGTGCGATAAATGGTGCCGCAGTGGGCGTTGGCGCGACCATGCTGTTGCCGATGGATATGCGACTGGCGAGCGAGACTGCGCGTTTTGGTTTTGTCTTTGCCCGGCGCGGCATTGCCCCTGATGGCGCGGCAAGCTGGTTCCTGCCAAATCTGGTGGGGCGTGCACAGGCTCTGGAATGGTGCCTGACCGGCCGTATTTTCGACGCGCAGGAAGCGCTCAAGGGGGGGCTGGTGAGATCCCTCCACAAACCGGAAGAATTGCTCCGCGCTGCTTATGCTCTGGCGCGCGAGATTGTGGATAATACCGCGCCGGTATCGGTGGCTGTAACCCGGCAGATGCTGTGGCAACTGCCAGCCGCCGATCACCCGATGGAAGCGCATAAGGTCGATAGCCGGATCATTTATAATCGGGCGCATTCTGCCGATGCGAAAGAGGGCATCGCGAGTTTTCTGGAAAAGCGCAAACCTGAATATCCGGATAAAGTGTCGAGCGACTTGCCAGACAGCTTCCCATGGTGGAAAGAACCTGTCTATAAATGACAAAAATGTGACGTAGTGCGTATTGGGGAAATGTGATGGGGATCGAGAAATTGCCGGCAAAAGAGAGTGAAGCCGGGGCACGAGACAAGCTGATCGAGACCGCGAGCCAGATCATGCGCGATGGTGACACGATCGATATCTCATTCAGTGAGCTATCGGTGCTGTCCGGGCTCAACAGCGCATTGGTCAAATATTATTTCGGCAACAAGGACGGGTTGCTTGAGGCGATTCTCGAGCGGGATATGGACAATATCCTTGAACAGGTCGGCCTGTTGATCAAAAAGGACATGCCGCCGGAAGACAAGCTGCGCCATCATATTGGCGCGGTGATCGACACTTATTTCGAATTTCCCTATCTCAACCGCCTGACCATGCGCCTGATTCGTGACCTGCCGCCGGAAGGCGCGCGGAACATTGCGGACAAATATCTCAAACCATTGTCCGAGGCCTATAATATTTTTGTCGGAGAGGGAATCAAGTCGGGCGTGTTTCGCGACATGGACCCCGATCTGTTTTACTCCGCCGTGACCGGCGCCGCTGACCGCTTCTTTACCGGCAAGCTGGTGTGGAAATATTGCTATGGCCGGGATGATTTTGACGAACGGATGCGTGACGCCTATCGCGAGCAGACGGTCGACCTGATCATGGCCGGGATTTTGAAGTAACAGGCGTTTATTCGGCCGCTTCGCTGTCCGGTTCCAGCTGGTTCTGCGTGCGCAGTTCGAAATCGCTCGCGTCATGGCGTTCGCGCAGCTGGCCTTCGAGATCGCCCCAGGCGCGGTTGACCATCTTGCCGCGCTTCACGGCTGGGCGTTGGGCGATCATCTCGGTCCAGCGATTCATATTTTTATAGGAGGCCGTGTCGAGAAATTCGGCGGCCTCGTAGACGACATTCTTGACCAGCGCGCCATACCAGGGCCAGATTGCGATATCGGCGATGCTATATTCGTCGCCTGCCATATATTCATTCTCCGCGAGGTGACGGTCGAGCACGTCGAGCTGTCGTTTAACCTCCATCGCAAAGCGGTCGATGCAATATTCGATCTTTACTGGCGCATAGGCGTAGAAATGGCCAAAGCCACCGCCGAGATAGGGGGCGCTTCCCATTTGCCAGAATAGCCAGTTGAGCGCTTCCGTGCGCTTGTTGTGATCGCCGGGGAGAAATGCACCGAATTTTTCGGCGAGATAGAGCAGTATTGAACCGGATTCGAAAAGCCGTGTCGGTTTATCCGTGCTGTAATCCATCAACGCCGGGATCTTGCTGTTCGGATTGATGTCGACAAAGCCGCTGCCGAATTGATCGCCTTCGCGGATATTGATCAGCCAGGCGTCATATTCCGCGCCTTTATGGCCGAGCGCGAGAAGCTCCTCAAGCATCACCGTGACTTTTACACCATTGGGTGTCGCCATCGAATATAGCTGCAGAGGATGTTTGCCCACCGGAAGCGCATGTTCCTTGGTAGCGCCGGCGATCGGACGATTGATATTGGCAAATTGGCCACCATTTTCCTTGTCCCATTTCCAGACCTTGGGCGGGGTGTAATCGGGCAGGTCCGTGGTCATCGGTAGGCTCCTTATCTTTGCGTTGGACAGCAGATAACAGTTGCCGCGATTGCAATCACGCAAGTTTTTCTGCGTTCGCTCAAAGCGGATTTATGACCGCCGTCTAATCTCCGGGCGGGATGCTATCGGATATCGTGACGCTCCTGGTTCATTTCGGCGAAGCTTTTATCCTTGTCGACGCGGACATCCTGCGGCAGGCCGAGTACCCGCTCGGCAATGATATTCTTGAGAATCTCGTCCGTGCCGCCCGCAATTCTCAGCCCCGGTGCCCACATGAAGCTTTCCTGGAAGATCGCCTCGGCCGGGGCTTCATCCTTGTCCAGGATCAGGCCGTAATGATCCTGCATTTCTATGGCGCTGTTGCAGATGTCCTGCAGGTGGTTGGCGTTGATGATCTTGCCGATGCTGTTTTCCGGTCCGGGTGTTTCACCCCGTGACAAGGCTGTCTGGGTACGGAATTTGGTCAGCTTGTAGCCCTGTGCCGCGACATACCAGTCGGCCAGCTTCTCGCGGAACGCCTGATCGGAAATGGTTCCGGCAGACCGGGCATAATCCATGATTTCCTTCCAGTCCGGTCCGGGTGACCCACCCACCGCCAGCCGCTCGTTCATCAAGGTGACCAGTGCCACTTTCCAGCCCATGCCGGGCTCGCCCAGACGGTCGCTGTCCGGGATGCGGACATCGGTGAAATAGACTTCGTTAAATTCGCTGCCGCCCGAAGCCTGATGGATTGGCCGTACATCGACGCCCTGCTGCTTCATATCGACGATGAACATCGTGAGACCCTTGTGCTTGGGCACATTGGGATCGGTGCGGACCAGCAAAATGCCATAATCGGAATAATGGGCTCCGGAAGTCCACACTTTTTGACCGTTTATGACCCATTCGTCACCATCCTTAATCGCCTTGGTCTTGAGACCGGCGACATCGGAACCGGCGGCCGGTTCGGAGAACAGCTGGCACCAGATTTCTTCACCCATCAGCGCTTTCTGGACATAGCGTTTCTTGTGCGCGTCCGAGCCAAAGGCGATCACCGTCGGGATGCACATGCCGAGGCCAATCGCGAACGGGCCGGTGGGCGCGTCGAATTTGGCTTCTTCCTGTCCCCAGATCACCTGCTGCATCACGGTGCCGCCGCGACCGCCCATTTCCTTGGGCCAGGTGATCTGCGCGAAGCCGCCTTCCGCCTTGGTCTTCTGCCAGGCCTTGGCGCGGGCAAGAAAATCCTCGCGGCCACCGGCGCGCAGCGCACCGGGCGTTTTCGGTTTCAGATGCTGTGAAAGGAAGGCCCGCGCTTCGCCGCGAAATTCTGCTTCTTCAGGGGTGTCGTTGAAATCCATGTTCAATTCCTCTCAATCATTTTTTGCTTCGAGCGCGCTGACTAGCTTCTCTTTCCAGACCGCCGGGCTGCCCGCCTGTACGGCCAGCAATTTGGCGCGGCGGTAGAAGAGATGGCAATCGACCTCCCAGGTGAAGCCCATGCCGCCGTGCGTCTGGATATTCTCCTTGGAGGCAAACCAGAAAGCTTCCGATGCAGCGACCCGCGCCGCTGCTGCTGCCTCGGGCAGTTCCGCCGCGTCGCTGGACAAGGCCCATGCGCCATAATAGGCGTTGGAGCGCGCCACTTCGTTCTTCACATACATGTCGGCAAGCTTGTGCTTGATCGCCTGATAGCCACCAATCGCACGGCCGAAAGCCTGACGTTCCTTGGCATAGGCATTGGCCATTTCCAGACAGCGGGCGGCTCCGCCCAATTGTTCAAAGGCGATCAGCACGGCCGCCCGGTCATTGATCTGGTCGAGCAGCGCCATGCCATGGCCCTGTTCGCCCAGCAGCTCAGCCGCTGCTCCGTCAAAGCTGATTGTCGCATGACTGCGCGTGGGCTCGAGGGTTTTGATCGATTGGCGCGACACACCATCCTGATTGAGATCGACAATGACGAGGCTCTCGCCGCTGCCATCCTTGACGAGGACGACCGCATGGGTTGCGATATCGCCATCGGTGACCGGGATTTTTTTGCCGGAAATCTTGCCGCCCGACAGCCGCGTGGCAGTTTTTCCTGCCTCTATTGCGCCGGGGCCTTCGCTGACCGCGAGGCAGCCGATGACGCTACCGTCGGCAACCTTGGGCAGCAGTTGCGATTTTTGCTCTTCGCTACCCGCCAGTTTCAGCGCTTCGGCAAAGAAATAGGCTGATGAACCGAATGGAACCGGTGCCAGGGTCCGGCCCAGCTCCTCGGCTATCACGCAAAGTTCCAGCATGCCGAGGCCAAGTCCGCCATATTCTTCGGGGATTGCCGCACCGAGCCAGCCCATTTCGACGATTTGCTTCCAGACGGTTTCATTGTGGCTTTTGCCCTCGTCATCAAGCACTTCGCGCACCTGCGCCATCGTGCATTGTGCCTCGAGAAACTTGCGCGCTTCATCGCGGAGAAATTTTTGATCGTCAGAAAAATCAAAATTCATGGTTCAAACCTCGTCCTGTTTTATCATTGTCATTCGTCATTGGCCGGCATGCCGAGCGCGCCGCGTATTTCGTCATTGTCGGCACCCAGTGTCGGCGGATCGGCGTAGACATTGGCCGGGCTGGCGGAATAGAGAATCGGATGTTTGATCGACCGATATTTCCCCGTTTTCTCGCTTTCCCGCTCTTCCCAGAATCCAACCTGTTTGAGATGCGGGTCTTCCAGAACATCTGCCATCCTATTGTAGCGCATCGCCGGAATATTATGCTCGTCGAGCAGCGCCAGCCACTCATCCGAGGTTTTGGTCGAGGCGATTTCCTCGATCAAGCCGTAGAGCGCGGTGATATTTTTCGTGCGTTCGGCATAGGTCGCGAAGCGCGGTTCCTCGAACACGCCGGGTTTGCCGCCCAGTTCGAAGAATTTCTCCCACTGCGCATCATTATAGGGAACCAGCCCGATATAGCCGTCCTTGGTCGGATAGGGCTTGCGATTCTTGTTGATCGATCTTGTATAGGCAAGCTTGCCATTGCCGGGCAGGTAGGTTTCACCCCAGAGATTCTCGACCATGTTGAACCAGGTGAAAGCTTCGAACATCGGTACCTGGACAAACTGGCCCTCGCCGGTTTTTTCCTTGTGATACAGGGCGGCAAGCGTTGCATTGACCGCGAACAGCCCGATGGTCTTGTCCGCCACCAGCGACGGCACGTAGAGCGGCCGGCCGCTGTCGCCGCGCATTTCGAACAGCGAGGCGAAGCCGGAAGCGCCCTGGATCAGATCATCATAGGCCTGGCGGTGGGAATATTCCCCGCCCTGGCCGAATCCGGCGCAATGGACATAGACGATGCCCGGATTGATAGCCTTGACGCTTTCATAATCCAGACCAAGGCGTTCCATGCCTGCCAGACGGACATTGTGGAAAAACACATCGGCATGTTTCAGCAATTCCAGAATGACCGCCTTGTCATTCTCTTTCTTGCCGTTGAGGGTGATCGATTTCTTGTTGCGGTTGAGCGATGCAAAAATCGGACCGAGATCACCGGTCGGACTGTCGCCGGCATGGCGCATCATGTCGCCGGCAAATTTTCCGTCGCCATTTTCGATCTTGATGACATCTGCGCCCATGTCGGCGAAATTTACTGTCGCGAAAGGCCCGAGCACCACAGTCGACATATCGACAATTTTCAACCCTTTCAGTGGACCTGTTGGTTCGGTTTCCCATTTCAGTTCCGGCCAGCCGCCCATCAACAAATCTCCATTTTAGCTAGTGCATGATTCCGTCATGCTGTTATCATGTTTAATCGATTGATGAACTGTTTATTTTGAGGGAATTAACAATGGTATTGGCAGATCCCAAGGCACCGGTGCTGGTCGGTGTCGGTGAGGCAAGCGGTCAGAAGCTGAAGCAGGTGCAGGGGCTTGAATGGCCCTCGACGGTTGATCTGGCCTCTGCGGCGATCGGCCAGGCGCTGGCTGACAGCGGAGCCGCAGACAAATTGGCGCGCTCGATCGACTGTCTGCTATCGATTCGCCTGTTCCATGACAGCGGCCTGCCACATGATTGCGGTTCGCCGGAAAATCATCCCGAAGCCGTGGCAATGGCGGCGGGCCTCAATCCCGCCACTTTGCTCTACGGTGATGTCGGTGGCCAGAGCCCGCAAAAGCATCTCAACAAGCTCGCCTGTCAGGTTCATGATGGTGAATATAAGGCGGTGGTCCTGTCCAGCGCGGAAAATGTCGGGACGGTCAAGCGCGCCCGGCGCAGCGGCCACAAGCTCGACTGGAGCCAGCCGGCGACCCGCGAGATGACCGATCTCAAGACCGACCAGGACAAGATGCTCACCGCCTATGAATGGCGCCAGGGCCTGATCAACATGCCGATGGCCTATGGGATTGTCGAAAATGCCCGGCGCGCACGGCTGGGGATGGATCGCGACAGCTATGCGCAGAGCATGGCCGAGCTTTGGGAGGCCTTTGCCGGTGTATCGCTGACGCGCGAACATGCACAATTTGCCCGGAAATGGACGGCAGAAGAATTGCTCGCCGACGACCATGGCAATTACCGGCTCAACGATCCCTATCGCCGCTGGATGGTGGCGCAGGATGCGGTCGAACTGGGCGCGGCGGTGATCCTGACCACGGCCGGCCATGCAGCGGAACTGGGCATTGCTGAAGACAGGATGATCTATCTGCACAGCGGCGCCGACGCGAGCGTGCCGCTGATGAGCCACCAGGCGGACCTGTCGATTTCTCCGGCGATGGAAGTGGCTTTCCCGAAGGCGCTGGAACTGGCCGAAGTGAGCGCTGAGGATCTCGGCCCGATTGATATTTACAGCTGCTTCCCCGTCGCCGTGTCGCTGGCAATGGACGCGCTCGGTTCACCGGACCGTTCGCTGTCTTCCTACACGCTCACCGGCGGGCTGAGCTTTTTCGGTGGACCGGGCAACAGCTATAGCGCACACGGCATGGTCGCTCTGGTCGAGGCATTGCGCAAGGATGGCAGCAAGCCGGGCATGATCTCGGCCAATGGCGGCGTGATCAACAAGGAATCGGTCGGCATCTATGCCGCGCAACCGGTCGCGGGCGGCTGGTCACCCGACCGGATCGCCGCGCCGGTGCGGATTCCGAAACCGGACCATGTCAAACCGGACCATTATTTCACCGGCAAGGCAGTGATCAAAAGCTATGCCATGCCTTATGGCAAGGCCAGTCGCGGCGCGGCGAGCCTGTGGCTGCAGGACGAGCAGGGTCTGCCCGCCATCGGCGTCCTGCCCGTTGCGCCGGAAGATACCGACCTGATCGGGCTGGCGGTCGATGTGACGGCCGTGGATGAGCGCAATATCGCCAAGCTCAGCGGATGATCTGCATATCGAGCAATTCGACCTGCGGCGTCAGATAGGAATCGCGGCAGGGCTCGTCCTTCGCCAGGTCGGTTGACAGATATTTGCTGTTGCTGTCGGCGAAGATCGTCGCGACCGCCTTGCGCGTGCCGTCGGCATAGGCCGGTTGCTGCAGCGCGACGCGGATCGCGGCGACCAGATTGATGCCGCTTGAAATGCCGACGCCGAGGCCGAATTCCTTGCCGAGCTTCTGCGCCATCAGGATCGCGTCGCCGTCATGCACGCCGATCACCGCGTCCAGTTCGGACAGGTCGAGGATGTCGGGGATGAATTCATCGGACAGGCCCTGTACCCGGTGCTGGCCGCATTTGTGGCCGACCGACAGGGTCGGCGATTCGATCGGTTCGACCGGATGGACACGGATGCTCGCGTCGCGGCCCTTCAGATAGCGGCCCATGCCCATGACCGTTCCGCCGGTGCCGACACCAGCAACAAAGCCGCCCAGCTTTCCGCCGTCTGCGGCAACCTGCTGCCAGAGCTCGGGGCCGGTGCCTTCGGCATGTTCGTCGGCATTGACCGGGTTGGAGAATTGGCGGGGCATATAGGCGCCCTGCGCGCCCAGTTCCTCGGCAGCAGCCATGCAGCCGAGAAAGCCGCCTTCCTCGCGCGAGATAAGGCGCACATCGGCGCCATAGATGGCAAGAATGGCGCGCCGTTCGGCGCTGACCCAGTCGGGCATGAAGATGGTGACGGGATGGCCAAGCGCGCAACCAATCGCGGCAAAGGAAATGCCGCTATTGCCGCTGGTGGCCTCGACAATGGTCTGGCCGGGCAGCAGATCGCCGCGCCGCATCGCATCCTGCAGGATCGCCAGCGCCATCCGGTCCTTGATGCTGCCGGACAGGTTGTACATTTCCGCCTTGGCGTAAATCGTGACGTTCTGTTCCTCGCTGCGCGCGAGGATCTTGATCGCGGGCGTATTGCCGATCAGCGCCGCAAGCGACTGCAGCTTGTCTTCCTGTACCCGGCCTACAAAATCCAGCATTGTAATTTCCCCTGTCATCATCTGCATCCGCATATGAAGCCAGCCATGCGGGAAATCCTTGTCAATTATTGGTGATATCGTTCCAATAACGTGATAATAATCTATTTATGATCAAAGAATCAAAAAATATTGATGATAATGACCGGAATATCCTGAAAGCCTTGCAGCGCGATGCCAGCCTGTCGCTGGAAAATCTCGCGGCGCAGCTCAGCCTCTCGACCAATGCCTGCTGGCGGCGGATCAAGCGGATGGAGGCGGACGGGATCATCGCCCGCCGGGTGGTGATTGTCGAGCCGGAAGCGGTCGGTTTCGGCATGACCGTCTTTGTCGCCGTGCGGACCAATGACCATAGCGACCAATGGCTGGAGAAATTCGCGGCTGCCGCCTCGGCGGTCGAGGAAGTGGTCGAACTCTACCGGATGGCCGGCGACGTGGACTATCTGCTCAAGCTGCTGGTCCGCGATGTCGCCGACTATGACCGGGTGTATAAGAAACTGATCAAGGCGGTGCCCTTGTCCGATGTATCGGCGAGCTTTGCGATGGAGCGGATCAAATATGAGACGGCGGTGCCGGTTTGAGGCAATAGGTGAGTGGCATTAGGTGGGGGGGCAAGCTGGTAAAAGCCTAGTATCCGCATTTGGCGCGAAAGCTTGCGATATTTGTATTGTATCGGGCAAAAAACAAGATATCCAAGCGCAATGTTTTTCAACCGGATCAAGTGCGATAATATTATCGTTCGGACACGGCTACTGTCGTTTTTCGCGATATGTTGGCTGCCTTTTTTGATATTCTGGGTGATCGGCTATTACAATTTGGGAAACAATTTTTTTAATCTCAGTCACCTGCTGAACGAGAGAGAACTCTTGTTCAATCCAGTTTTTTCGATACTTGTGCTCTTAGTCATGTTCACAATTTGTTTGGTCTCCTCGATCGATCTTATACTATCTAGGCCATGTTTTCTGGGTATTGTGGATAGTGATCTAATTTTTATGGGAAGAAAACGGATACCTCTAGCCGAAATCGAAATCGACCAAATCAAACTCGTTGGCCGCTTCAAAAATATCGTGGCCATTCCTCGATTAGGGGGTAAAAAAGCGCTGCATGTCCCTTTGTTGAAAACGGACTGCAGCAAGGGGCAGTCGATCAACGTGATCAAGGCCGGAATACTGCAAGCATTTCAAAGGACAACTCTATCTGAGCTGTAGTTGCTAAGGACTGCTCAGGGGAAACTACATACATTAAATGTAGTCCATTTTTCGGCCATCCGGAGCATGTTCGATGATAATCATTATCCTCCGTAACACCTGCAGAGAGCTAACCAGGTCAAACCGCCACAACATCCTGCCGGATCGCGCCAAAGATCGAGTGCCCGTCCGCATCCAGCATCTGGATTTTCACCGTATCACCCGCGCTCATGAATGGTGTCTTGGGCGCGCCGTCGTTGATCGTCTCGATCATCCGGATTTCTGCGATGCAGCTGTATCCGAGGCCGCCTTCTGAAACCGGCTTGCCGGGGTCGCCATCGGGGCCCTGGTTGGACACGGTGCCGGAACCGATGATCGTGCCTGCTGACAGGGGACGGGTCTTTGCGGCATGGGCGACCAGATCGGCGAGGCTGAAGGTTGCGTCCTTGCCGGCATTGGCGCGGCCGAAGGGTTCGCGGTTATAGTCGACCTGCAGCGGCAGATGGATGACCGAGTCTTTCCACGCATCGCCCAGTTCATCGGGAGTCACGCAAACCGGTGAGAAAGCCGATGGCGGTTTCGACTGGAAAAAGCCGAAGCCCTTGGCCAGCTCGCCGGGGATCAGGCCGCGCAGGGACACATCGTTGCACAGCATGACCAGCTTGATATGACCAGCGGCATCGGCAGCACTGACGCCCGGTGGCACATCGTCGGTGATGACCGCGATCTCGCCTTCCATGTCGCAGCCCCATTTGGGATCACCTAGCGGGATATCGTCTCGCGGGCCGAGGAATGCGTCCGAGCCGCCCTGATACATCAGCGGATCGCTGTAGAAACTTTCCGGCACCTCCGCGCCGCGGGCTTTGCGGACCAGTTCGACATGATTGATATAGGCGCTGCCATCGGCCCATTGATAGGCGCGGGGCAGGGGCGATTCGGCCAGCCGCTCGTGAAAGCGCTCGCAGGGCACGGTCTCATGTTCGACATCGCGGTAAAGCGCTTCCAGTTTCGGCGCGCATTGCTCCCAGTCGTCCAGCGCCGCCTGCAGGGTCGGGGCGATATTACTCGCTTCGCAGCAGCGGGTGAGGTCCTTGGAGACCACGACAAGGCGGCCGTCACGGGTGTCATTTTTCAGGGTAGCGAGTTTCATGTGCGTTCCTCGGTCTGTCTGCCGTTCGTCTCGAGTCCTTCGTCAAGCTCAGAATTCGAGAGACCGGTGCGTGTGGGCTCTGTGTCTCGACTACGCTCGACACGAACGGAAATAAAGTCGCTTGTGATTCAATATTCGTCGCGCGCTTTTGCGTGCAGCCACGCGGCATGTTGTGGCGCTTTCTTGGTGCGGCTCCATTCCTCGAGCATGTCGGGCGCGACCCGGCGCAGCTCGGCCATTTCTTCGTCCGTGCCGATATCGCAGGTCAGCTCGAGCCGATGGCCGTTGGGATCGAAGAAATAGATCGACTTGAAAATCCCGTGATGGGTAGGGCCGATGACTTCAAGCCCTTCCGCCTCCGCATTGGCCTTTGCCGCCATCAGCTCTTCAAGCGAACCAAGTTTGAAAGCGATATGCTGGACCCAGGCTGGCGTATTCTGGTCGCGGTCCATATCCGGCTGCTCGGGCAGCTCGAAAAAGGCGAGAATATTGCCGCCGCCAGCGTCGAGAAAAACATGCATATAGGGGTCATATGCGCCGGTCGAGGGGACTTCATTCTCGGCAAAAGCGAGCTGGAAATCCATGCCCATCACACGCTTGTAAAAATCGACCGTCTCTTTGGCGTCCTTGCAGCGATAGGCGACATGGTGGATGCCCTGGATCTTGGGTGCGGTCATTATGCTGGCTCCTCTACTTTCAGCACACCCCGCGACACCTGATCGCGTTCGATGCTCTCGAACAGGGCCTTGAAATTGCCCTCGCCAAAACCATCATCGCCCTTTCTCTGGATAAATTCAAAGAAAACCGGACCGACCTGCGCTTCTGCAAAAATTTGCAGCAGGAGACGGGGTTCGCCGCCCTCTGTTGTGCCATCAAGCAATATGCCGCGCATCTTGAGCGCATCGACACTCTCGCCATGGCCGGGAAGGCGTTCGTCCAGCATGTCATAATAAGTGTCGGGCGGCGCGGTCATGAAAGGCACGCCCAGTTTCTTGAGCCGGTCCCAGCAGGCGACCAGATCGTCACAGATCAATGCGATATGCTGGATGCCCTCGCCGTTGAATTCGCGCAGGAATTCCTCGATCTGGCCCTTGCCGCCTTCCCCTTCCTCGTTGAGCGGGATGCGGATCTTGCCATCAGGTGCGGTCAGCGCCTTGGAGGTCAGGCCGGTATATTCGCCCTTGATGTCGAAGAAGCGGATTTCGCGGAAGTTGAACAGGGTCTCGTAATAGTCTGCCCAATATTTCATCCGGCCGCCGTAGACATTATGGGTCAGGTGATCGATGATGTTGAAGCCCGCGCCCACCGGATGGCGATCAACGCCGGGCAGATATTCGAAGTCGATATCGTAGATGGAGAGATTCTCTCCCCGTTCGCCGCCCTCATAGCGGTCGACCAGATAGAGAATCGCGCCGCCGATGCCGCGGATTGCCGGGATGCGCAATTCCATCGGTCCGGTTTCGACATGCACGGGCTCGGCACCTTTTTCGAGCAGATAGGCATAGGCCTGCCGTGCATCCTTCACCCGGAAAGCCATGCCGCAGGCGGAGGGGCCGTGCTCGCGGGCGAAATACCAGGCCGCCGATTTCGGTTCATAGTTGATGATCAGATTGATTCCGCCCTGCCGCCACAGATGCACGTCTTTCGACCGGTGCCGGGCAATCTCGGTAAAGCCCATGACCGCGAAGACCGGTTCGAGCACGCCGCGCTCGGGCGCGCAAAATTCGACAAATTCAAAGCCGTCCAGGCCAACGGGATTTTCAAACAGATCAGCCACGATAATTTCCTTGAGATAAAGCGGGGTCCAGGTGCAATATAGTTGCAAATGAAACTATAGCGAATTTGCTCAAGATGTGCAAGGGACAAGATACTCACTTTGTCGAGAATGAATGAGACAAGGAGCAGCATTGGGAGAGGAAAATAATGCAAAAACGCCACCAGCTGGTATTCATGGCCTTTCTGGCCATTTTCATCTGCTATATCGACCGGGTTTCGATTTCGGTCGCGATCATACCGATGGTCGAAACCTATGGCTGGGACCTGACGACGCAGGGCTTGGTATTGTCGAGCTTCTTTGTCGGCTATCTGTTGTTGCAGATCATCGGCGGCAAGCTCGCCGACCGCTATGGCGGCAAGGTCGTTCTCGGTTTTGGCGTTTTGCTATGGTCATTCTTCACCCTCATCACGCCGCCAGCCGCCGCCTTCGGGCTGGTGGTGCTGATCGTCGTCCGAATCTTGATGGGTATGGGCGAAGCGGTTACCTTTCCGGCGATATTTGCGCAATATTCGCGCTGGATCCCCCTGAAGGAACGGGCCCGGTCGGTCGCTTTTTCCAATAGTGGCCTTCCTCTCGGCACGGTATTCGCGCTTTTGGTAACGCCGGTGATTGTCGCAAAGCTTGGCTGGGAATGGGTATTTTACCTGTTCGGCATTGCCGGCTTTGCATGGTGTATCGTCTGGCAGTTTCTGATTGCGCCCAGTCCGCGCAAACAAGCCGGTATCAGTCCGGAGGAACTTGCGATCATCGAGGCTGGCGCTATTTCAGATGAGGCCACTCCGCCGACGCCGTGGCGTGCCTTGCTCACCAATATGCCGGTATGGGCGATTATCGTCGCCCATTTTTGCAACAACTGGTCACTCTATGTTTTGCTCGCCTGGCTGCCGACATTCGTCAACAAGGGGCTCGGCGTCGACTATGCGTCCGTCGGTCTGTTTGCCATGATGCCGCATATTGCTGCGTTCATTTTCCTGAACGTGGCCGGCAATGTCGCCGACCGGCTGGTCAAGGGCGGCATGTCGGTCACCCGTGTCCGCAAGCTGATGATGACGATCGCTTTTGGCGGGATAGGAACATCGCTAGTCCTTGTCGGGCTGGTGGAGGATGCCGTGACCGCCATTGCGATCATGACCGCTGGCAGCGCGCTGGGCGCGTTCGCGGTTCCCGGATTTTTCATCAATCATATGGATATTGCTCCGCAGCATAGCGGTACGTTGATGGGCATCACCAATACGGCGGGAACAATTCCTGGTATTATCGGTGTGTCGGTGAGTGGCTGGATATTGCAGACCACCGGATCATGGGCGATCCTGTTTCTGGTCGCTGCCGGTGTGACCTTTTTCGGTCTGATATTCTATCTGTTGTTCGGCAGCGGCGAGCGTCAGTTCGAGGATGTTCCCGCTCAGTGAACATCCCCGGATTGCGGTAATATCCTGACGTTGCGTGGATGACCGCAAGGATGATTTGCGGTTCGTCCGGTTTTCGAACGCAGAGCGACGAGGCGCGTCACACGCTCGGGGTTTATCCGTCTAAGTACGTATTGCTGCCTATCGGTCATAATCTTACCATTCTCAGGGGATTTGTCCGTATGATCTGGATGGAGGAGTAGCCTAGATGAACCGGCGGAACTTTTTGATAGGTGGCGGTTCGTTGATAGCCGCAGGGGGAGTTGCCGCCGCCATTGGCGTCAAACAGACGGGATCAATGCAGGACTATGAAAAGGCTGCCGCAAATTTGCGCGAACCGCTGGCGCTACAGCCTGATGATCACGAACTGATTCGTTACGCCACGCTGGCCGCCAGCGGTCACAATACCCAGCCCTGGAAATTTCGTGTGCAGAAAAGCAGCATCGAGATTCTTCCGGACTATTCCCGGCGAACGGTGGTGGTTGACCCCGATGACCATCATCTGTTCGCAAGCCTTGGCTGTGCTGCCGAGAACCTCATGATTTCCGGTGCGGCCACTGGCCGCGCGAGCGC
The DNA here is from genome assembly GCF_048269915.1 of Parasphingorhabdus sp. Lineage (GTDB taxonomy): Bacteria > Pseudomonadota > Alphaproteobacteria > Sphingomonadales > Sphingomonadaceae > Parasphingorhabdus. The sequence goes on from NZ_JBLWTY010000001.1 coordinate 921,265, forward strand.
GCTTCGAATGGATCCGGCTGAAAATGGCAAAGTCGTGGTGGATATGGTAGCCGGGCGGCTGGATCGCTCAGCCTTGTTTGATGCGATTCCGAAACGGCAATCGACAAGGACGAACTATGATGGCCGGTCCGTTAGCATGGCGAAGCTGCGGTTACTGGATGCTGCGGCGCAAGTGGATGGGGTAAACGTGATCCTGCTAACCGATAGACCCCAGATCAATCTTGTCCGCGATCTCGTAATTGCCGGCAATAGCGCGCAAATGGCGGATGCAGATTTTGTTGATGAGCTGAAGCAATGGATCCGTTTCAACCCCCGGGACGCGATGGCTGTGCGCGATGGCCTTTTTGGCGCGTGTAGCGGCAATCCAAGCGCGCCTGGCTGGTTGGGCCGCCCGCTATTTGATCTGTCTTTCACGACACAGAGCGAGAATGACAAATATGCCGGGCAGATTGATGGTTCGGCCGGTATTGCGGTGTTTGTCGCAGAGAAGAATGATCCGGAACATTGGGTGCAAGCGGGCCGATCCAGTCAACGGTTTGCGCTTCAAGCAACTGCCCTTGGGCTGAAACTAGCCTATATCAATCAACCCACCGAAGTGTCCAAATTGCGCCCCGATCTGGCCGCTTTGGTCGGGATGCAAGGATACCGGCCCAATATCGTTATGCGCTTTGGCCATGGACAGACCATGCCCATGTCACTGCGCCGGCCGGTGAGTGCAGTGCTGATAAATTAGGCCGGATGCCAGCTTCAAAAGAGGTCCACATCGTGAAGACGCTGGCCGCATATTCTTTGCGGACCGGTATCGCGCACGCCATTACCAATGCGTTTGATTTGCACAGGGGTTGAGGATCGACAAGAGTCAGTGAAAATCCCGCGACTTCGGCAATATCCGGACATTGCGCGGATGACCATGGCGCGGATAGGCGGGCCGCGGCCGGGTGACATCGCGCGCTGAACGCGCCGCTTGCCGGTCCTCGTTGCGATAGACCGGCCGGTTGACCTCGTCGGCGCGGGCCATCGGCATGTCGGGCCGGTCGCGGGCGGTTATCTCGTCGAGCATGAAGGTATAATCCTCGACCCGGCTGGTCATCAAATGGGTCACGCCCTCGGCGCTCCGCTGGACCTCTCCGGTGGCGAGCATCAGCCGGGCGGCCATCACCGGACGGCGCATTTTCTCGAACCGGCTGGCCCAGAGCAGCAGGTTGGATATCCCGCTTTCATCCTCCAGCGTGATGAACACCGCATTGCCCTTGCCGGGCCGCTGGCGGATCAGGACGACGCCGGCGACCTTGGCCTGTGATCCATTTTTGGCCCGCGCAATTTCTGCGCAGCTGAGCACCCCCATGGCGCGGAACCGCTCGCGCAGAAATTCCATCGGATGGCCTTTCAGCGACAGCCGCACACTCTGATAGTCGGCAACGACATGCTCGCCTTTGCTCATCGCGGGCAGATGTACCTCCTGTTCCTCGCCCAGCTCCCTGGCCTGCGCGGCTTCGAACAAGGGCAGCGTGTTGACCGGGGTGCGGCGGACTTCCCATAGCGCCTGCCGCCGGTCGAGGCCCAGCGACCGGCAGGCATCGGCATCGGCGAGCAGGCGCAGGGCGCGGGCCGGGAGCTTGGCCTTGCGGGCCAGTTCCTCGACATTGCGGAACGGGCGCTTGGCGATGATCTGTTCGGCCCATGCTTCGCGGAAACCGTCGATCTGGCGGAAACCGATGCGGAGGGAGATGTCCCCCTCCCGCTTGCGGGAGGGGCTAGGGGTAGGATTATCTGGCATTTCGGGCCCACCCCCGACCCCTCCCGCAAGCGGGAGGGGAGAGTTTCTCTCCAACCCGTTATCCCAGCCACTATGGTTCACATCCGGCTCCTGCACCATCACCCCGTGCTCGCGAGCATCGCGAACAATCTGCGCAGGCGCATAAAAGCCCATCGGCTGCGAGTTGAGCAAAGCCGCCGCGAAGACCGCCGGATGATGGCATTTGATCCAGCTCGACACATAGACCAGCCGGGCAAAGCTGATTGCATGGCTTTCCGGAAAGCCATAGCTGCCAAAGCCCTGGATCTGCTTGTAGCAGCGCTCGGCAAAATCCCGTTCATAACCTTTGGCGACCATGCCTTCGATCATCTTCGCCTCGAAATGATGGATCGTGCCGACATTGCGAAAGGTCGCCATTGCCCGGCGCAGCTTGTTGGCATCGCCAGAGGAGAAATTGGCGGCGACAATTGCCAGCTTCATCGCCTGTTCCTGAAACAGTGGCACGCCAAAGGTCCGGCCGAGTACCGATTTCAGTTCATCCGGATCATGTTGCGGCGCGGGCGAGGGCAGAGTGACCTTCTCCACGCCGCTGCGCCGCCGCAAATAGGGATGCACCATTTCCCCCTCGATCGGCCCGGGCCGGACAATCGCCACCTGGATCACCAGATCGTAAAAGACCCGCGGTTTCAGCCGCGGCAGCATGTTGATCTGGGCCCGGCTCTCGACCTGGAACACGCCGATACTGTCACCCTTGCACAGCATGTCATAGGTCGCCGGGTCCTCGTGCGGGATATTCTGCAGATCATGGTCCCCGGCTCCGATGTCGCGCATGATGTCAAACGCCTTGCGGATGCAGGTGAGCATGCCGAGCGCCAAAATATCGACCTTCATCAGGCCGAGCGCATCAATATCATCCTTGTCCCACTCGATGAACGTGCGGTCGTCCATCGCGGCATTGTGGATCGGCACGGTCTCGTCGAGCCGGTCCTGAGTCAGCACGAAACCGCCGACATGCTGCGACAGGTGGCGAGGAAATTGCAGAATCTGCTGAACCAGATCGCCCAGCCGCCGGATTTCCGGATTGTCCGGATCAAGGCCGGTCTCGGCAAAACGCTGGTCGGGCGCCTTGCCTCCATGGCTGCCCCAGACGGTACTGGAGAGGCGGCTGGTAATATCCTCCGACAGGCCGAGCGCCTTGCCGACCTCGCGGATAGCGCTGCGCGAGCGGTAATGGACGACTGTTGCGGCAATCCCGGCGCGGTGGCGGCCATAGCGCTCGTAAATATACTGGATCACCTCCTCGCGCCGTTCATGCTCGAAATCGACGTCGATATCCGGTGGTTCGCGGCGTTCCTCGGAAATGAAGCGCGAGAAGAGCAGGTCATGTTTCATCGGATCGGCCGAGGTGATGCCGAGCAGATAACAGACCGCGCTATTCGCTGCCGATCCGCGGCCCTGACAGAGTATCTCCTGATCCTGGGCAAATTTGACGATATCGTGGACGGTCAGAAAATAGGGCGCATAGTCCATTTTGGCGATCAGCCGCAGTTCCTCTCCGACCTTTGCGCGCAACCGTTCGGGAAGACTTGCACCATGCCGGGCATGGGCGGCGGACCAGGTCAGATGTTCGAGCCAGTCCTGCGGGGTCCAGCCTTCGGGTACCGGTTCGTCGGGATAATGATAGCTCAGCTCATCGAGCGTGAAAGCGACCAGGTCGAGCAACTTCTGTGTCTCCGCGATGGCTTCTGGATAATCGCGAAACAGGCGCGCCATTTCTGCCGGGGGTTTGAGAAATCGTTCGGCATTGGCGGCGAGCAGCCGGCCCGCCTTGGCGATCGTGGTCTTCTCGGCAATGCAGGTCAATATGTCGTGGAGCGGCCGCTGCTGCGGCGTCGCATAGAGCGGGTCATTGGTGGCGAGAAGGGGGAGGCCGGTTGTTTGGGACAGGCCGTGCAGTTTCTCCAGATGGCGCTTGTCGGGACCCGAGCGCGGCATGGTCGCACCGAGCCAGATATGGGGGGTGAGAGAGTGGAGTTCGTTAATAAGCCCCTCCCTTTCAAGGGAGGGGGAAGGGGTGGGATATGAGGAAGCTGGCTCGATGCCCGCTTCTGAATTTTGCGAGTGGGGACAGGCCCCACCCCAACCCCTCCCCTGAAGGGGAGGGGCTAATATAATCAAAGCCCAATCCGCGCTGCACCACTCCAGCAGATCCGCCGCATATAAAAAACATTCCCCCTTTTCCGCCCGCAAATTCCCGGTCGAGAGCAACCGTGTCAGTCGGCCCCAGCCGCGCCGGTTGCGGGGGTAGACAATCACCTCCGGCGTATCATCGGCAAAGACCAGCCGCGATCCGACGATCAGCTTGAGGTCCGGCAGCACCAGCCCTTCTTCCGCCGCATCCTCGCGGGTCCGGCGCAGCGCCGCATGCGCCCGCACGACCCCGGCGACGCTGTTGCGGTCGGCAATCCCGATCCCGGTCATGCCCAGCGCCATTGCCTGCATCACCATATCGGCGGGGGAGGAGGCGCCGCGCAGAAAGCTGTAATGGGTGGAAGCGCAAAGTTCGGCGAATATCGTCATTGCGAGGAGACGCGTCCGTTCGTGTCGAGCGAAGTCGAGACACCCCTAACGGCCTCTCGACTTCGGCAGGAACTGCCGAAGTTTATCCTGAGCCTGTCGAAGGGCTCGAGGCGAACGGATTTAAGGCAACAGATATTCTCCATCAAGCAAACAGCCCGTGCACATACCAGTCCGGGTTCACCTTCTCCTCGCCATACAGCCCGTGGCGGAACAGCCAGTAGCGCCGCCCGCGGGCATCCTCGACGCGGTAATAGTCGCGGGTCAGGCCGCCCTTGCCGGGTTGCTGCCCGTCGGTGCGCTGCCACCATTCCGAGGTGATCCGCTCCGGTCCTTCGTAGCGGATCACCTGATGGGCCTTGCGCCGCCAGGTGAAGCGATGCGGCGGGCCGTCGGGGACCTCGGCGATCACCTGCACCCGCTGCGGCGGATCGAACATGTGCAGCGGGCGCAATGGGGGGTTGCTTTCTTGCTCGCTCACGCTCGCGAACGGTGCCGGCCCGCTCCCCCTCCCGACCACCCAGTGCGACTGTACCCTGTTGGGTGGTCGGGAGGGGGAGCGGGCTGGTGCCGCATCAAAACCAAGCGCGGGCAGGGCGAGCAGGCCCTGTTCGGGGATATGGCTGTCGGCGGGGGCAAATTTCTGCACCCGGTCGCGGCCCAGCCTTGTGCTGAGCTGGCTGAGCAGAGCGACTTCGTCGCCCTGCCGGTCCTCGCCGCCCTCGAGCCTTAATTGTTGCGGTGCCAGCGGTTCTGCCGCGACGATGCTCAGCCGGATCAGGTCATAGCCGAAGCCGGGATTCAGCGGATCATTGAGCGCCTCGATCCGTTCGCGCAGCAGCCGCCGGAACAGCGCGCCATCGCGGGTCGGCGCGCCGGTCTCCAGACCGAGCCGCGCGACATCGCCATCGCAGCGGAACAGCATCATCCGGATCATCCGCGCGCCCTGACCGCGCTCGTTGAGCCGTTCGGACGCTTCGGCAAACAGTTCCGACAGGCAGGCGAGGGCGGCATCAATATGGGTCAAAGGCTCGGCAAAGCGACGCTCGGTCACCACATTGCCCAGCCGGCGCAGCGGATCGATCGGCCGGTCCTCGGCGCCCAATATCCGGTCGAGCCGCAAGGTAAGCTCCATCCCGAACCGCGCTGCCAGATTGGCGCGCGGGCGTTCGGCCAGATCGCCGATATGATAAAGCCCGGCCCGTTCCAGCGCCTGATGGATTTTCGCGTCCATATCCAGTGCGCTCACCGGCAACTGGGCCTCTGCCCCTTCCTTCAGGCCATGCCGGGCCAGCGCCAGCGCCCCGTCGGCGGTTCCGGCGAGGGCCCAGCAGGTGCCATGGCCCGCTGCATCCAGCCGGTCCTCGGCATCCTGCGCCAGCGCGGTCTCGCTGGCGAAAAAATGCGCTGCGCCCGTGATATCGAGAATCAGCGCACAAGGCGGCTTGACCGCCACCATCGGCGTGTAACGTTCGCAGGCCTCGGCCAGCCGTGACAGCAGTGCCGCGTCGGCCAGCGGATCATGGTCAAAGGCGCGCAGGTCCGGCACCCGCGCCCGTGCATCGGCGAGCTTCATGCCCGGCCCCAGCCCTAGCGCTACCGCCTGCCGGTCGGCCGCCATGATCACCATTGCGCCGCGAATTTTTGCGATCAGCGCAAAGGGATGGTCAGGCGGCCCGTGTGCCCTGATGATCCGCTCGGACGGCAGCCAGGGCAGGACCAGCGCCAGCATGCGGCGCGCGCCTTTTGTCCGGTTGGCCGCTCTGCTGCTCGCGGAAAAGCTGATCGTCACGGTTCCACTCCAGTCGGGCGCTGAGCCCGTAAAGACCGCTGCGATGGCGCAGCAGATTGATATCAAAGGCGCTATGGCCCGGAGCATTGGCCTCCAGCGCGAGGGACGGCGCGGCGGCCACCTGCCAGCGGCTGAAGGCTGATGTCGGCAGGGGGTTTTCCGCATCGCTGCCGGAGCGCAGGATCAGGCCGAGCACGCCCGATTTTTGCGCCGAAAGAGAAAGCCGTCTGGTCGCGGTCAGGTCGAGGCCCCGGGGTTTCTTCCCCGCCAGTTCGACAATCACCGCCGCCATTGCCAAAGAGCGCATGCCGTCGGCCGCCGCGCGCAGCACCGCGATGCTGTCCGGTGCATCGACATGGACCATGGCAGACGGGTCCAGCCCCAGCTCCGCCAGTCCCGGTGGATAGAGCCGACCCTGCCGCCGGGTCTCGCCGCTTTCGCTGATCCACAATATGGGCCGTTCTTCTCCCTTGTCCGGCAGCCGGCTCCTGTGCGCCAGCAGCAATGCCATGGCCGCAGCGCTGGTCCGGTCGTCCCGGCTTGCCGCATGCAGCTCATGTAAAGCCGCGCGGGGCAGGCCATCGGCCCCGGCATTGCCGCGCAGAGCCGCATCAATTCGTTCCACGCCCAGGGTGAAGTACGACGGTGCGTCGTCGTCAGCGGCTGTCCGTGTACCAGATGCTGCCAATATCTTCGCGAGCCGCGCCCGCAAGACAGAAGGTTTCGCCGGTGGCAAACCGGGCACAGAAGAGGGGTTGGCCGGTAAAGGCCCGAAAGCCCGTCCCGAATCCGAATCATTATTGTTCATGGTTTGTTCTAGACTAGCGAAGAACGGAACCGGGTCAAGCAGACTTGTGATTTGACAGAGTTGGATTTTGCATATCGCATCCGGGTCCGGTGCGATGCTGGCTGCGCCTGCGGTCCACGGATTACGGGCAGCGATTACGGCAAAAGCTGAAGGGCGATAGCCAAAAAAAGGCCGCCCCTGCTCAAGGCAGGAGCGGCAAGGGGCACCTGGTAAATTTTAAAATAGGTTCAGAACAGGCCCGCTACTGCGGCTAGCGCGATCGCTGCCAATATCGTCGAAAGGCCGAGCACCAGGGGCATATAGCGAGTGGTGAAGCCCTGCCGGGCGTTGGTTTTGTTCAATTGAGTCATGGGATTTTCCTGTTATTTTTCTGGTTTGATCCGGGACGGCTTACAAGTTGGCCGAGAGCATCCAAGACGCTTCTTCCAGGGCACCAATCCGCGCCGTCAGCAGATCTGCGGTGAAAACATCATCCGCATCCTCGGCGGTTTTGACAAATTCGCGCATCTGGTCTGCGACCGCGAGATTATCTTCCGTCAGCTGCTTGAGCATGGCTTTGGCATCGCCCCAGTCGACCTGATCGTCGATCACGCTATTTTTGACATAGGTCGAAAGGCCGACCGGTGTTTTCGCGCCCAGGGCCCGGATTCGTTCGGCAATAGTATCGATCGAGGCGGCGAGGTCTTCATATTGGGCTTCGGTCAGCTTGTGGACGCTGACGAACAAGGGACCGGTGACGTTCCAGTGGACCGATTGGGTCTTTTGATAGAGCACATAGGTCGAGGCCAAGGCGTCGCCAAGCTTCTCGGCCATTTTGGCGCGGTCGGTTTTTTTAATGTCGCTTTTCATTTCGCGAAGCTCTGCAGATTTAATCGTTGTCGTCATGATTTGGTCTTCCTTCTTTTGTGGTGCGCTCGACGAACTGGCGGAGCGCGATACCTGTCCCAATTACGCGTCGATTGTCATTTGGTTCCGTATTGATTTTCGTGAACCAACGAGATTGATTCCATCGACCATCAGTGAACCGGCACAGAAGGAAAGGGCCGGAAATCCTCCATTTTTTCGGAACCGATCCGCGCCCGGCTGCGTTGACTGGGTAGAAACTTAAATGAAAGGAAGTCGGAAATGACGAATATTTCAAACGCAAAAATAGCTATTCTCGCGACCAACGGTTTTGAAAAATCGGAGCTTTTTGAACCCAGAAAACAGCTGATGGAAGCGGGCGCGAAAGTCACCATCATATCGCTGGAATCCGGATCAATCAAAAGCTGGGACCAGAAGGACTGGGGCGAAAGCATCGGCGTCGACATGATCGTGGACAATGCCAGCGAAAGCGATTTTGACGCGCTGGTTCTGCCCGGCGGGCAAATGAACCCCGACATCTTGCGCGCAGAAGACAAGGCGGTCGATTTTGTGAAGGCCTTTTTCGACGCCGGCAAACCGATTGCGGCAATTTGTCATGCGCCCTGGTTGCTGATTGAGGCGGATTTGGTGCAGGACCGCAATGTCACCGGCTATAAGTCGATCAAGACAGATTTGATCAACGCCGGTGCCCGGTTTGAAGATAGCGAAGTGGTGGTCGACAACGGTCTGATTACATCGCGCCATCCCGGTGATCTCGATGCGTTCAGCGCCAAGATTATCGAGGAGGTCAAAGAAGGCATCCACAAACGAATGCAAAAAGCAGCCTGATCACGAGGGCTCTGACAAAAGAGGCTGGCTCCCTCCCCCCGGGGTCGGCCTTTTCCTCGGCGATATCCCGAAAGGTCAGGATTTGCTGATGCTGGCGGCGCTGTTCGTGTCAGAACAACATTTTATCCTATCCATGCGTCCACTCGCCTCAACCGCCCTGACAATGCCAGCCCCCGTTTTTTAGCGAGAGCGTTTTGGTGATTTGTCGCCGTTCTTGTAAATTTAAGGAGTAAAAGATGAAAAATTTTCTGACCCTCATGACCGGCGCGGCGCTTCTGGCTGCCTCACCAGCCTTGGCGCAAGACGCTGCCCCCACCGTTGAAGCGAAGGTTGGCATGAAAGTCTATGGGCCCAACGGCGGTGATGTCGGCACCGTTGATTCGGTAAGCGACGGTGCCGTGGTTGTGGATACCGGCAAGAACAAGGCCGCGCTCGCAACCAATGCCTTTGCGAAAGCGGAAAATGGCCTGTCGATCATGATGACAAAGGCTGATCTTGACGCTGCCATAGAAAAGGCGGCCGCCGATGCACAGGCCCAATTGCTGGCCAGCCTGACGCCTGGCACCGAAGTCAAAACCGTAACCGGCGCTGCGGTCATTGGTACCATTCAGGAAAGCGATGCCGACTATGTGACTGTCGAACATAACGGTCAGCCGGTGAAGCTGCCTGTCGCTGCCTTCATGGCCAAGGCTGACGGAGTGTCGATCACGATGACCGAAGAACAATTTAAAGCGGCCCTTGCCGGTACGCAATAAATTCTCGCTTCAGTGGCGGCGGGCCAGCAGGCCTGCCGCTGCTAGTCGCTGAATTTCAGACCCAATTCATACATTGCAATCGCGGCCTGGGCTGCCTCGCCGCCCTTGTTCTTGCGGCTCTTGTCAGCCCGCGCCAGCGCCTGTTCCTCGTTCTCGACAGTGATAATGCCGTTACCGATTGCGGCGCCATCCATGGTCAGTGCCATGATGCCGCGCGCGCTTTCGCCGGCAACAATCTCGAAATGATAGGTTTCACCGCGGATGACCACGCCAATTGCGATAAAGCCGTCATATTGATCGCTGTCGATCGCAAGCGAGATGGCGCCGGGAATTTCCAGCGCGCCGGGTATCGTGATCACTTCATGCTCGTGACCCGCTGCCTTCAGTGCATCGGTGGCCCCTTCGATCAGCATGTCGTTGAGATGGTCATAAAAACGCGCTTCGACGATTAGGAATTTTGCCATTTTATATTTCTTTCAAATGCATCATCCTGAACCGGTTTCAGGATCTGGTGGATATGTCGATGAATCTCCTGAAATAGATTCAGGATGCCGAGGCGATCAAGTGTTCTCCAGCGCCTTGCCTTTTTCCGTGCTCTCGCCGGTGGGCACTGCGCGCTGTCCAACGATCCGCAACCCGTAAGCGTCCAGCCCGACCAGGTCATGGCTGCTATTGGTCAGCAGTTCCATATCATGAACACCCAGTTCGCTGAGAATTTGCGCGCCGACGCCATAGTCGCGCAACTGGTCCATCGGCGGCGGTTTGTCTTCCGCCAGGCTGCGGACCTGCTGTGAGAAAAAGTCGGGCACACGCGGGTTGATGAATACGATGATACCAGAACCTTCTTCGCCGATGATCTTCATCGACTGCTCGATCACATTGAGGCGACCGGTATTTTGCGCAAACAGGTCGGGGAAGATGGAGGTGGCATGCATCCGCACGAGCGTCGGCTTGTCGGGGTCGACATGGCCTTTCTGGACAACAATCTGCTCGCTCTCGGTCGCCATATTGTAGAAGGTGATGGCCTTCCATTCGCCGCCCCAGCGGCTGGTGAACCGGGCTTCTACCCGGCGTTCGGTGAGATGGTCGTGGCGCAGACGATAGGCGATCAGATCGCGGATCGTGCCGATTTTCATGCCATGATGCTGGGCAAATTCGATCAGGTCGTCGAGCCGCGCCATCTCGCCATCATCCTTCATGATCTCGCAGATCACACCGGATGGATTGAGACCCGCAAGCCGTGAGACATCGACCGCCGCTTCGGTATGGCCGGCGCGGACGAGCACGCCGCCATTGCGTGCCTGCAGCGGGAAGACATGGCCGGGGGTGACAATTTCTTCCTTGCCCTTGGTCCGGTCGATCGCCACCGCCACGGTGCGCGCGCGGTCGGCGGCGCTAATCCCGGTGGTGACACCGTCGCGCGCCTCGATCGAAATGGTGAAGGCGGTTTCATGCGCGGTGCGGTTGTTCTGGCTCATCATGTCGAGGCCCAGTTCCTCGACCCGGCCCCGAGTCAGTGCCAGACAGATCAGGCCGCGACCATATTTCGCCATGAAGTTGATCGCATCGGGCGTTGCCATTTGCGCCGGGATGATGAGGTCGCCTTCATTTTCACGGTCCTCGTCGTCGACGAGAATATACATCCGTCCGTTGCGCGCCTCGTTGATGATTTCTTCCGCCGTCGCCATGACTCCGCTGCCGCCACGGGCCAGATAGGTCTCAAGCTTGCCAAGCGTTTCCGCCGTGGGATTCCAGTCCTCGTCACCCAGCCGCCGCAGGCTGTTGGCGTGCAGGCCAGCGGCCCGCGCCAGTCCCGCGCGCGTTTCCTCACCCGATTCAATCAGTTCGATCAATTGCGCGATCAGGATTTTGCTCATGGACTGGCCTCTCAATGTGATATTGGGAATCGCCTATCACACTGAAATGTGATCCGTCTAGAGGGAATGTCACATTGAATTTCACATTCTCCCCGAAATATTATTTCAAACTTGGCAATATGCGCCGGGATATGGGCTTGAAAAGCCACGGCCTCACCGCATCGGTCATCGTTTGGAGATTGCTGCAATCATTCTTCGATTTGGTGCAGTTTTCTGCCAATTTAGCCGGGATGACGATAGGCAGGACAGCCTTTTACGGCGCACGCGCTGGTGACCATTAATCTATAAAAACTCCCTGAGCGTCTCGATAAACAGGTCAAACTGGTCATGGTGCAGCCAGTGGCCGGCCTCGGCAAATTCCTTCACCGTCGCATTGTCGCCGAAATATTGCATCCGGCCGTCTTTCTCCGGATTGCTCGCCCAGCTGTCGGCGCCATAATGGAGCTGGGTCGGACAAGTGATGTTGCCCCACAGCTCGTGGATCGCATCTTGTGACAGGTCAATGCTGTCCCAGTGCTGGACATAGGGATCGAACTTCCAGCTATAGCTGCCATCCTCGTTGCGGATCACCGCGTGGGTGGTCAGGTGGCGGGCCTGTTCGTCGGAGAGATGCTGGTTGGCTTCCTGCATCCGTTTTAACGCGTCGTCAAAAGTGGGATAGCGTTTCACCTGCCGGCCGGCAGATCTGCGCTTTTCCTCGATGCTGTTGCGCACACGCTGTATCTCGCCGATCTTGTCCCTTTCGGCGAGCATCTCGGGGCTTGCTCCCAGCCCTTCGATCGCCACCAGCTTGCGCACCGTGTCAGGATAGAGCCCGGTATAGCGCAGAGCGATATTGCCGCCCATGCTGTGCGCGACAATAGTGACCGGGGACAGATCAAGCTGGTGGATCAGCTGGGCGAGATCGATGACCATCGGCATGATCGCATAATTGCCATCGGTGCTCCACTGGCTGTCGCCATGGCCGCGGACGTCGGGACAGATGATATGCCAGTCCTCGCGCAACGCCTGCGCCGTCCAGTCCCAGTTGCGGCAATGGTCCCGGCCGCCATGGAGCAGGATCAGCGGCGGCTTGTCCTCATTGCCCCAGTCGGCATAATGCAGTTTGAGCCGCTGGGAGAAATAGCTGTGCGAGGCGGGGCCGATCAGGGTCATTGGGTTTCCGTTCGGAGGTGGGAAGATTGAGCCAGTCTCTATAGGGACTGGTCTGGTTGGACAAGGGATTGGATGATGCGGCAAATATCCGCTTCCCGCCCGAACCGCGTCTTGCTCGATTCATGCCGGCAATCCTGCTGCACACCTTCAGTTTTCTCGTGAAATCTTCACCGCTATGGATTTGAAAGAGGGCGTCTTGCTGCGAGGGTCAACCCTGTTTGATGTCAAAATATTTGCTTCCGGATAATAAGCCATCACATTGCCCGTCGGGACATCGAAGGGATAGACGGTCAGTCCGCGCATTTCGCCCTGTTCCGATTCTAGTGTCACCTTGTCTCCGTCGCCAAGGTCAAGCGCGTCAATATCCGACGGATTCATCAGCACGCACCAGCGCGTGGACGTCTGGCGATAGCTGTCTTTCTCTTCGTAGATAATGCTGTTGAACTGGCCCTCGCTTCTTATCGTCGCCAGTGTGAAGGGCCAATTGCCGCTCTGTTTCGCTTTCGGAAGGGTTGGATGCACGGCAAAACGGGCCTTGCCGGTTGCGGTGCGAAAAACCGGACTGTGCAGGATCCGGTTGCGGACATGAAATTCCGTTTTGGCGATAGCGATGGATTTCAGTTCTTCCATGCCCGGAATCGTTTCCGCTATCGCCTCCCTGATCCTATTGTGGCTCCCAAAGGCGGCAAAATTGATCGGGCAATCCGGCAGCAAACGTTGTCCGAGCTCCGCCAGGATCGCGACCTCCGGCCGGACATTGTCGTGACGTTTGATGCCCCCGTCACTCATGCGCACGAAATTGAACATCGATTCCTGGGTCGTGGGCTGCCATTCTTCATCTCTCGCCGTAACCGGCAATATCAATGTTTCACCGCCCCTGGCACCGGCCAGATGGCCCTTGTTCAACGTCGTCGTCAGGAACATCTTGAACCCGATATTTTCCATCGCCTTGGCGGCGCACTTGCTGTTGGGGGTTGCGGCAAAGAGATTGCCGCCCATGATCACCGCAGCATCAATATCTCCCGATGCCGCAGCCTCGATAGTGGCAAGCGTATCCAGGCCTTTGCGATCTGGAAATTTTACGCCCATTTTTGCTTCAATTTGCGCGACGATCTCCTGCGCCAAAACCGGTTTTACGCCGATCGTGCCAATGCCTTGCACATTGCTGTGCCCGCGCAACGGAAGCAGGCCCGCACCGGGGCGGCCGATCATCCCGCACAATAGCGCCAGATTGGAAATATATTCGATATTCTCGACGCCATGAACATGGTGGGTCATGCCCATGCCCCAGGAAAATACGGCTGCTTCGGCATCGCCGCAAAGGCGTGCCACTTCAGCAAGTTCTGCTTTCGGGACACCGCAATCATCTTCAATTTCCGGCCATGATATTCCGGCCAGATCGGAGAGAAAGTCATCGCTATTTTCGGTATATTGGTCGATGAATTCGCGGTTCATCAGGCCCTGTTCGACCACCGATTTTGCGATTCCTTTCAACAGGGTGACATCCGTGCCGATGCGGGGCTGCAGGTAAAGCGATGCGATTTCATCGCCGCCTTTGATCATGGATTTCGGGCTCTTCGGCACGGCAAATTTAACCAGGCCCGGTTCCCTGGCCGGGTTGATGATGATGACATGCCCGCCGCGATCGCGTACCGATTTCAGCAGGTGGATGAACCGCGGGTGATTGGAAGACGGATTGGCACCGATGACAAACACCAGATCGCTTTTCTTGAGATCGGAAAGTTCTACGGTTGCGGTACCGGTTCCGATCGTCGATTCCATCGCCACCGAAGTTGCCTGGTGGCAATAATAGGAGCAGTTGGTGACATTATTGGTTCCATAGGCGCGTGCCAGCAGCTGGAATAGAAAGCCTGCCTCGTTGGATGATCGCCCGGAACTATAGAAAAAACTGCGATCAGGTTCCGTTTCTTTCAGGCGTTCGGTCATCCGGGTGAGCGCGAAATCCCAGCTGACTATCTCGAATTTGCCGGAATCCTCCGCTTTGAAAATCGGATTGGCAAGGCGACCGAGCTGTTCGATTTCCCGAGCGGACAGTTCATCAAGTTCGGCAAGGCTATGGGCAAAAATCTCATCGGGAATGGCGGGCTGAATGTCGGTTGATTGCGCCTGAACACTCTTGTTGCATATGGATGGAAATTCACCAATTTCATTGGTCATGCCGCCCATTTGACCGCCCATGCCAAGCCCGCACGCCTTGCATGCATTTCGCGCGCGCAAGGCCTTCGCCGCTTTGGTAAGTCCGATGCGCCGGACCGTATTCAGCGTGTACAGGACCTTCTTGGGGCCACCACCGACGACCGGGTTCACCATTGCTCCACCCCAATTCCCATCATGTGTTTTGCGAAACCATCAATTGCCAATTGCCGATCGCCTACGGCCAATATGCCAGCACGAGGAAAAACACAAAAAATACCTGCAATTGCGCAATATTATTGCTGATATCCGCCGCAGGTAATTCGGTGCTTTCGCTGGCCGACAAGTTCGTGGTGAACAGCGATTCTCATTCAGCCGCCAATTAGCATTTGACAGCAACCCATCATGCTCTCTACTTAAGAATGAGAATCATTCGCATTATCAATAAATACAGGGAAACATCCATGAAATCGAACTTCCGTCGACGGAGCATGGCCTTCAGCTGCAGTCTTCTAGCGTTGGGCTATTCCCAGGCGGCGAACGCGGCTGATGATGCCGGATCCGGTTTTGATGAAAATATTATCACTGTCACCGCCACCCGGGCACCGGTGGAGGTGGCCGATGCCCCCGCCACGGTTACGGTGATTGATCAGGAACAAATTGCCGATGAACTGGCGACCGATGTGCGCGATATCGTACGCTTTGAACCCGGTGTCTCGGTTCGTCGGGCTCCGGCCCGCTTTGGCGCGGCGCTTGGCACGACGGGCCGGGCCGGGAATGAAGATTTCAATATTCGCGGCATTGGCGGCAATCGTGTGCTGATCCAGGTTGATGGCATCCGGTCGCCACAGGGTTATAGTTTTGGCGCGCAGGAAGTCGGGCGCGGCAATGCAACCGATGTCGGCCTGATCAAGTCGGTCGAGATTTTGCGCGGTCCGGCTTCGGCGCTTTATGGCAGCGACGGCCTGTCCGGTGCGGTCAGTTTCATCACCGCCGATCCCGCAGACTTTATCAGCGACGGCAATAGCATCGGCGGTTTTGCCCGCGCGCAATATAGCTCGGCTGATCAGGAATTTTCCGAAACCGTGGCGCTTGCCGGACGGACGGGCGACTTCTCGGCGATGGCGGCTTATTCGCGCCGTGATTTCGAAGAGCTTGATAACAAGGGCACAATCGACACAGAAGATGCAACCCGCACGACGCCCAATCCGCAGGATGGCGCGTCCAATGCGTTTCTCGGCAAGCTGGTCTGGAGCAACGGCTCCCACAAAGTGCGTCTGACCGGCGAATATCTCGAACGCGAACTGTCCTCCGACATATTATCGGGGCGCGGGCCCGTGTTTCTGTTCGGTCCAACCCCTAGCTGGATCGTCGACAATCTGACCGCGCAGGATGAAACAAAACGCAGCCGGGTATCGATCGATTATACCTATGATGCCGGTGAAGAGGGTTCCGGCTTTATCGATTATGCCCATCTCGCGGCTTATTGGCAGGACGGCAAGGACCGGCAATTTGCCCTGGAAGAACGCACGCCCATTGGGGCAACCCCGCGTCCGGATCGGGAACGACTGAACACGTTCGACAATCAAGTCATCGGCGCGGTTGCCGATTTCCGGTCAACATTCACGACTGGCTCGGTCAATCACACGCTCACATTTGGCGGCGATATCAGCAAGACCGAGCAGGACGGATTGCGCGACGGGACAGAACCTCCGTTCGGGGAAGTTTTCCCGACGCGCGCTTTCCCGAAGACGGACTTCACGCTTGGCGGCGTCTATCTGGGAGACGCGATCGAATTTGGCGACGGTATATTCACCCTCTATCCGGCGCTGCGCTATGATTTTTACGACCTGAATCCGACCAATGATCCCTTGCTGCCGGCCTTCACGCCCAGCGCGCAGGATGGTTCGAAACTGTCCCCCAAATTGGGAGCCGTTGCCAAATTCGGGGATGTCCGGCTGTTCGCCAACTATGCGCGCGGTTTCCGCGCGCCGACTCCCAGTCAGGTCAATAATTTCTTTGAAAATCTGGCCTATGGCTATTCCTCCCTGGCCAATCCGGACCTCGGCCCGGAAACCAGCGACAGCTTCGAGGCGGGCATTCGCTACGCCACCGACGCTGTCAGCCTGACCCTGACGGCGTTTACCGCGGATTATTCCGACTTCATCAGTCAGGAACAGGTGTCCGGCAGCTTCACCCCCGGTGATCCGGCCATATATCAGTTCGTCAATCTCGATGATGTGACCGTCAAAGGCGTGGAAGCCAAGGCGAGCTATGAAGCAGAAAGCGGCTTTCGGGCACGCTTCGCCATTGCCTTTGCCGACGGGACGGTAAATTCGCCGAACAGTCCCCCGGCATCGCTTTCCACGATCGATCCGATCAACGCGATCCTGGGGCTCGGCTATAGCGAACCGACAGGAGCGTTCGGCGGCGAAGTCATCCTGAGCTATAATGCGCAGAAGGAAGCCAATGAGACTGTCGGAGTTTGCTCTGCCGTCTGCTTCCGTCCTGATGAGTCAGTGATTATCGATGCAACTGCCTTTGTCCGGATCACCGAAAACGCGAAAATCCGGGCGGGAATATTCAACATTGCCGACAAGAAATATTCGCTGTGGAGCGACGTCCGGGGGTTGGCGGCAACGTCGGATATCACCGACGCATTCACCCAGCCGGGCCGTAACGCCAGCATTTCACTCAGCATCTCATTCTAGTCGCACGGGGGAGAAACGACGATGATCATGAAATTGAAAACCCGACTGGGTGCAGCCCTGTTCGCATTGGCAATGGCCACATCACCGGCACTGGCCAGTGGCGATCAGCAGCCGATCGCACCCGCCGAAATACCGGCTTCCTTCGAACAGGACCGCGCCGATATATTGGCGATGGCCGGCGATTATAAAGTCCGGTTTGATATGGCGGAAACCACATCATGGCGTGATGATTATATACCGATCAAGGCCAAAATCTCTGGTGGCCATGAAAGCGTGCGCGTCATCAAGGACACGGGCCGGGAGATCATCCTGCAGCATCTTCTGGTGGTCGAGCATGAAGGCGAGACATTTGTCATCAAGCACTGGCGCCAGGACTGGATGTATGAGCCGGCCCAGCTGCTGGTCTATGCAGAAGCCGGAAAATGGGTGAACGAAGATGTCCCGGCGTCGCAGCGCCATGGCAGATGGTCCCAGACGGTCTGGCAAGTCGACGACAGCCCCCGCTACGGCGGCCTGGGACAATGGAAGACGGTCAATGGTATCCGTAACTGGACCAGCAACTGGACCGCCCGGCCGCTGGCGCGCCGGGACGCCGTGCGCAATCCGGTCTATGATCATTATCAGGCGATCAATCGCCACCAACCGATGCCCGGCGGCTGGATTCACTGGCAGGATAATACAAAGATGAAAACGGTCGATGGCAAGGCGCTGCCTTATGTCCAGGAATCGGTGCTCAACACCTATAAAAAATATGATGGCTATAGGGTCAGTGCTGCGGATGATTATTGGAGTAAAACCGAGGGCTATTGGAAAGAGGTCCGCGACGAATGGGATGCCGCTATCGTCCGGAACGGCGGCGTGACCGTCCAAGAAGAAGCGCAAACAGGCACGGTGATCAGCGCGCGGCTTTTGGAAATGGGGACAGAGATTTCCGATGGCAAAACATCGGAAGCTGCTGCGGTCAGGGAAGCGCGGTCCCTTATTCAAGATGCTACCAGCAAGCGGTCCGCAAAAAGCGCGTCCCAGACAACGCCTGCCTCAGCAGAATATTGATGGGACAGCCGATATCCGCATTTGTGCAGTCGCTGGCCGTTACCCCAAATCTTTCGGCTATGCCTGCTGCGCAAATGCGGATCATTGTGGCGATGCGGATTGCCGTTCTGGCACGGCGGAAAAGGCTCGATCCAAAGCCCTATTTGGCCAAACAACTGGGCGATGAGAAAGCGGCCCGCCATTTCGCCCATATCATCGAAATGATGAGCGATTGCTGGCCGGAACCGTTGATGGTGCACCGTCCGTGCTGTGCCAGTGTCAGCTATGATGAAATGCTGGTGCTCGATCTGACCACTGCGACGGTACAAAATGAACCAGAGCATTTTCATGGACTGATGGGCGAGATGATTGGTCGATCTGACAGACAAAAACTGCAGCTTGGTTTCGCGAAATTTGCTGCCCGATTTATACGCCGAGGAATCCTGTAGTGAACAAGGTTAAAACCAGGAACCTGTTGATATTGGTTCATCTGTTTCTCGCGGCCTTTTTGGCACCGTCTTTTTTGATGGTCGGCATAACCGGTGCACTGAAACTTGCTGGCGTCAATCCGTCGATCGAGGATATTGCCATTGAATTGCCGGCTGACACGCAGCTTGATCCAGACAGCCCGACGCTCAAGCAGGATATTGCCACAATTCTTTCCGCCCGGAATATCCATCTCGATATCGAGAGCGTCCGCAGCCGCGATGGCAAAATGACGACCCGGCCGACGTCGCGCACCTTCGCGCGGATCAACGTGACGCCCGACGGGCTGCAGGCATCGCTGCACAAGCCCGGTTTGCAATATGCGATGATGGAATTGCACAAGGGCCATGGCCCGGCGCTGTTCAAGACCTATCAGCTTGTCTCAGGAATTGCGCTGTTTCTCGTCATCGTCGGCGGTCTGGTTGTGGGTTTGATGGCCAGGGCCTACCGCCGCAAAACGATCATCTCTCTGGTGCTGGGAACAGCGGCCTTCGGGATACTTGGTTTCGTCGCCTGATCCACATCGCGAAATCCCGATCATCATCCGGTCCGGATAACGGGGTGGCTCCGACAGATATTCTCGAATCGCAGATTTGAAGGAACGGCAACTACGCGGATTTGCGTAGAGACGCCTTTGTGCCTTTGCCGTAATTTCGGGGCCTATTCTCAAATGGCAATGGAGTCTTTCCCCGATGGACAATCATATGAAAGCGGCAATTTTCATCGAGCCCGGCAGAATCATATTGGGGGAAAAACCGATTCCCGATATCGGGCCTCTCGATGCGCTGATCCGGATTACGACCACCACCATTTGCGGAACGGATATCCACATATTGAAGGGGGAATATCCGGTCGAAAGCGGTCTGACCATCGGCCACGAACCAGTTGGAATCATCGAGAAGCTTGGTTCCTCTGTCGAAGGATTCAGCGAAGGCCAGCGGGTGATTGCCGGCGCAATCACGCCGACCGGGACTTCCTATGCCTCGATGTGCGGCTTTCATTCGCAATGCGGCGGTCATGCAGGGCATGGCTGGAAGGCCATGGGCGGCTGGCGTTTCGGCAATACGATCGACGGCGCGCAGGCGGAATATCTGAGGGTTCCCGATGCAATGGCCAATCTCGCCCCCGTGCCCGACGGCTTGACCGATGAGCAGGTCCTGATGTGTCCCGATATCCTGTCGACCGGTTTCAGCGGCGCCGAATCCGGCAAGATCCGGATCGGCGATACGGTCGCTGTCTTCGCTCAGGGGCCGATTGGTCTGTGCGCGACGGCGGGCGCGAAGATGATGGGTGCGACAACCATCATCGCGGTCGAATCCATTCCAGAGCGCATGGCCATGGCGCGCAGCATGGGGGCGGATCATATTGTTGATTTCAGCAAGGTTGATCCGGTCGACGAGATCATGCGGATTACCGGTGGCCGCGGCGTTGATGTCTCGATCGAGGCGCTGGGCAAGTCGGAGACGTTCGAAGGTGCCCTGCGGGTCTTGCGGCCCGGCGGAACCCTGTCGTCGCTGGGCGTCTATTCCGAGGATCTGACGTTGCCGCTGGATGCTTTTTCAGCAGGTCTGGGCGACAACAAGATTGTCACGACCCTGTGCCCCGGCGGCAAGGAACGGATGCGCAGGCTGATGGATGTGATCGGTTCCGGCCGGGTCGATGCCAGCGGGCTGGTCACCCATCATTTCGCGCTGGATGATATCGAGGCCGCCTATGAGCTGTTTGCAAACCAGCGCGACGGCGTATTGAAGATTGCTGTCCAGCCCTAGTCCTGCATCACGCCCTTGATCAAAATCCGGTGCAGATAGCGCCGTTGTCCTTAATAGTGGCATTGTGCATTCATCATGCAGCGCTTAGCAAGTGATGTAACGGAGGAGAAAGATATGCGCTGGATTGCGGGAATGATGGCGGGATCGCTGGCGGCTTGTGCGCCGGTAACGCAGGATATGGCGCCCGCTCCGGCTGAACCGGAAACGGCGGATACCCAGCCCCTCGATACGATCTCCAATCTGGTCGATGACGAGATTCCGGCACAATTTGACTGGCAGCAGAGCTTCCCCACTTGGTATGCTGCGGTTGCGCCGTTCCGGGTCATCGGCTCCGGCAAGAACGGTATATATTATGTCGGGACCGAGGGGCTTGCGATATATTTTATCCCCACCGACGCGGGCCATATCGTGATTGACGGCGGCATGCCGGGGCAGGGCCAATATGTCGCCGATGCAATCCGTCGGCTGGGCTTTGATCCGGCGGACGTGAAAATCCTGCTCAACAGCCACGCCCATCTTGACCATAGCGGCGGTCTGGCGGAATTAAAGAGGATGACTGGGGCGCAACTGATTGCCAGCGAAGGCGATCGTTCCGCGCTGGAAGGCGGCTTCTATCTCGGTTCCGAGGACGACAGTGCGATGAATGCCCCGCCGGTCAAGGTCGACCGAACCATTGCGGACGGCGAAACGGTGACGCTGGGCAAAGTCACGCTGACCGCGCATATCACGCCCGGTCACAGCCGCGGCTGTACCACCTGGACGATGCCGGTCCTGCAGGATGGCAAAAGCTATGAGGCGCTGATGTTCTGCTCCGCCACCGTCGCTGCCAACCGCTTGATCGGACCGCCCCAATATGAGGGGATTGTTGCGGATTATCGCAAGACCTTCGCGATGACCAAAGACTGGAAACCGGATATCTTCCTGACCAACCATCCGGAATTTTCCGGACTGATGGAAAAGCGCGCGCGTCAGCAAGCGGGCGATCCGCTGGCCTTTGTTGACCGTGAAGGTTTTCCGGCGATGATGGCCCGGCTGGAAAAGGCCTTTGAAGCGGCGCTGCAGAAACAGACATTGAAATATAACGCGATCATGGAGCCGTAACGGCGCAACTGTTTTGCGCCTATGGCGCTGGCAGCCTTGGCTCTGGCTGATCAGTCGTCGGCGACCCATTCGGCGCGCAACGGCCTAGCGGCGAACGCCATCAGCGCCGCTGCAATGAGATAGAAGGCCAGCGAGTAGAGCATCGAGTAGCGCAGCCCGTCTTCGCCGTATATCGGGGTAAGTATGTCGGACAGGGCGCCGAGGAAGAATATCCCGCCGCCGATGCCAATCAGATTGTTGATCAGCAGGAACAGGGCCGATGCGGTGGCGCGGGTCTCGGCGGTGACCAGATGCTGGACCGCGGACAGGACCGGTCCGAGCCAGAAATAGGCCAGTGCCTGCGGAATCAGGAACAGGATGAAGGCGAGTGTGGCGGAGTTGCTCATGATTCCCGCTGCGAACAACGGCACGGCAAGCAAGAAGGCCGCCGCCGGAACCAGCCCGTAGGCGCCCTTGTTCTTGCGTCCCAGCCAGTCACCGATCATGCCGCCGCCGAGCACGCCGGCGACGCCGCCGATCAAGAGTATGGCACCGAAGAACAAGGATGTCTCGATCAGGCTCAGGCCAAAGCTGCGCTGCAACAGGCTGGGCAGCCAGAAGGCGATGCCATAGCCCAGCATCGAACTGGACGCGGCGCCGAAAGCGAGCAGCCAGAAGGCGCGCTTCCGCGCCAATATGCCCACGGTGGTGGTGAAGCGGATGGGCATAGCGACGTGATTGGCCGGTGCTGGCTGTTTCACCCGGTCGCGTACGAAATATTTGAAGAAGGGCGCGATCAGCAAGCCCGAAAGCCCGACGACCAGAAAGGCCAGGCGCCAGTCGACCGTGGCCGCAATATAGCCCCCCGCGATCACCCCGGTGGCCGACCCCAGTGGGATGCCGAGCGAATAGATGGATAGCGCCCGGGCGCGTTTTTCGCTCGGGAAATGGTCGGAAATCAGCGCATAGGAGGGTGCGACACCGCCCGCTTCACCGATGCCGACGCCCAGCCGCATCAGGAAAATCGACCAGAAACCCTGTGCCATGCCGGTCAGCGCGGTAAAGCCGCTCCAGATGGCCAGCGAAATGGTGATCACCCAGCTCCGGCTTGTCTTGTCCGCCAGCCAGGCCAGCGGCACGGCAAGCGTTGAATAGAGCAAGGCAAAGGCAATGCCGCCGAGCAACCCCATCTGGGTGTCGCTCAGCCCGAGATCGGCCTGGATCGGGCCGGCCAGTATTGCGAGGATCTGGCGGTCGACGAAATTGAAAATATAGACGAGCAGCAGCATGAACAGCGCGATATTGGGCGATGTTGTCCGGGTTTTCATGGCCTGATGATCCGCCATCTATTGTCCGGTATCGCCAAGAAACCGGTCGATGGCGGATATGGCTTCGGGTTCGTCGAGCATCGGTGCATGACCGCGCAACGCGATTTCCACGCTGCTGAACTGCTCTGGATGACGGCGTTTCATTTCCGCGATGGTAGCGGGCGCGAGTATGTCTGACAACGCGCCTCTTATGACCAGCGTCGGGATGTCCGCGAGCGTGTCCCAGATCGGCCAGAGATCGGGCGGTACGATGGTCTGTTCGCTGCCCGACAGGCCATCGGCAATTGCCGGGTCATAGGCAAAGCGGATCTTGCCGTCCGGCATTTCCTGGCCGGTGCGGCGAGCGAAACCCATCCAGTCCTGCGCGTCATAATCGACCATCGCATCGCCATGCACGGCTGCGCAATGATCCGCCGCCTGCTGCCAGCTGTCAAACGGGTCGAGCGGGCCGACATAGCTTTGTATCCGCTTGAGGCCGGCGGCTTCCACTGCCGGTCCGATGTCATTCAATATCAGCCGGTCAAACCGCTCGGGTGCCATAGCCGTCATCATCATTGCCATCAGCCCGCCCATCGACGTACCGATCAGGCCCAGCTTGTCGAGCTGCAAGCCATCGATCAGCGCAAACATGTCCATGACATAGCTGGCGGGTGTATAATTTGCCGGTTCGGGATCATATTGCGACCGGCCGCGACCGCGCTGGTCGGGGACAATCAACTGGTATCTCCCCGCCAGATGCGAGACGAGCCCTTCAAAATCGGCGCTGTTGCGGGTGAGCCCGTGCATCAGCAGCAGCGGCGGACCCTCGGCATCATAGATGCGCGCATAAAGGTCCAGCCGGTCGTCGGCGCTGCGGTAGATATAGTCTCGATAGGCAGGCGGAATGGCTATTGCCGGATCCGCCTGCCGTTTCTGTTCGGCCATAGCTTCGCGCCCTAGAACCGGACCCCTGCTGTGACAAAGACCTGACGCGGATTGCCGTAAAATGCGGTCAGCGTACCTTCGGGGCCGAGTGTGCCGACCGGCTGACCATTGGCACCCGGTATAATCACGCCGGTTGTTGGATCGGCGGCCACAAATGTATAGCCTGAAGTCTTGTAGCGTTTGTTGGTCAGGTTCTTTCCGTGCAGACCGATGCTCCAGCGTTTGTCCGGCGCATTATAGACAAGATTGGCATCCCAAAGGGCGAAACCCTTCTGATCGATATAGGGGTTGGCTATTTCGAACTGGTTGGTCTTGCTGCGATAGGACAGGGTTGTGCCCAGATAGAGATCACCGTCTCCAACCGGCGTCGAATAGGCAAATGTTCCGCTGGCGGTCCATTCCGGCGTATTCTGAACGGAGCGGAACTCCGCTACATCTGTCGGTACACCACCGACATCGGTGATATATTCGTCATATTGCGCGTCAATATAGCCAAGCGCACCGGAGAGATTTACCCGGTCGCCACTGGCCAACAGGTCTTCGCCAAGCCGGGCATTTGCTTCGAACTCAATACCCTTCAGGGTGGCCTTGCCGGCGTTATTGATCACACCGCAGAAGGAAGGCAGGCCAGCAACAGTACAGGCGACCGAACCCGGGATCTGCACGTTTTTATAGTCCGTGTAGAAGCCCGCGAGCGCAATATTAAGGGCACCGTCGAGCAGGCTTCCCTTATAGCCGATTTCATAGCTGTCGACCTCTTCCGGTTCGAAACTGAGGAAGGCGGCCACTTCGCTGTCGCTCGGGATGCCGCTGGCGTTGGTCGTCGGTGCATTGACACCGACACCGCGCGGATCGAAGCCGCCGCCCTTGAAGCCCTGAGAGAAGCTCGCATAGATATTGTGGTCAGGCGTTGGCTTGAAGCTCAACGAAGCGCGCGGCGTAAATTTCTTGAAACTGGCGCTGCCTTCAAAATCTGTGCCGGGTGCGCCGAACGGAATGCCCGCACCGCCAAATGTCGGCGATCCCCCACCGAGGTAGTTTTGCCGCAAGATGCTGGCCGACCGCTCGTCCCATGTATAGCGCCCGCCAACCGAGAGGCTCAGCTGTTCGGTGAAATCATAGGTAAAATCGGCAAAGACCGCATAGGTCTCGGTATCGACATTAGCTTCGGTAAAGGCGGTGAGCCCCGCGAAGGTTGTGAAAAGCCGGACATCAAAAAGCGTGTCAGCCTTGGCATCAAGATAATAGAAGCCCACCAGGCCGTTGATCTTGTCGCCTTCATAAAGCAGCTGGAATTCCTGGCTGATCTGTTCGTTCCGGTAAAAACCGGGAACGTCGAGGTCGACCGCTGGCAAGGCATCGAAATCAATCGGGGTCGCCGTGTCATCCTTGCGCCAGGCGCTGATCGACCGCAGGGTGACGGTATCGCTCAGATTGGCAGTGATATTCATCGCCAGACCATAAGCCTCGATGTCCTGTACCGGATCATTAAGTCCGCCGCGCGTGTCGAATACATTGTCCAGCACCGGTGCACCCGATACCGCACCCGGGATCAGGCGGTGGCCGCCCCGTGGATTGCTTTTGTCCTTGGTGTAGTCGCCCGAGATGCGGATCAATACCGGTTCGCCATAACCACCCAGCTCGACGGTTCCGCGTCCAGCCCAGATATCCTTGTTATAATTTTCCAGACCGTTTGTCAGATTGTCGCCAAAGCCTCCGCGCGAAAGGCGCGCGCCCGATGCGCCGACCCGGATAATGTCGGAAACCGGCATGCTGGCGGTGATCACTGCTTCCGCCTGATCATAGGTGCCATAGGTCGCCCGCGCCTTGAAGGAAGGATCCTGCGGCAGCCGCTTGGTCACATATTTGACCGCGCCACCGATGGTGTTACGTCCGTAAAGCGTGCCTTGTGGACCGCGCAAGACTTCGATCCGTTCGACATCATAAATGTCGAGCACAGCTGCCTGCGGACGGTTGAGATACACGTCATCCAGATAGATGCCGACGCCCTGTTCAAAGCCGGAAACCGGGTCCTGCTGGCCGATGCCGCGAATGAAAGCGGAAAGCGTGGAGTTGGTTCCCCGCGATGATTCCAATGTGGTATTGGGGGTCGTCAGACCGATATCGGTGATATCGACGGCACCCTGCTGCTCCAGTTTTTCGGCCGAATAAGCCGTAATCGCAATAGGAACGTCGACCAGCCGCTCTTCACGGCGACGGGCCGTGACCACGATAACGTCGCCTTCCGCGCCCTGATCTGCTGCTTCGGAAGTTTGCGCCTGCGCCTGTACCGGAGCGATCAATCCGGCTGCCAGACCGGAAATAATGGCTGCATAACTGACGGTGTGATGGAATTTCATGGAAACCTCTCCTGCAATAAATGCCCGGTCATTCCGGGTCGATGAGAGACATATATTGAAATATGAATCATTATTCAACTTAGAAATTTGCTTATCCGTTCAAATCGGGTTAGCCGTGACCTTATGGCCACAGAATATTCGGAACATATTGAGTCTAAAGATAAACAGCCGCGCACCGCGCGCGGGCTGCGGACCAAGCGCAAATTGCTCGACGCTGCAGCGCTGGAATTTGGCGAGAAAGGCTTTCACGAAGCATCAATCACCGGGATCACGCAGCGGGCAGGGACCGCCCTGGGCAGCTTCTACACCTATTTTGATTCGAAGGACGAGTTGTTCAGCGCACTGGTCAAGGACATGAGCGCGCGCGTGAAGAGCCATGCCGCGTCGGCGATGACCGAGTGGCAGGATGCACTCGAACGCGAAAAGCTCGCGCTCGAGGCGTTCATGAGCTTTGCCCGCGAGCATAAGGAAATCTACCGGATCATCGACGAAGCGGAATTTGTCGATCCCGCCAGCTATCGGTCACATTATGAAGCAACCGCCAAGCGTATATATGAACGGTTGCAGGAAGGCAGCGCCACTGGTGATTTTCGCGGCGATCTGGAAGAGGCCCATGCTTGGGCGATCATGGGCATGAATGTGTTTCTTGGTCTGCGCTACGGCATCTGGACCGAAGAGAAATCCGCCGTCGAGATCGCTGACATCGCCAACAGCCTTCTGGCGAGGGGCATTGCCGCGGACAAGCGTCGACCGTAATTCGGGACGGGTCTGTTTATGAGAGGCTTATGCTGATCGCGTTGCCAGTTTCCTGGGGCTTTGCGACGCCTGTTGTTCAAGCAGCAATTCAGCCAGTCGCTGGCTGCTGACAGATTTCGAAAAATAAAAGCCCTGTAGGGCGTCGACGCCAAGCTTGGTCAGGAGCTCCATCTGGCTTTCGGTTTCGACGCCTTCCGCGATGATATGAAAGCCGAGCCGTTTCGCCATGGCTATTATGGCCTCGACGATCGCGCCGGCATCGGCATCCTGCTCGAGGTTACAGATGAAGCTGCGGTCAATCTTCAACGTGTCGAACGGGAGATCTCGCAAGAGCGAGAGCGAGGAATAACCCGTGCCGAAGTCGTCGATATGGACGCCGACCCCGCGGGAGCGCAGCAGTTCCAGATTGGCGCGGGTCTGGTCGAGATTGTTCATGATCGTCGACTCGGTGATCTCGACCTTGAGCAGGTGTGGCCGGACCTGGTGTTTTGTCAGGGCGGCGAGCACCAGCAGACCGAACAGCGGGTCGCGGCACTGCACCGGGGAAATGTTGAGGGACACCGGCACTACCGGTACGCCGGCGTCCGACCAGGCGCGAATGAGTGAGCAGGCATCGTCCAGGAGTTTTGCGGCAAGGCGCGGCAGGATATCAAACTTCTCCGCAATCGGGATGAAGTCCGCCGGCGAGATCATCTGTCCGCTACGATCGCGCCAGCGCGCGAGCCCTTCGACGGCCACGATTTCGTGGGTCTGAGCATCGAGAATGGGCTGGAATTCCAGAAAGAATCGGTCGTCCTCTATGTCCGACGGCATGTTGCGTAGCATTTCATTCGCCTGCTGGGCCTCGGCATTCATGGCGTCGTCGAACAGACTGAAGGAGCCGCGACGGCTTACCTTGGCTTTATACATGGCCAAGTCGGCTTGCGCGAGCAGCTCCTCGGTGCTGATATCTCCGGTAAAATCCGATGCTCCCCCGACGCTGGCACTCGCCGCCACCCGCGCATCGCCATCCACGCTGATCGATTCGATCACTGCGATCACACGAGAGGCAATTTTGGGTACGCTTTCGGCGGATTCCAGCTCGGTGGCAACCACGGCAAATTCGTCTCCCCCCAAGCGCGCCAAAGTATAGTCGCTGCCGAGTTCGGCGGAAAGCGCACTGGCAATTTGCTTGAGCAGATTATCGCCGATACGGTGCCCGTAGACGTCGTTGATTTCCTTGAAATGATCGATATCGAACAGGCATATTGCACAGCCGGTTTGCGAGTCCCGCGAACTCGCAATCGCATCACTCATACGGGTCAGCATTGTCCGGCGATTGAGCAACCCGGTCAGTGGATCAGTCTGCGCGAGGCGGAGCAGTTCGACCTCGTGTTGCTTGCGCTCAATTGCATATTGAATCGTGCGCAGCAGAGGCCGGGGCAGGAGGTCCGCCTTGTCGAGATAATCCGCAGCGCCCTGTTTAAGCGCCTCGGTCCCGGCCGCAAGATCGGAGTTACCGGTGAGAACGATGATTGGTATGTCGGGACATGCCCGCCCCAGCGAAGTCAGCCCGTTCAAACCCGTCGTGTCTGGAAGCCCGAGGTCGAGCAAAATGGCGTCAAAGGGGCTCAGGCTGCCGGAGAGCAATGCCCGCGCGTCGGCCAGCGTGCCAACGCTGCTAACCTCACAGGACAGCCTGGCCTCAAGGCTGCCTTCCTGAAGGGCGATCTCGGCGAGCCTGCGGTCGCCGGGATTGTCTTCGATCAGGAGGACCGACAAGCTCTGTTTGGTAGCAATTATCATCTGGATATCCTGTGTTTGCCACTATCCCATCAAGGCAGTTTGACGACCGTGAACCAGAAATTCTCAATTGATTGCACGACGGTGAGAAATCCGTCAAAATCGATCGGTTTCGAAATGAAACAGTTGGCGTAGGAATCATATGCCTGGATAATGTCGGATTCGGCTTCCGAAGAAGTGATCACCACAACAGGAATGCTCCGAAGTTCAGGACTGGCCTTGACCTGCTTGAGTATTTCCCGCCCGTCGATACCAGGCAGGTTAAGGTCAAGAAGGATGAGGTCAGGCCGAGAGGCATTTGCATGTTCCCCGCGCCGGAAGAGGAAGTCGAGCGCCTGCTTGCCGTCCAATATGGCGGTTAGCTGGGTGGCAATTTTCGCTTCTTTCAGACCTTCCTTGGTGAGCCGGACATCGGCCGGATTGTCTTCGATCAACAAAATCTCCAGCGGACGAACTTCTTCAGATCTAATCATTTTGCTTTTCCTCATTCATGTCTGTTGCTGCTAGTGTGAAGCGGAAAATCGATCCGCCTTGCGGGTTTGGTTCGACATTAATCGTGCCGCCGTGCCGCTCGACAATACGGCGGCAGGATGCCAGTCCGATGCCTGTGCCCTGATATTTTTCGCGACTGTGCAATCTCGTGAAAATATCGAAAATCTTGTGCACGAATTCCGGTTCGATTCCGATGCCATTGTCGGCCACGGTGAACTCCCAATACTCGTCAATGCGTTCCGCGGAAATGCGGATTTTTGGCAATTCTTCGCTGCGATATTTGATGGCGTTGTCGATCAGGTTGAGGAACAGTCGTTCAATCTGGACCGAATCAGCCTGGATGTGGGGCAAGGGACCGACGACAATGTCCGCTGTTTCGTCCTCTAGAGACCGCGCTATACGGCCGACGAGTGCATCAAGATCAACCGGCTCAATGTCCAGTGGCCGGTTGCTGACCCGCGAATAGCCGAGCAGGTCGTTGATCAGGCGCTTCATCCGTTCGGCACCGTCCACCGCAAATGTAATAAATTCCTTGGCCTCACCGTCCAGTGTGTCGCCATAGCGCCGGACGATCAGGCCCAGATAGCTCCCGACCATGCGCAAGGGCTCCTGAAGGTCATGCGATGCAACATAGGCAAATTGCGAGAGCTCTTCATTGGACCGTGCCAGTTCCTCGGCCTTGGCGGAAACTTCCTGCTCGCGCTGCTCGACCCGTTCCATCATGATCTGGAATGCCCGCGCCAAGGCGCCGATTTCATCGGTGCGCCGTTTGGCGGATCTGATATTGACCCGGGTATTGCCGTCAGCGATGTGGCCCGACGCAGCGGTTAGCGCATGGAGCGGTTTCACGATTGCACGCGCAAAGAGCATGGCGAGCACTGCACTGCCCAATACCAGTATGAGGGCCAGAATGATGAAATCAATTCGTTCGATCGGACGCATTCCGACGAGAGAATCATAATCATGCCTCGTAGCCAGCACCAGATGGCGCCCGGCCTCATGCTCATAGGGGTATACGCGGCTGGCAACGACGAGCATTTTACCCTCATTTGTCGTGACCACGCCGGAATAATCCGGCTGACCACCGGTGACCACGCCAGCAAGCTCGGGAATGTCATCCTGCAGACGATGGCGGGTTCCCAGATCGAACCCGAAGGTCTTGGCGGCGTCAGGATGGGCGATATAGTCTCCCGCCTGATTGGTCGCAATGAATGAGCCGCTATCCAGAACCTCTTTGCCAACCAGATCCGACAGGAAGCGCGCGTCAGCATTCACGACGACCATGCCGCGTACCACACCATCCCGGTCTGTTACGGGTGTCGCCGCCCGAAAAACGGGTCGCTCGTGCTGCGCTTTTCCGAACTCATTGTTAAGTTCGAATTCGGAAATATAGACATCGTCGCTGGAAAGCTGCGCTGTCTGCTGAAAGAAGCCGAGATCGGCTTTCTGTTGCAGCTGCCCGGCAGGAGTCCGTATGATTTCGCCGGCCTCATTGAGCTCGACCCGGACAATTTCGCGGCCGCCGTCGGCGATCCCGATATAGCGTAGCTGAAAATATGCCGGCCGACTTTCGAGCATCGAAGCAAAATTTGCCGAAAGACGCCGTTCCCACTCCGCTTGCGGCAAGCCGCTGACAGGGTCGATCCCGCCATTTCCCAGCGCGCGGGAAATTCCGTGGACAGCGGGAGTTTCAGACAGGAAGCTGGCATCTTCGCGTGCGAATTTGATCCGATCGGCGAGCTTCGCCTTGGCGGAGACAATCGAGGTGCTAAGACGACTGGATTCACGCTCCATCAGTTGGTTGGTCGCGTTGCGATAAACGTAGAATGCGACGATAATCATCGTCAGTGTCACAATGATTGTTGTGAGTAGAGTGATCTTGCGTGCAATGCTAAATCGGAACGGCACCGCCGGTGTTCGCCCTGCTGATGGTGTCAAATCTGGTATAGTTTCGTTCAGGCCCTCAATCTTGGATTCTGCGAGCATTGGCATATTCATCACTTTGACAACCACTATTGTTTTTCCGGAGACTCTCTTGGACGACAATTGGTATCAGAAAGGTTAATTTCTTATTCATGCTGTTGGCTGATTTTGTAGTTTTATCCACTGCATTCAAATATTTGCGCCAGGCCAGGCCGCATCGGTCCGTTCGCCCTGTCGCAATTTCTCGATCGACATGTCGGTCACATGGGCTTTGCTCGCAAATGCCCGTTGTCACCGGAAGGCGCCGCTATTCGCGGCGACCGCACTGCACTTGACGGAAAGGCGAGGCACTGGACCCTGGGGTGGAAGTTTTGTCAGACGCCGGGAATATCCAGAATCATGGCGCACCCGAGAGGATTCGAACCTCTGGCCTCTGCCTTCGGAGGGCAGCGCTCTATCCAGCTGAGCTACGGGTGCCGGGGCGTGTGTCGCCGGGAGGGCGTTTAGCAGCGCGATTGCCGCATTGCCAACCAAATAGTTGACCCGTCAATTAAATAGCGGTCAATCAGATAGCAATCGGTCACCCGGACAGTGGCTAGTCCCCGCTTTTATCCTTGCGAATTTTCTCGATTTTCTGGAATTTGCCCAGGCCGCATGCCATGCCGGGTTCGATTCTGCCGGAAGTCTGGTCAAGCACGTGGATGATATCGACGCTGCAAAGCTGGTTGGTCGAGGTCTTGTAGGAAAAGGCCTCCTCGAAACCGAGACCGCTGCATCTGCTGGGCAGATTGTTGCGATAGATATCGCCATTGTTCATCTTGAAGTCGATCGTCTGGTCATCAATCACCTTGGTCGACCGGATGCTTGAGCGCATGATACAGCTTTTCGGCTCGCCGATTTTCTTGATCACATAATTGTCATCGGCGGAGGATTTGCCGGACATTTCCGTACCGGTTGCGGCGCAACCACTAGTGGCAAGAAAAGCTGTGATCAGGACTGGAGCAAGGATGCGCATGGGTTCTCTCCGATGATTCGACGACGATTATATTTGTAACATGACCTTCATGACGCAAATCTGAATGGTCCGTGATACGGAATAATCCGTATTCAGGGTGCCGGTGTCTTTTTCTTGTAGCGGCACAAATCGGCCACCGGACAGCGCCAGCATTCGGGCTTGCGCGCCTTGCAGATATAGCGCCCGTGCAGGATCAGCCAGTGATGGGCGTGGACGCGGAACGGGGCCGGCGTCTGCTTTTCCAGCTTCTTCTCGACCGCCAGCACCGTCTTGCCAGGGGCCAGACCGGTGCGGTTGCCGACCCGGAAAATATGCGTGTCGACCGCGAATGTCTCCGCGCCAAAGGCGCTGTTCATCACGACATTGGCGGTCTTGCGACCGACCCCGGGCAGCCTGACCAGCGCGTCGCGATCTGCCGGGACCTCGCCGCCATATTCGGCGATCAGCATTTCCGACAATGCGATGACATTTTTCGCTTTGGTATTATAGAGTCCGATCGTCTTGATATGTTCCTTCAGCCCGTCGAGTCCGAGATCGACCATTTGCTGCGGCGTCTTCACCTCGGCGAACAGTTGCCGCGTTGCCTTGTTGACCCCGATATCGGTCGACTGCGCGGAGAGAGCGACGGCGACCACCAGCTGATAGGTGTTGCCAAAATTGAGCTCGGTCTCGGGCGCCGGATTGTCGGCGGCGAGGCGGGAATAAAATTCGAAGATATCGGCTTTTTTCATGAGGCTCAGCCGCCTTGAACCCGGTCCATCATATCCATGAAGTCCCGCGCCGAGTTCCGGTCCGCTTCGTCCTCGAAGGCGCTATCCAGGTCGAGCGGGCTGCCAAGCATATAGAGCACCGTCCATAGAGCAAAACGGCGCCCGCGATCCTGTTCCAGGCCAAAGTCGACGCGCATATGTTCGATGCCAGCTTCCATCGTCTCCGGTTGGATTGCGGAAAGGTCGGCGGTGCCGAAATAGCGTTGCAACTGGTCATCAAAATCCATGGTGCTGGCCTATTGGGTCCGGTGGCGCTTGGCAAGCGGGGCGTGCAATTGGTGCAGGATATTCGGGATCCCTTACTGATGCGGCAATCCCGCAACAATTCCATGGACTTGCATCCAATTTGGAACGAATCGGAATGCGGCGCGTATTTGGTCTATGGGGAATCGCAAAGAGACGCTGACGGATTTTTTTTCTTATACCACGATCGCAGTTTCGGTGGCTGTGATGTCGGGACTGGCTCTGGGCCACGTCACCGAGCAATCGATGCATCCCCGGCTTTCTGTCCCTCCTCCCGCGGATCCGGTCGAACGCTATGCGCTCGGGCAAAATGCTTATCAGACGAGAAGGACGCATGTCGGGCCGGTTCGCGCCCAGGGCCGCGGATATACCGCCGAATATAGGGCTGCCAGTTATGAAATTGGCAGATATGAAAAGGGCGCGCGCATTTTGATGCCAGAGGAACCCGCGCGCAAGATCGAGCGGACAAGGCTGGAAAAATTGCAGGCCTGGAACGAGCAGAATTTTGGCAGCGATGAACACCGCAATGACGAGCATGTCGGGGATGGCGCGATGGACAGGAAGGATTACCAGCCGATCGATGTCGGCGCGGTGATGGCCGCGCCGGAATCAGAAGTGCAGCCTGCCGCCCGGCTTATCAGGACTAGCGACAATGTGATGGAACCGAGCCGCATCGCAATGGACGCGCACAAGATTCCCGCCCGTGGCGCGCCAGACGATCTGCCGGTGCTCGCCGGCAGCTGAAAAGCCGGTGCAATGCTTTGGCTAAACCGTCATCTTGCTGGCTGTGTACCGCCTGTTGGAGGCAAGCCAATCCAGACGCGCAGGAAAGATATCCGTCGTCCCAGATCAAAGAAAAGCCAACATCCCAATGCTGTCATCGCGATCAGTAAAGGCGCTTCGATAGCGACCGGCAACGCCAGTTGGTCGAGATAGTGACCGGCGACGACAATGATCGTCTGGTGGATCAGATAGAAGGGGAAGATGGCTTGCGTGAGCATCCGGCGCACAGGCCCGTCGCAACCGCTCAGGTGGCGGTGCGCCAGACCGATTGCTGCGATGATCGCGCACCAGGCGTCCAGCTCCCGTACGCTGAGCGTCACAGCCCGAAGCCACCCGGGCGGATCAATCCCTGCAGCATAAGCATCATCATAGACCACCAGCGCCGCCCAGGAGAGCAGCGCAAGGGCGAGGGCGACCCACCGCACCCTTACGCAGCGGTCGAAGAAGGCCTGATTTTTGGCAACGGCAAAGCCGAACAGGAACAGGCTGAAATAGACACTGTGTAAATACCAATCGTTCCGGAAATCGTGGCTTTCGCCAAAAACCGGAAATAGCGCAAGGCGCAAAAGGGTCAGGTAAAGCCAGGGCACAAGGATCAGCAACGGACCTGCGGTCAGCCCGCTGACCACCTTTGGTATTCTGCGAAGCAGCGGCAAAATCAATGTGAGCGCCAGAGTGTAGAGTATCAGATAGGCTACAAACCACATATGATTGTAGGTTGGTGTGATCAGGCAGCCGTCGGCATCGCACCAATGTCCTGAAGCGGTGATATATTTGCGGTAAAAATCGTCCAGCCAATCGCTATGACCGGGCGCCAGTCCGTTGGCTCCCTGCAAGGCCTCGACAATTTCGAAATAGACCTGCGGCGGAACGATCACCAAAATGGCCAGCAGCAACGGCGGCCAGAGCCGGCGCATGCGGATCGCGACGAATGACCCGACGCTCATTTTGTCCGCCATGAAACGGGTGGCGGCACCGGCGATGACGAAGAGCAGCGAGAGCCGCCAGGGACTGGTCAGCAGCATCAGTGGTTCGATCGTATCGCTGGCGAAGCGCGATTTTACGTGCCAGTCCCAGGTCACGTAAAACATGCCGCAGTGATAGAATATCAGCAGCGCAAAAGCGATGATGCGAAGCCAGTCGAGATCGTATCGGCGGGTGGTCATGGCGGGTATGCCTCCTTGCATCCCGCGTTCTTGCGCCTGCAGAGCCGCCCGCCTATAGCTAAGCCGTACAAGGCGGGCAGCGGGGACGAACGGGAATTTCGCAGTGACAAAAGGCGGCAAAATAGGGGCGAGCGGCTGGATCCGGGCCGAATGGCGGCCCTGGCTGGCCATCCTTCTCGTCACTTTGGTGCTGACCTTCGTCAATGCGACTTCCGACATTATCGACGGCGCCGGAGCGCACTGGATCGAACCGATATTGTGGGAGGGGACCAGCGCGATCATCATCGTCGGTCTCGCGCCGTTCATCGGCTATGCAATGCGACGATGGCCGCTTCAATCCGGCAATCTTCCTGTTTTTGCCATCACCCATCTGGGGCTGACCATTCCCTTTGCATTTGCCCATATATGCTTCATCTTCGTGACCCGCGAGACGGCATACAAGCTGTTCGGCGCGCGCTACGGATTCTTCGACGACGGTGTAGCGATCACCTGGCTCTATGAATGGCGCAAGGATGTTCTGGTCTATGCCGCGATCGCGGCGACCTACTGGATGTTCGATTATATCGCCGAGCGTAACCGGTTCGCGTCATCGCCGCCCGCCGAGGCCAGGATCAAGCTGCAAGATGGTGGCGCGACGATTTTCCTGTCCTCGGACGAGATTAGCCATGTTGAAGCCGCCGGCAATTATGTTGAGTTTCACACCGCAGCAAAATCGCATTTGATACGCGGAACGCTGGCATCGTGGGAAGCACGGCTGATTGCGCAGGGCTTTGTCCGCGTGCACCGGTCGCGGCTGGTGAACCGAACCAAAATCGCCGCGCTGACGCCAACGCGATCCGGCGATCTGGAGATATCCCTGCTCGATGGTCGCACCGTTTCCGGCAGCCGGCGCTATCGTACGCAACTGACAGGCTGAAACGACGGACATTGGATTATGCCGCCGGTTTAACGGGTCGGCACGCTCAAAACCCCAAAACCCCGTCCATTCCATAACGGCCAGCACGTTGTCCGACCAGCCAGCCAGCCGCCTTCACCGCGCCCCGGGCAAAAATCATCCGGTTCTCCGCCCGATGGGTCAGCTCGATCCGTTCCTCATCGCTTGCCAATATGACCGTGTGATCGCCGGCGACCGATCCGCCGCGCAACGCCGCGAAACCGATCGCGCCTTTGGCCCGCGCCCCGGTAATGCCGTCGCGGCCGCTTTCGCTTTGGCTGGCGAGGTCAATGCCGCGTCCGCGCGCCGCTGCTTCGCCCAATAGTTTCGCCGTGCCGCTGGGAGCGTCAACCTTGTGCCGATGGTGCATTTCGACAATCTCGATATCCCAGTCATCGCCCAGCCTGCTCGCCGCCTGCTCGACCAGCGCCGCCAGCATATTGACGCCGAGCGAGGTGTTGCCGGTTTGCAAGACGGGAATCTTGGTTGCCGCCTGGTCGATAGCGGCGTGATGCGCTGCCTCCAGTCCGGTGGTGCCGATAACGATGGCTGTGTTCGCTGCAACGCAGGCATCGAGCGTCGCCTGCAACGCCTTCGGGGAAGAGAAATCGACCAGCACATCACTTGCGCCGACCAATGCCGTCACATCATCGCCCTGATCCGCCCCGCCGGCATGGCTATGGCCCGCTTCCTCGATCGCCGCGACCAGCGCCTGTCCCATGCGGCCCTTGCTGCCGATAATCCCGATGGCTGTCATTTTCCGGTCCCTGTATTTGGTCGTGTTCTGAAATACTCTCTAGCCGTTCGTGTCGAGCGAAGTCGAGACACGCTGGGATAAAATTTCCGGCCCGCGCCCCCCACATGCTTCTCGACTTCGCTCGAAGCGAACGGTTATGGTGGGCCTCATGAAAGATATTCGAAATATCGTCATCCTCACCGGTGCAGGGATCAGTGCCGAAAGCGGTGTCGCCACGTTTCGTGGGCCGGATGGTCTGTGGGAGGGGCATCGGGTCGAGGATGTCGCCACGCCCGAGGCCTTTTTCCGCGATCCCGCTCTGGTGCAGAAATTCTACGACGAGCGGCGCGCGAAGCTCAGGACCGTCCACCCCAATGCCGCGCATCAGGCTCTCGCGAAACTAGACGCGGCTTGGCCGGGCGACCTGCTGCTGGTCACCCAAAATGTCGATGATCTGCACGATCGGGCGGGTTCCAAACATCTGCTCCATATGCACGGCGAGTTGAACAGCGCCTGGTGTCTGGCCTGCGATGCCCGGTCGCCCTTTGACGGGGTGATGGCGACCGAGCCACCCTGTCCCCAATGTGGTCAGCCCGGCTGTCTGCGTCCTGATATCGTCTGGTTCGGCGAAATGCCCTATCAGATGGAGCGGATTGAGCAGGCGCTGGCCCGCTGCGACCTGTTCGTATCGATCGGCACATCGGGCGCGGTCTATCCCGCAGCCGGATTTGTCCAGACCGCACGGCACTATGGCGCGCGCACGCTGGAAATGAATCTCGATCCGTCCGAGGGCAGTTTCCATTTCCACGAAAGCCGGATGGGCAGGGCGGGGGAACTGGTGCCCGACTGGGTTGAAGAGATTTTGCAGAATGTCTGAATTGGAGGGCAGTTGCCATTGCGGCGCAGTGCGGATCACGGTCCCGGCTCCGCCCGAACAAGTGACCCGGTGCAATTGCTCTTTATGCTCCAAGACCGGCTGGATTGGTGGCTATTGGCATCCCGATGAAGTGACGGTCGAAGCGCAACCGGGCGCGCTGAACCCCTATGTCCAGGGCGACAGGATGATCACCACGTGGAATTGCAAAATCTGTGGCGCACACACCCACTGGACCCCGCTCACCGCGCCGCCCGACCGGATGGGGGTGAACATGCGGATGTTCGACTGCGCCGACTGGCGGCATCTGCCGGTACACACAGTGGATGGGGCAAGCTACTAGCCGGGCGTCCGCTCTCCGTCCCCGAAGCCACCACGATATTCGGGTGCGCCGCCGCGATAATCTGCTAGGCCAAGATTCATGAAAGACCATTTTGAACGCCACAAACAAGTCTGGACCAGCGAAGAGATCCAGAAGCTTCATGCCTTTGCAAAAAAGGGAATGACGCTCAAGGCGATTTCCAAGGCGCTGACCCGCAGCGAAGAATCGATCCGGAAACGGGCCAAGGCGGACAAGTTGAAAATCGCCAAGAAGCGTTGAGTTTTGTCTGCCGCCGACTGGATGATCGCGCGATCATCCAGCCAGCAAGCTTCTTCCTATATCATGCAAGATCACGCACGTCGGGCTCTCGATCATAGAAACGTGTTGCCGCATTTTCGACAAATGATGCGTCGGTGGCGGAGACGCCATCTGCATCGGTTGGCACGTGGCAATGATCGAGCAAAGCCAGAGCACCCTCGTCATGGCCAATGGCCTTTAGATGGGCCCAGGCATCACAGACAAAGTCGATTGCCGCGCTGTCCGTGGTCAGTTTCTTGGCAGCCTCCTCGGTGAGAACCAGAGCGACAGCATCGAGGAGAACCGACGGCGTACCTGCCAGCTGTCCGTCGGCTTCGACAGATCCACCGGCAACCTTGGTTGCCCCGACTTTGGGCGCGATCAACATTGCGGAGCCGCCCTTGGCCTCAATCGCTTTTGTCAACTGGTCGATGGTCTTCTTGTCCGAACCTTCAGCGAACAGGATTCCGACTTTTCGGCCTTTCAACATATCCTTGGCATTTTTCTGAATGGACAGAGCGTTGGATGTACCGAGATCAACCGGCTTGCGCGCCGGTTTCTCCGCCTCGGGCAAGTCAATCGCCAGGCCCTTGGCCACACGCTTGGCCAGATCCGCATCGACATTTCTCAGCTGGGCGACGACGCGTTCGCGAACATGGTCCAGCGAGACTTTCGAGAGTTCAAAGACAATGGCGGAGGCGATATGCGCCTGTTCGTTATTGGTCTGGGAATGATAGAACATCCGGGCCTGGCTAAAGTGATCGGCAAACAGCTCACCCCGCGCCCGGACTTTCTCGGTCGGGTCGTTGCGCTCGGCATTTTCCCGGAATGAGGTGAAGCCGGTTTCCGGGCATTCGCGCGGGCCCCCATCTTCACCTGCCTGCGCGAGGCTATTGGGTTCATAATTGGCGCGCCCGGTCGGGACCATCGTCTGCATCAAGCCATCGCGCTCGAAATTGTGCATCGGACATTTCGGCGCGTTGATCGGAATCTGATGGAAATTTGTCGTGCCGAGACGGGATTTCTGCGTATCCAGATAGCTGAACAACCGTCCCTGGAGCAGGGGATCATTCGAAAAATCAATGCCCGGGATGACATTGGTTGGCAGGAACGCAGCCTGCTCGGTTTCGGCAAAGAAATTGTCCGGGTTCCGGTTGAGCGTCATTTTACCGATGATACGAACCGGGATTTCTTCTTCCGGTATCAATTTGGTCGCGTCGAGCACGTCATAAGGCTGCTTGGCTGCCCATTGCTCGTCAAATGTCTGGATGCCCAGTTCCCATTCAGGAAAGTCTCCTGCGGCGATGGCTTCGTGCAGGTCGCGACGGTGATAATCGGGATCGGCTCCGGAAATCTTGACCGCTTCATCCCAGGTCGTGGACTGCATGCCCAGCACCGGTTTCCAGTGGAACTTGACAAATGTTCCTTCGCCGTCGGCGTTGACAAAACGGAACGTGTGCACGCCAAAGCCTTCCATCATCCGCAGGCTGCGGGGGAGCGCGCGGTCAGACATTGCCCACATTATCATGTGCATGCTTTCCGGCATCAGGCTGATGAAGTCCCAGAATGTATCATGGGCAGAAGCCGCTTGCGGAAATCCGCGATCGGCTTCCGGCTTGACCGAATGAATGAGATCGGGAAATTTGATCGCGTCCTGAATGAAAAACGGTGCCATATTATTGCCGACCAGGTCCCAATTTCCGGCTTCCGTATAAAATTTCACCGCGAATCCGCGAACGTCGCGCGGCGTGTCCTTAGACCCCTTGGAGCCAGCAACCGTTGAAAAGCGGACGAATAGCGGACAGCTATTTCCCTTCTTTTGGAACAGGGCGGCTTTCGTCAATTCCGGGATGGCTTCGGTTACCTCGAACACGCCATGCGCGCCGGAACCCCGCGCATGAACGATGCGCTCGGGGATACGCTCATGGTCGAAATGAAAGATTTTTTCGCGGAGCACGAAATCCTCCAGCAGGCTGGGGCCCCGCGCGCCGGATTTGAGGCTGTTCTGATTGTCGGAAATTCTGTGGCCGAAATTGTCGGTCAGGTGGGCAACCGCGTCGCCATGATCCGCATCCGACCCGATATGTTGATGGGTTTCGCCGCCCGTGTCTCGCTGTTCGTCGGTAAATTCGGTTCGCCCGCTGCCGGGCTGGATATCGTGCAGCATATTGTCGAGGGCAGGGCTGCTCGAAGCTGATTGTTGTTTCGGCTTGGGGGAAGATTTTTTATTGGTCATGTTTCGCTCCTCTGGCTGCGGTCGCATCCGTTGCGTTGCGAAGAGAGAACGGCCCATAGTAATTTTGGTTCCTGAAAATATTTTGGAATTGCGCATTCCGGCGCGCACGAAAGTTTCGTAAATCCCGGCCGGACCCTGCTCCTTAATCGATCATGATTAAGCGAATTTCTTCGCCATTATCCTCGGGCTATTTATGATCTATATTTGCGACCATCCTTCTTATCCTCCGGGCGGCGTAGAAGACTGGCGATAGGACAATGCGGCTGCGGCCTGGTGGTCTAACCCGGGATGGACGCGCAAACTATATCTGCGATTTCCAACCGGAAATCTGGATATGCCCCGATCAGGTCGTCGCCGCCATATTCTGTTCCGGGCAGGCTGTCGGTGGAGCGAATTGAACCAGTGGCCTTTTCCCGGTCAATTCGTCTGCCGCCTTGAGCCATTGTTCGCCGATGATTTTATCAAGGCTAACGGGATTGAACGGATCCAGTCCCGACCCCGGATAGAATGTCAACTCTCCGAAGACGGGCAATCCGTTCGCCTCATAAAGATCCACCCGGACGAAATCGATATTGTCGCCCAATTTTTCCGCCGCCGCTATCATGCTCTTCAACGACCCTGGCGGTGTCGGATCACCATCGTCAGTGGCGGCTGAAACCCTGCGCCAATGGCGGTCAAACAATATCCACCGATGATTATGCTCGCGGTCGAGATGCACCTGAATGAATGCAACCTCGCCGTTGAACACATAAAATTTATAGTCGACCGGAACGACGTTGCTCTGGCCGATAAATGGTTCGACGAGAATGCCATGGGGAATATGCTTGTAGACCCATTCGTCGAGCCATCGGCCATAGACTTTCCCCAGCCATGCCTCGGCGGTTGATTTGATTTTCGGCCAGTCGTCATCGGGGGATGTCACAAAAGCGATCTGATTGCAGCCATGTCGCGCCTTGACCACGAACGGATAGGGCCAGAGCGGTTTTTCGGGAAGCCGGGTTCCGCTCCACAATGTCGGCGTGATCCATTCGTCACCAATCTGATCGGCGACGATTTTCTTGACCATTAGCTTGTCCGCCAGAACCGGGTATAATGGATTGCGGTCCCGCAATTTGCGCCTTTGTACCAGTTCCGTAAATTTGTCTGGCGTGGCAAGCTTGGGCAATCGGCCGTGGCGGAAAAAATAGGTCAGATTGATACGCAACAATGCTTTCAGCGGGACTTTTGCGCGATACGAATTTGGCATGTTTGAGTTCGTGATCCATCCACGTTCAGAGAAGCGGAAAATTGCCGTCCCGGGGTCGAAATTTCCTTATCCCTATACGCGGGACGGCAACAGAAGTTGCACTATTTCTTCAGCCGTGCGTCAGCTGCTGGCTGCGCGAGGCAGTGGCCGGAACTAGATATGCCGGGTTGCGAACAGGTACAGAATCCATAGCGCCAGCGCGATCGTGGTGAACCATGTCGCGATCACGCCAATTTGGCGCAGGCGCGGGGAGCCGCCCTTGTGATGCTGGTTCATGCCGACGATATGCGCGACCCGTCCGATCAGGAAAATGGCAGCAATGGCGGTGAGGCCGAGATGGTGGGCGTTGGCCAGCTCGAGGACGGCCAGCATGATCAGGAAGACCGGTGCATGTTCCGACAGATTGGCATGGGTGCGCCGCGCGGCCAGCAGATCGGGATTGTCGCCATCGCCAAACCCGATCTGGCTGGCGATGCGGACCTTGACCGTGGCATAAGCACAATAGATCAGCAGCAAGGCGCAAATTGCGGCGGCGAGGCCGGTTACCGGTAATGTCATGATGGTCCTCCCTGATTTTTGGGCATTCTTAGGCAATTTCGAAGAGATGGCAAATCTCGCTCTGCCGGACGGGCCCGGACGTCACGCGGTGGTTGGCGTACCGCAGCTTTTGCAATGCGGGTCCTTGGGCAGGTTGATGCTGCGCATCGAGGGGGCGAGGCCGTCGAAAAGCTGGAGCTTGCCGGCCGGGTCCTGGCCAAAGCCGGTGATCACCCGGATCGCTTCCATCGCCGCGAAGCTGCCCATCAGTCCCACCATTGCGCCCAATACGCCAACTTCGCTGCAATTGTCGCAATCTTCGGGGTCGAGCGCGTCACCGACGAAACAGCGGTAGCAGGGCTTGTCCTCCTCCCAGCCGCGGAACGTAGCGAGCTGGCCCTGGAACTGGCCAATGGCCGCAGATACGAGGGGAAGCTGATGCTCGACCGACAGATCGGAAACCAGCAGCCGGGTCTGGTAATTGTCCGACCCGTCGATAATCGCGTCAAAGGGCGCGAAAAATGCTGCGGCGTCGGCAGGCAGATGTTGCGCGGTAAGTCTTTGATTTATTGGAATTACCTTGACATCCGGGTTGATATGTTGCGCGGCAACTTTGGCAACTTCCACTTTCGCTTTACCAATATCATTCTCGCTGAACAGAACCTGCCGTTGCAGGTTGGAGAGCGACACGACATCATCGTCCATGATGGTCAAGGCACCGATTCCGGCGGCTGCGAGATACTGGATCGCCGGGCAGCCAATGCCGCCGGCACCAACGATCAGAATGTGACCGTCAAGAATCTTCTTCTGGCCCGCCCCGCCAATATCGCGAAGCACGATATGACGGGCATAGCGGTCAAGCTGTTCGTCGGTGAGTGGGCTCATTCAGGCCAGCGGAAGGTGATCGCCTGACGATACCATTTCTGGTCACCCGTGCGTTTGACCGCGCCATCATGCCCGGCATATTTGGTCAGATGGGCAATGACATAGGCTTCCAGCGGCCGACAACCGGTATCTACCGGGACAACTTTTGTAACTTTGCCGGTCGGGGACACTTCAAGCGCAACATCGACCCGCGCATGCACCCAGCCAATATCTGTCGTCAGCTTGCAATCGGCCTTCTTGGCGATCCGTTCCGCTTGTTTTTCATGCCGTTCGAGAACGGGCAGCTTTTTCTCAAACTGGGCCAGTTCGAGATTATAAAAATCGGCGGATAAGGACTTGATTTCAATGTCCTCGGCGGAAGCGCTAGCCCCTGATAAAGCGATGGCAGCTATAATATTGATCATCACCGGACCTTTTATATAATGGATATCGGGCTCAAGCTATACGCCAGTCGAGCCGAAACCGCCAGACCCCCTCTGCGTCTCGTCCAGATCATCCACTTCAACAAGAATGCCGCGCTGAACCGGCGCGACGATGATCTGCGCGATACGGTCGCCGCGCTGGATGACGAACTCCTCTTCGCCGTGATTGATCAGAATGACCTTCAGTTCGCCGCGATAATCGCTGTCGATCGTGCCCGGTGAATTGGGCACACCAATGCCGTTTTTCAGGGCAAGGCCGGAGCGCGGCCGCACCTGGATTTCGTAGCCCTCCGGAATGGCGAACGCGAAACCCGTCCCGACCAAGCCCCGTTTCGAAGGCGCGATGGTCAGAGCCTCCGCCGCGCGAACATCCATGCCAGCCGAGCCGCTGGTTTCATAAGAAGGCAGCGGCAGGTCACCGGCATGATCGAGCCGTTTGACGGCAATATCAACGGGTTCGAACATCAGGATATTTCCTTGCTGATTTTGGCAATGAGACGCTGTGCAACTTCCGGTTTGGGCATTCGCTCCCAGATTTCGTTGCCGTCTCTGGTGATGATATGGACGCTATTGTCCGAACCGCCCATCACGTCTCCCGATACATCATTGGCTACGATCCAGTCGCAGGCTTTCTTGTCGAGCTTTGCCCTGGCATGTTCGACGATTTTCTGGGTTTCGGCGGCAAAGCCTATGAGCAGATCGGGGC
The DNA here is from genome assembly GCF_048269915.1 of Parasphingorhabdus sp. Classification (GTDB taxonomy): domain Bacteria; phylum Pseudomonadota; class Alphaproteobacteria; order Sphingomonadales; family Sphingomonadaceae; genus Parasphingorhabdus. The sequence goes on from NZ_JBLWTY010000001.1 coordinate 965,646, forward strand.
GTTGCTTGTGCCGTGCGAGGCCAGCCAATATATCCGGATTTTCGGTCAGTTTGAGTGGTGCGGGTGCCGTGCCTTTTTTCTTTATCTTCTGCCCGGACTGGCTGTCCGCGCGCCAGTCGGCAACGGCGGCCACCATGATCGCGACATCGGCCGGCAGGGCGTCGTGCACCGCCTTTTCCATCTCAACCGCAGTCTCGACATCGATCCGCATGACCCCTGCCGGTGTGGTCAAATGTACCGGGCCGGCCACCAGGGTCACTTGCGCGCCAGCCTCGGCGGCAGCAGCGGCAATGGCAAAGCCCTGACGCCCGGAAGAGCGGTTTGCGATGTAGCGCACCGGGTCGATCGGTTCGTGTGTCGGACCTGCGGTGACAAGGACATGCTTGCCGCGCAGCGGTCGATGCTTATCGGGGGCGAAGGCGGGTTGACCGTCCAGAGGGTTGGAGCCCAGTTCATTCCCATTGCCCCAACCAGCTCCGTCGGCGTCAGGGCCAAGGCGCTGTGCAATTTCCGCCATCACCGCCTCCGGTGCCGGCAAACGGCCCGGGCCAAATTCGCCGCACGCCATAGAGCCTTTATCGGGCTCCACCACGATAATGCCATCTGCTGCAAGCTGCTTGATATTGCGCTGGGTTGCTGGGTGGTCCCACATCCGCACATTCATCGCCGGAACCACCATCACCGGTGTATCGGTTGCGAGGAGAAGGGTTGTCGCCAGATCATCGGCAATTCCACCTGCCATTTTGGCCAGCAGGTTGGCGGTGGCCGGACACACGACCACCAGATCGGCTTCGCGGCTGAGCTGGATATGGCCCATCTCGGCCTCGTCTTTCAGGCTCCATAACGTTGTATGCACTTCATTTTCGGACAGCGCTGCCAGCGTCATCGGTGTAACAAATTGCGCCCCAGACTCGGTGAGCACACAGCGGACCGTCATGCCGGACTTCTTAATCAGCCGGATGAGTTCGCTGGCCTTATAGGCAGCGATGCCGCCGCCGATGATCAGAAGTATATGTTTGGTCACAGCACCTACCCCCACATCCAAACCGCCGCAGCACCAGCCCCGGCAGCCACGATAACGGTTAGCGCATAGCGCCAGAATCCACCACCCTGGCGCTTTGATCGTTTCTCCCAGATGAGTTCCACATCGGCTACCGGCGGCGGAGGAGGTGCGCCGCCCTTGCGCGGCAGCTGCTGATCCAGCCGCCGGACAATGTCTGGGAGCAGTAGCAGCGTATCGACGTCGGCATTGATCCGGTCGGCAATGGCTGCTTCCGGGCCCAGTTCGCCGCGGATCCACTCTTTCACATAAGGTCCGCTGGCATCCCACATATTGATCGTCGGGTTGAGGTCGGTGGCAATGCCTTCGACCATCACCATCGTCTTTTGCAACAGCAGCAGATGCGGCTGGGTCTCCATGTCGAAATCGCGGGTGATCGCGAACAGTCCGTCGAGCATATCACCGACCGACAATTCGCTGACCGGCTTCCCGCGCATCGGCTCGCCGACCGCGCGCAAGGCCGTGGCGAAATCCTCCATACTGTGATGATCCGGGACATATTGCGCTTCAAAATGGATTTCCGCGACACGTTTGTAATTCCCCGTGGTCAGGCCGTAGAGAATCTCCGCCAGCCAGAAGCGGGCTTTCTTGTTGATCCGTCCCATGATGCCGAAATCGATGGCGACAATCGTGCCGTCCGCTTTCACGAAGAGATTGCCCTGGTGCATGTCAGCGTGGAAATAGCCGGCCGCGATCGCCTGCTTGAGGAAAGTGTGGACGAGTCGGCTTGCAATTGCATCAAGATCGTGGCCCGCTGCGATCAGTCCCTCACGGTCCGATATTTTGATGCCGTCGACCCAGTCGAGCGTCAGAACCCGGCCTGATGTCCGGTCCCAGTCGATGGCCGGAATCTCATATTGATCGACCTGGGCCATATGTTCTGCCAGTTCCGAAGCACTGGCCGCCTCGCGTCGAAGGTCCAGCTCGCGCATGGTCCAGCGGCGAAAATTGGCGATTACCAGTTGCGGACGGAGACGTTTCGCCTCGCCTCCCAAGGCCTCGAGATGCGCTGCTGCCCATTCGTAGGTTTCAATATCTCGGGTAAATTTCTTGATAATGCCGGGGCGGAGCACCTTGACCGCAACATCGGTACCATCCGGCGTGGTCGCACGATGGACCTGGGCGATCGAGGCCGCTCCCACGGGTTCAGGGTCGATGTGGCTGTATAATTCCTCGACCGGTTTGCCGAGGCTGAGTTCAATTTCATCGCGGATTTGTTCAAAGGGTACGGGCGGCAGGCTGTCCTGCAACTGCAACAGATCGCGCGCTGCAGCTTCGCCGATGATATCGGGCCGGGTTGCCAGTGTCTGGCCGAGCTTGATCGCCGCCGGGCCAATGGCCTGCAGTGCAGCCGAATAGTTGGGTTCCTTCGGCTGGATCGTTCCCAGTCGGGCGATCCGGAAGAGGCGGCGGACCTGCGGCGGCGTGGCTTTATGCTTTTCCAGATCGCGCAGCGCACCATGTTTGGCGAGCGTGCGGCCCCATTTGAGCAGGCGAAAAATATGAGTGCGGGCTTTGGTCATCGGATAAAGTTGCTCAGACTTTCCAGCCGCTGTGAATAGCGACAAGACCACCCATCAACGGCTCGACTTTCGTCTGGCTGAAGCCTGCGGTCTTAATCATAGTGCGAAATTCTTCCATCGGTGGAAATTTCGCAATCGATTCGGCTAGATAGCGATAGCTGGCCTCGTCATTCGCCACCGCCTTGCCGACTTTTGGCAGGATATGGTGGGAATAGGTTTCATAGACTTTGTCAAAGCCGGGCCATCTGGTTTGTGAAAATTCCATGCAATAGAAACGCCCGCCATATTTCAGCACGCGATAGGCTTCGGCCAGGGCTTTGTCGATATGGGTGACATTGCGGATGCCGAACACAATCGTATAGGCATCGAAATGGGCATCCGGGAACTTTAACTGCTCCGCATTCTGCTCGCTCCAGACCAGCCGGGTCTCGTCACGCTTCAGCGCGCGCTGAACGCCTTCGGCCAGCATGTCGGCATTGATATCAGCAACCGTGATATCGGCTCCGCTGTCGACCATACGAAAGGCGATGTCACCGGTCCCTCCGGCCATGTCGAGAATAGTTTCTCCTGCCCGCGGTTTGACGCGGCGCACGAACCGGTCTTTCCACAGGCGGTGGGTGCCGGCACTCATGGCGTCATTCATAACGTCATATTTGGAAGCAACGCTGGAAAAGACTGCACCGACCCTGCCGACTTTTTCGCTCTCGTCGACTTCTTCATAGCCGAAGGAGACGGTTTTACTTTCGATTGCCATTTTTTGCCCGTGTTGCTTAATCTTGGAAATCCCAAGTAGACGAGCCTTGGCAGCACTGCAATCACTCTGTAGCTGCCCGTTTGACCGTAAGCGAGAAGGACCCTCATGCCGGAGCTACCAGAAGTGGAAACGACCATAGCCGGTTTGCGCCCGGTGCTGGAAGGGCAGCGCCTGACTCTGGTCGAGCCGCGCCGCGCCGACTTGCGCTGGCCGATTCCCGTCGATTTGCGGCAGCGCATGACCGGCTCGGTCGTGACGGCGTTGAGTCGACGGGCGAAATACGGGCTGGTCGAGACCGATCGCGGTGATGTCATGATCTTTCATCTCGGCATGTCGGGGCGCTGGCGCATCGATCCGGCCGAGCTGGAAAAACACGACCATTTGCTCATTGAGACGGAGGCTGGCCATCGGATGGTACTCAATGATCCGCGCCGTTTTGGTTCGCTGGATCTGGTGCGCATAGAGACGCTGGACAGTTATAAGGCGTTTGCCGCCATGGGGCCGGAACCATTGGGAGATGATTTTACCGGTGCCTATCTGAAAGCCGCCACCAGGGATCGCAAGGCGCCGATCAAGCAGCTGCTGCTCGATCAGCGCACCGTTGCGGGACTCGGCAATATCTATGTGTGCGAAGCGCTGCATATGGCGGGCATATCCCCGCGCAAGCGGGGTGGTTCCATTTCGAAGCCACGTTACGAGCAGCTCGTGACCGCGATAAAACAGGTTTTGACCGCTGCCATTGCTGCCGGCGGCTCGACGCTGCGCGACTATGCGCAACCGGACGGCGAACTGGGCTATTTTGCCAAGGACTGGCTGGTTTACGGCCGTGAAGGTCTGGCCTGTCATTGCGGTGCAACCGTGAAACGCCGAGTCGACAGTGGGCGGTCTACCTTTTACTGTTCGAAATGCCAGAAATAAGCGTTTCACTAAGCTATTGACGGGAATCGGCTGTCACGCTATTGGCCGCCGTCTTGAGCCGGAGCCTATATAGAAATTTCGGCATTTAATTTCAGATTTTGAGGGTTTTTCATGGCTAATACGCCGCAAGCAAAAAAACGTATCCGTCGCAACACGCGCCGCACCGCGATCAACAAGAATCGCCTGAGCCAGATTCGTACGAAGATCAAGGCCGTCGATGCTGCCGTTGAAGCCGGTGACAAGGATGTGGCAGTAGCAGCCCTCAAGGCTGTGCAGCCAGAACTGGCGCGCGGTGTGTCCAAGGGCCTGTATCACAAGAATACAGCATCGCGGAAATTCAGCCGTCTGACCAAGCAGGTTGCTGCATTGTAAACGGCCCACCAGCGTTACACAGAAAAACCCGTCCGATTGTGGCGGGTTTTCTTTTGGGTGTCTGATTCGCATCCTGTCCCCGAAATTCGGCGGATCAAGCCTATTCCAGACATTCGATCGACCGGATCGCGGACCCGTTTTCCCTTGTGCCGCTGGCGTGAAAGGGGGCAAGCTGTCCGGCACATGTCGATCCGTCGCCGTTCAAAGCCGGTTCAGCCCGGTTTGCTTATAGTCCGGTTTAAGATGGTGGATAATTTGAAGGAAGAAATATGACTGTTTTCGCCAAGCTTGGCTTCAACCGAAAAGGGCTTTCGCTAATTGCACCGCTTGCCGTGCTGACTCTGGGGGCCTGTGCCACTCCCTTTCGCGCAGATGTTCAGCGTTTTGTCGCGCTGCCTGATACCACCGGCCAGAGCTTTGCGGTGGTCGCCGCTGATCCTGACCTTTCGGGAGGCTTGGAGTTTGGTCAATATGCAATGCTGGTGGAGCAGCGAATGCTCGATCTTGGTTATCAGCGGAGCGATGATCCGGCGACGGCGCAGCTGATCGTCAGCCTGGACTATGATGTCGACAAAGGGCGGGAAAAAATAGTCGCCGACTATGATCCCTTCTTGCCCCGTAGCGGTTTATACGGTCGCGGCTACTATAGCCGCTACAATTATCGCTACGGCTTCAACGATCCCTTCCTTTTTGGTGGCTACGGATTCTCCGGCTATGGCGGAGTCCGCAGTTTTACCGTTTACACATCGGAGCTGGACTTGAAGATTGATCGTTCTGCCGATGGCAAACGTTTGTTCGAAGGCAAGGCGGAAGCGCTTTCGCGCTCCAAAAACCTGACCTATCTTGTTCCCAATCTGGTCGAAGCGATGTTCACCGATTTCCCCGGGAATAGCGGAGAGCGAGTGCGGATTTCGGTGGCTCCCGAGAAAAAATAATGTGGCTTCCGCCTAGCTTTCGAGCTGGCGGAGCAACATCCGGACATCATTATCCATTTCACTGTCTTCGCCGCGCAATTGCTCGACCAGCTTGACCGCGTGGATAACGGTGCTGTGGTCACGACCGCCGAATTTTCGTCCGATTTCCGGATAGCTGCGCGGGGTCATCACCTTTGCAAGATACATGGCAACCTGGCGTGGCCGGGCAACGGCGCGCGCGCGACGTTTTGACGACATCTCGTTGCGGTCGAGCCGATAATATTCACAGACTGTACGCTGGATTTCGTCGATTGTGATTCGGCGGCGACAGGCGCTCAATATATCCGACAATTGCTCTTCGGCCAGTTCCCGGCTGATCTCGCGACCGGTGAGTTGCGCATAGGCCAGCAACTTGTTGAGGCCACCTTCCAGCTCGCGCAAGTTCCGGCTGATGGTGCGGGCGAGAAATTCAACAACCTCTTCTGATACCTGCTGGTGCGGCATGGTAGCGAGGCGGTGTTTGAGAATATCGCGGCGCAGCTCGAGGCCGGCGGACTGGATGTCGGCGACGAGCCCCATCGACAGGCGCGACAACAGACGCTGGTCGACACCATCAAGCGCTTGCGGAGGGCGGTCGGCTGCCACGACAACGCGTTTGCCCTGGCTGATCAGCGAATCGACCGTGTGCAGAAATTCTTCCTGGGTTGAATTTTTCCCGACGATGAACTGGATGTCATCAATCATCAGCAGATCGGCTTCGCGCAGCGATGCCTTGAATTCCATACCCTCATTGCGGCGCATGGCTGAAACAAATTCGATCATGAACCGTTCGGCCGACATATAAATGATGGTCGAGGCCGGAAACTCTTCCCGAAATGCATGGCCTATGGCATGCATCAAATGACTTTTTCCCTGACCGGTCGAAGACTGAAGATATAGCGGACAGAACAGCGGTTTCTCAGCAGCAGCCGTCCGCTGTGCGGCATTGAGCGCCAGAACGTTCGAATGACCAGCGACAAATTGGTCAAAAGTCATTCTGGGGTCAAGATCGAGACGAAATTTGCTTTCAGGCGCAATATTGTGCTGGCTCGGCGTGACGACGGCGTTGGCACCGTTGAGCGGCGAGGCCTGAGCGATTTTTGCGGCCCCGGATTGGGCTTGAAGAGCAAGGTTTCTCACTTCGGGACAATGCGTTTTCCACGCCAAGAGCAAGCGTTCGGCATAGCGATCTCGGACCCAATTGGCGGCAAATTCCGAAGGCAGGATCAGCAGCAACGTTCCGGTGTTCGAATCAAAAGCAGAGAGTTTGAGGGGCTTGATCCACTGACCAAAAATCTGCGCTCCCAAGTCCCGGCGCAATCCGGCACATATTTTTTGCCAGATATCTTGCAAATCTGCCGAAATATTATCGGACACAGCCGACTTTGCTTCCGGCAATTGACCAGCTTGATTTGATACGCTCTTGTTCACTAACATTCCCCGACAACCCCAACTTTCGGCCCGTATTCCAACAGCACCGATACCCGACTGCAGATTCCAAACGCCCGATTGTCAAACACCCCCAGCCATGGGAATCATTCAGGCGCAAAAATCCTCATGTTGAAAACGCGTTTTCAACGATCCGTTTCATTTTTATGTGAGGCCTGCAAATTACATCTGCGGCCACCAGCCAAGAGTCGTTAGTAAGCCCGTCTGACCGAGTCGAGCAAGGGCGGGGCCGTAAAAAAAATGAAATATTTCTATTGACAGCGACAACCCTCAGTTTTTTCTAAATTAGATCGTAAGATACTGTTATATTTAGATAATATCCTGTGGATAATAGGGTATAGGTGCCGAATCGCGGAGTCAGCTAAGATTCCTGCCCGTCATCAATTAACCATTGTGGTTTGGTTCGGCAGATTCAATAAGTGCCATGTTGTCAATTAATCCGCGCAAATAGGCTTGCCAAAGGCGCCATGATTTGGCAGTGGCGCTCGCCTGACCTCAGCGATGCCCATGCATCGTGTCATGGGGGCGATTAGCTCAGTTGGTAGAGCGCTTCGTTTACACCGAAGATGTCGGCGGTTCGAGCCCGTCATCGCCCACCATTTTCTTCCGGCCAACCAATCTTGATTATCTTTAGCCGAAACTTGCAACGGCTAACGTGCAGACCAGTGTAATGATGGATGCGGCTATAACCGGAACCGGGCGCAGCCGGTTTTCGGGCAATTGTGCAGCGGACAATTCTTTGCGGATCCGGCGACCGGATACCATCGGTCCGACAAGATTCTCTTTGAGAACAAAATGATAGACGGCGATTGCCGTAATATGAAGCCCGATCAACGCGGCCAGCAGGTTGAAGTTGAGTTCGTGAATTTCCGCCAGCTGTCGCCCGGTCTCGAACGATATCAGAGTCGCCAGCGGCCCGGATTCAAGGCCATCGACATCGACTGAGAATAAACCGGTCGTTACCTGAGTGGCCAGCGCCAACAGCAAGGCGAAGACGCTGAGAATCGCCAGCGGACTATGGCCAAAGGTCGGGCGATGGTCCCGATTGCGCAATTGAGCGATATAAGATGGCAGCGATCCGATTCGTTGCACCATCGGGATAAAGCGCGCAGTCCATGATCCTATCACTCCCCAGAGCAGCCGAAACAGGACTAGGCCGAACATGGTCAGGCCCAGGCTTTTATGCCATTCCATATATCCCTCTTCTGCGGTCCACCAGAGGAGAGGAATCAGAATCACCATCAGCCAGTGAACCAGCCGGATAGCCCAGTCCCAAACCAGAATGCGCGGGCTCTTGTCTGCCATATCCCGCTAGTCGTCCAGGCGATATTTGTCGTGACAAGCCTTGCACGTGCCGCCGGTGGTCTGGAACGCGGCGGCAATGGCAGCGGTATCCCCACCCTGTGCAGCACTATCAAGCTTTGCTGCGGCATCCTGCATATCAGCAATCTTCTGGTTAAAATCCGTTTTGTCTTCCCAGATGATCGCCAGCGCCTCCGTTTCAACACCGGATGCGGGCCCGGTCCCGTCGGGGAACCAATCGACCATGCCCGCTGCTTCTTTGGGAACGGCCGCAGCGGCAGAACGAATTTGCGCCAGATCGGGGTTGCCGGACTTTAACTGGTCGCTGATTGTCTTGAACGCTTTGCCCATCTTCTTGAGCTGTGCCTCGCGTGTCTCAATCTGTTCTTTCACGGTCAATCCACTGGGGAGTTCCAAGCTGGCTGTCTCGGAAACCGGAGCGGCGTCGTCATTCTGGCCGCAGGCGGAAACCAGGGTCAGTCCAGCCAGTACCGGCAGCATGATTTGTATTTTGCAGCGTTTCATCGACTTCTCCAATCAGTGAAAGATGCCTAAGAATAGCGGGATTCGGTATAAACACAATCGGTTCTCGCCACGGAAAGTGACAGTGTCACGCTGGTGCCCCCGTCAACGTGCCGCCAGCGTTTCCTCCAATAGAGCAGCGGCCTTGGCGCCATCCCAATCCATCGCTCCGATTACCCGCCACACTTCTTTGCCTTGGGCATCATAAAGGACGGTGGTTGGCATAAGACCCGACCCGAAGCCAAAGCTCAAACCATTTTCCGGATCGATATAGGGCTCCAGTTCGCGGAATTTGCCGCGCTCGAAAAAGGGGGCGACTTTTTCCGCTCCCTGAATATCCTGTGATACAACCAGAACTTTGAGCCGGTCTTTCTCACGTGCAGCGAGTTCATCGAGCATTGGCATTTCAACAATGCAAGGCGCGCACCATGTCGCCCAGATATTCACCAGCACTGGCTGGCCAATGAAATCGCTCAATTGTATCGGCTTTCCGTCGGGTGCCTGAAAGGGTGTGTCGACCATCTCTGCTCCGCGCCGGGAAATATCGAGCTTGCCGACGAGGCCTTGACCACTTTCTATGGTCTCACCCTTTTCCTTTGTGTTGTCGCCAGCAAATTCTTGCCCCGCTTCGCTCGAGCCTCTATCGCAGGCCGAAACGCACAACACCAAAGCGATGGACAGGACGGTACGCATCACAAAAGACACAAAAAATTCCAATATCATGTGGGGTGGCAGATTTGCCGATGGCCCTTCATCAATCATGCGTGAGATAAACGCGTCGATCCCGTTCGACAAGAAATTATGGCGCCATGATATTCGTGCAAGTCTGGCCCATGTTGCTATGTTGGAGGAGCAGGGGATCGTCGAGGCCGAGGATGCGACGCAGATTATCGCTGGTCTGAACCAGATCGCGCAGGAATATGAAGCCGATGGTGTGCCGGAAGATCTGGATCTCGAAGATATTCACATGCACGTGGAAGCACGGCTTTCGGAGATTATTGGACCGGTAGCGGGCCGCCTCCACACTGCTCGCTCCCGCAATGATCAGGTGGCGACCGATTTCCGCCTATGGGTGCGCGATGCAATGGACATGGTCGATAGCGCACTGGCGACCCTGCAATTGACACTTGTCGATCGTGCAGAAGAACATGTCGCGACGATCATGCCCGGCTTCACCCATCTGCAATCGGCCCAGCCGGTGAGCCTCGGCCATCATCTGATGGCCTATTATGAAATGATCCGGCGGGACCGCTCGCGGTTTGCCGATGCGCGGCAGCGGATGAACGAATCGCCCCTTGGTGCTGCAGCACTGGCCGGCACGGGGTTTCCCATTGACCGTGAAAAGACCGCGTCGCTGCTGAGTTTTGACTGTCCGACCGGCAATAGCCTCGATTCGGTTTCGGATCGGGATTTTGCGCTCGACTATCTGATGGCCGCCACCCAGTGTAGTCTGCACCTCTCTCGCCTCGCCGAAGAATTTGTGATCTGGGCCAGCCAGCCTTTTGGCTTTGTCAAACTGCCCGACAGCTTCTCGACCGGTTCATCAATCATGCCACAGAAACGCAATCCTGATGCTGCCGAACTGGTGCGCGGCCATGCGGGCCGGATTGCCGGTGCAATGAATTCGCTGGTGATCACGATGAAGGGCCTGCCGCTCGCCTATTCAAAAGATATGCAGGACGACAAACCGCCCGTGTTCGAGGCCCATGACTTGCTTGGCCTGTCGATTGCCGCGATGACCGGGATGGTGGGCGAGGTGGAATTTAGCAATAGCCGGATGCGAATGCTCGCCGAAGCCGGGTTTTCGACCGCGACCGATTTCGCCGACTGGTTGGTGCGGGAGGCCAAGCTGCCATTTCGTGAAGCCCATCATGTTACCGGTGCGGTGGTGAGCCTCGCCGAAGAGCAAGGCTGTGGTTTGGCTGATCTCTCGCTGGATCAGTTTCGGTCCATTGACGACCGAATCCACGATGGTGTTTTCAGTGTGCTTGGCGTCGACGCTTCGGTCGCTAGTAGATCCAGCTATGGCGGGACAGCACCGGAGCAAGTAAAGGTTCAGATTGCTAAGGCCAGAAAAGCACTGGCGCCGGAGAGCTGACATGAACAAAATCTATTCAACCCTGTTGCTGGCCGGTGTCACGGTGATTTTGGCCGCTTGCGGTAACCGCGGCGCATTACAGCCTGCGAAAGGCGAGGCGCTACCGCCCCCCATATATGGTGAAGCGGAAGCGCCCAGCGGGGATGATTTGCTGATCCCGTCGACTCAGTCCATCCCGGAGCGCAGCGACGAATTGCTCCGCCGCTCGGAAAAGCGGCAGGATGACGAATTTGATCTGCCGCCACCTGGCTAACTCCGTTCCATCTGTTTGAAAGTATAAGATTTTGGACCATTTCCAGCTCAAAAATGGTATATTGCACGCAGAAGATATTCCGCTGCCGCGCATCGCGGAAGCAGTCGGAACGCCCGTCTATGTCTATTCGCGGGCGACGCTCGAGCGCCATGCTCAGGTTTTTCGCGAAGGCTTGAAACATGCGGGTAAAATCCATCTTGCCTTTGCCGTGAAAGCGAACCCAAATCTTGCGGTTCTCAGGATATTGGCCAATCAGGGCTATGGTGCAGACGTGGTATCGGGCGGCGAATTGCAACGTGCCCTGGCGGCGGGGATGAAGGCGGAGGATATTGTTTTCTCCGGTGTTGGAAAGAGCCGGGAGGAACTCGCGCTCGGTCTCGACAAAGGCATCGGGCAGTTTAATCTGGAGTCGGAAGAAGAAGGCGTGATGCTTGCAGAAATTGCAGCCGCCCGCGGCGAGAAGGCTTCGGCAACTCTTCGCGTTAATCCCGATGTTGATGCGGGTACACACGCGAAAATTTCGACCGGCAAGAAGGAAAATAAATTCGGGGTCGGGATCGACGTCGCGCCTGATATCTATGCGCGTCTATCGAAGCTTGACGGGCTGAACCTGCGTGGGGTTGCCGTGCACATTGGCAGTCAGCTCCAGAGCCTTGACCCGCTCGAAAAATGCTATGCCAGAATGGGCGAACTTGTAGCGCAGCTACGGAGCGCAGGCTATGCCATCACTCATGTCGATCTGGGCGGCGGATTGGGTGTGCCGTATAAGCCGGAAGACAATCCACCGAGCCCGGCTGAATATGGTGCCATGGTCGCGCGGGTAACAAAGGATTGGGATGTCACCCTGATGTTCGAACCCGGCCGGGTCATTGCTGGCAATAGTGGGGTCATGATCACCAAGGTCATCCGGATCAAGCCGGGCGTGAACAGCGATTTCGTGATTGTAGACGCGGCGATGAACGATCTGATGCGGCCAGCCATCTATGACGCTTGGCACGATTTTGAGGCGGTGGAGCCAAGCGGGGAGACGATGGTCGCTTCCATCGTCGGTCCGATTTGTGAAAGCAGCGATATTTTCGCCAAGGAACGGGTTGTCGATCGGGTAAAGACCGATGATCTGGGAATCTTCCGCACGGCGGGGGCCTATGGCGCGACCATGGCCAATACATATAATAGCCGCCCTCTGGTGCCAGAGGTGCTGGTCGACGGGGATCGCTACGCCGTGGTTGCCGAACGAATTGATCCCGCAGCGATCATGGCCGCAGAACATGTGCCCGACTGGCTGAAATAATATGTCACGCCGGTTGTCGCCGGGATGACCAACTCTTTTGGTGGATGCGATGAACCAGTTTCCCATTTTTCTGAATTTGAAGGGCCGTCGGATTCTTCTCCTGGGAAATGGCGAAATGGCGGAGGCCAAAAGGCGGCTCTATGAGCGAGCTGGAGCGGTAATCACCAATGACGAAAATGCCGGGGGGCTGAATCTGGCAGTGGTTGCGCTTGAAGACGATGACGAAGCGGTCGCAGCCGTCGCGCGGCTGAAAGCGAAAGGGCTGCTGGTCAATGCAGTCGATCGATCCGCTCTGTGTGACTATACGACGCCGGCGATCATCGACCGGGACCCGGTATTGATTGCGATCGGTACGGGGGGAGCATCGGCCGGGCTTGCGAAGGCCTTGCGTCAACGGCTCGAGCATTTGCTGCCGGCGAGTCTCGGACCACTAGCCAACGCATTGCTTGAGGTCCGAGAGCGGATACAGTCGATATGGCCGGACGGCGCGGCGCGGCGCAAGGCGATTGATGCTGCACTTGATTCAGGCGGGCCGCTCGACGTGATGGCCGATCAGAACGCCGCAAATGTGGATGCATGGCTCGACCAGCCCCACGGACAGGAGCGTTCGCAAGTCATCGATCTGGAACTGGCCAGCGCCGATCCCGATGACCTGACGCTCCGCCATGCGCGTTGGTTGGCGCAAGCGGACCAAATTTTTGCGGGCAGCAACGTACCAGAGGATATACTGGTTCGGGCACGCGCCGATGCGCAGCGTTTTGCCTTGTCGCTGTGGGATGAACAGCCGACGATCGGACTGACCTTGCGGATCAGGATGAAAATATGAACGGATTATCCGGAATTGCCGATACGAATATTGTAGCCGTGCTGCAAACCGCGCTGGCCCCGGCCTTTCTGCTGGTCGGGCTCGCGGCGATGCTCAACCTGTTTGCCGGCCGTCTCGCGCGGATCATCGACCGCTCACGCGATCTTCAGGATCTGTATAAATCCACTACCGGCAAGGCCCACGAACTCGTCGTTGCAGAACTCAACGATTTGCAGCTGCGTATCAAGATCGTCAACAGCGCCATATTTCTGAGCGTTATCAGCACGATCATTGCCTGCGCGCTGATCGGCATGCTGTTCATCATGGGGTTGACGGGTGTTGATCTGTCGGTTGCCGTCGCGGGTACGTTCATCGTTGCGATAGCGTTGCTCTCGATTGCTCTTGTCCAATTCTTGCGAGAAGTACGGGTCGGTATTCGCGATTTCATGATCCGCGAAGAATATCTTGAAAAATCCGACGGAGCGCAATGAAAAGAGGCTGCTGATCCAACCGGACCAACAGCCTCTGAACATGGGTCAGCGGTAGGAAGTGCCGCTGCCGGGTTGCCTGATCCCTAGATCAGATTTGCCCCCCGAACGGATTTTTCCGACCCCTGTGCTGAACCATGAGACATCGGACCACCTCCTTTCGCTTGTGAATAAAACACGAACTGTTGCATTGAATCATTCTCCGCTGTTCGACAGCCTAGGTGTGAATCAATTCCGAATCGCGAACAAGTCTTGAATTTTTATATTTTGCTGTCACAATTGCGCGTTCCGGCCTGATGCCAAGCGGTTCAGCTCCGGCAATCTTCCACAACACGATTGAACTCGGGCCAGGCCGGGATGGCAATTGATTCCAGACCGCTGGTTTCGACGGCAAACCGGCCTCTGCTATAGGCTATGCGGTCCATCATAATATCGTTCGCCGACACAGAAATTGCGGCATAATGAGGTGTTCCGCCACTATCACTTGCAGGATAGGATTGTAGACCAGCACTGGCGCGCAAAATCATATTGGCACCGTGGTCCACGGACCCGGCGCGTGACAGAAATAATTGGCGACGTGATTGATCACAGCGAATGATGAAAATTGCTGCACGGTCGGGCTTGCCGAACAGCGCAAGCGAGCCACGCTCATCTTTGCGATATACCCACTCGCCGGGGGTGATCGGCCAGTCGACCCAATCGCCCTCTGGTTGCACAGGTGCTGGACTTGGGCTGGCTATTGGCTGCGCCGGTTGCGGAGCCGGTGCCGGTTCTGGCTGTGCGGTCGAGCAAGCTGCAAGCGCGAGGGTCGCCAGAGGAGCGGCAAAAAATGTGTATGTGATTCTCATCATAAAGGAATATGGCCAAAAGCGCGGCGCTAGGCTAGTCCTGATTTCCGATGACACAGTCCGACCCCAAAGCCGCAAAGCAACGCGTTGACCAAGTGCTGACGGATCGCGGTCTCGCGGAGAGTCGGGCCAAGGCACAGGCCTATATCATGGCCGGACTAGTGACCGTTGCAGGTCGGAAAATCGATAAACCGGGGCACAAGATAGCCAGTGATGCGCCGATTGAGCTCAAGGGCAAGGATCACCCCTGGGTTTCGCGTGGCGGCATCAAGCTGGATCATGGGCTGCGACAATTTGGTATTGATGTCACGGGCATGATTGCCATTGATGTAGGCAGCAGCACCGGTGGTTTCACGGATGTGCTGCTGGCGGGCGGTGCGAAAAAAGTCTATGCTGTGGATAGCGGTACCAACCAGCTCGCCTGGAAGTTGCGGCAGGACGACCGGGTAGTGGTGCACGAGCAGACCAGTGCCAGAATTCTAACCGATCAGCATATTCCGGAAAAAGTTGACATCATCGTCTGCGATGCCAGTTTCATTTCGCTGGTCAAAGTGCTTGAGCGACCGATCTCCTTTTCAAAGGATGGCGCAATGCTGGTTGCGCTTATCAAGCCGCAATTTGAAGCGGAACGGAGCGAAGTCGGCAAGGGTGGGGTTGTCCGTGACGAAGCCGTCCGTCTTGCGACTTGCGAAAAGGTGAGGGATTGGCTGATTTCGGCCGGATGGGATATAATCGGGCTCATCGAAAGTCCGATTACGGGTCCCAAGGGCAATGTCGAGTTTCTCATCGGAGCCAGGAAATCATCAGTCGATTCAGGTTGACGGACAAGCCTGCATATAACGCGGGTTGTTATTTCCAACGCTTGTCCTTAGCTGGATAGATATGACAAAAACAACTCCCACTCCCCTTCTGCCGTCCAGTCCCGACATCGGTGCATCTATTCAGCGCCTGATCGGCGATGGGTCGGATTGGTTATCGAGCCATTATATAGAACTGATTGTAGCGGTTGCCATTGGCACGATAATTTTCTTTCTGCTCGGTGCGGTCAAGCGGTTTTCGGCGCGTTATGTTCGAAAAAATCATGACCTGGTCGGCTACCGCACAATCATCGGAAAGGCGATTGCCCGAACCAGCAAGTTTTTCATGTTGATGGTGTCGGCCGAGCTTGTGGTATCCTTTGCCAGTGCGCCCTCCAGCTTCGATCGCGTGGTGCATGTCCTCTTCACGATAGCAGCGGTCCTACAGGTCGCGATCTGGTTGCGGGAAGTCATCCTCGGTCTGATTGTGCGCAAGACATCGCAAGACCCGGATCAGCACGAAACGTTGGAAAACGCGATGACGCTGATCCGCTTGCTGGTCACATTTGTGCTTTTTGCAATCGCGGCGATCATGATCCTCGACAATCTCGGCGTGGACGTAACCGGGTTAATCGCTGGCCTCGGGGTTGGCGGTATCGCTATTGGTCTCGCTGCCCAGGGCATTTTTTCCGATCTGTTCGCGGCTTTGTCGATTATTTTCGACAAACCCTTTCGTCGGGGTGAAACCATCACCTATGATAATACCATTGGAACGATTGAAAAAATCGGACTTAAAAGTACACGGCTAAGGGCGGTGACCGGCGAGGAGATCATCATCTCCAATACCAATTTGCTGGATAAGGAAATCGTCAACATGACACGGTTGGCGCGACGGCGCACCCGTTTCGGCATTGGCGTCATCTACCAGACCAAACCCGATGAGGCCCGCCGCATTCCAGGCCTTCTCAAGAAAATTGTTGAAGAAAACAATGCGGTGTTCGTCCGTTCGGGCTTTGTCGGATTTGGTGATAGCTCGATCAATTTCGAACTTGATTTCGACATTATGAGTAGCGAATATGACGTGGTTTATGAAGGCCGTCACACAATCGGATTGGCGATCCTGCAGAAATTTAATGAAGAAGGATTGGAATTTGCTTATCCGACCCAGACGACTTTCACTGCTGCACCGGATGGCGAGATGATTCTTCCCTATCCCGAGGGGGGATACGGGGTGCCTGTTACCGAGAGCTAGCGTTCCGTAACGGCATAGCAAGGCGGAAGAAATCCCTTGTTAATTGTACGATTAATGGGGACAATGCGCGCCAAATTCGACTCTAATAATCAATTTAAAGGAATTTTATCATGCGTGACGCAGTCATCGTTTCAACCGCCCGCACCCCGATTGGCCGTGCCTATAAGGGGGCTTTCAACACGACAACCGGCGCGACGCTCGGTCATTATTCCGCAAAAGCGGCAGTAGAACGCGCGGGCATTGATCCCGGCACGATCGACGATGTCGTCTGGGGCAGCGCGCTGCAACAGGGTTCACAGGGTGGCAATCTGGCTCGCCAGGTTGCGCTCCGTGCAGGCTTCCCGATCGAAGTGCCCGGCATGACGATTGACCGCCAGTGTTCCTCGGGTCTGATGGCGATTGCCACGGCGTCCAAGCAAGTGACAATCGACCGGATGGATGTGGTCGTCGGCGGCGGACAGGAATCGATCTCGACCGTGCAGACTCCGGAAATGCGGGTGCAGCCGGACCGTGAACTGCTCAAGATGCACGATGATATTTACATGCCGATGCTCCAGACTGCCGAAGTGGTCGGCGAGCGCTACGGCATCAGCCGCGAAGCCTGTGACGAATATGCCCTGCAGTCTCAGATGCGTACAGCTGCGGCTCAGGAAGCCGGTTATTTTGACGCTGAAATTATCGAAGTAACCACCACCATGGGTGTACAGGACAAGGAAACCAAAGAGATTTCCCATGTTGAGGTTACGATCAACAAGGATGAAGGAAACCGCCCCTCCACTACGCTCGAGGGCCTGCAGAAACTGCAACCCGTGCTCGGCCCTGACAAGATTGTCACAGCGGGCAACGCGTCGCAGCTTTCCGATGGTTCGGCCGCCAGTGTCGTGATGGAAGCAAAAGCGGCGGAGAAAGCCGGTCTCAACCCGCTTGGCCGCTATGTCGGAATGGCTGTTGCTGGAACCAAGCCCGATGAAATGGGCATCGGCCCGGTCTTCGCGATTCCAAAGCTGCTCGAACGCTTCGACCTGAAAATGGACGATATCGGGTTGTGGGAACTCAATGAAGCCTTTGCTGTGCAGGTTCTATACTGTCAGCAGAAGCTGGGCATTCCCGACGAGCTTCTTAACGTAAACGGTGGCTCGATTTCAATCGGCCATCCTTACGGAATGACCGGAGCCCGTTGCACCGGCCACGCTTTGATTGAAGGCAAGCGGCGCGGCGCGAAATATGCTGTCGTCACCATGTGCATCGGTGGCGGACAGGGCGCAGCCGGACTGTTCGAAATTTTCTAGAAGTCAAAATTTAGTGGGTCGGCGCGAAATCGCCGGCCCTTTTTATCAGGGAAAGCATAATATGAGCGCAGTGGGTGTCGTCGCAACATTAACCGTGGCCGAAGGCAAGAATGCTGATTTTGAAGCGGTGTTTTCCGAGCTGATGGCTGCCGTTCGTGCAAACGAACCGGGCAATGAATTTTATTCGGTATTTCAAAGCAAGGATGACTCTCAGCAATATAAGGTGCTTGAGCGTTATGTCGATCAGGCCGCGTTGGAAGCGCATAGCAAATCGGATCATTTTCGGGCGAGTGGCCCGAAGCTGGCTCCGTGCATGGCGGCACCGCCGGTGATCGAGTATCTCGACGGAATCTAGCCTGCAGCTTTTGCTGGAAAAATCTTTCCGGATTCAAACCGGAAACCATCGTCCCGGTCTCTTGCGAGCAGGAGAGGCCCGTCGAGATCAACCCACTGCGCGAGCTGTGCAAGAGCGAAAGCCGGGCGGATACCCAGCGATGTCGAGAGCATGCAGCCGACCATGAGTTTCATGCCGGCGGCTTGCGCCGCATGGGCTATCGCTAGGGCCTCGGTTAAGCCACCAGCTTTGTCGAGCTTGATATTTACCGCGTCATAAAAGGGTGCAATTCTTTCGATATCTGCGCTGGTGTGGCAACTTTCATCGGCGCAAAGTGGAACCGGCGACCGGACCCCGCTAAGCAGATGATCGTGTCCGGCGCTAACCGGCTGTTCGATTAGTTCGACTGAATATTGTGCAAGCTGTGTGGCCTGTGCTTCAACGTCAAGATTGTTCCAGCTTTCATTGGCATCAACGATAAGGCGGGCTTCCGGCGCGCCGCGATGGACGGCTGCAACCCGCTCAAGATCACCCTCGCCCGACAATTTTAGTTTCAGCAGCTCGTGCCCGTTCGCCGCGGCCTGACGAGCGTGGTCCTCCATGATTTCCGGCTGGCCAAGGGATATGGTGAAGGCTGAAACGAGTGGGCGAAGCTGGGGCAGGCCAGCCAGTTTCGATAGTGGAGTGTTCTTTCTCTGGCATTCCAGATCCCAGAGAGCGCAGTCAATTGCATTGCGCGCCGCGCCGCGCGACATATTCTGGAGTACTATCGCGCGGTCGAGATGGGGATGCTTTGCAGCAAATCGAGTGATTTCTTCAGCGCAATCTGCCGCATTTTCGCCCTCGTAATAGATCGGCGTTGCCTCTGCCGTGCCCCTGTGGGTGCCGTCCGAAATTTCGCAACGCACGATATCGACGTGGGTCTTGGCTCCCCGGCTAATGATAAAAGCACCAGCGACCGGCCATCGTTCAACGGTAACGGAAACAGAGAATGTCATGCGGCACTTTTAGTGTGCAGCGAGGAAGGCGTCACTCAATTTTTGTGGAACTCATGCGGTTGAAGCAAAGCCTTTGATTTTGCCCTGCCAGTCAATTGTTTTGCAATCGGCTGCCACTTGGCTTCGGCTGAGCGTCTCGACATATATGTATCCAGGCCGATCTGAAGCGCAACAAGCATGTAGACAAATGGCTGGTAAGCAATGCCTACGAATATTGCGCCTACCAGGTAGATTATATGGCCGTGCTGCAATGCAATGGCGAGGGGGGCCACCCATTGTTCACCCTCTTTTTCTGATTTTGCGTATTTTCGTCGCAGCAGTTCCATTCGCCATAGTCCGCCGACGTGGATGATCAGCCAGAGGACCAGGCCGGGATAGCCCTGCTCCCCGAGCATTTCGAAATAGCTGCTATGAAATGCACGCGATTCGTCTTCGATAAGCCGGGCCTCGACATCGTCCGGGTCGATGCCCCATTGCTCATATTGTGCGACGTCCACTTCCGACAATTCATAGGTTAATTTATTAATTCGGTAGACGTCAAAGCCGCCGCCAAACGGATGTTTCTGCGCATAGTCCAGCGTCCATCGCCAGACCGCGAGGCGGGTTGAGGCGGACTGATCCGCTTCATAATTTTCGATAGTTGCCATCCGTTCGGTGAAGCTTTGTGGCAGAAATGGTATAGACAGGAGGCCCAATGCGACCGCAACGCCACTATATAGCAACCGGTAGCGGACAAAGCGCAATTGCAGCACCGCCAAGACCGCTATGCACACCAGGCCGGTTCGCGCTTGCGTGCCAATGGGAATGAGCAGGGCGGCGAATATAAGGGCGTAAGCAAATAGCTTGACTCGCCAGTCCGGCGGAAAAATCGTCCCGAAGCGTGCGAGCCAGAGGATGAGCGGGATGATGCAGATGGCGACAGTCGAGATAATTGATCCCTCGTACAGGCCACTATTATTGTCGACCAGCAGCACCAGGACACCATAGCCGCCGCCGGAAGCCAGAGTCTTTATCCCGCCGTTTATGATCAACGTACCGGCGCACAGCACCATGAACAGTGCAAGCGCTTCCATCCGCAATTTGGTTTTGAGGGTTAGCGGCAGGAAAATCGCAAAGACCAACGCTTTCCATACCCAGTCCCACTTCTCCAGCGCGGCGACCGGCACTTCCGCCTGCACTGTGGTATATCCACAATATGCAAGCAATAGAATCATCATCCCTTGCCGGATAGAAAAGCGGCTGTCCTGCTTGTTATCCGCGAATATATAGCCAAGAAAGGCTAGGGCAAAGACGATCAACGAGAGCGGCACCGAGTTGAGCATGAAATAGCTCAGACGCTGAGGAGCCACTATGTCGACATAGGCATAGACCAAGGTGAACAAAAACGGCCGCTTGAAGGCGAGGAAAAGCAGCGCCAGCAGATATCCGACAAAGAGGAGATCACGCATCCGGCGACGATCCTTTGGCGGAAGATTGTATCAGAAACCCTTCGGGCTCTTTGTCGCGTTCCGGCGGGTCCTCAACATCGAGATCGCTGCGGTGAATAAGGCGCCAGGCGGCAATCAACAGCAAGCCATGCGTCAATGCGATAGAAAAATTGTCTATCATCTCACCCCATTCATCCCGGCTCGAGCAGCGAAAACACGCTCTTCTATGACCGCGCGATACAGGGTTTGGGTTGACGGGACGTTAATCCTTTTTTGGCAAGGCTTTGTGCCATGATGCGGATATTACACATTCTTGATCACAGTCTGCCGTTGCACAGCGGATATTGCTTCCGGACTCGAGCGATCATGAAGGCTCAAATAGCCAGTGGCCTGACGGTGGCGGGGATCACCGGTGTTCGCCAGAATCAACATGGCTGTCGCACGAACCTGCCCGAGGAAAAAACTGATGATCTTCAGTTTTTCCGAACACTGGCCCAGGTGCACGGGCCATCGCCAGTGCGCGAGTGGCGGGAGGTTGCCGTTCTGGCCGACCGTATCGAGCAAGTCATCGGCGAGTGGCAGCCGGATATATTGCACGCCCATTCGCCCGCTCTCAATGGCATGGCCGCCTTGCGTGCGGCAAAAAAAACGGGATTGCCGCTAGTCTATGAAATCAGAGCATTTTGGGAAGACGCAGCGGTTGGCAATGGCACAGGCAAGGAAAATAGCCCGCGTTACTGGTTGACGCGGCAGCTGGAAAACCATGTCATTAACGGTGCGGACGCGGTCGCGGTGATCTGTGAGGGGCTGCAGACAGACTTGGTCGGGCGTGGAGTGAAACCGGAAAAAATAACCATTTCGCCCAATGGCGTCGATCTGGAATTGTTTGGGAAACCGCCGGCACGCGATCAGCAGTTGCTTGCTGAACTGAACTTGGCAGGAAAGTCCGTGCTCGGGTTTATCGGCAGTTTTTATGACTATGAAGGGCTCGATGATCTAGTCGCTGCCCTGCCAATGCTTCAGGTTTCGCACCCTGATGTCCATCTGCTGCTGGTCGGCGGCGGCCCGATGGAAGATGCTTTGAAGGCGCAAGTCGAGCAGTTGGGAGTCGGATCTGCAGTGACCTTCGCTGGGCGTGTATCCCATAGTGACGTTGAACGCTTCTATGGCTTGATGGATATCATGGTCTATCCCCGGAAGGCGATGCGGCTTACTGATCTGGTCACTCCGCTGAAGCCGTTAGAGGCGATGGCGCAAGGCCGGCTGGTCGCAGCATCGGATGTTGGCGGGCACCGGGAGCTGATCGAAGACGGTGTAACGGGCACGCTGTTCCCGGCTGGTGATTCCAAAAAAATGGCGGAGAAGCTGGCCAATTTGCTTGATGATTGTAGTTCGTGGCCGCAAACTATTGAAACAGCCCGGAAGTTTATTGACGCCCATCGTAACTGGTCGTCAAACATTTTACGTTACAAGCCCGTTTACCAAAGGTTGATTGCGCGCAAATCTTTCGAGTGCGCTGCCTGAGATGGTGGAGAATGATGTGAACGCTATAGAGCAGGATCTCGAACGCTTTAAGCAGCCTGCAATGGCGCTTGCAGGTGGTATTGCGGCAGCGCTCGTGATCGCGACCTTGCCACATGTCTATCTCGAAAATATTGTCGGCGCGACGGGGTTGTCCGAAATTTTGCCCGCTGCCGCGCCACCGTTGGGCAATACGGCGCGGAGCCTGATTGCCGTTGTAGCAGGGGCAATATCTGCTTCCGCAATTTATATGTTTTTAAATCATAAACCAAAATTTCTGGGAGGAGGCTCCGATATGAGCTTGGCTATTCGCAAAAATTTGACGACGGAACCGATCAACGGTGAGCAGGAGGGCAAGTCGCGATTTGCCGTATCCAAACTGAATCTGTCGGCCAGATCACTCACCAAGTTTCTCAAAAAACCAAAAAAATCTGCTGGCCAGATAAGCGAGTTGAAGGATTTGCCTGATGTCAGAGCGGCAGATCGTCATCCCGATGCTCCCGCACGGCAACCGATTTTCGCCTCTTCGGACCTGGGTGCGCCCCTTGCCGAGAAAATCCAGCGATTTGATCATTCGAAAATCGAGCAAAATGGGGCGGAGTCGACAAAGCAAGCTGAAGCGTCAAGTGAGGCTGAAGCGTCAACTGAGAAAGCTGCTGCCGTCGCTACGGATATGATATCACAAGCCTCAGTTAAAGAAGCGCAAGCCCCAGTCAAAGAAGCGCAGGCCCCAGTCAAAGAAGCGCAGGCTCCAGCCGAAGCTGAAGTGGCGCAGAAATCTGATCGATCGGGAAATAATATTCAGCGAGAAGCATCGGCCGGATCCCGTGAAGATCTGTCGAGCCTTTCAATTGCTCAACTTGCTGACCGTCTGGAAGCTGGTCTACGGCGTCTGGAGGCCTTGGAGCGCCGCGAGCGAAGTGCGGCACCCGCAGCACGCACCGAATCGCCGCCAAAAACTGAAAGAAAACTGCCATTGGCCAAGGTTGCCGAATCGCTCGCTCCGGTGGCTATTCCTCCGCTACGGTCGGTAGAACCAACAGAGGTTGAGACACAAGCCAGTCGCCAAGCTGATATGGATGCAGCCCTGAAGGCGGCGCTGGGGACTTTGGAGAGAATGACGGCCCATCGCTAATCTCTATTGATTTCGGTAATCTTCGACCGGGTCAATGATCGACAGGGCCTCGATTTGCACTCGATTTCCGGACCGTTTTGTTACCAGTATATCTGCGATGAAATGGCCGGCGATTGCGAAGTCATGGTCAGGTATCACTTTGGCGAGATTTTGGGCCGCTCGGGGATTGCCCGAACCCGCCCAATCGACGGAGAAACTATACAGCGTTCCGGTAAAGGTTATGCTAGCCCAGCGCCGCTCGCGCTCTAGTATAACGCAGGCTTGATCGCCGGCGAGTGTTTGTATCTGACTGGTAAGAAGCGAAGCGGAATCTCGTCGGCAGATTTGCGGGCGCACTGGATCAGTCGGCATCGCCCGCCCGCCATATGTTCATGAAATGTTCCACTCGTTGCGATACGGTTTTGCCGGGCTGGCGTCCGTTGCGCAGGTCCTGCACAAAGCGCGGGTCGCAAACGGCCAGCCGTCCGAATTTTGTCCAGGGCATGTTGGTTTCGTTCAGGAATATCTCTATTTTTCGCAATAATGGCACCGGGAATCTCCTTTTGGCTACTGATCGCTCTTCACAGCGACTCGCTGAATAGGGAAATTCCTATTTGAAATGCAATTTCCTACATGTCTAGGAATAATCCTATTGCCCCTTTCGGCCGATACCGCTATCTTGCGATCATTATGCCCGATGATCCGCGTGCCAATCTGGAAAAATTGATCCGTAAAAACGGCCATGATTTTGCGGCCATTTCCAAAATGCTTGGTAAAAATCCAGCCTATATTCAGCAATATCTGCGCCGTGGTTCTCCCAAGAAGCTGGATGAGGATGACCGGCGCAGGCTGGCGGAATTTTACGGGGTGGAGGAACGCTTGCTTGGCGCGCCTGACGTGCGCGCTGCCCGCCAATCCCATGACATCGTTCACGACGGGCTGCTTCGAATCAAGCAATTGCACGTGGGCGCTTCGGCTGGGCCTGGATCAATGGTGGATGATGAATATTCCGAGTCAATGGGATTTGGACCCAAATGGCTCCGGCGACTGGGTGCAGATCCCGCCAATTTGTCGCTCATTGCCGTTGATGGCGATTCGATGGAGCCAACTCTGGGCGACGGTGACGACATCATGGTAGATCATAGTGCCGCGTCCCGGCCCCTGCGTGACGGCATCTATGTGTTGCGTATGGACGACGTTCTGTTGGTCAAGCGCGTCGCCATGGGGCCTGCCGGGGCCTTGTCGATCCGTAGTGACAATCCGCAATATCCCGACTGGGACGATGTAAGCATCGAAAGCGTAAACATCATTGGCCGGGTGGTGTGGACGGGGCGACGCCTGTAAACGGCTAGCCGGCAGACTATGCAATAGGCGGCTTGCAACTTGGTGATGTTGACGCCACATAGCGAGACATGACAGATGCCCCTCTCAAGGCCGTGATTATACCGGTCACGCCACTTCAGCAGAATTGTACCCTTCTGTGGTGCACAAAGACCAACAAGGCTGCGCTCAGCGATCCTGGCGGCGATTTGTCGCGGCTTAAGGCAGCGGTCGAGGAGCATGGCGTAGATCTGGAAAAGATTATCATCACTCATGGCCATCTCGACCATTGCGGACAGGCAGGTATGCTCGCCGAGGAACTGGGCCTGCCGATAGAGGGGCCGCACGAGGATGACCGCTTCTGGATTGACCAGCTTGACGGCGACGGCGCGCGCTATGGCATGGTGGCAAAAAGCTTTGAGCCGGATCGCTGGCTGAAGGATGGCGATCAGGTGACCGTCGGCGACCTCGTCCTAGATGTTATTCATTGTCCCGGCCATACGCCAGGCCATGTGATTTTCTATCATCAGCCTTCCAAGCTGGCGGTGGTTGGCGACGTCCTGTTTCAGGGCTCCATCGGCCGCACCGATTTTCCGCGCGGCAATCATCAGGACCTGATCGATGCGATCACGCAGAAGCTATGGCCGCTGGGTGACGATGTAACCTTCATTCCCGGTCACGGCCCGACCAGCCAATTTGGCTATGAACGCCAAACCAACGCGTTTGTCGCGGATGATGTTTTGGCCGCGCGCTAGAACGGTTCAGGCGATATACGGGATCAAAATCGCGTAAATTCCAAGGCCGAGAAGCGTCAGCATAGTCACAATCGTACCGATCATCCGGCCTTTGCCGAACTTGCCGTCATCCATTCCAACGCCGTGTGCAACACGCCCGAGCAGAAACAGGCCACCGACAATCCAGAGCCAGGTGGGAGATGTGGTACTGGCCAGTTCGATAACTCCGACCAGAACCAACACCAATGGCGCGCTTTCGATATAGTTGCTGTGCGCCCGCATGCGGCGGATGACTTTCTCGTTGCCGCCATCGCCAATGCTGACTTTCTCGCTTCCCCGAACCTGGCCCACGCGCATCATTAGCCAGAGATTTATCAGCGCCGCAGCGCCAGCCACTGTCAATGTTATCGGTAAAATCATCCTGTCCCCCTAGATATGTTGAAATTATCGCTCTTCCATAGAAGCTCAATGCTTGCAACGCACGGGAAAATCATTATACGCGCCCCTTCGCGTGCAATCTGCTGAGCTTCAACCAGATGATTCTCCACTATATGGAGACTGGTATGTTTGGCTTGGATGCAAGCATAGGATTTTAAAATTAAAGAACAGGCTTAGCAATGGCTGTACCAAAAAGAAAAACTACGCCGTCCAAGCGCGGCATGCGCCGGTCTCATGATGCTTTGAAAGTCGAAGCTTATCAGGAATGCCCGAATTGCGGTGAATTGAAGCGTCCACACCACATGTGCGGATCGTGCGGTCATTATAATGGCCGTGAAGTCTTGGCCACCGATCTTTAATCGGCTAGTCTCTCGGCTTCTGACGCGCAATAAGGGGGAATAACCGGTGGGAATGAGGCCGCGAATCGCGATTGATGCGATGGGCGGAGATGAAGGCCCGCGCGTGATGGTTGCTGGTGCCGCTTTGGCGCGCAAGCGGCATGCGGGTTTCCAGTTTCTGTTCGTTGGCGATGAAGCGCAGATCCGCGAAGCCTTGAAGAATCACCCGAATCTCAGCGCTGCTTCCGAAATATTGCATGCAGAAAATGTGGTATCCGGCAATGACAAGCCGGGGCAAGCGCTGCGCAGCTCGAAGACAACATCGATGGGCATGGCCGTTAATGCTGTGAAGACCGGGGAAGTCAGTGCTGCTGTCAGTGCTGGCAACACCGGTGCCCTCATGGCTATTGCCAAGCTCGCGCTGCGCACCATGCCAGGCATTGATCGCCCCGCTTTGTCGGCGCTGCTTCCGACGATGAAAGACAGCGATGTCGTGATGCTCGATCTCGGAGCAAATGCGGAATGCAACAGTCGTAATCTGGTACAATTTGCGGTGATGGGCGCTGCCTACAGCCGGATTATGCACGGATTTGACCGTCCCAAGGTGAAATTGCTGAACATCGGGACCGAAGATGCAAAGGGTACCGGCACCATTCAGGAGGCCGCTGCGACGTTGAAAGAAGCCGCCGGTCTTCATATGAATTTCCAGGGCTTCACCGAGGCGGACAAGATTTCGACCGGTGAGGTTGACGTCATTGTAACCGACGGTTTTTCTGGCAATGTAGCGCTCAAGGCGCTGGAGGGCACCGCCCGTTTCGTCACTGACTTGCTGAAGCAAAGCTTTCTGAGCAGCCTCCGTTCCAAAATCGGGTTCCTCATATCCCGGCCGGCAACGGAAATGTTGCGCGAGCATCTTGATCCCAATAATCATAACGGCGCTGTGTTTCTCGGCCTGAACGGCGTGGTCGTAAAAAGTCATGGTAGCGCGGACGCCAAGGGCGTAGCCAATGCCGTAGAAGTTGCTGCACGACTGGTTGAGGATAGTATTTTGGAACGAATTAGCGAAGATCTGACAAAAATCAGTCAAGCGACACCAGTGTCAGCGGTAGCCGAATGACCGTGGTTGCAGCGAGGCGAGCGGTGATAAAGGGAACCGGTTCGGCCTTGCCGCGAAACCGCGTATCCAATGCTGAACTGGCAGAGCGAATTGATACATCCGATGACTGGATTGTCGAACGCACTGGTATCCGGTTCCGCCATATTGCAGAGGATGACGAAACAACGTCGAGCCTCGCTATTGAGGCTGCTGAGAAGGCTATGCAGGCGGCGGGTTTTAGCAGCGCGGATATTGACCTGATCATCGTTGCAACCGCGACACCCGACCAGACATTTCCGGCAACTGCCACTATTGTTCAGGATGCGCTGGGCTGCAACGGTTGCGTAGCGTTTGATGTCGCTGCAGTCTGCTCCGGTTTTCTCTATGCGCTTTCGGTGGCGGATAGCATGATCCGCGCCGGCAGCGCGCAAAATGCGCTTGTGATCGGTGCAGAAACGTTCAGTCGCATTTTGGATTGGGAAGATCGTGGTACCTGCGTGCTCTTTGGCGATGGAGCTGGCGCAATCGTGCTCGCGGCCGAACATGGAAAAAGCGGCGTTCTTGCGACCCGATTGCATGCGGATGGTGCGCATAATCAGCTGCTATATGTCGATGGTGGCCCCGGTACGACGGCAACCGTCGGCAAACTGCGCATGAAAGGTCGTGAGGTTTTTCGCCATGCGGTCGTCAATCTGTCTTCGGTTCTGAGCGAAGTGTTGAATGCAGCGGGAGAATCGATCGATCATGTCGATTGGGTGGTTCCGCATCAGGCCAATGCCCGGATATTGGATGCCACTGCCAAGAAGCTCAATCTTCCGCCAGAAAAAGTGATCAAGACCGTCGATATGCACGCCAATACTTCTGCTGCGTCGGTTCCATTGGCTCTGGACACTGCGGTGCGTGATGGCCGAATCAAGGCCGGGGATTTGCTGGTGTTGGAGGCCATGGGTGGCGGATTTACCTGGGGAGCGTCGGTCATCCGCTATTGAATCCGGTGCTGCGGCTGGCAGATTAGTCCGGATTGGTCGTCTTCATCGACAATTTTGCATCTTTGTCGAAAGCCAGTTGAGAAAATTGCACTCCGACCTTTAGCGTGGGGGCATGGACTATCCGACATCCACCCGCCTGACGATCTCGGCCCAGTTTCTGTACCGCGCCTATCTCGGCTGCTATGCTCTTCAGGCGCGCAAGCCGCAACTTTTGAGCGCGTTGCAATGTTCCGAGTCGGAATTGCGCGATCCCGGCTACCAACTCGGGGATGGCGCCATCGTCAATCTTTGTGCAGCGGCCCGGGGAGAACTCAACCGGATGGATATTCATTCGGCGATCGGCAAGAAAATGGTGCCGCAGGGATTTTCTGACCTAGGATTTTCTGCTTTTTTCCAGCCCAGTTTTGGGGAAGCATTGATTCAGCTTGTAGCAGAGCAGGGCTTGGGCGGTGAAAAGCCCATGGTAAGACTCATGCCGCTTTCCTCCGGTGATCGGCTGGTGTGGAATGAAGATATTACAGCGTCGCCGGATCTCGTGCATATCGTCTTCGCGCTTATCTATTATTTCGGCGAAGCGCTTTCCGGTGGAAGCTTCGACAGTGTGAAGTCGGTCCATTTCACACAGCCGCGGCCAGACGGTTTCAGAGGGTTGTCGCAAGACAGTCCCGACAGGAATCCAATTCCCTGCCATTTCAATCGCCCGTCCACCTATGTCGAATATCATCCCTTTGTTATGACCACGCCGACGCTGCGTCCCAATCCCGAGATTGTTTCAGCTGCCAGGCGCCAAAAAGATTCGTTCGCACGCCGCTTGTTCGAACCAGAAAATCACGCAAAGCTGATGTATGAATATCTTTTGTATCTGCTCGACAAATCCGGTCTCAGCCTCGACTCTGCTGCCGAAACATTTGGTATGGCGGAGCGCACATTACGGCGCAAACTGGTGGCCGAAGGTCTGTCTTATCGCCAGTTGCTGGAACAGGTCCGGCGGGATACCTGCCAGCTCTATTTTCTCGAGGGTCGTCGGAATCTTTCGGAAATAGCGGCAAAGCTGGGGTATAGCGAATTGAGCGCTTTTACCCGTGCCTATACAAGCTGGTATGGCCATCCCCCGAGTCAGGACACCGGTGCGTCGGCAGCGCTCGCCGCTTAAGTTTTCAATGTCCCGGAAATGGTGGGCGTAGAGAGAGTTGAACTCCCGACCCCTTCGATGTCAACGAAGTGCTCTACCACTGAGCTATACGCCCACACTGGAGGCCCTCTAGCCAGCCGCTTCGGCTGGCGCAAGGCTTAATTCAGGTCGCTAATATCATCCGGCTCAAACAGCCGGTCGACCTCCAAAACGAGATCCCGCAAATGAAACGGTTTTGATAATATTTTTGCCTTCGGAACAGTTTCCCCTGCGCGCAGCGTAACGCCGGAAAAACCGGTGATGAACATGACCTGGGTTTCCGGGCAGACGGCTGCGCAATGCTGGGCCAATTCGATTCCGTCCATTTCCGGCATCACGATGTCGGTCAGGAGCAGATCAAACTTCTGGGCATCAAGCAACGGAACGGCCGCTGTTCCGCGGTCTACGGCAACAACTTCATAGTTGGCTTTCTCGAGCGCCCGTGTAAGATACTCACGCATCGCCTGTTCATCTTCCGCGAGGAGAATCCTGATCATTTTTTCGCGCCTTCCAGAATATGCCTGAATACAGGCCGGCTCTTATGCCGAGGCCGGTATATAAGTGCAAATCGGTTAATTTTTTGCCGAAATCCATGAATTTTTGGCTTTCGACTGCCAGCCAGCGGGGCAGTCATCTTGTCTCCTATTAATTCCAGCGAAGATTTTCCAGTGGACCCTCTTTATTTCCTGTCCAATGCCGATACACCCAAATTTCCGATACTGGTCAGTGTGCCGCACTCCGGACGGGAATATCCTCCGCAGCTTCTCGACAATCTGAATGTTTCGGCATCCCATTTGTTGCGCCTGGAGGATCGTTATGCGGATCGACTGGCCGCTCTGGCCATTGCAGCCGGGTTTCCAGCAATTATTGCCCGAAAACCAAGAGCATGGGTTGACCTCAATCGCAGTGATATGGAAATCGACCCGGATATGATCGTCGGAATGGACCCGGAACGGATTCCACGAATCAGCAAAAAGGTCAGAGGCGGATTGGGCATATTGCCCCGTCGACTGCATGGTGCCGGAAATCTGTGGCGAGAAAAATGGCAGCATCAGGATGTCCTGGATCGGATTGAGCAGGATCATGAGCCTTATCACGCCATGGTTGGGAAGCTTCTCGACGAGATACGATCGGCCTTCGGCTGTGCGCTCCTTCTGGATTTACACAGCATGCCATCGGTGTTGGACGAGAATCGTCGTAAAATCGGGTTTGTCATTGGTGACCGTTTTGGGCGTAGCTGTGAATCTCGATATGCCGAACTGGCCGCGGTTCATTTCCGGATGGCAGGGCATCATGTCCAGACGAACCACCCCTATTCTGGCGGCTATATTCTGGAGCGACATGGCAAGCCTGAACGCAATATTCACGCATTCCAGCTCGAAGTCGACCGGTCCCTGTATCTCGATCAGGATCTGCGTGAACCAGTTGCTGCTGCCCGTTCCATTGCCGCGCTAATCCGCGATTGTTGCGTGATGCTATCCGAGCAACTGTCCGGTGGCTATCAGCTCGAAGCAGCGGAATGAGGGCGTAGCTATAAAAAAACCACCTCGCCAGATCGGCGAGGTGGCCAAGGTTCAGGGAGGTGGCATTTCAACGAAATGCCTGTATCGGCCTGATCGGGGGATGCAGACCCATACAATTCGTAATGTGGGCTCTCTCAACATCAGTTGCAAGACCCAAACGGCAGAAAATTATTCTCCCAAACGGTCACACTCAAGGACTGGTTGGAAAACCCCTGCGAACTGCCAGATTAAGCGCTTATATCTGTACGGATGGCGCTTCGGTTACCTGTGGCATCTTGCCCGCACTAACCTGTCTCGCGAACACATCGCGCATGAGCTGTAGCGAGAAAAGATGGGCGTAAATCAGCGGCAACATTCCGTTCTGGTTGATCTTCCGAAGCTCATCGCCGCGCATGTCGCGCAGTTTTTCTTCATTCACCATTTTGAACCCGCGATAGACGAATGGCTTTTCAACGTCGGCTTGCTGAATGGAGACTTCGCCATCCATTAGCAGGCCCATTTTTTCCAGTTCACTGACAAACTGGCCGGTCCGTTGACCCGCCTGTTCAAACTGTTCGCAAAAATTCAGGATATTCTTGGTGGTTTCGCTCGGTTGATCCTTGTCGAACAGAGCGTCCCCTTCCTTATAATCGCCAATTGCATCGGTTGTCGGGTCGAAGCAAAGCGACAGCTCTTCGGCATCCGGACGCAATTTTGCGAGCATGAAAGGATAGCGGCGAACATAGGCAGGGACATATGCAGGTTCGCTGAAATGACCTTCGTCGTTCATGAAGGTGTTCACCCCTTCGTTCAGGCCCATGAGAATCAGTGGAACGCTATTTTCGCCGACGGAGAACACAATCGGATAATTGCGCGACGCATTGGCGAATTCATCCGTGGTAATCGGAATGGCGTGTTGCGATTGCATGAAGGATGCATTGTCGAGCCCTTTGACTTTCCAATTCGCATGTTCTCTAGAGTTGAGTGGAACAAGGTCCTTGTAGAACATTGGTAGTGCTTGTGCTTGCGGCGTGCTCGCCATGGTTAGATTCTCCGAAAAATTACTGTTGAAACCGAATAGTTGACTTGCGCTTTAAGAGCCTGACTGGTTCGACGCAAGAGGGACAAGTTTCCCGGGGTTCATAATGTTTTTTGGATCAATCGCCGTTTTAATGGCGCGCAACATAGAGAGGCGGGCACCGGAAGACAGTCGCTCCAATTCTGTGCGCTTGTTTTGACCGATTCCATGTTCTGCCGAAATCGATCCTCCTGCTGCGATGACGAGATCATGGACCAGTGGCGTGATTAGCTCCCCGAATTCCTCCATCCATTCCGGTGTCTGTACACCGGGGGGGGCTTTGACATGGAAATGAACATTGCCATCTCCCATATGCCCGAACGCAGCAACTCTTGTGCCCGGGAATTTTGCTTCGATTGTCGGCGAAGCCTCATCGATAAACCGGGCCATGTCAGGGACCGGCACGCTGATATCATGTTGCAGCGCGGGACCGTTCGCCCGCTCCGCTTCGGAGATGGAATCCCGAATTTTCCAGAAGTCCTCGGCTTGCTTCTCATTGGCCGCGATGGTTGCATCTTCGATCAAATCTTGTTTCATCGCTTCTGCGAGCAGATTTTCGGCTACCAGCCTGGGATCTTGCGCGTCCGGTTGATCGCGGACAATTTCGATGAGTATATGCCATTGATGCTTGCCTTCAAGGGGAGGGCGCGTGCCGGGAATATGGCGTAAAACTGATGCCAGGCAAGTTTCGGGTATAATCTCAAAGCCTTCCAGCGATTGCGCCGTCCGGCGATTGAGGAAGCGGAATAGTTGATAGGCAGCGTTCGTGCTATCGACCGCAGCCCATGCAACGCAGCGATCAATCAGAGCGGGAACGGTTTTTAATGTTGCCGCCGTGACCACTCCGAGCGAGCCCTCTCCGCCAATGAATAATTGCTTCAGATCATAACCACGATTGTCCTTTTTCAGCGCCGCTAGTCCGTCGAGAATGCTGCCGTCTGGCAGCACGGCCTCAATTCCGGCCACCAGCGAACGCATTGTCCCGTGGCGCAATACTTGGGTTCCGCCCGCATTTGTAGAAATCAAACCGCCGACCGTGGCGGACCCTTTGCCGCCCAGAGTTAGCGGGAACCTCATCCCTTCGGCCGCGAGAGCCTCGTGCAAATTCTGGAGAATCACGCCAGCATCGCAAACGACCAATTGGTCTTCCGCGGCGATCGACCGGATTTGGTTCATACGGCGGAGTGACAGGAGCACAGATTGGCCACTGGCATCCGGGGTTGCGCCTCCGACCATGCCGCTATTGCCTCCCTGAGGAACGATAGCGACGCTGTGTTCATTTGCGATCGTGAGTATCGCTGCCGTCTCGCGGGTGTTTGCAGGGGATATCATGGCTGCGGCAGCGCCATGATAGCGGCCGCGCCAGTCGGTGAGCCAGGGGGCCATATCATCCTTGGCCCCGGTGAACCCCTTTTCCCCGACAACCGCCAGCATCTGGTCCTGCCATATTGGTGTTTGTGGCATATCGATTATTCCTGCTCTGCGGTTTGCATGACCGCTATCCGTTCGTTAAATTCCATTTCACCATGGAGCCGCTACAGACGGGTTGCCACGAGACAACAATAGATGGCAAACTCTCAGTTCATGCAATATTCAATCGCTGCTGATATAGCGGTGGCAAGGGTTAGTTAAGGGATTTTGGTGAGCCTGTCACTTACAGCGATATTGTTGCTATCTGTGCCGGAAACGCACGAGATACAGCCAGCGGATGCCTTGCCTTCAGGCGTGGCCGTCAACTATGTGGCGGCTCGGCCTGTCGCCTATGCACAGGTTCGAATCGAAAAACGGGTGATCATCCGCGTGCCTCACAGGCGACAGAATAGCTTGGCTCCAATGGCCGACTTTTCTCGGGAAACCCCGCCACAAACCTATCAAGAGAAAAAAATTGGCAAATGCCTGCCGATGAACAACATATTGGGTGTGCAGATGTTCTCGGATCGATTTCTCGATCTTGTCACCCGTGATCGTAAACGGATCCGGATGCGGCTGGAAAAAAACTGTCAGGCGCGAAGCTTCTATTCCGGCTTCTATATGGAAAAATCGAATGATGGCAAAATGTGTGCAGGTCGTGATATCCTGCACTCGCGCACCGGAGCCAAATGTGAAATTGATCGATTTCGCGAACTTGTTCCGGAACGCTAGATCAAGCGAGAAAGCTTGACAAATCCGGGATATGCGATCATGGCCCGGCATGGCCCAAGAGGCTAAGGCAGGATGCAAGGGTGCATCCTATATTTTTCCGGAACCACTATGAAATTTGCCGATATCGGCCTGTCTGAAGAACTGCTAAAATCCGTAGCCGAAGCTGGCTATGACGAACCGACGCCAATTCAGGCGCAGGCCATACCCTCCGTTCTGATGATGAAAGATATCATCGGCATTGCCCAGACCGGCACCGGCAAAACGGCGAGTTTCGTGCTGCCGATGATTGACATTTTGGCGCACGGTCGCTCGCGGGCGCGCATGCCACGGTCGTTGATCCTGGAGCCGACGCGCGAATTGGCAGCGCAAGTCGCCGAGAATTTTGAGAAATATGGCAAGAACCATAATCTTAGCATGGCCCTGCTTATCGGCGGTGTTTCCATGGGCGACCAGATCAAGGCGCTGGAAAAAGGTGTCGATGTTTTGATCGCTACCCCCGGACGTTTGATGGACCTGTTCGAGCGCGGCCGGATATTGATGTCGGGCTGCGAATTGCTGGTTATCGATGAAGCGGACCGGATGCTGGATATGGGCTTTATTCCGGATATCGAATCCATCTGTTCGAAACTGCCGGCAACGCGGCAAACGATGCTGTTTTCGGCGACGATGCCGCCACCGATCAAGCGGCTATCCGACCAGTTTCTCAACAATCCCAAATATATCGAGGTCTCGCGCCCTGCGACGGCCAATACGTCGATTGATCAATCGCTGATTGATGTCGCGCCAAAGGCCAAACGCAAGTTGCTGGTCGATATTCTGGATCATGAAGGCGTCGAAACCGCGATCATTTTCTGCAATCGCAAGACCGAGGTTCGCGATCTGTGCCAGAGCCTGCGCAAGGACGGCTTTGATGCCGGGCAGATTCATGGTGATATGGATCAAAGTTCGCGTCTGGCCGAACTGGAGCGGTTCAAATCCGGCGAGATCAATATTTTATGTGCGTCCGATGTCGCTGCACGGGGGTTGGATATCAAGGGCGTCAGCCATGTCATAAATTACGATATTCCCTGGCACCCCGATGACTATATTCACCGGATTGGTCGCACCGGCCGTGCTGGTGCAACCGGTGTTGCGATTACCTTTGTCACCCGTAGTGATTCGGAGCATGTTGAGAGCATCGAAAAGCTGACCGGTATGAAAATTCCCGTTCGCAAGGAGCGCAAAGAACGCAAGGGGCAAGCGGCCGATAAACCGGGCGGAAAATCTCCGGCAAAAGCGGACACGCCCCGGCAAGGCAAGCCACCACAGAAAAAGCAGGCACCGCAACAAGATAATTCACCACGGCAGGAAGGTGCGCCGAAGAAGCCGGTCCGGGCTGCAAAAGTCCGAAAAGAAAAACCGCCTGTGGTTCAGGACAGTGATGAGGATGGAGATAAAGGCAGCTGGAACGGTCCGATGCCCAGCTTCCTGGACGCCAAATTCGGTCGCTAGACTGCTGCTCCGCTAGACTGCTGCTATTGCAGGGTCAGGCTGTCGAGGATCGTTGCGGCCAAGGGATCGTCCGCCTCGGCTTGGTCGGCGGCATAGGTGATTTCTGCTTTTATCATCGTACCATCCGGTTTGCGCAGCATCCGCAGGCTTGATTTCTGGCCGTTGGTCAAGATTCCCGATGCCCGATATTCATTTTCCCCTACAGCAGCACCGGCCATGGCTTCGCCCCGATCATCGACGGTCTGAACGGCTTTGCTCCAGGCGGCATCTTCGCGATTTTCTATCCACGTGACGGCAAGTTTGGCACCGCTTTCTGCATCGGTATAAGTCTGACCATTGTCGTCGCTGTTCGCCTCGTCGACCTCCCAGCCGCCCGGAACCATGATCGTGTAGCCGCGCAAGGCGTTGGTATAACTGTCGAGCGTGGTGAGATCGATCGCCGTAGTCGCCTTGCCGCCCTCCGCGGCAGCCGCTTCATCGCGGATCGCCTGACTGGCAGCATCTGCCTGCTGGGCGAGTTCTTCGCTTGAGGGAACGTCACCCACTGCTTCCTGTTTTCCGCAAGCGGACAGGAGCAGCGCAAGCGTCGTGGTTGCACCGATTGGAAGAATTGGAAACATGTTTTTCATAGGGGGCAGACTTAAGACGAGCGGTCGGAAACATCAATGGCGATGTTGGATTTGGCAAATATCGGTGCGGCAATTGTTCTGGCCGAAAATGTCAAATTCCAACAAGCCGCAACCTTTTTGGCTGACGCCATTGCCGAGCATTTTCAGGCGGCGTTATCGATGCCGAGATCTGCCAGCTTGCGATAGAGAGTCGAGCGGCCGATACCCAGGCGCCGGGCAACTTCGGTCATCCGGCCGCGATAATGGCCGATGGCCAGGCGGATCACATCCGCCTCAATTTCTTCCAGCGGCCGTAAATTGCCATCTTCGCTGTAGAGCGTGATGCCAATGCCTTCCGGGCTGCTGACCAGATGCGGGTCGGCTTCTCCCGATTCGGCGACAAAAGAGCCGATTTGCGGAAATTCATCGCAGGTCAGGGCATTGTGGTCGCACATGACGGCGGCGCGGAAGAGCACGCTTTGCAACTGGCGGACATTGCCCGGCCAGCGATAGCTGCGCAGCAGATTCAGCGCTTCGTCGGTGATGCCGAGGCTGCGCAGGCCCGGCTGATGGGCAAGGCGCGCCAGAAAATGGCGGGCCAGTGCCGGAATGTCCCCGGTCCGGTCGCGCAGCGGCGGGATGGTCAGCTGGACGACGTTCATCTGATAGTAGAGATCCTCGCGGAAATTATCTTTCTCGACCTCTTTTTGCAGCTTGCGATTGGTCGCGGCGATGATGCGGACATCCAGTTGGAAACTGTTCGGACTGCCCAGAGGCTGGATATCGGAATGTTTCAGGAAACGGAGCAGGCGCACCTGTGTCTCGGGCGGGATGCGATCAACCTCATCGAGGAAAATCGTACCGCCCTCGGCTTGCTGGATCAGACCGATCTTGCGGTCGAAGGCGCCAGTGAACGCGCCCTTTTCATGACCGAACAGGATCGAATCGAGCAGATTTCCGGTGATCGCGCCGCAATTGAGTTTTAGCATCGGCAGCTTGGACCGCGGGCTGGCGGCATGGATCGCATCGGCGATCACTTCCTTGCCAACCCCGCCTTCGCCTTCGATCAGGACCGGAACGCGGGCCCTAGCGGCCTTGGCCGCGATGGCAAGGGCTGCGCGGAACGCCGGCGCGGCGCCAACAATTTCTTCAAATTCAAGCGGGGCCGAGATTTTTTCGGTTAGCGGACGCAGTTCGCCGTCATCCTTGGATGATTCGACGGCCGCATCAAGTGCCTGAAGCATCTGTTCGGGCGCAACCGGCTTGATCAGATAGTCGGTTGCGCCGGCGCGCACGGCATCAACCGCCTCGGCAATGGATCCGACGGCGGTGAGCATCAGGATCGGCAGGGCGGGGCGACGCGACTTGAGCTCGATGATCAGGTCTGTGGCTTCGGAACCCGGTACCCAATGGTCGAGGATGATCGCATCCAGCATCATCCCGTCCTGTGTCCCGAGTGTGGCAATCGCAGTTTCCGCGTCACGGGCATAGATCGTGCGAAATCCGGCCCGTGAAGCGAGCGCCGAAATCAGCCGACATTGCGCCGGCTCATCATCGATCAGCAGCAGTAATTTTGTGCCGTTTTGTGCCATTTTTGTCCCGATTGTCCCACAATGAAGCATTTTCATACCGGCAACCGGTAAAGAGCCGATTAAGGGATGGATAAATTTTCTATCCAAAATGACGGTGGGTAGGACTTGAGCAGGCGCTAATATAGGGTTACACCTCGCGCCAGTTTATGAACGAAAATGAAAATATGGGGAAATCATGACATCGGATAATAATTTGAGCGCCGCACAGGAAACCTACGCAGGCTTTTTGTCGATGCTGAAAGTCGGAACAATCCTGACCGCTATCGTGGCAATATTGGTGGTTATACTCATTTCCTAACGGATTGGAATCTAGCGTGAAAATAGCGGTATTGAAGGAACTCGCCGAAGGCGAGGCGCGCGTGAGCGCGTCGCCCGAAACGGTCAAGAAGTTCATTGCTCTGGGCGCCACCATGGCCGTCGAAAAGGGGGCGGGCGAATCTGCTGCTGTTGCCGATACGGACTATACCGATATGGGCGCAACGATCGGAACACGGGCCGCCGTCCTGAAGGATGCCGACATCGTTCTGGCCGTGCAGGGTCCCGATCCGCAATCGCTAAAAGGTATGAAAAAAGGCGCGTGGCTGGTGGCCAGCCTGAATCCTTTCGGTGAGCGCGAGCGGGTCGATGCTTATGCCAAGCTGGGCATTGATGCGCTGGCGATGGAATTTATGCCGCGGATTACACGCGCTCAGTCGATGGATATCCTTTCCTCGCAATCCAATTTGTCCGGTTACAAAGCGGTGATAGAAGCCGCGTCCGAATATGGCCGCGCCTTTCCGATGATGATGACCGCAGCAGGCACGGTATCGGCGGCACGCTGTTTCATCATGGGCGTCGGCGTTGCCGGGCTGCAGGCGATTGCTACGGCACGGCGGCTCGGCGCTCAGGTCAGCGCGACCGACGTGCGCGCCGCGACCAAGGAGCAGATTCAATCGCTCGGCGCCAAACCGATTTTCGTCGAATCGGTTGAAGGCATCGAGGGTGAGGGCAGCGGCGGCTATGCTACCGAAATGAGCGAGGAATATCAGAAGGCCCAGGCCGAACTGGTGTCCAGCCATATCGCCAAGCAGGATATCGTCATCACCACCGCACTGATTCCCGGGCGTCCCGCGCCGCGCCTGATTTCGGACGCGCAGATCGCGACCATGCGGACCGGCAGCGTGATCGTCGATCTCGCGGCGGAGCAGGGTGGCAATGTCGAAGGCGCGGTTTCCGGCAAGGTCGTCGAGAAGCACGGCGTCAAGATCATCGGTGCCAACAATATGCCGTCGAGCATGGCGGCCGATAGCTCGGCGCTTTTTTCGCGGAACCTGTATAATTTCCTCAGCGCTTACTGGGATGAAGAGGCGGGGCGGCCCGTGCTTCCCGATGATGACGAGGTTACGATTGGCATCCGTCTCACCAAGGACGGCAAGGTCGTCAACGAGCGCCTTCTGGCGAACTAGGGGGTTAGCAATGGACTTCATTTCAATTCTTTCAATTTTCGTGATGGCCTGTTTTGTCGGCTATTATGTTGTCTGGTCAGTGACTCCGGCTTTGCACACGCCATTGATGGCGGTGACCAATGCGATCTCCTCGGTGATCATTGTCGGGGCGCTGATTGCCGCGGCGGCGGGATCGCAGGCTGATGGCGGGCAGACCGCCAAATGGCTGGGTCTGGTCGGCGTTGTTCTGGCCAGCGTGAATATTTTTGGCGGCTTTGCCGTGACCGAGCGCATGCTCGCAATGTACAAGAAAAAGGAGCGCAAATAATGGGTGCTTCTTCTGATCGTCACCCCAGCGAAGGCTGGGGCCTAAACCAAGGGCGCCGTATCGCATCGAGATTGGGTTGGATCCCAGCCTTCGCTGGGATGACAGTTTTCGCGGCTTCCCCCGCGCTCGCCTCTTCCGGTGAACCGGTAAACCCGTGGGTTGCCACTGCTTATCTGGTTGCAGGCGTTCTGTTCATTCTCGCGCTGCGCGGCCTGTCTTCGCCTGAATCGAGCCGGACGGGCAACCGTTTCGGCATGGCCGGGATGCTGATTGCCGTGGTCACCACTTTATGGACCCACAGCATTGCCAGCCTGCCGGAAATTGCCGGTGCCATTGCCATTGGCGGCGTCATCGGTTTCGTCACCGCGCGCCGGATCGCGATGACCGATATGCCGCAGCTGGTCGCTGCCTTCCACTCGCTTGTCGGTCTGGCTGCCGTACTGGTTGGTATCGCCGCCTATCTCAATCCCGGTGCCTTTGGCATTTTGGATGCGACGGGCGAGATATTGACGGTCAGCCGCGTCGAACTGGGTCTTGGTGTTGCCATTGGTGCGATCACTTTCTCCGGTTCTGTGATCGCCTTCCTCAAGCTCAACGGCAATATGTCAGGTGCGCCGATCATGCTGCCCTTGCGTCATGTCATCAATCTCGGCGTGCTTGCCGGGATCATCGGACTGACCGCCTATTTCGCCATTGCGCCGACCATCGGTACGGGCGCGATTTTCTGGACCATCGTTGGCCTCAGCTTCCTCATCGGCTTCCTGCTGATCATTCCGATCGGCGGCGCAGACATGCCGGTCGTGGTGTCGATGCTGAACAGCTATTCCGGCTGGGCGGCTGCGGCCATGGGCTTTACCCTTGGCAACACGGCGATGATCATTACCGGCGCGCTGGTCGGTTCGTCCGGTGCGATCCTGTCCTATATCATGTGCAAGGCGATGAACCGCAGCTTCATTAGCGTGATCGCCGGCGGCTTTGGTGCCGACAGTGGTCCTTCGGAAGGCGCGGCCAAGATCGACCGTCCGTGGAAACGCGGTTCGGCCGAAGATGCCGCCTATATGATGAAGCAGGCCGAGAATGTGATCATCATTCCCGGCTATGGCATGGCCGTGGCGCAGGCACAGCATGCCCTGCGCGAAATGGGCGATATGCTGAAAGAAGAAGGCGTCAGCGTCAAATATGCCATTCACCCGGTTGCAGGCCGGATGCCGGGCCATATGAATGTGCTGCTCGCCGAGGCCAATGTGCCTTATGACGAGGTGTTCGAACTGGAGGATATCAACAGCGAATTTGCCCAGGCGGATGTCGCCTTCATCATCGGTGCCAATGACGTGGTCAATCCGGCGGCGAAAACCGACAAGGGATCGCCGATTTACGGCATGCCGGTGTTCGATGTTGAAAAAGCCAAGACGATTTTCTTCGTGAAACGCTCGATGGGCGGTGTCGGCTATGCCGGGGTCGACAATGAGGTCTTTTATATGGACCAGACGATGATGTTACTTTCCGATGCCAAGAAAATGTGCGAGGAAATCGTCAAGGCGCTCTAGACGCCGACTTCGTATATTTCAGGGATTGTAACTTCAATGCGGAAAATTGGCCTGATTGGCGGGATGAGCTGGGTATCGACTGCCAGCTATTACACGCGGATCAACAGCATCGTGCAAAAAAGGCTGGGCGGTTTTTCCAGCCCGCACATGCTGATCGAGAGCGTTAATTTCAGCGATTATGCGCGACTGCAGTCGGATGACGACTGGGATGCGGCTGCCGGCCTGATGACCCGGTCGGCCAAGCGGCTGGAGAATAGCGGTGCGACCGCAATATTCATCTGCTCCAACGCAATGCACAAAATCTATGATCAGGTGCAGCCGGAAGTCGGCGTGCCGATCCTGCACATTGCCGATTGCGTGGGCGACAAGATGGCGGCCGATGGCATAAAGACGGCGACTTTGCTCGGTTCCCGCAATGTGATGACCGAGGGATTTTATCGTAAACGTCTGGTTGCCAAGGGGATAACCCTGACCCCGCCCGATGACGAACGGGTCGAGGAGATCGACCGGATCATCTACGAGGAACTGATGTTCAACCAGGCCAAGCGCGAGTCCGAAAGGACGATGAAAACCTATATCACCAATATCGCCAAGGGCGATGTCGAGGCGGTGGTTCTGGGTTCCACGGAACTGGACCTGATCATCGACACCAAGGCCAATATCCTGCCAATCTACGACAGCACCGAAATTCATTCCGATGCGGCGATCGAATGGATATTGAGCGAGGCGTGAGCCTCACGCGCACCCCAATTCACCGACATTAGTCACTGACATCAATGTCAATGCTCTTGGCATCGGCCAGATTTTGCGGCACACTCTCTCGTTCCTGGAGGAGAGAGATATGATCCGCAGCTTATTGTTCGCCACCGCGCTGTGCCTGAGCGCGCCGACACTCGCAAAAACGATTACGGTGGAAGCCGGTGATGATGCCCAGGAGCGGATACAGGAGGCGCTGATTCTTGCCGAACCGGGTGATGTGGTGGAACTGGGCGCTGGCCGCTTTGATCTGATCGATGGTCTCTCGCTTGATGTCGACAATGTCACCGTCCGCGGCGCCGGGATGGACCAGACGGTGCTCAATTTTGCCGGACAGCTGGGCGCCGGTGAAGGCTTGCTGGTCACGTCCGACCATGTCGTGCTGCGCGATTTCGCGATCGAGGACAGCAAGGGCGATGGCATCAAGTCCAAGGGCGCGGACAATATTGTCTATTATAAAATCCGGGTGGAATGGACCCGCGGGCCGCATCCGGAAAATGGTGCCTATGCGATTTATCCGGTCGAGAGCCGCAATGTGCTGGTCGACAGCGTGACAACCTCCGGCTCTTCGGATGCCGGGATTTATGTGGGCCAGTCTGAGAATATCATCGTCCGCAACAGCGTGGCGCGCTTCAACGTCGCCGGGATCGAGATCGAGAACAGCATTGGCGCGGATGTTTATAACAATATCGCGGTCAACAATACCGGCGGAATCCTGGTGTTTGATCTGCCCAATATTCCGAAACAGGGTGGCCGCAATGTCCGGGTGTTCGACAATATCGTGGTTGACAACAACACCCCGAATTTTGCCCCCGAGGGCAATATCGTGGCGGATGTTCCGACCGGCATGGGGATCATGGTGATGTCCCATTATGAGGTCGAGGTGTTCGGCAACAAGCTCGCCGAAAATGGCACCGGCAATGTCCTGATCGTGTCCTATAGCAAGGGGCAGGATGATCCGAATTACAATCCCAAGCCGATTGGTGTGCGGGTATTCGAGAACGAGCATGGCCGCGCGGGCTACAAGCCGGCGTTCCCGGGCGGGGATCAGCTGAAAGCGGCCTTTGGCGGGGCGATCCCGCCGATTATCGAGGATGGCACGGGCGAAAACCTGTTGATTGGCGAGGATGTTGCGGTCCTGTCCATGGGGCTGACCACGCCCGGCCAGTCGCTGGCCGAGGCGCAGCCGACCATCTCGAGCGGCGCAACCGAGCCGTTTGACGGAAGGCAGCTGAAGCCAATCACCCTGCCCGAGGCGATGGAAGCCGCAATCCGATAATGCGCTTGCTGGCGTCCGCATGCGCTGTGCTGGCGCTGACCTTGACGGCGGGCGCGGAGGTGTCCGTTGCGGGCGAACCGGCAGGCGTCGCCGACGCAGTGATCCTGTCTGATGGCCTGCCGCGCAGCCTGTCGGACTATCGCTTCTTCAAGGATAAAGCAGGGTGGCAGCCGAATGACCGGGTCGTGCCCT
This sequence comes from Parasphingorhabdus sp., assembly GCF_048269915.1. Taxonomy (GTDB): domain Bacteria; phylum Pseudomonadota; class Alphaproteobacteria; order Sphingomonadales; family Sphingomonadaceae; genus Parasphingorhabdus. Next base: position 1,009,039 of record NZ_JBLWTY010000001.1, read on the forward strand.
ATGCCCTGAACACGCCCCTGTTTACCGACTATGCGGAGAAATACCGGTTCATCTATGTGCCGCAAGGGAAGCAGGCGAAGGCCGATGGCGACGGATTGCTAGACTTTCCCGTGGGATCGGCGCTGATCAAGAGCTTCGGCTATGAGATTGATGGCAAGCCCCGCTTGCTCGAAACCCGGGTGTTGCTCCACCGCGCCGATGGCTGGCTGGCACTGCCTTATGTGTGGAACGACGCGCAGACCGAGGCGAAGCTGAAGGTCGCGGGCGCGCGCATCGCGGTGACCTTCACCGATCCGTCCGGCAGCGCGCGTTCGATCAGCTATGGCGTGCCCAACAAGAACCAGTGCAAGGAATGTCATGCCCTTTCGGGGGCGGTGACGCCGATCGGACCAAAAGCGCGCAATCTGACTCATGGCGGGCAACTTGTGGATTTTGCCAGGCTCGGTCTGATCGACCGGGAGCCGCAGGTCGACTATCCTATCCTCGCGTGGGGAGAGGCGACCGCATCGGTAAACGACCGTGCGCGTGGCTATCTGGACGTCAATTGCGCCCATTGTCACAATATCAACGGCTCGGCGAGCAACTCCGGCCTGTTCCTGACCTATGAGGAACAAATGCCGGTGCGCCTTGGCATCCACAAGCGCCCGGTTGCAGCGGGGCGGGGGAGCGGCACGCATGATTTTGATATTGACCCGGGTGCACCTGGCGACAGTATCATGATCTACCGGTTGAACAGTCTTGAACCTGGCATATCCATGCCCGAAGTGGGGCGGACGACAGTCCATGAAGAAGGGGTGGCTCTGCTCAGTCAGTGGATCGCGGCGATGGAAAAGAAGGATTGATTGTTTTAGACTAAAGCAAAACCTTATTTCGCCCGGGTCCAGTTCTGGCCCCGACAGACAAAGGCGATACAGCCTTTCATCTTGAGGCTGTTGGGCGAGTTCAGGCTGACTTCCGAGCGATAGGTTTTGCCGGTTTTCGGATCATAGACCTTGCCGCGCCAGATATCGCCATCGGGCTTGAATCCGGTCAAAATCGCCATGCCAAGCAGGGTACGATTGCGGAGGCTCTTGTCGGGATTGTGAATATCCTTTTGCCCCACGCCATTGGGCGGGGTCACCAGATATTTGTCGATGCGACCGCAAACATTCGCACCACATTTGGATATCTTGATGATCGCGTCCCGGTCTGCGGTAATCCATTCGCCGTTGATCGAATTTGCCGCCAGCGCAGGCGTGGCAAGCAAGAGACAGGCCGGCAACAGGCCTGCGGCCAGTGTAGAAAATGCAAGATTCAACCATGTCATGGCGCTGTCCTCCTGTCCGCTATTTACAGTTTTTGCCTATAGCCTGTCGATATTCAATAAAGATTCCCTGCTTACATTGGTCTGAACGCGGCGGAACAACCGACCCCTTTCTGCCCAGACAATTACCGCGAGGGATGCGGTTCCGCACACCAGAAAGCCCAGCGCCAGTGGCAACACAGTACCGTCAAATTGCAGTCCGACCGTCGCGCCGATCGATGCCGACATCGCAGAGCGGGCGAAATTCTGGAAGGAGGACGCGACACCCGCGATTTTGCCGAACGGCTGCATCGCGATCGAACTGAAATTCGCACCGGTCAGGCCGACCATCGCCATTGAGGGCACCAGCAGCGCGGTGAAGGTCCAGATATTGATGCCGCCCGCCATCGCGAGGACAAAATGGATGATTGAGACCAGAATGAAGAAAATGAGCGCCGACTGGGACACGCGCCGCGCGCCAAAGCGCATGACGATCCGGGAATTGGCAAAATTTCCGAGTGACATGGCGGCGGCGTTGAGCGCGAAAATATAGACAAAAATATCCTCCGCTCCGAATATATCGACAAATATCTGCTGCGCCGAAGCGATATAGGCGAACAGGGGGGCCATCATCAGGCCGCTTGCCATGACATGGCCGAAACTGTTGCGGTTGAAGATGACCTGATACCATGCGGAGGCAATCGCCCGCGGCCGGATCAGCGTCTTGTTGTCCGGGTGCAGCGTTTCCGGCAGACGGGTGAGCACCCAGAGAAACACCCCCAGTCCCGCTGAGGAAAGGACCGCGAAAATCGCCTTCCAGGGGGCAACCATCAGAACCATTTGGCCCAGCATCGGCGCGATAATCGGCACGATCATGAACACCATCATGATCGTCGACATTGTCCGCGCCATGGCGTCGCCTTCGTAGCGGTCGCGGATGATGCTGTTGACCAGCACGCCCATTGCCGACGCGCCGAGTCCCTGAATGAACCGGGCGATCAGCAGCAGGTCATAGTCCCATGCGAGGGCGCAGAATATGCCGAAGACGATGTAGATGGCGATGGTCACCAGCAATACCGGCTTGCGCCCGAAGCGGTCGGCGAGCGACCCGTGAGCAATCGAGCCAATCGCCATGCCGTAAATATAGGAAGTGATGACCCATTGCCGGTCATTGACGGCCGGCAGAGCAAAATCGGCGGATATCAGGCCCAGCGCGGGCAGCATGATATCGATTGCCAGTGCGTTGAGGGCCATCAGGCTTGCCATCAGGATGACAAGTTCGATGCGGCCGATCGGGAAGGGGAGAGCTTTGCTGTGCACGGACGGCCTATGGCAAGAACGGGCGAGTGTGGCTATAGCATATATGCTAGGCGAGATGCCACGGCCGGGCGCGGATATCGGGAGGTGCGGGTGACCAGACGATTATTTCTGACACTGTTATGGGTTGCCCTGATCCTGACTGGGGGCGGTTCGACAAGGGCGGAGGCTGATGAATCTGCCTTGTCCGACTGTCATTTTGCTCTTGGCGATATTTGGGACGATCGTGACATCCCGCAACATGAAATTGACGGCAACGAGCTTGGAGCCCTGTCCGATTTTATCCGCATGCTTGATCGTCGCGAGCCCGGTGTCACGATTGTCAAAGGTGGGGATTTCTCCGGTTGGGATTTTCGCGCGATAGTGCTGTCCGGCGTCTGCTTTGAGGAAAGCAATTTGGCGGGCGCCAATTTCGCCGGTGTCTCGGCACCCGGTGCGGGATTTATCAAGGCCGATCTGACCGGGGCCAATCTGGCCGGGGCGCACATGCCCGCTGTCATGTTTCGCAACGCCGGACTGAAGCATGTGGTGGCCGCGGGTGCCGATTTCTCCGGCGGCCATTTTGATGGCGGCTGGTTCGAGGGTAGCGTCGAGGGCTGGAATGTCGATGGTGCCAATATGACCGGTTTCACCTTCGTATGCGGTATGACGGTGTCGGACGGCTGCCCGGTCTATCAGGGCGGCGAAGGGATCAGCGCGAAGGGCGCGGATTTCACCGAAGCCACGCTGCACAGCTTTGGTCTGCACGATGTCGACCTCGCCGGTGCCCGAATCGACCGGACGATTATCGGGCCTGGACAGATAACCTATCTGGCGCAGGCCGACTTTCGTGGTCCGGTGATCCTGCGCGGCGGAGATCAGGATGTGTTGGTCAGTGCGGCAGAAACGCAGACATTATTGGTAGAAAATGCCAAGCAGGCGGCGCTCGAAAAGGTGGCTTCCTTTGATTGCGCCAAGGGAGCGAGCAAGGTTGAACGGGAGATATGCGGCGAATATGCCAGCGATCTGCGGCGGGCGGATCGCGATATGGCGGCGCTCTATGAGCGCGCAAAAGACGTCGATCCTGACGCCAAGCCAGGGCAGCTTGCCTGGCTGAGGCAGCGCAACAAATGCGCGGTGGCGGAATATTCCTCGGATTGCATCCGGGACAGCTATGATAGGCGCAAGGGCGCGCTGCTTGGCCTGCTCGGAGAAACGGCGTGGCTGGCTCCGGGGGAATCCGCCCTGTTCATCGATGATGTTCTTCCGGTTCCCGCCGCTTATCGCCAGTCAGAGCTGTTCGCCCGTATCACGCCGGCTCTGGTCGGGGCATCGATGACCAATATTTTGGTCGAACGGACCGGTGACGGACTCTATGCGATCAAGGGCAGCGCGGTCGGCGCCAATGCGCATTTGTGCAGCATCGGTGCGGCATCTCTCTATATCGATCGGGAGTCCGGCTGGTATATCCCGGTCTCGGAAGGTCCGGCTATCCCGATTTTCCGGATATTGGATGGCCGGCTGGAGATATTTGCGAATGGAAAGCCGGATTATGAGCAATATCCCGAGGTATCGGATTTCATGAGCTGCGGCATGCGCGCCGCTTTCGGGGAGACGACCCGTATCCATGCCGGTGAGGCGCTGATCAAGCGCTACCGCCAATCGCTGAGCGAAGAAATGTAGCTGCTCCCCAAGCAGGAAAACAGGCGCTAGACTGGCAGCATGTCCGATTCCGCTCCTGATCTGCTCCAGCGCAAGATCATCCATATTGATATGGATGCCTTTTTTGCGAGCGTCGAGCAGCGGGACTTTCCTGAATTGCGCGGCAAGCCGGTGGCGGTTGGTGGCTCCTCCAAGCGCGGCGTGGTCGCGGCGGCTTCCTATGAGGCCCGGAAATATGGCGTGCGTTCGGCGATGGCTTCGATCACTGCCAAGCGCCGCTGCCCGGACCTGATCTTCGTCAAGCACCGGTTCGAGGTCTACCGCGAAGTATCGCAGCAGATTCGATCGATTTTCCGGATGCACAGCGATCTGGTCGAGCCCTTGTCGCTCGACGAGGCGTTTATCGATGTTACGCAGGACAAGATGGGGATCGGCAACGCCACCCGCATCGCCGAGATGATCCGCGCCGAGATCCGGAAGCAGACGGGTCTCACCGCCAGCGCCGGGGTGAGCTATAACAAGTTTCTTGCCAAGATCGCTTCCGACCAGAACAAGCCCGACGGGATATGCGTGATCAAGCCGCACCAGGGGGCGGATTTTGTCGCACAATTGCCGGTGCGGCGCTTCTTCGGCGTCGGCCCGAAGACGGCGGAACGCATGGCGAAGCTGGATATCCACACGGGAGCAGACCTGCGTGCGCAATCGCAGGATTTTCTGCGCCAGCATTTCGGCAAGTCGGCGGGCTATCTGTTCCGCGCCTCGCGCGGCGTGGATCACCGGGAAGTGCGGTCGAACCGCATCCGCAAGTCGGTCGGCGGCGAACGAACCTATGGCGACGATCTGGTCAGCGACAGCGACATGCACGACGCGTTCGAGCATATCATCGATATCGTCTGGAACAGTATCGAGAAATGCGAGGCGCGCGGCCGGACGGTGACACTCAAGGCCAAATATGCCGATTTCCGGCAGGTGACGCGGTCCCGGTCGGTGGATCATTATGTTGCGGGCAAAGAGGAATTTGCGAGTATCGGTCGTGAATTGCTGGCGAGCATCATGCCGGTGGAAAACGGGGTGCGGTTGTTAGGCCTGACGCTGGCTAATCTTGAAGGTGTGGAAACTGTGGACGAAGATGAACCAACCGAGACGGAGCAGAAAGCATTTGAGTTTTAGAGGAGCGCCGCTCTTCACACATTACCTTGCTATAGATTATACCTTGCAATACATAGTAACAATGTTAAGCAAGGTAGTATGATGGGTGTCCCGAAAAATATAGAGTCGAAATGGGATGCCCAGCTTCGCAAAGGAACCCTGGAGCTTGTCATATTGGCGGTGCTAAAAGAGCGACGGCTATATGGTCTAGAGTTGCTTGGTCAGCTTCAGTCGCTGGAGACAACGGCGATAACCGAAGGCACTTTATATCCGTTGCTGGACCGGCTGAAACGGGATGGTCTTGTTGATGCCCATTGGCAACAAGACGGTGAGACCCGACCCCGAAAATATTACAAACTTACCCAGAAGGGTGAAGAGAAACTATCCGATCTCACGATCCGGTGGCGGAAGTCTGCCGAAGATATCGAATTTTTATTGAACAACCCGGGGCCTGGAGAAATCCGCCCGAAAGGAGATTAACATGTCAGACCGCGAGATGATTCACGATTATTTGAAATCGCTGATGAACTTCTTGTCCCGACTGGACAAAGAAGATGCTGATGATGTGTTGCGCGAAATTGAATGTCATATTTATGATGTGATGGAAATTCGGGAAGAAAACGGACAGATGATCGATGCTGCGACCATTCTCGAAGGTTTCGGGCAGCCGAGGGAACTCGCCAGCCAATATGTCGACCATATTTTGAAAGGCTCGCCGCCGCCCCGCGGTTTTAAAGCAATCCAGAAGGTCAAAAGGGGGGCCACCAAAGGCCTTGGATTGGCCACCGGATTTTTTGGTTATATCCTTGCCACTGCCTTGATCGCTATCGGACTGTATAAGCTTTTCGACCCGGATGCCGTCGGGTTTTGGGCGAGTGAATCGGGTGAGTCCGTTGTTATCGGTGCATTATCGGAAGTTCCCGCCGGGACGCGGGAATTATTGGGCTGGTGGATCACACCGGTCGCGATCGGACTGGGCATAGTCGCCGCCTATTTGACCAGTAGATTGCTAAGGATTGTAAAACTGAAAAGCTGATTTCTTCCAGCAACCTTCTGTCAGAAGCTCATCTCGTCATAGATCCGGCTGAGATCGCCGTTCCATTCGCCCTGATAGCGTTCGAGCAATTGTGCCGCCGGTGATTTGCCCTTGGCGACCACTTCGCGCAGCGGGTCGAGGAAGCCGCTTTCATTGTCGCCGCTGCTGTTCAGGCGGTTGCGCGCAGTCAGACCAGCGGAAGCAATTTCCAGAATTTCTTCTGCGAGATCCTTCAGCGTCTGTCCATTGGGGATCGGTGTGTCGAGACCAAGTTTCGGGACCGTGTTGCGCAGCGCCTCGCGTTCTTCCATGTTCCAGCCCTTCACCCGGTCCCAGGCGGTATCCAGCGCCGTCTGATCATAGAGCAGACCGACCCAGAATGCGGGCAGGGCGCAGATCCGGTTCCACGGACCACCGTCGGCGCCGCGCATTTCGAGGAAGCTTTTCAGACGCACTTCGGGAAAGGCGGTGGAGAGATGATCGGTCCAGTCCGACATGGTCGGCTTTTCGCCGGGCAGCACCGACAGTTCACCCTTCAGGAAATCCCGGAAGCTGAGGCCGGCGGCATCGATATACTGGCCGTCGCGGAAAACGAAATACATCGGCACATCGAGCATATATTCGGCGTAGCGTTCGTAGCCGAAGCCGTCCTCAAACACGAAGGGCAGCATACCGGTGCGGTGCGGATCGGTGTCGGACCAGATATGACTGCGGAAGCTCTGATAGCCGTTGGGCTTGCCTTCGGTGAACGGTGAATTGGCAAACAGGGCGGTCGCCAGCGGTTGCAATGCCAGCCCGACGCGGAATTTCTGCGCCATGTCGGCTTCGCTGCCATAATCGAGATTGACCTGGATGGTACAGGTGCGCAGCATCATGTCGAGGCCCAGATTGCCAACTTTCGGCATATGGTTCATCATGATCTTGTAGCGGCCCTTGGGCATCACCGGCAATTCCGCGCGGGTCTTGTCCGGCCACATGCCCATGCCCAGAAATCCTGTACCGGTTTTTTCGCCAATTGCCTTCACCTGTTGCAGATGGCGACCGGTTTCGTTGCAGGTTTCGTGCAGATTTTCCAGCGGGGCGCCGGATAGTTCAAGCTGGCCCGCAGGTTCCAGGCTGACCGCACCATCGGCACCGGTCAAAGCAATGACCTTGCCGTTTTCCTCTACCGGTTTCCAGCCGAATTCCTGCAGCGCGAGCAAAAGATCCTTTATCCCGCCGGGTTCATCATAGCTCGGCGCATGGTGATCTTTTGTACAATAGACGAATTTTTCGTGCTCGGTGCCGATCCGCCAGCGGTCTCTGGGCTTTTCGCCTTTAATCATTGGTTCAACCAACTGGGCGATATTTTCGATCACAGGATCGTTGCTGTCTGAAACCTGTCTGGTGCTCATGTTCCGGCCTTAGAAAATCATCGGCTGCGAGGCCATAGAAAAAAATGCTGTTGCGCTAAAAGCATTTGTTCCTTGTCACAGCAACCAGCGCAGAGCGGCGAACCCGCCGACGAACAGGACGCCGACCACGGTGGTGGCCAGGGCGAAATTCTTGTCGATCCAGTCTTTCATCGGCGGCCCGAAAAAGCGGAGCAGGACGGCGACCAGAAAAAAGCGGGCGGACCGGGCAATGATCGCCGCGCCAATCAGGATGTGCAGGGGCATGGCGGTGCTGCCGGCGGCGATGGTGATGACCTTGAATGGCAGCGGCGTGAAGCCGGCCAGCAGAACTACGATCCAGCCCTGTTCATTGAAATTCTGCGCGAAAATTTCAAATTTATCGGTGACACCGTAAAATTCGAGGATCGGCATGCCCACCGTTTCGAAGACGAAATAGCCGATGGCATAGCCGAGCAGCGCACCCAGCACCGACGCGACCGTGCAGATCAGGGCATACCACCAGGATCGCTCCGGCTTGGCCAGGCACATAGGCGCGAGCATGACATCCGGCGGGATCGGAAAGAAGCTGGATTCGGCAAAGCTGATACCAGCCAGCCATTTCGGTGCCTGCCGATGCGCTGCCTTGTCGAGCATCCAGTCATAGAGTTTTTTTAGCATTTTTTTTAAACCTCAAGCGCCGGGCGCAGGCATCCGCCTGCTTGGCTTTCCTCGCAAAAGCTCGGGCGCGCGGTCGCGCTTGCCTCGCTTCGCTCGGTTTGTCGGAGATAATTACGAGCGTAGCGAGGCAAGGCCGACCGGCCGCCGCGCCTTATTGGCGCGAAAGCCAAGGGCGCGGATGCGCCCGCCCGGCGCTTGAGGTTCAAGAAAAATCCCATCTAGTGACCGGGTGCGCCGGTAACTTCTTCCAGCAATTCCTTGGGTGTTTCGCGCCCATGATCTGTGCCAGCGGCGCGATTGCCCTTTGCCAGCGCGAAAACGACACCGGAGAGGGCGAGCAGGGCAATGATATTCGGTAGGGTCATGACCGCGTTGGAAATATCGCCGAGACGCCAGATCAGCTGCAACGGGGCGAAGGAGCCGATGAAGATCACCAGGCACCACAGGATCCGCCAGGCGAAGTGGAGCCGGTTTTCACCTTTCAGAGTGGCTCCGGGAGTCTGGTCATAGAGATAGGTGATTGCCCGTTCGCCATAATAGCTCCAGGTCAGCAGCGTCGTGAAAACGAACAGGATCAGCGCGACCGAGGCGATCAGCGTGCCGATCGGAATGCCGAAGACGGGAAAGGGGAAGGCGGCTGCATAGGCCCCGGAGGTCATGGCAAAGCCGTTGAGGTCCGACTGCCAGGCGTGTTCGACCACCTGTTTGACGCCATTGGCATCGGTAAAGGTGAAATCGCCGGCAACGGTAAGCATGACCAGTGCGGTCATCGTGCAGATCACCACGGTGTCGATGAAGGTACCCATCATCGCGAACCGGCCCTGTGCAGCGGGATCGTTGGTTTGCGCCACAGCATGGGCAATCGGGGTTGAACCCTGTCCCGCTTCATTGGAGAAGAGGCCGCGCGCGACGCCGGCGCGAATGGCGATGATGATCGCCGCACCCAGAAAACCCCCGCTGGCAGATTGTGCGTTAAAGGCACCGCCGAAAATACGTCCGAAGGTTTCCGGCAGGTCGGGCAGGTTGATGATCAGGGCGATCAGCGCCATCAGCAGATAGGCACCGGCCATCCACGGAACGATGGTTTCGGCGACCCGGCCAATGGATTTGATTCCGCCAATAATGACGACGAAGACTGCGATGGCCGCGACCGCGCCGCCGATCCATTCCTCCACTCCGAACAGCTCGTTGGCACTGTCACCGAGGCTGTTGGCCTGAATGCCGTTGCCTGTTACGAGCGCGGAAAATAATGTACCGACGCAGAATAATATGGCCAGCCATGTCCATTTCGGGCCGAGGCCGATGGTGATATAGGTCATCGGTCCGCCACGATAGGTACCGTCTTCTGCTTGCGAGCGGAAACGCACGGCGAGCGAACCTTCGGCAAAGGCCAGCGCCATACCGAACAATGCGGTCACCCACATCCAGAATATTGCACCGGGTCCGCCAAGGGTGATGGCGGTGGCTACGCCGGCCAGATTGCCCGTACCAACCTGACCGGACAAGGCTGTTGATAGCGCCGCGAAAGGCGAAATCTCGCCCGCGCCCTTGCTTGAGGATTTTCTGAACAGACCGGCGAGAGAGGGGAAAAGCCGGCGCAGGGGATAGCCGCGAAGACCGATCATGAAATAGATGCCGGCACCGAGCAATATCACGACCATGGGCGGTATCGGGAGTATTTCGGAACCTTCCCATGTGCCGGCCCAGATAAAGTCCGAAATATTGGTGATCGGCGCGATCGCCGCTTCAAAACCTGAAACCGGTGCTGCACTCACAAAAATTCTCCCCGATGGCGCACATGGGCGCATATTCTGTCCCGTGCGGCAGGATTAGCAGGCGGAGGGTTTTTGGCAAATGCTTTTGCCATCTGGTCTCCAGTCCGTATGCTGGGCGGAATAAGCAAAACAGGATGGAGCGGGATTGATGCAGAGCTTGTGGGTGAAGAAAGATGAACTCTCGCAATCGGAATGGCATGAAAGTGATGTGCCGGCTCTGGCCGAGGGTCAGGTGCTGCTGGCGGTCGAGAAATATGCCCTGACGGCGAATAATATTACCTATGCCGTGGTCGGCGACGGCTTTGGCTACTGGAATTTCTTCCCGACCGGTGATGCCGCTTGGGGCATTGTCCCGGTCTGGGGCTTTGCCAAAGTTGTCGCCTCGGAAAATGCCGATATCGCGGTGGGGGAGCGGGTCTACGGCTATTTGCCGATGGCCAGCCATTTGCTGGTTGCGCCGACCAATGTTCAGGATAGCGGCTTTGTTGACGGTGCGGCGCACCGGCAGGGGCTGGCGATCATATATAATCAATATCACCGGCTGGGGCTGGGAGAGGGGTCTCATGAGGCGGAGCGCGCGATCTTCCAGCCGCTTTTCACCACCAGCTTTCTGATCGAGCATTTCATGCGGTCGAATGACTGGTTCGGGGCCGAGGCGTTGCTGATGACCAGCGCTTCCTCCAAAACCGCGCTGGGCCTGGCGATGGTTGTGAAAAACCTGAGCCCCGCCATCAAGCGCATTGGTCTGACATCAAGCGGCAACAAGGCATTTGTCGAGCAATCGGGGCTCTATGATGACGTCCTGACCTATGATGATCTGTCGACAGCCGATGCCACCATGCCGACCGCGTCGGTCGATTTCGCCGGCAATGGTTCGCTGCTCGGCGCTATCCACGCGCATTGGGGCAACCGGCTCAAGTTCAGTTCGCTGGTCGGTGCAACCCATGTCGCGGAACGGGGCGGCGCGGATGATCTGCAAGGGCCGAAGCCGGAGCTGTTCTTTGCTCCGACGGCAGCGGAAAACCTGATGAAGGAAATTGGGCCAGCGGAATTCCGCGCGCGGGTCGATGAACAATTTGTAGCCTTTGTAACCGGAGCCAGCGCCTATCTGAAGGTGGAGGATCTGGAAGGGTGCGATGCTCTGCAATCCGCCTATCTGGCGATGCTCGCGAATGAGGTTGCACCCAGTCGCGGGTTGATCTGTCATCTGGCGTAAAGGCGCTTTGACTTGATTGTGGATCAACTAGGCTGGATAACAGGCGAAGGCGGGTCGCACCGATAGGGGATTTAGCGTGGCTGAACCGACTGAAATGCCAGATCTCGGGCGGCATGCCTTGTTTGAAGACGTGCCGCTGGAGGCGCTGACCGCGCTTCAGTCCGTTTCTGCAACGAGACATATCGCGGGCGGCGAAGTGCTGGTTCATCAGGGCGATGATGCCGATGCGCTCTATTTTGTCGAATCCGGCCGGTTTCGCGTGGTCATTAACAAAAATCGGATCGTGGCGCATATCGAAACGGGAGAAGCGGTCGGAGAGCTTGCCTTTTTTGCCGACGGCCAGCGAACCGCCGATGTTGTTGCGATGCGCGATTCGATCATCCGGGAAGTCTCGCGAAAGGCGTTTGATGACATTGCCGTGCGCTATCCGGAACTGAACGCCGCGATGCTGAAGCTGGTCTCGGAGCGGCTGGTGGTTGCGACGGCGCGAACCTCGTCCATATTATCGAGCCATCCGCGGGTGATTGCCTTGCTGCCCGCCGGAACCAGCACGCTGCCGGATGGATTTCTGATGCGCATGGCAGAGGCGTTTGATGCGGTGGTACGGCCGGATACGCCAGTGGTGCCGATCGACCGGGCGACGAGCGAAGCAGCCGATGCCCACGAATATCAATCGTGGCTGGCGGAACAGGAAGCGAGGGGTGCCTATGTCCTGATCGATGGCAGCGGATCGGAGGATTGGGGCCAGATGGTGTGCCGCAATGCCGATGCGCTGGTGATGGTGGCGCGGCCCGGCCCGACCAATCCCCAACCCAATGCGATGGAAGATGCCGCGATGGGCTGGATTGCGGAGCCACAACGAACCTTGCTGCTGCTCCGGACAAGCGCCGACAAGCAAATCAGCAAGAGCGGCGAATGGATTGATCCGCGCAGGCCCAAGCTGCATCATCATGTCGCGCTCGATAGCGATGCGGACTTTCACAAGGTTGCCCGTTTTCTGACCGGCCGGGCCGTTGGCGTGGTGCTGGCCGGCGGTGGCGCGCTGGGCTGTGCTCATCTCGGCGTGATCAAGGCTTTGCGACAGGCCGATATCCCGATCGACTTCATCGGCGGCGCGAGTGCTGGCGCGGCGATGGGCGGCGCGATTGCCCGCGGGATGACGGTGGAGGAGACGCTCGACCAGATGGAAGCGATGTTCATCCAGGCCAAGGCGATGAAGCGGCTGACCCTGCCGCTCTATTCCCTGCTCGACCCGACCGTATTCGACAGCGAGCTACGGAGCCGCTACGGGACCCGGGATATTGCCGACCAGCCGATCAATTTTTTCGGCGTCTCGACCAATCTTTCGAATAATGGTCTGCATATTCACCGGCGCGGTCCTCTGTGGGAATGCGTTCGGGCCTCGGGTTCGCTGCCTACGATATTGCCACCATTTATCGACAAGGATGGCAATATATTGGTCGACGGCGGGGTGCTCGACAATATCCCGGTCAAGGTCATGCACGGGCTCAAGGCCGGGCCGAATATCGTCGTGTCCCTCGGCGACCCACATGAAATATGGCGCACCGATGTCGAATATGACGATATTCGCGGGCGCTGGAGCTTGCTCAAGGATGTCATGTTGCGGCGCAAACGGAAGGCCGAATTCCCATCTATTGTTGAGATTATGTCGCGTTCGATGGTGGTGGCCAGCCGGATGGCGTCGAAGGAAATGCTCGGCGACCAGGACATATTGGTGAACCCTCCGATCATTCCGGACATGCAAATTCTCGACTGGCATCTTGGCCGGGAGTTGGCGGATATGGCGGCGGCATATATCAGCGAACATGTGCTGCCGACGATTGATCTGAACGATCAATTTACCAAATAGGTAAAAATATATTGACATCGTCACGCTATTTAGGTACAAATCAGGAACATCGAGAAATTGTGATTCGGGCCGACCGGCTCTGGACAGCACCGCCGCTCCGGCAAGGCTGTTCTCTCCGGACGGCCTTTTTTGTGCCCGGACCGTTTGTCGCGATCCGCGAAGGAGTATTTTATGGCCGCAACAGAAAGCGAGGGATGTTTGGATGACCGGCGCAAGCTGCGCTTCCTGAAATGTCTGGCAACCAGCTCGCATGTGAGCGCATCCGCAGAAGCGGCTCATATCTCTTTGTCGACCCTCTATCACTGGCGCACCCGGGATCCGGAATTCCGGCGCCGCTGGATGCAGGCGCTGGCGGCCGGCTATGAAATGCTGGAAATGGAATTGCTCGACCGGGCGCGCAACGGGGTGAAGAAGCATATTTTCCGCAACGGCGAGCCAGTCGCGACGGTGCGCGAACATAATGACGGGATCGCGGTCAAACTGTTGCTGGCGCACAAGCAGATGGTCGCGCTGACCCGTGCGGCAGAGGAGGAAATGAGCGCCGAACAAGTGCGCGCAAGCCTCGACCGCAAGCTCGGCAATATGCGCGCGAAGCTGCTCCGCCGCCGGGCGCTCGCCGAACAGCAAAACGGCCCGTTGGCGACAGCCGCCGATGAATGAGATATCCGAGGCGGAAATTTTCGCCGAATGGACAGCGGCCGAACGGAAGCAATTTCTCTCCCGTCTGAGCGCAAGCGAGCAGCAGGAATTTCTGTACTGTTGGCCCTTCTGGGCGCGGCCCGAACAAAAGCCTCCTGCCGGCGACTGGGCAATCTGGCTGATCATGGCGGGCCGCGGTTATGGCAAAACCCGGGCCGGGGCCGAGTGGGTGCGCAGCATCGCGGAAAGCGATGGCAGTGCCCGCTTTGCCCTGGTTGGCGCGAACTATGGCGAAACCCGCACGGTCATGGTCGAGGGCGAAAGCGGCCTGCTGTCAATTGCGCCGCCCCAGCAACGCCCAACATGGGAACCGTCGCTGAAGCGCCTCAGCTGGGAGAGCGGGGCAGAGGCGCATCTCTATTCGGCTGCCGAACCGGAAGGCTTGCGCGGCCCGCAGCACAGCCATGCGTGGTGTGACGAGATTGCCAAATGGATGAACAATGCCGGCCAGGCCGAAGCCGCCTGGGACAATCTGAAAATGGGACTGCGCCTCGGTTATCGGCCGCAGCTGGTCGCGACGACAACACCGCGGCCAGTGCCGCTGGTGCGGGCGCTGGCCAAGGGTGACGGGATTGCGATCAGCAAGGGCCGGACGCTGGACAATGATTTGCATCTGCCGGTTCCGTTCCTGACCGCTATGACAGCGGATTATGGCGGCACAAGGCTGGGGCGTCAGGAACTGGACGGGGAACTGATCGAGGAAGTTGAAGGGGCCTTGTGGACAAGGGCGATGATTGAGGCGTGTCGGGTCGGCGATGCGGCCGTTCGTGTCGAGCGAAGTCGAGCCACTTGCGCCAGCCGGAACCGGTCTCTCGACTACGCTCGAGATGAACGGAAGATTGGCTTTGCCAGAATCGTGATCGGTGTCGATCCGCCAGCCTCCGCAACCGGTGACGCTTGCGGCATTGTCGTCGCGGGACTGGGGGTTGACGGGAAAGCTTATATTCTGGCCGACTGCAGCGTTGAAAAGGCCAGCCCGGAAACCTGGGCGCGCAAGGTGGCTGATGCAGCAGACCGCTTCGCTGCCGACCGGGTTATCGCCGAAGCCAATCAGGGTGGCGCGATGGTTAAATCGGTGCTGCACGCGGCGAAGATTTCGCTGCCGGTGAAACTGGTCCACGCTTCGCGCGGGAAAGTCGCGCGGGCCGAACCGGTGGCGGCGCTTTATGAAAATGGGCGTGTCCATCATGTTGGTGCCTTTCCGCAGCTGGAAGACGAGATGTGCGGGTTGCTGGTTGGTGGCGATTATGAGGGGCCGGGGCGTTCGCCGGACCGGGCGGATGCCCTGGTCTGGGCGCTGACGGAATTGATGCTGGGGAAGGCGCGGGAGCCGAGGGTGCGGTGATGTGCCTCTGCGCAGGCAGGGGTCCATCTCGGGAAGCTATGGCATTCGCAATGGGGCTCGTTTGCGCCAAGAGTTGGCTGGAGCGCTCGCCTATTCCCGAGCGAATTTGAGATAATGCAGGAGATGTGCCCCTGCCTGCGCAGGGGCACAGGAGAACAAAAATGACATTCTGGGAAAATCTCTCCCTCGCCTTCAAGGGCGGGCGTGGATCATTGCGGCCGCCTTTGGGGCGCAGCTATATCGGCACTTATGGTGGCGCGGCTTTTTCGGGGGACGCGCCATTTTCTTATGAGGGCCGGGTGCGCGAGGCCTATGTCGAAAATGCCATTGCCCAGCGCGCGGTACGCATTGTTGCCGAAGGGGTCGGCGGCGCGCCGCTGGTGCCGGTCGATGACACAGTCGCCGGCCTGGTCGACGCGACCAGCGCCAGCCAGTCATTGCTCGAAACCATCGCCGCGCATTTGCTGCTCCATGGCAATGCCTATGTGCAGCTGATCTGCGGCGCGGATGACCAGCCCAGCGAACTTTATGCGCTGCGGCCCGACCGGATCACTGTCGAGCCGGATGCCAAGGGCTGGCCGATAGCCTATCAATATCGCGCCGGTGAACATCGCACGCGTTTTGCCGCGCAGGATGCGATGGGTCGGCCGGCGATCGTGCACTTGAAGGGCTTTCACCCGACCGATGACCATTATGGGCTCGGCTGTCTGGGTGCGGCGGCAAAAGCAGTGGCGGTGCATAATGCGGCGGCGAAATGGAACAAGGCGATCCTGGATAATGCGGCGCGGCCTTCGGGCGCGCTGGTCTATGATCCGGGTGCCGATGGATCGGCGCTGACCGGGGAGCAGTTTGACCGGCTGAAGGCCGAAATGGATGCAAGTTTTGCCGGGGCGGGCAATGCCGGGCGGCCGATGCTGCTCGAGGGCGGTCTGAAATGGCAGTCGATGAGCATGACCCCGGCGGATATGGATTTTGTCGCGCTGAAAGAGGCAGCAGCGCGGGAGATTGCGCTGGCCTTTGGCGTGCCGCCGATGCTGCTCGGGCTGCCCGGCGACAATAGCTACGCCAATTATCGCGAAGCCAACCGGGCGCTCTGGCGGCTGACGATATTGCCGCTGGCGGGGAAGATACTGGATGGCCTGTCGGGTGCGCTACGGGCCTGGTGGCCGGACGTGAAGCTGGCGGTGGATCGCGACCAGATTCCTGCCTTGTCAGAGGATCGGGAGCGGTTGTGGAAACAGGTTTGCGAGGCGGACTTTCTGTCGAAGGAAGAGAAACGGGCGATGCTGGGGGTGTGAAGAGTCTATTTGTCTCGCGGCAGTTCGCTGCGCGAACGCCTCCGACGGGGTGTTTATATTTTAACCTCAGACGCCGGGCGCGGGCATCCGCCCGCTTGGCTATCCTCGCTACGCTGCGGGCGCGCGGTCGCGCTTGCCTCCCCTTCGGGTCGGTTCGGCGCCTTCATTCGTGGCTAGTTTTTAACCGAGGCGGAGCCGAGGCAAGGCCGACCGGCCGCCGCGCCTTATGGCGCGGAAGCCAAGGGCGCGGATGCGCCCGCCCGGCGCTTGAGGTCTAAAAAAGGAACATCAATTAAAATGACTAACGAGGAAATGCTCGCCCGCCTGATGGCGCAGGCGGAAGGCGATGGCGCTGATCTGGTGACATTGCGGGCGATTGTCGAGGAGGCGACGGACAGCGGCGCGGTACGGGTGCTTGACCGGCTGGGTCTGTCCGATCCGGGCGCGGAGGATGATATTGACGAATTGCGCGAGCTGCTCCGGGCCTGGCGGGACGCGAAGGCGAGTGCATGGAAGGCGGCGATCCGCTGGATCGTGCGGGGGGTGCTGGCGCTGTTGCTGGTTGGGATCGCGATGCGGCTGGGTCTGGGGCATCTGGTATCGTGAGCGGCCTGCGCTTCGCCGGCTATGCCGCGATCTTCGACCGGATCGACAAGGGCGGCGATATCATTCGCCCTGGTGCGTTCGGAGATCTGGCGGACGGGCAATCTTTGCCGCTGCTCTGGCAACATGATCCGCACCAGCAGATCGGCCGCGTCGACCATGTGCGCGAGGACCGGCGCGGGTTGCGGGTGATTGGCACGATATCGACGGCGACGCGGGCGGGCCGCAATGCGGCGGCCGGTCTGGCGAGTGGCGCGGTGCAGGGATTGAGTTTCGGCTATCGGGTAAACCGCTCATCCGGTCAGGAGCCGCGCGAGTTGATGGATATCGACGTCGCAGAAATTTCGCTGGTGACATTTCCGATGCAGCCATGGGCGCGCGTTCACCGGGTGGACGGACAGGCCGATTTTTCTTGATCGCCTCCTGTCGAGGAGTATTATTACACTAATACACTGAGGAGGAAGACATATGAAAACCCTTTTTGCGACCGTGCTGGCGCTTTGCTTTGCGGCTCAGCCGGCTCTTGCGGATGACAGCGCCGGCGAGGCGCGCGAACCGGTTCGGGTGATGGTGCTGGGTGCCTATCATTTTGCCAATCCGGGTGCCGATCTGAACAATGCAAAAGCCGATGATGTGCTCACACCCAAGCGGCAGGAGGAGCTTGCGACTCTGGCGGAGACGCTGAAGAGGTTTCAACCGACGGTTGTCGCCGTCGAAGCAAGAGCCAAGCCGCCTTATGCGGATGCCGGCTTTGCCGAGTTCCAGCCGGAGGATCTGACAAGGGAACGTAACGAAGTGGTGCAAATCGGCTACCGCGTCGCCCATGCCGCCGGCATCCGGAAAGTCTATGCGATTGATGAGCAGCCGTCAGAGGGAGAGCCGGACTATTTTCCCTATGGCCGCGTCCAGCAACAGGCCGAGGAAACCGGCGACGCCGAGCGTCTCAAGATCATGTCGGATTTTGGTCCGATGATGGCCAGGTTTGAAGAGGAGCAGAACATCAAGTCCATTCCAGAGTTGCTCATGTTCTGGAATGGCGACTCACTGCCGGACGAATTCTACTGGAACATCATCACCATCGGCGAGGGCGAAAAACAGACGGGCGCCGAACTCGCGGCCTACTGGTTCATGCGCAATGCGAAAATATTCAACAAGATGGTGCAGGTGACCAAGCCGGGTGACCGGGTAATCCTGGTCTATGGCAGCGGCCACAGGGCCTGGCTGCGCGAAATGATCGAGAAAACATCAGGCTACGAGCTGGAGCCGGTGCTGCCCTATTTACAGCAGGCTGCTGACGCCCTGTCCGACTAGAAAAGGACCAACCAGAAACTCAAGGCCGCCCCTCACCGGGCGGCTTTTTTTATGCCCAGAAGAAAGGAAGAATATGGAACGCTCCCCCGAAACGCCGCTCGAAACAAAGGCCGATCCGCTCGCAGAATCTTTTGACGCGGTGCTGATGGCCGAAGATGTCGCCAATCAAAGCCATGAAATCAAATCGCTGCGCACGGATGTGGATGGCCTGAAAACGCAAATGTCCGATATCTCAAAGGCTTCGGCCCGGCCCGTGCTGGACGGCGCGAAGGGGTTGCCGTCTTCGCCCGCCGCGCAGGAATTTGTCGCCAAATATCTCCGGCGCGGTGATCATCGCGGTGTCGAGCTGAAAAGCTTTTCCGGCGCGTCCGGGCCCGAAGGCGGCTTTGCTGTGCCGCAGGAAATTGATGCGCTGATCGGGGCGACGCTCAAGGACATCTCGCCGATCCGTTCGATCGCGACGGTGGTGCAGACCGGCAGTGCCGGTTATCGCAAGCTGGTCACCACGGGCGGCACGCCATCCGGCTGGGTCAGCGAGACCGCTGGCCGTCCGGAAACCGATACGCCGGATTTCAACGAGATCGCACCGCCGAGCGGAGAGCTTTACGCCAATCCGGCAGCGTCCCAGGCGATGCTCGATGATGCCGCTTTTGACGTTGAGTCCTGGCTGGCGGACGAAATTGCTCGCGAATTTGCCCAAGCCGAAGGCGCGGCCTTTGTCGGTGGCTCTGGTGTCAATCAACCACGCGGTTTTCTCAATGCGGCGGTGACCGACGAGGCTGATGATGTCCGGGCCTTTGGCTCGCTGCAATATGTGCCGTCGGGCGCGACAGGTAGCTTCGACAGCGAGGATGCGCTGGTCGATCTCGTCCACACGCTGCGTCCCGCTTACCGGCAGGGCGCGTCCTTCGTGATGAACAGCTCGACGCTCGCCCATATCCGCAAGTTCAAGACCGCGGACGGGGCGTTTCTGTGGCAGCCGTCGCTCGCCAACGGACAGCCGGCGACCCTGCTTGGCTATCCGGTGGTCGAGGCCGAGGACATGCCCGATATTGCCGCCGACAGTCTGTCGATCGCCTTCGGCAATTTCCGTGCCGGCTATCTGATCGCGGAACGCAGCGCGACCAGCATCCTGCGCGATCCGTTTACCAACAAGCCATTTGTCCATTTCTACGCAACCAAACGCGTCGGCGGGCAGCTCATGAATTCGGAAGCGATCAAGCTGATGCAGTTCAGCGCTTCCTGAAGCCCTTGCTGCGCTTCGGCGCAGCGCGCCCGTGCCGGTTGCTCCCCCTCTCGATCCGGCACGGGCGCATATTTCGAAAATCTAGTGAAAGGATGCCGCGACCGTGAGCTTCCCCATTGCAGACTGGCCGGATGTGCCGGCGGATCTGATCGCTGAGGTCAGGGATTTTGTCCGGATTGATCATGACGCCGATGACGCCGCCATCGACGCGTTTCTGCGCAGCGCCGCGTCGTTGTGCGAGGATTTTACCGGGCAGATGCTGATCATCCGGTCGGTGACCGATATGTTGCCGACGCGCCAGGCGTGGCAAAAGCTGAAGCGGCTGCCGGTGCAGTCGATAGCTTCGGCCGAGCAGGTGGGCGCGGACGGGCCTGCGGCGGTACTGGCGGTGGAAGATTATGCCGTCGACATTGATAGCGACGGTATCGGCTGGATCCGGCTGCACCGGGGCGACGGCGGTTCGCGGATTCGCTTGAGCTATAGCGCTGGATTGGCGACGGATTGGGACGAACTGCCTGCTGGTCTGCGCCAGGGGATCGTGCGGATGGCGGGCTATTTCTATGCCAATCGTGACGGCGTCGATGCCGGTGGCCCGCCGAGCGCGGTGACCGCTTTGTGGCGACCCTATCGGCGGATGAGGGTAGCGTAATGGAACAGGAATTTTCCGGCATCTTGCGCGAACGCATATCGATTGAGCGGCAGACTGCTGGTCGCGATGCGCTGGGCTCCGCCGAGCTGCAATATACCACGGTTGGCGTCTTCTGGGCAGCGGCAGAAGCTCTGCACGGCGGAACCGCCAGTGAAGCGGAGAGCCGTTCGGCCATGCCGCGCTGGCGGTTCATTTTGCGCGAAACATACGCGATCAAGCCGGGCGACCGGCTGGTCTGGGGCGACCGGATCATGACCATAGCGAGCGTGATTCCGGAACATCGCTTAATCCCGAAAACCATTCTGCAGGCGGAAGAAAAAAGATGATGGAAAAGTTGCAAAAACGCGGCGATGCCCTTGCCAGGCAACATCTGGCGGATGCCAGATCCGAAATCAAATCCGCGCTGACCGCAGAACTACCGGAAAATGCCCGTGTCACCGAAACTCCCGGCGGCGTCCAGGTGGAGGCGCCGCAACTCGGGAAGCAACTGATCGAGAATGGCAGCCTGCGCGATGTCGCCTTTCTGATGCGGGGTGTGCGATGAGCAGCGCGCTGGAAGCGGTGCAGCGGCAACTGATCATGGCGCTGAACGCTCATCTGCCGCTGACCGCCGAGATCAGCGGCATTTTCGATGGCGCGCCGCCGCGTGCGGCTTTTCCCTATATCGCGCTGGCCACCGGAGCATCGCTCGACTGGAGCCACAAGAGCGGGATTGGCCGGGAGCTGAGTCTCGCGCTCTCCATCCACGACGACGGCGCGGCAGCGGCGCGGCTTCATCGGCTGATGGCACTGGTCGAAGAGGCGCTGGAACCCGGGCTAATCGACCCCGAAGGCTGGCAGCTTGTCACCTTTGACTACCGCCGAAGCCGGATTATCCGCAGCGCGACTAGCGCCTGGAACGGCCTGATCGAATATCGCGCGCGCGTGTTGAGAGATTAGTTCCCCTGCGCGGGATCGCAAATTCCCTAAATGAAGGAACCCAGAATATGGCAGCAGAAAAAGGCAGCGCCTTTCTCCTGAAAATCGGCGATGGCGAGAGTCCGCCGACTTATACGACAATCGCTGGTCTCAGGACCACGCAAATGACCGTGAATGGCGAGCCGGTGTCGATCACCAGCAAGGATAGTGGTGGCTGGCGACAGCTTTTGTCCGGTGCGGGGATTCGCTCGGTTTCGGTCTCCGGGGCCGGAGTATTCACCGGCTCGGATGCCGAAGTCCGGATCAAGGGGCATGCGCTCGGCGGCGTCATCGATTCCTATGAACTCAGTTTTGAAGGCGGCGAGCGGATGCAGGGCGATTTTCTGGTCGCGCGGCTGGATTATAGCGGCGATTATAACGGCGAACGCAGCTATACGCTCAGCCTTGAAAGCTCGGGCGCGGTGATCAATGTCTGACCCGGCTAATATGCTTCGCGGCGAGGTCAGCTTGCTGATCGAGGGTGAGCGCATTGTTCTGCGACCGACCTTCTCTGCGCTGGTCGCTGCCGAAGAGGAGCTCGGTTCCCTCTTCGATCTTGTCGAGCGAGCATCGCGCGGGCAGTTGAAGCTCGGCGAGATTGCGGTTCTGTTCTGGCATTGCATCCGCGACCGACCGAATCATTTGACGCGCGACAAACTGGGCACGGCTATTGCGGCATTGGGCCTCACAGGGGTGACGCCATCGCTTAAAATCTTGCTCAAGCAGATATTGCAAGGCCAGTCCCCGGAAAGCTGATGGCCGAAAGATTTGGCGCATCCGCAGCGCATCTGGCGGGTCTTGTGCCACTCATCCTTGGCTGGACACCGGACCAGTTTTGGCGCGCGACTCCGGAGGAGCTGACCGGCCTGTTCCGGGCTCTCGGCGTCCAGGAAACTGGTCTTGGCCTGGCGTCGCCGCTCGACCGTTCCACCTTTGAACAACTGAAAGAAACCTATCCCGATGGATGAAGAAATCGAACGTCTGGTGGTTAGCGTGCGCGCTGATACCGCCGGCTTTGCCAAGGATGTGGCGGACATGAAAGGGCAGCTCGACGGCCCGTTTGCATCTGGACTGCAACGGGCAGGCTCGGCTCTGGAAAGCACCCTCAGCCGCGCGATCCGGCGTGGCACTCTGGATTTTGAAGATCTCCGCCGGGTCGCGCTTTCGGTAATCAATGACATTGCCAGCGCCGCAATCAATGGCGGCCTGCAAAGCTTGTTTGCTGGCGGCTCTGGCAGCTATGGTGGCGGCTTGGTCAGTATCGGGACATCCTTGCTCGGTGCCTTTCTGGGTGCGCCGGGCCGGGCAACCGGCGGTCCTGTTACCGGCGGGCGGGCCTATCGAGTCGGCGAGCAAGGGCCGGAGACATTCATTCCTGCGTCGGCGGGACGCATTGAACCGAGTGTGCCCGCTAGCGCCGCACCCAGTATCCGGCTTACGATCAACATTTCAGACCATGGCCAGGGGAGCGCACCGGAACAGATGCGCCGATCCAGTCGCCAGGTGGCGCGGGCGGTGCGCAATGCGCTGGCCGCGAAGGCGGGCTGATATGGGTTTCTGGCTGGCAGACAAAAGAACAGCGCAGCGCAGCAGCTTCATCCAGCGGTTCGATCCCCGGTTCTGGACGATCAATTTCCCGCGTCCGATGATGGCCTCGGTGGTGACAACGGCACCCGATGCGTTGCGCATCGATGCGGTCTTCTACAATAGTGACGATCTGGCGGGTCTGGTCTGGGACAGCGAAGACAGGCTCGACCACCCTCTTTTGGCCTATGAAACCCTGACCGATTATTCGCGGCTCAGCTGGCAGTTTCGCTGGCGATCCTCCGGCATCATGCCGCTCGATGCAATTAATGGCCCGACGCTGACGATTGAAGGGCGGGATGCAGCGGGTGTAACGAAATCCTGGTATGTCCGTCTGTGGAACTACGCCAGCGGCACACCGACGGATGCGCAGATTTCTATAGAATTTTCAAAGGTGGACGGGGGCTTTCTGTTACCCGGAGAGGCCGATCCGGTCTTCCCCGAAAATATCGACCGGCTGTTCATTTCGGTCATTCCGCCGGAATATGATGAGCAGGGCTTGCGATACGCTACGCCGAAAATCGGCTGGATTGAAATGAGTGCGATCCGCACCGACGGACAGGGCGCGGTGCTCGAGATCGGCGATGTCATGATCCCGGAAAACGGCCTCGCGATGGCGACCGCTTATGACGACAGTTTCAACCAGACACCGGAACGATTGCTGCGGATGATCCGTGCGCTGGGCTATCGCGGGTCGATCAATCATTATCTCGGGATGAGCCATTATTTCCGGCTCGAGAGCGCAGGGGAAGGTCTTTACGTGACCCTTTCTGCGTCTCAATCGGGGGAGGAATATGCGGCTATCAACCAGCCCGCAACCATGTGGCACCGCGATCTGATCACCCGCGCCGAGGCGATGGATTTCACCGTCATTTTGTCGCTCTCTTATGAATTATTCGATGCACATTGCTGGCACGACTGGAAACAGCGCGCGGAAAATGGCGATCCGGCACTGACCGGCTGGGAACCACCTTCGACCTTGCTCTCGCCGGCCAATGGCAATGCCATGGCCTATCTGCAGGCTATCGCGCGCGCTTTCGTGGCAATCGCGCGCGACGCTGATGCCAGTATCCGCTTCCAGATCGGCGAGCCATGGTGGTGGATCATGCCGGACAAGCGCATTTGTCTCTATGACGCCGCCGCGACTGCAGCTTTAGGGGTGAATTCGGTCGGTATCGCATCGATTGAAGGGCCAAAAACTGTTCAGCAGGAAGCGATGCTCGATCAGGCCGGAGCGATTTTGGCGCAGTCCACCGCCACCTTGCTGGACGCGGTCAGAGACGAGGCCGGCGTTGTCCCGGTCGAAACGCTGCTGCTCGCCTATTTGCCGACGATTCTTGACGAGGACGCGCCGGAGGCAAAGCGCGCAAATTTGCCGACGGGATGGGCAACGCCGGCCTTCGATATCTTGCAACTCGAAGATTATGACTGGGTGATTGCCGGCAATCGAGCGGCGACCGGCAGCGGCATAGAAATGGCAACCCAGCGGCTCGGCTATCCGGTCGACCAGCAGCACTATTTCTCCGGCTTTGTCCTCGCCGCCGAAGACCGGCCGGTCTGGACCTATATGGCGGACGCTATCGCCGACGCAAAGCAACGCGGCACGTCGGAAATCCATATCTGGGCGCTGCCCCAAGTTGCGCGCGACGGATTCACCTATTTTCAGGAAGAGGAAGAGGATGTGAACGCCTTTGACGACATACAATTCCCGCTCGCAATTGGCCGCGGGGCTAGCGTGTCACCGGGATTTTCCACCAATATCGTGACGACCGTTTCCGGCCATGAAACCCGCAACAGCGACTGGGCCGATGCCCGGCTCGAAATCGACGTCGGGCCAGGCATCAGAAGCGAGAAGGAATTGCGTGATCTGATTGCCTTTTTCCGGGCGCGCCGGGGGGCGGCAAAGGCGTTTCGCTTTCGAGATCCTTATGACTATAGTTCACATGACATGGTCAGTGCACCGACGCCATCCGACCAGGTTCTCGGCAATGGTGATGGCCAGCGGACCCGATTTCCACTGGTCAAAAACTACGGTGATGCTGCCGGCGAAGCGCAGCAACGACGGATCACCCGGCCCGATCCGGATTCGCTCCAGGTAGCAATTGACGGGCAGTTGGTCGGCAACTGGTCGCTGGCTGAGGCCGGGATGGTGGCGTTTGTTACACCGCCACCCGAGGATAGCGAAGTCACCGCCGGCTTCCTGTTCGACGTTCCCGTGCGATTTGCCAGCGATCAGTTGTCGGTCAGTCACACGACATTTCTGGCCGGGGACATAGCGGAGGTATTTTTGATCGAGGTAAAGGAAACGTCATGAACCTCGACTGGTTTGACCGGGATGTCACCACCACCGCCTATCTCTGGCGGCTGGAGCGCGCAGACGGGATCGTGCTTGGATTTACGTCGCATGATCGCGATCTGGTTATCGACAGTTTTCGCTATCGCGCGACGCCGGGAATGGTGCCATCATCAATCGCGCTCTCCGACAGTCTGGCTGTCGACAATGTCGAAATTGCCGGTGTCATGACGAGTGCGGCGATTGCAGAAACGGACATCGATGCCGGACGATGGGATGGTGCGCTGCTCTATATCTCGCTCGTCGACTGGGAACAGCCGGATGCACAGCCATTGCCGCTGATTTGCGGCGAATTTGGCGAAATTGTCCGGTCAGGGGAGATGTTTACCGTTGAAATCCTGGGGGCATCCTCGCTTTTGAACGAGCCGATAGCGCCGCTGACATCGCCGACTTGCCGAGCCGAATTTGGCGATCGGCAGTGTAAGCTCAGCCTCCATCGTCACCAGTGGGAAGGCCGGATTTTGTCGGTTGATGGAGAAGAGATAAAGATCGACGGTCCGGAGGATATGGCGGTCGATTTTATCTTCGGTTCCCTGCGTATTCTCGACGGTGCCAGTTGCGGGCTCAGCCTGGCGATCATCGACGGGCAGGGGACAATTGTCAGGCTGGCCGATCCGCCATCGCCGTGTCTTGCTGAAGGCACCAGGATATTGCTTACCGAAGGGTGCGACAAGAATTTTGCAACTTGCCGGGACCGGTTTGCCAACAGCGTGAACTTTCGCGGCGAACCCTATTTGCCCGGAAATGATTTGCTGACGCGCTATCCCGGCGCGTGAAACATAAGGATTGGAGGCCAATAAAAATGGCGGAAAAGGCAGTGTCGCTGTGCGGCGCGCGATTTTGCCTGCACGGGCGGGACGAAACAACCGGACTGGATTGTATCGGACTCGCCGCGCAATGCCTGATTGCCGCTCGTTTTCAGTGCGATATTCCCAACGGTTATTCGATTCGGGGCGGGTCAGAGCAGGCGATTGGGGCATTCATGGCAGAAACCGGTTTCGAGCGGTTCCCGCCGACTGCCGAACTGTGCGAAGGCGATATCGTTCTGGTCAGGCCCAGTCCGGTTCAGTGGCATTTTCTGATCCGCGCGCAAAATGGCTTTGTCCATGCCCACGCCGGACTGGGCAAGGTTGTATTTTGTCCCGGAGAGGCACCATGGCCGATCGTCTCGATTTTCAGATTGGCGGAGGATTGAATGGCGACTTTGGTGTTAACCGCCGTGGGTTCTGCGGTCGGTGGACCGATTGGCGGCGCGATTGGCGCGATAATTGGCCAGCAGGTTGATCAGAATATTCTTTTCGAACCGAAGGGCCGGGAAGGTCCGCGGTTGCCGGAACTGGCCGTTCAGACATCGAGCTATGGAGCGCAAATTCCCCGCCTATTCGGCAAGATGCGTGTCGCCGGGACGGTGATCTGGGCGACCGACCTGAAAGAAACCCGCAGTCGGCAAGGGGGAGGAAAAGGACGGCCGAGCACAACGGTTTACAGCTATTCTGCCTGTTTCGCCGTGGCCCTGTCCTGCCGCCGGATCCGCGACATCGGTCGCATTTGGGCGGATGGCAAAATATTCCGGGGGGCGGCCGGAGATTTTAAAACCGAAACGCAATTTTCCTTTCACGCGGGATGTGAGGACCAGCTTGTCGACGGGCTGATGGCCAGTGCAGAGGCGGCGGGCGGGACACCTGCCTATCGTGGCTATGGTTTGGCTGTTTTCGGCGATATGGATCTGGCGGAATATGGCAATCGAATCCCGTCGCTGACCTTTGAAGTGATGGCCGACGACGGCTCGATAATGATCGCCGATATTATTGCGGATATTTCGGGTCAGCGTATTGCGTTGTCAGCGGGTGAAGCGGTCATTGGCTTTGCGGCCGGGGGGGAGGATCGACAGGCTGCCTTGCGGTCGCTAACCGATTCGATTCCCTTGTCCTTCTCATCCGACCCAGACGCGATTGACCATATTGCTGCGGAGGTTCGTGCCGGTGCGGATATAGCGACCGCCCTGACAATCGACAGCGATGTTGTGCACGCGGCTGGAAATCAGGAGATCGCGCCCCTGAAACAGCACACAGCCTCGGCTGCCGCAGCACCCCGGCAGATGTCGGTCCGCTATTATGATCCGGCGCGCGACTATCAAGCGGGCATTCAATCCGCGTTTCGGCCGGGAACCGGCCGGCTAGCGCATGTCCGAGAATTTCCTGCGGCGATAACGGCCGACGGCGCCAAGACAATCGCCCGCTCAGCGCTTTGGTCGGAATATGACGGGCGCTCGACCTTAAGCTTTTCCGTGCCCTTGCGCGGCACTATCTACCGGCCCGGCATGCTGACGAAATTCGAAGCATTTCCAGGGCTGTGGCGGATTCGTCAATGCGAAATGCGTTCGGGCTTTGTGCAATTATCCCTGACCAGAGCGCGTGCCATCAGAGGCCTGACTCTGGTCGGATCGGAAGAAGGCAGAATCATAGCGGATTCCGACCTCCGTGCCGGAGTGACTCGTCTGGTTCTGGTCGACTTGCCATTCGCGCTTGATGCGCCAGCCGCCGTGTCAGATTCAGCCAGACTTTACGCTGCCGCAGCCGGGGACATCGGATGGCGAAACGCGCAGCTTTTTGCGTCTGGTTCAGATGGTACGCCGGGAGAATATATCGGTCAGATACCTGCGCCGACCATCATGGGCGTCGCGTCAGCGGCGCTCGGCTCGGCGAATGCTGCATTGGTCGACCGGTTAAATCATATCGACGTGGACTTGCAGCATTCTGCGATGGCGCTGCGCCATGCTGATGACCCGCAATTGCTGGCCGGGAGTAACATTGCCATGATCGGTCAGGAAATTATCCAGTTTGGGAAAGCTCTATCGCTCGGAAATGGCCGATACCGGCTGTCTCGCCTTTTACGCGGTCTCGGTGGAACAGAAGCCGAAATTACGCGGCATAGCGTTGGAGAAGCTTTTGTGTTGCTTGACGCCGGGTCGATGCTGGAAATTGGCTCTGCCGCTTATATGCCTTTCTCCCCCGCTGAGCTATTTGCGCTAGGACGAGATGACGGCGTTCCTGTCTTCGCTGCGATAGCGACGCCGGGCCGGGCATTGATGCCCTGGTCACCGGTTCACGCGAAATGGCACTTCCTCGACAATGGAGATCTAGAAATTGGCTGGACCCGACGGTCCCGGGGCGGCGTGATCTGGGCGGATCATATCGACGTGCCGCTGGCCGAGGAAGTCGAGAAATATCGGGTGGAGTTGTCGATGGATGACGATTTCGAAGCAGCGATCCTAATGGAGGCCGGCGTTCCGTATGTCATTATATCTTCGATCCAGATCGCACCGCTAATATCCGGTAACGTCGATCATGTAGCCGTCAAAGTCCGGCAAATTGGATTGTACGGTCTTTCCGAGCCACTGGCGTTTCAAATCTCACTTTGAATCCATTCTGTTTTAACTTCGCAATATTCCGGGAAAGACAAGAACATGACGATATTGGAAACAGCACGGTTTAGACTTGCACTTCTGTCGGCGGGACAAGCGCACAAAGAATTGTTTCACAATGAAGCGCTGGCGCGGCTCGATTTTTTGATTCACCCGACGGTACAGGCAATAGAGACTGATCCAGCAACCGTCGTACCGGTTCCGGGGCAGTCATGGTTGGTGGGTCCGGGCGCGGTCAATGACTGGTTTGATCATGATAATCAAATCGCGGGCTGGACGGAAAATGGCTGGTTGTTCATCTCGCCGATAATGTCGATGCGTGTGTTTGTCGAATCAAGTGGATGTTTCGTAGTTTTCAACGATTCGTGGCACTTGGCGGATGCAATAGGAAGTCCGGTAGGGGGCGCTGTCGTTGATACAGAGGCCCGAGTGGCCATCGATTCGATTTTGGCTGCGCTGCGGGTGCAGGGAATTTTCAAGCCCGGCCCTTAAAAACGTATTATGATGGTGATTGGTCAGACATTTTTACCAATTCGAAAGATTTCGAACGCGATTTTTCGGACTAAATGCCGAAAATGGCGACATTTTCGCAACAGTTCTGCAATTTGGTCGCTTGCACTGGCCAGAGCGAGAGGTTAGAAAGCAGCGTGAATTTAGAACCTAAATGAGAAGGGGAATATAAATGCGGAAGCTTGCCTTAGGAATGGCGCTTGCCTCCACGGCGCTTGCTACGCCAGCACTGGCTCGTGATGACCAGTGGTATGTTGGTGTAGAAGGCGGCGTAATGATCGTTGAGGATCTTTCAATTGATCTCGGCGGTGTTAGCAATGCACTAGAAGTTGATCATGACGTAGGTTATGATTTTGACGGTATCGTCGGTTACGATTTCGGTGGTTTCCGATTGGAAGCTGAAGTCGGATATAAAGCTGCTGCGACCGATCGTTTGCAAGCTGGCGCGCCTGGTATCGCTTCAATCGCCAACGGCGGTGGAAACTTCATTGGCGTGACCCCAATCGCTGGCGAAACCAACGCTCTCAGCTTCATGCTGAATGGCTTGTTGGACTTCGGTGATGATGACGGCCTGCAGGGTTTTGCTGGCGGTGGTGTCGGCGTTGCCCGGACCGAACTGTCGCATATTTTTGCCGGACCCTATCTTGATGATTCGGACACGGGTTTTGCATGGCAGTTGCTCGCAGGGGTTCGCGCTCCGTTGAGCGATAGCTGGGATGTTGGTCTGAAATATCGCTTCTTCAATGCCGATAAGGTTAATCTCGTTGACCAGCGTGGCAACGAAGCCAACACGCGTCTGCGGTCGCACTCGGTGCTGGGTAGCTTGATCTATAACTTCGGCGGCGAACCAGCGGCACCACCACCGCCACCGCCTCCACCACCACCACCACCACCACCGCCACCGCCACCACCGCCACCACCGGCAGTATGTGCGCCTGGCCCTTATATTGTGTTCTTTGACTGGGATCAGTCGGATATCACACCAGAAGCGGCTTCGGTGCTCGACAATGCGGTTACCGCATATGGTGATTGTGGTTCGGCTCAGGTCATGCTGGCTGGTCACGCTGACAAATCTGGTTCTGCCAGCTACAACGTCGGTCTGTCCCAGCGTCGTAACGAAGCTGTTCGTGCGTATCTTGAATCGCGCGGCATCAGCGGCGGCGTTATCTCGAGCGAAGCCTTCGGTGAATCGCGTCCTCGCGTTGAAACCGCAGACGGTGTTCGCGAACCGCAGAACCGTCGTGTGGAAGTTATGTACGGACCTGGTTCCGGTAACTAATACCAACACGGTAAGTAATTATGAAAAGGGCTGGTCTTCGGACCGGCCCTTTTTCTTTTGCGGACGGGGTAAGCCTCTAATTGGTCGCGGCATGTCTATGATATTTCGAGCTCGGATGAACGGCGGGCGATCGATTTCAGCCCGGCTATTGCTTTTGCCATATTAGAATCGCACGTGCAGCAAGGGCACGAATTTTTGCGGGACCGGCACAGCCGAACGAACCCGCTGTTCGAACTATTCTAGCTGAACAGGCTTTCGAAAAGTTTTAATCCGTCGGTGCCGCCGTGTTTGGCATCAATGGCGCGCTCGGGATGCGGCATCATTCCCAGGACATTGCCTGCCTGGTTGATGATGCCGGCTATATTACGGGATGAACCGTTGATGTCGCTTTGATAGCGAAAGACAATCTGCCCTTCATTTTCCAACCGGTCCAATGTCTGATCGTCGGCAAAGAAATTGCCGTCATGATGCGCCACCGGGATCGAGATCGCCTCGTTTTCCTGATAGCGGGAGGTGAACAGGGTGTTGGCATTGACGACGTCCAGATTGACATCCTTGCAAACAAAATGGATGTTTTTGTTCCGCATCAGCGCCCCTGGGAGCAATCCGGTTTCGGTGAGTATCTGAAATCCGTTGCACACGCCCAAAATCCGCACGCCGCGTCCAGCCGCTTCAATAACCGCCTTGATGATGTGGGAACGGGAGGCCATGGCACCCGATCGCAGATAGTCACCGTAGGAAAAGCCGCCAGGAATGGCGATAACGTCGAGGCCCGGCGGCAGGGTGCTGTCACCATGCCACACCATATGGGGCTTGTGACCAGAAACCGTCTCCAGCGCGACGGCCATATCACGGTCGCAATTGGAACCGGGGAAAACGATCACCGCAGATTGCATCAGGAATGTGTCTCCGGCATCTCGATCTGATAATTTTCAATGACCGTATTGGCGAGCAGTTTGTCACACATTTTTTCAATGTCTGCTTGGCTCACGGAAGCGTCAAGATCAAGTTCGATCAGTTTACCGGCACGGACGTCATTCACGCCCGAAAAATCCAGGCTTTCCAGTGCATGATGAATGGCCTTGCCCTGAGGGTCCAATACGCCATTTTTCAGCGTTACAAATATTCTGACTTTCATCCTTCGCCCTCGCGCTGCTCCGCTGCTCATATCGCCTTGCTATAGCGCCAAGTTTAGCCGGGGCAAGAGCAAGTAGGCAAAATGGGAAGACCTGTGTTTCCGAACCGGCATTTCCACTTCGGAAATATTATGTGAATTGGATATTCCTGCGGCGATGCTCTCCGTCCGGCAGAATATACTGCTGGCTATTTCCCGCGCTTTTTCCGTTCGCTATTAAGATCCAGAACTTCGCTGACGCCTTCTGGGAAAAGCCCCAGGCGCCGCGCAACTTCCTGATAAGCCTCTGCTTCTCCACCCAGATCGCGGCGGAACCGGTCCTTGTCGAGCTTCTCGTTGGTCTTGATATCCCAAAGACGACAGCCGTCGGGGCTGATCTCGTCGGCGAGGATGATCCGCGAAAAATCGCCTTCGAAAATCCGGCCGAACTCGAGCTTGAAATCGACCAGCCTGATGCCAATCCCGGCGAACATGCCGGCCATGAAGTCATTGATCCGGATAGCCATGGAAGAAATGTCCTGCATCTCCTCCTGAGTAGCCCAGCCGAAACAGGCAATATGTTCTTCGGCGACCAGTGGATCACCGAGTGCATCATCCTTGTAGCAATATTCCAGCAATGTGTGGGGTAGTGGGGTGCCCTCTTCAATGCCCAGGCGCTTGGATAGCGAACCGGCAGCGACGTTGCGAACTATCACTTCAATCGGCACAATCTCGACCTGTTTGACGAGCTGCTCGCGCATATTGAGCCGGCGGATGAAATGGCTGGGGATACCAATATGGCCGAGCAAGGTGAAAATATGCTCGCTGACGCGATTATTGATCACGCCCTTGCCATTGATCGTGCCTTTTTTCTCTGCATTGAAAGCAGTGGCATCATCCTTGAAATATTGGATGATGGTGCCAGGCTCCGGGCCTTCGTACAGAATCTTGGCCTTGCCTTCATAAATTTGGCGACGACGGGACATTGCATGGTTCCACTTCGCAAAGAGAGCGACAAAAAATCATGCCCCGACGGTTCGAATCATGGCTGATTGAACGGATCGGGGCAGCGAAGCCTGTCTATATGCCAATCCGGCTTGCGGTGCAATGAATCCCGTTTCATGATATCTGCTCGGACGGATGAACGGGAATGGACGCGATGACCAAATATGCCACGATCGATGAAGTCATGAACACGCTCTATGAGTGTATCTCCGGACCACCGGGCGGGCAGGATTGGGAGCGGGATCGTGAAATCTATCATCCCCGCGCGCTGATCACCCGGACCCGGATCGAGGATGGTCGGCCGGTTGCCTATACGTTCAGCTATGATGAATTTGTCGAGGCGACGATTCCCTTGCTGGAAGGCCGCAGCTTTTACGAGATCGAAATCGGCCGCAAGACCGACCGGTTCGGCCAGATTGCCCATGTCTATTCCACCTATGAGGCTCGCGAAACACCGGACCATCCGGAGATACAGTTCCGCGGCGTCAACATGGTGCATTTGTGGAACGACGGTACGGACTGTTCCGGGCGCTGGTGGATCATGAGCATCATCTGGGACAATGAGCGGGAAGGTCTGAATTTGCCGGAAGAGTGGCTGCAGCCTGCATAGGATGAGGAGAGGCAAGTGACTGTAGCTTTCGAAACGCGTGAGAATATCGCAATTGTCACCATCGACCGTCCCGAACGGCGCAATGCAGTGGATGGTCCCACGGCGCAGCTGTTGTTCGATGCTTTCGAGCATTTTGACCGCGACGAAAGTCTGAGCGTCGCTATTCTTCGCGGCGCTGGTGGCAATTTCTGTGCTGGTGCCGATCTCAAGGCGGTTGCAGCAGGGGCAGGGAACCGGGTCGAGGAAACCGGGCCGCTGGCCCCCATGGGGCCAACGCGGATGCAGCTTTCCAAGCCGGTGATTGCCGCTGTTGAAGGCTTTGCCGTGGCCGGCGGCATGGAACTGGCCCTGTGGTGCGATCTGCGCGTCATGGCCAAATCTGCACGTTTCGGGATTTTCTGCCGGCGCTTCGGTGTGCCCCTGATCGATATGGGGACGGTGCGGTTGCCGCGCCTGATCGGGCAGTCGCGGGCTAGCGACCTGATCCTGACCGGCCGCGAACTGCTGGCCGAAGAGGCTTTTGATATCGGACTTGCCAACCGCTTGGCCGATGATGGTGCGGCGCTCGATACCGCGCTCGAACTGGCCAGCCAGATCGCGGCCTTTCCGCAGCGCTGTTTGCGCAATGACCGCAGGTCCATGCACGAGCAATGGTCGCTGGACCACGACAGCGCGATGCGGAACGAGTTGTTGCTCGGTAAGGAAACGCTGCGCAGCGGCGAAACTTTGTCTGGCGCGACCGCTTTTACCCAGGGCAAGGGGCGGCACGGAGCCTTCTAGTCGCTAGCGGAATTCCGCTCTGTTTGATTTTCGCTCTACACAGCGAGAATCCACCCTGCTATCGCAACGCCCATGAGTGATGTAACCGATGCGCCCGAAGCGGCTCCCGAAGATGAATTTGACGCGATAGTCGAGGCGCCCTTTGATGCGGCGCTGTCCGAGCGCTATCTGATTTATGCCATGTCGACGATCACCGCGCGGTCGCTACCCGATCTGCGTGATGGGCTGAAGCCGGTCCACCGCCGTTTGCTGTGGGCGATGCGGCTGCTCAAGTTAGACCCGTCGCAAGGTTACAAGAAATGCGCCCGTGTGGTCGGCGATGTTATCGGTAAATATCATCCGCATGGCGACCAGTCCGTCTATGACGCAATGGTCCGTCTCGCCCAGACCTTCTCGCTGCGCTATCCCTTGGTCGACGGGCAGGGAAATTTTGGCAATATCGATGGCGATAACGCCGCGGCTTACCGCTATACCGAGGCCCGGCTGACTCGCACAGCGATCGAGCTGATGCACGGCCTCGACGAAGGCACGGTCGATTTTAAACCCACTTATAATGGTGAGGATGAAGAGCCGGAAGTGATGCCCGGCCTGTTCCCCAATCTGCTCGCCAATGGTGCCAGCGGCATTGCCGTGGGCATGGCAACCAGTATTCCGTCGCACAATGTCCACGAGATTATCGACGCGGCGACGCTCCTGATTGATAGTCCCAAGGCCGAACATGCCGAGATCATGGCCATCATAAAAGGTCCTGATCTCGCCACAGGCGGCACCCTGGTTGACCCGAAGTCTGTCATTGACGCCGCTTATGAAAGCGGACGCGGTGCGATGCGGGTGCGCTGCAAGTGGGAGAAGGAAGACGCCGAAGGGCGCGGTGCGTGGCAGATCGTTGTCACCGAAATCCCCTATCAGGTGCAAAAAGGCAAGCTGATCGAACAGATCGCCCAGATCATTGCAGACAAGAAATTGCCGATCCTCGCCGATATTCGCGATGAATCCGACGAGCAGGTGCGGATCGTGCTTGAGCCGAAAAATCGCGCGGTCGACCCGGATGACCTGATGAACGCGCTGTTCCGGATGAGTGATCTGGAAAACCGCTTCTCGCTCAACATGAATGTTCTGGACAAGGACCGGGTGCCCAAAGTGATGGGTATCAGCGAAGTGCTGAAACAATGGATTGTCCACCAGATCGAAGTGTTGGTCCGGCGTTCGCAGCACCGGCTAGACAAGATTGATGCGCGCCTCGAGTTGCTCGAAGGCTATATCATCGCCTATCTCAATCTCGACCGGGTGATCGAGATTATCCGCAACCATGACGAACCCAAGCCGCTGTTGATGGAAGAGTTCAAGCTTACCGACAGGCAGGCCGAAGCAATCCTCAACATGCGCCTGCGCAGCTTGCGCAAGCTGGAAGAAATGGAATTGCGCAACGAGCGCGACAAGCTGCTTGAGGAACGTGATGGTCTGGAAAAGCTGATCGATAGCCCTGCGCGGCAGAAAACACGGCTCAAGAAAGATTTGGCGGAATTGCGAAAACTTTATGCCGAGGATACCGCGTTGGGCGCGCGCCGGACGATGCTGATCGAGGCTGCACCGGCGAGGGAAATTTCGCTGGAAGCGTTTATCGAGAAGGAACCGGTCACCGTCATCATGTCGCAGCGCGGCTGGGTGAAGGCGATGAAGGGTCACGCCGACCTTTCTGCTCCGGACAGTTTCAAGTTCAAAGAGGGCGATGGGCCAAAATTCGCCTTTCACGCGCAGACCACAGACAAGCTGCTGATGTGTTGTGACAATGGCCGTTTTTACACGATTGGTGCGGACAAGCTGCCCGGTGCGCGCGGCTTTGGCGAGCCGGTCGGATCGATGGTCGATCTCGAGGCCGGGGCAGAACCGATAGCGCTGATGGTCGCGGATATGAAGGCCAAGCTGCTCATAGCCTCGACCTGGGGGCGCGGTTTCATCGCCAATATCGCGGATGTGGTGGCCGAGACCAAGAAGGGTCGGCAGGTTGCCAATCTGAAAGGGGATGCGCGGTTGCTGGTGGTGCGGCCGGTGCCGGAAAACGCCGACCATGTCGCAGCGATTGGCGAGAATCGCAAGCTGGTCGTCTTCTCTCTCTCCGAAATGCCTGAAATGGCCAGGGGGCAGGGCGTGATGCTGCAACGATACAAGGACGGCGGCCTGTCCGATGCGACGGTATTCAAATTGGAAGACGGCCTGAGCTGGGCGATGGGCGGCGAGACGGGGCGTACGCGGACCGAGAATGACCTGACCATGTGGCGTGTCGCGCGCGGCGCCGCCGGACGCCTGCCGCCGACGGGATTCCCGAAAACGGGCAAGTTTGATTGAGCGTCATTGTTTTTTCGCTGAGGGAGAAGGAAAAAAGCCTTTCCGGCTTCACCGGTGAGGTCCAGTGGGATTAGCGGGCGCTGTTGCAAAGGGACAAGCCGACCTTCGCCCCGCTCCGACTAGGTCAGCGAGATGCTGGCCACTGGATGCGGAGCCCTGAAGGCAGGAAGCTGAACTCCGGTAGGGCCCTGCATCAACTACGGAGCATAGCTTACCGGTTTAATCGTCCTTTGATCAGATTATCAACAACGCCGGGATCTGCAAGCGTCGAGGTATCTCCCAGGGCGCTATATTCATTTTCGGCGATTTTGCGCAAGATACGGCGCATGATCTTGCCGCTGCGGGTCTTGGGCAGAGCGGGGGTCAGGTGGAGATGGTCGGGCGTCGCGATCGGTCCGATTTCGGTGCGCACATGGGCGCGCAGTTCGGCGACCAGTTGCTCGCTATGTTCCTCGCCGGCGTTGAGCGTGACATAGCAATAGATGCCCTGACCCTTGATATCGTGCGGATAGCCGACCACCGCCGCC
>NZ_JBLWTY010000002.1:0-386287 GCF_048269915.1 Parasphingorhabdus sp.
CAACCGCTATCTTCTCAAGAAGGTCGACGAACTGGAACTCAGCGTCCGCTCCGCCAACTGCCTCAAGAACGACAATATCATCTATATTGGCGATCTCGTGCAGAAGACCGAAGCCGAAATGCTGCGTACCCCGAACTTCGGCCGCAAGTCCTTGAACGAAATCAAGGAAGTGCTCTCAAGCATGGGGCTGCGTCTCGGCATGGACATCCCCGGATGGCCGCCTGAAAATATTGAAGAAATGGCCAAGAAGCTCGAACAAGAACTGCTCGGCTAACCAGGTTTTGGGCGGTGGCCTTAATCACCGCCTGCTACGGGGTACCTGGAACGGCCCCATAACGAACGGAGTATAGAATATGCGTCATAGAATGAAGGGCCGCCGCATGCAGCGGACCGGTGCTCACCGTCAGGCTCTCCTGAAGAACCTGTCTGCGGCACTGATCAAGCACGAACAGATTCAGACCACTTTGCCGAAGGCAAAGGAACTGCGTCCCTATGTCGAAAAACTGATCACGCTGGGCAAAAGAGGCGGCCTGTCCAATCGTCGTCTTGCGCATGCGCGTTTGATGGACGAAACCCAGGAAAAGAAACTTTTCGAGGTTCTTTCCGAACGTTACAGCGATCGCAATGGCGGTTATACCCGGATCATTCGGGCCGGTTTCCGTAGCTCCGACGCGGCACCGATGGCCGTGATCGAACTGGTTGACCGGGACGAAGATGCCAAGGGTCAGGATAGCGGACCGGACCAGAATGCCGGGGATGAATACGAAGAGGCGTAAGTCCTTCATCCACGATACAGTTTCATTTGATATGAGAGGCCGTGAGCGATAAGCTTGCGGCCTCTTTTCTTTTGCCGGGGTAGATATGCGCTTTCTCACCATTTTAACATTGGCCACTGGATTGGCTGCCACTTCTCCCGCTTTGGCCGACCATCATGAAAACAAGGACAATCCGCTGACCTATCCGGAAACCAGGACCGTTGATGTGGTCGAAGAACAATTTGGCGAATATATTTCCGACCCTTATCGCTGGCTGGAAAATGACGTTCGCGAGGATAGCGAGGTGGCGGAATGGGTGAAGGCGCAAAATGCGGTCACCGATGCCTATCTCGAAAAGCTGGAAGGGCGCGAGGTCCTGGCGCAATCTATGGAACAGCTGTTCGATTATGATGACCTGGGTATTCCGGTCGAGGCTGGTGGCAAATATTTCTACGAGCGCAAAAGCGGTGGCCAGAATCAGGCAGTGCTTTATGTCCGCGACGGTATCGACGGCGAGGAACGGATGCTGATTGATCCGGCTGGCTGGTCAGAAGATGGAGCAACGGCGCTCGCCGAATGGAAGCCTTCCGGTGATGGCAGCCTTCTGGTCTATGCGATTCAGGATGGCGGGTCCGACTGGCGGACGCTGAAGATTCTGGATGTGACAACGGGAGAGGTCCGGCCGGATACGATTGAGTGGGCAAAGTTCACCGATCTTGCATGGATGCCGAATAATGTCGGAATTCTCTATTCCCGCTTTCCGGAACCGGACGAAGGTGCGGCCTTTCAATCGTTGAACGCGAACCATGCGGTCTATCTGCACCTCATTGGCGCGGATCAGGCGAAGGATACGAAAGTCTACGCCACTCCCGATCAGCCGGAACTCAACCATACGGCGGAACTAACCTCGGACAAGGAATGGGTGGTGATCACTTCATCCTCCGGCACCGATGAACGCTATGAAATCACTCTGGTCAAGGTCGATGCGCCAAAGCTGGAAACGCGCAAACTGGTGCGTGGTTTTGACAATGACTGGCAACTGATCGATGGCGTTGGCGATACGCTTTATTTTGTGACCAACAAGGACGCGCCGCGTCTGCGTGTGGTCAAGACCGATATCGGCGCGGACCAGCCCGAGTTTACCGAACTGGTTCCGGAAGATGAAGCGGTTATTCGTGGTGCGATGATTGTCGGAAAGACATTGGTTGTCAGCTATCTGGCCGATGCAAACAGCCAGCTCTCGCTGTTTGATCTCGATGGCAAGGCGCAGGGGACGCTAGATCTGCCCGGTCTCGGGCAGGTGCAAAGTCTGAGCGGTTCGATGAAGAGCGACAGCGGCTTCTTCGCATTTGCCAGCTTCAACCGACCGACCACTATTTTCCGCTATGATGGAAAATCCCCACCGATGATCTGGGCCAAGCCATCTTTGCCCTTTGACCCCGAGGCCGTTGCTGTGACCCAGCGATTCTACAAGAGCAAGGACGGCACCCGCATTCCGATGTTTCTGGTACATATGAAAGGCCAGGACTTGTCGCAGGGTGCACCGACGCTGCTCTACGGTTATGGCGGGTTCAATATCTCGGTATTGCCGCAATATAAGCCGGCGTGGATGGCGTGGATCAAGGCCGGTGGCGTATTTGCCTCCGCCAATCTGCGTGGCGGCGGCGAATATGGCAAGGAATGGCACGATGGCGGTCGCTTGCAGAACAAGCAGAATGTTTTCGATGATTTTATCGCCGCCGGTGAATATTTGATTTCCGAAGGCATTACGCCGGAACACGGCCTCGCGATCGAAGGGCGTTCCAACGGCGGGCTGCTGGTCGGTGCCGTCACCAACCAGCGACCCGACCTTTTTACGGCTGGCCATGCCGCCGTCGGCGTGATGGATATGCTCCGGTTCGACCGGTTTACCGCCGGGCGCTATTGGGTCGATGATTATGGCTATCCGAACAAGGAAGAGGATTTCCAGACGTTGCTCGCCTATTCTCCTTATCATAATCTGACAGACGGGATTGATTATCCTGCGTTGATCGTATCGACGGCGGATACCGATGATCGGGTCGTCCCTGGTCATAGCTTCAAATATACGGCCCGGTTGCAGGCCTTGAATACGGGCGACGAGCCCCATCTAATCCGTATCGAGACCCGGGCCGGCCATGGCAGCGGCAAGCCGACCGACAAGCTGATCGAAGAATATTCGGATATTTATGCCTTTCTGGCACATGCTATCGGGCTTGAACTGGCAAAATAGGCCCGATCTGCGTGACCATATATTTGTCGCACTGCGATTGCGACAGCGTGCGGATATAAGCAGGCGTCGCGTCGATCTTGGTGGATTTTATTCGTTCATATAAATGGCCATAAAGATGAACGACTGCTGTCAGGCCAGTTCAGCCTTCACTCAAAGCAAATCCCCTAGAAGAGCTTTGCAAGCTCGGGAAATGGTTTCGGGCAGTGTGAAAGGAAAGTGGACATGAACAAGTTAAACAAAGCTCTTGTCGGAACCGCTGCTGCTGCTGCAATGGCTGTTTCTGCAACCCCTGCAATGGCAAAGGACGGCCGCCATAACGGCCCGAGTGCCGGTGAGGTCATTGCCGGCGTCGCGATTGTCGGCGCGATTGCCGCGATCGCGAGTTCCAGCAACAAGGACCGAAGCTATCGTAATACCAGCTATCGTGGTGACCGGTATAATGACCGTTACAACCACGGCCGTTACAACGATACGCGCTATAGTAATGGCTATCGCCAGATCGGTCAGCGGCAGGCCGTGAACCAATGTGTCCGCGCCGCCGAATATCAGGCTACGCGCCGTGGACGAGCCAGCGTAACCGATATCCGCGATGTCGACCGGACGCGCTACGGCTATCGTGTCAAGGGTAAGATTCTGGTCGAACAGGGACGCGGTCGCTATCAGCGAAACCGATATTCCGATCAAGGCAAGTTTACTTGCTATGTCGAAGGCAACCGGGTGAGCGACGTTCGGTTCAGCGGCCTAAACTATGCCCGGCGCTAGAGAGTTCGCACCTCTCTGATGACTGAAAAATGGTTCAGCCTGGTGACAGGCTGGGCCGTTTATGTTGAAGGTAAATACGGTTTTCGGGCTATGGAATCCGTATCAAACAGGGGTATCTGACATGACTATGCTGACACGAATTTCCGCTCTTGCAGCTTCCACCGCGTTGATTTTTGCCGGTGTATCGCCAGCGATTGCAGCACCGATCCATCCGGGCATGGCTCCCGCTCCTATGATCGATAAGGCTTCGCTCGGCTGGAATGCAGACAGCGACAAGGCAGCAGGCTGGCGCAGCTATCGTGGATATCGCGGACATCGTCGCCATCGCGACCGGATTGACGGCGGCGATATTCTCGCCGGCATCCTGGTAATCGGTGGCATTGCCGCGATTGCGAGCGCGGCGTCAAATAGCAATCGTGATCGTCGCTATAACGACCGCGATTATCGCAGCAAGAACTCCCGCTACGAAAATCAGCGCTATGATGACCGGCGCGATGATCGGGGTTATGACCGGGGAACCGGCGATATGGAAGCTGCGATCAACGCCTGTTCTGATGCCGCTGAACGGCAAGCGGGGCGTGATGCCCGTGTGTCCGTCGTCCAGTCGGTGGCCCGTGATGGCGACGGCTGGCGGGTCGAAGGTGAACTATCCAACAGTGACCAGCGTACATTTCTCTGCGGCGCGACCCAAGGCCGCGTCGATTTCGTGCAAATCGGGGACGGCGACCTCGCCTTTGCGAACTAGACCGCTGTCCGGCCAAAATCCTGACGTGTGACCGGGTGCGATGCACTCAGTCCGCCATCAACCGCAATCGCTTGTCCGTTGACGTAGGATGAGCGGTCGGAGGCAAGGAAGAGGGCGACTTCTGCCATCTCTATCGGCGCCGCACCACGGCGCAGCGGGTTGAGATAGCCCAAGCGGTCTTCCTTCCCCTTCTCGCGCGCCTTGTCATAAATAAACTGTGTCATGCCGGTTTCGGTGATGCCCGGACAGATGGCGTTGCAGCGGACGTTGGACGTCGCAAATTGCTGCGATGCAACTTTCACCAGATTGATTACACCGGCCTTGGATGCCGAATAGGCGGGGCCACCCGCGCCGGAACGGATGCCGGCGACGCTCGCGGTGCAGATGATCGAGCCACCATGTTTGCTTTCGGCAATCACCTTGCCGGCATATTTGCAGGCCAGAAAAGGTCCGATCAGGTTGACGCGCAAAACTTCCTGCCATTCAGCGACGCTGCTGTCGAAAATCCCTTCAAAGCCACCACCGATACCGGCGTTGGCAAAGAAAACATGCAGATCGCCAAAGCGCTGTTCCGCCGCGTCCACGAGCATTTCAACATCGCCTTCGGATCCGGCATCGGCCTTGATCGCGATGATATTGCCATCGGAACCTTTGGCGGTTTCCTCCACCTCGTCGGTGACATCGCTGGCAATGACCTTTGCCCCATGCTGGGCGAAAAGAAGGGCGGAAGCCCGTCCGATGCCGCTACCGGCTCCGGTGACAATGGCGACTTTATCCTTGAGATCCATATTAGGCTCCTGCGCGCTTGGCCGCTTCCCACCCTGCTCGCGCCAAGGGTGTCACCCGGTCAGACATTTCGGCAGCTGCGGCACTATTGGCTGTACCGTCGGCAACCCGTTTTTGAATGCCCTGCAGGATAGCAGCAATGCGGAACAAATTATAGGCGAGATACCAATCCATCGGCGGCAGCTCTTTCATGCCCGATTTCTCGCAATAGCGAGCAATGGCTTCTTCCCGTGTGGGAATGCCCAGCGCGGCGAGGTCGATGCCTTTCAACCCGCTGCGGCCTTCCGGCTCCATTTCATAGGCCATCAGCCAGTAAGCGAAATCCGCAATCGGATCGCCGAGCGTCGAGAGTTCCCAGTCGAGTACCGCGATGACCTTGGGCTCGTCATGGGCGAAGATCATATTGTCCAGCCGGTAGTCACCATGGACAATGCCAAAGCTTTTCTGCTCGGGGATGGTCTTGGTCAGCCACTCGATCAGCTGGTCCATTTCCGGAATTTCCTGAAGCTCGGACAGTCGATATTGTTGCGTCCAGCGAGAAATCTGACGTTCGCAATAATTGCCGGGCTTGCCGTGCTTCTCCAGACCGAGTTCGGCCGGGTCGTAGCTGTGGAGCAGGGCGAGCGTGTCGATCATCTCGTGATAGATTGCCTTGCGTTCCTGCGGATCGCTGTCGGGCAGGGCGCCATCCCACAAGG
Source organism: Parasphingorhabdus sp. (assembly GCF_048269915.1). Classification (GTDB taxonomy): domain Bacteria; phylum Pseudomonadota; class Alphaproteobacteria; order Sphingomonadales; family Sphingomonadaceae; genus Parasphingorhabdus. The sequence continues at coordinate 5,998 of NZ_JBLWTY010000002.1, forward strand.
TCCGGCCATCGGCCATGCCCATGACGTAGAACATCGTGCCGATGACACTGTCATCCTCGCACAGGCCATAAGGTTTGGCGACCGGAAATCCGGTGGGATAGAGGCCCGCAATTACCCGAAACTCGCGATCAACCGCATGGGCCGATGGCAGCAATTTGCCGAATGGTTTCTTGCGCAGAACGTAAGAAGTGGTCGGCGTGTCTATCTTGTAGGTGGGGTTTGACTGGCCGCCCTTGAATTTGCTCAGGCTGATCGGTCCGGTGAAGCCCTCGACATTGGCCTCCATCCAGCGCGTCAGGCTCGCTTCATCCAGTTTGTCCTTTTCCGGCACGTCCATTGTGCCGACCATATCAACCTGTGGGTTCATGGAAGTCCCTCTTCCTTTATCCGAAGGTGATCACGGACCGCGCCGCATCACCTTTTTCCATTTTCTCAAAGCCGTCGTTGATCCGCTCTAGCGGGATCGTTTCGGCGACAATACTATCCAAATCCAGTAATCCGCGCAGATAAAAGTCGACCAGACGGGGAATATCCACCGGGAAACGGTTGGACCCCATCAGCACGCCCTGCAATTTCTTGCCGGAGAGCAGATCCATCGCGCCCAGCCCGACCTTGTGGTCGAGCGGCATCATCCCGAGTATGGTTGCGGTGCCGCCGCGCTTGAGCGACCCGACCGCGAGATCGCCGGACGCGGGACGCCCAACGGCCTCAATCGCGTGATCGACGCCGCCTGCCGTCATTTCGACAATTTGTTCGGCTGCATCTTCCGCCATTGCGTCAATCACGTCAGTGGCGCCCAATTTGATAGCCAGTTCGCGTTTTTCGGCAATCGGGTCCGCGGCGATAATGCGTCCGGCGCCGGCAATTTTTGCTGCATTGATGGTGGCGAGACCAACCCCGCCACAGCCGACAACCGCTACGGTTTCACCCGGCGTGACCTTGCAGGCATTGAAAATGGTACCTGCACCCGTGGTTACGGCGCAGCCGATAACAGCAGCGCGATCCAGCGGCATGTCGGGATTGATCCGTACGCAGGCATGTTCGTGAATCAGCATCTGCTCGGCAAAAGCAGAGAGATTGAGCATCTGTCCGACGGCCGTGCCATCTGGCCGGGTGATGCGCGGGGGCTCCTCGGGCGCGCGTCGCGTGTCCGCGCCGAGACACAAGGACATCCGGCCAGACACGCAAAACTCGCAGTGGCCGCAATAGGCCGACAGGCAGGAAACCACGGCATCGCCGACCGCGACGGTGCGAACCTCGCTGCCAATCGCCTCGACAATACCCGCCGCTTCATGCCCCGGAATCGCGGGCAGCTCATACGGATAGCTGCCGTTGATGAAATGCAGATCCGAATGGCACAGCCCACAGGCCGCCGTTCGGATCAGCACTTCATGCGGTCCCGGCTTGGCGATTACGACATCTTCTATTTCGAGCGGTTTGCCCGCCTCAACCAGAACAGCGGCTTTCATGGCCATCGCCTCCCTTTAGCGTGTGACGGCAAGATCACCCGAGGAGAAATCCTCTTTCATTTTGCTGCCTTCGGCGGTTTCGGCATATTTGCCATATTCCATCTTGGCGATCGTGCGATTGTGGACTTCATCGGGACCATCGGCGAGACGCAGGGTCCGTTGATGGGCATAGGCACTGGCGAGGCCATAGTCATCACTAACACCGCCGCCGCCATGCGCCTGGATCGCGTCATCAATGATTTTGAGCGCCATCGTCGGAGCCTGAACCTTGATCATGGCAATTTCCGCCTTGGCATATTTGTTGCCGACCTTGTCCATCATGTCCGCCGCTTTCAGGCAGAGCAGGCGGCTCATGTCGATATCGATGCGGGCACGAGCGACGCGCTCATCCCAGACGCTATGTTCGGAAATGCGTTTGCCGAATGCGATGCGTGATTGCAGGCGCTTGACCATTTTCTCCAGCGCTTCTTCGGCGACACCAATGGTCCGCATGCAGTGATGGATACGACCGGGACCGAGGCGACCCTGGGCAATTTCAAAGCCGCGGCCTTCGCCGAGGATGATGTTGGCCGCAGGAACGCGGACGTCCTTCATTTCGACTTCCATATGGCCGTGCGGTGCATCGTCATAGCCGAAGACCGGCAGGTGGCGGATGACGTTAACGCCGGGCGCATCGGTTGGCATGAGAATCTGCGACTGCTGCGTATAGCGGCTGCCCTCGAACGTGGTCTTGCCCATGACGATTGCGATTTTGCAGCGCGGGTCGCCGAGGCCCGAGGACCACCATTTGCGGCCGTTGATAACATATTCGTCGCCATCGCGGACAATGGCGGTTTCGATATTGGTCGCGTCGGAGGATGCAACGGCTGGCTCGGTCATCAAGAAAGCGGAGCGAATTTCGCCGTTCATCAGCGGGCGCAGATATTGCTCTTTCTGTTCCAAAGTGCCGTAGCGGTGGAACACTTCCATATTGCCGGTGTCGGGTGCCGAGCAATTGAACACTTCCGAGGCGAAGCCGACCCGGCCCATCTCTTCAGCGCAAAGCGCATATTCGAGGTTGGTCAGGCCGGGGCCTTCGAATTCAAACGTATCGTCAATATGCGGCAGGTTCGGGTTGGAAGGGGGCATGAACAGGTTCCAGATGCCGGCTTCCTTGGCTTTCTTCTTTTCTTCCTCGACCACTTGCAGAACCTTCCAGCGTTCGCCGGTTGATTCTTCTGCATGGAAATCAGCCATGCGGGGTCGAAGGTGAGTCTCGATATGATCGCGCACCCGGTTGCGCCAATATTCCTGCTTTTCGGTGAGATCAAAATCCATGCCCAAGTCCTTTTCTTAGTTCTTATAATTTAACTATGCGATTAACTTATCAGAGGCAGCGCCGCTTTGCCACAGCGAAAGCGTCCACCCGGAGCAGTTTTTCATTCTATCATCTTCATTTCACTGCCGGCATTGCCGCAGCCAGCTTCGATATCCGCTCGCCATGATCCCGCTCGCTCAGCGGAAACAGAGTGTAGGCCCATGTTCCGGCAAGACCAATCACGGTCACTATTGACACGAATATCAGTGACAGATTGTCGACAATCTCAGGATCAACGCTGCCGGGCACCGCCTGCGCGGGCAACTGGATGAAGGAGATAATCAGGCCAGATAGCAAGATCCCCATGCCACCGACCATTTTTTGCATGAACCACATGCCGGATGAGAACAGGCCTTCCGTACGCTTGCCAACTTCAAATGCATAGGCATCTGCAACATCGGCCATCATCGACATGGTCAGGATCATCGCAGAGATGCTGGCCGCAATTCCCATGACGATAAAGACGAACAGACTGGGAATGAGATAGGCTGAACCGGGTTGCGGAAAAAGATCGATCATACGCAGCCAGTAGGGCGCAGTGCCTGTTATCACTGCAAACAGCGTCAACAAAGCGGCTCCCCTGGGTTTGCCGGTCCGCTTGGAAATGGGAGTGACCAGTAAAAATGCCAGAATGACGCCGATGAAGAGAACGGCAGAATAGAGTGTCATTTCCGCTGAACCAAATTCCCATACATGAGTCAGAAGATACGGCGTCATCGCAAATGTCAGTCCCTGGTTGGTAAACGCGAAAACGCCGGCGAACATCAATAAAAGAAAAGGTGAATACCGGAAGGCGGACAGCATTTCCGAAAAACCTTCCGCAGTTTTCGTTTGCGCGCTCTCTGCCTTGTATCGCTCCACCATCCGCTTATGTGTGCTGAGCGCCGACACCAGAACGGAAATCGCCATGATGCAGGCGCCAGTGATGGCAAAGGCCGAATAGCCATCGACGTTGAGCAGTCCGACGGGATATTTTTCATTCGGTACAAGCAAAGCGCCATAGGCGAGAACCATGATGCCGAGACCACTCGCCCAGCCGAACAAGGTACGATAGCGCAACGTGCTGGTGCGATCATGATAATCCCGGCTGAGTTCCGGAAGCAGCGCGAGCGAGGGAACCTCATAGGCAGACAATGTGATCCGAACCAGCATTGCCATCGCCAGAAGATAGAAAAATTGTAGCGTGGCGCTGGCCTCGGGTGGATGCCACAAGAGCAACCATGCGACCGCGATAGGAATGGCCGCGCCATATAACCATGGATGACGACGACCGATCGGGGTTCTGGTCCGATCCGTCATCTGGCCGATCAGGGGGTCAATGAATGCATCAACGAACAATGCAATTGCAATCGCCAGACTGACGATATCGGCTCGCATGCCGATGACCTGATTGTAATAATAAAGCAGAAAAACAGAAAAACCGTTATCCTTTATCCCATAGGCGGAGGCCCCAAAGCCGTATAGAATCTTGGTCTTGAGCGGTAGCTTGTCCGAAATCACCATCAACGCAAATGCTCCGGCAAGATCATATCGAGCATGCCGGGTATTTCGGGGTTCCAGCTGCCCGGTGTGCCGACGAGCATGCCGCCGTCAACGAGCAAATGGGTGCCGGTGACAAAGCCTGCCGCATCGGACGCCAGATAGGCCGCCGCTTCGGCAATATCACTGGGAACTCCGGGACGGGCAACGGGCTGCGCATTGGCGGCCGCCTGACCGAGAACCGCATTTATCTCTTGGGCTTCCTCTTTGTTGGCACCGACCGATGACGAGAAAATATTGGTCTGGATGAACCCGGGGCATATTGCATTCACCCGGATATTATATCGCGCAAGCTCGGCAGCCGCGACCTTGGACAGGTGCAATACTCCGGCTTTGGCAGTGGAATAGGCAATAGGGCCGTAGCCTGCCTGAAATGCACAGATAGACGCTGTATTGACGATTGCTCCACCACCACGCTGCTTGAGATGAGGGGCGGCGTGGCGAATACCCATCGCAACGGATTTGAGCAATAATGCCATGGCAAAGTCCCAGTCATCGCCGCTGATCTCGTCTATGGCATCACGGGGCCCGCCGGCACCGGCATTGTTAAACAAGATATCAATGCCTCCGGTTTCCTCGGCAGCATAGTCCATCAGCGCCTTGACGTCGCTTTCCTGTGTGACATCGCATTTCCGGAACAGAAAGCCGTCGCCCATTGCTGACATCATCGCGGTGCCTTCCGCATCATCGATGTCGCCCATTATAACGGTGGCACCCTCACGTAGAAAAAGTTCGACGCTGCTGCGCCCGATACCCGATGACCCGCCGGTTATTACCGCGGTTTTGCCCTTAAATCGCATCCTCTTGCGTTCCCTTTTTTTGTCACATTAAAGCGGTGATGCTGTGGAGCGTCAATCGCTTATGCTGGCCGAGCTTGTTTCCGTTACGGAATTCAAATGACCGGTTGGTCGTGGAAAAACTTTCTGTCAGATTCCCCGATTTTTTTTCGGCGTCATGCCAAGGGAATCATTGAATCAATCAACGCAATTATGATAGTCCAACTTTAATTAATCAATTAAAAGGAAATTCGTGATGTCCGATCTTGAAACATTCCGGGCGGAGACCGCCGCATGGCTCGAAGCCAATTGTCCGCCGGAGATGCGCGAACCCATGGTTGACGAAAGCGATGCCTGTTGGGGTGGACGCAATCCGACATTCAAGCCGGGTCAAAAAGAATGGCTGGATATCATGGCTGCCAAAGGCTGGACGGTGCCCGACTGGCCAAAAGAATATGGCGGTGGCGGATTGTCACGCGCCGAAGCGAAAATCCTCGGTCAGGAAATGGCGCGGCTGAAATGCCGCTCGCCCTTGTCGAGTTTCGGCATCTGGATGCTTGGCCCCGCGCTGCTGCATTTTGGTACCGAAGACCAGAAAAAGCATTTCCTGCCGCCGATTGCGCGCGGGGAAGTCCGCTGGTGTCAGGGCTATTCCGAACCCGGTTCCGGTTCCGATCTCGCCTCGCTGCAAACCAGCGCCGTCGATCAGGGCGATCATTTTCTGGTCAACGGCCAGAAGATCTGGACCAGCTATGCCGACAAGGCTGACTGGATTTTCTGCCTGACCCGGACCGACAAGAATGAAAAGCACAAGGGTATTACCTTCATGCTTTTCGACATGGCAAGTGAAGGTGTCACGACCAAGCCGATCGAACTGATCTCCGGTGCTTCGGCTTTCTGCGAAACATTTTTCGATGATGTGAAAGTGCCCAAGACCTACGGCGATGGCGTGTCCTCGGTTGTCTATGAAGTCAACAAGGGCTGGGACGTGGCCAAATATCTGCTCGGCCACGAACGCAGTATGATTTCCGGGCAGGGCGGGTCGGCCGGTGGTTCACTGGGCGCAAAATTCGCAGACCAGATCGGTCGGGACGAAATGGGCCGTCTCGATGATCCGATGCTGCGGGCTCAACTGGCGGACATGGATATCGAGCTTCTTGCTTTTCGTGCAATGGCGGAACGGTTCGGCGATACGTTTAAGGCCGGTCTCTGTCACCCTGCGCAGCCCAATATGATGAAATATGCCGGTACGGAGTTGAACAAAAGCCGCCACGAACTGATCATGTCTGCGGGTGGCAGCGATGTGCTGGAATGGGAAAGCGATGCCAGCAACGGTGGCCTGACCGCGCGCGACTGGCTGCGGACCAAGGCCAACAGCATCGAGGGCGGTACCAGTGAAGTGATGCTCAACGTAATTTCCAAACAGATTTTGCGCCTGCCGGGCGCCTAGCAGGACCGGCGCACGATCCTGCGCCGATCTGAAATGCATGCCATGCTGGTGCTCATCGCGCCAAGAATTTAACAAGGACTAGATAATGCCGTTATATTTGAACGAAGATCAGCAGATGCTGCACGACAGCGCCGCCGAATTTATGAAAGGCGAGGCGCCGGTTTCGCACCTTCGCGAGTTTCGCGACAAACAGTGCAAGGATGGTTTCTCGCACGCGCTTTGGAAACAATTCGCGGAGATGGGCTTTACCGGCATATTGATCGGCGAGGAAGAAGGCGGGCTCGGGCTCGGCCATGTCGAAGCAGGCGTGGTGCTGGAGGAAATCGGCCGCAATCTGACCCCTTCGCCTTTCCTGACAACCGCGGTTGCCGGCGTGGAAGCGCTCAACGCGGGCGGCAAGGCTTTGCGCGACAAATATTTTCCCGGCATTATCGCCGGTGAAACGGTTCTGGCGCTGGCGATTGATGAAGGCGCGAAACACCGTCCCGACCAGATCAGCATGGCGGCGACCCGCGAAGGCAATGGTTTCAAGCTCGACGGCAAGAAGCAATTTGTCGTGCAGGGCGGTTCGGCGGATATGCTGATCGTTGCGGCGCGGACCAGCGGCGCCGCCGGGGACGACAAAGGGCTAACCCTTTTCGCGGTCGATGCCGATGCAGCAGGCGTGTCGCGAGGCAGCGCGCGGCTGGTGGATAGCGCGATGGCAGCGCATGTGCAATTTGACGGCGTGACGGTTGATGCCGACGCAGTCATCGGCGAGGTTGACGAAGGGGATGCCGTCCTGCGTCGCTTGCTCAACGCTGGTCGTTCGGGTGCGGCTGCCGAAACATTGGGCGTGGGTGCCGGTGCGATGGATATCACGGTCGATTATATCAAGGGCAGAAGCCAGTTCGGCACGCTGATCGGTTCGTTCCAGGCGCTGCAACACCGCATGTCCCATCTTTATAGCGAGATGGAAATTGCACGGGCGACCGTATTGAAAGCCCAGCAGATGCTCGATGAAGGATCATCCAAAGCAGAGCTGATGGTGTCGGTGGCCAAGGCCAAGGCCGGGAAAGCCACGGCGCTTTCGGTCAAGGAAGGCGTCCAGATGCACGGCGGCGTTGGCATGACCGACGAATATGATATCGGCCTCTATATGAAGCGTGATCGTGCGCTGCAGGAATTCATGGGTGATGCTAATTATCACACCAATCTCGTTGCTGAAATGCACGGCTATTAAAGGATAATGATGATGGATTTTAACAAACTTTTCTCTCTCGAAGGTCGTGTCGCACTCGTAACCGGCGGCCAGCGTGGTATTGGTGCGATGATCACCGAAGGCTTCCTGGCGCAGGGCGCAAAAGTCTATATTTCCGGGCGCAAGGCGGATCAGGGCGAGGCGGCCGCCGCGGAATTTGGTGATAATTGCACCTATATTCAGGGCGATATTTCAACTTATGAAGGCTGCAAGGCACTGGCTGCAGAAATTGCGTCCCGCGAAGAGAAGCTCGATATTCTCGTGAACAATGCCGGTGTCGCCTGGGGCGAGGAATATCTCTCTTTCCCGGAAGCCGGCTGGGACAAGGTCATGGACACCAATGTCAAAGGCCTGTTCTTTCTGACCCAGGCCCTGCATCCGCAATTGAAGGCTGCCGCCAGCTTCGAGCAGCCGGCCAAGGTCATCAACATCGCGTCGATCGACGGCATGAAGGTCAATCCGTGGGAGACCTACAGCTATCAGGCCTCCAAGGCTGCGGTCATTCACCTGACCCGCAAAATGGCGTCCAAGCTGGTGCAGGAGGATATCATCATGACGGGCATCGCTCCCGGTGCCTTCGCCTCGACCATGAACAAGGCGGCCCGCGATCACGAAGATGCTGTGGAAAAGGGCATTCCTGCGAAACGCATCGGTCGGCCCGAGGATATGGCGTCAGCAGCGGTGTTCCTTGCCAGTTCCGCCGGGGATTATGTCGTCGGTACGACCATTCCTGTCGATGGCGGTATCGTCAATGCGTCTAATCCCGGGGCTTCGATCGACGGCTAATTCCGGTTTGCCGCTTGACGCGATAGGCTCCAGACTGTATTAATCGAGCAATACAGTCTGGAGAACTCGCATGTCCAAAAATAATCTGATTTTACTGGCCGCTTTGCCGCTCGCCCTGTCGGCTTGCAGCAAGGTCGAAAATGGCTCCGGTGAGAGCGGGGGCTTGTCGATCGACTTCAGCGAAGAAGACAAGTCGGACGACGAGAAAATCAAAATCGGCGGTGGCGGAGAAGACAGCAAATTCTCGATCAAGGCTGACGGTTTTTCGATGGAAGTCGATTTGCCATCGATTACGCTCAACAGTGATGACTTCGACATGAACAATGTCGACCTCTATCCCGGCAGTCGGGTGACCAGCTTCGATATCCAGGACAAGGATGACCAGGGTGGTAAAGTACAAATCAGCTTCAAGGCTCCCCTCGATGCCGACAAGCTGGCTGATTGGTATGAAACGCAACTGACCGGCAATGGTTTTGAAGTTGTACGAGATGGAACGAAATTGTCCGGCACAACTGATGAAGGGGACCCGTTTTCGTTGGTGTTGACCGCGCACTCGGCGGAAGAAGCGAAGGGCAAATTGGAATTTTCCGAAAGGAAATAATGCCGGAAAACTACGCTAGTTTGCAGGATTTTACCCTAATCGAACAGGTTGTTCAGGGGTAAGCCAACGGATTATGCTATGATCACCTGAAACAATTCAGGAGAAATGATCATGCGTCACGGAAAATCCTCTGGTCAAATATTTGCCACCATCGCCCTTGCAACGGCCCCGTTGGCGTTGATACCCCTTGCCGCTACACCAGCTGCGGCACAAAGCACGGGTGTGAAGGGTATATTGGGTGACGCTTCCGACAATGCGCTCGACAAGCTGTCCGAGCCGGGAGCTTTTTACGCAGACAAGGCGGTCCGTGTGTTGCTTCCCGGTCCGCTGCAGAAGGCGACCAGCATTTTGCGATTCACCAGCAAGGCCGGCCTGACGAAGGATATCACGAAAACACTGAATGATGCGGCGGGCAGGGCGGCTCTGGAAGCCAAGCCCGTGTTTCGCTCGGCGATCGACAATCTGACCCTGCAGGATGGTGTTGGCATTGCCACCGGCGGGAAAACGGCTGGCTCCGATTATCTCCGGCGCACGTCGGGTGAAGAACTCGCAATCAAAATCCGTCCGCTGGTGGAAAAGGCTCTCGGCGATCTGGGAGCCTATGAGCAAGTCGAAAAGTTGGGATCAATCTCCTCGCTGGCCCGCCTGGGCGGTGCCGATTTTTCCCGAGACGGCCTGACCGACAGTGTCACGGACCAAGCCATGGATGGCATTTTCACCTATATTGGCAGGGAAGAGGCGAATTTCAGGCGCAATCCGCTCGACAAGGGCAAGAAGCTGCTCAAGGGTATTTTCTAGTAATTTCAATGTCGAAAAGCCACGTTGCATGGCAGGAAATCAATTTGCAAGTTGCAAAACATGCAATAAGTTGATCTCCGTTTTCAATTGAAACCCAATCCTTTTACGCCCACTTCCAGTCCATAAGTTACGCAGGAACAGAGATGTTTGATTGGCGTTGGAATAAGGAGAAAATCCATGAGAACGCTTTTCAATATTATCGCCGCCTTTTCCGTTAGCAGCATTTTGTTGCTCTCGACGGTTCAGGTCTGAGGCAAAAAGTTACAATCCCGGCTGCTGCATCCTCCTCCCGAACTAGGCGCCGGGGTTGGTCCAACGGTCCGGTTCTTTCACCTCCCCCTCCCGAGTGAAAGGCCGGACCAGCGGACAAATTCTTCGCAAATTCCGCGAACAACCGCTTTCCAGATCTTATCCACCGCCTTGGCAGGAGTTTTCCACCACTTAGTGCAAGTGCTGTGGATAACTTGCCAATTTCCATTAGGTGCGACTCGATGTTGAGAGTCATATATCGGTCATCGGAAGGGAAACGGACGATCCAGCGACCAGTCAGCAATGACCCGCAGGAACGAACAGGAACTGGAAGATGGTCGAGACGGCCAGTTTGTTTTTCGCAAGAAAAGGAAAATGATCTCTCGGCGGATGATCGGAGAAAGACCGAGAAGGGAAGGCGCAAGCCCGAACGGATCAGACGGACGAAGATCATCAGGTGACTGGACCAGGTACGGGTTGGGAACCGAAGCGAGGAAGCGCAAGCGGAAACGTGGAAAACCACTAACCATTAACGTAGCCGGACCGGAAACCGGACGCCGAACAAGCGGCAGCTGGAATCGCAAGAGGACAGTAGCCCCAACAGAGGCGCAGCGGGAGCTTATCTTCGGGTAAGCTCCCGTTTTTTTTTTGAGCCGTTGCGGAAATCGCACAGGCGAAATGATCAGCGAAATGAATGATATCAGCAGCACGGATCACTCGCCGGCCTGATCAACGCTGCTCGTCTCGGGCCATGAGGAATGGCACGCTGTAAAAGGTACGATTCGAGAGCGGAATCCGAAGGCCCGAGCATGGCATACGGTTTGTGTGCGGTTGAGGGAGCACGGACAATCAAGCTGGCGTCCGCCAAATCTCGGCGGGCCGAGCTGATGAATTTAAGTTAATTTTTCATTGACCAGTGATCATTATCACAGGGCGCTCACAAAGACTCAGTTAACAAGATTTTACAGCATCGATTTGATAGAGCTTGGCATTTCGCTCGATTCCGATGCTGGACCAAGCCCTTTTAGGGTATCCAGGAGAAGTTCGGCGGTTATTGCGACCCGACCGCCGAGCTTCTTTTGTTGTGTCTTGTTGATTTCAGTGATCGCTTTTCCCGGCCCGGGTATGCTGTTTGCAGGATAAGCAGCCCTGCCAACCCTTCTTCTATATTTCGGAATTCCAACGATCGCTCCCGAACGCCTCGGTCGCGAAGTTAATCGATATGTTCGATTACACTCAGGAAATTTACTGGTTTCGTCATCCCGTCAAGTGAGCCTAGAGTTTGCGCATAGTTCGTGGAAGAAGAAGGAGAGAAAGATGTTCAAGTCACAAGTTTCGCTGTTCGCATTACTGGCAGCGTCCATGACGCCGGTTATGCTTGCAAGCCCGGCCCAGGCCCAGAAAACGGTTGTTCAAGACCCGCCGGGAGCAATGTCCAACAAGGACTGGTGGCCGCAAAGCCTTGATCTGGCGGCGCTCCGCCAGCATGAGGCGCAGTCCAATCCCTACGGTGCCGATTTTGACTATGCCGCCGAATTTGCGACACTCGACCTTAATGCGGTCAAGGAGGACATTCGCAAGGTTCTGACCACTTCGCAGGATTGGTGGCCAGCTGATTATGGTCACTATGGGCCATTTTTCATTCGTATGGCCTGGCACAGCGCTGGCACCTATCGCGTCGGCGACGGGCGCGGTGGCTCGGACGGCGGAGAGCAGCGGTTTGAGCCGCTCAACTCCTGGCCCGACAATGTCAGTCTCGACAAGGCGCGCCGTCTGGTCTGGCCCATCAAGCAAAAATATGGCCGCAAGCTGTCCTGGGGTGACCTGATGGTGCTGACCGGTAACGTGTCGCTTGAGGATATGGGTTTCAAGACCATCGGCTTTGCTGGCGGTCGTGTTGACGCCTGGCAGCCCGATTTGGTGTTCTGGGGCCCCGAGGCGAAGATGCTCGCCGACAACCGCCGCGACGGCAAGGGCAATCTCAAGGGCTCGCTTGCTGCGACGCAAATGGGTCTGATCTATGTCAATCCGGAAGGTCCGAACGGCAATCATGATCCGCTGTCGGCGGCGGCTGATATCCGCCGTGCTTTCGGCAATATGGCAATGAACGACGAGGAAACGCTCGCATTGATCGCCGGTGGTCACACGTTCGGCAAGGCGCACGGTGCGCACAAGCCCGATGAATGCATGGGTGCGGAGCCATCCGCAGCCGGTGTTGAAAGCCAGGGCCTGGGCTGGGCGAATAAATGTGGCAAGGGCAATGCCGAAGATACGATTACCAGTGGTCTGGAAGGTGCGTGGTCGGCTAATCCGATCGCCTTTACCAACCAATATCTCGACAATCTGTTTGGTTTCGAGTGGGTCAAGGTCAAGAGCCCGGCCGGTGCAACGCAGTGGATCCCGAGCGATCCAAATGCTGCAAACATGGTTCCTGATGCCCATATTCCGGGCAAAACCCATGCGCCGATCATGTTCACCACCGATATTGCGGTCAAGGAAGATCCCGGCTTCCGCAAGATTGCTGAACATTGGCATAAAAATCCCGATGAATTTGCAGCGGCCTTTGCTCGCGCATGGTTCAAGCTGACCCACCGTGATCTCGGCCCGTCGGCTCGCTACCTTGGTGCCGATACGCCGAGCCAGAGCTTCATCTGGCAGGATCCGCTGCCGGCTGCTGATCATGCGATGATCGGCGATACGGATGTAGCGCAGCTCAAGTCGAAAATCCTGGCTTCCGGCCTGTCCACATCAGAACTGGTTCGGACGGCCTGGGCCTCGGCTTCGACCTTCCGTGGCAGCGATATGCGCGGAGGGGCCAATGGTGCGCGGCTGCGGCTGGAACCGCAACGCGGCTGGGCGGTCAACGACCAGGCGGAGCTGACCAAAGTGCTCGGCAAGCTGGAAACAATCCAGAAGGATTTCAACCAGAAGGCCAAGGGCGGCAAGCAGGTTTCGCTCGCGGACCTGATCGTGCTGGGCGGCAATGCTGCGGTTGAACAGGCGGCGGACAAGGCTGGCCACAAGGTCAGTCTGCCGTTCACACCCGGACGGGTGGATGCCTCGCAGGAACAGACCGACGCGGCATCTTTCGCCTATCTCGAGCCCAAGGCGGACGGCTTTCGCAACTATTATGCCTCCGGTGCCGATCTGGCGCCAGCGGCGGCACTGGTGGACAAAGCCGATGCGCTCAACCTGACGGTTCCGGAAATGACGGTGCTGGTCGGCGGGCTGCGGACGCTGAATGCCAATGCGGGCAAGTCGTCCAACGGCGTGTTCACCGCTAATCCGGGTCAACTGAGCAACGACTTTTTCGTCAATCTGCTCGACATGAAAACCAAATGGTCGAAGTCGGGCGCCGATATGGGATTGTACGAGGGTCGCGATCGCGACACGGGCAAGCTGGTCTGGACCGCAACCCCGGTTGATCTGATTTTCGGATCGAACTCGGAATTGCGTGCTGTTTCGGAAGTTTATGCTTCGGATGATGCCGGCCAGATGTTTGCCGACGACTTCGCCGCAGCCTGGACCAAGGTGATGAACGCCGACCGTTTCTAGGCCGTGTTTGAAAAATGGAAAGCCCGGTGGCCGCGTGTTCCGCAGCCGCCGGGCTTTTTGCATCCGGTTTACTGTAGGTGAGGCTAGATCGTCGCCCGAGCAGCCATGATTTCCTCGCTGTCATTGCCGAGAACGGCGAGTGTGATATTCTCGCCCTCCTGTTTGCCCACCAGATAAATGGCGGCATTGACGAATGCCGGGCAATGTCCCCGGAAGGAAAAGCTTGCGAGCTGGTTAGGGCCGAATTCCCTTGCCGCAAGGTTCAGCAACAATGTCGCCATCAGCGGGCCTTGAACGACAAGTCCGGGATAGCCTTCTTCCTGCATCGCATAGGGGCGATCATAATGGACGCGGTGACTGTTGAATGTCAGCGCTGAATAGCGGAACAGCAAGGTTTCCGAGGGGACGATCCTCTGCTGCCAGTCCCAGCCCCGAAGGTCCGGCACAGCGGTGCTGGTCGGGCTGGCCGGTGCTGCCGTTGTCCCCGGTTCCCGATAGACGATATTTTGCCGTTCCCTGATTGCCACCTGTGCGCCCACGCGCGTTTCATGATCGACAGCGACAAATACCAGATTGCCCGACTTGCCTGACTTTTCTTCAATGCTGACGACGGTCGACACGCGCGATATAGCATCACCCGGCTGCAGCGGATGGTCGAAAGAGACGCTGCTCGACGCCCACATGCGGCGGGGCAGGGGGATGGGCGGCAGGAAGCCGCCTTTTGCCGGATGGCCGTCCTCCGCCAGCTGTGCCGTCGGTGCATCGGGCAGGCAGAGGCACCAGTGCAGCCCCTGCGGAACATCGTCAGTGACCGGCCGGTCGATAGTCGCGCAATAGCGTTGCAGCAGGCCCGGGGTTATGGTGTCGTGGCGCGTCTCGCTCTTGCCGATCCAGTCTGCCCAGCCGGTCATCAATAGCTCCTCGGCAGGCCCAGCACATGTTCGGCGACATAGGAGAGGATCATATTGGTGCTGATCGGGGCGACCTGATAAAGCCGGGTTTCGCGGAATTTGCGCTCGACATCATATTCGGCGGCGAAACCAAATCCGCCATACGTCTGGACGCAGGCTTCTCCCGCGGCCCAGCTCGCCTCGGCGGCGAGCATCTTGGCCATATTGGCTTCCTCGCCGCAATTTTCGCCCGCTTCATATTTGCGCAGGCCTTCATGGACCAGCAGTTCCGCAGCACGCATCTGCGCATAGGCGCGGGCGATCGGGAATTGCACACCCTGATTCTGGCCGATGGGCCGGTCGAACAGGACCCGTTCCTTGGCATAGGCGGTCGCCTTTTCGATAAACCATTTGGCGTCGCCAATACATTCTGCCGCGATCAGCAGCCGCTCGGCATTCATGCCCGACAATATATAGCGAAAGCCATTGCCTTCCTCGCCGATCAGATTGGTGGCGGGCACCCGCATATTGTCAAAAAACAGCTCGGTGGTGCTGTGGTTCATCATTGTCTCGATCGGGCGGATGGTGAGGCCGTTGCCCAGCGCCGCGTTCATGTCGACGAGAAAAACCGACAGGCCATCGGTGCGTTTGCTCGCCTGATCGCGCGGTGTGGTGCGCGCCAGCAACAGCATCAGGTCGCTATGCTCGGCGCGGCTGGTCCATAATTTCTGGCCATTGATGACATAGTCATCGCCGTCCCGCTTGGCGAAAGTCTTCAGCGCCAGTGTGTCGGTACCGCTGGTCGGTTCGGTCACGCCAAAGGCCTGCAGGCGCAATTCACCGGTGGCAATCTTCGGCAGATAGTGGGATTTCTGTTCTTCCGATCCGTGCCGCAAGACCGTGCCCATGATATACATTTGCGCGTGCACCGCGCCGCCGTTGCAGCCCTGCGCCTGGATTTCTTCCAATATTGCGGCAGCCGCTGAAATCGGCAGGCCGGCGCCGCCATATTCTTCCGGGATCAGTGCCGCAAGATATCCCGCGCTGCCGAGAGCGGTGACAAAATCGGTCGGATATTCACGCGCCTTGTCCCGTGTCCGCCAATATTCACCGGGAAATTTCTGGCAAAGCTTGACAACTTCCTCGCGGATAGAGGTGTAATCCTGCATCAATTCGGGTTCTCCCTGTGAACATGTCATTGAAACGATCTGGGTAGGAAGATCAACTGCCAATCAGGAGAGCTTTGACAAGCGACGCGACAGGCATATGGATTGGTTCGATGAAATTATGCGGTCTGCCTTGCGAATGACGATCAGTTTGGCTTACAAGGCCGCAAATTACTCAATAGAGGAACACCCCCATTATGAAGACCCGCGCAGCCGTTGCATTTGAAGCCAAAAAGCCACTTGAGATAGTCGAACTGGATCTGGAAGGCCCGAAGGCCGGGGAAGTGCTGGTCGAGATCATGGCGACGGGCATTTGCCACACTGACGCCTACACGCTGGACGGGCTGGATAGCGAAGGAAAATTTCCCAGCGTTCTCGGTCATGAAGGTGCCGGGATCGTGCGCGAAGTGGGCGCGGGTGTTACCTCGGTGGCGCCCGACGATCATGTCATTCCGCTCTACACGCCGGAATGCCGCCAGTGCAAAAGCTGCCTGTCCGGCAAGACCAACCTGTGTACCGCCATCCGATCGACTCAGGGACAGGGTCTGATGCCCGACGGCACCAGCCGGATGTCCTACAAGGGCGAGACCATCTATCATTATATGGGCTGCTCGACCTTCTCGAACTTCATCGTTGTGCCGGAAATTGCGGTCGCCAAAATCCGCACCGACGCGCCGTTCAACACCAGCTGCTATATCGGTTGCGGTGTCACCACTGGCGTCGGCGCGGTGACCAACACGGCAAAAGTGGAGCCGGGTGCGAATGTCATCGTCTTCGGTCTCGGCGGCATCGGCCTGAACGTTCTGCAGGGCGCGCGCATGGTTGGCGCGGACAAGATCATCGGTGTCGACATCAACGATGACCGTGAAGAATGGGGCAAGAAATTCGGCATGACCCATTTCGTCAATCCGAACAAGATTTCCGGCGATATCGTCGAGCATCTGGTGGCGCTGACCGATGGCGGCGCAGATTATACTTTTGATTGCACCGGCAATACCGATGTCATGCGCCAGGCACTGGAGGCCTGCCACCGCGGCTGGGGCGAAAGCATCATCATCGGTGTCGCCGAGGCCGGCAAGGAAATTTCGACCCGGCCGTTCCAGCTGGTCACCGGACGCGTCTGGAAAGGCACGGCCTTTGGCGGCGCGCGTGGCCGGACCGATGTCCCGAAAATCGTCGACTGGTATGTCAACGGCAAGATCGAAATTGACCCGATGATCACCCACACGCTGTCGCTGGAAGAGATTAACAAGGGCTTCGATCTGATGCACGCCGGCGAAAGCATCCGCAGCGTCGTGGTCTTTTAATGGAAACCGTCTCCACAAATAGAAGTTTTGCCGGGACGCAGGGGGTCTATTCCCATGCGTCCGCCGAGACCGGAACCGATATGACCTTTGCGGTCTATGTTCCTGATCATGAGGAGGGCGCGAAGCTGCCGGTTGTCTGGTTTCTGTCCGGCCTGACCTGTACCCACGCGAATGTCATGGAAAAGGGTGAATATCGCAAGGCGGCGAGCGAGCTGGGCCTGATCATCGTCGCACCCGATACATCGCCGCGCGGCGAGCAGGTGCCCGACGACGAAGCCTATGACATGGGTCAGGGCGCCGGCTTTTACGTCGATGCCACGCAAGCGCCATGGTCGGAGCATTTCCGGATGCGCAGCTATATCGAAAAAGAACTGCCGACCCTGATCGCCCAGGAATTTCCGGTCGATATGGGGCGGCAGGGAATATTCGGCCATAGCATGGGCGGCCACGGCGCCCTCACGATCGCGCTGCGCAATCCGGACCGGTATCAAAGCGTCTCCGCATTCGCGCCAATTGTTTCACCGCTCCACTGCCCGTGGGGCGAAAAGGCGCTCGGCGGCTATCTCGGCAGCGATCAAGCGGCATGGCGGGAATATGATGCCTGCGCCCTGATCGAGGGCGGCGCGCGGGTCGCCGATATCCTGGTCGACCAGGGGACGGCGGACAATTTTCTCGACGAACAACTGAAGCCGCAATTGCTGGTTGAAGCCTGTGCGCTGGCCGATATCCCGCTGCAGCTGAATTTGCGCGAGGGCTATGACCACAGCTATTATTTTATCTCGACGTTCATGGCCGACCATCTGCGCTGGCATGCCGAACGGCTTTGACGGGCAGGGTAAATCCTCTCCGACCCGGGAGCGCGCCCTCATTCGGTCGGTGCAGATATCTGCCGAATGATGGCGCGGCGGTTGTTGCGATCCGCTTCGAAGCGAGCCAGTTCTCCGTCACCTTCGAGTATGGCATGGATAATCCTCTGCCGGCCCGACTTCCATAATTCCAGGCCAATCAGGCCCCGGTAGACAGAATGTTCCGACTGATTGACCGAGATATTGAGCGTCACGCGCGTCAGCAGTTCGAAGAGCGGGCGGTTGACCATTTTGAACAGCAGATTCTGGAACTGCTGCTCGATGGCAGCCATTGATTCCTCATCCGGACACTGTTCGACCGGGTCCAGAAACCGGGTGAGCGCATCGAGCAGCAAGGCATCGCGACAATCCGCCGCCGCCGCCGCCAGTTCGGTGAAGAGCAGCGAAGTCATGTCGAGCGCTTCCTTCCATGTCGAAGGCTCCCCCCGCATATAGGCCGCCAGCGTTCGTTCCAGCACCTCGGCCGTTGGCCGCTTGCCGTAATAGCCGCCATTCGGGCCCCGGCGGGCAGCAAGCAGGCCCTCGTTTTCCAGCACGCGCGCCGCTTGCTGTATTGTTACAATGCCGACGCCAAGCTGGCTGGCCAGACCCGACAGCGATCCGATGCGTTGCTCGGGCGCATGATCGAAAATCATAAGGCGCAGCCGTTCTATCACGCTGTCGACAAGGCTGGGCCGATCTGGTCGCGTCGATGATCCACTGGTGGATATCCGCTTTTTCCGGGTCGCATCGGCCATCCGGCAATCTCCTCTAAAGCACAATTATATGCATATAATAGTCATTTAATCAATGAAAATGGAGGGTACACAAGCTTGACATCAAAATACATAGCTTATTATTTTCGTTTCCGGTCATTTGGCACGAGTCGATAGAGCGCGCGGTCAATTGCCCACCAGAAGAGAGGATTAGACAGCGATGCCCTTTACCGAGCCCATAGTTGAAACGCTGCCCCGCTACCCCGTTATCATTGGTGGCAGCCGAGAAGAGGGCGGCAGCGGTCAAGCCGCTTGCCACATTTATCCCGGCACGGGCTCTGTGACGCGCGAGATTCGCATGGCGGGTCCGGCCGACGTCGATCGAGCTGCGGAAGCGGCCCGGGTGGCCTTTCCGGCCTGGCGGTCGATGCCGGGTGACAAGCGGCGCAACCTGTTCTTCAAGCTCGCCGCACTGCTGGAAGCCAAAGCCGGCGAGTTCGGGCCGTCGCTCATCGCCGAAAACGGGTCCTTGGCGATGGTCGCTCCCTATATCGGCCACGACGCAGCGCAGAAGTTTCGCTATTTTGGCGGCTGGGCCGACAAGATCCACGGTCGGACCATTCCGATGTGGGGCGCGCCGGCCCATGATTATGTTTCCTACGAACCCTATGGCACGATCGGGATTATCATCCCCTGGAATGGTCCGCTATTTGCGGCGACCATGGTCCTCGCACCAGCACTTGCCGCCGGAAATTGCGTCGTGCTGAAATCACCGGACCTGGCGCCCTATAGCGCAATGATGCTGGTGGAACTGATGCTTGAGGCCGGTTTTCCGGAAGGCGTCGTCAATCTCGTAACCGGTGGAGCGGATGTCGGCGAGGCGATGGTCACGCATCCCGGCATCGACAAGATCGAGTTCATCGGTTCGGGTGCCACCGCGAGCAAGATACTGACCAATGCAGCCCCGTCCCTCAAGCCCGTGGGTCTGGAGCTGGGCGGCAAGTCAGCGGTCATCATCTTTGAAGATGCGGACTTGCAACTGGCTGCGCAAAAGGGACTGACGGGCGCTGTAAGCGCCAATGGACAGGGCTGCGTCAACGGAACGCGTCTGCTCGTCCAGCGCAGCATTTATGAGCCCTATTTGCAAATGCTGACCTCAATGGCCGGCCATATCAACGTCGGGGACCCCTATGATCCGGCGACCACCATGGGGCCGGTTATCTCCGAAACCGCCCTGCAGCGTATCGTCGGGATGGTCGAAAGGGGCGTGGACCAGGGCGGGCGACTGGTTTGCGGTGGCGAGCGTCTCGGCGGTGACCACGGCGACGGCTATTATCTCCCCGTTACGGTGCTCGCGGATATCGCCAACGACAGCGAAATTGCACAAAATGAGGTGTTTGGTCCGGTACTGGTGGTCACGCCCTTTGACACGGAAGACGAAGCGATCGCGCTTGCGAATGCCACCGATTACGGGCTCGGCGCCTATGTTCATACGCAAAATCTGCGGCGAGCGCACCATGTGACCGGTCAGCTGGAGGCGGGGATGATCCACGTCAACGGCTCGGGCGAAGCAATGCAGCCCAATTGCCCGTTCGGCGGTTTCAAGCGGAGCGGGCATGGCCGTCTGGGCGGGGTCGAGGGATTGCAGGAATTTCTGCAACCGAAGAATATCTGGATGAACCTTGCGGACGCCGGTAGCTGATATGGCGATCGAAACAGATATGACCGGCAAGGTGGCCCTAGTCACTGGAGCAGCGTCCGGTCTTGGCCGGGCCACGGCGCAAAAGCTGGCGCTGGCCGGGGCGAAACTCTGTCTGGTCGATGTCAATGCCGAGAGCCTGGCTGAAACCGCAGCGTTGATCGCAGAGGCAGCAACGGAACCGCTGGTTCACGCGGTCGATCTGGCAGACCCGGACGCCTGCCGGGATGCCGTCACGGCAACCGTCGACCATTTCGGACGGCTTGACGCTCTCTGCAATATTGCCGGAATCATCTATCTTGCAAATTCGCCGGAAATGCCAATCGCGCTCTGGCACCAGACCATGGCGGTCAATCTGTCCGCTCCCTGGTTTCTGTCGCAGGCGGCGATCCCGCACTTGCTGGAAACCAATGGCGCGATCGTAAACTGCGCCTCGTCCGCCGCCTTCATTGGCGAAGCCTATGCTGCGGCTTATTGTGCGAGCAAAGCGGGACTGGTGAACCTGACCAAGGCGATGGCAATGGAATATGTCAAGCAACCGATCCGTATCAACGCGGTGGCTCCGGGCGGTATGTTGACGAATATCGCGGTGAACTTCCAGCCGCCTGAAGGCTGTGATGTCGACCTGATCAAGCGCTTCTCCGGCCTGCGCGGTCAGGTCGAAGTCGATGATGTCGCCGACATGATCTGCCTGCTCGCTAGCGACGCGGGGCGTGGCTATCACGGCGCATGTATCAATATCGACGCTGGCATTACCGCCGGCTGAGCAACGGCTTCCCAAGCAAGGATCAAATTATATGACTTTCGATCTCAATCAGTTCCGTCTGGATGGAAAAGTGGCAATCGTCACGGGTGCGGGAGGACGCGGCAATTCAATCGGGCGTTCCTATGCCCTGGGCCTCGCCAATGTCGGTGCCAGTGTCGTGGTCGCTGACCTCAACGGCGAAGGGGCGCAGGCGGTAGCCGACGAAATAAATGCTGCGGGCGGCAAGGCCATCGCGGTCCAGGTCGATGTGTCTGACGAAGACTCGACGCTGGCGATGGCGGAACAGGCCAAAGCGGCGTTCGGCGGCATCGACATTCTTGTCAACAATGCCGCTCTCATGGTCGACATCAGTTACGACAATTGCGAAACCGTTGCCATGGACGCCTGGAACAAGGCCTTTGCGGTCAATCTGAATGGTGCGCTGCTGTGCGCGCGTGCATGCCTTCCATCCATGCGGAGCCGTGGTGGCGGCAGGATCGTGAACCAGACCAGCGGAGGCGCTTTCCCGGCTACTGGCCTCTATGGTATTTCCAAACTGGCACTCGTCGGGCTTACGACCACACTCGCGAAGCAATTCGGCAAGGAAAACATCACCTGCAATGCCATTGCGCCGGGCAATGTTACCTCGGATGCCGGAAAACTGCTGGTGCCCGACGATTCTCCGTTCATCAAGTTTCTCGAGACCGCCTGTGCCACCAAGGCAAGAGGCGAGCCGGACGAACTGGTCGGCGCTCTGCTGCTGCTCTGTTCACCGGCTGGCGAATGGATTACCGGCCAAACTCTGCACGTCGATGGTGGCTGGGTCATGCGGCCCTGATCGGGCAAGGTCGGGCCCGGGGTCTGGCGAGGGGGCGGGCCAACGATCAGGCGGGAATCAGACATGCGCCGTGCAGCGCAAGATGCCGCACATCAAGGCTGCTGATTAGCCCCTGATCACTGCTGCGCAGGATGCTGTGCACCATTTCCATCCAGTCCTGGGCGATGCACTCAACCGGCATGGAGTTTCGTCGGGGCGATACCGGTGCTCCTGTGGCCCCGATCCGATGCTTTGGAGTTCGCAACAATTGTCGACTGTGTTAGCTTTTCCCTATGCCGGCTGCTGCCCTGTACCAAAGGATTGCTGGCACATGCTTGTTCGTTAAACCCAATCGCGAGGCACCATGATGATCCGGTCTGTAAAAAAACTTCCCTCGACAGCGTTGATCGGACTTGCAGCAACGGCATGCGTGCTGGCGGGATGCCAGAGTGCAGGACATATTGCGCCGATTGCACCCATTACCGAGCAGGCTGTTACGCCCACGATAAACGCAGCGACGTTCCAGACCACCGACGAGCTGTTTGCAAAACCCTATATTGATGTTCAGGAATGGCGGGATGGACCCGTCCGGCATTTCTATATCCATGGCGGTTTCGAAGGCACGGATACGCGCTTTTCTTACTATTTCCCGCCGGTCGATCAATATGAAGGGCGTTTTTTTCAGCATGTCACGCCCGTGCCGGACAGCGAGACGCTGGCACAGAAACTGCCAGCGGGCAAATATAACAAAATTGGCTTTTCGGTCGCCAGCGGTGCCTATTTTGTTGAAACAAACGGCGGTGGCGTGATTGATCTGACCAAGGGTTCACAGGCGCTTTCGGATCCGATGATCACGGCTTATCGCGCCAATGCGGCGGCCGCCCAGTTGTCGCGTCATCTCGCGCAGCAATTTTATGATGTTGATGAACGACCCTTTGGCTATATTTACGGCGGTTCCGGCGGCGCCTTTCGAACAATAGGCGGGCTGGAAAGCACCACAGGCGTTTGGGACGGTGGCGTCCCCTATGTCAACGGCTCGACGATGGCGATCCCGAACATGTTTACCGTGCGGATGCAGGCACTCAGGGTGTTACGCGACAAGTTTCCGCAAATTGTCGATGCGCTCGAGCCGGGCGGCAGCGGCGATCCCTATGCCGGCCTGACCGAATATGAAGCCTCGGTGTTGCGCGAAGCAGACAAGATGGGTTTCCCGATGAAATCCTGGTTTGGCTATCGTACCATGGGATTGCACGGCTTTGCTGCGCTCTATGGCGGGGTATCCATGGCCGACCCGACTTATTTCACCGATTTCTGGACCAAGCCCGGCTATCTGGGCCACGATCAGCCAGACCTGTTTGATGACGACCGGATACAGCATGAAAGCCAGATCGTTGATCTGATAACAGCGGCAGAGGCAGCACGGCTTGGCCTTGATGCCAATCCTTTCAGCGAAGCCAATCGGGGCGGCGTCGATACCGCGTTCATCCTTCCACCGG
Source organism: Parasphingorhabdus sp. (assembly GCF_048269915.1). GTDB lineage: Bacteria > Pseudomonadota > Alphaproteobacteria > Sphingomonadales > Sphingomonadaceae > Parasphingorhabdus. The sequence goes on from NZ_JBLWTY010000002.1 coordinate 29,499, forward strand.
GCGTAGACGGTTCGCGCATTGTCGGCCTGCGCCTTGCCAAGGCACCACCCGATAAATATTTTCTTGGCGGTGAGCTTGTCCCGGAGAGCGGCAACAGCAAAGGTCAGCGGCTGTTTTTGAGCCGGATCATTGGCGATGTGGTCATGTTCGGCGTTGTGAACCCGGAGCAGGTCGCGCAATTGCGGGTGGGCGATGCGGTGAAGGTCGACAATTCCAATTTTCTCGCGATGGAAAGCTATCACCGCCATCAGGTGCCGGGACCGGATTTTCCCGTCTGGGATCATTATCGCGACGCGAAAGGCCAACCGCTTTACCCGCAGCGGCCGTTTCTGGTCGGTCCGCTTTTCGTTCAGTCCACTGCGGGGAGCCAACTCACGGGAGAATATGACGGCAAGGCGATTCTCGTCGCCTCGCTCTGGGATCGTGAAGCGATGCCGTGGCAGGCCGACTGGTATCGCAAACGGGCCGAGGCGGCGGCCAGCGACGTCCGGCTCTATTACACCGATCACGCAGCGCATGGCGACGAGCCACCAAGCGGCGATCAGAACCGGCTGGTTTCCTATCAGGGCGAGTTGCAGCAGGCTTTGCGGGTGCTGGCCGCCTGGGTCGAGGACGGGACACTACCCCCCGAAAATACAAGCTACCGGATCGAGGAAGGCCAAGTCATTGTCCCCGAAAATGCTGCCGAACGTCATGGTCTCCAGCCGATTGTTTCACTGACCGTCAACGGAAGCGAGCGGGCCGACGTCAAAATTGGCGAACCGGTAAGATTGGAAGGGCGTATTGCCGCGCCGGCCGGTGGCGGGACGATCAGCTTCGCGGGTTGGGATTTCGAGGGCAACGGGAGCTACACGCCCGTCGACAGTCTCGATGCCGGAAACAAGATTCTATCGGTTTCGACCACTTATATATTTGATCAACCCGGCACCTATTTCGTCGGTCTGCAAGGGACTTCGCAGCCGGTCGAGGCGCAGGGCAGCCCCTATGCCGAATTGACCAATCTCGACCGCGTCCGGGTGGTGGTCAGCGAATAGGCCACGTCCAGATACGATCGGAGCAGGATAGCGCTTGGCACCGGACCAACGGCGGTTCTGTGGCTTCGGAAAGCGCCATCATATTCACTGACAATTAGCAGCTATTACGCTCGATGATTGGTACATCGCCTGAAGTCGCTGGCTATCAGCATCGCCCGGGCTGAGTATTCTACCGCTTGCCTTCAATCCGGACATGAAGCTCTTCCAGTCCGCGGATGATATAGCTGGGTTCATAGGTCAGCTGTCGGTCCTGCGGATCGCCATGGATCGTTTCGTCCAGCACGATGGCAGTCGTTTCACGGAGCAGGGTTTCGAGCAGAAACTTTACCTCGGCACGGGCAAGCGCCGCGCCGATGCAGGTATGGCGACCCCGTCCGAAGGAAACATGCTGATTACCCTTCTTGCGGTCCAGGCGGAACTCTGCCGGTTGCTCCCATTTTGCCGGATCGCGATTGGCCGCCGCCAGAGTGATGACCATTGGTTTCCCGGCCGGAATAATCGTGTCGCCCACTTTTACATCGTCAAGAGCCAGGCGGAACGTAGCCTTGGTCGAACCCTCCAGCCGCAACATTTCCTCGATAAACGGCACCAGGTCCGAAGGATTATCGCGCAGATGGTCCTGCATCGCGGGGTTTTCCGCCAGATAGCGGACTGAATTTGCAACCAGTTTTGCGCTTGTATCCTGACCTGCGGCAAACAGGAACATGGAGGCTTTGACGACCTCCAATATGTCGGGTGTAGTTCCATCGGGAAAACTGGCGTGAGCGAGTTCGCTCATCACGTCCCCCATGTCCTGCGCCTTGCGTTCGGTAATATAGCGCATGAAAAACCCGCCGAGATATATCAGTGTCGCATCTGCCGAGCGTTCGTCATTTTCCGTCATGTTCCCGGCTGGTGGCCCCTTGTCGATGACTTCGCGAAATTTTTCGCGATCATCCGCCGGTACGCCGAGCAGATCGGCAATGACCAGTGTAACATAGGGGGCGGCTATGCCCTTCACCATCTCGGCCTTGCCCTCGCTCACCGCTTCCGCGACCATCTCGTCGGCAAGCCGGGCCATATATTCTTCATTCGACTTGATCCGCGATGGCGTGAACAAACGGCTGAGCAGCGAGCGGACATTGCTATGCTCCTGGCCGTCATAGTTGACGAGCAGATCGAACATCGGATGCTGTTTGCGAAACTCGGCGAGTTCGGTGCGAACGTCGGCACCATCTTGCCCAAATTTGGGAATGTCCTTGGCGCCGAATACGGCAATGCCCGAGGAAAGGCGGTCACTATCGAGCAGGGATTGCACAACGGGATCAAAGCCGGTGACGAAATAGATGTCACGCTCCTCATCATGAAAAACGCCATCTTCGGTATGGATTGCTTCAAAATAGGGATAGGGATCGCGCAGAATGTCGAAATCCGCAAAATAGTCGCGCTTTGTCAACTCGGTCATAGTGATTCCCCGTCTAGGCCCGCATCGGTCGAGCCTAGGCTGATGCGGACCAAGAAGAAAGATATCGCCCCACCGGAGGGCTGATGCATCGCCACGGCGTTCTATTGTCCTATTGTCCTCCTCGCCAGGACAGGCTGGCCTCGGCAAGTCGAACCGGATTGTAGGAACCGATATTGTCGGGCCGGTCGGGCACCGACGGACGGGGCGGGCCTACGAGCGAGTTGACCAAGCAGTTGCCTTTCGGCTGCTTATCGCAGCGACGATAGATGAGAGCGGATATTGATAAGACTTTGCTCTCAACTCCGCTTTGGATAGGCAGGGGGAACAATATTGCATTCTATAAGGATTGAGTCATGGCGACCGAAATTTTGCTCCCCAAATTGGGCTTCTCGATGACCGAAGGTCAGGTGGCTGAATGGCTGATAGCCGATGGCGGGGAAGTGAAGGAAGGCGATTTGCTGTTCCTTCTGGAAGCGGACAAGTCGACCAACGAAGTCGAGGCGCCAGCTTCCGGTACGCTCAAGATTGTGGCTCCGGTGGGTGAAACCATTCCGGTTGGTGAAGTGATCGGATATATCGAGTAGGTATTTATGACCCTTCGTGTAGGGATTGTCTCGGCGGCTTGGGGCGCATTCGCGCATCTGCCGGCATGGCGCGCAATCGACGGTATAGAAGTGACCGCGATCTGCACCTCGCGCGAGGAAACGGCACGAGCCGCCGCTGCACGCCATGGTATCGAACGACCATTCTGGGATGCGCTGGCCATGTGCCGCGATCCCGATATCGATATTGTTGATCTGGGCACCCGCCCGGCGATCCGCCTGCCGATGGTGATTGAGGCGCTACGACACGGCAAGCATATCTACAACAGCTGCCCGCACGCGCCGGACTGGGCAGGGGCCAAGGCCATCGACGCCGCGTGGGACCGCAGTGCCAGCCATACCGCTGTCGATGCTTTTTCCCGTTATCTGCCTGCGCATCAGCAGATGAAGCAAATGATCGACGCGGGGTTCCTCGGGCGGATGCTGGGCGGGAGTTGTCACTTCAACATGTCGCTGTTCAACCGTCCGGACAAGAATTTTCCCTATAATTGGTTCGCCGAGGAAGGCTCGGGGGTCTCCAGCCTGCGCAATTTCGGCAGCCATCTGCTCTATGTGCTGTGCGAGTTTCTCGGCCCGGTGAAGGAATTGGTGGCCGACGACCAGTTGATGTTGCCCGAATGGGAATTCGCCGACGGCGATCGCATGCGGGCTCACAATAATGATTTCGCCAACCTGATCGTGCGGTTTGCCTCGGGTGTCACGTTGTCGTTTCAGACGAGCTGGAACATGCCCGCGCAGGAAGGCTGGACCATCGACCTGTTCGGGACCGACGGGCGGCTGCGTGCCCGTGCGCCGAGCTTTCCGACTTTGGCGGATTGCACGCTGTACGCGGGCGCTGCGGACAGCCGTGATGTTGCGGGGCTGGTGCCGGTGCCACTCGACTTCGCGGAGGATCCGAGGATCGCGATGGAACCGGTCAGCAACCCGGCGCCGGCTTTTCCCATGGCGCTCACCATGCAATCTCTGGTCGATACCATCGAAGGGCGCGGTCCTGCGCGGCCCGATTTCGCGCTCGCGCTCGAGGTGGAGCGCGTGCTCGAAGCAGCGCGCCTGTCAAGCGCGGAGCGCCGCTGGGTCGAGGTTGCAAGCGTCGTCTAAATCAAGTGTCGTCTAAATGCCGTCCGATTACGCTGGCTGGAGTTCGGATTCCTCAAGCGTATCGGGGTAACGACCCAGCGACAGGAACATCACGCTGGAGACGGCGAACATCGGGATGATCGCCCACAGGATCGCATCGTAATTGCCGAATATTTCATAGAGCGTGTTGGCGATGAATGGCGCAATGCCGGATGTGAAACCGAACATACCCCCCAGCAATCCGAACAGGGCTGCGAAATGACGCGGCGAAAAATGGCGCGTGGTGAGATAGGCGCAAGCATCATATTCTGCCCCGGCGGTCAGTCCGAGCATCAGGCAGGCAATGGATGCGGCCAGTGTCGACTGGTCGGTCGCCAGGAAAATCATTGCTGCAGAGAGCGCACCGACGGCACACCCCATGGCAACGAAGCGCCCGTCAATCCGGTCGAGCAACAAGCCGCCGACAATGCGGCCAATGATCGTGCCGATCCCGATAAGGCCAGCTACCTCTGCCGCAGCGATCAGGGTGAAACCTTCCTCCATCAGCACCGGAACAGCGTTGATCCCGAGACCCGTCGCGCCGAGCGAATAAATCACGCCGCCGATCGCCAGCCGGATGAATTTGGGAGACAGCAATTCTCTTGTCATGCCCGCAGGCCGAACCTTTGCCAGTTTCTGGTCAGCAGGCCGTTCGGGGGGGGTGTCCCTGGCAAACAGGAAAAAAACCAGGGGGAAAACGATGATGAAAGAAAGACCGCCCATGCCGATATAGGCACCGCGCCAGCCATAAGCCTCGATCAGCGTGGCGCCGAGATAGGGCACGACCGCTGAAGCGATGCCGGTCCCCGACAGGGTCACCGCCAGGGCCAGCCCGCGGTTCTTTTCGAACCGTTGGGCGACCGCTGCCGTCCATACGCTTGGGTAAATGCAGATCAGTGCCACTGCCAGCAATGCATATAGCGCCAGCCATGAAACAAGGCTCGGTCCGGCGGTCGAAATCAGGGCGAGAGCGGCGCCGTAAAACGGGACGCCGATCAGCGCAACCTTGCGCGGTCCAAAATGGTCGACGGCCCTTCCGCCGAAGACGGCCAGCAGCAGGGCAACCATGGAGGTAACCAGCGGCCCGGCGGATATTTCTGCACGCGACCAGCCAAATTCCTGCTCCAGCGGTTCGATCATCACGCCCAGTGCATAAGCATGCACGGCTACCAGCGTCATGCCCAATAGTGCTGGCGCAAGGTTGCCACCATAGCAGCGCCATTCTTGCCGATCGAATATCTGCTTTTTGCCGTCGCTATTCATTGCTGACATTCTCCCAGTCGTCACAGAAATTTTTCCAGATCAATATCTTGCGATACATCATTTGGCAGCAAAGGAATCGTCAGGCAGATTTATCCGCCCCGGCGATGCCGGGCAATATTCCGAAAAACGGGGCGTGCAGCCCGTGATCAATGGCTGTTCGTTCGATAATCTTTCCATCCGGCCATGGACCTCTCAATCCTTACCGGTCTCGCCAAGCTCCTCGAAAGCTTCTTTCATCGCTGCCTTGGCAACATTGGAGGCGGGGAGTCCGCAATAGGGAACAGCCGTGTACAGAATCTCCTCAATCTCCTGTTTGGTGAGTCCGTTCGCGATACCCATTTTGGTGTGATACTTGATTTCTTCGGTTTGGCGGAGCGCAATCAGCATTCCCAGGACAGCAGCGCTGCGCATTTTACGCTGCAGTCCATCGCGGGACCATATTGTCCCAAAGGCAAAGTCGATCGCCCATTTTGCCTGCTCTACGCCAAAATCGTCGGTCTCCAGATGCTGCCGTGCACCGGTTGCTGCGGCTTCTCCGTAGATTTCTTCGAAAATCTCCAAGCCTTTATCGCGCTGTTTGCTCATAATCTGTCCTTCGTGTGATTTTTGAAAATACTGTCGCGTCGGTCAGCTTGGCCACCGGAAAATTTCCGTGCCGCAAGCATGGATATTGGTGGCTCCGGCCAATCATTCACTCGATTGCCTCCTCGGCTTCTTCGAACACCGGATATTTCCCGAGACTGAAGATCAGCATGCCGCTGATGAGGGAAATTATTGTCCCGCCAATGAGGAACGGCCCGTAACCACCGGTATTGTCGAACGCCATTCCTGCCAATATCGGCCCCAGTCCAGCCGCCAATGCGATGAGACTCGACATGAAACCGAAAATGGCTCCGTAATTTTTCATGCCAGCATAGCGGGCCGTCAGATATCCGCAGAGCTGCAATTTCGTGCCCGCTGCATAGCCGTTGATGATGACCGCCAAAATAACCAGTTCGGTTGCGCTGACGGGTTCCATGAGCATGGGATAGGCGATGGCTGTTGATGCCAGGGTAAGTCCTCCCACCCAGCGGACATGGAAACGGTCGATCAATGTGCCGGTCACAAGCTTGCCGACAATCCCGGCAATGCCCGCCAGGCTGGCCAGCCAGGCCGCATTGGTGCGCGACAGGCCGGTGCCGACAATGATCGGTACCTGGTGGACGGTGATGCCGATGGTAATGGTAAGGGTTAGCAGCGTCGCGAGGGCGACCCGCCAGAGCGAGGGGTCCCGCCATGCCTGGGGGATCGTCAGGCCGGGAAGCTCCGGCGCCGCTGACAGCTCCACATTGGCTGCGATCGCCGCCTTGCGGCGCTCGTCATGGGCATCATACAGGAACAGGATCGTCAGAACCAGGGCAAAGCCTCCCCAGCCCAGTCCCAGCCAGACATAAGCCGCGCGCCAGCCAAATCCGTCGATCAGAAAGTTGGTCAGCGGGGCAACAATCGCCGCCGCGAGGGCAGAGCCGGCCAGGGTCATGCCCAGGGCGAGCCCTCTGTTGGCCTTGAACACGCTGGCAACCGCTGTCGTCCAGGTGGTGGCGTGAACGGTCATCGACGCGAGACCAAAAAGAAACCAGAGACCAAGCCACTGATATGAGGCCCCGCTCATCGTGGCGAAAGCGGCGATCGACAGCGATGTGGCGGACAGGCCGAGAATGGCAAGTTTTCTGGATCCGTAGCGATCAATCAACACGCCGAAAAACGGCGAGAGAAGCAAGGAAATGGCCGCCCCGATTGCGGATCCGGATGACAGCAAAGTCCGGCTCCAGCCAAATTCGTCCTGCAAGGGCCCCATGAACAGGCCAGTGGCCGGGCTCATGAAGGATTGAAAGGAAAAGCCTATCCCGGCGGCAAGGACCAGTGTCCAATATTGCTGCCATTCATTTCGGCCGACAGGGTTCGTTCGGGACCTACTCATTGATTGAATCGATCACGTCCTGGGTGATGCCAGGCTTGCCCGGGTCGCCAGCGAGAAACTCCTCGTGTTTCTTTTTGATAAAGCCATCCGGGTCTTTCGCCACTTCTTCCAGCGTCGCCCACAGCTCATCATGAGTCGGGATGACGATCCGGCCTTGTTCCATGCCATCGGAAAGGACTGTGGCGGTTTCCTGTTGCGTTTTGACAAACAGATGGCTGCCCGGCGCGCGCATCACATAGTCTTCGGAAAAATGCTTCATGCCCTGGGTCGAGCTTGTCATGACGGGCCCGGGGCACAGGCAACTGACCTTGATTCCGAACTGCATGAGATAGAGCGCCAGATTCTCCGACATGGAAAGCACGGCGGCTTTCGATGCTGCATAATGGACCCGGCTTGCAGCGAACGGATATAGGCCGGCGAAACTGGCCGTATTCACGATATGGCCACCGCCGCGCTCGATCATGCGCGGAACGATGACATTATTCGCGCGCACCATGCCGAACAGGTTGACGTCAAACATCTGTTGCCACGCGCCCAGCGGGATGTCTTCCGGATTGCCGCCGGATAATATCCCGGCATTGTTCATGTGGATATCAAGCGGACCAAATGCGCTTTCCGCCCCGTCAATTGTCGCAAGGACCGAATCCTCATCAAGGACGTCGCAGTGCAAGGCGATGCTCTCGGCACCCATGGTGCGCAATGTTTCAGCGGTCTCTTCTGCAGCGTCCTTTCCAATGTCGGCAACCGCAACGCGCGCGCCGCGCCTGGCCCATTCCTGTGCGATCCGCCTTCCGATATTCTGACCCGCTCCGATAATGAGAGCATGCTTGCCTCGAAATGTTTTGTTCACCGTCCTTCTCCGCTCTGATCCGCAATAATTTCGCGTATCTGTAGGTTCGATGATACGGCAGAGCAACGGGAGGCGCTGTGCCGATTCTTGCGGAATCCCGAGAATCCGAAATCATGATCGGTTCTGTCTATAGCCGTGTAGCGGCGCAATCCCGCGGAAAATCGGCCTACATCATTGGAGCGGAAGTTTCGTTCCCCGTTATCCGCAAGCGGGCATCACCCACGCGATATGTGGAACACCTTCAGCGCTGGTAATTGATCCCGCAGTTTCTTTCTCACATAGAACCCTCTCTATTCTAGGTCGTATATTTATCGGTTGCGGAAGGCTGCAAAGGTCGAAGCCGCCAGATGACCAAAGAAGAATAATGGGTTCAAGATACAAACTGGATCTAGCCACCGCCGTTTCAGGGAATGGCGTGAAAAAGAAGAGGGAGGATAAAAATGAAATTCAAATCGAAAAAAACTGCTCTGTGTCTGGCGTCCGCGGTAACGGCGCTCGTCGCTTGCCCGGGTATTGTCTATGCTCAGGATCAAGATGATGATGCCGCAACATATGATTCCAATACTATCGTTGTTACCGGCACTTTGATCCGTGGCGTTGAAGCCACGGGTTCACAGACGATTGCTTTGGATGAAACCGCGATTATTGAAAGCGGTGCTTCGACAACCAATGAATTGCTTGGCGAAATCCCTCAGATCGGTACTTTTAACAACAGATTTGATGGCGATCCGCGGTCCGCAGACAGGCAGGAAGTTTCTCGTCCGAATCTTCGCAATTTGCCGGGGGTGAATGCGGCAACCGGGGCGACGACGCTGCTTCTGGTCGACGGTCATCGCATGACCCCAATGGGTGTCAGCCAGGCGTCGTTCGATCCCGATTTCATCCCGCCTGGCGCGATCGAGCGGCTGGAAGTTATCACCGATGGTGGCTCTTCTCTTTACGGTGCCGACGCTGTTGGCGGCGTGATCAACTTTATCACGAGAAAGAGCTTTGATGGTGTTCAGGTTGATGGCGGTTACGACTTTGGAGATGATTATAGCGCCTGGAACGCCGGAATTACAGCCGGTACCAGCTGGGAGCGTGGAGGAGCATTTTTCTCTTACTCGACATATCAACGCGACGAGATTTTGAACAAAGACAGAAGCTATGGCGCACGCGGAAACTGGAATGCCGATGGTACCGTTCTGACCCCTTCGGGCACAGAGTGCCTTGTGCCCGTGGGCGAGATTGTCACCTGGGCCAATTTTGGCGCCGGCTGGACGAGCAATCCTGCAGCAGCAGCTCTGGGCGTAAAGCGGACGCCAGTGGGCAGCCCCTGTGACATTGACGGAGAAAGTGCGTTATTGCCAAAACTGTCCCGCCACAGCGTCCTGTTCGGATTGACGCAGGAATTGTCGGACAATCTCACATTTGAAGTCAAAGCCAATTATGGCGAATCATCGGTTCGTTTCTCCAATTATCCGCTGGGCGATACCATCGCGGGCGCCAGTCCCAACGCTCTGATGATTCCCGGGGCGTTTGGCGACACATATGACGTAGCCTCTGTCGGCTTCTCCTATGGTGTGCATCCTGCCTATGTTGATCGCAAGCAGACTCAAGATTTGCAGGTTTACGGCATTACGCCAGAATTCACCTTCGACGCCGGTGGTGGGTGGCAAATAAAGACTACCGCTTATTTTGGAGAGTCACAATCAAGCAGAGTACTCCCGGGTTCTGATCGGGCCAAATTGACCGACTATGTCAATGCCGGTGCACTTGATCCAGCCAATGTGGCTGCTGCCAGCACCGCCGTCGTTACCGACATACTCAATTTCGAGACTGCTGGCGAATCCGTGCAGGATCTGTTCCTGGTCCGGACAATTGTCGACGGCGGATTGTTCGAACTGCCGGGCGGCACGGTAAAGGCGGCTGTCGGTGTCGAATATAACCGGGACCGCGCCAAATTGCGGGAAGGCTCTTTCACAATAGGTGGAATTGCAAACCAGCCGTTCAGGCATGCATCGCGCAATGTAAAATCAGTGTTTGGCGAACTGTCGATACCGGTGTTCTCCATGCTGGATCTGTCAATATCGGGTCGATATGATGACTACAGCGATTTCGGCGATACGTTCAATCCAAATATCGGGTTTAATTTCACACCCTTTGAGAGGCTGAGAATCTATGGTCACTGGGGTGAGTCCTTCAATGCGCCAACCGCTCTGGATAGCGTTCGGACGGCAAATGCCCGGTTTATCGCCAATGCTGCGGCCGGCGTACCCGACCCCAACGGTGAGTTGACGGGACCGAATGACGACGTTTTGCTGGTCGAGGGTTCGGGCGGAGCCTTGAAGCCTCAGACTGCTGAATCGTGGTCACTCGGGTTTGATTTTGAACCGGTCGACAATCTGAAATTCGGTGCAAACTATTATGACATTGATTTTTCCAATCTTCTGGAAGCAGTCAATCCGCAACTTGCGTCGGTCGTATTACTGAATCCCGAAAAGTTTATCTTCAACCCAACCCAGGCCGAGTTTGACGCATTCCTGGCGGTTGCGGAAAACGGCGCGCAATTTGCTGGTATTAACGCCGCAGACGTCGGCGTCATTATCGACCGTCGCGTCGCTAATCTTAGTCAGGCGCGTCTGAAGGGGCTCGATTTCTTTGCCAACTATCAGATTGAAACAGGGTTCGGCGAGGTCAGCTTTGGGGTGTCCGGCAACAAGCAGTTGTCTTTTGATATTACCAACAGCGGCAATACGGTCGATCAACTGGAATTCGACGTGCCGGACTTTAATGTTGCGGGTAATATCGGTCTGAGCACTGGAGGTTTCACTGGCAGGGTGACGGTGAAGCACACGGGCGGATTCGATACGAACACCGCTGTGAACCAGACAACAGTTGACAGCTTTACAGTGACCGACCTTTACCTCGGATATGAATTTCCGGAAGGATCGGGTATTGCTGACGGTCTGACGCTGCGGGTGAATGTGGACAATCTGTTCGACACCGATCCGCCGGTGTTCCGTCAACAGCGTAATCTGAATTACAGTGGATTTACATTGGGACGCGTCTTCAAGCTGAGCGCAAGCAAAAAATTCTGAGTTTGAAAATTTGTTAAACGTGCAGAGAAGCCCGGTCAGAGTTCTCCTGCTCTGGCCGGGCTTCTCTATTTCGAGGAACTGGAATTGATAGAAAAAATAGCACTTGTAACCGGAGCAACCAGGGGTTTGGGACGTGGTATCGCACGGGCTCTGGGATCAAAAGGCATGACTGTCTATCTCTCCGGCCGGGACGAAACAGCGCTTGCCGCCGCCGCCCAAGAAGTGACGGATGCAGGTGGGAAGGGTATCGGCGTCCCTTGCGATCACCGTGATGATGGGCAGGTGAAGGCGCTATTCGACCGCATATCAAATGAAGCTGGCCGGCTCGATCTTCTGGTCAACAACGCCGCCGCCGTGCATGCTCAGGAACTGGCCGCGCCGGGTCCGTTCTGGGAAAAGGGGCTGAAACTGGTCGACATGATCGATGTCGGCCTGCGATCCAATTATGTTGCCAGTTTTTATGCGGCTCCCTTGATGATCAGGACCGGTGCGTCGTTGATGGTCAATATTTCTTTCTACGGTGCAGCGAGCTATTTTCATGGTCCTGCTTATGGTGCGGCCAAGGCCGGTACCGACAAGATGGTACACGATATGGCGATCGATTTTGCCGATACCGATGTCAGCGTGATTTCGCTGTGGCCCGGCTATATCCTGTCGGACATGATCAAGGCGCTGCCGGAAGAGCATAAGAGCCCGGAATTGAAAGCGATGCTCCCGGAATTCGAAACACCGGAATTTTCCGGACTGGTCATCGCTGCATTGCTCGCGGACCCCGAGCGCAAATCCTATTCTGGAAAGGCCCTGATCGGAGCGCGCCTCGGCAAACAATACGGCCTATGCGATCTTGACGGCAAACAGCCGCGTGACTGGTCGGAACGCCACGGCGCACCGCTTGAATTTTTCACCGCACCCACGATCCCGCTGGAGCATAAATCATGATTGAAGCCATGCTGGTCGTCCTGACCAATGCCGTCGAAGGCCGGGATGCCGATTTCAACGACTGGTACAGCAATATCCATGCGCGGGACACGATGCGGATGCGCGGCGGACTTGCGCAGCAAAGATTTCGATATTCAGAAGATCAGGTGCAGGATTTTGCCGAGCCTTTTCCTGCCCAATATCTGGCGCTTTACGATGTGTATGATGCCGCGTGGTTCTCGCAGGAACATCGGGACCGGGCGCGTACCCCCTATATGATCGTCGAGGATTCTCTCGACCTGTCGCGTCTGGACGATTTCTTCTATTTCCCGCTGCATTATCGCGACAAGAAACCGCGCGCATTTGCCGATTGCGGTGTGGTGTTCGAACAGATGCAGACCAAGCCCGGTGAGGCGGCAGCCTTTCGCGAATGGTATGGTGATCATTATATGGCGAACCGGTTCCGGCAGGATGGAATCGTCTCCGGTGCCTTGCTGGGATTTGAAGATTACGGACAGATGATGCCATTCCCCCCGGGGCATGACCATGTCGCTATCTGGCGGCTGGAAGACGAAAGCGCGCGGGACAACTGGCGCGGGTCCAGTCCCTTGGCTGACTGCCCATATATCGAAACCGGAAAGACGATGACCAGCTGCTGGGATGTGGCATCAAAACGGATCATCAAGGATGAAGTCACCTATCCCGATGCGCAATCCCTGGCCAAGGAAGAGGCGGCCCGCGCGCGGATCAAGGCGCAGAACTCGGTGCTGGTTGCCGCAGAGCAGCGGATAAAGAGCTGAATTGGAACTCCGTTCAGGCCTGAGAGATCAGCGGAACGAGCTTCTCGATGACGACCAGAGCGTTGAAATGTTCGGCGATCGAGCTGATACGGCCATCGCGGATCCTGAAAACGAACACATAGGTATTTTCATAGTCCGAACCGTCCACCAGCCTGGCCGTCGCCCGTGCTTCGGCTATGACGCGATCCGCTTCAGCGGTAATCGAGTCCACCGTGAACCGGATCGACCCGCCGGTCAATTTTGCCAGTAACGGAATGGCACCCTGATATAGCTCTTTTGACAAGGGACCTTGGGTTGTTGTCCAAGCCGTAAAATCATCGGCCAGAAGATCGTCGGGCAGTGTTCCAGCCTCAATCGCAGCAAAATAGGCGCGGGCGATGTCACGGTTTTTGTTCATGATCTCCTTGTCCGATTTGCTATGCATCGACGAGTGCCGCGGTCCCGCCATTGCCCCGGATCGTTTCGGCCGCCCGCAGGCCAGAAAAGACACAGTCGCCGAGCGACAATCCGCTGACATAATAATGCGAACAGATCCCGACGGCCGTCCGTCCCGCTGCATAAAGACCGGGCACGGTGCCGCCATCATTGGAGAGTACCTGGCCGCTTTCCTCGTCAACCAGCAATCCTCCCATGGTGAGCGCTGGGATGGGGGATAATTTCAGCGAATCCCCGATGTCGGTTGCAAAATAGGGGCCGGTCTCGATCGGACGACGATATTTTTCGGATTTCCCGAACGGATCGGGCTCTCCTTTTGCAATATGCTGGTTATAGGTAGTAATTGTCTCTGCCATCACGTTGCCGGGAACGCCGATCTTGTCCGCCAGTTCCTCGAGCGTGGGCGCGCTGACCGTATAATCTTTCTGGGTCGCGCGGAACTGGATTTTCTGGAACAGCATCTTGTCCATGCCGTCAATTTCTTCCTGGACCATCTGCTGGAGCGGTTGATCCATGATCATCCAGCCCTTGCCGCCGGCCTTGGAGAAAACAGCTTCGCCGGTACGTGCACCATAATATTCCTCGCCGACCAGGCGCTTGCCATCCGGACCGACCGTACAGCTTTTCACCCAGTTTTCCGGCTGATAGAGAAACTTCCAGGCCGAAATTCTGTCCAGCGATCCGGTTTTGCCGCCGACCGACATGCCGAGCTTGATCCCTGATCCATCGTCGGCGATCGTGCCCAGCGGATGGGATTTTAGATAGTCTGGCGCGGTTTTCGCCATCATTGCGCGATTATAGGTAAAGCCGCCTGCAGAAAGGACCACGCCCTTGCGCACGCGGATGCGAAGCGTCCGTGTTTTCTCCGCTTCCAGCTTGATGATCGTGCCCTGCAACTTGCTGGTCAACCCGAGCACGGACGCGACGATATTGTTGACCAGCGCCATCGCCTTGGCATGGCGCCAGGCCGCGAAGCCGGATGGCATGCGCTCGACTTCAATCCCGATCACCGCGCCTTTGTTGTCGACGATCAGCCGGGTTGCGCGGGTCTGGCGAAAGAAGCGAACATTGGCCTTTGCTTGCATCGAGCGAAGCAGCGGGGGCAGGAGATACTGGCCTGACAATTTGGTTGGTTCGCCGCCGCCTTCCGGCTTGGCCCGGTGACCGCGTGGAGCCGGGGTCGCGCGCTCGCGTCCCGGAACGGTCAGCTCGTTGCCGGAATAATAAAGCGAGGCATCATTGGGGTAGGAGGTTTTCTCCTCGGTTGCGGGGCCGCCAAATCGCGCGCCATAGGTTTCCAGCCAGTTCTGAAAACTCGCGCTGGCAGTAGCGAAACGGTGCACCGTTTCGGGGCTGACAATATTCCCGGTTTCAAAGCCGAGATAATTTGCCATATTTTCCGGGTCATCGGCAATTCCTGCTTCTTTCTGCGCCTTGGTGCCGCCGCCCATATAGACAACGCCGCCGGACAGCTTGCTCGCACCACCGCCTTCGCCGCGGTCGATCGCAATGACGTCGAGCGCGGCGTCTTCCGATGCGCGCAAGGCGGCACAGACGCCGGCCAGGCCAACGCCGACTACCAGCATATCGCAATGTTCATCCCAGGATATGGCATCGGGATCGGTGACCAGATCGGCCGGTTCGACCCGGTTGGATGTCGGCGTCAGGTCGTCGAGAAATTGATGGTCGGGCTTCACGCGAAATTCTCCTGTGGATCAGTCGGCGGCGACATCGGCAAACAACTCACATAGCGCAGGCCGGTGTACCTTGAACGACAGCGTCTTGGGCAATTCGTCAACAAAGCGCCAATGGACCGGAATATGGGTTGCCATCACATGTTCGCGCAGATGGGCTTCGATAGCTTCCGGAGTGGGCGCACCATGTCCGGGCTTCAACTGGATTGCTGCGCCTGGCACTTCACCCAGTCTCTGGTCTTTCACACCAACCACGCCGGCGGCAGAAATGTCCGGGTGAAGCAACAGCGCCCGTTCGATTGTCTCGGGCAAAATCTTGAAGCCGCCGCGCATGATGGCACCATCGGCGCGGCCCCGCAAATAGAGAAATCCGTCGGCATCCAGCATCGCGAGATCGGAGGTGCGAATCCAGTCCGGACCGATGCGCGGAGAGATGACTTCCAGAATTCCTTCGCTGCCGACAGGCAGTTCCGTACCGGTTTCCGCATCGGTCACCCGCAATCGGGTGCCACCGATCGGCTTGCCGACACTGCCGATCTTGGTGTTCCCGAATGCCTCAATATCCTTGAGGCTCGTCGCAGTTACCGGGCCGCCAAACTCGGTTGCGCCGTAGGAGATTAAAATCGGAATGCCGTAATGATCCTCGAACCTGCGTTGTACCGACGGGTCGAGCGGCGCCGCTCCGGTGCCGATGGCCAGCAGACCGACCAGTTCTTCCTTTGGTACGTCTGCGTCGAGAACCATCTGGACACCGGCTGGTGGCAGGCCGGAGACTTTTGGCTTGTAGGTGGCGATATATTCGCGCCATTTGTCGAGATTGAAGCGATCGTGCAGCACGGCCCGGTGGCCGCGCAGGAAGGTCGGGATAGTGGAATAAATACCCGAAATATTGCCGATCGGCATATATAGCAACATCGGTGGCTGGCTTGCAGCATCGCTGGTCTGCTGATTTCCGGTCGTGCCTCCCGTCAGCAATTTTTCGATCATTGTATATTCGACCGGAAATTGTTTGGGCGGGCCGGTTGTACCGCTGGTCAGGATTTCGACGCGCGGATCATCGGCCGGGTTGATTGCTGCTTTTTTGCTAACCGTTTCCAATCCCGTAACAGGTTCCGCAACAAGTTGGTCGAGCGCGATACCGGCATAGCCGAATTCCTGCATGGCGGCGACCACGTCAGGCGCGAATTCCTGCTCTGCCGCAATCACAACGGGGGACGCCAGACGCTCCACGTCCCGGATGATGCCGGCCGGCGATTGAAAGGCGTAAACCATTCTGATGGTGCGGCCCTGCGACAGCAGGGTGAACAGCGCCGCGATCGCCCAGGGACGATTGCGGGGAATGAACGTGACCGGTGCATCGGGAGCAGCCCCGGTGGCATCCAGCAGTTCGGCCAGCTTCTCGCCGACCTTGCGCAGATCCTGCCAACTATACCATTGCCCTTCGAATTCCACGACCTCGGTCCCGCCGGGACGGGCCAGAAGTTCAGAACAAAGCCGGGGTAGTTCGCTCACTCGCCTTCTTCCAGACCAAGGCGCTGCTCATAACGGTCATGGAAGGCACGGATGATCGATTCCTGATAGGCACCGTAAATGACATAGGGCGGCTTTTTGGTCTTGAGCCCCTTGTGGACCTCCGTGATATTGGCCGTATCCTGATCAAAAATCCGCGCGAGCGTTCCCAGATCCTCGCATGATACCCAGGGCTCATCGGGATCAATCATCTGCAGTTTTGCGGCAGGCGGCTTGGGCTTGTCCTTGGGCCAGGGCGCGAGCAGCATTGTGTCCAATATGCATTCGTCCGGATTGTCGCCATGGGGCCGGAATCGATAGACGATCCGGGCCCAGCCACCCCACGGACTGAAATTCGGGAACAGATTGTTGAACGTCTGCTCGATCAGCTCGATATCGGAATAGTCGTCCACCTCGTCGCCGATCAGGCTGCGCAGATATTCAGCGTTATAGTCGGCCATCATGCGGAATATGTCGAGCGTGCGTTCCTTCGGCAGGATCATGCCGCGCTGCGGGCTCGATCCGCTCGCATTGATATGCCCCAATCGACCCCAGTTGCCGAAAACATCATAGCGCGTTTCGGCGAGATCTCCGCCCTGCAACAGCAGCTGCGGATGGGTTGCGATCGAATGATAAGCTTCAAGAAAGGCTTCCTGCATCAGTTTCCAGTTGGCCTTTATGACCTTGCCGACATGGAGCATCTTGTAGCGATTTTCGAGCTTGTTCTTCTTGTAATGCTCGAGCATTTCCGGCCCGGCATAATCTTCGAATGATTCCGAATCAGGGTCCGGATTGATGAAGATGAAGCCGCCCCAGTGGGCAACCTTCGCTTCCGTCAAATCCCCGTCGGTTTCCCGAACGTCCGGGAAATCCCATTCGCAGGTCAATTCTTTCATCTTGCCATCGATACCCCAGCTCCAGCCGTGGAAGGGGCAGCGGAACATTGCCGCTTTCTTGCCGTCCCGTTCGCAGATTCGGCGGCCGCGGTGAGGACAGGCATTGGCATAGGCCTTGAATTCATCTTCGCCGGTCCGCGTCACGATATATTCGAGATCCGCGATCTTGTAGAGAATATGATCGCCAATCTCGGGAATGTCATCGGCGCGGCAGGCCATCTGCCAGCATTTTTTCCAGATATGTTCGACCTCGAGATCATGAAAGCGTTGTTCATGAAAGCGGCCGACCGCGACCTTCTTCGGGCCACCGGGATAGGGGGATGATTTTTTGTACACCTCGGGGACCAGGTCGATCTTGCGGTCATTTTCGACAAAATATTCCTGCGGCACATGGGCTGCAGAGCGCTTTCCTTCGGCCGTGTCCTGACCGGGGTCCGGTACATAGGGCGCGATTATCTTGGGCTTTTGATTTGTATCCGCGCTGCCGCCATCGCGGCCGGAATTCGTTTTGAACTTCGCAGCCGCCTGCTCGGCATGTTCCGGCGTCGGGGGCATGACGGACCAGAAAATGTCCTTCTCCGGTCGCATGACCGGCCCGCCGATAAAGCGCAGGAAATGAATGTCCGCCTGGGTCAGATCACCTTCAATCCACGTCCCGTCCCATTGGAACAGACCGGACTTGCCGCGCTCTTTGTCTTCGACACGGACCTTGCCGCCTTCGACCTCCTGGTAGACGGCTCCGCTTATCGGGTGTGGCTCGCAACGCATTGGGTCATCCTCCATTTGTTTAATCGGCGCGCACAGAAATTCGGCCATCCCGTAACCACCGTATATTTATCGCAATTTGAGCGCCCAAAGCGATGCTACGCAACCCATTTTATGGCCTGTCGGCAGATAGAACGCGACGGCGATGGTATGAGGTCCTTTGGCCGATATTTCGAGAGTGGGCCATATGTTCCTGATCGCTGTCGCGATAGACATTGCCCCTCACTGTCCTAAGCAACATCGAGGCGCTATCAAGGCCGCAGATTCGATGTAGGAATGTCAGATATTGCCAAGCCGGAAAACCTGGAAAATTTTTGCTGGCTTTATGGCAGCGGCGATTTTGCCATCGTCCGGAGCCATGGCGACAGATAACCGGAACATTGGCGAAGCTGGAGTGGGCGCGGATGCGGCCGGCAACCAACTTGGGGATGAGGAACATAGCGAAATGACTGCACAAAATCCGAAAGCCGAAGCCAATATTCCGCCGGTGGCAGGTTGGGATGAATTTGTCGATGCCCTCCGGGATTTGCCGGGCAAAATGCTGGCAAAGCTACCGGAAAGTCAGCGCAATGATCCGCAGATCAGGCAGGAAGTCGCGCGTCTGGCGCTTTCCGCCCTCGGATCGGTCACAATCGACAGTCTTGGGGGAGACCCGGACTTTCCTGCGTTTCTCCCGACAATCGGACAGGTGCTCGGCGTCGGTCAGCCCAATGCGGACACTATCTACCGTGCCGCCCGTATTTCTGCGGACGGCGTGTACCGGCTTGCCGGGACGCGTGGATCGCTTAATCAGGCGGTGATTGGACAGGTCGTGCCCCGTAACGCGGAAACAGGCAATGGGCGGACGCATCTCGATATCAATGGCTTGAAGGTTGATGAGGATGATCGGTTCGACGTTATCATCAGCGCCGAACGGCCCGAGGGCTATGATGGTGAATGGTGGGAGCTTCGTCCTGCCGCCAATCGCTTGATGGTCCGACTGGTCAGCTACGACTGGGCGAATGAAGTGTCACCGAAACTGGCGCTCGAACGGATCGACCGGCCCATGCGCAAGCCGCGCCCCGCCGCCGAAACACTGGCGCAAAATCTGCGCACCATGCCGCAGGCGTTCGGTTTTCTGGGGCCGATGTTTGTCGATCATGTCGAGCAGTTGCGCGAAGAGGGCTTTGTCCATCGTTTCAAGGAATTCGACGTTTCCTCTATCGGGGGACTTGCCGGCCAGTTCTATTATGAAACTGCGTATGAACTGGACGATAGCGAGGCGCTTGTTATTGAAACAGCGGTTCCCGAAACCTGCCCCTATCGCTCGTTGATTCTCACCAATTATATCTACGAGACGACGGACTGGTATAATAATCATTCCAGCCTCAACGGGCATCAATCTCCGCTGGATAGCGATGGCAAATGGCGTGTGGTGGTCAGCGCCCGGGACCCCGGCATCAGAAACTGGCTCGATACGGCAGACTATCCCGTGGGCGTGATCCAGGGGCGCTGGACAAATTGCAGCGATCATCCGATTCCGAATATCAAAAAGGTAGCATTTGATGATCTGGCGCAACATTTGCCGCGGGATGTGGAGAAAGTATCGCCCGAAGAACGGCAAATAATATTGCGGGCTCGCAGGCAGGCAATGATGCAGCGCCCGCATTGGTGATTTCATCCTGAAACAACATCAAAAACATTTAGAAAAGCGATAAAAGTAATGAATACGGAAAATCTCGCACGCGCCTATTACCGCAAGGTCAATGCCAAGGATATCGAGGGGTTGCTGGCGCTATTCGCCGACGATGCGCGTTTCGTCCTGCCCGATGGTCGCATAGTGGCGGGCATGGATGCGATACGCACCATGTATGAAGGTGTCTTCGCTCAAGGCGGGCCGCAACCGCAACCGGTGGCCTTTGTTCCCGGCGAAAATGGCGTCGCGGCCGAGATCGAAGTCCATCTGGCAGATGGCACGGTAAGACAAATGGCCAGTTTCTTCCATGTCGACGACGAAGGGAAGTTTACCAGCATTGGCGTTTACCAGCGTACCGGCGGATAAGACAGGGAGGCAAGGGCGGCGACGAAATTCGCGCCGTTCTACTTCGTCTGCAACTCGCTGACGGCACGATCCATTCGCGCCATCAAAACCGCGCAGGCGTCCTGTAACGCGGTCATTGCGACATTGTCGGCCGGAGCCAGCTTGGCCGAGAGCTTGACATCTTTTTCCAGTAGATTGCGCAGGTCGAGAACGCCCTCTGCGGTAGAGTTTTCGCGCACCCCCATCATCCCCGGCACGACCTGCAGAGCAAAGCTCTGGGCCGATCCACGCTGCAGTGCTTCGCGCAACTGCTCGCGGTCAAAGTCCAGTTCAACCCCGAGGTCGAGGATCGAGGCGGCGAGACCGTAATTGGCGATACAGGCCAGGTTATTGAGCAATTTCCCGACCAGTCCCCGGCCCACCGGCCCAAGATGGGATACGGTGCCAATGGCTTCGAGCCAGGGTGTTGCACGAGCAATGGTTGCCTCATCTCCCCCGACAAACAGCGAGAGTTTGCCCTCGAGCGCATAGTGGCTGCCGCCCGATACGCCGACATCAATCACGCTCACGCCATATTCGCCGGCTTCTCTCTGGAGATCCTGAGCCAGTTCCGGGGATACAGTGGAGGTGATGATGAAAATCCCGCCTTCGCCCTGTACCTTGAAAATTTCGCCATCGGCAGTCAGGTCACGCAACTGCTCGTCGGTGCGGACGCAGATGCCGACAATATCCTTGCCGCGCGCTGCCTCGATCGGATCGAGCGTACGCTGCGTACCCGGCTCGTCAAAGGCTTCCAGTGTGGCAGGAAAAATATCGCACCCGGTGACCGCGAAGCCTTCGCGTGCGAGCCGTCTGGCGATCGGGGCACCCATTAACCCCAGTCCGATAAAACCCACGCTCGCTTTGCTCATTATTCTCTCCACTGGTTCTGCTCGGCATCCCACGCAGGGAATGACCAATTTTCGCAACAGTAACGAAACCGATGCACGCTTCAACGCTATTCGCTGCAAAGCCGCTGGTATCCCGCGATATATCGGCGAGGCGGTAGTTTTATATTGCTCGTGCCAGATGCCGGCGCCATCACTCCGGCGTTGTCTGAGCCATGGCTCTTTATCTCCCCGCAGTTGCGGTTATGGTTCTGCAATTATTTGACCATGGCAATGGGGATTTCATGGACTTTACATGGACAGAACAGGAGCAGGCATTTCGCAAGCGGCTTCAGGAATTTCTTGCAGCAACCTTGCCGGATGACTGGGAACGCTTTTCGCAACATGGTCCGGCGTCTCCGGACCTGACGAAATATGCCGAGGGCTTCTGCGGGAAGCTGGCGGCTGAAAATCTGCTGACCCCGCATTGGGCCCGCGAAATTGGCGGCGAGGGTCTTGATCCGTGGCATCAGTCGATCCTCGCTGAAGAAATGTGGATCGCAGGTGAACCGCGCGGTGGCCAGTATATGAATGTCAACTGGATCGGCCCCACGCTGATAAAATATGGCTCGCAGGCGCAGCAGGATCAATATCTGCCGGCGATTACCGAGGGCTATGCGCTCTGGTGTCAGGGCTTTTCCGAACCCGGTTCGGGATCGGATCTGGCCTCTCTGCGGACCAGGGCAGAGCTCGACGGCGACGAATATGTCGTCAACGGCCAGAAAATCTGGACCAGCTATGCGGGCCTGGCGCAAACCTGCTTCCTGCTTTGCCGAACCAGCGATGATCGGAAACGGGGTATCACGATATTGCTGATACCGATGGATACGGACGGGATTACCGTGCGACAGATTCCGTCGATCATCGGCGAAGGCGATATTCACGAAGTATTTTTTGACAATGTCCGCGTTTCGACCAGCGCGCGCCTCGGCGAAGAGGGGCAGGCCTGGGAAATCATCGGTTTCTCCCTGACCAACGAACGGCTGGGAATACCGCGCTACAGCCTTGCACGATCGGCGCTCGACCGCGCTGTGTCGATCCTGAAAGAGCGCGGCGATTTCGACAGTGAAGCGACCAAGATCGAAGCAGCCCATGCGGCAGCGCTGTGCGAAGCGTCACGCATGGCAAGCTATGCGATTGTCAGCCGCCGGGCCAAGGGCGAGAAGATCGGGGCGGAAGCCTCATCAGCCCGGTTCGCGACCATTATGGCCGAACGCCGGGTTGCCGAATTTGTCGTCGAGTATCTGCCCGAAGCCCTCGCCGATGCCCATCCCTATCTGAAGATGCACCACCAGCGCGGTATCGTTGCTGGCATTGCTGCAGGTGCCGCTGAAATCCAGCTCAATATCATCGCCTCGGATGTTCTGGGCCTGCCAAGGGAGCCACGCTGATGGATCTGGATCTTACCGACGACCAGCGCGCGATACTGGATGCGCTCGACTCGCTCTGCAAACCTTTTGAGAATGCACCAATTCACGATGCGCCGCTTGCTGCCGCCAGTCAGGAACTGGATCGCGCCGTCGTGGAGGGGGGATTTCTGGATGTTGCCCTGGACCCCGATCTGGGCTGTGTGACAGCAGCAATTGTCATCGAGCGGCTTTCGCGATTGCCGTTTGCCGTGGAATCAGCCGCCAGTGCGCTCGTCCGTCCGCTGCTCGGAGAGGAAATCGGCTATCCGCTGTGCCTTGTTGAAAACGCGCGCCCGACCCGTCCGGTCCGGTTTCTGCGGGCCGGCGCCACGGTAGTGCAAGTCGGTGACGGGGTTTCACTGTTTACCGCAACAGCGGATCAGGTCCGACCGGAGCCCGAAGCTTTGTTTGCCTATCCGGTAGCGACGCTGGTCCATGGCCCGGAAGAATACCGGTCAACCGGAGTGTCATCCGCCGAATTGCTCGCCCGCTGGCGGGTTGGGCTGGCTGCGGAAACCGCCGGTCTGCTAGCGGCGGCGCTGGCTGCCACTTGCGCGCATCTCACCGATCGCCAGCAATTTGGTCGTCCTCTGGCGACGTTCCAGGCGCTGCGGCACCGTCTGTCCGAAGCGCAGGTGCGTACCAATGGTGTCTACTGGCTGGCGATGAAGGCAGCAGCCAGTCTGGACCCGGCCGATGCCGCTCTCGCGGCCCTGCATGCGCAGGAATCGGCGCGCCACTGCGTTTACGATTTTCACCAGTTTCTCGGCGCAATGGGGATGACGCTGGAGCATCCGCTGCACTTGTGGACCTACCGGCTCAAGCTATTGATCGGCGAACTGGGTGGCCGGAATGCCCAGGCGCTAGCCGCTGCCGAGGCGAGCTGGGGCTAAGCGCTGTAACCGGTTATTTCGCGCCGAAGGCAGGTTTGGGCAGGCTGACCAAGGCCAGGCTGCTCGCCACCATGAAGCTGACCGTGAGCCACAGGAAATTGTCATAGCTGCCGAATTCGTCAAAAACACGCGCTGCGCCGAGTGGCCCGGTTGCGGTACCGATCGACAGTGCCGCGAGCAGGCCGCCATATAAGGCACCAAAACTCTTCAGTCCGAAATGCTTGGTGGTGAGATAGACGATCACGTCAATTTCTGCGCCCAATGTCAGGCCGATGAGCGCGGCGGCCAGCATCGCCGCCATTGTGCTGGATCCGAAACCAACGAGCAGCATGCAGCCGGCAACCGGCAGCAGGAAGACGGCCGCGCCCACCCAGGATGCCCTGAACCGGTCGAGCAGAAGTCCGGTTCCCAGACGACCCGCAATCGAGAACAGGCCGATCAGGGCAGCGATCTCGGATGCACGGATTGCGTCGATACCACCCGCTTGCAGGATCGGCAGAAAATGGACCACAAGGGCGATGATCGTGAAGGTGAAAAGCAGGCTGGCGATGAGCAGGCGCAGGTAGATTGTTGACCGCAATCCCTCCAGAAAGCCGGTGCCTTCGAGCGCCTTTTCGACGGGAACCGGCGCATCTTGCGGATGTTTGATGTCGCGCGAATGGCGGAAAAACAGCAGAATGACGGGAAATGCGACAGCGCCCCAGATCAGCGCCTGAATAGCGAAAGCATTTTGCCACCCATAGGCCGCGATCAGGCGGGTACCCAGATAGGGGAATAGCGCGGCGGCCACCGAAGCGCCGCACAGCGTCAGGGCAAGCGCCAGTCCGCGAGATGCTTCAAACCGGGAGGCGACGGCACTTGTCCAGATCGTCGCCTGCACCGGCAGCGTCGCGCAGGCCATGACGATCCACAGCAGATACCAGTTGGCCTGACTGCCGGTGGCTGTGCCGAGCAAAGCAAAAGCCGTCACCGTCAACAATACGCCAATGACACCCAGCAGCCGGGGGCCAACGCGGTCGACCAAAATCCCGATCGGGATGCTCAGTACGGCCTGGATCAGGGTAGCAATCGTCAGGCCGGAGGTTGTCTGGGTGACCGACCAGCCGAATGTATCGCTAATCGGTTTGATATAGGCACCCAGGCCATAGATATGGATGACGCTGGTGGCATATCCCAGGGCCGCAGCCAGCGGGACAGTGAAGCCGGCGCGCCATTCCTGCCGGGCGGAAATTGGCTGTTGCTGCATGATGAATTCCCCTTCGCGCCGGTCGCCGTTATCTTATCTGCGGCCGGTGCCGGCCAGACCGATTTCGTTCAATATTTCCTCGCCATGCTCGTCGAGAGCAGGAGTGGGCCCTGCAACTTTACCCGGTGTTTTGGAGAACCATGTCGGGACTCCGGGGTAGCGGATGTCGCCATAGTCACTGGCCACGGTTTCAAAAAAGCCGGTCGCGTTCAGATGGGGATTGTCGAACAGTTCGTCGGTGGTGCGCAATGGCGCGGCGGGCACATTGAGCTCCCGCAGCAGGTCCAGCCATTCTTGCGTGGTGCGTGTGGCAAATGTCTCGCCGAGTAACCCGTAGATCCGGTCAATCTGCTTGGCGCGCAATTCCAGCGTCGCGAACTCGGGTTGGTTCCATGCCGGCTTGACTGCGCCGACAAAGGCGTTCCAGTGCCGGTCATTGTAAACCAGCGCGGCAATATAGCCGTCCTTCGTTTTATAGGGTTTCCGGTTGGGAGAAACGACCCGGTGGTAATTGGCCGGACCCAGTTCGGGGGTGAACAGCTTGCCGCTGGCATGTTCCACCAGCATGAAGCTGGCCATGGTTTCGAACATGGCAATCTCGACTTCCTGTCCTTCGCCGGTGCGTTCGCGGTGGAACAGGGCCATCATTGTTGCATAGAGGGCCGTGAGTCCCGCTACCTTGTCCGCCATGATTGTGGCGACAAAATCGGGACTGCCGGTCATCAATCCCTGAACATGGGTGAGACCGCATTCCGCCTGAATCGTATCATCATAGGCGGGCAGGTCTGCATCCGGGCCCCGCCGGCCATAGCCGTAACAATTGCTATAGACGATATCCGGTTTGATCGCGCTTACCGCCGCATAGTCGAAGCCGATCCGGCTAATCGCCTTGCCGCGCATCGAATGGATGAAAACATCCGCGCCTTCGATCAGCTTGCGCAGGGCTGCCTTGTCCTGTTCGTCATGCAAGTCGAGCATGATGCTCCGTTTGCCGCGATTGACGTTGACGAAGACGCCGCCCAGTCCCGGCGCCGGACCGGCATTGATGTAACGGGTCTGATCGCCACCCGGCGGTTCTATCTTGATGATGTCCGCACCCATGTCGGCCATGATCTGCGTACAATAGGGGCCAAAGACCATGCTCGTCAGATCGATCACGCGGATTCCGCTCAACGGCCCATTATGGTCTTTTTTGTCAGTCATCATCTCTCTCGTTTCCTAAAGGAGCTAGATGATCGAAGGGGCAATTCCAATGGTGCAATACTTCGCCGGGCCGATATCGGGACAGCGCCCGATTGTGACCGACCAGACCGGCTGCTAGTCGGGATCAGGTAATTATTCCCAGAGAAGGTCACCCCACGTGGATTTTGAACTAAACGATTCGCAGACCGAAATTCGTGATTCGGTATTGAAACATTGCTCGCAATTTCCCGATGACTATTGGCTCGAGCATGATGAAAGCGGCGAGTTTCCGTTCGAGTTTCACAAATCAATGGCCGAGGCCGGCTGGTTTGGCATTGCCATGCCCGAATCCGTGGGCGGTGCAGGGCTGGGCATAACCGAAGCGGCTGTCATGATGCAGGCAGTATCGGAATCGGGCGGCGGGATGTCGGCGGCGTCAAGCATTCACGGTCCCGTGTTCAGCCTGGAACCTATTGCCCGTTTTGGCACCGAGGAGCAGCAGCAGCGGATGATCCCGCCGGTGCTGAACGGCGAACAGAAAATGTGCTTCGGTGTCACCGAACCGAATGTCGGCCTTGATACGACGAATCTCAAGACCCGCGCCGTTCGGGAAGCGGGTGGCTATCGGGTCAACGGCGAGAAAATCTGGATTACGAACGCGCATGTCGCGGACAAGATCATGCTGCTTGCCCGTACGACGCCGATCGAGGAGGTCGAACGAAAAACGCAGGGGCTGTCGCTATTCTATACTGATCTCGACAAGACGAAGATTGAAACCCGGCTGATCCCCAAGATGGGCCGCCACGCGGTTGGGTCGAACATGCTGTTCATCAACGACCTGTTCATTCCCGAGGAAGACCGGATTGGCGGCGAAGGCGACGGGTTCAAAATCATCTTGCATGGGCTCAATCCCGAACGGATATTGCTCGGCGCGGAGGCAGTTGGTCTGGGCAGGGTGGCGATCCAGCGGGCCGCCAAATATGCGCGGGAACGCATCGTGTTTGACCGGCCGATTGGTATGAACCAGGGTATTCAGCATCCGCTGGCGAAATGCTGGGCACAGGTAGAGGCGGCCAATTTGATGGTGATGCAGGGAGCGGCCAAATATGACGCAGGCACAGAATGCGGGATAGAGGCCAATGCAGGGAAATATCTTGCAGCCGAAGCCGGTTTTGAAGCCTGCCATACGGCCATGTTGACGCTGGGCGGAATGGGCTATGCCAAGGAATATCATCTCGAGCGCTATTTGCGCGAAGTGCTGATCCCGCGTACTGCACCGATCAGCCCGCATATGATCCTGAATTTTATCGCCGAGCGGGTTCTCGAATTGCCAAAATCCTACTGATCCCGGGGAAAAAAATTTATGCCGAACGATGTTCCAATGAAAATGCGCTCATGGCTATTTGCACCGGGCGACAGCGAAAAGAAAATGGCCAAGGCAGTGCGTTGCCCCGCCGATATCGTCATATTCGACCTGGAAGACGCGGTGGTGAACGAAAACAAGCCGCTGGCGCGGCAAATGGTCCGGGATTTTCTCCGCGCAAACCCGGACGACCGGAATCGCATATTCGTGCGCGTCAATCCGCTGGACGGACCATATACGCTGGATGATCTGGCGGCGGTGATGCCGGGCCGTCCCGGCGGCATCATGTTGCCCAAAGTCTATGGCCGGCAGGATGTCGAGGCGCTCGACAAATATCTCGAG
Source organism: Parasphingorhabdus sp. (assembly GCF_048269915.1). Classification (GTDB taxonomy): domain Bacteria; phylum Pseudomonadota; class Alphaproteobacteria; order Sphingomonadales; family Sphingomonadaceae; genus Parasphingorhabdus. The sequence goes on from NZ_JBLWTY010000002.1 coordinate 57,246, forward strand.
GCGCTGGAAGTCGCCAACAATATCGAACAGGGCACGACACCGGTGATCATCTTGGTAACCGAGACGGCCGAAAGCATGTTCCATTGCGGCGATTTCAAAGGGGTGCCGCGAGTCATCGCCATGACCTGGGGCGCGGAGGATCTGGCTGATTCCATCGGTGCGAGTTCCAACACCAATGAAGACGGCAGTTACAGCTTCACCTACGAACTGGCCCGCAGCATGTGCCTGCTCGGCGCATCCAAGGCCGGTGTTACACCAATCGAGACCATCCAGGGCGACTTTCGCGACCTGGACCGGTTGCGTCTCCGGGCAGAACGCGTCCGGCGCGACGGCTATCGCGGGATGCTGGCGATCCATCCCGCGCAGGTCGATGTCATCAACGATGCATTCACGCCGAGCGAGGAAGAAATAACCGAGGCCCGCGAAATCGTCGCGCTATTTGCCGCAAACCCGGGTGTCGGCACGATCGGCTACAAGGGCGGAATGCTGGACCGGCCCTATCTGTCCCGGGCGCAGCAGTTGCTGGCGCAGGTCGAAGGCGAATGAGCACAGGCATCACGCCCGAGCAGCTTGACCTGACGGGTCTGCTGAAGCCCGGCGATGCCATCGTCATGGGGCAGGCCTGTGGTGAACCGACCACGCTGCTGGAGGCGCTGATCGAGCAGGGCCGCCATATTGACGGGCTCAAACTGTTTATCGCGACCAGTTTTTCAGGCCTTTTCAACGCCGATACCGTCGACAGTTTCGCGCTTTCCAGCATGGGCGCGATCGGTGCGCTCAGGGCCATGACCAAAATCGGCAAGCTGCAGGTCATTCCGGTTCACGTCAGTCAGGTCGCGCCCCTGATTGCCGCCGGAATCATCCCCTGCGACGTCGCTATGGTCCAGCTGAGTCCGGCCGATGAAAAGGGCCATCACAGTTGTGGCCTGATCAGCGACTATGTTGGCGCAGCCGTGGACAAGGCGCGGCTGGTTGTTGCCGAGATCAATGCGCAGGTGCCGTTCACGCCCGGCGAAATGGTAGCGCGGTCGGACATTGACGTATCTGTTCAGGTGGACCGCTGTCCGGTCGAAGTACGACCAGCGACAATCAGCGAACTGGACGAGAAAATTGCCCGCCATTGCGCCGAATATATTGGCGACGGGTCCGTCATCCAGACCGGCGTTGGTGCCGTGCCGGATGCCATTTTGCGGCTCCTCCACGACCGCCGGGATATCGGTGTACACTCCGGGATGCTCGGCGATGGCCTGGTTGATCTTGCCGAAGCCGGGGTGTTGACCAACGCGCGCAAGGAAATTGACCAGGGTATTTCCATCAACGGTGCCCTGATCGGTACAAAGCGCCTCTACGATTGGGCGGACAGAAATCCTGCGATCCGTATGTGTGCCACCAGCTACACCCATGATGCCGCCGTTCTGGCCCAGCTTTCGCGGCTGGTGACAATCAATTCAGCGATCGAGGTCGATCTGACCGGGCAGGTCAATGCCGAGCAGAGTGGTGCGGCTTATCTTGGCGGTACCGGCGGGCAGGTCGATTTTGTCCGCGCCGGTGCCCGCTCGCCGGGTGGAGCGGCTATCACTGCGCTTTCGGCTACTGCCAAAGGCGGAACGCTGAGCAAGATCGTGAGCAATCTGTCGGGGCCGGTGACCACGGCGCGGACCGAGGTTGACGTGATTGTCACCGAATATGGGGCGGCCGAACTGAAAGGACAGCCTCTCGCGGAACGCGCCCGGCGGCTGGTCGCCATTGCCCATCCCGATTTTCGGGAAGAACTGGACCGCGTGGCCCACGAAATACACGCAAGGGGATATTGAATGACCGATGCAGTTCTGTTTGATGCACGAGAAGACGGCATCGCGATCATCACGATCAATCGACCGGAGCAGCGCAACTGTCTCAGCCGCGAAGTCCGGGAAGGTCTCTTTACCGCCTGGGAACGGTTCGAAAATGATGATGCAATGCGCATTGCCATATTGACCGGTAGCGGAGAAAAAGCCTTTTGCGCCGGCGGCGACCTGAAGGAGATGGTCGACAAGGGGCTGCAAATTCCGCCGCGTGACATGTTTCCCGTCCCCTATGACAATCTCCAACTGTCGAAGCCGACCATTGCTGCGGTCAACGGTGTTGCCTTTGCCGGCGGCTGGATGATTGCCCAGGCCTGTGATCTTTGCGTGGCCAGCAGTTCGGCCAAATTTGCGATCACCGAAGTGAAGGTCGGACGTGGATCACCCTGGGCGGCACCGCTGATCAGCATGATCCCGCAGCGGATCATGATGGAGATTATCCTGACAGGAAAACCGGTGTCTGCGCAGCGTGCTTATGAGATAGGGCTGGTCAATCGCATTGCCGAACCGGATACATTGATGGCAGCGGCGCTGGAACTGGCGAAGGAGGTGCTCGAAGGCGCGCCGCTCTCGGTAAAGGCCGGGCGCGAGACCGTGATGCTGGCGACCGAAATGGGCCGCAGCGCAGCACTGCAGGCGGCGCGGGCGGCGCATGAACTGACTTATACCAGCCATGATGCGCAGGAAGGACCGCGCGCTTTTTCGGAAAAACGCAAGCCGGAATGGAAAGGCGAATAGGCGCTTTTATTCGCCGGGAATGCTCGGCTCGCGCTTGTTGGTCAGCGGGCGGATGTAGGAAATGTCCGCCCTCGAACGTTCGCTTTTCCCGTTGAGATCGATCCCCGGCAGATCGTCAAAGGGAATAGGCATGGCATCGGGTGCGACCGACCATTCAATGGCGTTGGTGCGCAATGCGATTTTCCATTGATTGTCGCGGCGCTCCAGCCGGTCAACATAGCGGCCACCGGCAAGCCAGACCGTCTCGTCCTTGTTGCGCGCAACGAACATATAATAGGTTTCGCTGTGCGCCGTATCGCCGTCTATCTCGCATGTGTGGTTGAGCAGATTGTGCTGGGTGAGGATTTGCATGTCCTCGTGCATGGCGAAAGACCAGTCGCACAGGGCTGGCGGCGCGCCGACAAACGGGCCGGCCGCGATGGCGGCATCCTCGTGAAAGGCGGACAGGAATATCTCCCGGTCCAGCCGATCGATGCCGCGGCTGAAACGGGTCAGGCAGTCCAATATGTCCTGCCGGTCCAACAGCGTCTGGAGGCGTTGTTCGTCCATTCTCATTCCTCCCCCTTGAAGGCCCATTCAAAGCTCTTGCCGAGATGGTCGGCCATGCCGCTGGGGTAGGGCGGGAAGGTCCATTGTTCGGACGGGTCGCGGATCGCGTCAATGTCTGCGGCGACCTGCTCGATCGACCAGCTGGGATGGAACACGCCCTTGCTTTCGGTGGTAAAGGCGCGGGCCATCCGGCCGGCGGCAGCGATAAGATGCTCGCCGGACAGCGGGCAGCTTTCATGGGATAGCCATGCGACCATCGGGGCCACCAGTTCCGGCTCCATCGGCGGATAAGCGCTGGTATCGAGACCATCGGCCATGCGGGTGACGGCCGCTGGAACGATCGTGTTCGACCGGATGCCATGTTCGCCGCCTTCCAGCGCGATAACATTATTGAGCCCCATCAATCCGGCCTTGGACATGCCGTAATTGACCGTGGTCTGGCTGCCATAAAGGCCGCTGCAGGATGTGGTCAGCACCACCCGGCCATATTGGCGTTTGATCATATGCGGCATTGCCGCCTTTGCAAGATAGAAGCCGCCCTTGAAATGCACGTCGGTAACGGCGTTGAAATCGTCGATGCTCAGTTCGGCAATGGTCCCATAACGGACATTGCCGGCATTATGGATCAGGATATCGATACGGCCCCAGCTGTCGATCGCGCACTGGATGATTGCCTGTGCGCCTTCCGGCGTGGCGACGCTTTCCGTGCAGGCAATGGCTTCCCCGCCCGCTGCCACAATCTCGTCGACGACATCCTGTGCTGGATTGGCGATGATTTCATCGCCTCTCGCCGCGCTGCCGTTGTCATTGACGACCACTTTTGCTCCGCGCGAAGCCAGCAGCAAGGCATAGGACCGGCCCAGTCCCCGACCCGCTCCGGTTATTACGGCGACTCTGTCGTCATAACGCAATTCACTCATCTCTCTCTCCTTAAACCGGTTGCCAGATCGGCGAACCGCGTGTGGCGCGCAGGCTGGGGATGGTCCGGCCGTCGACATCCGTGATGCCATAGTCCTGTGCCAGTTCGGCCGTGATAAACGTGCCGCCGCTCCGCTTCATGATCTCCGGGTCGCTCGCCATCGCGGCAATCACTCTGCCCGGAAATTCCGGGCTGCAGGCCTCTTCCGGACGGGTTGCGGCGCGTCCTTCCAGCCCCGGAATATTGGCCAGATTGCGGATCGCGCGCTCGGTGAGGGTCAGGCCTTGCCAAAGCGATACCGAGGAAACGCCATGGGGTTTCAATTCCACCGCCATATCCCGGGCCATGCGATCGACGGCGGACTTGCAGGTGCCGAAAATCGTACCATAAGTATAGGTGACACCGACATAGCCGGAAATCGCCACGATCAAACCCGAACCCTGCGGTACCATGATCTTGGCGGCGTGCCAGGCAGCGACAAAGTTGGACCGGACACCGACATCGACCATCTGCCAGTTCGACAGCGGTTTTTCCCAGAATCCGCCGGGATCGGTCAGGTCATCGGGCAGGGCAAAGGCATTGTTGACGAGGATGTCGAGGCGGCCGTGATCGGCTTTCACCCGGTCAAACAGGGCTGCGACCTGCCCGTCGTCGCTGTGATCGACCGCAACGGCAATCCCTTTGCCCCCGCGCGCGGTGCATTCCGCGGCGGTCTGGCCTACCGTGCCGGGCAAGTCGTGATCACCATCATGGACGGTCCGGCCGGTAACATAGACACTGGCCCCTTCGGCGGCGAGCGCAATGGCAATGCCTTTGCCAATACCACGGCTTGCGCCGGTCACTATCGCGACCTTGCCTTCCAGAACGCCCATCTCGATCCCTCCGCATTTTCCGCAATCAGGCTAGGCCCTGCGTCCAGACTATTGCAAGGTTGCATTCTCTTATCCGACATACTTTCGCCGGGGCGATTATCTTGTGCCTGCTGCTTGTGAAGCAAAGCCCTTTGCCGCACATTGTCATCGGACGAATGAAGCGTCCGGCAGCAACGTGACATAGGTGTTTGATAATGGACCAGACGAGCGAAAAAATTGACAATGCTGACCAGCTGGAAAAGCCGGTCGTCATTCCTGCCGATGCCTATATTTCACCCGAATATGCCGCAGCGGAGCAGGAGCGCCTGTTCCGGAAAACCTGGTTGCAGGCAGGTCGCATGGAGGATCTGCAGGAGGTTGGCGACTTCATCACCTATGAAATCGGGCCGGATTCGGTAATCATCGTCAAGTCGGGCGAAACTGAACTCTCCGCCTATCATAATGTCTGTCCCCATCGCGGCCGGCGTCTTGTCGATACCCCGGCAGGGCAGCGCAATGCCCGCGGCACACGCAAGAATTTCATCTGCGGCTATCACGGCTGGACCTTCGGGCTAGACGGAGAGAATAGCTATATCGAGCATGAAGACGACTGGCAGGGATCACTCTGCGAGGGTCGCGCCGATCTCGGCAAGGTCAGCGTCGACACATGGGGTGGCTGGATCTGGATCAATCTCGATCCGGAATGTAGCTCCCTGGCCGACTATCTCGGCGTGGTGCCGGGGATGCTCGATCCCTACGGATTGCAAAATATGCGTCCCCGCTGGCGCAAATGGGTCGTCTTCGAATGCAACTGGAAGGTTGCCATGGAGGCCTTTGCCGAAACCTATCATGTTTCGACCACGCATCCGGAATTCAACGCTTTTGGCCAGTTTCGCGGCTGGGCGCGCAATCATGGGCTCCACACCAATATCGGCTATGAGGCACCAAAAGGGCTGGAGGAGGATTCGGGGAAATTGCGCCTTGGTAGCGGTGAAGATCCGCGTGTCTCGACCGCCGAGATGCAGAATTTCACTTGGGACAATGCCAATACCAATACCACCGAAACGCTGGTGGGAGTCGCCAACCGGCTGAAAGATGAATTGCCCGAGGGCACACCCGCCGCAGAGGTTTCTGCCTACTGGATCAAGACGGCTCGCGAGGAAGATGCGGCGCGCGGCGTGGCCTGGGCTAATGTAACCCCCGAACATACCGCCAAGGCTGGCACCGCCTGGCAGATATTTCCCAATTTCCAGATCGGCCACGCGGTCAACAACATGCTTTGCTACAATGCGCGGCCCTATGAGGGCGATCCGGACAAATGCTATTTCGAGGCAGCGGTATATGAATTATACCCCGAAGGCGAAGCGCCGGAAACGGAATGGGAATATACCGAACCGGACGACTGGCCGCCTGTTCTGCAGCAGGATTTCAACAATATGGCCGCAGTGCAGCAAGGCATGAAAAATGTCGGCTTCCGGGGCGCGCAGCCCAATCCCTATATGGAACGCTCCATTGCCAGTCTGCACTTCAATCTCTCGCGCTATGTCGGCATCGGCGCACCGCGTTCACACGAGTAGATGCCGTCACTGGCAGGCGTGGTTTGTTCCTGGCCTGATCGGCACCCGGGCTAATTGGTCCAGGGCTCTTCGCCTTCCAGCTTGGTGCGCAACATCATCCGGCCGCATTCCGGATCATAGGCTTCCGCCCGGTGCATGGTCCCGGTATTGTCCCAGATCACCAGATCGCCGACTTCCCATTCGTGGCTGTAGGTGAATTCGGGACCGGTCGCCCATTCGCGCAGCCCGTGAATGATCTCCGCGCTCTTCTGGTGATCGACGCCGATGACATGGTGGCTCGTGCAGCCGAGGACCAGGGATTTGCGGCCGGACGCATGTTCCCAGACCAGCGGCAATTCCTTTTCGCCAATGGCCTGCATGCCTTTCAGCATCGCTAGGGCGGGCTCGGGACTATAATAGAATAAAGAGGCCCATGGGGCGTGCATGACGTGGAGATCGTCAATCTCCGCCTTTGTCTCGTCCGGCAGCGCGTCATAAGCGCTATAGGTGTTGGAAAAGCCGGTATTGCCAGTACCCTTGGGCGACGGAACCTTGCAGCTCAGCAGCGAGGCGAGAATTGGAACCTCGTTGCGGGTGCCGTCAATATGCCAATAGAGCGAGCCCTTCAGATATTCGGCAGATTGCGGGTTTTCTTTCACATCAAGGGTGATTTTGGTCACCCCTTCATCATCGCCCTCGGGTGCGAAAGTGCCCAGCGTTTTGGTGAAGGCGACCTGCTCTTCGGGGGTGAAGTTGATCTGCGGAAACACCAGCACACCGCGCGCCTCTAACAGTTCACGGATTTCTCCGGCAATGGCGCCGGAAAGCAATTCCTCTTTCGTATTGAGAATTCGGCTGCCGATTGCAGGTTTGATCTCTTCCTGGTTCAGTTGGGTTGTCGTGGTCATGCTCAATTCTCCCATGCTTCTACACCCGGCAATATCGTGCGATGCATCATTCGTCCGGAAGCCGGATCATAAGGGGTCGCACGGTGCAGGGACGTTCGGTTATTCCAGATTACGGTATCGCCGACCGTCCACTTATGTGTGTAATTATAGGGCTCGCGCGTCGAAAATTCGCGGAGTCCGTGAAGAATGCGATAGCTTTCCTTGGGATCCACATCCTTCACATAATGCGCGGTATTGCCCAGCACCATCGACTTGCGGCCCGATTTGCTGGTGCAGACGAGCGGCAGCTCGGCCTCGCCCTTGGACTGCCAGTCTTCGAGCTGCTCCATGCTCGGTTCCGGTGTATGATAAAATTGCGAGCGCCACAGTGAATGGACCACGCGGAGGTCGGCAATTTTTTCCTTGGTCGCATCATCCAGGTCTTCATAGGAGGTCGCCGTATTGGCAAAGTCGGTATCACCACCTTCCGGCGACAGCACCTTGGCGGTCAGCATCGATGCACGAATCGGCACTTCATTCATGGTCCCGTCAATGTGCCAGTACAGGGAGCCCTTGAGATATTCGGCGACCTTGTCGTTGACCGTATCATCGAGTGATACCTTGAACACTTCCTCGCCGCGAATTTCCTTCGCAACGCCGCCAAGCAGACCGGTAAACTTGAGCTGTTCTTCATCCGTGAAATGGATTTCCGGGAAAATCAGCACGCCACGATGCTCGAGCAGGGCATTGATTTCATCAGACAGTTCGCCGGACAGCAATTCTTCCTTGGAATTGAGAATGCGGCTGCCAATTTTGGGCTTGATTTCCTCGCTTCTGAGCCGGTTTTTTTCCACTGCTGACATCGTTGGTCCAATCCTGTTGAATCAAAAACCTGATTAAGGGTTCAGGCAGAACCCATGTAGCGTCCGCCATTCACACTGATCGTCTGTCCAGTGATATAGCCGGCGTCATCAGAAGCCAGATAGGCACAGGCCGCTGCCATTTCCTGTACAGTGCCCGGACGTTTCATCGGCAGGGTCTGCGAATAGGCTTCGACATCGACCGGCGAAGCCCGCAACATGGGCGTGTCGATGAATCCTGGCGGCACCATGTTGAAGGTTACCCCGCTGGCAGCGAATTCCAGTGCAAGCGCTTTGGTCAGGCCCAGCAGGCCGCCCTTCGATGCTACATAATGGCCTTGAGCGAAAGAGCCCGTTTGAGTCGAGGATGAGGTAATGTTGATGACCCGCCCCCAGCCGGCTTCCAGCATTTCCGGCAGCATTTCGCGAGTGCAGAAATGCGGTCCTTTCAGATTGATGCGGATCACCCGGTCCCACAATTCCTCGTCGATATCGAGATAGGGAGTGAATGGTGCAATCCCGGCATTGTTGACCAATATATTGATGGGGCCAAATGCTGCTCTGGTTTTGTCGGCCGCTGCCTTGATCTCCGCTTCTACCGAGCAATCAGCGGTTACTGCCAGCGCCTCGCCGCCAGCCTCGGTAATCAGTTTGACGGTTTCCTCAGCGGCATCGCCATTCAAATCCCAGACGCCAACCGCAGCGCCTTCTTTTGCAAAACGCTCGGCAATACCGCGACCGATTCCCGACCCGGCGCCGGTGACGACCGCTGTTTTTCCGCTGAGTGACATGACCTGAGTTCCTTCTGTACAATTTCCTGTCCGGTCGATCGCCGGATTGCGGACATTTTCATGGCCTAATCCCGACATCCCGACGGGTCCAGTCCAACGCTCCACCACAGTCACGCTATCGCTCGGGCGATTGTCGATTGCCAGGGCGTTTCATTGCGCCAGAATAGGCTATCAGGCCCCGAGAGAAAAACTGGGAAGGTGACGAAAGTGAAGAGACGCCAGGCGGGACGCTGGTCCATCCGTTCGGACGAGACGTTGACGCGGGAAGCCTATCGCGACGGCCTGTGGATCAAAACCACGATCGCCGATTCGCTTGCGACTGCTGCCCGCGAGACACCGGAACGGATACTTCTCGTCGATGGCGATATTTCGCTCACCGCTGCACAGCTGTTTGCCCAGTCCCGCTCCCTTGCCGCGGCGATGCAAAGCCGAACGGCTCCGGGCAGCGTGATATCCTTCATGCTTCCCAACTGGCACGAGGCCGCAGTGATCTATTATGCCGCGACCATGGCGGGCATGGTCGCCAATCCGATCCTGCCTTCGCTGCGCGATCATGATCTCCGCTTCATTCTGGCTGACGCGGATACCCGGATGATTTTTATCCCGGAACAATTCCGTGGCTATGGTTATGCTGATATGTTGCGCCGGGTGGTCGCGGAAATGGATGCGCCTCCCGCGGTCGTGGTCGTGCGCGGATCGGCTGGCGAACTGATGGAATATGACGGTCTGCTCGGCGAAAAGGAAAGAGCCAGTTTGCCCGATGTCTCGCCCGACGACGTCCGGATGGTAATGTACACATCGGGCACAACGGGACGTCCCAAGGGCGTTCTCCACACCCATAATACGCTGCATGCCCTGCTGCGGCAGATTGGCGAGCACTGGCTGGTGGAGCCGGGCGACTCTTTTCTGGTCCCGTCACCGATCAGCCATATTGGCGGCTCCATCTACGCGTTCGAGGCACCGCTTCTGCTCGGGTCGCGGGCAGTGTTGATGGACAAATGGGACGCCACCGAAGCGGTGCCGGTCATGCTGGCGGAGCGGATCACCCATATGGCCGGTGCCACGCCCTTTCTCCAGCAATTGCTGGCTGCCGCGCGCGCCGCCGATACCCGGTTGCCCGATCTCAAGGTCTTTATCTGCGGCGGTGCATCCGTCCCGTCGTCGCTGATAAGCGAAGCCTGCAACTATTTCGAAAACGCGCGTGTGTCGCGAGTCTATGGTTCGACCGAAGTGCCGGTGACGACCGTCGGGTCGCTCGCCGTGCGCGGCATGGCCGAGGCGGCTGATACCGATGGCAGGCCGGGAATAGCCAAGGTCATATTGGGCGAAGGCAATGAAATTCGGGCCCATGGCCCGCAGATGATGGTCGGCTATCTGCACGTCGAAGATGAAGCGGCGGCTTTCGACGAACAGGGCTTTTATCGGACCGGTGATCAGGGCGAGTTCACCGAAACCGGCCATCTGGTGGTGACCGGCCGAATCAAGGACCTGATCATCCGCAACGGGGAGAATATCGCGCCCAAGGAGGTCGAGGACCTGTTGCTGGGCCACCCTGATATTTCAGAGATCGCGATTGTTGGTGTCGCCGATGCGCGGACCGGTGAAAAAGCATGCGCGGTTATCGTGCCGCGCGACGAACAGCAACCGACCGTGTCAGACCTGGCCAATTTTCTGTCCGGCTTCGGTGTCGCAAAATTCAAATATCCGGAGCAGGTGGAACTGCGCAAAGCCTTGCCGAAAAATGAAGCGGGCAAGGTGCTGAAACATCTGTTGCGCGACGAATTGTCGTCCGCCTGAACCCAGCATCGCCAGCGCGCTTTTCTCGTTAAGGGCTTTTTGATCGAGCCAGATAAGTTTAGCGCTAACCAAAGCAATTTTAGTCCCGAGAGGTTGTACCAATGGCAGATGCAGATTCAGCAGGCTTGCACCCGATTCCCTTCGCAGTGACCGATCCCGAACGGATTCCGGCAAAACGCTATTATGACGAGGATTTCTACAAGCTCGAAAATGAAAAACTCTGGCCGCATGTCTGGCAGATGGCAGCGCGGCTCGAGCAGCTCGAGAATATTGGCGACTGGGTCGAATATTCGAACCTCGGCAAGTCGGTCATCGTGGTGCGCGCGAAGGAGGGCATCAAGGCCTATCACAATGCCTGCCGCCACCGCGGTGTCCCCATTGCTGCACCCGGCGGAGCGGGCAATTGCAAGTCGGCCGGTTTCATCTGTCCCTTCCACGGCTGGCGCTGGAATCTCGAGGGCGAGAATACTTTCGTTTACGGCAAGCATTTCTTCAGCGAGGAACAGCTGGAGCAGGGCGATCTGGCGCTGCGCTCGTGCCGCGTGGAAACCGCAATCGGCTGCGCCTTCATCAATTTCGACGATGATGCGCCGTCGCTCCGGGACAGTATCGGCCCGCTGCTCGAAAAGCTCGAAATGCGGGGCATGGACAAACAGCGCGCCGAATGGTGGTATGCCACGAAACTGCCCGCCAACTGGAAGACCGCGATGGAGGCCTTCATGGAAGGCTATCATGTGATGCGCACGCATCCGCAGCTCCAGCGGATGCTGCCGCAACTGTACAACACGCTATACGGCATGGATACCGGCGGGATTGGATTGCCGATCAACCCCAATCTTTCGGTGCGCGAAAATGTTCATGCCCAGTATGAGCATATGAAATTGCTCAACGAGGGCATGGCCGGCATGCTCCACCAGAAAGAAGTGGATATCGCCGGGCAGCTGCTGGAAGTCGAATTGCCGGAAGATCCGGCTGTCGCCATTCCGATGTGGTACGGCATCGTGCAGCATCAGGTGGTCGAGCAGCTGCGCGCGCGCGGCGAGGATATTCCTGATCTCAACGCGGTTGCCCAATCGCATCCGGTGCAGGCCGTCGAGTTCATCTTCCCCCATTATTTCGTGCTGCCGACCATGAGCAGCGCTTCGGCTTACCGGATTCGTCCGCTGGGGCCGGAGGAATGCCTGTTCGAGCTCTGGTCGCTGACCAATTTTGCCGAAAGCGACAATCACCAGACGGTGACCGAGCCCACCATATTGCCCTATGACAGCGAGGAATTCCCGACCATCCCGAAGCAGGATTATTCGAACATTCCGATCCAGCAGCAGGGACTGCACGCGGAAGGATTTGATTTCATGCGGCTCGGCCAGGGCATTGAAGGGATGATCAGCAATTACAACCGGATCATCGATGGCCATTTGCGTGGTACGGACCCTGACAAGCTAGCCGAAGCAACGCGGACTTTGGCGCATAATTTCGACGGCCAGATCATGGAATATGATCTCTGATGTCGGGGCAGACAGCAAAGGTAGCCATCATCACCGGTGCGGGCAGCGGCATTGGTCTGGCCACAGCAAAAATGCTGCATGATGCCGGCATGGCGATTGTCGGGGTCGGGCGCGACGAAGGCAAGCTGGCGACACTGGCCCGGGAGCTCGGTGGCATCGAACGGCTGCTAACGCTTTCGGTCGATGTGACGGCAGACGACGGGCCTTCCCGGATCGTACAAGCCGCGCTGGATCGTTTCGGACGGATCGATTTTCTGATCAACAACGCCGGCCTTGGCAGCCCGACACCGCTTCATGAAACGGATGATGAGAAGCTGGACCTGTTTCTCGACGTCATGTTGCGCGCGCCGTTTCGTCTGTGCCGGGAAGCGATCGGTCACATGCAGCCGGGCTCCGGAATCGTGAATGTCACATCGACCTATGCAATGATTGGCGGCAGACGCGGCGGTCCCTATTCTGCAGCCAAGGGGGGGCTGAAGTCGCTCACCGAACATATGGCAGTGGAATATGGCCCGCAGGGCATTCGCTCAAACTGTGTCGCACCGGGTGTGACGATGACCGAAATGGTTCGCCATCGCTTCGAGGATGAAGCCTTCAAGCGCGTCAATGTCGAGACCACACCCTATCCCCGGCTTGCCGAGGCAGCGGATATTGCCAGTTCTATAGCCTTTCTATGCTCACCGGGCGGCGAGATGATCAATGGTCAGTCGATCGTCGTCGATGGCGGCTGGACCCGGACAAAATATCTGAGCCCGCGCGCGATGACATCGGTCTGGAGTGATCCGGAATAGGAACGGCAGCTTCGCTAGGCGGCGCCTGGCGTATATTGGGGAGCGCATTACATGAGCAGAATTCTTGGTCCGGCCATTCATCAGGCCTATGTCTATCCGGATTTCGACGCCGCATTGAAGCGATTTCAGGCTGGCGGGATCGGCCCCTTTTTCGTCATGGAAAGCGCCGGCAATGCAGGCATCTATCGGGGTGAAGAGCATCCGCTCAGCATGTCGGTGGCTTTTTTCTATTCGGGTGACAGCTGTTTCGAGCTTATCTCTCCCCATGGTGAGCAGCAATCGGCCTACGGCGAATTTCTGGACCGCAATCCGATGGGGGGACTGCACCATATTGCTTATGTATCGGAAGATTTCGATCAGACGCTGGCGACGATGGAAGCAGAGGGCAAGCCCCTGCAAATTGTGCAGGAATTCCGCAATCCGGCAACCGGTGAAACCATCGAAATTTATTGCGAGCCGGTCGGCGTGGACAATCCGATATTGTTCCAGTTTGTCAGACCCGGCATGTTCGATTCCTGGTTTGATGCGATGCACGCGGCGGCGGCCGATTGGGATGGCACCGATCCGATCCGCGATGCCCGGCCGCTGCTGGCCGCTGCCATGGCAGGCAAGCCGGCCTAGCAGAAATATGATCCGGATCTAATCCAGATGCTTGCGAAAATGTTTCACGGTCGCCGCATAAGCATCCCGGGATTCGGGCAAGGCCGGATTATACTGATAGCAATGGCCCATCGCTTCACCGACGATCAATGTTGATTCCACATCGGCCTTCAACAACTGGCTATTGGTATAGATTGCCGGGCTCATGTCCATTGCCCGGGTTCCGGTGGTGATCAGCGTGGGCGGGAACATCTTGATCACATCGGCATGAAGCGCCGGAGACAGGACCGGGTCATCAAGGTCGGAACCGTCGAAATAGCCGCGCGTCATGTCGATCTCCAGGGTTCCGTCTTCCGCGGGACCGGGGAAACTGCCATCGGTTTTGGCGGTGACATAAGCGGAATCACCGGACTGGAAGCGCACGCCGCCAGCCCCGAAAATACCCGCAGCCCCCATTTGCGGCAGTCCGTTGGCCGGAAGCCAGGCCGCGAGTTGCGCGGTCAATGCGCCGCCGGCTGAACAGCCGAATACGCCGATATGCTCGGCTTTGTAGCTGTTGAGCAATTGGCGGTACACAGCAGCCGCATCCTCGACTCCTGCGGGATGCCGGTTCTCCGGCGCCATCCGGTAATCGACGCTTACGATTTTATATTTGCCGAGCGAAGCAATCGGCAGGGATTCAACCAGTGAGCAACTGTCCCAGCACACGGTGAATGCCCCGCCATGAAGGTTGACAAGGATGCGCTCCGGATCAAAATCGCCGTCTTTGGGCGTGATGATCCGCACTCGGATGCCGGCTATCGTGCCGTCTTTGATGTCGACCGGGTAAAGCGCCTTCATTTGTGCCACGCGGGGGCTCATCATCCGGTCAAGCTGGGCGCGACGGCTGTTGATATCCGGGGTTTCATTGGAGGTCATTTCCCCAACCGGAATCCGTCCCCGCATCGCTTGGGCCTGGCGCGCTTCCTGACTGCTGAGCGCCGAAGGGGGGAGACGGAAGGCCGGGACATTGACGGTGCCATCCCCGTCGAACGTCGGTCCGTCGTGGTCAGTGGGTTGGGCCAGAGCCGTGGAAGCCAGAATCGTTGTGAGCATGAATAGCGTGATTTTTGTGCTTCGCACTTTGGTTCTCCCGGATGGCGTTCCATGATCATAGTGGCCGCGAGCGGTGTTTCGGAAGCGGCTGGGCCATTATATCGCCGGGGCGGATTGCAAAAGGCGGGTAAACATGATCGGTTGCCCGGATGAAAAAACTTACTGTTCTCAAGGCCGCTGTCCTGGGCAGCATCACGACCTTGCCCGCCCAGGCAAGCGAACAGGAAATGGTCCCGCCACCGTCCGAAGCGGTGCAGTCAGGCACGATTGAGAGCGATGGAACGGTGATGGTCCAGCCATTCGCCTTGCCACCATCGGATTATCTCAGCGAAGCGGCAAAGGCCGCCCTGCCGCGCAAGGCGATTGATGCCGAGGCGCCGTTGAAAGCCGCGCTGGCTGCTGGCAAGGCGAGTCAAATGCGGGCGCTGATCCCGCAATATATGAAGCCCCGGATCGATGAATTGAAAAGCCTATATGGGGTGAAGACCGAGGTGGGTTCAATCGCCGGGATCGATTCAGTCACTTTTGAACCCGAAAGCGGTATCCCCGAAGCAAATCGGGACAAGATCCTGCTCAACCTGCCGGGCGGCGGTTTTGTCATGGGCCATGCCGGAGGCACGGGGTCGCTGGAATCGATTCCGCTGGCGAAGCTCGCCGGCATCAAAATTGTCAGCATTACCTATCGTCAGGCGCCCGAGTACAGTTTTCCGGCAGCAAGCGAAGATGTCGCGGTCGTATATCGCGAGCTGCTGAAAACCTATCGGCCGGAGAATATCGGCATATTCGGTTGCTCGGCCGGCGGCATGCTGGCAGCGCAATCCATGGCCTGGTTTTTACAGGAGAACCTGCCACTGCCGAAGGCAATCGGTATTTTTTGTGCCAGCGCCGATGCGCGCTGGGCCGGTGACAGCAGGCATTTCGGGCGGCCATTTGCCGGATTGCCTCCGGAAAATTCCGAACGGCGGTATATTGCCCGATCGGATATGATTTCGCCGCTCGCTTCTCCGATATTATCGAGCGAAATATTGGCGCGCTTTCCGCCGACATTATTCCTTACCGGCACCCGCGCTTTCGAGATGAGCGCCGCAACCAACAGCCACAAGGAATTGGTCAAGGCTGGGGTCGACGCGCGTCTTCACATCTGGGACGGTCTCGGCCATGCCTTTTTCTACGATCCGAAACTGCCGGAATCGCGAGAGGCTTTCGATGTGATGGCCGATTTCTTTGGCGACCGGTTGGGCCTGGTCCGCTGACGGGTTCTATGTAGCCGGTTCCGCTGCCTTTTCATTTTTGCTGCGGCGCGTCGTGATGCGTTCGAAATCGGCATCGAATTTGGGGCGGACGGTGCCGCAAATATGGTCCCAGATGGTAGTGTATCCACCAAAGTTATACCGGAAATAGCGGTGGTGATGATCGTGGAAGGTCGCGGTGATAAACCATTTGGTTGCCCAGTTCTTGTTCCACCAGCGCGGAAAGAATTCATAGCCCGTATGAACATATATGCCCATGATGATGTTGGTCGGAGTGATCAGCATCATGGTCTGCTCATGGACCGTGATCGCAGCCAGGAACAAGGGAACAAAGCCGCCGTTGATAAGCGACTCGATTGGACTGACAGACAAGGTGGTCAACGGATTTGGCGAGGTGGAATAATGGTGAATCTTGTGGATATATTTATACATGGGTTCCTTGTGCATCCAGCGATGCAACCAGTAGAACCAGGTGTCGAAGGCAAAGAAATAGAGCGCATATTCCAGCGCCATCATCCACCATGTGATCGGACCGGAACGCGTTTCGATAAAGCCGCTGCTGACCAGGTAAGTCGTTAGTCCGCCCAGCACGAACCCTGAAACGATCAGATTCAGTACCGCAAAGAAACCTTCGTTCCGGAATGTTTTCCATTTGAAGCCTTTGGGCTGGATCTTGCGCACCGTGAAAAAACCTTGCCAGATGGCAACACCGAATCCGGTGACCAGGAACAACGCCAGCCACAGCGAAACACTGTTGTTTCCGCCCGTAAGATCGACAAAATTATACCAGATTTCCATGAGATTATAGCCCTTTGATCAGCAAGTTGATGATCGGTTTCGTGATCGTGAACTGGTAGTTCCATCTGCCAGGGAAACAGATTTTCTACCCAACGACCTATTATCACCAGAAGGCGATAATGTTAGGCTCTGGTCGAAAATTCGCCCCGGCGTTGTATGGGGCGAGCATGTTGATGGGCAAGATCGTCTGCTATTACTAGATCACCGGTCGGCTGGGCGCCCGGTTGAGAGGAATAGCCATGACCGAAACCAATTTTCTTCCCGAGGAAAGGGGGCTGCGGCGCAATCTCGCAGCGGCTTATCGCCTGATTGCCCTGTTCGGCTGGGACGACCATGTCGCAACGCATCTTTCTGCACGGTTGCCGGACGGTAGCTATTTGCTCAATCCCTTTGGGTTGATGTTCGAGGAAATTACGGCATCCAGTCTGATCCGGGTGGATATGGAAGGCAATGTAATTTCGCCGCCGGATGTTTCGCTCAATGTCGCTGGCTATACCGTGCATAGCGGGGTGCTTGGCGCCCGCGATGACATCCATTGCGCGATCCATCTGCACACCCATGACGGCGTGGCGGTCTCGGCCTTGGAAGAAGGGTTTCTGCCACTCAGCCAGACCGCACTGCTGATTCATTCCGACATTGCCTATCATGAATTCGAAGGGGTGGTGGCGCAAAAGGATGAGCGCGAACGGCTCGGACGCGATCTGGGCGCCAAAAATTTGATGATCCTGCGCAACCACGGGACGCTCGCGGTCGGCGAGACCATCGCCGATGCCTTCTACCGGATCTATACACTGGAATGGTGCTGCACGACGCAAATGCGGGCCCTGGCCAGCGGTCATGCTCTGCGGCTGCCGGATATCGAGGCTGCCAAACAGGTCGGAAGCGCCATGGACTGGACAAGTCCACAGCGCTTCTCGCTCAGAGTTTTCTGGCCTGCCATGCTGCGTAAAGCCGAACGCTGCTGCCCCGGCTTTGACGACTAGCTGGCGGTAGCTGTCAGCCCTTGCTGGGGAGCTCTGCGACTGCGGTTCCCAGGGCGCTCAATTCGCCGCGATGGGTTTCTGCCCGCTGCTGGATTTCGACATATTTCTTGCCGTTTTCTTCAAATTTGCGGATCACATTACCGCTGATGAAGATAACGTCGCCGTCGGGATTGTGTCGCCGGATCTGGCACTTGTGCTTGTGCAGAAAGCCATCGTCGCCGATCCAGTTGGTGACATGGTGCGTCAGCCAGCTGTTGCGCTCCGGTCCATAGTCATAGGCACCCGGTGTACCGACTTCGCGGGCGAAATCATCGTCCCAGTGGACCCGCTCGGGCACGTCGCGGACGCCGAACTTGTTCGGAATGCCCAGGCCCGGATGGGCATCAAGCAGTTGGAAATGCAGCTTGTTGGTACGGATATAGAGCCCGCCCCAGCCTTGCGCATAACCAATGAAACCGGTGACCGTCATCGGACCTTTCATCATCCGCGGCAATTCGTCGTCCTCGCTGACATCTTCCCAATAGCGCGGCGTAGCGCCCCGGATTTCCTCATTGCGGTACAGGTCGAACCATTCCTGCATCTGCTCGTCGGTAAGCTGTTCGACCTTGCCCTTGACGTCGGTATATTTGGTGCCGCGTTCGCGCGCTTCGTCGCGGTCGGTCCGGAACACATAGCTGTCGCATTCGGCAACCATTTCACCATGCTGGTTGTAGAAATCCACATGATAGATTTGCTGGTAGGCGCGACCGGCAAAGCGGGTCTGATGCTCGATCAGGTCTTTCAGATGGGCTTCCGTGGTGATCGTGTCGTTGCGGAACACCGGCTTGTGCCAGGTCCAGTCGGCACCGGCCCACATGGCGTGTACGCCGGGCAGTCCGCCACAATAGCCCGAAACGATACGGTCGGTCGAAAAAAGAAAGCTGGGGAGGGCGACAATCTTGCCATATTTGGTTTTTGCCGCATATTCCGGATCGCACCACAAGGGGTTGTCGTCGCCGATACCATGGGCATAGTGACGGATGCCGTCGCGCGTGGCTTCATGGTTCCACGGTTCCACCGTATTCTCGATCTTCACGCCGATACGCTTGCGCAGATCGGCAAGCCCTTCTTCGGTAATCTTCGGAAAACGCTGTTCCGGTTCGGGTTGGGTAGCCATTATTCTTCTCCTAACATATTAATGGACGGCTGCGGCTTCGCGGTCGCGCAAGACTTTGCGGTTGACCTTGCCTGCCGGGGTTTTGGGAAGTTCATCGACAAATTCGATGATGCGGGGAAATTCATGTTGCGCCAGACGTTCGCGCGTGAAGCTCTGCAATTCTTTGACGAAGTCATCCGAGCTTTCGCGCGGAGAGATGACAAAGGCTTTGACGATCAGGCCGCGCTTTTCATCGGGCGCGCCGATGACGGCACATTCGTTGACGTCCGGATGCTTGAGCATGCTGTTTTCGATCTCGACCGCGCTCATCGTCCAGCCGGCTGAGATGATGACATCATCGGCCCGTCCGCAATGATAGAAATAGCCGTCTTCGTCGATTTTGGCGCGATCTTTGGTGGAGAGCCAGCCATCGCGTTTCTTGAGCATCAGCTCGCCGATTTCGCCAGGATCGGTTGGCGTCCCGTCACTGCGCTGCACTTCCAGACGCAGCCCGGGCACCGGCTTGCCCAGCGAACCCGGCTTGACCGCAAAATCATCCGCGCCCGGATAGTTGACCAGAACGACTCCGATTTCGGTCGTGCCATACATGGAACAGGCGGGAACGTGGAAGGTCTCGTCAATCCATCCCAGAGTCGCGTCATCGATTGGTTCGCCGGTGTAGGACAGTTTCCGGATCGCGAAAGCATAGTCTTTTGACTGCCCGCTGTTCATCATCATCCGGTAATGGGTGGCGGCGGCCGACATATTGGTAATGCCGAAATCCTGCATCGCTTTCATCAGGCGCACAGCATCAAACTTGCCCCGCCCCATCGTGCCGGTGGTGACGCCAAGGGCCAGGGGAGCGAGAGTGCCGTGCCAAAGCCCGTGCCCCCAGGCTGGACTGGACGGGCAAAAAAATTCGTCACCGGGCCGAATTCCGCTGCCGTAAAGTGCCGCGAACATCAGCGTCGCCACGGCCTTGTGCGTATGCTTGACCGCTTCCGGCAGCTCGCGCGTGGTGCCGCTGGTATATTGGAAGCAGGCCAGGTCGTCTGCGGAGGTCTGCGGCTCGTAGGATGCATCAAATTGCTCGATTTCCGCGAGCAGGCCGTCGTCACCGACGATGACGCGCAGGCCGTCAATGTCGCTGGCCATCGGGAATTTTTCATCATTGGTGATGAGCAGGCTGGGATTGCAGTCGCCGATCCGCAGGCGCAGCGCATCCGGCCCGAACAAAGTGAATAATGGCACCGAGATCGCACCCTGCAGCATCGCACCGAACATGCAGATATAAAAGGGCAGGGAAGGCTCCAGCATGAAGGCGATCCGGTCGCCCTTTTCTATGCCATTGGCGTCCAGCCAATGGGCGAACCGGGCGGCACCGGACGCAATGACATCGAAGCTGAGAAGCTCGTCCGTACCGTCACCATGGGCAATACGCACGGCGGGACGTCCCGAGCCATCGGCATGACGCATGATACATTCATGGGCGATGTTGAACCGGTCCCGGGTCCCGTCAAAAAGCTCCCACAGCGCTGCGGAGGACGCAAGGCGCTGGGCATCTTCGAATCGGATATGGTCGGTTAGTTTCGACATGAGGGGCAGATGCCACGATTTTTCTTGCATTGCAAATATAGAATGCTATTCAATATATCGAATGAAAAATGATCTCGCAGATAATGTAAAAGCCAGCAAGGCGCCCGCAATTGCACGCGCAACGGCAATTTTGCGCTTGCTGGGGAAAAGTAACGCACCTTTGAGCCTGCAGGCGATCGCGAGCGGACTCGGGCTTGTTCCCAGTACCTGCCTCTATGTCTTGCGGGCGCTGGTGGCAGAAGAGCTGGTGGCGTTTGATCCCGCGACCAAGCGCTACAGTCTCGACGCCGGAATATTGACCCTGGCGCGGCAATTTCTGCACCGCGACCAGTTTCATCAGCTGGCCCAGGAACCGCTTGATGCGCTGGCCGCCGAATATGATGTGACCACCCTGGGTGTACAAATCGTCGGACTGGATCATATCGTCGCGCTGGCTGTATCTGAGGGCGAAGGGAATTTTCGCCTCAGCACCAGAGTGGGCAGCCGCTTTCCCGCCCTGATCAGCGCGACGGGGCGCTGCATTGCGGCCTTTGGCAATCATTCATCGGCCCAGCTGGAACGAAGGTTTTCGAAGTTGCGCTGGGATCATCCTCCCAGTTTCGAAGTCTGGATGGAACAGGTCGAGCAGACTCGCGAGGCTGGCTTTGCGGTCGACGAAGGCCATTATATGGCCGGCGTCGTGGTAATCGCTGCACCGGTATTTGCAGCGACCCCGGTGCCAAGCCACGCATTGGTCGCTATCGGAACGGAAAGCGCCATTCGCGGTGCCGGAATGGTTCGACTGGGAAAAGCGCTGAAGCGCGAAGCGGCCAATCTCTCCGCGATGCTGGGTTGAAGGCGGATAGACCGCTCGGGATCGGAACTGAGGAGATGGACATGGATGAATTTACGGTGGCAGCGGTCGGAGTGGGCCAGTTGCACGCCCGCTTTGTCGACGCGGTATTCCGTCAGGATATCGATGAATTTGCGCAATGTTTCGCCAGCAATGGTGTCTGGAAAATCGCCGGCATGCAATTGTCCGGGCGCGAGACAATCCATGAAGCGGCGACGCGGCTCCTGGGCCTGTGCGAGAAAATTCAGCTGATTGCGCAAACGCCGATACTCGAGGTCGAGGGATCAACCGCACAGGGGCGCCAGCAGATCATCGAATTTGCCAAAATGCCGGACGGTACATCGGCGATGACCTTTGGTGTCTATCATGACCGCTATGTGCTGGAGGACGGACGCTGGCGCTTTGCCAAACGCCACTGGTCGTTCAAATATCGCGGACCAGCCGACTTGTCGGCGGCCTTTGTCGACACGCCGGACTATGGTGCATTTCCTGATGGCCCGTCAGAAGACGAAACGACCTATGTCCGCACCAGCTAGGATTTTTTCGCAATCCAATTGATTCTCGCGGGAGCAGGATATGAAATTATCGAATAAACTTGTTTTGATCACCGGCGCGGGCAGTGGCATTGGCCGGGAGATGGCCTTGCAACTGGTACGCAGCGGTAGCCGGGTCATCGGTGTCGATATCCGGGGCGAGGCACTGGAGGAAACACGGGCGCTGCTCGACAGCGGCGTTGCGGAGAATTTCATTCCGCATGCGCTCGATGTAACCGACCGCGACGCCGTGAAGGCACTGCCCGAACTGTTGATTGCCAAATATGGCGAATTGGATTGCCTGATAAATTGTGCAGGCATGATCCAGCCCTTCGTGCGGTTCGCGGAGCTGGATGAAGCGGCGATGGAACGGGTATTCAACGTCAACTGGTTTGGCACATTGTACATGACCCGCGCATTCCTGCCGCATTTGCTTGCGCGCCCCGAAGCGCAGCTGGTCAATTTCGGCAGCATGAGCTCGATTGCACCGCTGCCCGGACAGGCCATTTATGGCGCATCCAAAGCAGCGGTGAAGTTGCTGACGGAATCGCTCTATGCCGAGAATATGGGTAGTCACCTGCACGTGACGCTGATTTTGCCCGGTGCTGTTTCAACCGATATCAGCAAAAATTCCGGTCTCAAACTGGCCGGTGGATCGTCCGGGAACAAGCGCCCGACGGATGTCGCGACGGCTGAGGATGCGGCCCGGACGATAATCGAGGGAATTGAATCCAATGCCTACCGGGTGCTGGTCGACAAGATGGTGATCGACGTCGATGCGCTCTACCGCCAGGATCCTCGGCAAGCGACGGAAACGATTGCCAGCCGGTTCAGCGGTCTTCTGGACGGATAGCCAGCAGAACCCGGTATACAAGTCCGCCGATTAATATTGCGCCTGGATTGTCGGCGTCACGGCCAACACGCTGCCTTCGGCATCGCCGGAAATATATATTGTGCCATCCGCTCCGCAAGCAAGGCCGGTAAACGCATCCATCGGACCGGACAAAGTGCCGACCGCGCCGACCCGGTTCGGGATCATGCCTTTCGGAGCCTTCAGCGGCAGATCTGTTGCCAATATCGTGCGGAGCCCCTTTTCCAGATCGAATGCGACCAGTTCCTTGGTACCGCAATCGGCGATGTAGAGAATCTTTTGGTGGACCGCGATACCCTGCGGTTCGCCCAGCCCGTCGATGACGGTCTCGCTGCCACTGTCGGTCACCCGCGAGATGCGGCCCGCTGCGGATTCCGCGACCAGGCAGGCTCCGGCGTCATCATGCGCGACGCCCATCGGTCGGCTCAAGCCGGTTGCCAGTTTCCGGGTCTCACCATTCTCGACAGCCAGCAACCGGCCCCCGTCGATCTCTGCAACATGGATCACTCCATCCGAACGACAGGCGATACCGCAGGGATTGTTCAATCCCTCGCACAGGAAATCGCTTTCGCCATCCGCTGTTCGCCAGCGCGCGACATGGCCGTTGGAAGTGGTCACGATCCAGTTGCCGTCTTTTCCCTGACACACGCCCCGTACCCAGCCGGGAAAGCCGGGCGTAAACAGAAAGCCGAGCAATTCGAGCTGGCCTTGCGGGGCGAGCAGATAGGTAAAGCCGCCATCGGCAACAAACAGCGAGCCATCTGCGCCCATCGCCAGGCCCGTGGGCCATTGCAGCCCGCGTTCAACCAAAGGCCTTGTCTTGCCGCCGCCGAGTATCTCGGTGACTTCGCCGGGAATGGAAGAGACGAACAGCCGTTCGCCGACGAATGTGCAATTGTCGAGTCCGGGACCAAGCTGCGCGAGCAACGTGCCGGAACCATTTTGCGGATCGATGCGGAGCACCTGGCCGCTCGCCACCTGGGTGGATATGATATAGCCCTTGCTGTCGAACTTGACCGAATCCGGTACGCCCAGATCGCCAGCCACTACCTCCGGTTCGCCGCCCTCGAGCGGAACCCGCCAGATTTCATTGGTGCCCATGATCGGCATATAGAGCAATCCGTCGGGGCCGATCGAAAAGGCATTGGGCATCGGCACGCCTTCCAGGATCATCCGCGCTTCGCCGCTGCTGCGGTCGATCTCCATCACCCGGCCGTCCGGACGGCATTCGCCGGCGATCAGCCGGCCCTGATGATAGGTGACCGGATTGGCCACTGGCATGTCGCCTTTCAGAATATGGTGACTGCCATCGGGAGCGAGGACCGTCAGCCGGCCTTCGGTAATCTCGGTGATATAGATATTGCCATCTTCGTCGAAAGCCAGGTCATCCGGTGCAATTACCGGTCCGTCCCGTCCGCTGATGGTATCGATCCGACCGCTGTCGGGATCGATCGCGCTGATTTGGCTTCCCGCCACCTGGGCGACATAAATCCGGCCATCAGCCCCGGTGCGCAGCCCGTTGGCACCCATCAGCCGGCTGGGCGGTGTCAGTCGCTTGACCGTCCATCCCGCGTCGGTCGCGATCGGTGAAGGGCCCTCATATCGTCCGGAATTGGCTGTCATAGGGACTGCATCCTTGTTGGTTCTGTCCCGGGCCATTCCCGGTAGTGTTCAGCCGACAATTGCCTTGGTTTCGAGATATTCGGCAAAGCCGTGTTCACCCCATTCGCGGCCATTACCGCTGCGCTTGTAACCACCGAAGGGCGCGTTGAAATCGAAGCCGCCATTCACGTAAATGGCTCCCGCCCGGATCTTGCGCGCGATTTCGTGGCATTTGTCCTGATCATTGCCATCGACATAGCCGGCCAGCCCGAAATCGGTGTCGTTGGCGATGGCCACCGCGTCTTCGAGATCATTATATCCGATCATCACCAGCACCGGCCCGAATATTTCCTCGCGCGCGACGACCTTGTCGTTGGTGGTCGCGAAAACGGTTGGTTTGACATAATAGCCCTTGTCGAGCCCCTCGGGGAGACCCGGGCCGCCGGCAACCAGTTCGGCGCCTTCATCGATCCCTTGTTTGATATAGGCCTGAACAGTATCGAACTGGTCCTCTGACACCACCGGTCCCATCGCGGCATTCCCTGCGGGATTGCCAACCGTGACCGCTTCCGCCGCTTGCGCTGCTGCGGCCTTGGCTTCTGCCATGCGGGCCTGCGGGACGATCAGCCGCGAGCCCGCGCTACAGGTCTGTCCCGAATTCACCATCATGCCGCTGGTCGCCGCAGCAACCCGTTCGGTCAGGCCGTCGTCGTCGAGCAGGATATAGGGGCTTTTCCCGCCCAGTTCGAGACAGACACGCTTGACGGTATCTGCCGCATCTTTGCTGATCTGGACGCCGACGCTTTCCGATCCGGTGAAGCTGATCATGTCGACGTCGGGATGCGTGGACAGCGCGCTGCCGATTACCGACCCTTTGCCCTGGACCATGTTGAACACGCCCTTGGGGACACCGGCGGCATCCAGGATTTCGGCAAGAATCTGCGCGCTATAGGCCGCAAGCTGTGGCGGTTTCAGCACGACCGTGCAACCCGCTGCCAGCGCCGGGAAGACCTTCACCGTCACCTGGTTGATCGGCCAGTTCCACGGCGTGATCAGACCGCAAACGCCAATAGGCTCCTTGACGATCAACGTGTCGCCTTGCCGTTCCTCGAAGACAAATTTTTCCAGCACGGCAATCGCGGTATCCAGATGCCCGGTGCCCAGAAATGTGTGAAAACCGGAAGCCAGGGATGCCGGCGCGCCCATTTCCTCGGTAATGGCCTCGGCCAGTTCGGGGAGACGCTTTTCATATTCGGACTTGATGGCTTTCAGCAGCGCGAGCCGCTCTTCGCGTGACGTCTGCGAATAGCTGGCAAAGGCGGCGCGCGCCGCCTTGACTGCCTTGTCGACATCCGCCTCGGACCCCAGCGCGATTTTGCCGGAAATTTCCTCGGTCGCCGGATTGACCAGATCGACCGTGCCGGAACCAATGGGGTCGACCCATTGGCCATCAATGTAGAATTTCAGATATTCGCGCATATTCTCTCCCTCGCGTCGATCATGCCTGCGGCGTTATTGCGTACCTTCGGCATACCATGTGCGGAACTTGTCATATTTCGGCATCTCTTCCGAATTGGCCTTCGGATCGATCGGCACGTGGATTACGGCAGGGCCGCCGCGGGCATAGGCGCGTTTGATGGCAGGACCGATCTCGTCGGCTGTTTCGACATATTCGCCATAGGCACCAAGTCCCTCGGCAATCTTGTCAAAGCGGACCTTGTCGCTCCAGTGGGTGCCGGTTTCTGCGGTGCCCTGACCGAAAGTGCGCTTGTAGACGCCGACTTCGAGACCCCATTGGAAATCGACCGCGACGACGCAGACCAGCGGCAAATTCCGGCGGACCGCAATTTCCAGTTCGGCAATATGGAACAGGAAGGAGGAGTCGGATGTTACCAGCATTCCCGGTCGCGTCTTGCCGGTTTCCGCGATGTCGGCCAGCATGGCGCCGGTCGCATAAGGCAGGCCGGTGCCAATATGGCCGTAATTCTGGTTCCAGATCACGTCATTCGGCTTGCACTGGTTGTAGGTCCAGCCGAACACCACAGAGGCACCTCCGTCGCGGATCATGATGCCGCCTTCCGGGAAGGCCTTGGTTGCCTCGACGATGAAGCGCGCCGTGTGCACCTGGCTATTGCCGGTGCCATCGCTCTTGGTCAGGGCTTCCTGACCCAGTTCATCGAGTTCGGCCTGACCATCTTTCATGAATTTTTCGAGGCCGGCTGCGGGAGGGAGCCCGTCACCCAGCGCGCGGCTCAATTGTGGCACCACCGCGCGCAAATCGCCGACGAGGGGAACGTCAATCGGTCGATTGACCCCGATTGCGGTCGGGTCCTGCTGGACATAAATCCATTTGCGATTGGCTTCGCCCTCGTGCCAGTGCCGCCAGCGCCCGAAATGCACCGGCTCGCCCAGCTCGGTCCCCAGCGCGACAACTACATCACAGGCTTCGACCGCCTCGATCGACGCATCGGAAAACACATATTGGAACGTGCGGTCTTCGAGGCCCTTGATATAGCTCGTGCCACCGGAGGTCTGGATCACCGGGCAATTCATCTTCAGCGCCAGTTCCCTGACCGCGTCGCCCGATTTGGTCGTATGCACCGCATGGCCGACCAGCAGGATCGGGTTTTTCGCAGCCTTGATCAGCTCCGCGGCTTCGGCAAGACGGTCGCCGTCGGCCCCCTGATTGGTCAGCCGGTAGCGATGGGGCGGCAAGACTTCGGGCACGTCGAGCTCTTCCAGAATGACATTGCTGGGATATTCCACATAGGTCGGCCCCGGGGTTCCCGACATGGCGATGCGAATGGCTTCGCGGATCACTTCGTCGGTCTGGTCGGCATATTCGATGGCGCCGGAATATTTGACCGAATCCTCGATCATCGGTTCCTGCTGGACAAACTGGATCCGGCCGCGCCGAACGCGCCGCTCGGTCACCCGCGCGCGTTGGCCGCCGAGGAAGATTACCGGTGAATTCTCGACTTTGCAGCACTGGATGGCGGGCATCATGTTGGCGAGGCCGGGGCCCAGCGTACCGAAGCACAAAGCCGGTTTGCCGGTGATCCGGCTGGCCGCCTCGGCCATGAAGCCGGCAGCCGCTTCGTGGTGTGGCGAGACCACGGTCCAGCCGCGCGATTCCGCTTCCAGGCAAAGATGCACGAAATTGGGATCGGGAATACCGAACAGCGTCTTGATGCCTTCCGCTTCAAACAGATCGAGTATCCGCTTGTAGACGGGCGTTCCGCCTGCCTTGACCGTCAGTTCCGAAGTTGCGGTTACCGGTTTGGGATCGTCATAGCTCATATCATTTTCCTCACTTCGCCACGCCCCATGAAATTCGCCAGATTGCGATGCAGGTTGATGACTTTCTGTTCTTGATGTGGATTGGGCAGGGGGCCTCTGAACCCGCTGGATTTCATGCCCTTCTGGACAAATTCCATATTGGCAAAATCCTGGGCCAATACGGAGCCCCAGTTTTCGGCGATGGGATCGGCATAGACCCATTCGGTTTCGGGTTCTTCTCCCTCGGGGAAACGCTCCAGTGCGTAGCTTTCAAACACGCATTTATTCGGATCATCGCCGTAGGGCCGCACGCGATAGCATAAGGCAAAGGTTACCCCGTGCAGGATGTTCTGATTGGGCCACAAGCCCCAGGCGAGGCCGGCCTCGGCCATGATTTCCGGTGGGATTTCCGGCCAGATCACGCCGCGCGCCGCATCGTCCTTCTTGGCGGAAGCCATCCAGTGCGCGATGACATCCGCTGGCGGGGTATCCTCGGGCAGCTCGTCAACCAGCCGGCTCGCCGCCTTGACCAACGTCTCGGTGGAGGCGGAAAAATTGACCGTCTCGTAATTTTCCTTGATCAGTTCATAGGTAGAAACGCGCGGGTCCAGACCCTTGCCGGCGCGGGTCGTGCCCGAACTTTCGGCCATTTTCAGGTCCTCGTCACGCGTGTCATAACTGCTGACCGAATGCAGGCCATATTGTTTGGAAAGCGCGTAATAATTGCCATAGGCGAGCAGCTGCGTGTGAGTTCCGGCGACATGATAAGGCTCCAGAAAAGCCTCAATCGCGGTCTTCCAGTTGCAGTCGTAAATCGCCCATTGCCGCCACTTGTACCGCATTTTGGACAGTTCGAAATGATCGAGAATCTCGCCGGCCCGTCCCATCCATTCGCGCAACGGGATACAGTCGGGATCCATGTTGATGTAAATATAGCCGCCCCAGCAATCGACCTTCACTTCGCTAAGGCAGGTCATCTCGGGGGTAAGCTTGTTATCCCAGTCCTGCGGATCCAGAATGAAGATATTGTTGCCGTCGGTGTCGTAGGTCCAGCCATGGAAGCCGCAGATGAAATTCTTGCGATTGCTGCCGCGCACATCGTGGACCTTGCCGGGCAGCATGTCGGGTACACTCACCAGCTGGCGGCCACGATGCGGGCAGACATTGTGAAAGGCCTTCAGCGAGCCATCATCCTTGCGCAGGACAATGATCGACTCTTCGGCGACATTATAGGTCATCCAGTCACCGGGATTGGGCAGGTCGGTTTCCCGCTCGACCATCTGCCAGATTTTCGGCCACAGCTTGGACTTTTCTTCTTCCAGATAGTCCCGCGACAGGAACGCCTCGGTCGGGTAGGTCACCAGCTCTTCCCGATCCATCACGTCGGGGCCAATGTTCTGCGGATTGGTCGGGTTAGATTTGGTCATTGAACTTGTCCTCCCGCATCATTCCGTTTCCTGTTTTCCACGGATATCAAGACCTGCCAGATGGCCCTCGTCGCGCCATGCCTTCAGCGTCTGCATGAAGTCGTTCCAGCCAGCGCCCCATTGACGGAACAGGCCCCATTCATGGCTGTTCGCACCCTCGTTGCTGAAATAGCTCGGCGGGCAGATATTCAGGAACTCGCTATTGTCGATCTGGGTGGCCTTGAAATGATCAGTATAGGCATCCATCGATTCCTGGCTCGGCTCGAGAGCCGTTACGCCGCGTTTCAAGCCTTCGGCTATGATATAGGCGATATGCTCGCCCTGGCGGCCGAATTGTTCGGTGACCGAGGCGTTCAGGCCGCCCTGAATATATCCGATATAAAACTGGTTGGGGAAGCCATGGGTCATGGTTCCGTGGAGAGTTTGCGGCCCATCGCGCCAATGATCATAGAGCGACAGCCCGTCGCGCCCCTCGATCTTGTCGATGCCCCACCGCCGCTCCAGCGCGCTGGTCACTTCGAAGCCGCTGGCAAATATGATGCAATCCGCTTCATATTCCTTGCCATTCGCGATGAAGCCTTTTTCTGTTAGTTGCTGCAGCCCGCGTGTTTCCGACACATCGATCAGCTCGACATTATCCTGATTGAATGCGGGGTAGAAGACATCGCTGGAAAGCGGCCTTTTGCACATGAAATTATAATAGGGTTTGAGCTTTTCGGCGAGCTCGGGGTTTTCGATCAGCTCGTCTACCCGGCGGCGCATCCGTTCCATCACGCGATAGTCCATTACGTCCCGCCGGGCGAGCATTTCCTCCATGCTTAGCTCCGGCCAGCCCTCCGCATCCAGTTCTTCCTTCAGATTGCGGCTGATTTCGGTCCAGAAATCACACACGAGATCGGTATCGCCCGGTCCATAGGATTCCATCGCACCGCGATGGAAGTTGGCCATCCGTTCTGTCTGCCATCCGGGCTGCAGCGATGCCAGCCATTCCTCATTTGTCGGCGGATTGGGCCGCGCATCCACGGTCGACGGGGTGCGTTGTACAACATAAAGCTGCTCGCAATATTGGGCGAGGAACGGCACCGCCTGAACGGCCGTAGCACCTGTTCCGACAAGCGCGACCTTCTTGTCCTTCAGCTTGTCCAGTACCGGATTGCTGTAGCTGCCGCCGGTATAGTCATAATCCCAGCGCGCGGTGTGGAACAGCTTGCCCTTGAATTTTTCCATACCCTCGATCGAGGGCAATTTGGGCATGTTCAGGACGCCGTTTGCCATGACCACAAAGCGCGCCTTGATATCATCGCCGCGATTGGTGCCGACATGCCAGCGCTGGATGGCTTCATCCCAGGTTAGAGAAGTGATCTGGGTGTGGAAGAGTGCCTTGTCGGCAAAGTCGTATTTTTCCGCAATCTTCCGCGTATAGCCCTGAATTTCTTCGCCATCCGCGAATCTCTTTGACGGCATGAAACCGGTTTCTTCGAGCAACGGAAGATAGCAGTAGGATTCATTGTCACACTGAATGCCGGGATAGCGGTTCCAGTACCACACGCCGCCAAAGTCGCCGGCCGTATCAATATTGCAAAAATCGGAGACACCCTGTTGAGTCAGATAATAGGAGGCCAGAACCCCGCCCCAGCCTGCGCCCAGAACGACGACATCAATCTCGTCGTTGATCGGTTCGCGCGGTTTCATTTCGATATTGGGGTCAATTGAATAATCGGCCACCGCTCCGCCTTGCGGCCGGACATATTGTTTTTGCCCGTCCCGGAACAGACGCTTTTCCCGCTCAGCCTTGTATCTTTCCCGTAAGGCCGGAATATCTAGATCTTCGGCAGGCGGGACATTACTTTTTTTACAGGACATTCACTTCCCCGAGACTCTGGTTACAGCTTTGTCATAATCGAGAGGTCGGCTGTTTCCACCCGGAATGACACCGACCCGGCGCCTTATCGCCCCAGCGGTGCGAAAGGAGATGCAAAGCATGCTATTCCCGTCGGGCGACCGATGGAATGACAGAGGTCGCATCACTGCAAAGGAATGAGCATGAACAATCTTGAAGGCAAGATTGCCTTGGTAACAGGAGCAAGCCGCGGAATGGGGCGCGGTATCGCACTCGCGCTGGCCGAACAGGGCGCAACGGTTTACGTCACTGGCCGAACGGTTACCGAGGGCAAGCATTTGCTGCCCGGTACGATCGCCGCAACGGCGCAGGAATGCGACATGCGTGGCGGTCGGGGTATTGCGGTGCAGGTTGACCATTCCAACGATGAAGAGATTGCCGGACTTTTTGCGCGAATTGCCGAGGAGCAAGGGCGCCTCGATATTCTGGTCAACAACGCCATCATGATTCCCGACGAACTCACCCAGCCAGGTGGTTTTTGGCAGAAACCCATTTCCAACTGGTCGATGCTCGATATCGGGCTTCGCGCCGCTTTCGTTGCATCCTGGCACGCGGCCCAGATCATGGTCCCCCAGCGCTCCGGACTGATTGTCGGCATTTCCGGTTATGTCGGGGTGACCTACACCTACAGCGCGCTGTTCGGGACCTGCAAAACGGCGCTCGACCGGATGGCGCGGGATATGGCTGTTGAGCTAAAGCCCAGCGGCGTCGCCTCCCTTTCCCTGTGGCAGGGTTTCACTTATACGGAACGTGCCACAGAAAATCTCAAATCTGTTCCCGGCATGGCGTCCCAGCTGAATAGCGCAGTAGGCAGTTCGGTTGAATTCCCCGGACGTGTCATCGCCAGTCTTGCCGCCGACGAGCGGATCATGGAGAAAAGCGGTGGTACGTTCATTGCACCCGAACTGGCTGCCGAATATGGCCTGACCGATATTGACGGGCGGATCATCCCCACGCTGCGCGAAGAGCGCGGGGCACCGATTTGGCATCCGGTCTAGGGCCGGATCTCGGCAAAAAAGCCATGGCTCCAGTCGCCATGGGCGCGACCGGAAAAACGGGAATCGCTAAACTGCTGGCCCATCACGCCTTTTGACCAGTCGATCGAGTCTCCCCAGTCCTGATACCAGTCGTAAAGCATCTTGCGCGATGCGATGCGCCACTCATTGTCACGCTTTGCGAAAATATCGAGATAGCGGCCACCGATGACGGTGTCGCGTTCGCCTTCTCCCATGTCCAGGCGGTGATAGGAAATGACTTGCGTTTCCGCCTTGGCGCCATCGCCATCCAGCGCGATATGACTTTGCGCGACAACATGTTGGGTGTTGGTAATTGCCTCTGCGCCCGGGACAACCCATGCGAGATATTCGTCAAAACTGCCTTGAAACACGCCATAATCTACGACAGCATCTGGCCAGAAAGCGGACCGGATGAGATCGGCATCGCGCCGGTCCTCTCCCCGTGCGAGCCGTGCAATGCAGCGGCGAATATATTCGTGATCAAGAAGGTCTTCGAGCGCTTGTTCCATAATTTTCTCTGCCTCTGGATTTTGACACCATTAGTAGGCCGGAAATAGGCCGCTGCAATAGCCGGCACCGAACATCGCCACCGGGATGCAGGGACTGAGCCGGCAGAAAAAGGGCTGGCTTCGCGGGAGCGATAAGCAAAGTTGGCGGATAGATTGCTCCGGTGAGCGTGATATGGCGGAAACTTCAAAACATACAGGGGAACGACTGGCGTCGTTCTGCTTCCACGGAGCGCAGGAGATATAAATGGGTATGATCGCAACACAGGACTTGCTGAACCGGGCAAGCGCCGAGACAGGGCTTGATGACTATGGTGACCTTCCGTTTCGCGATGCCCTCGATCGCCTGGTGAATTCTGCCGATAGTGAAGCGAAATTGAGCGAAGGTGGCAGAGAGCGGTTTGCGGGTTCGATTATCGGCTATCTGGTCAATCGCCTGAAGATCGTGGATTACCTTAAAAAACACCCTGATCTTCTTGATAAGCCTATTGAAAAACCGATGTTTGTTTTCGGATTGCCACGCACGGGCACGACCCTAACCATCAACATGCTGGCCTCCGATCCTGCTCGTCGGCACTATATGCGATGGGAAGCGCTCAACTCCGTGCCACCGTCGAAACCGGGCGGATATAAGGATGACGAACGCTATCTCGCGGAGCAACAGCGAATCGATATGTCGCAAAAATATATGCCGCATCTCTCCGCCATTCATCACGAGGATGCGGACAGCCCTTCCGAAGACCAGTTCGCAATGGCCATGTCATTCTGTTCGCAGCTGTTCGATTCCGTTCTCGACGTTCCAGCCTATCATAAGTGGTTCCTGCACGAAGCGGACTATGAGCCGGCTTTCCGTTTCCAGAAAATGCAGCTCCAGGTCATGCAAGCCGAAAATGGGGGTCGCTGGACCCTTAAAAATCCG
Organism: Parasphingorhabdus sp.; assembly: GCF_048269915.1. Lineage (GTDB taxonomy): Bacteria > Pseudomonadota > Alphaproteobacteria > Sphingomonadales > Sphingomonadaceae > Parasphingorhabdus. Next base: position 90,676 of record NZ_JBLWTY010000002.1, read on the forward strand.
TGGCACCCGCTCTATCTCGATGCCTTGACGACCGTCTATCCGGACGCTCAGCTGGTCATGACGCATCGCGACCCGCTGCAGGTCGTCGGTTCGGCCTGTTCACTGGTGAATGCTGTCCGGCCGATCTACAGCGATGCAGTCGATCGCCGCCGGATCGCGGACGCACTGATGGAAACCTTCGATCTTATGATCGAACGGCAGCGGGCTTACCGGGCCCGGCACGGAGAAGATGCGATTTTCGATATCGACTATGCCGAACAGGTTAGCGACCCTGTCGGGATGATGCGAAAAATATATGACCATTTCGACGAACCCTTCACGCCGGAAGCGGAAGCCGCAATGCGGGCCTGTATCGCGGAAAATCCAAAGGGCAAGCACGGCAAGCATAAATATACACTGGAAGAATTTGGTGTCAGCGAAGACGAGGTGCGCGAACGCTATAAGGATTATCGGGAACTTTATGGGTTCGCCTGATCAAGGCCGCCGAATCAGATGGAAAGGACCGATTCCGTGCCTTTGAGAGTCAGGCGGTGCATTATCCGCCCGGCATTGGCTGCATAGGGGTAGGACCGGTGGAGCAGGCCCGGATTATTGAACATCACAAGATCACCCTCTGACCATTTGTGGCGATAGGTGAAGCGTTGCTGCGTTGACCATTCGAGCAGTTCGGAAAGCAGCGCTTCCCCCTCTTCGCGCGGCATGCCGACAATGCGGTCTGCCGTCGAACCGATCATCATGGATGTTCGGCCATCGCGCTGGCGCCAGACCAGCGGGTGCACTTTGTCGGGGAAAATTGCATCCCAGCGGGCAAAATCATCATCACTGGGCGTTTCATGGATTTTCTTGCCGACAGCGGCCAGGCAGTGGACGACTTTCAGTTTGGCGAGCTGCGCTTTACGGTCTTCCGGCAGGGCTTCCCATGCAGCAAACAGATCCGCAAACCCGGTGTCACCACCCGAGCTGGGCTGTTGTTCACATTTGAGCATCGTGCTCTTGCCGGGCATGTCATAGACCGTACCGTCCATGTGCCACCAGTCATTGCCCTGGACCAGTTCGAGCTGGGTCTGGTCATCCTTGTCGAGCGCGATGCGGTAAACGCCGCTATCACTCGCTTTCGAATTGTCGGCAGTCACCCCCGGATCATGCTGCTCGCCCAACGCGCTGCATAATTGGACGAAAAGCGCGTCGCTCAGCTTGATCTTGGGAAAGACCAGGACATTATATCGGTTCAACCCGTCGAGGATTTGTTCCGGCACGCCCGGCGCGACAATTTTCTCCGGCGCAACATGCACATAGCCGCCGATCAAGGGGGTTATGGGTTCGAACGTGACGTCCACCATGACACTCTCCATCGGCGACCAATAAGACGCAACCTCATTCGGGCCGTTTGAACAGCTCGATCTCGGCCGTGGCCGTCGCCATCACCGCGCCCAGTTGATTCTGCATGCGGCAATCGACGGCAACCATGTGGCGACCGTCTTCGTCGACATATTTGTCGAGGATATTGCCGGTCATGATCGTGATATCGCCGGTCAGCGCGGGGCTGCGATAATTGCACTTGCTGTGCCGGACCATGCCCCATTCGCTGGCCCAGCCGGCGAAATAATCGGTGATCCACGCTCCCATGGACGCGCCATAGCCATAGCCCCGCGGCATGCCGATATAACGTGCCCAGCGGGGGAAGAGATGCCCGCGCGAGGGGCCGATATAGGCGCCGTCGGTATTTTCCGGATTAATCGCCTCCTCGGTCGGATCCTGCTCCGGTCCGGCCATTGGACCGACAAAACCGAGTTCCGCCATGTTGAGATCGGTGCGGCGGTGCATGCTGCCCCATTGGGTGAACGTATAGCTGCGCCATTCGGTGGTGAAGCTGACGATCGAATGGATGCCGAAGACGCGCTCGGGCAGGGCGGTGCCTTTTTTGACATCGTCCCAGTATCGCGGGCTGTGGCCCAGGTCGTGGAGCATCTTGATCCACTCGAACTTGCGGTGTTCCAGCTGCTCCAGTTCGTCATCGGTCCAGACCGGTTCTTCATGGCCTTCGGTCGTGCCGGACTGGCTCGCTTCGCCGGCTTCCTGGCCGTAACGGATGGAGGTGGAACGCTGCTTGGCGACGAGATCACCATGCTGGTTATAGTAAAAATTGTCGCCGCGCTGGAAACAGGTTGGGCCGGCGAAGCTCGTTTCCTTGATCGTATAGTCAAACGGAATGCGTTCGTTCCAGATCCGGTCTCCGCCTTTGACTACCGGGCCGTAGAACCACCATTCGTCGCCACCGAACAGCATGTGGGAATTGGGAATCTTGCCGATGCAGGACGGGGCGGAGCCATGCCCGTCATCCATGGTTACGGGGAAGCTCTGCGGCGCGATCAGTTCGCCGTGACGGCTCTGCATGGCATAGTTGGTGTCATAGTGAAGCCGGTTCGGATAGTGCATCGCCTGCACCCAGCGACGGATGTCGCAATTGGCAAAAGGTTCCACCATCCGGGCGGGCTGCATGGATTTGCCCATATAATTATCGAGATCAGAGCAATCGAGCTTGGGAGTTGACACCGTTTTTGTCTCCTTGTTTATGTTCAGCCGCACTGCGGACCATTTGACAGGCTGAATGCGCGACATTGGCAGAGAGGCCAAGTCACCGAGCGTTTTAGTCGCATCATATCGCTGCAGCGACGTATTGCGGCAAATGCCACGCAATATTGGATTAACTTTCGCGCGGGCGATAGATGAAAAGGCACAGTTGCAAGCACGGTAGCGCGCGTCCATGCAGATACTGTCGGCAGGGGAATTGGATAAATGGCAAATAACATCAGGCGCAGGGCCCGTGACCCCGAAGCGACGCGAGCCGATATTCTCGAAGCCGCCCTGACCTTGCTGTCCAAGGACGGGCCGGATGCGGTAAGCCTGTCGGCCGTGGCGGCGCTTGCCGGAGTCAACCGGGGTACCGCCTACCAGCATTTTGAAACGCGTGAAAAGCTCGTCGCCGCGACGCTCGAGCTGGTTTCCGAGCGGATGTTCCTGACAGTTTTCGGTGATCCCGAACTGCTCGGCGAACGCGATGTCGAAAAGGTCGACATGGTCGAGACCACAGACCGTCTTGCCGTTTTTGCTATGGAAAATCCCGATCTCTGTCGCATCTGGCTGTTGCAACTTCTGTCCCTTCCCGATCCGTCCAAGGATCCGTTCTGGCGTGAATATGCCGGTTCCATCGCCCGCTTCGCACAGACCGATATGGCGAAGCCGGGTATCGATGTTGACGTATTCTCGGTGATCACGCTGGCTGGAAATTTTCTATGGCCGGTGTGGGCACGGTCGCATTCGCATGACGACAAGGAACGTACCGCGCTGGCGCATCGCTTCGCCCGGGAAATGCTGCGGCTTTCGCTATATGGCACGCTCGTTGAAGACCGGAACCAGACCGTTGTGGAACGGCTGGCGGACGAGGATTTCGGGCAATCGCCAAAGTCACTGAAACTAGTAAATGATGAATCAGAAAAAGGAACAAATTCATAATGTTCAACGCAATTGTTATTGACAAAAATGATGATGGTCAATCGGTCGAACTGACTCAGGTTGATGAAGCAAGCCTGCCCGAAGGCGATGTGCTGATCGACGTCGCTTATTCGACGCTGAACTTCAAGGACGGGCTGGCGATCACCGGCAGTTCACCGGTGGTACGCAGCTTTCCCATGATCCCCGGCATCGACCTTGCCGGTACGGTGCGGGAATCTTCCCACGTCGACTATAAGGCAGGTGACAAGGTCGTGCTCAATGGCTGGGGCGTGGGCGAAGCCCATTGGGGCGGACTGGCGCAGGTTGCCCGGCTCAAGGGTGACTGGCTGGTTGGCCTCCCCAAGGCGTTCGATGAAAAACAGGCGATGGCCATTGGCACAGCCGGATATACCGCAGCATTGTGCGTCGATGCGCTTGTCGATCACGGCGTGACACCGGATCAGGGCGAAGTCCTGGTTACCGGTGCCACGGGTGGAGTCGGTTCGGTTGCGATCGCGCTGCTCAAGGCGGCGGGTTTCACCGTTGCTGCGCTCACCGGCAAGCCCGATGAAGCGGACTATCTCAAGGGCCTCGGTGCCGACCGGATCATTGATCGTGCGGAAATGGGCGAGAAAGGCAAGCCGTTGCAGCGGGAAACCTGGGCCGGTGTGGTCGATACGGCGGGCAGTTTCACGCTTGCCAATGCTTGCGCGCAAACGAAATATGGCGGGGCGGTCGCGGCCTGTGGCCTGGCGCAGGGCTTTGACCTGCCGGCAACGGTGATGCCGTTCATCCTGCGCGGCGTTTCGCTGCTCGGCGTGGACAGCGTGATGGCGCCCAAGGCCAAGCGGCTGAAGGCGTGGGATCGCCTCGCACGGGATCTCGATACCGCTGCGCTGGAATCCATCGGTCAGGACATTTCACTGTCGGAAGCCGTTGATACTGCGAAAAAATTCATGTCGGGTGAAGTGCGCGGGCGCTACATCGTCGATGTGAACGCCTGACCCGCGGGCGATTATCCATGTCGGCAAACGCTCTCTCCATCGTCGCAGGCCCTCCTCTTGCAGAAGAGGAAGGCCTCGGCGAGCTGACGCTTTCGGGCTGGTTTTTGCATGTTACCGCACAATTTGCCGAGCGTGAGGCCCTGGTGTTCTATGACGAGGGAAAGCGCGTCAGCTGGACCTATGCGGATATGCGCCAGCGGGCCTTCGAGGTAGCGCGTGCGCTGATAGCAGCAGGAGTCGGCAAGGGCACGCGTGTCGGCATATTGATGACCAATCGTCCCGAATTTCTGGCCGCTACATTCGGAACGGCGCTGGCGGGCGGCGTGGCGACGACGATCTCGACCTTTTCGACGCAGAACGAGCTGGAGCATCTGGTGAATCTGTCCTGCTGCTCGGTGCTGCTGCTCGAACGCCAGATACTCAAGAAGGATTTTTCCGCCCTGATCGAAGCGATCGCGCCGGAGATCAGCAACTGCTCTCCCGGCCAGATCGTCTCCGGGACATTTCCTTTCCTTACCCATGTTGCTGCCATCGGCGAAGCTGGCGGTGCGATCGAGACATGGGATGATTTTCTCGCTCGCGGACAAAATGTTGGTGACGACCGCGTTCTTGCCAGGGCCGAGCGAAACCGGCCTTCCGATCCCGGGGTCCTGTTTTTCTCGTCCGGTTCGACCGCCATGCCGAAAGGCGTGTTGTCTGCGCATCGCGGGGTAACCCTGCAATTATGGCGTTTTCCGAAATATTACGGCGTCGAGCGCACGCCTCGGGTCTGGTCGGCCAACGGATTTTTCTGGTCGGGCAATTTCGCCATGGCCTTTGGCGGCGGGTTGACAAGGGGCGGCGTACTGGTGCTGCAGTCGACCTTCCAGCCCGAGCAGGCACTGGCGCTGATGGAGACAGAAAAGGTGAACCAGGTTCATGCCTGGCCGCACCAGTGGGAGCAGCTTGTCGCGGCCCCGAACTGGCCCACTGTGGATCTGTCGGCAATGTATTATGTGGATCGCACCTCGCCGCTGGCCGAGCACCCGACGATCACTACCGACTGGCGCGAACCTTATGCCACTTATGGCAACACCGAGACCTTCACCTTCAGCTCGACCTTCCCCTCGAACACGCCGGAAGAGGTGATCGGGGGGTCCCATGGCAAGCCCTGTCCGGGCAATATATTCAAGATCGTGGCACCGCTGACGGGCGAAACGGTACCGATGGGCGAGCGTGGCGAAATCTGCGTCAAGGGGCCGACGATGATGCTCGGCTATATCGGCATCCCGCTCGACGAGACACTTGATGACGAAGGTTATTTGCGCACCGGTGACGGCGGCTGGTTCGACGACCAGGGGCGGCTGCACTGGGAAGGGCGGCTCAACGATATTATCAAGACGGGTGGGGCCAACGTATCCCCGCTCGAGATTGATGCGGTGCTGAAGAAAAATTCCGGCATCAAGGCGGTGCAGACGGTAGGCATTCCGCACGATACGCTCGGCGAGATCGTTGTCACCTGCATTGTGCCCCATGAAGGTGCGAAACTGGACCAGAGCGCGGTTCAGTCTTTCGCCAAGGAAAAACTGGCCAGCTACAAGGTGCCGCGTCGGGTGCTCTTTTTCGCCGAAGAGGATCTGCAACTCACCGGCAGTGCCAAGATCAAGGCAGCAGATGTGAAGAAACTGGCTGCCGAGCGTTTAGCAGGAGAAATATGATGAGTCAGGACGCTTTGGCGATCGCCAATCTGAAGGCGCGCTATTGTCTGGCGGCTGATACCTCGACCAGCGACGAAACGGGCGCGCGGGAGATGTTCGCCGATTTGTTTACGGAAGATTTTGTCGGCGACTATGGCTTCAGCATGCTCGAAGGGCCGAAAGCCATTGCCGACTTCATGGTCACGGCGATTGGCGGCGGCAGCGAGTGGATGATCCACGCGCTCGGTTCGCCAATAATTGAAATCGATGGAGACAGCGCAACAGGAGACTGGACCATCCAGGTAGAATCGCGTCGGCGCGAAGGCGCGGGGCTGATGACCGTGGTGGGGCGTTACTCGGATATTTTCAGGCGAACGGACAAGGGTTGGCGGATAGCGGGCATCAAATTCACTCGCTTTGAATGACGGTCGCATACGACCAGACATACTTGAAATCCGCCGCTTCCCTGAAGCTGCCGTCGCCGACTGGCAAACGAACCAGATAGCAATTGAGGGTGATATTCCGGAAGGTTTGATCCCTTTTCAAGGTTGGGAGAGAAATGCATGAACAAGAGATTTTCCGGTAAAACAGTCGTTGTCACGGGCGGAGCCGCCGGGCTGGGCCGCGCCCATGCGCTCACTTTCGCAGCTGAGGGCGCGCATCTGGTCCTCCTTGACATCAACGAAGCCGGTCTGGCGGAAACCAAAGCGCTGATCGATGATCTGGGATCAACGGCATCAACCCACCGGGTTGATATGTCGGACGAACAGCAGATCATCGACTTTGGCAAGACAATACTCGCCGTTCATGACAGTATCGACGTGCTGATCAACAATGCCGGGCTGCACATGGGCGAAATCGCCCGCGGCTTCAGCGGAATGGGGCTGGCGAAATGGCAACATTTCTTCACCGTAAACAGCTTCGCTCCGCTGCTGCTCGCCGAGGCGATCCAGCCGGCGCTGGCAAAGGCCAAAGGAATCATCATCAACAAATCCTCGATGGCCAGCTATAATCCCGCAACTGCCTATGGGATTACCAAGGCGACACTCAACATCTTCACCCATGCCATGGCGACCCAGTTTGCCGCCGACGAGATCCGTTGTGTGGCGATCGCCCCCGGCCTGATGGCGACGGAAGCCGCGCAGCAGGGCGTGGATCCGGAAAATTGGGAGAAACTGAAGGCGATGCAGTTCGTCAAGCGTCAGGGCACGGCAGAGGATATCGCCAATCTCGCGATATTCCTGGCATCGGACGAAGGCAGCTTCATCAACAATCAGGTGCTCCTGTGCGATGGCGGCAACATGATGCGCGGCTGGCGGGGATGATCCTCATGCGCAATCCGATTGGCCGCTTCGCTGTTTCCCTGATGCTGGCCGGTCTGGTTGCATGCACCCCGGTTTCGGAAAATGTTCAATCTGCCAGCGGCGAGAATATCGAACAGCCGCCTGTGCTGCGCATCGCCATTATCGGGGACCGGACAGGGGGACACCGACCGGACGTTTTTGAAGACGCCCTGCACAAGATTCACAATATGCAGCCCGATCTGGTTCTGTCGGTCGGCGATCTCGTCGAAGGTTATATCAAAGACGAGAAAGAACTGGCCCGCCAGTGGAATGAAGTGGAGGCGGAGCTGCAAAAATTCGGCTCCCGTTTTCATGCAGTGCCGGGAAATCACGACTATTCCAACGCGGTCATGGCCCGTATCTGGCGCGAACGGCGCGGGCCGGCTTATTGGAGTCTGGTGAAAGATGATGTCCTGATTCTCGGTCTTTCGACTGAAGATCCGCCGATCCCGCTGCCGCAAAGCGCGATGGAAGGGCATGTCCGGTTGCAGCAGGCGATGGCACGCGATCCGGTCGGAACGCAGAAGCGCATTCTCGAGGCGACGCGGGGCACGGAAAAAGGGGCAAAGCCCGGCGAGGTTTCGATCAGCTCCGAGCAGGTCAGCTATTTTCGCAAAGTCTTGGCCGACAACGCTTCACCGCGCTGGACATTCATTCTCATGCACAAACCTGCATGGGCCTATGAAAGCGCCGAATTCCAGGAACTGGAGGCGTTGCTGGCTGATCGGCCCTATACCGTCATTGCCGGTCATGAACATTATTATGACTATGCCGCCCGGAACGGACGCGACTATCTTACGCTCGGAACGACAGGCGGTGTCTGGCTCAAGGACGGGCCCGGCAAGGTTGACCATTTCTTATGGGTCGCGGTCGGGGAGGGCGAGCCGACGTTTTCCAATATCGAGATTGACGGGATTTTCGACAGGAAAGGGGGCTAGGCTGAACGGAAATCCGGCTCCGGAGCGATCAGTTCATCGCTGAAGGCGGTTTTTCGCTGTCCCATTCCGGGCGACGTTCGGCGATGGTGCCGACCGCCTTGCTCCACCAGTTCGGATTATTGGCGAGCAGCTTGATATCGAAAGCATTGGATGAACGATATTCAAGCAGTTCCACGCCCTGCTCACCGGGTGTATAGACATAGGGCACTTCGGCGCCCACGAAAAACCCGTCACCGATACCCAGTTCCTCCGTACCGATTCGCAGCGATCCGGCCAGGATATAATAAAGGCAGTCGGTATCATGGCTGTGGCGGGGCAGGGGAAAGCCGCTCTTGAACCAGACATGGGTCAGGCTCATTCCCGGCATCTGGAACAGCACGCGCAATGTGGCACCTTCCAGCATTCCTGCCTCATGCGCCGCGATCGATCCTTCGGTTTCGACCTCGGTAAGGGGCCGTTGTGTCATCATGTCGCATTCGGCAAAGTCCGGGGCATCCTTCGCCCGGATGATGGAAAAGCGTATCGGTTGATTTTCGGTTTTGGCCATGACCGATCAATGATAGTCCGACCGACAGAAAAAGGGAATATGCATGAGCCTCTACACTACGATCCACCTGCACAATGTTCCGGAAAATCGGGAGGGTGAATATGCCGACTGGTTTGACGGCAAGCACCGCGCGGATCTCTCGCGTTTGCGAGGCTTCGTGCAGGCTGACCGCTATGAATTGACCCCCGAACAGATCATGCCGGACATTCCCCAGCCGTGGCGCTTCATGAGCGTCTACGAATTTGACTATCCTGCGCCGGAAATCGATTTGCCAGCGCTCGCACCGCTGCTTGCCGAAGCGCGGGATGCCGGGATGATTGACGATAGCGATGAAAGCGAACGCATCCACAGCTATGCCATGTATTCCGACTGGAAATTCAGTCCTAATTACAAATCCGGGCAGCCGTTTTCCGGCGTTTCGATCATACTCGCCAACTTTGTCGCTGGCCGCGAACCGGAATATCACCAATGGTACGACGATGTGCATATGCCGGAAGTGTCCCGTGTCCCCGGAAAAGTCGGGATGAAACGCGGGCGGCTTTCCGATTTGCAGGTCGAGCCGCGCCGCTATTGTCCCGGCAGCGACCTGGTATTCTGTGCCCAGCAGACCGACGACCTGCTGTTCACCGTCCGCGATTTCAGCGCGCGGGCCCGCGGTGTCAGTCCCTCGGGCGTCGCTTTTCAGCCGCGCAGTTCGGCCGGTTCCGTGGCCCGCACGGTTCACTATTTCCGCAAGGTGAGCGGGGATCAGTTCTGGAGCGGGGGAATCGCCTATGACGGCGATTTTTCAGTCTATCCCGAGGATTTTGCCCGTCCGGCGAATTCCTGATTTTGCTTATCGCGGACGCGATGAAAGCCGGTCTCCACTGGTCTGAAATCCAAATTTTGCGATAGGTTTGTGAAAGAGGTGAAAATGTCCAAAACAATAGTGATTACAGGTGCCGGAGAGGGGCTGGGCCGTGCGCTCGCCCGGCGTTTCGTGGCAGATGGTGACCGGGTCGTGCTGCTCGGCCGTACATTGGCAAAGGTTGCGAAAGTTGCAGATGAACTGGGCGGCGAGAATTTCGCCCTGCAATGCGATGTCGGAAATCCCGCCTCGGTGCGCGACACTTTCGCCAACATCGGGAAAAAATGCGACAAAATCGATGTCCTGATCAACAGCGCTGCATCCTACGAACCGTTCACTCTCGCCGAAGCATTGGACGACAAGGTCGTCAATATGGTGAACACCAATTTGACCGGCCCCGTATTGTGCGCGCGTGAAGCGCTGCCGCTGTTCCGGAACAGCGGCAAAATTATCAACGTCAGCAGCGAGAGTGTTGCTCTCAAATTTGCAATGCAGTGGATGTACACGGCAACCAAGGCCGGTCTCGAAGCCATGTCCGGCATGCTGGATCGCGAATTGGCCCCGGACGGGGTCCGGGTCGCTTCGGTGCGCTGCGGACAGATGTATGATGAAAGCAAGACCGGCTCCAACTGGCCGATCGAACTGACCATGCGTTTTGCCGCAGAAAATGTGAAAGTCGGGATCGATATACGCAACCGTCCCCTGTCGCATTATAAATCCGTCGCAGATGTGTTTAGGAACGTCATCGATACACCGCATGACATGCATGTCGGTCATGTCGAGATCACGGGCGATCGTCCCTATGTTTCCGCTCAAGAGAAGAAAGAATCAGAATGACCATGCTCCCCGAAGCCAAGCTATATGTCGACGGAACCTTGCGTGATGCCGCCGGCGGCAGGACATTTGATGTTATCGGACCGTGGACGGGAGAAGTCGTGGGCAAGGCTGCCGACGCCTCTGCCGCTGACGTCGAACAAGCGATAACGGCTGCCCGGCGGGCATTTGACGAAAGCGACTGGTCAACCGATGTCGATCTGCGAGTTGGTCTGGTCAAAAAACTGCGGCAATTGTTCGAGGAGCATAAACCGAGGCTTGTCGAACTCGCCCGGATTGAAGCCGGTGCAGCTCTGGGCGCGGTCGGCCGGGCGCATGTCGATATGGCGCTGGATGGCTGGGACGACTATCTGCGCGTTTTCCCCGAAGTGGAGTGGGAAACCGACTATGGAACACGCGAAGGCTATGGTTTTACCAGCCATCGCCGTGCATTCCACGAGCCCGTTGGCGTGGTGGGGGCGATTTCTCCCTGGAATGTGCCGCTTTATGTCAATGTCGGGAAAGTTGTAGCTGCATTGCTGGCCGGCTGCACTGTTATCCTCAAGCCTGCTCCCAATACGCCCGGCATGGGCGCCATTTTTGGTGAACTGGCTGACAAGGCCGGATTTCCCGCAGGCGTGCTCAATGTGGTATTTGGAAGCGATCCGGCCGAGGCGGGAGAGATGCTGGTTACGGACCCCCGCGTCGATCTGATCAGCTTTACCGGATCGACGGGCGTCGGAAAGCGCATCATGGAAAAAGGGGCGCAGACCCTGAAGCGGGTGTTCCTCGAACTGGGAGGAAAGTCAGCGAAGATCATTCTCGACGACGCACCGAATTTCGCCATGGAAGTCGCGCAAACGATGCTGGTATTCCATGCCGGACAGGGCTGTGCGGTACAGTCCCGGTTGCTGGTTCCGGCAAGCCGTTACGAGGAAACAAAGGCGATTCTGGCTCAAGCCTATGCCGGCTTTGGTGACAATTGGGGCGATTTCGACAATCCGCAACAGATTATGGGACCGGTGATATCGCAGAGACAAATGGATCGCGTGCTGTCCTATATCAAACTTGGACAGGAAGAAGGCGCTACGTTGCTTGCTGGCGGCAAGGCGCGCCCTGACAAGGGGTCCGGCTATTTTATCGAACCAACCGTGTTCGTCGATGTCACCAATGACATGCGGATTGCACAGGAAGAAATTTTCGGGCCGGTTCTGGTCGTCATCCCGTTCGATGATGACGATGATGCCGTGCGTATTGCGAACGATAGCGAATATGGGCTATCGGGTGGCGTGTCTTCGGGAGACTTCGAGCGGGCCATGTCCGTTGCGCGGCGGATCAGAACGGGTTCGATCAGCGTCAACGGTGGCATGTGTATCGCCGGGGATATCCCGTTTGGCGGATATAAGGCCAGCGGCGTCGGTCGGGAATGGGGTCGCGAAGGGATCGAGGAACATCTCGAAACCAAATTGATTGCATGGAAAGAGTAATTTGCAAAGTTCAACAGACTTACAGATTTCGGAAGAAAATAACGAGCGACCAGATAGTGGGCGAGTGGTTCGCAACCTGAACGGGCAAAAATTAGGGCGCAAGGGCATAATCACCCGCCAAAGAATTTTGACGGCAGCCAGCAAATTGATTGTCGAGAAAGACGACCTCCAGATTTCTCTGGGGGCGATTGCTGCCGAAGCAGATTTGGGCATGACCTCTGTCTATAATTATTTCAGTGACCTTACAGACGTGATCCTTGCGGTGCTTGAAAACATAATGGTCGATGCCGAAGAGGCCTATCTGGCTCATCTGCGTATCCGCTGGGAAGATGATGATCTTGCCGAAGAATGCAGCAAATTCATCGACGCCTTTTTTACCTTCTGGACAAAAAATGCGAATGTATTTCACTTACGCAATAATTTTGCGGACAAACGTGACCGGAAGATGATCGCTCACCGTGCTTCCGTTGCCCAGGAAATCCTTGGCCTGATTATTGCGCAAATGGAGAAAAAATCCGAAAGTTCCGAATATCCACACAATTCCATGGCATCCGCGGTTTATATGGGCATTGAGCGCGCGGTATCAGTGCTGAACAACAAGCTTTTGATGAACGACCTTCCGCCGGCATATCGCCCAGACAAGATTGGGCTATTGGCCGCCGAAGCGCGATTGTTTGAATTTGGTATTCGCAGTGGTCGTGGCGTGGAATGGTAGCGTTGAACAGCCGTGCTTAGAGCCTCGCAAGGCTATTTGCCGTCACTACCGATCTTCTTGATATAATCATCAATCCGTTGCCGATAGGCGGGATTTAGCATCAGGGCGCTATTGGCCATCCGTTCGACCTGTCGCCCCTGGTCGCGACTAAGGTCTGCGGCAAGTTCGATCGCTATTTTCGCTGCGCCCATTTGCTCGGGATCGCTCTTGGTCAGATGATGGCAGAATTCTAGCGCCGCCGCGTCAAAGTCCTGGTCGGGCAGGACATCGTGAACCAATCCCATGATCAGCGCACGATCCGCATCGACTTTCTGGTTGCCCATGATCAGCCAGCGGGCCCAGTGCGAACCGCAAATGCGCGTCAGACGGCTCACGCCATTTGATGCCGGCAGCACACCAAACAGACCCTCGGGAAACGAAAATTCTGCGGCTTTTGCCGCAAGTCTGAAATCGCACGACAGGGCCAGTTCAAGCCCGCCACCGACGCAATTTGCATGCACGGCGCATACAATCGGTTTCTCGATATGCTCCATTTCGTCATAGATTCGGTGCATGCCGTGCAGGCCGATGCGATGATTTTCCCGAATTTCAGTTGCGGTTTCGGGGCGCTTGCGTCCCGATCCACTCTTCATATCCGCTCCCGCACTGAAAAAGCGGCCATTGGCCCTCACGAGCATCACGCGAAGTGCGGGATCGTCGCGAAACCGTAGCAGCGCCTCGTCGAAGAGTTGCATGGTCTCGCCCGAAAGCGCGTTGAGCTTGTCGGGGCGATTGAGCGACACGATTAGAATTGAGCCGCGTTCTTCCGTCAGCAGATGTGGTTCGTCCGTCATGACATTATCCTTAGGCGCGAGTTCGGGGAAGGCCAAGTGCGCGTTCGGCAATCATTGAACGGTGCACCTCGCTGGTGCCCCCATATATGCGAGTCCCGTGCGCGTGGCGATAAGACTGGTTGAGCAACGCAGCCGCGCCTTGGCGCTTGGTCAGCGAAAGCGGCGCGGTCAGGTTGAGCAGATCGCGCGCATCGTCCAGAAAACATTCGGACGAGAACATTTTTGCCATCGGCCCGTAGCCGGGATTGGGTTTCTTTTCTGCACCGGCCCAGGTCGCGCGGTGTTCAAGCAGCAAGCCAGCCGCCGCATTGGCGCGTGCGCGCATCAACCGCCGCTGGGCATCAACACCCTCGATCAGCTTGCCTCCTTCCGGCGCATCAATCTCGCGGCATAATTCTTCGGCGGCCTCGATTGTCGCGAACATCGGATTGGCAAAGCTGCCACCATGTTCGAGCTCCAGAGCGAGCGACATGGTGCGTACCCCGCCATCCACTTCTCCCAGACGCCAGCTGTCCGGAATTTTCACATTGTCGTAGAACGTGATATTGGTTCGTTCATCCTGAAACGTATGAACGGGCTGTATCGTCACGCCTTCTGCTTTCAGCGGCACGATGAACATCGTCAGGCCTTTATGCTTGGGAACTTCGGTGTTGGTCCGCGTGAGCATGAGCACATAGTCGGCCAGATTTGCTCCGCTGGTGAACATCTTGGTACCGTCAATCCGCCATCCGTTCCCGTCCGGAACCGCGCGAGTCTGCGCGGCGAAGACATCCGATCCGGAACCGGGTTCGGAATAGCCAAGGCTGGCGATGGCTTCACCCGAGGTGATTTTCGAAAGAACTTCCCGCTTCAATTCATCGGATCCCGCGCGCGAGATCATCAGGCCCACCATCTCCGCTACACCAGCGGCCGGATTATTATAGCCATGCTTGTCAAATGTCCGCCGCGCTGCAGCCTTGGCATAGGGGCCTATACCCCGACCGCCAAGTTCGGGGCTGGACAGGAAGTGAAGCCGCGCCTCGATGAGTTTCTTGTGCAGTTCGGGGACGAAGCCCTCCCAGCTATAGTGAAATTTTTCCCGCATCTTGGGCGTAACATTTGCTGCCATGAAGGCATCGATTTCCGCCATCATGGCGCGTGCTTCTTCACCGATATCGAATTCGATAGGCAGGTCACCGACATCCGGTAGCGCTATTTTCTCATCGCCATAATGCCGTCTTCCGGCTTCGGTAAGCCAATGCTCCGGATCGCCTGCGATCAGCGGCCATGAGCGTGCGCGCTGCACATAGAGATAGATGTCATATTCGGTCGTCAGGCCGTAACCCCCGAAAGTCTGCAGCGCCTGGCTTGTCGCTTCGCCCGCGGCGCGTGCGGCCCACCATGCCGCTATTGAAATTTGCGCGGCTGCATCCTGATCGCCATCTGCTGTGGCGCGCATGGCTTTCCATGCATGCAGCTTGCCGGAGTCGACGAGGCACAGGCAATCGGCGAGTGGATGGCTGATCGCCTGGAATTTCCCGATCTCCTGACCGAATTGCTTGCGCTCGCACGCATATTCCGAGGCCATTTTGAGCGCCTGTCTGCCGAGCCCGGCCAAGGCTACCGAGACCAGGATTTTCCATTCCTCGACCGTTGCCTCGAACAAGGCCGTGGCTTCCGATCCCGAGGTCAGCATCATTTCTTCAGCCAGACTGAAATCTATTTCCGCCAATCCGTCGGAGGAAAGGCTGGGTTCGGTGGTGCGCTCTTGCTTCGACAGGTCGAACAACAGGATCTGGTCGCCCCTGCGTCCGACCACGATATCGGCTTCGGCTCCACCCGCTACAAACTGTTTCGGCTGGTCCTGGATATCATGCAGTACCAGCGATGCGACTTTTTCGCCGCTGACCACAGCGCCGAGATGCTCCGCAAAGCTGTCCCCGCCGAGTATCGCGAGAAGACGTGCAGCCAGTACTGTTTCCACAATGGGGCCAAAAGGCAGCTTGCGGCCGACTTCTTCCATCAGTACCGCAGCGTCAAACGTGCCGAGCCCGAGGCCATCATGTTCTTCCGGGACCCGCAGCAGGAAGGCGCCAAGTTCGGCGAGACCGTTCCAGACCGCTCGATCCAGACCCTCTTTTTCAGCCTTGCGAAGACGTTCTGATGTGCAACTGTCGTCCAGCAACCGCGCGAAGCTTTCGCGCATCATTTCCTGTTCTTCGGTAAGGTCGAAATTCATTGTGGGTCTACTCCCGTTTTGCGTTCGACATCATGGCAGTCAGATCAACCTGGCCGGTCGCTAGACCACCCATGAAGCCGCCATCAACGGGGAATACCACGCCGTTTACCACCGAGGCCAGATTGCTGTTGAGCAGGACGAGCCCACCGGCCTGCTCTTCCGCAGTGGTATAGCGGCCGAGCGGTTCCGCGGCTGCGTCCACAACGCTTTTGCCGGAGACCTTGAGAAAGCTTTCCATCATAGGCGTTTCCGTCGGCGAGGGCAGTGTGCAATTGATGCGGATGCCTTTTTTGATCAGCTGCGCGCCCATGAACTGGGTCCACACGATGACGTTTTCCTTGGAGAAAGAATAACCTTCCGCCACGGTTTCCATATTGGCCTCGCACCATGCAACGGCAGCGTCCCATCCATCGGTCGTCACGAACTCCATATTGGTTGGAATGCGTCTGCTCCAGCCCAGTCCGCCGACCGAGGCAATATTCGCGATCGCACCGCCTTCGCCCATTAGCGGCAAAACCTGCTGTGTCAGGTGGCGCAGGCCGATGAAGTTGACTTTCATCACGTCCATCGGGGGCAATCCGTTGGGCAATCCTGCACAGTTGAACAGTGCATCCACCTTTCCGCCCAGCGCCGCCACGGCGTCCTCAATCGAAGCGGGGTCGCGCAGATCAACATTGGTGAAGGACGCCAGCGGGAGGTCGGAATCCTTGAAATCCATGCCATGGACTTCGGCTCCTAGATCCAGCAGCAATTTCGCCGTGGCCGCGCCCATTCCGGAATAGCATCCGCTCACAATGACGCGCTTGCCAGCATAGCCTAATATATCGGACATAGTTTTTCTCTCATTATTCTGGGCAATGCTGCCCGATCTGGTTCGCGCTTGTTCGCAGTGAAGCGGGGTCCAATCAATGGGCGGCTGCGTAAATCGCTGCCGCGATAATTGGCCGTGAGCCAAGGCAATCCGGTAGCGGAAATAACGGGATTACCAGACCAGCGGCAAATGATGCGGCCCGATGACCCCACCCGGACGGTAAACAATTTCTGTCCCCGGTTTGAGCTTGAACTCCGGTATCCGCTTCAGCCATTCCTGCAGTGCGATTTTAATCTCCAGCCGGGCCAGATGCGCACCCATGCAACTGTGGACGCCGACGGTAAAAGCCAGAATGATCTTTTTCGGCCGGTTAAAATCCACTTCCGTCGGATTTGGGAACACATCGGGGTCATAATTGCAGGCTGGCAGGATGCTGGTCACCTTGTCGCCCTTCTTCATCTGCACGCCGCGCATTTCAATATCCTGTGCGACAGTGCGGCCCGAGAATGTCACCGAGAAAACCCTCAGCAATTCTTCCACCTGCGCGTTGATATTGTCCGGATTGTCAATGATTTCCTGAACACGGTCAGGATTGCGGGCGAGCCACAGCCAGATATTGTTGAGCGTCGCGAAAACTGTATCGAGACCGGCAATGAACAGGAAAATCACGAAGCCGAATTTCTCTTTTTCCGAGATCGGGCGGCCATCAAACTCCGCCTGTACAATCCTGCTGATCAGCCCGTTATCCGGATTGGCTTCCTTCTCGGCGATTGCCCCTTTGAGATAGTCGCTGATCTTGATCATGGTCTGGCCCATGATTTCACGATCATTCGAATGGAGCAGGGCAATGGCCCACTCGACAAAATTGTCGCACATGTCGCGCGGCAATCCCATCAGATCGAGGAAAACGAGCACCGGCAGGGGACGGCCAAATGCCTCATCAAATTCGCAACCGCCTTTGTCGATAACATCATCGATCAACTCGTTGGCGAGCGTCCGGATGCTGTCTTCCAGTTCCAGTACGCCTTTGGGAGATACCAGCGGGTCGACGATATTGCGATATTTGCGATGATCAGGTGGATCGATTTCGATCGGGATGAAGTTGAAATAATCTTCCGGATCACGCGGAAAGGGAGTCGCATCCTCGGTCGAGAAATATTCCGCATGGCGAAGGGCAAAGAGTGCATCTTCATGTTTGGTCATGACCCAGGCATTGCCAAACGGGCCTACGTCATAGAAAATCGGAGGGAAATTCTCGTGCATCGCCGGGAAAAATTTATAGGGATCAGCAAGAAATTCCGGCCCGTATATAATGCCTGCGGAGCGCACGAGCTCTGGCGGCACATGATCGGGAATATCGTCGGGGCCAACGCGGCGGGTCACCTTTGGCGGTACTGGATTGACGGGATCGATCTTCATGGCTTCTGTCTCCTGAACGTTCAGTACTGGTCTTCGGGAAGGTGTACGACCAACCCGTCAAGCTCTTCGGATATTTCGATCTGGCAAGAAAGCCGACTGGTATCGCGAATTTCCGAAGCCGTCATTTCCAGCATGTCTCGTTCATCCTGTGAAGTCGGCGTTCCGACCTTGTCGGCCCATGCAGCATCAACGTAGCAATGACAGGTGGCGCACGCGAGGCCGCCTCCGCATTCGGCCACGATGCCATCGACATCATTGTCCAGCGCCCCGCGCATTACGGTTTCGCCAACTGCGACATCAAGCGTCCGGCTTTCGCCATTGCTGGAAATATAGGTTACTTTCGGCATTATGCTCCTTTCGGTCCTCGAGTAGAATTTTTGCAACATGCCAGGAAGAATTGCCCGAGGGCTTGACCATCCGGAAGACTATTGCGGGTTGTCCGTTATTCAAACTCGATCATGACCTTTGCTGATTGCGGGGTGGCAGCGATGCTCAGCCCTTCGATTACCTGATCAAAAGGCAATTTGTGGCTGATCAAAGTGGCAATTGTATCTTTCAGTCGCGGCATTGCTGCGACGACTTCCGGAAATTCGTCGGGATAGCCCACTGCGGTGGTGATTGTCATTTCGCTCGTCAGCATCGCTCCGGCAGGCAGTTCAATCGGTTTCATATAGGCGGCCGTTATGACATGGCGGGCATGTTTTTTGGCGATACCAACAACATCGGCCAGAATCGAGGGGGCGCCTGCGGCATCAATATAGGCATCCGTGTTGGCGCGTTCTCGATTGAAATAATGGTGTGAACCATGGATTTCCTTGATCCGGGCCTGCACGTCTTCGTTGGCCGGATTGATGGTGTGTGCTCCCAGGGCGCGTGCGCGTTCCAGCCTTTCTTCTGAAAGATCGAGCGCAATCACATCCCGGCATCCGCGGTCGATTGCCCACATGACCATTCCGAGGCCAATCGGCCCACAGCCAAAGATAGCTACCCGGTCGCCACTTTTGGCTTCTGCCCGATTGATGCCGTGCAATGCGACCGCGAGCGGTTCGCACATCGCGGCGACGTCATAGGGAATGCCTTCGGGAATGGGCAGGATGCTGTCATTCAATCGTGCCTCGCGCACAAGCAACTCCTCGGTAAAGGCACCCTCGGGGCCACCGCTGCCGATAAAGCTGGGCGTGTTCATCGGATTGACGATGACGCGCTGGCCAATGGCGAGGCCTTCGACCTTGTCACCAACCAGCATAACCTCTCCCGAGCCTTCGTGGCCAAGCGGCGTCGGCTTGCCGGGACCGGGTATTCCACCATTCTTGATATAGGAAAGGTCACTCCCGCAAATGCCGCAGGCTTTCATTTTGACCACAACATCTTCGGGCCCCGGTTCGGGCCGCGTATAGGGATCGAGGCTGACTTCGCCGACGTCATGGATATTGAGCAGTTTCATTTCATGGTTCCTTGTCAGAAGTTCAGCCGCTCACCATATCGCCGCCATCAATGGTGATGGTCTGACCCGTCAGATAGGCTGAAGCGTCCGAGCAAAGAAAGGCACCAATGCCTTCAAAGTCATCCGGATAGCCGACTCTTTGCATGGGAACTTTCGGACCGAACATTTCTGCCAAGGCCTTTTCGTTCGCCTCTCCGCCCATCATCGGCGTCATGACCAGTCCCGGTGCGACGACGTTGGAACGAATACCGAATTTGCCAAATTCAACTGCCATGCAGCGGCTTATGGCGGCCACGCCGGATTTCGCCGCAGCGTAATTTTGCTTCCCCGGCAAGCCGCGGAACATCGACAGGCTTCCACAGGCTACTAAACTGCCGCCCGGCTCACCGGCTTCTGCCCTGGCAACCATATGCCGCGCACCTTCGCGCAGGGTAATAAACGCCCCATGGAGCGCAACGTCGAGAAACTTGTGCCAGGCTTCGGTCGGCATGTCGAAAACCGAATTGAATCCTGGAGGTCCTCCCGAATTGGCGAACACGCAGTCGAGCCGTCCAAAATCGGCCATCAGCTTCGCATAGCCATCAATTATCTGCTGTTCCGACGACACGTCTACCTGGTAGGTTTCGACCCGCGCGGCTCCGGCTTCGAGCAACTCCTGTTTTGCCGCGGTGTTTTTTTCCTCATTGCGGGCCCAAATCGCGATCGCGCCGCCCATTTTCGCTATACCCTTCGCGAAACCGAGACCAATGCCGCCATTGCCACCGGTCACAAGCGTGACCTTCCCTGAACAATCGAACAATGTGTTTGCCATCATGCACTCCTTTTTCTTGAATCTGTTCATGGCGCAATCGCCCCGGACTGGCCAGTGTCAGGAGCATCGCGTTAGCGATTAGTCGTGCGAAGTTCGCCCGATGCGCGACAGAGACAATCGAGTGATGCTAGCTTTACTTCACTAATCCAACCGAGTTTCAAGAGAGGAAGAGATTGCATGGCCATCGGGCAACATTACCAGAACGCTTATGTCACGCGGGATGTCGATAAGGCTGTTGCGGGATTTCGCCAATGGGCGGACACGCGCCTGATCCTTGAAACAGAAGTCGAAGTGAAGCTCTGGACGCCGGAAGGCGAGGGGACCGGAGTCCAGAAACTGGCTTTTGTCTGGGTCGAGGATTTGAATTACGAACTGATCGAACCCAAAAGTGGCGATGTCCTGAAAATCTATCAGGAAGGGCTGCCCGAAGGCGATGGATTGGCTTTTCATCATGTTTGCCACCGCGTCGATGACTGGGACGAAACCATGGCGCATATCGAGAAGAATCCGTTTCCGGTGGTGCTGAAAGGCGGGACGCCCGACATGCTGCAATTCTGCTATGTCGATACGCGCGAGTGGCTGGGTCACTTCACGGAATATATCTGGGCCAATCCGGAACGCTGGCAGCAATTGGGCGGACGATGATTAGCAAGGAATTGCACGGGCCCTGGGCCCTTATCGCCGGCGGTTCGGAAGGGCTCGGAGAATCTTTCGCCCACCGTCTGGCTGCCGCCGATATCAACCTTCTGCTGCTCGCGCGAAATGCGGAAAAGATGGAAGCACTGGCTGCCCAAATCCGGGCGCAATATCCGGTTGAAGTGCGGATTTGCGCTGCGGACCTGACCGCGCCGGATATGCTCGCCACGGTCACAGAGGCGACTGACGGGCTGGAAATAGGAACCCTGCTCTACATTGCGGGTGCGGGCGGCAAGCCCTATCCCCTGATCGACCAGCCGTGGGACGAGGCGCTCTCCACCATCCAGCTCAATGTCGTGGGCCAGACCGCACTGGCGCGTCATTTTGGCAAGGCCATGGCCGACCGGCAACGGGGTGCGATCATGCTGGTCGGCTCGCTCGGCTGTGTGGCCGGTTCGAAGCGGCTGGCGGTCTATACCGCGGCCAAGGCCTATACGCAGATACTGGCGGAAGGGCTGTGGGCAGAACTGACCCCGCTGGGCGTGGATGTTGCCGCGTTGCTGATCGGGCGCACCCGAACGCCCGCGCTGGAACGTTCCGAAATTGGCAATAATGGCGAGATGGCGGTTGCCGAGACCGATGACGTGGCCGACTTCGCGCTGGAAAATCTTCAGAACGGCCCGGTCATCGTTCCTGCCGAATTGCAACAGGCGTTTGACGGGTTGCGCTCCATGCCGCGGCGCAAGGCGGTGGAGATCATGACCCGTTCGCTTGAACCGCAAACGACCAACGAAAAGTGACTTTGGCCGCGCATCGCTGGATAACCGGGAAATAGAATGATTGATCAACGACGTCACGGACCATGGGCAATAATCGCCGGGGCATCGGAAGGCACCGGAAAGGCTTTCGCCAAGGCACTGGCCCGTGCGGGCATCGCTTCGATCCTGATTGCCCGGCGCCAAAAGCCATTGGCTGACCTTGCTGCCGAGATCGCGGAGGAGACCGGAATTGAATGCGTCTGCGCTGCGATCGATCTCTATGCGCCAGACGCTGCCGATCGTGTGATAGAGGCTGCCGGTGATCGGGAAATCGGTTTGTTCATCGTCAATGCGGGCGGGGATCCCGAAGGTCAGCATTTTCTTGATCTTCCGGTCGAGAACTGGATTGACCAAGTCAACCGCGGGGTGCTGGCACCACTGCAATGCTGCCATCATTTCGGCACGCAAATGGCTGCCCGCGGGCAAGGGGGCATTTTGTTTGTCGGGTCCGGAGCCTGCTGGGGCGGCGCCGCAAACATGGCCGCCTATTCAGGAATCAAATCCTTCATGCTGAATTTTGCCGAAGGCCTTTGGGCCGAACTGCAGCCGAAGGGAGTGGACGTGCTTTACGCCGCTTTGGGTACAACGGATACGCCAGAACTTCGCCGCTTCATGGCAGCAAAGAACCTTCCGTTGCCTGACGATCTGGCTGATCCGGAAGCGGTTGCTCTCCGGCTATTCGACGAAATCGGTAATGGCCCCGTTCTCATCTGGGGACAGGCTGATGACGAAGCGGGCCATTTGCCAATGTCGGCAGCCGGGAGGCGCACCAGAACACTGGCGATTGGTCAGGCAACCAAAAGGATTTTTGGGAAATGAGTGGCGAGGAACTGGGAGCCTTGCTGGCCAAGGAAGAAATCAGCCGGCAGATTTACAACTATTGTCGCGCCGTGGACCGGCTCGATGCCGCGCTCGGCTATGCTGTCTGGCACGAGGACGGAACGGCTGATTATGGCGAAAGCGTCTATCAAGGCACTGGTCACGGTTTCATTGATTTCGTTATCGCCGCCCATGGCCAGATGCTCGCCCATTCGCACCAGGTTACCAATGTCATCATCGAACTGGATGGTGATATGGCATCGAGCGAGGCGTATCATTTCGCCAATCTGCGGATGGAACGCGATGGGCAGCTGATCGAAATGCGCGTGTGCGGCCGGTATCTTGATCGCTGGTCGCGCCGTGACGGGCGCTGGGCAATCGATCACCGGCTTACCATTAGGGATTTCGATTCCGCCGGGCCAGTGACAGCAATGAGTCCTTCCACTCAGGGATCGCGTGATTTCAGCGATCCGTCCTATGAATTTCTGGAGCAAAAAAGATGAAAGCTGCTTTCATACAGAATGGCGTAGTTGCGGTAGGTACGCTGGATGACCCCGTTCCCGGCAAAGGCCACGCTCTGGTCCGCACGCATCGTTGCGGTCTATGTGCGTCAGAAGCCCATTTTCTGCATGCCGGTCAGAATGTGATTGATCTTTCACAGAAGTTTGGCGGTCCATATTCTGCACTGGATCCGCAAGTGCCTTTCGTTCCCGGCCATGAATATGTCGGTGAAGTCGTGGACTATGGGCCGGGCAGCAAGCGCACGGTAAAGCCCGGGCGACGGGTAACCTCGCTGCCGATCATGCGCCAGTCGGGATCGCATGCGGTGATCGGCTTCAACAATGCCTGTCCCGGCGGTTTTGGTGAATATATGCTGCTCGACGAGGATATGCTCAGCGAAATACCGGATGGGCTGGACGATAATCTTGCTGCCATGACCGAACCGCTTGCTGTCGGTCTTGAACATGCGCGGCGCGGCTTGCCGACCAAGGACGATTGCGCATTGGTCATGGGCTGCGGGGCCATCGGTCTGGGTGTGATCGCCGGACTGAAGCTCGCCGGTATCGCGCCGATCGTCGCAACCGATTTTCATGCAGACAGGCGGGCGCTGGCTCTGGCCATGGGGGCAGATATCGCTCTCGATCCGCGCGAAATATCTCCCTATGAGCCGTTGCCCGATCTGGGCGGGCGGCAAGTCAGCCTTGTTTATGAATGTGTCGGTCTGCCCGGACTGCTGCAGCAGATCATCCAGTCTGTCGGTTTTGGTGCGCGGATCGTGATGGGTGGATATTGTATGGAGCCGGAGGAACTGTTTGTGTTCGCGGCGCAGAACAAGCGGCTGACGGTGCACTTCGCCGGCGGCGAGGAACCGCAGGACATGGACCTGGCCCTGCGCTCGATCGCCGACGGCAAAATCGATGTGGCGCCATGGATCGGAGCGACGATCGGGCTTTCGGGAGTCGCCGATGCGCTGGCCAATATGTCGGCAGAGGGGGCGCCGGTCCGCACCATTGTCGATCCGCGCCTGCTATGAGACTGCCAGCATGAATCGTCTTGGCATTGAAATGCTCAGCTCCCACGGGCTTCCGATACTCGAACAGGTTGGTCTTGCCGCTCGGCTGGGCTGTGCGCACATCTCCAGCGGCCTGACACAATTGCCGGGGCCGTTTAACCCGTTCGGCTTTCCCGACTGGTCGCTGCGGGATGATCCGCAATTGCGGCGGGAGATGATCGCTGCCCTGCGCGACCACGAAGTCAGCATCTCTCTCGGTGAAGGTTTCGGCATTCGTCCGCAGATCAATGTTGCCGAGCGCGAACGCGACGTGGATATCATGGCCGAGCTTGGCGCGCGCGGATTGGGGGCCGTGTGCATGGAACCGGACAATGTCCGGGCCATAGAGGAATTGGCTTTGCTGACGGAAATGGCCGCAGCACGCGATATGCTGGTAACGATCGAATTCGGTCCGGAACTGGCTATCGCCAATTGCGCGCAGGCGCTGGAGGCTTTGCGGGCGGTCGATATGCCCAATTTCAAGCTGCTGATTGACTCGATGCATTTGTTCCGTTCCGGCGGGACGGTGGCTGAAATTGCTGCCCTTGATCCGACGCAGATCGGTTATGCCCAGCTTAGCGATGTACCGCTGGTGTCCGCTTTTCCCAACTATATGGACGAGGCTATGAATGCTCGGCTGGCACCGGGGCTAGGTGAATTGCCGCTGGCGGAATTAGTGGCCGCGCTGCCGCATGACATTCCGATTGGCCTGGAAATACCGAATATCGAATTGGCCAGCGCTGTGACAGATCCGGCGGAGCGGATGCAACCAGCCGTAACCGCAGCCAGAAATATTTTGAAATTGGGAGTGTAGGATGATTGCAGGCGGACGTTTTGGGACGAATGATCTGGAAAGAGCAAAGCGATTTTATGATGCAATTGCTGAACTGACCGGAGCAAAAGTAGTGATGGAACGCGCTGATCTGGTGGCCTACCAAGCTGAAGGTGGCTCCATATTCCTGATCGGGAGGCCTTTCGCCGGGGAAGCCTCAGCAGGCAATGGCAATCAGCTTACAATCGAAGCCAAAAGCCGTGAGATGGTCGATGCCGTCCATGCAAAAGCGCTCGCATTGGGCGGGACAGACGAAGGCAGTCCCGGTATACGCGGCGATGATCCGAACGGATTCTATGGTGCCTATTTCCGTGACCTTGATGGCAATAAATGGGTGATCTATCGGTTCGGACCTGCTTAGGAGTCCGTTCGGGCACGTGACCTAAAGCAGCGAGCCCCCGTCGACCGGGTAGACTTGCCCGGTAACAAACCCGGCATTGCCGGATGCCAGCCAGACAACCAGAGAAGCGACTTCCTCCGGCATGGCCATCGGGCGCCCAACCACGGTTTTTCTCGCGCGCTTCGCGGCATCCTCGGGACTGGTACCTTTGAACAGCTTGGCGAAAAAATCGCCGCGAAAGCGACTGCCGCTGCTGAAGGCTTCGGGGTCGTTCGACATGGTGCCATAGGGCGCTACGCAATTGACCCGTATGCCGTGCTGGCCGACTTCCTTGGCAAGAATCTTGGTGAAGCCATGGACCGCAGCCTTCATGGCGGAATAAAGCGGCAACATATAATCGCCAACGATTCCTGCAGTCGACCCGATGTTGACGATTGCCCCGGTCTTCCGGCTGATCATCGATGGCAGCACAGCATGGGTCATGCGCAACATGGTTCCAAAATTGATATCAATGTCTCCCTGCCAGGTTTCGGGATCGGAATCGGCGAAAAAGCCGGCGCCGACATTGCCACCGACATTATTGACGAGAATGTCGACCGGCCCGATTTTTTCTGCTGCAGTCAGGATTTTTTGTGCGGCGTCTTTTTCCAGCATATCGACGGCCAGAAATGTGATTTTTCCCGCATCGCGGACTTTGGCCGCTTCGACCAGCCTCGCTCCTGCCTCTTCATCTCTGCCGACGGCCAGTATATTGGCCCCTTCATCAGCAAAGGCGAGGGCAATGGCACGTCCGATATTGGCCGTAGCTCCGGTAACAACTACCGTTTTATTGGAGAGAGCAGTATCCATTGATCAGGAATCCGCAGGCGCACAGATGATGGGCAATCGCATTCTGCTTCGCGCATGTTTGGTTTCGTCCGGCCCCTGAACTTCCTGAGCTTGCGCTATATGGGAAAAGCTGAGAGCCAGACGCATCAGATTGGTCTGTGCCTGGTCATGGGCAGAAAGGGGTGTCTTGTCTAGCAGATCGAGTGATTCCGCGAGGCGAGGCATGAATGCATCGTAAAACACCTGTCGATCGCCGATCGGCATCGATCCGCGCAAAGCATCCCGTGCGGCAGCGTCGGGAGCAGCCCAGTCCTCGACAAATTGGGTCAAGTCCTCAAAGCCGTCGGGCAGGAGTGTGCTCATGCTTCGGCCCTTTCGCCAAGATAGGATTCGACCATCTCTTCAACCGTGTTGAACAAGTGGCGACAAAGTGATTCCTGCGTCTGCATGTGGATATGCGTCAAGGCTCCGCTCGACAGCCCGCGCTGGCCGGCTTCGATAACATCGACATCTTCGCTGTGTACATCCCGGGCTGTGACCATGATCGCCTCGCGCCCAAAGCGTTCACTCGCATTTGCATCGTCATCCACCCAGTAAAGCCGGATCACTCCGCGCGATTTCTCTGCGCTGATCGGGTAAACGATATGGACGAAATTTTGCAATGGTGTGCCGAGCATGAAGAAGCTCGGGAACAGTGCAAAATATTGCCGGCCATAAGGCGTGGCGAGCAAATTTTTTGCCGTCGCGCCAGGGATCAGGCGGGCAAAGGCCGTGCTGAGAAATGGAGCAGGGTCGGGATTGGGGTTGGTCCAGATTGTCTGGGTCCGATGCGGCCCGATAAAACCGAAGTCTTTTGGATATCCGAAAGGATTGTCGGGAGCGCAGGCGGACTGACCGCTGCGGGGATGGATGAACCGCAAATGGTAGTTTTCCTGGAAATTGTCATAAGTCAGCTTCCAGTTGGCATCGATTTCGTAACTATATTCGCTGAACGTCGTGGCGCGGCTGACCGGCAAGGTTTCCATCTGCTCCGCGAGCGGCCCCAACCAATCTCGCAGCGGTGGAGGATCATCACCAACGAAGACGAAGATCAAGCCCGCGCAGATGTCAATCGCCACTTGCTTGAGTGCGCAATCTTCCTTGCTCACATTGAACTGTTCGAAATCCGGGGCCGAGACGAGTTCCCCGTCGGATCCAAAGGTCCACATATGATAGGGGCAGGAAAACCGGCTGCGCTTTCCCTGGGCTTCTTCCACCAATTGGGTGCCGCGATGCGTGCAGACATTGTGAAAGGCACGAAGAGTGCCGTCTTTGGAACGGACAATCAGCAATGAAGCCCGCAGGACTTCTAGCTCGCGCCGGATGAAGCTGCCGGCCTCGGGCAGTTCGCAAACATGCCCGATACACTGCCAGCTGCGACGGAAGACTGCCTCCCGTTCCAGCTCAAACCATTCTGGATCATAATAAGGTTTCGCCGGAATGGGACGGGTTCCCAAAAAAGCAACATTATCCTGAGATATCGGAGTGAAGTTTGATTGTTCAACGTTCACAGATTAACTCTCCATATAGATATTCATATCCGATCGCAGCGAATGATCGCCGAGGCGCGTTGCCTGCTGATCCTGTCATGCAAAGTGCGCAGCCTTGGTCAGGCAGCCTGTGCGTGTTGAAAAGCCTCTGTGTTGGTTTCTTCAGGACGCTCGACACAAGATGCAACTGCGTCCTGAAGAAGGGCAGTCATGGCTTCGATATCCGTATTCTCGCCCGGTTCGTATACAATACCCAATGCCATGGGGCGCGCCATGCCGGGGCCCTTGACCAGAACCGCACAAACATCAGCAATCGAACCGAAGCCCATCTTTCCGTGGACATGTCCGCAATCGCGCGCACGTTCAACCGTTTTGACCATTTCCGGGAAGCAGAATTGTTTATCTTCCGAAGCTTCGGCATTCAGGCGACGGATCATGCCATCGCGTCGTTGTTTTTCGACCGTTGAAAGCAGCAGCCAGCCGACGGCGCTTTCCGAGAGGCTTTCCTGCATTCCACCATAGATGCCCTTTGCAGTGGATGCCTTCAAGGGCGGCTCGCCATTGTGCCAGGAGAAAATTTGTGCCTCCAGACCAACCATTCCGAAAACACCGACGGAAAGACTGGTTTGTGCCGCCAGATTGTCAACCAGACTGCCGAGGCGTCCGTCGCGAACAAAATCGGGCTGGGTGGTGGAGCCGAGCATCGCAGCGCGTGGGGTAAGTGTATAGGAGCGCGTCGCGAGATCTTTGTAAAGCAGGCCCAGATCGACCAATGTTGAAAGCAGTTCCGAGGTACTGGATTGTGGTCGGTCGTAGCGCCGAACAATGTCCATGACTGTTGCGGTTGGATGATCAAAATCGAAATAATCCAAAACCTCGATCACGCGTTTCGCGATTTTTGCTTTGTTTGAAACAGCGGACTGCATGCGATTCTCTCCCAATTATCTTTTAATGAACAACATTGTTGATTAGAGCAGATGGAGAGTCAATAGAAAAAATGAACCTGCTTCATTTTTGTGTCGCTAGAGCGATATCGAGCATCGCCAAAACGATATCTGGGCCGCTCAGCGCAAATGTTTACGGCCATAGGCCGATTGGAATTGTTCTTTGTTACGGCCTTCGCCATGGGAGTGTTATGTCCAGAAGCTCAGCCGCCAATCGCGTTCACCCTTTTTCTCCCCTGAAGGAGACTGTGTTCCGTCGAATCTGGTTGGCCAGCGTTTTGGGGAATTTGGGGCAGTTGATTCTCGGCGTCGGTGCCGCGTGGGAGATGACGAGACTGACCTCGTCCGCGGCAATGGTGGCGCTCGTGCAAACCGCAATGATGCTGCCGATCATGCTGGCATCCGTGCCGGCCGGCGCACTTGCCGACATGTTCGACAGGCGGAAAGTAGCCATGTCTGGCCTGGGTGTATCCATATTGTCTGCATCGATTTTGATGGTTCTCGCGATTTCGGGACTTGCTACGCCATGGGTCCTCTTGATATTTTGTTTCCTCATCGGCGTAGGCGTGGCTGTGTACAGTCCGGCATGGTCGGCTTCCATCAACGAACAGGTTAGTCCGAAGAATCTGCCCGCAGCAGTGGCACTCGGCACGATCAGCTATAACGTCGCGCGCAGTTTCGGACCGGCACTGGGTGGCATCATTGTTCTTGCCTTGGGTGCCCAGGTGGCTTTCGGGCTCAACGCCGTGTTGTATTTTCCGCTTCTGGTTGCGTTTTTCTTTTGGCGCCGGGAGCAGGTGCCGCCGCGATTGCCGCCCGAGGGAATTGGCAGGGCGATTGTGTCCGGAACGCGATATGTGTTCCATTCGCCGATGTTGATGCGCAGTCTTGTCCGGGTATTCCTGTTCGGTTTGACTGGTGCTACGGCATCGGCACTTGCTCCGCTGATAGCGCGCGACCTGTTGGGTGGCGATGCGGCAACCTACGGGGTTTTGCTCGGCGCAAGCGGTGCCGGAGCCGTATTTGGTGCGCTCTTCGTCAGCTCTTTCCGGGAAAGGTTCGGCACCGAATTCGCCAGCCGTTTTCTGATGGTGGTTGGCGGTTCCGGGCTGATCGTGGCTGGATTGAGCACAAATCTGGTGGTCACATGCATAGCAATGTTCGCAGCCGGCGCTGCCAATATATTGGTCATAGCCCTTTATAATGTAACGATTCAGCTTTCGGCTCCCCGCTGGGTGCTCGCCCGCGCATTGTCGCTATTTGCATCGGCCATGACGGGCGGAATCGCCTTTGGCGCGTGGGGCTGGGGAGTGTTTGCGAATATATGGTCGGTAGACTCGGCCGTGATTGCATCGGGCTGCTGCATGGCGCTTCTGCCGTTGATTTCCGTCTTGTTACCTCTCGGTGACGAGTCCCCCGAACAGGCCGAAGCGGTCCGCCTTGATTCGGAACCTGAAATCGGTTTGCAACTGACGATGAGATCCGGCCCCATTGTGATCGAGATTGATTCTCAAGTGTCGCGCGACGATGCCCGAGATTTTTACAATGAGGCGATAAAATTGCGGCCGTTGCGTTTGCGCAATGGAGGATACGACTGGTCAATTGCACGCGATATCGCTGATCCGACCTTATGGACCGAACGCTATCATTGTCCCACTTGGGCCGATTATTTGCGTATTCGTGATCGACAGACCTCAGCCGATCGCGCAGCGCAAAAGAGGGTTGATCAATATTTGATAGCGGGGACACAGAAGGTTGTCCGCAGGCGTCTTGATCGGCCTTTTGGTTCGGTCCGCTGGCGCTCTGAATCCATCGACCCCAAGGGCGAAGCGACTGATTTTTTGACACCCTGAGGGCAGTTTTTAGGCCTCCAATCTGGTCATCGCCAACACGATTAATCCGCTATCTCGACAATTTGCAGGTGACCTTTCCTGTCAAAACGCGGCAAGTCCGTTGAGGGGGCAGCCGGTCTATGCCCGTAAACGAGAGGATGATTATATGAATGCACCCGCGCTCCGCAGGGCTCTTATTGCCACTTTGGTATGTACCACGTCATTGCAGCCGGCTCGTGCACAAGGCATGAGTGGAGCAGCGGAAAGCGACAATAGTGGCATCATTATCGTCACTGCCCAGCGGCGGGAGGAGGCGTCGGTTGACGTTCCGATCAGTATCACCGCGATCGATAACGCGCGTCTCGAAGCTGCTGGCGTGCAGGAACTTTCGGATATCGCAAAACTGACCCCGTCGCTGCGTTTTGATTCCCAGGGACCGGCGGTGCAACCCACCATCCGCGGTGTCGGAACGGCGATTACCACGTCAGGGGGTGGCCCGAATGTCGGGATATATGTTGATGGCTTCTTCCAGTCGAATACCTATGTATCGGACTTCGATCTGCTGAAGGTTGATAGTATTCAGGTGCTCAAGGGTCCCCAGGGTACGCTATTTGGCCGCAATACGACCGGTGGTGCCATTCTGGTGACTACCGCGGAGCCTTCGTTCGAGCCCGCTGCCGAGTTCAAGGCCGCCTATGGTCGCTTCAACGCGGTGACATTACAGGCCTATGGCACCACAGGGCTCAGCGATACTGTCGCGATGGATGTCGAAGGACAGTTCCGCAGGGGGGATGGTTATTTCACCGACCTGACCAACGGTGATGACGAGATTGGCGATTTCCAGAACTGGTCATTGCGGGCTGGCCTCAAGGCGGAATTGTCGGACACGGTTTCCATCCTGCTACGATATACCCATACGGAATCACGTGATCCGACCACCCAGCTGGTCAATGCTTTTGTTGACCAGACAGGGGAAGCTGGTTTCCTGTCACAGGTTTCTGCGGCAGGGCAGGCGATATATGGTGCCAATAGCTCACAAGGACTGCCGCTGGTATATTTCTTTGCGCCGCCGGGCACCTATGCGACAAATCCCGGCGAGATATTGCTCAATCCGCCAGTCAGTTTCAAAACCAACAGCGACAACGCCCAGATATCGCTCACCGCCGATCTGGGTTTCGCCGAGCTGATATCCTATTCCCAGTATCGCAACGACCAATCTCCCTATTTTGGTGATCTGGATGCTACCGCCCTTCCGTTTTTCAACATTTATGTCGGAGTGGATGACGAGACCTGGTCACAGGAATTTCTGTTGAATTCCAAGCCGGGCGGACCTCTGCAATGGACGGCAGGCCTGAACTATTTCCGGGTGCGGGACACCTGGGATGTGGATGCTTCCTTTGGCCTTGCACCCTTTTTCGACTTTGGCGGGTCCAGTACAACCACAACATCCTATGCTGCGTTTCTGGACGTAACGTACGAACTGACCGACCGTCTTTTCCTCACGGCCGGCGGACGCTACAGCCATGATATCGTGGACGATGCCTATTTCACGGCCAATCCGTTCACCACCAGCTATATCGGACCAAACGACGAAACTGTGCCCTTTAACGGTGCCCCGGGCACGCGAATCGCGGTCGACAAACTCAAGAATGACAGCTTCACTCCGCGGGCGGCCATCCGGTTTAAACCCGATGAACGATCAAGCCTCTACGCTTCCTACACGCGCGGATACAAGGCGGGGATTCTTAACGTTGGTGGTCTGTCCCAGCAGCCTGTCGAGCCCGAGGAAATCGATGCGTTCGAGCTTGGTTACAAATATGCCGGAAGCCGCCTTTCGCTGGATCTGGCCGGCTTTTACTATGACTATAAGAATCTGCAGGTATCGAGTTTCCAGAATGGGGCCGCGCAGATCCGGAACGCCGCATCGTCGGAAATTTATGGTCTGGAGGGGCAGGTGCAATTCCGCGCTACGGATGCTTTCAATATATTCGCCGGCGCTTCATGGACACATGCACGCTACAAATCCTTCCCCAATGCCCCGTTTTACAGCTTTTGCGATCCGGCGGCAGCTGCGCTGACTCCCTTATGGTGTGTGCCGCAAGCGCTGGGCGGCTTTGGGCCTGGGGCACTGGTACAGACGTCCACCGATGCCTCGGGCTTCAAAATGCAGCGCGCGCCTGAATTCACAGGTAATCTGGGTGCCAGCTACGAACTCGATCTGGGCAATAGCGGTGGTCTGACCCTTTCTGGAAATCTCTATTATACCTCATCCTTCTTTTTCGACCCCGAGCAGCAATTCCGACAGAAAGGCTATGAACTATTGTCGCTGCGTGCCGAATGGAAAGATGCCGCAGACCGTTTCTCGATTGCTGTTTTCGGTGATAACCTAACCAATCGGAGCTACCGGTCGCAGGTGCTGTTCAACACGCTTGGTATCGGCAGCGTCTGGGCCAGCCCGGCGACCTGGGGCATTTCTGCCGGCTTCAAATATTAACTGGTCGATAGCTGGAGGATATAGATGGATGCGCAACAGCCATTGAAGATCATCCAATGGGCGACCGGTAATATCGGTGCCCGTTCGTTGCGGGCACTGGTCGAGCATCCAGGGCTGGAACTCGCCGGCCTCTGGGTTAGCGCGGAGGCAAAGCGCGGCCTGGATGCGGCCGAGCTTTGCGGGCTAGAGAATGCAACCGGTATAGTCTCGACAAATTCCGCATCGGAGCTGATCGAACAGGATGCTGATTGTGTGCTCTACATGCGGCAAGGCACCGATATCGACGAGCTTTGCAAAATGCTCGCCTCGGGCAAGAATGTCGTCACCACAAGGGGTGATTTTCACCATCCGCCCATGATGGAGGGCGCGGCTCGGCAAAAGATCGAGCAGGCTTGCAGCGATGGCAACAGCTCCATCTACAGCACGGGTTCCAGTCCCGGCTTTGTCACCGAGGCCCTTGCTCTCCCGTTGTTATCCCTGTCGCGGCGACTGGATTGTCTGACGATAGATGAATTTGCCGATGTCGGCTCCCGCAATTCACCGCAACTGCTGTTCGAGATCATGGGCTTCGGCAAGCCGATGACTGCTTTCAATCAGGCCAGCGCGGATTTCGTGAAAACAGATTTTGCGGCGTCTCTGGCGCAGGTTGCGAAGGCCAGCGGAATCACGATCGATCGCTGGGAAGCTCATGGTGATTATTCGCCTGCCAGCGAGACCATTAAAATTGCTGCTGGAGAAATCGGCAAGGGCAGTATCGCTGCCCAGCGCATTACCATATCCGGCTTTTGCGATGATCGGCTGCGCTTTCGTTTCCGGGCGCATTGGTATGCATCGGACCGGATCGAAAATACCGATTGGAATCTGCGCGAATCCGGTTGGCGGATACAGGTCGCGGGCGACACGCCGCTCGATGTGGCCATCGCTTTTCCTGTCGCGCCAGAGGATTATGCAGCTTTCACTCCCGGCCTCACTGCACATCGAGCGGTCAATGCCGTGCCGGCCGTCTGCGCGGCTCCGGCGGGAATTCGCACCACGGCCGATCTGGCGCAAGTCGTTGCGTGGTTGGGCGAATGAATAATATCCCGGCCCATATACCGCCGGCGCTGGTGTGGGACCACAGCTTCGACCGGTTCACCGCAGAGATGGAAGATCCGTTCCTCGCCGCGTCACGCCTGCATGCAGGGCCGCCCCTGATCTGGGCCACGGACGCGGCCTATGGCAGGCCTGGCTGGATAGCGACCCGCCATGATCTGATCGACGAAATCTTCCTTGATCATGAACATTTTTCGGCTGAGCGGCCGGGGATGATCGGGGAGATGATCGGAGTCGACCTGCGGCTCAATCCGATCGAAATCGATCCGCCGGCGCACCATGCTTATCGCCGTAATCTCAATCCGGTTTTCACGCCGAAAGCTATGTCGGCGCTTGAGGATGCAGTGCGCCAGACTTGCGCCATGCTTGTGCAAATATTTGCGGCTCGGGGAGAATGTGATTTCATTGCGGATTTTGCGGTGCCCTTTCCTAGCTATATATTTCTCGATCTGATGGATTTGCCGCGGGACATGGCGCCGACTTTCCTCAAATGGGAAGAAGATCTGATGAGAGGCGGAGAGGTGTCCGACCGTGTCGGGGCAGCCCGGGCGATTTACCAATATCTGTGCGACCACAAGGATCGTCAGGTGGCTGATCCGTCCAATCCACTCAACCGGGCGATCGTGGACGGCCATTTCGAAGGCCGTCCGCTGGACCATCTGGAAATGATGGGTATGTATTATGTTCTCTGGGTTGGCGGACTTGATACGGTTTACAGTACACTCGGGTGGGTGATGCACCATCTTGCGACGCACCCTGATTTGCAGGCCCGGCTGGCAGAACATCCAGAGCTTGTACCGCAAGCCGTTGAGGAGTTTACCCGCGCCTACTCAGTGGTTGTCACGCATCGCCGCGTGGCCAGGGATTTTGAATTTCACGGCGTTGCGATGAAGGCCGGGGAAGAGGTCCATTTGCCCTTGGCTCTGGCCAATCGCGATCCGGACCGGTTTGCCGATCCGCACCGGGTCCGGATTGATCGCAAATCGCGCCACATCGCATTTGGCACGGGGGTTCATAATTGTCTCGGCGTGCATCTGGCAAAACGCGAAATTCGCATCGTGATCGAAGAATTTCTGCGGCAATTTTCACACATCCGGTTGGCGGGGGAAGATGCCATGCAATTCCATACCGGCCGTACCTTCGGTGTCGACCGGTTGCGGCTGTGCTGGGACAGGAGGGATGGGTCGGAATGAACAATCACCTTGATGGCAGAGTAGCGCTGGTGACCGGGGCCTCGTCGGGAATCGGTGCCGCGGCGGCGCGATCCCTCGCTGCTGCGGGGGTGGAGCCTGTCGTGGCAGCCCGGCGGGCGAGCAAGCTTGATGCGCTGGTTGGTGAGATAGCGGACGGCGGAGGCAAGGCGTCCGTGGTCGTTGGAGATGTCTCGCGTGAAGAGGATGCCTTCCGCATGGTGGAAGAGACGGTGGAGAGACACGGCCGGATCGATATTCTGGTCAATTCGGCGGGTATGATCGACGCCGGCGGACTGGAGAGCCTGGCAATCGACCGGTGGCGGCGCGTCATTGAGGTCAATCTGATGGGAACAATATATACTTGCAAGGCCGCCCTGCCGCAGATGAAGGCCCAGCGGGAGGGCGACATCATCAATATTTCCTCGACCGCCGGGCGGCGTGCGGCCGGGCTGATGGGGGCTTATTCGACAAGCAAGTTTGGCCTGACGGGTTTCACCGAGGGCTTGCGTCAGGAAATGGGCAGTTACGGGGTGCGCGTGTCGATTGTCGAACCCGGCGCAACGGAGACCGATGTGGCCGAGGCTATTTCCGATCCGGTGATGCGCGATGCCATGCGCAACCATGTCTCGCGTAATGGTGTGTTGCAGCCTTCCGATATCGCCGATGCAATCAGCTTCATCGTCAGTTTACCGCGCCGGGCCAATGTCTCGCAAATCCTGATACGCCCGACCGATGATACGGCAGCAATGTAGTGCCCCGCCCGATGGAAGAAAGAACGCAATGAAATTATCGACCGGCGACCCGTTAGAGCCCGCGATTCCATCGCTCTCCCGTCGCACCTGGGTACTTTTCATGGCGATGCTTGTGGGTGCAATCAGCTATATGGACCGACAGATTCTGACGATGCTGGTGGAGCCGATCCGGCATGAGTTTGGCCTGTCGGATCAGCAACTCGGCCTGCTGACCGGTCTCGCCTTTGCAATTGTCTACACCATTACCGCCATCCCGGCTGCACGGCTGGCGGATCGGTGGTCGCGCCGTGGAGTGGTCAGCATTGCAGTAGCCGTATGGAGTACAATGACCGTGGTTTGCGGTCTCGCTACCAATTTCTGGCAATTGTTCCTCGCCCGTGTTGGAGTGGGATTCGGCGAGGCAGGGGGCAGTGCGCCGATGCAGGCGTTGCTGGCTGACTATTTTCCCCGGAGCCAACGCGGTACGGCGCTGTCGATCTATCTTCTCGGTGCACCGATTGGCATGGGTTTGGGACTGGCCTTTGCAGGCTGGGCAGTGGTCGAATATGGCTGGCGCTGGACGTTCATTCTTGCCGGTATCCCCGGATTACTCGTCGCACCGCTGCTCATGCTCACGGTAAGGGAGGTCCGCGCGGGGCTGGCGGACGGTGTCCAGCAGGCATTTGACCAGCCGCCATTTGGCAAAACCATCGCGGCCCTCTGGCAAATTCGATCGCTTCCGCTCATGATGCTGGCGGCAACGCTGATGGCGCTGATCGGAATGGGCATGCAGGCCTGGGTTCCTGCCTTTCTGGAACGCACCCATGGTCTCGCCTCGACGGAAATTGGTGCAAAACTCGGTGCGGCCCTGGCAACGGGTTCGGTCATCGGCCATCTCTGTGGCGGACCATTGGCGGACTTTCTCGGGCGAAAGGACCTGCGCTGGCACTTGTGGACACCGATCATTACCGGTGCACTGGCCGTAATCATGGTGCTCTTGGCGCTGAACGGACCCGCCGATCTTGCCTTTCCCCTGTTCGGTATCCAGGTGTTCCTGACAGGATTGTTCGCGGCACCCATGATCTACATGGCGACGACACTGGCACCGGTATGGGCCCGGGCGACCTCTGCGGCTTGTGCGATGTTTGCGATCAATCTGGTCGGCCTTGGCCTCGGACCGGTGATCGTGGGGCAGATTAGCGATATGCTTCGCCCGCTATATGGTGAGGAATCCTTGCGGATTTCTCTCATGCTCGCGCTCACCGTTTACCTGCCTGCCGCGATATGCTTTTGGTTGGCAAGCCGAACCTACCGGGCGGATCACGGGACCGCTCTGGCCGATCTTGAGAGAGATAGCGAACCGGCCATGGGACATTGATTGGAAGGAACAGACTATGCCAGCTTACCTGATTTTTACACGCGAAGGTCCAGTAAAAGACCCCCAGAAAATGGAAGCATACAGCGCGGCCAACCGCGCCAATGCAGAGGAATATGCCTCCCGTTTTGGCATCAAGCCGCTCTCGGTTTATGGCCATTTCGAAACGCTCGAGGGGGAAGATGCAGATGGCGTTGTGCTACTCGAATTTCCGACCATCGAAGACGCCCGTGGCTGGTACGAAAGTCCCCAATATCAGGCAGCGATGGCGGATCGCCTCAAGGCTGCAGACTATCGCGTAATCTTGTTTGAAGGAATATGA
Source organism: Parasphingorhabdus sp. (assembly GCF_048269915.1). GTDB lineage: Bacteria > Pseudomonadota > Alphaproteobacteria > Sphingomonadales > Sphingomonadaceae > Parasphingorhabdus. The sequence goes on from NZ_JBLWTY010000002.1 coordinate 128,411, forward strand.
TCATGACCACTATCAAACCACGCATCAATCATGTGCCGCGGGAAGAATGGACTGACGATACCAGGGAGGTTTTTGCCTTCTGGGGAGAGCCAAATGCCTGGGAAGAAGGCTCCAAGACCAATATCATGAATGTGATGGGCAACCATCCGGATCTGGGCAAGGCCTATAATATCTGGGGCAAGCATTTGCTGATGGGGAATACTCTCTCATCGCGTATTCTGGAAATCATCATATTGCGCGTCGCGGTGAAGGCGAATTCGGCCTACGAATGGCACAATCATGTCGGATACGGCATGAACGCGGGACTGTCGCTGGAGGAAATTGCCGCTATCCGGGACTATCCTGAAGGAGGGCAGTGGGATCCGATCGAGAAGGCAATTCTCGATGCGGTCGAAGAACTGACAACGGCCGGAAACCTCACCGACCAGACATGGGATCTTCTGGCTGGCCATTTCAATACCAAGCAGATGATGGATCTGGTGTTCACCATCGGCCATTATGTGATGACCAGCTGGGCACTGTCTGCCTTTGGCGTGGAAATCGAAGGCGGAGCCGATCCGATCGGATTCGATCTGAAGACGAAATCTGGCCGGACCCCGGGCAAGACCTACAAGCCGGGAGAGAAAGAGGACTGGGTCGATACACGCGGCTATTGAGGGAGGCTCCCGATAACGGGGCTGCCAGACGCTATTCTGGACACGATGGCTCGCGCTTTGCGGCGCAAGCCGGGTCAGGCGTTTGGCACCACAGTTTCGCGTTCAACAGGGCGCAGTTTGTCGCTGAATGGAGCAAAGCCTAATACAGGCTGTGCAAGGCCGCCGGGTCAAAGCTTTGCATCTCCTCGAAACGCCCATCGCGGACTTTTTCAACCCAATCGGGTTCGGTGATCAGCGCGCGGCCCACGGCGATCAGATCGAATTCTCCGCGTTCCATTCGTTCGATCATGCCTTCAATCCCTTGCGGCTCTGATTTCTGTCCGGAAAATACGTTGATGAAATCTGTTGCCAGACCAACCGATCCGACGCTGATCGTCGCAGCGCCGGTCAGTTTTTTGGCCCATCCTGCGAAATTCAGGCCGTTTTCACCGTCGATTTCCGGAAATTCCGGTTCCCAGAAGCGCCGTTGCGAACAATGGAGAATGTCGACGCCGGCTTCGATCAGCGGAATAAGCCAGTCGCCCATGGTGTCGGGTGTATCGGCGAGCCGTGCCGTCAAATCCTGTTGCTTCCACTGGCTGACCCGCAAAATCAGGGGAAAATCCGGCCCGACCGCATGACGGATAGCCGCAATCATCTCGGCAGCGAAAAGCGATCGGTCTTTGAGGGTCGGGCCACCCCAGCGGTCGGTGCGTTCATTGGTGCCGGCCCAGAAAAACTGGTCGACAATATAGCCATGCGCCCCGTGCACTTCGACCGCGTCGAATCCGAGCCGTTTGGCATCGCGCGCTGCCGAGGCAAAGGCGGCGATCGTGTCGGCGACATCCGTCTCGCTCATCACATTGCCGCGGGCCTTGCCCGGCCCGAACAGTCCGGACGGGCTTTCGAACGGAACATCGGGCTCATATTCAGTGGAGCTGCTCTTGACCGCCCCGACGTGCCAGATTTGTGGTGCGATCTTGCCGTCCGCTGCATGCACCGCCTCGGCAACATCCTGCCATCCTTCCAGTGCATCGCCGTAGAAAAAGGGGATGCCCGCTTCGTTGCGCGATGAGGGACGATCCACAACCGTTCCTTCGGTCAGGATCAGACCGACCTGTCCTTCGGCCCTTCGCCGGTAATAATCTGCCTGTGCTTTTCCGACCAGGCCACCTTCGGCGAATCCGCGGGTCATGGGCGCCATGACGATCCGGTTCTTGAGTTCCAGTGATTTCAAGCGGAAGGGTGTAAACAGCACGTCAGTGGATATCGGCATGGGCAATCTTTCTCGTGATCATCTGAAACCGTGCGCATTGTCGCCCGCTGTCGCAAGGGCGCAGTGGCTTTCCTCCAAATCATCGCATGAGCGAATGCTCGCGTCTCGGGGCTTTCACATTTTGACCGCCAGTCACGTGCCCTATAGTGATTGGGTTAGAAAGACAGGCTGTTGCAGCCGGTTCTAGTCACCAAGGGAGGCATATTTGTCAGAAGAAAATTTCATCCGTCCAGATGTACAGGCCTATCTGGAGCAGTTGAAAGCCCAGCCGCGGCCACCCTTTACCAAAGAAATGATCGCCATGATCCGTACGCTCCCGCCCGAGGTGATGGCGGAGGGAGATCTCCCTGTGGGAGAACTGGCAGTCGATCGCGGACTGGAAATGCCCGGCCCGGCTGGCACGATGGCGCTGCGTCTGTTTGACCCGCGCGCCAGTCGCGCCGCAGGGCCGGTAGTCGTATTTTACCATGGCGGCGGTTTTTGCGTTGGCTCAATCGGCACGCATGCGGGCCTGGCGGCCGAGATAGCCCGTCAACTCGATCTGCCGGTGGTTTCGGTTGAATATCGGCTGGCGCCCGAAGCCCCTTGGCCGGCCGCGCCCGATGATGCCGAGGCGGCCGCGCGCTGGATCGCCGCCAATGCGGCAGTGTTCGAACGGGAATTTGACGGCCTCGTCCTGTGCGGCGATAGCGCGGGTGGAAATCTTGCAATCGTGACCGCGCTGGCACTGCGCGACAGTCCGGCAAGCCTGCCCGTCATCCAGCAGCTACTCCTCTATCCCGGCACAGATGTAACCCGCGACTATCCTTCACGCGCCGCCTTTTCGGATGGCTATGGTCTCGATCAGCAAGATATGACGCTGTTCAATCAACATTATGGTGGAGATCCCGAAAACTGGCGGCACAGCCCGTTGCATGCGGAACTTGCCGGCCTGGCGCCTTCCGTGCTGGCGACCGCTTCACTCGATCCATTGCGTGATGAAGGACGGGCTTTTGCGGCAAAACTGGTGCAAGCGGGATGTGAAGTCGCATTCAGCGAGATGCGGGGCACGATCCACGGCTTTGCTAGCTTTCGCAAGGGCATCGCGTCGGCCAATGATGATCTGGCTATGATCCTCAACCAGTCACAGGCAATGCTCGCGGGGAAGAAATCGGACCCGGGTTAGGCGGTCAGTTCCGTCGGAATGTCGGCGACCGTTTCTCGATCATCGCCGCGATCGCTTCCCGGTGATCGCTGTCACGCACGGATTCCGATTCCCAATTCATGCCCGGTAACAGGAGCGCACTGGAAAGGCGCTTCAGTTCGATATTGGTCAATGCCTTGGTCTTGCGCAGGGCAAATTGTGGCTTGGCAAGAAGCTTGGTGCACAGGCCTGCGATTGCATCGTCAAGCTCGGCCGGATCAACGGCCCGGTTTATCAGCCCGATCTCGACGGCCTTGTCTGCTGTGATAAGATCGCCGGTCAGCAAATATTCCTTGGCCCGGGTCAGTCCGATTCTCTGGGGCCAGGCTATCGCACCGCCATCGCCCGCAACCAGGCCGATATTGACATGCGGATCGCCAATCTTCGCCTTGTCCGACGCGTAAATTATGTCGCACAGCAATGCGATCGTGGCCCCAAGCCCGACCGCGTGGCCATTCATCCGGCAGACCACGGGCTTCTCGATATCGATCAGCGTTTCGACAATCTGCCGGGCCATTTCGATTTCATGATCAAAACACTCGGGATTGTCGGCATTATTCTGGATATGAGCGAAGTCTCCCCCGGCTGAAAAAGCCTTACCCTGGCCGGTCAGCAGGATCACGTCCGACATCTCGTCGCCGCGAGCGAAAGCGAGAGCCGCCGGAAATTCATCATGCATTATCTGGTCAAAAGCGTTCAGCGCATCCGGGCGGGCAAAGGCAATGGTGAGCAGACGACCGTTTCGTGCAAGCGCGATAGTCTTTAGCTGGGGCAAATCCTGGGTCATTGGAATCAGTCCTTTTTTCTGCCTCTATCACGCCGGTGCGATATACAAACGTCGCACCTGCGATAATCCTTGTCGCGCATAGGGTAAGTCGTCTTAACTGACTATGCTTGGTGAAGCTGAGGGAGCGGAATATGGCAGGTTTTGATGAGACTTACGACTGGGTCGTTGTGGGGAGCGGGGCTGGATCCTTCAGTTCGGCGCTGGTGATGCGGCAGGCCGGAAAATCGGTACTCATTCTCGAAAAGACCGAATTTGCGGGCGGCACGACTGCCAAGTCGGGTGGCGTGATGTGGATTCCGGCCAATCGTTTCATGCGCGAGGATGGCGAGGAAGACGATATTGAAGCCGCAATGACCTATCTCGATAGCCTGCAGGAACTGGACGGCGGTAATGCTCCGGGTACTTCCAGCGAAAAGCGCCGCGCCTATCTGACCGAAGCACCAAAGGCGGTAGATTTTTTGTGCGAGCAAGGGGTGAAGCTGCGGCGTGGCCCCACTTTTTGGCCGGACTATTATGATGAACTGCCGGGCGGTTGCAAAACCTCGCGCACCGTGGTCGCCGAACCATTTAATCTGAAGGAACTCGGCCCGATGGCTGACAAGTTGCGGCCGGGTTTTGCCGAATTCAACGTTCTGCTCGGCGACGCGATGGAATCCGGTCATATGCGCACAAACCCCGGCGCAAAAAAGATATTGCTCAAGATCATCTTGCGGACCGTCCGCGACAAGTTGCTGGGCCGCAAGTTTACCACCGCAGGTGCTGCGCTGCAGGGCCGGATGCTGAAAGCCGCGCTCGATGCCGGGGCGGAAGTCAGATTGAACAGTCCGGTTGCGCAATTGTTGATGGAAGGTGACAAGGTTATTGGCGTCGCTGTCGATAATGACGGTAAGGTTCGGCGGATAGGGGCGCGATTTGGTGTCCTCGTCAACGCCGGAGGCTTTGCGCAAAATCAGGACATGCGCGACAAATATGCGCCGGGCACACGCGCCGAATGGTCGCAAACACCCGAAGGCGATACCGGCGAGATGATTGCCGAGATGGAGCGTGTCGGCGGTGTGCTTGCCCAAATGGATCAACTGGTTGGCTACCAGTCAACGCTCGCGCCCGGATGGGATGAAGCCTATGTCGCGCCGGGCGCACAAAGCCTCACCGGCAAGCCGCATGCGATTCTCGTCGACCAGTCAGGCGAACGCTATATGAACGAAGGCGGTTCCTACGAACTATATTGCGAGAATATGCGCAAACGTAACGAGGAGAGCCCCGCAATCCCGAGCTGGGCGATTTTTGATCGGCAATATGTCAATAAATACAAGGTCGCGGACAAATATATCGACAAGAAGATTCCCGAAGGCTGGCTGGAAAGTGGCTATTTGCACCAGGCCGACACGATCGAGGCGCTGGCGCAGACGATTGGTAGCAATCCCGAAACACTGGCCCAAACCGTAAGGCGCTGGAATGAATTTGTCGCGCGGGGTGAAGACGAGGATTTCCAGCGCGGTGCCCGGCAATATGACAATTGCGGATTTGTCGGCGATCCTTTTTCGGAGCAAAGTGCGATGGGCAGCATCGAGCAGGGGCCGTTTTACGCGGTGCCGGTCATACCGGGGGATGTGAGCACCTATGGCGGCGTCGTCACAGACCAAAGGGGACGTGTAGTGAAGTCCGACGGATCACCGATCGCTGGCCTCTACGCCACCGGTGTGAGCACTGCATCGGTCATGGGCAATATTTATGCCGGTGCGGGGTCGAGTATCGGGCCGGCCATGACCTTCGGCTATATAGCCGCCAAACATGCGGCTGGCCTCGACAACCAGCTCTGACCCTGTGCTGGATGGCAGCCGAGTGAAACCAACGCGGGAGCGATACCCTGCAATATTCTAAGCTGGGTGATTGACCTTGGGTCAAGAGGACGTGATTGTCAGAAGGATTTCAACGAAGTTCGAGGGAAAAAATGACCGAACTCAGCAATGCACCCAAACCCGGCGGCAAGGATCTGGTAGAAATTTACCGCCGGATGCTGCGCATCGAACGCAACGAGGACGCCGTTCTCGCTTCGATGCGCCGCGGACGCCTTACCATGCCTTATTATTCGGCGCGTGGACAGGAAGTCATCCCGTCCACCATATCACACTTCCTGAATGACGAGGATCAGATTTGTACGATCTATCGCGGTATTCAGGACATGGTCGCGAAGGGAATGCCGCTGAAACCATTATGGGCGGAAATTGCAGGCAGGGTCGATGGAACCTGCAAGGGCAAGGGCGGGGCGATGCACATGACCCACCCCGAAACCGGGATCATGGTGACCACGGGTATCGTCGGTTCGTCCATGCCGATTGCAAACGGACTGGGCTGGGCAGCCAAACTCGATGGCAGCAAGCGCGTCGTGATCGCCTATTTCGGCGATGGCGCGTCCAATATCGGGGCCTTTCATGAATCGCTCAACATGGCGTCGCTCTGGAAATTGCCGGTAATCTTCGTATGCGCAAACAACCGGTTTGCCGAACATACCCGCTATGAGGATGGCACGGCAGTCGATCAGATTTCGAAACGGGCAGTCGGCTACAATATGCCAGGCTTTACTGTCGATGGAAACGATCCAGACGATATGTTTGCTCATGCCTCTGTCGCGATCGAACGTGCGCGTGCAGGCGAGGGGCCGACATTGCTCGAATGCATGACATTCCGTTTCCGGGGCCACGTGGTCGGCGATGACGACAAATATATGACCAAGGAAGAAAAAGAGGCAGCCATGGCTGCGGACCCGCTTCCAGCTCTGCGGGCGCGTCTGGTTTCAGAAGGTCATGCCAGCGAGGAAGATCTGGCGAATATGCAGGAAAAAATTGAAAAAGAGGTCGAAGAAGCGCGCGACTTTGGTCTTGAAAGTGAAGTTCCCTCACTGGATGAATTGCGCCGCGATGTATTCGCCGAGGAGATGCCCGCATGAGCGAGATGGTAAAAATGCACGCTGTTCAGGCGATCAACGCAGCGCTTCACGAATCGATGGAGGCTGACGACAAGGTGCTCGTTCTGGGCGAAGATGTCGGGGATAAACAGGGGGGCGGGATCACCGGGATCACTGCGGGACTTTCCACGAAATTTGGAGAGGACCGGGTCAAGAGCACCCCGATAGCCGAGCAGGCCATCATGGGGGCTGCCATTGGTGCCGCCATGGCCGGCTACAAGGTTGTCGCGGAAATCATGATGATGAATTTCACGACAGTGGCGATGGACATGATCGTCAACCACGCGGCGAAGCTACGCTTCATGTCCGGCGGACAAACAAGCGTTCCGATTGTCATTCGCACGCTGACAGGTGCCGGTTGGCAGACCGCAGGGCAGCATTCGGATTTTCTCGAAGGCTGGTTTGCCCATGTCGCCGGTATCAAGGTCGTCTGTCCGGCATTCCCGGCTGATTATAAAGGTCTGATGATGGCCTGTATTCAGGATCCCGACCCTTGTATCTTCGTCGAGGCGGGCGGAACATTTTTCATCCCTAACGACGTGCCCGACGACCAGGGGCCGATTCCACTGGGGAAAGCCAATATTGTCCAGGAAGGCAGTGACGTAACCATTGTCACCTGGTCCGCCCAAACTATCCGAACGATGGCCGCAGCGGAGGCAATTGCCGAAGCTGGCATCTCAGCAGAGATTATCGATCTCAGGACGATTTCGCCGTGGGACAAAGAAACGGTATTGGCTTCGGTGGAGAAGACCGGACGGTTGCTGGTTGCACATGAAGCCTCGCGTAATTTTGGCCCGGGCGGCGAAATCGCCGCGACAGTGAGCGAGGAATTATTTGGCAAGCTGAAGGCACCTGTGAAACGGCTTGGCGGTCCGACCTGTGCCGTGCCATTTGCCAAGAATCTTGAAACCGCATTCATTGTCCAGCCAGAGGACATTGTCGCAGCGGTCAAGGAAATGATGGTCTGATTGGTATCGCCTCTGCCTTTGTCATTTCGGCAGGGCAGAGCGATAACCGGTTCATCGATTAAAACGATATTGTCGCGCTGACGGGTCCGCAGGCCCACTAGGCTTCTCGCGGCCGGTTTTTGCCTGAAGTATTTAGCTGGCGTCTAGCACCAGCCGACCAGTCTTTTCTTCCCAATAATCGGCATCGCCGCACAATTGACAATTGAGGAAGGCGCGCTTGAAGAAACGATGGCAGGGATGTTCCTCGGTCAAGCCGATGCCGCCATGCAGCTGAATGGATTCCTCGGCTATTTCGCGGAAAACACCAGTCGCATGCGCCTTTATCGCTCCCGTCTCAAGCGGTGTGGTATCGCAGGCAGTGCGACTCCAGAATAACGCTTCAGCCGCGACGAGCTTTACCTTAAGGTCGGCTACACGATGCTTGAGGGCCTGAAACATAGCCAGAGGCCGATCGAATTGCTGGCGTGTTTTCAGATATTCGACAGTCAGTTCGAGCAGCGCGCCAGCCGCTCCCAGACTGTCCGCGGACAACGCCAATTGTGCACTGATCGACAGATTGTCGTGCAGCGCCTGAACCGCTGGTTCCGCAGCAATGACAAGCGACGGGTCGACTGCGTATCCAGTGAGTTCGATATCGAAAAGGCGCCGACTTTCGTCCCAAAGCGGTTGCTCGCGCGCAATCACCCCCGGTGCATCCAGCGGAATCAATGCATAAACGTCACCCAGTCCCGCCAATATATGGCTTGCCATATCCGCTTCAAAAACACCCGCAATCCGTCCGTCATATTTACCGTCATCGCGTTTCTCGACCGCTGCAGATAGCATGGGCAGCGGGATATATTCCCCGCTGCAAACCCGCTCCACCCAGTCGGTTTTGTCGACCAGCGTTTCAGACCCGGCAATTGCCTGAAGCCCAAGCAAGGCCGGGATAAGTGGCGCTGCCGGGAGCACCCGGCCCATTTCATGATGAATGGTGGCGACGGCATCGCGCTTGAGACCAAGGCCGCCAAGTTCCTCGGGCAGATCGAGCATCAACCAGCCCATTTCCGCAATCAGCTGCCAGCTTTCATCACGCCGGGGGATCAGCCTGTCCGCCGGAAAGGCTTTTTGCGCCGCATCACGCAATTCGGAAAGTTCGATTGTCAAAGCGCCCAGCCTTTCGGTTCGCGTGGCATGCCAAGCATGCGTTCAGCGATAATATTGCGTTGAACCTCTTCGCTACCGCCCGCTATTGTCCAGGCATAGCTGTTCATGAAGTCGGCCATCCAGTTGCCGCTATTGAGATCGCCGAATGTGATCGGTTCGCGATATTGGGCCGTGATCCCGCCAACCCGAACACCCAGGTCAGCCCAGGCACGAAGGCAGTGCGAATAGGCATTTTTAACGATGGATGCGTCGCCAATGACTTCGGTTCCGTCGATCCGCTTTTGCAGAAATTGGTCTGAAAGCGCACAAACCGCATCGATTTGCGTCACCAGCCTGCCCAGATCCCGCAATATGCCGGCATCGTCCACCCGGCCACATTTCTGCACTGTCTCGGCCAGACGATACATGTTGCCGCGTAGCCGATAGGATAATTCCATCAGCGTCAATCCGCGCTCCGATGCCAGCGTTGCTTGCGCCACCGCCCATCCGTCGCCTTCATCCCCGACGCGTTGGCTGACCGGTATTTCCACGCCATCGAGGAAAATTTCTGCAAATTCCTCATCGCCCTGAATCTGGTGGATCGGGCGAACAGTGACGCCCGGCGCTTTCATGTCCATCAGCAAATAGGTCATACCCGCCTGCTTTGGCCCTTCCGACGACGTGCGTGTCAGCAGCAGGCATTTATCGGCATATTGTGCCATGGTTGACCAGACTTTCTGGCCATCGACGATATAGACATCACCTTTGCGCACGGCCTTGGTCTTGATGGCAGCCAGGTCCGACCCGGCATTGGGTTCGGAAAACCCCTGGCACCATGTCTCACCTTTCAGGATTTCGGGCAGATAGCGTGCCTGCTGCTCCGCGCTGCCGCACTCGTGCAGGGTGGCAAATGCGTGATAGGTGGATACAAAGGACAGGAGCAGGCGCGGCGCATCGGCGCGGGCGAGTTCCTCATAAATGACCTTCTGCTCGGCGAGGCTGCGTCCGCCGCCCGGCCATTGCTCTGGCCAGTGCGGAATCGCATAGCCTGCGCCGACCAGCTTGCCGAACCATTCGCGTTGCTCTGCGGCAAATTTCTCGTGCGTGTCCGCTCTCGTGCGCCAGTCTCCGGGTGCATGGTCAGTTAACCAGGCCCGAATTTCGCTGCGCAGATTTTCCAGTTTATCGGTCATACCCAAGCTAGGCACCATTCTGGCGGTCCACCGCAAGGGTGCGGCGACAATATCGATCAGGCGATACCGGAAACATCGACTAATATTCTTCCATCCTCGATTTCAACCGGGAAGGTCTCAATCTTTTCGACAGCTGGCGGATTAAGTGGTTCGCCCGTTGCGAGATCAAAACGAGTGCCATGAGCAGGACAGGCTATCCAGCCGGCGCGAATGCGTCCAGTCTCAAGCGTCTGGAACGCGTGCGAGCACTCATTCGCAACAGCGTAGATTTTGCCGCCACTGTTGCACACCAAAATGGGCTGGCGACGCACACAAAAACCTTTGGATTCGCCGTCTGCCAGCTCCGCCAGCTTGCCGACTTCGATCCGGTCCTGGTTGTTCATCGCAGCAAGCCCTTCCCCAGATATTCTTCCGAAAAGCTGAACATATTCATCTTTCTTTCTTTCAGTATGGCACGCGCAACAAGTTGTCAGCTTTGATTGCCGGCAGCCGGGAAGAGCTGTTCCCGGACGGTTTGCTTCGATATTTTTCCATAAGCATTTTTCGGCAATTCATCCCAGAAATAGTAAGTTTTTGGCCGCTTGAACCGCGCGAGCGATCGGAGACACAGGGCATCAAGCGCCGCTTCGTCCAGCGTGATCCCTTTGGTCGCCACGACAATTGCCGCGACATTTTCCCCCCATTCCTCATCGGCGATCCCCAATACACAGACCTCTGCTACATTCTCGGCCTGGAGAAGCACTTCCTCGACTTCGCGAGGATAGATATTTGAGCCGCCGGAAATTATCACGTCTTTTGACCTGTCCTGCAAGGTCAGATAGCCTTCCGCGGACAGGGTGCCAATATCGCCGGTTTTCAGCCAGCCGTTCCTGATGGTATCGTTGGTGGCCTTTTCATTTTCCCAGTAACCCGCCATCACGACGTCGCCGCGGCAGACGATTTCTCCGGTAACGCCGTCGGGCAGGGGTGTGTCATCATCACCCCATATGGCAATGTCCACACCAAGCCGGGGCCAGCCCACCGAACGCAGGATGCTGTCATTGTCCGACCAGTGATCGTCACGGTTTAGTCCGGCAATCGTCATGGGGGCTTCGCCTTGCCCGTAAAGTTGACAAAGTCTGTTCCCGAATATTCTTTTGCATCGCTTGAGTTCTTCCAGATGCATCGGGCCGCCGCCATAGATGATATTTCTCAACCCGCTTGGAACAATGCCGGAGCGTTCCGCCGCACGCCGCAATCGTTGCAGCATGGTTGGAGCAAGAAACATCCCGACCCCCTGATAATAGGTGCAAAGGTCCAGAATATTGTCTGGATTGAACGAATCCGTTTGCGGGATGATCTGTGCTGCTGCCCGGGCGACATAAGGCAGAATATACAGTCCGGAGCCATGCGACATGGGCGCGGCATGGAGGATCGCATGCGTTGCGTCGAGAGCTTCGAAATCGGCCAGATGCGCGGCGACCATTGCCATCAGATTGCGATTGGTCAGGGTCGCACCTTTGGCACGGCCGGTGGTTCCGCTGGTGAAAAATATCCAGGCGGGGTCATCGGGCCGGCGATCGACCGCTGCGATCGGCGCGCTGGATAACAGGGATTGATAGTCCTCGCTGCCAATGATCGTGGCATGCCAATCGGGACAAGTCTCGATGTCGTCGGACACAAATATCCTCGCTGCCCCGCAACTTTCGAGCAGCTCACTCACTTCGCGCCTGTGCAGTTTCGCGTTTAGCGGGACCACGACCAGGCCCGCTGCCCAGCAGCCAAATAATATCTCAATATATTCTGGACAATTCTTGCTCAGGATTGCCACGCGAGCGCCTGGAGGAAGTCCCAGGCCAGCCGCCAGTTTCTCTGCGCGCTGGCGCAATTCGCGCCAGTTGGCGAAAGGGCCCGTGCCGTGGGCAATGGCCAATTTATCGGGAAAACGGCGAGCGTTCTGGATCAAATAGTCGAACAGGTTCATCGTGATCCCCATTCAGACGCGGCCATGTTCCATCATGCAAGCAAATTTGCGCGCACCGGTGGCGCGTCATTACATATCGCCGCCGCGTCGCTGTCTGGCAGGTAATCCCGACCTATATTACCGGCCAGCAGGATCCGGGTGATTGCGGTCTGGTTGCCGGCGGGGGCGCTAAATTTGTGCGAGTGCCGCAAACACAGGATCGGCATGTTCCTTCCGGCAAATCAACAAGTCCGGCATGTAAACATCACGCTGGTTATATATCAGTGGCGAGCCATCGACGCGGCTGACATGCAGGCCATGCGCAGCGGCGACGGCGATCGGTGCGCAGCTGTCCCATTCATATTGGCCGCCGGTGTGGAGATAGATATCGGCTTCTCCGCGCACCACCGCCATGGCTTTCGCACCGGCACTGCCCATTGCGACAAGTTCAGCACCCAGGGTTTCCGCCACAGAAACTGCCTCGGAGGCAGGGCGCGTCCGGCTGACCACCATGCGCAATTTTTCGGGCGGTGGCGCTATCGGGTGCGGCTGGTCCGAACGCAGCACGAGATCGAGACCGGGCAGGGCGACGGCTCCAATCGCAGGAGCGCTGTCTATGGCGAGCGCGACATGGACAGCCCAATCGGTCCGGCCTTCGCCATATTCGCGGGTACCGTCGACCGGATCAATGATCCACACACGCGATTTTGACAGGCGCTCCTCGGTATCCTTGCTTTCTTCGGAAAGAAGGCCGTCATCGGGCCGCTGTTCGGCAATAGCGTGGATCAGGAACTGGTTCGCGGTCTGATCGCCTGCCTTGCCGAGTGCTTTTGCCTCCAGAAGCCCGCTTTCGCGCACCTGCAGCAGCAATTTTCCGGCGGAAGCGGCAAGATGGGCGGCGAGGGCTGCATCGTCCTGCATGATATGATCCTTCATTTGAGCGGCGAAATCTGGCGGATGATAAATTCGGCGGCTTCAGCCGGGGACATCTCGACGGTATTGACCCGGATTTCGGGTTTTTCGGGCGGCTCATAGGGGCTGTCGATACCGGTGAAGTTTTTCAGCTCGCCGGCGCGTGCCTTCTTGTAGAGTCCTTTGACGTCCCGCTGTTCGGCAACCTCCAGCGGCGTGTCGACGAAAATCTCGACGAACTCGCCCTCGGGCAGCATTGCACGGACCATGTCCCGTTCTGCCCGGAAAGGGGAAATGAACGCGGTCAGTACGATCAGTCCGGCATCGGTCATCAGTTTTGCCACTTCCCCGACACGGCGGATATTCTCGATCCTGTCCGCCTCGGTAAAGCCCAGATCCTTGTTGAGGCCGTGCCGTACATTGTCACCATCCAGCAGGAAGGTGTGGCGGTTCATCATGTTGAGCAGCTTTTCCACCTCATTGGCGATAGTTGATTTGCCCGAACCGGAAAGGCCGGTGAACCACAATACTTTCGGTTTCTGATTCTTCAGATTCGCATGTTCTTCGCGGCCAATATCGGTCGCCTGCCAATGCACGTTCTGCGCCCGGCGAAGGCTGAAATGCAGCATCCCCGCTCCAACCGTGGAATTGGTAATCTTGTCGATCAGAATGAAACCGCCGAGTGTGCGGTTGTCGCTATAAGCCTCGAACACGATCGGTTTGTCCGTTGCCAGTTCGGCGACACCAATGGCGTTGAGATCAAGCGTTTTGGCAGCCATGTGCTGCATCGTGTTGACATTGACAGTATATTTCGGAGCCTGCACGGTCGCGGATACCGTTTGCGTCCCGAGTTTGAGCCAGTAAGCCCGCCCCGGGATCATGGCATCGTCATCCATCCAGACAATGGTGGCCTCGAACTGGTCCGATGTTTCGGGCGGATTGTTGGCGGTCGCAATGACGTCACCGCGTGAACAATCTATTTCATCTTCGAAACACAGCGTGACCGATTGTCCTGCCACCGCTTCCTCGAGATCGCCATCAAGTGTGACAATCTTGCTGATGGTTGACGTCTTGCCTGAGGGCAGTACGCGAATTTCATCACCTGGCTTGACGGCACCGGTCGCAATCTGTCCGGAAAACCCCCGGAAATCGAGATTGGGCCGGTTGACCCACTGGACCGGCATGCGCAGCGATTTTGCCTGATCGGCGGTGACATCAAGATCGACCGTTTCAATATGGGCCATCAGAGGATCGCCCTTGTACCAGGGAGTGTTCGCGGAATTTTCGGTGATATTGTCACCCTTGAAACCCGAAATCGGCATGGCCGTGAAACTGTCAATGCCAATTTCCTTGGCGAAGGCGGCATAGTCGTCAACAATCGCGTCATATTTTGCCTGATCATAGTCAATCAGGTCCATCTTGTTGACGGCAAGGACGATATTCTTGATGCCGACGAGATTGCACAAATAGCTGTGCCGACGGGTCTGGACGAGTACGCCCTTGCGCGCATCGACCAGGATCACGGCCAGGTCGGCGGTTGAAGCGCCGGTGACCATGTTGCGGGTATATTGCTCATGGCCCGGACAGTCGGCGACGATGAACTTGCGCTTTTCGGTCGAGAAGAAACGATAGGCAACATCGATGGTGATGCCCTGTTCGCGTTCGGCGGCAAGGCCATCGACCAGCAGCGCGAAGTCAATCTCCTGTCCCTGGGTGCCGGCGGTTTTTGAATCGGCCTGCAGCGCTTCGAGCTGATCCTCGAAAATCATTTTGCTGTCGTAAAGCAACCGCCCGATCAACGTCGATTTACCGTCGTCGACCGAACCGCAAGTGATGAAGCGGAGGAGTGATTTATGCTGGTGCGTTTCCAGATAGCTGTCGATATCGTCCGCAATCAGGGCGTCGGTCTTGTATATGCTATCTGTCATCAGAAATATCCTTCCTGCTTTTTCTTCTCCATCGAAGCGGCACTATCGTGGTCGATGGCGCGCCCTTGTCGTTCCGATGTCGTGGTGAGCAGCATTTCCTGAATAATTTCCGGCAGGGTTGAGGCCTCGCTTTCCACCGCACCGGTCAACGGATAGCAGCCGAGCGTGCGGAAACGGATTGATCGTTCGACCGGTGTCTCGCCTTCCTTGAGCGGGAAGCGTTCGTCATCCACCATGATCAACATGCCGTCGCGTTCGACCGTCGGCCGTTTTGCGGAATAATAGAGCGGGACAATCTCGATATTCTCGAGGTGGATATATTGCCAGATATCGAGCTCGGTCCAGTTCGACATCGGGAATACGCGGATACTCTCGCCTTTGGACTTGCGGGTGTTGTAAACCTTCCACAATTCCGGCCGCTGGTTCTTTGGGTCCCAGCGATGATTGGCCGACCGGAAAGAGAATATCCGTTCCTTGGCCCGGCTCTTTTCTTCGTCGCGCCGTGCACCGCCGAAGGCTGCATCAAAGCCATATTTGTCGAGCGCCTGTTTCAGCCCTTCGGTTTTCCACATATCGGTATGCAGCCCGCCGTGGTCGAAAGGGTTGATCCCGCGTTCGACGGCCTCGGGATTCTGGTAAACCAGCAATTCCATGCCAGCATCCGCAGCTGCCTTCTCGCGCAGCTTGTACATGTCCTGGAATTTCCAAGTCGTATCGACATGCAGCAGGGGAAAGGGCGGCGGGGAAGGGTAAAAGGCCTTTTTGGCTACATGCAGCATCGCCGCGCTATCCTTGCCTACCGAGTAGAGCATGACGGGCTTTTCTGCCTCCGCCACAACCTCGCGCATGATATGGATGGCTTCTGCCTCGAGCCGCTCGAGATGAGTCAATGTCCGTGCCGTCAATGTCCGCTCCTCAAATGTTGGGAACATATTGACTAGAGAAAATTTCTTATGGACCTCCCAGATGGGAGGATGTACGACATTGGCATGGCTTTTCCCGGGAATTCCGAAACCGAATTGCTGCTCTCCTTGCAGAGGGCGGTGGTGGAAGAATCCGGTTGGACCGGGTTTCTGGCGGAGCTCGCAGCTATGACAAGCGCCAGTTTTGCTGCATTAATTGTTGAAACCCGGGGTTCTTCCGGTTCGGTACATATCGTCAATGCGATGCCAAATGGGCAGCCGGTACCAAATTCTTCCGATGCCCTGGGCACAATACTATCTGACCGACTGCGCCCGGAACGTATCTATTCAGCCAGCGAGTTGAAAGATTTGGATTCCGGTGATGAAATAGCTTTGGCGCTCGACAGGCTTGATGCGCGCGCCCTGCGGGCGATGCGCGTTGTTGTTTCCGATGCGCTGGCGATCACGGTTGGAATCTTTGGTTCGGTAGAGTTCGGCGCTGCGGATGGCGCCATTTTACGAAGGCTGTTTCCTTATCTCAAGGCCAGTACGCAGGCTGCTGCAATGGTTGGGCGCGAACGATTTCGGGCGTCTGTGTCAGCCGGTGTGGCACGAAAGACAGGGCTGGGTTGGTTCCTGCTGGATCGCGCGGGGTTCATTGTCGAAGCAGCGTTCGATCGCCAGGACAGATTGCCCGGTCTTCGTATTCTCGCTGGGCAACAAGGCGAGAGGATGGCCTTTGCAGACCGGTCGGCCGAATCAGCATTGGCCGATATCCTTGATCGCTGTGCATCTGCAACCGCTGAGCGTTCATCGGCCATCAGGATCAGTGACCTTCCCTTGGTCCACCTGCATATTTCGCCATTTTCATCATCGGACTTTGCATTGCGCGGGTCACCGGTCGCGATTGCCACATTGCATGGGCAGAGCCAGATGAAGCCGGACGGTGCCGACATGCTAGTGGACCTGTTCGGGCTGCTTCCCAGCGAAGCGCGACTGGCAAAGGCATTGGCAAGCGGGGAATCTCTGGCCGAGGCCGCCGAACAGATGGGCCTGACTATCGAAACCGTACGGAACTATTCAAAAAAAATCTTCGCCAAGACGGGAACGCGGGGACAGGCAGATCTGGTCAGGTCAATCCTGGCGATCGGCCTGGCTGAACTTGAAGACCCGTTGCGCCATTTATAGCGCAACACATGACGGGCATTATTCAGCTTCTCTGCGCGCTAGCACCCGTCAATCCCGGAGGGACAGGGGAGCGAGCACAGAAAATTTTCTGTTCCACGACACTTCATTGCAAGGAAATTGGGGGTTTCGCATTTTGAATAATGCCTGAAAACTGGTCGGGACGAGAGGATTCGAACCTCCGACCCCCACACCCCCAGTGTGATGCGCTACCAGGCTGCGCTACGTCCCGACCGAGGCTGCGCATATATGGAGGTCGGTTGGTCTTGGCAAGTCGTTTGCGACATGCTTGCCGGCTTGCGGATATACGGATTATATTGCGCGCTCGTCGAGTGCGTGATAGGCGCGCGCATCATTTGGATTGGCTATTCAGGGGCTTGAAACACGGGCCGCGCCACCACATTTAACAATTTGTAATAATCGGGACGGGTTCATGACAACAATATCTATATTATCTGCAGCAGCAGGGTCCGGCGGCGCCGGTGGTTTTCTGATTTCGATCATGCCGCTGGTACTGATCTTCGCGGTTTTCTATTTCCTGCTCATCCGCCCTCAGCAAAAAAAGATGAAAGAACATCAGGGCAAGATCGGTGCGGTCAAGAAAAATGATGAGGTTGTCACCGGTGGCGGGCTCGTCGGCAAGGCGGTCAAGGTTGACGATGAATATGTCGAGGTCGAAATTGCCAATGGCGTGCGCGTCAAGGCGGTCAAGGCAACCCTGTCTGACGTGATGCCTCGTGGCGGTGCCAAACCTGCGAACGACTGAACGCGGTGATATAGAAAGTTAGTTTTGATGCTCGATTTTCCGCGCTGGAAAGTTATTTCCATTTCTCTGCTGCTGGCCTTTGGCGTACTGATGTCAGTGCCCAGCCTGATTGGCGCGAACGGCCAAAAATATTGGCCAAGTTTTTTGCCGAATGAAACGATTAATCTGGGGCTCGATCTCCAGGGCGGTAGTCACATCTTGCTCGAGGCAGATCCGGCCGATGTCGCGACTACCCGTCTCGAGACGATGGAAGAATCGGTGCGCGCGGAAATGCGCCGGGCAAGCCCGCGCATTGGCATTGGCGATATTTCCCGCAAAAACGGAGTGTTGAGCTTCATGGTGCGCGACAGCACCCAGGTTGATGCAGCACGCGAGGCGATCCTTCCGCTCACCAGTGGTGCCGGCCTGACCGGTCAGCGGGACTGGAATATCGAAGTACGTGACGACACGCGCTTTGTTTTGACTCCGACAGCAGCCGGTCTCGAAAATGCAGTAGAAAATGCCATGGAAACGGCAACCGACGTGATCCGCCGCCGAATTGATGAAATGGGCACTCGCGAGCCGACGATCATCCGCCAGGGTGATACGCGGATTGTCGTGCAGGTGCCTGGTCTCGATGATCCCGAAGCATTGAAGGCCTTGCTCGGACAGACCGCAAAGCTGGAATTCAAGCTCGTTGATTATGGGGCGGATCCCAACGCCGTTGCCGCTGGCAGACCGCCGGTTGGCAGCCAGATTTTTCCTTATCCCGACAATCCGGCCGGATTGCCGAATATCGCGGTCAAGCGCCTTGGCGGGATTAGCGGCGACAAGCTGACCGATGCCGGGCAGGGCTTTGACCAGCAAACCAACGCAGCGGTGGTCAACATTACCTTTGATAGCGAGGGCGGCTCGAAATTTGCTCGGCTGACGCAGAATAATGTCGGTCGTCCCTTTGCCATCATTCTGGATGGCCAGGTATTGTCCGCGCCCAATATCAACGAACCCATTCTCGGCGGATCGGCCCAGATTTCCGGTAATTTCACGGTTGAAAGCGCGAACCAGCTGGCGATTGCCCTGCGGTCCGGCGCGCTGCCGGTGGAACTGAAGATCGTCGAGGAACGCACCGTCGGTCCCGATCTCGGCAAGGATTCGATCGACAAGGGCATGATTGCCGCGATCATTGCTACCGTCGCCGTGCTGACCTTCATGGTCGTCACCTATGGCCGCTTTGGCATGTATGCCAATATCGCGCTGGCCCTGAACCTGTTCATCATTGTCGGGGTCATGGCACTGTTCAATGCCACATTGACGCTGCCGGGGATCGCGGGATTTGTGCTCACTGTCGGGTCAGCTGTTGATGCCAATGTGCTGATCAATGAACGGATCAGGGAAGAACGCAGGCGAGGGCGACGGATCATTCAGTCCATCGAAGTCGGTTACAAGGAAGCATCCCGGGCGATCATGGATGCCAATATCACCAATATTATTGCCGGCGTATTGCTGTTCATGTTCGGGTCCGGACCAGTCAAGGGTTTCGCGGTCGTTCTGATGATCGGTATCGCCTCATCCGTCTTTACCGCCGTGGTTGTCACCCGCATGTTCGTGGCGCTCTGGGTAAGAAGAGCCCGGCCGCAGGAGTTGGTGATATGAGACTACTCAAGCTTGTTCCGGACGATACCAATATCGGTTTCCTGAAATGGCGCAATATTGCCATGGCCTTCAGTATTTTGACGATTATAGCGTCGATCGGACTGGTCGCTGCCAAGGGCCTGAACTTTGGTGTCGATTTTATCGGTGGCCAGATGATCCAGGCAACGTTTACGGAGACAGAAACGGCACCGATTAGCGAGCTGCGAGACAGTATTGGGGGACTCGGTTACGGGGAAGCGACGATCCAGCGTTTTGGCGACGCCAATGAAGTTTCGATCCGGATGCGCTTGCCAGCCGAAGCGGAATCGCGCCCCGAAGCGGCTAATGAAATGACCGAAAAGATTGTGTCCACGATCAGGGCCGATCACCCCGATGTGCGGATTGACGGCGTGGAATCGGTTTCCGGCAAAGTGTCGGCAGAGCTTTTCGAGACGGGCGCCTATTCCCTGCTGTTCGCGATGATCGCCATTTCCATCTATATATGGGTGCGATTTGAGTGGCAATTTGGTATCGGCGCCTTGTTCGCGCTTGTGCACGACGTCGCGCTGACCTTCGGATTGTTCGCGCTGACCCAGATGGAATTCAACCTCAATATCGTTGCGGCATTGCTGACAATCATCGGCTATTCGCTCAACGACACGATTGTCGTGTTTGACCGAATTCGAGAGAATCTGAAGAAATATCGCAAGATGGATATCATCGCTCTGCTTGACCTCTCGGTGAACGAGACTCTGGCGCGGACTGTGATGACCAGCCTGACCATGTTGATCGCGCTTGGTGCTCTGATCTTGTGGGGTCCGGATGTGATTTTCGGTTTCTCGGTCGCGATGTTCTTCGGCGTGTTTGTCGGTACCTATAGCTCGGTCTATATGGCCGCTCCGATATTGATCTGGCTCAAGGTTGGCCCGGACACTTTTGTGCCCGCAGAATCGGGCAATGAAAAAGCGGAAATAACCGGTGGTCCGGAGCAGATTGGCTAACCCTTGGTAGAATTGCGCAAGGATGTCGAGTTTGTCGGTCCGGTAGTCACCGGATTTACGTCTGCGGGCTTCAAGATCGGCGATCAGCGCTTTGATGGCGGGTTGCTGATTTCCCCCGAGCAGGCGCTGGACTGGGCCGCTGGAAGTCTCGATGAAATCGATCTGGAACAGATTCTGGCCCGCTTGAACCTGTCTCCTGCTCCGGAATTTCTGTTGCTGGGCAGTGGTTCGTCCATGGTGCAGCCATCGGCAGCCTTCCGTCGCAAGCTGGCATCTGCTGGCATGGGTCTGGAAGTGATGGATAGCCGCGCCGCCGCGCGGACCTGGGGCGTTCTGCGCGCCGAAGAACGCTGGATCGTTGGCGCCTTTCTACCGATTGGTTAGGATTTTCCAGCCGCTTTGCGCAATATGGCCAGCAGCTGATCGCCGTTGCTTTTCCAGCTAAACTGGCGGACCGATGATCGGACCGCTTCTTGGCTGGGCGGTTCCGCCAATATCGTTTTTGCAGCGTGAACAATCGCTTCGACATTCTGCTCAACAATCCGTCCGGCAGCGGGACCGGTCACCAGTTCCCGCGCTCCACCCGCTTCGCTGATAATCACCGGCGTGCCGCACGCAAGCGCCTCGACCCAGGCATTGGCCAGCCCTTCCGACTTGGACACAAGAATGGCGATGTCAGCGGCTGCGGTCATGCGCGGGATATTCTCATGCGGCACGCTGCCCAGAAAACGGACGCGGTCTGCAACCCCCAACTGATTGGCGAGGGCGCGGTAATTATCCTCTTCTTCCCCGTCGCCGGCCAGCATCAGATGCGCGTCGGGGAAATGTACCATCGTGCGGATTGCCAAATCTTGGTTCTTGCGGGCGATCAGTGCGCCGGTGGTGATGAATAGCGGACCTTTGACGCCCAGTTCCCGCTTTGCTGCATCCCGATCAACGGGGAAGAATTTGTCCTGATCCAGTCCGGTATAATGGACGGCAATTTTACCGCTATCCATGCCCAGAGTGATCATATCCTGCTTCAGCGCATCCGAGACGGCCAGCAATGCACTGGCCTTTTCCGCTGCCTTTAGAAGCTGATCCCGGCATTTGGGATCGTCGCCCCAGTGGTGGATATCCGCCCCGCGCGCCTTGATGGTAAAGGGAATGCCGAGTGCCTCTGCCAGTCGCATCGCGGCCGGCCCGTCAGGATAGAAAAATTCCGCGTCGATCACGTCGATGGGAGTCTCTGCGTGCAGCTTTTTAACCAGCGGCAATATTGCGCTGGCAATCCGCCGGGGATTGCTGGCACCACTGATCTTCGGGATCAGGGTGAACCGGGGACGGCAGACGTCGAGTCCGCGCCACGCTTCATGCTCGGGTAGAGCGCTCAGTCCCTGATATTTCCGGTGGCTGCTTAAGGGCCAGGGCGGCATTCCGACCGGATTGACGACCGTCACTCGGGCTGCCGTTCGACTGGCCAGTTCTACGGCTTGCCGTTCCACAAATATGCCAAAATTTGGTGTCGCCGCATTGGGAAACAAGGTCGACAAAGTCAGGATATGGAGCCGAGCGGTCATGACAGGCTTCCTAGCACCTCGGTCCTAAAGCTCCCTTACCAGCCGAACAGCTACCCCGATCCACTCGGGGTCACTAACGATCTGCTGCCGTGCGCCGCTACCGAGCGGGAGAATTTGCAGACGACTGGCTTCGCGACCGATCAGGCGCCCAAATATGTAACGCCCCGCGGGCCGGGGAACCAGGACATCCCGGTTGAGTGCGCCGCTATACTGGTCGGGCGTTCGTCGCGACAACCAGATATCGTCACCCGCACGATAATCACCGATGCTGCTTTTAACGCGAAGTGCGACCATCGCCGGTTCGATCGCGGGCTGATAGATATTTTCGGGCTTTTCGAGGGCATGCGCGCCTTTGTGATCCAGTATGGCCGCTACTGGCAGTTCTTCCTGATCCGGCAAGGACAGGAGCGCGGCGCTGTCGACGGCCAAGGCATTGGCAATCCGGTTTAACCAGCCTAGCGAGAGCGTTCGCGCCCCGGTCTCCAGTCGTCCGATAGTCTGCGCTGTGGTCGGCGGTTTACAGCGTTTCGCCACATCCTCCAGCGTCAAGCCCTTGCCCTTGCGAACCTCTCTGATACGGCTGATCAACTTCTATCTCCAAACCTATATGGTTTTATCCTTTCCTACAATATCGCCAAAATGGCAAGTGAGAAGCCCGCAATTCAGGAGATAACATGCCAGCCAAACCCGCCGCCACTCGTTCCGACCCCCGGTTACTCGCCGAACGTGCGCTTCCTCAGGATGGAGAGGAACGGGACCCGAAACGCAAACTGCGACGGAGCGTCTCGGTCAATCTCTCTGAATCGCCCCTGGGCTGGCTTCACGCAAGAGGCCATCTTTCCGATCGGCAGTTTGATGCGGGGGAGAGGCTTCGGGCGGATTGGGAAAGAGCCAATCTGGCCCCCCGGATCACGATGCGCTGGGATGGCTCGCCGGTTGCGGGCGGCAAACGCGGCGTACCGGCGATGCTGAATGAAACCGAGGCGCAACTCACCGCAAAGCAGCGGTTTGACAATGCGATTGACTATCTCGGCAGTGATCTTTGCGATATTGCCTGGCGGATCATCTGCGGCGGGGAGGGGATTCCGGTAGCGGAGAAAAGTCTTGGTTGGCCTGCACGATCGGGCAAATTGGTACTGAAGATAGCATTGGACCGGCTGGCAATCCATTACCGTCTGCCGGGCTGATCAAGGATTTTGCAGGCGTTCGACTTCCTCCGCCAGTTCCAGCCACCGCATCTCGGCAGTGTCTTTCTCTTCTATCAGAGTGCTGTTTTCCTGAGTCAGCTTCTCAAAAGTGGCGAAATCTTTCGCATAAAGATCAGGGTCGGCGAGCAACGTTTCGATTTCAACAATTCGGGCTTCGATCGCCTCGATCCGCTTTGGCAAAAGATCAAAGTCGCGTTGATCCTTGTAGCTCAGCTTTTTGGCTGAGCTGGCAGAGCGCCGAGGTTGCTGGCCGGATGGATTTTTCTGTCCGCTGGCTGATTTTTTCGGAGAAGTCCTGTCTTTACGCTGTTGTTCCCATTCTGCGTAACCACCCGCAACAATGTCGACCATGCCGCTGCCATCAAGGCCAAGCGTGACCGTTACCGTGCGATCAAGAAAATCGCGGTCATGGCTCACCAGCAGGACGGTGCCTTCATAATCGGCAATCACTTCCTGCAAGAGATCAAGCGTCTCGAGGTCGAGATCATTGGTTGGTTCATCGAGAACCAGCAGATTGGACATCCGCGCAAATTCGCGGGCCAGTAGCAGGCGTGACTGTTCGCCGCCGGACAATGTACCGACTTTGGCGTCGATCAGCGACGGTGCAAAGAGGAATTCCTTGAGATAGCCTTGCACATGTTTTTTCTCGCCGCGCACATCGATCCAGTCGCTGCCATCGGCAAGCACGTCACGGACTGTTTTATTGTCTTCGAGCAGGCTGCGCTGTTGATCGATAAACACGCCGTTGAGAGTCTTGGCGAGGGTTACCTTGCCGCTATCCGGCTGCAATTCGCCGGTGAGCATCTTCAGCAGCGTGGTTTTACCGGCACCATTGGCGCCGACGATCCCGATCCGGTCACCGCGCTGGATGCGCAAGGAAAAATCCCGGATGATCTGGCGCTGATTCTCGCCTTCTCCGAATGACTTGGAGATATGCTCCGCGGTGATGACCGATTTGGTGCGGCTGTCATCACTCTGGATCTTGAGATTTGCGGTGCCTGTGGGGCCGATCATCGCCGCCCGGGCAGCGCGCATCTCCCACAGTTTTTCGAGACGTCCCTGATTGCGCTTGCGCCGCGCGGTGACGCCGCGTTCCAGCCAGCGCGCTTCGATTTTCAGCTTGGCGTCAATCCTGCTGGCAGCCTGTGCCTCATCTGCATGGATTTTCTCCATCCAGGCGTCATAGCCGCCGAAACCGATTTCCTGCCTCCGCAGCGCGCCGCGATCCAGCCAGATCGTCTGTTTGGTCAACCGGGTCAGGAAGGTTCGGTCATGGGATATGGTAATGAATGCCCCCTTGTAACGGCCCAGCCAGTCTTCCAGCCAGTCAATCGCGCCGAGATCAAGGTGGTTGGTCGGCTCGTCCAGCAGAAGCAGGTCCGGATCGGATGCCAGTGCCCGGCATATTGCTGCCCGGCGTTTCTCCCCGCCGCTGGCTTTTGCCGCGCGGGTCGACAGGTCGGTACCCAATTGATCGGCAATGGCTTCGACTTCGTGGAGGGCAGGGCCATGCTCGCCCGATATGGCGAAGTCGCGCAAAGTTTCAAATGGCGTGAAATCGGGTTCCTGTTCGAGATAGACGATATTGGTGCCCGGCTGGACCATCCGCTGGCCCTTGTCCGCTTCAATCTGATTGGCAATCAGGCGCAGGAGCGTAGTTTTTCCGGCACCGTTGCGGCCAATCAGGGCGAGCCGGTCCCGCGGCCCGACATGCAGGTCGAGATTTTCAAACAGCCAGCCTTCCCCCTGGTGGAGGGACAGGTTTTCATATGCGAAGATCGGGGGTTGAGCCATGGTTCCCGGGCGTTAGGGCCAAGCGGGCTTTCGCTCAAGTCTTCTCTTTTGATCAAAGGCCATTGACCTGCCGCCCCATATCGGATTGGTAGGGACATAAATTGTATTTCGGGAATAGGTAAGCGCGGTGGAAACAGTCTATCTGAACGGCGAATATGTCCCAAAGCCGTCCGCCAAAATTTCCGTATTGGACCGGGGACTGCTGTTTTCCGATGCGGTCTATGAAGTGATTTCCGTTATCGACGGCCAGTTGATTGATATGCCGCGCCATATTTCCCGTCTGGAACGATCACTCGGCGAACTTTCAATCAACGCTTTTGCCGACTGGTCATCCATATCGGCCAATCTGATAGCGGAAAATGATCTGTGCGAAGGCCTGATCTATCTTCAGGTATCACGCGGAGTGATGGACGAGCGGGAATATCGCTGGCCACCACCGGATACGGCTCCGACAATATTTGCCTTTGCCCAGAAACGTGTGCTGATCGAAAATTCTTTGGCTGACCGCGGCATGACGATCATCACCCGGCCGGATCTGCGCTGGCAAAGATGCGATATCAAGACCACTCAACTGCTCTATGCATCGCTCATGAAAATGGAGGCTGTGGCAGCAGGAGTCGACGATGTCTGGATGACGCAGGATGAGATGATTACCGAAGGAACCTCCCAGAATGCGCATATCATTAGCCAGGATGGCGCACTGATTTCGCATCAACTGGACCGCCGCATCTTGCCCGGGGTTACGCGTATCGAAATGTTCGAACAGGCAAAATCCATGGAACTAACGGTCGAGGAGCGCGCTTTCTCGATTGACGAAGCAAAAAACGCGGCTGAAGCCTTTGTAACATCGTCAACATTGCTGATCATGCCGGTCGTTGAGATTGACGGCCATAAGATCGGTGACGGACGGCCGGGTGAACGGACCAGAAAAATCCGGCAAAACTATTTAGCTGCCGTTCAGAGAGCTTCGTCTATAAAGAATTGAATTTATGGAGATTAATATGAAATTTTCGATCTTACTGGCCGGAGCAGCCTTGGTATTTACCCCGATGAACGTCGCGCAAGCCGCGAATGTCGAGATCGTTGCCCAGAATCCGGTGATAGAACTCAGCGTATCAGAACAGGTCGATAGCGCGCCGGATACGGCTACCTTCAGCACCGGCGTAGAATCTAAAGCGAAGACCGCGACGCAAGCGCTACGCGACAATTCGGTGCAGGCGCGGAAGGTGATCGATCGGCTCAAGTCGCTGGGCATTGCCGAAAAGGATATCCAGACCACCGGCATTAATCTGCGTGCGGATTATGATTATGATCAGGAAAGCCGGGAGAACCGCTTTGTTGGCTATGTTGTTTCCAACCAAGTGTCTGCGACGGTGCGCGATATATCAAAGCTGGGCCAGATTCTTGATGCGATTGTCAGCAGTGGGGCCACCAATTTAAATGGTCCCTCATTCTCGATCAGCGATGACAGCAAGCTGAAGGAAGTTGCACGGGAACGGGCGCTCGCCAGTGCCAAAGCACGGGCGATGAGCTATGCGCGGTCCGAAGGATATACCGGTGTCCGGGTGCTTTCGATCAGCGAAGGCATGTCGCACCAGTCCGATGCACCGATGATGCGGATGAACAGTTTCGCTGAGTCGGCTGGATCACCCCCGGTCGCTCCGGGACAGGTGGGCACGGTGGTTTCGCTCAGCCTGACCTATGAAATGACTCGGTAGCTTGGTCGCCTGTAGTCTGAACCTGCTATTCACGTGATGTTAAAACCGCCGCGCCTAGGAGGGGAGGTATGTTGAAGAATTTCACCTTTTTGCCCCTTCTTGCGCTCGGTTTTATGGCCGTTGCGCCGCAATCAGCTTTGGCCAAGGATCGACGCAGTGAGCAAAATGATGCGCGCGCGCAGATGATGGCGGGGAAGGTGAAGTCGTTGCGCTCGATCGAAAACCGCATATTGCCGCAAATGTCGGACAGCCAATATCTCGGTCCGGAATTTGATCCGTCAGCTCAGGTTTATCGGCTGAAATTCATCCGCGACGGCCGGGTCGTATTTGTGGATGTCGATGGTAGAACCGGTGCGATCTTGCGCGAGTCTCGCTAGACAAAATTTGCCAATTTTCTAAATCATTGTGCGTCGTCGGGATGTTGATATAGGCTATTCCAGATGAACAAGCATTATTGCGGAGGACAGCCATGCGCGTCTTGATCGTTGAAGACGAACCCACGCTGGGACAGCAGCTCAAATCGACTCTGGAAGCCAATGGCTATGCCATTGATCTCTCGACAGATGGCGAAGACGGCCATTTCATGGGCTCGACCGAAGATTATGACGCGGTGATCCTCGACCTGGGCCTGCCGGAAATTGACGGTCTGACGGTACTCGACCGCTGGCGCAAGGAAGAGCGTAATTTTCCGGTATTGGTTCTGACCGCTCGCGACAGCTGGTCGGACAAGGTCGCCGGACTGGATGCCGGAGCGGATGACTATCTCGCAAAACCGTTCCAGACCGAAGAATTGATTGCCCGGCTTCGCGCGCTTATCCGCCGTGCTTCGGGCAATGCGTCCTCGGAATTGACCGCAGGGCCTGTGCGTCTCGACACGCGATCGGGGAAAGTGACGCTGGATGGCAGTCCGGTCAAGCTGACGGCGCAGGAATATAAGCTGCTCTCCTACCTGATGCATCACAAGGGCAAGGTGGTATCGCGCACGGAGCTGATCGAGCATATTTATGATCAGGATTTCGACCGCGATTCCAACACGATCGAAGTCTTTGTGACCCGTATCCGCAAGAAACTGGGGGCGGACGTGATTTCGACCATCCGGGGGCTCGGCTATAGTCTAGAGGATCCCGAAGCCTGAATGAGCCAAGCCAGATAGATCTTCCGGTCGATGAACAGGCACCGACAACCCATTCTCGGCTAGGCACACAGACCACCGGCTCGCTGGGCCGGCGGATGATCGGGATTGCTGCAGCCTGGATTGGCATTCTGCTGTTCGTCGGTGGTTTCGCGCTGGACCGCGTTCTAAATGACGCGGTAACCCGCAATTTCGACAATCAGCTGGAATATGTGCTGACGGCGATGATTGCGTCGGCGGAGATCGGGCCCGATGGCGAGGTTTTTCTCAATCGACCGCTGGGTGACCAGCGCTTTCTGGAGCCCAGCAGCGGTCTTTACTGGCAGATCAGCGGCAAGGGTCATGATGATTTTCCATCCCGCTCGCTATGGGACCGCACACTGGAATCGAACATCGCCCATGATGATCGTGAAACCCACATCTACGACAGCGGGCAATTTCCGGATGAACCACTGCGAGTACTCGAACGGACAATAATTCTGCCGGATTCCGAAACAAAATGGCTGTTTCAGGTCGCGCAAAGCCGCGATGGGCTGGACGCCCAGATAGCCAATATTCGTTCGATATTGGTCAATAGTTTCCTGATCCTCGCACTCGGCTTGATTGGCATGGCTGCTCTGCAGACGCTTTATGGCCTGTGGCCGCTCCGCAAGATTCGCAGTGCTATTGCGGCGATGCGAACCGGCCAGCAGCGCCGCGTGGTCGAACCGATGCCGAATGAAGTCACGCCAATGGTCGACGAACTCAACGCCTTGCTCGACCATAATGAAAAACAGGCAGAGGAAGCGCGGCGGCACGCCGGCAATCTGGCTCATGCCCTGAAAACCCCGCTCACAGTCATCATGAACAGCGCCACCGCCAAAGCCGATGATCTGGCCGACACGGTGATTCG
The DNA here is from genome assembly GCF_048269915.1 of Parasphingorhabdus sp. Classification (GTDB taxonomy): domain Bacteria; phylum Pseudomonadota; class Alphaproteobacteria; order Sphingomonadales; family Sphingomonadaceae; genus Parasphingorhabdus. The sequence continues at coordinate 157,093 of NZ_JBLWTY010000002.1, forward strand.
CGAAGCCGGTGTGATGCGGCGGCAGGTCGATCATCATCTCGCCCGCGCGCGTGCCGTAGGCCGCCGCGGACACGCTCATAGCCGGGCCAAGGTCTGGCAAAGCCTGCAGGCGGTCGAGCGTGCCGTCGGACGGCTATATCCTCATGTTCGAATCGATATTGATGGCGACAAGGATGCCGTCGCGTCGGTTGAGCGCCAGGACCTGGATGAAATGATCGGAAATCTTGTCGAGAATGCCGCTAAATATGGTGGTGGCAGCGTCTTTATTACCGTCGAATGCGGTGATGAATATGTCGAATTGTTGATTGAAGATGACGGTCGCGGGATTCCCGAAGCTGAACGCCAGCGGATATTCGATCGCGGCGTGCGGCTGGATAGCGGCAAGCCGGGGACCGGGCTGGGGCTGGCGATTGTCCGGGATGTGGCGGAAATCTATGACGGATCGGTGTCGCTGGAAGAAAGCGAGGATCTGGGCGGCTTGTTGGTACGATTGAGATTGCCGCGATCGGAGCAGGCCGCTTCTTAGTCCGACTCCTCCCGAATCCGTTCGTGGTGGCGAATCACTTCGTCAATGATGAAGCGCAGGAATTTTTCCGAGAACTCGGGATCAAGATGGGCGTCACTTGCAAGCTGGCGCAGCCGGGCAATTTGTTCCGTTTCGCGCGTACCGTCGGCGGGCGGAAGGCTGTTTCTGGCCTTATATTCCCCGACTGCCTGGGTCACCTTGAAGCGTTCTGCCAGCATGAAAACCAATGCCGCATCGATATTGTCGATGCTTTCGCGATATTGTTTCAGCTTTTCGTCCATGGTTTGCCGTCCGATTTCTGCCTGTCGAGAATATCGCCCTGCTTCCGCAGGACGCAACCGTTAGAGGCCTTATTTCACTTGCCTTATCCCTAGTGACTTGCCACATCCGGTGCAACATGTCAGCAACGGTCCATCATCTCGGGCGGGACACCGCCCCATCTCTCGAACCCATCATGTCACTGGTCGCCAGCGACATGAATCAGGTCAATAGTGTTATTCTGGATCGGATGCAGTCGGAAATCCCGCTGATCCCGGAACTTGCCGGACATCTTATCGCCGGGGGTGGCAAGCGGATGCGCCCGATGCTGACACTGGCAGCGGCAAAGTTGATCGGCTATTCGGGTGACCGCCACTATAAACTTGCAGCGGCGGTGGAGTTTATTCACACTGCCACCCTGCTTCATGATGATGTTGTCGATGGTTCGGATTTGCGCCGCGGGAAAACGGCAGCAAATCTGATTTTCGGCAATCCGGCCACGGTATTGGTCGGTGACTTTCTGTTCAGCCGCGCCTTTGAGCTGATGGTCGAAGATGGCTCGTTAAAGGTACTCAAGATCCTGTCCAACGCCTCGGCGGTGATCGCCGAAGGGGAGGTTCACCAGCTCACCGCCCAGCGCAAGGTTGATACCAGCGAAGACCGTTATCTTGATATCATCGGGGCCAAGACGGCCGCTCTGTTCGCCGCTGCAAGCCGAATTTCAGCGGTTGTCGCGGAATGTGATGAAGAGACCGAACTGGCGCTCGACAGCTATGGCCGAAATCTCGGCATTGCCTTTCAACTGGTTGACGATGCGATCGATTATTCCTCGGACAGCGAAACTATGGGCAAGGATGCCGGTGATGATTTCCGCGAAGGCAAGGTAACATTGCCAGTCATCCTCGCCTATGCGCGCGGCAATGAGGAAGATCGCAAATTCTGGAAAGATGCGATCATCGGGCACAAATCTTCCGATGATGACCTCGCCCGGGCAACCGGCTTGCTGCGCTCGACGGGTGCGATTGATGACACAATGTCGCGGGCCCGGCATTATGGCCAGCGGGCGATTGATGCATTGGGTATTTTTGCTTCCGGCAAAGCACGAGATGCGATGACGGAAGCGGTTGAATTTGCCATTTCGCGGGCCTATTGAGGCCGTCCAAGACAGGAACAGACCATGGCCGCACGAATTTATCAAATCCCGAGAAATGCCATGCAATCGGGCAGGGCGCTAACCGACAAATGGGTGCTGGAATTTGAACCGGCAGAAGCTCGTAAACCCGATCCGTTGACTGGTTGGGCAGGGTCCGGTGATACGCAGCGCCAGGTGAAGCTGACTTTTCCATCCTGTGAGGCGGCAAAAGCCTATGCCGAGAAATACGGGATCATATTCTTGGTCGTCGCAACGCCGGAAAAGAAACTCAAGATTCAAGCCTATGCGGATAATTTTCGCTAATCTATTCTCCTGCTTCAGCAGAGCTGGAGCATTTGCTAGTGGGCCGGAAAAAACAGCAATAGTTTGACGTCTATTCCTACACCTTTACGGCGTTTCTGCTCGATAAAATTGGCTAGTTCCGGCAATGCAACGCGGTGAACAGTGATGTTTTCCCCATCCACGCCGCCGCCTTCACTAACTTTTGTCAAGCCGCCGGCTTTGAAAAACGAAAAACTCTCCGACACCATTCCCGGCGAAGAATAATATTCGCCGCAATCTTTCATGGTTTCGGCGCGATAGCCGGTCTCTTCTTCCAGTTCGCGGATCGCTGCCAGCGACGCATCTTCATCGCCATTATGATCATGATCGCCAACCAGCCCGGCGGGGAGCTCCAGACAGTTTTTGCCGAGAGGGACACGATATTGCTCGACCAGCAGGACATGCCCTTCGTCGATCGCGAGAATAACCGCAGCCTTGATACCACGACTGCGCGAAACATATTCCCACTTGCCTTCGCGTTTGGCGGTGATGAACCGACCTTCCCACATGATTTCAATATCTGCGTCGTCAGCGGCGCTCAAAGTTCGATCAGCCTGTCGGGCAATTCATTTGGATTCTGGTCTGTTTTGGGGAATTGTGCGGCCAGAACGATGCCCATTTTTCGAACCGCTTCAGCCATGCCTTCTCCCGGTTGTCCCCCGCGCACCAGATCAATCAGGGCAACCATTGCGTCGCCCCATACCGTGGGTTCCACTTTTTCGACAATCGCTTCATCGGCAACAATCTCCGCGCGATGTTCGCGCATCGAAAGATAGAGCAATATCCCGGTGCGCCCGACCGTGCGATGGTCGGTCGAAACCCGGAACAAGGATATCGCCCGCCTGCGCACACGCGCTTTTTTGATTGGCGGTGGAATGAGGATGAAGAGCAAAGGCTTCCAGATCAGGACCAGCCGTGTTCCGAAAAATTTTAGCGCGGTAAAAACAAACAGCGCCCAATAGGGGAGGGCGGTGATACCGCTCCAGCCGCCAGCCAGCCAGTCGATGATGCCGAGATAGAGTTCCGGGAACAGGCTGACCAACAGCAATGCGGTCAATGCGACCAGCCCGGATATAGCCCAGGCGATATCGCCATAATGATCGGATTCCCCCGTCACGATGGTGACGATTTCGCCATCCGTGGTTTTTTCCGCCAGCGACACTGCGGATGTGACGATCTTGTGATCGTCCGGAGTAAATTGGTTCACTTTTCCCATTACCAGCCCCCCGATGCGCCGCCGCCACCGAAGCTGCCACCGCCGCCACCGAAGCTGCCACCGCCGCCACCGAAGCCGCCGCCAAAGCTGCCGCCTCCAAAACCTCCGCCCCTGCTACCACCGCCGAAACCGGAGCCTCCCCAGATAATCACCGGACCGGCTCCACCGCGATAGCGGCGACCTTTGCGGCTTGAGAACATCGGGATGATGACAAAGAATACCAGAATGACCAGCCAGAAGATCATGAGGCCAATATTCTCGCCACCGTCCTCGTTTGATCGCTGGCCCGCATCCTGAGCGATCAGCCGCGCCTCGTCTTCCGGAAGCGTCAATTGGGTCGAAATCCGGTTCACACCGGCAATAATGCCGCTCGCCATATTGTTGTTGCGGAACTCGGGCAGGATATCGTTCTGGATGATGATGCTCGACAGGGCGTCGGTCATAATGCCTTCAAGTCCGTAGCCCACTTCAATCCGCACCTTGCGTTCGTTGGGGGCGACCAGCAGGATCAGGCCATTGTCCTTCTCGGTCTCCCCTTCGCCGTCTTGGCCAATGCCCCATGTGCGCCCGAGCTGATAGCCGTAGCTTTCGATATCATAGCCCTCGAGGCTGTTTACCGTCGCTACGACAAGCTGGCGATTGGATTGGGTTTCCAGCGCGGCAAGCCTCGCTGTGAGTTCGGCTTCCTGCGCAGGATCAAGTAAATCCGCCTGATCGACAACCCGGCCGGAAAGTTCCGGGAAATTTTGGGCCAATGCCGGATTGATCGCCGCCAGTGAAGCGACGATCAATATTAGCAGAAATGCTTTTAGCGGTTTGCGGACCAGGGCCATCATTGCTGATTAGAATTTCACTTCAGGTGCTTCTTCCGCGCCTTCTGTTGTAGCCTGAAATGGCTCCATCGGTTCCGCACCATGAATGATTTTCGCGCCGATAATATCAGGGAAGGTGCGGATCGTTGTATTATATTCGCGGACCGCTTCATTATAATCGCGCCGGGCGACATTGATGCGGTTTTCCGTGCCTTCCAGCTGGCTTTGCAGGGCCAGGAAATTCTGGTTGGATTTGAGATCCGGATAAGCTTCGACGGTTGCCATCAGGCGGCCAAGCCCCTGTGAGAGTGCGCCTTGGGCTGCTGCAAATTCCTGAACCTTTGCGGCATCGCCAAGATCATCGGCACTGAGCTGAATGGAAGTTGCTTTTGCCCGGGCTTCAACCACGGCAGTTAGTGTGTCTTGCTCTTGCGCGGCAAAGCCTTTCACGGTTTCTACCAGATTCGGGATGAGATCGGCGCGGCGCTGATAGGTGCTTTCGACGTCAGCCCATTTTGCTTTCGCATTTTCTTCTGCCGTTGGCACGCTGTTGATTCCGCAGGCGCTCAGAGACAGCGCCAAAGCCGGAATCATCAGAAATTTGGTCAATTTATTCAGCATATTTGAAATCCCTCCGTCCACACGGCCATTGGCCGCACCATGTTGTAAAAATAGGTATCAATAGTCGCTTTTGCAACAACTTCACTCGACAATTTTTGATTTTTCATACATTTACACACCGTTAAATATGGGAAGGGAGTTAATATGTTTAGTGAATTTAAAGAATTTATTCTGAAGGGGAATGTACTCGATCTGGCTGTTGCAGTAATTATCGGCGCAGCATTTGCGACGATTACCACATCATTGACCGAAGATGTGATCATGCCGATTGTCAGTGCAATAATCGGTGTTCCGGATTTCTCGGGAATGTTCATTCTCTTGGGTTCGCCGCCTGCCGATTATGCTGGCGCGATGACCGACTATGCAGCACTGAAAGAAGCGGGCGTACCGATGCTTGGTTGGGGTCAGTTTCTGACCGTTGTGATCAACTTCGTCATTCTTGCTTTCATCATTTTCATGATCGTCCGTTACGCCAATAAGGTGATGAAGAAAGCGGAAGAGGAAGCTGAAGATACAGGACCAAGCGAAATTGACCTGTTGACAGAAATTCGCGACAGCCTGAAAAAATAGCAATTTGAGACAGCTGATTTCGCCCCTTTTGAAGCGTGATTTACCCGGCGTAAAACATGCTTTTCAAAAGGGGCGATTTCTTTTGTTCCCAAAGCTTCTGCTGATCCCGGCAGAGTCGGCGAAAATAGCGCGCAAAACTGAATATTAATTCAAATATTTCAATAAGATAATTAAAATCTTCATTTTTCGAGATACATTCGTATTTTTCGCTCCTATAGGCCCGCTCAGCTGGTTTGATTCTCAGCTGATTTGAATGACTATAGGGGACTAATTATTATGCGTAAATTCGCTGTTTTGGCTGCATCGGCAGCCGTATTCGCTTTGAGTGCTTGCAATGCTCCAGCTGAAGACGCTGCGGTAACCGACGAAGCTGCAACCGAAGAAGTTGCACCTGCTGAAGATGCCATGGCTACTGAAGAAGTTGCTCCTGCGACTGAAGAAGCAACCGCTGAAGCTGCTCCTGCAGAAGAAGCTGCTGCACCTGCAGAAGAAGCAGTTGCTGAGTAAGCTTATACTATCTGAAATTCCCTTTGGGGAACTAGAGGAGGGTCAACCAGGAAACTGGTTGGCCCTTTTTTTTTATATTCTCGGGAACCGATTGATTGTCGAGGCGTTGGCCTCCCCGGAGGAGCTTTTTTTCGCTCCTTCAAAACAATGAGGGATTATTATGCGTAAATTGATGATTTTGACCGCGTCTTCAGCTGCTTTGGCACTGAGTGCCTGTGCGCAGGAAGATACCAGCGGCGCCGAAACGGAGACCGAACTGCAGGCGCAGGAAGCCGAAATGGAAGCTGACCGTCTGGATGAAGCTGCAGATGCAGCTCCGACCGAAGCGGGCGAAGAGATGCTGGAAGACAAAGCTGAGGCGATGGAAGACAAGGCTGATGCCCTGGAAGACAAAGCTGACGAAGAAGAAGGCCTTCTCGCCCAGTAATACCGATTTCCCTTCGGGGAACTAGAGGAGGGTCAACCGGGAGACCGGTTGGCCCTTTTTCTTGTCTGTCCACTGTTCATTCAGGAATATATCCCTATATAGGGTCTGTCTGCTTCGGCGGACTATGGTGATAAATTATGGTGTGTAATAGACACTACGGACCCGGGGGCAGTACCCGGCGGCTCCACCATTTGAGGCGATTTGCAGGGATGCGAGACGCCTTGGTTGATGGGGCCGAACTAGGATCGACGGGTGTTCAAAAGCTTCATTTTTACCCGGCCTGAGTATGCCGTGATTGCTCAAAACCTATAAGTGCAAACGATAACGAAGCACTCGCTATTGCTGCCTAACCCATTGACCTCACGGTCATAAGTTAGAAAGCTACGCGCGGTTGAACCCACCGGGCAACAGAAGGGAATTCAGCGGTTTGGAAGGCGCCGGGCAACAGAAGCCTTCCACTATTTCCGCCCATATTGATGAATCGCTGCGGAATTGCCCGCGCTATCTATCCGATTGAAGGTCGGCAGCTCGGAACATTAATAGTCGGAACCGAAATCCCGGTGCAGTTCGATCGCCTCGATCATTTTGGCGCCGGCCATGAATACCGCTCCGGTTGTAGCCAGAAACAATAATTTTCCACCCCAGCCGGGATATTGAGCCAAATAGGCCTGGCCGCGTGCAACCGCACCGGTGGCGAGAGCATAGGTGATTAAAAACGCCTCAAACTTGGTCTTGATGATGAATAGCCGTTTTATCTTTTTCCACATGATATTTTCGTAGCAAACGTCATGCCAACCGCAGAAATGCAACGTTTGCTGGAATTATATATGGTAAACTGTAAGTTAACCCGACAGTATGAACGGGGGACTAGCGGTCCAGTTCGTTCAACCCGCAAGCGTCCAGCAACCGGGATCGTGCGGTTCGGATGTCATTGACCAATGCAGGATTGGACAGCTCGCCCGGGTTGATCGCTTCGGGCCAATATTCAGAAATGACGCGGGTCAGACGTTCCAGTTTTTCCGGCGTAGCCATGAATCTCTGGTCAACGGTTTCCGGATTGGCCACGACACGCAGCCGCAGACAGGCCGGTCCGCCGCCATTTGCCATGGATTGCCGGACATCAACCGGGCAAAGTTTTCGGATCGGCCCGTTACCAGCGACCAGATTCTGCAAATAGGTCCATACCGGCTGATTCTCTCTTGCTTCCGTGGGCAGGACAAGCGCCATTCCTGCATCTTTCGGCAATGTCACCAATTGTGCGTTGAACAGATAGGATTGGATCGCGTCGTCCAGGCTGACCTGATCGGCGGGGACAATTATAATATCCGCCTCCGGCAATTTGTTCCGGATTTCGCCGTAGAGCGCTTCAGGTTGTTCAAAGGCCTGTTCATGGGTGAATAAAACCTGCTCGTTGGCCACCGCAACGACATCATTGTGGAACGCGCCGGCTGCAATGGCGATTTCGGCCTGTTGCGCGAAGATCGTGCGTTCCGCGTTCAGGCGATGTTTGCGGGCCACTGCTTTGCTCGCCTCGATATGCTGCCGCGCAGGGAAGGGGCCGCCGCTTTTGCCAAAGACGAATATCTCGATACCAGGCGCATCGTGGCTGGGACACAACCGCATATGATTTGCGGCTCCTTCGTCGCCAAAGGGCGAGGGAATGGGGACGTGCACTGAAAAATGATCGCGATCCGCAAAAGCCAATTTTAGTTGGGCCAGAGTCCCCGGCCATTCGTGGCTACGGTGCGGCATCGTTTGCAGATTGGCGACGGTGAGATGGCATTTGTCGTCCGCGGTATCCGGTGCCGGAGAAATGGTTGCGGCGTTGGCGGCCCACATTGAGGATGCAGAGAAAGCCGCCGCCCGGATATGCGGTTCGGCACCTGCAACCCCTGTCCCCAGCATTTCCAGCCAGCCTTCATTCGGTCGATCCAGCGGCATGAAAAAGCCCTGCGCGATACCCAGGTCAAGATTATGCTGCATCTTGGCAATGCCCTGGCGAGCCGCTTCGCGCGGATAAGCGGTTTCTCCCGCATTGGTGGCTGAGGCAATATTGCCGAGACTCAACCCCGCATAATTATGGCTGGGGCCGATAATGCCGTCGAAATTGATTTCAACCGGCGTATTCATCGCGGGATGTACCGGATCGTGTCGCCCACACTCAGGCCCAGGTTGTCCGCGGCCTGTTGGTCAATTGTCACGCCGTCCCCGCTCTTGGTGATCATCGCATAAGTGGCCTGAAAATCCTGGAGCGAGCCGCTCGATATGATTGCTTTGACCTCGCCTTCCTTGATCGCGGTAATGGTTCCGGATTTCGAATCGCGGATGCTGGTGACGTCGTTGGTTCTCGCGACCATGGTCGGGCCGCCGTCAAATATGTCGACATAGCCGTCATAGGAGAAATTCTCGTTCTCCAGCATACGCATGGCGGCGCGGCCGCTGGTATGTGGTACTCCGATTGCAGCGCGGGCGGATTCGCTCAGCATGGCAGTATATATCGGGTGTTTGGGCATAAGGTCGGCGATGAACTGGTTGCCGTGAATGGCGTTAAAATAATCGGCTTCCTGAAAGCTCATGCCAAAGAAACGCCCGGCCAGACCGTCCCAGAAGGGTGATCCGCCGGCTTCGTCAATAACGCCGCGAAGTTCGGCGAATATCTTGTCGCCAAAGCGATCACGATGTTCCTTGATGAACAGATAACGGCTGCGGGCCAGCAACATGCCAAGGCCACCGGCGCGTTCGCCAGGATGGAGGAACAGGCCGCCGACTTCGCTCGCCCCTTCCAGGTCGGTGACGAGACTGAGCATTTGTGCACTGAACGTCCGGTCCAGTTCCTTGCTGGTTTGCGACAGGGTGCTCAGGCGATAGGAATAGAAGGGCCAGGTCTGTCCGACCTTGGTGAACAGTTGCGAGGTGCCGCGCACCGCGCCGGTTTCGATATTTTCCAATACCATGACAAACAGGTCATCACCATGCTCGTTCGCATCACTTTGATAGGCACGTTCGGATCGTTCCAGCTTTTGGAGCAAAGAGTTCCGATCTGCTGGCAGATTGGTAAACCCCCCACCCGTCAGTTTCGCCATTTCGTATAGATGCTGCAAATCATCGATGCGTGCCGCGCGTATCCGGAAACTCATAATCCTCCTTTTTCGGCGATCCGCATGATCGTGAGCGCCGATAATTGTGTCCGTTCGACCAGACTTTCTGTAATTAAATATTCGTCGGAGCTGTGGATTGCTCCGCCTCTGACGCCCATCGTATCCACGACCGGGATACCGCAGGCCGCGATATTATTGCCGTCGCATACGCCGCCGGTGCCGCGCCAGTTGATATCGAGGCCCAGTTCTGCGCCGCATTGCTTCACAAGGCCAAATAGTTTTTGCGCCTGCGGATCAATCGGTTTGGGCGGGCGGCCAAAGCCGCCATGGCAATGGACGCCGAGATCATGCGTTTTCGCTATGTCTGCAACCATCTGGTCCAGCGCCTTTTGAGCCGCAGCCTGATCTTCCAGCGTCTTCGGCCGAAAATTGACGCGCAGGATGGCGTGATCCGGAACAGCATTATTCGGCCCACCACCGTCGATCTTCGCCGGGTTTACGCTCAGCCCCTCGCGGTGCAGCGCTTTAAGCCGCACAGCCATGTCGGCCGCCGCGACCAGCGCATTGCGCCCTTCTTCGGGATTGCGTCCGGCATGCGCGCTCTTGCCGGTAAAGATGATCGAGAAATTGCCGCTGCCCCCGCGCTCGCCGGCGAGCGTGCCGTCGGGCAGGGCAGGTTCGTAGGTGAGGGCGGCCGTCTTGCCCTCGGCCAGTCGCCTGATCAGCGATGCCGATGATCCGGAGCCCACTTCCTCGTCGCTGTTGATCATCACATCATAGCCGATCCGGTTGGCATATCCGCTTTGCTCGAGCAATTGCAGTGCGCCGAGCATGACCGACAGCCCGCCTTTCATGTCGGCAAGACCCGGGCCGTTCAATATGCCGCTTTCTAGCTCGACGATCTGCTGAAACGGGTGGTCCGCCGCAAACACGGTGTCCATATGACCGGTCAGCAGCAGGCGTACCCGCGCTTCCGGCCGCACCGAAGTGACCAGATGCCGGCCGCGCTGGATCTGATCAACCGAACCATCCGCGCGCACCGCCTCGACCGGTTCGGGATCGATCAGGCTGGTCTCTCCCGGCAAAACCGAAAAGGCATCTGCCAGCATTTCTGCGACGGTTGCCAGACCGTCGAGATTATTGGTGCCGCTGTTGACCTTCGCCCATTCAAGCGTGCGCGGCAAAAGCGGCAGGTCGCTCGCCCTTTCCAGTATTGCTTTTTGGGAGGAGGAATCTGCTTTCATTTGAAACCGATAGCATTTGTCGTCATCCGATGTCACCCGCTCTGTTGAGGGAAAAGCGCTGTCCTACACCGATGCTAGCCATTATTGTCCCAATCTTGGTCCGCTAGCCGACACAGGCCCGATTTCCCAAAGGAGTATAGCATATGTACCAGAGAAATATCCGCGCTGAACCGTCCTTTTTCGAGAATAGGGCAAGCGGGATAAAGGCGATGGAATTTCAGGATGTTTTCTACGATTCTTTGTAAATACACGCAGGAGGAGCGAATATTTTCATAACAGTGTAAAGTTTGTAAAGTTCGTCTCCGGGAAGAGACTTTTTCGCTATCCCATTTACCCCTCCCATTTACAGGGGGAAAAAGAGCCGCCATAGACGGCTGCGATTCCTCCCCGGAACATTTTGAACGTCTATAGTGTACGCTGTACGCTCCGGATAAATGCATTTGAACGAGGAAGATTTATGTCCGAATATGTCAGCCAGAACAATATCCAGATCGCGCAAGAACTGTTTGATTTTGTCAATGACCGTGCCTTGCCGGGAACCGGGGTGGACGGGGCAAAATTCTGGGCGGGATTTGCCGAACTGCTTAGCAAATTCGCGCCGCGTAACGCCGAACTGCTGGCCAAGCGGGAGAAGCTGCAAGCGCAGATTGACGCCTGGCATATCGCTCACAAGGGTAAGCCGATTGATCAGGCTGAATATCAGGAATTTCTGAAAAGTATCGGCTATCTGGTTGATGAACCAGGAGCTTTTTCCATCACTACGGAAAATGTCGATCCCGAAATCGCGACCATGGCTGGACCACAATTGGTGGTCCCGTCGCTCAATGATCGTTTCGTCCTGAACGCAGCCAACGCACGGTGGGGCAGCCTTTACGATGCCTTTTACGGCACCGATGCATTGGACGCACCAGCGGCCAAACCCGGTGGCTATGATCCCGAGCGAGGGGCACATGTCATCAAGGCGGCAAAAGCGTTTCTTGACGAAGCCTTTCCGCTCTCAGTTGGCAAATGGGCAGACTATGCAGGCGGTGAGCTGTCGTTGGCAGATCCCGCGCAATTGGTCGGACGGAACGGAGATTCGTTCCTGCTCAAACATAATGGCCTGCACGCAGAAGTTGTCGTCGACGCCGACCATCCGATTGGTGCAGATGATCCGGCCCATATTGCGGATGTGTTGCTCGAAGCGGCGCTGACCACGATTATCGATATGGAAGATTCGGTTGCCGCCGTGGATGCCGAGGACAAGGTGCTGGCCTATAGCAACTGGCTTGGTCTGATGCGCGGTGATCTCGACGCATCCTTCGAAAAAGGCGGCAAGACCGTCGAACGCAAGGCCAATCCGGATCGCGACTATGCCGATCTGGGCGGCAAGGCTTTCACGCTGCCGGGCCGCAGCCTGATGTTTGTCCGCAATGTCGGGCATCTGATGAGCAACCCCGCGGTTCTGCTCGCCGATGGATCAGAAGCGCCGGAAGGTTTGCTCGACGGGGTTTTTACCAGTCTGATTTCCATGCACGATCTCAAGGGATTGGGTGAACTGCGCAACAGTCGCGCCGGTTCCATCTATATCGTCAAACCAAAGATGCACGGGCCGGAAGAATGCGCTTTCACCAATGATCTGTTTGACGCGGTGGAAGATTTGCTGGGCCTCGATCGCCACACCATCAAAGTCGGCGTAATGGATGAAGAGCGCCGGACTTCCGCCAATCTCGCCGCTTGCATCCACGCAGTGAAGGACCGGGTCGTGTTCATCAACACCGGCTTTCTCGACCGGACTGGCGACGAAATCCACACCTCGATGCAGGCCGGCGCGATGCTGGCCAAGGGCGATATCAAGACAAGCGACTGGATCACTGCCTATGAGCAGCGCAACGTGGCCATCGGTCTCGCCTGCGGCATGTCGGGCAAGGCGCAGATCGGCAAGGGCATGTGGGCCGCGCCCGACATGATGGCCGACATGATGGAGCAGAAAATCGGCCATCCGATGACCGGCGCCAACACCGCCTGGGTGCCCAGCCCGACAGCGGCGACGCTGCATGCGATCCATTATCACCGGGTCAATGTTTTCGACCGGCAGAAAGAGGTCGCGGCGGACGGAATCGCGTCGCTCGACAAATTGCTGACCATTCCTCTGGCCGATGGCCACAACTGGTCGGATGCCGAAATCGAGCATGAGCTGGATAACAATGCGCAGGGCATATTGGGCTATGTGGTCCGCTGGATCGATCAGGGGATCGGCTGTTCCAAGGTTCCGGACATCAATGATGTCGGCCTGATGGAAGACCGTGCGACACTGCGGATTTCCTCGCAGCATATGGCCAACTGGATGCTGCACGGTGTCTGTTCACCTGAGCAGGTCGATGCCGCCTTGTTGCGCATGGCGGCCAAGGTTGACGGGCAGAATGCGGGCGATCCGCTCTACCGGCCCATGGCCCCCAATCCGGATGCCAGCCTGGCTTTCCAGGCGGCGCGCGATCTGGTGTTCAAGGGTGTCGAGCAGCCAAGCGGCTATACCGAACCGCTGCTGCATGCCTATCGGCGAAAGCTGAAGGCTGCGGGCTAGGAGAGCAGTCGGGCGACCGCGACAAATTCGGAGACAGATACTGTTTCGGGCCGGCGTGCGCTGTCAATACCCGCCTGTTCCAGCGCTTCGAGTGCGCCCGGCAGATTTTTCAGGCTTTGCCGCAGCATTTTGCGTCTTTGGCTGAAGGCGGCTTGTGTCAAATGTTCCAGCTTGGCGGGATCGACGCCCTCGGGCTGGGCCTCGGGAACAAGGTGGACCACCGCCGACATAACCTTCGGCGGGGGTGTGAAGGCCGACCGGTGGACGGTCATTGCCAGCTTCGCCGTGCACCGCCACTGCGCCAATATGGAGAGACGGCCATAGGCACTGGAACCTGGCTGGGCGACGATCCGTTCGGCCACTTCGCGCTGAAACATCAGGGTCAGCGATTGCCATTGGGGCGGCCATTGGGGTGCAGATAACCACCGGACGAGCAGCGCTGAGCCGATATTATAGGGAAGATTGGACAGGATATGAAATGGGCGGTCAAAAAGACTGCTGGGATCAATGGCAAGTGCATCGTCATTGATAATCTTGAGCTTTTCCGGAAAATATGCGGACAATTCCGTCAAGGCCGGCAAGCAGCGCTCGTCGCGTTCCACGGCCGTCACGAGTGCGCCCGCCTGCAGCAATGCGCGGGTCAGTCCGCCAGGGCCCGGACCGACTTCGAACACGGGCTGACCATCAAGCTCCCCCGGAATTGCGGCGATTTTGTCGAGCAACTGCATGTCGAACAGAAAGTTTTGCCCCAGCGCCTTGCTGGCGGAGAGGCCGTGTTTCTTGATCACCTCCCTTAGTGGGGGAAGGGCAATTGGCTGTTTCAATGGTCGTAATTCTGTCGATTGGCAACGGCCGTGGCGGCCATTTGGATAGCGGCAATCATCGATCGTGGATCGGCAATGCCCTGTCCCGCGATATTGAAAGCGGTTCCGTGATCCGGCGAAGTCCGGACGATTGGCAAACCCAGGGTGATATTGACCCCGTCGAAAAAATGAAGGGTTTTGAGGGGGATCAATGCCTGGTCATGATAAGGGCACAGCGCGACATCATATTTGACCCGCGCTTCCTCGTGGAACATCGTATCCGCCGGCAACGGATCGGTAATATCCATGCCTTGCTGACGCAGTTCATCAATCGCTGGTTGCATGATCCGCTGCTCTTCGTCGCCAAGATTGCCGTTCTCACCAGCATGTGGATTGAGACCCGATACAGCGATCCGGGGCTTTTCTATCCCGAAATTCCGGATCATCGCTTTCTCTGCAGCGCGTGCGCGAGCAATGATGAGTCGTCCGGTCAATTGCGCCGGGACGTCCTTGAGCGCGATGTGGGTCGTCATTGGCACCACCCGCAATGTGGGTCCTGCCAACATCATCACGGCATTTTCTCTCGCTATGCCGCAGCGTTCCGAAACAAATTCTGTTTGCCCGGGATAACGAAAACCAACCTTGTACAGCTGTGATTTGGAAACCGGCGCGGTGATGATCGCTCCAGCATCGCCCGAACGGGCCAGTCCACAGGCAATTTCCAGGGCGTGCAGCGAACATTGGGCACCGTCCATAGTCGCTTCTCCGGGAACGGCGGCAGCGGCTTCATGAATGTGAAACACGGGCAAAGCTTTGTCAAATGTCTCCTCGACTTGGGACGGCTGTTCGATTTTCTGCGTCGGAACATCCACGAGATTCTCGAAGTCGGCGAAATTTCCGACAGCAAAAAAAGGCTTCAGGCCAGCCTCGACGCGCCGTTTCCAGCTCTTTCCGATAATTTCCGGCCCGACGCCAGCGGGATCACCGCAGGATACGGCAAAAGGCTTGGCGGTCCAATCGGGCATCAATTATATTCGATGATCGCGTCGCGTCTCAGATCGCGCAGATAAATTTGCGCTCGTTTGTTGACACGATCATTTTCCAACCGGGACATGATGGCGTCGAACGATGGCGCTGATGCGGTCTGCGGATCATCTCGCCCACACAGGATCAGAACGCGGACACCATCTTCTACAGATCCGAAAGGCTGGCTTGCCTGGCCGATTTGCAATTCGCCTATGGTTCCCTGCAGAGGACCAGGCAGGTCGCGCAATCTAACCTGATCATTGTCAACCACGCTGGCACCCAACTGAGCGGCAACCTCATTGGCTGCTCCGCAGCCTTTGATAGATTGCGTTGCCTGGGCGAATTTTGCGGCTTGCGCGGACGCCTGTGCTTCGGAAATACCTTGCGGGAATGTTATCGCCAGTTGCTTGAGGCTGAGCAGGGCGTTTCGGGGATCCGCCGTAAGCACTTGCCGGGAGTCAATTAGATAAAGGATAGAAAATCCGCCCGGAACTTCGATCGGACCAACCACTTGTCCGACCTGCATCTGCTCCGCTGCATCGGCAAGGGTTTGTGGCAATTGAGCCGGACGTACCCAACCCAGGTCACCGCCCGTTGCGGCGGTTGATGCCTCTGAAAACTGCCGTGCATAAGCGACAAAGGAACCGCCCGCACGAATCTGGTCGAGTATCTTGCGCATATTTTCAGCAACTTGCGCGGCGGTTTCCTGCGAGGCGGACATATAGATTTCGCCGATACGATATTCGCTGGTGCCCTTGGAGGCGTTTAAACGTTCGATGATTGCGTTTACCTCTTCGTCGCCGACATTTATAAATGGCTGGATATTGCGGCGAAGCAGACGGCTCCACGCCAATTCGCCTTTGATCTGGCGTTTTAGCGTATCGGTGGAGGATCCTTGCGATCGCAGATATTGATCGAACGCGTTGATGTCCTGTTTGAAATTTTGCTGTGCGACCTGACGGAAAGTGGCTTCGACCTCCTCATCCGCAATGGTGATTTCGTTGGCCTCCGCTTCCTGAATCTGCAGCGTTTCATCGATGAGGTTTCTCAAAATCTGAAGCCGCAGGCGTTGTCGTTCTTCATCCGAAACTTCGCCGCCATTGGCTGCGATAATCAGCGCAAGTCGATGGCCGACATCTGTTCCGGTGATAATGTCCCCGTTTACAATCGCCGTTGCCCGGCGAATGTTTGGGTCATTTTTGCCGAAAATTGTCAATTCGTCGGGAATATTCAGTCCGGTTTGTGGCAGCGATGTGTCTGCAACCGTTTGGCTTGCCGAGGGCGATGCACCTGCAACGGCAAGGGCAGCGACAAAAACAGCTTTGGTTTTGAAGCCCCGTATGTTCATGATCGATAAATTCATTTCTTGTTTCTTCTCAACTACAAAGAGTGTCATTTGTGCCGCAGATAACAAATATCTGCTGAACCCAATATGAGCGCGCTAACCCGTTTGAAGGTTCTCTACACGCCCAAATTGCGCAAGGCCAGCCGGAACAGAAAAGTACTTCCGCGTCGCGCGTCTCCGGTATTTTCATAATCATAGCGCCAAGTCACGCCCATCGAAAGACAGCCGTCATCATAGGCAACACCCAGGCGGTGTCTTACCGGATCATAGCCGTCGGCCACCGAAATGGGGTCTTCGCTACGATCGGTCAGATCAATGATCGCGGAGCCAAAAACGGACCAATGTCCATCAATCTGGTAGCGCCCCCCAACGCGTATTTCTTCGCGGTCTCGAAGATCTTCAAGCTGTGGCCCGATATTACGATCAAGCCGCAGATAGCCGACTTGGGCGTAGGTCCCTTTCGAGCCGACAGTTGCATCGATTTCGTTGCGCCTTACTCCGAGGTTATCTTTGTCCAGCCGGAAACGGTGAGTGAATTTAACAATGTCCTTGAACCGAACATTGGTGCGGCCAACGATATCGGAAAAACGATCAGACAGGCCGGTCCCTTCGGGGACGATATTGCTGTTATTTTCCAGCCGATAACTTTGGCCGACTATCATGTTGACTTGCAGATTGGGTCGATTGACTTCCCATTCCATCCCATAAGTTGCCCGGACATTATCCTCATACCGATCGTAGCCGGGGAAACGATTGAGCGCGAAAAGATTGCTGTCTTCCAAGTCCACTGCGCGTGCATCTTCATTGGGAACCGAAAGATTGGCCAGGGCTGGTGTCGCGACAACCTGAAAGCGCGGAGTGATCGTCTGGGTGCCGCCAAAGGCCTCGCCGATCAGCGGCCACTTTACATCTATTGCGGCTGTTGCGATTGCGCGCGTTTCCCAACCGCTTTGACCGCGATAAATTGCCGTTTCATTGAGCGCATTGTCGTCGCTATGATAAACATCGCCTCGAATCAAACCTGTGAAGGTTATTTCTTGTCCCCAGTCGGTGAGCTTTCGCAAATCCCAGCGGGCCGATCCAAAAGCGCGTTGCGTATCCTGTCCTTCTGTGCGTTCTATCGCCAGGCTATTTGCTTGCACTTCGATCCGGCCGCCCAGAACGGGTTCATTAAACCGTTTGCGATAATCTATTACCGGCAGCGCCACGGGAACGCGGTTTTGCGGGTCGTTTACCCGCAATGTCTGGAATGCCCACCCGGCGAGAGAAAAATAGCTACTGTCGCTAATCCGCTCAACGTTGATCGTGGACCGAAGGCTATCATCGTCACTAATATCATAACGCCTCAGGAAAGTGCGGTCGGATACGATGCGCGCTGATTGGGAAATGGTCCATTTGTCATCAAGCCGAAACCGACCGCTTGTTGCAAAATAGCCGCGAAAATCTTGCTCGGAATTGGGTAATGCCACAGATGCGCCTGTCGGAATACGGGAGCTATAAGTGGCATATCCCGTCAGCTGGAAGGCGCCTTTTTGATCAAGGCTGCGGACTGTACTGCTGATCAATGGTGCAACATCTGTAAACACCTGCGCGGTAACCGTAGCGTCCAAATTGGGTGCAATGTTGAAATAATAGGGAATGGTCAGGCCGATGCCGTTGACTGTATCAAATTTGATGTCGGGAACCAGAATACCACTGCGGTTCTCATCGCTAATCGGATGGGATAGGCCAGGTAAGGGTATGACTGGCAAGCCAAAAATCTCGATCCGTGCTCCTTTATATTTTACGCGCTTTTTGACCGGGTCGTAAAATACTTTCACGGCTTTGATCTGCCAACTGGGATTTTTGGGGCATCCTTCGTCGGTTGTGACTGCGCAAGCGGTGTAAGCCGCATTCGCGAGTGCGAGGGACCCATCAGCAAAACGTTCGCTTTTGCGCGCCGCCAGTCGACTGCCATCTTCCAGAACAAGCAGCAGATTTTCAACAGCGCCATCGCGCAGGCTATCGGTCAATTCGATACGATCGCCGTAAGCCACGTCGCCGTCGGGACTGATTGAACGGATATGGCCTTCTGCCACAACGGCACCGGTCTTCCGATTCCACACAACCTGATCTGCTCGCAGCATATATCCATCGCGATCGAGAATGACGTTGCCTTCGGCGGTTACGACGTCGTTCTCAAAATCATAGTCGATGCTGTCCGCACTAAATTCGATTTCATCATTCTGCGGATCGGGAGCAACGGCGCTGTCCCCGTGCGATTGACCCATTGCGGATGCCGGCGTTAAGGCCGCCGAGAAAAGAGTAATAAAGGCGAGTGAAGATTTCATCGACTGGCTTAACCTGCTTTGAGTCCCACTTTGAACAATGTCGGATTTGGCGCTGCCCGCCTTCCCAACGCCTATTGCACCAGATCGCGAAGTCTGCAAATTTTCTTTGACAGATTTTGATGAACAGATGCTTGACCCAAAAACCAAGACCGTGCAGCAACTCTCGATCATGATAAACGTCGGTCCACTCATGGATGAGTCGGGTCGACGAGTGGACTATTGAGGCAATTCACTCCTCAGAACAGCAAAATAAGGACGGTTTTCCGATGAATTTCAACTTTGCCAACGAGCGGCCTGCGGATGCTGATGCAATCATATTTGCGATTAGCAACGACGGTCTGACTAATTTTGAACTTTCCCTGGAGCAAGCTGATACCGTGAAGTCGGCGGCAAAAGCGGCACGGTTTGAAGGGAAGCTCGGCGAAGTTTTTGAAACCTTTGTGACTGAAAAAACCAAGGTCCTTCGAGTAATCCTGACTGGGCTGGGCAAAGGCAAGACGCTAGATATCGAGTCTGCAGGGGGGTCCGCTATCGCTAAAATTCTGACGTCCGGCACCAAGCATGCGATCATTGATCCATCGGGTCTCGACGAGGAGGATTTGGCATATCTTCTTTTTGGCGCAAAACTGCGTAGTTGGCGGCATGATAAATATCGCACTACGATGCCGGAGAAACAGAAGGTCACGCTCGACACGATCACCGTGGCTGATCAGCATATCGCGACCGCAAAAGCGTGGCAGGACCTGTCCGCGGTGGCCGATGGTGTGGCGCTAACCCGCGAACTGGTCGCGGAGCCGGCCAATGCTATCTATCCCGAGAGCTTTGTCGCCCGCTGCGAGGAACTGAAAGCTCTTGGCGTTGAGTTCACAGTGCTGGGCTGGGATGAAATGGAGAAACTCGGCATGGGCGCACTGTTGGGCGTCTCGCAAGGTTCCGCGCGTCCGCCGCGGCTGCTGGCGATGCGCTGGGACGGGACCAATAGCGCGCAGAAGACGCCGCTGGCTCTGGTCGGGAAGGGCGTAACCTTCGACACCGGCGGAATTTCACTGAAACCCGGCGCCGGCATGGAAGAAATGAAATGGGATATGGGCGGCGCGGGAGCGGTTGCCGGTACCATGAAAGCGCTCGCCGGTCGCAAGGCAAAGGTCCACGTCGTGGGGGTTTGCGGGCTGGTTGAAAATATGCCGGATGGCAAGGCGCAGCGCCCCGGTGACGTTGTCACCAGCATGAATGGCCAGACCATCGAGGTGATCAACACCGATGCCGAGGGGCGGCTGGTTCTGTGCGATGCGATGCACTGGACACAGGAGACGTTCAAGCCGGACGTGCTAATCGATCTGGCGACCCTGACCGGCGCGATGATCATCTCGCTGGGCAATGAATATGCCGGCTGTTTCAGTAATGACGATGATCTCGCCGAAGACCTGATCGATGCCGGGAAAGACTCCGGTGATCCGGTCTGGCAGCTGCCGATCGGACCGGCCTATGACAAGCTGATCAACTCGCCGATTGCCGATATGAAAAACGTCGGACCCCGCGGTGCCGGTTCGATTACGGCGGCGCAGTTTCTCAAGCGTTTCGTCAAGGATGGCGTGAAATGGGCGCATCTTGATATTGCCGGGATGGTATGGGCCGACAAGCCCGGCCCGGTCTGGGAAAAAGGCGCGACCGGCTATGGCGTGCGCCTGCTCAATCAATATGTTGCCGACCATTTCGAAGATTGATCGCGTCCCGGCTATTTGGCCGCTGCTGACAGGAAGGCGGCAAGGGTTGCAAAAGTTGCGAAGGTTGCGCGGTGCGTGTTGATTTTTACCATCTGACGCGCGATCCGGCGGAAAAGCTGGTGCCGATGCTGGCCGGCAAGTCTCTGGAAGTTGGCAAAAGGGTGCTTCTGGTAGCGCAGGACGAGAGCCGTTGTGCAGCCTTGGGGAAGGCCTTGTGGAGCGATGACCCGGCCAGCTTCCTCGCCCATGACTTTGCTGGATCAGAGCGACAGACAGATCAGCCGATCCTGATCTCGGACCAGTGCGACGCGGCCAACAGCGCGCCCTATGTCATCCTGTCGGATGGCCGGTGGCGGGACGAGGCGCTGGCCTTCGAGCGCGCCTTCTTCCTCTTCACCGCTGACCAGATTGATCAGGCCCGCACCGCCTGGCGCGCCCTGTCCGCCCGAGAGGATGTCACGCCGCGTTACTGGAAGCAGGACGGCGGACGCTGGGTCGAGGGCCCCTGAACCGGACCGGCCGCTGCGCCGGCCAGAATTTGCGCTGGCGCAGGTTGTCGGTTATAGCAGGGAAACCGGTCGCGCCCATATTCCGGAGCCTTTTCCATGACAAAATATCTCATCCTGCCCCTGATTCTCGTGACCGCTGCCTGTGGCAGCAATGACGGCGAGCGCGCCTCCGGTTCGTTCGACGATGGCGATGGCGGCAAGGGCAGCTATTCGGTTCGCGGTGACGAGGAGAATAGCGAGACGATCATCAAGACCGATGACGCCGAAGTCCGCATCGCCACCGGTGACAAGGCCGTCAGCGATCTGCCCTTCGGCATCCGCCTCTATCCGGATGCCGAGGTCCAGACCAGCATGTCGGGCATGGGCGAGGGCAAAACCGGAGCGATGGTCGTTTTCAAGACCAAAGACAGCGCTGATGAAGTAATAGATTTCTATCGCAAGCAGTTGAAATCAAGGGATATAGATGTAACGACTGAAATAAAGTCCGGCGATATGCAGATGATCGGCGGTGAGCGGAAAAATGGCGAGGGGGTCCATGTTTCGGTGACCAAATCCTCCGGCGGCGATGTCACGGCGACGATCATGGCCGGTGGAGACAACTAGACACGCATCGAAAACTTGCCATGGTGCAGCGCAGCGGCTAAGGGCGGCGCAAATCTCGTTTATCCCTACATTATGGAGCATTATCATGGCCGTGACACGGACATTTTCGATCATTAAACCCGACGCCACCCGCCGCAATATTACTGGTGCGGTCACCAAAATGCTGGAAGACGCCGGCCTGCGCGTTGTCGCTTCCAAGCGTATCCACATGACCAAGGAACAGGCCGAAGGCTTTTACGCGGTCCACAAGGAACGCCCCTTTTTCGGTGAACTCGTCGACTTCATGACCAGCGGCCCCTGTGTCGTCCAGGTGCTTGAGGGCGAAAATGCGATGCAGGCCAACCGCGACATCATGGGCGCGACCAATCCTGCCGACGCCGCGCCCGGCACGATCCGTAAGGAACTGGCAGAAAGCCTCGAAGCGAACACGGTCCACGGCAGCGACAGCGAAGAAAATGCCGCGATCGAAATCGCCTATTTCTTTAACGAAGACGAAATCGTTGGCTAGGCTTTTCGCTTATAGTTAGCTTATTCAAGCGCCCGGTTGCAGATATGCGACCGGGCGTTTTTTTTTGGTATAAAGCTTCGGGTTGGAATGTCGGAGTAGATTTTACGCCTTCAATGACCGCTTAAGGTTCAGATACAGGGTGGATGTAGCAGCGATGACACTGCATTCAGAACCGGAAGTATAACAGCAAAACGCTAGGGATTCTGCCTGATCCATGAGCCCATTCGGGCAATTATTTCCTGCCCTTTCGGGATCGCACCGCCGAACAGCACAAATCCATGGATCGTCCCTTCTACAATCAGGAGGGTAGATTGGCCACCGGCTGCATTGATCAGGTCACTGTACAGGACCGCCTCATCGACCAGAGGGTCAAGTTCGGCAGCGATCAAGAGCGTTGGTGGCAATTTACGCAGCATTGCCGGGGTGGCGAGAACAGGAGAAAGTTGCCAAATTTCGCCCTTTGCCCGATCCGCGATATATTCGCATTCCGCCCGTAGAATCGCTTCCTTGGTGAGAAAAAATTCTCCGTCGCCATATTTGTCGCGGGAACCGAAATTGGCGGAACGGCTTGCGGACGTGACTGGATAAACCAAAATCTGTTTCCAGATCACATGCGAGGTTTTTAGGCACAATGCTGCCGCGAGATTTCCACCTGCGCTATCTCCTGCCACTATAATGCGATCGGGATCTCCGCCAATCTCGACGCCATGTTGCACGAGCCAGTCCAGCGCTGCCTCGCAATCCAGCAATGCTGCGGGGTGGACATTTTCGGGGGCCAGGCGATAATCGACATCGACGATAATCGCGCCCGTTGCTTCACAATTGGCACGGCAGATACGATCATATACATGGCCGCTGCCCAAGGCCCATCCACCACCATGAATATGGAGCATGACGGGGACCGTGGCTTTCGCGCCAACCGGACGATAGATGCGCAGGGGGACAGGTCCGTTGGGACCATTGATCTTCACATCTTCAACCGAACCGACCTCAATGGGTTGTGGTCCGTAATTTTCAGCCATGAAGCGGAGCGCTGCGCGACGATCTTCAATGGTCTCGTCCGGCATTTCGGCCAGATCAATCTCCATGCGTTTGAGTAGCGCGCCTGTTGCCTCATCAATCTGCTGCCCCATGGTCAGAATCGGTAGCCGACAGACAGATTGTAGGTTCGCGGGTCTCCATAATAGGCAAGTTGATAACCAAGGGAGTCGCTAAGATCGAAGCCGTGTGTGATGTAGCGCTTGTCGGTCAGGTTTTTTACGCCTGCAGAAATCCATAAGCCATCGTCATGTGTCGCAAAGCGGATGAAAGCATCAATCAATGTGTTGGGCTTTTGTGCCAGTTCTTCACTGCTACTAACAACCGTATAGCTTTTCGAACGATGTGCGGCGTCAACACCCGTCGTCAGCGTGCCGAGATTTCCGAGATCAAATATATAATCTGCTGCCAACCGCCATGACCAGCGCGGCGCGTTCACAAGTTTGCGCTGGTCACTGATGTCATTGCCTCCCGGACCAATGAACCGATCATATTGACTGTCGAGATGCGACAGCAAGGCGCTCAGGTTCAGGCCGCGGACGGGACGCAGGGCCAATTCCATCTCGAACCCGCGGATCGTGGCTTTGCCGGCATTGGTAAACAATGCAGAAAAATTCCCCTGCGTATCGGCAACGAAGCTCGAAAGTTGCAGATTCTTATATTCATTCTGGAACACCGACAGATTGGCCGTCAACTTGCGGTCAAACAGACTGGATTTAATTCCGCCTTCATAGGACCACATTGTTTCCGGTTCATAGGGAGTCGCATCTTCAGATGTATTGGCGCGGCCATCAAAACCACCGCTTTTGAACCCGCGAGATGCGTTGGCATATACCAGCACGTCCTCGGTCGGTTTATATTCGATACCAAATTTGGGCGAAAAGGAATCCCAGTTTGCTGCGGTATCAATATCGGTGACAAGCAAGCCGCCTTGGTCAGGGTCGAAAGGAAAGGGCGTGGCAGCATCAAAGAATGATTGTGTTCGCAGGAACTTTTTGTCCTCATAGGTATAACGCATGCCGGCTGTTGCCGAGAGGTGATCGCTCAGTTGATAAGTGAACTGGCCATAGGCCGCATAGCTCTTGTTGATCTGATCATTGACCGACGCAGTCACCAGGGCAATTGCCGGTCCGTAAAGTCCGCTCAATGTGTCGTCATGTTCGCGGAAATAAAAGAGACCCGCGACCGCGGAAAGGCGATCATCATTATAGTTGAATTGCAGTTCCTGGCTGAACTGGTTTTGCGCTTCATTGACATAGACGCCAAAAAAAGCTGCCTCGGTTCCATCCAGATCAAGCTTGCTGTCATAATCCATCGTGCGATATGCACTGATCGATTTTAACTCGACAGCATCGTTGGGCGTCCAACTGGCGACTGCCGATAATCCGCTGGTCTTGAGTTCATTTCTGTCATTAAAATCAGCATTCACCTCGAACGGATCGTCATTCGGGGGAAATGTACCGAAAACCGATGTGGCGCGCGCAGGCGTACGCGAACTATCGGGTTGATCGTGCGATATATCGCCGGTCACGCGCAGGGTAAAATCCGACGATGGACGAAATTCGAGCGCTATCCGTCCGGCCCATAAATCCTTGTCACCATCATCGTCGCCGGAAGCCAGATTGGTCGCGTAACCGCGCCGCTGCGAATGGGCGATGGCCGCTTTGGCAATCAGCTTTTCGTCGACAACCGGAATATTGACCATGCCTTTCATGTCAAAGCGGTCATAGCTCCCATAGGTTGCTTCCAGACTGCCAGAGAAATCATTGGTCAGCGGACTGGAGACAAATTTCACTGCCCCCCCGATAGTATTGCGACCGTAAAGCGTACCCTGCGGCCCGCGCAGGACTTCGATCCGGGCGACGTCATAGACATCGAGAAAAGCGCCTTGGGCTCGCCCCAAATAGACATCGTCTACATATATTCCGACTCCGGGGTCGGCAAATGCAAGGGAATCGACCTGACCAACACCGCGAATGTAAACGACTGCATTGGCAGCATCGCCGACATGAAGCGACAGATTGGGAACCGCTCCCTCGAGATCACCCAGATTTGCAGCTTGAAGATTTTGCAGGGCTTCTTGTCCGAATGCTGATACTGCTACGGGAACGTCCTGCAAATTTTCTTCACGCCTCCGCGCGGTAACAACGATCACGTTGTCCGGATCACTCTTGTTTTCCGCCGCTTGACTGGATGTGGTCTGTGCCGACACATCATCAGTCATAAACAATGTTGATCCCGCAAGTGCGAGCGCCGCTGCGCTGATGCGCGAGCGATGCCGTGAAACCCTATTCTCGTGTTTGATGTCCATCTCTGTCATCCCCCCTTTTTTGTTGTTTGTCACAACAGACAAGAGAAATGAGAATGTTTCTATCGCAAATATGGCCGAAAAATTGCCCGCAAATATTGCGGCTATTTGCGAAGGGCTTCCGAAACAGTCCTATAGGTACGCTGGAAATGCTCCCGCATCGCTTGCTCCAGCTTTGGCGTGGGCCGGACGATCGCTTCTCGTCCATCGTCGCTGGTTCGTTCCTTAACCAGATAGCCGTCATTCACTGCCCGTTTCAGGCGCTCTTCGCGAGTACGGTTGGACCCGCTCTTCATCGATTGGCAGGCGGCTCCCACTGACATTGGCTTCCCGCTCCAATGCGCAATCATACAGCCAACGAGGAGATACCAAAATTCCTGGGTAAAATAGTTGGGCCGGTTTTCAAATGTTGTGTCCCAATCGCGCGCATAATTCTCGAGCGCCTGTGCCCAACCGATAAGCTGTTCGTCAGAAATTTGTTCAGTCATAAAAACCTCTTGCGCGCATTAATACTTATTAGCACCCAAAAAGCCACGACCAGTACCGGACAATGATTCCGTCAACCGCTGAATCGCCATTTTATACTCTGTTTCCTTGAAGCCGTGAATTCTGCTTGCGTCGCAATGGCAGACAGCAAAATCAGCTTTCATCCTCGGCGACCACGGGCGAATCAATCCTGGGGGATAAATCACCATGCCTCCCACAATCTCCCACCGTCACCGCGCCCTGCCGTTTTTATCCTAGAATTGGTCCGCTATATCGATCATTCTGGTAAGCCGCTTGGGCGCGACCAAGCGCCAGCTTTTGGCGAGCCAGTCGGCGATATGATCCCAGTCGGTACGGCCAAGATCGAGCCGGATCGCGATCCAGCCGGATTTTCCGTAGAATTTGGGTGCATAGTAAAGTTCGGGATCGGCGTCGATCAGCGCCGCCTGTTCATCCAGTCCGCTGGTCTTGACGAGCAGGCCGACGCTGGCCTCGCCGTGCAGTTTCTGGGTGAAATAGGCGAAATATTTTCCGGTCTTTTCGCTCCCCACCCGCCATCCGGGGGAGCCGAAGCTTTCCCGCTCGTGGGTTTCTTCCAGCGCCAGTGCGCGCTTGCGAACCTGATCCAATATCCACTCCGGATCGGCTTCGCGGGTGACATAGCGGGCCAGCGTGGCGGGATAGAGCTGATGCTCGGCGATCAGGATGCGGCTGGCCAGGCTGTCGGCATCGTCGCCGGGCAGGATCGCCACTTCGGTCTGGGCCAGTATAGGGCCGTCATCCAGCTGCGGCGTGACCAGATGCACGCTGCACCCGGCGACCCTGTCGCCGGCATCCAGGGCGCGCTGATAGGTATCAAGGCCCTTATATTTGGGCAGGAGGCTGGGATGGATATTGACCATGCGGTCGGCCCATTTCTGCACGAAACCATCGCTCAATATCCGCATATAGCCGGCCAGCACGACATATTCGGCGCCGGACCGGACGATCGCATCGTGCATGATCTGGTCGTGTGCTTCGCGAGTCAGGCCCTTGTGCGGATGCGCGCAGGTCGCAATGGCTTCCGCTTCGGCCAGAGCCAGGCCGGGGGCAGCGGGATCGTTGGAGGCAACCAGCACGATCTCATAGGGGCAGTCGCCCGCCTTCGCGGCATAGACGAGCGCTGCCATGTTCGAGCCGCGGCCCGAGATCAGTATCGCGACCCTGGCTTTTTCAGCCATTGTGGGTGGCGGTCCAGCTGTCCATTGCGGACCATGTGCCGCGATCGCCCGTCACGCTGCAGCCCTTGGTGCCTTCGCGCATGTCGCCGATCCGGTGGACTGTCTCGCCAGCGGCTTCGAGGTCGGCTGTCACCGAATCCGCTTCGCCCGGCGACACCGCCAGAACCATGCCTATGCCGCAGTTGAAGGTGCGGGCCATTTCCTCCGGCTCGATATTGCCCTGTGCCTGCAGAAAGGCCATCAGCCGCGGCTGGTCCCAGCTGCTTGCATCAACATGGGCGTGCAGGCCGTCGGGCAGGACGCGCGGGATATTCTCCAGCAGGCCGCCGCCGGTAATATGGGCGAGCGCCTTGATCCGGCCCGCCTGCATCAGCGGCAGCAGCGACTTGACGTAAATGCGCGTGGGGGCGATCAACGCCTCGATCAGCAGTATGTCGGGGTTGAACAGGGCCGGGCGATCCAGTTTCCAGCCCTTGTCCGCTGCCAGACGGCGGACCAGCGAGAAGCCGTTGCTGTGCACGCCGGATGATTCGAGGCCGAGCAGAATATCGCCAGCCTCGATCGTCGCGCCGGTCACTGCTTTTTCGCGCTCCACTGCACCGACGCAGAAGCCGGCCAGATCATAGTCGCCATCGGCATACATGCCGGGCATCTCCGCCGTTTCGCCGCCGATCAGGGCGCAGCCTGACATTTTACAACCGTCAGCAATGCCGGCCACAACCCGCTCGGCGACGCCGTTTTCCAGCTTGCCGGTGGCAAAATAGTCGAGGAAGAACAGGGGTTCTGCGCCTTGCACGATGAGATCGTTGACGCACATGGCGACGAGATCGATTCCGACCGTATCATGCCGGTCAAAGTCGATGGCGAGCTTGAGTTTCGTACCGACACCATCATTGGCTGCGACCAGCAGCGGGTCATCATAGCCTGCCGCCTTCAGGTCGAAAAAGCCGCCGAAGCCGCCGAGTTCAGCATTGGCGCCTGCGCGCGCTGTGGCTTTCGCCAGCGGCGCGATCGCCTTGATCAGGGCATTGCCCGCCTCGATGGACACACCGGCTTTCGCATAGGTGTAAGATTCCGGGGTGCAAGAATCCGTTTCATTTTGCTTTTCACTCATAACATGAGCGATTAGACAACTCGCGGCTGGATTTCCACGCCATAATCGTCAAAAGGGCGCAAATGAGTTTTTTGACTGACTTCAGGATCAAGATCGCTGCCATCCTTGCGGTGGTGACTGTGCTCGCGGGCACGGTTGTCTATGCCCAGCTGGAAGGCATTGAACGTGGCGTTGCGCCACTGGCCAGCACCGGTGACTTTGAAGTCATGGGCGTGCAAGTCGACGTCCATGGTGATGACGCCTTTGATGCGCGCAAAAAAGGCTGGGAAGAAGCCCAGCGCAAGGCCTGGAAGATGCTCTACAAGCGCACCCAGGGTGGGGAAACTTCCGGCCTGCCTGACAATACGCTCAACACCATTGTTTCCGCGATTATCGTCGAGGAAGAGCAGATCGGTCCGAAACGCTATATCGCCACGCTGGGCGTGATGTTTGATCGGGCGAGAGCCGGCTCGATATTGGGCGTCGGCGGCCGGCGCCTGCGCTCTCCACCATTGCTGGTGCTGCCGATCATGTGGAGTGGCGGTTCGCCGCAGGTATTTGAAAACCGTACCGAATGGCAAAAAGCCTGGGCAAGATTTCAGTCCGGCGACAGCGCCATCGACTATGTGCGGCCTTATGGATCGGACAGCGAATCGCTGGTGCTGACGGCGGGGCAGGCCAATCGTCCGAATCGGCGCTGGTGGCGAAATATATTGGATCAGTTTGGCGCAGCGGATGTCATCATTCCGATTGTCCGGCTGAACTATCAATATCCCGGCGGCCCCGTCAAAGCACGTTTTTCTGCACGCTATGGACCCGACAACCGCTTTATCGAGAGCTTCACCCTCAAGGTGAGCAAAAGCGAGGATATTCCCAAAATGCTGGATCAGGGGATCGCGAGGCTCGACAATATCTATGCCAGCGCCCTGTCGCGCGGCATTTTGAAAACCGACAAGTCGCTGATCATAGAGGATCCGTTTAACCTGGATGAACTGAATCTCGACGATTTTGACCTTGATAGTGGCGCGACGGCGCTGGAGGGTGAAGGCGAGGACAATTCTGCGGCGGGCACCGATGATAATGATGCATCCGACGAACCGAGCAGTGAAACGCCCGCTGTTGCGCCGGCTGCACCAACGGTGATTTCCCTGCAATTTGATACCCCGGATGTCGGGGCCGTGGGCCGGGGCGAAGCGTCGGTGCGGTCGGTTCCGGGCGTCTCCTCGGCGTCGACATCCAGTCTCGCGCTTGGCGGGGTGTCTGTCATGCGCGTGACCTATAATGGTGATATTTCCGGTCTTGCCCAGGCCCTGCGCTCGCAAGGCTGGCAGGTTCAGCAAGGAGCGGGCGCATTGCGTATCAGTCGTCCCGGACAGTGAAGAAGCGAGACCGTGAGTCAGATAGCCCTTCCTCTCGAACAGAACCCGTCGCCGGATGGTGATGGCTATCTGGTGACGGCGGCCAATGCTGAGGTGCACCGGTATTTGCAGAACTGGCGCGAATGGCCGCATCACACGATGATCTTGACTGGTCCGGAAGCCTCCGGAAAATCGACCATGGCTGCGACATTTGAAGCGCAAAGCGGCGGGCTCTTCCTCGATGATGCCGACCAGTGTGACGACACCGAGATGTTCCATCTGTGGAATCGCGCAAATGCAGAAAAAAAGCCGCTGTTGCTGTTGTCGGAAAAGCCGGTTTCGGAGTGGGGCGTGTCGCTTCCTGATCTGAAATCCCGTCTTGCCGCTTCGCTGCATCGGGAAATCGGTCCGCCAGACCAGGCGATGATTGAAGGGCTTTTCCAGAAATATTTCGCCGTGCGCGGACTGACTATTTCGCAGGATGCATTGCGCTATCTGGAAAAGCGTATGATCCGGTCTTATGCGATGGTCCGGCAATTGGCGCAGAAAATGGATGCGCTGGCGATCGAGACCAAGAAGCCGGTCAATCTGGCAATCGCAAAATCCGCGCTCGGTTATTTTGACTCCGGGGATGAAAAGGTGGACAGTTAAACCATGGTCAAACCTGCTTCAGAGTTGCTTGATGCGGACATGTCGCAAGCGGATACCGGTTCCGGCGCTTTGGCCGAAGACGCGAGCCAGCGCTATTTCAACCGCGAAATCAGCTGGCTCGGCTTCAACGAACGGGTGATTGATGAGGCAGAAAATCGCGCTCATCCCCTGCTTGAACGGCTGCGCTTCCTGTCCATTTCCGGCAATAATCTCGACGAATTTTTCATGGTCCGGCTGGCCGGGCTGGTCGGGCAATATCGTCAGAAAATCGAGGAACGTTCTGCCGATGGCCTGACCGCCTCGCAGCAGCTGGAAGCGATAGCGACCCGAGTCGACGCTTTGCTTGATCACCAGCAACGGGTCTGGTCGGCACTGGCCGAAACCCTCGCTACGGAAGATATTTTTGTGTCGGTTGTCGACGATCTTTCCGAAGATTCGAAAATCTGGCTCCAGCAGCATTTTCTCGACCAGATATTCCCGGTACTGACCCCGCAGGCGCTCGATCCGGCGCATCCGTTCCCGTTCATTCCGAACAAGGGCCTCAGTCTGGTTTTCGATCTGATCCGCGAATCGGACAATCAGGGAATCCGGGAACTGGTGATGATCCCGTCGGGTTTGCCGCGCTTCATCCGATTGCCGGGCGAAAAGGCAGTCTATGTTTCGGTTGAAACCGTAATCCAGCAGTTTTCCGATATATTATTCCCCGGTTATGTTGTGAAGAGCAGCGGCTTGTTCCGGATTATCCGCGACAGTGACATCGAGGTTGAGGAGGAAGCCGAAGATCTGGTGCGATATTTCCGGAGCGCGATCAAACGTCGCCGCCGTGGCGATGTGATCCGTCTGGAACTAGGTCCAAAACTGGCGGAGCCTGTGGTCGCGATGCTGCGTGAAAATCTGCTCGACGACGGCGCCACCGAAAGCCGGATCAATGGTCTGGTCGGGATTGGCGATCTTGAAATATTGGTCGAGGAAGACCGGCCCGACCTGAAGTTCACGCCCTACAGCCCGCGTTTTCCGGAGCGTATTCGTGATCATGGCGGTGATTGCTTTGCCGCCATCCGGGACAAGGACATATTGGTCCATCACCCCTATGAATCCTTCGAGGTGGTGATCGAGTTTCTGAAACAGGCCGCCGCCGATCCCGATGTCGTGGCGATCAAGCAGACTCTCTATCGGGCCGGCAAGCAATCCGCCGTCATCCGGGCGCTGATCGATGCTGCGGAAGCGGGCAAATCGGTAACCGCGGTCGTCGAGCTCAAGGCGCGGTTTGACGAAGAGCAGAATCTGCTCTGGGCGAGTGCTTTGGAACGGGCTGGTGTACAGGTCGTTTACGGGTTTATCGAATGGAAAACCCACGCAAAAATATCGATGGTCGTCCGCAAGGAGCAGGAGGGCTATCGTACCTACTGCCATTTTGGCACCGGTAACTATCACCCGATTACAGCCAAAATCTATACGGATCTCAGCTTCTTCACTGCGGATCCCAAGGCTGCGCGCGATGCCGCCCAATTGTTCAATTATATTACCGGCTATGTCGAGCCCAAGCAGCTTGAGCTCATCTCCATGTCGCCGCGCAATATGCGCAAGGACCTGATGGGCCTGATCGACCAGGAAATCGCCAATGTCCGTTCCGGCAAGCCGGGCATGATCTGGGCAAAAATGAACTCGCTGGTCGATCCGGCGCTGATCGAGAAGCTTTATCAGGCCAGCAATGCCGGTGTCGAAATTGATCTGGTTGTGCGGGGCATTTGCTGTCTGAGGCCGGACGTGCCGGGCATGTCGGACCATATCCGGGTAAAATCGGTAGTCGGGCGTTTTCTGGAACACAGCCGTATCTGGGCCTTTGGTAATGGCAAGGATCTGCCCAATGACGGCGCGAAACTTTATATCTCGTCGGCCGACTGGATGCCCCGCAATCTCGACCGACGCGTGGAATATATGATGCCGATCACCAATCCGACCGTCCACGACCAGATATTGGATCAGGTCATGGTCGCCAATTTGATCGATGACGAGCAAAGCTGGGAACTCAATGCCGACGGCAGCTACACAAGGGTCGAGCCTTCAGACAAGCCGTTTAACCTGCACCGCTATTTCATGACCAACCCGTCCCTGTCCGGACGCGGCAAGGCGCTCAAGAAGAGCAATGCCGTGCCTCGTCTCAGCTTGCGTCGCCGCAAGAAAAAAGCCTGATCGGGGTGTTGGTGCACAAAGGATCATTGCCTCAGTCGGCGCGTGCGAAAAAACGGACATTCAATCGGCGGACGGCGATTGTCGACATCGGTTCCAATTCCATCCGGCTGGTCGTCTATCAGGGCCCGGCGAGAGTGCCAGCGATCCTGTTCAATGAAAAGGTGATGGCGGGGCTGGGCAGGGAATTGTCGACTACCGGTGCCATCAGCAAGGATTCGATGGAGCTTGCCGTCCGCGGCCTGAAGCGGTTCTACCGGCTCTGCGAAGAAATGGAAGTGGACAGCATCAACTGTTTCGCCACCGCTGCAGTGCGCGATGCGAATAACAGCAAGGAGCTTCTGAAAGCGGCGCGCGAGATCGGTTATGATGTGGCCGTGCTGCAGGGGGAGGAGGAAGCGGAACTGGCCGCCCTCGGCGTGATTTCCGGCATTCCGGATGCAAAAGGCATTGTCGGGGACCTTGGCGGCGGCAGCCTGGAACTGGCGATGGTGGAAAATGGCAAAGTGCTTGAACGCTTTTCCTTTCCGCTCGGCGTATTGCGCGTTGCGGACCTGCGCGCCAAAGGCAAGGACAAGCTCAAGCGCCAGGTGCGCAAAATGCTGAAGAAAACCGGCTGGGAGAAGCAGGCGCAGGCATTGCCCTTCTATCTGGTCGGCGGTTCCTGGCGGTCGCTCGCCCGACTGGACATGTTCGACAGCAAATATCCTTTGCCGGTGATCCACAATTACGAAATGGAGCCGCGCCGCGCCCGGCGGCTGGTCAGTCGTCTGGCCCAGTTGAACAAGGAAAAACTCAAGAACGTACCCGGGCTCTCCTCGTCACGCATACCGACGCTGAACGATGCCGCATGGCTGTTGTCGCTGCTGGTCCGCTATCTCCAGAGCAGCAAGATGGTCGTCTCGGCTTATGGCGTGCGCGAGGGCTTGCTGTTCCGGAATATCAGCAAGCAGGAAGCGGTGCGCGATCCGCTGTTGCTGGCGACGGAAGATGCCGGAACCGCGCAGGCCCGCTTCCCGGCAAACAGCAAATTGCTCGGCAAGTGGATCGCTGATATTTTTTCGGATGATCCGGTCGAATGGCACCGGATCCGGCAGGCGGCCTGCAATCTTGGCGATGTTGCCTGGCGCGCCAATCCCAATTTCCGGGCGGAGCGGGGACTGGAAATCGGGGTGCATGGCAACTGGGTGGGGATCACCGGCCCGGAACGCGAGATGCTCGGGCAGGCGCTGTTCACCAGTTTTGGCGGCGGCAATAATATTTATCCCGGCGGCGGTCAGCTGGCCAGCGAGGAGGCGACGAAACGCGCTATTTGCTGGGGGCTGGCGATGCGTCTGGGACAGCGGCTGAGCGGCGGCACCCGTAATCCGCTGGAGCAGACCCAGATTCGCAAAACCGGCAAGAAGCTGGAGCTGACGATAGCGGGAGATCTGACCCATTTATATGGCGACGCGGTGGCCAAGCGCCATGGCCATCTCGCGAATATCATGGAACTTGAACCGGTGATGACCGCTATCTAGCTGTTCCGGATTTCCGTTGCGCCGGTGGTCCGCTATTCAGCTTGGGCGACGTCGTCATCCTGTTGATGGGTCATTTTCAACTTGCCATCCTTGACCGTGAAACTCACCCGGCCCTCGATCAGATCGAGGGCGTCACGCCCGAATTCCTCATAGCGCCAGCCTTCCAGCAGCGGAACATCTTCACGTTCTCCGGCAACGATACGATCCAGATCGTCCGCACGCGCGAGCAGGCGTGAGGCAACATTCATTTCCGCGGAGCGTATTTTGAGCAATAGCTTGAGCAGGTCGGTGACCAGCGCGTTTGCTTTGCCATTTTTGGGGCGGCGACCGGTTTTTAGCGGCAGATCATCGCGCGACAGGGGTTGTGCTTGGTCGAGAACCTCCATCAACCGGGCGCCGATATCGTTGTTTTTCCAGCCTGCGGACAGACCGCGGACCTGTCCCAGCTTGGATTGCTCGCGGGGCGGATGGGCGGCAATATCGGCGAGCGTTTCGTCGCGCATGATCCGACCGCGGGGCAGGTCCTTGGACTGGGCTTCAATTTCCCGCCAGGCGGCCAGCGCTTTCAGCCTGCCGAGCATGTCCAGATTGCGGCCTTGCGACTTGACCCGCAGCCAGGATTTTTCCGGATCATTGACGTAATTATCGGGATCAGCGAGCTTTTCCATCTCGGCGTTGATCCACATGCCACGGCCAGTTTCGCGCAGTTTGTCCAGCATCATCGGGAAAATTTTGGCGAGGTGGGTGACGTCGGCAATGGCATATTCCAGTTGACGGGCGTTGAGCGGTCGGCGTGACCAGTCGGTAAAGCGGGCGCCTTTGTCCAGCGTGATCCCGAGATAACTGTCAACGAGATTGGCATAGCCGATCTGTTCGCTCTGGCCGATTGCCATCGCCGCGATCTGGGTGTCGAAAATCGGGTGAGGAGTTTTGCCCGTCATATTGTGGATGATTTCAACATCCTGTCCGCCAGCATGAAATATCTTGAGCACGTCTTCATTGTTGACCAGCAGGTCAAGGAGGGGGCCAAGATCAACGCCCTTGGCCAGCGGATCAATTGCCGCCGCTTCCTTGCCGTCGGATATCTGGATCAGGCAGAGAATCGGCCAATAGGTATTCTCGCGCATGAACTCTGTATCAACCGTCACGAAATCCGCAGACGCGAAGCGGTCACAAATATCGGCGATGTCCTGATTGTCTGTCAGCAAGTTATGGATATGCATTTTTATCCTATACATCGGGCGGCTCATCCCGCAAACAATTCGTGGGCGCAGGACAAAATTGGGGGAGGAATCATGGCATTTTGGCCACTAATTCTGATCGGTTTGCTCACATTGCTGATGCTGGGGCAGACCATGGCACTCTGGGGCGATGCCTATCTGGCGATGGCGGATCCACGACCGATTGGCGGCAAGACCATCGAGATTACGATATTGGCCTGGGGCTTTGCATCGCGGCGGGGACGATCCCTGCAGGTCGATGATTGCGAGCGGCTCGGGATTAACGACATGCGCTTCTTCATGACCGGCAAGGCTATTCTTGTCTGTCTTGTGACGTTTGGCTTTGTCCGCACGGTAAGCATTGCCTATCGCTGCTATGCGGGCGACTCTGACGTGGGAGAAGCCTGATGACCCGGATCGTTCGTCTCGGCCACCAGGTCTGGCACAATTATCATCATACCGCCGAGTGCAATCTGAAGGATCGGATTGAGCTGGCCAATGGCGATCACGCCAATGGCCGGGCCCATCTCAAAGGCGTGGCAGAATCGGTTCTGGCGCTGCTCCGGGAAGCGCGGCAATATCATATTCCGGTGCGGCCGATTGGCGCGGGCTGGTCGCCGTCGCCGATCAATGTGGTCGAGGATGGCTGGCTGGTCGAAACCTTGCGACTTAACCGGACGTACAAGCTGTCGGCCAAAGATCTGCACGATGATTGTGATGTCGGTGCCGAAGCGCTGCTGCTGGTGCAGGCGGGCGCGACCGTCGATGAAGTTTATGAAAGCGCGGAAGAACTGGGTCGGTCACTGCGCACCGGCGGCGCGAGCAACGGCCAGAGTTTTGCCGGGGCCTGTGCCACCGGGACCCATGGCAGTGTCTGGCGCGAAGGCGGGATTCAGGATCATGTCCGGGCGGTGCAGCTGGTGACGCCGGACCGGATATTGTGGGTATCACCGAAGAAAGCGGTGCTGTCGGATGATTTCATCGCGCAGACCGGATCGGAAATCATCCGCGATGACCGGATATTTGCCGCCGCGCAGCTTCATGTCGGGGCCATGGGCTTTGTCACCGCGATGCTGATCGAGACCGATCCCATCTATATGGTGCAGAATATCCAGAAGGCGGCGAAAATCCGGCGCGAGCATATCGACTGGTTGTGCCGCGGCGAATTCAGGAAATTTTCCTGTGAATTTGGGTTCAACGAAGAGCCCTATTTTCAACAGGTTATTCTCAATCCTTTTGATCCTTTCGATAAAAAAAGTCTGTTGCGCTTCCTCTACAAGCGTCCGTTCGATGCGAGTATCCCGCCACCGCCGCCGGGTGACATGGGTGCCGGCTACGATGCTCTGACCTTGCTCGGCAAGGTGATGGCGAACAGCGATTTGTTCAAGGCCGAGATATTGCAAATGGCGATGGAGAAAGGCTATCCCGAAAATCGCGATGTCGATGATCCGCCGGCGATTGCCACTTGGGGCCACACGACCGAGGAACATTGTCCGATCGGTAGCCTGTTCAATGGTTCAGTCACACTTGATCGCAGAAAGCTTAGTGAAGCCTTTGATTTAATTATTGATAGTTTTCGAAGCGGTGGGGGCGGGACGGTTGTCACCCTGCGCTTCGTGCACAAGGCAAAGGGGCTGCTCGCGCCCGCGCACTGGCCGGAGAATGTCGTGATCGACTTTGACGGGCCCAATGTCGAATCCAGTCATCAAGGCTATAAGAAGGTGGTTGAGGCGCTGGATGATGCCGGAATTGCCTTTACCCGCCATTGGGGGAAAACCAACAATCTCGACCAACATCGGGTCCAGCAGGATTACGGGCAGGATTTCGCCGACTGGAAATGGGCGCAGGCGCAAGTGATGCCGGATGCGGCGGATCGCGCAGTGTTCGCCAATGATGAACTGGTGAAACTGGGCCTGATCTAGGCTTCGTGCCCTGTACTTGATGCGGGGGATAAAGAGATGATCACGCTAAAGTGACCATCCGAATATATAATGTTTTGCTGCACCAAAAGCGGAAGGTGCAGGCCGCATTCCGGATCAACGGTTCACCAAATAGTCTGAAAACGCATAATCAGCGGTTTGTTCGGGTGTTGGCTATGGCGCAAAAGGGGCATTACGAACAAAGGATCTGGTCGCCCACATATCGCCGCTACCACTATTACAACTATCCAAAGATTTGAGCCCGCTTGAGGGAAATTGCAGACGTAACCATATCGACCCTAATTTCACCGCACAGTGCAAACTTCAGAGCAACAAGTCACCGCAACTTTCTCATCCTGCGTTCATTAGAGTCCTATTTTGTCCCAAATGCTATTGCTGCATTTATAGCTGTCGTGTTTGGACGGGTAACCACATTGGTCTGAAGGACGAAAGTTATAGTTATCCGGCAGTATCTTCGGAAACTCCTCGCTGTCCGATGAAAACAAGGAGGGGTGAAGCGGTCCTTTGAAAATTTTCCGGAAGACCTGATTCCGCTGACCGTCTTTTTTCCAAAACGGAAAACCGGATTTATAGCTGTATTTATGTTTTTCGGTTTCGAAATGGCTGCCATCACGCCTTGCATATGATGGGGCCTGTTTCATCCATTGATAATCTCCGTCGATGGATTTCGAGAGTCTGAACATTATATTCCTGTCAGCAGCATTGCCAATTGAATAAAGATTGCGTTGTGCCAGGGCGTTTAAGCCGTCCGCATCCAGAAGAGACATTTTTGCGAGCAAGGTTGCATTGTAAATCGCAGGGAAGCTTTCGGGACTGAATTTGCCATCAGCTCCGAGGTTCATGTCGAATTTGACTCGCTCTGAGATATTGGAGAATTTGAGCAGTTTTTTGCTGGACGGTGACTGGGAAAATTGGGAATTCAAATTCCCGCTGGTCGGTTTTGCGGTCATAGCATCCGCCAGATTCTTCATATCGGTACTGAGAATAGAATCTCCGAATTTTAGACCTTCATCCTGAGCAACAGTAAACAACTCGGCCTTCACCAATTCTATCTTTTTGTGCAATTCAGCGGAAACTGGATCAAGTTGCTTTGCTGCATCCAGCAAATTTTTGATGTCTTGAAACGCATATCTTAACTCGCACCCTGCCTCGATTGCATCATGTGGGACACCAATGAATGTCCATGCATCGCAACCCAGCCAATTCGTCAACGGTTCGAGCATACTTTCATCATGCATTGTGTTTGACATGGCCAGTCCGTTCGCAAGGAAATAGTTCTTCATTGCGGATTCGTTGTCTGTCTTCCAATTGACCAGCGTTTGCCTGAACGGGTTCTCGTCGGAATTGATCCGCTGAACCATATCGATAATCGAATCCATGATCGCGTTTTTTCGCTGGTACAGGCTGATCACCGTTGCGTGAGTATTTTCGACAAATTGTTGCTGCTTGGAGATTTGCTCCGACAATTTATTTCTTAGCCCAGTTTTCAATTTTCTCTTTTGGGCAATCGCCACCCTGACCAATTTCGCTTCGGGACCCTCCACCAATTTCACGCCGGGAACTTTAACAGTTACACATACGCGTACCGGCCAACCGCCGCATTTTCTCTTGTTCACCATTGTGGGTACGGGAATTTTTGGAATCAACTTCAACTCTTGGACTTTTTCAAATATTTCGTCTTCCAGGTCATCCATCGCTTTGTGGAACTCTGCCGCTTTTGAAAGTGCTTCAGATGCCAGTTCTAGCTGATAAATGACATGCTTGTCATGTTGAGCAAAAGAACTTTCGACCAATTTGGCATACTGACCATGCTCCTTCTGTAATTTATCTAAATCCTTATTTTGAGTATTTTTCCATTTCTGATGAGCCTCGCTAATCGTTTCCAGTTGCTTCCGGTCGGCATAATATCCGGCTAGTGAATAAATGGCTATATTTTGTGCGAAACGGTGCAGATCCTCAATAGGACCGCCATCACGTATCAAGTTATCGATTGCGCTGTGCAGACGGTTAACGGCAAGAAAATGTACGGACCCTGCCGAGGCCAGTTTTTTTGCAGCGCGGTCATCCTGAACAAACATCCGCAATAAAAATTCTGTAGGGACTGCCAGTTCGTCGCCTTTTCGGATTAACGTTTCCGCCGCCCCCAATGATGAACCCGATGCAGACAGAAATGGCGGCATTTTATTTGAAATATATCCTTCCAAAAGAAAATGGCGTGCTTCGACATGTGTTTCTGAATCGGTCAGCGCATAGACGTCGCCGGTATAGTGATTGACATAGCTATGGGCCCAAGTGTCAGCCGCAGCATGAGCAATCATACCATACACAAATGCTATTTCTTCGCCCGTTTCTACATTATTCAAAAGATAGGAAAGCCAGTCGCCAGTACCCCATCCACTTTCATCAGTATGGATTGCCATCTGACCTTCAAAAATCCCTGGGAAAGCGTCAGGTCCAATATTCCCCATCCGATAATATTCCGGATGCTTCAAGATCGCTGTCCGAACATAAGCCGGAATAAGAAGTCGCTTGTCTTCGTTGCCTATCTTTATCAATATGGACCCGTCTGCATTTCGCTGCAGTTCGTTGATCACTTGTTGAGATATCCAAACGTGAGTTTCAATCTTGAAAGCATGTGCAGGGGATGAGAACAACAGGATTACCAATAGCACGACCAATGCCGAAAGTGCTGTTAAGCTAAAGTCGGCTGGGCGCCGCGCCATTCTGCACAATATCATAATTGCTAACCCCCTAATCTATGTTAATCCAACCAGACTCAAAAGATCGAGACCATTTCCGGCAGTTTTCTCCGGTCATGGAATGCAACCTATGTTTCAAATAAATATCAAACTACTCAAATTATTTTGTATCTACTTTATTTCTAGGCTGATTAACTTGCAAATTTTGATGGGTGAGTAGCGTGATGGCAATCACGCTGTGATATTCACTATGATGGTGTCACTGTAATATTGTTCTACGATATTCGCAGGAGGAAAATTTCGATTGATGGAGGGTTTGAACGTCGTCGTTCGCGATGTAGCGGAGATTAGTTAGAGCAAAGCTCAATGACTGCTCCCCACCCACTTGTCGCCGTCAAATACGATTAAATATAACGCCCGCTTTCGGGATATTACGGAAGCAGCGGAAATCCCGATAAAGGATGCGAGGGAATATCATAGTCTCGATCCATAGATTGCGTGGGATGAAGGATGGGCTACATCACCAAATCCCCTTGTGTGATACGGAGCTTTCGCCGACGATAGCCCTGTCCCTCCGAAAACTCCGCATCGACTGCGGCGCAGGGCCTGTTCGGGCAATCTCAAGCCTTGACAAATGGCGCGCAGACCTGTGTTACGCGCACAACATAGCGTAACGCTAGCTTCCAAGATTCCAAAGGTCCATCATGCACGCATATCGCACCCATAATTGTTCCGCGCTTCGCTCTTCGCACGTCGGCGAGGAAGTTCGTCTCTCCGGCTGGATCCATCGCAAACGCGACCATGGCAATCTGCTGTTTGTCGATCTGCGCGACCATTTTGGCCTGACCCAGATTGTCAGCGAGACCGGCAGCGAGGCGTTCAGGATACTCGACGGTGCGCGGGTGGAGTCGGTGGTAACGGTGACCGGCAAGGTTGTCGCCCGCGACGAGGAAACGGTGAACAAGAACCTGCCGACCGGTGATGTCGAACTGGTTGCCGCCACGGTGGACATGCAGGGACCGGCCGAGGAATTGCCGATGCCGGTGTTCGGTGAGCAGGAATATCCCGAAGATATCCGCCTGCGCTACCGCTTCCTCGATCTGCGCCGCGAGTCGGTGCACGCCAACATGATGCTGCGTTCCAAGGTGATCGCCAGCCTGCGCAAGCGGATGACCGATCAGGGCTTCACCGAGTTCCAGACGCCGATCCTGACCGCATCGTCTCCGGAAGGTGCGCGCGACTATCTGGTGCCGAGCCGCGTCCATCCCGGCAAATTCTACGCGCTGCCGCAGGCGCCGCAGATGTTCAAGCAGATGCTGATGGTCGCCGGTTTCGACCGCTATTTCCAGATCGCGCCCTGTTTCCGCGACGAGGATGCCCGCGCCGATCGCTCGCCGGGTGAATTTTACCAGCTCGATTTCGAGATGAGCTTTGTCACCCAGGAGGATGTGTTCCAGACGCTGGAACCGGTGCTGGCTGGCGTGTTTGAAGAATTTGCCAATGGCCGTTCGGTGACTCCCGCCGGTGAATTTCCGCGCATTCCCTACAAGGAATCGATGCTGAAATATGGCAATGACAAGCCGGACCTGCGCAACCCGATCATCATTCAGGACGTCAGCAAGCATTTCAAGGGCTCCGGTTTCGGTCTGTTCGACAAGATCACCTCGTCCGGCGGCACCGTGCGTGCCTTTGTCGCGCCGGAAGCCGGCAAGAACAGCCGGAAATTCTTTGATGCGATGAATGACTGGGCGCGCAGCGAAGGCTTCGCCGGGCTGGGCTATATCAACATGAAGGAAGGCGCGGCTGGCGGGCCGATTGCCAAGAACCATGGCGAAGAAGGCACGGCCAAACTGCTCGCCGATCTCGGCTGTGGTCCCGATGAT
The DNA here is from genome assembly GCF_048269915.1 of Parasphingorhabdus sp. Classification (GTDB taxonomy): domain Bacteria; phylum Pseudomonadota; class Alphaproteobacteria; order Sphingomonadales; family Sphingomonadaceae; genus Parasphingorhabdus. The sequence goes on from NZ_JBLWTY010000002.1 coordinate 198,863, forward strand.
GGCGTCTTCTTTGCCGCGGGCAAGGAAGCGGAAGCCGCGCGGCTCGCCGGACTGGCCCGGACCCGGACCGCGGAACAGCTCGACCTGATCGACAAGAACGCGTTCAAATTCTGCTGGATCGTCGACTATCCGATGTTCGAATATGACGACGAGCTGAAAAAACTCGATTTCTCGCACAACCCGTTCTCGATGCCGCAGGGCGAGCTGGAAGCGCTGGAAAACCAGGATCCGCTCGATATTCTGGCCTGGCAATATGATATTGTCTGCAACGGCATCGAGCTGTCGTCCGGCGCGATCCGGAACCACCGGCCCGATATCATGTACAAGGCGTTCGAGATTGCCGGCTATACCAAGGAGCAGGTCGACACTGAATTTTCCGGTATGATCAACGCGCTGAAATATGGTGCGCCGCCGCATGGCGGTTCGGCACCGGGCGTTGACCGGATCGTGATGATGCTGGCCAATGAACCGAATATTCGCGAGGTCGTGCTGTTCCCGATGAACCAGAAGGCCGAGGACCTGATGATGAGCGCGCCCAGCCCGGTTGCGGCGAAGCAATTGCGGGAACTGCATATTCGCGTGGTCGAGCCGCCCAAGGAAGGCTAGGTCCAAATCTTGGCGGTGAGCCCGTCGCGCCACGCTTGTCGCTAGTTGTCCTGTGGCCGGCCCAAGACTAACGGAACCCGCGCATGATCAACCCCGTCGAGCATCATTTCCAGTCCTTCCACGGCGATATTTGCTATTTCGAGTGGGGCACGGCAGGCGATAGCCCGTCGATATTGCTGCTCCACGCGACCGGTTTTCATGCGCGCTGCTGGGACAAGGTTGTCGATGCTTTTTCGGACGACACCCATGTTATCGCCGTCGATCAACTGGGCCACGGGCGAAGCGCCAGTCCGATGATCAGCGACTGGGCGATGGTAGCCGATGCGACGGTCGAGCTACTGGATGCGCTCGGAACGAAATTTGCTGTTGGCGTCGGGCACAGCATGGGTGGTCATTGTCTGATACAGGTCGCGGACAAATTGCCGGATCTGGTCGAGCGGCTGGTGCTCGTCGACCCGGTGGTCATGGATCGCGCCGTCTACAATAATCCGCCGGACTATAGTGTGATCAATGCCATGGTTGCCAAGCGCCGTAACAGCTGGACTTCGGCTGATGCGATGTTTGAACGGTTTCGCGACCGCCATCCCTATCGGCTGTGGGACGTGGAGGTGCTGCGGGACTATTGTGACTATGGCCTGCTGCCGGATGGTGAAGGGGGCTTCCTGCTTGCCTGTCCGCCGCAAGTCGAAGCATCGGTCTATGCAGCCAGCATATCGGTCGATCCATGGCCGCTGATCGAGCGGATAAAACAACCGGTGATGATATTGCGCGCGCCGCAGCGGGGCCAGGACGGCGTTTTCGATTTTGCGTCCTCACCCACACCGCCTGGTCTCGCGGATGATTTCGCCCAGGGAACAGATGTCTATCTTCCTGAACTCACCCATTTCATGCCGATGCAGGATCCAAAGCGGATTGCCGGAATCATTGAGAAATGCTAGAAGCCCGTCAACATCAACATTGGTGAAAGCCTGAACCGCGGGGGAAGGAAATGACCAGAAGATTGAGTGCGATGGTTATCGCCATAGCGGCCTTTGCTGGCCTTGCATCTGCCGCAAATGCCGAGGTTCTGACCATCGATGGCATGACGCCCGCAGAGTCCGACGGATTTGCTGAAATATTGTCGGTGGCGATCGGCAATTTTGGCGGTAGCGACGGACGGTCGCTGGCGTTTGAACTGGAAGATCGCCTTTCTGCTGTCACAGTGAGCGGTCAGCCCTATTTTGATGTCATCGGCGGACGATCCGCGGTGCAGTCGGACGCGACACTTTCTGGTCAGGTAACCGCCGGTGTTGACGAGTATAAAATCGTCGCCAAACGGAATCGCTGCGTCGAACGGGGTACGAAAGACAAATGTCTTACCTATAAAGATATCGATGTGAACTGCCTGACACGAGTGATCGACTTTCGCGCTCAGGTTCGGGGGACGCGCTATAGCGACGGGCGCAGCATCTATACCGAGAGCTTCCCCCATAAAAAGGAACAGACCGTTTGCGAGGGCGATGAAGAGGATTTTGCCTATAGTGAATCCGTAATCCGGTCGATGCTGGCGGAAACAGCGGATGCAATCCGCAATGACCTTGCGCCGAGACAATATCGTCTGGATGTCCGGGTGCTTGAAAGCCGCAAGGGTATGACCAAGGCCCAGAGCAATTTATTCAAGGCGGCCGTTAAAATGACAAAAACCAACCCGGCGGAAGCCTGCCGGATGTGGGATGATGCCGCGCAAAACGGACTATCTCATGTCTCGCTGTCTTTTAACCGCGCGCTTTGCGCCGAACAGCGCGGTGATCTCGATTCCGCCATGGCTTTATACGATGAGGCAGACAGGCTCGCACCGGGAAAATATGAAGTGGCCGATTCCCTGCAACGTGCGGGCGGTCACCGGCAAGCGATGCTCGAATGGGAGCTGCACCAATCTGGAATGGCTGAAAACCGAAATTGACGGATTGCGTTAATCCATTGTCCGGATATGGTTCACAATATTATGTCGTCAGACGGGCCTGTTTCCTGCGTCCAGAATTTCTGGCAGCAGATGAAGCAATATTTAACCCAGGGCCCTTCATCAAAAACGGGACGGCGGAGCGCAAATGACAATCAACCTTTCTGACTATGAATCCGGCGACAAATATGATGGCGATTATGACAAGGCGCTGAAGGATCTTCAGGACCGGCTTGCCCATGTCCATTTCAAGCATATCATTCATGGTAGCCGGTCAATTCTCGTGTTCGAAGGCTGGGATGCAGCAGGGAAGGGCGGAACGATCCGCCGGATGACCGGGGAATGGGACCCGCGCTATTATGATGTCTGGCCAATTGGCGCGCCGAGCAAGGAAGCGAAAGACCGGCATTTTCTATGGCGCTTCTGGCAGAAATTGCCAGGCAGCCGGGAAATCGGTGTGTTCGACCGCAGTTGGTATGGCCGCGTGCTGGTGGAAAGGGTCGAGAATTTCTGCAGCGCTGCCGAATGGAAACGGGGCTATGACGAGATCAACGAATTCGAAGCCCAGCAGATTGATGGCGGCACCAATCTGATAAAATTATTCTTCCACACGACGCAGGAAGAGCAGGATGCGCGCCTCGCCAAACGGCTGGATACGCCGCACAAGCGCTGGAAAATCACCGCCGAAGATTTCCGCAACCGCGAAAAACGCCCTGAATATCTCGATGCGATGCACGACATGTTCAAATATACGGATACCCGCTGGGCGCCGTGGAAAGTGATTGCCGGCAACGACAAGAAATCCGCGCGCATTGCCGCGATGACCCATGTCGTGGAATCGCTGGAGGCAGCGTTGCCCGAAGAATTGCCTGACGCCAATCCGGAGCTGGTGAAGCTGGCGCATGATGCTTTTGGCTATGAGGCGGAAGACTAGGCGGCAGATCAAGCCGCGAGGCGAACCTGATCGCGGCCGCCATTTTTGGCTTCATACATGGCTTCATCGGCGCGCTTTTGCAGTTGGGTCAGCGATTCGCCAGGAAGACGTCGCGCCACGCCTACGGATACAGAAACCTGCAAATGCCCCTGTGCCGTGGCCGAGCTTATGCCGCCAATCGCACGTCGCAAATCTTCGGCCAGTCGCTGCCCAGCCGCGATATCCGTGCCGCCGATGAAAATCGCGAATTCCTCGCCGCCGATCCGCGCAGCTATACGATTGGGAAAGCCTGAAGCGACGGTCATGGCGGACAGCAGCTTGCCGACCGCCCGCAGCACATTATCCCCCATGGCATGACCGGCTTCATCATTGATTCGCTTGAAATGATCGAGGTCGGCAAGCAGCAATATACCGTTATCCGGGTCGCGGCTTAACAGCTTGTGCACATGGTCTTCAAACGCACGCCGATTGGCCAGTCCGGTGAGCTCATCCGTGTGAGAGAGGCGCTCCGCCTCGGCCAGTGCCAGCTGGAGTTCCTGATTCAACAAGGCATTTTCTATCTTGGTTCGAACCGTTTCATGGGCCGAATGCGACAGCAAGAAGGACAATTTTGTTGTGGCAAAAATCACCGCGACGAGCGTGGCCAGGGTGATGAAACCAAAATCGGCAAAATACCATGCAACATAGAGAATGACGCTGCCAAAATAGCTTATGAGAAACAGCAGCAGGCCACGGCGAAGCGGGGCAATGATCAGCGAAGTCATCGCGATACCGATTGCCGATATGGCGACAATGGTGGTGCCGGGAGGCGTTGTCCATTGCGCCGGTTGCAGCAACAGGAGCGTGCTCGCCCAGCTCAGCCCGACAAAGATCGCGCCCAATTCAAAGCGGGCGATGGGCGACGTGAGCTCGGCATCGTCCGCCAGCGCCTTCTGCATACGCCGGGCGTTTATATGGGTGAAAATAATCGAGAATAAGCGAAGCAAAATCGGACAGATTGCATAATACCAAGGGAGAAGCATGAATAGCGCCGGACCGACAACCAATATCCCGCCGAGATTGATCAGGGGGGCGTGTATAATTCCGCGTACTGCCGCAGAACAATATCCCTCCTGAAGCGCGCGTTCGGAATTTTCATATGAAAATGCATCCGTCACTATCGCAGCAGCATGTCAGAAAATTAGAAAGAAAAGGTAAACGCCGTAATCCGGTGCAGGTGTCCCCGACGATTTTGTGGGTGTTTGTTCCAGTCATTTGTCCAATGAGCTTGTGCGATATTCTTGGCCTGGCCGTGTTTGACAGGTCGTTATTCTCTAAGGGAACGCGATATTCTCTAAGGGAACGCGATCAAGGCTTCGGTTGGGGCACAGGTTTGCGACAACACCGCCTCAGGATTTTTTGCGAAAAGCGACAGTGGTTTGGCCAGACAATCCTGGCTGCTGATATATGCTGCGTGCGGTGCGTCTATCAATGTGAGGATTTCAACGGAGCCATGTACACGGAGATTCTTCGCCCGCTGCACGGCTGACGCATAAGGTGTTTTAGGGTCGAATGTTCCTTGCAAAACGAGTATTGGCGGCATGCTCGCAGGCATTGGCAGCGCCTCAGGTGGTTGATAGAGCGGGAACTGATTGTTCACCAGCAGGCCGGGAAGGGGGCTCGTGAACCCCAGGGCTGCTTTTTCTGACGCCAATGTCTCGGCCGTCAATTCAGGCCTGCTGTTGAACACGGAGCCGGAGATTGTCGCGGACAGCGGGATAGATGCTGTTGCCTGAGGAAATTGAGCAATTGCTCCCCAATATGTCTCTACATCTGCAATGGTTTTCTCGATCAGTGGCTCCGCCGAGGGATCTCTTGCCGCCAAGGTGCCAATGATATCTGGAATCTGGTTGCGAGCGCTGGGTACGTCCAAAAACAGACCCAGAAATTGCCGGAGATCGCGATTGGGAATGAGGCTCAAGCCCGGTATGTCCGCGCCTTCATCAATAGCTTTGAGCAGCGCGTGATAGGTTTCAACGGCATTTGTACCAAGACTGCATTTGCTGTCTGCCGCACAGCGTTCGAGCAAGGCCAGTCCAATCCGGTCAGTGGTCTGCGAACGATAGGAAAGGCCATTGAGCTGATCAGACGGCCCGGGGGTCAGGGAATCGAGAATGATGCCATCGACATTCGTCGTCGCAACCTTGCTATATTCCAGCACAAGAGAGGTGCCGTACGAGACACCGTAAATTAATGTTCTGTTGTCCGAGCCCAGGGTTGCAATGAGCGTGTCGAGATCCCGCGCAGCATTTCTCTGGCTAAAGCTATTTGCTCTCTTGAGGTCAGAATATAGCTTCGCAAAACATGGTCCCCATTCTTCGCCGGCAAGATTCAGTCCATCGACGCTATCGCGAGTTTCTTCGGGCATGCACAGTTTTGAAGAATAGCCGGAGCCGCGATGATCGGGAATCAGGACATCATAATGGGCAAAAGTCTGTCTGAAGAAATCGATATCAGCATAAAAACTGGCACCCGATTCGCCGGGACCACCGGCAATCAGCCATATATCGCCGTGGTGCTTGGCGCGCGCCGGGAATTTTCGCACGAAGAGTTTGGCCGGTTCGTCCTGCAAATTGCTGTGGTCAACGGTGGTTTCAATACACAGGCTGTCAGATAGATTTGCGTGCAGTTTCTGATCATCGCAGGCGACGAAATCGGCTTTCGTCGATCGGTCGCCCGGTGTTGTACAGGCACCCAATGTTATGGACGCCAGAAAGGCGGGAAGAAAAGCGTACCAATATGTCATCTGTAACTTTCGGAATGAAGCAGGTGCGAGGCTGTTCGTCCGGATCGCGAGTATCAACCCTTAAATATCAACCTTTGTAATTTTTCCCGATATAACGCGTCAGCGGCGTGTCGCTGCGGATTGTCGGGCCGCGCGGGTTTTTGGTATCGTAAACCACTGCGTTTTCCAGCACGCGCTTCACATAATTGCGGGTTTCGGAAATCGGAATGTCCTCGATCCACTGGACCCAATCGATCCCGCCCATGCGTGGATCACCATTGGCGCGGAGCCATTTGTTCACATTGCCGGGACCGGCGTTATAGGCGGCGATGGCGAGCGGGTAGCTGCCGCCATAATAATCCATCATCCGCTGGATATAGCCGCTGCCTAGCCGGATATTATATTGCGGATCATCGGTCAGCGACGAGAGATTATAGGACAGGTTCGCCTTGCCCGACTGTTCCCGGGCGGTGCCAGGCATCAGCTGCATCAGGCCGCGCGCGCCGGCATGGCTGATGGCGCCTTCGGCAAACTGGCTTTCCTGCCGGGTGATCGCGTGGATGATCGTCCAGCTGTTTTCATGGCCGAACGGCACGTTCATCGTCGGGAAGGCGGTTTCGTCGATCGCGCCGACGCCGGCGCCGAGTGAGCTGATCCCCTTGATCACGCCGAGATCGCGCGCGCCGATGCGGGTGGCGAGATCGCTGATCAGCAGATAGTCTTTCGCCGTCTTGGCATTATAGGCGAGGGCACGGTGGAAACGGATTTGCTCACGCCATGGGCCCGTGCGGACCGAGGCCTTGGTCGCGATGACCAGAGGTTCCTTGTCGAAGGCGCGGCGCTCTTCGTCGGTGATGTCTACGGCTGGCTTGCGATTGAATTCCGGCAGCGGACGACCGAGCCGCTCCAGCGACAGCTGGCCATAGAAATAATCCGGGAACGCGGCAGCTTTCTCGAAATAGGCGTTGGCCTGAGCGGTTTCGCCCGCTTCGGCAGCGGCGCGACCGGCCCAGTAATAACCTTTGGAAGTGATATTGGGTGAATCGTAGGATTGCGCATAGAGATCGAACATGCGGACGGCCTTGGCAGGCTGACGCATGCCATTCAGTGCAGATGTACCCGCGACCCACGCGAGATCGGAATATTTGTCACGAACGCGGGAATTCTGGTCGGCGATCCGGACCGGCGTGTCGTAGGCGTCCTCGATTTTGGAGGCGATTTCATAGGCTGTCGTCCACTGCCGGTCATTGGCTGCGGCTTCGGCATTGATCAGCATCGCCTCGAACCAGGTTTCGGGCATCGCCGGTTTTACCCGCAGCGGCAATCTTGTCGCCATCAGTTGGCGGGCGGCGTAGCTTTGCCCATTGTTGCGCAAATAGCGAGCGCGATCAGCTAGATAGCCTGCATCATCGCGGGCGATGGCGCCAACCGCACTTGCCTGATCATTGGCATCAGGCGCTTCGGTGAGCTGCGCAAGACGGGCGGCAAATACGGATCGTCGAGCAGGAGAGGTGAAGACCAGCTGGCGCGCTGCATCGCGGGTCGCGCGCGCCCAGAGCAAGGCATCCATCCGCGCATCATGATCGTCGATCGTCAGGGCGGAGCTGAACCGGGTGATCAGGGCAGCTTCGTCTTCATCGGTCAGCGTACCGCCGCGCCACGCCTGTTTGGCCATGGCATTGGCCTTGTCGCGCTGGCCAGAGGCTTGCAGGGCGACTGCATATTTGGCGGCCCCGGCATTGGTGATCGGATCAAAACGGTCAAAAAACGCGATAACCCGGCTCGGCGAGAAGCTGTTGATATTGATCGCCTGCTCGGCATTGCGCTGCATCCGCGTATCGTCCGGCCAGCCAGGATAGGTGACCAGAAAACCGGCATAATCCTCGAAAGAATAATTGTCGGACTGGGTGAGTACCCGCCAGCGCTGGAGGCCGAGGACGGCGTTGCCGCCGGTCGGATCAGACAGCCCGCTCTCGCTGCTTTGCCAGCCAATCTGTTCGGCCGCCACACAGGTTGCAGGCGATAAAAGCAGCGCTCCAATGAGAAATCTTGATACCATGCTGGACATTATGGGGCTAGGCTCCTTATCAGGCGCTGAACGGCGCACTATATCGCTGTTAATAATGCAAATGACTTGGTGGCGGCTTTGCCCATTTCCAAGGTAAATATAAAGGATTATTCCATGTTTTCCGGCTCAATTCCGGCTCTGGCGACGCCCTTTCGCGACGGATCGTTTGCCGAAGACCAGTTTCGCGCCCTGGTGGACTGGCAGATTGATCAGGGCAGCAGTGCCTTGGTACCCTGCGGTACCACGGGCGAGGCGTCCACCCTGTCCAATGCCGAACATCATCGCGTCATTGAAGTGTGCATCGAGCAGGCGGCTGGCCGGGTGCCGGTCATTGCCGGTTGCGGATCCAACGACACGACCAATGCCCTGCTGCATCTCAACTTCTCGAAAAAATGCGGTGCTGCGGCAGGTCTGGTGGTCGCGCCATATTACAATCGTCCCAACCAGGAGGGCATTACCGCCCATTTCACGACCCTGACGGAAAAAAATGATCTGCCTCTGGTCCTTTATAATGTCCCGGCCCGTACGGTGACCGATATCCAGCCCGATACGGTTGCCGCTCTTTCCCAGTTGCCGAGTGTTATTGCGATCAAGGATGCCAGCGGTGATCTCGACCGGGTTACAGAGCACCGCCTCAATTGCGCGGATGATTTTGTGATGCTTTCCGGAGTGGATGAATTGTCGCTGGCGTTTAATGCCGCCGGTGGTGTGGGTTGTATTTCGGTGACTGCCAATGTTGCGCCCAAATTATGTGCGGAATTCCAGGCGGCCTGTGCAGCCGGCGACTATGCCAAGGCACGCGAGTTGAACGATGTGCTCTATCCGCTGCACAAGTCGTTATTTTCCGATGCGTCGCCGGGTCCGATCAAATATGCGATGTCCCGGGTTTTGGACAATTTTTCACCGGACCTGAGATTGCCGATGACGCCGCCATCAGAAGCCAGCCGCAAAGCGGTGGATTCTGCTCTGGAAGGCGCTGGCCTGATCTGATGGCAAAACCGCGGCCGGAGGAGTTTGACAAGAAAAAGATCGTCGCCGAGAACCGGCGCGCGCGCTATGACTATCATCTCGAGGACCGGTTCGAGGCGGGCATCATGCTGACTGGAACGGAGGTTAAGTCCCTGCGCTTCGGATCGGGTGCGATAGCCGAAAGCTATGCTGAGGTGAAGGATGACGAGGTCTGGCTGATCAACGCCAATATTCCCGAATGGAGTCATGGCAACCGTCACAATCACACACCGACCCGGCCCCGCAAGCTGTTGCTCAGTCGACGCGAAATCAACAAATTATACGGCGCAGTGATGCGCAAGGGGATGACCATTGTCCCGCTGTCGATCTATTTCAACAGCAAGGGACGAGCGAAGCTCGAACTGGCACTGGCCAAGGGCAAGAAGGCACCGGACAAAAGGCAGACTGAAAAGGACCGGGACTGGAAACGGCAGCAGGGCCGGCTGATGCGCGAACATGGTTGATCAGAAGCCCAATATCCATGACAAGGATTTTGTTGCGCGTTTGATCATGTTCGTGGTCCATTGGTTCCAGCGCAAGATGCCGACCCGCGCGGCGATGGAACAGAATAAATATCTCAAGCCAATCGCCCATCGCTTCCTGCATTCGGAACTTTGGCGCTTCACCAGACGCTCGGTACCGCGTGGGGTCGCCCTGGGCATGGTGGCGGCTTTCCTGGTTCCGGTTGGCCAGATATTTGCGGCGATGTTTTTGGCGCTCCCGGTACGCGCCAATGTACCGGTTGCTGCGATCACCACCTTTATCACCAATCCCTTCACCTACCCGTTCTGGATTGCGGCGGCGAACCAGACGGGAAAATTCGTCCTGCAGATTGATGCGATGACCGCCGGGCAGCCGATCAATACGCATATGCAAAGCGAATTTGGCCAGTGGCTGAGTTGGCTGGTGCGCGAAGCTGGTGTAACTGCTTTTGGATTTCTCCTGTTTGCAATATTTTTTGCAGCCATCGGTTATCTGATCAGTTCTTTTGCATGGCGCTGGTGGATCGGAAGAAAGCGGACAGGGCGGTTGAACAAACTTCTTACCAACAGGGCTAAAAATGGCGAGTAAGGTCGAGAACAAGACCGGATTGCTGAACCCCAGCACCCGCAAGGCAAAGTCCGATGCCTGGACTAGGGCGGCGTTGATGGCTGTCGCGGTACTCGCATCCGTGGGTCTATTATATTGGCAGGTCCAGAATATTACCCTGATCATCGCCTTTCTGGCATTGGTGTTCAGCTTGGCCGGGATCGTATATTTCTTTCGACCGCAACAGGCCGCTACGGATCAGGAATATGCCAATCCCGACGACTGGGCGGTAACCCGGATGGTTGCTGATCAGTCCGATGTCGGCTTGGCCATTACCGACCGGGCTGGCCGGCTGGTCTGCGCCAACGAGCTTTTTACCAAATGGTTCAATGGCCCGGCGGTCCCGCCCGAATTGCCCTTGCTGGCTGGCGGTAGTGAACTGCTCGCGACGGCGGGCCGCACTGCCTGGCGCGATGGTCGCGGCTATGCCGAAGGCCTGAAGCGTGGCGTAGCCGAATATAGCGCAAAAGTGGTCCGGACCGGCCAGGGGGATGAATATCTTCTTTGGCAGCTGATCCCGCAGGTGCAGGTTGATATTCTGGATGATATGATCCGGATGATAAGCGGCGGCGGAGGCCGCGCATTTTCAGAATCCGGCATTTTGGCAAGCGTCATCGGTGGGGAAGGGCGCATTCGCGCATCCAACCAGGCCTTTGCCTTGCGTGCAACCGGCCGGGTCGATGCCAATATTGCGGGCCGCAATTTTATCAATTTCCTGCGATCCGACGACAAGGGCACGATCTTTTTCGAACGCGAGGGACGGCATGGCACCCCAGTTCGGTTGTTCCACGTCCCGCTCGACCGGGAAAAGGAAAAAGGCCCGGCGTTGATTCTCCTGATTGATGATGATGGCGGAATGGTCGAACGCGGCAAGGCGCTGGAACAGGTGGAGTCGATGTTGTCGCTGCTCCCCCTGGGCCTGGCACTGACAGATCGGGATGGCCGGTTTCTGTTTTTCAATGATGCCTTTGCCAAAACCGCCGGCATTGGTGAGAAGGAGCAACCGCTATATCCCGGCGATCTTATGATACGCGATGACAAATCTGCGGTGGCTGATGCCGTGCGGCGCTATGCCAGCGGTCCGGCAATGGCCGGCGATCTCGCAGTGCGGCTGCGCAATGGCGGCGAGGAGCCGGTTGCGCTGGGTATCGCCGGTATTCGCGGACTGGGTGACGCCGCCGTACTGCTGTCGATCCGGGATAATAGTGAAGAGTCGAAGTTAAAGAGCCAGGTGGCGCAGGCGACCAAGATGCAGGCCGTGGGGCAGCTGGCCGGGGGCGTCGCCCATGATTTCAACAATATTCTGACCGCTATTATCGGCCATTGCGATTTGATGCTGTTGCGTCATGCGCCGGGCGACAGCGACTATGACGATATTCAGCAGGTCAAGAATAACAGCAACCGGGCGGCCGGGCTGACCCGGCAATTGCTGGCCTTCTCCCGGCAGCAAACTTTGCGTCCGCAAGTGCTTCAATTGCCGGATGTGGTGGCGGATGTCTCCAACCTGCTCAAGCGTCTGCTGGATGAGAAAATCGAGCTGGAAGTGCGGCATGGCCGCAATCTCGGGCTGGTTCGTGCGGATCCGGGGCAGTTGGAGCAGGTGATCATCAATCTTGGCGTTAACGCGCGTGATGCTATGCCGGGTGGTGGCAAGATTTCGATCTCGACCCAGTCCGTGGTCGCCTCCGACGTGCGGGCGCTAAAAAGGGATATTCTGCCGATTGGCGATTATACGGCGCTGATCTTTACCGACTCCGGCAATGGTATCCCGCCCGACGTGATTGGCAAGATTTTTGAACCGTTTTTCACCACCAAGGCGGTGGGCAAGGGCACGGGTCTGGGATTGTCGACAGTATACGGGATTATCAAGCAGTCCGGCGGCTATATTTTTGCCGATTCCATCCTTGGCGAGGGGACCACCTTCTCTATCTATTTCCCGGTTCACCGGCCAAGGCCGGATGAGACAGAGCGCGCTACATTGAGTTCGCCCCCTGTCAAGGCAACTGCCAAGAAAGAATTGTGGGGCAGCGGACATATTCTGCTGGTCGAGGATGAGGATATGGTGCGCGCGGTCGCCGAGCGGGCGCTCACCCGGCAGGGCTATACTGTGGTTACCGCCAGTGAAGGCGAGGAGGCGCTGGGGCTGCTCGCGGATCAGGATAGCATGGAGCAGCCTTTCGACATAATCGTGTCCGACGTGGTGATGCCCAATATGGATGGTCCGACGATGGCGAAGCATGTCCGCAAGCATTTTCCCGATCTGCCAATCCTGTTCATGTCCGGCTATGCAGAGGAACAGCTGCGCAAATCAATCAATCTCGACAAGGTCAATTTCCTGCCCAAGCCATTCTCGGTGGCGCAAATTGCCGAAGCGGTGGGAGAGACGCTGGCCGAACATGCCAAGATCGGGTAAGAAAGAATGTTTTCAGTATAAATTACAATGGGATAGCTCATTCGCAAATTATTTATGTTCCCCCCTTGTTCTATGAGAACAAATACGGTACATAATCTCTATCATTGATTGATGATGGTTAAACATTTAGCGAAGGGGACAGGCAAATGGCCGGCAATTTAAAAGTCGTAGAATCGGATAATCAATTGAATTCATCAGACAGGCAAAAGGCGCTCGACGCCGCACTGGCGCAGATAGATCGCGCCTTTGGTAAAGGGTCCGCCATGAAGCTGGGCCAGCGCAAGGCACTGGAAGTGGAGGCTATCTCAACCGGTAGTCTGGGGCTGGATATTGCGCTGGGCATCGGGGGATTGCCAAAGGGCCGTGTGATTGAAGTTTACGGACCGGAAAGCTCGGGCAAGACGACGCTGGCTTTGCACGTCATTGCCGAAGCCCAGAAAAATGGCGGCACGGCTGCCTTCGTTGACGCGGAGCATGCGCTCGACCCTGTCTATGCCAAGGCTTTGGGCGTCAACACGGACGAGTTGATAATTTCCCAGCCCGACACTGGCGAGCAGGCTCTGGAAATCACCGATACGCTGGTTCGTTCCAACGCGATCGACATATTGGTGGTCGATTCGGTTGCCGCTCTGGTGCCGCGCGCGGAAATCGAAGGCGAAATGGGGGATACCCATGTCGGTTTGCAGGCGCGCCTGATGAGTCAGGCGCTGCGCAAGCTGACCGGTTCGATCAGTCGCTCCAAATGCATGGTGATTTTCATCAACCAGATTCGCATGAAAATTGGCGTGATGTATGGCAGCCCCGAAACGACATCGGGCGGTAATGCGCTGAAATTCTATGCCTCGGTCCGTCTCGACATAAGACGTACCGGCCAGATCAAGGAACGCGACGATATTGTCGGCAACTCGACCCGCGTGAAAGTGGTCAAGAACAAGGTTGCCCCGCCGTTCAAGCAGGTCGAGTTTGACATCATGTATGGCCAGGGCATTTCCAAGGTCGGCGAGATTATCGATCTTGGCGTGAAGGCTGGCGTTGTTGAAAAATCGGGCGCCTGGTTCTCCTATGATTCGGTGCGGATCGGACAGGGGCGTGAAAATTCTAAACGCTTCCTGCTCGAAAATCCGGAAATGATGACGAAACTGGAAAATCAAATTCGCGGCAAGCAGGAAGAAGTGGCCGAGGAAATGATGAACGGTCCCGTTGGCAAGGCCGATGATGGTGATGAATAGATGACGGTGATGAATAGATAATCCGACTATCACCGTAGCGACAGATGGAATCTTGCGGGCGTTAATATATCCCGCCTGAAGATTGGCATGGTGGCCTGTCAGCTCCATCTTGCGCATGAATAGTGAATAACAAATAGCGAATAAAGCCTCTGAAGCTTTGCCGGATCACTCTCCCCCGAGGCGATCCCTGGCATAGGGCCGTCCTTCTGTCCCCCGACTGCAAGGACGGCCCGTTTGCGATTTGTAGGGGCTCCGTCAAATATTGGAAAGGATTGAGATCAGGCCGTTTACGCCGCTTCCTTGGCTCAAAGCTTGCCAGTCGCGCGCCGGGCTGGATGAGCGCAATGCCCATTTGCTGCCCTGGCTGGCCCATATTCATGCCCGTCCGCAATATCAGACGGCGCTCTAAAAAGGCGGGCCCTATGCCTATGCGTGATTTTCGGCGAAGTGCGGGATTGTAAAGGGCAGAGCGCTCGCCTAAGTCGAATTCATGCAAACTACCAATGATATAAGACGGTCTTTTCTGGACTATTTCGCCGGTCAGGGGCACGAGATTGTCCCTTCTTCGCCGCTCATTCCCTATAATGATCCGACATTGATGTTCATCAATGCGGGCATGGTCCCGTTTAAGAATATTTTTACGGGGGCAGAGAAGAGTGCCTATTCTACCGCTACCTCGAGCCAGAAATGCGTCCGCGCTGGCGGCAAGCATAATGATCTCGACAATGTCGGCTATACCGCGCGACATCATACATTTTTTGAAATGCTCGGGAATTTTTCTTTCGGCGATTATTTCAAGGAGCAGGCGATTGTTCATGCGTGGACGCTGATCACCAAGACCTGGGGAATCTCTCCTGACCGGCTGACGGTGACCGTCTATCATACCGACGACGAAGCCTTCGATCTGTGGAAGAAAATTTCCGGCCTGCCGGATGCGCGGATCATCCGCATCGCGACCGATGACAATTTCTGGTCGATGGGCGATACCGGCCCGTGCGGGCCTTGCAGCGAGATTTTTTACGATCATGGCGACCATATCCCCGGCGGGCCTCCGGGCAGTCCGGACGAGGATGGCGACCGTTTCGTCGAAATCTGGAATCTGGTGTTCATGCAATATGATCAGCGCGGTGAAGGGGATCGCGTTGAGTTGCCCAAGCCATCAATCGATACCGGCATGGGGCTGGAGCGCGTTGCCGCGGTCATGCAGGGCGTCCATGACAATTACGACATCGATCTGTTCAAGGCATTGATCGCCGAATCCGGCTCATTGACCGGCACCGCTACAACAGGTGATAACCAGGCCAGTCATCGGGTAATTGCAGACCATTTGCGCGCGTCATCTTTCCTCGTTGCCGATGGCGTACTGCCATCCAATGAGGGGCGCGGCTATGTGCTGCGCCGGATCATGCGGCGAGCGATGCGTCACGCCCATTTGCTCGGTGCCAAGGATCCGTTGATGCACCGGATGGTTGGTTCGCTGACCGGCGAAATGGGCAATGCCTTTCCCGAACTGATCCGCGCCCAGCCGCTGATCGAGGAAACCTTGCTGCGTGAGGAAACCAATTTCCGGCAGACCTTGGCCAATGGCCTGAAATTGCTCGATGCCGAAATTGCCGACATGCAGGAAGGGGATGTTCTTCCCGGCGCAACCGCATTCAAGCTCTATGATACATACGGCTTTCCTTACGATCTGACTGAGGACGCATTGCGCACCCAGTCGCTCGGTGTGGATCGCGAAGGCTTTGACAAGGCCATGGCGGAACAGAAAGCTGCTGCGCGCGCTGCCTGGAAAGGCTCCGGCGATCAGGCATCCGATACCGTCTGGTTCGATATTGCCGAGCGGGAAGGCAGCACGGAGTTTACCGGCTATACTTCCGAAGAGGGCGAGGGTGTCGTCGTTGCATTGGTCAAGGAAGGCGTTGAAATCCAATCGGCTGATGCAGGCGATACGGTCATTTTGCTAACCAATCAGACGCCTTTTTATGGCGAAAGCGGTGGCCAAATGGGCGACGCGGGCGAAATTTCCGGAGCAGATGATTTTGCGGCGATCGTGACCGATACCCGAAAACCGTTGGGACGGCTTCATGCTCACCAGATTGAAATTAATTCCGGCTCCGTGTCAGTCGGAGATAGGGTCCATCTTCAGGTAGACAAAGACCGGCGCACCGCGCTTCGTGCGAATCATAGTGCAACCCACTTGCTCCATAAGGCATTGCGCCACCATCTCGGCGACCATGTAACGCAAAAAGGCAGTCTGGTGGCACCTGATCGTTTGCGTTTTGATTTCTCGCATCCCTCCGCTTTGAGTGATGCCGAGATTCAGGCCGTCGAGGCGGATGTGAATGCCCAGATTCGCGGAAATAGTCCGGTCACCACGCGACTGATGAGCCCCGATGATGCCGTCAAAGCGGGCGCGCTGGCGCTGTTTGGTGAAAAATATGGCGACGAGGTTCGCGTGCTGTCGATGGGCCGCGATGCCGATCTGGATTATTCGGTAGAGCTATGTGGCGGCACCCACGTCCATGCGCTTGGTGATATTGGTCTGATGACGATTATATCGGAATCCGCAGTTGCCAGTGGAGTCCGGCGGATTGAAGCGCTCACCGGAGAAGCAGCGCGGTTGTGGCTTGCGGATCGCGATGCCAAGCTGAAATCGATTGCCAGCGCGCTCAAGGCTTCCCCCGAAGAAGCGGCGGACCGGGTTGCTGTTCTGGTCGACGAACGCAAAAAGTTGGAGCGCGAGCTGACCGAAGCAAAAAAAGCCCTGGCGCTGGCCGGTGATGGCGGCAGCGCAAAAGCGGCCGCCACCGAAACCATCGGTGATGTGGCCTTTGGCGGGCAGGTTATTCAGGGTTTGAATCCGAAGGAATTGCGCGGCCTGATTGATCAGGCGAAACAGAAGTTGTCCAGCGGCGTCAGCGCTTTGGTCGCGGTTAACGATGGCCGGGCAACGGTTGCGGTCGGCGTGACTGATGACCTGACCGAGCGATTCAGCGCAGTTGATCTGGTTCAGGCTGCAGTTGCTGCTGTCGGCGGGAAGGGCGGCGGCGGTCGTCCGGACATGGCACAGGGTGGCGGTCCGGATGGCGGCAAAGCCGATGATGCTATCGCGGCAATCCGGACTATTCTTGCGGGCTGAGTCCGTCGGGCACCAAGTCGTCGGCAGTCGCCTGTCTGGCGGAAGTACCCATGGATTTGAGCCCGGGCTGCTCGTCCAGATCGCCTTCTTCCTGAATTTGTCGGCGATAAATATCGCGCACTTCATGGATCGAGGCGATGACCGGACCCATTGCAACGCCATTTTCAACGAGTACGGCTTCTGACAATTGCAGCGATCCCTCGAGCGCTTCGGGTACGGCATTGGTCGCGCCAGCCTGATAAAGCTCAGCGGCATGATCAATATCCCGCGCCCGCGCTATGATCGGGAGGTCCGGCACCCAGGCGCGGACTTTTTTGACAATCTGTACCGACAATACCGGTTCATCCATCGTCAGAACCAGCGCCTTGGCATGGCCCAGCCTCAGCCGGTCGAGCATTTCGTTGCGCGAAACATTGCCGAAAATAATGGGAAAGCCTTCGCGCCGTGCCTTGGCAACTGCATCGATATTGGACTCCACCGCCAGAAATTTCTGACCATGGGTTGTCAGCAACTCAGCAACCAGCTTGCCCACCCGGCCGAAGCCGATGATGATGGTTTGCTGGGCGTCAATCGGCTGTTCGTCCGGTGCCGGGCCCCCATCGCTGCGCATTTCCATCCGTCTCGCTATGTCATGACCAAATCGGGCCAGTAGCGGTGTTATCGTGAGGCCGATGGCAGTCACGATCTGCCAGAAAGCGGCAGTTTGTGGCTGAATCAGCTGGGCCTGCAAGGCCGCCGCCAGAACAATCAGGGTGGTTTCGGAAGGGCTGGCCATCAACACGCCGGCTTCGGTGGCGGTGCCAGCGCGCGCACCGGCAAAACGGAGCAATCCGCCGGTAACGGCAGCTTTCACCACCACGACACCGACAACGGCGGTGAGCAGGCTTGCCCAGTTTTCAAGCACCACGCGGATATCAACCTGCATTCCAACTGTGATCAGAAATACGCCAAGCGCCAGCCCCTTGAACGGTTGCGTGATTACTTCGACTTCGCCGTGATATTCGGTTTCCGCGATGAGCAGACCGGCAAGCAATGCGCCGACGATCGGTGACAGACCGGTGGCCGCGGTCGCGAGGCTGGCCAGGATGATGACCAGCAAGCTAACCGCAAGGAACAGCTCGGGACTCTTTGTTCGTGCCGCTTGCGCAAAAATACGGGGCAGGAGCAAACGGCCGAGAACCAGCATGCCGATGATGACTGCGCCGCCGAGCAGCAATGTTCGCCCCAGGTCATTCCAGCCACCATCGGCGGATATCGCTGGCGAGATCGCGCCAAGAAGGAAGATGATCGGCACGATGGCGACATCTTCGAACAGAAGCATTGCCAGGGCGGCCCGGCCAACCTGGCTTTTCGTCCCGGACATCGGCAGAACCAGGGCGGTCGAGGAAAGCGCTAGAGCCAGCCCCAGCCCCAGTGCGCCGGCGGAATTCTGGCCCAGTAAATATAATACCGAACCAATGATCAGACCCGAAGCGAGCAATTCTGCTGCACCCACACCGAATACGAGTCGACGGAGCGACCACAGGCGTTTGAACGACAGTTCCAGCCCGATTGAGAAGAGCAGCAGAATGATTCCCATTTCCGCAAAGGGTTCGATAGCCTCGCGGTCGCTGATCGTGACAAATTGCAGCCAGGAATATTGATCCTCCAGAGACCCGAGGCCTGACGGGCCGAGCAAAATACCGACCAGAATGAACCCGATGATCGGCGTGATCCGGAAACGGGCAAAGGCAGGAATGACGATCCCTGCCGCACCGAGAATCACGATGGCGTCAACGATGGCTGGATTTTCAAGCGGACTATGCATGGGGCGACTCTATACGCGAACGATGCTATTTGTCAGCAGGTTACATGATGGAGAGCGCGAATGATCGATAGGGGACGCGACATTTTGATCGTCGGCGGCGGCCCTGCCGGGATGATGGCGGGATTGCTCTTTGCGCGTGCTGGTCTGAACGTGGCTGTGTTGGAGAAACATGGAGACTTTCTTAGAGATTTCAGGGGTGACACGGTCCATCCTTCCACGCTGGAGCTTTTTCATCAGTTGGGCATGTTGAAGGATCTGCTGAAACTGCCGCACAGCCGGCTCGATCAGGCTTCCATCCATATTGCCGGATTGCAGATGAAAGCACTAGATTTCCGGCATTTACCCGTCGCTGCACCCTATATTGCGATGATGCCGCAATGGGATTTGCTCAACTTCATCGCGAGCAAGGGCAAACAATATCCCGGTTTTGATTTGCGCATGGAAAGCGAAGCGGTCGGCCTGTTATACGATGGTGCAGAGCGTGTTTGCGGGGTCGAAACCGCGGACGGGCTGAGGCTGAATGCAAAACTGGTCATTGCCGCCGACGGCAGAAGATCGGTGTTGCGCGGCAAGGCTGAGTTGCCGTTGCAGAATATCGGCGCACCGATGGATGTCTTCTGGTTTCGGATTGATAAACCGGAGGACTGTGGCGGTGACGTCTTCGCAACGATTCAGGCTGGTCGGTTCATGGTGATGATCGATCGTCAGGATTACTATCAATGCGCCTATGTTTTCAACAAGGGGCAGGCCGACGAAGTGAAGGCTGCGGGGCTCGAGGCCTTTCGGGCTGGCCTGCGGTCTCTGGTTCCTGGCCTGGCCGAGGCTTTCGACCAGATTGCCAGTTGGGATCAGGTCAAAACGCTGGAAGTGGCGCTTGATCGACTGCAGCGCTGGCATCGCCCCGGCCTGCTGGTGATTGGCGATGCTGCACATGCGATGTCGCCTATTGGCGGTGTCGGTATCAATATTGCAATTCAGGATGCCGTGACGACGGCCAATGTTCTGGCCGGTCCGATGGCGAGGGGAACGCATCCTGATCCTCTGCTGGCGCAAGTCCATGCCCGCCGAATCAAGTCCGTACGGCGCATGCAGATGTTGCAGAAATTGGCCCAGGACCGGGTGATTGCTCCGCTGCTGCGGCGTAGCCGACCAATCGAGAAGCCGTTTTTTGCCTTGAAACTACTGGACCGGCTGCCGCTTTTGCGCCGCATTCCCGGACGGGTGATCGGCATGGGATTCGGGCGAGAGGATATCCAGTCGCCCGAAATTCCCTTCAAACCGGACTGATTATTTCCAGTTTGCCATTTCTGCTTCGAGATTGGAGCGGATGGCTTCGAAAAACTGTTCGGTCGTCATCCAGGATTGCTCCGGCCCGATGAGGATTGCCAGATCCTTGGTCATGCTGCCGCTTTCCACGGTCTGGATACAGACGCGCTCCAGGGTCTCGGCAAAACGCGTTACTTCCGGCGTATCGTCGAACTTGCCGCGATAGATCAGGCCGCGGGTCCAGGCGAAGATCGACGCAATCGGGTTGGTCGATGTTGCCTTGCCTTGCTGATGCTGGCGATAGTGACGGGTTACGGTGCCGTGCGCCGCTTCCGCCTCGACGCAATCGCCGGTCGGGGTCATAAGTACGGACGTCATCAGGCCGAGCGAACCAAAGCCCTGTGCCACGGTATCCGACTGCACGTCGCCATCATAATTTTTGCAGGCCCAGACGAACTTGCCGCTCCATTTCAGGGCGGAGGCGACCATGTCGTCAATCAGGCGGTGTTCGTAGGTGATGCCAGCCTTGTCGAACTTGTCCTTGAATTCGGTCTGGAAGATTTCCTCGAACAAATCCTTGAAGCGCCCGTCATAGGCCTTCATGATCGTGTTCTTGGTCGACAGGTAAACCGGCCATTCGCGGTTCAGGCCGTAGTTCATCGATGCACGGGCGAAATCCCGGATCGAATCGTCAAGATTATACATGGCCATGGCGATGCCGGGGGAAGGGAACTGGAAGACTTCCTCATCGATCTTGTCGCCATTATCGCCTTCCCAGACGAGACGCAGCTTGCCCGGTCCCGGAACCTTGAAGTCTGTCGAACGATACTGGTCGCCAAATGCATGACGGCCAACAACGATCGGATCGGTCCAGCCCGGTACGAGACGCGGCACATTGTCGATTACGATCGGTTCGCGGAACACAACGCCACCCAGGATATTGCGAATGGTGCCGTTCGGGGATTTCCACATCCGCTTGAGGCCAAATTCTTCGACCCGGTCTTCATCCGGCGTGATTGTCGCGCATTTTACGCCAACCCCGTGCTTCTTGATCGCATTGGCGGCATCGACAGTGATTTTGTCATTGGTGTCGTCACGGACTTCGATCGAGAGGTCATAATAATGGAGGTCAATGTCGAGATAAGGTTCTATCAGCCGTTCGCGAATCCATTGCCAGATGATGCGCGTCATTTCGTCGCCGTCAATTTCGACGACCGGGTTTTTGACCTTGATTTTCGACATATTGCTTGAGTCTTTCGTGATACGGGAACCAAAGGGAGGAATGATATTGCGAGCCTCTTAGCAAAGATTGCCATTTGTTCAACCTCGAGTTGTCCAAGCTTCTGCAAAATCCCGATGTAGAGCGTCGATATATCAACGGGAGTATTGTCAGAACAATAGCCCGCCTCTAAGTAGCGTTCATGGCAATCGAAAAATATTCAAACAAAGGGCTGGGCGAAGCCAAATGGGCTTTCCCGCCGGTGCATCCCGAAGGTCGCAAATTTGCCGTCATCGCTGCAGCTATCACGGCGTTTTTTGCCGTCATGGCGTGGGAAACGCTGGCTTGGCCCATGGCGGGCATTACCGTTTGGGTCTTGGCTTTTTTCCGCGATCCCAAGCGGGTTACGCCGCTGGATGAAAAATATATAATTGCACCTGCGGATGGCTTGGTAAACCTGATCATGCCGGTCCGGCCGCCCGTCGAATTGCAGGGCGATGGTGGCCTTGGTGATGAAGAACTGATCCGGGTTTCGATTTTCATGAGTGTGTTTGATGTCCACATCAATCGGACACCGATTGAGGGGACGGTCAAGCGTCAGGCCTATATTTCCGGCAAGTTTCTCAACGCTGACCTCGACAAAGCAAGCGAAGAAAATGAAAGGCAGCATTTTCTCGTCGAACGCAACGACGGTCTGAAAGTGGGTTTCACGCAGATTGCCGGGTTGGTAGCCCGGCGGATCATGTCCTTTGTCAAGGAAGGTGACTATGTTGCTGCCGGACAGCGAATCGGACTGATTCGATTTGGCAGCCGTGTTGATGTCTATTTGCCCAAGGGAACATTACCCAATGTCGTGCTGGGACAGCGGACCATTGCCGGTGAAACCGTCATCGCCGTTATCGG
Organism: Parasphingorhabdus sp.; assembly: GCF_048269915.1. Taxonomy (GTDB): domain Bacteria; phylum Pseudomonadota; class Alphaproteobacteria; order Sphingomonadales; family Sphingomonadaceae; genus Parasphingorhabdus. Next base: position 221,247 of record NZ_JBLWTY010000002.1, read on the forward strand.
CGAGCGGAAAGAGATTGAAGGCGTTGGCCAATGATCACCGGGTCGGCCGTTGACCGGCTGGGTTCATATTGATGGCCGGAAAAGGTTCAATGAAGCGGCCTGAGCGCGGCATTCCTCTGCGCGCCTTTGTACCGAATGCAGTGACCGCTTTGGCGCTATGCGTCGGATTGAGCGCCGTTCGTTTTGCCTATATGGACAATTGGGTGCTGGCCGCCGGAGCGATCGTTCTCGCTGGCATATTGGATGGCCTGGATGGCCGGATAGCCCGGCTGCTGAACGCGCAGAGCCGTTTTGGCGCTGAACTGGACTCGCTTTCGGATGTGATTGCCTTTGGTGTGTCGCCTGCGCTGGTGATGTTTCTCTGGTCAACGCAATATATGCCGCAATTTGGCTGGGTGTTGGCGCTGACTATGGTGGTCGGCTGTGCGCTCAGACTGGCACGCTTCAATGCCTTGATTGATGATCAGGACCAGCCCCACAAGTCGGCCGGGTTCCTGACTGGTATCCCGGCACCCGTCGGGGCAGGGCTGGCGATGCTGCCGCTTTATCTGTGGTTGATCACCGAGCTGGAAATTTTCCGCCATTATGCGCTGGTGACGCCATGGATGGTCCTGATCGCTTTTCTGATGATTTCCAACACCGCGACATATAGCTGGTCGTCGCTGCGCCTGCGGAAGAATATCAGGCTGGAAGGGATCGCCGTGGTTGCGCTGGTCGGCGTTGCCCTGATCAACTCGCCGTGGATCATGCTGACAGCGATCAGTGTCGGCTATCTGTTACTGATTCCGTTCAGCGTCAGAAGCTATGGCAAGATCAAGCGGCAACGCGCAGCGGAACGGGCTGCAGCGAGCGATTCCGGGTCATAGGCTGCGGTGCTTTGATAATCCGGTGGCGAAAAGCCGTCGGCTGCAGAACTGCCTTGGACTGATTGGCTCTCAATTCATTTTGCCTCAACTCGTTCAGAATGACACTGGCAATCCTGTTACGATATTGAAAAACCATCATCGCGATAACGGTGACCGCACCGATGAAAGCAAGCGCAAAAAAAGTGGAAATGGCGATGGTAAGCATGAGACAATCCCGTTTGTTCTTTCTATATACGCTCAATGTTCCATTTATGTTCTTATTGTCAAGCGCTATTTGAATCGGACCCGGAATCAGCGACTGGTGCGGCTGTTTCCGCCAGAACAGGCTTTATTTTCTAATTGCCCGATGATAGCCTCGGCAACGCACTGGCCCTGGAGGAATAACTGAAAATTCGTCGCCTGCTTTTCTTTATTTCCTCCATTCTTGTATCCCTGTCACCGGTTTCGGCCCTGGCATCAGATCGAGAGAAATTGCTCATAACCAATGTCCGCATTCTCGCGCTGAGCGAAACACAGCCGACATTCACTGCAGGCATGTCCGTGCTCGTGAGCGACGGAATCATCGAACAAGTTGCACCTGATATACCATCTTCTGCTTCGGCCGGTGCTGTGGTTATTGATGGCGCTGGCCGAATTGTCATGCCGGGACTGGTCGATATGCATGTGCATATCTGGGACGAGGCGGCGCTAGGTGCCTATCTCGCCAACGGCGTAACCACCGTACGCAACGCATCCGGGATGCCGTTGCATCTTGACCTTTCAGAGCGAATTCGGACAGGAGAACTGGCCGGGCCACGCGTGATAACGACCGGTCCGATACTCAACAGCCCGGGTCCGAATGCGCAGGTCATTCACCAGATCATAATGACAGATGATGAAGCACGCGCAGCCGTCCGGGCGCAACAGCAAGCCGGATTCCGGCGACTGAAAGTCTATTCGAACCTCACGCGGGAAGCCTATGAAGCTGTGCTGGACGAGGCGAGGAGCCTCGGCATGACGATCATGGGGCATTCCCCCGAAGGCGTTAGAGCCACGGGAATGCCGCATGATATTCCGTTTGAGATCGCATTCGAAGATTTGATCGACGATGGTTTTGTCACGTTTGAACATATCGAGAGCATCGTCTGGCATGGCCTGAGAGATCGCCACGACCCGCGGGCGGCTCGCGTGCTTGGCGAGAAAATCGCGGAAGCGGGCGTAGCGGTCGATCCGACCCTGCTGGCTTTCTACAATCTTCTGCGCGTGGCCGAGACCCGGGGTGAATATCTGTCGCGTCCGGGAGTCGAGATATTGAATCCACTTGTGGTGCAGCAGGAGAAAGCAAATTACGAGCGATGGGCGAGCGAAGATATCGAACGCAACCGCAAGGCGTTTGAATTCTACAAGCAGGCCACCCGTATTTTTGCCGAAGCTGGCGTGCTGCTCGTGACAGGTAGCGATGCGGGAATATTTACCAATATTCCCGGGCGCTCGTTGATCAAAGAGCTGGAATTGCTGCACGAAGCGGGCCTATCACGGCTGCATGTGCTTCGGGCGGCAACCGTCAATACGGCGATTGCGCTCGGTGAGCAGGGCCGCTTCGGCGCAATCGCGGAGGGGCAACGGGCCGATTTCCTGCTTCTTGAAAATGATCCCACCGAGGATCTGACGGCGCTGAAAACACCATCAGCTGTCGTTGCAGATGGTCGCTATTATGGCCGGGAGGATCTCCAGCGCCTGAACGCGGCGGCGAGTCAGCACCATCCCGAGCGAACGCAACGGAACCTTGTCGAGGGGCTGCAGGCCCAGGGTGCTGACGTCTCTGTATTGGGACTCTGAAGCTCAGGCCTCGGAAACCGATCTTCCCGCAGGGACAGGTCGCGGGTTACTCCGCACTCTTCCCCGATTGCCTGTGTTTTGCCGAGGGTATAGTTTAGGGTTGCATTTCCCGCTCGACCTCTCTAACGCGCCCGATATTCCACATGGAAAGCACTCATACCGGTGCCAATGGCGGCCTTTCAGGTCGTTTGAGGTTCTCAGCTTTCCAGAGGCATAACCGGATAAGGAGAAATATTATGGCGGCCCCTGTCGTCACCCTACAGCAATTGATTGAAGCCGGAGCGCATTTCGGCCACCAGACCCACCGCTGGAACCCAAAGATGAAACCCTATATCTTTGGTGCCCGTAACGGTGTCCATATTCTTGACCTGTCGCAGAGCGTGCCTTTGTTTGCCCGCTCGCTCGATTTTATCGCCAATGCCGTTTCGGCTGGCGGCAAGGTCCTGTTCGTTGGTACCAAGCGTCAGGCGCAAGAGCCTATCGCTGAAGCAGCCCGCGCAAGTGGCCAGCATTTCGTCAACCATCGCTGGCTCGGCGGCATGCTGACCAACTGGAAAACCATTTCCAACTCTATTCGCCGGATGAAGACTCTGGAAGAGCAGCTTGGTGGTGACACCGCTGGCTTCACCAAGAAAGAAGTCCTGCAGATGACGCGCGAGCACATCAAGCTGGAACTGTCTCTGGGCGGTATCCGCGACATGGGCGGCATTCCCGATGTCATGTTCGTCATCGACGCCAACAAGGAAGAGCTGGCGATCAAGGAAGCCAATGTTCTGGGTATCCCGGTTGTTGCCATTCTCGACTCCAACGTCGACCCCAGCAACATCGCTTTCCCGGTTCCGGGCAATGATGACGCGGCCCGCGCGATTCGCCTTTATTGCGAATCCGTTGCTGCGGCAGCCACCAAGGGTGGTCAGGACGCTTCGGTTGCAGCCGGTGAAGATCTCGGTGCAGCGGTTGCGCCTCCGGTTGAGCAGATTGTTTCGAGCGAAGCCAATGCCAGTGCAATGGTTTCCGGCGAAGAAGCAGCGGTTGCCGATATTGCTGAAATAGCGGCAGAAATGGCACCGGCTGAAGAAGCGCCGGCGGCGGAAGAAAAAGCAGCACCGAAAAAGGCTGCGGCGAAGAAACCGGCTGCCAAAAAGGCTGCTGCCAAGAAAGACGACGACAAGGCTGACGAAAAAGCCTGAACTTGAAGCGTCTTTCTGCGGTCATATATTGGCGGCAAAGCAAAATAACCGGGGCGGCATTTTTGTCGCCCCAATTTCACATTTTCCGATCAAGCAATTGAGGAACAGATAATGGCTATTACAGCAGCAGCAGTGAAAGAACTGCGCGAGCGTACCGGTGCGGGCATGATGGACTGCAAAAAGGCGCTCAACGAAACCAATGGCGACGTGGAAGCAGCAGTCGATCTGTTGCGGACCAAGGGGCTCGCTGCGGCGCAGAAAAAATCCAGCCGCACAGCGGCCGAAGGGCTTGTCGGTGTTGCCGTCGAAGGCACACGCGGCGTAGCCGTTGAAGTGAACAGTGAAACAGATTTCGTCGCCAAGAACGACCAGTTTCAGGATTTTGTCGGCAAGGTAACGCAGGTTGCACTGGGTATGGACAGCGATGATGTTGAAGCCTTGTCGGCTGCGGAATATCCTGCCGGTGGCACCGTACAGGACGTTCTGACCAACAATATTGCTACCATTGGCGAAAATCAGGCAATCCGCCGGATGAAGACCGTTGCGGTCTCCAATGGTCTCGTGGTTCCTTATATCCACAATGCGGTTACGCCGACCATGGGCAAGATCGGCGTACTGGTCGCTCTTGAAAGCACGGCAGGTGCCGATGTTCTGGAGCCTCTGGGCAAGCAGATCGCCATGCATATCGCTGCGGCCTTCCCGCTGGCGCTGAACGCAGACGGTCTCGATCAGGAGATGCTGGCTCGTGAACGTATGATCGCCACTGAAAAGGCTGCGGAATCCGGCAAGCCGGAAAATATCGTCGAAAAAATGGTTGATGGCGCGATGGCAAAATTTGCCAAGGAAAACGCTTTGCTCAGCCAGATTTTTGTGATGGATAACAAAACTCCGATAGCCCAGGTTGTCGAGCAAGCTGGCAAGGATGCTGGCGCGGAAATCAAGCTGACAGAATATGTCCGCTTCCAGCTTGGCGAAGGCATTGAGAAGAAAGAAGATGATTTTGCGGCTGAAGTCGCAGCTGCGGTTGCCGGTTAATCGATCATCGCATGGAATATTTCAGGCGGTAACGCTTGGCAGCATGGCGCGGACTATCTATGGTCCGCGCCATGTTTGTATTTGGGCCGGTAACTGATTCCGGCGGGATGGGATTTGCATGAAACGACCGGCGTTCAAACGGATTTTGCTAAAGCTTTCTGGTGAAGCCCTGATGGGCTCGGGCGAATTCGGTATTGATCCGGAAACGGTCAATCGCATCGCAGCTGAAGTAAGATCGGCGAAGGAGGCTGGCTTTGAACTTTGCCTGGTTGTCGGTGGAGGAAATATCTTCAGAGGCCTCGCCGCGGCAGCGAAGGGCTTTGAGCGGACCAGCGCCGATTATATGGGCATGCTGGCAACGGTGATGAATGCTCTGGCCGTGCAAAACGCGCTTGAACAGATTGGCTGTGATACGCGGGTCCTGTCAGCCATTCCGATGGCGAGTGTTTGCGAGCCCTATATTCGTCGCAAGGCCGTCCGCCATCTCGAAAAGGGCCGTATCGTCATTTTTGCTGCTGGAACGGGCAATCCCTATTTTACGACGGATACGGCGGCGGCTTTGCGTGCGGCTGAAATGGGCTGCGAGGCGCTGTTCAAGGGTACCAGTGTCGATGGTGTCTACAATGCCGATCCAAAAGTTGATCCGGATGCAACCCGCTACGAGCAATTGAGTTTCGATCAGGTGCTGAGCGACAATCTGAAGGTCATGGATGCCAGTGCCGTGGCGCTCTGCCGGGAAAACAAGATACCGATCGTCGTATTCTCGATCCGGGAGCAGGGCAATCTGGCCACTGTATTGGGCGGCGGCGGAACGGCGACCATGGTCGGAACGACCGAATAATAATTTAGAGGAATCAGCAATGGCAAAATATGACAAAGCCGACCTGCAAAAGCGGATGAATAGCACGCTGGAGGCGCTCAAGCACGATTTGAGCGGTCTCCGCACCGGCCGTGCCAATATCGCGCTGCTCGATACGATCACGGTTGAAGTCTATGGTTCGAACATGCCGTTGAACCAGGTTGCGACCGTATCCGTACCCGAACCGCGCATGCTTTCGGTGCAGGTTTGGGACAAGGGCAATATCCAGCCGGTCGAAAAGGCTATCCGCTCCGCCAATCTCGGGCTGAATCCTATGGTGGATGGTCCCAATATCAGACTCCCAATCCCGGATTTGACCGAAGAGCGTCGCAAGGATCTGGCCAAATTGACCGGTCAGTTTGCCGAAAAGGCACGCATCGCCATTCGCAATGTGCGGCGGGACGGCATGGACGACCTGAAGGCTGACGAAAGCAAGAAAGAAATCAGCGAAGATGACAAGAAACGTCTCGAGAGCGAAGTGCAAAAACTCACTGACGATATGATTGCCGAAGCGGACAAGCTTGCGGACGCAAAAGAGCGGGAAATCCTCACTCAGTGAAACTTGCACGTTTCAAGAGCGGTTCTGAAGATCCGGCGCGCGGCACGGCAGGGATTCCCGATCCGACTTATGGTGCGCGCCACATTGCGATCATCATGGACGGCAATGGACGATGGGCCAAGCGAAAGCATCTGCCGCGCGCGCTGGGCCACAAGAAAGGTGTGGAGGCGGTTCGGAATATTGTCCGCGTCGCCGGCAAAATGGGCATCGAGGCGATGACGCTCTATGCTTTTTCATCGGAAAACTGGAATCGACCGGACGAAGAAATCAGCGACCTGATGGGCCTGCTTCGCCAATATATTCAGTCGGACATCGAAGAATTTGTCGAAAATGGAATCCGGTTGAAAGTTATTGGAAACTACAAGGCGCTCGATGACGATATTGTCGGGATGATCGACAATGCGATCGAGCGGACCGCCGCGAATGACAAGATGACGCTGGCTGTGGCGCTCAACTATGGGGCGCAGGACGAATTGCTGCGCGCGACGCAGGAAATTGCGGCTGCCGTAAAAAATGGTCGGCTGGATCCGGAAGAAATAGAAACCGGCCATATTTCAGCGGCATTGGATACGGCAGATTTGCCGCCGCTGGATTTGCTGATCAGAACCTCCGGCGAATTGCGCCTGTCCAATTTTCTGTTGTGGCAGGCAGCCTATTCAGAACTCTATTTCACTGATGTGCTATGGCCGGATTTCGACCAGAAAGAGCTGGAAAAAGCCCTGAAATCATTCGGAGACCGCGAACGGCGGTTCGGTGGGCGTTGACCATGGATGACCCCGCTGCCCCGGCAGCCCATAAGGCAAGCGAGCTGCAAAAACGCGTTATCGTCGGTATCATCCTGATAGCCGTTGCGTTGCTGGCGGGTTATTTTGGCGGGATATTGATGTGGTTGCTGGTCGTACTGATGGCGCTTGGCATCATGAGCGAGTGGGCAGGGCTGACGGGCCGCAGGAACAACCGCCAGCTTGCGATGTATGCACTTTCTGTCCCCTTGGCGATCATGTCTCCATGGGCTGCGGGAGCATCGTTTCTGGCGCTTGGCCTGATCATGGGGGCTGCAATGTTTGTCGCGGTGTTCGATCGTTCGGTCAAGCTTGCGGCGGGTGTATTTTACGCTGGTCTTCCGGCTCTCGCGATCATCTATTTGCGCGATATCGACGATGGAATTTTGATCATGCTGTGGACCCTGGCGCTGGTCTGGGCCACCGATATTGGTGCCTATTTCTCCGGGCGCGCCATCGGCGGACCAAAATTGGCACCGCAAATCAGTCCCAACAAAACATGGGCTGGACTGATTGGCGGCGTTGTTCTGACGGCTGTGGTCAGTTTCGTGCTCCATATCTATTGGGCGCTGCCTTTCAATCTGGTGCTGCTCAGCGTCCCGCTGGCTGTTCTGGCGCAAATGGGTGACCTGTTCGAAAGCTGGCTCAAACGAAAAGCGGGCGCGAAGGATAGCGGCACGATTTTCCCCGGCCATGGTGGGGTAATGGACCGGCTTGATGGATTGATCCCGGTTGCGCCGGTCGTCGCCTTGATCATGCTGGCACAAAACCTGCCTGTGATGTCATGAGCAAAACAGTCTCTATTCTTGGCGCGACGGGATCGGTCGGCCAGTCGACTCTGGATCTCATCCGCCAGCATCCCGAACAATATGAAATCCTTGCGCTAACCGCGAACGGCAATGCCGCTCAGCTTGCGGCCTTGGCCAAGGAATTTTCAGCACAGGTCGCCGTGGTCGCAGACGAAGGCGCCTATGCCGAGCTTAAGCGGCAGCTGGCGGGAACATCGATTGAGGCGGCGTGCGGACCTGATGCGCTGGTCGCTGCAGCGGCGCTTGGCGCAGAGTGGACGATGGCGGCGATTGTCGGTTGTGCCGGGCTTCCGCCCACGCTTGAAGCCTTGCGTTGCGGAAAGACGGTTGCCCTGGCGAACAAGGAAGCGCTGGTCTCTGCAGGAGCCTTGATGATGGCGGAAGCCAGCAACGCCGGCGCGACGCTATTGCCGGTCGATTCTGAGCATAATGCGATATTCCAGGGGCTCCAGGGCGGCAGGATCGATCAGGTCCGAAAGATTACGCTGACCGCCAGCGGAGGACCGTTCCGGACATGGACGCGCGAGCAGATGGCCAACGTGACGGCGGAACAGGCGGTCGCACATCCAAACTGGGATATGGGGGCCAAGATTTCCGTCGACAGCGCGACGATGATGAACAAGGGGCTGGAACTGATTGAGGCCCATTATCTTTTTCCCGTCGGGCTCGAAAATATCGAAATACTGGTCCACCCGCAGTCTGTGATCCATTCGATGGTGGAATATCGCGACCGCTCTACACTGGCGCAGCTTGGCTCTCCCGACATGCGGATCCCGATTGCCAATGCTCTGGCCTGGCCGGACCGGATGACTACCAACTGCGAACCTCTTGATCTGGCGGAGATTGGCCAGCTCGACTTCGAAAGGCCTGATGAAAATCGTTTTCCGGCGACCAGAATCGCCAGGGAAGCAATCATCGCGGGCGGTGCCAAGCCGGCAATGCTCAACGCAGCCAATGAAGTCGCAGTAGCGGCGTTTCTGAACAATATGGTTCAGTTTCTGGACATCACGGAGATTGTAACCCGGCTGCTAGATAGTTATAGCCCGTCGGAACCGAGCGCATTGGCGGATATTTTTGCGATAGACAAAGAATCGCGCGTTCGGGCTGAGCAACTGGTCGAGGAATTGAAGGTTTGACGGATAACCCCGGTATCGTAATTTATTTAATCTCGTTTTTGATTGTCATTGGCGTGCTGGTCTTCGTGCACGAGATGGGCCATTATCTTGTCGGCCGCTGGTGCGGCGTCAAGGCGGAAACCTTCGCTATTGGCTTCGGCAAGGAGATTGCCGGATGGACCGACAAGCGTGGAACCCGCTGGAAAATCTGCATGTTGCCACTGGGCGGTTATGTCCAGTTTGCGGGGGATATGGATCCCGCCGGAGCGAAGAGCAAAGAATGGCTGAGTCTGCCAGCGGCGGAACGCAATCAGACCTTCCAGTCCAAATCCCTTTGGCAGCGCGCCGCGATTGTTTTCGCCGGGCCGGCGATCAATTTCATCTTTGCCATTTTGATCATCATGGGCTTCGTCATTGCTTATGGTACCAGCGCGACCCTGCCGGTTGCACATGAAATTTCGCCAAATTCAACTGCCGCCGCAATTGGTATGAAGCCCGGAGACAAAGTCATATCTGTCGACGGCGAGAAAATAGACCTGTTTCAGGACCTGCAGCAGAAAATTGTTATGATCCCTGATCAGGACGTAGAAATTGTCTACGAACGGGACGGCCAACGCATTGTCAGGCACGGCAAGATTGGCGTCAATATAATGAAAGACAGATTCGATAATGAATATCGTCTTGGATTGCTGGGCATGTCATCCAGTAAAGTGGAATGGCGGGACGTAAGCCCGATTGAGGCACCGGCGGTTGCGGTGGAGAAAACCATTGGCATCGTAGATCAAATCACGACTACTCTTGGCCAGGTTATAACGGGCAAGCGTTCCATCAAGGAGCTCGGCGGGCCGCTGAAAATTGCTCAGGTATCCGGTGAACAGTTCAAGATGGGCCTTGAAAGCTTCATTCTCTTCGTCGCGCTGATCTCAATTAACTTGGGGTTCATCAACCTGCTGCCAATCCCAATGCTCGATGGAGGGCATCTGATGTTCTATGCAATTGAAGCGGTGCGGAGAAAGCCGGCTAGTCCCAAGGTGCAAGAATGGGCCTTCCGGTCGGGATTTGCGCTGGTTGTGATGTTCATGCTGGTGGTGACATTTAACGATTTAACGTCATTTGGCCTGTTCCGGGCCATCTCCGGCTGATTGACCATTGATTGACTCGCTGCATTGGGGCAGGGGGTTGGCGAGGTTGGTGCATTGGTGTCAGTTTCATTTTATTTTTGGTTTATGGTGTGAAAGCGAGTTTGTCTGTGAATCATAAAAAGCGGCTTTTGCCACTATTGATGTGCGGTACCATTTTAGGTGGTATGGCTGTTCCTTCGCAGGCGCAGGAAACGACGCAAGTCGCCCCGGCAGTTCCGTCTGCCAATACGATTACATCCATCGTGGTGAACGGTGCCCAGCGACTGGAGCCCACCACGGTCTTGTCATATATGCAATTGCGCGTGGGGCAGACCTACACGCAGGAATCTGCCGATCAGGCCTTGAAGGACCTGTTCGAAACAGAATTGTTCAAGGATGTCAGCATCCGGAACAACCAAGGTGCCGTGATTATCGAAGTCATCGAGAACCCGGTGATCAACCGGATTCTGCTGGAGGGCAACAAAAGGATCAAGGAAGATAAAATCTATCCCGAGATTCGTCTGGCTCCGCGGCAGATATTCACGCGCTCGAAGGTCCGTGCCGATGTGGCGCGGATCATCGAGCTATATAAACGCAAGGGCCGGTTTGCGGCGAGTGTCGAGCCGAAGATGGTTCAGCTGGACCAGAACCGGGTCGATATTGTTTTCGAGATTAACGAAGGACCCAAGTCCAAGGTCCAGCAGATCAACATTATCGGCAATGAGGAGTTTTCCGACGGCAAGTTGCGCGGTGAAATGGTCACAAAGCAATCACGCTTCTACCGTTTCTTCAGCTCCAGCGATACTTATGATCCGGATCGCCTCGCCTTTGACCAGCAGAAGCTGCGTCAATTTTACCTGACCGAAGGCTATGCGGATTTCCGCGTGATTTCGGCGGTGGCGGAACTGACTCCCGACAAGCGCGACTTCATTATCACCTATGTGGTGGAAGAAGGCGAGCGGTATAAATTTGGTGATGTTGCGGTGGAAAGCGAAATTCGCGATTTCACCAAGGAGTTTCTGACTCCTCAGCTGCCGATGAAATCCGGGGATTTCTATAATGCCAAGCAGGTCGAAGACACGGTTGAGCGCCTGTCAGAAACTGCGGGTCTGTTCGGCTATGCCTTTGCCGATGTCCGTCCACAATTTACGCGGAACAAAGACACGCTGACCATGGATATTCTGTTCCAGGTGGCGGAAAGTGACCGGGTTTACGTCGAGCGGATCGACATTAACGGGAATACGCTGACCCAGGACAAGGTCGTGCGCCGCGAATTTCGTTTGAATGAAGGCGATGCCTTTAACAGTTTTCAGGTCAAACGGTCTGCCAATCGCATCAAATCCTTGGGATTTTTCCAGGAAGAACTGGAAATTGAACAGAAGCAGGGCAGTGCTCCCGATCGCATCATTCTGGAAGCCAATGTGGAAGAAAGGGCGACCGGAGAACTGCAGCTTTCAGCCGGTTTTTCCAGCGTTGAAAATTTCATTCTTCAGGCTTCTGTGCGGCAACGGAACTTCCGCGGCAAGGGACAGGAACTGCGGGCAAGCGTCAGCTATTCGAGATTCTCGCAATCCATCGAACTTGGGTTTACCGAGCCCTATCTGTTCGACCGGAATATCGCTGTCGGCGCCGATGTCTTCCGGCGGGATCTGAACAGCTTTAATTTTGTAAACAGCAACCGCGAAACGACGTTCGAGCAGCTTACCACTGGTTTCCAGGTCCGTGCGGGTGTGCCGGTGACGGAATATCTGTCTGCCTCATTCCGCTACGGGCTTAGTCAGGATGACGTGACGCTGGAACCAAGTCTGTTTTTCTCGGACAGCAACGGCGATGGAATTCGGGGTAATAGCGCTGATGATACATGCGATCCGCTCGTTGCGGGTCGATATCTATGCGATGCCATCGGCAGTCGGACAACCTCTTCGCTCGGAGCATCGCTGATCTATGACGATCGGGACAATCGTATCCGGCCGACCCGCGGCCAATCAATTGTAGGCAGTCTCGATTTTGCCGGTCTCGGCGGAAGCGTCAAATATCTTCGCGGTCGTTTGAATGCATCCAAGCACTGGCGCGTTCTGGGCGACTTTGTCTTCTCCGTCAGCGGTGAAGGTGGTTATATCCATCCGCTCGAAGACCGTTCCTCGACTCCTGGCGACGGTATCGACGATGTCCGTCTGACCGACCGGTTTTTCCTCGGGGAGCCCCAGATTCGTGGATTTGACATTCGCGGCGTGGGGCCACGGATCGTTCGCTCGGCAACGATTCCAGGGCTCGATACCGATGGTAATCCGATCAATGAAATTGTCGAAGTGACCAATGGCAATCAGACCGACGACGCTATCGGCGGCCGCGCTTATTATCTGGGGCGTGCAGAGCTTGAAATTCCGCTGGGCTCCGGTGCCAGGGAGCTCGGTTTACGGCCATCCATATTCGTCGACGTCGGAGCCGTTTTCAATGTCGTTCAGCCATTGCTGCTGACCGATACCCAGACCCAGAGTTTTGGAACGAGACAAATTTTTGATGGAAATGGTGATCCCGTTCTGGATGGTGACGGCAACGCAACGTTTGAAACATTGCCTCAGTTTTTGACCGTTGATACAGACGGAGCCGCGGTGAAAACATTTGATGCGGTCGATGCAAACGGCAATCCTAACCCGATTGCCACCAACTTTACGGAACGCTTTTTTGGCGATTCACCAAGTCCACGCGTATCGGTGGGCTTCGGCGTGAACTGGAATTCACCCTTTGGTCCATTCCGGATCGATATAGCCAAGGCGCTGTTGAAAGAGCCGGGCGATGATACAAAACTCTTCACATTCAACGTAGGAACACAATTCTGATGACACGTTTATTCAAAACCGCACTCACCGTTCTCGCTATGAGCACTGCGCCACTGGCCTTTGGTTCGGTAGCCAATGCGCAGGTTTCTGGCATCGCAACGGCCAACCCAACAGTCGCTATTGCGAAGACCAAAGCCTTTTCGGCAGCCTATTCGCAAATTGGCACACAATATAAGTCATATTTTGACCAGATCGATGCGCGCAACAAGACGTTGAACGGTCTGCGGGCACAATTGGACACGGACAATAACAAACAGCTGACGCAAGAGGAACTCGACGCGGCGGTCAGGGCGAAAAGCCCCGTGTTGCAAAGCATGCAAACCGAAGAAACCGAAATCCAGAAGTTGCAAACGCCTGCCATCAAGGCTCAGATGTTCGCAATTGAGAGTATTTTTAACGAATATTCCAACGCACAGCAGCAAGTTGTCGCGAACAAGAAAATCGGCGTTATCCTGAACCCCGATGTATTTCTTTATGCTCCGCCACAGGCCGATGTAACCGATGATATCACTGCGGCTCTCGATACGCGGGTTCCATCGGTTGGCACAACGCCGCCAGCTAACTGGCAGCCGCAGCGCAACACGGTCGCGCTTCATCAGCAATTGCAGCAACTGTTGGTCGCCAGCGCGCGCAGCCAGGCGTCCCAGCAGCAGCCTCCAGCGGCCCAGCCAGCCAGCCGGTAGTTGATCGCGGATGGCTGAACTTCTTGACTATGATGTAACCAAGGTGATGGCGGTGCTCCCGCACCGTTATCCGATGCTGCTGGTTGACCGGGTGGAGGCGCTCGTAAAAGACGAATCCATCCGGGCGGTGAAGGCCGTGACGATGAATGAGGGTTTTTTTCAGGGCCATTTCCCTGGTCGCCCGATCATGCCGGGGGTGATGATTGTCGAAGCGCTGGCCCAGGCGGCCGGCGTTCTCGCCATGGAGAGCTTTGACATGGTCGGGTCGGGCAAGCTCGTCTATTTCATGGCGATCGACGGAGCCAAATTCCGTCAGCCGGTAGAGCCAGGATGCCTGTTGTCCCTGAACGTCAAATTTGAACAAAAGCGTCCGCGGGTGTGCAAATTTTCCGGTCAGGCGATGATTGGCGACAAGCTGGCGGCAGAGGCGAATTTTACCGCCATGATCGCTGATCCGCCATCCGCCTGAGCTTTTTCAAAAGAATCTTGCCCTTTTGTCTTTCGGCGGCTAATGCGCCGCTTCCGTCAAATTTATTCGCTTTGGGCCTGGTCGGAAACCAGCCCGCTTAGGAGCAGAAAATGAAAACCGATACGCATCCCGACTACCACATGATCAAGGTCCAGATGACCGATGGCACCGTGTTCGAAACCCGCTCCACCTGGGGCAAGGAAGGCGACACGCTGCAACTCGACATTGATCCGACCTCGCACCCTGCATGGACGGGTGGTAACCAACGTCTGCTCGATCAAGGCGGCCAGGTGGCTCGCTTCAACAAGCGCTTTGGTGGTCTGTCGCTCAAAAAGAGCTAATTGGTCCCGGGGCGATGGAATCGCCTCGGCACATTACCATAAACGGATATGGCCCAGCCATGAAGACAGCAAGGAAAGCTTTTCCTGGTAGATTTGTGCTGCCCGTTCGGGCGTAGTTGGCACAAATTGAATCCGTGCGCCTGTGCCCAGTTGTCCAATTAAATGCCGGTCGGCCCGGATGACTTGGGCAATTCGGGGGTATCCCCCCGTCGTCTGGGCGTCGGGGCCGAGCAGATAGGGTTGGCCCGTGGGCGGTTTCTGGATCGTTCCGGGGAAAACGGCAGCGCTCGGCATATTGGCGACTTCGTCTGCGGTCAGCCGCTTCCCCTCCAGCGCAAGGCCCATACGATTTGCCCGCGCTCCGACAGTATAAGTCTGCTCACACAAGTCATCCAATATCGCTTCATGCCCTATGATCGCTTCCGGACCCGGTGTAACCCGGAGGACGTGGTCGTCGCTATAATGCAGCCTTAATTTTGCAGGGGTCGAGCGGGCTATATCCGTGGTCGCTGCATTGCTGGAGAATTCCAGGATATCCGCTGTTCGGAACGCACGGCCATGAAACCCGCCAAGCGCAGCGCCGAGATAGGTTGACTGACCTCCGAGCAACCGGCTGGCGTCAATGTGAGAGGATATTGCAACATAGGTGCGGCATCCCGAGCGGCTCGGACCAATATGAAGCGTGTCGCCAGCGCCAACCTTCAGCGTCTGGTGCCGGGGACGTTCCGCGCCATTAATATGCACATATTCCGCACCGCCGACGACCGCGATTGCGCATGGCGTGTTAATTGTAAAAATGGCATCGGTGAGGGTGATTTCAATTGCGATTGCGCTGCACGGCTTGCCAACAAGAAAATTTGCCAGTGCCAGAGAGAGGCTATCAGCTGCGCCCGCCGCGGGCATCCCGATATGCCGCTGTCCGCTATAAGGCGCGCCCTGCAAAGTGGTTTGCAGCCCGGCTTTTACAATGGTGATGCTCACGTTGCTGGCGCCTTGTGCCAGCGCTCGAATCGATTCTTCGAAATGGCTTCAAAATTCACCCGCTGCCCTGCTGCGAGCAACGCAGGTGGGCTTCTCGTTGGTTCAAACAGGTTAAGCGGTGTGCGGCCGATAATGGGCCAGCCGCCTGGGCTGTCGAAGGAATAGATACAGCTTTGTGATCCTATGATGCCGATTGAACCCGCCGCGACCAATTGCCTCGGACTGGCAAGCCGCCCAATGGCCGGGCATTCAGCGACACTCTCGAGATAGGCAAAGCCGGGCATGAACCCCAGCATGGCGACGTCAAAATTTTGGGCGATATGCCAGGATGGCAACGCTTCTGCTCCTATCCCGAGCTTCTTCGCTACATATTCGCGATCCGGTGCGAATTCCGTTTCGTAACAAACCGGGATTGTTATGATGGAGCCGGAATTCTCGGATATTCGAGTCCGTTTGGTTAGCTGGTCCAGGGCCTTTTGGGCGGCGTCATCGGGTGAGATGAAGGCAGGATCAAACTGGATCGCGATATTGTTGAGACCCGGCACAATTTCGGTCCAGAAATTGCCGGCGGACAGAGCGATTTGTGCTGAAATTATTGATTTTCGGTCGGGCAGTGTAATGCTGATCCAGTCATCACAGATGTGGATGGTCGGGTTGCGCTCGGCCACTATCGAACATTCCCGATAGTGATCCCTGCTTTTTCCAAAGCGCGGCGCATCTGTTTCGCGGTCTCCAGAGCGCCGTCACTGTCCGAATGGAGGCACAGCGTTTGCGCCTCGACGGTCAGGTGCACTCCATCACGGGCTGGAAACGGGAGGCCCTGCGCCAGCGAGAGGCCCTGCCGGAGGCGCTCTTTTTCCTGTGAAATCACCGCGCCGACCTCACTACGGGAAACCAATCTGCCGGTGCTGGTATATTGCCGGTCAACAAAGGCTTCGCCTATGAACGCGATGCTTTTGGCGGTTGCTGTTTTCTGGATTTGCATGCCTGCCATGCCTATCAGCGCCAGACCAGACCGGTCCGCCATGTCGACAAGCAGGTTCGATAGCATCGAATTGTCCTGTGCGTCGTTATACAATGCTCCATGCGGCTTGATATGGGTCAGCATTGTGCCGACGTCTGCTGCAATAGCCACAATCCTGCGCAACTGCTCCGTCAGGCTTGATTCGAGCTCTGTTAGCGGGATATCCATGGACTTTCGGCCAAAACCCGCTCGATCCGGGTAAGAGGGATGGGCTCCGGCAGCGACTCCTTTTGATTTGGCCGCCATCAGCATAGTCCGCATAGTTTCCGGTGACCCGGCATGACCGCCACAGGCAATATTGCAGCTGGAGACGATTTCCATGATTTCGATATCACGCGCTATGCCTTCTGGGCTCTCGTCCTCGCCAAGGTCCGCATTAAGATCGATCACGGGAGTCACGGCCAGAATCCCAGCGCGCGCGCGATCAACCGGAATCCCAATCCGGTGGTGATCACCACAATCGCTCCGCCGAGAATATTGGCCTTGAGGCCATTGGCCTGATGTCCAAGCAAATTCTTGTCATTGGCCAATTTGAGCAGAAAAATCGCAATGATCGGGAGCAGCAGTCCGTTGGCGATCTGGGCAACAAATATCAGTTCCACCGGCCGATAGCCCAACAGGGATGCGACTGTGCCAGAGATGATCACGATCAGTGCGCCTATCCGGAAGGGCATGCGCGAGTTCGGCGACTTGAATATCTCCTGCACGATATAGCCGGTCGCCAAAGGGGCAGTGATGGCGGACGTCAATCCCGCTGCAAACAAGCCGGTGCCCAGCGTCACGGTCGCCAGACTTCCGAACAGGGGGGTCAGCTGCTCGGCCATATCGATAGCATTGGCGATCGTCTTGTCGCTGCCAAAAAGGCTGGCCGCAGCGGTCGCCAGGATCATCATCGAAACCAGCCCGCCGATGCCGATCGAAACCATATTGTCCAGTTGCGCTTCCGGCAGTTGGTAAGGCTTCCAGCGTTCGCGCACGCTTGCCGCGTGGAGAAACAGATTATACGGGACGATCGTCGTCCCGATGAGCGCGATAGCCGTCATCAGACCACCATCGGGAATGGCAGGTATGAAGCCAGCAAGCAAAGCGCCAAGATCCGGCCGGATGAGCAGAAATGTCAGAACGAACGCCGCGCTCATCAGCAATACCATTGCGATCAATATATTCTCGATCCATCTGGGTTTCGAGAAGAGCAGCATGGCTGCCGCAAACAGCGCAATAGCAATGATTACCGGTGCCATTCCAAAGGACAGGGGGGCACCGTTTATCGCTTCCAGGCCCAGTGCCGCGCCGGACATATTGCCTGCCTCATAGGCGGCATTGCCCAGCACCAGTGCCGAAATCAAAAGCAAGGCGGCGAGCGCGCGTATGATCGGTGAGGCAATAGCCTTCATCATTGCCTCCGCCAGCCCGAGCTGAGTGATCAGTGCAATACGGACGGCAAAGGACTGAAGGATGATGGTCGTGACAGTGGCGAAAAGCAGCGCCCAAAGTAGCGCGAAGCCGAAATTTGCTCCCGCCAAAGTGCACGCAGTTACGGTTCCCGGGCCGATAAATGCCGCAGAAACCATCATGCCGGGGCCGGGGCGATAGCGATGAAGCTTCATGTCAACCATTCCATGGCCAGGGTTTTTCACGGTACCATTTGGTGATCACATATTTGGTGCCGCTCCGCACCTTCATGCCGTGATGCAATGTCCAGTCGTTGATGCCGCCGTCACGATTGCGGTTGTTCCAGCACAGCATCGTTCCGGCTTCCGGGGCAAAGCTCTTTTTGAAATGGGTGAAACGGGTCGCGCCGCCTGCCACCGGTTCGTTGAGATATATCATGAATGTCCAGGTTCGCTGACCCGCGACGGAGCAGTATTTTTTATAGTCCTGACCATTGGGATCAAAAAAATCGGTATGCGCCTTGAACTCCTGCCCGACCGCATAGCGTTGACCCTGTAACGGCTCGCCAAATATTTTATCGATATCGGCAAAGTCACAGATTTTTGCGTCAATTTCGGCCACAAAATCATCCCCATGATCAAGGTCACAGGTTTCGCTGGTGCGAAAATAGTCGTCGCCATTGGGATCGGCAATATCGGAGGGGCGCCGTTTTTTGTCAATCAGCGCGACAAGCTTGTCGCACTCGGCGGGATTGAGGAATTTTTTGACAATACATAGTTCGATTTCCTTGCGCGGGAAGCGCTGTACCTTGCCCAGTCCCACGAGATAGTCAGCCGATGTGTTATTGGCCTCTGTCATATGCACGTCCAAAACTGTTTCTAACCACCTTGTGTTACGATAAATGAATTGCCGTTGATCGCAAC
This sequence comes from Parasphingorhabdus sp., assembly GCF_048269915.1. Classification (GTDB taxonomy): domain Bacteria; phylum Pseudomonadota; class Alphaproteobacteria; order Sphingomonadales; family Sphingomonadaceae; genus Parasphingorhabdus. Next base: position 240,054 of record NZ_JBLWTY010000002.1, read on the forward strand.
CGCTCTTTGCGGCTTCGGTCAATTTGAATATAAGCGAGACCAATGGAAAAAATTGCCACTATTTCCCGCAATCACAATGGCTTCACTCTTGTCGAGATGATGGTGGCATTGTTCATATTCGCGATGTTGTCGGTGGCAGGTGTGATCATGCTCCGATCGGCCGTCGACAGCGATGAGGTCACTGCGGAGAACCTTGGTGAAATGGCCGAAATGCAGCGCTTCGTTTCGTTGATGGAAGCGGATTTGAGCCAGGCTCTGCCGCGACCATCCCGCGACGAGCGCGGCGACAGGCAGGCGGCTTTCGCAACCCGGGCGGGTGGCCCGGACGCCGCTTTCCTGAAATTTACGCGCGGCGGACAGAGCAATATCAATGGCGACGCCCGATCCAATCTGGAACGGGTGGAATATCGGTTGACCGAAGGCAGGCTGGAGCGGTGGCGGTACCGGATGACCGATGGCGGGGCGATTGATCAACCCGCAGTGCTGATCTCCAGCGTTGAAGCTCTGGCGCTGCGTTTTCGGGACAAGCGCGGGCAATGGTCGGATGACTGGCAGACGGAAAGACTGGCGGACTTGCCGCGTGCGGTTGAAATCCGCTTTGAACAGCAGGGACGGCCCTATCGGCATTTGTTTCTGGTCGGGACAGGCTATCTATGAGCAGCTTGGCGACAGCGGGAGGCAAAAGCGAGCGCGGTGCGGCGCTGTTGACGGTGCTGTTGCTGGTCGCTGTGATTGCGATACTCGCGGCACATGGGATTGACCGACTGGCCGGTGCCACCAAGCTTGCCTCCAATGCCCGTGAGCTGTCACAGGCGAAAGCCTATCTCGTCGCCGCTGAATCGATCGGAATGCGTTCTGCCGAACAGATAATATCCGCTTCGCCCGGGCGAACGGTCAATCTTGGTGGCTGGAACGGTCGGGAACAGAGCTTTCCCGTACCCGGCGGGATTATAACCGCCACGCTTGCCGATGGCGGCAATTGTTTCAATATCAACAGCCTGGTGACGCAACAGGCGGATATACTGACGGCCCGGCCCGAGGGTCTCGCGCAATTTTCGCGCCTGATGGTAATGCTGGGCGTGTTGGATGGTGACGCGGCTGACATCGCGGAATCGGTGGCCGACTGGATTGACAGCGATACGATTGCCGCGCCGCGCGGGGCGGAAGATCAATATTATCTGCAGCAGGAGAAGCCCTATCGTACCGCGAACGCGCTGCTTGTCGACATCAGCGAATTGCGTACCATCAAGGGTGTGACCGATGACGTGTTTGTCAGTCTGGCTCCATGGCTTTGTGCGTTGCCGACAACCGATCTCTCTCCGATCAATATCAACACGCTGAGGCCGGAACAGGCGATTTTGCTGGCCATGCTGGGGGAAGTTCCCTCTGATCTGACGCTTGCGCGGCAGTTTCTGGGGCGACGACCGGAGCTTGGCTATGCGAGCCTCAATGACTTCTGGGCGCAGCCTTATCCCGCTAGTCTGGGAACAAAATCCGAGGTCCAGACTCAGGTCAAGCTGACCACGCGATGGTTTCGCGTGGACATGGCGGTCGAGATGCAAAGCGCCCTCGTCGAAGAGCGGGCGTTGATCGATGCGGCACGGCAGCCTGCGCGCCTTGTCCATCGTCAGCGCGGCGATGCGCTTTAATTCTCAATCACCATGCTAAATGCTTGACGATTGCTACCCGCTATCCCTATGGACCGCGGCGCAATGCGGCTATATAGTGCGCGGCTTGTGGCGATCGTAGCTCAGTTGGTTAGAGCGCCGGTTTGTGGTACCGGAGGTCGGGGGTTCGAGACCCCTCGGTCGCCCCATTTTCCCAGAAAAGCATATGAAGCATGAGGTCAGCACCACGCGGCCTTGGGGAAAGACTCACTTTATTTGTAATTAAATTACGACTATGAGATATTTAATTACTTCATTTTCCGAGGGATAATAGACATGAGCGTGATGTGGGATTTGCCGGATTTTGACGGCCATGAAGCGGTCCATTTCTTTCACGATGTCGACACCGGCCTCAGCGCGATCGTCGCCCTGCACAGCACGCATCTCGGTCCCGGCGCCGGTGGAACCCGTTTCTGGCATTACGAAAACCGCGAGACTGCAGTGACAGACGCGCTACGCCTGTCACGCGGCATGAGCTTCAAGAATGCCATGGCCGGTCTGCCCTTGGGCGGAGGCAAGGCCGTGATTCTTGCGGATCGCAATCGTACCAAGACCCCGGAAATGCTCGCTGCCTTTGGCCGGATGATTGATTCGCTGAACGGGCAATATGTGACAGCAGAAGATATCGGGATGAGCGCGGCCGACATGGTGGCGTTGAACCAGGAGACAAAATTTGTTTCCGGCCTGCCGGTCAGCAATAGCGGAGAAGCTGGCGGCGATCCGGGACCTTTTACCGCGATGGGCGTCTATCTGGGCGTGAAAGCAGCCGTGGCGCACAAGCTGGGCCGGGATAATATGGACGGCGTTCATGTCGCGATTCAGGGTGTCGGCAGCGTCGGTGGCGGTCTCGCGCGTCTGCTGGCCAAGGATGGTGCGAAACTGAGCATAGCCGATATCAACAAGGACCATGCGGCGGCTTTGGCAAAGGAAATTGGTGCAACGGTCGTTGGTCTTGACGAAGTCATGCGGATTGAGGCCGATGTGTTTAGTCCCAACGCCTTGGGCGCGATACTGGACAAGGTCTCTATCGCCCATCTCAACGTGCCGATCGTTGCCGGCGGTGCCAATAACCAGCTGGCAACGCCGGAAGACGGCCAGCGGATATTCGATCGCAACATCCTGTTTGCGCCGGATTATGTGATCAACAGCGGTGGTATCATCAGCGTCGGCCTGGAATATCTGGGCGACGGCGATGTCAATGAAGTCAACCGCCGGGTCGCAATGATCCCCGAACGGCTGACCGAGATTTGGGAACAGAGCGCGGCCTCGAAATTGCCATCCGCTGAAGTCGCCGATAACCTGGCTCAGAAGCTGATCGGCAGGGGCTGATCAACCGGGCCTAGGGCGCAATCGCCACCTTTATTTTCGCCCAGCTGACCAGTTTGAAATTCTGCGTGCCGCCTTCGTTTGCACCGTCCTGCATAATCATCAGGCCATCAGGATAGGCGGGGCCAAAATCGCCCAATTTCACCTCGATGCCGTCGGTTTCCGAGGTGCCGTCAATGGCGCCGTCAACGAGACGAAAGCGATTAATATAGGCACCGGTCAGCAAGTCATAGAGCACATAGGCACTGTCGCCCTGGCTGGAGGCCACCAGGTAACCGCCATTGTCACCTTCCGGAGCCAGCGCCAGTCCCTCGACATCGGCGACCAGTTCGCGGCCGTTGATATGGGCAAAGCGCTGCGGCTTGAAATTGTCGGTGGCCAGATCAAACAGCCAGATTCCACTATTCTCTTCGCCGACATAGAGTCTCCCCGTCCGGTCATCGACAACACAGCCTTCCGGCTGGGTGGCGAGCTTGTGCGAACGCGTTATGGTGGCGGTCGGGATACCGCCTGCGAACGCCAGGGTGATCTCGCGGACAAAGCCGCTTTTCTCGATCATATAGGCGAAGATTTCGCCGCCGCTATCCTGACCAAAGCAGAAGCCATAGGCTTCGCCGGGACCCGCCGGATATTTGCCCAATAGTTCCAGCTGGGCGCTATCCGTATCGAGCTTGTAGAGGCCGATATGGGCATGGGCGCGATCATTGCGGATGCTCGCACCGACGAGCACGGTCTTTTCCCCTGCAATGGTGACCTCGCGGAGATCGACATTGTTGAGCTCGCCCTCGGGCAGGAAGGATTTTTTCGAACCGTCCAAGCCATAGACATAAAGGCCGGCGCGCTTGTCGGTGCCGACGATCAGACTTTTCGCCGGATTCGCGGCGTTGCGCCAGATAGCCGGGTCATCCGCCGCGTCGCGGTTGATCGTGCCGACCGGAACGGTTTCCGCATCGGCGGTCAGTTCCAGAGTGGGCACCAGCGGTGCGCCAGAGGGTGAAGGGGTTCCGGATTGGGCAGCGCAACCCGCGAGAGCGGCGCTGACGAGCGGTACAAGAGCAATATTCCTCATCACATCGTTATCTTTGCACCAAATTTGAACGTCGAGCCATATTCTTCATATTGCAGGAGACGCTGCCGCGTATCGAAATTCTGATAGGCGAAATATTTGGCGTTGTTGATATTGATCCACTCGGCAAACAGGCGGATATTCTTGTTCAGTTTCAGCTTCACACTGGCGTCCAGCTGGAAATGGTTATCGACATAGCGATCCTCGTCGGCTTCCGCGCCGAGTTCATCGAGGTAGCGGTTGCGATAGGTGCCGGCGAGACGGAAGTCGAAGGGGCCTTTCTCGTAACCCAGCACCGCGTTGAACGTGTGCTTGGAGCTGCTTGGTAGCGGGATATTGCGCAGATCGTTGATATCGCCATCGGTCGGCACCGTGCCGCTGGCATCGGTGAACGTATAGTTTAAGTTGAACAGCAGGCCGTCAAACGGATCGGGCAGGAAGGTGAAGGCCTGCGCGTAGCCCAGTTCGATGCCGAACACTTCGGCGCTGGGGCCATTGATCGGGATGGTCGCCTCGTCAAAGGCAATGCCGAAGCGCGTGCCATTTTCTTCCAGCGAGCTGACGATGAAATTCTTGATATCCTTGTAAAAGACATTGGCCGTGACCGCGCCGTTCGAACTGAAATAATATTCCGCCGATGCGTCGAAATTCCAGGCTTCATAGGGCTGCAGATCGGGATTGCCAAATTCGCCTTCGCGTTCATCATCATCATTTTGCTCGACAGCGAAGCGCGGTGCGAGATCCGACAGGTTGGGCCGAACGACACTGCGATAGCCAGCGGCGCGGAATACCAGGTTGCGCTGCGGTTCGAACCGGAGGTTCAGGCTGGGCAGCCAGTCGTCATAGCTGCGGGTGAAGCTGTTGGGTGCGACAATGACCGTATCTTCGGTGAACAGCACGCCGCCGAAGGTCGCATCTTCCTCGACCAGAGTCACCGTATTGGCAGAAATGACATTTTCGGTCCGTTCAAAACGGACGCCGCCGATGACGCGCAATTGTTCGCTGTCCCAGCGACCGAGCAGATAGCCGGCGTAAATATCCTCCTGATTGACATAGTCGGAGACGGCAGAGTCAAACTGACTGTCGATTTCCTGCAACTCGAAGTCGCCGAAATTCGCGCGGAAATAGTCTGTTGCGCCCGTTCGACTGACAACCGGTCCAAGGTCGGTGATGCGGTAAGTTTGCTGGCCCAGGACATCGGCCAACGTGTAGGTTCCGGTGCTGTCCTCGTAAAATTCGACATTATTGTCGTGGCTTTTTTCGCGCCAGCGACCCTTGAAGCCACCCTGAACAGTGAAGTCACCATTGCCCATTGCGAAAATATGGGAGACATCGAGCCGGGCGGAGAATTCTTCATCCTGCGCATCCGACAGAGTGGTCAGTTCAACGTCTTCCAGTTCATAGAGGCTGGCGTCATTGGCCAGTGCTGCGCCCGCAGCATAGCTGTACAGCGGTATGCGATCGTCCGTATAGTCGAACAAGACGCTGAGGCCGTCGCCTTCGAATTTATTGGAAAATTTGGTGGGATCGACCGAGCCGTTTTCATATTCGCTCGATTTCGACCAGCTCCCCGAATATTCGATTTTCCACGGGCCGGTTTCGGTCTTGCCGCCAGCGACGACCGAACGGATTTTCTGGCTTTCGAAACGGTCTTTCATATCGCGTTCGATTTCGATTTCGCCATCGGCGTCGTCGAACAGGGCGCTGTTGGCATCGCCGCTACTGGCTTCCTCATCCAGCTTGAAGGTCGTGCGGCCACGGAATTCCTGATCATCGAACTGGCTGTAGACGCCGCGAACATAAAGTTCTGTGCTGTCGCTGGCGCGGAAGTCGAAGGAAAGCGACGCGCTGATCCGTTCGCGCTCGACGTCATAATCACGATACTGGACTTCTTCGGCATAGACGACGCCATCGCCATTGGTGTCCCAGCCTTCAGCCTCGATATTATCGGTTTCAAATTTGCGCTTATAATAGGAAAACCCGCCTGCAACGCCGATATTGTCGGTCAATCGGGTGGAGAAGTCGATGCTGCCCTTCGGCGTGACATCGCCGGAATAATCGTTGTAGCTGCCTTCCAGCTTTCCTGTCAGCAGGTCCTTCTTGCGGTCAAAGGCACTGACCGTGCTGATCTCGATCGAGGCACCGATGGTGTCGGCATCCATATCCGGTGTCAGCGATTTTTTGATCTCGATCGACTCGATGAGGTCGCTTGAAATGACGTCGAGCGCAACCGAACGGACATCACTTTCAGGCGAAGGGATACGCACGCCGTTGAGGGAAGATGCATTCAAATTGGGGTCAAGGCCCCGTACCGAAACAAACCGGCCTTCGCCCTGGTCATTCAGGATATTGATGCCGGCGACGCGGCGCAGTGATTCTGCAACATTCTGATCGGGAAACTGGCCGATGGCGTCACGGGTAATGACCGAGGTCACGCCGTCGGCCTCGCGCTTGCGGGACAGGGCACTCGCCTGATTGGCACTCTGGCCAATTACCAGAATTTCGTTGCCCGACCCGGTTCGCAATATGATATTCGCGACCGTCATCCCGGTTTCCGTGACCGTCACGCTGGTTTGAATGGTGTCGGCACCGACATAGCGCGTCTCCAATGTATAGGTGCCCGCAGGAACGTCGGCGAAGCGAAAGCTGCCATCGCGTTCGGTTGTGACGACGCGGTCCAGTTCGACGATGCGAACCTGTGCGGATTGCAAGCCTCTGGTTTCGCTGGGATCACTTACAGTACCGGAAAGCGTGCCAGCCCATGCAGCCGAGGGCAAAATTAGAAGACTGCTGGCTACTCCTGCGAATAACCCTTTGCGAAACTTGGATATTTTTGACATTTTGCCCTCCGGTAAATCTGGTCTACCGGGCCTCTAGGCGCTTATTGTGAAAGTAAATTCCAGTTTCAGGGACTCCTGCATGAATTTTTAATGGCGGTTTCATGACAAAGTGAAAATCGCAAAAACACTTGTCGCTGAGCCGTGCTTCTGCCATCGAATTTCACCAATGACACCGGACGCGATCTAGCTCGAGGCAATCACCGCTCATTTCATGCACGCTTTTGCAAACCCGACCCGTTTCTTGACGCTGGCCAAGCCGTTGACCTTTTGGTTTCTGGCTCTTGGGCTGGTGCTGGTCATTTGCGGCTCGGCTTATGGGCTGGTCTATGCGCCACAGGACCGGTTGATGGGCGACAGCGTTCGCATTCTCTATATTCATGTGCCAACGGTCTGGCTGGCGATGGGTGGCTGGACCGGCATTGCCGTTGCCAGCATCATGCAGATTGTCTGGCGGCATCCCCTGGCATCGGTGGCGGCGCGGGCGGTGGCGGTTCCGGGTGCTCTGTTTACCGGACTGGGCCTGATTACCGGCTCGATCTGGGCCCGGCCGACCTGGGGGACCTGGTGGGTGTGGGATGGCCGGGTCACGTCGGTTCTCGTGCTCTTCTTTCTTTATCTGGCCTATATCGCGCTGGCCAATGCCAGCGGCGACAAGGGCGGTGTATCGCGCGTAGCGGCGATCTTCGGTATTGTCGGAGCGATTAATATTCCGATCATCAATCGCTCCGTCATATGGTGGAACAGCCTGCATCAACCTGCCAGTATCACGACCAGTGGCTCCACGATTGACAGCGCCTTTTTATGGCCATTGATGGTCAATGTTCTGGGGTTCAGTTTCCTGTTCGGAGCGATTGTGCTGATGCGGATGCGGGCTATATTGGCGCAGACCAAGGTCGAAGCGCGGTTGAAAAGGATGGCTGCCGAATGAACCATTGGCCATTCGTCCTTGCCTCTTATGCCATCGTGCTGCTTTCCACAGCGGGGGTGGTCGTGAACAGCTATACTGCGATGCGCAGAGCGGAACGCAAGGCAGAGCAGTTGAGTAAACGAAAATGAAAGCAAAACATCAACGACTTACCCTGGTGCTGCTGGCGCTGGCCGCGCTGATCGGCGCCGGTCTGCTGGCGGCATATGCGCTGCAGGATCAGGCGAGCTATTTCTACACACCTTCCGATATTATCGAGAAAAAGCCAGAGGCGGGCAAGGCTATCCGCCTCGGCGGCATGGTCGAGGAGGGGTCGATCCAGCGGTCCGCCGATGGCGTGACGGTGCAATTCATCGTACAGGATGGCGCTGCGCAGCAAAAAGTCACCTATACCGGCATCACGCCAGACCTTTTTGTCGAGGGATCGGGCGTGGTCGCCGATGGCCGGCTGGATGCCAACGGCCTGTTTGTCGCCGAGACTTTGCTCGCCAAGCATGATGAAAATTATATACCGCGCGAGCTGGACGGCATTGATATGACCGATGGCAAGCACAAGACGGAGACACTGGTCCAATGATCGCCGAAACCGGCCTGATCGCCCTCTGGCTTGCGGCGGCACTGGCGCTGCTCCAATTTGCCCTCGGAGCGATTGGCCTGCGGGCGGAGCGAGAGGAGTATTTCACTGCGATCCGGCCGGTGGCGGTGGCGCAGGGCGTCTTTGTTGCCTTGTCCTTCGTGCTGCTGATCTGGCTGTTCCTGCGCTCCGATATGTCGGTCAAGCTGGTGGTGATGAACAGCGCTTCGGTAAAGCCGTGGCTGTACAAATTTGCCGGGACCTGGGGCAATCACGAAGGGTCGATGCTGCTCTGGGTTACGGTCATGGGGCTGGCCGGTGCCTTTATTGCCCTGTTCGAACGCTCGCTCAAAAACCGGACGCTTGTCGCCACGCTGGCGGCACAGGCGTTTATCAGCCTGGGTTTCTATGCCTTTCTGCTGATCTCTTCCAATCCGTTCGAGCGGATATTCCCGGTGCCTGCGGACGGGCAGGGGCTCAATCCGCTGCTGCAGGATCCCGGTCTCGCCTTCCATCCGCCGACGCTCTATTTCGGCTATGTCGGGCTTTCGGTTGCCTTTTCCTTCGCGGTCGGCGCGATGATCACACGCGATGTCGGGGCGGCTTTTGCCAAGGCGATGCGGCACTGGGTGCTGGGAGCCTGGATATTCCTGACGCTCGGCATTACCGCTGGCAGCTACTGGGCCTATTACGAACTGGGCTGGGGCGGCTGGTGGTTCTGGGACCCGGTCGAAAATGCTTCGCTCATGCCCTGGCTGGCGGCGACGGCCTTGCTTCACTCCGTCACGGTGCTGGCGACGCGAGACAGTTTGCGCGCCTGGACGCTGATGCTGGCCGTGGTGGCTTTTTCGATGTCGATGATCGGAACGTTTCTCGTCCGCTCGGGCATCCTGACCAGCGTGCACGCTTTTGCCGTGGATCCGGAACGGGGCAGTTTCATTCTGGCGCTGCTTGCCATTTATATTGGCGGTGCGATGGCTCTGTTCGCGCTGCGTGTCGGCACGGTGAAGGAAGGAAAGCGTTTTGAACTGGTCAGCCGTGAAGGTGCGCTGGTGGCGAATAACTTGCTGCTTTCCGTCATATTGGCACTGGTCTTTATCGGCACGCTTTATCCCTTGCTGGTCGAAGCGGTAACCGGGGAGAAGCTTTCTGTTGGTCCGCCCTATTTCAATCTGGCGACGGGGCCATTGGCGCTGTTGCTGGTTGCGGTCATGGCAGCCGGACCGCTGCTACGCTGGCGTCGCGACAATCCCAAGGCCATGCTGAACCGCATTTCGATACCGATCCTCGTTACCGCCGCTGCCTTATTTGCACTGGCCTTGCTTACCACCGGCATGTCGATTCTCGCACTGCTCGGTCTGACACTGGCAATTGGTGTTGCGGTGGCCAGTTTCGCTCCTTTGTGGAAGCGTAACCTGCGTCGTACGCCGCTTCACACCTATGGTATGGTTATTGCCCATTTTGGCATAGCTGTGGCGTTGGCCGGTATGGCCTCGGAAAGCAGCTTCACCGAAGAAAAGCTGGTGGCGGCCAAGCCGGGTGACGACATTGTTGTTAACGACTGGAAATTGAAGTTTGAGGCGATCGAACCGGTTGCCGGTCCCAACTGGACTGCGCTGGAGGGCCGGATGACGGCGCGATATGGTGATGGCTCCATCCACGAAATCACGCCCCAGAACCGCATGTTTGCGGCGGCCCAGACCCAGACCAGCGAAGCAGCGCTGCTGACGCGCTGGAACGGGCAGCTTTATGTCGTGCTCGGCGACGGTGACAGCGCAGGGCGCTGGCAGGTCAGGGTGTGGTGGAAGCCGTTCGTGACCTTGATCTGGTTCGGCGGAATATTGGTCGCGCTGGGCGGCTTTCTGGCGATGATCGGCCGGTTGCGGCGTGGCTATAAGCAACGCAAACAGCGCGAATATGCGGAGATGATGTCGTGAACCGCTGGCTGCTCTGGCTGCCGCTCGTGCTTTTCGGCCTTTTCTTTGGCGCGGTCTCCATCGGTCTGATGATGCCGAAGGATAATATTATCGAGAGCAAGATGGTGGGCAAGCCTATGCCAGCATTTTCATTGCCCGCAGCGATTGAGCAACGGCCGGCCCTGAGCAGTGGCGATCTTGCCAAGGGCACGCCGACCTTGCTCAATATCTTCGCGAGCTGGTGCGTGCCCTGTATTGCCGAGGCACCGCAGTTGCTGGAATTGCAGAAGGCCGGTGTTGAAATCAACGCGATTGCCAGCCGCGATACGTCTCAAGATATTGCCAATTTCCTGAATCGCTGGGGCAACCCCTATACGCGAATCGGCAGCGACACGACAAGCAAGGTACAACTCGAACTGGGTTCTTCTGGTGTTCCGGAGACATTTGTGATCGATGGCAATGGTATCATTGTTCATCAGCATATCGGTGACATTCGCGAAGAAGACATCGCCAAGCTGCTCGAACTGCTAAGGGAAGCGGAATGAAACGATTCCTTGTCCTGTTTTGCTTGGGTCTCGCGGTTCCAATTGCCGCCCAAACCGGCCTGCCGCCGGCACCCTATGCCGACCGGCAGCTGGATGATCCGCGTCAGGAAGCCGCTGCCCGCGACCTGATGGAAGAATTGCGCTGCCTGAAATGCCAGAGCCAGTCCATTGCCGACAGCAATGCGCCAATGGCGGGTGATATGCGCAGTCAGGTGCGCGAACGGATTGCGGCGGGTGAAACGCCCGAACAGGTCAGAAGCTGGCTGATCGAACGCTATGGCAATTGGGTATCCTATGATCCGCCCATAGCCTCCGCGGTTACATGGCCGCTGTGGATCGCGCCGATCATCCTGTTGCTGGCTGCCCTGTGGCTGGCGCGCGGGCGTTTCCGCAAACCCAAAGGTGGCAAATAATGGGCTGGATCATATTATTGCTGTTCGTGCTGATTTGCGCAATCGCGTTGATCAAATTGGGGAAATTGTCCCGTGGTACCTATGAGATAGCAGCAGCGGCGCTGTTGCTTGGTGTCGCCGGATACGCCTGGCAGGGACATCCCGGTATGGCGGGCGTGTCGGTCGAGCCGACGGAAAAACCCAACAGTTTTGATGATGATACGATTGATGCGCGCAACGAGATGGGCGAGCGTTTCGGTACCGCACAGGAATGGTTGATCTTCTCGGATTCTCTCAATCGTGCCGGAAAACATGGCGCCGCAGCCAATTATTTGCGCAACGGGGTCAAGGAACATCCGGACGATCCCGATCTCTGGGTCGGCTTGGGCAATGCACTTGTCGTCCATGCAGATGGCGCGATCACGCCCGCCGCGCAATTTGCCTTCCAGAAAGCCGCCGACCTATCCCCAGAGCATCCCGGACCACCATTTTTCCTTGGGCTGGCTTATGCTCAGTCAGGCAAACTTGATCAGGCCCGGGCGATCTGGACAGAATTGCTGGAACGAAGCAGTGCCGATGCCCCGTGGCGAGCGGACCTCGAGTCGCGGCTTGCGGCGATGGAAAAGATACAACCATCGCTTCCGGTGGCGCCGGAACCCATAGCGGAACAGTAAAAATCCTGTATTTTGAATGGGTTGATATTCTCGGTCAGTCGTTTTGTTGCACCTGCTAAATGCTGGTGCTAAGCGCTCGCGCTTGCTGAAACTTGTGTCAGTAAACAGCCTATTGTGCACAATTGATCGGGGTACGCCGTAACGGCCAACCAATGTCTGCAGAATTAACCGAAAGCGCAGAAGCGCAGGGCGATACGGTGCAAACCCATGGCTCGCCACAACGCAATACAGCCATAGCCAAACTGGCCGCGGGAGCGATTGGAATCGTGTTCGGCGATATTGGCACGAGTCCGCTTTACGCGTTTCGCGAAACATTTATCGGCGCACATCCTCTGGAACTGGACCGTATTCACGTTCTTGGTGTGGTCAGCCTGATCTTCTGGTCGATGACTTTGGTCGTGACGATCCAATATGTCACCATCACCATGCGTGCGGATAACAAGGGGCAGGGTGGCAGCCTGGCGCTCGTCGCACTGATTTCCGGCGCTATGCGACGATCAAAATACGGCTGGCTTGCGATATTGCTGGGCGTGTTTGCGACAGCGCTATTCTATGGCGACAGCATGATCACGCCTGCGATTTCGGTGCTCTCGGCGGTGGAAGGACTGACCGTTGTTCAGCCGGGATTGGGGCATCTGGTCATTCCAGTTGCACTTACTCTGTTGATATTCCTGTTTCTGCTCCAGTCTCGGGGTACAGCGAAAATAGGCGCGTTGTTTGCACCGGTCATGTTTGTCTATTTTGCCGTCATCGGTACGCTGGGTCTCATCCAGATTGTCGAGCATCCGTCCATCCTTTTTGCCTTCAACCCCTGGTTTGCCGTGCAGTTTTTTCTAACCGACGGGGTGAAAGCATTCCTGGCGCTCGGTTCTGTCGTGCTGGCTGTAACCGGCTCCGAAGCGCTATTTGCCGACATGGGGCATTTTGGCAGAAAGCCGATGCGCGTCGCATGGTATGGCTTTGTCATGCCGGCCCTGCTGTGCAATTATTTCGGACAGGGTGCGATGATCCTTGCTCTTGATGCCGCCGGTGCAACCGAAGCGATCAAGAGCCCGTTCTTCATCATGGCACCGGAAGTGCTTCGCCTGCCACTGGTTATATTGGCCACGATGGCGACGTTCATTGCCAGTCAGGCCGTGATTTCGGGATCCTTCTCGGTCACGCACCAGGCGATTCAGCTTGGCTTCATTCCCCGCCTGACAATCAAGCACACGAGTGCGTCGGAAGCGGGGCAAATCTATATCCCGTTCGTCAACTGGGCGATCATGATTGCGGTCATCCTGCTGGTGCTGACGTTCCAGAGTTCGAGCAACCTTGCATCGGCCTACGGAATTGCCGTCACCGGCGCGATGTTCATCGATACATGTTTGCTGGCCATTGTTATGGTCGTCCTGTGGAAATGGAAGCTTTGGTTTGCCGTGCCGCTCCTGGCGGTCTTCTTTATTGTGGATGGCGCCTATTTCGCGGCCAACCTCACCAAGGTCCCGGATGGCGGCTGGTTCCCGCTGGCGGTCGGCGGCGTCGCGTTCATCATTTTGACGACCTGGGCCAAAGGTCGCCAGATCATGCGAAAAAATATGGCGGAAGCGGCTATGCCGATCGAGATTTTCACCAAATCCGCAGCCAATAGTGCGACGCGGGTGCCCGGAACCGCGATTTTCATGGCCTCGTCATCGGCAGGAGTGCCCTCGGCGCTCCTCCATAATATCAAGCATAACAAGGTTATCCATGAGCGGGTCGTGATCCTGACCGTCAACATCAAGGATGTGCCAACCGTTGCGCCGCACAAGCGCTGCGAAGTGAAGGATCTCGGCCATGGCTTCTACCGGCTGATCCTCCATTTTGGATTCATGCAGGAAACCGATGTTCCCGAGGCCCTGAAACTGGTGAAAGGGTGCGGCATGGAATTCGACATGATGACCACCAGCTTCTTCCTGTCGCGGCAAACATTGCTGCCATCGAAAAAACCAGAGATGATGATCTGGCGGGAAAAACTTTTCTCCTGGCTGCTGCGCAACGCGGCGACGGCGATGGAATTTTTCAAACTGCCAACCAATCGGGTGGTGGAACTGGGCAGCCAGATGGAGATTTGACCGCTGCGGCGCGTCAAATATTTGGTGGCCTATCGCCGGACTCTTTACTAGATAGCGGCCATTCGATTCTAACCACAGGAACTGCCCATGCGCGTAGCCATCGCTTCTGATCATGCTGCCATCGAGATGAAAGCTGCGCTGGTGCAATGGTTGCAGGACGCGGGTCACGAAGTCAGCGATCTGGGACCGATGACCACCGACAGTGTGGACTATCCCGATTATGGCTACAAGCTGGCCGATGAAGTGGCTTCCGGCCGGGCCGAGCGCGGTGTCGCGCTTTGTGGTTCCGGCATCGGCATTTCAATGGCCGTCAATCGCAATCGCGCGTGCCGCTGTGCGCTGGTTTCCGAAGGCCTGTCGGCAAGACTGTCACGGGAACATAATGACGCCAATATAATCGCCATGGGCGCACGTCTGGTTGGTATCGAAATCGCGAAAGACTGTCTCGATGTCTTTCTGAAAACACCATTTGGCGGAGACCGGCATCAGCGCCGGGTCGATAAATTGTCCGCACCGCAAATTGAAGGAGCAAGTGCATGAGCAACGTCGCAGATATACAGGATATCCGGCCGACCGGTTTCTTCGATTTTTCGGTCGACGAGAGCGATCCTGCGGTTGCCGGCGCGATCAATTCGGAATTGTCTCGTCAGCAGAACCAGATTGAGCTGATTGCTTCGGAAAATATCGTATCCAAGGCGGTTTTGCAGGCGCAGGGTTCGGTGTTCACCAACAAATATGCCGAGGGCTATCCCGGACGTCGCTATTATCAGGGCTGTGCCCCTTCGGATGATGTCGAAACGCTCGCCATCGAGCGCGCCAAGCAACTTTTCAATTGCGGCTTTGCCAATGTGCAGCCGCATTCGGGCGCGCAGGCCAATGGCGCGGTGATGCTGGCGCTGGTCAAGCCTGGAGATACCATCCTCGGCATGTCGCTCGACGCAGGCGGTCACCTGACCCATGGCGCGAAACCGGCCCAGTCGGGCAAATGGTTCAATGCGATTCAATATGGCGTCAATGACGACGACCACCGGATCAACTATGACGAGGTTGAGGCATTGGCGAAGGAACATCAGCCGAAATTGATCATTGCCGGTGGTTCTGCCTATCCGCGCGAGATCGACTTTGCCAAATTCCGCGCCATTGCCGATGCTGTCGGTGCCATTTTCATGGTCGATATGGCGCATTTTGCCGGACTGGTTGCCGCCGGCCTGCATCCCAGCCCGCTGGACCACGCGCATGTTGTTACAACGACCACTCATAAAACTTTGCGCGGACCGCGTGGTGGCATGGTTTTGACCAATGACGAGTCCATTGCCAAGAAGATTAATTCTGCGGTTTTCCCTGGCCTCCAAGGCGGTCCGCTGATGCACGTGATCGCCGCCAAGGCTGTGGCTTTCGGTGAAGCTCTGCGGCCGGAGTTTAAAAGCTATTCCGCTGCCGTGATCGAAAATGCCAAGATACTGGCCGCGACACTGAAGGAGCGCGGTGCGGATGTTGTGGCCGGCGGCACCGACACGCATCTTGCGCTGATCGACCTGTCGCCGCTTGGGATTACCGGACGCGACGCGGATGAAGCGCTCGAACGGGCGGGTATCACCTGCAACAAGAACAGCATCCCCAATGATCCGCAGCCACCAATGAAAACCAGCGGAATTCGGGTCGGATCACCCGCCGGCACGACCCGGGGCTTTGGCCAGGCAGAATTCCGCATGATTGGCGATATGGTCGCCGATGTGCTCGACGGGCTGCGCGAAAAAGGCGAGGGCGGTGATCCTTCTGTCGAAGCAGATGTGCGCCAACGGGTCCAGGCGCTCTGCGACCGTTTCCCGATTTATCCGGCCTAAGTAGAAAGCCCGACCATGCGTTGCCCCTTTTGTGCTCATGATGACAGTCAGGTCAAAGACAGCCGTCCGACCGAGGACAATACGACGATCAGGCGCCGGCGTCAGTGCGAGAGTTGTGGTGCAAGGTTCACGACGTTTGAACGGGTGCAGCTTCGCGAGATCACTGTCGTAAAGAGCAAAGACCGCAAAGAGCCCTTTGACCGGTCGAAGATCGATTTGTCGGTAGCGCTCGCCTGTCGCAAGCGCGGTCTGGCGCAGGAGCAGATGGATCAGCTGGTCTCCGGTATCCAGCGGCAGCTGGAAACCAGTGGCGAAACCGAAATCCCCTCGCAGAAGATCGGCGAGATGGTGATGGACGGCCTGAAAACCCTCGACAGCGTCGCCTATATTCGCTTTGCTTCGGTTTACAAGGATTTCACCGAAGCCAAGGATTTCAAGGAATTTGCCGGCAGCGTGAAAGATGTCGGCGGGGCGTGAAAAGCCAGCCCGCAATCATCCTCGTCAATCCGCAGCTCGGCGAGAATATCGGCAAGGCGGCGCGCGCGATGCTGAATTTCGGACTGACCGAGATGCGCATCGTCAATCCGCGGGATGGCTGGCCCAATCCGGCGGCTGGGCCCTCAGCATCCGGAGCGGATCAGGTGCTGGAGCAGGCAAGGGTTTTTGATACCACGGCGGAGGCAGTTGCTGACTGTGCTCATGTCTATGCCACGACCGTGCGCAAGCGGGGCATGACCAAACAGGTTTTAACGCCATGGGAAGCGGCTGAAGATATGGCGCAAGCGAGCGGCAAATGCGGCATTTTATTCGGGCCGGAGCGTTCTGGTCTGGAAGTTGTCGATGTCGAACTCGCGCGCAAGATCATTACCGTGCCGATAAACCCGGAATTTGGATCCCTCAACCTGGCGCAGGCTGTTATCCTTGTGGCTTATGAATTGTCCAAGATCGACAGCAGTGCCAATGTTCAGCCGACGCTGGAAAAGAAAATGGCCGAACCGGCTCCGCAGAAGGAGCTGGACATGTTCTATGAGCATCTGGAGCGGGCGCTGGATAAAAACGGCTATTTCTATCCGCCGGAACGCGCCGTGGCGACGAAAGTCACGCTCCGCAATATGCTGACCAAGCCAGCGTGGACCAACGAGGAGGTGAAGACCTGGCGCGGGGTTATATCTTCGCTGGAACGGCCGCCGCGCAAGGACAAGGCGGAAAAATAGCAGAGGGCCGCTATTTGCGTAGCTGATCCCATTTTTGCAATTCGTAGCTGATCGATGATTCTACCAGCATTTCCCAGATTGCTGCCATGGTCGGAACGGGAATGCGTGCCTCCTCCGCCAGCTGTTTCACATTCTGCAAAACGGCAGCTTTACGGGTTTCGTCCCGCACGGCACCCCGGTCCTGCTTGATCCGGGCGGCGGCATCCATGCAGGCGAAACGGTCGGCCATCAGGGCAATGAGTTCCGCATCGATGCGGTCGACCTGTGTGCGGACGTCGGCCATGGTTTCCATGGGCGGCAATGGGTTGCTTTCTGTCATGCCCGCGCAATAATCACCGTGTCATCGAGAGTCGAGACTTGTTGTCCCGATTTGCCGCTTTTTCGCGCTCCTTTTAGTGGCGCAAGACTGTTGACAATGGCCGTTTTGCTCGCCATAGGCGCGCTCTTGCAATTGGCCCCGCACCCCGGTGAAGCGGTGGCCGCATCAAAATGATGGTTTGGCCAGATTTTGATGGTGCGCTCCGGGAAGACTTGAAAACAGCAAATGAGGAGTCATTGATATGACCAAACGTACCAGTTCCAAATATAAGCTCGATCGCCGCATGGGCGAGAATATCTGGGGCCGTCCCAAATCTCCCGTCAATCGCCGCGACTATGGTCCGGGCCAGCACGGCCAGCGCCGCAAGGGCAAGCTGTCCGACTTCGGTATCCAGCTGCGCGCCAAGCAGAAACTCAAGGGCTATTATGGCGACGTGACGGAAAAGCAGTTCCGCCGCGCCTATAAAGAAGCCGCCGCGATGAAAGGTGATACCAGCCAGAATCTGATCGGCCTGCTCGAGCAGCGTCTCGACATGGTTGTCTATCGCGCCAAGTTCACCCCGACCATCTTTGCTGCCCGTCAGCTCGTCAGCCACGGCCATATCCGTGTGAACGGCGTCAAATGTAATGTTGCATCGCGCAAGGTTGTTCCCGGCGATGTTGTCTCGCTGAGCGACAAGGCCAAGGAAATGCTGCTCGTGATCGAAGCACAGAGCCTGCCAGAGCGTGACATCCCGGAATATGTGACACCCGATGGCACCGACAAGGTGACCTATGTCCGCATCCCGACGCTGGACGAAGTGCCTTATCCGGTAACCATGGAACCCAATCTGGTCGTCGAATTCTATTCGCGCTAACTACTGGTTTCCAGTTTATACAAAAAAGGGCGGTGCAGTTGCGCCGCCCTTTTTTGTTTCTATCGCCTAAAAGCTATTTGGGCAGGAACGCTGCTGATTTGGTCAGCATGTCAATCCGGGCGGCGCTGTTCTGCAAGCTGTGCGCCAGACCTTCATATTCGATGAATGTGACGGATTTTCCGGCATCCTTCAGCTTGTCTTCCATCAATTTCGATTGCTGAATTTCCACATTGCGATCAAAACCCCCATGGAACAACATCACCGGAGCAGTGATTTTGGTTGCATTTTGTGCCGGAGACCCTTCGCTCACATGGGGGCCGTTGCCGACATATTCACGAACAACCGCTTCTTCATAATATCCCTTTGCATTACTTTTCAACATTGAGAGATCAGTAACGGGTGCGATGGCTACGACGGCCTTGAACAGGTCCGGAGCCAGAACGGCGGACTGCAGGGCGGCATATCCTCCATAAGACCAGCCCACGATCGAGAGTGCTGAAGGTTTTGCAATTCCCTGTGCCACAAGCCAGCGGCCTGCATCCGTGACATCGCCGATCGACGTCCGCCATGATTGAAAGCCGTTCTTCTTATACCATTCATCGCCATAGCCTGCTGAGCCACGAAAATTGGGTTGCAATACCGCGAAGCCCTGACTGACATAAAATTGCGCCAGCCAGTCAAATCCCCATTCATCGCGACTTTCGGGGCCCCCGTGCGGCATTACTATCGCGGGAAGATTCTTGCCCGAGGATCCCGGTGGAAGCGTCAAATATCCCGGGATAATTGTTCCGTCAGCCGCTGGATATGAAATAGATTCTACTCTTCCCAGATTGGCATTCTCAACAAGCGGTCGAACGCCTAATAACGGCCGTAATTGCTTCGATTGTTTGTCGAATAGGAAATATTGTCCGGGATCAATGTCCGATCCCGCCCAGATCAGCAATTTGCTTTCCGTCAAATCAGCGCCGGCAAAGTGGATTGAATGATCTTCTCCCAAGGCTTTGCCCAATGCAGAAGCTAGATTTGCAAGCTCGCTATCAAAATAGACACCGGTTCGCCTTTCCAGTGCGTAGCTTGCGCCGACCACCCGATTGTTACGGCCAATTTGGATCAGGCCGTCAACATCGACCTGATCATGCTTTACCAACACTTCAATATCGTTGGTTCCATCAAGGTCCACTGCCACCAAAGCCTTACGGCCATCTACACGCTGAAAACCGTAAGCGCGATTGGATTTGGCGTCGACAGCATAGGGGTTGAACCCAGTGCGGTTGGAATAATTAAGCTCGCCGAGAGCGACCCATTTGCCATCCAGTTCATAGAAATATTTTATTTCCCCGCTGTCCAGTTCCGTGCGGCCCAGTTTTGTGCGCATGCCCTTGATGCGAACATTTCCAACCCCATCCGTAATATATTCGACTGCTTCTTCGCTCGGACGCTCGGCAAATTTTGCTCTGCCGGTTTTTGTATCGATAATTTCCGCAGCCAGTCCGTTTTTGATGTTCGAGATTCGAGTGCCGACTTTTTCTTGCGCCAAATGATATCGAGACATCATGATCATATTTTCTTTGCCGGGCATCCAGTCGATGATATTTCCGCCGCCAAGGCTGTAACCGATAGCATTTCGACCCTGTTTTTTGGTCATCAGCTGTGGTTCGCTCCCATCGGAATTGACTGCAAAAACGGTGGATGAGCTGTATAATTCGCCTGCATAAGATTCCGTCGCGCCAATTTTGCACGCCAGGCGTTCGCTTGAAACCCATCCGCACCAATACAGATTATCCGGGTCACCTGAGGATGTGGTAACCCGAACCGGGGAGTTACCCTTGGTAAGATCGATAGAATAAAGATCAGTCTGTGTTCCGGGACCGGGTGAAATAAAGGAAATCTTGTTTCCGTCAGGAGACAAGCTGATGTCCTGTACCGCAGGCATGGCGCCGAATATTTCGGCTTTTTCATTGGCCGCAACTGTCGGGATAGTGAGGGCCGAACTAACGGCAAGAGAAACTAATACCAAACTATGACGCAACACAAATACTCCCCTTCGAATTATCTATTTACAAGTCATCGCGAACTGGACCGCATTTGGCAAGGGACGTCTGACCCCGAACGCTCCTTGCCTTGGCTAATATCGTCTGGCATTGAATGCGTAACAAAATTGCCCGAGAAAATTTTCAAAAGGATGACATTATGTTGAAACGGTCGCTGTTGGTGCTTCTTGTACCGGCGCTGGCGCTGGCTGGCTGCAAGAAGATTGAAGAGGATGGGACCGGATTGGCACTGCCCGAAATCGCGGCGCCGGAACTGTCGGTTGAGACGATGAAATCGGTGACCGAGGAACTGTCTTCCGATGCCTATGAAGGCCGCGCGCCGGGCACGCCGGGAGAAGCCAAGACCGTCAAGCTGATATCCGAAAAATTTGCCGCAGCCGGGCTGGAGCCAGGTAACGGGGACAGCTGGTATCAGGACGTTCCGCTGGTCGGGATCTCCGCAAAGAACATGTCGCCCCTGAAAATCAGCGGCGGAAAGAGCGATTTGTCCTTCTCCTATGGCAGCGACTATGTTGTCGCTAGCTATCAGGAGCAGCCGAAAATCGAAGTTGCGGACAGCGATATGGTTTTCGTCGGCTATGGCATCAACGCACCCGAGCGTGGCTGGAATGATTATGCCGGCGTTGACGTAAAGGGAAAGACGGTGGTCATTCTCGTCAATGATCCGGATTTCGGTACCGAAAGCCTGGAAGGCGAATTTGGTGGCCGGGCAATGACCTATTATGGCCGCTGGACCTACAAATATGAAGAAGCGGCGCGGCAGGGTGCCGCTGCCGCCCTGATCATCCACGATACCGAGCCGGCGGCCTATGGCTGGAACGTGGTCGAATCGAGCTGGACCGGCGAGCAATTTTATGCCCAGTCGGCCAATGGTGGCGCCGACCAGACCAAGCTGAACGGCTGGATCCAGAAAGATGCGGCGGCGAAGATTTTTGCCGCAGCGGGCCAGGATTTGACCGCGCAAATGGCCGCAGCCAGAAAAAAGGGTTTCAAGGCGGTCGACCTGAAACTGAAAGCGACGGCTTCGCTGGAAAATGATATCAAGAAAACCGACAGCAAGAATGTCATTGGCATATTGAAGGGCAAGACGCGCCCCGATGAATATGTCATCTATACCGCGCACTGGGACCATCTCGGACGCTGTAAGCCAGCGCCCGATGGTGACGATATCTGCAATGGTGCGGTCGACAATGCGACCGGTACCGCCGCGCTGGTCGCATTGGCCGAAGCTTACTCAAAAGCGGGCGCACCGGATCGCAGTGTCATCTTCCTCGCGGTAACGGCGGAGGAATCCGGTTTGCTCGGTTCCAAATATTATGCCGACAATCCCGTCTATCCGCTGAGCCAGACGGTCGGCGGGGTGAATATGGATGCCTTTGGTATGGCTGGTCCGGCGAAAAATGTCATCGTGGTCGGCAAGGGCAAATCGCAGCTTGATGCCTATCTGGAAGCGGCGCTCAAGGGTGACGGCCGTGTGGCCGAAGCCGAGCCGACACCGGAGAAGGGCTATTATTATCGCTCCGATCATTTCAGCTTTGCCAAGCTCGGCGTGCCGATGATCTATTTCGAGGGTGGGGAAGACCTGGTCGAGGGCGGCCGCGAAGCCGGAGAGGCGTTGGCCAAGGACTATACCGAAAACCGCTACCATGGTCCGAAGGATGAATATAATCCGGAATGGGACTGGACCGGTGTGATGGGTGATCTGAAAGTCTATTATACCGTCGGCCGGATGCTGGCGATGACCGAGGACTGGCCGAACTGGAACGAGGGCGACGAATTCCGGGCCACGCGCGACAACAGCCGCGCCGGCAACTGATCCGGATCGGTAATCGCATGACAAAATGGCCCGCAGAATGGGAGCCGCACCAGGCCGTCTGGATCGGCTTCCCCGGTGATCCGGCGGAATGGCCGGGCGGCCGGGAAGAGGCGCAGCGCGAAGTGGCGGCCTTTGCCGATGCCATTGCCGATGAAGGCAGCGGCGAAACCGTTGTTCTGGTGTGCCGGACGACGGCGGATGCAGATGTGGCACGTTCCCTGGTCCAATCGGTGATTACCGTTATTGTCGAACCATTCGGCGATGTCTGGCTGCGTGACACGGCTCCCCTCTTTGCAAGTGGTGAAAGCGGTCTCGTCGGACAGGATTTCGGTTTCAACGGCTGGGGCGGAAAATTTGCCATGGCCGGTGATCAGGATATCGGTGCGCGGCTGGCCAAGCGCTTTGACTTGCCGGTCGTCGATCACGACTGGATTCTGGAAGGCGGCGCGATCGATGGTGACGGCGCGGGGCGGCTGGTCACGACGGAGCAATGCGTGCTCAATCGCAATCGCAATAGGGGGATCAGCAAGGCGCAGGTTGCAGAGCGGCTGGGTCAGGCACTGGGGATCGAGAAAATCTGCTGGCTTGGCGACGGGCTGGTCGCCGACCATACCGACGGTCATGTCGATAATCTCGCCCGCTTTGTTGCGCCGGGCATGGTGGCGGTGCCGCAAGCCGAGAGCGATGGCGATCCCAATGCAGCGATTTTCGAGGATGCGGCGGCGCGTCTGGTTTCGGCGGGCTTGCAAGTGGTGCGGTTGCCTTCGGCAGGCCTTTATACGGTCGACGGCGACATCGCCCCGGCCAGCTATATGAATTTCTATATCGGCAATACCGTCGTCGCGGTGCCGCAATATGATGTGGCGAACGACGCCGGGGCTGTCGCACAAATTGCCGCCCTGTTTCCCGGACGAAAGACGGTCGGTCTTTCCAGCCGGTCATTGCTCCGCGGTGGCGGCAGCTTTCACTGTATCTCGCAACAAATTCCGTTTGCAGTGTAACCCTATCAACAATGGGCGCGAGCCTTTGTTCCGGAGGCGCATGATGCTAGTCCTGGATGAAACCGAAAGGGACGGTCGATGACGGACGGAATTCTCGGCGTGTTGGGCATGCTGACCTATATTTTTATCGTGCTGCTGGGGCTGGGCGTGGCGACCTTGCTTGTCATGTTCGTCATCGATGTCACCCAGAAGCAGGATGCAGTACGACGAAACTATCCGGTGATCGGCCGGTTTCGGCATATCTTCTCCGAACTGGGTGAATTTTTTCGGCAATATTTTTTCGCCATGGACCGCGAGGAAATGCCGTTCAATCGGGCCGAGCGGGAATGGGTGGAGCGCGCCGGCAAGGGTATGGACAATACTATTGCCTTCGGATCGACCAAGAATCTGGAACCAGCCGGCACGGCAATTTTTGTCAATTCTCCCTTCCCGGCGCTGGAGACCGACACTGCGGACACGGCACGCTGTATCATCGGGGAACATTCCCGGCATCCCTATGAAGCCCCTTCTTTTTTCAATATATCGGCGATGAGCTTTGGCGCGCTTTCGGTTCCGGCGATCCGGGCGCTCTCGCACGGCGCAAAACTGGCGGGATGCTGGCTGAACACGGGTGAGGGCGGCCTGTCTCCCTTTCATCTCGAAGGGGGCTGCGACCTTGTCTTCCAGATTGGTACGGCGAAATATGGTGTCCGCAATCCGGATGGCAGCCTGAACGATGACAGGCTGCGCGCGGTGGCGGCGCATGATCAGGTCAGGATGTTCGAAATCAAGCTGTCGCAAGGCGCCAAGCCGGGCAAGGGCGGGATATTGCCGGGGGCGAAGGTCAACCGGATGATTGCCGAAATACGCGGTATCCCGGAAGGGGAGCCCAGCATCTCGCCCAATCGGCATCCGGAAATCAACAATGTGGATGAACTGCTCGACTTCATCGATCATGTGCGGGGGGTGACCGGCAAGCCCACCGGGATCAAGGCGGTGATCGGTGCCTATGGCTGGCTGGAAGAAATGTGCGCCGAGATCCAGAAGCGCGGAGTCGCCAGCGCGCCCGATTTCTTCACGCTGGATGGCGGCGATGGCGGAACCGGGGCCGCGCCGATGCCGCTGATGGACAATGTCGGTCTGCAGCTGAAGGAAAGCCTGCCGATGCTGTCCGATATATTCCACAAATATGACCTGCGCGACCGGATCAAGATTATCGCATCGGGCAAGCGGATCACGCCGGCCAGCGCCGCCTGGGCGATTTGCGCAGGGGCTGATTTCGTCAACAGTGCCCGCGGATTCATGTTCTCGCTCGGCTGTATCCAGTCGCTCAAGTGCAACAAGAATACCTGTCCGACGGGCGTTACCACCCATAATCCGCGGTTGCAGCGCGGCCTTGATCCACAGGACAAGAAGGTGAAAGTCGCCAATTATTGCAAAAATATCGTTCACGAGGTCGAAGTGATTGCGCATAGCTGCGGCGTGGACGAACCGCGGCAACTCGGCCGCCGGCATGTCCGGATCGTTCAGGATACGGGAACATCTGTGCCTTTCGACGAGCTATATCCCCGTCCCGACATCCTGCCGCAATATAGCCGGTCCATGGAGAATGTCGGTTGAGACATATTGCGTGTCGGCACGAGCCGGCTAGTGTCGAAGAAAGAAAGAGCAACCCGAAGTTTTTGAGAGGAAGAACATCATGAAAAAACTGCTTTTGACCAGCGCGACGTTGGCGATTCTGGGAATGACTGTGCCCGTGAACGCCAAGCATCATGACCAGGCCGGGGCCGAAATGAAGGATACCGGTCTGGCCGCGATACTGGCGGATGCACGCCGCGGGGAAGACAAAGCGCGCGATGTCTATCGCCACCCCGCCGAGACCCTGCATTTCTTTGGTGTGAAGCCTGATCAGACGGTCGCCGAATATGCGCCGGGCGGCGGCTGGTATACGCGCATCTTGGCACCATATCTCGCTGATAGCGGACGATATATTGCCGTCAATGCAGACAGCTCGGACAGCAGTTTTCCTGACCGAGCCCGCGAAGCGCGCACCAAAGGCTGGCCCGAAAGCTTTCCCGATATTGTAGCGAAATGGACCGATATTGAGGCTCAAAAGATACGGGCTTTTGAAAGCGACGAAATACCGGATGACATAAAGGGCACGGTGGACCGGATTTTGATCTTTCGGTCGCTGCACGGCATGCTGAACAGCAATCGGGCGGATTCGGAATTGCGCGCCTTGCGGGAAATGTTGGCCGACGACGGCATGGTCGGGATCGTCCAGCACCGCGCTAAAAAGGATGCATCCTATGCCATGTCCAATGGCACCAAGGGCTATCTGAAGCAGGCATCGGTCGTAGCGCTGTTTGCGCTGAACGGTTTCGAACTGGTCAGCGAATCCGAAGTAAACGCCAATCCGGAGGACAGCTCCGACTATGAAGGTGGCGTCTGGACCCTGCCCCCGGTGCTGCGACTGGGTGAGACTGACAAGGCCAAATATACGGCAATCGGCGAATCCGACCGGATGACATTATTGTTTAAGAAGCTTCCGTAACCCGCTATCAGGGCCGCTATGACAAATATATGTGTAGCGGCCCTGCAGCTGCCTCTGGGCGGCGATGAACAGTCAAATATCTATGCCGTGAGCGGCCTTGTCGCCGAAGCGGCGGAGCAGGGCGCGCAGATCATATTGCCGCCGGAGCTGTTTGCCGGCCCCTATTTCTGCAAGATCGAGGATGAAGCGCTTTTTGCATTGGCCCAGCCAGTGGGCGAGAGCGCGCCGGTGCTGGCGATGCAGAAGCTCGCCAAACAATATGGTGTCGCGATTCCGGCCAGTTTTTTCGAACGCGACGGACCGCATCATTATAACAGTATCGCGATGATCGATCCCGATGGCGAGATCATGGGTGTCTATCGCAAAAGCCATATTCCCGACGGCCCCGGCTATGAGGAAAAATTTTATTTCCGTCCGGGCAATACGGGCTTCAAGACCTGGGATGTGTGCGGCACCAGGATCGGCGTCGGTATCTGCTGGGACCAATGGTATCCGGAGACCGCCCGGGCAATGGCGCTGATGGGCGCGGAAATCCTGTTCTATCCCACAGCGATAGGCTCCGAACCCTATGACGCGGACCTCGATACCAGCCGCATGTGGCGGCGGGCGATGCAGGGCCATGCGGTGAGCAATTGCATGCCGGTGGTGGCCAGCAACCGCATTGGCATCGAGACAGAAGGAAACGGCGATCAGGCCTTTTACGGCCACAGCTTCATCACCAATGAATGGGGCGATCTGGTCGCCGCATATGGTTCGGATGAAACCGGCGTGCTGGTCGAGACTTTCGATCTCGAAGAAGCCCGCAAGCACCGCGCCGGCATGGGGTTTTTCAGGGACCGGAGGCCGGAACTTTACGGGCGGCTGGCCGAGGATAAATAGACCGCTTGCGAGCATTCTGGGACGAAAGGAAGTTGGTAACCCGGAATTTGCTGCGAGATACATTTGGATGTGTGTTTAATATTGTGCTGCGACGTTAGTAGAAGAAGGTCTATATCGTATCGAGTTCTGACTTCAGTTCCAAAAGGCGCTTCCAGAAGGAGGCCTCATTATCGACGAGTTGATTGATGAATTCTTCATCACGGTCGATGGATCTTAGCAGTGGAGGTTGGTCGGGACGCCAACTGAAGTAATCGATCTGTTCAAATCCGGTGACTGCCAAAATATGTTGCAGTTGAGCAATGTAATAGGGAGGTGGAAAACCGCCTCTACCCAATGACCGTTGGTAACTTGATTTGCCGCATTTGATTTCAACAACTTTTCCCGATTCCAAGTTTATTCCATCAAGACTGGCCAACATAAATGGGAAGGCTTCAGATTGAAGGCAGGCCGGTTTGGCATGGGTTTGAACTTTTTCAATGTAGGATTTACGCGCGAGCGGTTCGCTTTTTTTGCCTTCCAACATGGCTCTGTTTTGCACCGGAGTTTTCTGTGCGAGCCTTTCTTCGAACAGATCTCCTCGCGACTTCCAGGGGTTCTGTTTCATTATTGTAGGAGCGTCTGAACTGCCCAAACCCGACCAGCGCCATTGTAGCCACTCATCGGTATCTTGCTGCAATTCTATAATCTTGAATGCTGAAGTCATTGGTCATTCCAAGCTTTTGTCGTTCTAAAAACATCCTCAAACATCGCCACGGTAAGGCGCCGCGTATTCAGATTATAGCGGCTGCAATGATAGCTGTCGATCAGGGTGCGGCCACCCGGGAGTTGATGTTCCGCGCCATGCGCGAATTTGTGGTCCGCCAGTCTGAGGCCTTCCATGCGGATGATGCTGTCATGGGCGATTTTGCCCAGAGCCACTATCGTCCGTAAATTGGGCAGGGAGCGGACGGCTTTTTTGAGATAGGGACGGCAATTGTTGATCTCCGCGCCGGTCGGCTTGTTTTCCGGCGGCAGGCATTTGACCGCGTTGAGGATGATCGCACCGTTCAGTTTAATGCCATCGGTGGGGTCATTGGCAAACTTGCCGTTGACGAAGCCATATTTGGTCAGGGTGGCAAAGAGCGTTTCCCCCGAGGCATCCCCTGTAAACGGCCTGCCGGTCCGGTTGGCGCCTTCGGTGCCCGGCGCGAGGCCTACGATCGCCAGTGATGCCTCCGGGTCGCCAAAGGCCGGTACAGGCGCGTTCCACCAGTCGGGATGATCCTTGCGCAAGGATTTGCGCAGGCCGACCAGGCGCGGGCAGCGGCGGCAGCCTTTTGGGGCTTCGGCAAGAGAAAGGGGGCTATGATCGCTCACAGCCCCCCGCCTAAATTCTATCGGACCTGCGGTCCAGTGGATTAGTCCTTCAGATCAGCCGGAACAATTCCGCCCGCTGCGGCAATTTTGTTCATGACCTGCTTGTGCAGCAGGATATTGTCTTCGGCAGAACCGCTATAGTCAGCATTGCCCAGTTCCTGGGCCAGTTCCTTGCGGTTGCCATAGCTGGCATCAATTTGCACCAGCTTCATCAGATCAACAATCGAGTTGCGCCAGTTGAGCTTGTCCGATCCCGGGATGCTGTCGAGGCGGGCTTCAACGTCCACTTCGCTGATCGCAGCGCGCTCGGCCGGTGCTGCGGCAACCGGTGCGGCTTCGGGTTCAGCTGCCTTGGCTTCGCCCCCAAAAATCGCGTTTTTAATTTTTCCAAAAATGCTCATATTATGCTCCTCTTAAATTAGGGGCCTTTCCGTTCGGCGTCGTGCCGGGCCATGCCCTGGGTTCAATATCTCGGTGTTCGTGATCGCGGAGTCAATTGCCGTTCGTAATCGCCCACGGGTTTGGGCCGCTGACAGCATGTAAACAATCGTAAAGCCCGCGATTAGGCGGTTTTTGCTACGAAAATATGCTAAGGACCGTGCAAGCACAGAATCAATTTTTGGCCGTTATGGCAAAGAAGGAGAGCGATTATGAATATTATGGATGTGTTGCAACAGTCGGGCGGCATCGGAACAATGGCCAAAGAACTGGGGATCAACGAAAGCGTTGCAGAAGTTGGTGCCGCAGCGTTGCTGCCAGCCATATTGGGTGGTTTCAAGAAAACGACACAGGCACAGCCTAGTGGTCTGGAAGGGCTGGGCGGACTGCTTGGCCAGCTCGGCGGCGGCGGTCTGCTCGACAGTGTGCTGGGTACGCAACCGACCCCGGTTGATAAAGGCAATGAAGTGCTTGGTCAGATTTTCGGTTCCAAGGAAGTCAGCCGCACCGTAGCGGCGGGGGCAGAACAGCAGACCGGTATCAGCAGCGATCTGCTCAAGAAAATGCTTCCGGTCGTGGCGATGATGGTGGCCGGATATATGGCCAAACAAGGCGGTAGCAGCGCCGACAGTGGCGGCGGTCTCGGTGGCCTGATCGGTGGCCTGTTGGGTGGAAATAATAATGCCTCTTCTGGCGGTATGGGCGGCATCGGTTCGCTTCTCGACCTCAATGGTGACGGCAATCCGCTGGATGATATCATCGGCATGGCTGGTAAATTGGTGCGCTAAATTTTTTCCAAAGGAAGGATATTGATTATGAGCATGCTCGAAAAAGTCATGGATATGTTACCCGAAAATTTCAGTCTCGATGAAATTGCAGAAAAAGCAGGGATGACGGCGGACGAAGCAAAAAAGGGTGGTGAAGCGCTGTTCGCAAAATTGCGCGATGGCAGCACCGACAAGATGACAGCGATCAAGGAAGCTGCCGCCGAAGCTGGTGTCGAGGCGGAGAAGCTCAAGGGACTGCTGCCAGCACTGGCCGAAAAAGCCGGTCTTGATGGAGAGGGAAGCCTGATGGACAAGCTGACAGGCGACGATAGCCTGCTCGGCAAGGTCACCGGTTTTCTCGACCGCGATGGTGATGGCAACCCGATCAATGACATCACCAATATGGCGAAGGGTTTCTTCAAGAAATAGGCGGGATTTCCAGTCTTTCGGGGTCCTTCAGCGCTTCCAGCTGGAGGACTCCGCCTTCAACCGCTGCGACCTTGGCAATCGCGCCCTTTTTCATATCCGGACCTTTTGCCGGCCACACGCCATCGGCGACCTTTACGCGCCCGCCGGTTGCGGATATTGGCTCGACGATGGTGACGGTTTTCCCGACCAGCTGCGCCGCACGATTGTTGAGGAGCGGGTTTTCGCTTTCGACATTGTGAGTCAGATACCAGCGACGCCCGCCCAGCACTGCCAATATGGTCGACAGGCCGAACACGGTAAGCTGACCGGCAATGGTCAGGTCGATAAACAGCGAGAGAAGCCCGGTCACTGCCGCCGCTGCGGCCACCCAGATCAGGAATACGCCGGGCACGAACAGCTCGGCCAGCGCCAGCAATGCGGCGAGCCCCAGCCAGATATATTCCGGATTGCTGATCGACCAGTCATCCATGACTCATGCTCCTCTCCCGTCGTTCGTCAATCGCTCTGATTGTCGAATGGACCCTTGCGCCGCGGCGGCGGGGTAACAGCTATGCCATCCTCACCCAGCGCCTCTTTGGCCAAAGCCCCGATCCCGCCCAGCGTGCCGATCAGCTGGGTCGCCTCGACGGGGAACAATATGGTTTTGGCATTGGGAGAAGTGGCGAATTTTTCGACAGCCTTCACATAATCCTGGGCGACAAAATAGTTGATTGCCTGAGCATTGCCGCTGGCGATGGCCTGGGACACCATTTCGGTTGCCTTCGCTTCGGCCTGGGCTTCGCGTTCGCGAGCCTCGGCGTCCAGAAAAGCAGCTTCCTTGCGGCCCTCTGCCTGCAATATCTGACCCTGTTTTTCACCTTCGGAACGAAGAATTTCGGAAGCCCGCGCGCCTTCGGCATCCAATATGTTGGCGCGTTTTTCGCGTTCTGCTTTCATCTGCCGCGCCATGGCGTTGACGATATCCTGCGGCGGCCGGATGTCCTTGATCTCCACGCGGGTGATCTTGATGCCCCAGGGCGTCGTCGCATCATCAATGACCACGAGCAGGCGCGCATTGATCTCGTCGCGCTTGGAGAGTGTTTCATCAAGGTCCATCGAACCCATGACCGTGCGCAGGTTGGTAGTAACGAGATTGAGAATCGCATTGTATAGGTCGTTGACTTCATAGGCGGCCTTGGCGGCTTCGAGGACCTGGAAAAACACCACCCCGTCAGTGGAGATCATTGCGTTGTCCTTGGTGATGATTTCCTGACCCGGAATATCAAGCACCTGCTCCATCATGTTGACCTTGCGACCGACGCGGTAGAGGAATGCCGGATAAAAATTGAATCCCGGTTGGGCGGTGGTCGTAAAGCGACCAAAATATTCGATCGTATAATTATAGCCCTGCCGGACGATCTTGATACTCGCGAAAAGGTAGATGATGGTGACCAGCAGTACCAGTAGCAGCAGTGAAACACCCATATTCATTCTCCCTCGCGAACCGTCTCATTATCATTGATTATTTGCGGGATAATGCCAAGGGAAAAGCGAATTCTTGCGATTATCAGAGAGATTGCGATGCGTGTGATTGTCGGTGTCATTTTATCCGGTCTGATTTTCTCCGGTGCGGCGCGCTCGGAGACGATCGCAGAGGCGGATCTGCTCGGACATATCGAAATATTGGCGAGCGATGCATTTGAAGGACGGAAACCGGGTACGGCCGGCGAGAATAAGACTGTTAATTATATTGCCACGCAATGGTCCCGGGCCGGTCTTCGACCGGCAGGCAATAGCGCTTCCTGGTATGCACCGGTAGCGCTGGTTGAGCGTATTCCGGAACGCTTCCAGATAGGTTTCAGGAGCGGGACCCGCAGCAAGCCCGTGCGGTCGCAGCAGAATGAAATTATTCTGCGCAGCCGCGATCCGTCCTTCCGGCAATCCGATATGGCGGTTGTTTTCGCCGGCTATGCACAGTCCGGACCGGGACAATCCGCCGTTTCGGTCGACGGGAAGCTTGTGATCTTGCCGCGAAAGGCCCCCGGAGATGACGAAGATGCGCTGGATTACCGGCAGCGCAAGCTCCAGTTGATTGAGGACGGAGCGGTCGGGATTATATCGGTCATCGCTGATCCAGACCGCTGGTCCCGTTTCCGGCGCTTCTACCAGCGCGGGTCGACGGCACTGGCCGCCCCGGACAATCACGCCTTGCTCGAAGGATTGATCAGCTCTGATCAGTTCCGCAAACTGCTTCGGACGACGCGACTGGACGCCGAGACCTTGTTGGCCGAAAGCGCCAATACCAGTGTGGTTGACCTTGGTGTGAGCGCGGATGCGATGGTCGAGACAAATGTTCGGCCTTATCTCTCCCATAATGTTATGGGTAAAATTCCCGGCCGGAATGCCGACAGCGGCGCTATATTGTTCATGGGGCATTGGGACCATTTTGGCGAATGCCGGACCAAAGACCCGCAGGAACCGGGCAAGGATCGTATTTGCAATGGTGCCGTTGACAATGCCAGCGGCATATCGCTGTTGATCGAAACCGCAAAACGCTTGTCCGGAGAAGGACATGACCGGGATATATATTTTGTCGCCACGACCGCCGAGGAAAAGGGCCTGCTGGGCGCACGGGCATTTGTTCAGGATCCACCCATCGCGCTGGAGAAATTTGTCGCGGTCTTCAATGCCGACACCATCGCATTGTCAGAAGATAGTAAAAATATCGCAGTTATCGGTCTGGACCATTCGGTACTCGGGAAGGATATCGCGATCGTGGCGGCGCAGGAGGGGCGCGAGATTGACCGCAGCGGAAAATCTGATCCCTATCTCAAACGCCAGGATGGCTATGTTTTTGTGGAACGGGATATCCCCGCTTTCATGATTACCAGCGCTTTTGCGGATGAAGAACGGCTCAAGGCCTTTCTCAATGGTCGATATCATGATGTTACCGATGAAGTGAACGACAATTTAGTGCTCGCTGGGGCCGCCGCCGATGCCAATTTCCATGTCGCGCTCGGCCGTTATTTTGCCTCGACTGCGAGATATCCGGGAAAAGCCACTAGCGGCGGAACCGATAACTGATTACATGGGCCGCCACAGAATCACATTCACGATATCGGAAAGTGGCAATCATGAGCAGGCCAGGCAAGCATAAAGAAATTCGATTGGGACTGACGTTTGACGATGTCCTGTTGCAGCCTGCAGCATCCGAAATCGTGCCGAGCCAGGCCGACACGAAAACGCATCTGTCCAAGCTGATCGGGCTGAATATCCCGATCCTTTCCTCTGCCATGGATACGGTGACGGAATCGGATATGGCGATCGTTATGGCGCAAATGGGCGGCATTGGCGTCCTGCACCGGAATCTGACCATCGCCCAGCAAACAGCAGCGGTGCGGCAGGTGAAGCGCTTTGAATCCGGCATGGTGGTCAATCCGATCACCATCGCGCCTGATGCAACCCTGGCTGAAGCGCAGGCGACGATGGAGCAGAACCGGATTTCCGGGATTCCGGTGGTCGAGAAATCGGGCAAGCTGGTCGGGATATTGACCAACCGCGATGTGCGTTTTGCGGAAAATCCCGCACAGCTGGTTTCGGAACTGATGACAAAGGACAATCTGGCTACCGTTCCGGCCGGCGTCACCCAGGAAGAAGCGCGGCGAACCCTGCACCAGCGGCGTATTGAAAAATTGCTGGTGGTGGACAAAAATTATCATTGCGTCGGCCTGATCACGGTCAAGGATATCGAGAAAGCGGTTACCTATCCCAATGCCACCAAGGACGCATCGGGGCGCTTGCGGGTTGCAGCAGCTTCAACCGTGGGGGATTCCGGACTGGAACGGACCGAAGCGCTGATCGATGCCGAATGCGACTTGATCGTGATCGACACCGCTCACGGCCATAGCGCGATGGTCGCGCGCGCCGTGGAGGATATCAAGAAGCGCGCCAGCAACGCCCAGATCATTGCCGGCAATGTTGCTACAGCCGCCGCCACACGGGCGCTGATCGACGCGGGTGCAGACGGTATCAAGATCGGTATCGGACCTGGTTCGATCTGCACCACGCGGGTGGTTGCCGGGGTCGGCGTTCCGCAGCTTACCGCGATCATGGATTGTGCCGAAGAAGCCGAAAAATCGGGTATCCCGGTGATTGCCGATGGCGGACTGCGGACATCAGGCGATGTCGCGAAAGCCCTGGCCGCTGGCGCGTCAGCGGTGATGATCGGATCGCTGCTCGCGGGCACCGAAGAAGCGCCCGGGGAAACCTTCCTCTATCAGGGACGCGCCTATAAAAGCTATCGCGGCATGGGCTCTGTCGGCGCCATGGCGCGCGGATCGGCGGACCGTTATTTCCAGCAGGACATCACCGACCAGTTGAAACTGGTACCGGAAGGTATCGAAGGGCAGGTGCCATTCAAGGGGCCAGCCCGCGATGTCATCCACCAGCTGGTTGGGGGCGTGAAGGCGGCAATGGGCTATACCGGTTCAGCGACGCTGGAAGATCTGCGCGAACGGGCCGAATTTGTCCGGATTACCAATGCCGGACTGCAAGAGAGTCATGTCCATGATGTCGCAATCACCCGGGAAGCCCCCAATTATCCGACGCGCTAGGCCGGCCTGTTGAAACCGTCAGCCAGAGTGCAGTCGGCGATTGATTTGCTCGATGAGATTATAGTCGCGGCGCGGGATGGGGGGGCGTCGGCGGACGCGATTGCAAAAAAATATTTCAAGGCCCGCCGCTACGCCGGATCGAAAGACCGCAGAGCCATTCGGGAGCATGTTTATGCTGCGATCCGTCGCTGGGGTGACCGGCCGGAAAGCGGGCGGCAGGCTATGCTTGGGCTGGCGGCGGAGCAACCCGATCTGAGAGCGCTTTTCGACGGGTCGGACTATGGTCCCGCCGCGATCAAGGAGGGAGAGCCGGTGGCCCGCGGTGCACAGGTGCCCGGCTGGCTGGCTGACAAATTTGCCGGTCCGATCGACGAGCAGGAGCAAAAAGCCCTTTTCGATCGCGCGCCGCTGCATATCCGGGCCAATGCCCGGCTTGTGGCGGATTCCATAGTTGAGGCGACATGGTCGGAAGCAGTGCCACTGGCCTTGCCGCATAGCTATGCGCTTCCGGCGGGCACACAAGTGGAAAACAGCGCGCCCTATCGGGATGGTGCCATCGAGATACAGGATCTCGGCAGCCAGGCCATTGCCCTGGCGGCGGTGGCATCAAAGCCGGGACTGGTGCTTGATCTGTGTGCCGGAGCCGGCGGTAAAACGCTTGCGCTGGCCGCCATGCTCCCGGCCGACAGCAAGATTATCGCCGCCGATACAGACCGGGGTCGCCTCAGCCGGATTGAGCCCCGCATCGGGAGATCCGGCGCCGATAATATTGAGACAATTCTGCTGTCGCCGGGCAAGGAAATGGATTCGCTGGAACATCTGAAGGGCAAGTGCGATCTGGTTTTGATTGATGCGCCGTGCAGCGGGACCGGCACCTGGCGACGGAATCCCGAGTTGCGCTGGCGGATGACACCCAAACGGCTCGCGCAGACCACCGAGCTGCAGCATAGACTGATCAATCTGGGCAGCGAACTGGTAAAACCCGGCGGGCGGCTGGTCTACGCGGTTTGTTCGCTTCTTGATGCGGAAGGCGGCGATCAGGCAGAAGCCTTTCTGGCAGACCATAGGCAATGGCAGGAAATAGCCATTGATTTGCCGCTTGGTCGTCCATATCGTGGTGGCACTCTTCTTTCACCATATCATGATGGAACGGATGGCTTTTATTTTTCCTGTCTCGAAAAATTATGATAGCGAACCATGTTAAGCCAGCATGCAGATGATACTGGCTATGGCCGTGAGAGTTTATTGGAGCTGATTATGCGTTTTTCACCGGCTGTTGTCGCCTTGTCCCTCGTTTTTGCCACTGCTTCGAGCGCCGGTTTTGGCCAGTCCGCCGATATCGAAATCAAGCCGCAGTCGGTCGAATATATGCAGTTGGGAGAAGCCGCTCAGAAACGCGATGAGCTGGATCTCGCGGCGGACCTATATGAAACGGCACTGGCTGTGGATCCGCGCAACGGTTCCGCGTTTATCGCACTGGCGCAAATTGCCCGCGTACAGCAGCTTCCCGGCAAGGCAATCCGGCTTTATCGCGAAGCGCTCATTCTGAACCCGAATAATCTCGATGCCCTTGCGGGGCAGGGAGAGGCGCTGATCCAGCGCGGCGCTCTGGAAAAAGCCCGGGTGAACCTGTCGCGAATTGAAACCCTGTGCCGGACACGCTGTGCGCAAAATGACCAGCTGGCAGCGGCAATCAAGCTTGCCGACAAAAAGCCGGTTCTGTCGGCAGAGGCGGTTACGCCAAAGCCAAAAATTGGCGAGGAAGAGCCGGCGGCGGAAACACCCTGACAAGCAGGGCTCCCGCTTCAATTAAAAATCATAGACCAGGCTAGCGCGGCTGATCGTGTCAGTTTTGATGCGGCCGGCGGGCGGATTGGTTTCATGCTCAATCGCATAGGAAAAACGCGCGGAAAGGGAGCCGAGCAGCTTTGCATCGAGCGCTGACGTGGCTGTCAAGCTTGTGTTGTCGCTGCTGATGACGGCAACAGTGGATGTGAACCCTTGTGCATCGCTAGCATAGGTCCCGCCGGCATCCTGGGAAAATTTCAGACTGTCCGAAATTTTCCAGTCAAAATCTATGCCGACCAAACCGGCAAGGCTGCTTTTGGAATCGCCAGCAGAGAAATTGGTTATCCGGATCGCGGGACCAGCTTTGATGGCGAGCCTGACGTCTTTGGTTTTGACCAGTTCATAACCCAGGCCGCCGGATAGCGTGTAGCGAGCAGAGAAGCCTTGGAAACGGTCCCGTTCAAACTGTGCCAGACCATAAGCGTATAGCTTTTTATCAAATTTATAATTTGGTTCGATGGTCGCGCTCAGCTGATCCCGGGTGGTCTTGCCGCTATTGCGCTCATAGTCAGCCCGGGCCTGGACATTCAGGCGCCATTTGACGGCATCTTTGACAAGCTTGACACCACCGCCAAGACCCAGGTTTCTCGTATTGCCCGTTGAACGAAAGCCGCCCAGCTCTCCTTGTCCCTTCCAGTTTTCAAAAAAGCCGGCTTCCTGCTTTTCGCGCACGGCCGCCTCCGCCAGTTTCGCCTGTTTGGCATTATAGGTCGTCATTATCGCATCAATTTCGGCGAGATCATCA
Source organism: Parasphingorhabdus sp. (assembly GCF_048269915.1). Lineage (GTDB taxonomy): Bacteria > Pseudomonadota > Alphaproteobacteria > Sphingomonadales > Sphingomonadaceae > Parasphingorhabdus. The sequence continues at coordinate 276,760 of NZ_JBLWTY010000002.1, forward strand.
GGGTTTGTCGCTTTGGCAATTTTGACCACCGCGAGTACATCTTGCTTGTTGCCAGAAGCAATGGCCGCGTCAATCATGGCTTTTACCGGGGCAGGGAGTGCAGCGTCAGCTGGCGAAGGAAAAATCGCCGCAATGACCATTGCGGACGTTAATGCTAGTCTGGGCATAGTGAAATCCTGAATGGGGGGCTAGATCAGCGGTCCGAATTCTTTCAACAGCGCACGATACAGGTCCCGTTTGAAGGGAACGATCATTTCTGGCAAGACCTCGGGGTCGGCCCATTTCCAGTCTGAAAATTCGGGATGGTCCGTCTGGATATTGATATGCTGGTCCTGACCGGTGAACCGCATCAGGAACCAACTCTGCCGTTGGCCGCGATATTTGCCCTTCCATATCTTTCCCAGCAATTCCTCGGGAAGATCATAGAGATAGTCCTCTTGGCTGCGGCCGATAATATGGACATGGTCCGGGACGACGCCGGTTTCCTCCCGCAATTCGCGCAAGGCTGCAGTTTCGGCGTCCTCGCCCTTGTCGATTCCACCTTGCGGCATTTGCCAGGCGTCGGGATAATTGCTTTTGGCAGCATCCAGCCGCTGCCCGACAAATATCTGGCCTTCGCGGTTGGCGAGCATGATACCGGCGCAGGGGCGGTAGGGGAGAGTGTCAAAGTTGATCTTATTTCTCCAGTGACGACAGCAGGGTTTTCCACGCGGCAATCATCTTGTCGACATCCTGTTGTGCCGAGGGCACGGCCTTGCGAATGTTGATGAAGCCGTGAATATTCCCCGACATTTCAATGTAATTCGTGTTGATGCCGTGCCGGATCAGGTCGGCGGCATATTCACGGCCCTGGTCGCGCAGGGGATCAAGACCGGCTGTTACCAAAACCGTCGGTGGTGATTTGGCAAGGTCGCCAAGATAGGGGGAGACCCGCAGATCATCATCTTTTGCCGCATAATGATTGGCGAAATAGTCCATGCTTTCCTTGGTTAGCAGAAAGCCCTCGGCAAATTCGTCCATCGAGCCGCCTTCGGCGTCCATCCGGGTCGCGGGATAGATCGGGAATTGCGCGATCACCGGAAGGGCTGCGGGTTCCTGAGCGAAAACCTGACCGATAACCAGGGCCAGGTTGCCGCCAGCGCTATCGCCGCAGGGGATTACCCCTGTTAGCTTCAATCCAAGATCACCATGATTTTCTGCTATCCACCGGGTTGCGGCAATACTGTCCAATGGAGCCGCCGGGAAAGGCGCTTCCGGAGCGCACCGATAATCAACCGCGATTACGGGAAGATCCATGGCATCGGCAATATAGGTACAGAAGCTGTGGTGCGATTCCAGGTCGCCAATGACAAAGCCGCCACCGTGATAGAAGATAATGGCGGGGCCTTCATCGGCTCTGCTGGCTCGCTTGTCGTAGAGCCGCATGGGGATATCGCCGTCGGATCCAGGACAAGAAAGATTCTCTGTCCGCGCGAGATCGACAGCATCCGCTTCCAGCATCGTCGCCATCATATTGTACATTTCGCGTGCAACGGGAGGTTCCACCTCCGACATGAGCGGCTGGTCCGATTGTGCCAGCATCGTTAAAATCATCTGCACATCGGGGCGAACATATGCGTCAGTCATCTCTCTTCTCCAACCGTTTAACCGACCGATTAGATCAGCCTGTGCGGCCTAGGCAAGCGCTAATCGGAGCGGACCACCCAAACAAATGCTTTATCCCTATTAGTTTTTGTGGTTTGAAGCGCGACACATTGCTGCTCTAGGGCGGTTTGCGTAATAATAAAGGCACGGAAAATCCAATATGGCCACCGCAGTAAAGCAGGAAGATTCCAATAGTCCCCATCCGGAAGGCGCCGAAAATGTCGTCGTCCGTTTCGCCGGCGACAGCGGCGACGGGATGCAGTTGACCGGGGGGCAATTTACCTTGTCGACAGCATTGGCAGGCAATGATCTCGCGACATTTCCCGATTTCCCGGCAGAGATTCGGGCGCCGCAGGGGACTTTGTTCGGCGTCTCTGCATTCCAGATCAACTTCGGCTCACGCGCAATCGAGACGGCCGGTGACCAGCCGGACGTGCTGATCGCCATGAATCCGGCGGCCTTGAAAACCAATGTCCAGGCGGTGCGTGCCGGCGGACTGGTGATTGCTGACGAGGGCGAGTTCGGGAAGCGCAATCTCGACAAGGCCCATTACGAGAGCAATCCGCTGGAAGACGGCTCACTGGCCAAATGGCAGTTGCTCAAGCTGAATATTTCGCAGCTGACGCTGGATGCGGTCAAGCCCTTCGGACTGGGTAACAAGGAAGCCTTGCGTTGCAAGAATATGTGGACGCTGGGTCTGGCCCTGTGGATGTTTGAGCGCGAGCGCGAACCGATCATCCAGTGGCTGAAAAGCAAATTTGCCAAGCTTCCCGAAATTGCGGAAGCCAATATTGCCGCGCTCAACGCCGGTCATGCTTATGGCGAAACGGCGGAAATTTCCGGCGATGGCCTGGGTGGCGGTCACCTGTCTCCGCACAAGGTTGCCGCGGCTCCGGCCGAACCAGGCAAATATAGAACGGTAACCGGCGCGGAATCGCTGTCTCTGGGGCTGGTAGCCGGAGCGCAAATGGCCGGACTACCGATGTTCTTTGGCGGCTATCCGATCACGCCGGCATCGGCGATTCTGCATCACCTGTCACGGCTCAAGGAATTTGGCGTCACCACATTCCAGGCCGAAGACGAGATTGCGGCGATTACCGCGGCCATTGGTGCCAGCTATGCCGGTAGCCTCGGGATCACATCCTCTTCCGGTCCCGGTATTGCGCTGAAAGGCGAGGCGCTGGGTCTGGCGATCATGACCGAACTGCCTTTGGTGATCGTCAATTCGCAGCGTGGCGGTCCTTCGACCGGTCTGCCCACCAAGACCGAACAGTCCGATCTCTATCAGGCGGTCTATGGCCGTAACGGGGATGCGCCGATGCCGGTGATCGCGGCGCGCTCGCCGGAAGACGCCTTCTACTGCGCGATCGAGGCGGTGCGGATTGCGGTGCAATATATGACGCCGGTGATGTTGCTCACCGACGGCTATATCGCCAATGCGGCGGAACCGTGGAAGATTCCGGATGTCGACGGTCTCGAGCATTTTCCGGTCAGCTTCATGACCGAAAAGCCGGAAGGCCCGCTCTTGCCTTACAGTCGCGACGCGAAACTGGCGCGGCCCTGGATCAAGCCGGGTACGCCGGGCCTGATGCACCGGATTGGCGGTATCGAGAAGGGGCTGAATACCGGTCATATCGACTATGCACCGGCCAACCACCAGACGATGACCGAAATTCGCCGCGACAAGGTTCTGGGCGTTGCGGACAGTCTGCCCGACCAGGAACTCGCGTTCGGCAAACCGGGCGCGAAGCTGGCCGTTGTCGGCTGGGGCTCCACCTTCGGGCCGATTCACCAGGCGGTGTCGCGCGCCGGTGCCAACGGCAAGGATGTGGCGCATATCCATATCCGCAATATCTGGCCCTTGCCGAAGAATCTCGGTGAATTGCTGAAGAGCTTTGACCGGATCATTGTCCCGGAAATGAATACCGGACAGTTGAAGACCATATTGCGCGATCAATATCTGGTCGATGCCAGGCCGGTGAACAAGGTTTCCGGCCAGCCATTTACCATCACCGAAATTGAAGCCGCGATCGAGGAGGCTCTGGCATGAACGAGATGACCAAAATCACGACGACGCTGAAAGACTGGGAAACCGATCAGGAAGTACGCTGGTGCCCGGGTTGCGGCGATTATGCCATTCTCAAGGCCGTGCAGCGGACCATGCCCGATCTGGGTGCTGACCCGTCAAACACGGTGTTTATCAGTGGCATCGGCTGCTCCTCACGCTTTCCCTATTATATGGAAACCTACGGCTTTCACACGATCCACGGTCGGGCACCTGCGGTAGCGACCGGCGTGAAGCTGGCCAATCCGGAACTGGATGTCTGGATCATCACCGGCGATGGCGATGCGCTGTCGATCGGTGGCAATCACACGATGCACCTGCTGCGCCGGAATCTCGATTGCCAGGTGATGCTGTTCAACAACGAGATTTACGGGCTGACCAAGGGCCAATATTCGCCAACCAGCCGGCAGGGTACGCAAAGTCCCTCGACGCCTTATGGTTCGGTTGATCGCCCCGCCTCACCCTGTGCCTTTGCGCTGGGCGCGGGCGCGCGGTTCGTGGCGCGCGGCATCGATGTACACAAGGGGCTGCCCGATGTGCTGAAAGCGGCCCACGCGCACAAGGGCGCGTCGTTCATCGAGATTTTCCAGAATTGCATCGTCTACAACAAGGATGTGTTCGAGGAATTTGCTGCCAAGAAGACCGCTGCCGAAACACAACTGCACTTGGTCGAGGGCGAACCGATGCTCTTTGCCAAGGGTGAAAAGGGCATCACGCTCAACCGGGACACCTTGCAGCTTGAAGTGGTCGATGTCGTCGATGGCGACTGGCAAGCCGCAGGCGTGATTGTCCATGACGCCACCAACCGTTCGGTCGCGCATATGCTGGTCGAAATGGAGTTTGGCATATTCCCGATGGCGCTCGGTGTGCTTTACAATGATCCGCGGCCAACATTTGAAGCGGCAGTAGTGGAGCAAAATGTGAAGGTGTCGACCGGCAAGACGCCCGACTTGCAGGCCTTGCTGAGCAAGGGGCAGACCTGGACGGTGACCGAGGGCGGGCCGGAACTGTAAAGTCTGGGGACTCGCACGAAGACACGAAGGCACTAAGATGGGATCGTGCAAGATCTTGAATCTATCGCCAAAATCTCTGTCGATTGCGGGTTTCACCTGTACAGGGATACCGGGCCGGGGCTGCTCGAATCTGCCTATGAGATACTGCTTTTTGAAAGCTTGAAAGAGAAAGGTCTTGCTGTCGAAAGACAGAAGATCATTCCAGTCACCTTCAAGGGCCGGATTTTGGAAAAAGCTTTTCGGGCCGACTTGATCGTTGAAAGGCAAATTCTGATCGAACTCAAATCTACCGAGCGTTTCGCACCCGTTCATGCCAAACAGGTGATTACCTATTTACGACTGATGGATTTGCCACTCGGCTTCCTGATGAACTTTGGCGCAGCCACTTTTAAAGATGGTGTGAAGCGGCTAGCCAATCAATATTATGCTGGTTAGGTCGGAACTTCCTTTGTGCTTTCGTGTCTTCGTGAGAGATAAAATTTGGATAACCTGACCCACAGTCTTGCCGGCGCCGTTCTCGGCCAGATGGGCCTCAAGAAGAAAACCGGCCTCGGCATGGCGACGCTGATCATCGCCGCCAATATTCCCGATATCGATGCGGTGGCGACGCTGCTCGATGGGGTGCAGCATCTGGCGCTCCGGCGCGGGATCACCCATGGGCCGATTGCGATGCTGCTACTGCCGCTGCTACTGACCGGGATCATGATCTGGTTTGATCGCTGGCAGACGAAGCGCGGGAAACGGCCTGTGGACCGGTTGCCAATCCACAGGGGCTGGCTGTTGGCGCTGGCCTATATCGGCTGTCTGAGCCACCCGGCGCTGGACTGGCTGAACAGCTATGGCATTCGCCTGCTCGAACCCTTTTCCTCGCAATGGTTTTATGGCGACAGTATTTTCATCATCGATATCTGGATCTGGGCGGCGCTGATCGCCGGCCTCTGGGTTTCGCGGCGGCGGGAGAAGAAGGGCGCGGGCCATTGGCGACGACCGGCGTGGATCAGCTTTGCCGCGGTCTGTGCTTATATTTTTGCCAATGGTCTGATCACCGGCAAGGCAGAGGCGGAAACAACTCTGGCGATCAAGAGTGGATATCATCTCGATCCGGAAATCGTCGTGGCCAACCCTGTCCCGCTCGTTTTTTGGCAACGGGAGATGCTGTGGCAATATGGCCAGGATTATTTTCGTGGCGATTATTCTCTCTTTGATAGAAATGAATTAGGCCAAATTCCTGACAAAATAGGTTCCATGGATGCGGCTATCCCCGTTAAAAGTTTAACCGAGCGATCTGGGAATTTGGCGGCATTTATATTTTGGGCTCGTATGCCATTCACTAAGCTTCTTGAAGACAATGGCGGTGCAGATGTCAGCTTTTATGACGCGCGGTTCTCAGATGAGTTGGTAGCCGATAGATTTGCTGTGAGAGTTGTGATGAACCCTTCAGAATATAACTCGTATTTGGAATTCTATTCTGAATCCTGTGGGCCTGAATGCGCGGCAGACCAAAATGAATAAGGCAACCGTAGTCTGGTTCCGCCGGGACCTTCGCCTTTCCGATCAGGCAGCTGTGATAGCCGCCGCATCAAACGGCCCCGTCATTCCGGTCTATATTCTCGACGATGAAACGCCGAAACACCGCATCATGGGCGGGGCTTCGCGCTGGTGGTTGCACCGGTCATTGGAAGAATTGGAAGCATGTTTAAAGAATCTGGGGTCGCGGCTGATCCTCCGGAAGGGGCCGGCTTCGGAGCATTTGGCCGAAATTGTCAAATCGAGCGGCGCGGACGAAGTGCATGCGCTGCATCATTACGAGCCATGGTGGCGCAATGCCGAACGAATGTTGGAAAAATCCCTCGGCGATCAGGCGCAGTTGATCCTGCATGATGGCAACTATCTGCTGCCGCCGGGTACGGTGACCACCGGGTCGGGCACACCTTACAAGATTTACACACCCTTCTGGAAGGCGCTGCGCCAGCATATGCCGCCGGGAGAGCCGGCTGCAGCGCCGGATAGTTTCGATACCCCGGATAGCTGGCCGGATAGCGATGCGCTGGATGATTGGGACCTGTTGCCGACCAAACCGGACTGGGCCGCAGCTTTTAACGACCACTGGCAGCCGGGGAGCGCCGGAGCGGAAGCCAATCTCGAGGATTTCGCCGACAAGGCGGCGGAATATGACGAAGGTCGAAACCTGCCTTCGGAAGAACTGGTGTCGCGCCTGTCGCCGCATCTCCATTTCGGCGAGATCAGCCCGGCGACCGTCTGGAACCGGCTGGCGGGGCAGGGGAGCAAGGTCGAGACCTTCCTCAAGGAGCTGGTCTGGCGCGATTATGCGCAGAATGTGATCGATCAATTCCCGCAATATGGCGGGGAGAGCTATCGCGAGAAAATGCGCGCTCTGCCGTGGCGCGATATGGGCGATGCTGATGTCAAAGCAGACTTCAAGGCTTGGTGTCAGGGGAAGACCGGTTATCCGATTGTCGATGCCGGGATGCGCGAACTATGGGCAACCGGCTGGATGCACAATCGCGTGCGGATGATCGCGGCGAGTTTCCTGATCAAGCATCTGCTGGTCGACTGGCGCGCGGGCGAGCAATGGTTCTGGGACACATTGGTCGATGCCGATTACGCCTCGAACAGCGTCAACTGGCAATGGGTGTCGGGCACCGGTGTCGACAGCAATATGTTCGTGCGGATCATGGCGCCGCTCAGCCAGTCGGAAAAATTCGATGCCGGGGATTATATCCGCCGGTGGGTTCCCGAACTGGCCGATATTGACGATCCCTATGTCCATGATCCGGAAGAGCATGGGTGCAAGCCGGCGGATTATCCGACAAAGATCATCGGGCATAGGGAGGCACGTGCGAGGGCTCTGGCGGCCTATCAGGAGACAAAATAATGGCGGATCGGATGGGCGGAAAATTCTGTGTGGTGACCGGCGCGGCGCGCGGGATCGGCAAGGCGATTGCCAGGGCCTTTGTTGACGAAGGGGCGACGGTTCTTCTGACCGACTGCGATCCCGAGACATTGATGGCGGCTGGCGAGGAACTGCATTGCGACACGTTGGTGCTGGACGTGGAGAAGGAAGCGGACTGGGAGCGGCTCGCGGCCTTGCACCCGGCTGCCGATGTCGTGGTCAACAATGCGGGCGTGACCGGTTTCGAACAGGGCGTCCGTCCACATGACCCCGAAAATGCCTCGCTGGAAGACTGGCGGGCGGTGCACCGCGTCAATCTCGACGGCACTTTTCTCGGTTGTCGCTATGCGATCAAGGCGATGAAGGACAAGGGCAGCGGGTCGATTATCAATATCTCGTCGCGTTCCGGGCTGGTCGGTATTCCGGGCGCAGCCGCCTATGCCTCGTCCAAGGCCGCGATTCGCAATCACAGCAAATCGGTAGCGCTCTATTGCGCGCAACAGGGCTGGGAAATCCGCTGCAATTCGATTCATCCGGCCGCGATCATGACGCCGATGTGGGAGCCGATGCTCGGAGAAGGCGAGGCCCGGGCGGAATCCGAAAAGGCGCTGGTCCGCGACACGCCGCTGCAGCGGTTCGGCAAGGACAGCGAAGTGGCGGCGATCGCGGTGCTGCTGGCGTCTGATGAAGCGGGCTATATTACCGGATCGGAGCTCAATATTGACGGTGGCGTATTGGCCGGGTCTGCCGCCGCGCCGGGATCGTAATCCGGACGAAGGTTCGGCGTTGCCAAGCGCTTGGCGCTGGTCCATATTTATGCGCATGAACGTCGAAGCACCCAAACGCGGACAACATCTGCTTGATGCGCGCAAGCGCTTCGCCACCGGGGGCGGTTTTTTTGCGCGCCTGTTCGCACCCGGCTTTCATCATATTCTCGACCGGATCGACGCCGGGCTGGATCACGGCACATTTGAAGGCAAATTGCCCGATGGCACTACCCGGGTTTTGGGCGGACGCGGCGAAGGGCCGATGGCGGAAGTTACGCTATACAGCTGGAACGCACTCTTGCGGCTGATTAACAGCGGTTCGGTCGGCTGGTACCGGGCATGGGAACTGGGCGAGTGGGACAGTCCGGATCTGGTGCCGGTGTTTGACCTGTTTACCCGCAATCGCAACGGGCTGAAAAACACCGGTCGCGCTTCGGGCTTTTTTAACTGGGTGGCAAGGCGACGGCACAAGAAGCGTGACAATGACAAGCGGCGCGCCCGGCAGAATATCCAGTATCATTATGACCTCGGCAATGATTTCTACCGGCTCTGGCTGGATGAAAGCATGAGCTATTCCAGCGCCATTTTTACCGGCGAGACCGACAGTCTGGAGCAGGCGCAGCGCAACAAGGTCGAGGCGATTGCACAGCGTCTGGCGACCGGGGCTGGCGACAATGTGCTGGAGATCGGTTGCGGCTGGGGCACTTTATCGGGCCACCTCGCGCGTGATCATAGTCTCGCGGTGACCGGTATCTCACTCTCCGACCAACAGACGGCCTGGGCCAGAGAGCATCATCCCGAAGCGCATTTTCTGATCCAGGATTACCGCGATGTTGACGGCCAATATGATGCCATTGCCAGCGTCGAAATGGTGGAGGCGGTGGGCCAGCAATATTGGCCCGATTTTCTGGACTGTATCGCCCGCAATCTGAAGCCAGGCGGTCGTGCGGCCCTGCAATATATCACCATTGCCGACGATATATTCGAACAATATGCGACCAGCGCGGACTTCATCCAGACCTATATTTTCCCCGGCGGCATGCTGCTGTCGGAAAGCCGCTTCCGGAAACTGGCGGAGGCCCGAGGGCTGCAATGGACCGACCAGAAGAATTTTGGTCTCGATTATGCGCGGACGCTGAAAATCTGGCGCGAGCGGTTTGACGAGGCGGTCGAGCAAGGCAGCCTGCCGGCAGGGTTTGACGAAAGATTCGTCCGGCTGTGGCGCTTCTATCTGGCCTATTGCGAAGGTGGATTTCGCGGCGGTGGCATCAATGTCGCGCAGGTTACATTGATAAAATAAAGAAAATATAAGGGAGAGCGGATGATGAGAATATTGGGGACACTGGCGTTGCTGGGCGTCAGCTGCCTGAGCCTAACGGCGTGCGAGCAGGTGCAGAAAGTGGCGGCCGATGCAGTCGGTCTGCCGACCGACAAGAATATCCTGTTCTGGACCGATCCGCAGCGGGACAAGGCGTTCCGGATGATGGACACATTGGTGCCGTCCAACACCATCGCCGCTGGCGACAACCCCAAGGTTCTGGAAACAGGCAAGATGTTACCGGACAGCTTTGAGGTCGCAGGCCAAGCCTTGTCGATCGACGACTATATGGAACAGCAAAGACTGGCCGGGATGGTCATTTTGCAGGACGGCAAAATCCGCAAGGAAGAATATCGCCGCGATTTTGACAAGGATGGTCGATGGACATCTTTCTCGGTCGCCAAATCGCTGGTCTCGACTCTGGTCGGCGCGGCGATCAAGGATGGATATATCAAGTCGATCGACGATCCGCTGACCGCCTATATCCCGGAACTGAAGGGCAGCGGCTATGACGGGGTGACGGTATTGCAGCTGTTGACCATGACATCCGGCGTGAAGTGGAACGAGGATTATGCCGATCCGAAATCGGATGTGGCCCTGTTCAACAACACCAAGCCGGTTGACGGTATGGATCCGATCATCGTCTATATGAAGACGCTGAAGAATGAAGCGACACCGGGCACGCGCTGGCAATATAATACCGGCGAGACCAATTTGATCGGTGTCCTTGTGGCCAAGGCAACAGGTAAGACATTATCTGAATATCTGTCTGAAAAGGTCTGGAAACCTTATGGAATGGGGCAGGATGCGGAATGGCTGCTCAATGAAGGCGGCAAGGAAATTGGCGGCTGCTGCATCTCGGCAACTGTTCGTGACTATGCGCTGTTCGGGCAGTTCGCGATGAATGGCGGCAAGATCGGCGGGACCTCCGTGGTGCCCGATGGCTGGTTTGACAAGGGTGGTACAAAGCAGGCGGATATCGGGATTCCCGGTCGCGGCTATGGCTATCAGTGGTGGACTTTTGATGACGGCAGTTTCGCAGCGCAGGGAATTTTCGGTCAGGGTATCTTTATCGATCCGGCGCACAAGCTGGTTATCGCAACCAATGGCAACTGGCCGAGCGCATCACCCGATGATAAAAAGAACCAACGGATCGCATTTTTCGAAGCGGTTAAAAAATATGTGGCTGCAGAGCCGCCGGTCAGCTGATCTGGAAATGCTCGCCGGTTTCGAAATCGCTGGCGAGGATTTCAACCAGCCGGTCGGCGACGGCCGATGGCGGCTTGACGCTTTCCGGATCTTCGCCCGGATAGGCTTTTGCGCGCATTTCGGTGCGGGTCCGGCCGGGATCGACAATCGCCGTGCGAATCTTGCCCAAATTGCGCATTTCTTCACCATAGCTGAGTACAAGTGTCTCCAGCGCGGCCTTTGACGCTCCATAAGCGCCCCAAAATGCGCGGGGCTTGCGTGCGACGCTGCTGGTTATGGCGAGAACCCGGGCGTTGTCGCTCTTGCGCAGCATCGGGTCAAATCCCGCAATCAGTGCCTGTTGTGCGATCAGGTTGAGGGTGAGAAGCTTGTTGAATTCCTGACCATCAATGGCCGGAACCGGTCCCAACGTTCCCAGCATTGCAGCGTTGAGAACGAGAATATCGAGCCCGTCCCAGCGTCCGGCGATGGCCGTGGCAAGGCGGCCGATACTGTCGCCATCGGTCAGGTCGAGCGGCGCGATTGTCGCGTTGCCCCCGGCCCGATGGATTTCCTCTTCGATCTTTTCCAGGCCATCCGCGTTGCGCGCGGTGATGACGACATGGGCGCCTTCTTTGGCGAGTGCCAGTGCCGTTGCGGCGCCAATTCCCTGACTTGCGCCGGTCACCAGCGCCAGTTGCCCTTCAAATTTCATGATCAGTTCGCCGTTTGCTTGATCCGCGGAAGATCACCCGATGGTTCATTGTCGCGAGCCGACCCCTTTGAATCGATTCGTTCGTTGAGCATGGTCAGCTGATCGGGCTCTTCTGCGCCATCGCGGTCGGTGAGTGTAGTCGGATAGGCACCGGTGAAACAGGCATCGCAATATTGCGGCTGGATATCATGGCGGGTTTCTTCGCCCGCTGCCCGGTAGAGGCCTTCGATCGAGACGAAGGCAAGGCTGTCCGCCTGGATGAATTCACGCATTTCCTCGATCGATTTTCGGGCGGCAAGCAGCTTCTCGCGTCTTGGCGTGTTCACGCCGTAGAAACAGCTGTGCATCGTCGGCGGGCTGGCGATCCGCATATGGACCTCGGCCGCGCCCGCTTCGCGCATCATCTGGACAATTTTCAGGCTGGTCGTACCGCGCACGATCGAATCATCCACCAGCACGATTTTCTTGCCGTTAACCAGCGGGCGGTTGGCATTATGCTTGAGCTTGACGCCAAGATGGCGGACCCCGTCACCCGGCTGGATGAACGTCCGCCCGACATAGTGAGACCGGATGATGCCCAGTTCGAACGGGATTCCCGACCCTTCGGCAAATCCGAGTGCCGCGGGGGTGCCGCTGTCCGGAACCGGGATCACAATATCTGCATCGACCGGGCTTTCGATCGCCAGTTGCGCGCCGATTCCCTTGCGGACGCTGTAAACCGAACAGCCGTCGACAATCGAATCGGGACGGGAAAAATAGACCTGCTCGAAGATGCAGGGGCGGGCCTGGGCATTGGCAAAGGGGCGATGGGACCGCAGTTCACCGTTGGTGACGACGATGAGTTCGCCGGGTTCCACGCTGCGGACATATTCCGCGCCGACGAGGTCAAGTGCGACGGTTTCGGATGCAAAGACATAGGCTTCGCCGATTCGGCCCATGACCAGCGGCCGGATACCCAGCGGATCGCGGCAGGCAATCATCCCTTCGGCGGTCATGCAGATCAGCGAATAGGCACCTTCGACCTGCTTCAGCGCGTCGATAAACTTGTCGAGCAAGGTCCGATATTTGGAGGTCGCAACCAAATGGATGATGACCTCGGTATCGCTGGTCGACTGGAAGATCGAACCCTGACGGACAAGTTTTTCGCGTATCGCCAAGGCGTTGGAAATATTGCCATTATGGGCAATTGCAAAACCGCCGGATGCAAGATCCGCCTCAAGCGGCTGGACATTGCGCAAAGTGCCTGCACCGGTGGTCGAATAGCGGACATGACCACAAGCCGAATCGCCGCGCAGGCGGTCGATTACTTCTTCGCTGTCGAAATTGCCGGCCACCGGGCCCAGTGCACGATGGCTGTAAAATTCCTTGCCGTTGCGGCAGGTGATGCCTGCGGCTTCCTGTCCGCGATGCTGGAGAGCATGGAGGCCGAGTGCCACCATGGCGGCAGCATCTTCACTGCCGGCGATTCCAAAAACGCCACACTCTTCCCGCAGCTTGTCGTCATCAAACGGGTGGGTTGTCAGCATATCTCACCTGGCTCGTAAATGGTCGTGCGGGGATGTCAGCCATATAGGTTTGAAACCATGCTTTGTCTGCCCCCAATGTCATAAAATCATCATATTGCATGGATGATCAGGCCTTTGCCTGATCTATCGCGCTATTTGCCGTTGCGCGGGATCGGATCGGGTCCTAGTTCATCGCTATGACCGATAGAGAAAATGACCCTGAAACCGGCAGCCGGCTTCAACCGAAATATGATTCGAATGGCTTGATTGCTGCGGTCGTCAGCGATGATTCGTCCGGTGAACTGCTGATGCTGGCCTATATGAACGCGGAAGCATTGCAGCGGACGCAGGATAGCGGTGTGGCCCATTTTTATTCCCGCAGCCGGCAGCGACTTTGGAAGAAAGGCGAAACGTCGGGCAATATTCTGACGGTGACCGAGATGCGCATAGATTGCGATCAGGATGCGGTGTGGATCAAGGCAGTACCAGCGGGTCCTGCCTGTCATACCGGCCAGAATAGCTGTTTCTACCGCAAAATTATATCCGGAAAGCTGGAGTTGATTGAGTGAGCCGAACGGTTTTGCTGCTTCTGTTCCTGTTGCTGGCGGGTTGTGATCAGGGGCAGGGGGGCGCTGAGGATTCAACCGCAAAGCTGTCATCGCTGGAACAGGCTGCGATTGATGCGGGGGTTATTCCCGATGTTCGGAAAGTTACGCTTTCAGGCGCTTTTGAACGGAAAAGTGATCTGGGAACCGACCGGTTTTGCGCCGTGGGCAATGATGAAAATGGTTACCAGATCGGAATGATCGCACTGTTTGGATCCGGCAGCAAATGTGAGGGGTTGGGCGAAGCGGAACGCAGCGGAGAAAATGTCCGAATCACCCTCAACAGCGAAGAGAAGTGCAGCTTCACCGCGCGTTTTGATGGAGTGGAACTGAAATTGCCCGGCGGCCTGCCGGAGGGCTGTGCCAGCTATTGCAGCCCGCGCGCCGGTTTCGAAGGCGTCAGCTTTTATCTGATCGGGGAAGGTGACGCGGTCGCCCGGTCAACGGGCGGCCAGGATTTTGAAAACCTGTGTCCCGGCGGTTAGCATTGACGTTTACGTTAGCGTAAGCTATAGACCAGGCATGTCGCAATCGCCAAGCCACGCCGAAATTGACACGCCCGATCTTCAGAATCGGGAAACCTATACGATATCTGACCTGTCGGAAGAATTTGGCGTAACCGCCCGTGCCCTGCGTTTTTACGAGGATGAGGGGCTTATCGCCCCGCACCGAAAAGGCCTGTCCCGGGTCTATACCAAACGTGACCGGGCGCGGCTCGCATGGATCATGCGCGCGAAAAACGTCGGGTTCAGCCTGACTGAAATTCGTGATATGATTGACCTTTACGATCTGGGCGACGGTCGCAAGACACAGATGCAGGTCACGGTCGAAAAATGTCAGGAAAAGGTTGATACGCTGAAGAAACAGCGAACCGACATTGACAGCTCGATCAAGGAGCTGACCAGTTTCATAAAGACTGTGCAGGACGCCATGGCGGACGTAAAAGCGCAGCGTCAATAGAGGATAGACGCCGGTAATATCCGGTAGCCCCCATTTTGAGCAGAAAGTAGAAAATCATGCCCAGTTATACCGCGCCGATTGGCGAAGTCCGTTTCATTCTCAACGAAGTCCTCAATCTTGAACAATATGCAAATCTCCCCGGCTTTGAAAATGCGACGCCGGAAATGGTCGAGGCGATCCTGACCGAGGCGGGGAAATTTTCTGCCGAGGTGCTCCATCCGCTCAACCAGTCCGGTGATGAAGAAGGCTGTACCCGGCACGAAGATGGCAGTGTTACCACGCCAACGGGTTTCAAAGAGGCCTATCAGCAGCTTACGGATGGCGGTTGGACGACATTGTCATCTCCCGAAGAATTCGGTGGTCAGGGCTTGCCGCGTGTGGTGGGCAATGCGGTCATGGAATTTATGGTTTCGGCCAATCAGGCGCTGGAAATGTACTCCGGCCTGACTCAAGGCGCCATTGCTTCCATCCTTACAGAAGGTAGCGAAGAGCAAAAGCAGGTCTATGCCACCCAGATGATTTCCGGCAAATGGACCGGAACAATGAACCTCACCGAAGCGCATTGCGGTACTGATCTGGGTCTCATCCGGACCAAGGCGGAACCCATGCCCGGTGGCAGCTATGCCATCACCGGCCAGAAGATTTTCATTTCGGCCGGCGAGCATGACATGGCGGAAAATATCATCCACCTTGTTTTGGCGAAGACACCGGGCGCTCCTGATAGCTCCAAAGGTATCTCGCTCTTCATCGTACCAAAATTTCTCGTCAATGATGATGGATCCCTGGGCGAGCGCAATGGCGTGAGCTGCGGTTCGATCGAGGAAAAAATGGGTATCCACGGCAACGCAACCTGCGTGATGAACTATGATGGTGCCACCGGATATATGGTCGGGGAAGAGAATAAAGGCTTGCGCGCGATGTTCATCATGATGAACGCGGCGCGTCTGGGTGTTGGCCTGCAAGGTCTTGCCCAGGGCGAAATCGCCTATCAAAATGCCGTGATCTATGCCGGTGACCGGCGTCAGGGCAGGGCGTTGACCGGCGCGCAGGATCCGGATGAAAAGGCGGATACGCTGTTCGTCCATCCCGATGTCCGGCGGATGTTGATGGATGGCAAGGCATTTACCGAATCGATGCGCGGTCTGGTTCTGTGGGGTGCGTTGCAGGTTGATCTGGCGGACAAGGCTGAAACCGAGGAAGATCGCCAACTGGCCAATGACCTGGTGAGCCTGCTCACACCCGTCGTCAAGGGATACGGGACCTATATGGGCTATCAGATCGCGACGGAATCGCAGCAGGTTTACGGCGGCCATGGCTATATCAAGGAATGGGGCATGGAACAGTTCGTCCGCGATGCCCGGATTGCCATGATCTACGAGGGTACCAACGGTGTCCAGGCGATGGACCTTGTCGGACGCAAGCTTGGCCAGAATGGTGGCCGAGCGGTCCAGGCTTTCTTCAAGGTGATTGCCGACGAGATTGCCGAGGCAAAGAGCCACGAAAAACTGTCCGGATTTGCCGAAGCATTTGAAAAAGCCAACGGCGAGTTGCAGAAAGCGACGATGTGGCTCATGCAGAACGGGATGGCCAATCCGAACAATGCCGGTGCCGGTGCCTATCATTATATGCATATCATGGGCATTGTTTCGCTTGGCTTGATGTGGTTGCGGATGAGCAAGGCTGCGCAGGCTGCTCTTGATGCCGGTACGGACAATCCGAAATATTACGAAGCGAAGCTGGTTACCGCACAATATTTTGCCGAGCGCTTCATGCCCGATGCGGGATCGCTTCGTCGCAAGATTGAAGGCGGTAGCGACGCAATCATGGCGCTGGATCCGGATATGTTCGCGGTTGCCTGAAATATTTGATCAGAGGGACATATGTTGTTCCGTCTGGTGCAAGGCTGCTTCCCAGCATAACGAGATTTCGCCGATCATCCTGTTTCAGGATGGTCGGCGAATGGAGCCTGTTGTCGGATAAACGCGTTAAATCCGCCGCTTGGCGCCTATTTCGTGCATATGGTCGAAGGGCGCTGGATCGCACGGGGCGATTGAGCCATCACGTTCGGGACAGGGGAATGATAAGCATAAGGAGTATATGCAATGCATTCCAAACGAGCCTCAAAACATGTCCGCAGGATCACGCCCTATCTGATGACCGTCGGACTGGGGCTGGCCGTCGCCGCCAATGCTGCAGAGCCCGAATCCCTCGATGACGAGACTGTGGAAATCCCGGCTCCGACTATCGACACCGATGGTGATGGTTTGATGGACGCCTGGGATCGCAGCGGCAATGGCCAGGCCGATGCGTGGGATAAAGATGGCGATGGCCAGCCGGATCTGCTTGATGACGATGGCGATGGCCAGCCCGACTAGGCGGGCCTTTCTCCGTCATTCGAACACCGGACCTATTGCTGGTCCGGTGTTTTTTTATGCTCAAATATTTCATCGAACATGCTGAGCATGGCGGCCTTGCTCTGGCGGTCCGCAGATGCGTTATATTTCACCGCCTCGAGCGACCGCGCATCACTCGCCGGATCGGTGAATCCGTGGACCACGCCCGAATAAATGTGCATGTGACAATCGGCTTCTGAAACATCCATTTCTTCAAGAAAACTGCGCACCTGCTCGGGCGGGACAAGGGGGTCTGCCCGACCGTGGCAGACCAGAATGCGTGCCTTTACCGTCCCTCTCTCGGCCGGTAGCGGTGTTGCCAGCAGGCCGTGAAAACTGACCACGAGCGCGAGATCCTCGCCACTGCGGGCCATTTCGAGAACGGCTTCACCGCCCATGCAATAGCCAATCGCGCCGATCCGGCGGTTGCTCAGCCTGGACCGTGAACGCAGTTCTTCCAGCGCACAGCGGAACCGCTCGCGATAATATTGTGCATCCGCCCGCAACTCGTCCGCCAGTTTGCGGGCTATGTGCATGTCTTCCACGAATCCCTGACCATAAATGTCACAGACCATTGCGCTATAGCCGAGTGAGGCAAGCCATCGGGCGCGATCGCGCATCAGCTTGTTCGGTCCGGCGATGGTCGGCACGATCAATATACCGGCCCGCGGATAGCGACTGGGCTGCGCGATATAGCCAGCCAGTTCGACATCACCATGGTGATAGGTGAAATTCTGAATCTCTATGGAGCTCATTCTTCGGGTAAAAACTCCGGAACCGAGAGATACCGCTCTCCAGTATCATAGTTGAACCCGAGAATTTTTGCCTGTTCGCCCAATTCCGGCAGCTTTTGCGCAATTGCTGCGAGAGTGGCACCGGATGATATGCCGACAAGCATACCCTCTTCCCTGGCGGCCCGCAGGGCCATGGCCTTGGCATCGGCCGGATCGACCTGGATCGCGCCATCAATGCTCTGGGTGTGGAGATTGCCCGGAATGAAGCCGGCACCGATTCCCTGAATTGGATGTGGGCCGGGCTGGCCACCGCTGATCACTGGCGAGGCCGTCGGCTCGACAGCATAGACTTTCAAATGGCTCCAGTGATCTTTCAACACTTCCGCTACCCCGGTGATATGCCCGCCTGTCCCGACGCCGGTGATAATGGCATCCAGAGGATCATCCTTGAAATCGTTGAGGATTTCGAGCGCCGTGGTGCGTTTGTGCACCTCAAAATTCGCGGGGTTTTCAAATTGCTGTGGCATCCAGGCGCCGGGGGTCTGGTCGATCAGCTCCTGGGCCCGCTCGATTGCACCTTTCATGCCTTTTTCTTTCGGGCTGAGGTCAAAGCTTGCACCATAAGCCAGCATCAGGCGGCGACGCTCAAGCGACATGGATTCCGGCATTACCAGAACCAACTTGTAGCCCTTGACCGCGGCGACCATGGCCAGACCGACACCGGTATTGCCGGACGTCGGCTCGATAATCGTTCCACCGGGTTTAAGCGCGCCGGATTTCTCGGCATCCTCGATCATCGCCAGGCCAATGCGGTCCTTGATCGATCCGCCCGGGTTTGACCGTTCCGACTTGATCCAGACATTGGCATCACCAAACAGCCGCTGCATCTTGATATGGGGCGTATTTCCGATGGTTTCGAGAATATTATTGGCGATCATTATCCTGCACTCCTGTTTTCTATTTGTTGGCCTCTGTCGGTTCGCGTCCCAGATTCTCCGGCGGATCAAATGTTTTGGCGGCACCCAATTGGGGAAACAGGCGCGACCATAGTCCGGTTACCACTATAGCACCGGTGCCGCCGGCGACAATGGCGGCGATGGGGCCAACCAAGACGGCGAGGCCGCCAGACAGGGCGTCGCCGAGTTCATTCGATGCACTGATCGTCATCTGGCTGACAGCACCGACCCGTCCCCGCTTCGCATCCGGCGTATGCAGCTGGATCAGCGAACTACGGACATAGACTCCGAACATGTCGGCTGCACCGCATATCCCGAGGCAAGCCATCGACAGATATAGATTGGTGCTGAGGCCAAAGCCGATTGTGCCCAGTCCGAACACCGCCATTGCCACCAGCATGCTGTTGCCAACATTCCTGCTGAGCGGGGCAAAGGAGAAGATCAGGGCGACCAACACCGCACCGACGGCGGGAGAGGCAGCAAGCAGCGACAGGCCGATTTCACCGGCATCCAGTATATCTTTTGCAAATACCGGGATCATCGCGGTTGCTCCGGCGAGGAACATCACCAGCAGATCCAGCGTGATGGCACCCAGCACGAGCTTGTTGGTCCAGACATAGGCCATGCCATCGCCAACCTGCTGGAAGGGGCTTTTGCTCTTGTCGGCGGTGGCGCGTGGTACCGGGCCGATCAGGAAAATTGCCAGTGTCGCGAGCGCATAAAGTCCTGCGCAGACAAAATAGGGCAAGGCTTGATCGACCTTGTAAAGCGGGCCTGCCATGCCCGGCCCTGCTATCACGCCAACTTGCCAGGCGATGGTGGAGAGGGCGATGGCGCGCGGAATCGATTCTTTGGGGACCAGATTGGGTGCCAGTGAGGTGACCGCAGGCCCGAGAAACGCCCGGCAAATGCCCAGAAGAACAGCGATGACATAGATCGTCCACAGTGTGATGCTATCGTTCGCCGTGAGCAATGCTAGAGCCAGCGCAATCATCGCCTGTGCCGCGAGCACCATGCGGGCAATCCAGCGGCGGTCCATATGATCGGCAACCCATCCGACCAGTGGCGTCAGGATGAACAATGGTATGAATTGCAGCAGCCCGAGCAGGCCCAAAATCCCCGCCGAAGCGCTGATCCCCATATCTTCGCGCGCTAGATTATAGGCTTGCCAGCCGAGGATCAGCATCATTGCGTAGAGCGCGAACATTGACGCAAGCCGGGAGAACCACAGATACCGATAATTGGCTATCGCAAAGGGATGTGGTGCGGAGGTGATCACAAATGTTTCGCTAGCGATTGAACGAACTGGCCGCAATCAATTCATTCGCGGATGGATCGACCAGGCACGAGCCGACGACAGGAAAATCCCGGTTCATTAACGCTTCCTTTTAATATTCTATGTGCCGACGTGCCGCAGCGGGACGACGCAAAAAACAGTCATTCCCAATTGCAAATCCATGGTAAATATCTCCTTAACAAAATGGAGCATGGGCGATGGTCGAGAAAATTGCATATCGGATAAGCGCATTGGTTCTGCTGTTCGCCGCTCTGGGAACTGTCGCGCTGCTGGTGATGGGGCTGACCCGCGCCAATGCTGATCCTGCTGCTCCATCATCCGTGGTGTCGGCGAATAGAATAGCGAGTAGCGATACGCCCGAACCCGTCTTGCAAAAAGCCTCTGTGACCGGAGAGACCGTTGCGGAACCGATGGAAATCGTTGAGAAACTACCGATCAATGACAAGTTCGTGGTCAAGCGCATCCTCCAGATCGACGAGCCGTTTGTGCACGGCTATTATAAATGGGATGATGAAGGGGTGCCGGCCGGCGAGCTGGTCGTGACCGTCGATCTCAAGGCAGAGAGCATTTCTGTCTTTCGCGCCGGCTATGAAATCGGCGCCGCAGTAATCACCTTTGGCGATGCCGAAAAACCTACTCCGACCGGCGTCTTTCCGATCACCCAGAAGAGCAAGGACCATGTTTCGAACATCTATGGCTCGCCGATGCCCTACATGATGCGGCTGACCAATGACGGCGTCGCGATCCATGCTTCCGATGTCAAATGGGGCTGGGGCACGCGCGGCTGCATCGGCGTCCCGATGGAATTTGCCCGGCGATTGTTCGAACAGGCGAAGCTGGGCGACCGGGTGATCGTGACCAATGGCAAGATGCTGAACCTGGGTGACGCTATCTTGTAGCGGTTGCGGCACCTTGTCCGGGGGCGAGAGCGCTCAGATCGCAACCGGCTTCTGATATTCGTTGATAGCCTCGAATATGGTCGTCAGCGCCTGACGTTCTTCCTCTGAAATTTCCGGACGCCAGATTTCGAACAGCAAAATGACCCGGCGCTGGTCGCTGCGGTTCCAGGCTTCATGCTCGAAACTGTCGTCGAAGATCAGCGATTCGCCCGCCTTCCAGGGCCTGGTTTCTCCGCCGACGCGCAACGCACAGTCAGGCGGCAGGATCAGCGGGATATGACAGATCAGCCGCGTGTTGAGCATGCCGTAATGCGGTGCGATATGGGTGCCGGGTTCGAGCACCGAATAGAGCGCCATCGGCGAGCGTTCCTGGATGACCGGTATTGGCGCAGCTTCCAGTGCCGCCATGGTCTTCGGACAATTCACGCTATTTTCGGTGACTTCGACGCCGTCCTTCCAGAAATAATAGGCCCCCCAGTTCGGGTCGTCGAGCAGCGGATTATTCGGGCGCGGCCGGTTCGGCTGGCCCTGGACATAAGGGGAGAATTGCCGGGTCTGCGCGATCACGCCCTGCAACTCCTCCTGCATGGCGGGGATTGCCGCTTCCATGTCGGCGAGCCAGGGAAATTCAGACCGTTCATAAAATTCCCGCTGCGGCATGCCCGGATAATAGAATACAGACGGTTTCTGATGAAAGATTTCCCGGCGCCCCATGAGCAGATCAATGGCATTGCGGACCGGGATTGGTGTGTCATTGCCGGCCAGTCCGGTTTCTTGCAGTTTGCGCAGCAAATAAGCTTCAAACCGACCATGCGCACCGGCGAGAAACTCTTCCGCCTGCTTCAGTCTGGGCCGCAAGTCACCGGACACCGCAGCGCCGACGTTGACCATGTTCAGCGCGGCCTTGTAAAAGCTGTTCGCGGCCCGGTCATCGCCCGTCCGCGCTTTCAGTTCCCCCATCAGCAAAAGCGCAGCAAGATGCCGCTTGTCGATCTTCAGAAGCTTCATCAACGCGGATTCCGCGCCGGCATCGTCGCCGCTGCGCAACGCCGCAGCCGCCTGTTCCGAGAGGGACTGGATCGTGTCGGTTGTTATATTCATGGCCGGTTTATAGCGGAGTTGTGAAGTCAGGCAAGCAGGGCTGCTAGGGGGTGTCGCAAGACAGGTTCGGGACGAACGGATCGGGCTCAGGCCACCTCCACAAAACTATCCAATACCCGCTTGGCGCCGCTCTTCTCGAACGCGATCTCGAGCTTGTTGCCTTCCTTCTCCATCACCTCGCCATAGCCGAATTTGGTGTGGAAGACGCGCATGCCCACGGTCACGTCGTCGCGGCCCTTGTTGCCGAGGGAGACGGCGCTGCGGCGGGCTTCCTTGATATTGCGGGGGCTTTTGTCGAAGCCTGACGAGGCGGCACGTTGCCAGCCGGGGCCGCGCTTTCCCGCTCTCGTGGCATTGGCCGCGGCCAGATGGGCGAACGGGTCGCTTTGCTCGCTCCAGTTGGCGCGCCACAGGCTTTCGCCGCCGCTCATGCTGCTTTCATGTTCAACATGTTCGTCGGGCAGTTCGCCGATGAAGCGCGAGGGGATGGAGCTTGTCCACTGGCCATAGATGCGCCGGTTGGCGGCGTGGAAGATGGTGCATTTCTTTTTTGCCCGCGTGATCGCGACATAGGCGAGGCGGCGTTCCTCCTCGAGGCTGGCAATGCCGCCCTCGTCCAGGCTGCGCTGCGAGGGGAACACGCCTTCCTCCCAGCCGGCGCAGAAAACATGGTCATATTCCAGCCCCTTGGCGCCGTGCATGGTCATGATCGTGACCTTGGGCTCGTCGTCGCGCGCGTCATTGTCCATGACGAGGCTGACATGCTCGAGAAAGGCGCCGAGCGTTTCATAGTCTTCCATCGCGCGGGCGAGCTCGGTGAGATTCTCCAGACGGCCGGCGGCTTCGGTCGAGCGGTCGGCCTGCAGCATCGTCGTATAGCCGCATTCGTCGAGCACGATGCGGGCAAGCTCGGCCTGGTCGGTATCCGCTGCCATCTCCCGCCAGCGGCCGAAATTGCGCATCAGTTCCAGCAATGTATTGCGCGCGCGCGGCGGTAGTTCGTCCGTGTCACAGATGCTGAGCGCGGCGGCGGCGAGGGGGATGCCCTGAGCCCGGGCCAGACGATGGACCTTTTCCACAGTTTTATCCCCAAGACCGCGCTTGGGCGTGTTGACGATCCGCTCGAACGCAAGATCGTCGGCGGGCTGGGTGATGACACGGAGATAGGCAAGCGCGTCGCGGATTTCGGCTCGCTCGTAGAAGCGGAAGCCGCCGATAATCTTGTAGGGCATGCCGATCGAGATGAAGCGGTCCTCGAACTCGCGGGTCTGGAACTGGGCGCGGACGAGAATCGCGATATCGTTGAGCGATACCTGTTTGATCTGCTGCAGTGCCTCGATCTCGTCGCCGGTGCGTCGGGCTTCTTCCGGGCCGTCCCAGACGCCGATGACCTGGACCTTGTCGCCTTCGGTTTCCTCGGTCCAGAGCGTTTTGCCGAGGCGGCCGCTATTATGATTGATCAGGCCCGATGCGGCGGCAAGAATATGCGGGGTGGAACGGTAATTCTGCTCCAGCTTGACCACCGTGGCGTCGGGAAAATCCTTCTCGAACTTCAGGATATTGGCGACTTCCGCCCCGCGCCAGGAATAGATGGACTGGTCATCGTCACCGACGCAGCAGATATTCTTGTGACTCTGCGCGAGCAGCCGCAGCCAGAGATATTGCGAGCTGTTGGTATCCTGATATTCGTCGACCAGGATATATTTGAAACGGCTCTGATATAGCTCGAGAATTTCGCGGTTGGTCTTCAGCAGGTTCAGCGAGTGCAGCAGCAGGTCGCCAAAATCGCAGGCATTGAGCGCCTTCAGCCGCGCCTGATAGAGCGTGTAGAAATGCTGGCCCTTGCCATTGTCATAGCGCTCAGCCTCACTAGCATCGAGATCCTGCGGATTGAGGCCGCGGTTCTTCCACTGGTCGATTAGCCCGGCCAGCATCCGCGCCGGCCAGCGCTTGTCATCGACTTCCTCGGCCTGGATCAGCTGCTTGAGCAGGCGCAGTTGATCGTCGGTGTCGAGAATCGTGAAATTGCTTTGCAGCCCGACCAGTTCGGCGTGGCGGCGCAGCATTTTCGCGCCGATGCTGTGGAAGGTGCCGAGCCAGGGCATGCCCTCGAAACTCTCGCCGACAATGGCCGCGATCCGCTCCTTCATCTCGCGCGCCGCCTTGTTGGTGAAGGTGACCGCAAGAATCTCGCTTGGCCAGGCCTTGCGGGAATAGACGATATGCGCAAGCCGCCGGGTGAGGGCGGCGGTTTTTCCGGTCCCCGCACCGGCCAGGACCAGTACCGGGCCCTCGCTGGTGAGCACGGCCTCGCGCTGCGGGGCATTCAGACCACGGACATAGGGCGGGTCATTTTCTGGTGATATTTTGACAGGTTCGGACACAGGTGAACAGTTAGGGAACATCGCGCGACGGAGCAAGACCCGTTTTGCCTGTCCAGTCCCGAGGAAGGAACCAATTGGCATTCCAATGGTTGCTTGGGGAGTAATAACGGAAATGGAGAGCAACATGCGTAAACTAGCAATTTTCAGTGCTGTAGCAGCGGCATCAGTGGCTTTTTCCGGAGCCGCATATGCTGGCCAGAGCGAGATGTCGGATGGCGCAAAAATGAAGGCAATGCCAGCAAAAGTGAGCAAAGAGTCCAGTGGCCGGGCGCAGACCGTGATGCTCAACGGTAAAGAATATGCCGTGTGCAACGGAGATGTGACCGATAGCTGTGTCAATCCACGCGAGGCGGGTTTGAACTATGGCAATCGGGCGCTGGACCATTGGCCCGGGAAACCCGCCAGCGAGATGTAATCCCCGTTGTGATATTGTTTAAAAAGCGAGGCAGTTTAACCGATTGCCTCGCTTTTTATCGGTTGTCCGAAAGGACGGGTTGCAACTTATGTTGCAATGCACCATTTATTAATTAATGGACTTCACAATATCCCCCGCGGAGTAAATAATGAGCAAGAGACTGACCACAAGCGCAATTGTCGCCACCCTGTTGATGGTGGCGACCAGCATTTACAGCAGCGCGCAGCACAGCCATGCTGCAACAGCACCCACTGCGGTTCTGATGGGCGGCTAAATCGCTGCCGGGCGCAGGAGATGTATCCGCGCCTTGCCGCTGTCGCGCGCACAATCGAGATCGAAACCTTTCACAGCCACAGTTTCCTTGCGCGACGTTTCCACCGCGATCCAGCTTGAAGGTGCAAACCAGCCGTGCCGACCGAGCTTGTCAAGCGCCACCGCGCCGGCGCCGGTTTCATAAGGCGGGTCCATCAGAATCAGGTCATAGGGTTTGCGCGCTGCGCCGAGATGCAGGACGGAACCGATCCGGACATCGGCGTCGGCACCCAGTGACTCGATATTTTTCTCCAGCGCCTTGATCGCATCCGGGTCCTGCTCGACAAAGGTGCAATGCGCCGCGCCGCGCGACAGGGCTTCCAGGCCGAGCGCGCCGGAACCGGAGAACAGGTCGAGAATCTGCAAATCCTCAAAATCGCCCAGCCGACTGGTCAGCATCGAGAAAAGCCGTTCGCGCGTGCGATCAGCGGTCGGCCGGGTGGTCTCCCCTTTAGGCGCGACAATCTTCCGGCCCCGCCATTTGCCTGCAATGATACGCATCCTAGACCGTCATTTCAGCGTCTTGCGGAATTGCACCAGATCATGGCGGCGCACGGCCTCGATCTCGCCCTTGGCGAGATCACCGAGCACGAACGGACCGTAGCTGGTGCGGATCAGGCGGGAAACTTCAAGGCCGAAATGTTCCAGCACCTTGCGGACTTCGCGGTTCTTCCCTTCGGTCAGGGTCATTTCGATCCACTGGTTGCGGCCGGTGCGGCGTTCCAGATTGGCGGTGATCGGACCATAGCGGACGCCGTCGATGGTGATTCCGCGATAGAGTTCTTCCAGCTGCGCCTGGGTGATGTCGCCAAAGGTCCGCGCGCGATAGGTGCGCGGGATACCGTTTTTCGGCAATTCCATCTCGCGCTTGAACTCGCCGTCGGTGGTCATCAGCAGCAACCCCTCGGTATTCATGTCGAGCCGGCCGATCGGCATGATCCGCTCCATGTCCTTGGGCAACACGTCGTAGATCGTCTTCTTGCCGGAAAAGTCCCGCTCTGCGGTCAGGCAGCCGGTGGGCTTGTGGAAGCGGAAGAGCTTGGCAGGGGCCGGTTCGGCGACCGGTTTGCCATCGACGGTGATCCCGGTCAGGTTTTTCAGCAGCAGCGAGGGATGCTCAACCGGATTGCCGTTCAGTTCAATCCGCCCGGCCTCGATCATCCGTTCGATTTCGCGGCGCGATGCGACGCCGGCGCGAGCGAGCAGCTTGGCGATGCGCTGTCCTTCACGGGTGTCGCCCGCCTGCAATGCCGGTGCGGCGGCAGGCTTTGCTCCGGGGGTCGGTTTTGCGCGATATTTCTTGCGCGGTTTTTCTTCGGTCATGGTCGAGACGCATGGCCGAAAAAAGCGCTGGCTGCAATCTGTAACCTTTGGTCCGGTGGCCACGAAGCTCTATTATTACCCCTGAGGAGTTTGAAACGGGCAAGATTATCGCATGCGCCGTGATCGGCGGCTCGACCCTTGCCGAATCCATCGGTGCGCGGCTGCCGGATATTTGAGGTGCGTCAAAATCAAGCTGGCATTCAGATGAATAGGCGCTAAAGATTCCCGTAATTCAAGGGAGTATTTAGCGTGAGTGAGCAAGCAGCAAATTTGGGATGGCGCCGATTTCTCCCTGCCGGGGTTCGTCCGTATAGCGAAGCGGCTCCTTTGGCGGCGCTGTTTCTGGGTGTTTCCTCTGCGCTCCCGCTGACCATGATCGCAGCGACCCTAACGACGCGTCTGGCGCAGGCCGGCATCGAGAAATCGACCGTCACGGCCTTTGCGCTGACCTTTCTCGCCTATAATTTTAAATGGCTCTGGGCACCGGTGATTGACGTGGTGAAATTACCGCTGATCGGCCGGGTCGGACAGCGACTGTCCTGGCTTATCGTCACAGCGGCTCTGGCGATGGCCGCGATTGTCTATCTCGGTTCGCTGGACCCCGCCAAGGATATCGCCGCCGTTGCGGTTGCCGCGATCATGGTCGGGATTGCCGGGGCAACGTTCGACGTGGTGATCGACGCCTATCGTATCGAATTGCTTGAACCCGAGCAGCTGGGCGTCGGTTCCGGCATGTCGCAATATGGCTGGCGGATCGGCGCAGCTACGGCGGGTGCCGTGGCGCTGGTGGTGGCGGCGCGCACCAACTGGTCGGTTGCCTATTATGTCTGTTCGCTGTTCGCCCTGTTTGCCGTTATCGTCGGCCTGATCATGCGCGAGCCCAGCCGTCGGCAGGAACCGATGGCGCTCAAGGGCCCGATTGAAGCGGCGAAAGCCTATGTCAGTCCGCTGGTCGAGTTTTTCAAACGCTCCGGTGCGCTCATCGTTCTGCTATTCGTACTGGTGCACAAGATCGGCGATACTTTGGCCAACCTGACCTTCCGTTTGCTGTTCGAGGACCTTGGCTTCACCAATGACGAAATTGCCTTCTATGATGTCAGTCTCGGCTTTTTCGCCTTTCTGATCGGTATTTTCATTGGCGGTATCGTCTATTCGCGTCTCGGCATGAAAAAGGCGGTGATGCTGAGCCTGATCCTGATGGCGATCAGCAATCTGTCGTTCGCTGCGCTGGCTGCTGCAGGCCACAGCAACTGGGGTATGGCAGGGGCGATCGGCTTTGAAAATTTTGCCAGCGGTGTCGGCGGTGTCGCCGTCGTCGCCTATCTGTCGGCATTGTGCAATCTGCAGTTTACCGGAACGCAATTTGCGTTGCTGTCAGCCGCAGCCAGCATCCTGGGACGCTTCCTGACCGGGACCACTGCGGGCTCGCTGATCGAGGCAATGGGTTATGTGAATTTCTATCTGCTGACCACGCTGGCAGCATTCCCCGGCGTGATCATGTTCTGGCTGATGATCCGGTCGGGCCTGGTAGATCGTTCGCTAGGCACGGCGGGGTCAGTGCACACAGGCGAAACGCCGGATTAGTCTGGCACCTGCTCGTTTGCTCTCAGGACCTCGCCGGCCAGATAAAGGGAACCGGCGATCAGCACGGTTTTGCCCAATCCCGCGTCCAGAGACCGGAGCGCTGCAGCAATATCGTGCGCTTCTCGTACCGGGGCATCTGCGTCCGGATAGTCGCCAGCGCCGTGGCTTTCATGACCGGGCACCGGGATCACGGTCACGCTGGAGAGCTTTTCGTGCAGCGGCGTGATGATGGCGCCGGCATCCTTGTTCGACAGCATACCGATGACAAGATCGATCGAACCCGCTTCATGGTCGGCAAAATGCTTGGCGAGCGCGAGGCCGGCACTGACATTGTGGCCGCCGTCGACCCAGACTTCGGCGTCGCCCGGAAGCAAATGGGTCAGCGGTCCGGCAATCAGCAAGTGCATCCGGCCCGGCCATTGTGCCCAGCCCATTGCGGCCCGTAGTGCGCCATCGGAAATGGCGAGCGCATCCTGATGGCGCAGCATGGCGATGGCGAGCGCGGCATTGTCTGCCTGATGCGCACCGACGAGGGCGGGCAGGGGGAGATTGAGCTTTCCAGCCGCGTCGCGATAGTGCAGCTGGCCTTCGTAAATGGCGGCATCCCATTCTTCGCCGCGCGGAAAATGCTGCGCACCAATTTGTGCAGCATGATCAGCAATCACGTGCAAAATTTCTGCAGCATATTTTTGCGTCAGCAACGGGCTGTTCTTTTTCGCGATGCCGGCTTTTTCCCATGCGATGCGGACCATCGGATCGCCGGGCGTGCCGTCTTCGGGGCTTAGCAGAAAAGCTTCGTGGTCGATGCCGAGTGCGGCGATTCCGGTCGCGGCCGGGCTGGAGATGACATTGGTCGCATCCAGCCGGCCGCCGAGACCGACTTCCAAAATGCAGGCATCGGCCGGTGTCTCGGCGAAGGCAAGAAAGGCGGCGGCGGTTGTGGCCTCGAAGAAACTGGGATTGATATCCTCGCTGATATCGAGAACCCGGGCGAGCAGTTCGGCGAGATATTCATCCTCGATCAGCTTGCCCGCCAGCCGGATCCGCTCGTTGAACCGGACCAGATGCGGGCTGGTATAAACATGGGCCTTGAGCCCCTCCGCCTCGATGGCGGCGCGGAGGAAAGCGCAGGTCGAGCCCTTGCCGTTGGTGCCGGCGACGTGGAACACGGATGGCAGTTTCTGGTGCGGATTGTTCAGGCGATCCAGCACGGCGCTGATCCGCTCCAGCCCGAGGATATCGCGGCCGGGAGAGAGCATTTCCAGCCGGTCGAGCTGTTTCTGGACCGCCGGATGATCGGATCGGGCACCGTCGGCCATCTACTCCCCTCCCGCTCGCGGGAGGGGCCGGGGGTGGGCCAGATTATTTGAAATCGCGGTTTTGGTCATGGAGGATAATCCCACCCCTAACCCCTCCCGCAAGCGGGAGGGGGATTTAGGCCGCGTCTTTCCATGCCATCAGATAGCCCATGACCTGAGCCAGCTTTGCGCGCAGTTCCTTGCGGTGCACGACCATATCGATCATGCCGTGCTCGAGCAGATATTCCGCCGTCTGGAAGCCTTCGGGCAGCTTCTCGCGGATGGTATTCTCGATCACCCGCTGGCCGGCAAAGCCGATCATCGCGCCGGGTTCGGAAATATGCACGTCGCCGAGCATCGCATAGCTGGCGGTGACGCCGCCGGTGGTCGGATCGGTCAGCACGACGATGAACGGGATGCCCGCTTCGCGCAGCATCGAGATCGCCACCGTGGTCTTCGGCATCTGCATCAGCGACAAGATACCCTCCTGCATCCGTGCGCCGCCGGCGGCGGTGAAGATGATGTAAGGGCACTGGTCCTTCAGCGCGCGTTTGGCGCCGTCGACAAAGGCCTGACCCACGGCCAGCCCCATCGAGCCGCCCATGAAGGCAAAATCCTGTACGCCGACGACGCAAGGGATGTTCTCGATCGTGCCCTTGACGTTGATCAGCGCGTCCTGCTCGCCGGTCTTGGCGCGGGCATCTTTCAGCCGGTCGACATATTTCTTCTGGTCCTTGAATTTCAGCGGGTCTTCCTGGACCTTCGCCCAGGGGATCAGCTTCCAGCTGTCGTCATCCATGATCTGCGCGAAGCGGGTCATCGGCCCGATGCGGCCGTGATGCTCGCATTTCGGGCAGATATGCATATTTTCCTCATATTCCTTGAGGAATACCATCGCTTCGCATTTCTTGCACTTGTGCCAGAGATTGTCGGGCGTTTCGCGCTTGGTAATCGACGCGATCTTGTTGCGGACATTGCTTAGCCAGGACATGATTTACCCTTATCTTCTGTTCCGTTCGTCTCGAGCGTAGTCGAGAGACTTTTTATCCGCAGGCATCTCGACTTCGCTCGATGCGAACGGTTTTTAAATTCAATTCTTTCCGGCGGCCCTGATAGCATCGGAAAGCGACTTTACATAGTCCCTGACATGCGGCGCGGCGTCCTTGCCATATTCGCCGACAATCTCGACGATGGCAGAGCCGACGACCACGCCATCGGCGACGCGGGCGATCTCGGCGGCTTGTTCCGGCGTGCGCACACCAAAGCCGACGGCGACGGGCAGATCGGTGCCTGCTTTCAGCCGGGCGACGGCTTCCTCGATGCTGGCCTGGGCCGCCTGTTGCTGGCCGGTGATGCCGGCGACCGAGACATAATAGAGAAAGCCGCTGGCGTTGTTCAATATGGTGGGCAGCCGCTCTGCATCGGTGGTCGGCGTGGCAAGGCGGATGACGGCAATATTCTTGGCGCGCAGGGCGTCGCCGAGGCTTTCATCCTCCTCGACCGGGATATCGACGCAGATCACGGCATCGACACCGGCGTCAACACAAGCATCGGCGAACCACTCGGAGCCTCTGATCGTCATCGGATTGGCATAGCCCATCAGCACCAGCGGCGTATCCGGATGGCGCTGGCGAAATTCCTTTGCCATGTTGAAGATGTCGGCGGTCCTGGTGCCAGCGGCCAGACTGCGGATATCGGCTTCCTGGATCGACGGACCATCGGCCATCGGATCGGTGAACGGCATGCCGAGTTCGATGATATCCGCGCCGCCTGCGACAAGCGCGTCAAGAATGGCACCGGTATCGGCAGGGGTCGGATCGCCAGCGGTTACGAAGGTGACGAGCGCGGCGCGGTCGGCGGGGAAGGATGAAGAGAGGCGATCAGTCATTGAATGAAACCCATATGTTCGTCACCCTGAACTTGTTTCAGGGTCCATTTCTGGTCTTGAGGCAGGCTCTGCGATGGCATGATGGATGCTGAAACAAGTTCAGCATGACGAGTGCAAAAACTCATATCTCCGTCCCCAGCGCCTCGGCGACGGTGAAAATATCCTTGTCGCCGCGACCGCACAGGTTCGCGAGGATGATCTTGTCCTGATCCATCTTCACCGCTTCCCGCACCACCGCAGCAATCGCATGGCTCGGTTCGAGCGCGGGAATAATGCCTTCAGTGCGGCAGAGCAATTGGAACGCATCGAGGGCTTCGGTGTCGGTGGCGCTGTCATAGTCGACGCGACCGGATTCTTTCAGCCAGCTATGCTCCGGACCAATGCCGGGATAGTCGAGGCCGGCGCTGATCGAATGGGCTTCGGTGATCTGGCCATCCTCGTCCTGCAGCAGATAGGTCTTGTTGCCGTGGAGGATTCCGGGGCCGCCGCCGGCTAGGCTCGCCGCATGTTCCTTGTCCAGACCATGGCCAGCCGCTTCGATGCCGAGCATCTTGACGTCCGGATCATCGAGAAACGGGTGGAACAGGCCGATGGCATTACTGCCGCCGCCAATGGCCGCGACCAGCATATCGGGCAGGCGACCGGTACGCTCCAGCATCTGGGCGCGGGCTTCCTTGCCGATCACGCTTTGAAAATCGCGGACCAGCTCGGGATAGGGATGGGGACCGGCGGCGGTGCCGATGATGTAGAATGTGTCGTGCACATTGGCGACCCAGTCGCGCAGCGCCTCGTTCATCGCGTCTTTCAGCGTCGCCGCGCCGCTGGTCACCGGCACAACTTCCGCACCGAGCAATTTCATCCGGAACAGATTGGGCTTCTGCCGTGCGACATCGGTCGCGCCCATGAAAATCGTGCAGGGCAGGCCGAAGCGCGCACATACGGTCGCTGTCGCCACCCCATGTTGGCCGGCGCCGGTTTCCGCGATAATCCGCGTTTTGCCCATGCGCATCGCGAGCAATATCTGCCCGACGCAATTGTTGATCTTGTGCGCGCCGGTGTGGTTCAGCTCGTCGCGCTTGAACCAGATTTGCGCGCCTTTGCCCTCGGGCGCATCCTTGCGGACTTCCTCGGTCAGGCTTTCGGCAAAATAAAGCGGCGAGGGGCGACCGACATAATTTTGCAGCAGGTCGTTGAATTCTTCCTCGAACGCCGGGTCGGCCTGCGCCGCGCGATAATGTTTTTCCAGATCGAGGATCAGCGGCATCAAAGTTTCGGCGACATAGCGTCCGCCAAATTCGCCGAAATGGCCGCGGTCATCCGGCATGTTGCGGAAGCTGTTGGGAGGTGTGTCGTTCATGAGTTCGAGATTTCCGTTCGCATCGAGCGAAGTCGAGATGCATCTGTGATCGGCCTGTGTCTCGACTGCGCTCGACACGAACGGATGCTATCCGGCTTCGTCATAGTCCCGCACCGCTTGGCAAAAGGCGGCGATCTTGTCCACATCTTTGACACCCGGAGCGGATTCGACGCCGGAGGACACGTCGACCAGCGGGGCGCGGGTGGCGTTCAGCGCGTCGATGACATTGTCCGGATCGAGACCGCCGGCGAGGCCCCAGTCGATCTGATGATCATGACCGGCGAGCAGGGTCCAGTCAAAGGAGGTGCCAGTCCCGCCGGGCAAAGCCTTGGCCGGGGCGTCAAACAGCAAGCGGTCGGCAGCGCCGATATAGCGGCTGGATTTGGCCAGTGTCGGTTTGTCTTTCACGCCCAGCGCCTTCCAGATTTCCAGGCCCGTATTGTCCGCCACCAGTTTCAACCAGTCGGGCGTCTCGCTACCGTGAAACTGGACGACATCCGGTTTGACGTCGCCGATCGCCTTGCCGGTCAGTTTCGGATCGGCATTGACGAGCAGCATCACCGTCTTGATCCGGTCACCTGCATGGTCGCGCAGCTCCGCCGCGCGTGCCAGGGATACATGGCGCGGGCTTTTTGCGAAATGGACAAGGCCGAAATAGTCGGCGCCTGCTGCGATGGCTGCGTCAATGGACGCTTCGGCGGACAGGCCGCAGATTTTTATTTTGGTTTTCATGCTGCGGTCATTAGCGAAGCCGGAACCATTCGTCATGCCGAACTTGTTTCAGGATCACTCCAGATTGTGCATCGACCCGGGAGGTCCTGAAATACATTCAGGATGACGATGCTGCCTTCAACGATGGCGTTTCTTCAAAGCGTCGCCTCGATCGCCCGCGCTGCCGCATTAGGATCCTCCGCGCCCGTAATCGGCCGTCCAATCACCAGCACGCTCGCGCCATTGTCGCGCGCCTGCCGCGGGGTCACGGCGCGTTTCTGATCTCCCATGCTACCGCCCTTGGGGCGCAGGCCGGGGACGACGAAAAAGCCGTCTTTCCAGATCTTGTGTGCCGCTTTGACTTCATTTCCTGAACAGACGATGCCGTCCAGCCCGGCCTCGCGGGCCAGTCCTGCCAGTCGCTCGACCTGGTCATGAGGTGAGCCGCTATAGCCGATCCTGCCCATATCGCTCTCGTCAAGCGAGGTCAGCAGGGTAACGCCGACAACTTTCGTATGTTCGTTCGCTGCCGCCTTGGCATCTTCCATCATCGCGCGACCGCCGGAGGCGTGGATGGTAACGATGGCTGGTTCCAGCACATTGATCGCCTGCATCGCCTTTGCCACGGTATTGGGAATGTCGTGCAGCTTGAGATCGAGAAAGATTGGCAGGCCGAGCTTCTGGATTTCATGGACCCCGTGATGACCATGGGCGCAAAAAAATTCCAGTCCGAGTTTCACACCGCCGACATGACCGCTTACCGCCTGTGCAATTGCCATCGCCCGGTCGAGGTCTGGCGTGTCGAGTGCTATGAAAATGGGGTTGCTCATGTGCCGGGTGCCTTCTGCTTATCGATCGATGATACTGCGGGGGCGGGTTCCGTCGCGGGAGTCGGGGACGCGGCAGGGGCCGGTGAAGGGGATGATGCCCGGCTGGCCACCGGCGTCGGCGCAGGGGATGTTCTTGCAGCATTTTCGAGAGTTTTGATCCGCCGCGATGTCCGCCATTTGGACCCTCTCAAAAGCAGCCAGGTAGGAACGAAACCGATCAGAAAGGCGCCGACGACAAAGGTTGAAACCCGGGCCTCGACAATGGCCGCGCCGAGATCCAGCGAGGCCCGCGCCTCGTTGGTCCACCAGAAGATGAACGTTGCGACCAGCAGAAGGACCCAAAAGAGGATTTTTATAAATTGCATGGCTCACCTTTTTTCCGTGTTGGCGACTATCCTAGTCCGAAACAGGACGGGTGACCAGATGCTAAGATATGCTCTCGAAAAAGACCCTATTCTCCGAAAACCCGGGCGAAAATCGTGTCGACATGCTTGAAATGATAATCGAGG
Source organism: Parasphingorhabdus sp. (assembly GCF_048269915.1). Lineage (GTDB taxonomy): Bacteria > Pseudomonadota > Alphaproteobacteria > Sphingomonadales > Sphingomonadaceae > Parasphingorhabdus. Next base: position 311,445 of record NZ_JBLWTY010000002.1, read on the forward strand.
TTGAACCGTTCCTCGAGCTCCGCCTCGGACAGTTTCGCGGTGACGTCCGGATCCGCCTTGAGCAGGTCGAGCAGGGCGATTTCGCCGTCCGATTCCCAGACTTTCATGGCGTTGCGCTGGACGATACGATAGCTGTCCTCGCGGCTGATGCCGGCCTGGGTCAGTGCCAGCAAGACCCGCTGCGAATGGACAAGGCCGCCCATCCGGTCGAGGTTTTTCTGCATCCGTTCGGGGTAGATGAGCAGCTTTTCAATGACACCGGTCAGCCGTCCCAGGGCGAAATCCAGCGTGATTGTCGCGTCGGGGCCGATCATCCGCTCGACCGAGCTGTGCGAAATATCGCGCTCGTGCCAGAGGGCGACATTTTCCATCGCCGGCAGCGCATAGCTGCGCACCATGCGGGCGAGACCGGTCAGATTTTCGGTCAGGATCGGGTTACGCTTGTGCGGCATCGCGCTTGAGCCCTTCTGGCCGGGCGAGAAATATTCTTCTGCCTCGAGTACCTCGGTGCGCTGCAAATGGCGGACTTCGACGGCAAGCCGCTCGACCGAGGAGGCGATGACCCCGAGCGTTGCGAAATATTGCGCATGGCGGTCGCGCGGGATGACCTGGGTCGAGACCGGCTCGACTTCAAGGCCCAGCTTCTCCGCGACATGTTCTTCAACCTTCGGGTCGATATTGGCGAAAGTGCCGACCGCGCCGGAAATGGCGCAGGTGGCGATTTCCTTGCGCGCAGCGACCAGCCGTTCGCGGTTGCGTTCAAACTCGGCATAGGCCTGCGCGAGTTTCAGGCCGAAGGTCACCGGTTCGCCGTGGATGCCGTGGCTGCGGCCGATGGTCGGGGTGAACTTGTGCTCGTAGGCGCGCTTCTTGATCGCCGCGAGCAGCGCGTCGATATCGGCCAGCAAAATATCCGAAGCACGGGCCAGCTGCACCGCCAGACAGGTGTCGAGGACATCGCTCGAGGTCATGCCCTGATGCATGAAGCGGGCTTCCTCGCCGACATTTTCCGCGACATTGGTCAGGAAGGCAATCACGTCATGCTTCACTTCGCGCTCAATCTCGTCGATCCGTGCGACGTCGAACTTGCCCTTGGCCCAGATCGCTTCCGCTGCTTCCTTGGGCACGACGCCGAGTTCGGCCAGTGCATCAGTGGCGTGCGCCTCGATCTCGAACCAGATCTGGAATTTCGATTCAGGCTCCCAGAGGGCAACCATTTCGGGGCGGGAATAACGTGGGATCATGATTGGTCCTTGGACAAAGTTTATGATTGCGGCAATGATGTGCCTTGAATTGCGGTCCCGCTAGCACCTACGAAATGAGTCGGCAATGCAGCGGCGGAAACAGGGAGAATAAAATGCGTTTGGCAGTACTGACCGGCGGCGGCGATGTGCCCGGCCTTAACCCCTGTATCCAGTCGATTGCGACATCAGCATGGCAGCGCGGCTGGGATGTTGTTGGTCTGCGCCGTGGCTGGGAAGGTGTGCTGGAGATTGACCCTGCCGATCCCTGGGCGTCAGGAAATAGCGTGATGATGCTCGATCAGGACCGGGTGCGCGGTATCGACCGGCAGGGTGGTACGATCCTGCACAGCTCGCGCCGCGACCCGCGCGTGACAGACAAGGGTGACCAGACGCAAAAGGTGCTCGATATACTCGACGCGCTCGCCGTGGATGTGCTGATCACCATGGGTGGTGACGGCACACTGCGCTTCTCGGCCCATTTGTCCAGCCTCGGTCGCAATGTCATTTCCATTCCCAAGACGATGGACAATGATGTTCACGGCACGGACTATTGCATCGGCTTTTCGACTGCGGTCACCCGCTCGGTGCAGGCGATCAACTCGCTCCGGACAACGGCGGCGAGCCATGAGCGGATCGCGGTGATCGAGCTGTTCGGCCGCCGCTCCGGCGAAACCGCGCTGCTATCCGGTTTTCTCTCTCAGGCTGACCGGACAGTGATTGCGGAGGTCCCCGCCGATATGGACATTCTGCTGCCGCTGTTGCTCAAGGACAAGCAGGCCAATCCCGAATCCTATGCAGTATGCCTGGTATCCGAGGGGGCCCGGCTTTCCGGTTCGACGGACTATGCCGATGAAATCAACAAGTCGAACACCAGCCGCGATGGCCTCAATATCGGTACGCAGCTGGCGCGGGAAATAGAGGCACGCAGCGACGAGCGTACCATTGTTCAGGAACTTGCCTATCTGATGCGGGCGGGCGAGCCGGATGCGATGGATAGGATGGTCGGTTTTGCCTTCGGTGCGCTGGCGGTGCAGCTGATCGAGCAGGACCGGATGGCCAATATGGTCTGCCTCACCGATGGCAATTATGGTGTCGTACCGATTGGAACGCTGCTTGAGGATACCAAGGGCGTGAATGTGTCTGGCCTCTATGATGCCAATCAATATCGCGCCAATCTGGTACAGGTGGAAGGCATGCCGATGTTCCTCTATTGAGAGGCAGCTTGGCCAGATATCCGTCGGCTAGACGGCAAGACTAGATCAACCCCCTTGACCGGAATGACGTGTGGCCGTTCTTGCCGATGATGATGTGATCATGCACGGCGATGTCTAGCGTTCTTCCTGCGTCGCAGATATTTTTGGTAATCGCTATATCCTGACGGCTGGGGCTGCTGTCGCCACTTGGATGATTGTGGACCAGAATGATCGCCGTCGACCCCAAGACCAGTGCGCGCCGGATGACTTCGCGTGTATAGATTGCCGCCTGATCAACCGACCCTTCGCTGACCAGTTCATCGCGGATCAGCCGGTTCTTGCTATCGAGATGCAAAACCCGCACCCGCTCATGGACGAGATGCGCCATGTCGGCGCGTAAATAATCTAGCAGAGCTTGCCAGCTGCTCAGGATGGGTTGTTGCCGCACCGGCTCCGAGATGAGCCGCAGCGCTGCAATCTGGACGACCTTTAGTGCAGCCACGCTGGTTTCACCGAGACCGGGGAAGTTTCTAAGCCTGTCGCTATCGCCGGTTAAAAGAGTGGAAAAGTTCCCAAATTCTTCGATCAACTGCTTTGCGAGGGGCTTTGTATCGCGGCGCGGTATAGCCAGTGCCAGCAGATATTCGACCAATTCGTGATCGTGCAACCCATCGGGCTGTCCGGTCAAAATGCGATGACGCAGACGTGCGCGATGGCCGCCGCGGTAATGGGGTGAGTCCAATTGAGTTTCATGCCCTATGACCATGGAGTTCTTATAATCAGAACAAAGCAAGAACTAGGTCGATAACCGAAAATCAGTCCGGAAATGTCCAGTCTCGATTCCGGACGCTTAAACTGGCCACTAGCAACACTTGTACATTGCAACTTAACACAGACTTCTGCATTTCAATCGCAATGGATGAAGAAATCGCCAATGACCCTATCGGTCGCCGCTCCCGGTTTCGACTGTTCGGCGGGATATTGCTTGTTCTGATTCTGCTTGGCCTGATTGCCCTCTGGGTCAGCCGGACAACTCTCGCCGACAATGTCATCCAGTCGGAGCTCGATAGCATGGGCGTTACCGCAAGCTATGAAATCGAGGATATCGGTCTACGCAAACAAGTGATCCGTAACCTGGTCATCGGGAATCCGGAAAATCCGGACCTGACCGCTACGCTGGTCGAAGTCGGCAACTCCCTGTCCCTTGGAGGGCTTGGTATAAACTGGGTGAAGGCAAGCGGCGTCAAGCTGTTCGGCAGGTTGGACAATGGCAGGCTCACGTTCGGCGAGCTCGACAAATTCACCGATCCCGATGATGACAGCCCGCTGGCGCTGCCCGATATTTGGCTAGGGCTTTCAGACGCGAAGCTCCGTATCGACAGCGAATATGGTGCAATAGGTCTCGCGCTTAACGGTGCAGGAGAGTTGCAGGGCGGTTTTCAGGGCGAGGTCGCCGCTATCAGCCATAATCTCACAGTGGCCGGCTGTGCGGTGAAGAGACCCAGTTTTTTCGGCGAAATCGCGATGCGTGGCAAAAAACCGCATCTTGAAGGCCCGCTCCGTTTGCCGGATATTTCATGCGCCAGCCAGGACCTGAATGCTGAAGATTTTGCCGCGCAGCTTGTGGCTGATGTGGGAGACGACTTGGCCAGTTGGTCCGGCAATATCGGCTTGATCGGCGGCCCGCTCCGTTATGCCGATTATGCCAGTCAGGAAATCAAGGCGTCAATCGATCTGACGGGTGATTTCAATCAGACCGGCGGCGATATCGATCTGACCGCAAGCGGCTTGCGATCGCCTTATGGTCGCGCGGATATTTCACAGATCAGAGGTCCGTTCACGCTGGGCTATGGTGGTGAGCAGATGACAGCCAGTTTCACTGGGCAACCAGAAATTCGCGGCGTTCGTGTGGCGCAGAATCTTTTGCGGCAGGCCGACAGCCTGTCTGATGCAGCTGCAGGAACACCTGCCGGGCCCATCGCTGCCAAGCTGGCGAAAGCCATTCAACTGGCAGGAAATCAACTCAATCTGTCGAGTGATGTGAAATTTGCGCTCAACTCCGGAAGGACAACGCTTGCATTCGACACACTTGCCGTTCGCTCGCGATCCGGTGCCCGTCTGACCCTGAGCGATCCACTGCTATTCGCCTTTACCGACAAGAATATCACGATACTCGCCGAAGGTCCTGTCCGGCTTGCAGGCGGTGGCTTCCCGAGCGCCAATCTGGTGCTCAGTGACGGTAGCCTGTCGCGCGGCTTTTCCGGCCGGCTGGAAATGGCGAGCTATCAGGCTGGGTCGGCACAGCTGAAAATACCGACGCTGGCTTTCTCTCCTACCCGTCGGGGCGGAACGAATATTGACGGACGGATCATCCTGACCGGGCCGCTTGGCGACGGCCAGATTACCGGACTGCAAGTGCCGGTGAGTGGCAATGTCGAGCGGAATGGAGATTTTACGTTGTTCCGCGCTTGTATCAACCTGCAATTTGCCAGCCTGCGAACGGCTTCGTTAAACGCTGGACCGACCAGTGCGCGGCTATGTCCGCAAGGCAATGCGATCGTCAACGGCAGCCGGTCAGGCATAAATGTCGCGGCCAAGACACCTTCGCTCAATTTCAAGGGTGACCTGGGCGGTACGCCATTATCGATTACCAGCGGTGCGCTTGGGTTTTCGTTGAGAGACGGGCTGAAGGCGCGGGATGTCGGAATCCGCTTGGGCGCACCGGACAATATGACAAGTCTGGACATGGCGGTGTTGAACGCGGCTTTTGGCCAGTCTTTGACCGGACGTATCGAAGGCGCCTCGGGACAGGTGGCCAATGTCCCGCTGCTGATGGAGAAAATCGACGGCGAGTGGCGCTATGAAAAGGGCGAATTTCTGGCCGATGCCAGCTTGCGAGTCCGTGACGAGCAACCAGTGGAACGCTTCCGTCCTTTGATCAGCAACGACGTCAAATTGCGCTTTGACGGTCGTGTCCTTTCTGCAACCGGCTGGCTGCGCGAGCCGGAAACCCTGACCGCCGTCGCGGCAATTGATATTGTCCATGATTTGAACGAGAGCGAGGGCAGGGCGCTGATCGACGTCGAGTCGCTAAGCTTCAATAACCGGCTGCAACCCGAACAGCTGACTCCGCTGACGCTGGGCGTCATCGCCAATGTGCAGGGAGAAATATCGGGCACCGGACGGATTCACTGGGATGATTCCGAAGACGGTATCCAAAGTACCGGTACTTTTCGTACCCACGGCATGAACCTGGCAGCCGCCTTCGGCCCGGTAACCGGCCTGTCGGGCGAGATTAAATTCTCCGATCTGCTCGCACTGGAAACCGGTCCCGGCCAGATCGTGAAACTGGCCGAGGTCAATCCGGGCGTGGCCGTGTTCACCGGACAAATCCGTTATCGCCTGCTGCCGGACTATAAAATGCAGGTCGAAGGAGGAGAATGGCCGTTTGCTGGTGGCAAGCTTTACCTCGAACCGACGATTCTTGATCTCAGCGAGGAAGCGGAGCGGCGTCTGCAATTCACCGTGGAAGGGGTGGATGCCGCCCAGTTTTTGACCCAGTTTGATTTCGAAAATTTGACCGCGACAGGGGTGTTTGACGGCAAATTGCCGATGGTTTTTGATCAGGATGGCGGCCGTATTGTTGGCGGTTATCTGGTGGCGCGGGAAGGGGGCGGCTCGCTCGCCTATGTCGGCGAGCTTACCTACGAAGATATGGGGACGATGGCCAATTTTGCCTTCAACGCGCTTAAATCGATCAAATATAGGAATCTCACCATCGGCATGGATGGCGACATTGCGGGCGAAATCATTACCGAAGTAAAATTTGCGGGGTTGCAACAGGGTGATGGTGCGAGCCGCAATTTTATCACCAGGCAACTCGCGCGCATTCCGCTTGAATTCAATGTCCGGATCCAGGCGCCCTTCATGCAGTTAATGAGCAGTGCCAAATCCTATTATGAGCCCGAAATATTGGTTGGGCAGAACCTGCCAGCGCTATTGCGGGCGCAGGAGGCGCGGGCAAAGGCGGCGGTGAAGGTTCTTGAAGATGATGAATAGTCCATTCAGCCGGGGGAAAGCGACGATGCTTTATCAGACAAGTCAATTGACGGATCGATCATATGGTGCGATTCGCCCTGTTATGAGGAGTTTAACCACCGCTGGTCTTGTTTTTGGGGCATTGATCGGGCTTTCGGCCTGTGTGCAGGTAACTGCGCCGGACAAGCCGATTGTCATCAACCTCAATATCAACATTAAGCAGGAAGTCGTGCATCGCCTCGACGGCGATGCAAAGGATTTAATCAACGAGGAAGCGGATATTTTCTAATGTTTGAATATACAAAGAAAAACAAGGCTTTAGCTATCATTGGCGGACTGGTTTTGACGGCGGTTGTTGCTGTGCCTGTCATGGCGCAACGCGATCCAGCCTATGAAGCGGCGCGGTCATCCGGGGCTATTGGCGAGAAGCCGGATGGTTATCTCGGCTATGTCACTTCGCCATCACCCGCGATCAAGGCTCTGGTCGAGGATATCAATATCAAGCGCAAGGCGGCCTATACTCGCAAGGCGCAGGAAACCAATTCGACGGTCGAGCAATTTGCTTTCACTTCGGGCTGCAACCTGATCATGCGGACCGTCCCCGGCGAGAAATACCAGACGCCAGCCGGAACCTGGAACACACGGGATAGCTCCGATCCAGTGCGGGATTCTCGCTGCCCCTGAGCCGGTTCAAGATTAATGAGGACAAAAAGGCGCGCCGGCCATGCTGACGCGCCTTTTTTATCGGGATGTCGCCCGGTTGCGCCATCGTTCACGGCCATTGCCACCCAGTATGCAGCCGGATAACAATCCATAATCCCGTTCGGGATCATGGGATTTTAGGACGGCCAATCCCGTCAGGCGATGCTTCCGCTCTCGATTGATCCCGTGTCATTTGCCATCGGGCGGTCGCTGTGAACTCATTTCGCCGGCGGCAATGGCCGTCGCATGATGCTGCCGCCAGCTTTGTGCTTCGATGAAAATCCGTTTCACTTGCGGGAAGGCTGCTTTGATCCGCTTTTCAAAATCGGTGATCGCCTGTTCCACCTTGTCGGCGGTCAGGTGATCATCAAAGTCGACACTGGCGGCGAGCAATATGTCTTCCGGCCCCATATGCATGGTCAATATTTCGTTCAGTCCGGTGATGCGGCTGTCACCGGACACCACGGCACGGATGCCGGCAACCACTTCGGGGGACGCGCCTTCCCCGATCAGCAGGCCCTTGCTCTCAAAAGCCAGCAACAATGCAACGAACGCCAGTACGATACCGATGCCGATCGAGGCAATGCCATCGAGTATCGGCAGGTCAAAATATTGGGCCGAGAAAATCCCGGCAAAGGCGATGATCAGGCCCAGCATTGCCGCGCTGTCCTCGAATAATATTGTGAAAACAGTCGGATCTTTGGAGTTGCGGATAGCTGCAAACCATGACTGGTTGCCCTTTGTCCGCTGAAACTCGCGAAAGGCCACCCACCAGGCCGCCCCTTCGAAAACCATCGCCAAAGCCAGAACAGCATAGGTCCATTCCGGTGATTCCACCGGATGGGGGTGATAGAGGCTTTGCACGCCTTCGTAGATCGAAATGCCGGAGCCTACCGCAAAAATCAGAATGGCGACCACGAAGGTCCAGAAATATAATTCCATCCCATAGCCAAAAGGATGTTTTTTGTCTGGTGGTCGAACCGCGCGCTTCAGGCCGAACAGGAGCAACAACTGGTTGCCGCTGTCGACCACCGAATGCACGCCTTCGCTGAACATTGCGGAACTGCCGGTGAAGGAAGCTGCTATAAATTTGGAAATGGCGATCAGGCTGTTACCTGCCAATGCCGCGTATATTACCGTTTTTGATCCTGAAGCCATAAACAACGCAACCCTCTTGCACGCAACACAGCTCTTCACGACAATCCTCCGCACGTCAAGAAATCGGGTCGGGTTTGCAGTGGCGGGACGGACCGGACCTATGTTCGTGCATCCCGGCCGTTTCGGCGCAAATGGGGAGAGCATAGCCTGTGAAAATGCTCTCCTAATCCCACAAAATTCTGCATCGCTGCATCGCTGTTGACTTGCTCGCCATGCTTTCCTAAACGGACCGCGCCTTGGCGGGTCGGCCTGCTGGTGTTTGTGGCTCTTTCTGGCACTCTTCGGGGGGTTTAAGGGACTATAATGGCAGCAAGCGAATCTGATCGGGATCCCCTCGAAGAGGATGTGCGGGTTTCGTCGCTGGAAGAGCGACTGGAAGCGGCACAGAATAGAGAGCGGGTCAAAGCGGGGCACCGGAGCAAAGGGCCAGACGAAAGTCAGCGGCTCGGTGCAAGGGTGCTAAGTTATCTGATCGGAGGCGTGGCTGCCGGTTTTCTTCTTGGGTGGCTGTTTGACACCTGGCTGGAAACGACGCCTTTGTTCCTGTTGCTATTCTTCTTCCTTGGGGCGGGAGTAGCGTTCAGGAAAATTTATATGATTTCGAGCCAGCCGGTGGATGATATCGGCACGGCGTTACCAGATGATGACGATTGACGATCAGGGGTTTAATTAGTGGCTACCGAAGGCAAGATTGATCCTATGCACCAATTCGAAGTGCAGCCCATTTTTGATGGCTTCACTTTATTCGGTCAGCAGATCAGCTTCACTAACAGCGCGCTTTGGATGTTTGTCGTCTTGGTGCTGCTCTATATATTCATGATGGGCGGAATGAAGCGCGAGCTGGTTCCTGGTCGCTGGCAGGTGATGGTTGAGGGTGTTGTCGGTTTTATCGACAATATTATCGCCAACAGCATCGGCCCCAATGGTAAGAAATATACGCCCTGGGTCTTTACCCTGTTCATGTTCATCCTGTTTTCCAACCTGCTTGGCATGATGCCCTTCGGGATCATACCCGGCATCCACCCGTTCACGGTCACCAGCCAGTTCACCGTTACCGGTCTGTTGGCAGCGATCAGCTTCTCGATCGTGCTGATCGTTGGTTTCTGGAAGCACGGCTTTAAATTTTTCAGCCTGTTCATTCCACATGGTACGCCGGTTTGGATGATGCCGCTGATTTTCTCGGTCGAATTGCTGTCTTTCCTTGTTCGTCCGTTCAGTCTCGCCTTGCGGCTGTTCGTCGCGATGATCGCCGGCCACATCCTGATCAAGGTGTTCGCAAGTTTTGTTGTTCAGGCCATTGACGCAGGGGGTGCCAGTTGGGGTATCGCGCTGCTCAGCATTCTCTTCATCGCCTTTGTCAGTGCGTTGGAGCTTCTGGTCTGTGCTATCCAGGCCTATGTTTTCGCTCTTCTCACGTCGCTGTATATTAGCGATGCGGAAAATCTTCACTAAGTCACTTTCAATCCTAGTTTTATAATACGGAGTTAACAAAATGGATCTCGCTTCTGCACAAGTAATCGGCGCTGGTATCGCTGCAATCGGTATCGGTGTTGCTGCATCCGGTGTTGGTAATGTTTTCGCATCCTTCCTCGAAGGCGCTCTGCGCAACCCATCTGCGGCCGACGGCCAGCAGGGACGTCTGTTCATCGGCTTCGCTGCTGCTGAATTGCTCGGCCTGATCGCTTTCGCTGTTGCGATGATGATCCTCTACGCACCACCAGCGGCGACGCCGGTTGAAGTCATTGCTGCGGAAACAGCAGCCACTGATGCGCCTGTAGCTGAAGAAGCTCCGGCCGCTGCACCAGCTGAATAATTTTGATGGCGGGTCGGCAGGTCCGACCCGCGTCAAATTGCCTATTTGCGTTTCGAAACATCGGGTGAATAATGCCTCAAATTAGTCAGCTTATGGAAGTCTACGGCAGCCAGTTTTTCTGGTTGCTGATCGTTATTGGTATCATCTATTTTGGCATTGCCAAAAATATGGTGCCAAAGATCAGCAAGACTGTTGATGACCGTCAAAAGCGGATTTCCGATGACCTTGCCGCGGCGCAGGCCGGGCAGGACAAGGCTGAGCAGATTGAAGCCGATTATCGCGCGAGCATCAATGATGCACGCGCCGATGCAGTTGGCAAGGTAAGCGACGCCAAAGCCAAGGTCGCCAAAAAGAATGAGGCCGCCATCAAGCGTGCGGATACCGCCATCGCGAAGAAAGCTAATGAAGCTGATGTTGCGCTGAAGGCGGCTCAAAGCAAAGCACTGTTGGAAATTGAAGCCGTTGCCGTTGATGCCGCTCAGGCTATTGTGAAAACGGTTTCCGGTGCCAAGGTTACGGCAACGGAAGCAAAGAAAGCGGTCAAGGCCGCTTTCTGAGCGCCTGCTGAAGGAGATAGACTATGCTATTGACGATTTTGGCAGAGGGCGCAGGGGCTGGCGGTCCATTGAGCGACGCGACTTTCTGGGTTGCGGTCGGCGTTCTGGTCGTATTCGCGATCATGTTGTGGATGAAAGTCCCCAAAATTGTCGGCGGCATGCTGGATAACAAGATTGCCGAAATCAAGAAGACGCTCGATGAAGCCGCGGACTTGCGCAAGGAAGCCGAAGCGCTGAAAGCCGAATATGAGGCTAAAACCGCAGGCGCGCAGGCTGAAGTTGAAGCGCTGATGGATAGCGCGGAAAAGGAAGCTGCGATCCTGGTCAAGGAAGCCGAGGCAGAAACCAAGGCGCTGGTCGCTCGTCGCAAGAAGATGGCGGAAGAAAAAATCAGCGCCGCGGAACGCGCTGCGATTGCCGCCGTTCACGCCAAGGCCGCAACGGCTGCTACCAAAGCGGCAGAAGCCTTGATCGCTGCACGCCATGATGCCGCTGCAGACAAGGGCCTGATCGACAAGGCAATTGGCGATATAGGTAAAACGCTGAATTAATTTTATCCTCTCCCGATATGGGAGGGGATATCATCTTGTGGCTGGCAAACTCTTGCTCGCCCTCCTAGATATGCCTGATGTCCAAGGCCGACCGTCCCGATCAACCCAATGCTGCGTCCCGCTTCAATGAGGACAAGGCCACCTACGCTGTGCGTGGGGAGGGGGATACGCCCGATCTCGAGGCCGGAATGGCGGCGATCCGTGAAGTATTGAACACGCTGCCCACAAGGCCGGGCGTGTATCGCATGCAGGACAAGCGCGGCGATGTGCTCTATGTCGGCAAGGCTCGTTCGCTGAAGGCCCGCGTCGGTGCCTATGTTCAGATGAACCGCCTGCCGCAGCGATTGATGCGGATGGTCGCGCAAACCCGCTCGATGACCATCGTCACCACCGGCAGCGAAGCCGAGGCGTTGCTGCTCGAAGCGCAATTGATCAAGAAATTCCGGCCCGCCTATAATGTGCTATTGCGGGACGACAAGAGCTTCCCCTTCATTCTGTTGCGCGAGGATCATGATTTTCCGCGAATTACCAAACATCGCGGCGCGCAGCGCACAAAGGGGCAATATTTTGGACCCTTTGCCAGCGCCGGATCGGTTAATCGGACGATCAACGCGTTGCAAAAACTGTTTCTGTTGCGGTCGTGCACGGACAGTTTCTTCAACAACCGTTCGCGGCCTTGCTTGCTCTATCAAATCAAGCGTTGTTCCGGGCCTTGCGTAGACCGGATCAGCAAGGAGGACTATGCCGAGCTGGTCGAGGATGCGCGGGATTTTCTGTCGGGTAAATCCACTGCTGTGCAGAACAAGCTGGGCGAAGCAATGGAGAAGGCCTCCGATGCCCTCGATTTCGAAATGGCGGCGGTCTATCGCGACCGGCTGAAGGCGCTGACCTTCATTCAGGGCAATCAGGCGATCAACGCACAGGGCTTGCCCGATTCCGACATATTTGCGCTGGCGAGCGAGGGCTCTACGGTCTGTATCCAGGCCTTTTTCATTCGGGGTGGCCAGAATTGGGGGCACCGCAGCTTTTTTCCTGCGCACACAAGCAATGTCGAGATTGACGAGATTTTTTCCAGTTTCCTGATGCAATTTTACGACCGGATGCCGCCGCCCAAATTGGTGTTGCTGGACCGCGAACTCCCTGATGCGGAATTGCTGGCCGAGGCGTTGAGCACCAAGGCCGACTATAAGGTAAGCGTATCGAAACCGCAGCGCGGGGACCGCCGGAAATTGTTGGGACAGGCAAGTCGCAACGCCAAGGACGCGCTCGACCGGCGTCTGGCGGAAACTTCGACCCAAGCGAAGATCATGCGGGAAATGGTCGAATTGCTGGAGCTGGATGCGGTGCCGGATCGCATCGAAATCTATGATAACAGCCATATTCAGGGTACGAATATGGTCGGCGGCATGGTTGTGGCTGGCCCCGAGGGATTTCGCAAAAATGCCTATCGCAAATTCAACATCAAAAATCCTGATATCGCGCCCGGCGACGATTTCGCGATGATGCGGGAAGTGCTCGAACGGCGTTTCTCCCGTGCGCAAAAGGAGGATCCGGATCGCGACAAGGGGGAGTGGCCCGATCTGGTGCTGATTGACGGCGGCAAGGGTCAGATGAGCGCGGCGCGCGAAGCGCTCGCCGAAATCGGGGTCGAGGATGTCGTTATGATCGGTGTATCCAAGGGGCCGGACCGTAATGCAGGGCGGGAAACATTTCATCTGCCCGACGGCCGTGCGATTAATCTGCCGGCCAACAGTCCGGTGCTTTTCTATCTTCAGCGGTTGCGCGACGAGGCGCACCGCTTCGCCATTGGGGCGCATCGGACAAGGCGAGCCAAGGCAGTTGGCCATAGTTCGCTGGATGATGTGCCGGGTGTCGGTCCCGCACGGAAAAAGGCGCTGCTGCTGCATTTCGGGACTGCCCGCGCCGTCAAAAACGCATCGCTCGACGATCTGCAGCGTGCGCCGGGCGTGTCGGCGACGGTGGCGCAGAAGATCTACGATTTTTTCCATGCCTAGCTTGCGCACATCGGCGATCATCTGTTCGGTCAAATCCCACGGCGAACATGGTGCGGTGGTGCGGTCGCTGACTCCCGGTAATGGCCTTGTGACCGGATATGTCCGTGGTGCGCGGTCGCGGATGATGCGGCCGGTTCTGATCCCCTCCAACATTGTTCAGGCCGATTATCGGGCACGGACCGAGGATCAGCTGGCATCAATGACGGTGGAACTGCAGCAGAGCAGAGGTCCTTTTCTGGGTGAGCCGCTGGCCAGCGCAGCGCTCGACTGGGTGACGGCGCTGACGGCCGCCACCTTGCCGGAAGAACACAGCTATCCGCAAATCCATTCGGCTCTTTCCGCCTTGCTCGACGCGATTTGCGGGGCGCCCTCCGCCAGGGGGTGGGCCGTTGCGCTGGTGCGCTATGAACTGCTGCTGCTCTCTGAACTGGGCTTTGGCCTGGCATTGGACAAATGCGCCGCAACCGGCCTGGAGGACGATCTGATTTACATCAGCCCGAAAAGCGCAACCGCTGTCAGTGCCTTTGCCGGACAGGAATATAAGGAACGTCTTTTGCCGCTGCCGGCATTCTTCACGCAGCCGGTGATGCCCGAATGGGGTGATATATTTGACGGCCTGCGCGTTACCGGTTTTTTCCTGAAACGCCATTTTTTCGAGGAGCGCCGCAAGGACGTTCTGGCGGCCCGGTCGATATTGATCGATCGCCTGAAAAGGGTGGTTGCCTAAACGCTTGATAATCGGCAGGAACGGCGCGCGTTCAGGAAGGAAAATTCATGCATATTGCGGTGCTCGCCGGAGACGGCATTGGTCAGGAAATCATGATCGAGGCGCTGCGCGTTCTCGATGCCCTCGGGTTGTCCGATATGCAATTGACCCACGCCGCTGTCGGCGGTGTTGCCTATCACAAACATGGTCATCCGCTGCCGCCGGAAACGCTGGCGGTCGTCGAATCGGCCGATGCGGTTTTGTTCGGTGCGGTGGGCGACCCATCGTGCGACAATCTCGACCGCCACCTACGTCCCGAACAGGCGGTGCTGGGTCTGCGCAAAGAAATGCAGACTTTCGCCAACCTTCGGCCTGCCAAGATGTTTCCGGGTATGGAAGACGCGTCCGGTCTCAAGCCGGAAATCGCTCGGACCATCGACATTGTCATCGTCCGCGAACTGAACGGTGATGTCTATTTTGGCGAAAAGGGCATGCGCACAACCGCAGACGGTTTGCGCGAGGGCTATGATGTGATGTCCTATGACGAGAGCGAAGTCCGGCGTATCGGGCATGTCGCCTATAAGACCGCCATGGGACGCGGCAAGCGCCTGTGTTCGGTCGACAAGGCCAACGTGCTGGAGACATCGCAATTGTGGCGCGACGTGATGATCGAATTGTCGGCTGAATATCCCGACGTGGAACTCAGCCATATGTACGTCGACAATGCGGCGATGCAACTGGTGCGTAATCCCGGCCAGTTTGATGTGGTCGTCACCGGCAACCTGTTCGGCGACATCCTTTCCGATCAGGCGAGCATGTGCGTCGGCTCGATCGGTCTGCTGGCATCGGCGTCGCTGGGTGAAGGAACCAAGGGCCTCTACGAACCCATTCATGGCAGCGCGCCGGATATTGCGGGGCAGGGCATTGCCAATCCTTCCGCGATGATCCTATCTGCAGCTATGATGTTGCGGCACAGTTTCGGGATGGAGGCAGAAGCAGCCAGAATCGAATCGGCGGTAGCGGCTGTGCTCGAACAGGGCGTCCTCGGCCATGATCTTGGCGGACATGCTTCCACTGCGCAAATCGGCGACGCTATTGTCGCGCAACTGACAGGCGGCTAGGATAATAAGATGAAGAGAAACACCGGCCAGAACCGCGATGTCACCAAGAACTGGCGTCCTGCCACCCAGGCGATCCGCAGCGGCACGATGCGCAGCGAATTTGGCGAGACATCCGAAGCCTTGTTCCTGACATCGGGTTATAGCTATGATTGCGCCGAGGATGCCGCTGCCCGCTTTGCCGGTGAACAGGACGGCATGACCTACAGCCGCCTGCAGAATCCAACGGTGCAGATGCTGGAAGAGCGGATTGCGATCATGGAAGGCGCGGAAGCCTGCCGGGCGACCGCATCGGGCATGGCCGCGATGACCGCCGCCTTGCTCTGCCAGCTGGAGGCGGGCGATCATGTGGTCGCCAGCCGTGCCCTGTTTGGGTCCTGCCGCTGGCTGACCGATAGCCTGCTACCCAAATTCGGGATCGAAACAACCGTCGTCGATGGTCGCGAGATTGAAAATTGGGAACAGGCGATCACGCCCAAGACCAAGGTCTTCTTCTTCGAAACGCCCGCCAACCCGACCATGGACGTGATCGATATCCGCAGTATTTGTGATCTCGCGCGGGCCAAGGGCATCACCAGCGTTGTGGACAATGCATTCGCCACAAACGTGCTGCAGCGGCCCATGGAATATGGTGCGGACGTAGTCGCCTATAGCGCTACCAAGATGATGGACGGGCAGGGGCGCGTACTGGCTGGCGCGGTCTGCGGCAGCGAGGAATTTATCGAGGAGACCTTGCTCGCCTTCACCCGCAACACCGGCCCAACGTTGAGCGCGTTCAACGCCTGGGTGGTGCTCAAGGGACTGGAAACGCTAGACCTGCGTATCCGCCGGCAGAGCAATAATGCGCTCGAGGTAGGCAAGTTTTTGGAGCAGCGCGTAGAGAAAATCTTGCACCCGGGCCTCCCCAGCCACCCCCAGCATAATCTCGCGATGAGTCAGATGGAAGCTGCGGGACCGATCTTCTCGCTTTATGTCGGTGGCGGTCGCAAGCGTGCGCACGGCTTACTCAATGCATTGAATCTGATCGATATTTCGAACAATATTGGCGATAGTCGCTCGCTCATGTGCCATCCATCCTCGACCACCCACCATGGATTGGGGGAGGAGGCCAGGCTGGAAGTCGGGATCACCGAAGACATGCTACGGATCAATGTCGGTCTGGAAGATCCGATCGATTTGATCAAAGACCTGGATCAGGCCCTTTCGTCCGTAGGGCTTTAACTCTATATCATGGATATGGAATCATTCTTCCCGTTTGCCGAGACCACCGATGGCGTTACCGTACGCGTCGCGGTGACCTTCCTGCCGGAACAATCCGACATTGACGGCAATCGCTGGTTCTGGGCCTATCATGTCCGGATCGAGAACCATCGGGACGAGGCGGTCCAGCTGTTGATGCGGCATTGGCAGATCAACGATCAACATGGCGGACTGCAAGTTGTCGACGGCGAAGGTGTTGTCGGTGAACAGCCGATCATCCAGCCGGGTAAGTCCCACGATTATGTCTCGGGCTGCCCGCTCAATACATCGAGCGGTTCAATGGAAGGCTATTTTGTCATGGTTGGCAGTACGCCGCCAGCCTTTGAAGTCCGCATTCCCCATTTTCCCCTCACCGAACCGACGGTCGAGCAATGAAGCGTACCCATTTGCCCCTGAATGGCCTTCGCGTGCTCGATGCCGCCGCCCGGCATCTCAGTTTTACCAAAGCGGCCGATGAACTGGCGGTGACGCCAGCTGCAGTAGGCCAACAAATCCGCGCGCTGGAAGACATGCTGGGCGTGGTGATGTTCCGCCGTACCCCCAAAGGTCTGGAGCTGACTGACGAAGCGGCGGCTGGATTGGATGCGCTTCGTTCCGGTTTCCTGCAATTTGAAGAAGCCGTCCGGGCAATGCAATCGGGTCAGTCCTCGCACAAGCTGACCATCGCCGCACCTCGCGATTTCACCCAGAAATGGCTCAATGAGAGACTGTCCGCCTTCTCAGCCGATAATCCGGACACGAGTTTTGCCTTAGTAGCCGCCGATGATGAGATCGATTTCACCGAAGCCAATCTGGACGTGGCAATCTGGCTCGGCGACGGACCAGGCCAGCATGAAGGCAAAATGCTTGGCGATACCGTGTTCGTGAAGATTGCTGCGGCGGGTAGCGACGGCGGCAACAAGATTGACTGGCCCGGCTGCCCCATTTCCGAAGGCGAAGAAACGCTGATGCGGGTTGCTGATGGCGGCCTCGCGATTGAGGCTGCAGCCAATGGCTTTGGCTATGCCTGGGTACCGAAAATGCTGGTCCAGCGCGATCTGGCTGCGGGCCGGGTCGAGATTATCGGCGAAGACAGCGTGTCGTCGCGCGGTTACTGGCTGATGGCACCCTTGCCGCAATGGCGGCAACAGAAGGTCAAGGCGCTGGTCGCGGCGTTGACGGGCGGGTAAACTTGCGAGTTCCGCCTTTCCCGCTTAGTGAATGGGGAAAGGTTAGGGATGATCATGGCTAGATTCTTGTTTTTTGTAACGGTTTCGCTGTTATTTTGCGTGAACGCTGCCGAGGCAAAAAAAGTCGCCCTGATCATCGGCAATGCGGAATATATTAACACCAGTCCGCTGGCAAATGCCGTCAATGATGCCAAGCTGGTTGCTCGGGCGGCTGAAAAAGCCGGTTTTGACGAAGTCACAATCGCACTCGATCAATCCGTTGACGATTTTCGCATGACGCTTCGGCGCTTTCGAGAAAAGGCCGATGGCGCGGATATCGCGCTGGTGTATTATGCCGGGCACGGCTTGGAGGGGCAGGGTGAAAACTGGCTGGTGCCGACCGACGCGGAGTTGAACTCCAGTTTCGATCTGCCTTTTGAAACGATCAACCTCAACCGCCTGATGGAAACCGTATCCGGTGCGCAGGTCCGCGTGGTTGTTCTGGATGCGTGCCGTAACAACCCCTTTGCCAACAGCTGGCGGGCAGGTTCGAGAGCGGTTGTGCGTGGATTGGCGGGAATTGATGTTGACGATGTGCTGGTTATATATTCCGCCGCACCGGGGCAGACAGCCAGTGATGGTGAGGGCGAAAATTCTCCGTTTGCGCAATCTCTGGCCGCCCGCCTGCCGGAACCCGATCTGCCCCTGCAATTGCTTGGCGGGACGGTGCGCGATGATGTGTTGAAAGCCACCGGCGGGAAACAGCGTCCTTTTGTCAGCGCTAGCATCACCGGTACGCCTGTCTATCTGACTCCGCGGCCCACCCGACAAGCGGCTGCACCGTCCAGCGCCGCTCCTCCCGGCGTTGATCAGGCCGAACTGGAAGGCATCACGTGGCGGGGGGCGCTTGCCACCGATAGCGTCAGTGCCTTCAGTACCTACTTGTCGCTGTTTCCGGACGGCAAATATGCTGTGGAGGCAGCAACAAAAATTTCCGCTCTGGTCGCGGCGCCACCACCGGTTGCAAAAATCAGTACCGACGCTCCAGTCGTCGCCGGCAAGACCGTCAGAATTTCCAACATCACGATACAGAATGTCAAACTGACCGGTTTTCTGGGCGTACCCGACGACCTGTTTCTCCGATTTAACAATGGTGAACGTTTTCCGGATGCCGGCAACAAGAACCAGCGGTTCAAGAAAGGCGACAGATGGACGATAAGTGAGACGTTCGAGTTAAGCGATCCCGTCATATTCAAGGTGATGGAGTATGATATGGTCGGTGGCCATGATACGATCGGCACAGTGGCCGTGAACGCTATTCCCGGGACCTATACCCAGACCATGAACGGCGACCGCAGCGAATATGTCATCAATTATGACGTGAGTGAAGCCGAACAACCTTAGTGGAAAAGGTTTCTGTCCGGCGATAGCTGTCGGATATTATTGTTTCGCCAGCAGATTCACCAAACGTGTTGTCAGAGCCAGCAGTTTGCCTTCCTGCAGGGCTTGTTCTTCATTGTTCCAGTTCACTGAAATCCCATAGTTTTTGCCGGTTCTGGATTGCAGCAGAAAATTATACGACAATACACCGGGCTCCGAACCGCCTTTATAGCCCAAATAAGCCCACTTCCTTGCGGCTTCCTGACCAATACCGGGGTTTATTGCCATGAGTGCGCGGGTGTCTTCCCCCGCGTTGCGGTACAGATAGGTCAGCAATCCGATGATATCTCGCGGCGTAGCAAACCATTCGAGTTGATCGATAAAATTGGGGCGATTGGTCAAAATGCGCGGATCGAGACTTGTCAGGGTCAATGCGGGGTCAAACTTGCCAAGCAGATTTTCACGTTCTGCCGGCTGAGCGCCCAGAAAAGCGTTTCTTCGCGCGGCATGCACGGGCATTTTCAGCGCAGATACCTGGCGGGTCATCAGAAAGGGGCGCAACTCTTCTGGCTTGCGATGACCTGTGGCGTGAACAATTTTTGCCAGGCGATCCTGGCCGATGACCCGGATCAATGTGTCGGTGGCGCTATTGTCGCTGATCGAGATCATCAGCGTTGCCAGCGTGTGCAATGTCATCGGGGCATTGTCCGGCCAGTTCTGGCTGATCCCGGAGGGATGGGATTTTGGTCCCAGTTGCACGACATCACTCCATCGTCTTTCGCCCGCTTGCACGGCCCGGTCGAGCTCGGCCAATATATAGAGTTTGAACGTTGAACCGATGGCATAGCGCCCGTCCGGATCGAGCGCGGCGAGCGGGGGTTGATCATCATCGTCCAGTCTCCGGACCAGAACAGCCTGACGGCCGGGCAGGGCATCGATCGCGGTGAGCACATCATCAAGCGTGTCTCCGGCGGCTTCGAACCCGGTGATCAGAAGTCCTGAAATGCGGTGCTCCGGTTGCCGCTCGAGGTCGATATGAATCGTGCCGATCGAACGTTCAAACCGGGCCTTGAGAGTCGCCGAATTGGCGCCGCGCGGTTCGATAGATGCAATTTCCAGTGCCTGTCCCTGTTGCGTGACGATCTGCCTGGCAAGCGTGCGAAATTGTTCGGGGGGCACGGCATTGAGGAAATTCTCGTCGAATATCTCGGCCTCAATCGGTTCGCCCTGCAACAGGCGGAGCACATCATCGGCGCGCCGGGAAAGCTGTTCCGAAATAACTGGTCTGGTCTGGGCCTGGGCAGGGATGGTGACGAATGCGATCGAACAGGACAGCAGGGATAAAGCAAAGGCGAACGGAAACCGCACAGACATCTCCCGAAATCAAATTTCAGTCTGACCCTGCCTGTTACGCGTCGATAACCTGTTCATCAAGGCTCGCTGCATTTTGCTGGATGAAATTAAACCGGTGCTCCGGATTTTTCCCCATCAGGCGATCGACCAGATCCTTGACGCTGGCGCGTTGTTCATATTCCTGCGGCAGCGTGACCTTGAATAAAGAACGGGTTTCCGGGTCCATAGTGGTTTCGCGGAGTTGGGAAGGGTTCATTTCGCCGAGGCCCTTGAACCGGCTGACATCGACCTTTTTGCCTTTGAACGGGCCATTCTCGATGTCGGCACGCGCCGCGTCGTCCTGGGCGTAGAGGCTCTTGCCACCCGCAGTAAGCCGATAGAGCGGTGGGCGGGCGAGATAGAGATGCCCCTGGCGGACCAGTTCGGGCATTTCCTGGAAGAAAAATGTCATTAGCAAAGTCGCGATGTGGGCACCGTCGACATCCGCGTCGGTCATGATGATGACTCGCTCGTAGCGAAGATTGTCCGGGTCGCAATCCTTGCGCGTGCCGCAGCCGAGCGCGAGGATCAGGTCGGCAATCTCGCTATTGGCCATGATCTTGGCGCTGTTGGCCGATGCCACGTTCAGAATTTTGCCCCGAATTGGCAGAATCGCCTGAGTTTTGCGTTCGCGTGCCTGTTTGGCAGAGCCGCCGGCGCTGTCGCCTTCGACGATGAACAATTCGGTGCCTTCGGGATCACCTATTGAGCAGTCGGTGAGTTTGCCGGGCAGACGCACCTTGCGTCCCGATGTCGCGGTCTTGCGCTTGACCTCGCGTTCCGCCTTGCGCTTGAGGCGTTCGTCCATCCGCTCCATGACAAAGCCGAGCAGCGCCTTGCCGCGGTCCATATTGTCGGTGAGGAAATGGTCAAAATGGTCGCGCACCGCGTTTTCGACGAGCTTGTTCGCCTCGGGAGAGGTCAGCCGGTCCTTGGTCTGGCTTTGAAATTGCGGATCGCGGATGAACACGGACAGCATCATCTCGCCGCCGGAAATGATGTCGTCGGCAGTCAGCTGTGCCGCCTTCTTGATCTGGACCAGTTCGCCAAAGGCCCGCAAGCCGCGCACCAGAGCATTGCGCAAGCCGGTTTCGTGGGTGCCGCCATTGGGGGTGGGAATGGTATTGCAATACCAGCTGTAGCTGCCGTCGGTCCAGATCGGCCAGGTGATGGCCCATTCGACCCGGCCCTGTTCATCCGGGAATTCCTGGTTCCCGGCGAAAAACTCGGTGGTGACGCATTCGCGTCCGCCAAGCTGTTCGCGCAGATGATCGGAAAGGCCGCCAGGGAACTGGAAGATCGCTTCTGCCGGGACATCATCGCTGGCCAGGCTTTCATCACATTTCCAGCGAATTTCGACACCCGCGTAGAGATAGGCCTTGGAGCGCGCCAGTTTGAACAAGCGCGAGGGCTTGAACCGGTTTCCCTCGCCAAAAATTTCTGTATCGGGGATGAAGGATATGCTGGTTCCGCGCCGATTGGGAGCGGTTCCGACTTCTTCAAGCTTCGACGTTGCAAGGCCTTGCGAGAAGGACTGGCGATAGAGGGTCTTGTTGCGCGCCACCTCGACGACCGTTTCGGAGGACAGGGCGTTGACGACCGACACGCCGACGCCGTGCAGGCCGCCCGACGTTGCATAGGCCTTGTCGGAGAATTTGCCGCCCGAATGGAGGGTGGTCATGATCACTTCAAGTGCCGATTTTCCGGGATATTTCGGATGCGGATCAACGGGAATGCCGCGGCCGTTGTCGGTTACAGTCAGCCGGTTTTCTGCATCGAGCGTGATTTCTATCCGGCTTGCGTGGCCGGCGACGGCCTCGTCCATGCTGTTGTCGATAACTTCAGCGGCAAGATGGTGAAGCGCGCGTTCGTCGACGCCGCCGATATACATGCCGGGCCGTTTGCGGACCGGCTCCAGCCCCTCCAACACCTCGATCGCAGAGGCATCATAGTCACCGGTTTTGGAATGGCTTGGCGGGTTGGACCCGAACAGATCATCAGACATGCTCGATCCTATAAGAGCGCAGGAGTCACGCTGGCAAGAGGCTTATGCGGCGTTTAGCCCCCGGATCGAAATTTCTCCCGATCCGGGGCGTGTTTTATCGTACCCGAGGTCCGCCAAAGGGCAATGGTGGCGGTGCGCGACGAGTGCCACGCGGCAATTGTGCCTGGAACGCGCGACCACAATGTTCGACGCAATAAGGGAAGCCGGGGTTCACTTCTTCACCACAGAAATGGAAGTCGGGTTCGCCGGGATGGTTGATTGGCCAGCGGCAGATCTTGTCATTCAGATCGAGCAGGCTGGTTTTATCGGCAATTTCCTCACTCGGCTTGGCCGGCACCAGACGGCGCGGCGGTGCGGGTGGAATTGGTGCTTGCTGATCGCCCGGTCCCTGCCGCAAAAAACCGCCGGGGCCGACGGACACAATCTTCGGACCATCATGCTTGGGCTGGCGGGCCTGCTGCGCGGCATGGGTACGGGCGGCCGGTGTTGGCGGCGGCATCGCGCGCCGTGCAACATGCTCTTCCTTGGGCTTGGGAACCGCGCCGGTTTTTGCCGGTGGTTTTTTCGGTTTCGCTGCCGGTTTGGCACCTTTTTTGGCTTTGGGCTTGGCTTTTACCGGGGATGGGCGTGACTTCAGGCCAAGGCGATGCGCCTTGCCGATCACGGCATTGCGGCTGACGCCACCCAGTTCTTCCGCGATCTGGCTGGCGGTCAGGCCTTTTTCCCACATATTCTTCAGTGAATCGATTCGCTCGTCTGTCCAAGCCATGCAAAGTCCCAATCATTTCGAGTTTGCAGCGATATAGGGTCGCAGCGGTGAATATACAACCACGATATTGGTGCCTTTCAGACGCGATATGGGCTTGTGATTGGTGCTGAGAGCCGATAGGCGGAGCGAATATGCCAGACCGAAGTTCCAAACCATCGCCGCCTGAAAGCCCTGCCAGCGTGATGCAGTTCGCCGAGCCGGGCGTTCCGATCATTCGCGGGGTCAACTGGGCCGGTTTTCTCGCCCTGTACAAGAAAGAAGTACGCCGGTTTTTCAAGGTCCAGTTGCAAACCGTGTGGGCGCCTTCGATCACGACATTGTTGTTTCTGGTCATCTTTACCGTCGCCATGGGGCGCGGTGACCGCGCCGTCTTGGGTGTGCCCTTTGCTGACTTTATCGCACCGGGCCTGATTTGCATGGGCATGTTGCAAAACGCCTTTGCCAACAGCAGCTTTTCGATGCTGGTGGGCAAGATTCAGGGTACGATTATAGATTATCTGACTCCGCCTTTATCGGTGGGAGAACTGCTTGGAGCCCTGGTCGTAGCGTCGATGACACGCGCAGCTCTGGTTGGTTTCGCAGTATGGCTGGCGATGTTCATCTGGCCGGGTGTCAATGTCGGTATTGCGCATTGGTGGGCAGTATTATGGTTCGGCATCATGGGGGCAGCGATGCTGTCCTTTCTGGGCGTGTTAACATCGATCTGGGCGGAAAAATTCGACCATGCTGCGGCGGTTACCAACTTCGTTGTGGCACCCTTGGCGCTTTTGTCGGGGACGTTCTATTCTATCGACCGTCTGTCTCCGGCTTTTCAGGCCGTGAGCCACGCCAATCCGTTCTTCTATGCAATATCGGGATTCCGCTATGGCTTCCTCGGTGTAGCGGATTCGCCGATCGTGCAGGGTGCCGCAATATTGCTGGCTATCAACATTGGCCTGGCGATTATCTGCTATTTTCTGCTGAAATCAGGCTGGAAGATCAAATCCTGATCGCGCCGTTCTAATGCTGGTGAATATGGTGCAGTTTATATTTTCCGCCATCGGTCGCCTGAAATAGTCTTGCCACATCGGGATGGCCGATCGGGTCGCCGCTTTCATCGGGCAAAAGATTTTGCTGACTGACATAGGCGATATAGCTGCTGTCGGCATTTTCGGCGAAAAGATGATAAAAAGGTTGGTTTTTTTGCGGCTGCAAATCCTTCGGTATGGCTTCGTACCATTCTTCGCTGTTGGCGAAAACCGGATCGATATCATAAATTACGCCGCGAAAATCAAAAATGCGGTGCCGCACCACATCGCCAATGGCGAAGCGGGCGTCGAGAATATCGGGCGTGTTTGGCGGCAACGGATTTCCGGACTTGAAAGGGTCAGCTATGTTCATGGTGACAATTTAAGCGCTTTGATATGAGATGCAAGCGCCGCATCGGGATTTGGGTGAGGCGCAAGAGGGTAGCCGGACTGTATCGAAGCTTGTTCGACCAGACAGGTCTTTGCCGGTCCCGGAAGGCTTCGCGAGGCGAGCAATCCCAACAATCTGGCTTTTGCTAAGGACCGGAAACAAGCCGCTGTCTTGATCCAGCAGCACGTTTTCTTATTGCAAATGCTAATGAGTCGCAATAGTAGATTCGCACATGATCCGAATATGAGGGAAAATAATGCGACTTTTGAGAGCTTCCATCCTGTGCGCGACGGCGCTCGCCCCTTTGCCGGCTTTGGCCGAAAGCGCCGCAGGGGACTCCGAACAACGGACAATCGTCGTGACCGGTGCGCTCGAAGAAGGCAGCACCGCCACCAAGACCGACACGCCGATCATCGAGACGCCGCAACCGATCACGGTGATCGATGACGAACTCTATCTCGCACAAGGCGCGGTGAGCATCGGGGATACGCTGAATTACGTGGCTGGCGTGACTGCCAATCCATATGGGCCTGACAGCCGGGTCGACGGTGCCTTTGTACGGGGTATCAACGCGCTTCAGTTCCGCGACGGCATGCGCGATATTTTCAGCTATTATGCGAGCATTCGCGCCGATCCCTATAATTTCGACCAGGTCGAACTGGTCCGTGGGCCGGCCTCGGTCCTATTCGGACAGGGCGCGCTGGGCGGGATCATCAATCTCGTATCCAAACGGCCCGAATTTGAGGCAAGCGGAGAAGCATCGCTTCGCTATGGTTCCTTCGATCGCAAGGAAGCGCTGGTCGACCTTACCGGTCCGCTTGGCGATACGGTCGCCGCACGGATCGTGGCGAGGGTGCGGGACGCAGATACGCAAACCGACTATGTGCCCGATGACCGGGTGATGGTCTCGCCTTCAATTACCTTCAAGCCTTCGCCAGACACCGACTTCACCCTGATCGGCCTCTACCAAGAGGACGACGGCGGCTCGACATCGCAATTTCTGCCATTGGTCGGGACGATCCTGCCCAATCCAAACGGCCAGCTTCCGAACAGCCTGTTTGTCGGCAAGCCCGGCTGGGACCGTTATGACGGTCGTGTGCTGCAGGGGACGGCGCTGCTCGAACATCGCTTCGGCGAGACGGCAAAGCTCAATCTCAAGGCGCGCTATATCGATAGTGACCTGACATATCTGACCCATTATCCCAACAATTATTCCAACCCGACCAATCCGTTTCTTGACGCGGACCAGCGGCTCATGGGGCTCTATGTCGATGGCAGTATCGCGCGGATGGAAATCTTCTCCACCGACAATAATGTCCAGTTTAATTTTAATACCGGTTCTGCCGTCGAGCATATGCTGCTCGCGGGCATTGATTACAGCTTCAACTCGGTCCACAAGACCGCTGGCTTCACCGTTGAGGCGATCGATATCTACAATATCGATTATGAGGCGCTGTCCGACTACGGCGGCGGCCTGCCTACCCCGACCTATGTGTCCGAGGACGTCGACCAGGACCAGCTCGGCATCTATATCCAGAATCAGATGCGCTTCTTTGACCGGGTCTCGATCGTGCTTGGGGCACGGCGGGACTGGACGAGTGCGCAGAGCATGGGCGGCGCAACGCGGCACGATGCGGCAACGACTTTCCGCGCCGGGATCATCGGTGAAGTCGTCGAGGGCGTCTCACCTTTCTTCAGCTATACCGAGAGCTTCGAACCGATCGCCGGAACTGCCAGCGACGGCAGCGCCTTCGTTCCCAAGGCGGGCCGCCAGTTCGAGGCGGGGATCAAGTTCCATCCCGCTGATAATATCCTGCTGACCGTCACTGGCTACCATATCAAGGAAAGCAATCGCCCGGTTTCGGATGACAGCACGGCTGACCCGTTCGACCAGATCCAGATCGGGTCGATGACCTCCAAGGGTGTCGAGTTTGAGGGCAATGTCTCGCTGCCGGGCGAATTTACCGTCATTGCCAATGCGAGCTATAACGAGGCCGAGGTCGAAGGCACCGGGCAACAGCTCGATAATGTTCCCAAATTCAATGGCTCGCTCTGGACCACAAAGGGCTTCTCGCTGGGCAATGACACCAGGCTTCTTCTGGGTGGCGGTGTGCGCCATGTCGGCAAGAACCGTTCGTTCGGACCTGCATTTCCCGATGGCATCGTTACGCCGTCGTTCACTTTGGTCGATGCATTGGCAGAGGTGACCCATGCCAACTGGAGCTTCGCGCTGAACGCCACCAACCTGTTCGATAAGCGCTATTACTCGGCCTGTCTGGCGCGCGGCGATTGTTTCGTGGGTAGCGAACGCAATGTCATGGGCACAGTAAGCTACCGCTTCTGATGGCGGAAGAGCTTGGCTTCCTCATTGGCACGGCGAGCGCCATTGCTTCCGTTTTGGTCTTGCGTCTCTCCTGGGCACGATCGGAGCGCTCGCTGCCGCTCAATGTCGCAGGCTGGCTTCTCCTCACATTTTCAATCGCGTCGGGATGGGTGCTTGCCGGGGCGTGGGGGGTGAGTATCCTGTCGCTATGGGCGATGGTTACGGCATTTGTCATCCTCGCCGTCGCCGCCTGGAAATCTCCGCCAGCCAGGCGCAAGCCGTCCAACCGCAGGGCAGGGATATTACCCGAGGCCGGCGAACCGTTGCGCCTCGTGAGCCGCTGCGCAACGTTTCTGCTGGTCGTGTTGGCTGGGATGATCTCCGCTGTCGCTCTTGCAATCACGACGCGCTGGATCTCGCTGTTAATGGGTGCCAGTGAAGCCAATGCCAATGTCCTGGCGCTTTTTGCTGCACCGCTCGGCTGGACGGTTCTGGCATTCCTCATCCTGATGACCGACAGCCGCAAAGGTCAGTTCGCCATCATTGCCATCCCGGTCGCCACCGCCATTCCGGCTTTTGTTACGGGGAGCCCGTTATGAGTGGTCCAATCGAACCGGAAACGGTGAAAAAATCTCTCTCCGCCCATGCCGCGATCGGCCTGATTGCTGGCGCGCTGCTCTACATTGTCTCGCTGACCGGTACGGTCGCCGTATTTTATCAGGAACTTCAGCGCGTCGAGCAACCATATGCACCGGAAATGCGCTCGATCTCGCCCGAGGCCGTGCAACGGGGCGTCGAGGCCGTTCTGGCAAGTGAAGCAGGCAAGCCTACCACTACGCATCTCTATGTCCATCTCCCGGACGAGGAGCTGCCGCGGGCGACAATCACGACCGATACGCAAGCGTTACATTTGGATCAGGACGGCTCCATTGCCGGACCCGAAGAGATTGACTGGTCGGATTTTCTAGTGAAGCTCCACTATACGCTCAATCTGCCGGCCCTTGTCGGCATCACCATTGTGGGCATACTTGGCGTGATGATGCTTGTGCTTGCAGTCAGCGGCGTGGTCGCCCATCCGCGCATTTTTCGCGATGCTTTCCGCCTGCGCGCTCGCAATGGCAACGGGATAGGCCTGGCCGACTGGCATAATCGTCTCAGTGTCTGGACCTTGCCCTTTTCTGTCGCGATCGCGCTGACCGGCGCGCTGATCGGACTAGCCAGCGTTACCGCTTATGCCATTGCCGCGGACGACTATAAGGGCGACGTCGAGGCGGTTTACAGTCCTGTTTTCGGAGAAGAAGGCAAGGCGGATTCCCGACCGGCATCCGTTCCCAATGTCGCAAATGCCCTTTCCCATATGGCCCGCATATATCCCGATGTGCATGTGACCTACGCCATTATCCACGATCCGCTGACCAAAGGGCAGCACGTCCAGATTGTTGGAGAGCATGACCGGAGGCTCATTTTTGGTGAATATTATGCTTTTAACTCCAAAGGCGGCTTCGACCATGTGGCAGGCTTAGCGGATGGCGAACTGGGGCAGCAGGCGGCAGCCTCCATTTACCAGCTGCACTTTGGAACCTTCGGCGGTCTCCCGGTGAAGTTCGCCTATTTCCTGTTCGGGGCTGCGCTTACGGCAATCTGCGCCACCGGCACCTATATCTGGCTCGGCAAACGCAGACGCAGAGGTGTCGACGAGCCCGGGATCCGCGGTGCCTGGCACGGCATTATCTTGGGCACTCCGGTTGCCTTGGGCATAACCCTCGTTGCGAGGCTTGTCATCGGGAATCACTTTCCGTTTGCGATTGCATTCTGGATTATCTTGGCGGTTGCTGTCCTTGCCGGAGCTATGGGCATGCGGCGAAATGCTGGCGGGCAGAAGACTGCATCAAGTCCCGTCGTCTAGTTTCAAAGCAACTGCCCGCTTATGGCAAGCTGGTATCATGTCCCTGCGGTTCTATATTCTGTCTTGCTTGTATGTTGCTGCGCACCGCTGCACCGCTGTTCAGTCTCTGGGCGCGCAGTTGATGCAAACGGAGGTGGTTGATCTCATGCCAAAATAGCCCGTGCCCGTCACCGCAGCTATCGCTGCGGTAGGGGTATGATCTATTGGATGAGGGTGATTGCTGTCGATCACGCCTGTTTTACGGAATTGCGGCTGTCTGGGGAGGCAGGAGGCCCGTTCAGCGCGCGTGGGACTTGGCCAGGGAGCAACTTCAGTCTGTGGAGGTGCGTTAGGGATTCGAACCCTAGATACCATTGCTGGCATACCGCATTTCGAGTGCGGCGCTTTCGACCACTCAGCCAACGCACCTCATAGACGGGGGAGCATGTAGCGATCATCATGCGGCCCTGCAACCCATATCGGGGAGTGCTGTGAAACCATCCGCGTATCGGCAAGGATATGATGGGAATATCCCACTGTAGCCCTTACGAAACCGAGGGTTTCTGACTCCTGTTTTTTCTCCAAGATAATTTCTCGGAAAACCTTCATTCTTCCGTCAGAATTGGTCCATAAAGGGACTGCAGTTCCCAAGCGGACCATGAATCGCGTCTTTTGCCAATATTAGCTGGGAAATTGCGCTGTTTTTTGGCACGATAGATACTGGGCGAAGGACATTTGAATGACCAAGAAAAAGCAGGCTGAATATAAATCCCATTTGCAGGATGTTTTGGACTCTCCGGAAGGGCCGGAAATCGCTGCCCTGTTCGATTTCGATGGTACGATTATCGCCGGCTATTCGGCTACGGCGATGTTGTGGGAGAAAGTCAAGCGGCTCGAAATGACCGCTGAAGAAGTCGTCGAAACAATCAATGTGATGGCGCAGTATAGCACTGGCAATATGGGTTTTTCGGGTCTGATGACGGGTGCCGCGAAATTTATGAAAGGCGTTACCGAAGACAGCTATTTCGAATTTGGCGAAGAGCTTTATGAAAAACATATTGCACGCAAAGTCTATCCCGAAGCGCGGGCGTTGATCGAGGCCCATCGTGCCAAGGGGCATACCATCGCGATCGTGTCATCCGCGACCATCTACCAGATCGAACCGACCGCGCGCGATCTCGATATCGAGCATGTGCTCTGCTCGCAATATGAAGTCGAAAATGGGGAATTTACGGGGAATATCATTAGGCCGCTGTGCTTTGGTGAAGGCAAGGTGATTGCTGCGGAAAATCTGGCAGCCGATTATGATCTCGATCTCGACAAGAGCTATTTCTATTCGGATAGCTATGACGATATCGAATTGCTGGAACGGGTTGGCAAGCCTCGGCCTTTGAACCCGAATACAAAATTGCGCGAAGCGGCGCGGGAGAATAACTGGCCGCTGGAGAAATATGAAAGCCGGGGGCAGGGCAAGCCGGTGGACTATCTGCGGACGATATACGCCACCGGTTCCCTGGTGGGGTCGGTCGTCGCGTCTCTGCCAATCTGGGCACTGACCGGATCGCAGCGCGAGGCGATGAATTTTTCAACCGGTCTTTTTGGTGATATTGCGACCGCGCTGACCGGCTGCGAGCTGGAAGTGACGGGCGAAGAAAATCTGTGGACATCGCGGCCCTGTATCTTTGTCTTCAATCACCAGAGCAAAGCGGATGTCATGATCCTCGCCAAATTGATCCGCCGGGATATGGGCGGGGTGGCGAAGAAGGAGGTCCGCGACACACCGGTGATTGGCAAGCTGATGGAATTGGCCGGAACGGTTTTCATCGATCGTGGCAACGCAAGGAGCGCCATCAAGGCAATGGCACCGCTTGTCGATGCTATAAAGATTGATGGCAAATCTATCGTCATCGCTCCCGAAGGGACGCGAACCCTCTCGCCGAAACTCGGGCCGTTTAAAAAAGGCGCCTTTCATATGGCACTCCAGGCCGGTGTACCGATGGTACCGATTGTTATTCACAATGCCGGTGATGTCGCCCCAAAAAATGAATTTCTGATGCGCCCTGCAAAGGTCAGGGTGGATGTGTTGCCAGCGGTAGATACCAGCAAATGGTCGGCCCGAACGATGAATGATCATGTTGCGGAAGTGCGCTCCATGTTCCTCGAGGCGCTGGGGCAAGCCGAAGAGGAGGATGCGCTGGAGGCGTTAATCAAAGAGGATCAACCGCCCAAATCCAAAGCAAAAAACACGAAAAAGCCCCGGAAAGCGAGTTCGACCACAAAAAGTCCAGCGACGAAAAAACCGGTAGCGCGAAAGAAAACCGCGGCCCGGCAAGCCGCCCCAAAAAAACCTGCGACAAAAATGGTAGCCGCCGAATAGACAATATCAGGGAACGGGGATGGACGAAGCAAAGCAGATAGCAAATTCCGGACCGCTCCTGGCGCAAGGCCCGAAGCTTTTCGTTATTGACGCGCGCAATCGGGTCGAGCGCCGGTATCTGCTTGATTGGCTTCGTACATCCATGGCCGAGGGCGGACCCGGTCGGGAGCTAAACTGGGTCAGCCTGCCGATATCTGATGAGCGGACCAAAACAAGGCTCGGCACCTTGGCGGAAAAGCTGAAGGACAATCCGGATATACTGGTCGTACCGGTTCGTATTGCCTGGCGTATCCCGAATTTCGACAAGAACCGCGCGGTCAAAATGCGGCATGTCATTTTCGGGGATCCCCGCAACCCGGGGAGTTTTCGTGCCCGATCCATTCTTTTGCGCGATAAGCGCCGAGCCCAATGTCTGATGGGACAACCCGCTACGATTGGCGAACTCGAACAGCGATTTGCCGAACTCAGCAAGGACTACGACCAGACCGACAATACCGAGTTTGCGGCTTTCGTCGTTCGCCAGGCTGGCCTCGTGCTGGATATCGCCGAGCGTGGGCTGCGGGGGCGCCGCTACAAGGTTCCGCGGCACGTTGCGGATGGCCTGCGCAGCGATGCGCGATTCCGGGCAGCAATGGCACAGCTCGCGAGTGAGCGGGGCGAGAGCGAAGTGCTGCTTTACGAACAAGCTGCCAAATATATGAAGGAGCTGATAGCCAGACCCAGTCCCCTGTTCATTGACATGAAGGCCAAGCTCGACCGGTTCATGCTGTCGCAGGGCTATGAAGATAACGTAGTTTTTGACCGCAAGGAACTGACCCGCTTGCGCAAGACCATGCGGGAGCATCCGACGTTGCTGCTGTTTACCCATAAAACCTATATTGACGGCGTGACAGCGACGGATCTTGCTTATCAAAACGACTTGCCGCTGATCCATTTATTCGGTGGCATCAATCTGGACTTTTTCGGTCTGGGGTTCATGTTGCGCCGCGCCGGCACCATTTTCATCCGCCGGAGTTTTGAGAATAATCCCGTCTACAAGCTCGTTTTGCGTTATTATGTCAGCTATCTGCTGGAAAAGCGCTTTCCGATGACCTGGGCGTTCGAAGGTACGCGCTCGCGGCTCGGCAAGCTGATGCCGCCGCGCTATGGACTGCTGAAATATGTGATGGATAGCGCGCACAGCAATGATATTGAGAATGTGCATATCATTCCCGTTGTTACCAGTTTCGATCTGATCCGGGATGTCGAGGAATATGCCAGCGAACAGACGGGGCGGATCAAGAAGCCGGAATCCCTGAGCTGGTTCATCGGCTATCTGCGCAGTCTGCGCGAGCCGATGGGCAAGGTCTATGTTGATTTCGGCGAACCGGTGATTGTAAAAAAGGCACCCAATCCGAATGATCGGCTGGCCTTGTCCAAAATGGCCTTTGAAGTTGCAGTGCAGGCCAATCGGGCGACGCCGCTGACATTGACTTCGCTCATGTGTCTTTGCCTGCTCGGTACGGCCCCGCGCGCCATGACGGAAGACGAACTGCGCGCGGTGACAAACTTTCTGGTTGGCTGGGCACGGGAACGTGGCATCCGGATGAGTGACGACCTGACCGATCAGAATCTTGATGGCATCCAGAATGTTGTCGAGACGCTGGTCAACAATGGTCTTCTGGTGCGTTATGACAAAGGTTCGACGCTCGTCTACGCGATCGAGCCTGATCAGCATCCGATCGCAAGCTATTACCGCAATTCGATCATCCATCATTTTCTCGACAAGGCGATAATCGAACTGTCGATTTTGAAAGCGCGAGAGGTCAGTGACGGCAACCCGGCCGATATTTTCTGGGAAGAGACTGACCGCCTTCGTGATCTGTTTAAATTCGAGTTTTTCTATCCCGAAAAACAGCAGTATCGTGAGAATTTAAAGGTCGAATTACAACGGGCAGATCCGGATTGGCAGGCAAAACTGGAAGAGGGGGGTGCCATGCTCGCCAGTCTCACCAACCGCTTCCAGCCGCTCGTCGGTCACGCGGTATTCTTGCCATTTGTTGAAGCCTATACGATCGTTCTGGATATCTTGTCACGGCTGGAGCCGGGCAACGCGATCGACAAGAAAACCTGTGTGGAAACCGCTTTGAAAGAGGGGCGCCAGGCTTATTTGCTTCGCCGGATCACCAGCGAGGCATCGATCGGCAAAATCCTGTTTGAGAATGGCTTTAAAATGGCAGCGGGTCTCGGTCTGACCGGGGAAACAACCCCGGCCACGATTGCTCAAAGGAAGGCGTTGTTGCGGAAGTTTCGTGCCCTTTCCCGTCGTATGGAAAAGTCGCGACTGGAACTGCTGACGCTAACCGACAAGATATTTGAATGATCCGTGCTGTCGAAAGGACAGAATTCATGACCGAGCCGAGCAATATAAGTCAGCTGAGCGCGCAAGATGCACAGTTTCTATATATTCAGTCTGCTACGAATCTCACGCATGTGACGGCTGTCTATATCTATGATCCATCGACTGCACCGGGCGGAAAGGTGCGGTATAAGGATATTATCGAACATATGCGCAAGCGCATCGATGTCTCGCCGATGTTCAAACGGAAATTATATCGTTTGCCGCTAGATATCGACCATCCTTATTGGGTCGAAGACGAGCATTTCGATCTCGAGGCGCATATTTCTCACGGCCGCCTGCCTAAGCCCGGCGACTGGCGGCAATTTTGCATTCATGTGGCGCGCCATCACAGCAAACCACTGGATATGACCCGGCCGCTCTGGGACATGTATGTGCTGGAAGGTCTCGACAATATTCCGGGCTATGCCAAGGGCAGCTATGCCATTTTGACTCGAATCCATCATTCCACCATCGATGGCGTGTCCGCGGTTCATTTCTTTGCCGCCATTTCGGACATGGACGCCAAAGGAACGCCTGCGATACCGCTACCCGAAGGCAAGCCAGCTGCCAACGACCTGCCGACAGCCGCAGAGATGCTGAACCGTGCAGTTAACAGTACCGTCGCCTCACCGGTAAAATTGGCTCAGGCGCTGCTGAAATTCACGCCTGCGCTTCTCTCGACCGCGCAAAAAAGCCTGAAAGGCGGCGAAGAGAAAAGCGATGCCGGCGTTCCGCAAACCCGGTTCAATGGTCCCGTCACGCCCAATAAAATCTTCGACGCGATTACATTTGATCTCGACGACCTGAAGCAAATGCGCCTCAAGGTGAACGATGCGACGATAAATGATGTTGTGCTCGCGATCTGCAGCGGCGCGTTGCGCCAC
The DNA here is from genome assembly GCF_048269915.1 of Parasphingorhabdus sp. Lineage (GTDB taxonomy): Bacteria > Pseudomonadota > Alphaproteobacteria > Sphingomonadales > Sphingomonadaceae > Parasphingorhabdus. The sequence continues at coordinate 345,741 of NZ_JBLWTY010000002.1, forward strand.
TATCTGACCAAACATAAGGAACTTCCCGAAGAGTCGCTTGTGGCGGTGGCTCCCGTCAATGCACGTAGCCGTTCGGGTGAGGAATCCAATCCGGGCAATAATATATCTGCGATGACGATAAAAATCTGGTCGAATATTGCCGATCCGCTTGAACGCCTCCAGGCAATCCGGGATATGACGCGCGAAACCAAGGCAGCTAAATCCGGCCTCAGCGCGCGAATCCTGACCGACCTAACCCAGCATATTCCTGGCGCTACCATGGCGGGTGTTGCGCGGATCCTGATCGACGAACGTTTTGCTCCGAAAATGAGCAATTTGATGGTTTCCAACGTTCCTGGCCCCCAGATTCAGTTATATATGAATGGAGCGAAGCTGACGCACCAATATGGTCTGGCACCTCTGGCGCACGGAATGGGCCTGTTTATCGCTGCGCTAAGCTATAACGGAACAATCTCCTTCAACATCATTTCCGACCGCAAAATGATGCCGGATGTTGAGTTTTTCCGCGAATGCCTGCAAAAGGCGTTTAACGAACTGGGCGACGCCAAGCCAAATATGCGTGTATCTGGGACCAATAAAACGACGATGGCATCGAAGTCGGTGGCATCAAAAAAGCCGGCGGTACGGAAAGACGGTTCGGTGATGTATCGGCGGGTTGCCAAAAAACCCAGAACAGCTGCATCAAAAGCGATCGGAGGAGGAAATCCGAAGGGGAATTAGGAAGCGGATATATGGTAGGCCGTCCGATACAAGAGCGTCGACCGATACCATGCGTAATTTTGGTGAAAGAGTGAACCGAAGATGATCCTGAACACGACGTTGAAGATGGAAAAAGCAATGGCTCAGGCCAAAAGCTATTCTGAATGGTCGAAAGCCGCGAAGGCGCACGACAAATCCACTGGAGTAGACATATGGAAATCGTCGGACGAGAGTAAACATTTCGACTATAAGTCGATCCGCCGCCGCCTGAAACGCATCTCCAAGCTTTGGAAGTCTCAGGATAATGCCGGGCTGCTTTATGCACTGAATGAAGGCATCCACGGAAATATGGACGGGATGGGCCACCCCCGGCTGCACCAGAAGGCGCAATTCGGCACCAAGCAACTCATTCAGGACTATGTCGACGCGATCGTCAATTCGCTGGAATATCTGGCGAGCGAAAAGGTAACCGATATCCCGTTTGAGGAAAAACTCGATTTCTTTCGACGGGCGCAGCATTGTTATGGGCGATCAGCGTTCCTGATGAGTGGTTCCGGCGCTTATCTCTATTTCCATGTCGGCGTCGCCAAGGCGCTTTGGGAAGAAGGGTTGCTGCCCCACATCCTGTCCGGCTCGAGCGGTGGTTCGATAGTTGGCGCACTGATGAGCACTCATAGTGATCAGGATATCCCGCCGTTTTTCGAACCGGAGAATCTGGTCGTGAGCTCGGACCATGAAAACGAAGGGAAGGGAGGCTTTCTGGGTGGCCCCACTCGGATGCGGGCAGATGAAATTCGCCAGCGCCTGACGAATTTGCTTCCCGACCTGACATTTCAGGAGGCATATGAGCTCACCGGGCGCCATCTCAATATTTCCATTGCCCCGGCGGAAAAACACCAGACTTCGCGTCTGTTGAACGCCATTGCATCTCCCAATGTCTATATTCGCGAAGCCGTTCTGGCCTCTTGCGCGGTGCCGGGCATTTATCCGGCCGTTACATTGGCGGCAAAAAACCATCGAGGCGAGCGGGTTCCCTATTTGCCAAATCGCAAATGGGTTGACGGTTCCGTCACGAATGACCTGCCGGTTAAAAGACTTGCCCGGCTCTATGGTGTCAATCACCATATTGTCAGTCAGGCGAACCCGCTGATCACCCCGTTTGCCACCGATTTCAGCCAGAAACGCAATCCGCTCTCCTCTATCCGGAACGCGTCGACCGCGACCATGAAGGCGTGGCTCAACGCCAATGTGGAAATGATGCAGAAGCCGCTGTCCTATTTTCCGCGGTTGAATAGCATGACCAATATGGCGCTATCGGTTATTAATCAGGATTATACGGGTGATATCAACATTATCCGGCCAACGATGTTCTGGGGATTATCCAAGATTTTGAGCAATTTGCCGATTGAGGATATCGCGGAACTGATCCGGCTCGGTGAGCATACGACATGGCCGAAAATTGAGATGGTCCGTACCCAGACCAAGATCAGTCAGACGCTGGATCGGATTTTATTCGATTATGAAAGCGAACTGGCGCATGATCACGAGCTTGTCGTGAAAAGGAAAATCGCTTGAAGAACGAGGAGGGGATGCTGACGCTTCCGACGGCATCAAAGGCTGCGGGCGCACAAATATACTGGCAAAAATGGCTACCCGGCAAGTATCCCAAAGCCGTTATTCTGCTAGTGCACGGTTATGCCGAACATTCGGGACGATACCAGTATTTCGCAGAACATTGCGTGGGCAAAGGCTATGCTGTCTATGCTCTGGACCATTGGGGGCATGGCAAATCCGATGGTACGCCAGGATTTGTACCGAGTTTTTCGGTATTTCACGATGGTATCGGCGAGTTGGCCCGTTGCGCCAGACAGGATTTCCCGGAACTACCCGTCATACTCATTGGCCATAGTATGGGCGGATTGATCAGCGCCACCTACCTGATATCGGATCAGTCCAAATTTTCTGCATGCGTCCTCTCCGGCCCGGCGATCAAGGCCGCAGAGGAACCCTCCGCCTTTTTAACGGCCATCAGTGGCTTTTTGTCCCGCTTTTTCCCAAAACTCGGTGTACTCGAACTGGATCCGAATGGTGTCAGCCGTGATCCGCAGGTAGTCGCCGATTATCTTGCCGATCCTCTCGTCTACAACGGGAAAATGGGGGCCAGGCTGGCAGCGGAAATGCTTGGAGCCATGACCAACATCCAGAATAATGCCGGACAGATTACGCTGCCCCTGCTTATGCTCCACGGGGAAGAAGATAGCCTGGCCGCGGCAGACGGTTCAAGGTTCCTCGACGCTCATGTTTCTTCGCAGGAAAAGAAGCTCAAAATCTATCCGGAATTGTTTCACGAGATTTTCAATGAACCGGAAAAAGATATGGTCTTGAACGATATGACCGACTGGTTGGACAAACAACTGGCGGCGAGAGGAGTGTAACTTGGAAGTGATCGAAATTTTCCTCATCCTTTTGGGCGTCTTGATGGTGTCGTTGCTTGCGGTCTATGTCCTGTTTCCGCGTACCTTATACGGTTTCTTGCGCAACAGCTTGCGGCGAAAAGGCAAGCTGACCGCAAAGTCGATCAAGGTGGGCGACATGATCTGGCCTTATCTCGAAGGTGGTCCACCCGATGGCGAGCCTTTGGTGCTTCTTCACGGCTTTGGCGGTGACAAGGATAATTGGGCGATATACGCGCCGGAAATCGTCGGCAAATATCGTCTGATTGCTCCGGACTTGCCCGGGTTCGGGGAGAATATCCGCGACATCGATCGTGATTATGACATGGCTACGCAGGCAGCCCGCGTTCGCGATTTTCTGGATGCGATGGGGATAAAGAAATGCCACATCGGCGGCAACAGCATGGGCGGGTTTGTCTCGCTGCGTTTTGCACTGGATTATCCGGAACGCTTGATCTCGATGACCTTGTTCAACAACGCGGGCGTCGTCGGAGCCAATGAAAGTGAACTTCAGAAAGAGGCCCAGGCAGGGATAAACCCCTTGGAGATCCACAGTCCCGACGACGTGAAGCGGATGCTCGCTTTCGTTGCCCACAAACCGATGAAAGTCCCCGGGCAATTCCGGAAGATTTTCTACGAAGATTTCGCCGTGCATCGTGAGCTGCTCGACAAGATTTTCTGGACGCTCGTGGAAGATGGCACGGGAAAGCCACTGAATGATCAGCTCGATCAAGTGAAGGCGCCGACGCTTATCATCTGGGGCCGTCATGATCAGCTGATAGATGTCAGTTGCGTCAATGTGCTTGAAGACGGCATTCCCAATGCTGAATCGGTCGTATTTGAGGATGTCGGTCATGTTCCGATGATCGAAAACCCCAGGCGAACCGCCGAAAGGCATCTGGAGTTCCTTGCAAAATACTGAAATCCCCTGCAGTTTAAACAGGATGCACTCTCGCTAGAGGAGTCGTCGATGGAGGGTGTTTATGGAATTGAATGTTGGACTGCTGGGTGGCGGCTCATGGGGCACCACTGTGGCGTCACTGGTTTCGCGCAATGCACCCATTAAACTCTGGGCGCGAGATCTGGAAACCGTCCGCGATATCAACGACAATCACCGGAACAGCAAATATTTGCCGGGCGTAAATTTGCCCCATGCGTTGACCGCTACGTCCGAAATCGGTGAAGCGGTGTCGGGAGCAGACGTACTGGTCATGGGGATTCCCTCCAATAATTTTCGTAGCGTTTTGGAAGAAGCGCGGCAGTATCTTCGCCCATGGGTGCCAGTGATCAGTTTGACCAAGGGACTGGAACTGGCAACCAGCAAGCGGATGACCGAGGTGATCGAAGAGGTGCTGCCGGGACATCCGGTCGGCGTTTTAACCGGTCCCAATCTGGCCCGCGAAATCATGGCTGGTCAGGCAGCGGCGAGCGTCATCTCGATGGAAGACGAGATTATCGTGAAACAGCTGCAGCAACTTTTCCACTCGGGGCTGTTTCGCGTCTACACCAACACCGATCTACTCGGTTGTGAACTGGGCGGCGTGCTAAAAAACATCATCGCGATTGCCGTCGGTATGGGCGATGGTTTAGGAGCCGGGGACAATACCCGCTCGGCATTGATTACCAGAGGGCTTGCAGAAATCACCCGTCTGGGGGTCGCCATGGGTGGTAAACCGGAGACATTTTCCGGTCTCACCGGCATGGGCGATATGATCGCCACCTGTATCAGCCCCCTAAGCCGTAATCGTCACGTTGGCGTCGAGCTTGGCAAAGGACGCCATATTGATGAAATTGTCGATGAAATGCTGATGGTAGCGGAGGGGGTCAAAAGTGCGCCGACAGTGATTGCTCTGGCCAAGAAATATGGTGTCGCAATGCCTATCGCCGAGGATGTTTATGAGGTCACAAAGGGCAATGGTTCTGCGGTCCGGGCATTTCGCGGATTGGTTAAGCAATCCGCGGGCGCTGAGTCAGACGCGGGCTGAAACCCTGTGGTTGCGAAGAAAAATCCCACATTCGAAACTCGACCCAAATCACAGGCTATGCGGGAAAAACCGCGTCATTCGTGGATGATGTTAATAATTTCCCCGCAATCACTCTCCTGCAAATGATTCAAAGATAAGCAAATTCCTGAATCCATTAAGCATATTTGGCAATTTTCTGGGTTTTGCTTGCTTTGAAATGGGGCATATCATAAAATTCGATACCGTAGCCGGAGGATTTTGTTAGGCGGAGTAATGTCAACAGCTTTGGCATACAAGGAGTGCAGTATGGATTTTCGCAGTCGCGCGGCCAACGATCCGGAACAAAATCTGCTCGTTGAAGCAGAGGAAATGCTAGTATCGGCGGCACTCCCTTGTGAAGCGAGTATTCTAGAAAAACAATTTGAGGAAATCGATCTGCGGTTTGATCGTTCCGACCAAATATTCTGGTGCTATATGAACCAGAAATCGCGGCCCAGTTATACATATCAACTGGGCGAGGAGATCCAGCAGGTTCAGGACTGGATTCACTCCAATTATGCGATGGATGGTTCAAGGAACCCAGACCCTTTGCGCTATTTTGTTTGTGGATCACATACACCCGGGATCTATAATCTGGGCGGCGACCTGAAACATTTTGCAGATTGTATCCGTCGCCGTGATCTGGGAGCGTTAAAGAAATACGCGCGCATCTGCGTTCACATGCAATATGAGAATAGTACAGGGTTTGGTGCACCAATCATAACCATGGCATTGGTTCAGGGGGATGCGCTCGGCGGCGGTTTTGAGCATGCACTGGCTTTTGACGTGCTGGTCGCTGAAAAAAGCGCCCGATTGGGGCTTCCGGAAATTCTATTCAATCTCTTCCCTGGGATGGGCGCGTATAGTTTCCTGCGACAACGGCTTGGACGCCAGGAGACCGAGCGGTTCATTCTCGAAGGCAAATTATTCACCGCCACCGAGCTGTTTGAAATGGGTGTCGTCGATATATTGGCCGATGACGGAATGGGCGAAGCTGCGATTATTGAATATACCAAGAAGAATCATAAACGGTTTCATGCCGAACGGGCGATCTATCGCGCCCGGAAAATCGCCAATCCTGTAAGTTTGGAAGAGCTTCTGGAGATCACCGACATATGGGCTGAAACCGCGCTTTGTCTGGAAGAGGCGGATATCCGGAAGATGCTGCGTCTGGCATCAGCGCAGGACCGGCGTATTCAACGCTCGTTGCGCGCGGTCACCGATAGCGAACCAGCGGTCGGTTAAATTAGTGCAGATTTTTTGGCTGGAATCTTGTCTTGGCCGACTCCTGAAATATTTTCGAGGCAAGCGCGAATATCGGAAACCTGCCGGTCAACTTTTGTCAGATATTCAAACCGTCGGTCCATGAAATCTTGCTCGGTTATCACCTCCAATATTGCGCATGTTTCAACCAGACGGTTGGCACCGACGTTCGAGGCACCGCTCTTGAAAGCGTGTGCATGGAAGCGAAAATCATCAATCGATTCATCATGGACTGATTTTCTAAACGCAATCAGGATCTCGTCGGCGTCTTGCAAATAGGCTTCGACCACGGATTGAACAAAAGACTCATCGCCGATCGAAAGTAGATAGTCTAGCTGAGCCGGATCAACGGCCGACCGATCAGGCTGGCGCGCTTGATCATCGATATTGCTGACCACTCCCATCGGATCAGCGTCGATGGCTTTTGCTGTTCGAGAGGATAGTTCGACGGTTTGCGAAGCGATGATTTCAATCAGTTCCTTTGCTTCAATCGGTTTGGTCATCCGCAAATCCATGCCGGCATCAAGACATTTTTTCTCGGTGCTCTCGGTGGAATCAGCGGTTAAACCTATGATCGGAACGTGCATCCGTGGGCCCTCAATCTGACGCCATAGCTTGCAGCATTCAATCCCGCCCATATTGGGCATGTTGACGTCCAGAAATACTATATCAAAATTCCCGCTTTCGAGGGCTTCGAGAGCTTCCTCCCCGTCCGCGACTGCAGTGACTTCGTGACCCGCATTGGCCAATATCGTCTCGAGGACCATCTGGTTCGTGCGGTTGTCGTCAGCAATCAACACCCGAACAGGAAAAACGTCCAATGGTTGAATAGTCTCTCGCAGTTCGATTTGTTTCTGGGTTAGCGAGCCTACAAAGGAACAGCCAATCTGGACAGCGCTGCGGACCGCTCGGAAATCTGAGCCTTGCGGTAGAAGCGTAGCAAATGCTGCACGCAACTGAATGTCCTTCAGACTTTTTTTCTTGCCTTCGGTAAGCAAAACGGGAGGAAGTTTGGCTTCCCGGAACGCTGTCCATAGCGATGCCCCGTCATCATAGTCGTTCGCAATTTCTTCATCCAGGAGAGCAATATCGTAAAATTCAAGATTGCGGTGATCGAGAATTTTTTCGATGTCATCTGATTTTAGACACTGGATGTGATCTATTGTCATGGCTTGGCTATCGGCATCGCAAATAACAGGTACCTGTGCATCTCGTGTCAGGGAGAGAATTTTGACCGGATCGGGACTGCGGGTTACGGTTTCCGCTGGTTCGGCCGGGAATGACAAAGTAAATGTGCTGCCTTCGCCGAGTTTGCTGCACACCGAAATGCGCCCGCTCATTTGACTGGCCAGCTTTTGGCAGATCGCCAGTCCGAGGCCGGTTCCGCCAAACTCACTCATGATTGAGTCATCAGCCTGCTGGAAGACATCAAAGATTCTCTGTTGTGCTTCCGGTGCAATACCGGGGCCAGTGTCGGTCACTGAAAGCCACATTTCGCCTCGGTCGTTTTCTGAATCCATTCCACACCGCAATGTGACGGTTCCGGATTCCGTAAATTTCACAGCGTTGCTGGTAAGGTTGATCAGAACGTTTCGGATATAATCGAGTTGGCCGGAAATGACCTGATCGCTGCCTGGTTCTGCCTGGAGAATGATTTTAAGATTTTTCTCATCGGCACCAACTTGCATAATATCGCTAACGTCAGCCAGCACCTCGACCAGGGAAAATGATTTTGGTTCTGGCAGTTCATCAAGCGATTCCGAATGTGCAAAATTCAGTAGCTGGTTGATCAGGTGCAGCAAATGACGTCCGGCGGACACGCTGGTTGCGACCATCTGATGCTGTTTTTCTGGCAACTGCGTGTCCAGCAAATGAGTGCCATAGCCAATGATCGCGTTGAGCGGCGTTCGCAGTTCATGACTGATGCTGGCTAGAAACAGACTCTTCGCTTTGTTGGCAGCCTCGGCCTCTTCCTTGGCCCGCGAGATTTTTGTAATCAGGGTTGAGCAATATCCCGGTATAACCAACAATCCAACCAGCAAGCCGATCGAGAGGGAAGGGCTGTTGCGCCAATAATCGACAGAATAGATCGTCCACCCGAAGGTGACGGCTGCCATAGCAGAGGCAAGAAATAGCCAGTTCACCCCAAAACGGAAGCCGTTGCCCAGAATGACCCACAGCAATAGCGGATAAAGCACCGCAGAGCTTTCCCCGCCGACATAGAAGAGGAAGGTCGCTGCCCCGAAATCTGTACAGAGGCCTGCAAACCGCCTTAACCCTGAAGGCTTCCGGTGTACGTGATAGGCGATTGCGATTACGATGCTGAGAACGAAATAAACGCCGAATCCGACGATCAGGCCCTGGGCCGCACCCAAGATAGCGCAAGCTGTCCATGCGAGAATGATTAAAATGATCCGGTTCTTGATCATTTCATGTTCGCGGTCACGTGCCTGACCATCCATGCCATGGTGATGATGTACGTGATGCTGGGATTTAGTGGCCGGCGTCTTTTTATTGAAAAACATGTCGATCAACCCTCCGCTGATCGGCTGGGACGATCCCTTTCCGGGCCATTAAACAATTTGCCAAGATCTTCCGAGCGTTGCGGACGTGCAATCTTGAACCCCTGAATTTCATCGCAGCCTGAGACCCGCAACAAATCAAGCTGGGCATCATTTTCGACCCCTTCAGCGACCACACGCATATCCAGCGCGTGGGCCAGATGCGCGATGGTTCCGATGATCGCCCGGTCTGCCGCGCTATGTTCAATGCGCGAAATAAAGGTCCGATCGATTTTGAGGCAATTTGCTGGCAAATCTCTCAGATATTGCAGAGAGGAATAACCGGTACCAAAATCGTCAATGGATATGCCTACTCCATGACTGCGGATACGCTGAAGCATTGCCCGGACGTCTTCGTTATTGTCGATCAGCAGCTCTTCGGTAATTTCGATCGTAATCTTTGATGGATCAATGCCATTGGCTTCGATGTTTTTGAGCAGTTCGTCGCACAGGTTTTGGCTTTGAAATTGCCGCGGCGAAACATTGATAGCAACGCGTGGTAGATCAATACCACGATCCGCGTAAGATTTTATCTCGCTACATACTTCAGCAATTACCCAGTTGCCGAGAAGATCCATCAGTCCGCTGTCATCGGCAACCCGAATGAACTGGATAGGCAGCAATCGACCCCGGCGTGGATGATCCCACCGGATCAAAGCTTCCAAGCCGACATATTCAAGAGTTTTGGCATCAACAATGGGTTGATATTCCAGCGCGAACTGGTTTTCGCTAAGCGCGTCACGCAGTTCATTTTCAAGCGCAGCATCGGCTTGGGCAATTTCGTTCATGTCGTCCGAGAAAAACCGATGGCAGTTTCGGCCATTGGCCTTGGCATCATACATCGCAAGGTCCGCCATGCGCAGAACTTCTTCATACTCATCCCCGTCTCTAGGGATAAGGCTTACGCCTATCGATGCGCTGATAACCTGGCCCACGCCAGCGATTGCGTAGGGTTCGTTGATCGCTTTGAGAATTTTGGAACAACGGGAATTGATAGAATCTATATTTTCAAATTTGTTCAGAATAATCGCAAACTCGTCACCACCAATGCGAGCGGCAAAATCCTCCGGACTGATGACGTTGGAAATCCTTTCTGCAACTTCCCGTAACAGTGCATCCCCACTATGATGGCCGCGGGTATCATTGATAATTTTGAAGCGATCGAGGTCCAGTAGCAAAAGAGCGGATTCGCTATTCGATTTCTTGCAATGCTCGATGGTTGTTTTGACATTCTCAGCAAGCAGCACACGATTTGGGAGTCCCGTCAGCATGTCATGTAACGCCAGGTGAGTTCGATGCTCCTCGGCAAATTTACGGGCCGTTATGTCTACTGCTGTTGTCAGAACGCCAATTGTTTCCCCCTTGTGATTGAGCAGGGGTGATTTGTTGCAATGAAAAATCAGGTCCACACCGTCGGTGGTGATTTTCTCTTCATAATGGGGAATGGCCAGGCCGGATTTAAGAACCAGCGCATTTCGGCGCTGGCTGTTGGCGGCTAAAGTTGGTTCGAAATTATTGGCAAAATCCGTCCCAACCATTTCATCGGGATCTTTATCGAATAGCGCGGATTGATAGGCGTTTGTAAACAGGCATTTCCCGGAACGATCGGTTGCATTGATCATGATCGGAATCGTGTCGATGATTTGCTCAAGCATGCTTTTGCCGGAGGGGCCCTCGGTTGATGAGGCCGCGTCAAATGCGGCATGCTTGCGCTCAATTTCCGAAGCCCGCCTGCGCAAGGTCACACTTTTCTTGCTCTGGGTCAGCAGCGACAAGGCACGACTGCAGAACTCGACATGCGAAACCGGACTCTGCAGAAAGTCCGTGGCACCCGCATCCAGGGCGGCAAGACGACACTCGCGATCTTGATGTGCTGTAATAACGATCGCAGGTATTTCGCTGGCGCCCGGCATCATCCTGACTTTCCGGATAAATTCGGCGCCGTTCATTTGCGGCATACGATAGTCGACGACCATCAAGTCCGCACGATTGCTTCCCAGCCACTGCAGGGCCTCGATAGGATCGGCATAGGTGATGGCGGAATATTTTTCCCCCATCAACGTTACAAACTGGGCATAGATCCTCAGATTGGTAGGCCGATCATCGACTATTAATACGCGTGTGTTCATGATTGTATGAATTAAAGGCCTTTGATCAAGATAAGGTTAACGCGCGATTACGGAATTATACTCAAATATTTCAATGTGTTAGTGCGTTTATGTGGTGAGCGGCCATGTAATCCGTGCAAAAGAGACGGGGCCCTTCCAGCCGCGGCAATATCGCCGGCCACGGTCTTCTCATGCAGCTATCCCGCGGCTAAATTATCGGGAATCACGATCGCAATGATTGCTCGTTTATTTCGGTTAATTTTTTGGTCCGAATCGCTCCCCCAATTGCGATTTGGCGACGGCATTCTGGGGCGGTGCATTGTCCGACAGATTGCTGTGGAGGCGGTACCCTTTTTCGGTCAATCATTCGGACGGCCCCACCAAGACACGTCAATTGCGTTGCCGATAGCTGAAATTATACAGCCCGGCCCGTGCCGGCGTTTCGGACTCGCTGATGACGACGAAAAGAGAATCTTCAGGCAGATTGGCCCTGGTTGCGGAGGGGAAGATTATTCGCTTGTGGCATCAATCAACCGGTTTTGCATATGACCGGTGTTGCATATGGAAGCAGAGAGCCGATGGGGAGAATTGTTGGTCGGGAAGAGAGGATTCGAACCTCCGGCCCCTGCGTCCCGAACGCAGTACTCTACCAGGCTGAGCTACTTCCCGATCCTTTTGCCTTGATGGGCGCAAAGGGTATGATTTCCGGAATATATGTCGGTCAGATTGCCGGTTCAAGCCAAATAAAAGCCTGCGCCATTCCGGCATCGCAACCAATTGGCTGGTTGAGCATATGGCCGGAGCGGTCTAGCGTCTGCCCGACACTTGGTTGGAGAATGATGAATTGATTCCCGGACAACATTATGAGCAGCAATATCTCGATCTGATGCAGCAAATCTGGACGCAGGGGGACGAGCGCATCGACCGGACCGGCGTCGGAACGCGCGCCATTTTTGGCGCGACAATGCGTTTTGATCTCGCCGACGATGCGATCCCTCTTTTGACCACGAAGCGTGTGTTCTGGAAAACGGCAGCGCGGGAAATGCTGTGGTTTCTCACCGGAGATACCAATATCCGCGAACTGGTGAAACAGAAAGTACATATCTGGACCGACTGGCCGCTCGACAAATATCGCAAGCAGACGGGCGATCAGATTGACCGCGATGCGTTTGAGCAGCGGATTATCGAGGATGATCTATTTGCGGCAAAATGGGGCGATCTTGGGCCGGTCTATGGCAAGCAATGGGTCGACTGGCCGCGCTATACTCCTGCTGGAGACGGGCTTTACCGGCGCGAGGAAAAGGGAATCAACCAAATCGCCGCGCTGATCGACGGAATCCGCAATAACCCGGGTTCACGCCGTCATATTTTCACCGGCTGGAATGTTGCCGAACTGGATCAGATGGCGTTGCCGCCCTGCCACAAGACCTATCAATTCTATGTGTCTGACGGGAAATTGTCTGGGCTGCTGTATCAACGCAGTTGCGACCTCGGCCTCGGTTTTGCATTTAATGTCTTCTCGGCGGCGCTGTTGATACGGATGATCGCGCAGCAATGTGATCTTGCACCAGGAGAGTTGGTCTGGAATGGCGGTGATGTGCATCTCTACCTCAATCACGCTGATTTGGTAAAAGAGCAATTGTCACGTGAGCCGGCTGGCGCCCCAACGTTCAAAATATTGCGGCTGCCTGATTCCATTTTTGACTATCGCATAACCGACTTCGAGGTGAAAGATTACGCCCCGCAATCTCACATAGCGGCGCCGGTAGCCGTTTAGTTTGGCGGCCCCGGTATTGCGCTGATATTATACCGGTGGCCTATAATATTGCACAGATCGGTTGTGACAAAATACTGCTCTCCAACTTTAGTTCGCAGTACGAATTTATATTTCTAGTAAAATATGATACTAAAGCCGTGGCGGCTGAGTCGCGAGTTTTTGTGTGTAGTCGTCGAGGAGTAGTCCAACCAACTCTTAGGGGGAGAGCATAGAATGTCACTTCGTTCGATCAATCGTTCACTATTAGTCACGGTTTCTTCAGCAACCTGTATCATGGGGTTGTCCGCAGCGGCCAATGCTCAAACAGCACCCACCGGTGTAGAAGATGCACCGGCTATAGTCATTCGTGATGACCTGACTTTGAACGACCCACCCCCTGTTGGTATTCTGGACAATGTTGTGGATGTCACCGGCGTCGGGCAAATGACTGTGCGAGCCGATCAAAATACAACTTCATTGGGTCTTTGCACCGGTACGCTAATCAACCCACGAACCGTTATTTTTGCGGCCCATTGCGTTAATGATCAAGCTGCTAACAGCTATGGTTTTGCAACAGGGGGTACTGCAATTGCCTTCGGGTTTAGCGCCAATAACCTTCCAGCCGTTCGGCGCTGGGTGGGCCTCGACGGTGGGGTAGCAAATCAGACTGATGTAGATTTCAACATTTATAATGTTGAGCAGGTTTGGTATGACGAGCGCTCTATTCCAACCGGTTTCCTTGAAGCGGATGTCGCTCTGGCAACGCTTGATACCCATGCTGGTGGCGTGCCGACATGGACGATGTTGTTTTCGCCCTTAACATCAGAAACCCATGGCGTGATAAACGGATACGGATCACGGGGGTTGGGACCTGACGGGTCTAATCTTGGCATTGATTTCCGGCGCCGTATTGCGGAGAATATGATCTCATCCGCCAGCTCGCTGAATGATAGAAATAATTTCCTGTTCGGGCCGGATGACTATGGGTTGCCGCAAACTCTGTATAATACCGATTTTGATAGTCCCGCTGGTCAGGATGCGTTTGATGCCTCAAACGGTGCTTTCGATTTCGACCTGTATGACGGAGCTGCATTGCCGCGGGAAGGCACCACTGCGGGCGGCGATTCAGGTAGCGCCTTGGTTGCCGATGAACTTTTCGATACACCGGTTATCACTGCGGTATTGTCCGGCGGTTCGAGATTTTTCGGAAATGACCCCAACGATCCGCTCACATTCCAACCCTTTTCATCTTACGGAACGCAAAGCTTCTATCAGCCGCTCTATTTATTCTGGGATCAGATCGTAGCAAATAATAGCTATGTTTATGCGTCCAGCCGCGCCGGAAACCGGGACTGGCTGGATCCGGACCACTGGGTGCAGGATATGGATCCCAATTACGGCATCAGCGTTGATGGTGAACTCGTCAACGGACTCCCGGGATTTGTGGCTCCCGGCGTCACAGGCGATACGCCAAAATTTGGCAATATCTGTTTCCTGGATGACTGTTTCGACCTTTCTGCGCTGAGCGTTGAACTCGATGAAGGGGCACCCAATAGCATTTATATTGAAGGCGGTCCCGGAACCCGCGATTTTGTTCCCAACAATGTCGTGGCCGATCCGAGCGCTGATGTGAAGGCGCGCTATTATGAAGTGACCTTGGCGGCGCATGGCAAAACGAAATTGCGCGACGCAGTGACCATCGACCGACTCAATATCAAGGGTGCCGCGCGACTTGATATTAGCAGCGATGGCGATCTGACGGTCCTCGGGGACTATACGCAAACCGGTGGCTGGCTTGACCTCGACGGCAGCCTTGCAACTGGCGAAGCATTTCTGGGGTCAGGGCTTCTGACGGGTGAGGGCTTTTTTGATCCGACGTTCCTGACGTCGGTCAACGGGACTATTGCACCGGGTAGCAGCTTTGCCGACAAGGGCACTTTGACCATTGCGGGTGATGTTATCCTAGCATCCGGCACATTATCCATTTTCGATGTGAGCCGTTATGGAAATGACAAACTGGCAGTTGTTGGTGATGCCGACAATCTGGGTATCATATCATTGGGTGGTATCGCAGCGGTGGTCAATTCCTACGGCCGCCGCAGTGCCCGCTATGGCCAGACGTTTGAGATTATTACGGCGGAAGGCGGCGTTCAAAATACGTTTGACCACGTCGTCGGTGGGATCGGCGTTCTTTATCCGGAACTCAGCTACGGCTCGAACAATGTTGTTGCGAAGATGCGGGCTATCCGTTTCTTCGATTTCTTCAAGGGAAGAGGGTTTCACAACCCATTCTCACTGGCATTTGGTCGGGCGCTGGATCGTTCGCGCCATGGACATTATGGCGATCTTTCGAATGTCTATGGTTTGATCGATGTTATGGAAGCGTCAGAGTTGAACAGCACCTTCCAGAACTTGTCCGCTTCCCAGGCGGGCCGGACGACAACTCTGGACGAGAAACAAGGATCCGCGATGCGGACATTGGTTTCGGACCGCTTGTCGCTGCTCGGTACCGGAGAGGGCGTTGCGGGTAAAATCCGCATTATCGGTGCACCGGAGGTTTTCGATGGCCGACGCCAGATGACCGGAAGTGCAGCATCTCAGATCAGCTTTGCTAAAAACTATCAGTCGTCCAATTGGAACGCGGTGACGTTGCCGGAAAATATGAGCGGCTTCATGTCTGCTGGATATAACCGGTCATCTTTGGCATTTTCGGATGATAACGCGGGGACAGAGCAAGGTAGCTGGCATATTGCCATGGGTCTTGAGTTTGGTCTGAATGATCGCGCTACATTCGGTACGGCCTTCGGTTATGCCAATGGCGTGCAGGAAGTTGGTGGCAGCGTTGCCAATGTCGAAACCAATCAAGCATCCGTCTATGGCAATTATCGCTTTGGTGGAAATTTCTACGTTGGCGGACAGGCAACCATGTCCTACTCGCAGATTGACTCCAATAGCCGGCTAACGGCGGGATTGTCGACGAGCAACCTGAATACCAGTTCTCTGGCCTTCGCCAGTGAGATTGAAGCAGGCTACAATATCGACGTCGATGGCTTGATGCTGACACCGCGGGCTAGCCTCGGCTATTCATCCTACAATGTTAACGGATTCCGCGACAGTGCCGGCAGTCTGGCGCTGGCCGTAGATGAGATCAATCGCTCGGGTTTGGAAGCCAAAGCGGGATTGAAAATGTCGGGTAGCACCAAACTGGGTTTTGCATCGGGGTGGTCTTTCCAGCCTGAAATGAAACTGGATTATGTGAACCGAATTTCCGGGAATGACACGAATTTTCGTGTTCGCTTTCTGGATGCCGAGAACGTTCCGCTGGCATTGCCTATTGGATTGCAGGATGCGTCTTATGGAGAGATTAAAGGCGGATTCAGCTTCACTAACGGTGATCTAAGCTTTGGTGCCGCGGTGGAAAGCCGTTTGGGTCAGCAGATTTATCGTGATGATCGCGCGATGTTGAACATGGCTCTGCGCTTCTGAGCACAGAAACCTTACAAGATATGAGGAAAAGGGGGGCGTTTAACTGCTCCCCTTTTTTATGCAGACGCATAGGGCAGAAATATTGACCTTTATGGGAAGATGAAATAATATAATAATCAAATGAACTAATATTGCACTGCATCGATGCGGTGCAGCGGGAGATTTTGGATGGCTGATGACAATCACAAAAGCAATTTGCCGCCGCTAACCTTGCATGTGCCAGAACCGAAGTTTCGTCCTGGTGATGCGGTTGACTATAGCGATCTGGATATCCCCGCAGCCGGTGCGCAAGCGCGGCCCGACATTAACACTGCACCCAGAGATATGCAGGACATGGTTTATGACATGATCCGCGTGCTGGACGATGACCACAAGGCAGTCGGGCCTTGGGACCCCAAGCTGGACGACCAGACTTTGCTCAGGATGCTCCGTACGATGGTGCAGGTGCGTACGTTTGACGACCGGCTCCACCGCCAGCAACGGCAGGGCAAGACTAGTTTCTACATGAAATGCACGGGCGAGGAAGCAACCTCGGTTGCCGCCGCCATGGCCTTGGACGGGGATGACATGTGCTTTCCCAGCTATCGCCAGCAGGGAATATTGTTCGTCCGCGGTTATCCGATGGTCGAAATGGTCAACCAGATATTCTCGAACAAGGCAGACAAGCTCAAGGGGCGTCAACTGCCGATCATGTATAGTTCGAGCGAGCTGAATTTCTTCACCGTGTCGGGCAATTTGACCACGCAATATCCGCAAGCAGTGGGTTGGGCGATGGCCAGCGCGAGCAAGGGTGACAACCGGATCGCTGCTGCATGGTGTGGCGAGGGGTCGACCGCCGAGGGCGACTTCCATGCGGCGATGACCTTTGCCACCGTTTATAACGCGCCGGTGATCATGAATGTCGTCAACAACCAGTGGGCGATATCGTCCTTCTCCGGTTTTGCCGGTGCGGAGCGGACCACCTTCGCGGCGCGCGGCGCCGGATATGGTATGGCTGCCCTGCGTGTGGATGGCAATGATCCTCTGGCTGTCTATGCAGCGACAAGATGGGCGGCAGAACGGGCGCGGACCAACCAGGGTCCGACATTGATCGAGCATTTCACCTATCGCGCCGAAGCCCATAGCACTTCCGATGATCCGACTGCCTATCGCAGCGCGCAGGAGCGGGAGGAATGGCCGCTCGGCGATCCGATCATGCGGCTTAACAAGCATCTGATCGGTCGCGGCGTGTGGAGCGAGGAGCAGCAGGAGCAGCTCGACGCCGAATGTTTGGCAGCGGTCAAGGAGGCCGTCACCGAAGCCGCCAAAAACGGCATATTGGGCCACGGCCTGCATCAGCCTTTCGAAACCATGTTCCAGGATGTGTTCGAAGAAATGCCCTGGCACCTCAAAGAGCAAGCGGCGCAAGCCAACAAGGAACGGGAAATCAAATGGCCGTCATGAACATGATAGAGGCCATCAACAGTGGCCTCGACACTATGATGCAGCGCGACGATGATGTCGTGATCATGGGCGAGGATGTCGGCTATTTCGGCGGGGTCTTTCGCGCGACAGCCGGTTTGCAGGAAAAATATGGCAAGACGCGCTGTTTTGACACGCCGATTTCCGAATGCGGGATCATCGGAGCGGCGGTCGGCATGTGCGCTTATGGATTGCGGCCGGTGCCGGAAATCCAGTTTGCGGACTATATCTATCCGGGCATGGACCAGCTGATTTCGGAAGCGGCAAGGCTGCGCTACCGCTCGGCCGGTGAATTTACCGCGCCGTTGACCGTCCGGTCGCCTTTCGGCGGCGGGATTTTCGGCGGGCAGACGCACAGCCAGTCGCCCGAGGCGATGTTCACCCATGTCTCTGGCCTGAAAACGGTCATTCCATCGACGCCTTATGACGCCAAGGGATTGTTGATTGCCGCCATCGAGGATAATGATCCGGTGCTCTTTTTTGAGCCGAAGCGCATCTACAACGGGCCGTTTACCGGCTATTATGACAATCCTGTCGCGCCCTGGTCAAAATTTGCCGAAGCCGAGGTGCCGGAAGGTCATTATACCGTGCCGCTGGGCAAGGCCAACATCGTCCGCGAGGGTGATGCGGTGACCGTTCTCGCTTATGGTACTATGGTTCATGTCGCCAAGGCGGTGGTGGAAGAGCATGAGATCAACGCTGAAGTCATTGATCTGCGGACTCTGGTGCCGCTCGACATCGAAACAATCGAGCAGTCGGTCAGGAAAACCGGTCGCTGTCTGATTGTGCACGAAGCAACGCGGACCAGCGGTTTTGGTGCTGAACTGTCAGCTCTGGTACAGGAACGCTGTTTCTATCATCTTGAGGCACCGATCGAACGGGTGACCGGATTTGACACACCCTATCCGCATAGTCTGGAATGGGCCTATTTCCCGGGACCGGTCCGGATTGGCGAAGCGCTGGAAAAAATTGTCGGGGATCTGAAATCATGAGCAAATATATATTCAACCTGCCTGACATTGGCGAAGGCATTGCGGAAGCCGAAATCGTTAAATGGCATGTCAAAGTCGGTGACAGCGTCGCGGAAGATGATCAGCTTGCCGATGTCATGACCGACAAGGCAACGGTTGAAATGGAAGCCCCGGTTTCAGGCACAATCGTTGCTCTGGCCGGCGAGGAAGGCGATATTATCGCGATCGGATCGATGCTGGTCGAGATCGAAGTTGACGGTGAAGCCGACGTTGAGGAGCTGGAAGAATTGGAGGCATCCAACGCGGTTGTCGAAGCCTCTGAAGAGGCTGTTTCTGACGTCCAGAAGCCGGATCAAGTTGCTGATGATAAAGAAAAAGAATTAGAATCAACACCAGCGGTCACACTTCAGAAAGAGGCTGCAGAAAAGCCGCCAAAAATTGCGGGCGAGAAAGTGCTCGCCACGCCCGCCGTACGCAAGCGTGCGACCGAACTCGGTGTTGATCTCGCGCTGGTCAAGGCGCAGGGCGATCATGTCCGTCACAGCGATCTCGATGCCTATCTGAACTATGGTTCGGGGCAGGGCTATCGTCCGAGCGGTGCTTCGCACAAACGCGATGACGAGGAGATCAAGGTCATCGGAATGCGCCGCAAGATCGCGCAGAATATGGCTGAATCCAAACGCAATATCCCGCATTTCTCCTATGTCGATGAAATTGATATGACCGAATTGGAGGACATGCGCGCCGATCTCAATGCCAATCGTGGGGGGCGTCCGAAGTTGACAATGCTGCCACTGATGATCGTTGCCATATGCAAGTCGCTGCCGCAATTCCCCATGCTCAATGCGACTTTTGACGATGAAGCGGGTGTAATCACCCGGCATGGTGCGGTGCACCTTGGCATGGCAACCCAGACCGGGCAGGGGCTGATGGTGCCGGTGCTGCGGGATGCACAGGATATGAACATTTGGCAACTGGCCTCCGAAATTGGTCGTCTGGCCGCCGCTGCACGTGATGGCACCGCAAAAGCGGCAGAATTGTCGGGATCGACGCTTACCCTCACATCTCTTGGCCCGTTGGGCGGGATCGCAACGACGCCGGTGATCAATCGTCCGGAGGTTGCTATTATCGGTCCCAACAAGATTGTCGAACGTCCGATGATTATTGATGGTGAAATTCAGGCGCGCAAACTGATGAACCTCTCGATTTCCTGTGATCACCGGGTGGTCGACGGCTATGACGCTGCCAGCTACGTGCAGGCGCTCAAGCATTTGCTCGAGACCCCGATATTGTTGTTCGCAGACTGAGAGTCGTAACAACGGTTCTGAACGGCTTATCTGTTAGAGCCCCAGATTCCCCGGTGTTTCCTGGTCAAATTTCAGGCGGAAGGTAATGTACGGGCCGTCTCTGGTATAGCGGCTTTCTTCAAAGTCGCGGTCTTCAAAACCTACAACATTATAGCCGACGGAAATATAGCCGTTCTTGAACGGTGTGATCCCGAGGCTCGGCCCGCCGGAATAGGCGATGCTCTTGAACCCATTGCCGATGCGTGTGGTCGCCTGGCCGCCGATATCGATCGTGTCGGTTATATTATACTTCATGCTCGCACCGAGCACATTGCTCCAGCCTTTTACATCATCCACCCCGAAACGATCGAAAACATAGCGGCTTCCCCAGAAGAAACTATATTCTCCTGCCTCGGTGAACAGGCCACGACTGGAACCCAACGGGGCGTAGTTCACGCTCAAACTGTTGACGATTCGCAGCGAGGTCACATCACCATAGGCGAGCAAAGGCGCGCCACCGATCGGGCCCGACGTCCCGGCAACGGCATTGCGCACGCGATCTTCGCGAAATTCGAGTTTCTCGAGCCAGGACCACCGGCTGTCCATGGGGCGATGCGCCCAGCTGGCTTCGGCTTCAATGACGCGTGTGCTGACGCCGGTCTCATCTTCTGCGACAAAGATGCTGGCCAACGCGCCCAGAGCGCTGCCTTCGCCGATTTGTTTCAGCACGGCCGTGGTAAGGCCATAGCGTTCGCTGATGTCACCGTCGCGATATTCGGCCCGACTGCTCCAGCTCCAGTCGTCATTGCGAAAAGTTGCGCCGGCCGTAATCGCGATAAAATCTTCTGTCAGTGTCGCGTCATTCCCGAGGAAGCCACCGGAAGCGACCGGTTGCTGGTCGTTGATCACATCGCTGCGATCAAATCCGCCAATAGTTTCATTGCCGTCGAGTGAGAAATCCACGGTCCATTTGTCGCCGAGCGGGATGCTCTGCGTCAGGCCATAGGCCGCATAGGTGCGCGGGCCGAATTTGCTGATTTCCTGCTGGTTCATGCTGCTGACTATCCGCCCGCCGTCCCATGGTGAGACGTCGACGCCGATCCGGGTCGTCCGTGCATCGATATTTTCGCCATCGGCAATCTCGTATGTACCGATAACCTTGATGTCGCTTGTGATGGCATAGCGGGCCGAAAAACTGTGCCGGGCAGGGAAGTCAATGCTTTCGTCCTGGCCACCCAGTGCAAATTCGGTTTGCGCGTCCAGCTCCAGCTTGCCGTCGAACAGCCGCTGGGTCGCGCCCAGCCGCGCCAGAGCGGATTCGTTCACCGTACCGTCGGACAGCCGATCATTGGCGTAAACCATGCCCGCGCGGAAAGATGTGTCGTCGGCGCGATACTCCAGTTCGGCTGTCCCCGCGCGGCGGCGAGCGCCTGACGTAAGGAAATTCTCCTGATAGCTGGTGACTGCCAGTGACAGGTTCTCGCGAACCCGGAGGCGGGCATCGACACCGAATTTGCGCGTGCCGGATTCGGCCGCATTGAGCTGTCCCAGGCCATAGCCATTCGCCTGCTGCCTGACATAGGCGAGAATATCGAAATTGGATCCATGATGCTCGGCTTCCACCAGCCATGCGGTTGCCGCCCGGCCGGTATCGGTCGCACTGACCGTTTTGGCTTCATTGTCGGTAACAGCCAGCTCTGCGCGCAATTCGGTTTTGACGTCGGGGCGATAGTGAACGTCGACGCCCAGCAGGTCGGTTTTGACGCTTTCATTCTCGTCATGCACTGCGGTCGCGCCGATTTTCAGCTTCTTGTCCGCCGTCTGATAGGTTGCGCGGCCACCAGCATTGAGATTGCGGTCGCCAACGCCCGGCACTTCATATTCAGCGATGATGAATTGCGGATCGAGGTTGCTGCCACGACTCAAAATCGGTTCGCGGAAACGCAGCGTGCCAGCGAGATAGTCGATATCATAATCGATATGCCGGCTCAGCTCGCGCCGCTCAACGATCCGGTCCGAGCGAAAGCGATCCCGTGTTTCCAGCGTAATCCGCTCGCTATTCGCCAATATATCCCGGCTGGAGAGAGCGTAAGGGCCGGACAGGCCATTGCCCTGAATTTCTTCACGACGAAAACGGTTGGCCGAATCCGCGGCAAAGGCGTTGAGGTGTACCTGATCGCTGCGATATTCTGCTTTGATCCCGTTGAAGGCGCGCTGATATCGTGCCAGTTCTGGTTCATCAATCCCGGTTTCATAATCGCCAAACAGGGCGTAAAATTGCGGGCGTTCCAGCTTGAGATAGAGTCGCCGGACCGATGCGGCATCATAGCGTTGCTCGCTGCGGTCCGCATAAACCGTATAATAGCGCCGCGGATCGATGACGCCCTGGAAGCGGGTTTCATCTTCTTTCTTGTCGGTGTCATAGGCGAGGGTCATCAGCCATTTGCCGGTCACACGACCCTTGGCATATAGCGCGATCCGTCCATCTACATTGATATTGTCATCATCGTTTACCAGATCCTCAAGGCGTTCGTCGAGCGTGTTGAAGCCAACTGTGCCGGCGGCAAAGCCAACCACCGTCCAGGGGCGATCGCCCGGATCGAGCCAGGTTTCTATTCGCTGAGTCCGTTCGACTTCGCCATCGCGAAATGGAAAGGATATGCTGAGCGATCCGGAAGCCGTTGTCGGGGCCAGTTCGATATAGGCAATGCCTTCCTCACCCTCTACCCGCCACACAGGCGCTCCCCGCTCAAGCCCGGAGAGTTGATTGGCCTGCTGGGCATCGATTTCAATGGCCGGTGCATAAGGTGCCGGAACATCAAAGTCGCCAACCATCCCGTGACGCGCGGGTTTGCCGTTGCGATCGGTCAGGCGCACCGCAATGACCGGACGGGTTACGCCATCGGCGACCAGGACCGACCGGTCCTTGAGCAGCTCAGCATTGAGCGCGCTGCCGGCATAATGGACTTTGCGCTCCAGCTGCTGGACCAGCTCTCCGTTGCGATCAATCACCCGTGCCACAAAGACATTGGTTCCGTCTTCAATCTCGATCCCGCGCCATGTGCTGACCCGGATTTTGCCGTTCTCGCTTTTCTTCGTTCCGTCAAAGACAAGCGGATTGACCGGATTACCGTTTACCGACAGTTCAACCTTCTGCCCTGCATGATGTTTAATCGCGACGCGCAATGCTTTTACGCGGGGGTTGTGATCTTCTTCGGGGAATAACCAGGCGATTCCCGGTTCCTGACCGGATATCCAGTCGCGACCGGCTCCGGCAGCTTCCGGGTCTGAGGCAACTTCGGGTTTCTGGTATCTATTCTGCTTGCTTGTTTCTCTCGGTTCTATCTTCTTGGTGTGGAAGTCTGCCCGTTGCAGCGCGCCGCCCCGGCCTTCGACGAAGCGAGAAATATTGCTGCCGGCGCTACGGGTATTTTGTGCGCAGTCGGCTGGTGCCCGGTCGGCGGGGAAAGTCGATGGATCGACCTGAACCACGTGCAGGCCGGGCCGGATTCCCTCGAAATGATAACGGCCTGCGCTGTCGGTCACCGTATAGGTCCCGTCTTGCAGCATCACGCGCACACCGCCAACGCCGGAAGCTTCTCCGGGATTGGCGTCGCAGCCACCATCCACAATGCGCCCGACAAGGGTGAAACGTTCGGAAATATTATCCTGTTCAATGCGCACCATGGCGTCGGTCGTTGGGCTGGCAGCACCGTGGTTATCGCGGGCTGATGCGAGATTCATGGCCTCGCCCGGCTGCGCATCCTGTCGAACCTCGGTTATATAGGTCAGCAATCCCGTTCCCAATGGCGGCAGGGGAGGCGCTTCAACGGTGAAACCCTGGCCATTGGACTGGATATTCGGGGTGACCAGTTCACCATTGTAACGGACCGAGCCGGTTTTCAGGCGCATCGCGTAGGGGAGCTGGTCCGAAATCGTAATCTGGCCGGTGTTTCCGACAGCATCGGTATTTTCTACCGTTATCCGATATTGAATGGCGTCGCCGGGAGCCGCTTTCGCAGTAGAGGCCGTTTTTGTGATCGCCAAGGGCTCGACCGGCCGGTCTAGCGGCACGTCTACGCGTACGGGAGCGGGGTCATCCAGGGTGATGATGCCACCATATGACCCCTCGACAATGGCGAGCGGAAGTCCACCTGGCGTCTTGAAGCGGGCCAATTGTTCCGGTGTGGCTGTGGATGGGAAGCTATAAGGCTGCGGGGGTTCGACAAGCAGGCGGTAATTGCCTGGCCGTGCGAACGGGAAGCGGTAGAAGCCATCGGGAAAATCATAGACTTTGCCGCTGCTGTCGGTGACTGATCCGCCGGATATCACCGAGTTGGGGTAGATGGAAACGCCGTCATCGCCAAACACATCGGTCGGCAGACCCGTCGCTACATCAATCAGGGTGACGCGGGTTCCGGAAACGAGTGTGCGGTCACGGCTGTCGAAAAATATGCCAAACGGATCGATCAATATGCCGACATTCGCAGTAACAAGCGCACTGCCGGTCAGTCCGCGCATGGTGATATCAAAAGATTCGCCGGGTATGACGGTTAACACGCAATCGCCCGGTACCGGGGCTGGCGGTGATCCGGCCGTGTTGATCATGCCCACAAACCGGCCGCTGTTCGCTTCGGTTTCGACAATATTTATCTGCTCCCGGTCACCGCCGGGGGTCGTGAAAAATATGTCAAAATTGTCAATGTTCTGACGGCTCAGATTAAAAGCGGGGGCAAGGATCGAGACGATCAGTGGTTCGCCAGCCCGAATCTTGTCGGCGGGCTTGATTGAGGCGGGACTTGTAGAGGTCCCGGCGAAGACACCAGCGAGTTCGATCGGCCTATTGCCTTGAGAACCTCGGCAAACTGTTCCTGGCATCGGGACCTGCTCGGCCCCGGCTGACTTGGCGAAATGATAAATGCCGATCTCGGGCGGTGCGCTGGGCGGGGCAACGACCTGAACATCGACGCGATTGGAGGGTTTTTGTCGCCGTTGGCCACCAATATCCCATTCCGCTTGTGCAACGTTGGATATCAGCGGTAAATTTTGCGATTGTGTCTGTGTGGATTCAGATTGTGCAAGGGCCGTAGAGGCAGGCACGGTTAATGCGCCTGCAGCAAAGGCTAGGCCGATTGGCCCTAGAAGGTTGGTGAACAATCCCACAGATTTAGGTGAAACTGGTCGGCAAACTGGCACAATTGCCAGTTTGCCGCCAAATTTCAGCGAGCCTAGTCCACTGTTACGCGGAAAATCATCGCACGGTTTGTACCCGCGGTGACGTCAGACAATGTACCGCTAACGGTAGGATCGGCGAAAGTTCCGCCCGCAACACCGCCGGTACAAGTTTGAGTTTGCGGGGGTCCAGCGTTAATCACTGCGGTGGCATCCACAAGAATGGATCCGTCGACAAAGGTGATGCCGTTGCCACCGATATCCGCTGGCAGCGTATCGGTAATGGTGACGCCTGTCGCCGATGCCGAGCCCGCTCCGTTGGCCACCGAAATACAATATTCGATAACCGCGCCTGGAATGGCTTTTGGATTTGCTGATCCCAAAGGATCGCTAACCACGCGGCTCGATTTGAACACCGAAATATCCGCTGCGGCAACTTCATAAGTGTCGGTATCGCTGTGATAGCCGTCAGCTGCACCGTCGGCGCTCCCGGTGCCTGCAGTGTCTGCAAAGACGTTCTGGACAAGCGTCGGATCATCCACATCGCCGGTATTGTCGGCAAATGCGACACCGGTTGTCGAATCTGCTGCCTGGCCAATGAGTACGATGTCAGCGAGATCGCCGGTCACCACACCCGTTGGGATATTGGCGACTGCGTGAACGGTTACCGTTTCATCTTCTGCCAAATTGTCGATCGATGTGATCAATGTGTCATTGGCATCAAAAACTCCGACTGTATCACCATCGTCGAGATAGTAGGTGATCGTACCGGTGGCGTCGAAATCTTCGGAAGCAAGCTGCTCCGAAGTCAACAAAACGTCAATTGTATCATTGGTCTGGTTGCTGACGGTGTAGGTCACGGCCTGCTGCGTAGCGCCCGGAGCAACGATGGTATTTGCCGAATTGGCTTCGGCGACGACAAGGTTGACTTTACGGTCGACGACGAAAGTATCGCTGTCGGTTTCCGCAATCTGGGATGTTCCCCCTACATTGAAAGCAACGCTTACATTGTTGGTAATACTCGTGCCGGCATCAGTGCCCAAATCTGCCGCAAGCGCCGGGGTTACACCCAGCGCTGAAACAGAAAAGACACTCGTGGCAACGAGAAGTTTCAGTTTACTGGTCATAACTGTACTCCTGTTTCACTCATTCTATGTTTGAATTGCCCAACCCGCGGCAATTCGATACGGTTTGTGGCTATTTTACTGTGCCACGAAAGACTAGCTCTCCTTCAGAACCTACTGAAAGCGAGCGGTTAAATTTCCATTTTAAATGTGTTACATCGGTCATCAGAGCGGGACGGACATCGCCATTTTCGCTCGGATAGGTAAGAGCCGACAAGGGCCCCCAGGTCTTGCCTCCGTCAACGGAGACAATTTCAGTGCCATCAGACGTTCCATTAAACGCCACTGCTTTTGGCAGCGGATTGGTGACAGAGAATTCTGAAGCCGGCGCGCTGCCGACATTTTTATATTTCACAACGAACACAAGTTGATCGCCGGGAATGACTGTTGTGGGCTGTTCGAGAACCACTGCTGTGGTGCCGTCTGATTTTGCCACTTTGCGCTCGACATATACATTGCTCGACAGGCTGACACTATCGGCAGCGATGGCGGTGCCTGGAGCTATCAGCGATATCGCAAGAAAAAATCGTTTTAGCATGATCAAATACCTCAATTAATTTCAGTCGATGGTGACTTGAAAGGTGATGGTGCGGGTTTGTCCGCCGGGAATCGTGCCCAAGGACACGCCGATCGAACCGCCGTCGAAAGCGCCTGCATCGGCGTCGCTGGCATCATCGGTCAGGGCCGCACCTTCCAGAGTGATGCTTCCGGCTTTATAGGTCGTATCAGCAGGAATATCGTCGGAGATCGCCAGATTGGGCAGATCGCCGGTACCGGTCACCGTTGCAACCAGCTGATAGACAATGACAGCGCCGGGCACAGCCTCTTCTCCGCCAAACGGATCGACTATGGTAGCGCTTTTCAGCAGCGTGAGTTCGGCGGCCTGAATCACGAAAAATCCGCTGGACTCGCCACTCGCGCCGGTCGACCCGACAACGGCATCACCGCCGCCATCGCCCAGACCAGCGAACATGTCACCCGGTGTGCCGTTGCCGGTGTTTGCCACTGCGGACAATTCGATCTCGGCACGTTGCGTATCATTGGCGGATGCGGGAATCGAGGAAAGGATGAAAACCGTGACGCTTTCATCTGGCGCCAGTACCGGGTCATTCGTGCCGGGTGTGTAAATAGTGTCAACGCCCGGATCATAAACCCCGTTGCCATTGGTATCGAGAATGATTTGTTCAAACGTCGTGTCAAATTCGTCGCCCGGCTTTGCGGTATCAGCTGATAGTGTGAAGGCCTCCGAGCCATTTCCGGTATTGGTGAGCTGATAGCTTAGCACTTGCGCCGCTGTTCCGGGCGCGGTGGTAACGTCGCCCGGGTCGTTGGAAACGACTGTTACATCCAGCAATTCGTCGACCTTGATTGTTACCGTATTGGAATCGATTGTGACCGGTTCCCCGCCTTCGGGTCCGTCATAGGTTGCCTGCGCGACATTGATGATATCGGTTCCGGCGATCGTGCCTGCGGCGTATGCCGGAGTTGCGGCCATAGCAAGCCATGCCGTACCCACCGCAAGGGCCAGACGGCCACTAACGGGAAGCACAGCAAGTAAATCCGACGAGCGCCGACAATCTTGCAAAAGTGAATAATTCATGGCTTCTTTATAGAGAAGAAACGCAAAGATTAGGTAAATAGTTTACGAGTGACGTCATGACGCGAAAAGGGCGAAAATCGTCAGAAAATCTTTGATAAATATGGATAATTGCATTTCTATTGCCATGTTTTCATGTCTTTGCGACTGTAAATAGTTGTAACTATTGCAACCATATTTTTCTAAAAAAGGGCGGTTGCGAACGGTGAAAGTTGAATAGGGCTTCATGATGCGAATCAGCCGAGAATGACAACAATCGAAGCTCTGATAAAAAATTTGTAAGATATTCGAAAGAGTGTGGTTGACAGGAATGCAGTGCTCTTCTACTTGCGCTGCTTCACCGCCCAATGCAGGCGCATGTGCGGGTGTAGCTCAGTTGGTTAGAGCGCCGGCCTGTCACGCCGGAGGTCGCGAGTTCAAGTCTCGTCACTCGCGCCATTTTCCCTGTTTTCCGGGAAAATGGCGAAACGATCCTGTGTTCATCCAGCGCAGTATCGGTTTTACCGGAAATATCCAGGCAATCCCCAGAATCACATAGGCCGGCAATTGGAGCCAGAAGTTCAGTCCGCTGAGCTGGTCGATAAGAGTCACGGCAATTCCGCACCATAAAAGAATCAGCAATAATATCAGTACCATGCCGACTGGCTTGCGCCAGCTCGGGCGGTCTTGTGGATTTCTGTCGAATTCTGTTGTCATGATGTCATTCTGGCTCACTCAATAATTTCGCATTCTGTCACGATCATCTGCAACGGCAGGTCATGCGGTTCGACCGGTATTTTGTCGGCTTCCTGGACCGACCAGGCAAGGCCGATACGGAGCGCGTCAGGATATTTTGCAAAGCTCCGGTCATAATATCCACCGCCCTGGCCCAAGCGTCGGAGGGACCGGTCGAAAGCCACGAGGGGCGAAATCATGACATCTGGCCGGCACAACTGACATGTTTCATCGGGTTCGGGAATATTGCGAAATCCGGATACCAGCGTGTCGACACTGGAAATCAGCCGAAACTCAAGCGAATCGTCATCTGTGACGCGTGGCAATGCGATACGGACGCCGATTTCCGTCAAATATTCGATCAGGCGCTCCGTCGGCGCTTCCGAGCCGATGCTCCGATAAAGTGCCACTGTCTGATCGGGCTGGATCAGGCGCGCCAGTGGCGAGGGAAGGCGACGGAAAGACAAATTGCGGCTTGCGCTGTCCAATTGACCAACAAAATTATCGCGCCGCCGTCGATATTGTTTGCGCAGTTGCTGCTTATTCTCTTTCAAGATACTCAAAAAATATACTTTCTGTGGAAAAGTGACGGGACCATCTTGGTCGTTTGCCGGAAAATCCTCTGACGCCTATTACGTCAGGTGGGCGCCATATGCATCGGACCCGACTGCCGAACAGTCCGCAATCCGGGCAGGGACAGCTCCCTTGGATGTTATATCGCCTCAGGGATGTTCGCTTCTAGCTCGTGCCAGACAGTACCCGTCCATCTCTATCTAGGCGTGATGGGGTGGTTACTCAAGGCTGTTTGCGAGTTGCTCGGCTCGGTCTGCCAGTTTTTCCAGTACAGAAACCGTCTGCTCGTCGATCGATTCGGATTGTGCCGGCAGGCTGGCGTCGGACGCGTCCGCGGTGCCGGTTTGTTCGCCGTGCAATTCATCCGCTAATAGCAATGAGGTAAACAGCAGCATACGACTTTCCGTCAAGCCGGCCGGATCCCCGGACTCGCGCGCTTTTCTGTCAACCATACCCGCGAGCTTGGCTAGATGGGCTTCTTCACCATCCTGGCAAGTCACCATGAAGGAGCGGCCACCGATTTCCAGTTTCATTTGCGCCATGTTTCAGTGTTCCTGTCGTTCGATCAGTCCGTCTATCGTCTCGATTGCCTGCCGCATTTCCGCTTTCAGCGCTTCGTGACGAGCCTCCAGAGCCGGGTCGATTTCAGCCGCCCTGTTACTTTTAATCGATTCTATACGACTTAGCGCGCGTTCAATACGGCCTATGGCAAGGATGACACGTTCATTGTCCATGAGCATTTTCCATAGCTTGGTTCAAACAGGTAAGGCCCTGTCTTTCCTTGCTATCAATCTATTCCCATAACGTAAACAGCATATCCTGCAAAGCGGTCCTTGACGGGGCCTTGCTGGACCATCAAAGAAAGGGCCAAATAGCGAATCGCAACATCTTGTTGCGCGTTCATGCGCGCCAAATCAGGGGATCAGACCAGACATGACCGTTTCCGAACAAAACATGGCAAACGCCATACGAGCGCTCGCCATGGATGCGGTGCAAGCGGCTAATAGTGGCCATCCGGGGATGCCAATGGGAATGGCCGACGCGGCAACGGTTTTGTTTAGTGACTTTCTGAAATATGATCCCAAGGCGCCAAAATGGGCCGATCGGGACCGGTTTGTCTTGTCGGCAGGCCATGGCTCGATGCTGATTTATGCGCTGCTCCACCTCACCGGATACGAACGTCCTACCCTACAGGATATCAAGGACTTTCGTCAGCTGAGTTCGCCCTGTGCCGGGCATCCCGAAAATTTCAAGCTGGAGGGCGTGGAAACAACGACCGGGCCGCTGGGGCAGGGCTTCGCCACTGCCGTCGGTATGGCGATTGCCGAGCGGCACCTGAACGCAAGCTTTGGCGATGATCTGGTCGATCACAAGACCTGGGTTATTGCCGGCGATGGTTGCCTGATGGAAGGGATCAACCATGAAGCGGTTGGACTGGCAGGTCATCTGGGCCTTGGAAGACTTAATGTTCTTTGGGATGATAACGGCATAACTATCGATGGTAACACAGATTTATCTACCAGCGAAGATATCCCGGCTCGCTATCGCGCTTCTGGTTGGCATGTGGTTTCCTGTGACGGTCATGATTTTGACGATATCCGCAAGGCTCTCACCGAGGCCGAGGCCGATCCGAGGCCATCTCTGATCGCCTGTAAAACCATCATTGGCTATGGTGCGCCGACCAAGCAGGGTACGGCTGCAACTCATGGTGCTCCGCTTGGGGAAGGCGAAATTGCCGGTACCCGCGCTGCGCTGGGCTGGGACCATGAGCCATTTGATATTCCTGATGATATTCTGGCGTCATGGCGTCAACTGGGAGCTAAGGGCGCGGCGGCGAAGGCCGATTGGGACAAGCGGCTGAGCAGCCATTCCCAGGCCGCTGAATTCAAGCGGCGTATGGCCGGCGAACTTCCCGACGACGGTGCAATGCAGGACTATCTCCAGGGGCTGGCAAAAGATCCTCCAAAAGTCGCGACTCGCAAGGCTTCCGAAATGGCGCTCGGTCCGATAACCGAATCCTTGCCCGAGATGCTCGGAGGGAGTGCTGACCTTACAGGTTCAAACAATACCAAAACTTCCTTTACCAAACCACTGACAAAAGATGATTATTCTGGCCGTTATATCTATTATGGTATCCGGGAATTCGGCATGGCGGCGGCAATGAACGGCATGGCCTTGCATGGCGGTATCATCCCTTATGGCGGCACTTTCATGGTGTTCACCGACTATTGCCGCGGCGCGATGCGGCTTTCCGCAATCCAGAATGCGCGGGTCGTCTATGTCATGACGCATGACAGTATCGGTCTGGGCGAAGACGGGCCGACGCATCAGCCAATTGAGCATTTGCAGAGCCTGCGGGTGATGCCCAACATGCATGTCTACCGCCCCGCCGATGCCATTGAAACGGCCGAGTGCTGGGCGCTGTCGATCAAGCGCGTTCATGGGCCGTCAACCCTTGCCCTGACCCGTCAGGGGCTTCCCCCGCTCCGCGATGATGTTAGCGTAAATCTTTGTGAAAAAGGCGCCTATCGTCTGAAGGCAGCGGAAAGTGAAAAGCGGGTCGTGCTGGTTGCGACTGGTTCTGAAGTGTCGCTGGCAATGGATGTTGCGGCGAAGCTGGAAGCTGCCGGTGCCGGTGCCGATGTCATATCCATGCCCTGCGCGGAATTATTTGACGAGCAGACTGCGGAATATCGTAATGAACTGCTCGGCGGTGCGGGTATTCTGCGGGTGTCCATCGAAGCCGGCACAACCATCGGCTGGGAACGATATACTGGGCTGGACGGGCTGCGTTTCGGAATCGACAGTTTCGGTGCATCCGCACCGATTGACGATCTTTACGCGCATTTCGGTCTGACCGTGGATGCAATTACCCCTCAGATATTAGAGAAAATTGGCTGAACAAGGCCAGCAGGTTGAATTCAAAGGAGCAACTATCGATGACAAAAGTAGCAATTAACGGATTTGGCCGGATCGGCCGTCTCGTCGCCCGCGCTATTCTCGAGCGCGATGATGACGATTTCGAACTGGTCGCGATCAACGATCTCGCCGACGCCGATGCCAATGCGCTGCTTTTCGGTTATGACAGCGTTCATGGCCGCTTTCCCGGTGAAGTCTCCGCCCATGGGGATCATATCATGGTCAATGGCAAGAAAATTGCCGTAACGTCCGAACGCAACCCTGGCGATTTGCCGCACGGCGAAATGGGTGTGGACATCGTGCTCGAGTGTACCGGCTTCTTCCAGTCCAAGGATGCAGCGCAACCGCATATCGATGCCGGCGCCAAACGCGTATTGATTTCGGCGCCGGCAAAGGGCGATTTGAAAACGGTTGTCTTCGGGGTCAATCATGACGTCTTGACGTCAGACGATATCATTGTTTCCAATGCCTCCTGCACCACCAACTGCCTCGCTCCGGTCGCCAAGATATTACATGATACCGTTGGCATCGAACGCGGCTTCATGACCACAATTCACAGCTATACCAACGACCAGCGGATGCTGGACCAGATGCACAGCGACATGCGCCGGGCCCGGGCAGGGGCGGTCAACATGATCCCGACCACCACAGGTGCCGCCCGCGCTGTTGGTCTGGTCCTGCCGGAACTGAACGGAAAGCTGGATGGCTCTTCGGTTCGTGTCCCGACACCCAATGTCAGCCTGGTCGATCTGGTAATTACGCCCAGCCGGGATACCAGTGTCGAGGAAATCAACGGCGCGCTGAAAGCGGCAGCGGATGGACCGATGAACGGAGTGCTGGCTTATGAAGACAAGCCGCTGGTCTCCAGCGATTTTAACCATCAACCGGCGAGCAGCTCGGTTGACAGTCTGGAAACCACGGTGATGGACGGTAAATTGGTCCGCGTCGTCAGCTGGTATGACAATGAATGGGGTTTCTCCAATCGCATGATCGATACCGCCAAGGTCATGGCAGGCTTGCTTTAAGTCAGAAGGATTGAAAGCAATGTCCGGTAAAACGTTCAAAACGCTTGATGATATCGGAGATGTTCAGGGGAAATGCGGTCTGGTCCGTGTTGACCTGAACGTGCCGATGGCGGACGGCAGGGTGACCGACGACACGCGCCTCAAGGCCTTGTTGCCGACGGTCACCGAATTGGCTGACAAGGGTGCAAAACTGCTCTTGCTGGCGCATTTTGGACGTCCAAAAGGGGCATATAAGCCGGAATATTCGCTGGCGCCCGTGGTCGCGCCGCTGGCTGCTGTGCTCGGTCGCGACGTCGGCTTTATGGAGAAACCGGATCAGGACGAAATTGATGCCTTGGCTGATGGCAGTATTGTCGTGATGGAAAATAGCCGCTTTGCGCCGGGCGAGGAGAAGAATGATCCGGCGATGGCCAAGGCAATCGCCGGTTATGGTGATTTCTACGTCAATGATGCTTTTTCCGCTGCGCACCGGGCCCATGTCACGACCGAGGGACTGGCCCATTATCTGCCATCCTACGCCGGTCGTTCGATGGAACGCGAGCTGAACGCGCTCGACCGGGCGCTGGGCGATCCGGAACATCCGGTTGCCGCAGTTGTCGGCGGGGCCAAGGTTTCGAGCAAGCTCGATGTCTTGCGGCAGATGGTCGAGAAAGTGGATCATCTGATCATCGGCGGCGGCATGGCCAATACCTTTTTGGCCGCGCGCGGCGTCAATGTGGGCAAATCTTTGTGCGAGCATGATCTGACCGATGTCGCCAATGAAATACTCGAAGCGGCGGACAAGGCAGATTGCACGGTTCACCTTCCCTATGATGTCGTGGTCGCGAAGGAGTTTCGCGCCAATCCCCCAACCCGCACCGTGAATGTTCACGAAGTGGAAGCGGATGACATGATTCTGGATATCGGGCCGGCTGCGGTTGAAGCGCTGTCCGATGTGCTCAAGACCTGCAAGACTCTGGTCTGGAATGGCCCGCTTGGCGCGTTTGAAACACCGCCGTTCGATGTGGCCACGGTTGCCCTGGCAAAAACAGCAGCTGCCCTGACCAAGGAAGGCCAGCTGCTCTCGGTAGCCGGTGGAGGTGATACGGTAGCGGCGCTCAACCATGCGGGCGTGGCCGACGATTTCAGCTTTGTATCAACCGCAGGTGGCGCGTTCCTCGAATGGATGGAAGGCAAGGCCTTGCCCGGTGTCGAAGCACTGCAAAAATCTGATTGAAAAAGGGGGCCAGAAAAATGGCTAATAATGAAATGATGAACAAGATTGAAAATGGTGAAGGTTTTATCGCGGCGCTGGACCAGAGTGGCGG
Organism: Parasphingorhabdus sp.; assembly: GCF_048269915.1. GTDB lineage: Bacteria > Pseudomonadota > Alphaproteobacteria > Sphingomonadales > Sphingomonadaceae > Parasphingorhabdus. The sequence goes on from NZ_JBLWTY010000002.1 coordinate 380,219, forward strand.
TTCAACGCCGAAGGCCCTGGCCGGCTATGGTATCGGTGAAGACGCCTTTTCCAATGATGACGAAATGTTCGCGCTGATCCACAAGATGCGTACCCGCATCATTACCGCGCCCAGCTTTGGCAATGGTAAGGTGATCGGTGCGATATTGTTCGAAAAGACGATGAATGGTGAAGCGGAAGGGAAGCCGGTACCGGAAGCGCTGTGGGACCGCGGCGTTGTCCCGTTCCTGAAGGTCGACAAGGGGCTGGCGGACGAGGAAAATGGCGTTCAGCTGATGAAGCCGATTCCCGATCTTGACGAACAATGCAAAAATGCCGTCGCCAAGGGGATGTTCGGCACCAAGATGCGTTCGGTTATCAACAAGGCCAATGCCGAGGGAATTGCGGCCGTAGTCGCGCAGCAATTTGATTTCGGAAAACAGATTTTGAGCCAGGGTCTGGTGCCGATCATTGAGCCGGAAGTGAATATCAAAAGCGACGAACGGGCCGAATGTGACAAGATATTGCTTGGCGAGCTGACAAAGCAGCTGGATGCCCTGGCAGACGATCAGCGCGTGATGCTGAAACTGTCGATCCCGGTCGAACCCAATCTGTACAAGCCGCTGATCGACCATCCGAAAGTCATCCGTCTGGTAGCCCTTTCCGGCGGCTTTTCGACCGATGAGGCGTGCGCCGAACTGGCAAAGAACCACGGAATGATCGCCAGCTTCAGCCGTGGCTTGCTGCAGGACCTGCGGGTTTCGCAAAGCGACGAGGAATTTGATTCCGTGCTCGGCAGTGCGATCGACCAGATTTACCGGGCGTCGATTGCTTAGCGTTCCGGGGGCGTTGGTGCTGTGAGCGATAACTACCCCTGCCAGCTCTATCTTATCTCCCCGCTCGAAACGGGCGGGGATTTTCCGGAACGGCTGAGAGCAGCGCTCGAAGCCGGACCGGTTGCGGCCTTCCAGTTTCGCGTAAAAGATACTGGAGAGGAAGAGGCGGCCCGCCTCGCCGAACCGCTCAAAGCCATTTGCGATGAATTTGATGTCGCCTTCATCGTCAATGACGATGTGGGACTGGCCAAGCGATTGAACGCCGACGGCGTGCATCTGGGGCAGGGTGACGAAAGCCTGAAAGCCGCGCGCGAGCAGCTGGGCCCGGACATTCAGATCGGGATCACCTGTCACGATAGCCGCCATCTTGCGATGGAAGCGGGTGAAGGGGGAGCAAACTACGTCGCTTTTGGCGCATTTTTCCCAACCACGACGAAAGAAACCCACTACAAGCCAGGCTTGGATATATTGCAATGGTGGGCCGAGATGATGGAAATCCCGTGTGTTGCCATTGGCGGAATTTCACCGGAAAATTGTCAGCCGCTGGTCGATGCAGGTGCAGATTTTATTGCGGCAAGTGGTTCCGTCTGGAACGATCCCGCAGGGCCGGGTCATGCTGTTCGCCAATTTGCCGACAAAATGAGTCGTAGCGAAGACGCTTAGTGCGAACCGTTTGTGCTGCCGATATGTGAAGCGAGATATTGCGCGACGAAGGTTCTGGCAGAGGGTGGTGCGAAATTGGGCATTTGTTCAATGTCGCGCAAATAACCTTCGGTTGCCTTGAACGAGTGCATCTGGCCTTCGGAGATCGAATAGCCGAACAGGCCAGCAGCCAAGGCAGTGTGTCGGCGCGGCGTTGCATTCCTGTGTTCCGGTCGGGGATATGGTATTTCTGTCCGTGCCATGATCCGGTGATAGCCGCTGGGTGATTTTCGGTATTGTATGAAAAAGACCTGTGAGCGATCACATATGCTTTCGTCGTCACCGGGCTTGCCTATTATCAGCCAGCGCATTAGAGCGCCGCTCAATCAAACAATCTATCAAGCGAGAACAGCGATGAAAATCAGCGGTGTTGATATCCGTCCCGGCAATATTTTGGATTATGAAGGCGGCCTGTGGAAAGTTGCCAAGATTCAGCATACCCAGCCGGGCAAGGGCGGGGCCTATATGCAGGTCGAGATGAAAAACCTCGTCGATGGTCGCAAGACCAATGTCCGTTTTCGCAGTGCCGATACGGTCGAGAAGGTTCGTCTGGATACCAAGACATTCCAGTTTCTCTTTGCCGATGGCGAAATGCTGACCTTCATGGACAAGGAAAATTACGAACAGATCACCTTGCCGGCGGACTTGCTGGGTGAAGCGGTCGAATTTTTGCAGGACGGCATGGACGTGCAGCTCGAGCTGTATGAAGAAAATCCCATCTCTGTACAATTGCCCGACCAGATCGAGGCAGAGATTGTCGAGGCCGATGCGGTGGTCAAGGGGCAGACGGCTTCGTCCAGCTACAAGCCTGCCATTCTCGACAATGGCGTCCGCGTCATGGTGCCGCCGTTCATTTCAGCGGGAACCCGGATCATTGTTGATGTTTACGCCCGCGAGTATGTCGGCAAGGCGTGATAATATTCAATTCCGCTGCGGTCGCGTCGAGTCGCGATATTCAGTGGTACCATATCTGCCTCTCGACAATGCGCGAGACGAACGGAGCGATTAACTAATGCCAGCACATTCCGCCCTTATCACCGTCATGGAGCGCGCCGCGCGCAAGGCGGGCTCGCGCCTGCGCCGGGACTTTGGCGAAGTCGAGCATCTGCAGGTTTCGAAAAAGGGGCCGGCAGACTTTGTTTCCAAGGCGGACATGCGCGCCGAACGAATTCTCTATGACGAACTGCTAAAAGTGCGTCCCGGCTGGGGTTTCGTGCTCGAAGAAGGCGGTATGATCGAGGGCGAGGAAGGCAAGCCGCGCTGGATCATCGATCCGCTTGATGGCACTTCGAACTTTCTCCACGGTATCCCGCATTTCGCGATTTCAATTGCAGTGCAGGAACGCTCGCTTGACGGCCGGGGCTGGGGCAAGATCACCAGCGGCCTGATTTACGAGCCGCTCAATGACCAGACATGGTGGGCGGAAATGGACAAGGGTGCGTGGCTCGGCGAAAAGCGCCTGCGCGTGTCGGCCCGCCGTGACCTGTCGGAATCGCTGATCGCAACCGGAATCCCGTTCAAGGGGCATGGCGACCTCGGCGAATGGGCGCGTATTTTTGGTGCTATCGCACCGCAGGTGGCAGGAATCCGTCGGCATGGATCGGCGGCGCTCGATCTGGCATGGCTGGCCGCCGGCCGCTATGATGGTTTCTGGGAAGCGGGGCTTCAGGTGTGGGATGTTGCTGCCGGCATTTTGATGGTTCGCGAAGCCGGCGGCTTTGTTACCGACTATACCGGCGGGGATCAGCCGATTGGCCAGCAGGAGATTTTGGCTTCGAACGAAGCGCTGCACAGCAAGCTGCACCGGATATTGGCGAAGTCGTTACTGTAAGTGCGAATGCCTCGCAAATGGCCGTAATTTAAAGCCATTTCGCCCTTGCGGCATGGCAAGCCACTGCCTAAAAGCGGCCCCGAATATTAGCGAAACGAGTCTTAAGTGGTCGATCTTTCCGAATATGCACCGATATTATTGTTTCTGTTTGTAGCCGTCGGTCTGTCGGCTGCCTTTGTATTCCTGCCGATGGGCGTGTCACGATTGACCGGAACCCATAATCCGAGCGCTGAAAAGCTTTCTGAATATGAATGCGGTTTTCCCGCCTTTGAAGATTCGCGCAGCCAGTTTGACGTGCGTTTCTATCTCGTTGCGATCCTGTTTATCATTTTTGATCTGGAGGCTGCATTTCTGTTTCCTTGGGCCGTATCGCTAGACCTCACCGGATGGGTTGGCTGGACAACCATGATGGTCTTTCTCGCCGAATTGATCATCGGCTTTATCTATGCCTGGAAAGTAGGAGCGCTGGAGTGGGACTAGAAGCAAACACCAGTGGTTCTGCCATATTGAACGCTGACGGCACGCCGATGCGGCCGGATACGCAGCCCGACGAGGGTTTTTTCAAGGATCTGAATTCGGAAGTGAATGACAAGGGTTTTCTTGTCACCTCGACCGAGGAGCTGTTCCAGTGGGCCCGCACCGGTTCACTCTGGTGGATGACTTTTGGTCTCGCCTGCTGCGCCGTCGAGATGATTCACGTCAACATGCCGCGCTATGATATGGAGCGGTTCGGCGCTGCGCCGCGCGCTAGTCCGCGACAGTCGGACGTGATGATCGTCGCGGGAACCCTGTGCAACAAGATGGCTCCGGCCTTGCGCAAGGTCTATGACCAGATGTCCGATCCGAAATATGTGATCTCGATGGGCAGCTGTGCCAATGGCGGTGGCTATTATCATTACAGCTATAGCGTCGTCCGCGGCTGTGATCGTATCGTGCCGGTCGATATCTATGTGCCGGGATGCCCGCCGACCGCAGAGGCGCTGCTTTACGGCGTGATGCAATTGCAGCGGAAAATTCGCCGCATCGGGACGTTCGAGCGTTAATATGGCCAATAATGCACCAGTCATGTCCAGCAATAGCGGCGTCGCTGCCAAGCTTGGCAAAGCGATCGGCTTCGCCCTGATTGATACGGTCGAGGCTTATGGCGAAATCAGCTTTACCGTGGAGCGCAAGAAGCTTGCCGCGGTCTTGGAAAAATTGCGCGAGAAGCATGAATATCAGCAGCTGATGGAAATCGCGGGTGTCGACTATCCGGATCGTCCGGAGCGGTTCGAGGTCTGCTATCATCTGCTCAGCCTGACCAGGAATCACCGTATCCGGGTCAAGGTTTCGACTGACGAGGATACGCCGGTGCCAAGCGTCACCCATATCTGGGAAGTCGCCGGCTGGCTCGAGCGCGAAGTGTTCGATATGTATGGCGTATTGTTCGACGGCAATACCGACCTGCGGCGCATCCTGACCGACTATGGTTTTCAGGGCCACCCGTTCCGCAAGGATTTCCCGCTGACCGGCTATGTCGAGATGCGCTATTCCGAAGAAGCCAAGCGTGTGGTCTACGAACCGGTGAAGCTGGCCCAGGATTTTCGCAGCTTTGATTTCATGTCGCCATGGGAAGGTGCCGATTATATCCTGCCCGGTGACGAAAAAGTGGGTGGCGAGGCGCCACCACCGACACCGAAGACCACCGACGACAAGAAAGATACCGGCGCCGGTGCCAAGGCTGACAAGAAGGCTGCCAAGCCATCGAAGCGGAAAGAGGCTGCAGCGAAGAAGCCTGCCCCGAAGCGGACCAAGTCCGGGACGCAGAAGAAGGGAGAGGGCAAGTGATGAATCTTCCTTTCTGTTTTCCTGCGAAGGCAGGAATCCATCTCCTGCCAGTGCCGCATGACGCAATGGTCCTAGATGGGCCCCTGCCTGCGCAGGGGCACGTTCACTCCGAAGGAGGTAAACGTGGCTGACTATCTCGACGAAATGGATCATATCGCTGACGCTGCCGACCCGACGGTCGGCGATCTCGAAATCCAGAATTTCACGATCAACTTCGGTCCCCAGCATCCTGCCGCGCATGGCGTGTTGCGCATGGTGATGGAGCTGGACGGCGAGGTTGTCGAGCGCGTCGATCCGCATGTCGGCCTGCTGCACCGCGGCACCGAGAAGCTGATCGAGCACAAGACCTATTTGCAGGCTCTGCCCTATTTTGACCGGCTTGACTATTGCTCGCCGCTGGCGATGGAGCACAGCTATGTGCTGGCGATCGAGAAATTGCTCGATCTGGAAGTGCCGCTGCGCGGCCAGTATCTCCGGGTATTGTTCGCCGAGCTGACTCGCATCTGCAATCACATGCTCAACATCGGTGCCCATGTCATGGATGTTGGCGCGATGACCCCGAATATCTGGGTGTTCGAAATTCGCGAGCAGTGCATGAACTTTTTCGAGCGGGCCAGCGGCGCGCGGATGCACAGCGCCTGGTTCCGGCCCGGCGGCGTGCATCAGGACGTGCCGCTGAAGCTGCTCACCGATATTGCCGACTGGCTCGACGAATTCCCGACCCTGTTCGAGGATGCGATGAGCCTGGTGGTCGACAACCGCATCTTCAAGCAGCGCAATGTTGATATCGCCACCGTTTCCAAGGACGACGCTGTGCGCTGGGGCTTTTCCGGCCCGGTATTGCGCGGCAGCGGTGTCGCCTGGGACCTGCGCAAATCGCAGCCCTATGAGGTCT
>NZ_JBLWTY010000002.1:386297-735807 GCF_048269915.1 Parasphingorhabdus sp.
GCTATGACCGGTTCATGGTCCGTGTCGAGGAAGTCCGGCAGAGCGCGCGGATCATGCGCCAGTGCCTGAATGAAATGCCCGGCGGGCCCGTTGCTTCGACCGACCGCAAGATTGTCCCGCCCAAGCGCGGCGAGATGAAGCAGTCGATGGAAGCCCTGATCCATCACTTCAAGCTTTACACCGAAGGCTTCCACGTTCCGGCTGGCGAAGTCTATGTCGCGACCGAAAGCCCCAAGGGCGAATTTGGCGTCTATCTGGTCAGCGACGGCACCAACAAGCCCTATCGCTGCAAGATCCGCCCGACCGCGTTCAGCCATCTGCAGGCAATGGATTTCATGACCAAGGGCCATATGCTGCCGGACGCCACCGCCATATTGGGCGCGATTGACGTCGTATTTGGAGAGTGTGACCGATAATGGCTGAAGCACCCAACATCCCCGACGAAATCGAAACCCGCGCCAAATGGGGCGATTTTGCGTTCACGCCGGAAAACGAGAAACTCGCCAAATGGCAGATCGCCAAATATCCGGCCGGCCGACAGAAATCGGCGGTTATGGCTTTGCTTGATCTGGCCCAGCGGCAGGTCGGTGCGGATACGAAAACGCAGGGCTGGCTGCCGGTTCCGGTGATCGAATATGTCGCCGCCTATCTCGATATGCCTTATATGCGGGCCTATGAGGTCGCGACCTTCTACACCATGTATAATCTCGCGCCGGTCGGCCGTTTCCATGTGCAGGTTTGCGGCACCACGCCGTGCATGCTGCGCGGCAGCGACGATGTGATGGCGGCGTGCAAGAACAAGGGGCTCAACAAGGGCAAGACCACGCCGGATGGCCTGTTCACGCTGACCGAGGTCGAGTGCATGGGCAATTGCTCGAACGCGCCGATGGTCCAGATCAACGACGACAATTACGAAGATCTCGATTATGACATCATGACCCGGATCCTCGAAGATCTCGCCGCGGGCAAGGATATCAAGGTCGGTTCGCAAATCGGTCGCAAGACCAGCGAAGCCGTGGGCGGTCCGACCAATCTACAGGCGATGGTTGAAGAAAATCACGATTACCGGGGGGAATGGTGATGGGTGTTGCAGTGCGCCGTTTTCCGTTCGTGTCGAGGCTAGTCGAGACACATTGCGCGATATCCGGTCTCTCGACTTCGCTCGAGACGAACGGTGTTGGAAGGGAGCGCTAATGCCATGCAACTCGACGGATATGCAGGCTGGATCGCGCTCGCGGTGGTTGCCATTGGCATCATCGGAGGCGTCATGGGCCGCTGGAGGAAAAAATAATGGCGTTTGATTTCCTGCAGGACAAGGACCGCATCTTCACCAATGTCTACGGTTTCCAGCACTGGGGGCTGAAAGAGGCGCGCGCGCGCGGCGACTGGGACGATACCAAGAAATTTATCGCACTCGGCAATGACAAGATTATCGAGGAAGTGAAGGCTAGCGGCCTGCGCGGTCGTGGCGGGGCGGGTTTCCCGACCGGTCTGAAATGGTCGTTCATGCCCAAGGAAGCGCCGAAGGACAGCCAGGGCAATCCACGGCCGAGTTTTCTGGTTATCAACGCCGATGAATCCGAGCCGGGCAGCTGCAAGGACCGCGAGATCCTGCGCAACGATCCGCACAAGCTGATCGAGGGCGCGCTGATCGCCGGTTTCGCGATGCGCGCGCGGGCCGCCTATATCTACATACGCGGTGAGTATATTTACGAAGCCAAGGTCATGGAGGCGGCCATCCAGGAAGCCTATGACGCTGGCCTGATCGGCAAGAATGCCGCCAAATCCGGCTATGATTTCGACGTCTTCGTCCATCGCGGCGCCGGCGCCTATATTTGCGGCGAAGAAACCGCGATGATCGAAAGCCTCGAGGGCAAGAAGGGCCAGCCGCGCCTGAAACCGCCATTTCCTGCGGGGGCGGGTCTTTACGGCTGCCCGACCACGGTCAACAATGTCGAGTCAATCGCGGTGGTCCCGACGATCATGCGGCGCGGCGGGGCGTGGTTCGCCAGCTTCGGCCGCGAAGGCAATCATGGCACGAAACTGTTCCAGGTTTCGGGCCATGTCGAGAAACCGGCGGTGTTTGAAGAAGCGATGTCGATCCCGTTCAAGGACATGATCGAGAAACATTGCGGCGGTATCACTGGCGGCTGGGACAATCTGCTTGCGGTCATTCCGGGTGGTTCGTCGGTTCCGCTGGTTCCGGCGGCGCAGATCATGGACGCGCCGATGGATTTTGACGGGCTCAAAGAGCTTGGCTCCGGCCTCGGTACGGCGGCGGTCATCGTGATGGACAAGTCGACCGATATTGTCCGCGCCATTTCGCGGCTGAGCTATTTCTACAAGCACGAAAGCTGCGGCCAGTGCACGCCCTGCCGCGAAGGCACCGGCTGGATGTGGCGGGTGATGGAAAAAATGCGCGATGGCGATGCGGATATCGAAGATATCGACACGCTTTACGAAGTCACCAAGCAGGTCGAAGGCCATACCATCTGCGCGCTTGGCGACGCAGCAGCCTGGCCGATCCAGGGCCTGATCCGGCACTTCCGTCCGGAGATGGAACGGCGGATCAACGAGCATAAGGGCGCGGATGTGCTGGAGGCGGCGGAGTGACTTTTCGCACATCCTTCGCTTTGGCTCTGCTCACGGTTGTGGCAACAGCTTCTCCTGCTCTTGCAAAAGAGAAGAACCCGACAGAGGTGCGGGCAATCTCTCAAGAATATGCCGATTGTGTCGTTCAGAAAAAACCTGAATTGGCCCGGGAAGCTATCCTGTCCAATGCGAATAACGACCAAATAGCAAAGCAATATAAGCGACTGATCATAGGGGGCTGCCTTGTAAAGGCAAATGATGGACGCGGCGCACGCATGGCATTCGGTGGGGATTTATATCGATATGCGCTGGCTGGCGCGTTGATCAGGATGGATTTGCAGGATCATGTGCCACGGAGCTTTGCGGATGTTCCGAAATTAATCCATTTACCGGTTAAGATTTCCGATCCGGATTTGATGCAACGGACAGATCGAAAAGGCAGAAGGCATCAAGATTCGGTAGCGAGATCGAAATCCGTGCGTGCGCTTTCGCTATACGGCGAATGTGTCGTGCGTAGCGATCCGCAAAACAGCTATGATCTGGCGATGTCCAAGGTTGGATCGGCCGAGGAAGCAGAAAGCTTCAAGAAATTGCAGCCAGCTTTTGGGCCATGTCTTAATAATGAAGGCGAAGTCGCTTTTAACAAGTCCGCGCTTCGGGGACTGGTGAGCGTTAATTACTACAGACTGGCGATGGCGATGCAGCAGGCAAATATGACAGATGCAACAGCTTTGGAGGTGACCCAATAATGCCTAAAGTCACCGTAGATGGCATCGAACTGGAAGTGCCGCAGGGCGCGACCGTGCTGCAGGCCGCCGAGCTTGCGGGCAAGGAAATTCCGCGTTTCTGCTACCACGAGCGGCTGTCCATTGCGGGCAATTGCCGCATGTGTCTGGTCGAGGTAAAGCCGGGACCACCGAAGCCGCAGGCGAGCTGTGCCTTGCCGGCTGCCGAAGGGCAGGAAATCCGCACCGACAGCGAAATGGTCAAGAAGGCGCGCGAAGGGGTGATGGAATTTCTCCTGATCAACCATCCGCTCGACTGCCCGATTTGCGATCAGGGCGGCGAATGCGACTTGCAGGATCAGGCGATGGCCTATGGCAAGGGCGGCTCGCGCTACGAAGAGAATAAGCGCGCGGTGACCGAGAAATATATGGGGCCGATCGTCAAGACGGCGATGACCCGTTGTATCCACTGCACCCGCTGCGTACGGTTCAGCGAGGAAGTCGCCGGTGTCGAGGAAATTGGCGCGATTGGCCGCGGCGAGGGGATGCAGATCACTTCCTATCTGGAACAGGCGGTGCACAGCGAACTCAGCGGCAATGTTGTCGATCTCTGCCCGGTTGGCGCTTTGACCAGCAAGCCTTATGCGTTTGAAGCGCGTCCCTGGGAATTGACCAAGACGCTTGGCATCGATGTGATGGACGGGGTCGGCACCAATATCCGCATCGATTCACGTGGCCGCGAAGTGCTGCGCGCTCTGCCGCGCGTCAATGATGACGTGAACGAGGAATGGGCGACGGACAAGACCCGCCACGCGATTGACGGCCTGATGAAGCGCCGTCTCGACAAGCCTTATGTGCGCAAGAACGGCAAGCTGGAAGCAGCGAGCTGGAACGAAGCCTTTCAGGCGATTGCCGATGTGAAGGCTGGCAGTTCGGTTGCCGCCATTGCCGGTGATCTGGTGGATTGCGAGACGATGTATGCGGCGAAGAAGCTGCTGAAATCGATGAAATCGGACATGCTGGAAGGCCGCCAGACCGGGCTTTCCTATGATGTCTCCAGTCTCGCAGCGGTGAATTTCAACAGCACCATCGCCGGGATTGAGGACGCGGACGTGATCCTGCTGGTTTCGACCAACCCGCGCTGGGAAGCGTCTCTGGTCAACACCCGTATCCGCAAGGCGGTGCGCAAGGGTGGCGCGAAAGTCTTCGGCATCGGGCCGGAAACCGACCAGACCTATCCGGTCGAGTGGCTGGGCGATGACATGGGTCTGCTGGCGAAACTGCCGAAAGCGGCTGCCGATGCGCTGAAGGGTGCGGAGCGGCCGGCGATCATTCTTGGCGGTGGCGCGCTCAGCGTCGAGGGCGCGCATGGCGGGGCGCTCAAGCTGGCAACCAAGTACAAGCTGGTACGGGATGGCTGGAACGGGTTCAACGTCCTGCATATCGGGGCCTCGCGCACCGGCGGGCTGATGCTCGGCTATGCGTTTGACGGCGGGATCAGGGCGATTGCGGCGAAGAAACCGAAACTGGTCTTTGCGTTGGGCGCGGATGAAACCGACTTTTCGCAGTTCGATAAGAGCTTCAAGGTCTATATCGGCCATCATGGCGATGCCGGTGCCCATGCGGCGGATGTCATTCTACCGGGCGCGGCCTATACCGAGAAAAACGGCACCTATGTCAATCTCGAAGGCCGGGTCCAGCGTTCGAACAAGGCAATTTTTGCGCCGGGCGACGCGCGCGAGGACTGGAGCATCTTGCGGGCCCTGTCCGACGTGCTGGGCAAGACCTTGCCGTTTGACAGTTTCGAGGAATTGCGCGCGCATATGGCGAAGGATCATCCCGAACTGGCCGCCGAAGGTCTGGTGACGCTCGCATGGTCGCCGCCAACCGGCTTGCCCGACAAGCCAAAGGGGCAGGGCGTGCTGCCGATCAAGGATTTCTATCTGACCAACAGCATCGCCCGCGCCAGCGCGACGATGCAGCGCTGTTCCGCAGAATTGTTGCATGCCGATGACGAAATGATGGAGGCGGCGGAATGACCGAGTATCTCCAATCCCTTCTCGGCTTTGAAGCCGGCTGGTTCGTCGGTACGCTGGCGTTGATTCTACTGATTGCGCTGCCGCTGATGCTGGCCGTGGCGATGATCATTTACACGGACCGGAAAATCTGGGCGGCCATGGCGCTGCGCCGCGGTCCCAATGTCGTTGGTCCGTTCGGCCTGCTGCAAAGCTTTGCCGATGGTCTGAAAGTATTCCTGCAGGAAACGATCATCCCCTCGGGTGCCAACAAGGGCCTGTTCCTGCTCGCGCCGATCATCACCTTTTCCGTGGCCTTGCTTGCCTGGGCGGTGATTCCCTTTGGCGAGAATATGGTGCTGGCCAATATCAATATCGGCCTGCTCTACATTCTCGCGGTCAGTTCACTGGGCGTATACGGCGTGGTGATTGCAGGCTGGGCAAGTAACTCGAAATATCCGTTTTTCTCTGCCATGCGCGCCGCCGCGCAAATGATCAGCTACGAAGTGTCGATCGGTTTCGTGATCATTTCGGTGGTGCTGTTCGCCGGCAGTTTCAACATGCAGGATATCATCACTGACCAGAAATCGCATCTGCTCGGGATCAATGCCTATGGCGTCAATCCGCTGCTGTTCCCGATGGCGGTGGTCTTCCTGATCTCGTCACTGGCCGAAACGGCGCGGACGCCGTTCGATCTGACCGAAGCGGAAAGCGAACTGGTCGCCGGCTATCAGACCGAATATTCTTCGATGTCGTTCGCGCTCTTCTGGCTCGGTGAATATGCCAATGTGCTCTTGATGTGCACGCTCAACGCGATCCTGTTCTGGGGTGGCTGGCTGCCGCCGATTGACTGGGCACCGCTTTACATGGTGCCGGGTATCATCTGGCTGTTCGCCAAGATATTCTTCTTCTTCTTCATCTTCAGCTGGGTCAAGGCGACCGTTCCGCGCTACCGTTATGACCAGCTGATGCGTCTGGGCTGGAAAATATTCCTGCCGCTGAGCCTGTTCTGGGTATTCCTGGTCAGCGGCTATCAGATGATCGACAAATTTGGATTGCCGCTATGAGTATTGCACAAACCATCAAAGCCTTCACCCTGTTCGAATTTATTGGCGCGCACTGGCTGACGCTGAAATATTTCTTCAAGGCGAAGAAGACGATCAACTATCCCTACGAGAAGAATCCGATTTCGCCGCGGTTCCGGGGCGAGCATGCGCTGCGCCGCTATCCCAATGGCGAGGAACGCTGCATTGCCTGCAAGCTGTGCGAAGCGGTCTGTCCGGCGCAGGCGATCACGATCGAGGCTGAGCCGCGCGAAGACGGATCGCGCCGCACCACGCGCTATGACATCGACATGACCAAGTGCATCTATTGCGGTTTCTGTCAGGAGGCGTGTCCGGTCGATGCGATCGTCGAAGGTCCGAATTTCGAATATGCGACGGAAACGCGCGAAGAACTGATTTACGACAAATCGAAGCTGCTTGAAAATGGCGACAAATGGGAGCGGGCAATCGCGGCAAACCTTGCCGCCGACGCGCCCTATCGGTAATGGGCGTGCGAATTGAAAATCAAAACCCGGCTCCGTTCGTGTCGAGCGAAGTCGAGACACAGGGAAAACACGCAAACGTCTCTCGACTTCGCTCGAGACGAACGGGAAATGTGGACAGGGGCTAAGACAGAATAATATGCAAATTTTCGCATTCTATCTCTTTGCATCCATCGTGCTCGCCAGTGGTGCGTTCTGCATCTTCGCGCGCAATCCGGTGCATAGTGTATTGTGGCTGATTCTGGCCTTTTTCAACGCAGCCGGTCTGATGCTGCTGGTCGGCGCGGAGTTTATCGCGGCCTTGCTGGTGATCGTCTATGTCGGTGCGGTGGCGGTGTTGTTCCTGTTTGTCGTGATGATGCTCGATATTGATTTTGCCGAATTGCGCGCCGGTTTCATGAAGAACCTGCCGCTTGGCCTGCTGCTGGCGCTGGTGCTGGTGGTGGAAATCATCTTTGGTGTCGGGGCCTGGCAATCCTCGGGCATGGGACAGGCGACTGCCGTGGTCGGGCTGCCGGAAGGCGCGCCTTCGAATATCGAGCAGTTGGGCGCCTTGCTCTACACCAAATATGTTTTCCTGTTCGAGACCGCGGGCCTGATCCTGCTGGTTGCGATGGTGGGTGCGATCGTACTGACCCTGCGGACGCGCGGTGGTGTGCGGAAGCAGAATATTGCTGACCAGATCGCTCGCCGTCCCGAGGACGCAACCCGCAACACGCAGCCTGAAGTTGGCAAGGGAGTGGAGCTATGATCGGCATTGAACATTATCTCGTCGTCAGCTCGATACTGTTCGTGATGGGCATGCTCGGCATATTTCTCAACCGCAAGAATATCATCATCATCCTGATGGCGATCGAATTGATCCTGCTTGCGGTAAACCTGAATTTCGTCGCGTTCAGCGCCTTTCTCGGCGACATGACCGGCCAGATATTCGCGATGTTCATCCTGACCGTTGCGGCAGGCGAGGCGGCTATCGGGCTCGCCATTCTTGTGATTTATTTCCGTCAGCGCGGCACGATTGCCGTCGATGATGTCAACCGGATGAAGGGATAAGACCTTGGCTATCCAGCTAATCGTATTCCTGCCCCTGCTGGCAGCGATAGTCGCCGGGTTCGGCAATCGCGTGATCGGCAATGTGCCGGCCAAGATCGTCACCACGGGCGCGCTGTTCGCCGCCTGTGCGCTCAGCTGGCCGATTTTCATCGGCTTTCTGACCGGAGCCAACAGCGCCGAAGTCGTCCCGGTGCTGACCTGGCTGATTTCCGGTGACCTGCAATTTGACTGGGCGCTGCGCGTCGATACGCTGACCGCAGTGATGCTGGTGGTGGTGACCACCGTCTCCGCGCTCGTGCATCTCTACAGCTGGGGCTATATGGACGAGGACCCGGACCAGCCACGCTTCTTTGCCTATCTGTCTTTGTTCACCTTCGCCATGCTGATGCTGGTGACTGCCGATAATCTGGTCCAGATGTTCTTTGGCTGGGAAGGCGTCGGTCTGGCATCCTATCTGCTGATTGGTTTCTGGTTCAAGAAGCCGAGCGCCAATGCCGCCGCGATCAAGGCATTTGTCGTCAACCGGGTTGGCGATTTGGGTTTCATGCTGGGCATTTTCGGCACGTTCCTCGTTTTTGGCACCGTCTCTATTCCCGAAATTCTCGAAGCGGCTCCGGGCATGGCCGGATCGACGATCACCTTTGCGGGCATGCGTTTCGATACGATGACGATTCTCTGCCTGCTGCTGTTCATAGGCGCGATGGGCAAGTCGGCGCAGCTCGGCCTGCACACATGGCTGCCGGACGCGATGGAAGGCCCGACCCCTGTGTCGGCGCTGATCCACGCCGCCACCATGGTGACCGCGGGCGTGTTCATGGTCTGCCGCCTGTCGCCGATGTTCGAGACCAGCGATGTGGCGCTGACCGTTGTCACCATAGTCGGGGCCTGCACCGCGATATTCGCGGCGACCGTCGGGCTCGTCCAGAATGATATCAAGCGCGTCATCGCCTATTCGACCTGTTCGCAGCTCGGCTATATGTTCTTCGCCGCCGGTGTGGGCGCTTATAATGTCGCGATGTTCCATCTGT
Organism: Parasphingorhabdus sp.; assembly: GCF_048269915.1. Classification (GTDB taxonomy): domain Bacteria; phylum Pseudomonadota; class Alphaproteobacteria; order Sphingomonadales; family Sphingomonadaceae; genus Parasphingorhabdus. Next base: position 395,257 of record NZ_JBLWTY010000002.1, read on the forward strand.
TCACCCACGCCTTTTTCAAGGCCTTGTTGTTCCTCGGTGCGGGCAGCGTGATCCACGCGATGCACCACGAGCAGGACATGCGCTATTATGGCGGTCTGCGGAAAGAAATCCCGCTGACCTTCTGGGCGATGATGGCCGGTACGCTGGCGATCACCGGTGTCGGCATTTACTGGCTGCACGCGGGTTTTGCCGGCTTCCATTCGAAGGATGCGATCATCGAGGCGGCCTTTGCCTCCGGCACCGAAGCGGGGCAATTTGCCTTCTTCATCGGCGTGCTCGCGGCCCTGCTGACCAGTTTCTACAGCTGGCGGCTGATGTTCCTGACCTTCTGGGGCAAGCCGCGCTGGATCCAGTCCGAGCATATTCAGCACAGCGTCCACAAGACGCCGGAACAGGCTGGCAATGACACAACCGGCGGCTATCATCCGCATGAAAGCCCGCTGTCGATGCTGATTCCTCTCGGCGTACTCTCCGTCGGCGCGGTGCTGGCAGGCTATGTGTTCAGCCACGCATTTATCGAAGATGCCGGCTTCTGGAATGGTGCGATCGCCTATGATGCGGGCCTGATGCACCATATGCACGAAGTACCGCTCTGGGTGAAATTGTCGGCGACTGCCGCCATGTTGACCGGTCTCGCCACTGCCTATTTCATGTACTTCCGCGGCACTGACCGTCCGGCGCGCCTCGCTGCGACCTTCAGCCCGCTCTACCAGTTTTTCTTCAACAAATGGTATTTTGACGAGCTGTACAACCTGATCTTCGTTCGGCCCGCATTCTGGCTGGGACGGCAGTTCTGGAAGAAGGGTGACGAAGGCACGATCGACCGCTTTGGTCCCAATGGTATCGCGGCGCTGGTCGCCAGCGGTGCGGGCGTGGCCAAGCGCTTCCAGAGCGGATTTCTATATAGCTATGCCCTCGTGATGCTGCTCGGTCTGGCGGCTGCGGCCACCTGGGTTATCGTACGGGGAGCCAGCTAATGAACCAGCTTGATTTTCCGATCCTGTCGCTGATGATGGGCCTGCCGATGCTGGCCGCAATCATCTGCCTGTTCCTCAACGCGCAGGCCGCGCGCTGGCTGGCTCTGGCCACCACGCTGGCGTTGTTCCTGCTCGGCGTGGTGCTGTGGGCCAATTACGATATTGGCGGTCCGCAATGGCAATATGTCGAGCGCGCCGAGCTGTTCGGCAATTTTTCTTGGGCGCTGGGTATCGACGGCATTTCGATGATGTTGATCATGCTCACCGTATTCCTGATGCCCATCTGTATCGGCGCCAGCTGGGAATCGATCCAGACCAGGGTCGGGGAATATATGGCGGCCTTCCTGTTCATGGAAGTGCTGATGATCGGCGTGTTTGCCGCGCAGGACATCTTCCTCTTCTATATATTGTTCGAGGCAGGCCTGATCCCGATGTATCTGATCATCGGTATCTGGGGCGGCACCAACCGGATTTACGCCAGCTATAAATTCTTCCTCTATACATTGCTCGGTTCGGTGGTGATGCTGATCGCGATGTTGTGGATGGTGCAGGACGCTGGCACCAGCGATATTCCAACCTTGCTCAACTATGATTTTGCGCCCGAGGCACAGACATGGCTCTGGCTCGCCTTCTTCGCCAGCTTCGCGGTCAAGATGCCGATGTGGCCGGTGCACACCTGGCTGCCGGACGCGCACGTTCAGGCACCGACCGCCGGTTCGGTCATATTGGCCGGCGTGCTGCTGAAAATGGGCGGCTACGGCTTTCTGCGCTTCTCGCTGCCGATGTTCCCGGAAGCATCCGAACAGTTCATCTGGCTGGTCTTTGCCCTGTCGATGGTAGCGGTGGTCTACACCTCGCTGGTGGCGCTGGTGCAGTCGGACATGAAAAAGCTGATTGCCTATTCGTCGGTCGCGCATATGGCGATTGTGACACTCGGCCTGTTTGCCTTCAACCGCCAGGGCATCGAGGGCGCGATTGTCGTGATGCTGAGCCATGGTCTGGTATCCGGTGCATTATTCCTGTGCGTCGGCGTGATCTACGACCGTCTGCACACACGCGAAATCAGCCGCTATGGCGGGCTGGCGATCAACATGCCGAAATATGCCATATTGTTCATGCTGTTCACCATGGCCTCGATCGGCCTGCCGGGAACCAGTGGATTTGTCGGCGAATTTCTCTCGCTGATCGGCCTCTACAAGGTCAACAGCTGGGTCACTCTCGTCGCCACGACCGGCATTATCCTGGGAGCAGGCTATATGCTCTATCTCTATCGCCGGGTCGCTTTCGGTGAACTGGTACACGAGGATGTCAAAGCCATGCCGGACCTGTCGGCGCGGGAAATGGCGCTGCTTGCCCCGATCGCTGCTGCGGTCATGTGGATGGGCGTCTATCCCGAAAGCTTCATGGCCCCGATCCGGGGTGACGTTGGCGCGCTGGTGGCGCGTATCGACCGGGCCGCGCCAGAAGGCGATGCTCATCTGAAAATGGGTGAGGCCAAAGCCGTCACCAAAGATCACGCCGAAGGGGAGGCGCACTGATGGATATCGGAAATTCCCTCTGGCTGGTTTCACCGGAAGCCTTTCTGTCCGTATCGGCCCTGATCCTGCTGATGATTGGTGCCTGGGGCGGCGAAAAATCGGCGCGTCTGGTGACGATCTTGTCAGCCGCGGCGCTGTTCGGTGCTTCAACCCTCTTGATGGTGCTCGCCCACCTGCCGGAATTCAAGGATGGCGCCTCTGCCTTCAGCGATCAGTATCGCATGGATGCCTTTGGCAGCAGCGCGAAATTCCTGGTCTATCTGGCGGCGATCGTATCGCTGATGATCGCGCCCCGTTTCTTTCAGGGCGGTCGCAAGTATCGACCGGAATATCCGGTCCTGATCCTCTTTGCCTGCATCGGCATGGGCCTGATGGTCTCGGCAACCGACATGATGACCCTTTATATCGGTCTCGAACTGAACAGCCTTTCGGCCTATGTGCTGGCCAGTTTCATCCGCACCGACGTCCGCTCGTCCGAAGCCGGTCTCAAATATTTCGTTCTCGGCGCGCTGGCCAGCGGGATGCTGCTGTTCGGCATATCCCTGGTCTATGGCTTCGCCGGTTCGACGAATTTTGCCGTGATCGGCGAAACGCTGGAAGGAGATCTTTCCACCGGACCGCTGATCGGTCTGGTGCTTGTCCTCTCCGGTCTGGCATTCAAGATCAGCGCCGTACCGTTCCATATGTGGACGCCGGATGTTTACGAAGGCGCGCCGACACCGGTCACCGCCTTTTTCGCCAGTGCCCCGAAAGTGGCGGCCATTGCGCTGACAGCGCGGGTGATTATCGACGCCTTTGGCGGCCAGACATCGGCCTGGCAGCAGATCATCGTGTTTGTCGCGCTGGCCTCGATCGTTCTTGGCGCGGTTGCCGCAATCGGGCAGCAGAATATCAAGCGTCTGCTGGCCTATAGCTCGATCAACAATGTCGGTTTTCTGCTTATCGGTCTCGCTGCCGGTACCCCGGAAGGCATTTCGGCGATGATGTTTTATCTCGCCATCTATGTCGCGATGACATTGGGCAGCTTCATCTGTGTGCTGGAAATGCGCGACAAGGACGGCAATCCTCTGGAAAGCCTGTCTAGTCTCGCCGGTCTGTCACAGACACGGCCGGGTCTGGCGGCAGCTTTTGCCGTGTTCATGTTCTCGCTCGCCGGCATCCCGCCATTGTTCGGTTTCTGGGGCAAGTTCCTGGTCTTTGATGCCGCTGTGGCAGCGGGCATGTTGCCGCTGGCTGTAATCGGTATTGCCGCTTCGGTGATTGGTGCCTTTTATTATATCAAGGTCGTCAAGATCATCTATTTCGATGATCCCTCTGGCGAGATTGTGGTCACCGGGCACAAGACGGAAAATGCCCTGATTGCTCTTATGGCGCTGCTGGTATCGCCGCTCGGATATCTGACGATACCGTTCGTGGCACCGATTACCGCTGCTGCGGCGGCGTCGCTTTTCTGACTATCCGGGTAGAAACCGTAAAACAGACCGCATCCACCAATGCGGATATGAAAGCGCTGGCGGGGCAGGGGAGCGCCGGCGAAGGTTTTTGGCTGCGTGCGGAAAGGCAAAGCGGCGGCGTCGGCCGTCTCGGGAGAAAATGGGAGAGCCCGGAGGGCAATCTCTATTGCAGCACGATTGTGGATATCCGGGCCGGAGATCCGGCTCCGTCCTCGCTATCCTTCCTGGCCGGGCTAGCGGTTTATGACGCCATTCGCTCGTTTCTTCCTGACGCCGATATGGTCCTGAAATGGCCCAATGATATTCTGGTGTCTCGGGCCAAGATTTGCGGTATTTTGCTGGAACGCGTGAAGGATCAGGTGGTGGTTGGTATCGGCGTGAATATCGCTGTTGCGCCGGAAGTCGCTGACCGGGCGGTTACCAGTCTTGCCGATCAAGGTGCATCAGTGGATGCCGCTGGCTTTCTCGCCTGTTTGTCGCAGGCATTTGAAGCATTGGTGAAAATCTGGCGCGAACGGGGGGTGGCGTATATATTAAGCGAATGGCAGAAGCTGGCCCATCCAGTTGGCAGCATGATATCGACAAGCGATGAGCGCGGAGAGAAAATCACCGGAGAATTTGCTGGTCTGACAGCAGAAGGCGCACTTTGCTTGAGAAAAACTGACGGAACGCTTATCGAAATACATGCCGGTGATATTTCGATCGGATAACAAGAAGAGTCGCTCATGCTATTGGCCATCGATGCCGGGAATACCAATGTTGTCTTCGCCCTCTTCGACGGTGATGAGATTCGTGCGCGCTGGCGCATCGCAACCGATGCCCGGCGTACGGCAGACGAATATGTCGTCTGGCTCCGTCAGCTGCTGGAGCTGGAAAGTCTCGAACTCGGCGCCGTGGACGCGGTAATCATTGGCACCGTTGTGCCGCGTGCGCTCCATAATCTGACGGTATTGGCCGAGAAATATTTTGGCGTGACGCCGCTGGTCGCCGGTCGAGGTGCGGCGCACTGGGGTATTGCTCTGGATGTTGAACAGCCCGACAGCGTCGGCGCTGACCGCGTGCTCAATGTCATTGCGGCGCATGAGAAATATAAGCAGGATATCGTGATTATCGATTTCGGCACAGCGACAACCTTCGATGTCGCCGACTATGAAGGCGCCTATAAGGGCGGCGTCATTGCGCCCGGTATCAATCTGTCGCTGGATGCTCTGGTCGGCAAGACCGCTCAGCTCCCGCGTATCGCACTGGAATCTCCGGAGACGGACAATGTTATTGGCACCACGACCGAAAGCCAGATGCTGATCGGCATTTTCTGGGGTTATGTAGCGATGATCGAGGGGCTCGTCACACGCACCAAGGCGCAAATCGGTCGCCCAACAAAAATCATTGCTACCGGCGGCCTGGCCGTACTTTTTGACGAACATACAGATGTATTCGATCATCTGGAATCGGACCTGACTCTTCAGGGCCTGCATTTCCTCTATCAGCGAGCAACACACGCTTCATGACAAAACCAAAAAAAGAACTTCTGTTCCTGGCTCTCGGTGGGTCAGGCGAGATCGGCATGAATGTCAACCTCTACGGCTGTGATGGCAAGTGGGTGATGGTCGATCTCGGCATGACCTTTGCCGATCCCAGCTATCCGGGGATTGACCTGATCCTGCCCGATCTCGAATTTATCGAGAAACATCGGAAGGACTTGCTTGGCATTGTGCTGACGCACGGCCACGAGGATCATATCGGTGCGGTGCCTTATTTTGCGGCGGATCTTGATGTTCCGCTTTTCGCAACCCCGTTCACGGCAGGTCTGATCCGTCGCAAACTGGAAGAGGTCGGTCTGGAAAAACAGGTCGAGCTCCATATCATTCCCAATGAAGGCAGCTTTGATCTCGGGCCCTTCGGCTTTCGTTATCTGCCGATCGCACACAGTATTGCCGAGGGCAATGCGATGCTGATCGACACGCCTTATGGCCGGATTTTCCATACTGGTGACTGGAAGCTTGATGATGAGCCCGTGCTCGGTATTCCTTCGACACCGGCAGCTTTTGCCGAGATTGGCGACGATGGCATATTGGCACTGGTGTGTGATTCCACCAATGTATTCAACGACAAGGCGTCCGGATCGGAAGGCGAAGTGCGCCGCAATCTGATGCGGGTCGTCGAAAATATCGACACGCGCATCGTGGTGACAACTTTTGCATCCAATGCGGCCCGGCTGCAGGCATTGGGAGAAGTCGCTAAATATACGGGACGCAAGCTCTGTGTGGCTGGCCGTTCGCTTGATCGCATCATCGATAATTGCAGGGAAACCGGCTATCTCAAGGATTTTCCGCCAACGGTGAATTTTGAAGAAGCCATGAGCCTGCCACGCGGAGAGGTGATGATCATTGCAACCGGCGGGCAGGGGGAAGCCCGGGCCGCATTGGGGCGAATTGCAGGTGATAGCCACCAGATCAAACTCTCCGAGGGCGATCATGTCCTATTCTCGTCCAAGCAGATCCCCGGCAATGAAATCGCGATCGGCCGGATTCAAAACCAGCTTGCAGCCAAGGGTGTTGTGATGATCACCGAGCGTCAGGAACATATCCACGTTTCCGGTCATCCCGGACGTCCCGAACTGGCCCAAATGTATGACTGGATCAAACCGGAAATATTGGTACCGGTTCACGGCGAAATTCGGCACATGAAGGAACAGGCGCGCTTCGGCCTGGAGCAAGGCATTCCCAAGGCAGTCTTCCAGCAGAATGGCGATGTCGTGCGACTGGCTCCGAAAGGCCCGAAAATATTGGGACAGGAGCGGACCGGACGGCTTGTTCTGGACGGCGATGTGATCATCCCGGCTGACGGCAAAACTCTGAACGAGCGGCGTAAAAGTGCGCATAACGGGATGATTTCGGTCGCCATTGCGCTTGATCACAACGGCAGTATTTTCGGGCAGCCGGTGCTGAAATTAAACGGTGTGCCGCTTGAGGAAGACGAGGAAGATTTTCTCGATGAAGTCATTGACGATATCCTGTCAAAATATAAAAAACCCGTCGGTGATATCAATAAGTTCAGCGAAGCCGTCCGGCTGCTTGTCCGCCGTGCCGCGACCGAGTGGACCGGCAAGAAACCGGTCGTCTCGGTGCTCACTGTGGAAGCCTGACCAGCGATGGAATTCACCTCAATTTTGGCTATTTACGTGCTCTTCTGGGTGCTGTCGGCATTTATCATCCTGCCGATTGGCATTCGCAGCCATGATGAATCCGGAGTCAAAATGGTGGAAGGGCAGGCCGATGGCGCGCCGGTTAACTTCCGGCCGCTACGGGTGATATTGCTTACCACATTGCTGGCGACAGTCGCATTTCTGCTGTTCTATCTCAACTATGCCAACTGCTGGATCACACTTGACGATATCGATTTTTTCGGAAGCCGCTCACGGCTGAACTAGTTGCGCAGGCGCTCGATCGCCTGTGCCAGTGCGACATATAGCTTGCCGACGTCCGACGACAGCAAGGTCACGCTAATCGCACTGCCATCCCGCGTGGCGAGGACCCCGCGCAGCATCGCTTCGAAATCATGGATATAACGGTTCACATGTTCGCGGAATTCGTCATTGCCGGAATATTGGGCAAGGATTTCGCGAACCTCTTTGCCGTCCAGCAAGCGGACCGCTCGGCGCGTGAATATTCCGCGGTCGCCTTTCAAATAGGCGGCCCATTCCATATCGGTGACATCATTCGACAGGATTTTTCCGACATCGATCGAGATTGAATTGAGCGATTCCGTCAGTTGCGCAACCCGCCGGCTGAAATTCTCGTCGCTGCTCTGCTCGGATTTTTCCTTTGCAAAGAGGATGCGCTGCTCGAGATTGGTTGTCATGTCCTCGATGGCGGCCAATTGATCCGTCAGATGGGCTGCGGTTGACTGGGTCGTCGCCACCGCGCTTGATACCGCGCGCTCCAGTTTCGGTGCGATTGAGGCAATTTTTTCATCAATCACCCTGTTCAACGCGTCTTCGCTCATCTTTTCGAATGTTTCAGCCGAGCCAGCGATCGAATTCTCAAGCACTTCTCGCGAATGTTCCGAAGCCTGTTTCGCTGTGTCCTTGACTCGCAGAAGCGCGCTGATCAACTTTTCGCCGGCGCTTTCCGCGAGCGATTCATTCTGTTCGCGAACGGCTTCGATCGATTTCGAAATCTCTTCAATTTGCTCGACAATGGACTGGCTCGCCAGGTCTCCGTCTTCCTGCAATTTGCGAATTCGATCCTGTTGATTGCTGATCGACTGATCTGTTTGTGCGATCTGCTCTGCAACGCTGCGCGCGGACTTGCGCGCCTTGTCCGCTTCGCCAGCAATCTGGCCGTAAAGCGCCAGGCTTTCCCTGGATTTTTCAGAAACGCGCTCGAAGGCGTTCGGCAGGGTTTCGTCCAATTCCCGCGCGCTGCTGTCGAGTGCGACGAGCAGCTTCTCCATCCGCTCGAGCATGCTATCGGCAACGCCATAACCATTTTCGAGGGATAGTTGCAAGGCAGCGCTATTCTGTTCCATTGCAGTCATCGCAAAGGCGAGCTTCGCCGTTTTCTCGCCGCTTTCATTATCAAGGTTTTTGACATTCTCGGCAATATCGGAAATATTCTGATTGAGCGTTGCGGCCATTGCCTTCAACCGGACTTCTTCGTCATTGGCAATTTGACTGGCAGCAGCCAGAGCCGATTCCAGCGCATCAAGGTCGGCGCGCATGGCCAATGTCGCATCCGACGTTTCAGTGGCCAGCTCTGACCGCGTTTTGTGGAGGGCAGCGATTGTTTCCGACGTCGTGTTTTTCAACAAGGTCGCGAGCTGGGTCGATCCGGCTTCGGCTTCCTTCAGCTGTTTCGTCAGTCCGATTTTAATCTGCTCTGCTTCAATCGCAAGATTTTCGACCGATAGCGTAGATTTGTCCGTCAGCTCGCTAAGGCTTTGGTTGGCCAAGGCCCCGACATTCTCGATTTTCTGGAGGATCGAAGCCATCGCTGTCATTTCGGTTTGCGCGGTGCGTCCGCAATTGCCGATCTGATTGGTTACGTCTTTTGCAGTGTTGATAACCACTGGCAGATGTTCACGAAGCTGTTCAAGATTCTTGTAAGCGGCTTCACTGACTGTATCGAGATTCTTCATCTTGCCCAGACCGTCGTCCATAGCCTTCTTGATCAAATCGGCGGCGGTGGTGAGTTTGCCGGAAGATTGCTCTCCCAGAAATTCGAGTTCGCGGCTTTCCCGACCGAGGAATTCACGTGCGACACTGAGTTCGTTATTGACCGTCTTCAGCCGGGTTTCCAGCAAATCGGATTCAGCCCGCAGCGACGAGGATACATCCGCAAAACGGCTTGCTTCTCTGGTGCTGTTGCGCATGTAAAGCAGATAGCCGACTCCGAGTGTCGCGATCGGCAGGCACCATTGGCTCAGAAGATCAATGCCGCCCTTCGGAGTTGGCATTGTTGTAAAAATGTCGCGATTTGCCCACAGGAAAAACCCGGTCCAGCAGACCGTTAAAAAGGCCAGCAACAACGCCGGCATAAACCGGCCGCGGGCAGGGGGCGTTGCGATATCATCGGCATAATGGCTCCAGTCGTCGTCCGGAACGCCATCGCTAATTTGCTGAATTTCTTCAGAAAAACCCTGGTCGTCCATCTCTGGATCCTGCGTGTCATCTTCCACGCTTGTTGTTGCTTTCTGGTCGTCAGAGGGACTTTCCTCCCGGTCACGCCACATCCCGATAATTTTATTTTCACCTGCCATATAAGCTATTTAACACAATAATGGATCATAGAAACCATAAGTTAACCATATCGCCTGTAAAACGGACAAATGTCATTTGATTATGGAGCTTTAGATGCCGCTCTAACGGCTGCTGTAGGGGACGACCAGTTCCTCATTGCAGAATTGCGCGCGGCGTTTCTGGAAAGTGCAAAACGGCAAGTCAATCTTCTGGGACGAGCGCGCTGCGATGCTAACTGGGAATATGCTGCATGGCGATTGAAGGGGCTGGCGGCCAGTTTTTCCGCAACCCACATTCTTCAACTGGCGGATGAAGCCGCCCATTCCGCGCCGGGCGATCCGGTCATTTTGCGAAAGCTGGAACGCGCGGTTTCGGCGGTTGAGGCCCATCGGGACTGATCGCCCGTTTGTGGCACGTTGTGCGTGCCTTTATCTCAGAGAATATCGCTTGGCATGTCCCGATGCCACCATCTATGGACAGGATAGATTTACCTATTCATCTTTCGGGAACCCAATATTCGTGAAACTGGCATTGATTTCCCTCGCAAAGGACGATCTCGACGGAAACGGACCAATTGCCTTGTTGCCGATGTTCGCCGGTACTCTGCTCGACCTGCAGATCAACGCCGCGCAACGTTTTGGCTGCGAGAAATTTATTTTTCTCTGCCCGGTAACTCATGGTGCGCTTCTGCAGAAAATTGATGCAATGAAACAGCAGGGGCTGGATGCGGAATATGTCCGGAGCCCCCGCGATTTATTGCAATATGCAAGCGAACAGGATCATGTGGTCTATATCGCGGACGGTATCCTGCCAAATGACGAGATTGTCGCTCAGTTGAGCGGTTCGCCGCAGGAACTCCTGTTCACCGTGCTGCACGGCGAGGAATATCAGGAGTTTGAACGCATCGATCTCAATCAGCGCTGGCTGGGTATTGTTTCGCTCAAAGCATCGCGTCTGACGGCTCTGATCGATGTTCCGGATGATTGGGAAATTGGATCAGCCTTGCTCAGAATGGCCGTTCAGGCGGATTGTCCGCGGGCCATTATCTCGGATCGGAAGATGGGTGCCGGGGCGATCGCCCATGTCCAGAGCGAGATTAGCGCGGGGCAATTTACCCGGCGCAAATTGAAAGAAATCCCCACAAGGGGCGATAATTTTCTGAACCGTTTTCTGCTGCGTCCCTTGACCAAGCGCAGCCTGCCCAAGCTCTGGGCAAAGAAAAGTGCACCGCAATATCTCGGGCTTTTCTCCCTAGCGGCTGGTTTTTCAGCAATAGTCACGACCATTTTAGGCTATCCCCTCGCATCATTGAGTCTGTTGCTTTTAGGCAGTATTGCGCAATTCACCCGGGCTTCGATGGTGCAATTTGGCAGCGTCGCGAAAATCGACGACTGGGCCGATGTTGTGCTGGATTTGCTCGTCGCTGCTGGTGTGATCGTGCTGCTATCGAAAGAGTCGGACGCGACGACATTGGTGCCAAATCTGATAATAACAGCATTATTGCTATCCCATCTGCTGTTGTCGAGGACCGGGGTCGAGGATCGTCGCTTGGCGCTGGCCAGACCGGACATGCGGATGGTTCTGGTCATATTGCTGCTGGCGAGCTTTGTGGGTTCCATGGTTTATGGCCTCTACGCGGTGGCACTTTACACAGGCATGTTTCTTGTTCTTGATCGTCAATTGGCGCAAAACTCGCGGGAGCGGCGGGATTAGCCGGATTTTGGCACACTGTTCCACTTAGCAGCTTGTTAACCACATTAGGGTACGGCCTAACTATGGCACAGCGAGTTTTTCCGATGGACCGAACAAAGCGAAACGATATCATCAGCTATGCTTCGGCGACGGCCGACAGGGCTTCTTACGTGGCTGGTGATTTTGCTCAGGCTCTGTTTCCGCGCACCAATGTGGTTTTTAATGACCGCATGCTGTCGAGTGCGCGCCAATATCTGCACCGTGTCGTTGATCAGATTGAAAAACGCATCTGTTTGATTGCGACCGAAGAGCTTGGTGTTACCGACGAAAAACTTCTGACAATCGGGCATGGTGGAGACGGGCCGAGCTTTTCCTTGCTTGAGGATAGCGGTTTGCTCAAGACTGATGAAATTGTTCATCATCTGTTTGTAAAAACGCAGCAAAACGAATTAGCGGCCAGATTGCTGCAAAAAATTTCTCAGGAAGATCTCGAATCAACGTTAACCTGTCATCTGGATCATGAAGATCCCATTGTCGCAGAAGCTGCGATGGCACTCCTTGTCGCTCAATCCAACGCCACCGGGGCGACAGGCGAAATCGCTGCCAGTCTCGCTGACCTGCCGGCTGAAATTGCCTATGCTTTCGCATGGCCAGTGACGGCTGCACTCACCAGGCTTGCCGATTTTTCCGGAACGCAGTTGCGACAGGCGACAGAACGACTGCTTGCCTCGCACGACGAGAGCGCTGGTGTAGCGCGCAAGGCTGACCGTCTCGCCCAGTTACTCATGCAATCCATGACGGATAAGGATTCTATCCCGCACCCGATGAGAGATGGACTGTCATTATTTGTCGCACGGCTGGCGCGGAAATCCGGCCTGACCGGAGATCAGATCATTGCCTTTACGGCGGAGCCAAATATGGCGCGCCTGGTCGTGGTGATGCGCGCGGCGGATTTTCCTGCTCAGGAAGCCTTGTCGATATTTGCCGCACTCGATGGCGGTAGCGAAATTTTGACTGCGGCAACTTATAATGAGGCCGACCAAGGGCGAGCGAAAGCCCTGGTGTCACACTGGGCGACACCTGCTGCTTATCAAAATGCTGTACGGATTCTGGCCCGCGACACGCTGGGCGATCGCGAAAAATGACGGCTTTGGGAAAATTGGCCGAGCCGGTGCGCGGGCAAGTGGACGCTGATGGATTTTTACTGTCGGCCGATCCGTTGCTTTTGCGGCTTCATTTGCACAGCGGTGGTTATGAAGGCGGACCCCTGGCGGTTCCCGAGCTGGCAGAACTCTGCCGGCTCAGTCGGCGCCTGGGTATGAACTTATCGCGACCGGCGCAGGCATCGGATGACGACTGTCTGATCGATATGTGGGTCGAAACGCGGATTGCCGCGTCGGAACAAGACGAACTGCTCAGTCTGGCGATAGTTGACTGGAAAGAGCGGGCTTATGATGCAGCCGACAAGATCGATCCGGCGCGCGACAGGGATTTTGACCGGCTGGAAGGAAAAGGCACGATCCGGACCGACGCTGCGCTGCGGATCATTGCCCAACAAATGCCCGGAGAGGACAGCGAGGCAGCCCAGACTATCGGGAGATCGCTGATCGACATATTTGATGTGATTCCACCTTCCGCTCACGCCCGATTGCTCGAAGCGGTAGCGGAGCGCCAGCCAATGCACAATCAGCGCATGCGGGAAAAATATGGGGCCCAGCGCTTGTTCATGCTGCAAGGCCAGCCGTTGATAGACAAGGCGGGTATTTTTTCGGGCTACCGTTTCACCGCCACGCCGGATGGTAGCGGAGTGAGTGGCACGGACCAGAAGCGCTCGGCTGGCAAACTGATTAGCGACAGCCTGTTCGGGTTGCAGTTGGGGCCGGCCCTCCGGCAGCCACTGGGTAAGATCATTGCCAATGCCGAAACGATCAGTGGCAAGCTGGAAGGGCCGCTTAGGGGCGATTATGCCAGCTATGCCAAGGATATCGCCTCCGCTGGGCGTCATTTGCTCGACCTGGTCAATGATCTGTCCGATCTGGAAGCCATTGAGCGTCCTGACTTTACGGTGGCAGCGGATGATATTGATCTCGTGGACCTGGCCCATCGTGCGGCCGGTCTGTTGGCGGTCAAGGCCGCCGATCATCAGATACGGATTGATTTGCCGGACGAGGATGAAAAACTGCCCGCTCGTGGTGAATTTCGTCGGTCTCTGCAAATTCTGGTCAATCTGATCGGAAATGCAATTCGCTATTCGCCCGATGGGTCGGTGATCAAAATCCGGGTTTCCGCTGACAAAGAAAGGGCCCGGATTTCGGTGGCCGATCAGGGCGACGGTATCGCGCCGGAAGATCATGACCGGATTTTCAAAAAATTTGAACGGCTGGGACGATCAGGTGATGGCGGCAGCGGGCTGGGACTGTTTATTTCTCGGCGGCTGGCACAGGCAATGGATGGCAGTCTTACCGTAAAGAGCGCAGCTGGCAAGGGTTCAACCTTTACATTGACCTTGCCCGGTCGAAGCGAGAACAACAGCTAGGAAACTGACAAAAAAAAGGGGAGCGCCAGGCCCCCCTTCTTTCTCAAAATTCGATCATTCTAGCGCTTGTCGATCGGCACATAGTCGCGCTTGGTCGGACCGGTGTACAGCTGGCGTGGTCGGCCGATACGCTGGCCCGGATCGGAAATCATCTCGTTCCACTGGGCAACCCAGCCAACGGTGCGGGCGAGAGCGAACAACACGGTGAACATCGACGTCGGGAAGCCAATTGCCGACAGGATGATTCCGGAATAGAAATCGACGTTCGGGAACAGTTTCTTGTCGATGAAATAGGGGTCGTTGAGCGCCATTTCTTCAAGCTGCAACGCTACATCGAAGACTGGATCCTTGACCTTCAGCGTCTTGAACACTTCGCGGACGGTTTCCTGCATTACCGATGCCCGCGGATCGTAATTTTTGTAAACGCGGTGGCCAAAGCCCATCAGGCGGAACGGATCATCCTTGTCCTTGGCGCGCTCGATATATTCCGGAATGCGGTCAGGATGACCGATTTCATGCAGCATGTTGAGCGCCGCTTCGTTGGCGCCGCCATGGGCAGGTCCCCACAGGCAGGCAATGCCGGCTGCGATGCAGGCAAACGGGTTGGCACCGGATGAACCGGCAAGGCGTACGGTCGAAGTCGACGCATTTTGCTCATGGTCGGCATGGAGGATGAAAATCCGGTCCATCGCTTTTTCAATTGCCGGGTGAACTTCATATTCTTCTGCCGGAACGCCGAAGGTCATGCGCAGGAAGTTGCCGGTATAGGACAGTTCGTTGTCGGGATAGACGAACGGCTGGCCGATCGAATATTTATAGGCCATGGCTGCAATGGTCGGCATTTTGGCGACCAGACGGTGGCTGGCGATCATCCGCTGGGCGGGATCGTTGATGTCGGTGCTGTCATGGTAGAAGGCAGACAGCGCCCCGACCACACCGCACATGATCGCCATCGGGTGAGCATCACGGCGGAAGCCCTGATAAAAACCGCGCAACTGCTCGTGGACCATCGTGTGGCGGGTGATCGTATTGGTGAAGTCGGAATATTCATCCGCTGTCGGCAATTCGCCGCGCAGCAAAAGATGGGCCACTTCCATGAAGCTGCTGTGTTCGGCGAGTTGCTGGATGGGGTAGCCCCGGTGCAGCAAAATGCCTTCGCCGCCGTCGATGAAGGTCAGCTCGGATTCGCAACTTGCGGTCGATGTGAAGCCGGGATCATAAGTGAAGGCATCGGTCTGGCCATATAATTTGCGGATATCGACAACATCGGGGCCTTCAGTGCCTTTCAGAATCGGATATTCGTAATTGTCGCCATGGATGCTGAATTTTGCGGTATCGCCCATGAAATTGTCCTTTCTGCTCCTGAAACTCAGGTTTTCTCTATTTGATCTGCAAGGCGTCCCAGCGATTCTTCTTTGCCAAGAAGAATCAGGACGTCAAAAATTCCGGGTGAACTGGTGCTTCCTGTCAAGGCGGCACGCATGGGTTGTGCGAGCTTACCTAGCCCCAATTCGGCAGACTCTGCGATCGCTTTTATGGTTTCTTCCGTTGTCTCAAGCGTCCAGTCTTCCAGATCGGTCAAGCCAAGGTGAATCGATTTAAGCAGCGTCCGTGCGTCAGCGTCTAGCAGGTTTTCTGCCCGCTCGTCGAGGCCAAGTGGGCGTTTTTTAAAGAGAAAAAGACTGGATTCGGCCAATTCAATGAGATTTTTTGCCCGGCTTTTCAAAACCGGCATCGCCTGGCCGAGCAATTCTTTATCGGAAGCCGTCAATGACGCACCCAAATGTTGCTCGATCCATGGGGTCGCAAGCTCTGCCAGATCCGCATCACCGGCATCGCGCATATAATGCCCGTTCAGATTTTGCAGCTTTTTCGTGTCAAACCGCGATGGCGATTTGCCGACGCCCGACAGGTCGAACCATTCGATCGCCTGTGCCCGGGAGATGATCTCGTCATCGCCATGACCCCAGCCCAGACGCAGCAGATAGTTGAACATTGCGTCTGCCAATATGCCCATGTCGCGATAGGCTTCGACGCCCAGCGCGCCATGGCGCTTCGACAATTTGGCACCGTCATTGCCGTGGATCAACGGGATATGGGCATAGACCGGCTCCGCCCAGCCCATCGCCCGGATCAGGGCCAGCTGACGGAAGGCGTTGTTAAGATGGTCATCGCCGCGGATGAGATGGGTGACGCCCATGTCATGGTCATCGACCACAACCGCGAGCATATAGGTCGGCGTACCGTCGGAGCGCAGCAGGATGAAATCGTCAATCTCGCTATTCTGGACCGAGACATCGCCTTGCACCTCGTCCTTTATGGTGACCTTGCCGGATGTTTCCGTTTTCAGCCGGATCGCGAAGGGCGCGCCTTCCGGCGCTTCCGACGGATCGCGGTCGCGCCAGCGGCCGTCATAGCGCATCGGCTTTTTCTCCGCGCGCTGCTGTTCGCGCATGGCGGTCAGCTCTTCCGGGGTTGCGAAACATTTATAGGCATTGCCGGTTGCCAGCAGTTCGTGCGCGACTTCGGCATGGCGCGCGGCGCGTTCGGACTGGAAAACCGGTTCATCATCCCAGTCGAGACCCAGCCATTCGAGCCCTTCGAGAATCGCATCAATCGCTTCCTGCGTCGAGCGCGCCTTGTCGGTATCCTCGATCCGCAGCAGCGCCTTGCCGCCATGGTGGCGGGCAAACAGCCAGTTGAACATCGCGGTCCGGGCACCGCCGATATGCAGAAATCCGGTAGGCGAGGGGGCAAAGCGGGTTACGACCTCGTTTGTCTGTTTCGGCTGATCTGCGACATTTGAATTCACGCTTGCTTGACCCTTGTGATAGGTTTTGAAAAATGCGGGATGGATTGAGCCTGTATGGCACCAGAGGCACCGGTTCCGGTTCGATTGGCACCGCCCTTAGCATGCTGTTTCATCCACGACAATTGCTTGAATTGATGCGCGCAAAATGGTCTCGGGAGCCGCTTGAGCGCCTGCTGGAACGCGAACGTGACCAGATGGCTCTGTGGCTTCCCGTGGCACTGGGCTGCGGGATTGCGGCCTGGTTTGATCTCGCCGGTAGCGCCTGGTGGCTGGCGTTCATCAGCCTATGTGGTGCGATCGCTCTGTTCACGGCGCTGCCCGGGCAGAAGAGCAGGGCGGGACAGGCGCTCTGCTGTTTCTGTCTGGTCGCTGCAATCGGCTGCGGCCTGATCTGGTTTCGGTCCTGGCAGGTGGCCGCACCGGTGCTGGAGCGTCCCGTGGTTACCCGGTTCACCGCCAAAATCGAACGGATCGAGCCGGTTCTGGCCCGCGACATGGTGCGGCTGACGCTGAAAACCGGTAAAGGTCAGCAGCTGCCACCGCATGTCCGGGTGAATGTGCCCCTCGATCATGCCGGAGCGGATCTGCAAAATGGGGCCCTGATCCAATTGCGCGCGCGTTTGATGCCACCGGCGATGCCCGCTCTTCCAGGCGCCTATGATTTTTCCCGGCGGGCCTGGTTTCAGGGGCTTGGCGCGACCGGCCAGGCGCTGGGAGAGATCAGCATATTGCGACGCGCCGATCCTCTGTTCTCGCTGTCAGAATACCGGCAGCAACTGTCCGCCCATGTCCAGTCGCAAATGACGGGGGCTGCGGGTGCGATCGGGGCGACATTGGCCAGCGGGGATCGCGGCGCCATTGCCGAATCCGATGCGGAAGCCATGCGGCGCAGCGGGCTGGCGCATCTGCTTTCGATCAGCGGTCTGCATGTCACGGCGGTGGTCGGGGCCATCTATCTGATGATGTTGAAGGCACTCGCATTTTTCCCAGCGCTGGTCCTGCGATTTCGTTTGCCGATTTTTGCCGCAGGCTGCGCGGTCCTGGCGGCAGTGGCCTATACGCTGATGACCGGCGCTCAGGTTCCGACCATCCGGGCCTGTGTCGCGGCCCTGCTGGTGCTGGTGGCGCTGATAATGGGCCGCAGCGCGATCACCCTGCGGATGGTCGCGGCGGGGGCGCTGTTCGTATTGATCTTCTGGCCGGAATCACTGGTCGGGCCGAGTTTTCAGCTCAGTTTTGCAGCGGTCACCGCGATCATTGCCCTGCACGAACATCCGCGGATCAAGGCTTTGTTTGCGTTGCGCGAGGAAAATCTGGCACGCCGGACCGGCCGCTTCCTTCTGTCCCTTTTCCTCACCGGTCTGGTGGTGGAAATCGCCCTCATGCCGATTGCGCTGTTCCATTTCCACAAGGCCGGGCTTTATGGCGCGCTGGCCAATATCATCGCTATTCCGCTGACAACATTTGTGATCATGCCGCTGGAAGCGCTGGCGTTGGTGCTCGACTGCGCCGGGCTTGGCGCTCCGGCATGGTGGCTCTGCGAGAAAGCGCTGGGCAGCCTGATCGCTGTGGCCCATTTTGTCTCCAGCCGGCCGGGTGCGGTGACCCTGTTGCCGACCATGCCGGTTGTCGCTTTCGGGCTGGTGATCGCAGGGGGGCTGTGGATCTGCCTGTGGCGGGAGCGCTGGCGCTACTGGGGTCTGATGCCTGCCGCTGTCGGGGGATTGCTGATCGTCACCACCGGCGCGCCGGATATCTATATCACCGGTGACGGCCGTCATGTCGGAATCCGCAATGAACAGGGAGAGCTGGCGATGTTGCGTCCCCGCAGCGGCGATTATATTCGCAGCATGATATTGGAAAATGCCGGCGTTTCCCGAGGGGCACAAATGCTTGACGATTGGTCCGGTGCCGACTGCAATGCCGATTCCTGTCTTGTCACCCTGTCCGGCAAGGATCGCAACTGGACGCTGATGGCGACCCGCAGCTCGCATTATATCCCGGCGCTGGCGCTTTCCGCAGCCTGTCGCCGCGTGGATATCGTCGTCAGCGACCGGCATCTGCCGACCAGCTGCGAGCCACGCTGGCTGAAAGCGGACCGCGACTTGTTATCGCGTGTGGGCGGGCTGACCATCAATCTGCAAAAGCAGGCAATATCCACTGCACTCGGGTGGACAGGACGTCATGACTGGACGCGCTACAAGTCCCGGAAAATTGGCGGGCAGGACAAGCGTCCCGCCGTCAAAAATCAGTAACGGCGGAGCAAGCCGGCCATCTTGCCCTGGATACGGACTTCGCCCGGCCCGTAAAGCTGTGGTTCATAGGCGGCATTGGCAGGATCAAGCCGCACACGAACTCCGTCCTTGTGGAGATATTTCAGCGTGGCTTCTTCCTCGTGGATCAAGGCCACGACAATCTCGCCATCGCGCGCCACTTCGGTTTTCTGGATCAGCGCATAATCGCCGTCCAATATACCCGCGTCGATCATCGAATCGCCGGATACTTCCAGTGCATAATGTTCGCCGGGGCCGAGCAGGGCGGCAGGAACGCTGAGCGCCGACTGGCCTTCCATCGCCTCGATCGGCGCGCCGGCGGCGATCCGGCCGTGCAGCGGGATTTCCAGCACGTCATTATTGGCGGCGGGGGCAGGATTGGAGATCACTTCGCGCACCGGCGTTTCCGGATGCAGCGAGACAACATTGGAGGGCTCCGCTTCCTGCACGCCACCTTCCGGCAGCTTCAGCACTTCCAGTGCCCGCGCCCGGTTGGGCAGGCGGCGGATGAAGTGCCGCTCCTCGAGCGCGCTGATCAACCGGTGAATGCCCGACTTGGACTTGAGCCCGAGCGCTTCCTTCATTTCCTCGAACGAGGGGGAAACGCCGCTATCCTTCAGCCTGTCATCGATGAAACAGAGCAATTCATGTTGCTTTTGCGTGAGCATGTCCAGTGTCCTGTTCTGGGAACGAATAAGGAACAATTAAGAAACAAAACGGGGGAAGTCAAGCGGGAAGTGATTATCCCTTTTACATAGGTAATTGACTCGACTCACTATCGACGCGATAGCTGATGAATGTCGCTTCCCATGAAATGCAATAAATGTGACCATCAATTCATAGCCCACGGGATTAAAATTAGAAACTCGCGCGGCGGTTACATCGGTAACGTCAGTGAACCTTGTGAACGCTCAGATTGCAACGGTATCGCGAGCAGCCAACCCGGCACATATGATCACGATGCTGATGGAAACATTACGTTTTTTATTAGTGGAGTTGCGAGAGCATTTCACGCACCTGAAATGACACGCGAAAAGGTCAGCGCAGCCAAGGAGGTTGTCCAAGATGCATCGAATGGCGCAATTGGATCAGATGAGGCCTTAAAACAGCTAGAAGAAATAAGTGCGACGTTGGCGTCGGTGCTCAGGCAATCAGGACAAAGAAAAATAAATTGGGAGCTTCTACTCGCAATAATCGTTTTTATTGTTTCGATTTATCAACGTGAGCAAGACGCCGCTGACGCTCAATCTCAGATAGAAGCTCTTGAGCAGCAAGTCGAGTTGTCTCAGAAGCAGTTAGATGCAACTCAGAAACAGACTGAGACTTCTCAAGAGATGTTAAAAGAGTGGCGGAAATTGCGCGCTGACGCTCAAGAGCGGGAAGCCAGAACAATGAAGCAAGAGCAACACCAAGTAAAAAGCACAGTCTTTGGGACGGCAAATCGCCACGAGCGCAGAAAACAGAAGGCGATTGAAAGGCGCGCTCAAAAGAAGAAATGACATTTCTTAGCATTGATGATAGAATCGCATAATGCCCACCTTAAAGCAAGCAATAAAAGACAATAGACTCAAAGAGTTCATCAAGGAACATGAGTCGGATCATGACGGCGACGAAGCCGCCATTGAGGCCACGCTCACATCGATGGTTGGTAAGTCGAAACCAGTTCCGAAAACATCGTCTCGGGACGGTGACGACGATTGAAACGATATTCAGCTTCCTTGGCATATTTCCAAAGGTGCTGCGGCGAAACATGAATGTGAGTGCCAAAGATACCGCGCTTCAACTGTGACCAGAAACCTTCAATTCCGTTTGTCGTCGTGCCGGTAGGGCTAACCCACTGCTTTTCGCTGTGATTGACCGTCTTGTGCCAATATTTGTGACCCGTTCCGTCCAGACCGGCATAGCTCATGAAATCGTCGGTGTGAATTTCGGTGTGAGGCAGCACGTTGGCGACGATATTGCCCTGTAGCGTCGATTTGCGGCGATTTGGGATAACAACCGTCATGACTTCGCCGTTACGCTGCATCATGCCCATGATCGCTGTCTTGCCGTCTTTGTTGCCGGGACCGCCGCCATGATTGACGCCGCCAATATAGGTTTCGTCCACTTCAACGATTTTCATAAAGCCGCCAAGGGGTGTTTCACCGTCCACATCGGCCATATGCTCACGGATCAGGCCAGCCATGCGCCATGCGGTCTTGTAGGTGACGCCTAGCTGGCGCTGCAATTCCTTGGCCGCGACGCCGTGGCGCGTGGTGGTGAACAGATAGATCGCATAGAACCAAAGCTGCAAGGGCGTCCGGCTCTTTTCAAAGGGAGTGCCAACAGTCGGGTGCAGGTGGTGACCGCACCACTGGCAGGAATAAGCGCGCTCGGCTTTGATCCGATACCAGTTCGACGCCTTTCCGCATTTTGGGCATTCGTAGCCCTGTCCGAAACGAACATCAAAGATATGCTGCAAGCAAGCTTCATCATCGGGAAACTGCTTAAAGAATTGAGCGATTGTGAGGGGTTTCTGTTTCATGCCTATTATGTAGCATAAATCACTACGTATGGCAAGGGGATAACCACTAAGCGGGAAGTGATTGTGCCGTTGGCAGAACGGTGGGCAACATGGACAAATTGATCCGTGGCCTCAATGGGGGGCTATTGGCGTTTTCCGGTAGAAAGCTGTCGTTCTGGACACGCCCCAAATGCTGGTCGTTCAATGATGATTCGAAGCTGTCTGAGAGCCGTTATTTTCAATCCGAAATGCACGCTTACCGAACGACGGGCAAGGGGTGGGAACGGATCATATCTCGAACTTGAAACGATCAACAGTGATGAGATAATTCTGAATCAACGCTCCAGAGTTTATGGTCTGAAGCGGATTATTTACCCCAGCCTCCGAGCGACTTGGCGACCATCCACAAGTAGAAAGCGTAGAGTGCGACAAACAGAAGTGCGACGAAAGCAATTGCCGGAATGACGAGTCCTTCGTCGCCGGGCTTTGTCGGGACAAAGATTGAAATGAAAACCATCGCAATAAGCACGAAGGCGAACAAAGCCGGGATAAAGGCGAGGGCGAAGCGACGCGGTGCTGTTTTGGTCACCGTGCCATCGAGCAACCATTGCATTGGCAGCGTCGTTTCGTTGCGATAGCGGTAATTTGCTCGCCGCGACATTTCCGTCATTACAACTATCGTTATGATTGCAATAATGGACTGGAGCATCTCGCAAGCCTTCTGTGTCTGCCTTATCCTATGCCTGTCCTCCTTTTTTGCAACTAAATGTGGAAGGCCAATGGAACGCGTGATCACGTCGAGCAGACTATTTGATGTCGCTTATCGGATCCTAGGCGGTGGTGGACACAATTCTAAGGAGTGCCGTACGCCTGTTTTCACCTCTCG
Source organism: Parasphingorhabdus sp. (assembly GCF_048269915.1). Classification (GTDB taxonomy): domain Bacteria; phylum Pseudomonadota; class Alphaproteobacteria; order Sphingomonadales; family Sphingomonadaceae; genus Parasphingorhabdus. The sequence goes on from NZ_JBLWTY010000002.1 coordinate 417,668, forward strand.
GAACCCGACATTCCGCGAACCACCCAATTTCAGCCTTTCAGCGCGCTCTGGCAGCAGGCCAATAGCGGACCTCAACTAGGCAAAAAGATTAGGAGAAGGCCTGAGAAATTAAGTGTCAATCGCTGTTATCGAAGCGTTATCTTTCGACCCTGGCAATTATATCGCAATATAGGGCACCATCTCGCCTACATCAGCCGCCTCCGCCTCGGCCGGACGGCAAAGCAGCGCATTGGCCGCAGCCAGCACCGAAAGCTTGGCGCTGTCCTGGCTGCCAAAAGGCATGATCCCGGCTTGATCAACTTTCGCACGCAGAAACTGGGCGCGGGGGCCGTTGGCGGGTAGGGGCTCTGTGGTCGCTGCGCGTTGATATTCGGGCAGAAAATGGTTGGATCCGGCCATATATCGTATCAAAGGGAGCAGAAACAGGGTTGCCGCGACAAAGGCGGAGGCGGGGTTGCCGGGGAGCGCCAGGATCACCGTCTTGCCGAGCGTTCCGGCCATCACCGGCTTGCCCGGTTTCATCGCGATCTTGTAGAAATCAATGTCCGCGCCAAGCCGCTCGAACGCGGGGCCGACCAGATCGTGATCGCCGACCGAGGCGCCGCCGATGGTCACGATGATATCGCAATCCTTCGCGCTTGCCAGCGTCTGGCACAATATCTCCATATCATCCGGAATCCGGCTCAGACTGCGGGTCTCGGCGGTCAGGCCGGACAGCATGGCTGACAGCATGACGTCATTGCTGGCGGGTATCTGGTGGGGCAGGGTGGCGCTGCCCGGCGCGACCAGTTCATCGCCGGTCGAGACCACCGCCACGCGGGGCTGCTGGCCGACCGAAAGTTCGCCATAGCCGGCGATCACCGCTTCGCCGAGCGCCGCCGCATTGAGCAGGCTGCCTGTGGGCAGGCCGACGCTTCCCTGCTTGAAATCGCCGCCCTGATGGCGGACATGGCGGCCTTTTGCGGGCGAGGGTTCTGCGGTCAAGCGGATGGTGGTGCCGTCGGCCGCGACATTTTCCTGCATGACCACGGTATCAGCGCCTTCGGGTAGCAGCGCTCCGGTGAAGATGCGCGCGGTTTCGCCGGGTTGCAGGGCGCGGCAGGGCGGGCTTCCGGCGGGACATTCGCCGATCAGGGTCCACGGGCCGTTCCGGTCCTCGAAACGGATCGCATAGCCGTCCATCGCCGACATATCGGCAGCCGGCTGCTCGCGTCTGGCGATCAGGTCTCCGGCGATATAGCGGCCGAGCGCATTATGGACGGAAAGCGTTTCGGCGGGCAGGCGGGACGCCAGCGCGATCAGTCGCTGCTGCGCTTCGTCCAGAGGCAGCAAGCTGCTCATTCCGCTACCCAGTCTCCCGATTTTCCGCCGCTTTTCGAGAGCAGGCGGATATCGCTGATCACCATGTCCTTCTGCATTGCCTTGGACATATCATAGATTGTTAAGAGTGCGACAGAACAGGCTGTTAAGGCTTCCATTTCTACGCCCGTCTTGCCGGTCAGGCGGGCCATGGACGAGACCTTGATGCCGTCATCGAGAAAGGTGAAATCCACCGCCACCTTGGTCAGCGCCAGCGGGTGGCATAAAGGTATAAGATCGCTGGTCTTTTTCGCCGCCATGATCCCGGAAATGCGAGCGGTCGCCAGCACATCGCCCTTTTTCATGGCGTTCGCTTTTATAGCTTCCAATACTTCCAATTTCATCGCGATCCGGCCCTCGGCACGGGCCTCGCGGACCGTGTCGGCCTTGCCGCCCACATCGACCATATGGGCCGCGCCATCGCCGTCGATATGGGTCAATTTGCTCATGGAGTTCCTGTCAGCAGCTGCCGGGTTGCGGTCTCGACATTATCCTGTCGCATAAGAGATTCACCTACCAAAAAGGCGCGGGCCCCCGATTGGGAGAGGCGCTTGCAGTCTTCATGGTTGAAGATACCGCTTTCCGAGACCATGATCCGGTCGTCGGGCACCAGCTTGGCCAGTCGTTCGGTCTGGTCGAGGCTGGTCTCGAAGGTCTTGAGATTGCGGTTGTTGATGCCGAGCAGGGGCGATTGCAGCTTCAGCGCCCGTTCCAGCTCTGCTTCGTCATGCACCTCGATCAGCGCGTCCATGCCGAGCGCCAGCGCTTCCGCCTCGATCTCCGCCGCCAGAGCGTCGTCCAGCACCGCCATGATGATCAGGATCGCATCCGCGCCCAGCGCCCGCGATTCGGCGACCTGCCAGGGATCGACCATGAAATCCTTGCGCAGGCAGGGCAGGGCCACCGCAGCGCGCGCCGCCACTAGATATTCGTCCGCGCCCTGGAAATAGGGCTGGTCGGTCAGAACCGAGAGACAGGCCGCACCACCGGCCTGATAGGCAAGCGCGTGGGCCGGGGGATCGAAATCCTCACGGATCAGACCCTTGGACGGGCTGGCTTTCTTGATCTCCGCGATCAGGGCAAAGCCGTTGGCCGATTTCGCTCGGATCGCTGAAGCAAAACCGCGCGGCGCGCTCTGACGGGCGATGTCCTCGCTCAGCTTCGACGCCGGAACATCAGCCTTGCGTTGCCGCACATAGTCCCGCGTCGTTGCGCAGATTTCTTCAAGCTTGTTCATTGGTTGGCGATCCAGCAATTCAGCATGGCGTTGGCAAGCCCCTTGTCGAGCGCCTCGGCGGCTTCCTCGACGCCTTCTTCCCAGCTGTCGACCTCGCCCGCAACCATCAGCGCCGCGGCGCTGTTGAGCAGCACGGCGTCGCGATAGGCGGATTTCTCGCCCTGCAGCAGCGCCTTGAGCGCAGCGGCATTATATTCGGCATCTCCGCCCTTGATTGCGTCCGCCGGATGGCGGGTCAGGCCAGCATCTTCCGGCGTAATACGGCTGATGGTGACGCTGCCATCTCTGATGATGGCAACGCGGCTTGGCCCCGAGATGCTGAGCTCGTCGAGCCCTTCCTCACCGGAGACGATCATCGCCTTGTCATAGCCCAGCTGCAGCGCTGCTTCGGCATAGGTTTCGACCAGATCGGGCGAGGCAACGCCGATCAACTGGCGCTTGACCTTGGCTGGATTGCACAGGGGACCGAGCAGATTGAAGATCGTCCGGCGACCGATGGCCTTGCGGATCGGGGCCAGCGGACCGAGTGCCGGATGATGGTTGGGGGCGAAGAAAAAGGCGATGCCGATGTCGCGCAGGCTCTGCTCGCCATTGGTCGCCGCTTTCGCCAGATCGAGACCAAGCGCTTCCAGCGTGTCCGCTGCTCCCGATTTGCTCGATGCGGCGCGGTTGCCATGTTTCGCCATCGGAATTTCGCAGGCGGCGACCACCAGAGCGGTGGCGGTGGAAATATTCAGGCTATGGCTGCCATCGCCACCGGTGCCGCAGACATCAATCGCATTGGCAGGCGCATCGACACCGATCATCCGGGCGCGCATTTCTGTTGCTGCTGCGGCGATCTCGGTGGCCGTCTCGCCCCGGTCGGCCAGCGCGACCAGAAAGGCTGTAATGTCTTCTGCGGAACAGGATCCGTCCAATATCGCGGAAAAGGCTTCGCGGGCCGCTGCTTCGGACAGGGCGCTTGCCGGATCGGGCAAGGTCATGCCCGTTCCTTCGCTTCGATCCCCGCGATCGCCATGAAATTGGCCAGCAGGGCATGGCCATGTTCGGTGGCGATGCTCTCGGGATGGAACTGGACGCCGTGAATCGGCAGGCTTTCGTGGCGGAAGCCCATCACCGAACCATCGTCGGCGGTCGCGTTGACCGGCAGGCAGGCGGGAATATCCTCGACTATCAGCGAGTGATAGCGGGTCGCGGTATAGGGTGAGGGCAGGCCGGCAAAGACACCGCTGCTGTCATGGGTCACCGGCGATGTCTTGCCATGCATCAACCCACCGCGCACCACCTTGCCGCCGAAATGCTGGCCAATGCTCTGATGGCCCAGGCAGACGCCAAGCAACGGTTTCTCGGCATCGGCGCAGGCCGCGACCAGATCGAGCGATATGCCCGCTTCATTGGGGGTGCAGGGACCAGGCGAAATCAGAAAGGCCTGCGCGCCCGTGGCCAGCGCTTCGCTGGCGGTCAGCGCGTCATTGCGCTCAACCCGCACCTCAGCGCCCAGTTCCATCAGATAATGGACCAGGTTGAAGGTGAAGCTATCATAATTGTCGATGACGAGGATCATGCAAAGCTGCCTAGTGGGAAATATCCCTCAGGCCAAGTGTTTCTGCGAAGGCTTTGACCTGAGCTTTTGTGGTGATAGGGAAATAGCCAATCACCTGCCGTTAGCACTGAGCTTGTCGAAGTGTGCTTGTCGTCGATAGGCGTCCTTCGACAGGCTCAGGACTAGCGGTTTTAGTAATATGCCTGTTTGGAGAATCATCATGGGCCAGCCCGTCACCGTCAATATTCCACACAAACTGGGCCTGGCCGAAGCCAAGAACCGGATCGGCAGCGGGGTTCACACGCTCGGCGATATCATCCCGGGCGCCAGCCTTACCGACCATCGCTGGGAAGGCGATCATCTCCATTTTACCCTGGAGGCCGTCGGCCAGCGTATCGGCAGCGAAATGCAGGTCCGCGAAGACGAGGTCTACGCCATCTTCGACCTGCCGCCGATGCTGGCGATGTTCGCCAACAAGATCAAGGCGAAGCTGATGAAGGAAGCGCCGAAGATGCTGGAATAGCGGGCGAGCGACACAGTCTCTGATCGTTTGCGGAAAGGGAGAGCAAGATCTCGCGCGGTTCCGGATCTAGCTGTCGTTATTGTCGGCGGCGGAGGCAAGCCGGTCAAGCCAGGCCTGCGCCTGTTTTGGTTCGCCGACGGCCTGGGGGCCGACCGGCCCGCGTGACGCGAGGAATTGTTGGTGCAGTTCGAACGGTGGCATGAAGAGAATGTCCCGCGCCCTATCTATCTCTTGACCGATTTCCTTCAATTCATTGACTGTGGGCGCGATGGCTGCGCGGGTCCAGCGATCCCCATTGTGGTCAAAAAGGCCCCACTTGCCCGCGGTTGCTTTTCGCAACGCATCAAGCAGCATTGTCTTATAGTCCGCTTCGAGAGCGGAACGGCGGGAATCGAGGCGGTCAAGACGATCAGCTTTGGACATTGTCGGGCTTTACTACGCCCAAATCCCGTTGGCAATCGAGGCGGCAATGTGATTGCTCCGTCGGCCGCCGCTTTTTCAGATCACTGTCCGAAACCCACATCCCGCGCCCGCTTCACCGCCTCTTTCGCGGCAGCCAGCAAAGCGCCCGCTTTCGCCCGACACTCCGCAAGCTCATAGGCCGGATTACTATCGGCAACGATCCCCGCGCCGGCCTGCACGTGCAGCGTGCCATCCTTCACGATACCCGTTCGCAGGACGATACAGCTGTCCATGCTGCCGTCGGGGGAGAAATAGCCGACGCCGCCGGCATAGGCGCCGCGCGTTTCGGGTTCGAGTTCGGCGATGATCTGGCAGGCGCGGACTTTCGGGGCGCCGCTGACCGTGCCGGCGGGGAAGCCGGCGAACAGCGCGTCGAGCGCATCCTTGTCCGGGGCGAGTTCGCCAACGACGTTGGAGACGATATGCATGACGTGGCTGTAGAATTCGACGGTATAGCTGTCGGTGACCTCGACGCTGTTTGCGGTCGCCACCCGTCCGACATCGTTGCGGCCCAGATCGAGCAGCATCAGATGTTCGGCCCGTTCCTTGGGATCGGCGAGCAGGCTGTCCCGGTTGGCCTTGTCCTCGGCGGCATTCTTGCCGCGCGGGCGGGTGCCGGCGATCGGCCGGATGGTGACTTCGCCATCGCGCGCGCGGACCAGGATTTCCGGGCTCGAGCCGGTCAGGGCAAAGCCGGGCAGGTCGAGGAAGAACAGGAATGGTGAAGGATTGATCCGGCGGAGCGCACGGTAGAGTTCGATCGGCGGCAGGGTGAAGGGCGTGGTGAATCTCTGCGCCAGCACCACCTGGAAGATATCACCGGCCTCGATATAATCCTTGGCGCGCAGCACCATCTCGCCATATTTCTCGGCGGTGATTTGCGGCGTGAATTCTATTCCGTTCGGGCTGAGCCCGTCGAAGGCTGCCTTCTGAGTGTCCGACAATCGTCCTTCGACAAGCTCAGGACGAACGGGGGTTGAAAGGCCTCGCTCCACTTCATCCAGCCGCTCCATTGCCGAAGCGATCTTCGCTTCGTTATCGCTGTCGGTCTCCGGCCACACCGGTGCCACCAGAAACAGCTCGTCGGCCAGCCGGTCAAAGATCAGGATTACCGTTGGCCGGACGAACAGCATGTCGGGCAGGTCCAGCTCGGATTGCGGGGCGCGGGGAAGCTTCTCGACCAGGCCGATGGTTTCATAGCCGAAATAGCCGACCAGACAGGCGAGGGCGCGGGGCAGTTCTTCCGGCACATCCATCTGGCAGGCCTTGACCAGATTGCGCAGGGCGGAGAGGCTGTCGCCGCTTTCCGGGGCAAAGGCGGTGCGGTCCGTCAGCCAGGTCCGGTTGATCGCGGCCTGCTCGCCATCGGCGCGGAACACCAGATCGGGCGCAAGGCCGATCAGGCTGTGCCGTCCGCGGGTTTCGCCGCCTTCGACCGATTCGAGCAGATAGTCGCCGCGGCCTTCTTCCATCAGTTTCAGGGCAGCGGACACCGGTGTTTCGGTATCGGCAACCTGTCGCCGCCAGATTAGCGCGGGTTTGCCAGCGTCCAGGGATATGCGTGCCGCTTCGGATCCGAAACTGCCCGCCATGATGATATCAATTCCCGCCGAGAAGCTGGTTTTTCAGGGCGGTGAGCGAGTCATCGTTGCGTTCCACTCCGACATCCGCCTTCATCGCGTTAATGAACTGGGCGGTATATTCATTGCCGAATACCTGCTTGAACTGGGCCTTGGTGGCCTTGAGCAAATCTTCGCGCTTCGACGCATCGCCGCGATTAAGCTTGTCGAGAACGACCACGAACCAACCCTGATCGCGCGGCGCTGCCAGAGGTTTGGCAGTGCCCTGCGCCATGCTGAACATCAGGCTGAGCGGCGCAGGCACTTGCCCCTGCTGGCTCTGCCGGGCAAGATCGGCTCTTGTAGATTTTATCCGTTCAGGCCGCGGCAGTTTCACCCCGGCATCGGCCATCGCTTTGGACAGGGGTGTGCCACTGCTAACCGCTTTTGCAATTTTGTCCGCGACTGCCTTGGCTTTTTTGGAACCCTCGCTGAGCATATAGTCGCGATTTACCAGCTGCTCAATCTGCGCCAGCGGCGGGGGAGCGGCTTCGGCAATATCGGTCACATCGATAGCGGCATATTGCTGACCAGGAATGATTTCGACGATCTGGGGATCGGAATCTGCCTCAACTGCGAAGGCTACCGGCAATATACGCTGCATTTCGGGGATTGGCCGGTAATTTTGATCATCGGGGTTTTGACCATTGGCGAGGAGGGCAGGGGTGGATTCAATCTTTAGCTCTTCTGCCTTGGCAATATCGCCGAGCGTTGCGCCGTCGGCAAATTCATCCTCCAGCCTCACCGTAAGTTCGGCCATTGCTTCCTCGATTTTTGCACGAGTCAGTTCGCTGACAATTTCGCTGCGCACCTGTTCCAGCGAGCGGGCAGGGATTTGCTTGATATCCTTGACCTTGACAATGTGCCAGCCAAGCGCGCTTTGTGCCGGACCGGCAACAGCACCGGACGGAACCGAAAATGCGGTATTGGCGACAGCCTGCGAGGCGTTGCTGGCAAAGTCGGTTTTGCTGATCGATCCAACTTCGGCAGCAGACAGGCCGACTGACTGAGCGGCTTGCTCGAGCGAGGTGCCGCCGTTGATCTTGTCGGCCAGCGCCTTGGCGGCGGCCTGGGTTGGCAGGATGACCTGATTGAGATTGCGGGTCTCGCTGGCCGAATAACGGGCTTTGTTCAGATTATAATAGCCCGCGATTTCCTTTTCACTGGGCTTGATCTTGTCGTTGAACCGGGATTTTTCGAACAATGCGTAACGGATCGTGCGGCGTTCGGGAATTGTGTAGCGGGATGCATTTTTGGCATAAAAGGCAGCGACCGCTGCTTTTGCAGGCTTGCTGTTTTCGATGAAGGCAACCGAAGGTACGGTTGCAATCTGACCTTCTCGCGATTCCAGCAGCAGGGAGGCATAGGGGACGACAAGTTTTTGCGGTACGGCTGCTCCAAAACCTGCTGCCGTCAACAGCTGGTCGGCGAGCAGATTGCGGGTAAAGTCATCACGCAACTGGGTTTCGTTTATCCCCTGCTGCTGCAAGGCCCGCCGAAAATTTTCCTCGCTGAACTGGCCATCCGCACCCTGAAAGGTCGGAATATTCGCTATCTCTCCGTCGACCAGACGCTTGCCCGCAGCCATACCATATTTGGTGCCGAAATCGGCAATGGCAAAGCTGTTGATCAGCCGTTCCAATACGTCGTCAAAGCCGCCGCCGTTGATAAAACTTTTTAGGTCCAGCGCCGTATTCTCACGCTGTTGCCCGCGGAAAGCATTGTTCACCGACTGGCTGAGCTCGGCAGTGGTCAGTTTGCTATCGCCAACCTTTGCAGCTGTTCCCGAACCGGTGACCCCGCCGAATGTGCCATTGCTGGATACGTCGGCGGTGGCGAAGGCAATGGCGATTAGACCAACGAAACAAAAGGTCAGGAAAAGACCGAGTTTCGAGGAAAAAATACGGCGAAAAAAACTGATCATGAAAGAGAGGTTCCATTACGGGAGTTGGATTTGCGCCTGCTTTAGGCGGCTATGCTTTCCGGTTCAAGCAAAAGACTGCGGAAGGAAATTGGCAAGGCCGGGGATATTTGTTAGCGGGCGAATATCACAATATTCGAAAAGGCAGAGGGCATCATGGCAAATCGCAAATATATCGTCGGCAACTGGAAAATGAACGGGTTGCGTGCGCAGCTGTCGGATATAGCCGCGATTGCAGCGATCGCAGGAAATCATGAGGGCGCAGATGTCGGTATCTGCCCGCCGGCAACGCTGATCGCAGCTGCTGTGCAAGCGAATCCCGGCTTTGCCATTGGTGCACAGGATTGTCATTTTGCCGAAAGCGGCGCGCATACGGGCTGTCTTTCGGCTGCCATGCTCAAAGAAGCAGGGGCAGGTTTCTCAATTCTCGGACACAGCGAACGCCGCGCCGATCAGCAGGAGAGCGATGCCGAGGTGAAGGCCAAGGCGGAAGCGGTCCACGCAGCCGGCATGGGGGCCATCATCTGTGTGGGGGAAACCGAAGAGGAGCGCGATGCCGGTGAAGCCATTGAAGTTGTCAAGGTGCAACTCGCGCGCTCCTTCCCCGCCGGAGCCAGCGCAGACTGGCTGACGATTGCTTATGAACCGGTATGGGCAATCGGTACCGGCCGGGTTCCCGAAGCCAGCGACGTCGCGGAAATGCACGCAGCGATCCGCAAGCAGCTTGGTGAATTGATGGGACAGGGAAGTGAGAGCGTCCGCATACTTTATGGCGGATCGATGAACGGAGGCAATGCAGCGGAATTGCTGGCGGTACCCAATGTTGACGGTGGGCTCGTCGGTGGTGCAAGTTTAACCGCAGCCAAATTCGGGCCGATTATCGAGGCTGCGGCTGCCAGCTAACCGTGTCGCATTTTGGGTAGATGGTGCGAAAACGGCGTTGGTATCATATCGTCATTAAAGGAATTTAATTTCCAGCATTTGACAGAATTTATCCAACAATACCCATTTCCAGGCTTTCCAGGCCCGAACTATGACGAACTTTGGCTGTTGGAGAGGCGTGTATCATCGCTTGAACTCGAGCGGGCCAATCGCTATGTGCGCTGCACAAACCAACAGATCACGTCCGGAAAATTCATGTTTCTATTTCTTACCGTCGTTCAAGCCATTGTCGCCGCCATGCTGGTCGGCGTTATATTGATGCAAAAATCCGAAGGCGGCGGACTGGGTGTCGGCGGCTCGCCGTCCGGTATGATGTCGGCGCGCGGTGCAGCCGACCTGCTGACCCGGACGACATCGGTCTTGGCAGTCCTGTTTGTCGTCCTGTCCATCACACTGGCGGTTTTGGCTGCTGCAGAAGGCAAGGTTGAATCCATCGACCAGAGCCTGCAGCGCGATACCAGTGCGCCAATTTCCGCGCCTGCTGACGATGTGCCCCTGATCGGTGACGATCCGCTGGCTGCCGCTGCGGCCGCCGCGGAAGAGGACAAGACGCCGGCTGCCCAGTCGCACGGCTCCATCCCGTTGGATCAATAAGCTGAATTCTGGTAAATATCCGGCTCTGGATTTTTAGCCATCAGCGGTAATTAATGATGCGTGGTGGGTGAACGACCACGCAGTCGATGGCCACGCCGTGAAACAAAATAATATTTATTTCGCTTTTCCGGATTCGCGGGATTGCCATATGCGGTGATAACGGCTTAAGCCTCTCCCCCCATGGCGCGATATATTTTCATTACCGGCGGCGTGGTTTCCTCCCTTGGCAAAGGCCTGATGGCGGCAAGTCTCGGTGCTCTTCTTCAGGCCCGCGGATTTTCCGTGCGGATTCGGAAACTCGACCCCTATCTGAACGTTGATCCGGGGACGATGTCACCTTATCAACATGGTGAAGTCTATGTGACCGACGACGGGGCAGAGACCGATCTGGACCTCGGCCATTATGAACGGTTTACCGGCGTTCCGTCGCTGCAGTCGGACAATGTGACGTCGGGCCGAATCTATCAGTCGATCATCACCAAGGAGCGGCGCGGCGATTATCTCGGTGCGACGGTGCAGGTCATTCCGCATGTGACCGATGCGATCCAGGCATTTGCCGAAGACAAGCTTGACGGCATTGATTTTGTGCTATGCGAGATTGGCGGAACGGTGGGCGATATCGAAAGCCTGCCATTCATCGAAGCGATTCGCCAATTGCGCAACAAGGTTGGCCGGGACAATGCGATTTCCGTGCACGTCACGCTGGTTCCCTATATTGCCGCTGCGGGTGAACTGAAAACCAAGCCGACACAGCATAGCGTCAGGGAACTGACCTCGCTGGGGATTCAGCCGGATATCCTGCTGTGCCGCTGCGAACACCCGCTGCCCGAAAGCGAGCGGGCCAAAATTGCCCAGTTCTGCAACGTCCGCAAGGAATCAGTCATCCCCGCGCTGGATGCGAGCAATATCTATAATGTGCCGTTGCAATATCATCAGGAAGGTCTCGACAGCGAAGTGTTGCGCGCCTTTGGCATTGACGATGCACCGGCCCCGGATTTGTCGCGTTGGTCTGACGTGATGGAACGGATCGAAAACCCGGAAGGCGAAGTGATCGTTGGCGTGGTTGGCAAATATGTCGGCTTGCAGGATGCCTATAAATCCCTTCAGGAGGCATTATTTCATGGCGGACTGGCGAACCGTGTAAAGGTGCAGGTGCGCTGGCTTGACGCCGAACTGTTCGAGGATGACGAGGACCTCGCTGCAAAATTGGAACCATTGCATGCGATATTGGTCCCCGGCGGCTTTGGCGAGCGGGGTAGCGAAGGCAAAATCGGATCCGTCAAATTTGCCCGCGAAAACGATATTCCTTTCTTCGGTATCTGTCTGGGCATGCAAATGGCGTGCATCGAGGCAGCCCGTAACTTGGCGGGAATTGCGTCAGCATCGACCACCGAATTTGGCCCAACGGAAGAACCGGTTGTTGGCTTGATCACCGAATGGATGACCGAAGAGGGACTGCAAAAACGCGAAGCCGGCGGCGATCTGGGCGGTACCATGCGACTCGGTGCCTATGATGCCATGTTGCAGCCGGGATCGAAGATAAGCGGAATCTATGGCAGTCAGGAAATCAGCGAGCGTCACCGCCACCGCTATGAAGTGAACAAGGGCTATGTCGAGCGGCTGGAAAAAACCGGATTGATCTTTTCGGGCATGTCTCCTGACGGCGAGCTTCCTGAAACGGTAGAAAGGCCGGACCACAGCTGGTTTATTGGTGTCCAGTTTCACCCCGAACTCAAAAGCAAACCTTTTGATCCGCATCCTTTGTTCGCGTCGTTCATTGCCGCAGCGTTGCAGCAGAGCCGTCTAGTTTAAGTGCGATAACCCCCAACTATTATGAGATTCTGGACAGTGTCGATTTTGTCCAATCTATTTTACAGGATGTGACTATTGTCACAAACATGTTGCAAAGGGGAGGGCGGAAAGAACGCCTCCGATTTGGACTGAAGGACAGGAAGAGTGAAAGCCGAGGAACTGGCAAATATTTTGGCAGAGCACAGCCTGTTTGCCGATTGTGACGAGGCTGAGCTAGCGGACCTGATATTGCGCGGTCATTTTGTGCAACATAAAAAGGGGGACGAATTGATCATGCAGGGAGATCCTGGCAACTCGCTGCTGATATTATTGTCAGGCAATGCGCGCACCAGCATGATTGCCAGCAATGGATATGAAATTGTTCTCGATTATGCGGAACCGGGACAGGTATTGGGTGAAATAGCTTTGTTGGATGGTGGAGCAAGGACCGCCAGCGTGACGGCAATCGAGCCAACATCGGCACTTTCAATCACCCGCGAGGCGTTTGAAGAGATTCTGTCCAAGCATAAGAACATGGCCTTGCGCCTGCTGAAAGTCATGGCCGGTCGAATCCGGATGGCCAATAGCATGATCGAAGGCGATCGTGCTTATACATCCGGGCCACGGCTGGCACGCTATCTGCTGCGGCTTTCGGTAGTCGGGGCAGATGAGGGACGATTGAAACTGGACTTGAGTCAAAGCGAACTCGGTAACTTTGCCGGCATGTCGCGCGAACATATTAATCGGCAGCTGTCCACTTGGTCTGAGAATCAGATTGTGGCAGTGGAAAGCGGAAAGGTCCGGATATTGGACCATGCCATGCTTTCCCACATTGCCGAAGCAGATTCTTGACGAAAATTTGCCTTTTGCGACCCGGGCTAATTATCGTCAAGAGTGACACCAAGCGGGTGTCAGGGGCAGTCGGATCCTCATCCGGCTGCCCCATTTTATAATTATACTGACAAAAAATAGGCAGCCAGATTGCTCTGGCTGCCAGGTTTTCTTCAGAAGAGACCGAGCTTATGCAGCCTTGTCTTCTTCCGTTTTCTTCTGTTTGTGATCGATTTTGGTGACATTGTCGCCACTGTTTATAGCGATGGTCTGTGGTCGCATTGCTTCGGGAATCTCACGGACCAAATCGATGGTCAGAAGTCCGTCAGCCAAAGCTGCGTTATCCACACGGACGAAGTCTGCAAGTTCGAACCGCCGTTCAAAGCTGCGGTTGGCAATACCCATATGCAGAAACTGTTTGCCTTCGTTCTCATCGGTATTTTTATTACCGGAAACGAGCAAAAGATTTTGCTGGGCGGTGATTTCAATTTCTTCGTTCTTGAACCCTGCGACGGCTAGCGTGATCCGGTAATGATCTTCTCCGCTGCGTTCAATATTGAACGGCGGGTAGTTCTCGGACTGTTGCGTACGGGCATTATTCTCAAGCAGGTCAAACAACCGGTCAAACCCGACGGTCGAGCGGCGATAGGGGGTAAAGTCTAAACGATTCATATCTATATCCTCTTACGATGAGCAATGTAAATTCTGGACCCGCTAATGCGGCGTCCGGTTCGTTATTGTGAAACCCGAACGGCGTTCCACAACCATCAAGATATTATCATTTTGCCAAAGTTCAAGACCCAGAAAAGGATGAACTACCAATCGTTTGGAAAGTTTGTTGGGCAAAAAAAAACGCCCGGATGCCAATGAGCACCCGGGCGAAAATGGTGACGAATTAATTCGCCCCCTGTTTTCCTGTCCTATTCAACGCCGCTTGTCCCCCAACATTTGGCGGAACCGGAAAGGATCCCTGAACCATGACCCGTTAATCGAGATATTTGATTCTGTCACTATCTCTGATCGACTGACATAAATTTGTCATGATAAATTTGGTCGTTTCGGAAGATTGATTGCCGCTTGTGTCATATCGGCAACAGCGAATTGGTAACCATGCCACTTGCTTGCTCTGACTGGCGCCCGTAAAGGCAGGAGGACCTGATCCAAGGAAGTCTTCGAAAGCCATGCTCCTATCCCGTTACGAATGGGTAATCGCAAAACGTTATTTGTTACCCGGCAAGGGGGAGGGATTTATTTTTCTCGTTGCCAGTATCAGTTTGGTCGCGGTTATGCTGGGCGTCGCCGCTCTGATTGTTGTGATGAGTGTCATGAACGGATTCAGGGCAGAGCTTTTTGACAAGATCGTTGGACTCAATGGACATGCCGTAATCCAGGGTTACGGTGGTCGTTTGCCGGGCTGGCGAGACTTGCTGGAGGAAACACGGCAAACGGAAGGTGTTGTTTCCGCTTCGCCGCTGATTGAGCAGCCGTTGCTCACAACATTCAATGGCCGAGTGGAAGCCGTTCTTGTGCGTGGCATGCTGGTTCCAGACATATTGAACAATGAAACGTTGGACGGCAAAACAGTCGCTGGCGATTTGGCTCGCCTTGAACCAGGATCGGGGCGCGTGGGCATTGGCAGTCGCTTGGCAACCACGCTGGGGGCTCAGGTTGGCAGCCAGATCACCGTGATCAATCCCCAGGGGCGCTCGACACCATTCGGCACGGTGCCACGCGAGATTGCCTATGAAGTGGCGGCAATTTTTGAAGTTGGTGTCTATGATTATGACAAGGCCTTTGTCATCATGCCTATGGAAGATGCGCAAACATTGCTCTTGCTCGGCGACCAGATCGGAATGATTGAAATAAAGACCAATGACGCTGACAATGTGGGAAAGATTGTCGCTCCCCTGATCCCGAAAGTCGCGGATCGCGGTGTCATTACCGACTGGCAGACGATGAATGCGTCCTTGTTTGAAACACTGCAGGTCGAACGTGTCGTGATGTTTGTAATTCTGTCGATCATCATTTTGGTTGCCGTGTTCAATATCTTGTCGTCGTTGATCATGCTTGTGCGCGCCAAAACAAGGGATATAGCAATCTTGCGTACAATGGGCGCTTCGCGATCCTCATTGTTGCGGATATTCGTCACCGTGGGAACCGCAATCGGCGCACTCGGCATCGCCGCAGGGATCGCCCTCGGCTTGATTGCAATCTTCTTCCGTCAGAATGTCATTAATTTTGTCCAGATAGTTACCGGGCAGAATCTGTGGGATCCTTCGATCCGTTTCCTGACCGAACTGCCGGCACGGACCGACCCGATGGAAGTGGTCGGCATCGCCGCGCTGGCGCTGTTGTTCAGTTTTCTGGCTACGCTCTATCCTGCCTATAAGGCAGCCAGTACCGATCCGGTCCAGGTCCTTCGCTATGAGTGATCGGGCCATCGATAAGACCGTAGAATTGCGCGATGTCCGACGTAGCTTCGTGCAGGGGGATGCCGTGATCGAGGTCCTGCGCGGCGTAAATCTGGACATCAGAGCCAATGAAATTGTCGCGCTTCTTGGCCCTTCCGGTTCAGGCAAATCCACGCTGTTGCAAGCAGTTGGCTTGCTGGAAGGCGGATTTGAAGGGTCGATCAAACTCAATGGGGAAGAAACCGCTCACTTGTCAGCCAGTGGTCACACGCGGATCAGGCGGGATATGCTCGGTTTTGTTTACCAGTTTCACCATTTGTTGCCCGATTTTTCCGCTTTGGAAAATGTGGTTATGCCTCAACTGATCGCGGGTACGAATGAAAGCGAGGCCGAGGCAAGAGCGGAAACATTGTTACGCAGCCTCGGGCTGGGTGAGCGGCTGAATCACAAACCGAGCAAATTATCCGGTGGCGAGCAGCAGCGCGTCGCCGTCGCCCGTGCGCTAGCCAATGCGCCGAAACTGGTGCTGGCGGATGAACCAACGGGCAATCTTGACGAAGCCACCGCCGATCTGGTGCTGGCCGAATTCATACGTTTGGTGCGACAGGAAGGCAGTGCGGCATTAATCGCGACACATAACGAACGTCTCGCAGCCAAGATGGACCGGATTGTTCGGCTTCATGAGGGAGTTTTAACCTAGGCTTTTCAACTCGAAACGAGAATGGCTTTGACTTTTCGGGTGCGACTCTCAATTTGATGGTCAAAATAGACCTAAAAGAATATAAAATATGGGGCGCATATGACAGTTACAGATTTTCAGGTAAAGCAAGCGGACGGTTCTGTTCAGGACTTGTCTGTCCACAAAGGCAAAGTTCTATTGGTTGTGAACACCGCTTCGAAATGCGGGTTTACACCGCAATATGAGGGGCTCGAAAAGCTCTACGAGGAGTATAAGGACAAGGGTCTGGAAATACTGGCTTTCCCTTGCAACCAATTCGGCAATCAGGAACCGGGTGATGCGGAAGAAATCAGGAATTTCTGTTCGCTCAACTATGATGTGAGCTTTCCGCTGATGGGCAAGATCGACGTCAACGGCAATAATGCCGATCCGCTATGGAAATATTTGAAGTCTGAAAAGTCAGGGCTTCTGGGTTCCCGGATCAAATGGAATTTTACCAAATTCCTGGTCGACAGGGACGGCAATGTCGTTGCCCGTTACGGCCCTGCCGTAAAGCCGGAGCAGTTGAAAAGCGAGATTGAAGCGCTTCTGTAAGGGATGTCAAATGGGGCGGCTTGTTGCTCCATTGGAAAGATGACGGCTCGTGCCGACAGGTCGGGAGATCACAGACAAAATGGTCCGGCTTTTACGAAGCGGCAAATATGCTGTGGACAAATAGTCGATAGATAGACGCTCGACCGTACTCCTCATATGCAAGACGATTTTGCTGCGCTAGTCTGATATCATGGCCCAGATTCCTTTTGTCCATCTTCGCACCTTTTCTGCTTATACGATCCTGGACGGTGCGATGGAGCCCGCGGCCATAGGCGTTGCTGCGAAGGAGCGCGGATTTCCGGCGGTTGCGCTATGCGACCGGATCGGCCTCTTCGCTTCCATGGCCTTTGACGACGGTTGTCGGGCCCAGGGTGTGCAACCCATTACCGGTTGTTTCCTGCGTGTCGCGCGCTCTGGCAGCGGGGATGCGGACAAACCTGTCCTGGACTGGGTCGCGCTCTACGCGCAGGACGCAGAGGGTTACGAAAATCTCTGCAAGCTGGTTTCCGCTTCCCATCTGGATCGGCCGAGCGAACTGGATGCCCATGTCACGATGGAAAAATTGGGGATGCACAGTGCCGGTCTGATTGCCCTGACAGGCGGCGGGGAGGGGGCTCTGGCGCGTCTGATCGCGGAAGAGCAGCAATCAGAAGCCGAGGCCTATCTGTCGTCGCTGCAACAATATTTTCCGGGGCGGCTTTATATCGAGTTGTCCCGACGCGAGGATCCGGTCGAAATGGCGGCGGAAGCCGGGCTGATTGCGCTGGCCATGGATCGGAATATTCCACTGGTGGCAACCAATCCGAGCTGCTTTTCCGAACCCGATTTTCACGAAGCCCATGACGCGATGAAATGTATCGCGCAATCCGCTTATGTCGAAAATAATGACCGCGAGAAGCCATCCAAACATCTCTGGATGAAAAGCGCGCTGGTGATGGAAGATCTGTTTTCAGATATCCCGGAAGCGTTGCAAAACACCCTGGTCATTGCACAGCGCTGTGCATTCTCCCCGCCCAAAAGAGATCCGATTCTGCCAAGCCTTGCTGGTGATATGGCGGGAGAAATCGAGCAATTGCGGCGCGATGCCGCCGCCGGACTCGAAAAGCGCCTGGCGGTGCTGGATATTTCAGACGAGAATGAGCGGAAAGCCTATTTCGATCGACTGGAATTCGAACTTGATGTGATCGTTAACATGGGATTTCCCGGTTATTTTTTGATTGTTGCCGACTTTATCAAATGGTCCAAGGACCACGATATTCCGGTCGGACCGGGACGTGGTTCGGGCGCTGGTTCGGTCGTCGCATGGGCGTTGACCATAACCGATCTTGATCCGATCAAGCTGGGGTTGCTGTTCGAACGGTTTCTCAATCCGGAACGTGTCTCGATGCCGGATTTCGACATCGATTTTTGTGAAACGCGGCGTGGCGAAGTCATTCGTTATGTGCAGGAAAAATATGGCGACCGGCAAGTCGCGCAGATCATCACGTTCGGAAAATTGAAGGCGCGGGCCGTGTTGCGCGACGTGGGCCGGGTGCTGCAAATGCCTTATGGGCAGGTTGATCGATTGACCAAACTGGTGCCCAATCACCCGACAGATCCCTGGGATCTGAAGCGCTCGCTCAATGGTATTTCTGAACTGGCGCAGGAATATAAGCAGGCTGATGTCAAACGCCTGTTCGATCTTGCAATGAAGCTCGAAGGCCTGCCTCGCCATAGCTCTACCCACGCCGCCGGCGTCGTGATTGGCGACCGACCGCTTGATCAGCTT
This sequence comes from Parasphingorhabdus sp., assembly GCF_048269915.1. Taxonomy (GTDB): domain Bacteria; phylum Pseudomonadota; class Alphaproteobacteria; order Sphingomonadales; family Sphingomonadaceae; genus Parasphingorhabdus. The sequence goes on from NZ_JBLWTY010000002.1 coordinate 435,942, forward strand.
GTGCCGCTCTATCGTGATCCGCGGTCGGACTTGCCCGTTACCCAGTTCGACATGAAATTTGTCGAAAAGGCCGGTTTGGTGAAATTCGACTTTTTAGGATTAAAAACGCTCTCGGTCCTGAAGAAAGCGGTCGAACTGCTGGCAGAGCGCGGTGTCACAGTCGATCTCGATACGCTTAGCTGGGAAGACGAAGATGTATTCGAGCTACTCCAGCGGGGTGATACGGTAGGCGTGTTCCAGTTGGAGTCCGAAGGTATGCGGCGGACACTTGCGGCTGTGAAGCCAACAAATTTTGGTGATATTATCGCGCTGGTGTCGCTCTATCGACCGGGGCCAATGGATAATATTCCACTATTTGGTGACCGCAAAAACGGTCGCGTCGACATTGCCTACCCGCATCCCTTGCTGCAGGATATATTGAAGGAAACCTACGGGATTTTTGTCTATCAGGAACAGGTGATGCAGGCCGCGCAAATCATCGCCGGCTATTCACTGGGCGAAGCAGATTTGCTGCGTCGGGCGATGGGTAAAAAAATCCAGGCAGAAATGGATGTCCAGCGCAACAGATTCGTTTCGGGTGCCGCGAAGAACGGCCTGAACAGCGATCAGGCCAATGAGCTGTTTGACTTGATCGATAAATTTGCCGGCTATGGCTTCAACAAAAGTCACGCTGCGGCTTATGCATTGCTTGCTTACCAAACTGCTTGGCTGAAAACCCATTATCCGCATGAATTTTATGCAGCATCAATGTGCTTTGATATGCATCAATCTGAAAAACTCAGTATTTTCGTCGATGATATGAAGCGCCTAGGCTATACTGTCCTACAACCCGCGATCAACAAAAGCCGACCGAATTTTTCTGTTGAAGAAACGGGAGAGGGCCTGTTCGCTGTCCGATACGCGCTGGCGGGTTTGAAAAATGTTGGTGAAAAGGCGATGCAAGCCGTTGTGGCCGAGCGTTCCGCGGACGGCCCTTTCTCGTCAATTGAGGATTTCGCGAATCGTATTGATCCACGGGGGCTGAACAAGCGTCAGATTGAAAGTCTTGCGTCGGCTGGCGCGTTTGACGAGCTGGAAGCCAATCGCGCGGCTGTCCATGACGGGGCGGACATGATCCTGTCGGTTGCCAACAGCGCGGCTGATGCAAGGGAAAGCGGGCAGGGTGGTCTTTTCGGTGAGGGCAGTGCAGGCGGTGAAATGCAGGCCATCCGGTTACCGGAGAACAGCAACTGGTCGCTAAGTGAAATCATGGTCCGTGAACGTGATGCTTTTGGCTTTTATTTTTCCGCGCATCCGGTTTCCCAGTTTCGCGCCGTGACCTCATCGCTTGGCGCGCTGACTTATGCGGCGCTATGCGGCGAGGGACCGATCGGCGAAGGGGTGCGCAAGCCAGCGGTGATGGCAGCGCTCATAGAAAAAGTGCGTTGGCGCGACAGCCGCCGGGGAAAAAGATTCGCACTGGCCGACCTGTCGGACAGCAGCGGGCAGTTTTCTGGTAGTTGCTTTGAAGAAGAACAGTGTAAAATTTTGGCCGAACTTGCAGATCAAGGGCGCTGTGCCCTACTCCATGTAGAACTGGACCAGCAGTCGGAAGATGAAAATCCGCGCGTAGCGATAAAGCGGGTTCAGCCGCTGGACAGGCTCGAGAAAACTACCAGGACCCGCATGCAACTGGAAGTGCATGATATAGCGGGATTGCATGAGCTGACCAATCTGGTGGCACCACTGGTTGGCGGTCAGAGTGAATTGGTTGCCATCATGGTAGGCCCCGAAGGCGAGCCGGTCAAAGTTTGCCTCGGACGGTCCTTTCGGCTTGATGCAGAAACAGTGGAAATGCTCGAACGGGTAGATGGTATCGCCAGCGTGCAATTGGGGCCGGCTCGACCGATGCGGGTGGCAAAACCCAAATTAAGACTTGTCAGCTAGTGCTAAACATACGAGGAACCGGCCAAATATAACTTGTCTGGAGAGATAATATGGCCGGTGCGATGCAAGCGAGCTCGCTCAAGATTACCAATTTGATTGATCATGCCGCGCGCGAGCATGGTACGCGCGAGATTGTGAGCTATTGGGCGGATGGAAATGTCACCCGCAGCAACTGGGCTGAGGTCGGGCTGGATTCCCGCAAATTTTCGCAGGCATTGCAGCGTCTGGGAATGAAAAAAGGCGACCGGATTGCCACGATTGCGATGAACCACGCGCATCATCTGATAAGCTGGTATGGCTCGGCAGGTATTGGGGCTATCCTCCATACGATCAATCCGCGGCTGTTCGAGGAACAGCTGGTCTATATCATTAACCATGCTGAAGATCGTGTCTTGCTGTTTGACAAAATGTTCACACCAATCGTCGAAATGCTCAAGCCTCAGCTGAAGACGGTCGAACATTTCATCCAGTTTGACGGTGAGAAAGGGGACTATCCGACCTTTCGCGAGCTTGTGGACGCGGAAGACGGGGATTTTGAATGGGTCGATGTCGAGGAAAATGACCCCTGCGGCCTTTGCTATACCAGCGGTACCACCGGTAATCCCAAAGGTGTGCTGTACGAACATCGCTCGAATGTCATTCACGCGATTACCGAGGTGCAACCCGATGTGATGGATTTGGCGACGCGTTCGGTCATGTTGCCAGTTGTGCCGATGTTCCATGCCAATGCTTGGGGGTTGCCATTTGCCTGTGCGGTGGTGGGAGCAAAAATGGTGTTCTCCGCGAGCAACGAAGCAGAGGTGTTGTGGAAATTGATCCGCGAGGAAGGGGTCACGCATAGCGCCGGAGTGCCGACGGTCTGGCTATCCATGTTTGCTGATATGGATGCCAATGGTGGTGACTATGGGAAACTGGGCGTGGTTGTAATCGGTGGTTCTGCTTGTCCCCGCTCGATGATCGAGCGGCTGATGAAGAATGGCATCCGTGTGGCCCATGCCTGGGGCATGACGGAGACATCTCCAATCGGCACTGCTGGTTCGCTTCCGGCCAATTGGGACGAACTTAGTTTTGACGAGCAGGTGGATGTGATCTGCAAACAGGGTCGCCCGCCTTTTGGCGTGGAACTGCGCGTGATTGACGAAGAAGGTAATGTTGCTCCTCGCGACGGAAAAACCAGTGGTACTCTGGAAATTCGGGGGCCGTGGATCATAAAGCGCTATTATCGGGCGGACGAGGATGCCGTCGAGGATGACGGCTGGTTTGATACAGGTGATGTTTCGGTGCTGCATCCCGATGGCACGATGCAGATAACCGACCGAGCCAAGGATGTGATCAAGTCGGGCGGCGAGTGGATCAGTTCAATCGAACTGGAAAATGCCGCTGTCGGTTGTCCCGGCGTAGCCGAAGCAGCTGCGGTAGGTGTATATCACCCGAAATGGGATGAGCGGCCGTTGCTGTTGATCGTCCGCAAACCCGACGCTGATGTTTCCGAAGCTGATGTGATTGCATATCTGGCTGACAAGGTCGCGAAATGGTGGCTTCCCGATGAAGTAAAATTTGTCGATGAACTGCCGCACACAGCGACCGGGAAAATCCTGAAACGCGCGCTGCGGGACGAATATAAGGAATATGAGCTCAGGAGTTTGGCTGACGCCTAAAAAAGCTCCAGCTGGCTGCCCGTTACAAGTGGACGCTGAAACAGGTCGACTCTGAGGTTGATTTTGGTCTTGTTCAAGCCGGCTTTGCGCGACGCGATGGCGATCCTAGTGCGGATGAGATCAGCCCATGGTCCCTGGCCGCGCATGCGGCTGTAGAAATCCGGATCATTGCGTTTGCCGCCGCGCATTTGCATGACAATGCTCATCACCTTTGATTTGCGGTCCGGATAATGTGTTTCGAGCCATTGTTCGAATAAGGGTGCGACTTCGTGCGGCAGGCGCATCGGTATGAAGGAAATGCTTTTCGCACCACAATCCGCTGCAGCGGAAACAATCGCTTCGATTTCATGATCGGTGATTCCCGGAACGACCGGTGCGACGTTGACGTGTACATATATGCCCAGATCACTCAGTTTTTGGACGGCGTCCAGTCGCAGTGCAGGGGACGGTGCGCGGGGCTCCAGCAAGCGGGCGGTCTTGCTATTGAGAGTGGTGATGGAAATTGCAACCGCAGTGAGCTGCCGAGCTGTTAGCTGCACCAGCAAATCACTATCTTCGACCACGCGATTGGATTTTGTGGTGATGGCGACCGGATGCAGCGTCTCGAGCATTACCTCCAAAATCTGACGTGTTATCCGGTAGTTTTTCTCGATCGGTTGATAGGGATCAGTGTTGGTACCGATGGCCAAGCTAGCTGGCTGATAGGTTGATTTTGCAAAGGTTTGACGGAGTAGATCCGCCGCATTTGGTTTGGCAAATAATTTGGTTTCGAAATCGAGTCCGGGGGACAGGTCATGATAAGCGTGGGTGGGACGTGCAAAACAATAAACGCAGCCATGTTCGCAACCACGATAAGCATTTATCGAGCGGTCGAATGGCAAATCGGGCGAGCCATTATAATTGATGATTGATTTCGGGAATTCGATCGTAACGTCGGTTTTCAGTTTGGTGGGGCGATCACCGATCTGGTCTCGTTCGTCAAGCCAGTCCCCGTCCAGCTCGCGGCCTTGAAGATTAAAGCGCTGTGGGACCGCGTTCGACGGAGCACCTCTGCCCTTTTGTGACAATGGATAAGATCTGTTTTTGTAGCTCATTTGCTCTATATACAATGAGAACAAATAAAGAACAAATAGATAGATTCTCTATTTTTCCAGCAATCGGGGGATCAGCTCGACAAAATTACAGGGGCGATGGCGGCTATCTAGTTGAGTATCCAAAATACCATCCCAGCCATCTTTCACTGCGCCGTTGGAGCCGGGGAGCGCGAATATGTAGGTTCCACGCGCCACGACTGCACAAGCCCGAGATTGAACCGTGGACGTGCCGATTTTTTCGATACTCAGATAGCGGAAAAGTTCACCGAACCCCGGAATGCCCTTGTCCTTGACCGCATCCAGCGCCTCCGGCGTAATATCCCGGCCCGTCAAGCCGGTACCGCCTGTGGTGATGACAACATCAACTTGTTCGTCATCAATCCATTGGTGGAGTTGGGCCACAAGAACAGACTTATCATCACGTAGCAGATTTCGGTAAAGAAGCGTGTGGCCCTTTTTGATGATCCGGTCCGCTAGAATGTCGCCGGATGTGTCCTCTTTGTGAGTCCGCGTATCGGAGACCGTCAACAGGGCGATATTAATCGGCTTGAATGTCCGGCTTTCATCGATCGACACTGCTAATCTCCGCTTTGGTTCGACGACAGGAATAGCTCAGTTTGCAGCGCTTTTCCATGTCATAAAGAATAGGGGTTTTCGTACCTTAACTATCCGTCTAATCGATAGTTTCATGGCGAACGTCCCGGATCTTACTGCTGTCATTTTGGGCCTTATTCTTGCCATCTGGTTGGGAGTTGCCGCTTGGGCAATCTGGACTGGCATGGCAATGAAAAATAAGGCGGATGCTACCCTGCGCCAATCGGGGCGGCTTGGGCGGTTGCTTGAAACATCACCTGCTTTGCCATTGCTTGTGCGATCTGATGGCAAGCTGGAAGCTTCCCAGCGGTTGATGCACTGGCTCGGCTTTGATCATTTACCGGCCCATATTTCGGAATTGCACGAGCCCTCGCGGGGAATAAGCAGGCAAGATCTTGAAGCACTGATGCAGGACGTCAATCTGGCTCAGAAAACCGGTAGCGATTTCGTGCGTGCGATCAAGGTCGTTGGCTCGGACAAGGCGCTGTTGATCCGTGGTGGACTGGCTGATCATAAAATTGCGCCGAACGGCAGTGCGCTTTTGTGGGTTTTTGACGCGACCGACAGTGAGGGGCAAATCGAAAAGCTGCGCGACGAAAACGAAGCCGCGCGCGCCGCTTTTGATGCGCTTTCTGCATTGATCGAGGCGGCCCCCATTCCGATGTGGCATCGTTCACCAGACCTGCGTTTGACGCTGGTGAATAGTGCCTATGTTGCTGCCGTCGATGCCGCGAGTGGAGCTCAGGTCATTGCCAATGGCATTGAACTGGTGGAAACGATCGACGGCTTTAGTCCGGTCGATGCTGCGGCATTGTCCAAGGAGAGAGGCGAACCGTCGGAACGGATTGTTGCGACGACGATCGGTGGTGAACGACGGATGACACAGGTGGTCGATGTGCCGCTCGGGAAGTCCGGTATCGCGGGCTATGCCATCGACATTGAGGAACTGGAAGATGCGCGCCGAGAGCAGCGCCGCTTTGGCGAATCGCAGCGCGAGATGCTTGACAATATCTCCGCGGGTGTTGTGCAGTTCGATGCAGACAAATCGCTGAGATTCTGCAACCTCCCTTTTCAACGTATTTTCTCGATGCGCCAGCAATGGATAGCGGAACGTCCAGAGTTTCCGCGTGTTCTGGATCGCATGCGCGAAATGAATCGCATTCCGGAAGTTCGGGACTTTCCGGAATGGCGGGAAGAGCGCACGGGCTGGTTTCAGTCGACCACCGCGAGAGAGGAGAACTGGCTTCTCGCCGATGGAACCCATTTGCGGGTGCTGGCCAATCCGACGCCGGATGGCGGGTTGTTGGTAATTTTTGAGGATCGAACCGAACAGGTGCAACTGGCGAGTGCTCGCGATACGTTGTTGCGTGTCAGGACCGCAACATTCGACAATCTGTTTGAATCGCTGGCGGTTTTTGCGGCGGATGGAAAATTGAATATCTGGAACCATCAATTTGCAAATAATTGGGGCCTGGAAGAAGAAGATCTCGGAAAGCACCCGCGGGTAGACGCGCTTATGCAGAAAATGGCGCAACAATTGAAACAGCCCGCTCGTATTTCCGAAGTACGCGATATGGTGCGTAGCGCAACCACCGAACGTGAGCAAAAAGGCGGCCGTATAAACTTTGCTGATGGCAGGCGTTTTGAATTTGCTGCCATCCCGTTGCCCGATGGCAATGCGCTTTTCACTATGCTGGATATTTCGGACAGTTATCGGATTGAGCAAGCGCTGCGCGAACGCAACGAAGCGTTGGTTGAAGCCGATTCGATCAAGGGCAGCTTCCTGTCCAATATGAGTTACGAATTCCGGACGCCGCTAACCTCGATCGGCGGTTTTGCTGAACTTCTGGAGCAGGGAATTGCCGGTCCGTTGACGGATCAGGGACATGAATATGTGCGCGCTATTCTGCAATCCGTCAAGCGGCTGGGTACCCAGATCGATAATGTTCTGGACCTGAGCCAGAGCGAAGCTGGTGCGCTCCCTATTGCCAAGGACAAGGTCAATTTGAACAGATTGATTGAGGATGTAGCCGCTCATTTCTCCGATGATGCCAAAGCAAAGGGCATTGGCGTGGAACTACAGCTGGAAGAAACACTTGGATCGGCAATGGCCGACAAGAAGCGGCTTAGTCAGGCAATTTCCCAAATTGTCGACAATGCGATCAAATATACAGGGGAAGGTGGACGGGTGCTCGTTCACGGGTCCGGAGATGTGAAACAGGCCGTGATACATATTTCTGACAATGGTCCCGGGATGACCGCTGGCCAGCAATCCAAGGCGTTTGACAGTTTCGCACGTTCACGCGATCAAAAAGCCAGTGAGAAATCAGGCGGCCTCGGGCTTCCTCTGGCACGACAGTTGATCCGGGCTCACGGTGGCGAATTGACGCTGACCTCTGAGCCGGGGCAGGGGACGCTCGTCACCTTGCATCTATCGAGGCAATGACAAGATGACGATCTTGGCAGATGAGCAAGCGACGCTGAAGGTCGGCCGGGAACTTGGTGCCTTGCTGCGCCCAGGGGACAAGATTGCGCTAACCGGGACACTTGGTGCAGGAAAAACAACATTGGCGAGAGGCATTTTGGAAGGGCAGGACTATGACGAGGAAGTCCCCAGCCCGACATTTGCGATAATCCAGCAATATGAGCCGCCCGAAACCCGGATTCCGATTGCCCATGTAGACTTGTACCGAATTGAAGATCCAGAAGAAATTCCGGAACTGGGACTGGAAGATATACTGACCGATGGTGCCATGATCGTTGAATGGCCGGACAGAATGCCTGACAGTTTCTGGAATGATGCGCTCAGGATAGACCTCGAAATAACCGGCGAGGGCAATCGCCGGTTGACTTGGAGCGCCGGGCGGGCTTGGGAAGACCGATGGCCACTGACATGAAACCGCCCGCTACTGCGGCAGATTTTTTAGCAATGCACGGTTGGGGTGATGGACAAATATCACCGGTTGCGGGAGATGCATCTTTCCGCCGCTATTTCCGTGTCCAGGAAGGAGATCGCCAGGCGATCCTGATGGATGCACCGCCGCCGCACGAAGACCCGAAGCCGTTTATTGCCATGGCCGAATATCTTGCAAATTCAGGTTTTGCGGCACCGGAGATTTTCGCTCGAGATCTAACGCAGGGTCTGGTTCTGCTGGAGGATTTTGGCGAGCATCGGATGCGCGAACATCTGGATCAGCAGCCGGAAGATGAAGAATCGATCTATCGCCAGGTCATCGACTTGCTCCGGGAATTGCACCGGATACCGGCAGCGCCTGTGCCAGCCTATGACTGGTTGCAATATTTGCGGGAAGTGAACCTGCTGACAGAATGGTATTGTCCGGCCCAACAACTGGACGTCGATGCAGAGGCATTTGTTGCTTGCTGGAAGCAAGTTCTCGCACCGGTTCTTGCAGCGCAGAATAACCCGGTGACGGTGATGCGCGATTACCACGCCGAAAATATCATGTTGCTGGCCGATGGCCGGCTTGGCTTGCTTGATTTTCAGGATGCTCTTGTTGGTCACCCTGCTTATGATCTGGTTTCGATGTTGCAGGATGCTCGCCGGGATGTATCGGACGAGCTTGAAGAGAAAATGCTAGCATATTATCTGGCGGACCGAAACGAAGAGGCGGCGCAGGAATTTCGCAGTCACTATGCGATTTTGGGCGCGCAGCGGAACACCAAGATCATAGGCATCTTTACCCGTCTTTGCGTGCGGGATGGCAAACAGCGCTATCTTGAATTCCTGCCCAGAATGTGGCGCTTGCTCGAGAAGGACTTGCAGCATCCCGCACTGGAACCGGTTGCGCAATGGTACGCCCGGAATATTCCCGCCGAAGTACGAAGTCGCTCAATCCCGCTTCCGGAAAAGACTGAATGACTGTGATCAAAACTGCGATGGTCATGGCTGCAGGTTTAGGCACCCGCATGCGCCCGCTCACAGAAACGCGGCCAAAGCCGCTGGTTGAGGTGGGCGGAAAGGCGATGATTGATCATTGTTTCGAGAAACTCGCCGAGGCCGGAATCCACAAGGCTGTGGTGAACGTGCATTATCTTGCGGATAAACTGGAAGCGCATCTTGCCGCTTTGCAATATCCGATCGAAATTCGGGTTTCCGACGAGCGGCAACAGTTGATGGAAACAGGCGGGGGGTTGGTGCAAGCCGAACCGCTGATCCATGAACCGAATTTTTTCTGTATCAATAGCGACAATTTGTGGACCGACGGACCGACAAACAGTCTCCACCAGATCGCCCAGGCGTGGGATGATACGAAAATGGATGCGCTTCTGCTGCTGATTCCACATGCGTCGGCGCATAATTATCAAGGCACCGGCGACTTCCATCTGGACCGCGAAAACCGGATTTCGCGCAAACTTCCCGATCAACCGGCCCCTTTGATTTTTTCGGGCATTCAGCTGATGTCCAAGCGGCTGCTGCGAGATGCCCCTTCGGGACCATTTTCGACCAATATTTTATGGGAACGCGCGATTGGAGAAGGACGCCTGTTCGGTATCGTTCATCAGGGCGAGTGGTTCGAGGTAGGCTCGCCCGAGGCGATAGCGCCGACAGAAGCTGCTTTGGCAAGTGTCTGACCGCCGCCGACCTTCCATTTACAATATTGCCGCCCATGGCGGGTTTGCAGATGCGCTGGCCCAGGGACTGATCGACCGCTTTGCGAAAGATGCGTTCGGATTGGCCCGTGGCCTTGTCATTCTTCCCAATAATCGAGCCCGGCGTGCCTTGCAGGAAGCCTTCGTCCGGCTAAGCGAAAACGGACTGCTGTTGCCGCAAATGGTGGTGATCGGCGATCTTGAACTGGACGAGGCGATCGGCGTGGCGCTTGATTCCGGGGAATTGGCGCTCAACATTCCGGCAGCCGTTGATCCGATGGACCGACTGCTGACCCTTGCCCAACTGATCCAGAAGGAAGTCAGGCAGCGTGATGAGGTCATATTGGCCAAGGATGCACTGCGACTTGCCCGTGAATTCGCCCGCACGTTCGATCAGTTGACCGTAGAGGAAATTGCCTTAGCTGATCTCATGAAGACCGAGCCGACAAGTCTCGATCTGTCCAGTCACTGGCAGGACTCCTATCGTTTCTTCCTGATCATCGCGGAAAAATGGGAGAAAAAACTGGCTGAATGGGAGAGGGTTGATCAGGCTGTTCGCCGTAATGCACTGTTCGATCATATCGCAAAAACATGGCAAAGATCACCACCTGGCCATTTTATTGTAGCTGCAGGTATAACCACTTCGGCCCCGGCAATCGCCCGGTTTTTGGAAACCATTTCTTTCATGCCTTCCGGCCTTGTGGTGTTGCCTGATCTCGATCTGGTCATGCCGGAAGAGGAATGGGATTTGCTCGGCCCGTTTCAGCCTGACCCGGAAACCGGATATGTTCCACGTGCTCAGGAAACCCACCCCCAATATCATATGAAGCTGCTGCTCGACCGGATGTCGATCGCAAGAGGAGAAGTCATGCGTTGGCCGCGTACGGGCGAAAGCGGTGCGGTGGCCAAGCGCAGCCGGGCGCTCAGCCATGCCTTTGCAATACCAAAACTGACGGTGCGCTGGCAAACGCTCGAAAGCAAGGAACGCAGTCTGGCCGGGGTGCAAACGATTGAGGCGCGCAATAGTGCGGAAGAGGCTCAAACCATAGCACTACTCGCGCGCGAAGCGCTGGAAGACCCCCATCAGCGGGTGGCGATTGTTACGCCGGACCGGTCGCTGGCGACCCGCATTTCGGCCCATTTGAAGCGTTGGGAAATCCAGGTCGATGATACAGCAGGCCAGCCTCTGGCCAAGCTGCCTGAAGGCATATTGTTTCTCAACCTGATCGCCACTGTTGCCGATGGGTTCCCACCGGCGGAATTTCTCGCTTTGCTCAAACATCCACTGGTACGGCATGGGCAGGAGCGCCTCGATTGGCTGAATCAGGTCCGCAAACTTGATCTGCTGCTGCGAGGCCCGAGGCCGTCACCAGGTCTGGCGGGCATCGATGCGCTTCTGAAAGATCGTAATCCCCGGAGGAAGAAGCTGCGGGAGGGCATGGCGCCGTGGTGGAAGACCGTTCGGGCAATGTTCGAGCAGATGGAAAATCTTTTTGCGCCGCCCCTCAACTGGGGAAGCCTTCTTGATCGGTTGCAGCAATTGGCAGGGGATTTAACCGACGGTTCGATTTGGGCCGGTCCGGCCGGGCGAGAATTGGCTGACTTGCTAACAAAATTACAGAGCCGCACGGAGATGGGGCCCGTCCGAATTGTGGCCGATGAACTCGCGGGTTATTTCGAAAACCTGATGTCGGCGATTTCCGTGCGGCCTGCTTATGGTGGTCACCCTCGCATCGCGCTCTATGGATTGTTGGAAGCGCGTCTGCAGCAGTCCGATCTGGTCATTTGTTGCGGCCTGAACGAAGGCAGCTGGCCGCAAGCGATTACCCCCGATCCCTGGCTAGCACCGATGATCCGGAAATCACTTGGTTTGCCAGCGCAGGAACGACAGATAGGGCTTTCTGCTCATGATCTCGTGGGTGCTATGGGAGCGAAAAATGTCATTCTTTCCCGCGCCCGGCGTGATGATGGCGGGCCAGCCATCGCTTCGCGGTTCCTTCTCCGTTTAAAAGGCATGTGCGGGGAGAATCTGAAGGAACATAGCGATGCGCAACGGTGGATGTCTTCGATTGATCAGCCCCGAGCACCAATTGTCGCTTACGAACGCCCCGCTCCGGTGCCCAGCGCCGAGCAACGCCATATCCCGATCTCGGTAACGCAGGTGGACCGCTTGATCGCCGACCCCTTTGCTTTTTACGCCAATAAAATCATGGGCTTCGCCTCTCTCGATATGATCGACGCCGATCCCAGCGCTGCCTGGCGAGGGACGATCATCCATGACATTCTCGATCAATGGGCCAAGCAGAATGATTATGCACCTGAGGCATTGATTGAAAGCGCACGGGCGTTTCTCAATGATCCTGCTTTGCACCCGCTGATGCGTAGCCTTTGGGCGCCGCGTCTGCTCGAGGGCCTGACATGGATCGCCGATACTGTTGCCGACAATCGTAAGGCTGGTCGCGAACCGATCGCGTCAGAAATTTATGGAAAAGCCGAGATAGCGGGCGTCCAATTGTCCGGCATTGCGGACCGGATTGATCGCATGCCTGATGGTGGATTGGCAATTGTCGACTACAAGACTGGCGGTGCGCCCACGAACCGGGCCGTTGTCGAAGGCTATAATCTGCAACTCGGTCTGCTGGCTGCCATCGCCGAACTGGGTGGCTTCGGCGATGTCTCTGGTCAGGCAGTCGCCTTCGAATATTGGTCGCTCGCGAAAAAGAGCGGCGTCGACAGCTTTGGCTATGTCAGTTCGCCGACGAAAGGCCGGGGCGAAAATTTTGTCGCGGCGGATGCGATGGTCGATCATGCTGTGGCGCGGTTTAATGAGGCGGTGGACCTATATATAAAGGGTTTGGAACCAATGACCGCCAAGCTCCATCCGGAATATGCAATTTATGCAGACTATGACCAGTTGATGCGGCTCGAAGAATGGTACGGGCGCTCGCCAATGGAAACGGTAGATCATGAGTAGCGGCAAATCGAAGATATTCCCGCTTAAGGATCGACAGATAGATGCAGTCGAGCCCGAGACGAATATCTGGCTCAGCGCTTCTGCTGGAACCGGGAAAACCCAGGTTCTGACCGCGCGCGTATTCCGTTTGCTGCTGCGAAAAAATGTTGATCCCGAGCATATTCTTTGCCTGACCTTCACCAAGGCTGGCGCGGCGGAGATGGCGGAACGGATCAATCGCCAACTCGCGGCATGGGTACGGATGGACGATACCCAGCTGGCAAGTGATCTGGCTGCCATCGGCGCATCTACCGGGCCGGAGGTCAGAGAGCGCGCACGAACCCTGTTTGCCCGTGTTCTTGACGCGCGCGGCGGCGGTCTGCGCATCATGACGATTCACAGTTTCTGTCAGTCCTTGCTCGCTTCCTTCCCCGAAGAGGCCGGGATTGCTTCAATGTTCAAGCCGATCGAAGCGCGCGACCAGAAAATATTGGCTCGCGAGGCATTGGGCGATTTGCTGCTGGATGAGGAGCGGGCAGGGCGCGGGGACATTGTCGCAGCAATCCAGCGTCTGAGTATTCGGATGGGGGAGGAGGCCACCGAACAATTTTTGATGGCGTGTGCCTCAAAAGCCGACGCCATGGAAAATCTGCCGACTGGTGTCTTGCCCTTCGCAAGGGGAGTGTTAGGCCTTCCCATAGAGGGCGCCGCGGAATCATGGCTTGCGGAACGCTGTACGGATGCGGCGATTGACCGCCGCTCGATGGAGATTTTGCGCGATGCGATGGCAGAATTTGGGGGCAAGAAGGAACAGGAGCGTCAGTTGGCGCTCCGTCTTTGGTTGACGCTCAATCCGGAGGAGCGCGCTGCCGCATTACCCGAGGTTCATCTGGCCTGGGCGACAAAGACTACGGGCGCACCGCCCAAAGCCACCAAGGGGCTGCTGAAGGCCCTGCCGGATTATGATTTTATTGCCGGATCACTGTTCGAATGGAGCAATGGCCTTCTCGAGAAGATGGCTCTATTCGAATATGCCGACCTATTCGCGGGCGCGTTGGCCGCCGGGCGTGCTTTCTACCATCGCTATGCGGATGCAAAAAAACTGCATGGTGTGGTCGATTTTGACGACATGATCCGGATGACGGCAAGGCTGTTGCAGAAAAGCGATATGGCGGCGTGGATCCGGTTCAAGCTGGATCAGCGAACCGACCATATATTGGTCGATGAAGCGCAGGATACAAATCTCGCGCAATGGGAAATTGTTCATGCGCTGGCCGACGAGTTTTTTGCCGGCCTAGGCACCGAACCCGACCGTCTACGGACCTTGTTCACCGTGGGCGACTTCAAGCAGGCCATATTCGGTTTTCAGGGCACCAGTCCTCACAATTATACAGAAGCCAGGACGCGGTTCTTCAGCTTGGCAGAGTCATCGGAGCAGCCTTTTGGGGATATGTCTCTGGACCGTAGTTTCCGATCAACGCCACCAATTCTGAACGTTGTCGATGCCACGCTGGAACAGCTTAGTCATGAGCAATTGGGCCTGGACAAAACCATTCCCGAACATCGAAGCAACTATCCCGATGCGAGTGGCAGTGTTACGCTCTGGAAGCCTATCGCCAATGGCGGATATGGTGATCCGGAGGATGAGGAATCCTGGGCCAGTGAAGAGAAACGGGATTTTGCCCAGAAGCTGGCACGGCAGATCAAGCATTGGCTGTCTCCGGAAACCCCGCTCTGGCTGGACCGGGAAAACCGTGCGCTGCAACCTAAGGACATTTTGATTCTGGTGAGCAAGCGCGATGAACTGAGTGCCCTTATTGTGGCTCGCCTGTTTGCCGAAAACGTCCCGGTAGCGGGTATCGACCGTATCCGATTGAACCAGCCGCTTGTCGTGCAGGACTTGCTCGCCGCCATTCGCTTCGTCCTGCAGCCGAATGATGACCTCAATCTGGCCAGCTTGTTGATGTCACCGCTGCTGGGCTGGTCTCAGGAACAATTGCTCGCTCATGGATATCGCGGTGAAAAGCATGCGAGCAAGAGCCTTTGGGAATATTTGCGCGGGCAACCCGCAGTCGCCGCAGACATCGAACCGCTTTCAAAAATGTTGACGATGGCCGATTTTAATACGCCCTATCAGTTTTTGGAAACGATCTTGTCCGGGCCAATGCAGGGAAGACGAAAATTGCTTGCACGACTGAGTCATGCGGCCGTGGACCCGCTTGATGAACTGTTGGCGATCGCGCTAGCTTTCGAACGCGATCATATTCCCACGCTTCAAGGGTTTCTTGACTGGTTCGACCGGGGCGATGTCGAAATCAAGCGCGAACAGGTCGAGGGTGGCAATGAAGTGCGCTTGATGACCGTTCACGGTGCAAAAGGCTTGCAGGCACCGCTGGTAGTTCTGGCCAATGCGACGTTTGACCCCGCGAGCAAGAAAAGCGGAGGCTTTGATATAAAGCTGAAGCCGACAGGGGGGGCGGAGCTTGAATATCCCGTTGTGCCGCTCCGCAAGTCAGAGCGTGTCGGGGTATTGGCAGAGCATGCTGCCCATGCTGACAGGATCGCAATGGAAGAACATTGGCGGCTGCTATATGTCGCGATGACCCGGGCGGAAGAGCATCTTGTGGTGGCCGGTGTTCTGGGACCAAAGGCGCGAGGAGAAGTGCCGGAATTAAGTTGGTTTGCCGCAATCGAGCGTGGTTTGGTCGCACTTGGATCTGACTGGCAGAATGATCCGCACTGGTCGGCTGCCCGGGAATATCGGATCGAAAGTCCAAGCAAGCCTGCTGCACTATCTATAGCCGGGGCGACCCTGGATATGAATGATGACCTCACGGCCCCGCCGGATTGGTTGTTCCGACCAGCGCCAGAAGAATCCCGGCCACCACGTCCCTTGACGCCATCGGACCTTGGCCCGGATGATGCGAGCAATCCACCGCCCGGCCCGACTATGCGGACCGCTGCCGAGAGAGGGATAATGCTCCATAGCCTGTTTCAGCGGTTGCCGAATATTGCACCAGAACGACGTACAGAAGTGGCTGACCGGTGGCTCGAAAAGCAAAAACGGGTGGAGGAGCCGACTATTCGCAGCGAGATTATCGAAACGGTTCTGTCGGTGATGGACAATCCGCAATGGTCGGCATTGTTCGTACCGGAAAGCCTGGCCGAAGCACCGATCGCTGCGGTTGTCGGAGAGCATGTCATATCCGGCACCGTGGACCGGTTGCTGATCACCGACGGCTGTATTTATGTGGTGGATTTTAAAACGGGTCGCACGGTACCGAAGGAGGTCGAGCAGGTTCCAGTCGCGTATCTTCGGCAGATGGCAGCCTATGTCGCTGCGCTGGAGAAGATATTTCCTGGACGCCCGATCAAAACGGGTTTGCTCTATTCTCACGGCCCGAAAATGCTGGAGCTTTCCACTCGTCTGATCGAACAGCACAAGCCCGGCTTTGAACCGGCATGAAAATCCTTTCCCCCACAGCGCTTGAGCCCAGACCGGACCATCCCTAAATAGAGTTTAAACAATTGGAGATTCGTTATGGCTACCAAAGCAATTACTGATGCAAGCTTCGAAGGAGATGTCCTGAAAGCTGACGGCCCGGTTCTCGTCGATTTCTGGGCGGAATGGTGTGGTCCTTGTAAAATGATCGGCCCGGCGCTCGAAGAGATCAGCGACGAAATGGGTGGCCAGGTCACTATCGCCAAACTCAACATTGACGACAGCCCGGATGCGCCTGCCAAATATGGTGTACGCGGTATCCCGACCATGATCCTGTTCAATAACGGCGTACCGGTTGAAACCAAGGTCGGCGCGGCTCCGAAGAGCCAGCTCAAGCAATGGCTGGAACAGTCGCTCCCTGCTTAAACTTTGAAAATATCCCCGAGCTGCTCGGCTGCTTCGTCCCAGAGTTTCGGTGACGCGGCGCCGAGCAGTCCTTTTTCGTGATCCGCAGGCCGATAGGCCGAACCGTCCCAGCGTGCGCATTTGCCGCCAGCTTCGTTAAGAAATAAAATTCCGGCAGCATGATCCCAGGGCAGGGTGCGTTCAAATACGGAAATATGGTTGGTGCCCGATACCAGTCGCGGATATTGCTCTGCGGCGCAACGCGGAATGTCGACAATCTCATAATCACGTGCAGCAGCGCGCAACAGCGATTCCCGCTGCTCGGGGGTCATGAATCCGGTCGCCAGGGCGGCAACCGGCCGGTCCGGTTGATCCTCCGGCACAGTGACGGGCTTGCCATTCATCAGCGCGCCGCCATTTTTGACAGCATGGCATATACGCGAAGTGAGCGGGTCGTATAGCCACCCCGCCACGGTCTCATTTTCTTCGGCCAGAGCGATCAGGATTCCGAAGGACGGCTGTCCTGCGGCATAATTGCCGGTGCCGTCGATCGGATCGATGATCCACACCCGACCGTCGGCCAGTTGATCGAGAACCGCGGGGTCGGCGGCATAGGCTTCTTCGCCCACGATTTTTGCTTCCGGCAGTAGCGCCGCCAGTGCCTGTGCGATAAATTCCTCGCTAAGCCTGTCCGCGATGGTGACCAGATCGCCGGGAGTTTTCTCATTGACCTGATGGGCTTGCAGATTCTGATAATAAGGCATCACGATGTCCCGCGACGCGTTTTCCATTATCTCCAGAACGGGGTGATAGAGCGGATGCAAGCAGTCAGCTCCGGTAGTCGGCGTTAATTTCGATATATCCGTGAGTCAGATCGCAGGTCCAGACCGTTGCCTTGCCATTGCCCAGGCCGATGTCGACGGCAATATCGATTTCGCTGCCCTTGAGATGGGCGGCGACCGGTGCTTCATCATAATCCGGCACGACCAGTCCGTCGCGCGCCACGGTGACGCCGCCGAAGCTGATTGCCAGCCTGTCGCGATCCGCCGGTTCGCCAGCCTTGCCAACGGCCATAACCACCCGGCCCCAGTTGGCATCCGCTCCGGCAATAGCGGTTTTGACGAGAGGAGAATTTGCGATCGACAGGGCAATGCGTTTTGCGCTGTCGTCGCTTACTGCACCGGTCACGGCAATCTCGATAAATTTGCTTGCCCCTTCACCGTCCCGCACGACCAGATGCGCCAGTTGCAGGCACAGATCACTGAGCGCTGCCTGAAAGGCATCAGCGCCATCGTCACCGAACCCTGTCAGGGCAGGGGCGTTGCTTTGCCCTGTGGCAAAGGCGAGTACCGTATCGCTGGTCGATGTATCGCTGTCGACGGTGATGCAATTGAAGCTTTTTGCCGTAGCCGCACTGAGCATTTCCTGCAGAAGTCCGGACTCGACCGCCGCATCGGTAAAAATATAGCCCAGCATGGTGGCCATATCCGGAGCAATCATGCCCGAACCCTTGATAATGGCATTGAGTTGGACCGTCTGGCCCCCAACAATGGCGCTCGAGCTGGCCATTTTCGGAAAAGTGTCGGTGGTCATGATGGTTGCCGCCGCATCTTTCCAGTCGCAGGGCTGCGCCGCAAAGGCATTGCGCAGGCCCGCCTCTGCCTTGTCTTCTGGAAGAGGCACGCCGATGACTCCGGTGGAGGAGATGAATATTTCCGCTTCCGAACAACCCAGATGGTCTGACGCGACGGCCAGTATCTTGTGCACCGCCGCCATCCCGCGCGCGCCGGTAAAGGCATTGGCATTGCCGGCATTGACAACCAGGGCGCGTGCCTTGCCACCCTTCAGCGCTTCCCGGCACCATTCGACTTCCGGCGAGGGGCATTTGCTGTTGGTCAGCACCCCGGCAACCGTCGTGCCCGCGGCCAGTTCCACGAAGGTCAGATCGCAGCGGTCCCAATCCTTGTAATGGGCGCGGGCCACGCGGCTGGTGACGCCGGCAATATCGGGTAATGCGGGAGATTGTGCTGGCGCCAGAGGCGAAAGTTTGTCCGACACTTGACTTGCCTTTATCCAATGTTTTGATAGAACGCGCTGATATTGTCGGGTGCCTTGTCCATGAACGCATATTTTGCAAGTTTTATGTTGCTGCTATTCAACGCTGTCGGCTTGGCCGTGCCTGCGTCAGCGGCAGCTGCAGAGCGCATGATGCCCGAATTGGGAAGCGCCGCCAGCCTGTCGGAAGCGTCGATTGCCGTTCAATCTTCAGTCGCCAAACCGGCAAAGGTGCAGGCATCATCGCATCACGCCTGCACGGTAGCCCAATGCCAGATTTCTGCGCTAGTCGCTCCTGCGAAGGCCAGCGACAGCCAGCCAGCCTGGGCCGTCGTTGCGATGCGCCACGAAGTCGGCGACAAGCTGGAACATGAAGAAGGCGCGCCCTAACGCGATTCAGGCTCTTGTCTAATCTTTGAAGGCGAGAAATTCTCCCGAAATTCATCCTCTCACCGGCCCTTGATTGGCCGGATAAATCTATAAACTGGAAAATGTCATGTTCGGCAATCTAGCCAAATCCATCTTCGGGTCAGCCAATGACCGCTATGTGAAATCCATGCAAAAAGTGGTCGATGCGGTCAATGCATTCGAACCCCAAATTGAGCCCCTCTCGGACGAGGAACTTGCCGCCAAGACGCCCTATTTCAAGGAGCGCGTTGCCGGCGGTGAATCGCTGGACGATATTTTGCCGGAAGCTTTTGCGGTTGTACGGGAAGCGGCCAAACGGACTCTGGGCCAGCGTCACTATGATGTGCAGCTGATCGGCGGTATCGTGCTGCACCGCGGGGAAATTGCTGAAATGCGCACCGGCGAGGGCAAGACCTTGGTCGCGACGCTCGCCTGCTATCTCAATGCGATTGACGGCAAGGGCGTGCATGTTGTCACCGTCAATGACTATCTCGCCCGCCGTGACGCGGAATGGATGAGCCAGGTCTATAATTTTCTCGGGCTGGAAGTCGGCGTCATCGTGCCGAATCTCGGCGAAGACAAGCGCCGGGCAGCCTATGCGGCAGATATTACCTACGGCACCAACAATGAATTCGGCTTCGACTATCTGCGCGACAATATGAAGCACGAGCGCGCCCAGATGGTTCAGCGGCCCTTCAACTTCGCGATTGTCGATGAAGTGGACTCGATCCTGATCGATGAAGCCCGGACGCCGCTGATTATCTCGGGGCCGACCGACGACAAATCGGACCTCTATTTGCAGGTCAACGCCGTGGTCCAGAATATCACCGAAGACGATTATGAAAAAGACGAGAAATCGCGCAATATTTCCCTGACCGAAGAAGGTACGGAAAAGGCCGAGCGCCTGCTCGAAGAGGCTGGACTGCTAGTCGGCAATAATCTCTACGATTTCGAGAATACCCAGGTGGTCCACCATCTCAATCAGGCGCTGATGGCCAATGTCATGCGCAAGCGCGATACCGACTATATTGTCAAGGACGGCAAGGTCATCATCATCGATGAATTTACCGGCCGGATGATGGACGGACGTCGCTGGTCCAACGGCCTGCACCAGGCGGTCGAAGCCAAGGAAGGTGTCCAGATCGAGCCGGAAAATCAGACCATGGCGTCGATCACCTTCCAGAATTATTTCCGCATGTATCCGAAATTGTCCGGGATGACCGGTACTGCGGAAACCGAAGCGGCAGAATTTTTCGAAATCTACAAGATGAACGTCGTCACGATTCCGACCAACAAGCCGGTGCAGCGGATCGACGAGAATGACGAGTTCTACAAGAATACGCTCGACAAATTTGCCGCCATTGCCAAAACCGTCAAGGAACATAGCGACAAGGGCCAGCCGGTTCTGGTCGGCACTGTTTCGATCGAAAAATCCGAACTGCTCTCCGACTTTCTGAACAAGGAAGGCGTGAAGCATAATGTCCTCAACGCCCGCTTCCACGAACAGGAGGCGCATATCGTCGCGCAGGCCGGTTCGCCCGGCGCGGTGACAATCGCGACCAACATGGCTGGCCGCGGGACCGATATCCAGCTGGGTGGCAATATCGACTTCCGGATCGAAGACGAGCTGGGTGAGATGGAAGCCGGTCCGGAAAGAGATGCGGCGATCGCGAAGATCGAGGAAGAGGTCCGGGCGCTGCGGGCAACGGTGAGAGAGGCGGGCGGCCTGTTCGTTCTCGGCACCGAACGGCATGAAAGTCGCCGGATCGACAACCAGCTGCGCGGGCGCTCCGGTCGTCAGGGCGATCCCGGGCTGAGCCGCTTCTATCTCTGCCTCGAGGATGACCTGCTGCGCATCTTCGGCACCGAGACGATGTTCGCCAAGATGATGAACAAGAATCTCGAGGATGGCGAGGCCATCGGTGGCAAATGGCTGTCGAAAGCCATTGAAACGGCTCAGAAAAAGGTCGAGGCGCGCAACTATGAGGCGCGCAAGCAGGTCGTTGAATATGACGATGTGATGAACGACCAGCGCAAGGTGATCTACGAGCAGCGTTCGGAAATCATGGATGCGGACACGGTCGGCGATGTGGTCGAGGACATGCGGCACGAAACCGTCAATGCGATTGTTGCCGATGCCTGCCCGCCGGGAAGCTATCCCGAACAGTGGGATATCGAGGGCCTGAAGGTCCGAGTCAGGGACGTGCTCAATCTCGAGCCCGATTTCGACAGCTGGATGCAGGAGGACGCGCTCGAACCGGAAATGATCGAAACGCGCATATCCGAATTGGCCGACGCCGATTTCGAGGCCAAAATGGCGCAGGTCGAAGGCGAGAACCCCGGTGTCTGGCAGCAAATCGAGAAATCGATTCTGCTCGAATTGCTCGACCATCACTGGAAAGAGCATCTGGCGACGCTGGATGCGCTGCGTCAGGTCGTGTTCCTGCGCGCCTATGCCCAGAAAAAGCCGCTCGACGAATATAAGCAGGAAGCCTTCGGCCTGTTCGAGCGGATGCTGGAAATCATCCGCGAAGGCGTGACCAAGACGATCGCGATCAGCCAGTTCCACCAGCAGGAAGAAATCGCCGTGCCGGACCTGCCGGAACTGCCGGACTTTCTGACCACCCATATCGACCCGCTGACCGGCGAAGATAACAGCAATGATATCGACGGCGGTACCTTGGGAACGGTTTCTTCATCGTTGCCGCCGAGACAATCCGGACAGTTGAATAATCCGCAGGACCCGTTTGATGGCAGCAAAGTTAGCCGCAACGCGCCTTGCCCTTGTGGTTCGGGCCGCAAGTATAAACATTGTCACGGCAAGTTCTGATCTGAAACACCAGCGGCCAGGCGGGAACTGAGGTGAGTTTTTCAATTATCGGCCTGGCCCTGCTGTTTGCGGTGACTGCCGCGCTCTACGCAAGCGTCGGATTTGGCGGCGGGTCGACCTATATCGCGCTGCTGGCGCTGACCGCGCTCGATTTTCAGGCGCTGCCGGTGATAGCATTATTATGCAATATCATCGTCGTGATCGGCGGTACCATCCGTTTCCAGTCACGGGGCCTGATCGACTGGCCGAAAATATGGCCGATCCTCATTCTGTCGGTTCCAGCGGCCTGGTTGGGCGGCCGAACTATTCTGGCCCAGGATAGTTTCATATTGCTGCTCGGCCTGTCGCTCGCTTCGGCGGGCATCCTGCTGCTGGTCGAACCGTTCATCAAGCGGGCAGGGAGCGGGTTCGGCAACCGACGCTGGACCGGCCATCGGCTGTTCGCGCCCGCCATAGGCAGCGGCATCGGCTTTCTGTCCGGTATGGTCGGCATTGGCGGCGGCATTTTTCTCGCGCCCATCCTGTTATTGACTCGCTGGGCCGACAGCCGCCGGATCGCGGCGACCGCCAGTGTGTTCATTCTGGTCAATTCCATCGCCGGCCTTGGTGGGCAGGTGATGAAATCAGGCTGGGTTATCGGCGAAGGGGCGATAATTTCCTACTGGCCCCTCTTTCTTGGCGTTGTGCTGGGTGGCCAGGTTGGCAGTTTTTTGGTGAGCAGGGCATTGCCCGAGAATTGGATCAGGCGGCTCACAGCATTGCTGATTCTATATGTCGCTATACGGTTATTGTGGATGTGAATTTGTCGTCGGATGACGGCCTTGTTCAAGATGAAAAATCATAAAACCAAGTAACAAGCTATTGTTAACAATATTTCTATTCGTGATTGGCTACAGTTAACCTTTAATTGACCAATTGCTTTTAAATATCAAACAATGTCCGACAATCCTGGCTTCCACATACAAACGGCCATCATTTTGGCGGTGTTTGCGTTTGTATTCGGCGTTCTGTACTTCGTAAACCGAAAGCAGTGGTTTTCCGGTTGGATAGCAATCGCCTACGCTTGCGCCTTTGTTGGCTATATAATCGACAGTACGCGAACTTCCTCGACGGCGATTGGCTTTATATTTGTATCCACGAGTATGTTCTGGATATTCTGTTTGGGGATTGTAAAGGCAATTTATGTTCGGTGTGAAGCAGCTTTTCCGAAAATAGCGGCATTGCTAATTTTGATATTGGCAGCGGTATACTTTTCCCTGCTGACGTTGATCGATTCTGATATTTCCATGCGATCCATAGTGGTCAACGTAACGGCCGGAGCGCTTTTAGCCTTGGCTCTTCCTCCATTGTGGAAGTCTCGGAAACAGCTTGTCGATGCAACATTATTCGTTGTGATCGCTGCGGTTGCTGCTACTTTTATCGCCCGGGTGGTGGTGGTATATTCCGTTTTGGATCATACGCTTACTTCTCACGGCTATGCCGAATCGACCTATGCCTGGATTTTTCATTTTTCCAGCGCCATTTGTGCTCTTGCCCTTGCTATAGTGCTCTTGCTCGCGGCGGGCCACGATACGGTGCAGCATTTTTACACCAAGTCCAATTTGGATCCGATGACAGGTTTGTTGAACCGGCGTGGCCTGGAGGGGCTCTTTGAGGCCCGTAAGGTCAGAAAGCAGGGCGTCGTATATGCACGTTCTATCATCATGTTCGACGTCGATCATTTTAAGCAGATCAATGACCGATATGGTCATGCGGCTGGGGACAAGATACTGCAAAGAATTGCGAAAACCGCTACGCTTCTTTGTCAGGAATATGGCCATGTCGCGCGTACCGGTGGCGAGGAATTTGCGATTCTAACCAAATGGCTGCCGGTAGAAACCGCAGAGTTTTTGTCGCAACATATTTGCGATTCGCTTGGCTTGATTGTCCATCCGGAATTGGAGGCAAACCAGAAGGTTACAGCAAGTTTCGGACTGGCGATACTGGCCGATACAGATTCGCTTTTTGTTGCAATGGATCGAGCGGACGAGGCAATGTACCACGCCAAGCGCAATGGCCGCAATCAGGTCGCGCTGGCCAAAGCTGCCTAATTTTCAGACCCCGCCGTGATTGCCGAAACGCGCGCGTTATTTTGTTTGATGGACGGTATGTTCCGGTTGCTACCGCTGCTATCGCAGGCATTGCGGATTTTGTATTTTTGTAAGTGGCGGAAAGGCCAAAAAATGGCTCCCCGAGTAGGATTCGAACCTACGACAACTCGATTAACAGTCGAGGGCTCTACCGCTGAGCTATCGGGGAACAAACTTGATTCATGATCAAGACCTTCGTTCTGAAGCGCGCCTATAACAATGTCATTTGCGTCCCGCAAGCCATCAAACGACAAATTGTTCCATTGCTATACGATCATCAAGAGCATGCTCCGGATCGAATAGCATGGTTAGCGGCTGGCTACGGTCAATTGCCACTTTTACACAGCGCACATCGCGCACTTCCTGCTGATCTCCCACAGCGCTTACTGGCCGTTTTTCGGGGTTGAGCACACGGATTGTGATTTCCATCTTGTCCGGCAGAATCGCGCCTTTCCACCGTCGCGGCCGGAACGGGCTGATCGGGGTCAACGCCAGAAGATTGCAGGTAAGCGGCAGAATAGGACCATTGGCGGACAGATTATAGGCGGTGGAGCCAGCGGGCGTGGCAATCAACACACCGTCGCAGACGAGTTCTTCCATCATGATCCGGCCGTTGATCTCGATCTCCAGCTTGGCCGTTTGCCGGGTTTCACGCAACAGCGACACTTCGTTTATCGCCGGTAGGTTGAAACGGGCTCCGGAAATGGTTTCCACTTCCATCCGAAGAGGTTTGACTTTGAAAGCGCGGGCTTTGGCAAGCCGTGCTTTTAAGTCCTCCAGATGCCAGTTGTTCATCAGAAACCCAACCGTGCCAAGGTTCATTCCATATACCGGCATGATGTTTCTGCGATTGAGCATCTGGTGCAGTGTTTGCAACATGAAACCATCGCCGCCAAGGACGACCGCCTGGTCAGCTTCTTCTACCGGCACCCAATCGATCAGGTCCTTCAGCTTCTCACCGGCTTCCTGTGCTGGCTGGGTTGGCGAAACGATTAGCGCCCATTTTTTTTTGTTCATCCGCCCGTAACGTTCATGTGACGCTCCAATATTTCTGCGGATCCATCAAGCTGTGCATTAAAATCGTGCTGCCGTGGTTTGAGCTTTAGGGCTTGCCGGAGCAGTTGGTCAACGGCGGGAATACCATTATTGCGAACAGCCGAGCGCAAGTCGACATGCGCGTTGTGACCAAGACACATGAATATCTTGCCATCGGTAGTGAGCCGCAGTCGGTTACAGTCGTCGCAAAAATTATTGCTCAGCGGCGTGATCATGCCGAGTTTGAGGCCAAGTGGCTCAACAGAAGCATAGCGTGCAGGACCGGCGCTGCGGTGGGGAATAGGGGTGATACTGTAACAATTGCTCAGAGGCTTCAAAAACTCATCGGCTGAAATATGGGCCAGGGCGCGGTCTGCACCGACATCTCCCAACGGCATCGTCTCGATAATGGTTAGATCATGCCCATTTCTGGCGCAATACTGGGCCATCGGAACAAGATCCGATTCATTGAAATCACGCAGCGCAACCATATTGATTTTTACTCGGATACCCGCCGACTTCGCTGCCTCTATACCAGCCAGCACCACGTTCACGTCCGCGCCGCGCGTTATTTCGGCAAACCGGCGGGGATCAAGCGTATCCATACTGACATTGATCCGCTGAACGTGATGGGCCGCTAGATGATCAGCATATTCGGACAAAAGCGATCCGTTGGTAGTCAGCGTTAATTCCTTCAGATCCCCAGATTCGACTTTCCGGCCAAGGCGCTGGATCACATCTTTCATGTCCCGCCGAACCAGTGGCTCACCGCCGGTTAGCCGAATTTTTCGGATGCCGTGCCCGATGAATCGTTCTGCGATAAGGGTGATTTCCTCTAACGTCAGCAGTTCCGATTTTGGCATGAACGTCATTTTTTCTGACATGCAATATTGGCAGCGAAAATTGCATCGGTCGGTGACCGAAATTCGCAAATAATCGATTTTGCGGCCGAAACCGTCCTGCATAGGGATATTCACCTCTTGGATAAGTCTATCGCTAGCGATTTCCATTCGCTCAAGCAACGCCCTATAAAGGTTTTATCGCTATGGAAAAAGACGATCAATTATGGTCAAGTCGATGTTTCCGCTATCAAATTTCAGGAGTTTTAAGGTCCACGAAATATCTATCTCTACGGAGCACCGGGCTGAATTCAGAAATCTGTTTCTGCTTTCATTCCATGAGCGCGATCCACTTGCCGCTGAAATTGCGTCTTTTGGATGGAGGGTGCATTCGGCTCGTAGATTGGATAATCTAAGCGCCCGTTTCTATTCAGCCGGCGCAATGATTGCTGTCATCGATACACGCAAGGCAGATAAGGACGGCTTGACGGCAATCGCGGAGCTCTCAAAAACCACTATTGATGCCGGCGTCGCCATATTCGCGTTGGTCGATAGCATGGCAAGTCCGCAGATTGTTGAGCGCTGCTATGATTCAGGCGCAACCCATTATCTGGACACTGCCAATGCAGAAGCGGATTTGGCACAGTCGATCAAATATGCGTACCGCTATGTCGAGAATTTCCGGGGCGGTGCCGAACGCACAAGTCATGAGCAGCTGTTGCTGACCGTTGCCGACTTGCAATGGTCCATGCAACTGGCCTCGATGAACGAATATTGGATCAGCGAAAGCCTGCTGGCCTCCGCCGGAGAGATTGATTTCCAGCAATATCCGGTAACCGGCATCTATCGAGGATTATCTTTCGAAGAACGCAAGCGCGTGCGGGGGGCGATGGGACGTCTGCGCGACGGTGCCCGGCAGGCCGCGGTGCCTCATCATCTAAACGGTCGACCAGTAATTCACCACTTGCATGAAGCTGAGGGCCGAATATTCGGCCGAATTGAATATCTAGCGAATAATGACGAAGTCGATAACTGGTCGGATCGAGATTTGCTGTCGGGGCTGAGTAATACGGCAGCTGTCCGTTCTTGGATTCGACAAAAGCTAGACGCCGGGAGGCCATTGACACTCATTGCTATCGGCATCAAAAATTTCCGGATGATCAACGCGGCTTTCGGAAGAAAAGCCGGGGATCAATTTCTACGAATTGTCGGGCATAGACTGATGGATCAGACGCATCGCCAATATGCCGGTTCGCAGATTGTTGCGCGGTTGGATGGTCAGAATTTCCTGATTGCGTTGGCGGATATCCGAAGCGATGAAATTTCAGTTTTCGCGAATGAATTACTCATCACAGTTTTTCGTGAAATGCAGCTGGAGGGGAGGTCGATTAATCCTGTTGCAAGAGCCGGAGTGGCGATCGGAAATGCCAATTCCAAAGAGAAGACCCTGATCAGAAAAGCTGTTCTTGCACTGGCGGAGGCAACCGCTGCAGATGCTTTGCCGATCCACTTCAGCGCCGTGTCGGAAGCGGATGTTCATCTGGAGGAGGTGCTGGAAGATCAATTGGCCGGGGCGATGGGGCGCGGAGAAATTGTCATTGCGTTTCAACCGCAAATAAAAATTGATACCGGGCAACTCGTCGGAGCAGAAGCATTGGCGCGATGGGAACATCCGGAATATGGGCTTCTGGGTGCTTCGACCTTATTTGCTGTTGCGGAACGGGCAGGGGTTAAGGAATCTCTCTCTGCACAAATCCACAAACAGGCTTTGATTTTGGCCGCGAGATGGCCGGGAAGTTTGGCGTTTTTACGTCTTTCGCTTAATGTAACAGCGAGTGATCTGGCGACGATAACATTTGATTCCGATATATTGAAGCAGGTCGAAAACGCTGGATTCAAACCGCATCAACTGACTCTGGAAATTACAGAATCCGAACTGATTAGTAATATGGCGGCATCGGTGGACAAATTGCAGCGGCTACAAGCAGTTGGTGTCCGTATCGCGATCGACGATTTCGGAACTGGCTACAGCAGCCTGGCTTACCTCAAAGAACTCCCGATTGATTATCTTAAGATCGACAGCGGACTTACCGGGGATATCAGCGGATCTCCGAAAGAACAGGTGGTGGTGCGGTCGATCATCGACATGGCCCACAGCCTGCATCTGAGCGTGATAGCAGAAGGCGTTGAAACGGAAGCCCAGCTCGAAACGCTGGCCGAGCTGGGTTGCGAATATTTTCAGGGCTTCTTGCGTTCCGGGCCTCTTTCACCAGATGAATTTGAAACTTTCGCCCTGCTCAACAGCTAGTTGGAAACGCGTTGTGCCAGTTTCGACAGACCTGTTGTGAGCTGGGTTAATCCATGCAGTCGAGATTTGGGGTCGCGCCATTTCCGTTCGATGAACAATTTATTGTCGGGCCGGATCCGCGCAGTGCCTTTCAGGCGCTCAACATAGTCCAGCAGTCCCTGGACATTAGGAAAATGGTCGTTGTGGAAGGTGACCAATGCACCGCGTGGGCCCATCTCAATTTTTGCAATCTGCGCTTTCACGCAATTCATTTTGATGTGCATCAGCTTCAGCAGATTGTCCGTCTGCACCGGCAGATCACCGAATCGGTCGATCATCTCTGCAGCAAAGGATTCAATCTCCTGAAGAGTTTTGAGCCCGTTCATGCGGCGATAGAGCCCCATCCGCAACGAAAGGTCAGGCACATAATTTTCCGGTATCAGGATTGGCGCGTCGACGGTGATCTGCGGCGAGAAACTATCGGTCTGGATTGGCAGGCCAGCGCCTTTGGCCTTGGCTTCCAAAATGGCGTCTTCCAGCATGGATTGGTAAAGTTCGAATCCGACTTCCCTGATGTGCCCCGATTGTTCGTCGCCGAGCAGGTTCCCGGCACCACGAATATCGAGATCGTGACTGGCGAGTTCAAACCCGGCCCCGAGGCTGTCGAGATCACCGAGAATTTTCAGTCTTTTCTCCGCCTTCTCGGTGATGATTCGGTCTTTTGGCGTAACCATATAGGCATAAGCGCGCGTTTTTGACCGGCCGACGCGGCCCCTGAGTTGATAGAGCTGGGCGAGGCCGAAGCGGTCGGCGCGGTGAATGATCAGTGTATTGGCGCTCGGGATGTCCAGGCCGCTTTCCACGATTGTCGTCGATAGCAGCACGTCATAATTACGGTCATAAAAGGCTGACATCCGCTCCTCGACCGTCGCGGGAGACATTTGTCCATGCGCCACGACATAGGTCAGTTCAGGCGCATGTTTTTTGAGAAAATCTTCGATATCGGGGAGATCGGCGATACGGGGTACGACAATGAACGACTGGCCCCCCCGGTAATGTTCACGCAGCAGAGCCTCCCGCAGCGGGACAGGATCCCACGGCATGACATAGGTGCGCACGGCGAGACGGTCGACGGGCGGAGTCTGGATGACGGATAGTTCACGCATGCCGGTCATCGCCATCTGCAAAGTCCGCGGGATGGGTGTTGCGGTTAACGTCAGGACATGAACATCCGCCTTCATGGCCTTGAGGCGTTCCTTGTGGGTCACGCCAAACCGCTGTTCTTCGTCGACAATGATCAAGCCGAGCCGTTGAAATTCGATGGATTTGGCTAATAGTGCGTGCGTGCCAATGACAATGTCGACTTCGCCGTTAGTCAGGCCTTCTTTGGTCTTTTTGGCTTCCGTTGGCGAAACTAGCCGGGAAAGGCGGCCAATTTTCAGGGGAAAGGGGCGAAATCGCTCTTCAAAATTGTTGAAATGCTGCCGCGCGAGCAGAGTCGTGGGTGCGATAATCGCAACCTGCATACCGGCCATGGCCGCTGCAAAGGCCGCGCGCATCGCAACCTCGGTCTTGCCAAAACCCACATCCCCGCAAACCAGCCGGTCCATTGCCTTGCCCGACGCCATATCGCCGAGCACTTCCTCGATGGCCTGCTGCTGATCATCGGTTTCCTGATAAGGAAAGCGATCAGCGAATCCAGCCATTTCACTGGCTTCCACTCGGGCTGGCGTTGCCGGCTGCACAGCCCGTGCCGCCGCAGTCTTCAGCAATTCATGGGCAATGGCCCTGATGCGTTCCTTCAGCTTTGATTTGCGCCGCTGCCAAGCTTCGCCACCAAGTCGGTCGAGCACAACGCTGTCACCACCATCGCCATAGCGGCTGAGAACGTCGATATTTTCGACCGGGACATAGAGTTTGTCGCCGCCGGCATATTTCAGATGTACGCAATCATGCGGGCTCTCACCCACCGGAATGGACACTATACCTTCGTACAGACCTACGCCATGTTCCAGATGGACAACCAGGTCGCCTTGGCTGAGAGCGGACAATTCTTCGATAAAGGCATCACTGCTCTTCCGCCGCTTTGATTTGCGCACCAGCCGGTCACCGAAAATATCCTGTTCGGTGAGCAGCGACAGGTCATCCGTCCGAAATCCGGAAGAAAGAGGTAATATCGTCAGGGCTATTCCAGGACCGGCTGAGAGGCATGATTTCCAATCATCGCAAAGCACGGGGGTCTTGACGTCGTGATCGTTGAGGAGGTCAAATATCCTTGCGCGCGATCCCTTGCTATAGCTCGCCACAATGGCAGTGGCCCCGGATTTTACCAGACTGTTGAGATGGGTGCCCAGCGCCTGATAAATATTTTCATTGCGCGCCCGTTCCGGTGAAAAATCGCGCGGCGATGACACCGACATGGAAATGACCGTGTCGGTTTCGGGTTCGTCAAACTCACTGAGCACATGGATCGGTGCATCGTCTTCGCGGGATCGCCATTCGTCCGGTGTCAGATAAAGCATCTCCGGAGGTAGCGGGCGGTAACTCGACAGGTTCGCCTTGTCGGCATCGACCCGGTTTTTGTGATAATCTGCAATTGCTGTGAACTGCGCTTCTGCAGCCGCGGAACCGGCTGTATCGCGCAAAATTATACAATCATCTTCCACATAGTCGAAAATAGTCGCCAATCGATCTTCGAGAAGCGGCAGCCAATGCTCCATTCCTGCCAAACGGCGGCCCTCAGAGATAGACTGATATAATGGATCGCTTGTCGCAACGGCGCCGAAAAGATCGCGATAGCGGGTGCGGAAGCGGGTAATACTGTCCGCATCCAACAAAAATTCCGAAACCGGAAGTAGATCGAGGCTATCGATATCGCCGACTGTGCGCTGGTCCGCAGGATCAAATTGGCGGAGCGTCTCGATCTCATCTCCAAATAGGTCGATTCGGACAGGAAATTCCGCGCCGGGTGGGAATAGATCGATCAACCCGCCACGGGCCGCAAATTCCCCGCTGTCGGCTACCGTATCCACCCGCACAAACCCGTTGGCGTAGAGAAACGAAATCAATTTTTCCTGTTCGACAATCGTACCGGGCGCAAGATGGGTGACAAAATCCTGGATTCGCGATGGTGCCAGAACCCGCTGTGTTATGGCATTGATCGTCGTCACCACCAGTTGCGAGGTCGTGAAGGGCCGCGCGAGCTTCGCCAAGGCAGCAAGCCGGTCAGAAGTGGTGTGCAATGCGGGTGACGCACGGTCATAGGGCAGGCAGTCCCACGCCGGAAATTCTATAATCTCCAGATCTGGTGCGAAAAAACGGGCGGCTTCCGCAACAGCGCTCATGGCTGCGTCGTCGGTGGCGACAAACATTGTGCGTCGTCCTGACCGGTCCGCGATTTCCGACAGAAAAAGAGGGCGGTAACCTGCTGGTACACCCGCCAGCGTCATGCCTTTTTCAGATGACAGTAATTTATCTAGATGAGACACTTATAATCGCTTCTGGATATGGAATAAAATGTTATTTCGTGGCGTCAATATAGTCGAGTTGCTGCATGGCATCCATTTGAGGACCGTCAAAAGCTTCCGGAACGGGCAATGTGCCGATTGCCCATGCCATGACATCCACATCTTCCTCCGCAAGCAGCTTTTCAAACCAGTCCATTTCTTTTTCCGACCAGTCTTGCCCATAGCGATCAAAAAAACCGCCGATCAAAAAGTCAGCCTCGCGCGTACCGCGATGCCATGCGCGAAATTGCAGCCGTTTCAGCCTTGTTTCGCGATCCATATTTGCTGCTCCAACTTGGCTGGCATATTGGGCCAGCGAGGGTATAAAGGCGGATAGACATGCGGCCCGAGATACTCAATCCATTATTTGGTGAAACCCAGTCGCTCAAGGGCGTCGGCAAGGCATTGGCCAAGCCGCTCGAGAAGCTGCGGCTGAATCGGGTCAAAGACCTGCTTTATCATCAACCGAGCTACTGGTTGCGCCGGAAACGGGTCGACGAGCTGAACGAAATCGATGTTGGAGAGACGATAATCATTGAGGTTACCCCGGTCGACTATCGCACCGGAGGGCCACGCAGCCCGCTAAGGGTGCACGCAACGGACAAGATCGGAAACTATATCAGCCTGACCTTTTTCGGGCGTAATCCGGGCTGGCCGAAGAAATTGCTCCCGCTCGGAGAGGCAAAAGTTATTTCCGGTAAACTTGAACGCTATGGTGATGAACTGCAGATCGTTCACCCCGATCAGATAATTGAGCCGGGGCAGGCCGGGGACATTGCGCTGCTTGAACCCGTTTATCCCTTGTCTGATGGTCTAGGCAATGCGCGGATGAGGCAATTGATAGAACAGGCGCTGACGTTAGCGCCGGAGCTGCCGGAATGGGTCGAGCCAAGTCAACTTGCAGCTCAGAACTGGCTTGGATGGCGGGACAGTATCGTTGCGCTGCATCATTTGGAAGGGGAAACTGCTAGCGATCGGCTCGCCTATGACGAGGTTTTTGCCAATCAACTGGCTTTCATGCTGGTGCGTGCGAGCAACCGGAGCAAGCGGGGTATCCCGATCCAGGGTGATGGACGGTTTCGCAATCAGCTGAAGCTGCCTTTTGAACTGACCAACGCCCAGAATCGCTGCATTGCAGAGATAGATGGTGATCTTGCCCAAAGCGCACCGATGCTCAGGTTGCTGCAAGGTGATGTGGGTTCCGGCAAGACTCTGGTGGCTCTGATGGCGCTATTGTCGGCCGTGGAAGCCGGCTATCAGGGTGCTTTTCTGGCTCCGACAGAAATATTGGCGCGGCAGCATTTTGAAGGTCTGCAAAAATTGCTGTCTGGACTGCCTGTTAACCTCGCCATTTTGACGGGGCGCGACAAGGGCAAGGTTCGGGAGGCTTTGTTGATGGGATTGGCGGACGGTTCAATCCACATCTTGATCGGTACCCATGCGATTTTTCAGGAGCAGGTCCGGTATAAGAATCTCGCGGTAGCCGTCATCGACGAACAACATAAATTCGGCGTTTCCCAGCGCCTCATGCTGGCCCAAAAGGCGGAACGGACCCCGCATTTGTTGGCAATGACCGCCACACCCATACCGCGGACCCTGACGCTAAGCCAATATGGGGAAATGGATGTTTCGCGCATTGATGAACTTCCGCCTGGCCGGCAATCCATAGATACCAGAGTGATCGCCGACGCCCGGTTGCCTGACGTCGTCGACGGCCTTGCGCGCCATATTGCATCGGGCGGCCAAGCTTACTGGGTTTGTCCTCTGGTCGAAGAGAGCGAAAAAAGCGATCTTGCGGCCGCCGAAGAGCGCGCCGCGAGTTTGAAGGCGCGATTTGGTGAGCAGGTCGGTTTGGTGCACGGCCGGATGAAGGGCCCTGAAAAAGATTTGGTTATGGGCCGCTTTCAACGGGATGAAATCAAGATACTTGTTGCGACCACGGTCATCGAAGTCGGTGTAGATGTTCCCAACGCCAGCCTGATGATCATTGAAGCGGCAGACCGTTTCGGTCTGGCCCAATTGCATCAGTTGCGGGGGCGCGTGGGTCGGGGCGGCGTCAAGTCCAATTGTTTGCTCGTTCGAGGTGAATCGCTGAGCGAAACGGCGCGTGCCAGGCTCAAGCTGATGCGAGAAACCAACGACGGATTCCGTATCGCAGAAGAAGATCTTCGTTTGCGCGGGGCAGGAGAATTACTTGGTACGCGGCAATCGGGGGACGCAGGCTTTCATGTCGCAACACCGACGCAAGTCAATGAGCTTATTGGACCGGCCACGGATGATGCCCGTCTTTTGCTCGACCGCGATGGTGGATTGGACAGTGAAAGGGGGCAGGCAGCGCGGATAGCACTTTATCTATTCGAGCGCGATTGGGGTGTCAGTCTGTTGCGAAGCGGATAGGCCTTAGCGGGCTTTTATGTGGTCCAGCATAGTCACAAAATCTGGCTCGCGGATCACTCGTTCGAATTTAAAACCGCTGCGACCTTGATGGGACCAGACGAGAAAGGCTTCAATCCTTCCAACGACAGGCAAGCGGACAGTGACCCTGCCTCCCTTCGCCATACCCATGACTTCGCCGAGCATCATGCCGTTAGCAGAAATATTGGCAATATGTACCCGGATTTCCTGATTCGGATGAATTTCGCAGATGGTTTCAAAATCGACCGAAAATCGGGTCGCACGGCGCGAATCGGGCGATGTTTGATGCGGTGCACTGGGCATATCTTGCGAACTCCCAAAATTGGTTCAGTCCAGCGATAGTTGATGATCAAGAATAAAAGGTAAACGTTCGTAAAAAAGAGGAGGGCGCGCGCAGGTCAGATGTGTCTCAGCAACCCGTGCTTCTTTTTCCCGGCTGAAATTTTCACATTCCCGTCGGTAATGCCGATCATATGTCCGCCGTCTTTTATCTGTTCATCATCGATGCGGGCACCACCGCCAGCAATCAGTCGCTTCGCTTCCCCTTTCGATGCGCAGAAACCGATTCCGACCAGGGCATCAAGAAGCGAAACCTCATCTTCGGATATATCGAGCACAGGCAAGTCGGCTCCGGCCGTACCTTGCTCGAACGTCTGCTGCGCCGTTTTGGCAGCGTCTTCTGCAGCGGTCTGTCCGTGGGCCATTGCCGTTGCAGCATCTGCCAGAACTTTTTTGGCCTCATTGATTTCGGAACCTTCCAGCGCTTCCAGTCGCGCGATCTCCGCCAAATCAATATCGGTGAATAAGCGCATGAATTTGCCGACATCCCGGTCATCGGTATTGCGCCAGAATTGCCAATAATCATAAGGGGAAAGCCGGTCAGCATTTAACCAAATCGCGCCGTCTACGGATTTCCCCATTTTGGAGCCGTCGGCTTTGGTAATCAAGGGGGTGGTGATGCCGAACAGATCCGTCCCGTCAACCCGGCGGCCGAGTTCAATCCCGTTGACAATATTCCCCCATTGATCGGACCCACCCAATTGCAATTTGCAACCATGTTGGCGAGATAGCTCAAGAAAATCATAGGCCTGCAAGATCATATAGTTGAATTCAAGGAAGGTCAGCGGCTGTTCCCGCTCCAGCCTGAGTTTAACGGAATCAAAAGTCAGCATGCGGTTAATTGTGAAGTGGCGACCGATATCGCGCAAAAATGGAATATATTTGAGCTGGCCCAGCCAGTCGTCATTGTTGACCATTATGGCGTCGGTGGGTCCGTCCCCGAACGTCAAGAAATTCTCGAAGCTGTCCCGTATCTTGGCAAAATTCGAAGCGATTCCATCATCGTCCAGTAATTTTCGAATCTCGTCTTTCCCCGAAGGGTCACCGACTTTGGTAGTGCCGCCGCCCATCAAGACAATTGGCTTATGTCCAGCCTGTTGCAGTCGGCGAAGGAGCATGATCTGGACAAGATTCCCGACATGGAGAGAATCCGCGGTGACGTCGAACCCGATATAACCTGGGATAATCGTAGTGGCGGCAAGAGAATCCAATGCCTTGGCATCGGTCAATTGGTGGATATAGCCGCGTTCATCTAGCAAACGCAGCAGATCAGATTGATATTCGCTCATGAGAAGGGTCGTTACAGCCTTGTAACCTCCGGTGCAATTGCCGGTTTCCAGCAACGCAATTCTTTGCCAAGTGATGAGATTGGGTATCGGATTCGCTTTTCATCAATCCGCTCCGGAATTGACTGTTGAAGCACGAGAAGGATCACGATGGCCCTTAGACTATCCTGCCACCCCGAACATCCTACTGATGCCGTATCTGCGATCAATGCGACCGTTGAGTGGCTGACATTCGGTAAATTCACTGTGCGTTACAATCTCCTGGGTGCCGTTGACCAATTGGTCATGCCGGAACCGGTCACGCCGAAAAGGACCGATAATCTCTGGCAGAAATCCTGCTTCGAGGCTTTCATCAGTCGAGAAGATGCGCCAGAATATCTCGAACTGAATCTGTCCCCTTCGACGGAATGGGCCGTCTACGCATTCGAAAATTATCGTGAGGGTATGAGCAGTCCAGAATCGATCAACACACCGCGAATCGAAAGCTCATCATCGGCAGAAAATTTTGAGCTGATCGCAAAGCTCGATCTCGGAGATCGACCGGAACTGGAAGCAGGTTGTCTGGAAATGGCTTTGACGGCCGTGATCGTGGAAAAAAATGGCCGAAAATCATTTTGGGCTCTAAACCATCCTCCAGGCAATCCGGATTTTCACAACAGGGATTGCTTCATCCACAAGATAAAGGCTGCAGAATCACGATGAAATTTGGAATTGACCGGCTAGTTGAAGACAAAGAGCTCAGGCGGCCTTTGGACGGGAAGCGGGTGGCGCTGCTCGCTCATCCGGCATCTGTGACAAGCAATTTGACACATTCCCTTGATGCGCTGTCATCGTGCGCCGAGATCAACATTGCCGCGGCTTTTGGCCCCCAGCATGGCCTGCGAGGCGATAAGCAGGATAATATGATCGAAACCGCCGATTATTTCGACCCGCTCCATGATATTCCGGTTTTCAGCCTCTATGGGGAAGTTCGTCGGCCGACCGACACGTCAATGGATAGCTTCGATGTCATTTTGATTGACCTTCAGGATCTGGGCTGTCGAATCTATACGTTTATCACCACCTTGCGATATATGCTGGAAGCTGCTGCGGAGCATGGCAAATCTGTATGGGTGCTGGACAGGCCCAATCCGGCCGGACGGCCAATCGAAGGGACAATTCTCGAGGAAGGTTGGGAGAGCTTCGTGGGGGCGGCTCCCATGCCCATGCGACACGGGCTGACTATGGGGGAAATGGGGCGCTGGCTAATCAGTCATTTTGGCCTCGATATGGATTACAAGGTTATCGAGATGCGGGGGTGGCAGCCCGAGGGTCCCGGATTTGGCTGGCCGGAAGACCGTATCTGGATCAACCCCAGCCCCAACGCACCGAATGTGAATATGGCGCGGGCCTATGCCGGGACTGTGATGTTGGAAGGCACAACGCTCTCCGAAGGGCGAGGAACGACGCGCCCTCTGGAGCTGTTTGGCGCGCCGGATATTGATGCGAGGGCTGTAATTGCAGAAATGCAAAGAGAGGCACCACAATGGTTGAACGGCTGTGTTCTGCGAGAAATCTGGTTCGAACCGACTTTTCACAAGCATCAGGCTCAGCTTTGCAACGGTGTCCACATTCACGCTGAGGGTCCAGTTTATGATCACCAGATATTCCAACCATGGCGTCTGCAGGCGCTGGCGCTAAAAGCGATCAGAAAGCTGAATTCTGATTATCAACTGTGGCGTGATTTCCCTTATGAATATGAAGAGGAAAAATTGGCCTTCGATGTCATCAACGGTGGGCCGTCCCTAAGAAAATGGGTCGAGAATTCATCCGCTGCAGCAGATGATCTGGACGCTATCGCCTCGCCGGACGAGCGCTTGTGGGAAGAAATGCGCCGCGATTATCTCATTTATTAGCAATGCTGCGCTGCAACATAATTATTGTATTTTATCGGAATCCTGCTAATTCGGGATGATGTTACCGAGCAAAGAAATTTTCGAGGGCGTTGCACTGAAAAAATGTGTGGCCGCGACCTATAACAATACCGCATTCAAGTTGGCGCCGCATATCCTGTATACGCGGCATGACGAAATGTATGTTGATGCAGTGCCGCTGGAAAAAGACGGTCAGCCGCCGCGGGAGATCAAGATCGGGACGTTCAAACTTTCCGGCCTGAAGGATGTCCGCGTCGAAGATCTGCATTTCGAAAAGTCCGAAATTTTTGAACCGGCAGCCGAGAAATATGACGGCACCACACTGTTGGCCGTTGACGGCTGACGACTAACCTTGCTTGCGGGTCAGTTCCTTCATCGCATCGCCGAGGCCGTCAATCGTTAGCGGATACATCCGGTCATTCATCAGCTCGCGGATGATTTTGACGCTTTGTGAATAGCCCCATTGCTTCTCCGGCACCGGATTGAGCCATGCTGCTGCGGGATAGGTGTTGGTCAGGCGGTGCATCCAGGTGACACCCGCTTCTTCATTGAAATGTTCCACCGAACCGCCGGGGTGAGTTATTTCATATGGGCTCATCGAGGCGTCGCCGACAAAAATCAATTTATAGTCGTGGCCATATTTGTGGAGGATATCCCAGGTATTTGTGCGCTCGGAAAACCGTCGGCGATTATCTTTCCACACACCTTCGTAAGGGCAGTTATGGAAATAGAAAAACTCGAGATTTTTGAACTCGGTGGTTGCTGCGCTGAACAGTTCTTCGCAGAGCTTGATAAAGGGATCCATTGAGCCGCCAACATCCAGGAACAGCAGCAGTTTGACGGCATTGTGCCGTTCCGGACGCATATGGATGTCGAGCCAGCCCTGTTTGGCGGTTCCACTGATTGTCCGGTCAATATCCAGTTCGTCTGCCGCACCTTCCCGAGCGAATTTGCGCAAGCGCCGTAGCGCAACCTTGATATTCCGCGTGCCGAGCATCTTGGTGTTGTCGAGATTTTGAAACTCGCGCTTGTCCCAGACTTTTATCGCCTTCTTCTGGCCGCCTTCGCCGCCAATCCGGACGCCTTCGGGATTATAGCCGGAATTGCCATAGGGCGATGTGCCGCCGGTGCCGATCCACTTGCTGCCGCCTTCGTGCCGTTTCTGCTGTTCTTCGAGCCGCTCTTTCAGCGTCTCCATAATTTCTTCCCAGCTGCCGAGGGACTTGACCTTCTCCATTTCTTCTTCGGAGAGATATTTCTCGGCGACTGCTTTCAGCCAGTCCAGCGGGATGTCTTCTTCCTGCGTACCGTAACTGCTTTCGATGCCCTTGAACACTTTTGAGAACACCTGGTCAAAGCGGTCCAGCAAACCTTCGTCCTTTACGAAAGTGGCGCGGGAGAGATAATAAAATTCTTCCGGACTACGCCGGATAACGTCTTTTTCGAGCGCTTCGAGCAGAACGAGATGTTCCTTGAGCGAAGCCGTGATGCCGGCTGCTCTTAGCTCATCCATGAAGTTAAAGAACATCGTCTGTGCCTTTGCTTAGCGCGCTTCACGCTTGGACATGAAAGCAAGTCGTTCGAAAAGCATCACGTCCTGCTCATTCTTCAGCAAGGCACCGTGCAGTGGCGGGATAGCCTTGCTGGGATCCTTCGACTGCAGGACTTCAAGAGGCATATCTTCGCTGAGCAGCAATTTTAACCAGTCGAGCAATTCGCTGGTGCTTGGTTTCTTCTTGAGGCCGGGTACGTCGCGGACTTCGTAGAAAATATCCATCGCCTTTTTGACCAACACGCCCTGAATGTCAGGAAAATGGACATTGATGATTTCCTGCATCGTTTCGCGATCGGGGAATTTTATATAGTGGAAGAAACAGCGGCGCAGGAAGGCGTCTGGCAGTTCTTTCTCGTTGTTGGAAGTAATCACGACAATCGGGCGATCGACGGCCTTGATCGTTTCCTTGGTCTCGTAAACATGGAATTCCATGCGATCGAGCTCCTGCAGAAGGTCGTTCGGAAACTCAATGTCCGCTTTGTCGATTTCGTCGATTAGGAGGACCGGAAGTTCAGGCGAGGTGAACGCTTCCCAGAGCTTGCCCTTGCGAATGTAGTTCGAAATATCGTGGACGCGTTCGTCGCCGAGTTGCCCGTCGCGCAACCGGGCGACCGCGTCATATTCATAGAGGCCTTGATGGGCCTTGGTTGTCGATTTGACGTTCCATTCGATCAATGGCGCGCCGGTAGCTTTGGCTATTTCGTACGCCAGCACGGTTTTTCCGGTTCCCGGTTCGCCTTTGACGAGGAGAGGGCGTCGCAATGTCACGGCGGCGTTGACCGCAACCTTCAGGTCATCGGTTGCAACATAGTCTTTAGTACCGTCAAAACGCATGATTTTCTATTCCTTGCCGTGAAAGTCAAAGCAAAGGCGAT
This sequence comes from Parasphingorhabdus sp., assembly GCF_048269915.1. Lineage (GTDB taxonomy): Bacteria > Pseudomonadota > Alphaproteobacteria > Sphingomonadales > Sphingomonadaceae > Parasphingorhabdus. Next base: position 476,097 of record NZ_JBLWTY010000002.1, read on the forward strand.
AGGGAAAACCCCCTTTGTAGGCAAGTTAATCATTTAGTTAAGTTCTGTAGCAGCCGGAGGGAAAATCAATGGGAAAGGCGCGTGTTCCTGCGTGCTTCCAGAAGTTGCCACAGGCCGCGATGCTGATTGAGGAGCTGTTCCGAACCGAAATTTATCGCCCGCTCCAGAGCGGGGGTTGCGGCTAGACGATCCTTCAGGGCAGCAGTTGTCTCAATATCTGGAAGGGTTGACGAGCCTACTTCCACGCCGACGCGCAACGCGATCCGGTCCAGCACCGGCCGAATGAAGTGCCAGTCCGAAACCAGCGCAAAAGCCGCGCCGATAGCACATCCATTGCGATCGGATTGGGAAAGCATCTCCAGAGCCTTGCTCTGGCCCAGCACGGCCGCATTGCTCTGATCATCGGCGCTGACACCCGAAATCGGTCCCGCCGCTACGGTTAATTTGGTCAGCAAAGCGCGCTCGGCGGCGAATCCGGCAGTCGCCTGTGTCAGCCATTCGCCAGTGATATCATCGGCTGTTTTTGTCGCGGCGTGATCGGGTACGCCGGGATAGCGCCCGTGTAAAACGGACAGAAAATGCGCGATGTCGGCGACGTCGGCACCCGACAAGCTCGAGAATTCTTCGATGATGAATCGAACATGAGGTGCCGCATCACTGCCTTGGCTGCTGATATGTTCAGCGAAGCCTGTTTGGGCTGTGAATTGTGCATTTTGTCCTAGCATCGCGTTTCCGATATCCCGAGAATTATCGCGAAAATGCACCCGGCATCCTCGTCTATCCTGAGCTATACAGGTGAATCCTAAAGAGCCGGTTTATTGATCGTTAGGGAATTGCAAACCATAGTCGACGGTCGAGCGATCGCCAGGCTACTGGTCCAGGAAACTCCGCATTTTGCGACTACGGCTCGGATGCTTCAGCTTTCTTAGCGCCTTGGCCTCAATCTGCCGGATACGTTCGCGGGTCACGCTGAACTGCTGTCCGACTTCTTCGAGCGTATGATCGGTGTTCATGCCGATACCGAAGCGCATACGCAGAACCCGTTCCTCACGCGGGGTCAGGCTGGCAAGGACACGGGTAACCGTTTCCTTGAGGTTCGCCTGAATAGCCGCATCGACTGGAATGATCGCGTTCTTGTCTTCGATGAAATCGCCGAGATGCGAATCTTCCTCGTCGCCGATTGGCGTTTCGAGGCTGATCGGTTCCTTGGCGATCTTCATGACCTTGCGCACTTTTTCCAGCGGCATGGACAGGCGTTCCGCCATTTCTTCCGGCGTTGGCTCGCGGCCCTGTTCGTGGAGGAACTGACGTGACGTCCGGACCAGTTTGTTGATCGTCTCGATCATATGGACTGGAATACGGATGGTCCGCGCCTGATCGGCGATGGACCGCGTGATCGCCTGACGAATCCACCAGGTGGCATAGGTGCTGAACTTGTAGCCGCGGCGATATTCGAACTTGTCGACCGCTTTCATCAGGCCGATATTGCCTTCCTGAATAAGGTCGAGGAATTGCAGGCCGCGATTGGTATATTTCTTGGCGATCGAGATCACGAGCCGGAGATTGGCTTCCACCATTTCCTTCTTGGCGATGCGCGCTTCGCGCTCACCCTTTTGCACCATGTTCACAATCCGGCGGAATTCGACCAGCGAGGTACCGGTGGCATTGGCGATATCAGAAATTTCCGCCCGGATACGATCGACAGCATCCGCTTCTTTTTCAGCAAAAGCCGCCCATTTCTTGTCGGTCTTCGCCATGCTTGCAAGCCAGCCGTCATCAAGCTCGTTGCTGATATAGCTTTCCAGAAAAGCGCGACGTGGCACCTTGTGTCGTTCGGCCAGACGAAGCATCTGTCCGCCCAGTGCAGTCAAGCGGCGATTGAAGGAATAGAGTTGGTCGACAAGAAATTCGATCTTGTTCGCATGAAATTGCACGCTTTCAACCAGCGCAGTCAATTCTTCCCGCAAATTCTGATATTTGGTCTCTGACGCTGCCGGAAAATCCTTGCCCGCTGCCAGCGAATCCAGTCTGGTTGTCTGCAATTTGGAGAATTTCTTGAACACCGACGTAATCTGCGCAAATTTTTCCAGTGCGTCGGGTTTTAGGGCTTCTTCCATTTGCGCAAGGGAAAGGGTGTTGTCTTCTTCCTCTTCCTCGACCACGCGCTTGGTACGGCGTTCGGTCAGATCGGATTCGTCGTCATCTTCGCCGTCAGCCGGATCTTCATCCTCGACCTCGTCATCATCCTTGAACGAGGGGCCGGCGGTCTTTTCGCTGATTTCGCCGTCGTCATCCTCGGCCTCTTCCAGATTTTCCGGAACAGGGTCCTTGGACAGCATGGCGTCGAGATCCAGGATTTCGCGGAGCTGCATTTCGCCGTCGTTGAGCGCGGTCGACCATTCGATGATCGCGTTAAAGGTGGTCGGGCTTTCGCACAGACCCCAGATCATGGTGTCGCGGCCAGCCTCGATGCGCTTGGCAATGGCAATTTCGCCTTCGCGGCTGAGCAGTTCCACGGCGCCCATTTCGCGCAAATACATACGCACAGGATCGTCGGTCCGGTCGCCAGCGGCTTTTTTCGGAGCGGTGGCAGTGGTTTTTTTCTCTTTGTCCTTGCCGTCGATAGATTCGACTTCATCGCCACCCATTTCTTCGGCGGCTTCCTCATCATTCTCGACAACCCGGACACCCATTTCCGAGATCGCCGACATGACGTCTTCAATCTGTTCATTCTGGTCCTGCGGCAGAGCTTCGTTCAACTCGTCAATCGTCAGATAACCGCGTTTTTTGGCTTTGGTAATCAGCTTCTTGATCGCGCTGTCGTTGAGATCGATCAACGGTTCATCTTCGGCTTTGGTGTTTTTCGCTTTGCTTGCCAATGGCTGAGGCCCCTAATTAAAAACTATAAACTATCGTCGATCTGGGTCAGTTCCACCAACCGCTCGTGAAATAACTGCTTTGCTTGGCGAAGGCGCTGCTGCTCGGCATAACTCTCTTCCGTAAGATCATCCTGCACTCGCCGCGTTGCCTCTGCCAGAGCCGCTTCCAGTCCTGGACGCGCGGTTACCACCTTGATCGCTTCTGCCAAATCCCGATGCGCCCGTTCGACCGTTTGCGAAGGGGCATCGTCTGGCAGCTTGCGGTTGAAAGTGAAATTCAGCGCATCGGCCCGTAACAGCCCTTTTGCGACATTATAACAATCTGTCTGTCCCAATATGGTAAGAAGGCCCTGCATATCAAGCGTTTCTTTACTCATTGCGATATTGATCAGTTCGCCGAGCAATTGCTGCAATTGCGAATCGGCGAGTTTGATTGCGCTGAGCTCTTCAAAATGACCGTAAATCCGGCAGGGATGACGGATCAGGCCACCCAATATGCCCTTGGCGATTTGCAGGTCATAACCCTCGATCAAAAAGGACTTGGTGTCGTCCATTGGTTTGTACGAGACAAATTTTGCGGAGAATTTGCGATTGTTGTTTTGCGGGCGTCTGACCTCGCGGTGGTCGTCTCGCTTGCCAAAAAAGGCGGCCTGATAGCGATCCTGAAATTCCTGGCGATAATGCTGCGCGATATCCGGGTCGGTAATTTGGCGGGCGTGATCGGACAGGCGTTTTTTCAGGCCAGCCTTCATTTCCGGGGTGTTGAGTGGCTCGGCATCATATTCCACCTGCCAGATCTTGTCATCAAGCGTCTGCGGCTTTGCGATCAGCGCGGCAAAGGCCTGCGCACCGTCGGAGCGGATCAGGTCGTCGGGATCTTGTCCGGCGGGGAGGGAAATGAAGTTGAGGCTGTGCGAGGGTCGCAGGATGGGCAGGGCGCGCAAGGCCGCCCGCATCGCCGCTTTCTGGCCGGCGCTGTCGCCGTCAAAACAGAGGATCGGTGCCTCGACCATCTTCCAGATGCGTTCGATCTGATGCTCGGTCAGCGCCGTGCCGAGCGGGGCGACAACATCCTCAAAACCCGCCTGGGCCAGCGCGATGGCGTCCATATAGCCTTCGACCACCAATATCCGACCGGTCTGGCGGGAAGCTGGCGACGCCTTGTCGAGATTGTACAGGGTGCGGCCCTTGTCGAAGAGCGGTGTGTCGGGGCTGTTGAGATATTTCGGTTCGCCATCACCCAATATCCGGCCACCAAAGGCGATCACACGGCCGCGTGGATCGCGGATCGGGATCATCAGGCGACCGCGAAACCGGTCATAAGGCTCCTTGTCGTCAACCTTGATCAGCAGGCCGGCCTCAATCAACCGGTCGACGCCATGGACAGAGAGCGCTTCCTTCAGCCGTCCGCGCGAATTGGGGGCAAAGCCGAAGCCAAATTCGCGGATGGTCTTTTCCGAAATGCCCCGGTTTTTCAGATATTGCCGCGCTTCCGCGCCTTCTATGCCGTTGAATTGGGTGACGAACCAGTCCTGCGCCGCCGCCATGACATCGTGCAGGGTGGCCCGCACCTCCTGCCTTTGTGCGGCACGGGGGTCGGGGGCAGGGACTTCCATCTGCGCTTCTGCTGCCAGATCCTTGACCGCGTCCATGAAGCCGAGGCCGCGCTGTTCGGTCATCCAGCTGATCGCGTCACCATGGGCACCGCAGCCGAAGCAATGGTAGAATCCCTTTTCGTCGTTGATCGTGAAGCTGGGCGATTTCTCGTTATGAAACGGGCAGCAGGCCTTGTACTCGCGTCCCGCCTTCTGGATCTTTACGGTGCGACCGATCAGCGTCGACAGGGTGACGCGTGATCGCAGTTCTTCCAGCCATTGCGGGGTGAGGGTCATTTTAGAGTCTCGGTGTCTCGGCTACGCTCGACACGAACGGGATTTAGGGCGTTGGCCTCTCCGTTCGTGTCGAGCGAAGTCGAGAGACGTTCTTGGGGTGGCTTCGCGAAATAGGACAATTTTTTCCAGTCACCTGCAATTAGAGCGCGCTTTTTGGCTTGGGACCATTTCTTGGCTGTCAATTCGGCTGACAAAGCCTCTTCTCGAGTCGAGAAAGTTTCCGACCAAACCAATTCTATAGGTCGTCGCGGGCTCGTAAACTTACAATATCCGCCATTGCTATGCTCAGCCACCCGGCGTTCCAGATCATCGGTGTGACCGGTGTAGAACTTACCATCTGCACATAACAGCATGTAGGTCCAAAAGGCCAATTACGCGCCTCCCAGGTGTCTCGACTTCGCTCGACACGAACGGTTGCAGCGATGTCTCACGAAAGTGCCGCCTTCACCAGCGCGCTGGCTTTGCTCATGTCTATTTCGGTGCCATGGCGCTTTTTCAGTTCGCCCATCAGCCGGCCCATGTCTTTCATGCCGTCGGCGCCGAGTTCGGTCTTGATGCCGTCGATCAGGGCAGCGGTTTCGGCCTCGCCCAACTGGGCCGGGAGAAATTCCTCGATGACGGCCAGTTCCATTTTCTCGGCGGTCGCGAGTTCGGTCCGGCCGCCCTCTTCGAACATGGCGATCGATTCGCGGCGCTGTTTTGCCATTTTCTGGAGCACATCAATGACCATGGCGTCGTCGTCCTGCGCGGCATCTTTTGTCCGCAGTTCGATATCCTTGTCCTTGATCTTGGCGAGAATGGAGCGAGTCGCGGCGGTGCGATCCTTGTCTTTTGCCTTCATCGCCTCGATTTGCGCGGCTTTCACGGAGTCGCGAATCATGGTCACCTCTTATTTTGGAATAAGCGTTAACAGTAGCGGGAAGTTTCGGAATTTCATAGATTGTGTCGGAATTATTTCACCCCTAGTTCGCATGAAATTTTGCGCCAGCATCTGACCGAAAGATAGATATCATGTCCGATCCAAATATCCCCGACGCACCCAAGGGCGCAACCGGGATATTGCTATTGGCCGATGGCACGGTAATCTGGGGCAGGGGCTTTGGCGCGACCGGCTCTGCGGTTGGCGAAGTCTGCTTCAACACCGCGATGACCGGCTATCAGGAAGTGATGACCGACCCCAGCTATGCCGGGCAGATCGTCACCTTCACCTTTCCCCATATCGGCAATACCGGGACCAATGACGAGGATATCGAGGCGGACAGCCCGCATGCCCTCGGCTGTATCGTCCGCGAGGAGGTGACTGCACCTTCCAGTTTCCGCGACCAGAAGCCGTTTGACCAGTGGATGGCCGAGAATGGCCGGATCGGGCTGAGCGGCGTGGATACACGGGCTTTGACCCGGCGGATACGCGAGGCGGGGGCGCCCAATGCGGTGATCGCCCATGATCCCGATGGCAAGTTTGATATCGATGAACTGCTCGCCAAGGCGCGGGGCTGGGCGGGTCTGGAAGGCATGGATCTGGCCAAGCAAGTGACCGGACACCAGACCCATCTCTGGGACAAGGGTGGTCTGTGGCGACTGGGTCATGGTTATGATCCATTGGAAGAATTGGAAGCATCTTCGACCCGGCCGCATGTTGTCGCGATTGATTATGGTGCGAAGCGCAATATCTTCAGAAACCTTGTGAAGGCTGGCGCGAAAGTCACTGTTGTTCCAGCAGAAACATCTTTTGATGAAATCATGGCTCTGAAGCCCGATGGCGTCTTCCTGTCCAATGGCCCCGGCGATCCGGCGGCGACCGGCGTCTATGCGGTTCCGGTGATCCAGAAATTACTGGACGCGGATATTCCGCTGTTCGGCATCTGCCTCGGCCATCAAATGCTCGCTCTCGCGGCAGGCGCCAAGACGGTCAAAATGCACCAGGGCCATCGCGGCGCCAATCATCCGGTGCAGCGCATCGGCGGCGGCTGGGCCGAGACCGAAGGGCTGGTCGAGATCACCAGCATGAACCATGGCTTTGCGGTGGACAGTGAAACGCTGCCCGACAATATCCACGAAACCCACAAGAGCCTGTTCGACGGCAGCAATTGCGGCATCGAAATCATCGGCAAGCGCGCCTTTGGCGTCCAATATCACCCCGAAGCCAGTCCGGGGCCGCAGGACAGTTTCTATCTGTTCGAGAAATTTGTTGGCGGCCTGACCCAATGAGCGGCCCGGTTGATCCTGCACATCTTGCCGAAGAATGGGCAATTGATGACGAAATCCTGCAAAATATGGCAGCGGGTGGCGATTTGTCGCATGTTGTGCGCGAGATTAACGTGCAATTTGTCGGCGCGGTCGCCGATCTGAACAAGTTGAAGAATGACGCGGCGAAATGGGGCTTTCGTTCGGCGCTGGTGTCCAACGAGGATGACGAGTGGGTGATCGAGCTGCAGATTGACCTCGACACCAGGCGCGAGACGATCCGCGAACTGACCCGCAAATGCCTCGAGATCGAAAGCGAATATGACATCGACCATGATGGTTGGGGCTGCTTTGCCTGCAACGAAAATGGCGAGATTTCCGACGAGAATCCGGCGTGATGGGGTGTTGTCTTACCCCGAAACTAGTGGCTACCCGCAGGACGGTCGAAACCTGTCCGAGAAACCTGTTGGGGGGCTAGGGTGAGCGAACTTCCAGATCACATAGCTGCGTTAATTGTCCATCGAGCATCGCTAGAAAGTAATAATCGTTGGAGCACATTTTTGCCGGAAATGGTGCAGGAATTAGCGAGTAGACACGGATTAGAGATACCACAAAGTATAGTAGACGAAGCGTGTGAAAGGCTTCAAGATATCGGGGGGTGTTCAATTCTGCCTAGTTCGTTCGCAGGTGATATGTTCATTGTTGATGCCAATAATGCGACACAATTTTATCAAATTAATGCCGAACCAAATGAAAATACGTCAATCGCTTACGATCAAAAATGGGCCACTGCGAACGAGGACTATCCTGCTTTGAAGGCATATTATCACGGAGGCTCCGCTTGGATCGAAAAAGTAGTATTGGCCCTATCCAATCAGGATTTTTCTGAGATAGAACCGCGATCGTTCAGCGAAACATCTTATATCCCGGCGTCGGACAGAGTAGTTTCAATAGATCACAATAGCCCTGAGGTTGTACAAATCTCAGATGGTCTAGAAGAAGTCTCGGAAGTTTTTCGCGGCCTGAACTCTGCGGACATAGACCAAGACGCTAAGAGTCGACTTACAGCATCATTAGAAGCAGCCAAAACACTGTGGGAAAGTAGTCAGCTAAAGGTAATTCAGATCAACGTCGGGATCTTGATGGTGTTAGAAGAGGTTCATTCGTACATCAAAGAAACGGCAAAAGCTGCGTCGGTTGCTGGACTGATTGAGTTGATAAAACTGTATTTGAAACAATGAATTTGATGGAAATCGATCAATAATGCCAAAAAGAACTGACATAAAATCCATCCTCATCATCGGTGCCGGCCCCATAATCATCGGCCAGGCCTGCGAATTTGATTATAGCGGCACGCAGGCGTGCAAGGCGCTGAAGGAGGAGGGTTACCGGATCATCCTGGTCAACTCCAACCCGGCGACGATCATGACCGATCCGGAAATGGCGGATGCGACCTATATTGAACCGATTACGCCCGAAATTGTCGAAAAGATCATCGAAAAGGAACGGCCCGATGCGATTCTTCCCACCATGGGCGGGCAGACGGCGCTGAACACGGCTTTGTCGCTCAACAAGATGGGCGTGCTCGAGAAATATGGCGTCGAGATGATCGGTGCTGACGCCGAAGCCATCGACAAGGCCGAGGACCGCGAGAAGTTCAAGGACGCGATGGACCGGATCGGGCTGGAAAGTCCGCGCAGCGCGGTGGCGCATAGCGAGGAGCAGGCGCTCGAGATTCTCGAGGATATCGGCCTGCCGGCGATCATGCGGCCGAGCTTCACCATGGGCGGCACCGGCGGCGGCGTCGCCTATAACCGCGAGGAATTCGTCCATTATGTGAAAACCTCGCTGGAAGCCTCACCGACCCACGAGGTGCTGATCGACGAAAGCCTGATCGGCTGGAAGGAATATGAGATGGAGGTTGTCCGCGACAAGGCGGACAATTGCATCATCATCTGTTCGATCGAGAATGTCGATCCAATGGGCGTGCACACCGGCGACAGCATCACCGTCGCGCCGGCGCTGACCCTGACCGACAAGGAATATCAGATCATGCGCAACGCCAGCATCGCGGTGCTGCGGGAAATTGGCGTGGAAACAGGCGGTTCCAACGTACAGTTCGCCGTCAATCCGAAGAATGGCCGGCTCGTTGTCATCGAGATGAACCCGCGGGTCTCGCGCAGTTCGGCGCTGGCCTCCAAGGCGACCGGCTTCCCGATTGCCAAGGTCGCGGCAAAACTGGCGGTTGGCTATACGCTGGACGAGATTGACAATGACATTACCGGCGCCACCCCCGCGTCGTTCGAACCGACGATCGACTATGTCGTCACCAAGATTCCGCGCTTTGCCTTTGAAAAATTCAAGGGCGCGGAGCCGCTCTTGTCCACCGCGATGAAGTCGGTCGGCGAGGTGATGGCGATCGGCCGCAATATCCACGAATCCATGCAGAAGTCGCTGCGCGGTCTGGAAACCGGGCTGGACGGCTTCAACCGGGTGCAGGAACTGATCGGCGCGGACCGCGACGAGATTGCTTCGGCTCTGGCTCGCGCCACGCCGGACCGCCTGCTGGTCGCGGCGCAGGCGATGCGCGAAGGTTTCAGCGACGCGGAAATCCACGATATTGCCGGTTTCGACCCCTGGTTCCTTGCCCGGGTACGCGAGATTATCGAAGCGGAGCAGGCAATACTAGATAATGGCCTGCCGAACGAGCCGGAGGCCTTGCGCAAGCTCAAATCCATGGGCTTTTCCGATGAACGGCTGGCCAAGCTGGCGGTCGATTCCGTCCATGTCGCCGGTGGCACCGGCCGCACGGTCGCCGAGGGGCACGGGCTGGTCCATGACGCGCTGGCCGCCATGGCGGGGGCGACGACCGAGGCAGAAGTGCGCGCCTTGCGCCACAAGCTGGGCGTGCGGCCGGTATATAAGCGGATCGACACTTGCGCGGCGGAATTTGAAGCCAAGACGCCTTATATGTATTCGACCTATGAAGCGCCGATTTTCGGGGCGCCGGAAAATGAGGCGCAGCCGTCGGACCGCAAGAAGATCGTCATTCTCGGTGGCGGGCCGAACCGGATCGGGCAGGGGATCGAGTTTGACTATTGCTGCTGCCACGCCTGTTTCGCCCTCTCGGACGCGGGCTATGAAACGATCATGGTCAACTGCAACCCGGAAACCGTGTCGACCGATTATGACACATCCGACCGGCTCTATTTCGAGCCGCTGACCGCCGAGGACGTGCTGGAAATCCTGCACGTCGAGCAGCAGTCGGGCGAACTGGTCGGCGTGGTCGTGCAGTTTGGCGGGCAGACGCCGCTGAAGCTGGCGCAGGCGCTGGAAGACGCGGGCATTCCGATCCTCGGCACCTCGCCGGATGCGATTGATCTGGCTGAAGACCGCGAACGTTTTGCCAAGCTGGTCAACAAGCTGAAACTCAAACAGCCGGAAAACGGCATGGCGCGGACCCGCGACGAAGCGGTGAAAATCGCCGACCGGATCGGCTATCCGGTGCTGATCCGGCCGAGCTTCGTGCTCGGTGGCCGGGCGATGGAAATTGTCGACGGACCGGCCCAGCTGGAAAATTATATCAACACCGCGGTGCAGGTGTCGGGCGACCAGCCGGTGCTGGTTGACCAGTATCTGCGCGATGCGATCGAGGTCGATGTCGACGCGATCTGCGACGGCGACGAGGTGATCGTCTGCGGTGTGCTGCAGCATATCGAGGAGGCCGGCGTGCACTCGGGCGACAGCGCCTGCACGATCCCGCCCTACAGCCTGCCCGATGACATAATCGCGGAAATGGAACGCCAGGCGGAGGCGCTGGCCTTTGGTCTGAAGGTGCGCGGGCTGATGAATATCCAGTTCGCGGTCAAGGATGGCGAGGTCTATCTGATCGAGGTCAATCCCCGCGCGAGCCGGACCGTGCCCTTTGTCGCCAAGGCGATTGGCGTGCCGATTGCCAAGATTGCCTCGCGGGTGATGGCGGGCGAGAAGCTGAAAGCCCTGCCAACCATAGACCGGCATATCGATTATATCGCGGTGAAAGAAGCGGTCTTCCCGTTCAGCCGTTTCCCCGGCATCGATCCGGTGCTCTCGCCGGAAATGAAATCCACCGGCGAGGTGATGGGCATCGACCGGAATTTCCCGATCGCCTTTGCCAAGTCGCAAATGGGGGCGAATAATCATCTCCCCGATGGCGGGACGGTATTCATCTCGGTCAAGGAAACCGACAAGAAAGTGCTCGAACCGGCGGCGCGTCTGGCCGAGAAGCTGGGCTTTACCCTGATTGCGACCTCGGGAACTGCGGATTATCTTGCAGAAAAGGGGATCAAGGTCGAGAAAGTCAACAAGGTTGCCGAGGGCAGGCCGCATATTGTCGACCGGATCAAGGATGGCAAAGTGCATCTTATTTTCAACACCACCGAAGGCTGGCAGTCGCTCAAGGATTCCAAATCGATCCGGGCAGCGGCGCTGACCGACAAGATTCCGATCTATACAACAGCAACGGCCAGCAACGCCGTGATGCAGGCGATAGAGGCGCTGCGCGACGAGACTCTTGAAGTTCGCGCGTTACAGTCCTATTATAGAGCTTCGCAGACGTAATTTTCCGACATTTTGTCAAACTGCGGGTGTCCGTCGACAGGGGGGCGCCGGAAAACTGTTTTTGACGCTGCACGGCTGAAATCGGCAGCGTATAGGCAAGGAAAGGCCAAGAAAATGGCTGTTGAAAAAGTACCAATGCTGGCCGAAGGCCATGCAAAAATGGAAGCAGAACTCAAGGCACTGAAGGCCGAGCGTCCGATCATTGTCGATGCGATCGAAACCGCGCGTGCGCATGGCGATCTGTCGGAAAATGCCGAATATCACGCGGCCAAGGAACGGCAGGGACAGGTCGAGGCGACCATTGGCGATCTCGAGGACAAATTGTCCCGCGCCCAGGTCATCGATCCGAAAACCCTGTCCGGCGACAAGGCTGTCTTTGGTGCAACGCTGACCTTGCTTGATGAAGATGACAAGCCAGTGAAATATCAGCTGGTCGGGCAGGCGGAAGCCGATGCCAAATCTGGCAAGATCAGCTATAATTCGCCGATCGGCCGGGCCCTGATCGGTCGCAGTGTCGGCGACGAGATCGAAGTGACGGTGCCGGCGGGCGACAAATATTTCCTGCTCGACAAGATCGAGTTTATCTGAAGCCAATGGATATTCCGGCCGGAAAACTGACCAACGGGCTGATCATCGCCAATGTGGTGATCTTTCTGGTGATCTGGATTTTCGGCTGGCAGCAGGACGCGGTGCTGCGCGGCGGGATGTTTCCAATCCGGCTGGGCGGGGCTGAGATAGATGTGTCGCAATATGGCTGGATGGTCCCGGCCTGGCTGACTCCGCTGTCGTCGGCCTTTCTGCACAGCGGTCTGCTCCACCTCAGTTTCAACATGTTGATGCTGCTCTTCTGTGGTCGCTATGTCGAACAGGCGCTGGGGTCGCAGCTGATGGCAGCGCTCTATATCGTCGGCGCCTATGCGGCGTCCTTCGCGCAATATGCCGCCGAAAGCGATTCCATCGTGCCGATGATTGGCGCGAGCGGGGCTATTTCGGCGATATTGGGGGCTTATGCGCTGCTCTTTGCGCGCAACAAGGTCGATCCTGTCGGTCCGATTCCGGGCCATGTCGTCCGGATCATCTGGCTCAGTCTGGCGTGGATCGGAATCCAGCTGATGATCGGACTGGCAACCGCAGGCAATCTGCAGGGTATTGCGATCTTCGCGCATATTGGCGGATTTGTGGCTGGCCTGGTGATGACCAGACCGCTTCTGGAATGGCGTTTCCGCAACGCCTGAGCCTTTTCCGGGACTCAGTCTTCTTCGGGCAAGTCCGGTTCGAGCAGCTTATGCAAATGTACGACGACATATTTCATTTCGGCATCGTCGACCGTCATCTGGGCTTTTGAACGCCAGGCGTCCTCTGCTTCCTCATAGTCGGGATAGACTCCGACGAGATCCATCGCGTCCAGATTGACGAATTCCAGCCCGCGGGGATCCTTGACCCGTCCGCCCATGACCAGATGAATTTTGCTGCGTGCTTCGCTCATTTTTTACCCTGATGTTCTTCTTTTACCGCGTCCTGTGCGGCGATCATCGCGGTCTTAGCAGCCTCGATGGCTTTGCCAAACATATCTTTGAACTGAGCCCGCATATTGTCATTGCTCAGCCCCATTTCGTTGATCTGGTCGCGGCTGGCATCCTTGGCCGCCTGATAAGCGGTCCTTGCGGTTTCGTTGATCTTGCGACCCGCTCCGCCGACATATTTGCCTTCCGCCTTGCTTTTCGGAAGCAGCGCACCGATGAGCACGCCAAGGGCGGCACCACCGGCAACAATAGCCAGCGGACTGTTGGTGATCGTTTCTTCCGATCGCGCGACAGCTTTTTTCGCGACGTCCCTGGTGGCAGCGACGCCTTCGGCGGCTTTCTCGCGCCCTTCGCCCAGCAGGGCCGCTGCTCGCGCCTTGCTTTCGGACATTTTCTCCAGCGCAACGACGGAGGTTTCACCGGCAATTTCCTTTGCCGTTTCAAGCCGTTCCCGGGATGCGGCGCGGGCTTTGTCGATATTATCGGTCAATCTGCTCATATTTTATTCCTCGGTTTCTTCCGGCTTGGACTGCCTGTGGTTGGCGATAAGCTTGGCAATCGGCTTGCGCATCGCAATCAGCGTGGCGGTCGCCGCGACGGTCGCCGTGATGCCAGGGTGTGCCCGCATGCCATTGATCGCAGAATTTCCGGCGCTGCGGACGCGTCCCACGGCTTTGCTCCGGGCTTCGGCCACAAGATTGGACGGTTTCAATCGCTCTCTGGTTTCGGCGGCATGGCCCTGAAGATTTTCACGGGCTAGATCGCGCTTGATTGCCCGGTCACGCAGGCTGACTATTTCATCATTATGTTTCGGCATCGTCATTCTCACGCGTCATTTTCATCCAGTGGCAGTTTTTTTGCTCTTTTTATCGCCATGCTCATCATGATGGCAGCGACCAGCAACGCCGATCCCGTCGTTATGCCGGTCGCCGCCACCGAGCCTACATGTTCTGAAAGAATCAGCAATAGCCCGAGTATCAGGGCAATGACGCCCATGGTCCCGACCACCAGTGCGAGGCCAAACAGGACCAACATATTCTTGGTTGCCGCCAGGTTGACCGACAGCTTGGCGCGATAATATTCGACCTCGGCATAAGCCAAGGTGCGCACATCATCGATCAGGCCGGTCACCTGAGATTGCAGGGATTTGACGTCTGCATCGTCCGGAATCGAGGCCTGGGGCTCGGCCCCGTGATGCTCTTCATCCAACGCTGGAATATCTTTGTCCTGCAACATTCGTCACCCGCTAATATGGTGGCCCCATGCTACACTCATGCGTCGCTATCATCCATCCCTGATTTGATCAGACGGGAAATCAGAAAGCCGACCACGGCTGCTGCGCCAATCGCCACAGCGGGACTTTTCCGCACGAAGCCGCGCGCGTCTTCTACCATCTCGTCCACGTCTTTGGCGTTGAGCTTGTCTGCGAAGGACGAGACTGCATCGGCGGCAGAACGGGCGTAGTCGCCATATTTTTCGCCGACATTGTCGTCGATCGTCTTCGCGCTATCCTCGATCATCTTGCTCAGACTTTCAATTGCATTGCCGGTGCGTTCCTTGCCCTGGCTGGCTGCCGTTTTGGCTTTGGTTAGCGCCCGGTCTTTGAAATCACCACCATTGTCCGCTTTGGTTGCGGCCGCCTTGGTCGCTCCAGCTTTCAGAGGTGCTGCTTTCTGCGGTTTCGTCGTTCGCTCTTCCGACGTGTCCTTTTGCGGCGCGGCCTTTCGTGGCGCAGCTTTCTTGGCTGCAGGCTTTTTCGCCGCAGTTTTTGTCGTCGTCTTTCCGGTTGTCTTTTTGGCTTCTGCCATGATCAATAATCCTTCCTCATCTGTCCCTTGCCAACACCCCATAAACGGAAACGGTTCCATTTATGTTTCCCCTCTACAGGAAATGGTATCATTTGCTTTGGAATCAAGGGCCATGGCAGCGAGAAATGCGGTGCAATGGATTGCAACAAGCCCGCCATCGCGATAAGGGCAGGGCCAATGTTTTTACTTCATCCGGAGCCATTTTCATGACCGCAATAATCGACCTTCATGCCCGCCAGATTCTGGATAGTCGCGGTAATCCGACGGTAGAGGTCGATATTCTGCTCGAGGACGGCAGTTTTGGCCGCGCTGCCGTTCCTTCCGGTGCTTCCACAGGAGCCTATGAGGCGGTTGAACTGCGCGACGGAGACAAGAGCAAATATCTTGGCAAGGGCGTTCTCAAGGCGATCGACGCGGTCAATGGCGAGATCAAGGACGCGCTGACCGATCTGGACGCCGAAGACCAGGAAGAACTGGATGCGGCGATGATTGCCCTGGACGGCACGGCCAATAAAGCCAGGCTGGGTGCGAATGCGATTTTGGGGGTCAGTCTGGCCGCTGCAAAGGCTGCTGCGGATGCGCGCGGACTGCCGCTCTATCGTTATGTGGGTGGCGTATCGGCCCATGTTCTGCCGGTACCGATGATGAATATCATCAACGGCGGCGAGCATGCCGACAATCCGATTGATTTTCAGGAATTCATGGTGATGCCAGTTGGCGCCGACAGCCTCGCCGAGGCTGTCCGCTGGGGATCGGAAATTTTCCATACGCTGAAAAAGGGACTTTCGGAAAAGGGGCTGGCGACAGCAGTGGGCGACGAGGGGGGCTTTGCGCCCAATCTTGGTTCGACCCGCGAAGCGCTCGATTTCATCATGGCGTCGGTCGAAAAAGCCGGGTTCAAGGTCGGCGACGAAGTGGTGCTCGCTCTGGATTGCGCGGCAACGGAATTTTTCCGGGACGGCAAATATCATATTTCCGGCGAGAACAAGATTCTCACGCCAGCAGAAATGTCCGACTATCTGGCGGACTTGTGCAAGGACTATCCGATCAAGTCGATCGAAGACGGCATGTCGGAAGATGATTTTGAAGGCTGGAAGCTGATCACCGATGCGGTTGGAGACAAGGTGCAGCTGGTTGGCGACGATCTTTTCGTCACCAACCCCGAGCGCCTGTCAATGGGTATCGCGGACGGGCTGGCCAATTCGCTGCTGGTCAAGGTCAACCAGATCGGAACGCTTTCGGAAACGCTTGCGGCAGTACGGATGGCGCATAATGCATCCTATACGGCCGTTATGTCTCATCGATCGGGAGAGACCGAAGATTCGACCATTGCCGATCTGGCGGTTGCGACCAATTGCGGTCAGATCAAAACCGGAAGCCTGGCGCGGTCTGATCGGCTGGCCAAATATAATCAGCTGATCCGGATCGAAGAAGAACTGGGCAATGTCGCGCATTATGCCGGGCGATCCATTTTCAGCTAATCGCTATTTCCTCTTGATATAAAGGCAGTTCGACGCCGGTTTTTCGAAATTTTCGTTAAACCGCTTGCCAGCGAATCACTTTTCTGATTCAAGACTATTCCATGGCGCAACGCGAAAAAATTGCAGATCTGATCAAGGCGGCTCTTGGGCCCGGATTTGCGCTCGTGACCTTGCTGGCCATCGCTGGCTACGCCGTTTTGGGTCCGACCGGTGTTCTCGCCTGGGGCGAGTATCAGGCCGAGCTGGAGATGCGCGGTGTCGAGCTGGCCAAATTGCAAACCGAACGTGATGCGTTGAAGAACCGGGTAGAGTTGCTCGATCCCAAGGGCGCTGATCCTGATCTGATCGGTGAATTGTTGCGCGAGAAGGTCAATGTCGTCCATCCCGACGAGATTATCGTTCCGTTGAAATAGCTTTCGGCGGGTTCAGCCAGCAGTCGCAAATTTTAATCTGTCAACTGGTCTAAGCGCTTGGGTAACGGCGCAGTTTTGGTTATGCTGTTCATTCGTAAACAAAAGGACCCGCTCGCGTGGCAAAAGCTCCCCGGAAAACCACCCCAGCCAAAAAAACAGCCGCGCCCAAGCGCGCGCCAGCCAAATCCAAATCAGTCGTGCATTCGACGGGCGGACTGAAGGCACCGATTTACAGCGCAACCAAGGCAGAGATGCTGGAATTCTATGAACAAATGCTGCTTATCCGGCGCTTTGAGGAAAAGGCAGGGCAACTCTATGGTCTCGGTCTGATCGGTGGTTTTTGCCATCTCTATATCGGACAGGAGGCCGTCGTCACCGGCCTGCAATCGGCGATAAATCCGGGCAAGGACAGCGTGATTACCGGTTACCGTGATCATGGCCATATGCTGGCATGCGGCATTGATCCGAATATCGTGATGGCCGAACTGACCGGCCGTGCTTCCGGAATTTCAAAAGGCAAGGGCGGTTCGATGCACATGTTCTCCGTCGAGCATGGCTTTTACGGTGGTCACGGCATTGTCGGTGCGCAAGTCTCGCTCGGCACCGGTCTGGCCTTTGCCCATAAATATAAGGAAGATGGCGGCGTCTGTCTGGCTTATTTCGGCGACGGGGCTTCCAACCAGGGGCAGGTTTACGAAAGCTTCAACATGGCGGAACTCTGGCAGTTGCCGGTGATCTTCGTCATCGAAAATAACCAATATGCCATGGGTACCAGCGTCAACCGCTCGTCCGCTGAAGACCAGCTTTACCGGCGCGGGGAAAGCTTCCGCATTCCCGGCGTGCAAGTCGACGGCATGGATGTTCTGGCCGTGCGCGGTGCGGTGGAAGAAGTGTTGAAGGACGTGCGTGGCGGCGGCGGTCCGGTGCTGATGGAGCTCAAAACCTATCGCTATCGTGGCCACTCCATGTCCGATCCCGCCAAATATCGCAGCCGGGACGAGGTGCAGGACGTCCGCGAAAAATCCGATCCGATCGAGAGGCTGAAAGCGGCTCTGCTGAAAAAGGGTGTGAAGGAAGAAGATTTGAAAGCGCTGGATAAAAAGGTCCGCAAGACGGTGATGGAAGCGGCGGATTTTGCCGAGGAATCCCCGGAACCCGAGCTGTCCGAACTTTATACCAATGTGCTGGTGGAGCAATATTGATGGCGATCCAACTCAAGATGCCGGCTCTGTCCCCGACCATGGAAGAAGGCACATTGGCCAAATGGTTCGTGAAGGAAGGCGATGAAGTCAGTTCCGGAGACATATTGGCGGAGATTGAAACCGACAAGGCGACAATGGAATTTGAAGCGGTCGATGAAGGTGTGATCACCAAAATCCTGATCGCAGCAGGAACCGACGCAGTCGCGGTTGGAACGGTTATCGCTGAAATGGCCGGGGAAGATGAAGCAACTGGCAAAGCAGGCGGAGAAAAACCGGCGAGTGTAGCCAAGCAGGAGGCCAAGCCCGAGCCCGTGGAAGACGCCAAGCCGGAGATCATGGAAGCCGCGCCGCCCGCGCCGATCTCTCGCGCGGAAGATCCATCGGTACCCGCCGGTACCGATCTCGTTTCGCTCACCGTTCGTGAAGCCCTGCGTGATGCGATGGCCGAAGAAATGCGCAAAGACGGGGATATCTTTGTGATGGGCGAGGAGGTCGCCGAATATCAGGGCGCTTACAAGGTTACACAGGGTCTGCTCGAAGAATTTGGTCCGAAGCGGGTCATAGACACCCCGATTACCGAACATGGTTTTGCCGGCATAGGTGCTGGTGCGGCCATGGGTGGCCTGAAACCCATTGTCGAATTCATGACCTTCAATTTTGCCATGCAGGCGATTGATCAGATCATCAATTCAGCGGCCAAGACCAACTATATGTCCGGTGGCCAGATGCGCTGCCCGATTGTGTTTCGCGGCCCCAATGGTGCGGCATCCCGGGTGGGCGCACAGCACAGCCAGAATTACGGTCCGTGGTATGCCTCCGTTCCCGGCCTGATCGTCATCGCGCCTTATGATGCGGCAGATGCCAAAGGCCTGTTGAAGGCGGCTATCCAGACTCCCGATCCGGTCGTGTTTCTGGAAAATGAACTTCTTTATGGCCGCTCCTTCGACGTGCCGGCACTCGACGATCATATATTGCCGATCGGCAAGGCGCGGATTATGCGCGAAGGCAGCGATGTCACCATTGTCAGCTACTCAATCGGCGTAGGGCTTGCGCTCGAGGCGGCAGACAGTCTGGCGGGTGAGGGCATAGAGGCTGAAGTTATTGATCTGCGCACCCTGCGTCCGCTGGATACGGAAACGGTTCTCAAGAGCCTCGCCAAAACCAACCGGATGGTCGTCGCGGAAGAAGGCTGGCCGACCTGTTCGATTTCGAGTGAGATTGTCGCGCTATGCATGGAGCAGGGGTTCGATGATCTCGATGCTCCGGTGATGCGGGTGACCAACGAAGACGTTCCGTTGCCTTATGCGGCCAATCTGGAAAAGGCGGCCCTGATCGACAGCGCGCGGATCATCGCGGCGGTTAAAAAGGTCTGTTATCGGTAGCGCGGGAACGGGTGAGGGGAACCGCTCGCCGGGGCGTCTCAACTGGGCGGATTGTCTATCGTTCCGTAGACATTGCATTTCCAGAGCTGATTGTTCGGGATAGAGCTGGCGTTTTTGATCGCATGATCGTCGCGCTCGCGGGCAACGAAGGCGCTTTCATAGCGAATCACCTTATTTCCGAAAAACCGGTCAGATACCAGGGGCTGATATTCATAAACGACTTCCGCGAAATTAATTGCGGTTGCTCCCGACGCCGATATTTTTTTGCCCACCGGCCCGATGCCATCGGCAAGGCTGGAATCAAATTTCCCGTCATTCTCATTCCCGTAAGAAGATGAATAGTTGGTGTTGGCTCCGTAGCATCGCTGCCAGCGTATCCACTGGCCGGCGGAGGCGCCGGTTTGGCCGTTTTTCTCCAGGTTGGAAAGAATGACCCGTGCATGGGTCGAGAAATCGATCGCGTCGCCGGTGAGATGGGTCCCGGTAAATATTTCGCGAATATCAGCCTCATCAATGGATTCGCGTGCCCGCGAAGCATTGTCCGCGACCAGCATGGCAATCTGGCTGACCTGCATATGGGCAATGGCCAGGTTCGCCGTTTCCAGGCCGCCCAGGCCGATAAGGAGAATGACCGGAGCGGTGAACGCAAATTCAAGCAGCGCGAGGCCGCTGGTATCTTCGATGACCGGCAGATGTTTGAAACGGTTGATCATTTTGACAGCGCGCTGTTTTAATGTCTTTGCCATATCCACTCAGCCTCGCTCTAATCCAGCGTCGATATGCAAGTTTCGACCAAATCCACCTGCGCGCCAAACGGTTGATTGCGCACGGCTGTACTGTTCGAGATGGTCATCGTATCGGACAGTCCGATCATCGATGCCAGCGGGAAAAGACGCGGTGAACTAATGTCGATCTGATAGCTCACAATATCATCGGGACCACCTGTTCCAGCGATACCATAGTCGGTGTCGAACACCTCATTGCCATTATTGTCGATGAAGCAGTCACCGGGGTCCACTTCGCCGTTATTGTTATTGTCGGTCGTCAGTTTCTCCGGTTTGCCAACATTGGTGAAATCGAAGTAGCTCTGGGTTGATACAGAAATAACGGCATCGTCGAGAACCAGCGCATCCAGTCCGTCGTTCACCTGTTGCTCAATCTCGGCCAGGGTCATTTCGCCCGTCGAAGCGTCGCGCGCAACCCGATGCAGTACAGATTTGGACACCGTATCCACATAGCCCCGGTAGCCCAAATCCATAATGCCCAGCAACAGCAGCAGGAATGGTCCGGCGACGAGCGCGAATTCAACCAAAGTTGCGCCAGATTGATCCTCGCGGAGGCGAGTTGATTTGGTCCATGAACGCATCATTCCGACAGCCTCAGTCCGCCAATGGTTTTCGCAATATCGCCAAATGCCGCCTCAAGTGCTGTGTTGCTGGTAGCAGCAGTGGCGTGGCTCGAACTGGTCGCGCAGCTTTCCAGATGCGACTGGACAGTCGAACTGTTGGTGAACTGGATGACCCAGATCGTGATCCCTTTTGCCTTGACCGCGTTGCACATCAACTGGAAGCGTTGCGCCTGTCTGGCTTCATAGTCCGTTTTGTTCAGGCTGGTGGGGCCGAGGCGGCCATCGAGCTCGTTATATCCGTAGACATTATAACGGTCCGGACCGACGTTCAAATCACCATCGGTCATGAAGATCAGGTGCCGGGTAATATTGAACCCGTTGCTGGACGTCGAATTTTCTGCCGCGAACAAGCCTGTCGCAGACAGGAAGCGCGCACCCCAGATCATCCCGATCGTATGGTTGGTATAACCATTTGGCTGGAGGGCATCGATATAGTTTTTGAGGCTACCCGAATAAATTGTATTTCCGGTGCTATTCAGACCGGGATCTGATTCATAGCTGGCATATTGCGCCAGGCGGCGGCCCTTGGCCGGGCAGTCGGAGCTAGTCGCCTGCCATCCTGAACGGAGATATTCCACACCGCTCCAGTAAGGACGCCAGCGGGTTGCCTTGCTGTTCGGGACCAGGTCAATATCAAGGTCATAGGCATTGGCAGGAATGGCATTGGTCGTGGGCGTGATATCGGCATAGGTATCGCGTTCTTCGATACACCCGTTCCAGCGGTCAGAAGGACCGTGCGCCGCGTGGGATGGATTATCGTAAAGAGTCGGCCGCAAAGCAGACGGATTGCCGGCTTTTATCGACGCAACATAGGCCGAAACATCGTGGTCGAACTCATCATATTCCCAGAAGTCGAATACCGCTCCGGGCTGCCACTCGGTCGTCTTGATGGGTGCCGAATCGAATCTTTCGACCTTGCGCTTGCAGGCCTTGTAATTATTATTGTAGCGATAATAGCTGTAATAGCTGAATTCGTAATAATAGCCATTTTGGGTGAGCGGGGTACCGGAAGCATATCCATTGTCGCTTGGCTTCCAGATCGAGTTGTCTACCTTCTTGTTTTGTCCGAAATCATATTCGCACGCGTCGCGGTCGCTGCCTTGTGCACCAGCAACGTTGATTTGCTCAAATGTGACGGTCGGATTCGCGCCGGGAATGACCCAGTGTGCCCGCCGGGTCTGATAATTCCATTCATCTTCGACGGCTGTTCCGACACCGCCAACCAGCCACGACGGATTCTCGTCATATAAGGTCTCGCCGACATTGATCATCGCGTTATAGGGCATGAAACCGTAGCGGATCTGGCTGCCATTGGTACCGCCGCCGCTGCCGAGAATGGCATAGAAATCCTCGACCGCATTCTTCAGACCGCCGATTTTCTTCTCTGCTTCATTGTTGGTGATACTGCCGTTCGGCTTTCTGTCCATCGAGCCGGTGACGTCGAGCACCATCATTACATCGACATTGCCGATGTCCAGGCGGCTGGTGCAGTCCGCCTTCAATGTCATTTTCTTATAGCCGAATATTCGCATTATCGACGTGTTCATGGTGGTTTCCATGACGCCCACGACGGTTTTTTCGCCGGGCGCGCCATCGACAAACCGGGGGTTGGCCTTGCCATTGACGGGCACAAAGGGATCGGTGTCGAACGACCCTTCCGGAAAGTTGAAGTCGAAAAATTTGCGGGCTTCCACAGCATCAGCGGCAGACATGGTGGCTCCCGTCATAGCACGACGACCAGCCAGAGCGCCCGCGTCACAGGCTTGCTGCAAACGCGCCTGCGCCATGTAAGCACGGCCAATATCAACGCCTCCGCCAATTATAGCGGCAATCGGAAATATCGCTGCTGCGGCCATGGCATATACGTTGCCCGCCGTATCCGACCGCAACGCCGCCCAAAAGGTACGCGCAAAATTTTCGCTTTTTTTGCCAAGCATGCGCTCTGGCCCCCTGAAATAACCCAATTTGAATGTGTGAAATATGCGAAAAAGGGTTAGCGGCGGCCCAATGGCCATGGTTAAAATGACGTTTACCTTGATTTTCCGCAGAAAACTGTCAACGGCCTGCGCATGCAAGACACGTTTTTACATCTAGACCCGTTGCATCGGTTGATTCTTGCTTACGCAAAAAGGCCTGATCGTCCTCGATATGCGCTTTTATTCGCTCTCGATTCAAGATTCGCGGATATTATTCGTTCGACAAAGGAAATATTGATTGGACAGATGCGGTTAACGTGGTGGCGGGATATATTAACCAAGCCTGCGTCTGAACGGCCGGCGGGCGAACCGCTGATTGAGCAGATTAATCTGCTGGAAGAACAAGGCGACAGTCTGGCTCCGCTTTTGACCCTGCTCGACGGGTGGGAAGCGATGCTCGATGATTTTCCGTGGGATGACCGGCAGTTTGACAACTATGCTGTCGCACGCAGTGGCGGTTTTTTTGATTTTGGCTCGGGCGATGACAATGCACTGACTGATGCGCAGACTGAGCATGGTCGCGCCTGGGCGTTGTGGGATTTCGCGCGTCATTGCTCGGATACCGATATGCGGCAGTCTGCCTTCGACCGTTGCACGCAAATCGTGCAATCTCATCCAAACGCGAATTTTGACAGAAGCGGACGACCGCTCTCAATCCTCTGCAAACTGATGATCCGCGATGTTAGGACGGGGCAATTGTCTGTCGATCTGTACCGTCCAGCCAGCGCCGCCCGTATCATCTGGCACGGTATCGCTGGTCGCTAGAAGCACAGTCGCTGATCCGCGGGATCCGCTTATGAGAAAATTTGCTGCCGGTGCCGCCGGGATGATTCTGATGCTCACGGCAGGCCTGTTCATCTGGATCGGTGCACAGGGGCAAGATGTTCCCATACCCACTGCACCGCCGCCTCCCGAACCGGTCGCACCGGATAGCCTCCCGGTGGCGGAACTGGACGCGGAAACGATCGGTCCTGCGCCGCCGACACCGCCCAAAGCTTATAAGGCCTCGCGTGAAGAAATGCGGTTCAACCGCTATGACCGCAATCGCGATGAAGCCATCACCCGTCTCGAAATGATGAGCAGCCGCACCGATTCTTTCCGCAAGCTCGACAAGGACGGCAATAATCTGCTCACCTTCGAAGAATGGGCGGTTGCCACCAGTACTCGTTTTGCGGGAGCAGATGGTGATGGCAATGGTCAGCTAACCCGCACCGAATTTCGAACCACGCGGCCCAAGCGTTCTGCGCCACGATGCAAATGCTAGGCGAGCTGGAGCCCCTTTGACGAAAGAGGGTGTAACCACAGAGCAAAATCTTCACGCGCGCGCGCGGTATAGGCTTCCTTCCGTTCCTTCTTTTTCACACGCTGCTCAAAGGGCGGGAACAGGCCAAAATTGACATTCATCGGCTGATAGTCCCGGGCATCGGCACCGCCGGTGATATGCGACAATAACGCGCCAAATGCGGTGGTCTGCGGGGGCAGGGTGAAGGGTTCGCCGCGCACTTCCGCCGCTGCCATCCGGCCGACCATAAGGCCGACTGCCGCGCTCTCGACATAGCCTTCACAGCCGGTGATCTGACCGGCAAAGCGGATATGCGGGGCTTTTTTGAGGCGCAGCTCCTTGTCGAGCAGTTTCGGTGCGTTGATGAATGTGTTGCGGTGGAGACCGCCCATGCGGGCGAACTCGGCCTTTTCCAGCCCGGGAATGGTGCGCAGCAATTCAGCCTGTGCGCCATATTTCAGCTTGGTCTGGAAGCCAACCATGTTCCAGAGCGTACCCAAGGCGTTATCCTGCCGGAGCTGAACCACTGCATAGGCCTTTCCGCCGGTGTGACTGTTGGTCAGTCCTACCGGTTTCATCGGACCGTATCTGAGGGTCTCGGGACCGCGAGAGGCCATTACTTCAATGGGCATACAGCCTTCAAAATAGGGTGTGTCTTTTTCCCACTGTTTGAAATCGGTCTTTTCGCCGTCGAGCAGGCCCTGGATGAATGCTTCATATTGATCGCGGTCCATCGGGCAGTTGATATAGTCCTTGCCGTCACCTTCGGGGCCAACCTTGTCCCAGCGCGACTGCATCCAGGCGATGCCCATATTGATACTGTCCCGGTAGACAATCGGGGCAATCGCATCGAAAAAGGCGAGCGAATCCTCTCCTGTCGCCGCGCCAATGCTTTCCGCCAGCGACATGGCGGTGAGAGGGCCGGTGGCAACAATGGTCAGGCCGCTTTCGGGTAGTTGATCAACCCGTTCGCGGACAATCTCGATATTCGGATGCTCGCTCAACCGTTTTGTGATGCCAGCGGAGAAATGATCGCGGTCGACGGCCAGAGCGGAACCAGCGGGGAGCCGATGCTTGTCGCCTTCTCCGATGATGATTGAATTGAGGTCGCGCATTTCCTGATGCAACAAACCGACGGCATTTTTTTCGGCATCATCTGACCGGAAACTGTTTGAACAAACCAGTTCTGCGAGTCCGTCGGTCTGATGGGCAGGCGTCATCTCCCCGCTGCCCCGCATCTCGGAAAGGCGGACTTTTATGCCCTGTTCGGCGAGTTGCCATGCTGCTTCGGACCCGGCGAGTCCGCCGCCGATAATATGTGCATCTGTCATGGGCGCCTTAGTGTTGTGGTAAGAGTCCAATGTCAATCTGGCAGTCGCGCTTGTTGCGTGATAGGGCCGTTCCGAAAAGGGGGAAGAGGACATTCCTATGAAAAGCGCATTTGCCGAAAATCGACCATTTTTGATGATCAGCCTGTTGTTCGGGATCAGCTATTATTTTGCATGTGTCTTGAACACCCCGGAGTTGCCCGAACCATTAATCGTCCTCTGGAAAGGAGCCGGCGTCAGCTTTTTGGCAATTTATGCTCTGGTCCGGCTGCACCGGCTGGACGGCAAGATTGTCGGGGCTTTCATGGCGTTCGGTGCGCTTGGCGACATGGCACTGGAATATGACATGATAATCGGCGCGGGTGCGTTCATGGTTGGTCATTTCCTGGCCATTGCCTTTTACTCCCGGTACCGCCGTCACAAACTGGGGTTCAGCCAGAAACTTTTCGCCATTTTGTTGGTGCCGCTGTCCATCGGAATTGCTTGGGCCTTGCCGTCGGACAGGGGATCCGCCCTTACCATCGCACTTTATTGTCTGTCGGTCGCGGGGATGGCGGCCATGGCATGGACGAGCCGTTTCTCCCGCTATCAGGTCGGCGCAGGTGCAATCCTGTTTCTGGTTTCCGACCTGCTGATATTTGCCCGGATGGGGCCGCTGGAAACAAGCATCATTCCCGACCTGTTCATCTGGCCTTTCTATTATTTCGGCCAGTTCATGATTGCGACGGGAATCGTCCGGACCTTACGTCACGAAATGGCGGCAGACAGCGCAGACCCGGTTCACGCCTGATGGGCGGCGATTGTGGTCCGGTGGAGCAAGCGGTCGTGGCCGTCATAGCCGCCGGTGGCACAGTGCAGCACAGAGCGATTATCCCACATCAGCAGCATATTCGGCTGCCAATGGTGACGATAGACAAATTCCCCGCGGCTTTGCCACGCGTATAGCTGCTGGAGCAGGGGCAGGGCCTTTTGCTGGGGCATGCCTTCAAAGCCGATGATATAACCGAGGCAACTGAACAGCCCGAGACGTCCGGTTTCCGGATGTTCGCGGATCAGGGGATGAAGCTGGATTTCGCGTGCCGATTCGTCGGGACGGATCGCCATGCTGCGGCCCTCGTCCTTTTCGCCGTAAGCGCCGTCGGGGGCGTAAGCCATTTGCGCGCTGTGAATGGCGGTCAGACCTTCATATTGCGCGCGCATGTCGGCTGGCATCGCATCGAGCGCGGCATGCTGGTCAGCGAATAAAGTGTCGCCGCCGACCGGAGGGATGGTGATTCCGAGGAGACAGGTACCCGCGGGCGGGTGGGCCTGGAAGCTCCAGTCGCTGTGCCAGTTTTCCGCAAACAGGGGGCTTTTCTCATCCGCATCGCGCCGGATGGCCGCAATATGCTGGCGGCCTTCGATCGGGTCGAAAAACGGATCATGCCCGAAATCGCCGAAATAGCGCGTGAAGCGTTCCAGATCGTCGTCGGTCATCGCTTGGTCGGGGAAGGAGAGCACATGATGTTCCAGCCAGGCTGATCGAATATCGGCGATGGCTTCATCGGAAAGCGGCTGGGTCAGGTCGATACCCGTCACCTCGGCTCCGCATGCTTGCCCGGATGGTGTGACCTTCATTGGCTTTCCTCTCGACATTGTTCCCGTTCGTGCCGAGCCTGTTGAAGTACCTCTTTCTATCGAGAGGCATATTTTCGCAAGGCGTCCTTCGACAGGCTCGGGACGAACGGCATTAGATCATTCGGCGTTATCTTCTTCCGGTGCTTCTGGCACTGCGGCAACGTCGCCATCGGAAATACCCTGATCGACCATTTCCTCGACCACGGCGTCTTCCGCTTCATTCTCCGGCTCTTCTTCCTCGTCGATCTTGGCCGCACCGACGACATGTTCGCCCTTGGCGACATCGAACAGTTTTACCCCCGAACTATTCCGTCCGATGACCCGCATGTCCGCGACTTTCATCCGGATCAGCTTGGCCTGGTCGGTGACCAGCATGACCTGCTCATCATCGGTTGCGCGGAAACTGGCAACGACGGTGCCGTTGCGCTTGATATTGTCGATGTTGAGAATGCCCTGGCCGCCGCGGCCCGACTGGCGATATTCGTAAGCGCTCGAACGCTTGCCGTAGCCGTTGGCGCAGACGGTGAGGATGAATTCTTCCATTTCGGTGAATTCGGTCATGCGCTCGGCAGAAAGCTCGGGTGCATTTTCATTGTCTTTCCAGGGCGCCGCTTTCAAATATTGATCGCGTTGTTCGGTTGTCGCTTCAACGCCGCGCAGCACGGATAGCGAGATAACCTCGTCATCTCCCTTTAGTGCAATGCCGCGTACACCGGTAGATGTACGGCTTTGGAAAGAGCGCACCGCATCACCGGCGAATCGAATGGCCTTGCCATTTTTGGTAGCAAGCAGGACATCATCATTCTCGGTGAGCAATTTTACACCGATCAGGCGATCTTCGCTGTCCTCGTCGAATTTCATCGCAAATTTGCCGTTCGACGGAACATTGGTGAAGCTGTCCATGCTGTTGCGCCGGACGCTGCCCTTGGCGGTCGCGAACATGACGTGGAGAGCGGCCCATTCCGCTTCGTCTTCCGGCAATGGCAATACGGTGGAAATCGTCTCCCCATCTGCCAGCGGCAGCAGGTTGATCATCGGCCGTCCCTTGGTCTGTGGCGCGCCTTCGGGAAGCTTCCAGACCTTGAGCCGGTAAACCTTGCCATGGTTGGAGAAAAACAGCACCGGCGTATGCGTCGATGTGACGAACAATTCGGTGATCGCATCTTCATCCTTGGTCGCCATGCCGGCCCGGCCCTTGCCGCCGCGGCGCTGGGCGCGGAACGTGTCGAGCGGCGTCCGCTTGATATAGCCACCATGGGTGACGGTGACGACCATTTCGGCACGCTCCATCAGATCTTCGTCTTCGAGACCGTCCCAGGCGGCGGTGATTTCCGACAGACGCGGCGTGGCGAACTGTTCTTTCACTTCTTCCAGCTCTTCGCGCATCACGGCATAAAGTTTTGCACGATCGGCCAGGATCGCCAGATATTCCTCGATCGCGACCGCCAGTTCTTTCAGTTCGTCGCCAATTTCGTCGCGGCCGAGGGCGGTCAGTTTCTGCAGGCGCAGATCGAGGATCGCCTTGACCTGAATCTGGGACAGTTTGTAGCTATCGCCCTCGACGTCTGTCTCGATCGCTTCGACCAGCCGGATATAGGGTGCGATTTCGGCAATCGGCCATTCGCGGGCGAGCAGGGATTCGCGCGCTTCTACCGGGGTCGCGGAGGCACGGATGATCCGGACGACCTCGTCCATATTGGTTGCCGCGACCACCAGGCCGAGCAAAACATGGGCCCGGTCGCGGGCCTTGTTCAGTTCGAACTTCGTCCGCCGGGTGATGACTTCTTCGCGGAACTTGATGAAGGCTTCGATGATATCGCGCAGGTTGAGCACTTCCGGTCGACCACCGCGAATGGCGAGCATATTGGCGGGGAAGCTGGACTGGGCAGGGGTGAAGCGCCAGATCTGGTTCAGCACGACGTCCGGCGTCGCGTCCCGTTTCAGTTCGATCACCACACGCACACCGGCGCGGCTGGATTCGTCGCGAATGTCGGAAACACCCTCGATCCGCTTGTCCTTGGCGGCCTCGGCAATTTTTTCGACCAGGCCGGATTTGCCGACCTGAAACGGAATCGATGTCAGGACGATCGAGCGTTTGTCGCCGCGGCCTTCCTCTATCTCGTGCCGCGCGCGCATCATGATCGAGCCGCGACCGTCTTTATAGGCTGCGCGTGCTCCGGATTGTCCGAGAATCAGCGGTGCGGTAGGGAAGTCCGGGCCGGGAATAATTTCGATCAGTTCATCAATCGTAATTCCCGGATTGTCGATATAGGCCAGGCTGGCGTCGATGACCTCGCCGAGATTGTGCGGCGGGATATTGGTTGCCATGCCAACCGCAATGCCGCCGGCACCATTGACCAGCAGATTGGGGAAACGGGCAGGGAGGACATTTGGCTCCTGCCGGCTACCATCATAATTGGGAATGAAATCGACCGTATCCTTGTCGAGATCATTGAGCAGGAAGTTGGAAACCTTGTTGAGGCGTGCCTCGGTATAGCGCATCGATGCCGGCATATCCGGATCCATCGAACCGAAATTGCCCTGGCCGTCGATCAACGGTACCCGCATCGACCAGTCCTGCGTCATCCGGGCCAGTGCCATATAAATAGCGCTGTCGCCATGGGGGTGGTAATTGCCCATCACATCGCCAACGATCTTCGCACTTTTGCGATAGGGGCGTCCGGCGACCATGCCACCTTCCTGCGAGGCAAATAAAATGCGCCGGTGGACCGGTTTCAGGCCATCGCGCACATCGGGCAGGGCACGGCTGACGATGACCGACATGGCATAATCCATGTAGCTGGTTTTCATCTCATCGACGATGTCTACCGGTTCGATGTTGGATGGCGACGGTGGAGTGGTTTGTTCGTTCACAAACGGGCCTTTTTCATAGGTTTTTTCTTGCCGATTCTTCTAGGGGAGCAGGCAGGCAAAAGCCAGCTTTTCGGGCCAATTTTACAATATTATTACACCGCCGAAATCAGGGTTTGATTTCGCCATCATCACCGACCGGGGAGGGTGGCGAGTTTTGGGATATTTTTTCCATCCTCGATCGGTAGAAAATATTTGGCGATCCGCGCTGACCCCGCCGGTTGCCTCAAGAGCAACAGCATATCTGGCGTCATGTGCGAAGGAAGCGCAGGCTGTTTTCGTTGCTGCTGCCGGGATCATAGCGATACCCGTCATAGTCAAACGCTTTGAGCATCTCAGGGTCGGTCAGATGGTTTTCACAAATATAACGCGCCATCATGCCACGCGCCCGCTTGGCTTCGAAGCTGATAAACTTCGGGCCATCGGGGCTGTCCTTGCGAAAATCCACTTCAATGATTCGAGCAGCCAGTGTGTCAGCATAAGGTTTGACCGATGCCCAATATTCGTTGCTGGCGAGATTGACGATCGTTCGGGAACCGATTTTTTCGAGATCCGCGGCTAGTGCCTTGGCAATCTTGTCTTTCCAGAAGTCAGTCAGTTTATTGTAGCGAGGTGCCCATTTCGTACCCATTTCGAGGCGATGGGGGCGAATGGGATCCAAGGGCCGGAGCAGCCCGTAAAGCCCGGAGAGGATTCGCATATGATCCTGGGCAAAGACCATGGCGTCTTCGCTGAGACTGCGCGCTTCAAACCCGCTATAGACATCACCATTATAGGCATAAATGGCAGGCCGTTCCGGCTGGTTGAAAAATTCTCGATACCGTTGGCGGTTCAGGGCAATGAGATTGTCCGATACCGGCATGATCGCCTTGAGCTTCTTTGTGGTCAGGTTGTCGATCGCCTTGGCGAGCTTTTCCGTTTCTTCGGGAAAGCGGTTTGTCGATGGTCTGGTCGCGGGAATGCTCGATTTGAAATCCAGAGATTTGGCGGGAGAAACAATTGCAAGCACGCGATTTTACCTCAATTTACTGTCTGTGCGCGGGATGCGCGTTGTGAATAGCTGCTGTTCAACATCTATTCAGCGGATTCACCCTAGAAAAGGGTCCAAAGCTTGGTAATAGGGCCAAGAGAGTTTGTGGTGCAACCATATTCCGGGGAAGCCTTTCCCCCTACATAAACAAACCATCCGGAGGATATTCATGCGTTTTTTATCTCATTTTTCAATGGCCGTCGCGCTGGCGACTGCGGGCACTTTGGCGATATCCGCCATACCGCAAGAGGCCCACGCTGCGAAAAAGAAGAAGGACAAGGGATCGGAAATAACGATCAGCAAGGAAATACGCCCGAAAGTTGCTGATATTCAGTCGGCAATGGGAAGCGAAACTCCCGAAACGGCAAAACCGCTGGTCGAAGCCTTGCTTGCTGAAACCCTGGCCCCGGATGACCGCTTTATAGCGGGGCAGCTGGCCATCCAGCTCGGCGGCAAGCTGCAAGACACTGGTTTGCAGGAAAAGGGCATTATCGCGTCGCTCGATAGCGGACGGACCGGTGCAGAACAGTTGCCTGCGTTCAACTTTTTTGCCGGTAATTTTGCTTATGGTGCAGAACGTTGGGCCGAATCTGCGCAACGGTTCCAGGCCGCCTATGATCTCGGTTATCGTGCGAATAATATCGAGCCACTGCTAGCGGAGACCTATTTCAAGCGGAACATGCATGTTGAAGGCCTGGCGAAGTGGAAAGAAATTCTGACCAACGCCAATGCGACAGAAAACAAGGCACCGGAATCATGGTATCGACTGGCACGCGACCGAGCGCTGGCGAGTGGTAACAAGGATTTATATGCCGCCTGGGCTGCCAATTGGGCAGCCGCCTATCCGTCAGGCGATTCCTGGGGTGATGCTGTGGCCGCAAGCCGCCGTACATCGTCGTCTGATAGCATCCAGAATCTCGAGGTTTTGCGGTTCATGAAAGCCACCGGTTCGCTAAAAACGACCCGCGACTATCAGGAATTTGCCGAGGAAGCGCAGCGGAAAAATCTGTTCGGCGAAGTTGTCTCGGTTCTTGAGGAAGGGCAGCAGAAAGGCCTCATCACTGCGTCCAGTCCCCTGGTTTCGGAACTTCTCGCTCCCGCAAGGCGCGAGGTCTCGGCGGATCGTGCGTCACTACCTGGTCAGCCTTCCGCTGTGCGCGGTTCCGGCAGCAGCTCGGTGATGATGAACTTTGCCGACGTCTGGCTGGGTTACAAGGATTATGACAAGGCCATAGCCTTTTATGAAGCCGGTCTGGCCAAGCCAGGTGCTGATCAGGATCGCGGCAATATGGGCATCGGCACGGCCTATGCCTATGCGGGCGATTATGCGACAGCAAGGCAAGCGTTTGCAAAGGTTTCCGGAACCCGGGCACCATTGGCAAATATGTGGCAGACGTGGATCGGACAGCAAACGGCTCCGACTGCTCCTGCACAGGTTGCCGCAGATCCGGCTTCCTGAGTCGATCTGACCGAATAAAATTATGGAAAGGGGCGCTGGGTGCGCCCCTTTTTTTTATCGCTCGATTGGAACACCGGGCAAATGTTTGGCGGACCGGATTGTGAGCGATGTTTTTACGCTTGCCACATTGGGTGCCGCGGTCAGCTGGCTTGTCAAAAAGCTTTGGAATTGTTGAAGATCTTTGGCGACCACCTTGAGGATAAAATCGATTTCACCGTTCAACATGTAACATTCCCGTACTTCGGGCAGCTTTTGCACATGATCCTCAAATGCCTGCAAATCGGCTTCTGCCTGACTTTTCAGGCTGACCATCGCAAAGACGGTGATCGTATATCCCATTTTTGCTGGATCAATGGCGGCATGATAGGATTTGATCACCCCTTCATCTTCCAACGCGCGCATCCGGCGGAGGCACGGCGGGGCGGTCAGGCCGACGCTATTGGCAAGTTCCACATTGGTAATCCGACCGTCATTTTGCAGTCGCTGCAAAATTTTCATATCGATTTCATCAAGATTTGTGTCAGCCATAAATATGTAATATCCGTTCGCGAATCATTTGATGATTATAATATAATAAGCACACCAAGCAATGCTTTCCGCCATGTCCCACATTGTGACGCGGAATATTCATAGCTTCCTGTAACGGCTGTAAAAGGTTATCGCCTAGTTAACAGTTGTGTGAAACAACGATTTTCGGGATCAAAAATTGCGCTTCGATGACCGCCTGAACACCGTGCTCAAAGGGAGCCTGCCAGAAGGGGCAGCTGCTGCCACGCAGTGGCGCCAGGTGGTTGATCTTTTGGCGCAGAAACCGGGTGATCTGGCGAATCAGGACATTCAGGCAGGATTGACCCGGTTGCGCGATCTCCATGACCGGGTTCCCGAACAGGAACGGCTGGCGGCCGTGCAGTCGCTGAACGGTCGATTACGCTCTGCCCCTCTGCTGGTGTATTTGAGTGGCGATACCGATCCGGTTTGTGATGCCGCGATATCTGCGTCTGACTTGCCGCTTGCGGTTTACGCTGATGTATTTCCCCGACTTTCCGAGCGAGCGCGAGACTATTTGCAATCACAGGGTCCCGGCATTGCGGATCCGATGCCCGAGGCTCCGATTTCCGCGACCGAAACCCGTGCTCCGGATGCCATTGGCAGCGTCGGAATTGAAAGCGGCGGTGAGTCGCACGAAAGCCCGCCGCGGAATTCCGCGGAACATGCCGAAGGATCTCAGATCAGCGCGCTGGTAGAGAAGATCGCGGATTATCAAAAAAACCGCACCGTCGGAACCCAGCGGCAGTCGTACGATCAACGAGGCAGCAAAGGATTTTCCGTCGAACCGCTGGGATCCATCCGGTTTGAAACGGATGAATCGGGGACGGTTACTTGGACCGAAGGGCCTCCGAAAGGGGCGATTGTGGGCGTTACCATAGCGCAACCTGCTTTTGACGAAGGCCCCGGCCCCGATGCTTATGGTGCGGCTGCATTTCGGCAGAGAATGCCGATGGAGAATGCCCGGATGCGGCTGTGTGGGGCGTCAATTGTCGCCGGTGACTGGCGAATGAGCGCGATACCCTATTTTAGCGAGGAGTCCGGACGGTTCGAGGGCTATCGGGGAATCATGCGGCGGCCCAATGAAGCCGAGGATGCCGGAAATAGCGGTCTCGACGTCAAGCGGCGGGAGCAGCTCCAGCAACTGATTCATGAATTGCGGACGCCTTTGAACGCTGTGATCGGATTTAGCGAAATTATCGAACAACAGCTTTTTGGCCCGGCATCTTTTGAATATCGCTCGCTGGCGCGCAACATCATGGATGAAGCGCGGCGGCTGCTGGCGGGATTTGAAGATCTTGATATTGCCGTAAAAGTCGATTCCGGACAATTGCCGGGATCTGTCGGAACGACCAACGCCGACTGGCTCTTCGAGCGGATGGCACAGCGTCTGCAAGGATTGACCCATAGCAAGGCGGTCGAGCTGAATATCAGCAAGGCGGAACCGATTCGACCCTTTGCGCTGGACGGCGAATCGGTGGAACGCATATTCGCGCGATTATTGTCGGCAGCGATTATCTCCTGCGAGAATGGCGAGACGCTGAAAGCGGAGTTGCGGACGCGAGTGGGCGTGCACCCCACCAACCAGTTCACCCTGTCGCGTCCGTCGCGAATAAAGGATGTTGCCGAAAATATTTTGCTCGATCCTTCGCAGGGCATTGACGATGACGGAAGCGAATCATCGTTGCTGGGACTTGGTTTCTCTCTGCGTCTGGTGCGGAATCTCGCGGAAGCTGCCGGTGGCGCGCTTACCATTAACCAGGATAATATTGCCTTGACCCTCCCAGCGGCGGCGATCGGTAAAATGAAAATTCGGGAAACCGAACTGGAATAATATTCCAGTCGGCACTAAGGTTATCCGCCTGGTTCGGGTAATATGGAGCGGCGGAAATTTCTCTACAAGAATATCAGCCGATGAAGATCGAGAAGCCGGATAACCATGTCCAGTGGCCGACAGAATTTGGCCGACGGTTTCTGATTTCTGTGGATACGGAAGAGGAATTCGACTGGGACGCGCCATTCCAGCGGAGCGGTCACACGACGATCTCCGTTCCCAAGTTGCTGAAGTTCCAGGAATTTATTGAAAAACACCGAATCAAGCCGATCTATTTTGTCGATTATTCGATTATTTCCGATGCCAAGGCGGTCGCATTTCTGCGGACCGTCACCGAACAGAAAACGGCTGACATCGGGGTTCATTTGCATCCATGGGTCAACCCGCCTTTTGATGAGCGGGTGAATGACCACAACAGCTTCGCCGGAAATTTGCCGAAAGAGCTGGAAGAAAAAAAGCTGGTGACGCTGCGGGATGCGATTCACGATAAAATCGGTGTCCGGCCGACGACCTATCGTGCCGGGCGTTATGGCATTGGTCCGCATACGGTTGAGCTTTTGATCAAACACGGCTTTGTGATGGATAGCAGCATCCGGCCCCGGTTTGATTATAGCGGGCAGGGCGGTCCGGACTTTCTGTCGGTCGGTTCGCAGCCCTTCTGGTGGGGCGACGACAAGCGACTTCTCGAAGTGCCGCTAACCACCATCTATTCGGGTATTTTGCGCAAGCAGTCGGGTCTTGCAGCGCCCGTCATGAACAAGTCGCCTTTGATCAACGCGCTATTATCCCGCAGCAAGATGCTCGAGCGCATTCCCCTGACACCCGAAGGGATATCGGCGCGAGAGACAAAGGAAGCGATTGATGTAGCGCTGGATGATGACTTGCAGCTGCTGGTTTTCTCCTTTCATTCTCCTTCGCTTTCGCCCGGCTACACGCCTTATGTTCGTACCGCAGAAGACCTTGATGGCTTTTACGACTGGTGGCGCGAGATCATCGGGCATCTCGAGATTCGAAATGTACAGCCCGTTGATATGGGCCAGTTACTGGAAGCTGCATCGGGCGTTTAGCAATTTCATTGGTGGGAACGGGACGAATCGCGACGATCGTTCTTGCCAAATCATCAAAGCTTCCGCTATCGGAGCATCCCAATGAGATTTGCCAGAAAAAGCTGCTCATACGGGCCTGTAGCTCAGTTGGTTAGAGCTGGCCGCTCATAACGGCTAGGTCGGGGGTTCGAGTCCCTCCGGGCCCACCATAATTTTCTGCCACCGCGAATTACCACGCTTATGAGCGGTGATGAAAAGAAGCGTGAAAAACCCTTTGCTTTTCGTAAAAGCACCGCCTAGGGGAAGCGCGCGTCGGGGAGTGGCGCAGCCTGGTAGCGCACCTGTTTTGGGTACAGGGGGTCGCAGGTTCAAATCCTGTCTCCCCGACCATTTTTTAAAACGGATTGTTGCGCTCCGTTTTTTGCCCGGTAGATGCAGGGCCACCGTCAATCGCTACCGCCAGATCAACGTCTAGTTGCCGCTGGAGACGATTTTTCGCCAGAGCCTATATCCTTTGTAGACCAGAAAAATGCAGAGGAATAACAGCACTGATGCAATGACCAGCGCTGCGACCGGGTTGGCAAAGGCTAAAAACAGCAGGCCACCAGTAGCAATATCCTCGCCGGTCGAGACCACAGCATTGCTAACCGGCTCCGGACTGGTGTTGACGAGCGCGCGCGCACCGGCCTTTGCCCCATGGCTCATTAGCGCCGCGCCGCCGCCCAGCAGAAAGACCACAACCTGCCAAACGGGATCACTTGCATCCACCACCGCCAGCGCGAGCAGCGCGCCGCCCAGCGGCCGGATTGCGGTATGAATCGTATCCCATATGCTGTCGAGCCAGAGAATTTTATCGGCAAAAAATTCGGCTATCGCGCCGAGCGCGCTGATGGCCAGAACCCAGGGATTCGCAAAGGCATCCAGCATCTGCAAATTCTCGGGAAGGCTGATCCATTGCAGCCGCATGGCGAGACCGGTAACAAAAACCGTGAAGTAGAGCCGCCAGCCCGATATCAGGCTAACGCTACCGGCCAGTCCCAAAAGCTCGACAATTCCCATTTCATGACCCTGCCATGTGGATGGAGTTTTGGCAAATCCGATTGCGCTGCCGGATGGTGACCAAAAGGCTTTGCAAAGCAGACAAGCGTTGTTCATATAAAAACATGACCGAAAAACAGAGCAGCAGCGTAGCGCCAGCGATCGACGCAATTTCAGGCAAACCAATGCCGAAGCCCATACCCGCTTCAACCCTTATCATATTCCGCGATCAGCCGGGGAGGACAGCGCCCGATCTGCTGATGGTAGAACGCTCGGCAAAAATGGTCTTCGCTGCGGGTGCTGCAGTTTTTCCGGGTGGCCGGATTGACGATGCAGATTTTGATTTCGCCAAAGCGCTCGGCCATGATGATTTTGAAGAATATGCTGCGCGCATTGCCGCCGTTCGGGAATCGATCGAGGAAACCGGGATTGCTGTCGCGGTCGAAGGCAATCTCGACGCGAAGCGCGTTTTGGAAGCCCGGGCGGCGCTGCATGATGGCACAAATCTCGCCGATATCTGCAACCAGTTTGACTGGCAGCTGGAGCTGGAAAAGCTGATACCCTTCTCCCGCTGGTGCCCGCCATTTGCGGAAAAGCGGGTTTTCGACACCCGTTTCTACATGATCTCGCATGATGACCACAAGGCACAGGCCACGGTCGACGAAACCGAAAATTACAATTTATTCTGGGGCAATGCGCAATCCGTCCTGAATCGGGCCGAAGCGGGCGAGGTCAAGATCATCTTCCCGACCAAGCGCAATCTCGAACGGCTGGCGCAATTCGGATCGTTTGACGAGGCTGTTGCCCATGTCAAGGATCACCCCGCCGTGATGGTCTCTCCCCGCATTGAAAAACGCGATGACGGTGTTCATTTGTGCATCCCGGAAGGCATCGGCTATCCGATTACATCGGAATCTATGGATGCCGTCCAGCGCGGTTTCAAGAAATAGGAAAAAATGGTGCGCCCGGCAGGACTCGAACCTGCTGCCTCAAGATTAGAAGTCTCGCGCTCTATCCAGATGAGCTACGGGCGCCATTTGCAAAAAACCGCAGATTTTTGCGGCTTTGCGCCTAGTTTTATTTTTCAAACTTGTCAATAAGGAAGGTTTTTCTGTCGCACGGTGCGACGAAGCGTTGCATGCGCGACCGGTGGTGAGCGACTTGGTCGTCCAAAGCCATGTTCATGGCAGCCCGGTCGCGGGGCAGTTAAATGGACGACCCGGATTCCAACAGCGCAAACAACATGAATCCGGTATCTTTCAGGGTGGCATCGATATCCATGTCCGGATTGTCGATTAGCATTTCCAAAACTGCATATCCCGTTTCTACAATGATTTGGTATTGTCGTTCGATTTTCTGAACATCGGCCTCTGGTATTTCGTTCACTCGTAAATCGACAAATCGTTTGACCATTTCGCTATGGGAAGAACGCCGAACATTGGCGAGCTGCGGCGTCGCATGAAGAGCGCGCATGATCCACGGCCCGCCTTTTTGGGCCATTGTCACATTATATTGTCCGCGCAGTTGATCGGCAATATTTTCGGCCGTTGGCAAAACCCCGATGCCATCAAGAGTGTCGTAAAGTGCGTCATTTTGAATGCGCATCAATCGTTCGCCGAGCGCTTTCAATACGGCATATTTGTTCGGAAAATACCGATAAAGCGCGGGCGGCGTCAGACCGGCTTTCTTGCAAATAAGGTTGGTATTCAGCCTGTCAAAACCCAGTTCCTCCAACAGCTCTGCCGAGGCTTCCAATATCCGGTCAATCGTGTCTTCGCCCCGCTGTTGTCGCGGACGCCTGCGCGGCTCGACCGTCTTGCCTGATATGTTCACTTTCGTCGTCATCTGCATCTTCTTGACACTATGATTAGCAAACGATAGTAATAGCTATCTTTTTGAGAAGGGCAAGAATAAGTATATGAAAAAGCTGGTTGCAGCCTCGATGGTTTTGCTCGCCGCATGTGGGGAAGGCAGTGCCGACCAGACCGGCAACGTTGCCGGTTCACTGGACGCCCGAATCTTGCCTGTCGAATCCGACATCCAACTTGCCGCCGACTTGACCCCCAATGATGCAAAGCTCGCGTCAAAATATGACCGAAGTTGCAGATCTTGTCACTCGACCGTTGACGCGGCAGCGCCATTGACCGGACATAAAGCCGCGTGGGCGATTCGATATGATGCCAAAGGCGCAGATGGTTTGCTCGCCAGCACCAAGGCCGGTTTCAATGCCATGCCGCCGATGGGATTGTGCAGTGATTGTTCGGACGAAGAACTCAACCAATTGATCACCTTCATGGCCGGCAGGACAAGCTGATGCCGCTTTCTCGCAGGAAATTATTATTGGGTGGTGCCGCTGTGGCAATTGCCATTCCGGTTGGTCGCCAGGCCTGGTGGTCTTCAAAGAATTTTGTCCGCGAGGGCTTTAATCCCGATCTGCCGAAAGCCCCGACCGGTGAACGCGCCTGGATGAACTGGTCCGGCGTTGAAAAAGCGACACCAAAGATACTAGCAGCCCCCACCAGCACCGAAGAAGTTGTGGCGCTGGTCAAAAACAGCCCGACACCCATTCGTCCGGCGGGCAGTGGCCACAGCTTTACGGCTTTGTGTCCGTCCGAAGGGACAATCGTGGACATAGGTGCGCTTTCAGGGATCATTTCCCATGACCCCACAACAAATATCGCGACGCTAGGTGCTGGTACCAAGCTCCAACAGGCCGCGCGCCTGCTCCATGAACAGGGTCTCGCCTTTGCCAATTTGCCCGATATTGACGTGCAGACGCTCGCGGGCGGTTTCAGTACTGCGACCCATGGAACCGGACGAAACTTGACCGCGATCCACGACTATGTGCGAGGCTTTGAACTGATCTCCCCGTCGGGTGAAATCGTGCAAGCAAGCGCCGAGCAAAATGCGGATCTGTTCCAGGCGGGCAAGGTATCGCTCGGCGCGCTGGGAATCATCACTCGCTATGATCTGCAGGTCGAGCCGGCCTTTGATCTGCGCCGTCGCGTGAAACTGGTCAAAACAGTAGATATCCTCGACCAATATATGGGGCTCTCGGAAAAGCATCGCAATTTTGAAGCGGTATTCTTCCCCCATACGGGTCATGGAGCGACGTTCACCCATGACAAATATGAGGGGCCTCTTTCAGGAGAGCAGCCTAGCGAAGATGATAATTTCCTGCAGGATCTAAAGCAGCTGCGGGACATATTTGGTTGGTCATGCTGGCTTAGGCGCAAGGTGTTTGCCGGGTCGGTTGATCCTGAAGCCGGAGAAGAAACCACCGATGCGGGGTGGAAATTACTCGCGACGAGCCGTCCGTCCAAGTTTAACGAAATGGAATATCATATTCCGCTGGAGAATGGATTGGCGACACTGCGTCAGGTTATTGCCAAAATGGAAAGCAGGAGCGATGCCTTTTACCCTATCGAAGCACGAATAACCGCACCCGACGAAGCATGGCTCAGCCCGTTCAACGATGGCCACCGGCTTTCGATTGCCATCCATGCTGATTCGTCAGAAAACTACAAATATTTCTTCACCGAGTTTGAACCAATATTCCGCGCTGCCGGGGGGCGCCCGCACTGGGGCAAGTTGCACAGTCTTGGGGCAAAGGAATTATCGATGCTTTATCCAAAATTTGCCGCGTTCAATCAACTGCGCAAGGAGCTTGATCCGACCGGAAAATTCGTAAATCCCTATCTCTCAAAGATCTGGGGAGAAGCCTAGCATGGCAAAATTGAGCCGCAGAAAAATGCTGGTTGGTGGAGCGGTGATAGCGGGAGGAATGGCTGTGGCATTGGGACGGACATCGGACAAAAGCGGACCGCGCAACCCTTATTTTCTTGCCATGCAGAAGGCATTGCGCGACGCGAATATAGCCCAGCCTGTCTTGGTGATCGACCGGGCACGGCTCAATGCGAATATCGATCAACTCATGTCTGATTTGCCAGACGGCATGGGATACCGGATAGTCGCCAAATCACTCCCTTCGCTCAACCTGATTGGTCATGTTCGTGAACGCGCAGGCACCGACCGGCTAATGACATTTAACCTGCCAATGCTGATCGCGCTGAGCAAAGCCATGCCGGATGCGAACCAGCTAATCGGCAAGCCGATGCCGGCGCAGGCAGTTAAAAATTATTTCGCTGCGCTGCCACAGGATAAAGCGGAAGCAGCCAGCAAGGTTCAATGGCTGGCTGATACACCCGAACGGCTTGATCAATATGCCGCTATTGCCGAAGCGCAAGGCACGGATATGGCGATCAATATTGAACTGGACGTGGGTCTGCACCGCGGCGGGATGGAACCCGGCGATGCGCTGACCGGCATGATGGAAAAAATCCGTCAGTCAAACCGTCTGAATTTTGCCGGTTTGATGGGTTACGAGCCGCACTTGTCCAAAATCCCCACAACATTGGGCTGGCGGGACCGGGCCAAAAACGGTGCATGGGAAGTTTATGGTTCGGCCTTGGGTGCTGCAAAGCAGGTCTTTGGAGAGAATGAGATCAAGGCCGCGACCCGCAACGCTGCCGGTAGCCCGACCTATCGCCTCTATAAGGATACCGATATCGCCAACGAAATCTCGGCCGGGTCGGCGCTGGTCAAACCGACCGACTTTGACACAGATTTGCTGGAGGCGTTCGTGCCTGCCGCTTTCATTGCCACGCCTGCGCTCAAGGTGCTTGATCAAACGCGCTTGCCGGTGATGGAATTTGCCGACGGAGCAAAGCGCGCGCTCAATCCCAATCTCGACAAGACGATCTTCATCTATGGTGGCAAGTGGATGGCCCATCCCGAAGATCCTCCCGGGCTGCGCTATAACAGCACATTCGGTCACTCCAGCAACCAGGAAATGCTGAATGGCGGCCCGGGCACCGACATCCGTCCCGATGATTTTGTCTTCCTGCGTCCTACGCAAAGCGAAGCGGTGTTCCTGCAATTTGGAGATATCGCGATCTATGACAATGGTGCGATCATCGATAGCTGGTCGGTGTTTCCGGCGAGCGCTTGAGGCGTTATTTGCCAAGATGGAGAAACACGACCGCCAAAGGCTATCTAGCAACGTCCGCTTTTACGGTCTTTGGACCGGCTGCAAACGGTGGTGCGCATCGGCCGCCATAGATGTTGAATTGTACCTAGGGTGGGGTAAGATCAGCCGATGAACGATAGTCTTATTGTCCGCACCTCCGCTTCCAGCCAGACCGGCCACCGGTTCCACTATTATGATTTCGTGATGGCGGCGTTCGTGACCGTGCTGTTGCTGTCCAATGTCATCGGTGCGGCCAAACCTACTTTCATCACCATAAGCGGCGAACAATGGATCTATGGCGCGGGGATATTATTCTTCCCGCTCGGCTATGTCATTGGCGACGTGC
Organism: Parasphingorhabdus sp.; assembly: GCF_048269915.1. Taxonomy (GTDB): domain Bacteria; phylum Pseudomonadota; class Alphaproteobacteria; order Sphingomonadales; family Sphingomonadaceae; genus Parasphingorhabdus. The sequence continues at coordinate 518,270 of NZ_JBLWTY010000002.1, forward strand.
TGACCGAGGTTTACGGCTACGCACGGGCAAGACGGGTCATCTGGGCCGGGTTCGCGGCTTTGTTGTTCATGGCTGGCATGAGTTGGGTTGTCGTATCCCTGCCGCCGGCAGAGGGCTGGGAGGGGCAGGCGGCCTATGAAAGCGTGTTTGGCCAGGTCCCGCGTATCGTTGCGGCATCAATCGTCGCATTCTGGGCCGGCGAATTTGTGAACAGCTATGTCATGGCGCGGATGAAGGTCTGGACGCAGGGCAAGGCGTTATGGAGCCGGACGATCGGTTCAACGGTCGTGGGGCAGGGTGTCGACAGTCTGATCTTCTATCCACTGGCGTTTCTGGGCGTGTGGGAAACTTCAGCGGTGATGACCGTGATGGTGACCAACTGGCTGCTCAAAGTGCTGTGGGAAGCGGTGCTGACGCCGGTGACCTATCTGGCCGTCGGCTGGCTCAAACGGCGGGAAGGGGTCGATATCTATGATGAAGACACCAATTTCACGCCGTTCAGCACGTCATCCTGATCTAGCGTAACAGGCCCGCCTGTTCCTCGTGCCAAGCCATCCAGGCGAAGCCAATCGCAAAAATGACAATCAACGCCGGCATCATCCAGCCCCGACCGGAAATAAACTCCCAATAGCCATCGATGATGAAATAGCTGCTGAACTGCACGACTACCGCCAGCAACGAAAGAAGAAACAGGCGAACCGCGATGCGTTTGCGCATCAGCAACAGGATCGCTGCGAGGAAGCCGGCAAAAACGGCAATCGCAAAGGCCGCCATCACCCAGGACGGCTGGGTTGCCAAAAGATCTTGCTGTGCCTCGGGGAGGGCAGCAAATTGCTCCGCGCTCATCATAATCTGCTGCAAATAGGCGAATAGGCCGAGTCCATTCCACAACAAGGCGATCACAGCTGTCACCCAGAACCAGATTGGCGCTTTGCTGGTATCAGTCATATGTTCCTCCTCCCCATCCCATATGCAGGCTGCTGTTTTGAGATTTTGCCTGAAAACTATCAAGCCAAACCGATCATTGAGTGATTTTGTCAATCAGTGCAGCTCAATAAATCTATTTGAACAATATATATTTCGCCCCTATCTGAAGGTCATTGAAACAAATGGAGTCAAATATGATCGGTAGGAATATCCCCCAAGTTACCCTGAAAACCCGCGTTCGCGACGAATCAGTCGATGGCGAAAACCCCTTTCGCTGGCAAGATGTAAACACCAAGGAGTTGTTCGCTGGCAAACGCATCGCCGTTTTCTCGCTGCCAGGAGCCTTTACCCCTACCTGTTCGAACGAGCAGTGCCCGGCTTTTGAGCGACTATACGACGAATTCAAGGCGCGCGGCGTTGACGAGGTCTATTGTATCTCGGTCAATGATGCGTTCGTAATGTACCAGTGGGGCAAGTCCCTGGGCCTCGAAAAGGTCAAATTGCTTCCGGACGGATCGGGCGACTTCACCCGCCGCATGGGCATGCTGATCAAGAAAAACCATCTTGGTTTTGGTGATCGCAGCTGGCGCTATTCGATGATTGCCGATGATGGCGTGGTCAGCGCATGGTTTGAAGAACCCGGAATCAACGACGAAGGCGTCGACAATGACCCCTATGTCGAATCGACCCCGGAAAAACTGCTGAACTGGCTGGATAGCGACAAGGCGGCTCAAAAGGCGGCTTAGTAAATATCCGGACTGAAAATGAGACCGCGAGCAAGAAATTGCTCGCGGTTTTTTATTGTGTGATAGATTCCGTTCATGGAGCGGCTCAACAAACCCATCATCATGACGGCGCAAATGGGTCGGGAGGAATTCGCCTGGGCGGATAGCCAGCGCAAACGGCATTTTCCACCGGAGCGGAACATGGTCAGCGCCCATATCACCTTGTTCCACCACCTGCCGCCGCAGGCGCTGGATGAAATCAAGTCGGCTGTCGTCGCGCTTACCAGCAATATGCCCAAACCAGCGGCCAAGCTGGCCGGGTTGATCCATCTTGGCAGCGGTGTGGCCTATCAGCTGCTTTCACCAGAATTGCTCGCGATGCGGATGGAACTGGCCGACCGTTTTGCGGGCCTGCTCGTGGCGCAGGATCAACAAACGCCCCGGTTGCATATCACCGTCCAGAACAAGGTTATCCCGAGAGAAGCGCAAAGGCTGTTCGAGCAGCTATCTGGTACATTCGAGCCGCGACCTTTTGCTATCCGCGGGATCGGGCTGCATTATTATATCGATGGGCTTTGGCAGGATATCGGCGACTGGTCTTTTCGCGGGCGCTAGTGAATACCCACTTCCTTGATCGGAATCTCCGTATCGGCGAGCTCGTTCTTGTCGAGATTCAAGCCATCCACAACGGCCTTGCGGCCCTGCACATAATCTTTGGTGGCGTTCACGCAGTCGAGTGCGACGACCTTTCCGTCGCGATAATAGATCACCGAAAAACTGCGCGAGGCCGGGTCGCCACGGACCACATAGCTGTCATGGCCGCTTGATAAGCCGACCGTCTGCAACTTCAGGTCATATTGATTCGACCAGAACCAGGGTACGCTATTATATTCGGTTTCTTCACCGAGAATGTCGAGTGCAGCCACTTTCGCCTGATCATTGGCATTCTGGACCGATTCGAGCCTTATCATGGCGCCGTCGGCAAACGCGTTGCTGTGAGCAGCGCAGTCGCCGATGGCATAAATATCTTCCAGGCTTGTGCGGCAATGCTGATCGACATCGACACCATTGCCGGTCGCCGCGCCAGCCGCCACGAGCGGACCGGTCTCCGGAATAATCCCAATCCCGACCACGAACATGTCTGCGGCTAATGTCCGTCCGTCGGCAAGCGTAACCGCTGTGGCAATGCCGTCATCATTGGTTTCAAAGCCGGCCACGGTGGCTTGCAATTCTATCGTTACGCCATGGCTGCGATGCTCCGCTTCATAAAAGCGGGAAAGCGTCTCCCCGGCGACACGGGACAGAACCCGGTCGAGAGATTCGACAATAGTCACTTTCTTGCCTAGCTTTGTCAGCACTGCTGCTGCTTCCAGCCCGATATAGCCGCCGCCGATTACGACGACTGTTTCGACTGTCGGCAAGGCGGCCATGATCTTGTCGACATCGGCGCGGGACCGGACAGCATGAATATTGCGCGCCTGGCTTCCCGGACAATCGAGCATCCGCGGAGAACCGCCTGTTGCCCAGATCAGCTTGCCATAGCCAATTTCATCATCGGATGTCAGGGTGACCGTCTTGCCTGCCGGGTCGATTTTGGACACGCGGCGACCGGTTAGCAAATCAATCTCGCGCTCTACCCAGAAGCTTTCGGGGCGCAGTAAAATTCGTTCAAAAGGTTTTTCCCCGGCGAGATATTCCTTGGATAACGGGGGGCGTTCGTAGGGCGGATATTTTTCGTTGCCCAGCAAGCCAATCGAGCCCTCAAATTTCTTCTGGCGCAATGCGATAGCTGCTTGCGCGCCCGCATGGCCCGCTCCAACAATCAATATATCATAAAATGCGTTCATATCTGCCCCTTGGTGCCTTATACTGGCTTTGAAGGGGCTGTTAGCGCGGATAGTATTGGCGACGCAAGTTTTAGCGTATTTCTCGTTTGAGCTTGTTGACCAGACAGAAGGCTGTGACTATAGCGCCGCGGTCCAGACAGAGTTTTGGAGCGATTGAATCGATCGCCCGGACCGGTTGGCGGAGTAGCTCAGGTGGTTAGAGCAGTGGAATCATAATCCATGTGTCGGGGGTTCGAGTCCCTCCTCCGCTACCAACGACAAATAGCTCCCCTCGAAAATTTTGGGTTTGCGTCCGCGAACTTGAGACCGGATCAAAAGCTGCTATCACGATATGAAAAATTTCTTCACCGGCTTTGATGGCGATAGGTCTTGCTTACCGGCATCGGGCATCCCTATCTGCAATCAACAGAATCATCAGGATTGAAACATGGCTGAAACGCATCGTACAAAAATGCTCATTCTAGGCTCGGGACCGGCAGGCTTGTCCGCCGCTATCTATGGTGCCAGGGCAGGGCTGGAGCCGATCGTGGTGCAGGGCCTGCAGCCGGGCGGCCAGTTGACCATTACCACCGATGTGGAAAATTACCCCGGATTTCGCGATGTCATACAGGGGCCGTGGCTGATGGAAGAGATGCAGGCACAAGCCGAGAAAGTCGGCACGCGAATGATGTTCGACACGATTGTCGATGTCGATTTCTCGAAGCGTCCGTTCCGCCTTACGGGTGATGGCGGCGATATTTATGAAGGCGATACGCTGGTGATTGCAACCGGTGCCCAGGCCAAATGGCTCGGCCTCCCGGGCGAGGAAGAATTGTCGGGCAAGGGCGTTTCCGCCTGCGCTACCTGTGACGGATTTTTCTATCGCGGCAAGAAAGTTGCAGTGATTGGCGGCGGGAATACTGCGGTCGAGGAAGCGCTCTATATGACCAACCATAGCGATGATGTGACCCTGATCCATCGTCGCGACAGTTTGCGGGCGGAGAAAATCTTGCAGGATCGGCTCTTTGCAAATCCCAAGATTTCGGTGTTGTGGAACACGAATGTCGAGCGCTTTGTTGGCGGTGGTGACCCTGTGGGACTCGTTGGCCTGGATCTTGTTGATACGCAGACCGGTGACAAAAGCCATTTGGCGCTTGATGGGGCTTTCGTCGCGATCGGACATGCGCCCGCGACCGAGATTTTCAAGGGCCATCTGGATTTGATCGATGGCGGCTATATTCAGGTCGAACCAGGAACGCCGAAGACCAAGATCCCCGGATTATTTGCCTGTGGCGATGTCATGGATCATGTCTATCGTCAGGCGGTGACCGCTGCCGGTACCGGTTGCATGGCGGCGCTTGATGCAGAGCGGTTTCTGGCGGAACAGGAATTTGGACTAATCGCTGCGGAATAATCAGACTGCGCGCAGCTGGTCCACTATATTATTGCTAAGCCATGTTCTGGCTTCCGCATCGGCGAAGCTGTGGGAAGCGCTATCGAGCATTTCGACCGTGATAGTCGATTTTCCGCGCACCGGCTCAAAATCCAGACTGTGCCATGCAGCGAGAAAAGCGCGCGCCGTGGTGTCGCGCTTGGCCAGCAATATTACCGTCTTCTTTTCGATTGCGGGCAGGGCATCGCGCAGCCGTGCGGCAAGCGCACCGGTTTTTTGCGATTTCGCGGCATGCTTCAGGCCCGTTAGCAATTTTCCGAGATTGATCTTGCCAGAAACCAGATCGAACAAAGTTCGCGGGTTTTTTAGCCGGTCCCAATAGCGCGACCGGACTGCTGCAGGGGATATTGTCGGCTGGTCTGCTTTGGCCATATTTGCAGGTTCGATCACCCACGGATTGGCGAGTATATAACCATCAATCCCGGCAGCAGGCCCGAACAGCGCCAGAGCCGTGGCCGCATCGCAATTGCCGAATGCGATAATCTTGTTAATCTGCGAGCATTCATTCCGGAGAAACGTGACAGCGGCCGCAATTTCCTCCGCGCTCTCCAGAAAACCGTAGTTTGGGCCCGTGCTTTCACCAATTCCGCGCCGGTCATAGCGCAGTACCGGGAATCCTTGCTTCGCTATGGCTCCCGCCAGCTGCGCCATGCCCTTATGCGCGCCGGAACGAATTTCGTTGCCCCCGCTAACAATCAACAGAGCGGTTTTATTGGAACCGGAATCAAGCGTGGCTGCGAGCGTTTCACTTGCACAGAGGATATGATGAAAACTGCGTGTCATGATACCGCCCATGCGGCGATATCCCCGGCGATGGCGGAAGACATAGCGGGATTGTCATCCGGCTCGGCGCGAAGCCACAAGGCAGGGCCGTCGATACTGACGTCGCCGGGCTTATTGTCTGTTTCCAGTCGTACGATGCGCTGATTTCTCATGTCCGGTATTTCAGCGGTATTCAGCTGCGCAAACAGCTCGGGACCGATGATATTTCCGGCCAGTTCAAGCGGCCCGGCTGCGGCTTGAGCGTAGAGGTCGGCGAGACTTGTGTTTCGTCCTGATTCTTTGTCGGCAGCAACTTTTGCCCGCATCATTGTCCGCAAGATCTGTGCGCCCTTGACGGGGCTGAATATCCAGTGACGGGAATCCTGCATCGCGCTGACCGCCAATGCCCCTCCGCGGAAGGAGATGATATGCGAAATCTGGTGCTGCGCCGCGCAGGCCTGAATCGCATTTTGCCAATCGGAAAGCGTTGCCTGTTCCAGCGGAAGAAGACTTTCATTGGTTCCCGGCAGATCGAGCAAAAAGCTGCCGATGTCCAAGACCTCCAGCGATCGCATGACGTCGACCAGCATTTTGCGCATGCGGTTCATTTCATCGAACAGGGGTGGGACCAACAGTACCCGTAGCGGGGACCGAGCGGCAGCGCATAAACAAAGCTCTTTGCGATCCGCAAATTCGTAGGAGACGAATGCGGGGATGAAAGTCACTCCGTGACTTTCATCTCGGCAAAGGCGACCAGATTGCCAAAAGTTTCAAAAAGCTCGCCGTCTACCTCATCATCCTCAATCATGATGTCGAGACGATCTTCGAGTTCGGTGAGCAGTCCTGCCACCGCCATGCTGTCCAATTCGGGAAGGGCACCGAAAAGCTCGGTTTCCGCAGTGAATTCCGCGACCTGTTCTGCGCTGAGACCCAGAATATCCTGCATCACCGCGCGCACGGCGGCTTCCGGTGTTAACTTGACCTCATTCTGCATTAAAAACCCCCGAATCCCGGACAACGGCGCTTCCCTAAAGCCAAGTGCGCTTTCCGGCAAGGCCCGCGGCATAGTGGCGCAAGATTGGTAGCCAGGATAGAGGATGGTTGGGCCAGTAGAGTTCCAGCCGGTAGCGATCCCGGACGTCTTCCATCCACTCAGGCTTGTAGGCGTCGTTGCCGGTGCCAAAGTCAATCAGATTGACGCGATCGACATCGATTGCATGCTGGAACATGGCGACCGAAAGCAAGGTGCCGGGAGAAGTTTTTGTTGCATCTTCGATATGGGCCAGCTTGTGAATCAACGCTTCGCCATTTTCGACGGTCCAGAATTGTGCGGCAACCGGTTCGCCGTCTATATAGGCCAGGCCAAGGCGCATACAGCCTGCGGCGGCTTCGTGTTGCGCCAGTTTTTTCAGGAAATCCGGATTGCCTTCTTCTGGCTTCCAGCTGCGTTGGTAGACGGATTCATAATCATTCCAGTCTTCGTCCGAAAAATCTTTCTCAATCCGGACAGAAACGAGGTTTTTCTTTGCCTTGCGCCGCACGGTGTTGCGCAGCTGGCCGGGGCGATCTGCCCAATATTGATCAAAAGTGCGGCCTTTGACCCGCAGGATATGATTGTCATCGGCTTTCGACCGGAAAACGATCCATCCGGCTTGTTCAAATGCTCTCTGGGTGAGGCTTGCGGCTGAATCCTCATCGGGAACCGGGGCAATTTCGATATGATGGGAGTTTGTTTTGAGCTGTTTCGCGATATTGGCGAGCAAGCCCAATTTGGTTACTTCGTTATATTCACTCAGAAAAATCGGGCGAAAAGTAAAATTATACCAGTTGGCCAGAGCAGCGTGTCGTCCGATGCCGATCTTCATCAGAAACATCCACGCTTCTGCCTGACCTTCGGTGCTGTGGACGATTAACGGCACCTTGTCGGGGAGGCACAGTTCATGCAATTGTCGCAGCCATTCGAGCCGGTCGAAAAGGGATTTCTGGACGGTCCGGCCCAGATTTTCTCCAGCTATGGCTTGCACAGACTGGAAATTTCTATGATATTCGCTGGTCATGGTTAAGATCGTTTCTGTCACAATTTTGCTCTTTTTCCCATAGGTCATGCAATTGAATATTGATCCTCAGAATGCCGTATTTCCGCTGGACCATCTGGCCATAGGCAGGAATCCGGATGCGATCGCTCTGGTCACGCGGTCAGGTTCTCTTAGCTACAAGATGTTAAATGATCGTGTCGGAGCGCTGGCGGCCTGGCTAAAGGGCAAGGGGCTCGTCCGTGGGGACCGGGTTGCAACATGGCTTTCGAAAACAGAATTGGCCTGCATCATGCCGCTGGCTGCAGCGCGGGCCGGTGTGGTTCACGTCCCGATCAATCCATTGCTCAAACAAGCCCAGGTTTCCCATATCTTGGCCGATAGTGGCGCCAAATTTCTGATCAGCAATGCGGGGCGGATGAAAACCCTGGACGTTGGCAATATCGAGAGCGACTGTGCTTTGTTTGAAGACAAGATTGTTGCAGATGAGCTGCAATCCATAGAAACGCCGATGTCGCCGAGCGATTCCATGGTCAATACTGACGATTTCGTCGCGATTTTATACACCAGCGGTTCCACTGGATCACCAAAAGGCGTCATATTGAGCCATGCCAATCTGACATTGGGTGCGCTTAGTGTAGCATCTTATCTGGACATATATCCAGAGGACCGGACGCTCTGCGTCCTGCCGCTCAGCTTTGATTATGGCCAGAACCAGCTGTTGTCGACCTGGGCGGGCGGCGGTTGCGCGGTGCCGCTTGACTATTTGACGCCGCGCGACGTCATCAAGGCATGCGCGCGCGAGAAAATCACCACGCTTGCCGCAGTACCGCCGCTCTGGGTGCAACTGATAGAGATTGAATGGCCAGCGGAAGCCACGGCGTCAATGCGTCGGTTGACCAACAGTGGCGGCGCGCTGACCCCGACATTGGTCAGGCAGCTGCGTATGATCTTTGGTGCCGGAACCGATATTTTTGCGATGTATGGCCTGACCGAGGCGTTTCGATCCACCTATCTCGATCCGGCGCTGATCGATGACAACCCGACCAGCATGGGCACTGCGATCCCCTTTGCAGAAATTCTGGTCGTTGATGAGGAGGGGGCGATTGCGGAGCCGGATCAGCCAGGCCAACTGGTCCATTGTGGACCACTGGTGGCGCGCGGATATTGGAACGATCCCGAGCGCACCGCACAACGGTTCCAGACGGCGCCAGAAGCATCAAAATTTGGCGGCATAGCGGTTTTTTCTGGTGATACGGTGCGGCGCGGTGCCGACGGATTATTATATTTTGTCGGCCGGGACGATGCGATGATCAAAAGTTCGGGCAACCGGATCAGTCCTACCGAAATCGAAGAAATTGCTGTCGAGTCAGGAATTGTTGCCGAGGCGGTGGCCTTGGGCATCCCGGACGAACGTCTGGGGCATGCGATCCAGCTATTTGTCCGGCCCGTGGAGAAGGAGCCGGACTCTGTCGCACTGGTTGAGCAGCTCGAAAAATATTTAAAGCAGAATTTACCGAATTTTATGCACCCCAGGAATATCACGCTACTTTCTGAATTTCCGAAAAATCCCAACGGGAAACTGGATCGCAACGCACTGGCGAGCATGGCTGTCGAATGAACAAAACCAAACCCACGGGACCGATACCTCCCGGATATCATGCAATCGATGGGGAACTTGCCATTGGAGGGCGGAAAACCAGCGCGCTGGTCGCCGAACATGGATCGCCGCTTTTTGTCTATACCCGAAATGGTCTTGATGCGCGCATGGCGCAATTGCGGGCAGCCATGCCTGCCAATCTTGATATACATTATGCGATGAAGGCCAATCCCTTTCGGCCCCTTTTGCAACATATGTTAGGATTGGCTGACGGTATTGATATTGCATCCGGTGGAGAGCTGCGCATGGCTCTGGACGCTGGCGCAGCGCCGGAGAATATCAGTTTCGCCGGGCCGGGGAAGCGGGACGAGGAACTCGAGCAAGCGATCCAGGCCGGGGTTACGATCAATCTTGAATCGCCGGGCGAGTGCGATCGGGCGCTCAAGATCGGCGCTGACAATGACAAGACGCCGCAGCTTGCCATTCGCGTTAATCCGGATTTTGACCTCAAAGGGTCCGGGATGAAAATGGGAGGCGGCCCGAAACCCTTTGGGATGGATATCGAGCTGGTGGCACCGGTCGCGAAACGGATATTGGACGCCGGCGCAGATTGGCGCGGTTTTCATATTTTTGCCGGCTCTCAGGCGCTGAAGGCAGAGGCGATTATCGAAACCCAGGCGCAGACGCTGGAGCTTGCCGCGCGCCTGGCGACGGCAATCGGCCGACCGCCGGAGCAGGTCAATCTCGGCGGCGGGTTTGGCATTCCCTATTTTCCGGGAGATACGCCGCTTGATATTGTCAAAATCGGACGAGCATTGTCTGAACAGTTCAAGCAATTGCCGGACATATTATCCTCCACCAAATTCGCAGTTGAACTTGGCCGCTATCTCGTCGGCGAAGCCGGAGTCTATCTGACCCGGATCGTCGATCGGAAGGAAAGCCAGGGGCAGGTGTTCCTCGTCACCGATGGGGGCCTGCATCACCAGCTCGCCGCGAGTGGCAATTTCGGAACGGTTGTGAGACGCAATTATCCTGCTGCGATTGCCTCCAAATTTGAATCCGAGCCGGCAGAAACAGCCTCGATAGTAGGGTGCCTGTGCACCCCGCTTGATCGCTTGAGCGACAACGCAGCCATGCCCAAAGCGGACGTCGGTGACATTGTCGCGATTTTTTGTGCGGGTGCTTATGGTGCCTCGGCGAGTCCCGCAAATTTCCTCGGTCAGGGACCGGCCGAAGAGCTGTTGATCGACTAGTCTTACCATGCTTGCCTGCAGTTTTAAGCACGGCGACCGTTAATCGCATATTTGGGTAATCCTAACGCTATGTTCACTATTTTCGAGCATAGCGACCTCGTGACTTTGTGTGATTTGTCCGTTTTTCACCGAAAATGGATCGTTCACAAGAGCCAAACACGAGGTAAGAAAAATGCGTTCTGCTATAAAAAACAAGCACTTGTCGAAAATGATGGTCGGCGCGGGGATGGCATCGCTGGCTGTCGCGGGTTGTGCCGGCAATTCCAGTGGACCGCAGCTGCCTCCCGCCTCCTTTGTGTCCATGCAAGAAGGCCCGGGTGAAGAATATGTCATCGGTCCGCTCGACGAATTGACAATTTTCGTATGGCGCAATCCGGAGCTGGGCGCCAAGGTTCAGGTCCGGCCGGATGGTCGGATCACCACACCGTTGATCACCGATATGCCAGCGGTCGGCAAGACACCGGCGATGTTGGCGGAAGACCTGAAGTTGCAGCTTTCGGAATATATCAACGAACCGCTGGTTTCAGTCATTGTCAATAATTTCTCCGGAACTTTTTCGCAGCAAATCCGTGTTGTTGGCGCGACTGAGAAGCCAGCCTCCATCCCTTATCGCGCCAATATGACCCTCCTCGATGCGATGATCGCAGTCGGTGGCCTGTCAGAATATGCATCGGGCAATAGTGCACGATTGATCCGGTTTAATCGTGGCACCGGTCGCCAGGAAGAATATGCGCTGCGCATTGGTGACTTGCTGAAGAAGGGCGAAGCCCGTGCCAACGTCATGCTGCGGCCCGGTGATGTAATCATCATCCCGGAAAGCATGTTTTAACGCGCCAGTGGTGCCATTTGACAGGAACTGAAAAGACTCATGAACGGCCTTTATGACGAATTTCGAATAGCGGTTCACAGCGTCTGGAATCGGCGCTGGCTGGCTTTGGCTGTCGCCTGGGGGCTATGCTTGTTGGGCTGGTTGATAGTGGCGTTGATCCCCAACAGCTATGAATCACAGGCTCGCCTCTCGGTCGAGATGCAGTCCATTCTGTCTGACAAGGTTGGGGTTGATGCTCGCGAGCGCAAAAAGAATATGGAACGGGTCAAGGAAACACTGGCCTCGACCATCAATCTGGAAAAAGTCGTACGCGGCACTGCCCTGAACCAGTCAGTTTCGACGGATCGAGAGCTGGCTGGCAAGGTTGAGATGCTGCGCAAAAACATCGAAATAAAATCGGAAAAAGACAATCTGTTCGAGATTATCGCGACCTCGTCGGCGAGTAATTTTTCCGATGCAGAAAATGCTGTTCTGGCCCGCGATATTGTACAGAAAATGATCGATATATTTGTCGAGGAAAACTTGTCTGGTGATCGTGTCGAAACCAGCCAGACGATCAAATTTCTCGACGCGCAGCTCGCCCAGAGGGAGAAAGAACTCCAGGAAGCCGAGCAGAAGCGGGTCCAGTTCGAGACCGAGAATCTTGGATTGCTGCCTGGTGTCGGCTCGATCAGTCAGCGGATGGAGGCTGCGCGTGCCGAACTGAGCCAGATTGATTCGCAACTAAGTCAGGCATCGGGATCACTGGCTGCGCTGAACGGTCAGCTTGCAGGGACGCCGCCGACTATCGCCACACCGGGATTTGGCGGCGCGGGCGGTGGTGCTGGTGCCCAACTGGCTCAGGCAGAAGCGAAACTGGCATCGGCGCGCGCACGTGGCTGGACCGACGGCCATCCCGACATTGTCGCGATGAAGGCCGAAATTGCTGCGCTGCGGGTTCAGGCGGCCAGGGAACCAGCCGGCGGGGGCGGTGGTTATCGCACGCCAAATCCGGCTTATAGTTCGTTGCAAAGCATGCGTGCGGAACGTCAGGCAAGCGTCGCTGCATTGCAAGCGCGGAAAAATGCGCTGCAGTCGGACATGGCGCAGCTGGCATCAAAACAAACGCTGGAGCCTGGCGTTGCGGCCGAAATGTCGCGGATCAATCGCGATCATGAAGTTTTGAAAGCCCAATATGATAAACTTCTCACCGACCGTGAGCAGATTAAACTGCGCGGTCAGGTAGAATCTGAAACCGACTCGGTCAAGTTTCAGGTTATCGATCCTCCGTCGAGCCCCCGCTCGCCGGCCGCGCCAAATCGTCCGTTATTGCTGGCTATGGTTTTGCTTGTCGGCATTGGAGGGGGGGTCGGTTCGGCTTTTGCAATGGGCCAGCTACAGACCAGCTATCCAACGGCAGACAAGCTGGCAAAAGCCAGTGGTTTGCCCGTTATCGGATCCGTTTCGCAGATTTTGACTAGCGCCCAGCGCGCTGTGCGGAAGAAAAATCTGCGCCTGTTTTATGGCACAAGCGGTGGCCTCTTCGGCGTTTTCGGACTGCTGATGATCGTTGAATTCATTCAACGTGGCATGGTCGCTTGAAGGAGCCGTTATGAACAAATATACTCCTCCCCGAAAACGCGGTTCACTGCTCGAGAGGGCAGGCGAGGTTTATGAGTATATTCCCGCGGTCCGAACGGGAGAACGGTCGGATATGCGGTCGCATATTCTGCCGCCCGAGCCTTCTGAACAGCAGCCCAAAGCGATAGTCACGCAACCCGTGCAGGCATATGACGGCCCACGGGTCATTGTCGATCGCGACAAGTTGCGGGAGGCAGGATTCATTGTTCCTGACGGACCGGTAACCGGTATTTCGGAAGAGTTCCGCATCATCAAACGGCAATTGCTGCTCGCCGCGAAGGGAAGTCAGAAAACCAAGCCTGTTCCGCATGGTGAGCGGATTTTGATTTGTTCGGCTCATCCGAACGAGGGGAAGACATTCTGCGCGCTAAATCTCGCGCTATCGATCGCTGCGGAAAAGGATAATGAAGTCCTGCTTGTTGATGCGGATTTTGCCAAGCCCAGTATCTTGTCGAGCCTTGGCCTAGAGGGCAGCAAAGGATTGATGGACGCTTTGGCCGATCCGCAACTGCCGGTCGAAAACTGCATCATTCACACTGATATTCCCGGCCTTGCAATCCTGCCTGCCGGTGATCAGACCAATGCCGACACGGAATATCTGGCATCGTCCCGGACCGAGCAGGTGCTCAATCGTCTGACGCAAAATAATCCCCATCGCATCGTGATTTTCGATTCGCCACCCGCCTTGTCGGCATCGCCGGCGTCGGTTCTCGCGATGCATGTCGGCCAAGTGCTGATGGTCGTGAAGGCGGATGAAACAACCGAAACGGCCCTGCGTGATGCGCTAAGCTTGATGGGTGGGTGTGAGCATGTCCAGCTCCTCCTGAATGGCACCAAATTCTCGCCGACAGGAAGACGTTTTGGATCTTATTATGGATATGGAGAGTAAGCCATGGCCGCGCGTATAGTCAAAGGCGCCCAGAAATACGGAGCTGCCATTCTGCCGCTGCTGGGCCTTGTCGCACCAGCCGCCGAAGCACGCGATCGCAATGCCGATGTCGCTCCCTATATCCAGATCCAGCAAGTGCTGGTCGCCGATCTTAAAGACGGCAGTGATGTGCTGACCTATACGTCGGTTGCTGCCGGTATCGACAGTTCCATCCGGACGCGTGGTGCCGAGGCGCAAGTGAACGTCCGCTATGAACGCCGTTTTTTCTATCAGGACAATCTTGGTGACGATGATGTCATCAGTGGCCTTGCGAGGGGCGGCGTACATATTATTCCCGATGTTCTGTCGTTGGAGGCCGGGGGCATTGCGACCCGCAGCCGGGTTGATCTGCGCGGCCAAGCCCCATCCAATACGGTGGGCAATACCGACAATATCACGCAGGTCTATTCGGTCTATGCCGGTCCCAATCTCTCGACCCGGATCGGCGCATTGAACGTGAATGCCAATTACCGCGTGGGATATACCAAGGTGGAGAGTGAAACTGGCGGCATCCTTCCCCCGGGGCAGCTCCCAATCGACCTGTTCGACGATAGTGTAAGCCACTCGGCCAACGCCAGTGTCGGGATGCAGCCCGGCGATCTTCCTTTCGGTTGGTCGGTGGGAGCGGGCTATGAACGCGAGGACGGTGGCCAGCTGGATCAGCGCTATGAAGGCAAATATGCCCGGGCAGACGTAACCGTGCCAGTATCTTCCACTCTCGCGCTCGTCGGCGGTGTCGGATATGAAGACATCGAGATTTCGGAACGCGATGCCGTCCGTGATGTCAACGGGGTGCCGGTCATCGGTGACGACGGTCGTCTGGTAACCGATGACACATCGCCAAGATTGCTGTCCTATGATCAGGATGGTATATTCTGGGATGCTGGCGTTCTGTGGAGACCGAGCCGGCGCACCTCGCTTGAGGCGCGCTTTGGTCAGCGCTATGGCAGCGAGACCTATTACGGCAGTTTTGGTTACCAGCCTAACCAGAATACGGCACTGAATATTTCGGTTTACGACACTGTTTCGGGTTTCGGTAATTTGCTCAACGATAACCTGGCTAATCTCGGTACCGGCTTCTCGAGCACGCGCAATCCGCTTAGTGGTGAACTGAATGGCTGTGCTTTCGGTCAGACGAGCAGCCTTTGCTTCAACGACGTGCTGCAATCGGCCGCATCTTCCTCATTTCGTGCGCGCGGCGTCAACGGCCAATTGGTCTATAATTATCGCGGTTGGGAAACCGGTTTGGGGGTAGGATATGCCCGCCATCGTTTCTTTGCGTCGCAATTGGGGGCGGTCGCCCCCGTCGATGGTCTGGTTGACCAAAATTATTACGCCAACCTCACGATTGGCCGCACCATTGATGCCTATTCCAGTTTCGATGCGAATGTTTATGCCAATTTGCTCGACAGTGGATTCGTCGATGCGCCCAACGTGCTGGGGATTGGCGCCAATGCTGCATATTACCGGCAGATTTTGCCCGGATTGCAAGGCACTGCAGCGGTTGGGCTGGACAGTTTTCAGCAAGACGGTTTCGACAGCGAACTGACCGCGTCGGCTCTGCTGGGCCTCAGATATGATTTTTAGGAGCATCAACCCCGCCGTTGATCGGAGATACTTTTATGTATGAAGCATTTTATGGATTAAATGGCCGGCCCTTTCAGCTGACGCCGGATCCGCATTTTTACTTCGAGAGCCTGACTCATCGCAAGGCACTGTCCTATCTCGGGTACGGACTGGCGCAGGGGGAAGGTTTCATTGTTATCACCGGTGATGTTGGTGCGGGCAAAACCACTCTGGTAAGCCATCTGATGGCGACGATTGACAAGGCGCGCCTGACCGCCGCCAATATCGTTACCACCAAGCTGGACAGTCAGGATATTGTCCGTGTCGCTGCCAATCATTTCGATATTTACACTGATAATTTGGACAAGGCGCAATTGCTCAACGCATTTGAGGAATTTCTTCATACCGAAGCGCGGGCCGGTCGCCGCTGTCTGCTGATTGTGGATGAATCGCAAAATCTCCCCGAGGGTGCTCTGGAAGAATTGCGGATGCTGTCAAATTTTCAGCTTGGTGGACAAGCCTTGCTGCAAATTTTTCTCCTCGGTCAGCCGGAATTCCGCGACATGTTGCAAAATTCCAATCAACTGGAGCAATTGCGCCAGCGGGTTATCGCGCACCATCATCTTGAACCCATGCACGCGGAAGAAATCGAGCCCTATATTACCCATCGTTTGTCTAAAAGCGGATGGTCGGGCCGGCCGAAGATTACTTCGAATGTATTCCGGCTGCTCTATGCAGAGACCAAGGGTGTGCCCCGCAAGATCAACGCACTCATGAGCCGGCTGTTGCTGATGGGTTCGATCGAACATGCCGAGTTGATTGACCAGTCAATGGTGGAACGCGTGCTTGCCGACCTGAACGGTGAGGATGTGGAAATCGCAACCCCGCCGGTTACGTCGACAAACGGAAAAAGTCCGCTGTGGGAAAAGCCCAAAAAGGCCCCGGAACCGGTAGCCAGGCAACCGGAAGAGGTGGCGATAGAGACGGCGACCCTGTCACAAGAGTCGCCGGTGGATGAGGTTGTCGATCTGCAGGCGCCTGAAAAAACGCGGCAACCGCATCAGGAAATAGCCGGAAAACCGCAGGACACAAAAACGGATGCCACGCAATCTTCCGCGCCACCACCGCCGATCGACAAGGTGATGTCCCAGCGGATTGATGTAATTTCAAAGCGATTGTCGTTGCTGGAAACGCGCATGAATGGTCAGGAAGAAAATCTGCACCGCGTCTTGACGATGCTCGTGGAATGGGTCGAAAGTGATGTCCGCAGCAAGGAAAGCTATGTCAATGCAGGACGCGCCGCCTGAATCTTTTAGCCCGGGGAGTAAAGCGGATGTTTTGCTCAACGCGATGTCCGTCGACATCGAGGACTGGTTTCAGGTGGGAGCATTCGAGACGGTTATCGACCGTGGCGACTGGGACCATCTGGAGCACCGCGTAGCGCGGAGTAGCGCTGCGGTCCTGGAGTTGTTTGAGGAAGCAGCAATCAAGGCAACTTTTTTTGTGCTGGGCTGGGTAGCGGAGCGCAACCCACAGCTGATGAAGCAGATTGTCGCCGCCGGTCATGAAATCGCCAGTCACGGTTATGATCACGCCCGAGTGTTTACGTTAACCCCCGACCAGTTTCGGGCGGATCTCGATCGCAGCCGAAAAATTCTGGAAGACACGTCCGGTCACAAGGTCGCCGGTTATCGCGCGCCGAATTTTTCGATCGACCAGCGGACGCCATGGGCGCATGAAATCTTGGCCGAGCAGGGCTATACCTATTCATCCAGCGTCGCGCCGATCAATCATGACCATTATGGCTGGGCAGGCTCCCCGCGTTTTGCCTGGAAGCCCGTGATCCAGTCGGACCTAATCGAATTGCCGGTCACAACCGTCAAAC
Organism: Parasphingorhabdus sp.; assembly: GCF_048269915.1. GTDB lineage: Bacteria > Pseudomonadota > Alphaproteobacteria > Sphingomonadales > Sphingomonadaceae > Parasphingorhabdus. Next base: position 535,677 of record NZ_JBLWTY010000002.1, read on the forward strand.
TGGGGAACCGGATATTGGCGGCCGGCGGAGGCGGTTTTTTCCGTTTAATGCCGTATCAGTTTTACAAACAATCGATCCGCAAAATGCACCGCGATGACGGACGCGGTGCCATATTCTATTTTCACCCCTGGGAAATCGATCCGGATCATCCGCGGGTGAACAACGCGCCGATCCGATCCAAGATTCGCCACTATACGAATTTGAAACAGATGCGGACCAAATTGTCACGTGCCGGGAAGGATTTCCATTGGGGCAGGGTTGACGAACTGGCGGCGTTCGAAGCGCGGTCGCTGGGATGAATATGGCATTTAATCCCAATGCCCCGGACACCCTGTCGGTGCGCATTCTCGCGCGCGCCGAAGCCAATGAACTGGCGCGGATCGAAGCCTTTGTGTCGGAATCTCCCGAAGGCACGGCTTTTCACCGGCCGGCATGGGTGCTGGGTGTCAGCAAGGCTTGTGGTCACGAATGGCGATATCTTCTGGTTGAAGATGGTGAAGGCATTTTGCAGGCTATTCTGCCACTCAATCTGATCCACTCCCCCTTATTTGGTCGGGCTTTGGTGTCATCCGGATTTGCCGTAGGTGGCGGTATTCTGACGAATAATGATCGAGCAACCCAATTGCTGGCGGACGAGGCTTGGCGCTTTGCCGAACGCCACAGTTTTCCGACCGTGGAACTGCGTGGCGGCCCGCTGCCGGATGATCAGTGGCAATTGCGGCAAGGTGTCTATGCCGGTTTTGTAACACCGCTGGCTGATGACGCGGAAAGCCAGTTGCTCGCGATCCGGAGAAGGCAGCGTGCCGAAATTCGCAAGGGACTGAAAAATAATCTGACGGTGCGCGTCGGGACGGATCGGCAGGACCGCGCCGATCATTATGCTATCTATGCTGAAAGTGTCCGCAATCTCGGAACGCCTGTTTTCCCCCAGACTCTGTTTGATGAAATATTGGACCGATTTGGCGAGGACGCAGATATTCTAACCGTGTTGCATGAGGACAAGCCGGTGGCGAGCGTCTTAAGCCTGTATCATCAAGCTGCCGTGATGCCTTACTGGGGTGGCGGGACCTGGGATGCGCGCCGACTCCGGGCCAATGACGTCATGTATTACAGCCTGATGAATCATGCGCGGGAAAGGGGATGCAAATTCGTTGATTTTGGCCGCTCCAAAATTGGCACAGGAGCCTATTCGTTCAAGAAGAACTGGGGCTTTGAACCACAGCCACTTGCCTATGCGACGCGCACCGCCGAGGGGGTGGAGGCCCGCGACGTCAATCCCATGAGTTCGAAATACCGGATGCAGGTTGCGCTGTGGCAGAGGCTGCCCCTGAGCGTTGCCAACAGGCTCGGCCCCATGATTGCCAAAGGCCTCGGCTGATGGGAGAAATTCTGTTCTTGGCGCACCGCGTTCCCTGGCCGCCCAATCGCGGCGACAAGATCCGGTCGCACCACATCTTGCAGAAGCTGATGGGTTATGCGCCGGTGCACGTTGCCTGTTTCGCCGACGACGAAGCGGAAAGGCAGACCGAATGGGCCCGCAAAGCGGAACTGGCGTCCTGCGAAATTGTCTTGCGGACCAAGCCACAATGGCTGGGAGGGATTGAGGCGATAGTTACCGGAAAACCGGTTTCGCTCTCCTGCTTCGACAGTTCCGAACTCCGCGCCTATGTCGCCCGCGTTATTGTCACGCGACCGGTTGACTGTATTTTCGTCTTCTCCGGACAGATGGCGCAATTTATACCGTCGGAATTCAAGGGCCGTGTGGTGATGGATTTTGCCGATGTCGATAGCGCGAAATTTGAAAGCTATGCGGAGGAGGGTTCAGGACCAATGGCCCGGATATATCGCCGGGAAGGACGCCTGCTGCGCGCCTTTGAGAAAAAGATTGCGGAGCGGGTCGACGAGAGTCTTTTCGTGACCGAAGCCGAAGCGCGTCTGTTCCGCCGGCGTTCAGGGCTTTCTGAAGAGCATGTGAAGACGATTGCGAACGGGATTGATCTGCGTTTCTATGACCCCGGGCAAGCAAAGCCCGAGGAGCGTGGCTCACGCGGGCCGCTTATCCTGTTCACCGGACAGATGGATTATCAGCCGAATGTACAAGCCGTCGAGAGCTTCAGCAAGGATGCCATGCCCACTATTCTGGCGTGCTTCCCCGATGCACAATTTGCAATCGTCGGACGATCGCCATCCGATAAGGTGCAACAACTTGATCAAAAAAATGGCACGATGGTGATTGGGGCTGTTGATGACATCAGACGCTGGCTCATGGCCGCCGACGTCATTGTTGCACCGCTCCGGATTGCCCGGGGTATTCAAAACAAGGTGCTGGAGGCGATGGCGATGGCCAAGCCGGTGGTCGTGTCACAATGCGCTGCTGAAGGCATAGATGCGATTGATGGCGAGCATTTCCTGATTGCCCGATCCGTAGAAGAGGAAGCGCAACTGATTTGCGATCTGCTCGAAGATCCCGAACGTGCCAGACAAATGGGTGACCAGGCGAAACGTCTGATCCGGCTGCGTTACTCCTGGGGTCAGCAGCTTGCCAGCCTTCCTGCCTTGTGCGGATTTTCCCACCCTGCGGTGACAGAGTCAGTGGCATGACCAGCGCAACAGTCAATTCTGTTGGAAGCCACAGGCAGACTGAGGTTTCATCATCGCTCTGGACGAAGCACCTGAAATTGCTGGCCGTTGCCGGGTTGGCAATATTGGCAATTTTCTGGCGTGATGGCGGCGATATGGTTCGGACATGGTGGACATCCTCCACCTATAATCATTGTCTGCTGATTCTACCGATCCTCTATTATCTGGTGCAGCAGCGACAGGAAGAGCTGGCAAAGCTTGTGCCGGAAATTTGGGCTCCGGGCCTGGTCCTGACGGGTATCGCGGCCCTGGCCTGGTTGTTGGGAGAAGTTGCTGGCGTGGCCTTCGCCCGGCAACTCGGACTGTTGATGATGCTGCAAAGCGCGGTTGTCACATTGCTGGGGCCGACCGTCGCACGGGGGTTGATATTCCCGCTGGGCTTCAGTTTTTTTCTGGTACCATTTGGTGAAGAAATCGTGCCGTTCCTGCAGATGGTGACGGCCAGGCTGGCGATGATCTTTCTCGGCTGGTTCGATATCCCGGCCTTCATCGATGGGGTCTTCATATCAACTCCGACCGGCTATTTCGAAGTTGCAATAGCCTGCTCGGGAATAAAATTCCTGATCGCAATGATCGCTTATGGCGTGCTGGTCAGCAACCTTTGTTTTAAAAGCTGGAATCGCCGGATATTATTCATGATCGCTGCGGTGATTGTTCCCGTCTTGGCCAATGGTGTGCGCGCGTTTGGCACGATCTATATTGCCCACCACACGTCGATCGACTTTGCCATTGGCTTCGACCATATTTTCTACGGCTGGTTTTTTTTCGCGCTTGTCCTAATTCTCCTCATGGCGATGGGATGGCCCTTTTTTGATCGCAAAATCGAAGATCCGATGATCGATGGAACGGCATTGAGCCGGAACCAGACGCCAGCGGAAAACCCGCAAAAGCCTACCAAAATATTGCTGGCGATGGCGGCCATCATCCTGACTCCTGTGCTGTGGACGTCAGCCCTTGCTGCACAAGGATCTCCGATTCCGGATAAAATTTCTCTGCCGCAAGTGGCTGGTTGGGAACGAGTTGCCTACCAACCTCTCCACGCCTGGAAACCACGGTTTGACGGCGCAAGCCATCAGCTCCTCGGCCGTTATCGGAATCGCTTGACCGGCATGCAGGCCGATCTGGCGATTGCGGTTTACGACCGTCAGCAAGAGGGGCGGGAGATTGTCGGATATGGGCAGGGTGCGCTCGTACCGGACACGCGCTGGTCATGGAACCGGAACCTTGCCGCGCCGCGAGGGGGCAATGCTGTCGAACTCGTTGCGCCCGGCCCGGTGACGCGGGATGTGGTCTCCTTTTACCGGATCGGGAACAAGCTTACCGGCAGCGCCTCGGCAGTAAAGCTGGAAACATTGAAGAGCAGGCTTTTGGGCGGTGATCAGCAGGCGGTAGCGATATTGGTGTCCTCCGAAACGAACGGCGAAGAAACGCCGCGCATTGCGATTGATGCGTTTCTTGCCGATCTCGGGCCGGTCGACAAATTGGCTGACGAGATGGCGGGGTTGCGCTAGGGCGCACTCTATGTGCGGAATTACAGGTATTTTTCATCTCGAGACGGCAAAGCCGGTCGATCCGCGACGCCTGCGCAATATGACCGACAGCATGATTCATCGCGGGCCGGACGGATCGGGCATATGGACCGCACCGGGAGTAGGGCTCGGACATCGCAGGCTTTCGATCATCGATCTCGAAGGCGGTGCGCAACCGATGCTGACCCCCGATCAAGCCCAGGTTCTCAGTTTCAATGGCGAGATTTATAATTTCCTCGACGTGCGTGCCGAGCTTGAAGGACTGGGTCATCAGTTCCAGACTAGCAGTGACAGCGAAGTCATTCTCTATGCCTGGCGGCAATGGGGTGTCGATTGTCTGAAACGTCTGAACGGCATGTTCGCCATCGCTATTTATGACCAGCGCACCCGGCAATTGTTTCTGGCCCGTGACCGGCTGGGCGTGAAACCGCTTTTCTATGCACCAGTGTCCGACGGTAGCATATTGTTTGGGTCGGAACTGAAGGCGCTGCTCGCCAATCCCCTGTTACGCCGGGATCCCAATATTACTGCGGTCGATGACTATTTCGCATTTGGTTATGTGCCGGATCAAACTTCACTATTGAAGGGCGTGAAGAAACTGCCTGCGGGCCATTATCTGCTGTTAGACCGGGGCAAGCCGGAGCCTCCACCCGTTCAATATTGGGATATGGATTTCAGCCAGCGCAGCAAAGCTTCCGCCCGCACACTGGAAGACGAGCTGGTTGCGCGGCTGAAAGAAGCTGTCGGTTCGCGGATGATTGCTGATGTGCCGTTGGGGGCCTTTCTCTCCGGCGGCGTCGACAGCAGTACGGTGGTTGCCCTGATGGCCGAAAAAAGCCGACGGGCGGTCAAGAGCTGTTCGATCGGTTTTGACCAGCAGTCGCTTGATGAAACGAGCTTTGCCCGACGTGTTGCGGAGCGGTTCCAGACCGATCATCGCGAACGGACCGTGGCCGCGGATGATTTCGGCCTGATCGATACGCTCGCGAATCATTTTGACGAACCCTTTGCCGATGCGTCCGCCTTGCCAACCTATCAGGTGAGTGAACTGGCGCGTGAGACGGTCACCGTGGCGCTTTCGGGAGACGGCGCGGACGAGGCGATGGCGGGATACCGCCGTCATGTGTTTCATCATGCCGAAGAACGGGTGAGGGGGCTTTTGCCGCAGTCTTTTCGCGGGCCTCTGTTTGGCTGGCTTGGTTCAGTCTATCCCAAAGCCGATTGGGCACCGCGGCCATTCCGGGCCAAGTCTACCTTGCTGTCTTTGGCCAGAACTGGACCGGAAGGCTATGCCGAAGCGGTCGGCGTAACAACGCCATCGGGGCGCCGGAATATTTACTCCGATGCCATGCGGCGCGATTTGGGAGAGTATCGGGCCGAGCAGCGGATGATCGACCTGATGGAAAATGCCCCTGCACAAAACGGGCTAGATCAGGCGCAATATGCCGATATGAAAATGTGGCTGCCGGGCGATATATTGACCAAGGTGGACCGCACCAGCATGGCGGTCAGTCTGGAGGCACGAGAGCCTTTGCTCGACTATAAACTGATGGAATTTGCGGCAAAGCTGCCGACCCATTTGCGGGTGCATAAGGGGCAGGGCAAATATCTCCTGAAAAAGTCGATGGAGCAATATCTTCCGAACGACATTCTCTACCGGCCGAAAATGGGTTTTGTGACTCCCATATCGCAGTGGTTCCGTGGACCGCTGGCCGATCAGGCGCGGGATATTACCGCTGGCGGCGCATTGGCGAGAACCGGCTGGTTTGATAGCAAGTCGCTACGCAAACTGTCGGAAGATCATATCGCCGGTCGTTCCGACAACAGCCGCCTGTTGTGGCAGCTGCTGATGCTCGACAAGAGCCTGCAGCGTTTATTCGGGCTCTGACGCAGCCGGATAGATCGCCTCGACAAAATAGAGGCCGTCGGGTGGTGCGTTGAAGCCGAGGGCATTGCGATCTTTTGCCGCCAGCGCATTCTTCAGGTCAGCCGTTGACCATTTTCCGGTTCCGACCAGTTTCAGGCAACCGACGATCGAGCGGACCTGATGGTGGAGGAACGAGCGGGCGGCCACTTCTACTTCAATCTCTTCGCCAAAGCGGCTGACGGAAATGCTGTCGAGCGTCTTGACCGGGCTTTGCGCCTGGCAATTGACGGAACGGAATGTGGTGAAATCATGTTGACCGACAAGGACCTGTGCCGCGTCATGCATCGCTGTGGCATCAAGTGCCTGCGCGACTTGCCAGCTCAGCCCGCGATCAAAGGTCAAAGGCGCGCGGCGGTTGGTGATCTTGTAGAGATAGCGCCGGCCCTCGCAGGCGAAGCGGGCGTGCCATTCGTCGTCGACAATGTCGCAGGCAAGCACCGCGACCGGATGCGGACGCAGTCCGGCATTGATGCCCTCGCTCAGGCGAAAGGGTGTCAGTTTCGTCTCCAGATCGAAATGCGCGCGCATCCCCAAGGCATGGACACCAGCGTCGGTTCTCCCCGCCGCAAAAACACGCACGTCCTGTCCGGTGATCTTGTGGATCGCCTGTTCCACCGCCTGCTGGACGCTAGGCCCATGGTCCTGATGCTGCCAGCCCATGAACGGTCGGCCGTCATATTCGAGCGTGATCGCAAAACGGGTCATTGCAAGTTTGTTCCGGCAGGAATTGTCGTCCCGTTGAGAAAAGATTTTAACTCCATGGCTGGCTTGCCGGCCTTTTGGATGATTTCCGACTGGATCGAACCAGTCCCGCAGGCAATCAACAGCCTGTCATCAAGCGTTTTTCCCGCCGCACCTTGGCCATCGTTCACCGAGGCCTTGAGTATGCGGTAGCGATTTCCTTCATATTCGAAAAAGGCTCCCGGTTGGGGGTTGTAGGCGCGAATCTGGCGCTCGACCTGTTTGGCCGAATTGCTGAAATCCAGACGTGCTTCGGACTTCTGGATTTTTTTCGCATAGGTGGCCAGTGCATCATCCTGCACTTCCGCAGGATATTCCGCCGGGGAAGCCAGATATTGGACCATCAGGGCCGCGCCGGTGTCGGCCAATTCCGTGGTCAGGTCGCCAGCGGTCTTGTTGCCGATCGGCGTAACCGCCTTCAGCAGCATCGGACCGGTATCCAATCCGGCTTCCATCTGCATGATGGTTATACCGGTTTCATTGTCACCCGCCAGAATTGCGCGCTGGACCGGTGCCGCACCCCGCCAGCGCGGGAGCAGGGAACCGTGGATATTCAGGCAGCCCATTTTCGGGGCATCCAATATTGCCTGGGGCAAGATCAGCCCATAAGCAGCGACAATTGCCGCGTCGAGCTTGAGCGCGGAAAATGCCTTTTGTTCCTCTGCCGATTTGAGCGATACGGGTGTATACACTGGAATGCCCAGATCTTCGGCCAGTTTTTGAACGGGTGAGGGGGTTAGCTTCTTCCCCCGTCCGGCGCGGCGCGGGGGCTGCGAATAGACAGCAGCGATCTCGTGACCGGCTTCGTGAAGCGCTTTCAGGGCTGGAACAGCGAAATCAGGTGTTCCCATAAAGGCTAATCGCATTAATTCTCTCTTGGCAGACTGTGGCTTGCGTCCCTAAAGGTCAGCACATGGCATCGCAAGAGATAGAAAATTTGGTGCAGGCGCTGGCGAAACTGCCTGGTCTTGGACCGCGTTCAGCGCGGCGGGCGGTTTTATATCTGCTGAAACGACCGGAAACGGCGATGAAGCCGATATTGGCGGCAATGGCGAGAGTTGATGAACAGCTCGTTACCTGTGGCATCTGTGGTAATGTCGATACGCAGGATCCCTGCCAGATATGTAGTGATCCCAGACGCGATGCGAAGGCGCTCTGCGTGGTAGAAGAAGTTTCTGACCTCTGGGCGCTCGACAAATCACGTCTGTTTCCGGGCAAATTTCATGTGCTGGGCGGAAAATTGTCAGCACTGGACGGCGTGCGCCCGGAAGATATCGGAATCGATACCCTGATCCGGCGGGTCGAGGCCGGCGGCATTGACGAGGTCGTGCTGGCGATGAACGCGACATTGGAGGGGCAGACTACGGCGCATTATATCGCCGAACGTCTGGAAAATTATCCCGTTCGCCTGAGCCAGCTATCGCACGGTATACCCGTGGGCGGTGAACTGGACTATCTCGACGAGGGAACATTGGCGCAGGCACTGCGCTCGCGGCGGCCTATAAATAACGCTTAGGCAGGTTCTGGCCTGGTCTGCATTTGAACAGGCAAGAAGCCGATATTCCACACTGTCGAAATCCGAAAAATCGTTCGAATCTGCGTTGATTTCACAACCCTGCTATTTGTTTTTCGACCCCGTTTGATGCAACGGTGCGAGCGGTGAAAAAACCGCCTGGTCATTTCCCTGGTGAAAATGCGAAAATAGAATGACAAAAAAGTCACAGGTTGCCGAAAACCCGCGCTTCGCCCAACGATCAGGCTTTCAAATATCATCGATCGGGCTATCGTCCGGACACAAAAGAAGTTTCCAGGAGAGCATGATATGAAACTAGCGTTAAATCTGTCTGCGTGCGCGTTCGCATTTGCAGCTTTCGCCACAGCCCCCGCTTATGCACAATCACAACCAGATGCAGTGGACCAAGTCGATGAAAACAGCGATGCCGGACTCGACGATAACGTAATCGTTGTGACCGCTCAGGGACGGGCGCAGGCCTTGTCCGATGTGCCTGTTGCCGTTTCGGCAATCGGTGCGGAACAACTGCAAAAGAGCGGTGCGACCGACATTCGCGAGCTTAACCAGCTGGCGCCGTCTCTGCTTGTGTCCTCGTCCGGAAACGAAGCCAATGGTTCTGCCCGTGTTCGCGGTATTGGTACGGTTGGCGACAACCCCGGTCTGGAAAGTTCCGTGGCTGTGTTCATTGACGGCGTGTATCGTTCGCGTAGCGGGAATGCGCTCAGCGAGCTTGGTCCGATTGACCGGGTCGAAGTGCTGCGTGGCCCACAAGGGACGCTGGGCGGCAGAAACTCTTCTGCCGGTATGATCAGCATTACAACTGCAGCGCCGGAATTCGTATTTTCGGGACATGCAGCAGCAACCTATGGCAATTACGACCAGATTCGTCTGGAAGGGGGCATTAATGGTCCGTTGAGTGATACGATTGCCGCACGGATCGATGGGGTTTATCTGAAGCGTGACGGTTTCTACAACGATGTTGTGAACGGGACCGATGTCAACAATAAAGACCGGTATCTGGTGCGTGGCCAGCTGTTGTTTGAGCCAAGCGAAACGCTGAGCGTCCGTGTCATTGGCGATTATTCCAAGAAAGATGAATCCTGCTGCGCCGCGACCTTCGTCCAGCCTGAATTTGCGCAGCAAGCACGGGTAAGCCCCGGACTTGATCCGTTCAGTATGCCGCAGCCTGGTTCGCCAGCTCTTACTGATCCGGCGAACCCGATTATCCCTGTGCTTTTGGCTCTGGGTCAAAACTCAAATGCTCTTACGCAAAGCACGTTTAACCGGGATATTTATGTCAGTCCCGGCCGTTCTTATGCTGGTGAGACAGAAGATTTTGGCGCTTCGATCGAGGTCAATGCCGAGCTGGGCGAGCTTAATCTGACGTCGATCACCGGATATCGCGAATATTCCAACTTCCAGGCGTCCGACACGGATTATACGCAGGTCGACATTCTCTATCGCGCACCGAATGAAAATGCCGGATCGCGGGAGTTTAAGACCTTCACCCAGGAATTGCGCCTGCAGGGGTCGGCTTTTGATGACAAGCTGGACTGGTTGATCGGCGGTTTCTATGCGAATGAAAAGCTCGCAACACGGGACAACCTGCGCTTCGGTTCGCAATATGGTGCGTTTGCGCCATGTCGTATCGTCAATGCCGTTAATCCGGCCCTTGCTTCACCGACCAGCACCGGATGTTTGAGCGCTGGCGGACGGGCTGTCCTCCAAGCCGCCAATGGCGGTGCCGGGGCATTTGGCGCCGCTACGCCTCTGATTTTTGCCGGTCTCGACAATCTCGCCCAGATTAATGACAAGGGTTCCGTTGTTGACCGTTATAATCAGAAAAGTGAGAATTTTGCGTTCTTCACTCACAATATTTTCCACGTTACAGACAAGCTCGATCTTACTTTGGGGCTGCGCTACACGAATGAAACGAAGGATTTCGACGCAGCATTTTCGAACGATAATACCATGTGTCCAATTCAACGGGCATTGTTTACACCGTTGCTCAATAGCCCGCTGGGCGCATTGGCAGGTGGTCTGATCGGCCTGTCCTGTCAGGGCAATTCAACGTCCGAACTGGATGGGGTCACCTTGAGTGATAGCCGGAGCGAGAGTGAATTCACTGGCACTGCGATCCTGTCCTACAAGCCCACTGACGATCTGATGCTTTATGGCAGCTATTCACGCGGCTATAAGGCGGGTGGCTTCAACCTTGACCGGTCTGCATTGACCACCTCAACTTTGGCCAATCCGGCATTGACGGGCGACACCGCCAATCTTCAGTTCGATCCGGAAACGGTGGACGCGTTCGAAATCGGCGGAAAATACTCGACCCGGGAATTTTCCCTCAGCGTTGCCGCCTTCCGTCAGCAGTTTGACAATTTCCAGCTCAACACGTTCAATGGATCCGTTTTCCTTGTCCAGAATATCAACGCGTGTAGCGATGATCTGAACGGCGCGGATCGCGATGCTAGCGCCACGACGGGTGCTTGTGCGCCGGACAACGTCAAATATGGCGTCGTTGCGCAGGGTGTCGAACTGGAAGCGTCAATCAATCCCGTCCGACATGTCAATGTCTCGATGGGCCTGACCTATACCGATACAAGCTATGAAAATGACCTGGTTGGGCGTGATACTGGTGCCGCACTGGATCCAGCCTTGCGTCTGCTTCCTGGCGATAATCTGTCGAATGCGCCGGAGATCACTGCGACAGCATCGCTGTCTTATAGCCCGCCAATTGGCAATAGCGGGCTCACTGGGCTATTCTACGTGAACGCCCGTACGACCAGTGATTACAACACCGGTTCGGACTTGCTTTACGGCAAGGAACAGGACGGGTTCACGCTGGTGAATGCGCGTATCGGCGTTCGCGGTCCTGATGATCGCTGGGCGATCGAAGGCTGGGCGCAAAACCTGTTCAATGCTGATTATTCGCAGGTTGCTTTCAACACGCCGTTTGTTGCTTCACAGCAGACCTATTCGGCCTTTCTTGCGGAACCAAGAACATATGGCATCACGGTGCGTGGCCGTTTTTAACGGCAGCCATTGAACTGATTTGATGAAGCGTGCGGCCCCATCCGTTGGGTCGCACGCTTTTTCTTTTTGCCCTTGCCGGCACCACTGGCGGATGCTCGCTGGCCGTATCGACAGTGTCATCGCGTTCTGACCACAGCCAGCCATGCAGGGCTGGTCGGGCCATTCGCCCGGGCTGCTTGACGAATCCCGGCAGAATCCCTAAATTTGGCCCATGGCTATTTTACCGATCCTAGAGGTGCCTGATCCGCGCCTGAAAACCGTTTCCGAACCGGTCACCGAATTTGACGATGAGTTGAAGACGCTGGTCAAGGACATGTTCGAAACCATGTATGACGCGCCGGGCATAGGTCTGGCCGCGATTCAGGTTGGCGTGCCCAAGCGGGTGCTGGTGATCGACCTGCAGGAGCCGGTACCGCACGAACATGAGCATGGCGAACATTGCGACCATGACCATGGCGTGATCAACGATCCGCGCGTTTTCATCAATCCGGAGATACTCGATCCGTCCGAGGATCTGAATGTCTATCAGGAAGGCTGTCTTTCGGTGCCGGACCAATATGCCGAGGTCGAGCGTCCTTCGACAATCACCGCGCGCTGGCAGGATGTTGAAGGCAAGCAATATGAAGAGCAGATCGACGGTCTGCTGGCGACCTGCCTGCAGCACGAGATGGATCATCTCGAAGGGATATTATTCATCGACCATCTGTCACGACTGAAGCGGCAAATGGTGCTCAAGAAGCTCGCCAAGCTGCGCAAGGAGCACGGGATCGCGGCCTGATAGAGTCGCAGTTGCTGTGTTTACCATCGCAACTTCGTCATCCTGACAACAGCGTACCTTCGTCATCCTGAACGTGTTTCAGGGCCCCTGTGTATAGGCTCACTGCCTGAGGGCGACGCACGATAGGTGCTGAAGGAAGTTCCGCATGACGAGTATTGCCTATTCCGGCAAACGCTCCTAGGTTCTCTTTTCGTTCTTTTTTGGAAGAGAGTCATTTTGGACCCGATCATCGTCATTATAACCATTGTCATTGCTTTGCTAGGGGGGCTTGCACTGGGTTGGATTCTGGGCGGAAAGCCGGCCAAGGATGCGGCGCAAGCGAACAGAGACGCAGTGCAAGCGGCGAAGGATGCCGCGCAGGCCACCGATGCTCTTCGGATCACTCTGGATGGTGTCCGTGACGAGCGCGATGCGGCTAGGACCGAACTGGCAGCACTGCAGGCTGACGCCCGCAATCATGAAAAACAGATGCGGCAGTTGATCGAAGCGAAAGAGGCGCTGTCGGCGCAATTTTCCGAGATCGGCGCGAAAATGCTGGAAACCGCCCAGCGGCAGTTTCTCGAACGCGCCGACCAGCGCTTTGACCAGGCCAATGAAAAGGGCGGCGAGAAGATCGCCAAATTGCTGCAGCCGGTACACGAACGCCTGGCGACCTATGAAGCCTCGATCACCAAGATCGAGAAGGAACGCACCGAATCCTACGCCGGGATCACCGCCACGATCGAACAGGTCCGGCAGGGGCAGGACAGGGTGCAGCAGGAAGCGGCGCGGCTGGTCAACAGTCTGCGCAACGCGCCGAAATCGCGCGGCCGCTGGGGCGAGCAGCAGCTCAAGAATGTTCTCGAAACCTGCGGACTTGCCGAACATACCGATTTTGTCACCGAGCAGAGTATCGATACCGATGAAGGGCGGCTGCGTCCGGATGCGGTGATCAATGTGCCCGGTGGCCGCAAGCTGGTGATCGATGCCAAAGTCTCGCTCAACGATTATCAGGATGCGTTCGAGGCGGAGGATGACGAGACCCGCAATTTTGCCATGGCGCGGCACTGCAACAGCATGAAGGCGCATATCGATGGCCTGTCGAAGAAAGCCTATTGGGACCAGTTCGAGAACGCACCCGATTATGTGATCATGTTCGTGCCGGGCGAGCATTTCCTCGCCGCGGCGCTGGAGCATGAACCGACCCTGTGGGATCACGCGTTCGAGAAGAAGGTTCTGCTTGCCACGCCAACCAATCTTGTCGCTATTGCGCGGACGGTCGCTGGTGTCTGGCGGCAGGAGAAAATGGCTGCCGAGGCGAAGCAGATCGGGCAGCTGGGCAAGGAAATGTATGACCGGCTTGCCGTTGCCGGAGAACATCTGAAGCGGATGGGATCGGGGCTGGGTAGCGCGGTGGGCAATTACAACAAATTTGTCGGCAGTTTCGAGCGTAATGTCATGGCGACCGGGCGTAAATTTGCCGAGCTGCAGATCGAGACCGGCAAGAAAGACCTTGAGGAAGTACCAGAAATCGAGGCTCTTCCCCGTTATAGCGATGCGATCACCGAAAAACTGATCGAGGATGACCGCGATATCAGTGACCAGGCGGCCGAATAGACTTTAGACCGACCCGTCCGGTCCTTCAGTGATAGCGCCGCCGCAGCCGTTTAACGTGCCGTTTTCGCTCGCTTCAATCTTCACCGTATCGGCGTAGATACGATCGCTCATGCCGTCGTTACATTCTACGCCGCTGGTGATGTAGATGTTGATATTGTGGAGGTCGGAAAAGCCTTTGACCTCCCACCCGCTATCGGTTTTCTTCATGCGTTGAACCGCAAGCGTGAAATCATTGCCGTTCTGGGATGTGAAAGCAATCTCTTCGCCTTTGATGTCGACGGTCCAGCCCGGTTCTGTTCCGATGGCTGAATAGTCACCCAGCTTTTCTTCAACGACTGGTTCTTCCGCGGGCTCCGCGCAGGCGGTGCATGCCAGTATGACAAGCGATGGCAATAATATGGATTTTTTCATGATCTTCCCCTCCGTCCCCAGGATATCACAAGGGTGAGGCGAACACTAATTATCTCTTCCGGCTCTGGTTCAGCAGCTCATAGGCCATGACCGAAGCGGCGACGGCGGCGTTGAGACTGTCAGCCTTGCCCATCATCGGCATTTTGACAAGCGTGTCGCAAGCCGCTTCATAGTCCTCCGGCAATCCTTGCGCTTCATTGCCGATCAGCAAGAAGGTCGGTGCTTTGTAGCGGACGGACTGGTAATCATTTTCTGTGTTGAGGCTGGTCCCGACCAGTTCTCCCGCTCCGCTGCGCAGCCATGAGAGGAATTCCGGCCAGCGCGCCTGTGCAATCTGCTGGGTGAAAATTGCGCCCATGCTGGCGCGCACCGCTTCGACCGAGAAGGGATCGACGCAATCGTCGATCAGGATCAAGCCGCCTGCGCCCACCGCGTCGCCGGTCCGCAAGATTGTCCCAAGATTACCGGGATCACGCAGCGCCTGTGCGACGAGCCAGATATTGGATTGCGAACGGTCCAGCTGTTCCAGCGGTACGGCATGATCTGGATAGATGCCGACTATCGATTGCGGATTGGATTTTCCGGAAAGTTTGGCGATAATCGCTTCGCTGGTTTCAATGACATCACCGCCCGCAGCGATCGTGGCAGCTTCGATTTTCCGGGCGAGCGGATGCAATTCTGTGTCTTCTACAACGACCAGAATTTTGGGAGTTCTTCCGCTTTCCAGTGCCTCCGCCAAAATGCGCAGACCTTCCGCGAGAAACAACCCTTCGCGCTTGCGGTGCTTTTTCTCGCGCAGGCTTCTGAGCCGCTTGATGGTCGGATTGGAAAAGCCGGTGATATGATGGCGCATGGGTTCAATCTTCGCCGAAGCCGTCGACGACCAGACCTGTCAGTTTTTCGAGCGCGCTCTCCGCCTGGTCACCGGAAACGATGATCTCGACGCTGTCGCCCTTGGCGGCTCCCAGCATCATCAGGCCCATGATGGAAGTCCCCGTCACTTCGGTCCCGTCTTTAGCCACTCTCACATCGAGATCGTCGGGTAACTTGCTAACACAGGTCACAAATTTTGCGCTAGCTCGTGCATGCAGTCCGCGACTATTGGTGATTGCGACGGTTTTGCGAAACTCGCTCACGCATCGTTCCCCAATATTTCGGACGCAACGCTGATATATTTTTGTCCCGCTTCCTTGGCGGCGGCGATCGCAGAAGCAATATCCATGGATTTGCGCGTACCATCGAGGCGAATAAGCATCGGCAGATTGACCCCGGCAATGACCTCGACCTTGCCTTTTTCCATTAGCGAAATGGCGAGATTGGAAGGCGTGCCGCCGAACAGGTCTGTCAAAATGATGACGCCATCCCCTTCATCCACTTTTGCGATGCATTCGGCAATTTCCCGGCGGCGTACTTCCATGTCGTCCCGCGCGCCAATGCCAATTGCTGCGATCGCCTTTTGCGGACCAACAACATGTTCCATGGCAATGACAAACTCGGTTGCCAGATGCCCGTGCGTGACGAGAACCAATCCAATCATCCCGATTAAATTCCCCTGTCCCCGTTTAATTTCTGCATAGATTCCAGCGCTTCCATTGGCCGTGACGCCAAATTGCGATGCAGGACATTGGGGGAAAAGCCGCTTGCACGCAAGTCTTTGCTCAGTTGCTCGGCAACATGTACCGATCTGTGGCGTCCGCCAGTGCAACCGATGCCGATATTTACATAGGCCTTGCCAGACTCCTGATAGCGCGGCAGCAGGAATTTGAGCATGTCGAGAATTTTTTCAATCGCCTCGTGATAAGCTGGATCCTTGGCGATATATTCTGCCACCTCTGCATCAAGACCGGTTTTCAGCTTGAGTTCCGGATTCCAGAACGGGTTGGCGAGAAACCGGACGTCGAACAACAGGTCAATATTATTAGGAATGCCGCGGGAAAAACCGAAACTGGTGAGAGTGATCGTGGTAACCGCGTCCTTGTCGAGCGTGAACTGTTGGCGGATTTCGCGTTGCAGGTCATTAGCGGTCAGATCGGTAGTGTCGATAACATGATCGGCCCAGCGCCGGAACGGGTCAAGCACAGTCCGTTCGAGTGCGATGCCCTCTTTTGCCGGTCGGTCCAGTGCGAGGGGGTGGCGCCGGCGGGTCTCGCCATAGCGCCGTTCCAGTTCGCCGCCTGCACAATCGAGAAATAATGTGGAAATCAGGTAATCCCGCTTCTTTTGTAGGCGCTTTACGCGTTTGATCAGCTTGTGCGGTTCAAAACCTCTGGTCCGGCTGTCGAAACCAAGCGCCAGTGGCGGATCGCTATCGCCGAGGGACGTTGAAGGCGGTGTTTCCAGCAGGCGTTCAACCAGCCGGATCGGGAAATTATCGACCGTCTCCCAGCCGATGTCTTCCAGGGTTTTCAACGCGGTAGATTTGCCTGCGCCGGAGAGCCCGGTGACCAGCAGGACAGGTTTGGCACGGCGCTCACTCATATATCTACACTATCCTGCAAAACTTTTTGCAAAGCCAATTCCACCTTGATTGTCGCACTGGCTTCCATAGCGTTTAATGTACAGGATGGAACTTCTATTCCCAGCAAAATTGCAGCTTGTTTGTCGATCGGGAAACGATCGGGAGTTTCCTTTAAATTGACGATTAATTTTAGCGCGATTCTGGAGATATGGTCATATTTCAGGATGCCCAGCGAACGGACTTCCAGCTTGCCAGCGATGCTGGCTGGCGGGCTGAGCAGCAAATTCTGGTCGACTCGTGTAATGTCGACATAGTCGTCGCTGACCAGCAGTGCACCGCGGTCAATCAGGCGCAAGGCCAGATCGGACTTCCCTGATCCGGATTTTCCAAGAATCATGACTCCGGCACCGTTTATCGCGACAGCCGTTGCGTGCAGATTTTGCTGGTCGTCAGTATCGCCCGTGATAGTCATAGCGTTCGTTACCCCGGGGCTTTTGGAAGGCGGATTTCAAAGCAGGCACCGGATTGGCCACTTGGTCGGTCCAATATCCGGATCGTGCCCTGATGGCCTTCAACAATGGTTTTGGCTATCGCCAGACCGAGGCCGCTGTGCTTGCCAAAGGCTTCTCTATCCGGTCGATCGGAGTGAAAGCGCTGGAACACCTGCTCCCTTTGATCCGGATGTACACCCGGCCCTTCATCGGCAACATGGATGACAATTTGTCCGTCATCTGGCGTTGCCAATATCTCTACCAGACCACCGCGGGGGGAAAAGGAGACAGCGTTATCCAGCAGATTGCTGAACACACGTTCCAGCCGACTGCCGTCTCCCATCACTTTGGCGACATCCTTTCCGGGTCTGGCAAAGGCGATATGGACTCCCTGGTTCGATGCGCGCTGTTCGCGCGCGGCCAGCAACTGTTCAAGCATATTGCCAATATCAATGGGTTCAAATTTTGCGCGGGCCAGTTCGGCATCGACACGTGACGCATCTGAAATATCGCTGATCAGCCTGTCGATGCGACGGACATCATCATTGGCAACAGCCAGCAGCTGTTTTTGCAGATCGGGATCATCGACCCGTTCGAGTCCCTCAAGCGCTGATCGCAGGGAGGCGAGGGGGTTTTTGATTTCATGGCTGACGTCGGCGGCAAATGCTTCTGTTGCGTTGATGCGATTACGCAATGCCCCGCTCATGTCCGAAAGCGCGCGGCTCAACTGACCGATCTCGTCTCGTCGGCTTGGCATTCTGGGAATCGCAATCTCATCCGATCGCCCCATGCGAATGCGCACCGCTGCCCGCGCCAGTTTTCTTATCGGTCGGACGATCGTGCGTGCCAGGAAAAGGGAAAGCAGAATCGAGACCGTCGCGGCAACCAGGATCACGAGCAGGACGCTGGAGCGCTCCGCTCTGACAATCCGCGTGATATCGCGTGCATTGGCGGTCAGAAGGATGGAGCCGGATCCGTCAGCAAGCTGTTCACCGGCGACAATTACAGGTGTGCGGTCTGGCGCTAAACTGACGGAGCTGACTGCTCTAGATGCGTTTTTTGCTGCGATTAGTTCCGGCCATTCCTGTGCGGTGTCAGTGGCTGGTTCGCTGAAATTCGGTAACGGCTTGCTGAAAACGACGCTTTCAATCGTCCGATCCAGAATTCGCGCGGCATCTTTGCGCAGGGGTTCCGCTTCCGGGTCGATAAATTTGTAGGTCGGCTTTGCCAGCGCAAAGCTGTCGATGGTTTTTGTTCCATTCGGACCATAGAGACGCAGTCGCGCACCCAAATCCTCTGAAAATTCACGAATCAGGGCGGGCCGGTCGGCCGTTTCGCGAGAGGACAGGGCGGCTGTGATGATCGTCAGCTGCATTCTCGCCTGGGCCAGACGCTCTTCTGTCAGCCGGTCCCGATAATTATTGAGATAGAACAGGCCACCGGCCAGCAGCGCGATCGCCAAAACATTGACGACCAAAATGCGGGTCGTGAGAGAAAGCCGCGCCGACCAGCGGAGCGACAGGCCGCTTTCACCACGATGTTCGCCGTTATTCGGTGTAGCGATATCCAGCTCCATATAGCGTGTCTATTGCATCAAATTCGGGATCAACTTCACGAAATTTGCGCCTTAGTCTTTTAATATGACTATCGATCGTTCGGTCGTCGACATAGACATCATCCTGATAGGCGGCGTCCATCAACTGGTTGCGGCTTTTTACCACGCCGGGCCGGTGTGCCAATGTTTCAAGAATCATAAATTCCGTGACCGTCAGGGTCACATTGCTTCCCTTCCAGCTCACCAGATGCCGTGCCGGATCCATCTCCAGTGCACCGCGGACAAGGGGCTCTGCCGTTTCGTCCTCCTGACCCGCATCCGCCAGTTTTAAAAACTCCGAGCGTCGCAGAATCGATCGGACCCGGGCAATGAGCAGGCGTTGGGAAAAGGGTTTTTTGATATAGTCATCCGCACCCATTGCCAGGCCCAGCGCTTCGTCCAGTTCTTCATCCTTCGACGTCAGGAATATCACCGGCAAGTTCGACTTCTCGCGCACTCTTCTAAGCAGTTCGAGCCCGTCCATTTTTGGCATTTTAATATCGAATATCGCGAGGTCTGGGGGATTTTCCAGTATCGCATGAAGCGCCGCTTCGCTGTCTGAATAGACGCGGGTGATAAAACCTTCTGCCTGCATTGCGATTGACACAGATGTCAAAATATTGCGGTCATCGTCGACAAGAGCAATATTGGCTGCCATTAATTTGCGTTCCTTTGCCGCTTGCGCTGAATGTGACCTAGTGGATGGGATAGTATGTTACAAGATAACTTGTGGTTATGCGTTTCAACATTTGAAGTCGCGATCAGCTAGGAGATATGGAGATTCTGATATAGTTGGGTGGGAAGAAATTTGACCGACTCGACATGGTTCAGTAAGCGCCACTTCAAATTTGCCAGATCGGCGTAACCGCAACCCGTTTCAAGCCATAGGGGATTATTAGTGCCAAAAGTTTCGTCTGTTTCATTGAACGATCAAGGATTTGCCAATTCTGCCGAACAGCATTGGAACCTCGGAACCGCCGCATTGGTTGAAGCTGCCGTATCAGGTGGTGAGGGATATTTGGCGAAAGATGGGCCGCTGGTTGTAGAAACGGGCAAGCACACCGGGCGATCCGCCAACGATAAGTTCATTGTACGCGACGGCGAAACCGAAAGCAGCGTCTGGTGGGGTAAAACCAATGTTGGCATGACACCGGACCATTTCGCCGCGCTGAAAACCGATTTTCTCGCCGCTCTGGCTGAAAAAGACAAGCTTTTCGTACAGGATCTTTTTGGTGGTTCGCAACCGGAGCACCGGGTTAATGTTCGCGTTATCAATGAGCTGGCTTGGCACAATCTTTTCATCCGCACGATGCTGGTCCGGCCCAATGCCGATGAGCTTGCTGCATTTGTCCCCGAATATACGATCATTGATCTTCCAAGCTTCAAAGCCGATCCGGAGCGCCATGGTACGCGTAGCGAAACTGTGATTGCGGTGAACCTGACCGAAAAGCTGATCCTGATCGGGGGAACCGCCTATGCAGGAGAGATGAAGAAATCCGTGTTCGGATTGCTGAACTATTTGCTACCGCTCGATTCGGTCATGCCGATGCATTGTTCGGCCAATATTGGTCCGGAAGGCGATACCGCCATTTTCTTCGGCCTGTCGGGAACTGGCAAGACAACATTGTCGGCAGATGCCAGCCGGGTATTGATCGGCGACGATGAACATGGCTGGTCCGATACCGCTGTGTTCAATTTCGAAGGCGGCTGTTACGCCAAAATGATCCGCCTGTCGGAAGAAGCCGAACCCGAAATTTACGCTACCACCCGTCGGTTCGGAACCGTGCTTGAAAATGTGGTGATGGATCCTGAAACCCGGGAACTGGATCTGGATGACAACAGCAAGGCGGAAAATACCCGCGGTGCCTATCCCATCGATTTCATTCCCAATGCTTCTGAAAAGAATATGGGGCCGGTCCCCAAGAATATCATCATGCTGACCGCCGACGCATTCGGTGTCCTGCCTCCGATATCGCGGCTCACGCCGGAACAGGCGATGTACCATTTCCTTTCCGGCTATACCGCAAAGGTTGCCGGCACGGAAATTGGCGTAACCGAACCAGAAGCAACATTTTCTACCTGTTTCGGTGCGCCGTTCATGCCTCGGCACCCTTCGGTTTACGGAAATTTGCTGAAAGAGCGCATTGCCAAGGGCGGCGTCCGTTGCTGGCTGGTCAACACGGGCTGGACCGGTGGCAAATATGGTGAAGGCAACCGGATGCCGATCAAGGCAACGCGTGCGCTGTTGAACGCTGCGCTGGATGGCAGCCTCAATGATGGCGAGTTCCGGATCGACGATAATTTCGGTTTTGAAGTGCCCGTATCGGTAGCCGGTGTGGACAGTGCGATTCTGGATCCCCGGTCAACATGGTCTGACCCGAGCGCTTATGATGAAACCGCACAAAAGCTGGTGAAATTGTTTATCGACAATTTCGAGCAATTTGTGGAGCACGTCGACCAGAATGTCCGGGCAGCTGCACCAACAGCCGCCTAGCTACCTGTCACATCCCTGGCTACCTGTCACATCATTGTCGGAACAGTGTCTTTGGCGCTGTTTTCGATGATGACGTCGACATGTGAAAGATCATCGCTGGGTTGAAAGATCAGTGTTTCTCCGCTGACCTTGCCCCTGAACCGGGCCGGGTTTCTTATCTTGCCGTTGATCGCGAGATCATCGATGATGCGGACCAAACGCTCTGTTGTGTCAGCGGCGCTATATTCCGGCGGTGCCCTAAGGCGGACTTCCTGGCCTGAAAAATAGCGCAGTCCGGTTGTCGTGTAACATCCATTCCGGTCTTCGGAAAACGAGGTCTGAAACAGGCCGGGAAAAGGCCCGCCGGCAAGATATTGTCCGGCCACTTCGTCAAAATAAGCAAAGCCGATGAGCTTGCGGGATGGCAACCATGCTGCGGCTGTGGCAGCCAGGCTTTCGCCGATCCACTTGCCCAGCAACAGCAATCGGTGATTCACCTCGGGCAGATGTTTGGCGCTGCTCACATTATCCCTCGTGCCTATCCCAATCGCGGAATCGTCCGGAGAAGGAGGCGAGCAGCAAAGGCGCTCGAATCGCTCTGTCGCAAATCGCTGCGTTATTTCCGAGGGAGCCAGGGACGACAGAAAGAAGGTCATGCCGTCGATAACAACCTCGGCCAGTTCGAGGTCTTCAAACTTCGCGCTGTTAAACAATATTCTTGCCTTGGCCTCTTGTGACCAGGGCAGTCGCATAAGATCAAATTTTCCAGGAAACTGGGTGAGAATCAGCAAGGGAGGCTCAAAAATCACGCTGCTGTCTCCATTTCTGGGGCAATATGTCGCGTTGTTCCTTATATGTTCTAGCGCTTTTTCTAGTCGGGATCAATCCTGCTGGCCCATGTCGGCCCTGAGCGATATAAATTTATCAGTGCAACGCGAAGGCTGCCTGCGTCATTGAAACATTTTATTGTCACTATCGCCGCGCGACAGTAACTGTCGGACATGTCCGATCTGATATTATCCATACTCATGCTGGCGGGAGCCGCCCTGCTTGCCGGTGGCATTTATGTATTGCGCAAGGGCATCAACAAAAAGCAGGGCTTGCTGATGCTCGTGGCCGCTGCTGTCATGTTTGCCAATGTCGGAATCTGGTTGATCCCCACACCAGACGCCAATGTTCCAGCGTCCCCGCAGTCCGACGGATAAACTATTTGATCGGCGAGTCCGGTGCCAGTCGCATGTCGAGATAATTGTCGATAGACCCCATCAGCAAATCCATTTCATTCTCGTAGAAATGATTGGCGCGGGGAATCTCGTCATGATGGATGGTGATGTGTTTTTGCGTCCGCAGCTTGTCGACCAGTTTCTGGACCGCGCCGGGAGTCACAACTTCGTCGTTTACGCCCTGGATTATGATACCCGATGAAGGGCAGGGTGCCAGAAAGTTGAAGTCATACATATTGGCCGGTGGGGATACGGAGATGAATCCCCGGATTTCCGGACGACGCATCAGAAGCTGCATCCCAATCCACGCGCCGAAACTATATCCGGCAATCCAGGTGGTCTGGGCTTCGGGGTGGAAGCTTTGTACCCAGTCCAGCGCTGCGGCTGCATCGGACAATTCGCCGATACCATTGTCGAACGTGCCCTGCGATCGGCCGACACCGCGAAAATTGAATCGCAGGGTTGCAAATCCGCGTTTGACGAACGTCTTGTACATCTCCTGGGTGATCCGGTCGTTCATCGTACCGCCCGCCTGCGGGTGGGGATGCAGGATCATGGCGACCGGTGCGCGTTCGCGGGGTCCAGGGCTGAAGCGGCCTTCGAGGCGGCCTTCGGGTCCGGTAAAAATTACGTCTGGCATGGGTTTTCAATTCTTCGGTCTAGATTATCAATTTCCGTGCGCGAGAAGTCAGAATAGCTTTTGCGCTGGATGCAGCGTCTATATAGGGAGAGTGAACAAATCCGCAACTCAATCCCGCAAGCCAGAGAGTTTTTGCCAATATCGTGACTGAGACAAAACGCATCTATCTTGACTATGCCGCCACTGCGCCGATGCTCGAGGCCGCCAAGAAAGCATGTGCGGAAGGATTTGAGCATTGGGCCAACCCGTCATCTCCCCATGGAGACGGGCGTGCAGCCCAATTGATGCTGGAAAGCGCGCGGAGCCGTTTCAAGACGGCCCTGGACTGGGAGGGCGATGTTATCTTCACCAGCGGTGCCAGTGAAGCCATCCAGATTGCGTTGACCCAATCAAAGCCCGCGATTCAATATGTTTCGCCGGTGGAGCATGATGTGGTCCTGAGATTCGCCCGCGACGCCAGGCCGATTCCGGTCGACATGAACGGCATGGTGGTTCCCGCCAACCTGAATCATCTGCTGAAGGGCGCCGAGGGACCGGCTTTGGTAGCCATCCAGTCGGTCAACAATGAAACCGGTGTGATTCAAAATCTGGACGCGCTGTCGAAAGTCGTCCGTGACCGAGGCAGTTATCTGCTTGCCGACTGTTCCCAGTCAATCGGCAAAATGCCTTTGCCCGATGCCGACCTGATCATAGTCGCCGGGCATAAATTTGGCGGCCCGCCTGGTGTCGGAGCGCTTCTGGTCAAAGATCTCAGGCTGCTCGAAGCTACGGGCGGGCAGGAGCAGGGCTATCGGTCCGGCACGCAGAATCTGCCCTATATCATGGGCATGACCGCAGCGCTGGAAGCGCCCGCGAACTGGGCGGGACGGGCGATGGAACTGCGCCAGCATCTCGACGACGCGATCAAGAAGGAAGGCGGTGCAGTGATTGCGGAGAAGGCACCCCGCATTGCGACAATTGCCAGCTATCATATGCCGGGCGTGGCGGCGAACACGCAGCTGATCAAATTTGATATGGCAGGATTTTCGGTTTCCGCCGGAAGCGCCTGTTCGTCGGGTACGCTCAAGACCAGTCACGTGCTGGAGGCAATGGGCACAGACCCGCAGGTTGCAAGGGAAGTGATCCGTGTCAGTATCGGGCGCGACACCAGCCGGACGCATATCTATGCGTTCATCGACAAATGGAAGTCAATTTTCGCAGAATCCCGGCGGAGCTGAGTTCGGTTGATGAGCGCCATCTATCTTGACAATCAGGCAACCACGCCGCTTGCCCCGGAAGTTTTCGATGCGATGGTACCGTGGTTGCGAGATAAGTTCGGCAATCCGCACAGTGCTCATGTTCCGGGCCGTCAGGCTGCCGCTGCGGTGGAAGCTGCGCGCGAACAGGTTGCCGCTTTGCTGCCATCGGGAGGGCGCGTGATTTTCACCGGCAGCGCTACCGAGGCGATCAATCTGGCATTGGGTGCAGTTCGCAATCTGGTCGGGCAGGGGCGCGAACAGATCGCCGTGCTCGACACCGAACATGCTGCGGTTCGTGACACGGCGCTCTGGTATGGTTCGCAAGGATTTGAAACCCGGCTGCTGCCCGTCCACTCGGATGGACTGGCTGACCTGGAAGAATTGGAAGCATGTCTGGGCCAAAACACCGCGCTGGTCGGAGCGATGCTGGTCAACAACGAGATTGGCGTGATTCAGCCGGTCGAGCGGATCGCGGAAATGGTCCATCGGGCCGGTGCGCTGATGCTCTGCGACGCCGTGCAGGGGTTTGGCCGGATTGATATGCCCGAGCAGGCGGACCTGATCGCATTGTCCGGACACAAGATTTATGGCCCGAAGGGCATTGGTGCGCTTTGGGTCCGGAACGGCATCGATATGCCACCTCTGATCCATGGCGGCGGTCAGGAACAGGGGCTCCGCTCCGGCACGCTTTCTCCTGCCTTATGTGCAGGGCTGGGAACAGCCGCAAAAATTTGTGCTGAACGCCGGGATACGGATATGGCCCATATTACCGCGCTCGCCGAAAAAGCGCATGATTTACTTGGCGACTGGACGGTGAATGGCGCGCGCGATCAGCGCTATCCCGGCAATCTCAATATCCGCCGTGACGGACTGGATGTGGGTCGCCTGATGTCCGATGTCCGAGAAGTGGCTTTTTCGGCTGGATCAGCCTGTGCCAGCGGCTCCGGGCGTCCCAGCCACGTGCTGGCGGCACTCGGGCTGAGTTCGGCACAGATCAAATCCTCTATCCGTCTGGGTTTTGGGCGCTACAACAGCATGGAAGAGGTGGAACAGGCCGCGCACCTGATCAATCAAGCGGCGGAGAAGCAATAGTCATGACGAATATTACGGTCCATTTTGTCAGTCCCGATGGCGAAAAAACGGTCACCGCCGAGGCGTCAGACGGCGATAATCTGCTCACTGTCGCGCAAATTAATGACCAGCCACTTGAAGGAACGTGCGAAGGCCAGATGGCCTGTTCGACCTGTCATGTGATCGTCGAAGCTGCGGATTTTGCCAAATTGCCAGAAGCCACGGAGATGGAGGAAGACATGCTCGATCTTGCGGCAGGAGCGCGCCGAACCAGCCGCCTGGCCTGCCAGATCACGCTCACGCCGGAACTCGACGGACTCACGGTGCATATCCCGGCCGAAAGCCACAATATGCAAGGAATCTAGCAGCAAAACCGGCTTTATCTAACGGCTTGCATTTTTGCCAGACTCCCACCATATGCGCAGCGGGAGTCGGGTGGACGTAGTCGTCGCCAACCCGGTCAGGTCCGGAAGGAAGCAGCCGTAACGATTTTTCTGCGGGTCGCCCGGCTCCTACTCACGCTATATTTTTCATGTTCGGGTGATGATCCGTTGATAAGCCTTCGACAAGAACGCCTGTCTCGCCTAAACTGATTTTTCATGTCCGATTCATCTGATATTTTTGCCGCCAGCGGTGTCGACGCACCCGAGCAACCAGCGCCCGGTACCGCGCAGCCTTATCGTGTGCTGGCGCGCAAATACCGGCCTTCGAAATTTTCGGAGCTGATCGGGCAGGACGCGATGGTCCAGACGCTCGGCAACGCGATCAGGCGGGACCGGCTGGCCCATGCATTTCTGATGACCGGCGTGCGCGGTGTAGGGAAAACTTCCACTGCAAGGCTGATCGCCAAGGCGCTCAATTGTATCGGAGAAGACGGGCAGGGCGGGCCGACGATTGATCCGTGCGGTCAATGCGAACCGTGCCGCAGCATTGCCGAAGGCAGCTTCATCGACGTTATCGAAATGGATGCCGCCAGCCATACCGGTGTCGATGACGTCCGCGAGATTATCGAGGCCGTGCGCTATTCATCGGTTTCGGCCCGCTATAAAATCTACATCATCGACGAAGTGCACATGCTGTCGAAAAATGCCTTTAATGCGCTTTTGAAAACGCTTGAAGAACCGCCGGCGCACGTGAAGTTCATTTTCGCGACCACCGAAGTTCACAAGGTTCCGATCACCGTCCTGTCGCGATGCCAGCGCTTTGATCTGAAACGGATCAGCGCCGAACAATTGTCCCGGCATTTCGGAATGATCGTCGAGAAAGAGGGCGTTTCCGCAGAGCAGGAAGCGCTCGACCTGATCGCGCAAGCGGCAGAAGGTTCGGTCCGTGACGGGCTTTCGATCCTCGATCAGGCGATTGCCCATGCCGACATGGATGGCGATGGTGAAGTCAAGGCAGTCCAGATCCGGGATATGCTTGGTCTGTCAGATCGCAGCGCTGTCCGCCGTCTCTTCGCAAAATTGCTCGAAGGCGATTCTGCGGCGCTTCTGGATGCTATTGCCGACCAGTATAAAATCGGTGTGGAGCCATTGTCGCTGATGAACGGATTGCTTTCGCTTTCGCATCAGGTAACTTTGTTCAAGGTCGGCAGAGCCAGCGACCCGACCTTGTCGGACGATGCCCGGCAGCAATTTTCCGATTGGGCAGAACAGCTTTCCTATCCGGTTTTGCATCGGCTTTGGCAATTGTTGCTCAAGGGCTATCAGGAAGTCCAGCAAGCACATCTACCGCGCGAAGCCTGCGAGATGGCCTTGCTTCGGGTGCTTTGCGCTGCCGATATGCCCGATCCGGGCAAACTCGCCAAGATGCTGGAACAGGGCGTGTCGGCACCCGCCGCCGCTCCCGAAATCCAGCAATCTCCGGTTCCGGTTGCCGAGCCGGTTGCACAGACCACTCCTGCACCGGTTGCTGCGCAAGAGCCGGAAGCCGGCGCGTTGCCAAGCCGGTTTGCTGATGTGGTTACAACCGTCGGAAGGGTTTCACCTGTTTTGGAAAGCATATTGATCGCCGATATGCGGGTGGTGACCTGTGATCCACCCGATATCATCTATCAGCCGGCGCGTCCGATTGCCGATTCCGATATCCGTAAAATCTGCGATGCCCTACAGCAGGAAACCGGCGTGAGCTGGCAAATCAGCGAAGGCCCCGGCGAAGCGCAGCCGAGCCTCGCCGAGCAGGAACAGCAGGCAATAGATGCCGAACGGCAGGCGATACTGGATACTCCCCTGGTGAAGGCGGCTTTTGATGCCTTTCCCGATGCCCAGTTGCTCGACGAGGATGATCCTCTCCCACAAGAATCAAGGAGCGCATAGCGATGAAATCAATGGAAGAAATGATGAAAGCCGCGCAGGATGCTGCGCAGCAAGTGCAAGTCCAGATGGAGGAAGCACAGAAGAAACTGGATAGTCTGGAAGTCGAGGGTCAGGCCGGTGGCGGGCTGGTAAAGGTCAAGGCGACGGCAAAAGGCCGCATCCTTTCCGTAGCCATCGACGACAGCCTGATGAAGGTTGAAGAAAAACAGATGCTCGAAGATCTGGTGGCGGCCGCATTTAACGATGCACGCAATCGTGCCGACGCGGTGAGCAGCGAGGAAATGGGTAAAATGACCAGCGGTATGCAGTTACCCCCAGGTTTTAAACTGCCATTTTAGGTCTGTTTGCGGATCGGACGCATTGCGCTTGAAGTGTCTCGAACAGGCACCATATAGTGAACAGAAGCGCTGTTGCAGCGCAACATGTTGGAGTAAAAATGTCCGAGACCGAATCAAACCCTGCCCCAGGAACCAAAGCACTACCGCTATTGCCATTGCGCGATATTGTAGTGTTTCCGAACATGATCGTGCCGTTGTTTGTCGGTCGCGACAAATCGGTCGTCGCCTTGGAAAAAGCGATGGATTCGGACAAGGAAATTTTCCTTGTTGCGCAGCTTGATCCGACGGAAGATGATCCGTCGCGTGATCAGCTCTATGACCTTGGTGTCGTCGCGACGGTGTTGCAGCTTCTGAAATTGCCCGATGGCACGGTCCGTGTCCTCGTAGAAGGCAAGCAGCGCGCCAGACATCAGTCTCTCGACGAGAAGCCGGACGGCTATGTATTGGCAAATGTCGATCTGATCGACGAGCAGGTCGTCGAAAGCACGGAATCTGCTGCTTTGATGCGGTCGGTCGTCGACCAATTTGAAAATTATTCAAAGCTCAACAAGAAGATGCCGGCCGAAACGGTGGTACAATTGGGCGAAATTGACGACGCTGCCCGGCTTGCCGATGCTGTGGCCGCCAATATCAACGTGAAAGTTGCGGACAAACAGAGTCTGCTGATCGAAAGCGATCCCACCAAACGCCTGGAAATGGTCTTTGCCTTCATGGAAGGCGAACTGGGCGTATTGCAGGTGGAGAAGAAAATCCGCGGCCGCGTCAAGCGCCAGATGGAGAAGACCCAGCGCGAATATTATCTCAACGAACAGATGAAGGCGATCCAGAAAGAACTGGGTGATGGCGAAGAGGGTGAAGGCGACGAGCTGGCTGAACTCGCCAAGAAAATCAAGGAGTTGAAGCTTTCCAAGGAAGCGAAAGCGAAAGCGACCACCGAGCTGAAAAAACTCAAGGGCATGCAACCCATGTCCGCCGAAGCCACGGTAACGCGTAATTATCTGGATGTGCTGCTTGGCTTGCCCTGGGGCAAAAAATCGCGGCTGAAAAAAGACATCAAGCAAGCTGAAAAAGTGTTGGATGATGATCATTTCGCGCTCGAAAAGGTCAAGGAACGCATCCTCGAATATCTTGCGGTCCAGTCCCGTACGAACAAGCTGAAAGGCCCGATCCTGTGCCTCGTGGGCCCTCCCGGCGTCGGCAAGACATCGCTTGGACGCTCGATCGCCCGGGCCACCGGACGCGAGTTTGTCCGGCAATCGCTCGGCGGTGTTCGTGATGAAGCGGAAATCCGTGGTCATCGCCGGACCTATATTGGTTCCCTTCCTGGCAAGATTGTTTCCAATCTTAAAAAGGCCGGCACGTCCAATCCATTGTTCCTGCTCGACGAAATCGACAAATTGGGGCAGGATTTCCGCGGAGATCCGGCGTCGGCGCTGCTCGAGGTTCTGGATCCTGAACAGAATGACAAATTCCAGGATCATTATCTCGAAATCGATATTGACCTTTCGGACGTCATGTTCGTGACAACCGCCAATTCGCTCAACTTGCCCCAGCCTTTGCTCGACCGGATGGAAATCATCCGGCTCGAAGGTTATACCGAAGATGAAAAGGTCGAGATTGCGAAACGGCATCTGCTGGAAAAGCAGATTGAGGCGCATGGTCTGAAAAAGGGCGAGTTTTCGCTGCGTGATGATGCGCTGCGCGACCTGATCCGCTATTATACCCGCGAAGCTGGTGTGCGAACGTTGGAGCGCGAGATTGCCAAGTTGGCGCGCAAGGCACTGCGCCGAATTCTCGAAGGGGAATATAAGAGCGTTGAAATCACCCCCGAAAATCTTGCCGAATATGCCGGAGTTCAAAAATACCGTCACGGTGTAAGTGAGGAAGAGAATCAGGTGGGTGCCGTGACCGGTCTCGCGTGGACGGAGGTTGGCGGCGAATTGCTGACAATTGAATCTGTCACCGTGTCCGGAAAGGGTCAGATCAAGACGACCGGCAAGCTTGGCGAAGTGATGACGGAATCGGTGCAGGCGGCGCTTTCCTTTGTGAAGGCCCGGGCACCGTCATATGGTATCAAGCCGAGCATATTCAGCCGCAAGGATATCCATATTCACCTTCCTGAAGGCGCGGTACCCAAAGATGGTCCGTCAGCCGGTGTTGGAATCGTGACCGCTATCGTCTCGACCCTGACGGGAATTCCGGTGCGCCGCGATGTTGCGATGACCGGTGAGGTCACGCTGCGCGGACGCGTATTGCCGATTGGCGGACTGAAGGAAAAACTGCTTGCTGCGTTGCGTGGCGGGATCACAACGGTCTTGATCCCTGCTGACAATGAAAAGGATCTGGTAGAAATTCCGGAAAACATCACCTCGAAACTGAAAATCATTCCGATGAGCCATGTTGATGAAGTGCTCGCCGAGGCGCTCGCCGAAAAGGTCGAGCCGATCGAGTGGAGCGATGCAGACGAGCTTGCCAGTCATGCCACCGCACCGGTGGTCGATGAGGTGGGTCTAGCTGCGCGGCATTGAACGCTTGCCGCCAGCTATTGTCGGCCTCATATCGGCGGCGTGTCACTATCGAGTCGCACTTTTGCAACGAAGGTGAAATCCGTCTGTATCATAACCGAAATGGTCGGCGGGTTGATTGCTACCACGATATTAACTGTCATTTGACGTAAAAAAAGCGTGTTTGGCGCAGAAAACAGCGATTTCTCTTTGACTCATCGTGATAATTTCGCATTACTGCGGTTAGACAAAGTCGCGATTCAATCAGAATTGCCACCAGAGAAGGGGGGATACCCATAATGAATAAACAGGATCTTATCAGTAACGTTGCGGATCACAGCGGCCTCAGCAAGAGCGATGCCGGTAAAGCGGTAGATGCCGTATTCGATTCGATCACCAGCGCATTGTCCAGCGGCGGCGAAGTTCGTCTCGTTGGCTTTGGCACGTTCTCAACCTCAAAACGCAAAGCATCAACCGGCCGCAACCCGCGTACCGGTGAACCGATGCAGATTCCAGCATCGACCCAAGCAAAATTCAAAGCCGGCAAAGGCTTGAAAGACGCCGTCAACTAAGAATTAAACAGGGGAGCAGAGTATCGCTCCCCATTTTTTTCGCGCTTTGTTCTAGAAATATCGGGCGGGACTTCGAAAAGAAGCCCGCCTTTTTCTATATATATGGCACCTAAGCCCGCATTGACCGCAATGCAGCAGGGGCAGCCCGGCTTTCCGGGCAAATATTTGCCGCCAGGAAGGGTGGCATAGCGGGCTGGCAGGGCTGATTACGGGGCCGATACGGCTGCGTCGGCAACCTTTTTCTATTCTGGCCGTTAACTCCTATATTCAGTCTTTCATCAATAGGTAAAATTAGGAACTTTCTATGGCTGGCGGTTGGGCGCGCGATGGTGCAGTGCAGGATCAGATCGACGACACGATTGCCGACGCGGTGAAGCGCGCGCGGGCCGATATGCCGTCCGGAGAAGCGGCGAAATATTGTGCGGAATGCGGCGAAGAAATCCCTGAAGCGCGCCGCCGCGCTTTGCCCGGCACACGAACTTGTGTTGCGTGCCAGTCGGCGCGCGATGCGAACCGGGCGAGTGCGGGCATCAACCGGCGAGGAAGCAAGGATAGCCAGCTGCGCTAGCGTTGGGCGGCCCTTTTTTTGATGCTTTGGCTTGGAAATATCAGGCGGGATCTCGAAGAGAATCCTGCCTTTTTTAATGGGAGATGATCTAGCGTCGCCTCATCGGTGTTTCCGCGGTCGATGCTGGCTGAAAAACGTTTGTGCGCAAAGAGGAGGGTGCCGGAAACCATCCGCCGGATGGTTTCGTTATCGGTAAAAATGGTAGACGCTGAGGGGTTCGAACCCACGACCCGCTGATTAAGAGTCAGCTGCTCTACCAACTGAGCTAAGCGTCCACTAGAGGGGCTATATAGGGTCGGATTTTATGAAAGCAACATATTGCTTTGCATATTCATCCAAAGACGCTGCCCGGCCGACCGGGATGGCGGTCGATGGACATTAAAATCCCGACGCAAATCATGATGGTCATCATCGATGAGCCACCATGGCTGAGGAAGGGCAGGGGAATGCCGACAACCGGCGCCAGTCCCATGACCATCATCAGATTGATCGCCACGTAAAAGAAGATTGTTACCGTCAATCCCGCTGCGGTGAGCTGGGAGAAACGGGTTTTTGCTTTCATCGCCACGCCGAGCCCCCAGCGGAACAGCAGGAAAAATCCGGAAAGCACCAACAGCCCGCCGAACAGCCCCCATTCCTCGGCCATGGTAGCAAAGACGAAATCGGTGTGACCCTCGGGCAGATAGTCGAGATGGCTCTGGGTTCCGTTGAGAAAGCCTTTGCCGAACAGGCCGCCAGAGCCGATTGCGATCTTTGACTGGCTGATATGATAGCCGGAACCCAGCGGGTCATTTTCCGGGTTCAGAAAGGTGGTCACACGCCGTTGCTGATATTCTTCCAGCGCGAAGAAATAGGCTAATGGGGCAAGTATCGCAATTGCCGCACCGCCCCCGATAAACAGCCGTAGCGGCAATCCGGCCAGAAAGGCTACGGCGAGGGCACCGGTGACGACTGTAATCGTGGTGCCAAGGTCGGGTTGGAGCAATATGAGCGCGCAGGGAAGGGCCAGCAGGGCAAAAAGCGGCCAGATGGCTCCCCAGCTGCGGATACGGCTAGGGGGCAGCAGGTCGTAAAAACGGGCGACCGCCAAAATAATGGCAACCTTCATTAGCTCCGAGGGCTGGAGCCGGATGAATCCGAGGTTGAGCCATCTCTGGCTGCCGCCGCCGACCGCGCCGATCAGCTCCACACCGAGCAGCATGATGACAACGACAATATAGGCCGGGAACGCCATGGTCTTCCAGAAAGATTCCTTGAACCGGGACATCACTACCGCCATCGCCAGGAAGATTACAAAGCGGACCATGTGCAGTCCTGCCCATGGGGTGAGGCTCCCGCCAGCCGCAGAATAAAGAACGATGAAGCCGAAGCTGGCCATCATGAACAGCAGCAGAATTGTTTTCCACGGAAGCTGTGCAATCGGTGCCGGAATGAAATCACTCAATTTCTATTCTCCGGGGCCGGCATCTGCAGCTTCAGTCTGGACCGGAGCGGGATTTTCGGCCATCGCCTTTTCCAGCTCCTGCTTGGCGCGATAGGCGGTCAATTTCTTGTCCATGCGCTCCTTTATCGTTCCGCCCCAGGATGCCTCCAGACCCGTGAGAATATCCATCGCCTTTTGCCGGTCATAGAGGAAGGTCAGGACGTCCCGGGCAACGGGATAGGCCGCGCCAGATCCGCCGCCATGTTCGATGACGACCGCCGCCGCGTACCGGGGATTGTCATAGGGGGCAAAGCAGATGAACAGCCCGTGGTCGCGATATTTCCAGGCGACATCCTGGCCGCCACGTCCGAAATCCAGATTGACGACCTGAGCCGTGCCGGTCTTGCCAGCGAGCTTGACGTTTTCAAGTGGCAGCCGCGCCCGCCCGGCCGTGCCCGGTCCGTTGACCACGTCGCTCATCGCCTTCTGCACATAGATGAGATGCTCCGGATCAAGATTTAAAGTTTCGATTGGAGTCTTTTTCTTGTCCATTATCAGGCGTGGGATCACTTTTTTCCCGGTCGCAATCCGCGCCGCCATGACCGCGAGCTGGGTAGGGTTGACCAGCATATAACCCTGACCAATTGTGGTGTTGACCGTATCATAGGCCTGCCATTCCCGATCATATTTTTTGCGGAGCCAGGCCGGATCGGGGACTGTGCCATAAAATTGGCTTGCGACGGGTAAGGGATATTTTTGCCCGAGCCCCAGCCGGTTGGCCATTAAGGCGATCGGGTTTATTCCGATTTTCTGGGCAAAATAATAGAAATAGACATCGCAGCTCTGGTAGATTCCCTTGGCCATATCGACTCGCCCGTGGCCACCCCGTTTCCAGCAGCGAAAGCGGCGATTGCCGACTTGCAAGCCGCCATTGCAATTGACCGCTTCATCGGGATCCAGTCCGGCTTCGAGAAAGGAAAGGGCAACCATCGGCTTTACCGTCGAGCCTGGCGGGAAAAGGCTTTTCAGGGACTTGTCGAGCAATGGAACGTGATCGTCTTCGCGCAGCATGCCATATTCCGTGACACCGATGCCATCGGAGAAGCTGTTGGGATCAAAGGAGGGCATGGACGTCATGGTCAGAATGTCACCGGTCAGGCAATCAAGGACGACCACCGAACCGGATTCCGGACCCAGCCGGCGAGCGGCATATTCCTGCAGATCAATGTCGAGAGTCAGTTGTAATGGCTTGCCTGGAACATCGGGGCGTGTGTCGAGTTCCCGGACAATCTTGCCGCGCGCCGTAACTTCTACCCGCTTTGCTCCAGGTTCGCCCTGCAAGCGGTCCTCAAACATCTTCTCGACACCGTCTTTGCCGATTTTATATCCCGGGGTGATCAATATCGGATCAGGGTTTTCTTTATAATCTTCTGCTGAAGCTATGCCGACATAACCGACGAGATGCCCGATGGCGGGTCCGGTGGGATAGTTGCGGGAGAAGCCCTGACGCGGAGAAACACCGGGAAGGTCGGGTAGCCTGACGCTGACTGCGGCATAATCTTCCCAATCAAGACCGGTGGCGACCTGGACCGGTTGAAAACTGGTGGCCTGCTCCAGTTCCTTGTTGATCCGCGTCAACTCTTCAGGATCAAGCGCCAGCAATTCTGCCAGCGTCGCAACGGTTTTTTCCTTGTCCTGCAGCCGGTCAGGAATGATATCGATGCGAAAATCGGTCTTGTTGTCGGCAATCGGCTTACCATTACGATCAATCAGCCAGCCACGCCGGGGCGGAACGAGGGTGAGGTTGACACGATTACTTTCCGATAAAAGCTTGTAGCGCTCGTTTTCCGCCACTGAAATATAGGTCATCCGGCCCGCGAGCAGCAAGCCAACGCCGATTTGCAAGCCGCCGATCACCGTCGCCCTGCGCGTGAAGGTGAGCTCCTGCATGGCACTGCTGATTGTCTTGGCTGGTTTCATGAAGCCACCCGCCAGTGGTCTATGGCACCGACGAGGCGGGCAATGAACGGATAGAGCAGGATCGACAGAAGAATCTGGGGCACCAGCAAGTCCAGCCGAAGTATATTGGAATGGAAGTCGACGATCAGCATACCGCTTACTAGCACAGAAATAATAGCAACGGAGGCGATAAGCCAGTCCTGCCAATAGTCCCGCCTTACCGACTTTCGGTCGAACGTATCGAGCAGTATGAAAATTAACGACCACAGGAATGCAGCGCTACCCAAGGGTTGCCCGCTGAATATATCATCGACCAAACCCAGAGGAAAACCTGCCCAGGCCGACCAGAAACCAGGTCGAATCAATCGCCATGCCAGCATCACCAGCAAACCCATGGGCGGTAAAATGGGATAGTCGGTGATGATCGGCAGGGCGGTTATCATGGAACCGATGACAACCGTTAGCGGCGGCAGGACCATGATCCGCAGTTGAGAGGGTTGCCGGCCAATTCTGGAATGATAGGAGTTGGGCACTATTCGCCGGTTTCCTCGTCCAGATCAGCCGCGGAATTCTCTTCGATCTGGCGCACCGTCTCAGCCTGGAAAATCGGCTGAACAATGGCGTGGCTCACTTTTGCCGGGCTGGCCAATACCCGCGCTATGGCGCCGGTTTCGGTTTTCCGGATGACGATCGCGACCGGAATTCCCGGGCTGTACAGGCCCCCACTGCCAGACGTTATCATCAGATCCCCGCCCTTGAACGGGTTGGTGCCGATGTTAATCGGCTGCACGTCGACCGTGCCATCACCGCGACCGGTGGCGAAGGCGGCAAGGCTGTCGCTGGCCCGCTGTACGGGGGTAACATTTTTGCTATCCGATACGAGCAGTACCCGTGCGGTGGTCGGTCCGGTTTCCAATATGCGCCCGACAAGTCCCTCCGGCGAGCGAACAGGCTGCCCGGGCTCCAGACCACTGCTGCTGCCGACACCGAGCGTCGCGATACGGCGCGAACTCGACGCGGTAGAGCTGATCAGCCGGGCCATGGCGATTGAATCGGGCTCTTCCTCATTCAGTTTCAACAGCCGCTTGAGCCGTTCATTTTCCTGTTTGAGGGCGCGGGCTTCCAGGATTTCTATACGATTCTGCTCAAGCTCTCGCTTCATCGCGGCATTTTTGGACGCAGCATTGAAATAGGCAGAAATTTCATTCCCGGCATTGCCTGTGGCACCACCGACGTTTGAAAGTGTCTTGCTGACCGGTGCCATCATTTCTGCGCCAACCGTGCGAAGAGCCGAAAACCCCTGAGGATCGATGAAGGAGACGAGCAATAGAAGCAGACCCAAGATCGCTCCCAATATGCCCAGTAAATAGCTGGCGAAAATACTATATTGCGCCCGCTTGGAAAATCCTGGACGCCGATTGTTTGGCGGCGCCATAACGGTTTATCCTTTCGCTTCCAGTCGTTGTTCCATTAAATCCTCGCTATCAGGCGGTGGTCAAAACGCCTCTGAACATCGGGTCTTCCATTGCACGACCCGTTCCGATGGCGACGCAGGCCAGCGGATCTTCAGCTACCGTTACCGGCAATCCTGTTTCGTCGCTAAGAGCAGAGTCGAGACCGGCAATCAGCGCGCCGCCGCCGGTCAGGACGATGCCCTGATCGACAATATCCGCTGCCAGTTCCGGCGCGGTATTTTCCAGCGCGATGCGAACGCCCTCGATAATTGTCCCGATCGGCTCGCTCAGCGCTTCTGCAATCTGGCCCTGGTTGATCGAAATTTCTTTCGGTACTCCGTTTACAAGGTCGCGGCCTTTGATGTGGATAGTATGTCCCACGCCATCGGCCGGCGCCTGTGCAACGCCGAAATCTTTTTTGATTCGCTCGGCAGTCGTTTCGCCGATCAGCAGATTGTGGTGCCGGCGAACATAAGAGACGATCGCTTCATCCATCTTGTCACCGCCGGTACGTACGGAAGTGGTGTACGCAAGGCCGCGCAGCGAAAGCACCGCGACCTCCGTGGTGCCGCCGCCGACGTCGACAACCATCGATCCGATAGGCTCGGTGACTGGCATGTCGGCACCAATGGCGGCTGCCATCGGCTCTTCGATCAAAAATACCTGACGCGCACCAGCATTTGATGCGGCATCGCGAATGGCGCGCCGTTCAACCGAGGTCGAGCCGCTGGGAACGCAAATCACGATTTCCGGATAGCTGAACAGCTTGCTCTTGCCATTCACCTTCTGGATGAAATGTTTGATCATCTGCTCGGCTACGTCGATGTCGGCGATCACGCCGTCACGCAGCGGACGAATGGCCTCGATGCTGTCCGGCGTTTTGCCCATCATCATCTTGGCGTCATTGCCGACGGCTTTGACTTTCTTGACACCGTTGATTGTCTCGATTGCTACAACCGATGGTTCGTTGAGAACAATCCCCTGACCGCGTACATACACCACTGTATTCGCCGTGCCGAGGTCGATCGCCAAATCTTGCGAGCGGAACTTGAACAGATTTTCAAACATAATTTTGTCCGTAATTTCTTATATTTGCAGGCCTTGCTGCATCGATTGAACCAAGCGATAGTTAAGCTGAACAGGTCATGAAATTAACCATGGGCACCGCCCAGAAAATCAGGGGTCGCTTGGCATGGTCGCTTGGGCTAGGAACGGCGATATGTCAATAAGAAGACTCCCAAATAGCCTGATAAATCGGATAGCTGCCGGCGAGGTTGTCGAGCGACCTGCTAGTGCCCTCAAAGAGCTGGTCGAAAATGCGATCGACGCCGAGGCAAGCCAGATCAACATTCGCCTGGAAGAGGGTGGTCTCGATCTTGTCCAGGTATCCGACAATGGTTGCGGGATGAGCCGCGATGATATTGCGTTGGCCCTTGAGCGTCACGCGACGTCAAAATTGCCCGACGAGGCGATTGAACTGGTGACGACCATGGGGTTTCGCGGAGAGGCTTTGCCGTCGATAGCCAGCGTGGCGCGGATGACCATCGAAAGCCGGATGGCCGGCGAAGATGGCTGGTACCGGATAATCGACCATGGCGAACTGATCGAAGAGGGACCAGCTGCAATTCCGCCCGGAACGAAGGTGCGGGTGGAGCGGCTGTTTGGCCATGTCCCGGCCAGACGAAAATTTTTGCGCACCGCGCGCAGCGAATATGCGGCCTGTACCGATATCGTTCGAAGACTGGCCATGGCGCGTCCCGATATCGGGTTCACGCTCGAACATCAGGGGCGCAAGGCAATCGCGGTCCAGGGCGGAGAAACGGGGCCGGAGCGCGTCGCCGCGCTAACCAGCCGTGATCTGCGCGGGAATAGTGTTGGTGTCGATCTGCAGCGCGAAGAGATTCGCCTGACCGGCGTCGCTGGCCTGCCGACTTATAATCGCGGGGTTGCCGATCACCAGTTTCTGTTTGTCAACGGTCGCCCGGTCAAGGACCGGCTGCTGGTCGGTGCGGTACGGGGCGCTTATGCCGAAATGCTGGCGCGGGACCGTCATCCGGTGGTGGCCTTGTTCATTGATATGCCGCCAGAGCTGGTTGATGTAAATGTCCACCCCGCCAAGACCGAAGTGCGATTCCGGGAACCGGCCATGATCCGGGGGATGATTGTCAGTGGCCTGCGCAAGGCACTGGATGAAAGCGGATTCCGGGCGGTTCAGAGGCCAGCCGAATCGGCGCTGGCAAAATGGCAGAGCGAGCCGGCCGCACCCGACCCCCAGGCCAGCATTTTTACCTCGCAAGGACGAACGAGCGTGGCACAACAACCCTATCCGTCGGCGGTAATGCAAGAAGGGCGTGGCGCTTTTTCATCCTTCCAGTCGAGCGATTCGAGGGAAGAACTTGCGCCTCTGATGGGCAGGGCAGAAGAGGCGTCTGCGCCGGTACCGGACGCCGCGCGCCACCCACTCGGCATAGCCCGCGGACAGGTCGCAAAAACCTATATCGTTGCCGAGGCGGAGGACGGACTGGTGATCGTGGATCAGCACGCTGCTCATGAACGGCTTGTTCTCGAGCGGATGCGCAAGGCAGTCGAGGGCGGTACGGTGCCCTCGCAGGCGCTGCTCATGGCCGAAGTTGTCGAACTGGACGAAAATGCCTGTGACCGGCTTGAAGCGCGCGTCGCGGAACTATTGGAATTCGGGCTGGAACTGGAACGCTTCGGCGCCACGGCCATGCTGGTGCGCGCAACACCCGCGATGCTGGGTTCGGGCGATGTGAAGCAATTGGTCACCGATCTGGCCGATGAACTGGGTGCCTATGATGAAGCGCTCAGTCTCAAGGAACGCGTCGACCATGTTGCCTCCACCATGGCCTGCCACGGCTCGGTGCGGGCAGGGCGGGTGCTCAACGTCGCGGAAATGAATGCGCTGCTCCGGGAAATGGAAGTGACTCCGCATAGCGGTCAGTGCAATCACGGTCGCCCGACCTGGGTGAAACTGGCGCTGGACGATGTCGAAAAGCTGTTCGGGCGAAAATAGGGAATCTCGGTATATTTCGGAAGGGGATTTGACAGGATAGCCCCGAACAATAAATGCGCGGACGCCCTTTGGACATATTCTCGGTCTAAAGAAATCTGCGCCGTCAAAGATATGTCTGCGCCGTCAAAGATATGTCTGCGCCGTCAAAGATATGTCTGCGCCGTCACAGATATGAAAGAAACTAGTCCCCGCGAACCTTGATCAACCCGGTGCTCTCCATTGTCATCACCGGCTCGTTATTCTGGTTGAAAACGGTGAGGCGGCCAATGGTAATCCCCATTTCCGGGCGGCTTTCGGAACGCCTTTTGCTGAGTGTCTCGCTTTCGCAGCGCAGGATGTCGCCGGGAAAAACCGGTTTGATCCAGCGCAAATTGTCAATGCCGGGGGAGCCCAGTCCCGCCTTTTCGTGCTTCTTGAAGTTCTCCACCATCATCCGCATTGCCATGGAACCGGTGTGCCAGCCACTGGCAGATAATTTGCCAAAATGGGTTTTGGCGGCCGCCTCGTCGTCGAGGTGAAAAGGCTGCGGATCATATTTTGTCGCGAATTCTATGACTTCTTCGCGGGTGACTTCATAATGGCCGAATTTCTCGACCACACCGATTTCTATATCTTCATAATAAAGCATGATTGACGCCTATCTTGAGGGACGCAGTGAGGGTTCAAACGGGGTCAGATCACCGTCGCTGGGCTGCGGGACAATACCGGCCAGTCTCGCGACTAGAGAGTAAATGTCGACATTGTCAAAGGCCGGCAATTGACTGCCTTTGACAACAGCCGGGCCGCTTGCCAGGAAAAAGGCCATCATGTCGGGATCGCGGTGATCATAGCCATGGCCACCGCCAATGCCGGTCATCCATTCCGGGACATCCTGATAGACCACCCAGCCGATGTCCGGCAGGCAGAGGATAGACGGCACACGCGGATTTTTGCCATAAGCGAAATGCTCCGGAATATTGTCGCGGTCCCAGCATTGCATATGTTCATGCGGGCGGACAAAGGCCGCGCGTAATGCATCGATATTGCCATCTATCGGCTCGAATCCGGCATAATTGCCATCTTCGACCAGATGATATTGGTCGCGCGCCATGATCCGGTCGAGTTGTATGATCCGTTCGGGCGATGTTTCGGTCATGCCATGGTCCGACGCGATTACGAAATTGACCGGCTGTCCCAGGCTATCCAGTTGCTGTTTCAAACGACCAATTTCACTGTCCACCTCGGTGATCGCAGCGTGCAGTTTTTCGCTCGGCGCAGGACCATGATAGTGACCGGCCATGTCGACCGTATCGAAATAGAGCGTCACCAGCTTGGGCCGGATATTGGCAGGCCGCCGCATCCAGTCGACCACGGCATTGATCCGGCGGTCATTGGACAGATTCTGGTTGAATGGCCACCAGTCCGCCGGACGCAGGCTATTGAAATCCACTTCTGATCCGGGCCAGAACATGGTGGCGGTGCGGATTCCCTGTTTTTCGGCAGTGATCCAGATTGGTTCGGCCTGATTCCACCAGAAGGGATCCTTGGTCGCCATTTTGAAAACTTCACCCGGCCGCGCGGCATCCTCCATCGTGTTGCCGACAATTCCGTGATGATCGGGCGTTTTGCCGGTCACCAGCGTCCAGTGGTTGGGGAAGGTCTTGCTCGGGAAGGACGGGCGCATTGGACCATATATGCCTGCTGACGCCAACGCACTGAGATGGGGCGTGATCCCGCGTTCCAGATAATCAGGGCGGAAGCCATCGATCGAGATTAAAATCGTGACCGGTGCACGCAATTCGCTTTTTTCGCTGGCGACATCGTCCTGTTCGGGCGTCGTCGCGGTAGCAAAGGCAGGAGCACCAGCCAACAGAAAGCTGGCCAGAATCAGCGAGAAAATTGATCGAATCATGCGTTCTGCTCCTTGCGTATTCTGGCCTAGCCAGCCTTTATGACAATTCAGACATTGAACTTGAAATTGAAGATATCGCCATCTTTGGCAACATAATCCTTGCCTTCCTGGCGCAGTTTTCCGGCTTCCCGGGCGGCGCTTTCGCCGCCCAGGGCAACATAGTCATCAAAGGCGATGGTCTCGGCGCGAATGAATCCGCGTTCGAAGTCGCTGTGGATTTCTCCGGCAGCCTCGGGTGCTTTTGCGCCCTTGTGGACGGTCCAAGCCCGCGCTTCCTTGGGGCCGACGGTGAAGAAGGTCTGCAGGTTGAGCAGCTGATAGCCAGCGCGAATGACCCGGGCGAGGCCGGATTCTTCCAGTCCCAGCTCGGCGAGATATTCGTCGCGCTCCTCCGGTTCCATGCCGACCAGTTCGGATTCAATCGCAGCGGAGACGATTACCGCTTCCGCCCCTTCCGCCTTGGCCTTTTCAAACACGGTTGCGCTCATCGCATTGCCATTGGCAGCATCGCCTTCGTTGACATTGCAGACGTAAAGCACAGGCTTGGCGGTCAGCAGTTGGGACTGGTCAAAAATCCGCTGTTCTTCGTCCCCTTCGGGCACGGTAAGGCGGGCCGGCTTGCCTTCCCGCAGCAATTCGAGAGCCTGTCCCAAAACGCTGGCGGCAATCTTGGCTTCCTTGTCGCCGCTTGTCGCTTTTTTCTGGAAGGCGGGCACCCGCTTTTCGAGGCTTTCGAGATCAGAGAGCAAAAGCTCGGTTTCGACGACTTCGGCATCCGAAATCGGATCGACCTTGTTCGAAACATGCTGGATGTCATCATCCTCGAAGCAGCGTA
Source organism: Parasphingorhabdus sp. (assembly GCF_048269915.1). Classification (GTDB taxonomy): domain Bacteria; phylum Pseudomonadota; class Alphaproteobacteria; order Sphingomonadales; family Sphingomonadaceae; genus Parasphingorhabdus. The sequence goes on from NZ_JBLWTY010000002.1 coordinate 577,932, forward strand.
GCACGTGCACGATGGCGTCAACCTCGCGGATATTGCCGAGAAACTGGTTGCCCAGTCCTTCGCCCTGCGAGGCGCCCTTGACCAGGCCGGCAATGTCGACAAAGGCCAGCTGGGTTTCAATGATCTTGGCGCTGTTCGCAATTTTCGCGATCTGCTGCAGCCGCGGATCGGGAACGGCGACCTGGCCGACATTCGGCTCGATCGTGCAAAACGGATAGTTCGCCGCCTGCGCCGCCTGCGTTTCGGTCAGTGCATTGAACAGCGTTGATTTTCCGACGTTGGGAAGGCCAACGATACCGCATTTGAAACCCATTATTTTTTCCTGTTATCAAGATTTTCGACCAGCGGCAAAATCCGGGAGTCCCGGATTGCTGCTGTTCGGTGACCAATACCGGCGAGATAGGCTGTGTTGGAATTCCAGGCCATGAAAGATTCAACACTGGCCTGTCTAATCAGCATTGCTGCGTCCCAACCTTCTCCGGCAGGCCCGATCAACCAGTGTCCGCCGTCCCCGTAAAACAACAATTCTCCACCGCTGTCTTCAAGAAACGGCAATGTATGCGCTATATAGAGATCAAATGCCTCTTTGCCCGTATATTCAGCATCGGGTTTCAACTCCGGTGTCTGTGAATAATCGGCAATCGGTTTAAACCGAAGCAAATTCAGCATGGTGATCGGCCCCGCAATGCCCCGCATTATAAAATCGCGACCATTTTCCTGGCTTACATCAAGATAGACAGCATCATCGGTCATCATCAATCCTGCATCCGCATGGCATATTCGCTTATGAACCGGGCATCGTCACCCTTTGCCAGCCACTCGGCCTCGTCGGCGACCACGCCCAGCATATGGGCCAGATCATCGATTTCCGCCTTGGCATAATTGCCGAGCACATGACCGGTGACCCGCGCCTTGTGGCCGGGATGGCCAATACCGATGCGCACACGGCGGAAGTCCGGGCCGATATGGGCGATCATTGAGCGGATGCCATTATGACCCGCTGCGCCGCCGCCGCGTTTGACCTTGATCTTGAACGGTTCAAGATCAAGCTCGTCATAGAAGACGGTGACGTCCTCGGGTTCCAGTTTGTAAAAATCCATGGCGGCGCGCACGCTGCGGCCACTCTCGTTCATGAAGGTTGCAGGCTTGAGCAGGATCAGTTTCTCGCCGCCCAGCCGGGCCTCCATGGTCCAGCCCTGAAATTTCTGCTTGGGCGCGGGAAAACCATGCACTTCTTCCAGAGCATCGATAACCATGAAACCGACATTGTGCCGGTGCATCGCATATTGCGCGCCCGGATTGCCAAGGCCGACCCATAGTTGCATTTCAAACGCTCTTTCCGCTCGCCTGGAGCTTCCTGCCGGACAAAAAAACCGCCCATGCCCTGATTGGTCGGCATGGACGGTTTTTCGTTACATTGTTTAGTGAGCGAAGGTCTAGTCGTCTGAACCGCCTTCTTCGCCTTCGGCTGATTCGCCTTCGGCACCTTCTTCACCTTCTTCGCCTTCACCTTCTTCGGCTTCGTCGTCAGAAGACTTCAGGGCCGATGGTGCGGCCACGCCGGCGATGGTGAAGTCACGATCGGTGATCGCGCTTTCCGCGCCGTCGGGCAGGGTAACGTGGGAAATATGGATCGAATCACCAATTTCCAGACCGGTTACATCGATTTCAATCTGGTCAGGGATATGGTCCGCATCACACATCAGGTCGAGTTCGTGACGCACAACATTCATCACGCCGCCACGTTTCAGGCCCGGGGATTCTTCTTCGTTGATAAAGACAACAGGAATATTGACCTGAACCTTCGCGCCTTTGGCAAGACGGAAGAAATCAACATGCAGTGGACGGTCGGAGACCGGATCAAAAGCAACATCCTTTGGCAGGGTCCGGGTTTTCTTGCCGTTGACTTCGACCTGAACCAGCGAGTTCATGAAATGGCCGGTGCCGAGAAGCTTGTTCAACTCGCGCGCTTCGACATGGATTGCCACGGCTTCTTTCTTGTCGCCATAGATAACGGCAGGGACACGGCCTTCGCGACGCAGTGCACGGGAGGCTCCCTTGCCAGCCCGTTCGCGTGGCTCGGCTGAAATAGTCAGCTGATCACTCATAATGTTGCTCCAAAATTAGGTTTTGTTAGATTTCCGCCACGCCTCCAGGGTGCTCATGGCCGGAAAGAGGGCGCTATAAGGTCGGATTGTTGCAAAAGCAAGAGATTTGCTCGGGCGAAAGAGGCTAGCGAAAAAAGCCGATCTGCGAACTGGTCGCAAGCAATATACCGTTCTGGGACCAGATCTCGACCCGCCCGTCTGTCGCGCTGTTCCTGACCGTTGCTCCCGTTACTCGCAACAACATGAAATCGCTGCCTGCGGCTGCCAGATCCTCATCGCTGGCATAAATATAAGTTGCCATGGCCACGGTGGATCCGGGACGGAATTGTTCGGTGACAAAAAAGGTCCGCGGCATGGGTGTGTCCAGAATCGAGAAAAGACTGACCCGGTCGACCGGCCGTCCGTCCGCTTCCTTGATCCAGACGATCCCTTCGGGGGACTCGTTGACTGCAAAAGGTATGCCCTTGGCGATGCGCTGATCATATTGGCTGACCCATTTTGGTGCCATGGGATTGACCGATGGCAGGGAAATGGAATCATCCGGTAATTTTGTCGCAGGCATTGCCACCTGATAATCGATGTCGGTCGGGCGGCGGGTGCTGGTGACGATATCGGCTGCGTTGGTCATCGCGCCATTTTGCGAAAGCTCGACCCGCCAGAACTGGGTCGAGGATCCCGCGCGCAGTAATTTGACGGAAATCCTGACCTCGCCGGGACCGATACCGGTCATATAAATAATTTGCTGTGACACCAGCGGGCCGCGACACTCGGGATGCATTTCGACCGCGCGGGCAGCAATGGCCGCAATCCATCCGCCAAAGGCCATGCCGGTCGGGTTCCGATAGACGTCGCTCGCCTCGATCGTAAACTGCCCGTCTTCCTGCGCGACGAGCGCGGTTTCCTGATCAAATATAAATGTCATGCGAAGCCCTGATTATTGAATTTTTTCGATTTTATAGCCGCGTTTTGCAAGCGTTGCCTGAACCGCGTCCGGTCCGGCAAGATGAGCTGCCCCGACGGCGACCAGAGAAGTGCCGGGTCTTTGCAAACGCCTGTCCAGTTGATCGACCCAGTCGAGATTTCGCGCGACCAGCAAATATTGGCGGGTTTGAGGGTCGGTCAATATGCCGCTATCGGTAAGCGTAACAATCTGTTCGATATTGCCGGTCATCCACGCGTTGAACAGATGTTCAAATGCCTCCCGGGCGTCATCCGATTCCTCGACAACGCTGGTCAGCATCTGACGCTGTTTCGCTTCGGGAAGCTTGTCGAAATAACCGAGTTGCAATTCGATGGTTTCGAGTGCCTCGACCGGCTTGCCCGCGCTTTCAAACTGGGCGGTGAGTTTTTTCTCTACGCCGCCGCTGGACTTGAGCCCGAGATTTCTGGTCTGCGCCGATGCCAGGGACAGGGCTGCGGCCCAGGTTTCCATACGGTTGAGTGACCCCTCGGAAATATTGGATGCGTCGACGATGCGGTCGAGCTCGTCCCGCAAAGATGGTTTGATACGCGCATCAAGCTTTTCCTGTCCGGGAGACACCGCCAGACGGGAAAATATTTTTGCCGCATTCCGGGTGTCTTCCAGTCCGAGCACCTCGATCACCAAACGGTCGGAATCCGCAATCGCGGCTTCCAGTACCGGGGTGCGCCATTGCACGTCATCGGGCAAAATATGGATTGTCCCGAACATATAGGCCACGCCCACTTGCCCAGGCTGTGTGCCACTGACTTTCCACAGGGCAGGCGTTCCGGTCTTGACCATATTCAGGGGGGGCGCTGCCGGCGCGTTGCTGCATCCGGAGAGTAGCACGGACGCTATCAGTGTCAGTATAGAGGTGATGATACGCATGATGCCTATTTGGTGTAAGGGCCGGGAAAAGAAAGTCCGGCTTTGTTAAAAATCAATATTTGACGCGTTCCGCAACATGTCCTTTTTTGGCGAGCAATGCCTGCAAACTGCTTTCTCCGGCGAGATGGCCCGCACCGACAGCAAGAAACACCGTACCCGGCTTTTCCATCCGTTGATCGACCCATTCCGCCCAATTGGCGTTGCGGTTGACCAGCAGCGTTTCGTATAAAATCCGGTCTTCCAAGCCAGCATTCATCAATTCACCGAGCGCGTCAACATTGGCATTGGCCCATTCGGCAACCATTATCTCCATGCCGTCCACGGCTTCATCAATTGTGTCGACGGTAAAATTGAGAAAGCGAATCTGGACCTCTTCGGGCAAATTGTCGAAGAAACCGAGTTGCTGCTCGGGCGTTTCGAGACCGGTAATCGGGATCGCCCGGGCAGCCGCCTGGGCAAGCAATTCATCCTCTACACCCTGATCGGCCTGATATCCGGTTCGCGTCAGTGGCAGGATCGACAGGTTGACGCTCGCAAACCATGGATCGAGCGGATCAAAGGCTGCGACGGGAAGGTTCAGCTTGATCAGAGCGGCTTCATAGTCCGCCCGGTCTTCCGGGGTTAATTTGTCGCGCAGCGAAACGCCGGTCTTGTCGATCCCCAGTTCGGTGACGATTTTCACCATGACCGCAGGGTCTGGCTTGATCATTTCGACGACCAGCTCGTCCGAAGCATCAAAACTTTCTTTCACCGCTTCGTCAAACCAGCTCATTCCGGGTTTCAGAATATGGATGGTGCCGAACAGATAAATCGTCGTGTCCCGGTCCCTTATCACCCAAAGAGCGGGATCAGGATCAGCCGGCATGACGGCCGGCTTGTGGGCAGTCTCGGTAACAGCTTTGTCGCTTGCGCTCGCCGCCTCCTGCTGCACCGCCGGGCAAGCGGTCAGGGTTAGATATAACGGGAGCAATAAGGCTTTGGGAAGCCAGTGACGCAGCATGAACAGTTACTCCCACAGAAGATCCGACCGGCTTCATTCAACAAATGACGGCAAATTCCCAGCAAAATATGAGCGACGGTCAGCAGGTACTGGCTACCGTCAGGCGAATCTGTTAATCGAATGGTTAAATCAAGGAGTTTCCCGATGAGTATGATCCACGCCCGGACCTGCCATATCTGCGAAGCCAATTGTGGCCTGTTGATCGAGGTCGAGGGCCGCGAGATTCGCTCGATCAAGGGCAACCCCGATCATGTGCTGAGCCGTGGCCATATCTGTCCCAAGGGTACTGCCATCGCCGATCTGCAGGATGATCCCGACCGCTTGCACAAACCGGTGAAAAAGGTCGATGGGGAGTGGCAGGAGATAGGCTGGGAACAGGCTTTTTCGGAAATTGCGGCAAAAGTGACGGCGCTCAAGGGGGAGGGTGCAAAGCCGGCCATGTATATGGGCAATCCCAGCGCGCATGATTATGGCATTACCACGCAGATTGCCCAGTTGCGCCGCGCCATCGGTCTGAAAAACCTCTATTCCGCCTCGACGCTTGACCAGATTCCCCATCATCTCGTGCAATATCATATGTACGGCCATGTCAGCCTCGCGGCAGTGCCTGATATCGACCGCTGCCAGTATCTGGTGATTATCGGCGGCAATCCGGCGGCTTCCAACGGCAGCATCTGGACCGTGCCCGACTTCAAGAAGCGGGTGAAGGAGATGCACGCGCGTGACGGCAAGCTGGTTGTCGTCGATCCGCGCCGGACCGAGACGGCCAAATTGGCGGACGCGCATCATTTTGTGAAGCCGGGGACGGATACGGCGCTGCTGATCGGAATATTGAAAAGCATTTTTGATGCCGGCCTGTCCGACACTTCCCGTCTCGAAGCGTTGCTGGATGACAGCTGGAGCACCATCGAACCCGCTCTCGCCGGATTTGATATGGCGCAGCTCGCCGCTCATTGCGGCATAGCAGTTGCCACCATGCAGGATATCGCAGCCGCGCTCGCCGCTGACCAGCCTGCTGCGATTTATGGCCGATTGGGGGTCTCGGTCTGCGAATATGGCACGCTCAACCAGTGGCTGGTGCAGGTGATCAATATCGCCGCAGGCAATCTTGACCGGGAAGGTGGCACGATGGTGCCCGAGCCGGCACTGGACACGATCAATCTCGTGAGCAGAGGTTCGGTGCGTACTGCCGATACGGTGCGCGGTCCGATGCCTTCGGTGATGAGCGAATTGCCCATGGTCACCTTTGCCGACGAAATACTGCGTGAAGACAGCGAGCGCATCCGCTCGCTGTTCGTGGTCAGTGGCAATCCGGTGCTGTCCGCACCCGATGGCGCGAAGCTCGACCGGGCGCTGGAACAGCTCGACCTGATGGTCTCCTTCGACATGTATATCACCGCGACCAGCCGCCACGCCGACTATATTCTGCCGCCTTGCGGGCCGTTGGAGAAAGACCATTATCCGTTTTTCTTCGGGCCGCTCGCGATCCGCAACTATGCCAGCTATTCGCCGGCGATCTTTGAGGTTCAGGAGGGTGAGAAGACCGACTGGGAAATTGTCGCGGAGCTGGCGCGCGCAATATTGGCGCAGGACGGGCAGGATGTCCCCAATATCCGCGAACCGCGCGATGTGCTCGACGAAATGCTGCGCAACTCGCCCGCCGGACTGACGCTGGCGGAGGTAGAGGCCGCGCCCAACGGGATCGATCTGGGGCCGATGCGGCCGTGCATGGCCGGTCGCCTGCGCACCGAGGACAAGAAGATACACTGCGCCCACCCCGATTTTCTCGCCGAACTGGAGCGTTTCGCCGCTTCGCTCGGCAAGGAACAGCCCGACACGCTCCGGCTCATCGGTCGCCGTCACGTGCGCCAGAACAACAGCTGGCTGCATAACAGCAAGCGGCTGCTCAAAGGGCCGGATCGCTGCACCCTGATGATCCACCCCGACGATGCAGCCGCGCGCGGCCTGTTCGATGGCGGCATGGCGCGGGTGACCAGCCGGGTGAACAGCGTCGAGATACTGGTCGAGGTGACCGATGAGGTCATGCCCGGTGTGGTATCCATTCCCCATGGCTTCGGACATGGCCGACCCGGTGTGCATCTGTCGGTAGCGCGTGAGAAACCTGGGGTTTCGCTCAATGACCTGACCGATCCGGATAGCTTTGATCCGCTGTCGGGCAATGCCATCCTCAATGCCACGCCGGTGACAGTAGAGAAAACGGAGGCGCTGGTCGCTGCGGAATGAAATTATAAAGGCCCTCGCTTGATAGGGAGGCGGCTTTTTTCCATGCTGGCCTAACCGACCCGATTCCTCCCTTGACCCGTGTGTCCGCCTTCGCCAAAGCAGCGCGTAATTATTGCAGCCGCGAAGAAAGTCTTCATCTTGTCCGAACCGAAGCCGCTCAGCTTCCAGCAGATCATCCTCAAACTCCATCAATATTGGGGCGATCGCGGCTGCGCGATCCTGCAGCCTTATGATATGGAAATGGGAGCCGGAACCTTTCATCCGGCGACCACCTTGCGGGCTCTGGGGCCGGATCCGTGGAATGCCGCCTTTGCGCAGCCCTGCCGCCGCCCGACCGATGGCCGCTACGGCGAAAACCCCAACCGGCTCCAGCATTATTATCAATATCAGGTGGTGCTCAAGCCATCGCCGCCCGACATCCAGCAGCTTTATCTCGACAGCCTGGTCGCGATCGGCATTGATCCGATGCTGCACGATATCCGCTTTGTCGAGGATGACTGGGAAAGCCCGACACTCGGTGCCTGGGGGCTGGGCTGGGAAGTCTGGTGCGACGGCATGGAAGTCACGCAATTTACCTATTTCCAGCAAATGGGCGGTTTTGACTGCAAGCCGGTGGCCGGTGAACTGACCTACGGGCTGGAACGGCTGGCCATGTATATCCAGGGCGTCGATAGCGTTTACGAACTGGATTATAATGGTACCGGAGTCACTTACGGCGATATCTTCCTGGAGAATGAGAAGCAGATGTCGGAGTGGAACTTCGAGATTGCCGATACGGACAGGCTGTTTGACCTGTTCAACAAGGCGGCTGCCGAGTGCGAAAACTGCCTCGAGAAGAATCTGCCCATTCCCGCCTATGAACAGGCGATCAAGGCCAGCCATGTGTTCAACCTGCTGCAGGCGCGCGGCGTGATCAGCGTGCAGGAGCGGGCCAGCTACATGGGCCGCGTCCGCGATCTCGCCAAGGGCAGTTGCGAAGCGCATATGGCGAAGAACGGGTGGGCGGCGTGATGATCCATCAATATCGTCATCCTGAACTTGTTTCAGGACCTCTCGAGATGGCTCGCTTGGCAGGTGGGATCCGGAAACACGTGAAGGATGCCGCGTTTCAGGGAGGAAAATCATGACCGATTTCCTTCTTGAACTGCTCTCCGAAGAAATCCCTGCACGGATGCAGGCCAAGGCGCGTGCCGATCTCGAACGGCTGTTCGCCGAACAACTCTCCGAAGCTGGCCTGAAGGCCGCCGCAATCTCCGTCTGGTCGACGCCAAGACGGCTGGCCCTTGTCGCCAGAGACCTGCCGGCGCAGACCGACGCGGTCAGCGAGGAAGCCAAGGGGCCACCGGAAGGCGCGCCGGATCAGGCCGTGGACGGGTTCTGCCGCAAGAATGGCGTCACCCGCGATCAGCTGGAAGTACGGGAGGTCAAGGGGCGCCCGACCTATTTTGCGGTGATCAACAAACCGGGCCGAGATACCAAAGATGTCCTCGCGGAAGCCATTCCCGCGATCATCAGGGCCTTTCCGTGGCCGAAATCCATGCGCTGGGGTGATGCCAGCCTCTCGACCGAAAGCCTGCGCTGGGTGCGCCCGCTGAGCGGCATCGTCGCGATACTGGGCGACGACCTGGTGTCCTGCGCAATTGACGGCGTGGAGTCAGGCTATGACACGGTCGGCCACCGCTTCCATCATCAGGGCATGATCACCATTGGCAACGCCGCGGATTATGCCGAAAAACTGCGTGCCTGCCACGTGATCGTCGATCATGAGGAGCGCCAGAATATCATCCGTGACGGTGCCGCCAAGGCTGCATCCGAAGCCGGACTGGCGCTGGTCGAGGACGAAGGCCTGGTGATCGAAAATGCCGGCCTCACCGAATGGCCGGTGCCGTTGCTCGGCCGATTTGACTCGGCGTTTCTGGATGTCCCCGAAGAGGTGATCCAGCTGACCGCCCGGGTGAACCAGAAATATTTTATCTGCCGCGACAAACAGGGCGCGCTCGCCCCGAATTTTGTCTGCACGGCAAACATAGTCGCCAAAGACGGTGGCAAGGCAATCGTTGCGGGGAATGAAAAAGTCCTCGCCGCACGGCTCTCCGATGCGAAATTCTTCTGGGAGCTTGACCAGAAGACACCGCTGGAGGATCATGCGAAGAAATTGAGCAACATCGTGTTCCATGAAAAACTGGGCACGGTTGCCGACAAGGTAGAGCGTGTGGCCAAGTTGGCCGAGTGGCTGGTTTCTTTAGAAGGGAATGGTTTTTACCAGCCCAGCCCCGGCGATACATTTCATGGTGAAGTGTCCGAGGCCGCACGTCTCTGCAAAGCCGATCTCGTCACCGAAATGGTCGGCGAGTTCCCCGAGCTGCAAGGCTTGATGGGCGGCTATTATGCAGAGAAAGAAGGAAAATCAGCGGCGGTCGCGGGCGCGATCCGCGATCATTACAAGCCGGTCGGGCAGGGCGACGATGTGCCCACCGATCCGGTTACGGTGGCGGTAAGCCTGGCGGACAAGCTGGATACGCTCGTGGGGTTTTTTGCGATTGATGAGAAGCCTACAGGGTCCAAAGACCCGTTTGCGCTGAGAAGAGCCGCGCTAGGCATCCTTTCACTGCTGGAAACAAACGATATTCGGGTTGAATTTGGTCGAGCGTTTAAAGTTGCTTCGTTGGCTTGGATTGAAGGAGCTGCAAAACGCTGCAAATTTAATTTCGATCACAGGTTTAAAGAGACGGATCTAAAATTTGGAGCCGAAGACCTGCTCAGAGGGGATATTTTAGGTCGTGAATTGGAGTTTGCGCCTGAAACACATCGGTCTGAATTTAATAGATTGTTTGCTAGCTGGGAGTTTGAATCCCGGCATGAATTGATGGCATTCCTCGCCGACCGCCTCAAAGTCCAGCAACGCGAAGCGGGTGTTCGTCATGATCTGATCGACGCGGTATTCGCGCTGGGTGGCGAAGATGATCTGGTGCGCTTGCTCGCCCGGGTGAAGGCATTGCAGGCCTTTGTGGAAACTACGGACGGGGTGAACCTGCTCGCCGGTTACAAGCGGGCTTCGAATATTTTGAAGAAAGAGGGCGGCAGTTCCGTTCGTGTCGAGCGAAGTCGAGACACGGATGATGATACGCAGGGTCTCTCGACTTCGCTCGAGACGAACGGGGAGGGTGATGCAAAACCGCTTTCCTACACGCCCGAAAAAGCCGAAAAGGCGCTGATTGACGCGCTTGATGCGGCGCAGCCGCAAGTGACCGCTGCGATTGAAGCGGAAGAGTTTGAAACGGCAATGACCGCACTCGCCGCACTGCGCGGGCCGATTGACGAGTTTTTCGAGGATGTAACCGTGAACGATGACGTCAAAGAAAGGCGTGAAGCCCGGCTTGCCCTGCTGGCACGCTTCCGCAACGCCGTCCATCAAGTCGCTGATTTCTCACAGATTGAAGGCTAGAAGAGTTTTGATTCATAACAGTGTAAAGTTTGTAAAGTTTGGCAGCGAGGATTTGCGGTAACGAGCCTGAACCAAAAGCCCTCCTCTTCAAAGGAGCGGTTGGGGTGGTGTCTATCCTCACTCGCAAAATTTGGAGACTGGCATCGAGCCAGCCTCCTCATAAACCACCCCTTCCCCTCCTGTAAAAGGGCGGGGTTAGACAGTGATGAGGCAGATAAATGACCCAATATGTATATCGTTTCGGTGGCGGCATGGACGCAGATGGTGCGCCCGGTGACTCCACAGAGGCCCGTAACCTGCTCGGTGGTAAAGGGGCTAATCTTGCCGAAATGGCCAATATCGGACTGCCAGTCCCCCCCGGTTTCACCATCTCGACGGAGATGTGCACAAAATATTACGCCGATGGCGGTATCTATCCCGACAGTCTGACCGCCGAGGTCGCGCAGGGCGTTGCGCATATCGAGACCGTGACGGGCAAGAAATTCGGCGATGCCGCCGATCCGTTGCTGGTGTCGGTGCGTTCCGGCGCCCGCGCCTCGATGCCCGGCATGATGGACACGGTGCTCAATCTGGGCCTCAATGACGAAACGGTGGAAGGCCTTGCCAAAACTTCCGGCGACGAACGCTTCGCCTGGGACAGCTATCGCCGGTTCATCCAGATGTATTCCGATGTCGTGCTCGAGCTGGACCATGATTCCTTTGAAGAGGCATTGGAAATAGCCAAGGAAGACAATGGCTTCTTTACAGATACGGAGATGGAATCAAAGCATTGGAAGGCGCTGGTCGCCGAATATAAGGCCCTGGTCCAGGACCAGTGGGGCAAGCCCTTTCCGCAGGATGTCAACGACCAGCTGTGGGGCGCTGTCAGCGCCGTCTTTGGCAGCTGGCAGGCCGAGCGGGCCAAGGTTTACCGTCGGCTCAACGATATTCCTGGTGAATGGGGCACTGCGGTCAATGTCCAGGCCATGGTTTTCGGCAATATGGGGGAAACCAGCGCGACCGGCGTCGCCTTCACCCGCAATCCGTCGAACGGCGACGGTGTTTATTATGGCGAATGGCTGATCAACGCCCAGGGCGAGGATGTCGTCGCCGGCATCCGCACGCCGCAATATCTCAGCAAGGCCGCGCGTGAAGAGGCCAATGCCAAACCCTTGTCGATGGAAGAGGCAATGCCCGACACCTACAAGGAGCTGACCGATGTCTTCGACCTGCTTGAGCGCCATTATCGCGATATGCAGGATATTGAATTTACCGTCGAGCGCGGCAAATTGTGGATGCTGCAGACCCGCTCGGGCAAACGCACTGCCAAGGCAGCGCTGAAAATTGCCGTCGATATGGCAAATGACGGGCTGATCACCGAAGAAGAAGCGGTCTTGCGCGTCGATCCGATGGCCCTCGACCAGCTGCTCCACCCGACGCTTGACCCCGATGCCAAGCGCGATGTGCTGACTTCCGGATTGCCAGCGTCTCCAGGGGCCGCCAGCGGTCTGATTGTCTTTGACAGCGATACGGCGGAACGGCGCACCGAAATGGGCGATGATGTCATATTGGTCCGGGTCGAAACCTCACCCGAGGATATTCACGGCATGCACGCGGCCAAGGGCATATTGACCGCCCGTGGCGGCATGACGTCACATGCGGCGGTGGTTGCCAGAGGCATGGGCAGGCCTTGTGTTTCCGGTGCAGGCACGATCTCGATCAACAATGAAACCAGAGTCATGAAGGTTGGTGATCGCGAGCTCAGGGAAGGCGATTTGCTGACCATCGACGGCAGCAACGGGCAGGTCATGGCCGGCCGTGTTGCCACCATCCAGCCGGAACTGGTGGGTGATTTCGGTGTGCTGATGACCTGGGCCGACAAGGTGCGCCGTCTGGGCGTCCGTACCAATGCGGAAACACCGCTTGACTGTCAGGTGGCCCGTGATTTCGGCGCCGAGGGCATCGGCCTGTGCCGGACCGAACATATGTTCTTCGATGCCAGCCGGATCACGGCGGTACGCCAGATGATTCTTGCATCCGACGAAGCGGGTCGGCGCTTGGCGCTGGCCAAGCTGCTACCCGAGCAACGCGATGATTTCCGGCAGATATTCGAAGTCATGGTTGGCTTGCCTGTTACCATCCGTCTGCTTGATCCGCCGCTGCACGAATTTCTGCCGCATCAGCAGTCGGAATTCGAGGAAGTCGCGAAAGCAGCCGATGTTGGCGTGGACACGCTGAAACAGCGGGCCAATGAATTGCACGAATTCAACCCGATGCTTGGCCATCGCGGTTGCCGTCTCGGGGTTACTTATCCCGAAATCTACGAAATGCAGGCACGGGCGATCTTCGAAGCGGCCTGTGAAGTGGCCGAAGCCAGCGGCGAAGCGCCGATTCCCGAAATCATGATCCCGCTGGTTGCGACTGCGCGCGAACTGGAATTGATGAAGGATGCGGTCGACCGCATGGCGAAAGAAGTCTTCGCCGAAAAGAGCCGCGAGATTGAATATCTGGTCGGCACGATGATCGAATTGCCGCGCGCCGCACTGATGGCCGACAAGATCGCCGAACATGGCGAGTTTTTCAGCTTCGGCACCAATGATCTGACCCAGACCACCTTGGGCGTCTCCCGTGACGATGCCGGGCGCTTTCTGACCCAATATGTCGACAAGGGCATTTTTCCGCGCGATCCGTTTGTCAGTCTCGATATCGAAGGCGTCGGCCAGCTCATCGAAATCGCGGCGCAGCGGGGCAGGGCAACCCGGCCCGGTATTAAACTGGGCATTTGCGGAGAACATGGCGGCGATCCTGCATCGATCGCTTTCTGCGAAAAAACCGGGCTCGATTATGTCAGTGCATCTCCATATCGCGTGCCAATTGCAAGGCTGGCGGCGGCGCAAGCGGCGCTGTCGGAAAAATAGCAATTATGGGTTGCCAGAGGGCCATTCACCCCCTATCTGCACCGTCTGGTTAGCGCCCATAGCTCAGCTGGATAGAGTGCTTGACTACGAATCAAGAGGTCGGGAGTTCGAATCTTCCTGGGCGCGCCATTTTCCTCTTTTGTCAGACCGTATACTCCGGTGCACTTGCGCAGGGCCGATGGCTCGCGTAGTCCGTCGGCATTGCACCCTATGAACCGAAGGACCTGACTTGGCTGATCAATCCCAATCCATCGAAGATGCGCTTGCCGAGCGCGAAGCCCAGAAGATTACTGTGCCCGACGAGGTGCAGGATGCGGTGAGAACGCTGTTACGCTGGGCCGGTGATGACCCCGAGCGTGAAGGGCTGGTCGATACCCCGAAGCGGGTGGCGCGGGCCTGGAAGGAATATTGCGAGGGCTATGCTGAAAACCCCGCCATGCATCTGGCGCGCACGTTTGAGGAAGTCGGCGGCTATGACGAGCTGGTGCTGCTGAAAGACATTCCGTTCCATTCGCATTGCGAGCACCATATGGCACCGATTATCGGCAAGGCAAGCATCGCCTATATGCCGACTGACAAGGTCGTCGGCATTTCCAAACTGGCCCGCGTCCTTCACGGCTACTCGCGGCGTCTGCAGGTGCAGGAACGGCTGACTGCCGAAGTGGCGGAATGTATCTGGGACAATCTGAAACCCGCCGGCGTGGCAGTGGTAATCGAGGCCAGCCACAGCTGCATGACCGCCCGTGGTGTGCGCACACCCGGGGTGAAGATGACCACCAGTCGCCTGCTCGGCTGTTTTCTGGAAGACGCCCGCAGCCGCGAGGAAGTCATGAGCCTGATGGGCTATTGAGCGGCCTGGATGCTCAGCGCATCCATTTGCGCATCAGATTATACTGGACGGCCTGGAGACGGGCATAATTTTCTTGTGCCATGTTTAGGCCTTCCAGAGCTGCCACTTCGTTGAGTTCATAAAGCAGATGGCGTTTCATCACATCCGGAATCTTGCTCTGGATGAAAGTGATCGCCACCATGCGCTCACCCTGAGTCACCGGCTCGACCTCGTGAAGCGTGTAGGACGGGTAGACAATGGCAGTTCCCGGCAGACCCTTGAACCGCATGCTGGCCTCTCCCTGGGTTACGTGAAGCGCGCCGCCCTTGCTGTCATTCACGTCGCTCAGGAATATGGTACAGCTCAGGTCTGAGCGAATCGGGCCATCGGGCAGGGGAATGATCGCGCTGTCTGCGTGTAGGCCATAGTTCATACCCGGCTTGTAACGTGTGATCAGCGGCGGAGCGACCTTCTCTGGAAAGGCGAAGTCGACAAATTCGCGATTGGCCATTAGCGCGTCGAGCAGAATTTGTGATGATTTCTTATATCCCTCGACATCGTGCAACTGCAGATTATTCTTCACTTTGCTATGTGGATTGCTGATCTTGCCGTCGACAAATTGTGCCGTATCCGCAATTTTTTTCAGTTCGCTGACCTGGCTCTGATCCAGTAAGCTGAGTTGCTTGAACATTATCGTCTCGTTTCCGCTGTTGCCATCGCGGCGGCCACTATTGGAAAGCGGGCCGCCAATTGATCGACCCATAGCAGTGTCTGCCTGATATCGGCAGCATGAATTTGTGCCGCTTCGGCCAGAAGTTCTTCCCGCAGCGATGCGCTATAATCATATTCCGGTGCCTTGGAATAGCTGCTCATGATCGGGCCGGAGATCAAGGCTTGTGACATTTCCGGTGAAAGCTCCCGTTCGAAGTGATTGGCCGCGATCCGCAATTGCTCGGCGGGCTGGCGGAGAAAATCGTCGAAGTCCATCCACACGATACGTGCATCGGGACAACCAGCTTCAGCGTCGTACAACGTCACCATCTCGCACAGCCAGCCAAGCGCGGCAGTCTGGGCAAGCGACAGATTGTCTTTCTGGTCGACAGCGTCGCCACAGTGCCGTTCAAGCCGAAGCAGCCTGAGATCGGCTAGGGCGGCGGCCTCCTGTTTTGAAGCATCACCCGCCAATATGGTTTGCAGATAACGTTCGAGGGAGGCAAACAGGAATAGTGCAGTGCCTTTGTTGGCCAGCAACGGCGTGGCGAGGGGGCTGACAAAACTGCTTGCCTTGATCATCACCTGTTGATGGGCGTGAAATACGCGCGACAACCAGCTTTCCACTTGGCCAAGCCGCTTGGCCTGCTCGTCGCTTGACCAATTGATAGTGTCGGGCTGATTGATCCGCAGTTCTGCGATCTGCCTCAAAATTGCTGGTTCACGGAGCGCGAAAACACCGTCTAGTTCGCCTAGCAATCGTGACATCAGAGTGGATCCGACATGCCCGACATGAAAAATATACTGCGGCTTCGGGCGCACTGGCAGAGATATGGAAGCTATTTCCGCCCATGACACGATCTGGCGCTGTAGATCGGGCGCAAACAGGCGCTGATCGAGAAAGCTCGCTTGCTGATAGGCTGTCTCGCTCATGGTCGACAGCAGTACCTGATCCTTTTGCAGATCCGCCAAATGCGGAAAGAGCGTCGGATCTTGGGCAAAGATGGATTGCCAATCGTTGCTCACCCACAGCTCCCATGAAAAAGCCCGGAACTGGTATGCTGTCTTCCGACAGGCCAGATCCGGGCTTTCGAAATATAGCGCAGAATAGGACTATTCCTTGGTTTCGGTATCGTCCTGCTCTGTTATTTCAGTAGCTTCCGCTTCACCAGCCGCTTCGTCCGTGGCTTCGCCTTCGTCTTCGCTCTCTGGCGATAGCGCTGCGGCAGCAAGCTCAGCCTGTTCTTCTTCGAACATCTGGGCGATCACGTCGATGCCATCTTTCTGCAGGTCGGCTTCATCGTCCGAACGGGCCACATTGGCCTGAATGGTGACATTGACTTCCGGATGCAGGCGAATGCGAACATCGAAAACACCGAGCGTTTTGATCGGTTTTTCCAGAATGACCATGCTTTTTTCGACCTGGGCCCCGTCGGCGTTCAGCGCTTCCACAATATCGCGGACAGAAACCGAACCATAAAGCTGACCGCTGGCAGACGATGCACGGATCAGAACGATCTGCTTGCCATCGACATTGCCGGAAGCGGCTTCCGCTTCCTTGCGCTTTGCTTCATTGTCGGCTTCGATCTGCTGACGATTGGCTTCGAAAACCTTCTTGTTCGCCTCGTTGGCGCGCAGGGCTTTCTTGTTCGGCAGCAGAAAATTGCGGGCATAGCCGTTTTTGACGGTGACAATATCACCAATGCTTCCGAGATTTTCGACTCGTTCGAGCAAAATAATATCCATTGTTTCGCTCCTATTTCACGAGGTAGGGCAGAAGGCCGAGATGGCGGGCGCGTTTGATGGCTCTGGAGAGCTCGCGTTGCTTCTTGGCGGACACTGCGGTGATACGACTTGGTACGATCTTGCCGCGTTCGGAAATAAATCCCTGCAGCGTCTTCACGTCTTTATAGTCGATGGGTTTTGCGTTTTTGCCGGAAAAGGGGCAGCTTTTGCGGCGACGGAAAAATGGACGTCCCATGTTTTAACTCCTTCTCTGGCTTAATTGTCGTCGCGGCGCGGTTTGCGCTCGCGTTCGGGTTTGCGCATCATCACGGACGGGCCTTCTTCATGCTCGTCGACGCGGATGGTCAGGAAACGGATGACATCTTCGTTGATCCTGGTCTGGCGTTCGAGTTCTGAAACCACATTGCCCGGTGCATCGAGACGCAGCATGACATAATGGGCTTTGCGGTTTTTCTGAATCTTGTAGGCGAGCGTCCGCAGGCCCCAGGTTTCGGTCAAAACGACCTTGCCTTCATTGGATTCAACAATTTTGGTGGCTTCCTGCGCGAGGGCATCAACCTGAGACTGGCTCAAATCCTGCCGCGCAAGGAAGACATGCTCATACATTGGCATGTATTCATTCCTTCATTTACCGCCGATCGCTGACGCCGCACCATGCAGACACGCCCCTCCGGCTTTCTTTGTTTTTCCGATGATTCGACGGGTCAAAACACGCGGAAGCGGCGCCTATGGCGGAAAC
This sequence comes from Parasphingorhabdus sp., assembly GCF_048269915.1. Classification (GTDB taxonomy): domain Bacteria; phylum Pseudomonadota; class Alphaproteobacteria; order Sphingomonadales; family Sphingomonadaceae; genus Parasphingorhabdus. Next base: position 595,500 of record NZ_JBLWTY010000002.1, read on the forward strand.
TGGTGGCGATTGCAAGGGGAAGTGGCACCCAAGATTATATCGCGGAGCAAGCGCTACAAAGCAGAAATGTCTCTGATCCGTCCGGTCGGAAGATGCGGTCTGACAGCAAAAAGGGCGCTGGCCTGACAGACAGCGCCCTTCGAACCGATGGACGGCTTGCGATCGGGTCGCAATTACCGCAAGTCTTCCACCGAAACCCATCCCTTGGTGCCGTAATTGTCGCTGACTTCCACAAACAACCCTTCTTTGTTGCCAGTTGGGCTTAACTCTGTCTCTGCGCGCAATGCGCGTACCGTTTCACCTTTGCCATCGGCACTGGCATAAAGGTTCGTATCGACAGCGACCGTGTAAGTTGCGCTTGCCTCGGATGCAGGAGTTGCCGGCGGAACCGCAGACAAGGCCCCCGCTTGGGAAACCACGCTATTATAGGCGATGATGAATGCTTCGGTCAGCATCTTGCCATTCTTGGAGCGAGCGTAACCCGCAGCGTCCGCACCCGCCACCCATGGGGTGCCGCCAGCAAAGGACAGAGTCGATTTTTTCACCTGTCCGGTGCCCGACACCAGAGTCTGGCCGTTGGCGGGGCTGACGATGCGAATGCCGGCCGCAACGATTTTCTTCTTGCCGCCAAGCCCGCCAAACATGCCCATCAGTGCACCGGCACCGGGCACCCGGCCCAGAACCTGTCCGGCAGCACCCGAACGGAGGAAGGCTTCCTGTGCGACGCCTTTTGCCGTCTGGATTCCCTGGTCAACTTCTTCCTTGTCACCGGCAATCACGTTGACGAGGAAATTGGCCGGTTTCCCGCTTGCAGCGCTATGTATCTCAAAACATCCGGATTCCCGCGCGATTGCGGCGACCAGTTCGCGTGGGCTGCCGAGCCCGAACTTGCTCCAGCCCTGGGTGTCCCCGTCGACCACGGCGATCGTGCCGTAGCTGGCATCACATTGCGTTAGCTGCACCGGAGATTTTTTCGCGGCGTGGACAGGCGAGCCCGCTGTGATCAGCGTGGCAAGGATGATCGCAGACGTTGAAACAGTTGTTTTCCTGATCATGATATTCTTGCTCCCTCTGAGGATGAAACAGTTTTTCAAGTTAAGAAACATGGTTCCCCTTTAAGGAACCCTGGGACTGCTTATGCTCGGAGGGAAAAGGTGTTTCATCGTTCAAATGAATGAAAAACGGCAAATATTTTGATCATAGCGAGAGGGTGCTGGCAGCGCACTATACCTTGCTCGCTTCGGAACGGGGGTCAGTCCGCCCGCGTCTCGTCGCTTTGGCCGATTGCGATATTGGCGAGCAATCCGACCAGTTCTGCCTGACGGCTGCATCCTGTTTTTTCCAGAATACTGCTGAATTGTGATCGCACGGTTGTGATGGAAACCTCGCCTTCTTCGGCGAGTTCCTTCAGCGTCCGACCCTTCACTAGACCCTTGGCGATGCGGGTTTCTGCAACCGTCATATCAAACAGGCTTCTCATCAATTCTTTCGAGGGCGCGCGCGTCTGGTCGAGTGGGGTAAAGAATAGCAGCGCATAGCTGTTGGCGAAAACATCATGCGCCGCCAGTTTTATCGGCATGACATGGCCCACAAGTGCGGCATAGCCATCTTCGTTGCGGATCGGAAAGGAAAGGCTGTCAGCGGTGGAAACGCCATCCAGTTTTTCCAGCGCGTCGGTCAGAAAGGCTGCGGCGCGGCGATCCGAAAAGGCGACGGGCCGCCCGGATTCGTTGAATTTTACATGTTCGCTGACGGTCTGTGCGCGATCATTGGCTTCGACAAACTTGCCTTCTGCGTTGAGAACCAGAGCGGGCAGACCAAATCGGGAAAGCGTTTCGCCAGCACCCTGCGCGCGTTGCAGGCCCAGCCTTGCCGATACGAAGGCACTGCGCAACAGATGGGGGCGCAGTTCATTCAGCCGGTTGACGTGATTTCGTTCAATCGGCCCCTGGTCCAGCTGACGTTCGATGCTGAAGACGATATTGTCTCCGGTCGGCATCTGTAAAAGCGTTCCCGCGGACCAGCCCAGACCGCGCGGATGAAAAAAGTCCCGGTAAAAGGGATTGCTGGCGAGCTCCTCTGCGTTCCAGAAATCCTGCTCGACAAAAAATGTTGGCTGGGATTTTTCCATCATGCACATCCGGCGAGGACATTTACCCAGCCAGCCGTCCCGGACATAAGTCTCAAAGGCTTCGAACACATTTTCGGATGCTGTCCAATTCACTGCCTTGCGGGCGGAAAATAGCATGCCGCCAATGGAGTTGGTTATCAGCGCCAGTTCATCCAGCACGTCGGGCCAAAGTTCCGGAACGACGGAACATTCATAAATACGGTCAATTAATTCTGCCTGCATTGTCCGAACTGCCTGTCTGTTCAAAATGATCTGATCGGGAATTCAAGAATCAATCAAATAGTCGACTATCCGCAACCTACTTCCTGCGTCCCAAAAATCCAAACATATCCCCGCCAATTTTCCGCATCTGGATTTCCTCGGCGCCTTCGGTGATCCGGTAGCGCCGGTGATGGCGGTAGATATGCTCGAACGGCTTGTGGCGGGAATAGCCCATGCCGCCATGGACCTGCATCGCGCGGTCGGCGGCATCGCAGCATAGCCGGTTTGCGCGATAGTTGCACATGCTGACCTGGGCGGAGAGATATTTGGCAACATCGGGTTTCGGCATCGTGTCCATTTTTGCGGCCGTGGCGTAAATCAGCTGGCGCAGCATGGCCGCTTCAGTATGTAGTTCGACCAACGGGAACTGGATGCCCTGATTCACCGCCAGCGGCTTGCCGAACGGCTTGCGTTCTCCGGCATATTTCACTGACTCATCGATGCAATATTGGGCCGCGCCCAATGAGGAAGCGGCTTGGCGGATACGGTTTTCATGAACGAAATGCTGGGCGCAGGCGAGACCCATATCGAGATCGCCAAGCACGGCATCCGCCGGAATCCAGACGTTCTTGTAGGAACATTTGGGGTGATCCGTGGGCATGTTGAATGTCCACATATATTCGCCAATCTCGAAGCCTTCGGCATCGACTGGGACGATGAAGCAGCCAATGCCCCGCGCATCACCGTCCTTGCCGCTGTGTCGGGCAAAGGTCATGACGTGCGATGCCTTGTGCAGGCCGGTGGTCCACATCTTGTTGCCGTTGATCAGCCAGCCGTCGACGCCGTCGCGGGTTTCCCGGACCGCGGTCGTGTCCATCCAGGTCGCATCCGAGCCATGGTCTTCCTCGGTCAGGCCAAAGCACCAGCCCATCCGCCCGGCCAGCATCTCGGGAATATAGTCGCGTTTTTGCTGTTCGCTGCCAAAGTCCCGCAGCATGAGCGGTTGTACCAGATTGCCGACGATGGAATTTTCATTCTGCAGATCATTGTGCAGGCCCAGTCCCTTGTGTGCGAGATGTTCCCGGATTCGTGCCATGCCCAGATTGCTGCCATCCTGACCGCCAAATTCCTTGGGCAAAGCGTAGCGATAGTGACCAGCTGCATCCGCCACCTGCCGCATTTCCCCCAGCAAGGCTTCCCATTGCTCGGTCGGGAGGCCCTGATTGTCCCAGTTGGTACGGGCATCTTCCCGCCGGTGATCGAAAAAGCGGATATTGTCGTCGCGCTGTTCGAGGGGCTTGATCTCGGCCTCGATGAAAGCATCGAGCACATCAAGATAATCTTCAATTTCCTGCGGGATTTCGAAACTGGTCATGATGGGCTCCATTTGCTGAGTGCGACCTTCAGGCCGGCATATTTGGGTTGGTCGATTGACAGACGCTCCAGTGCGGAAAATCGCAGATGATCCCATACTCCGGGCATTGAGATCGTGATTTCCCCCTTTGCAAGACCATTGCAGAGCTGGCCATGATCACAACCGATGGCAGCCAGTCGATCCCGAGCGGCATCCCGGAAGCCGGGACCCCATTCTGCCTGTCGCTGCGCAATCCCGAGCGCATTGCCTGCAACGCGCGACTGGAACTTGTCGTGGCCCTTGAGGCCGGGCCTGACCTGCTCGTTATTCCATTCACCCAGAGCGGTCAGGAGTTCACCATAGCTGGTCTCGCCCGCAACCACTGTTTCTTCGGGCACCGACCAATCCAGCGGGGTGCGGAGCTCGTCGGGCAGAATATCCTCGAATAACAAGGCCAGATCAATCTCGACCTCGGAAACGCGCCGGCCTATCACCGTGCGTTCCAGCGAGCGATCGCCATGGCCGCGCCAGATTTGTCCCATTACCATGCAGGCGACGCCCCACCAGAGTGTGGAATAGATCAGCCAGAAAAGAAAACGCTCCCGATCAACATCGGTGCCGCTTGCCTTTGCATAGGCCTGGAGAAAGGATTCTTCATTGTCGAAGCCGCCTGCAACCTTGTCATAATGACCAAATCGCCAGCTTGGCGTGCACATATAGGCAAGATCCTGTACCGGGTCGCCAATCCGGGCCAGTTCCCAGTCGAGCACGGCGGTAAGGCCGGCGGGATCGATCATCAAATTACCCATCCGAAAGTCGCCGTGCACGAGATATTTGTCGCTGGCGTCCGGTGCATTCCGGTTCAACCAGTGGAAAGCATATTCATAAATCGGAATTCGGCCGCCGATCTCGTCATATTTGTTTTTTTGCAGGCGGATCAGTTCGCCGGGCGAAAAATATTCAAGGGAACCGGTCAGGGCGTCTACTGGTATCCGGTGGATGGAAGCCAGTTCGCGGGCACATTGTTTGGTCAGATTATTTTCCGCTTCGGTGAAATCCGGGTTGCCGAGGATTTTATGCGGCAGGGTTTCGCCATCCGCCTTGCTCATGATGAAGCCTTCACCCAGGCCATCCTCGGGGCTCAGCCGCCCCCGAATCTGTGGCGCAGTAACCCCGGACTTGCGCGCGAGTTCGATAATATCCGCCTGAGTCGCCAGCGGTACGCCGCGCAAGCCGTCATCGTCCGCGGAAAGACCGGCGGGCAGACGGCGCAGGACAAATTCTTCGTCCCCGTAAGCAAAGGCCCAGCTCTCCATGCTGGCGCCGCCCGACAGTCTTCGTACATCGGCAAGAGTAGCGTTTGCACCAAAAGTTGCGGCGCAATAGACGGCCAGCTTTTCCAGAAACGCCTCATCCCTCATATTGATGGTTTAATCAGACGATTAAAATTGCGCAAATGATTTTACCGAAAGTGCGCGGTGCTTGCATGACTGCTCAATCGTGCCTAATTCGCTTTCCAGATTAGAGATTTGGGGGTCATCATGCGTGCATTTATTTTTCCGGGACAGGGTAGCCAGGCCGTTGGCATGGGCAAGGCGCTTGCCGAAGCCAGCAGCACTGCACGGGAAGTCTTCGAAGAAGTTGATCACGCGCTGGAGCAGAATCTGTTCCAATTAATGTGCGAGGGCCCCTCGGATGAGTTGACCCTGACCGAAAATGCCCAACCGGCGATCATGGCCAATGCCATAGCAACATTGCGTGTGATGGAAAAAGACGGTGGAAAATCACTCGCCGATCTATGTTCCTATGCCGCAGGCCACAGTCTGGGCGAGTATAGCGCGCTCTGTGCTGCCGGGGCCCTGAACCTGACAACAACCGCAGAATTGCTGAAATTGCGCGGCCAGTCGATGCAGAAAGCAGTGCCGGTGGGCGAGGGCGCTATGGCGGCTTTGCTCGGCGCTGATATCAAAAAGGCGTCTGCGCTGGCAAATGCGTCGGCGCAGGGCGAAATCTGCACAGTCGCCAATGATAATGATCCTACCCAGGTGGTGATCTCCGGTCATACAGGCGCGATTGAGCGCGCCATTGCGTCCGCGAAAGAACATGGCATCAAACGCGGCATTTTGCTGCCGGTATCGGCGCCGTTCCACTGTTCGCTGATGGCACCAGCAGCCGAAGCGATGGAAGAAGCGCTGGCGGAAGCGACGATCCTGTCACCTGTTGTTCCTGTTTTTGCCAATGTCACTGCAGAAGCTGTTTCCGACGTGGATGAAATTCGTGACCTGCTGGTTCGGCAAGTGACCGGAACGGTGCGCTGGCGGGAATCGGTCGGGAATATGGCGGAAGCCGGGGTTGAACAATTTGTCGAGTTTGGCGGCAAGGTTCTGACCGGAATGGTCGGACGGATTGCGCCCGATGCCGAAACCGTCAGCCTTGTCTCGCTGGATGACATTGAGGCATTTTTGAAGAGCGTGTAGCGCCCGAATCATTCGAACGCGACTATCTGTAATTTTGAAGGAATTTGGAATGTTTGACTTAACCGGAATGACCGCTCTGGTAACCGGCGCGTCGGGAGGCATCGGTTCCGCGATTGCCAAGTCGCTTGCCGCACAGGGAGCGACAATCGCGCTTTCCGGAACGCGCAAGCTCAGCCTGACGGAATTGATACCCCAATTGGCCGGGTCTGGTCATATCATCATGCCGTGCGATCTTTCCAACCCCGAGGAAGTCGACGCCCTGGTCCCGGATACGGTAGCGAAACTCGGCAAACTGGACATATTGGTCAATAATGCCGGAATTACCCGCGACGGTTTGATTATGCGTATGTCCGATGACGACTGGTCCAATGTGATTCGTGTCAATCTGGAGTCAGCCTTCCGCCTTGCCCGGGCGGCGGCGCGCCCGATGATGAAGGCCCGTCATGGGCGGATTATCTCCATCACCTCCGTGGTCGGTGCAACCGGTAATCCGGGGCAAGCCAACTATGTTGCGTCCAAGGCCGGTCTCGTTGGCATGTCCAAAGCCTTGGCACAGGAGCTGGCATCACGCGGCATTACCGTTAATTGTGTCGCGCCGGGTTTTATTGAATCACCCATGACCGACGCGCTGACCGACGCTCAGAAGGACGATATTAACCGCAAAATTCCCGCAGGAAAAATGGGCAGCGGTAACGACATTGGTGCCGCTGTGGTCTATCTGGCCAGTCAGGAAGCCTCCTATGTCACCGGCCAGACCCTCCATGTGAATGGCGGAATGGCGATGATTTCCTAGGGCTTTCGCCAAAAACATGATTTACAGTGCGTTTTCGACTTCACGGACACTTGCAAGCCGCGCGACACCGCACTAGGACGAAATGGAAATTCAATCCTAACAAAAAGGGACCTCTCATGAGTGAGACTGCAGACCGCGTAAAAAAGATTGTTGTTGAGCATTTGGGTGTTGAAGCCGACAAAGTAACCGAAGAAGCTGCTTTCATCGATGATCTGGGCGCTGACAGCCTCGACATTGTGGAGCTGGTCATGGCGTTTGAAGAAGAATTCAGCGTCGAAATTCCAGATGATGCAGCCGAAAAAATCGGTACGGTTAAAGACGCGATCGACTTCATCGACAAAAACAAGGGTTAATTGATTTTGGGGTGCGGCCAGGAAAAAGGGCGCGCCTCGGGGCCAATGAACGCTGAAAAACAGCAAAGCGGCTCGCCGGCCCGGGGATTTTTTCCTGAACCGGTGGCCGCTTTTGATTTAGGGCAGGGGAAGTCCGCTAGGAGGAGCATGATATGCGCCGTGTAGTTGTAACGGGAATGGGCCTGGTGACGCCGCTGGGCGGAGATGTGGAAACGACCTGGAGCAATATATTGGCTTCCAAGTCGGGCGCGGGAAAAATCACGCGCTTTGATGCTTCCGATCAAAAATGCCATATCGCCTGCGAGGTCAAGCCAGCAGACCATGAATATGGTTTTGATCCCGATCTGCGCGTTGACCACAAGGTTCAGCGGCAGGTTGATCCGTTCATCATCTATGGCATTGATGCCGCCGGACAGGCATTTGAAGATGCCGGGCTGCTCGACATGTCGGACGAGGACAAGCTCCGTACCGGTTGCTCAATTGGTTCAGGCATTGGCGGACTTCCGGGGATTGAAAAAGAATCGCTGGTTCTCGCAGAACGCGGCCCGAGCCGGGTCAGTCCCCATTTTGTTCACGGTCGTCTGATCAACCTCATCTCCGGTCAGGTTTCAATCAAATATGGCCTGATGGGCCCGAATCACGCCGTGGTAACCGCTTGTTCGACCGGTGCACACAGCATTGGGGATGCCGCCCGGATGATCGCTCTGGACGATGCTGACGTGATGTTGGCGGGTGGCGCAGAGGCGACGATTTGTCCGATTGGCATTGCCGGATTCGCTCAGGCAAAGGCTTTGTCGACCAAGCGCAATGATGATCCCACAGCGGCTTCGCGACCCTATGACAAGGACCGGGATGGTTTTGTCATGGGGGAAGGCGCCGGGGTTGTTGTTCTGGAGGAATATGAAAGGGCCAACGCGCGCGGTGCCAAAATCTATTGTGAAGTGGTCGGCTATGGTCTGTCGGGCGATGCCTATCACGTCACCGCACCTCATCCCGAAGGTGTGGGCGCCTATAATTCGATGGCCATGGCGCTCAAGCGCTCGGGTCTGACGACTGCCGACATTGACTATGTCAACGCACATGGCACGTCGACCATGGCGGATGTGCTCGAACTGGGCGCTGTACGTCGGCTGTTCGGCGATGATATTGCCACTATGTCGATGAGTTCAACCAAATCCGCCATCGGCCATTTGCTTGGGGGAGCGGGAGCCGTCGAGGCCATATTCTGCATTCTCGCGATGCGTGATCAGGTTGTGCCACCCACATTGAATCTCGATGATCCGGAAGAGGCTTGCGCCGGGGTCGATCTGGTGCCGCATTTCGCCAAAAAGCGTAAGGTAAATGCGGTGCTCAGCAACAGCTTCGGTTTTGGTGGTACCAATGCCAGCGTCATTATGAAGGCGATCTAGTATCGTGCGCCGTCTCGGTTGCCTGATAGTGGCAGCAGCGGCCGTCATGATAACGCTGCTGGCCGGCAATTTTCTCTACGGCTGGGTCGCCAGCGGGCCGCTGGAAGAGCAGCAGGCTGTGATCATCAAGTCAGGGTCGACGCTGGCGACGGCAGCGCAGGTCATGGAGTCGGAAGGGGTCATCCGATCCGCTGATATGTTTTTGACGCGGGCCAGGATTCTGGGGGGATCCGAACCGATAAAGGCGGGCGAGTTTGAAATCCCTGCGGGCGCTAGCAACGCACAAATTTTGAATATTCTCCAGGGCGGGAAAACGGTGCAGCGGTTGATCACCGTCCCGGAAGGTACGCCATCAATCATCGTTTACGAAAAGCTGATGGCTGAAAAACTGCTCAAGGGTGAAATTCCGGTTCCTGCGGAAGGCTCGATTTTGCCCGACAGCTATAGTTTCGAACGCGGAGAGCCGCGCGCTGCTGTGGTTCAGCGGATGACCAGGGCGATGGAAGACACGCTCGCCGAGCTGTGGCCGAAACGGACCAAGGCCAGTGTCGTCAAAACCCCCGAGGAAGCTGTCATTTTGGCTTCGATCGTCGAGAAAGAAACGGCATTGGCGAGAGAACGCCGGACAGTCGCCGCTGTCTACAGCAACCGGGTCACCCGCAACATGATGTTGCAAGCCGATCCGACGATCATCTATCCGATCACCAAGGGAAAACCGCTGGGACGCCGGATCCGGCAATCCGAAATTGCGCAGGTCAATGACTATAATACCTATGCCATGGTGGGCTTGCCCAAGGGGCCGATTGCCAATCCGGGCCGGGCGTCGATTGAAGCTGTCCTGAACCCGGCAAAAAGCGACTCGCTCTATTTTGTCGCCGATGGCAAGGGCGGCCATGTTTTCGCCGAGACGTTGAAAGAGCATAATGCAAATGTCGAAAAGTGGTTTGCGATACGGCGCGAGCGAGGTGAGATGTAGGCCGTGAAGCCGCTGCGCCTTTCGATCGCATCGCAGGGGGAAGGGACAAAATATGTCGGCCAGGCTGGTTGAAATAATCGTACCGGACGCGCAGGTGGCCAGTGCGAAATTGATCATTGCCGGGCATTGCAGCCGTTTCTGGCAGGAACCCGTTCCCGACGGACTCGAAAAATTTTCCTGCGTCGTGCCAAGCCGGTCTATCGAGCAGCTGATTGCGGAACTGGACGACAATTTCCAGGGGGCAGAAGGATTTTCTGTCCTGGTGTTGCAGGTCGAGGCCGTCTTGCCGGAAATTCCCGAACTGGAGGAAATTACCCCTTCTCCGTCCGGAAAGCACAAGCCGCCAAGCAGGCTGGAAGTGTTTTTTACGCGCGACCGGATCAGCACCAACGAACTATATGATGATATCGAAGCCAGTCTCGAGCTTCGCCCAAATTATCTGCTGACCGTCATCCTGTCGGCGCTGATTGCTGCACTGGGCATGCGTAGCGGCCAGACCGCCGTGGTCATCGGAGCGATGATCATCGCGCCGTTGCTCGGTCCGACCATGGCGATGGCCATGGCCGCGACGCTGGGAGACAAGGCGCTTGGTCGCCGTTCGATGATCACATTGTCGACCGGCATATTGGCCGCGCTCCTGCTCACTTTCCTGCTTGGCATGGCTATCGATGTTGATCCACTGGTTCCCGAACTCCGGAACCGCACGATTGTCCACCCGGCGGATATCGCACTGGCCCTGGCTTGCGGCGCCGCTGGCGTATTGGCGTTCAGCCAGGGCGCGTCGCTCGCGCTGGTCGGGGTGATGATAGCGGTGGCGCTGGTGCCGCCAATTGCTGCTGCTGGCCTATTTTTTGGCAGCGGTGAAGCGGTTCTGGGCTATAAAGCCCTGTTCTTGCTCGCGACCAATCTGGTCTGCATCAATGTCGCCGGCATCGTCACGTTTCTGGTTCAGGGATTGCCGCCTAGAAACTGGCGGATCACCAGCGGCATTTTCCTGATCTGGCTGGTGATATTGCTGCTGTTTGTCGGCCTGATCGGCGGACGCATAGCGTTCGGCGGGAGCGAGCCAATTTTTGATAACAGCGGAACTTTTTCTATCCGGGCAACAAAGCTTCCGGAATAGTCACCGGTCAATAGTTGAACCGTTCCTTCAGGCTCTCGCGCGCTTCCCGATATTCCCTGGTGAACTGGTCGACCATGTCCTGGACGCTCATCACATCCCTGATCAGGCCGACGCCCTGGCCGCAGCCCCAGATGTCTTTCCAGGCCTTTTTCTCGGTATTACCGCCTGAACCGAAGTTCATCGTCTTATAGTCGCCTTCGGGGAGATTGTCGGGGTCCAGCCCGGCATTTTCGATCGACTGGCGCAGATAATTGCCTTTCACGCCGGTAAACAGGTCGGAATAGACGATGTCGCTGGCTTTGCCTTCGACGATACCTTCCTTATAGGCCTGGTCAGCATTGGCTTCCTTGGTCGCAATGAAAGCCGAACCGGCATAGCCAAGATCCGCACCCATGGCCTGAGCTGCCAATATCGACGCGCCATTGCCGATCGAGCCGGACAATGCAACGGGGCCGTCAAACCATTCGCGGATTTCCTGCATCAATGCGAAGGGCGATAACGTTCCCGCATGGCCGCCAGCGCCCGCCGCAACCGGGATCAGGCCGGTCGCACCCTTTTCGATCGCCTTGTGGGCAAAGCGGTTGTTGATAATATCGTGCAGGGTAATCCCGCCCCAGCCCTTGACCGCAGTATTCAGGTCTTCGATTGCGCCGAGCGAGGTAATCACGATCGGCACTTTCCATTTCGCGCAGGTCGCCATGTCCTGATCGAGCCGGTCGTTGGACTTGTGGACGATCTGGTTGACTGCGAACGGTGCTGCCGGCTTGTCCGGATTGTCGCGGTTCCAGGCGGCCAGTTCCTCGGTAATCTGGTGCAGCCACTCATCGAGCATGCTCTGCGGACGCGCATTGAGGGCAGGGAAGCTGCCGACAATGCCTGCCTTGCACTGGGCAATGACCAGTTCCGGCCCTGATACGATGAACAAGGGAGAACCGATAAGCGGCAGGCGAAGATTGTCGAAAATGGCTGGTAAAGTCATGGAAACCCCGATTTGAAAAACTATGCCGCTGCAATAACCGATGCAGCGGCATTTTCCACTGTTATTTTAATTGCCCGGTTAAATCCGGTTGACGGCGCTCAGCAGCGCTTCGACCGAAGCAGTAGCAACATCGCTGTTAATGCCGACACCGTAAAATTCTTTGCCATCATCGGTCTTGCATTCGATATAGGCGGCGGCCTGCGCATCCTTTCCCGAACCGATCGCATGTTCGCTATAATCGCTGATTTCCAGCGTGACGCCCAGCGCCGAGGAAACGGCGTCAACGACGCTGGAAATCAGGCCATTTCCACGTCCGCTAACCGAAATTTCGCCATCCGGTCCCTTGACCTTGCCGACAAAAATGCGTTCGCCGCCGGTAGACCGCTCATCATAGTCGACCAGGCTATATCGTCCGCTGCCATCAAGATGATAGCGCTTCTGGAAAGCGCTCCAGATATCGTCCGAGGACAGTTCGCGGCTTGTCTCGTCGGCCAGCTCCTGAACGGTGCGGCTGAAATTGGCTTGCAGGCGCTTGGGCAATTTGAGACCGTAATCCTGTTCCAGGATCCAGGCGATACCGCCTTTGCCCGACTGGCTGTTCACCCGGATGACCGCTTCATAATCCCGGCCGATATCGCGCGGATCAATCGGCAGATAGGGTACGTTCCACAGCTCGTCATTGCGTTGTTCCTGTGCGGCAAAGCCCTTTTTAATCGCATCCTGATGCGAGCCGGAAAAAGCGGTAAAAACCAGTTCTCCTGCATAGGGATGCCGCGCCGGAACAGGAAGTTGGTTGCAATGTTCGACGGTCTTGACGATCTCATCCATATTGGAAAAATCCAGTTCCGGGTCAACGCCTTGTGTATAAAGGTTCAGGCCCAGTGTAACCAGATCAACATTGCCGGTCCGTTCGCCGTTGCCGAACAGGCAGCCTTCGACCCGGTCTGCGCCTGCCATCATCCCCAGTTCGGAAGCGGCAACACCCGAGCCCCGATCATTATGCGTGTGCAGGCTGATCACGACATGCTCGCGCTTGCTAATATTGGTGCACATCCACTCGACCTGATCGGCATAGATATTGGGTGTCGCTGCCTCGACCGTGGCCGGCAGATTAAGGATCATCGGTTTTTCGGCGGTCGGCTCGAGTATTTCCATGACCGCTTCTGTCACTTCCAGACTGAAATCCAGTTCGGCGGTGGAGAAGGTTTCCGGTGAATATTCGAAATGCCAGTCGGTATCGGGATATTTTTCAGCCTGTTCGCGCAATATCGTGGCGCCTTCCCGGGCAATGTCCTTCACGCCCTGCTTGTCGAGCTTGAACACGACATCGCGCCAGGCTGGCGAAACGGCGTTGTAGAGATGGACAATGGCCGCTCGCGCGCCTTCCAGGCTGGCGAAACTGGTTTCGATCAGGTCGCGGCGCGACTGGGTCAGCACCTGCACCATGACGTCATCGGGAATCCTGCCCGATTTGACCAGACCGCTGATAAAGTCGAAATCGGTGGCGCCGGCGGATGGAAAACCGACTTCGATTTCCTTGACGCCGATTTTGACCAGTAGGTCGAAGAAACGCTGCTTTTTCTGTGCATCCATCGGATCAATCAGCGCTTGATTGCCATCGCGCAAGTCGGTGGAGAGCCAGCGGGGGGCCTTGTCGATGGTCCGCGAGGGCCATTGCCGATTGGGCAAGTCGATCTGCGGGAACGGGCGATATTTCTGGGACGGGTTCTGGTGCATGTCTTCACTCTTATGCTGCTGGAAGATGCGCGCAAGGCACAAATTCGCGGGTTTGCTTATATTTTCTGGAAAATCATCCCTTAGGCGGGGCGCTGCACATTTTTAGCAGCAGCATAGATACGCCTAAGGGCGTATAAGTCGTAGCAGCGAGAGGGCTTCGGACCGTGTCATGCGGTCGGTTTTATCCACACCGACAGATAAATCAACCATGACGATGCATTTTTTCACAATATGGTTGTGGAACGGTGCGTTTTACGCAGAGTTACATTCCGTTAATTTCATGGCATTATAGACAATTATCAAAGCCCCCGAAAGGAATCGCGATGTATCGTCTCGTCTACATCAGTACGCCAAAACGTGCCCTTGGCAGCGACGAGCTGCTAACGATCCTTGCCGCTGCGACGAAAAATAATCGTCGCAACGAAATTACCGGAATATTGATTCAGGACCACAAGCGTTTCTTGCAATATCTCGAAGGTAGCGAAGACAAGGTTGAAGAGACTTTTGCGCGAATATCAGCGGACCCCCGCCATTTTGCAATCAGCCGACTGAAAAGCGGCTCGATCGAACGGCGACAGTTTCCCGGATGGAGCATGGCGTCGAAAACCGTCGATCAATGCAACAGTCTGCGGGATGCGGTTAGCGAATTGGTAAAAGACTGCGACCGCGATGTGGCAGCGGAGTTGTTGAGCTTCGCCGAGGCTCGTGACCGGGCAGGCTGAATTTGCCTGCCCGGTTCACTTTTCGTGCTAGTTCTTTTCTTTGTCGACCAGCTTGTTAGCGCCGATCCAGGGCATCATCGCCCGCAACTGGGCGCCGGTTTCCTCAATCGGATGGGCTGCCGCCTGTTTGCGTGCTGCCTTAAGCTCCGGCTGTCCGGCGCGATTGTCGAGAACGAAGTCTTTCACGAAACGGCCTGACTGGATGTCGGCCAATACCCGCTTCATTTCCGCCTTGGTTTCGGCAGTGATGATCCGTGGGCCGGTTGTGATATCGCCATATTCTGCAGTATTGGAGATGGAATAGCGCATATTCGCGATCCCGCCTTCGTAGAGCAGGTCGACGATCAGCTTGGTTTCGTGCAGACATTCGAAATAGGCCATTTCGGGGGCATAGCCGGCTTCGGTCAGGGTTTCGAAACCCGCCTGGATCAAATGGGTGATACCACCGCAGAGCACGGCCTGCTCGCCGAACAGATCGGTTTCGCATTCCTCGCGGAAATTGGTTTCGATAATGCCCGAACGACCACCGCCGACGCCGGAAGCATAAGCCAGCGCGACATCATGCGCATTGCCGGAGACATCACGGTCAATCGCGATCAGGCACGGTACGCCGCCGCCGCGCTGATATTCGCTGCGCACCGTATGACCGGGGCCCTTGGGAGCGATCATGATGACATCGAGGTCTTCACGCGCCTCGATCAGGCCGAAATGGACGTTAAGGCCATGAGCAAAGGCGAGGGCGGCGCCCTGTTTCATATTGGTGTGCAGGTCATCGGCATAAATAGCAGCCTGATGTTCATCGGGTGCGAGGATCATGACAATATCGGCCCAGGCAGCAGCTTCCTGATTGGTCATCACCTTGAAACCGGCGTCTTCGGCCTTTTTCGCGGTGGCAGACCCGGCGCGCAAGGCAATGGCAACGTCCTTGACGCCGCTGTCACGGAGATTCTGGGCATGGGCATGGCCCTGGCTGCCATAACCAACAATAGCGATTTTTTTCCCGGTGATCAGGCCGAGGTCCGCATCGGCGTCATAATAGACTTTCATATTATCTGTTCTTTCCTTCGTTTTGTCATGCCGAACCTGTTCCAGCATCTTTCTCAGGGTCAGTATGAGCCCTGGAAGAGATTCTGAACCCAGTTCAGAATGACGGTTTAACTAAACTGAACTCAACCTGCCGTTGGACCTCGCCCAACCGCAACAACCCCTGTTCGCCCGACTTCAACCAGCCCGACTTCACGCATCAAAGCAACGAAAGTCTCGATCTTTTCGGGTGCCCCGGTAATTTCAAAAATGAAGCTCTCGGTCGATGCATCGACAATCCGTGCGCGATAGGCATCGGCGAGGCGCATGGCCTCGATCCGGTTCTCACCTTTGCCGGCAACCTTCACGAGCGCCAGTTCGCGCTGCACATGCGGACCGGATTCGGTCAGATCGCGGACGCTGTGCACCGGCACCAGCCGGTCGAGCTGGGCGATGATCTGTTCGATGACGTGCGGCGGGCCGTTGGTGGCAATGGTGATCCGGCTGACCGCGTGATCTTCGCTGATATCGGCCACGGTGAGGCTGTCGATATTATAACCGCGCGCGGTAAACATACCGGCGATACGCGCCAATATACCGGCTTCATTGTCGACCATGACGGCAAGAACGTGACGTTCGACGGCTTCTTCATGAATATGCATCAGACAAGGGCCTTTGCTTGATCATCCATCGTACCCTTCACATCAGCTTCGGTGAGAAGCATTTCCGTGTGGGCTGCGCCCGACGGGATCATCGGGAAACAATTGGCGAGTTTGGCGACCCGGCAATCGACGATGACCGGTCCATCAGTCTCGATCATCTTCTGGATACCAGCTTCTAGATCGGCGGGGTTTTCGATCCGGATGCCGGTCCAGTCATAGCTTTCTGCCAGCTTCACAAAGTCTGGTAGGCTATCACTGTAACTATTTGAATAACGGCTTTCATATGTCAGCTCCTGCCATTGGCGGACCATGCCCATATATTCATTGTTAAGGATGAATATCTTCACCGGCAGGCGATATTGGGTGGCCGTCCCCAGTTCCTGAATATTCATCTGGATCGATGCTTCGCCGGCGATATCAATTACCAGCGCATCGGGATTGCCCAGCTGTGCGCCAATGGCGGCAGGAAGACCATAGCCCATGGTCCCGAGACCACCGCTGGTCAGCCATTTATTGGGGCTTTCGAAATCGAAATGCTGCGCGGCCCACATCTGATGCTGTCCGACTTCGGTGGTGATGATCGGTTCGCGTTCATGCGTGGCTTCCCACAATTTGCGAATGGCCTCCTGCGGCATGATTTCTTTTTTATTTTCAGGATAATCGAGGCAGTTGGTTGCGCGCCAGCCCTTGATTCGCGACCACCATTCCTCATGGTCTGGCGTGGCAAAGCGGCGGCCTTTGAGTACCGCGATCAACTGTTCCATCACCCGGCCAACATCGCCGACCACGGGCAGGTCGACGCGGATGGTCTTGTTGATGGACGATCGGTCAATATCAACGTGGATTTTCTTGCTATTGGGCGAGAAGGCATCAATCCTGCCCGTGATCCGGTCGTCAAAGCGGGCACCGAGGCAGACCACGAGGTCGGCCTTGTTCATCGCCATATTGGCTTCGAACGTACCGTGCATGCCGAGCATGCCCAGCCATTTGTCGGAAGAGGCCGGGAAAGATCCGAGCCCCATCAGGGTCGAAGTGACCGGACATCCCATCAATTCGGCGAGTTCCCGTAAAGTTTCGCTCGCTTTTGGTCCACTATTGATGATCCCGCCACCGGTATAGAGGACCGGCGCCTTTGCGTTCATGATCATCTCGGCAGCAGCGTTGATAGCCTTGTAGTCGCCTTCGGTCTGGGGCTGATAGCGCGAATTGCCTCTGGCGGCATTGGGGCTAAATTCTGCCGCTGCAACCTGGACATTTTTGGGAATGTCGATGACAACCGGACCCGGGCGGCCCTGGGTTGCGATATGAAAGGCTTCCTGGACAATATGTGCCAGATCTGCAGGCTTTTTCACCAGATAATTATGCTTGGTACAATGGCGTGTGATGCCGATTGTATCGGCTTCCTGAAAGGCGTCGGTGCCGATCAGATTGGTTGCGACCTGGCCGGTGATGACGATCATCGGGATGCTGTCCATCAGCGCATCGGTAATACCGGTTACGGCATTGGTTGCGCCAGGGCCAGAGGTTACCAGGACGACGCCTGGTTTGCCGGTCGAACGGGCATAGCCTTCCGCTGCATGGGTCGCCGCCTGTTCGTGGCGAACGAGAATATGCTTGATCTTGGGATGCTCGTAAAGCGCATCATAAATAGGAAGCACAGCACCACCGGGATAGCCGAAAACGGTATCCACGCCGATATCCAGCAGGGTTTCGACCAATATATCAGCGCCGCTTTTTTCGGCCACATCATACTCCATTAGCTGTCTGTTTTGCACTGCGGCCCCGCCATGATGCACGGCACCGCAATAGGCAAGGCTTTGTTAATTCCGGGCTCGCTACATATATGATTATGTTATGTCAAGGCCTAATCGCGTAATATAGTTTCAATTATACCGGTCATATCGTTATTTAATGCCGATTCTATCCGGAGCCATTCGGGCGGGCACTGATTACGGAACCAAGTATACTGGCGTTTCGCATAGCGGCGGGTCGCCGTTTTGGCCTGCTCAATCGCCGTCTCGCGGAGGATCTCGCCAGTCAGCCATCGTACGAATTCGGGAACGCCAATCGCCCGCATAACCGGCAAATTTTTCGGTAAATTGCGGGCCAGAAGGCGCTCGACTTCCTCCCGCGCGCCCTGCTGGACCATCTGCTCCAGCCGCAAGTCACAGCGCTGGTATAGCCACTCTCTCGGCGGCAACAGGACCAGCGGGTGCAATCTGATGTCATCGGCAATGCCGCCCGTCTTGTGCTTTTGCCAGTGATCGAGTGGCTTGCCGGTCGACCGGACCACTTCCAGCGCACGTTGAATGCGGGTGGTATCGGTTGGGCTCAATCGTCCCGCCGACAGCGGATCAGCCTTTTGCAGCGCCTGATATGTTTCCAATCTTTCCAATGATCTGATTTCATGCCGAATTTCTGGATCGATTTCCGGTATCGGGGCGATGCCTTCGAGCAATATCCGAACATAAAGTCCGGTGCCGCCGACCAATATGGGCAACAGATCGCGTTCCTGGGCATGGGCAATTGCCGTCTTGGCGTCATCGGCCCAGCGCGCGGCCGAACAAGCCTCCGAGCCGTCAATATAGCCGAAAAGCCGGTGTTCGATACCGCCCATTTCGGCCTCCGTCGGGCGGGCGCTCAATATTTGAAGGTCGCTGTATACCTGCGCGCTATCAGCATTGATGATTACCGAGGGTTGCTTTTTGGCAATGTCCAGTGCCAAGGCGGATTTTCCACTGGCCGTCGGTCCGACGATCAGCGCAACATTCTTGTCCTGTTTCGGAGAAATCATGTTCATTGCCACGCTCATAGCAAAAGATTCCCTGAATGAGAGAGATATTAGATCGGGCATTGCCGGTCTGGATGCATCCGGCGCCAATATCATCCGACAATCCGACATAATCGATGGGCGGGTGCTGGATATTTTCTTCGAAGGAGATCCCGTTATATCGCGGGAATATCTCGAAAAGATTGAAAGCGAAGTCGATGTTGCGGTGCAGCCGGAAGCAAATCGGCGAAAGAAACTGCTGATTTCGGATATGGACAGCACGATGATCACTATCGAGTGTATCGATGAACTGGCGGATTATGCGGGGATCAAACCGCAAATCGCAGAAATTACCGAACGCGCGATGCTTGGTGAGCTGGATTTCGAACAAGCGTTGCGGGGCAGGGTGGCGTTGCTCAAGGGGCTGGAAACGACTGCCATCCAGCAATGTCTTGATGAACGGGTAAAAGTCATGGCGGGTGCAAATATTCTGGTCCGGACCATGGCAAAGCTGGGCGCCGAGACGATTCTCGTTTCCGGTGGATTCACTAAATTTGCCAAACCTGTTGCACAAGCAATTGGATTTCAGTCTTTTTATGCCAATGTCCTGGGTGAGGACAAAGGATTGCTAACGGGTGGTCTCGACGGTCCCATAGTCGATTCCGTCCGCAAAGATGAATTGCTGCAATCGGGTGCCAAGGCGATAAACCTGCATCTGGACCAGTGTCTGGCGGTCGGCGATGGCGCCAATGATATTCCGATGCTCGAGCGCGCTGGTCTTGGTGTCGCCTATCACGCCAAGCCCAAGGCTGCACAGGCCGCCGACGTGGCCATCCGTCACAATGATTTGACGGCACTACTCTATATTCAGGGGATTGCCGCCGATCAGTGGGTTACAGACTAGCGCCATTTTGGTATATCAGGGCCGCTTCGTGATGCAGTCATTGCCGGAGGCTTTTACCCTGCCACACATCGAATCCGCTTGCGCGCGGGTAGCAAATGGACCGACCTGCAGCCGTGTAATACCGCCCGTCCTGACCAGATAGGGCTGCAATGCAGCCAATTCTGACACACTGTTTTCCAGCTTGTTCCACAGGGCTTTCGCCTTGTTCTCGTCACTAAATGCCCCCAGCTGTACACGCCAGTCGCCACTGGCTGCTGGTGTGCGGACAGCCGGCGCGCTTGCGACGGTGGCTGCGGGTGCTGGCGCGGGTGCTGGCGCAGGGGTTGGAGCAGGGGCATAAGTTACGCCGGGCGTAATCGGACTCTGCTCCGGCACCGCTGCGGGCAGAGCCGGGCGGGAAGGCGGCAATTGCGCTGTCTGCACAGTGCCACCTGAAATTGCCGGGCTCAGGCCCCCAATTTGTGCCGTCCGGACGCGCTTTTCATTTTGTTCCATCTGGCCAGCGAGTTCAATCGCACGCCGTCGGTCATCAACGGGAATGAAACGGTCCATCTGAGCAAGGTTGGACGTTGCTTGCGGTAAACCCTGTGCCGACGAGCGGGTCATGAGGGCATAGGCCTTGATCCAGTCCTTTTCGACAAAATCACCATTAAAGTGCCCGGTACCCAAAACATATTGTGCCCGCGGTTCCCCGCGCGCGGAAGATGCCTGCAAATAGGGCAGGGCTTCGCTACGCCGGTTGTTCTGAAATAATACGAGACCGTAATTGTCGTTAGCTTGCATATGCCCCTGATCGGCGGCCTTTTTATACCATTTTTCTGCTTCGCCCAAATCCTGCGGAACGCCGCGTCCCAACTTATAGGCTTGGGCAAGATTAAACTGGGCATCGGCATCACCCTGGTCAGCAGGTCCACGCCATTCGTTAATCGCCGTTTGGAAATCGCCACGCCCCCACGCATCAACCCCGGCCTTCACATCCGCCAAGGCCGGTGTAGAAAACATCAGGAGCGCCAGGCCGAATAACGGGCTGAGAGGACGATTGGCCTTTTTCATGGAACATTCCTTGGTGATCAGTTGGTAAAAATAACGCGACATTAACCGACCTCATCATTGCTAAACTGCCGGGACTCTTCAAGTCTAGCAAAAAAAGGCGCATTTTTCACGAATGTCCCGAACCGGAATGGCCTTGTCCGGCGAGGTCAAACGCTTCGCAGCAGCCAAAAGTGCGTCCGGAACTTGTTAACTCTATTTTAGCCCTGTTGTGTCAGAGAAGCACCCGGATAGAAATTTCGGGGCAATTCCTGCCCGTGATGGAATAAGGGGAAGAGCGTGCGAGTTCTAGCAATGGCTTCGCAAAAGGGCGGCTCCGGCAAGACTACATTGTCGGGTCATCTGGCCGTACAGGCACAACTGGCCGGCGCCGGCCCGGTGGTATTGATCGATATCGATCCGCAAGGTTCCCTGGCCGACTGGTGGAACGAGAGAGAAGCAGAACTGCCAGCTTTCGCTCAAACCACCGTATCGCGTCTCGCTTCCGACCTAGCAATTTTACGGCAACAGGGATTCAAGCTGGCCGTAATTGATACGCCGCCTGCGATCACGATGGCGATCCAGAGCGTGATTTCGGTTGCGGAGCTTATCGTCATACCGACCCGACCCAGCCCGCATGATCTCAGGGCTGTGGGGGCAACTGTCGATCTATGCGACCGTGCCGGCAAGCCGTTGATTTTCGTTGTGAATGGCGCGACACCGAGAGCAAGGATTACCGCTGAAGCAGCCGTTGCACTTTCCCAACACGGTACGGTCGCCCCGATTACAGTCCATCACCGCACAGACTTCGCCGGATCGATGATCGACGGGCGTACGGTTATGGAAGTCGATTCAAAAGGACGATCGGCCCAGGAAATTACGCATTTATGGACCTATATTTCTGATCGGCTTGAGAAGAATTTCCGGCGCACGATTTTTAGCGCTCCCACCATGGCACAAAATGTGAGCCCCGGCACATACCGGCCTGGCGGCAATTTCGGTCGTCGGGTTGTGGGCTCGTGATGGGAGAAGCAGAAAAAATGAGCGATCCCAAACCACTTGCTTCTCTTTCGTCGAGTTTGCTGGCGCGTAAGGGCGGTGCAAAGCCCGCAATGCGCCGTCAAGGCTTCGGCTTGTCGGTCAATTCATCCGATCAGCATGGCGACACGCATGAGGATCTGGGCTGGAACGATATGGGCTATGACGTTGATCCCGATCATGAGGCAGATTCGGTCGAACAGTTCCTCCATAATCCGCTCGCTGGCGCGGTTCCGAATCCTGTTCCTGCCGTACGACAGCAGCAGGAAGAAATCGCTGCCAAGCTGGAGACGAAATATTCCGATGATGTGGAGGCTGAAAAAGCCGCCGAAAAACCGCCAGTGGCAACGCAACCGTTGCCTGCTTCCGGTGAAGTTGCGCCCCTGGCAAAGCAATCGGCGATATCAAATGCGGACAATAGTCAAAAGCGCGCAGTGAAAAAAGCGCTGACGGCGAATAAATCCCGGACTCGTAAAGCGAAAACCGCATTCACGCTTCGGCTCGATGCCGAAAGGCATCTGAAATTGCGATTGGCTACGGCAGTGAAAAATATGTCGGCGCAGCAATTGGTGACCCGGGCGATGGATGAATATTTGAGAACCATTCCAGAACTTGATGACTTGGCTAAACGCGTTCCATCGCGTGGTGCTGCATGAGCGGGATGTGAACTGAACCATATTCGGAAATGACTGACTTTTATTGCGAGGGCATAGAAATGAAACGCGATGTAATTATGAAATTAGCTGCTTCCTCCATGGTGTTTGCCGCCATGTTGACCGGTTGTGGTTCCTCTGGTGGAGGATCGGTCGCATCCGTATCGAGCAAAGCGACATCAGCCAAGGATAGCGCGAAATATGCCAGAAAGGCAGAAAAGGCGCTTGCGAAAGGCGGTGTCGAATCTGCGATCGCCTATGCCGAGCGTTCGGTGGCCGGGGTTGGCAGCGATTCCGAGACACGGGCCTTGCTGGGCCATGCCTATTTGGCGGCGGGACGTCTGGCATCCGCAGAACGCAGTTATCAGGATGCTATGGAGCTTGGCAAGATTGATGCGCGGACGATCCTGAGCCTAAGCTTGGCGCAACTGGGCCAGGGCAAGGTACACAAGGCTAACGCGCTTGTTGTCAACAACCGACAGTATATTCCGGCTTCTGACTATGGCCTCGCGCTGGCACTTACCGGCGACAGCAAGACTGCGATCGAAATTCTGGAGCAAGCAATTCGTGGCGCCGACGTGACTGCCCGTACACGACAGAATCTGGGCTTGGCCTACGCTTTGGATGGTCGTTGGAAAGAAGCCAAGTTGATAGCGATGCAAGACGTGACAGCGGAATCCATCAATGAACGTATTATGGAATGGGCGCAAATGGCCCGGCCGGATGCTTATGAAGTCCGTGTTGCGACGCTGTTGAACGTGACTCCTGTCGCCAATGATCCTGGTCAGCCGGTCCAGTTGGCTCTTACACCGCTCGCTGCACCCGTCAATGTCGCCGCATCCTCCCAGAATGATCACGACATTGCAGTGGCCAGCTATGACCGTAACAGTCCGTTGCCAGCCATTGGGCCGGCACCAAAGGCGGACAGTGATGTGGATTTCCTGGCCCAGGAAAATAACGTCAAAGTGACGACAGTCTCGCTGCCAGCCAGCAAAGCGATGGTAAAGTCACCGGAAGAAGTGCCTGTAATGAAGGAAGACGCCAAGCCGGCTCGCCTTGCAGCACAATCCAAATTTGTGGTGGGAAGCAGCATGGCCGCTCCGGTCAAGACTGCTGCAGTGCAGGGAGAGCCCGTCGCTAGGCCGGTAGTGCAGAGAGTGGCATATCGGCCCGCCGCTAAGTCCGTAGCTTCTTCTTCGGGTACCCATCTGGTGCAGTTGGGGGCATTTTCTTCCCCCCAGGCTGCCCAGCGCGCTTGGAAGATATTATCCTCCAAAAACAGCGATCTGAGTTCTTTTGAATATGCAAGTTCGCGGATCAATGTGAAGGGCAAGACCCTTTACCGTCTGGCGGCAATCGGGTTTGGCAACGCACAAACCGCTGACGCCATGTGTGATGGCATCAAGGCAAAGGGTGGCAATTGCATCGTGCGCCATGCGAAAGGCGTGAACAAAGTTGGGCCAACGCGCATGGCCAGCCAAGCGCCGAAAAAACTGGCCTCACGCTAAACCACGAAAAATTTGATAGGGGCGGCGAGCTAATAAGCTCTGCCGCCTTTATAAATTGCGGTAACCCTTCCCTGGACGGGCAGGCCGTCAAATGGCGTATTCCCTGCCGCTGCTGCCATTCTGCGGGTATCAACCCGCCACGGGCTGTCTTCGTCCACCAGAATAAAATCAGCCTCATATCCAGGTTGCAGCAAGCCTGCTTCGACGCCCAGAATTTTTGCCGGATTGGTCGACAAAAGCTCGAACAGCCGGCCAATGGAAATCGTGTCGTCACGCACCAGTGTGAGAGAAAGAGCCAGCAATGTTTCTGCTCCGGCCATTCCCGGCGCAGCCTCTGCGTAGGGCAACCGCTTGTCTTCCGCGCCGCGTGGATCATGGCCAGAAGCAATCACGTCGATCGTTCCATCTTGCACCGCAGCCACGCAGGCGAGGCGATGCTCTTCGCTGCGCAATGGCGGAGACAGCCGGGTAAAGGTCCGGAAATCGTGGATCGCGAAATCAGACAAAAGCAGGTGGCCCGGGGTGATACCGCAGGTAACCGGAAGATTGTCCGATTTTGCACCGCGAATAAGCTCCAGACCTTCTGCGGTGGTCACCTGCCGAAAATGGACATGAGCTCCGGTTTCGCGGACCAGAGCAATATCGCGGGCGATGGAAACGGCTTCTGCTGCAGCCGTGGCACTGGAAAGTCCCAGCCGCGTTGCAGTTTCTCCGTTGGTCGCAACCGCGCCATTGGTTAGTCCCGCATCCTCGCTATGGACGATCACCGGCAAATCCAGTGCATGGCAATATTGCAAGAGCTTCAGCATGAGGCCGCTGTCCGCAATCCAGTGCCGGCCGGTGGCAACTGCCTTTGCGCCCGAACGTTTCATCAGCCCGATTTCGGCCAGCTGTTTTCCTTCCAGCCCCTTCGTCGCTGCGGCGATCGGATGGGACCATAGGTCCGGCTTGCCCTCAACCGCATTATGCTTGATCATTGCGGGAAGATCGAGAACCGGCGACTGGTCGGGCATCAGCGCGGCCCGGGTGATCCCGCCAAAGTGAAAGGCCGGCTTGTCGATAGCAAATACGCCAAGATCGACGATGCCCGGTGCCAATATCCTGCCCCCGCAGTCTATTTCTTTGCCAGCCTCACTATGGGCGAAGTCTTTCGCCGAGACGATGCGGTCGTCATCGACCATTAGCGCCCCCGACACGGGTTGTTCTTCGTCCGGCAAGATCAATCGTGCGTTGGTAAAAATCTGCTTCATGACCAGCCCTCCACACCGCGAGAATTGCGGGTCAATATATCGAGACAGGCCATCCGTACGGCTACCCCCATCTCGACCTGCTCTGTAATTGCAGAATGATCGAGGTTATCGGCAACATCGCTATCGATCTCGACACCCCGGTTCATCGGCCCGGGGTGCATCACAAGGGCGTCCTTGCTGGCGAGCTTCAACCGCTCCCCGGTCAATCCATAGAGATAATGATATTCGCGCGGGCTGGGGATAAAGTCGCCGTTCATGCGCTCGTTCTGGAGCCGCAACATCATCACGACATCGCTTCCGTCGAGCGCCTTGTCGAGGTTGGTGAATACTTCGACGTTGAACCGGTCAAGCGCGGCGGGAATAAGTGAGGGTGGGCCGCATACCCTTACTTTTGCCCCGAGCGTTGCCAGGCAGTAGATATTGGATCGCGCCACCCGACTGTGCATCACATCGCCGCAAATCGTAACCGTCAGGCCACTGATCTCGCCCTTGCGCCGCTGGATCGTCAGCGCATCGAGCAGCGCTTGCGTGGGGTGCTCGTGGCTGCCATCGCCAGCGTTGAGAACGGGACAGTCAACCTTGTCGGCAATCAGCTGCACCGCACCGGAACTGCCGTGCCGGATAACGATCGCGTCCGCTTTCATCGCGTTGAGCGTGACCGCTGTGTCGATCAGCGTTTCGCCCTTTTTGATGCTTGATTGCGCCGCATGCATATTGACCACGTCTGCGCCCATGCGTTTTCCGGCAATTTCAAAGGAAAGCAGCGTTCTGGTGCTATTTTCGAAAAACGCATTGATGACGGTGAGGCCATCGAGCCGGTCCGCATGTTTGCTCGATTTTTTGTTGAGATCGACCCATTGCTTGGCCTCTTCCAGAAGAAATAATATCTCCCATGGCTGGAGCCCTGCAATACCCAATAGATGACGATGAGGAAAAGCATCCGATCCGGCGGGAAACGGTTGCGGCGATGCGGTTTGTTTCGATGTCATTAAAGTGGGCTCTATAAAGCGATCATCCCAGCGCGGCAAGCCTGTCAATAGCCCCTTGCAAAATATAACCAGCGGCCATCTTGTCGACCACCTTGGCTCGCTTTTTCCGACTGACGTCCGATGCAATCAGGTCGCGGGTGACTGCCTGTGTGCTCCACCGCTCGTCCCACAGCAATATTGGCAGCCCAAGCGGTTTCAGGTTTTGCGCAAAAGACCGCGCGGCCTGGGTTTGCTGGCTCTGGCTGCCATCCAGATTGAGCGGCAGGCCAGCCACGATTCCGACGATATTCTGCTCAGCAATTACCGATTTTATACGCTCGAGATCCTTCGAAAATTTGCGCCGCTCGATGGTCTCGGCTGCTGTCGCGAAAGTCCAGTGAGAATCGCACAGTGCCATGCCTACCGTTTTCGTCCCGATATCCAGGCCCAGCAAGCGCCCGCCATCGGGCAGCGCATCCCTGAAGGCGGTCACATCATCAGAGATCAACGTGCCAGAAATGCTGCCATCCTCCGCTGTGCATCGGCGCGAATATTCGACCAGAACAGGCTGTAATCATATACGTGATAATTATTGCCGGGCAACGCATAAGGACCAAGATCGGGTGGGTCGCCGATCAGGAGAAAGCCGCGTTTGTCGCATTTTGCCGGCACGGTGCCAGTGGTCAGCGTCGCATCGCTCAGATCATCATTGGGAACAAGTGTCCCCAGATTTTCGGCTGCCACGGCCGATGAATTAATATCGCCATTGATCGGATTGCTGCAAAGCAGCTTTGTATTTTTACGGGGTTGGCCGTTGAACCCGATTGTCATGTCATAGACTTTGACAATCCGGCTATAGTCCGCGGGTTCGGCGAAGCTCTGCCAGCTTAATATGCAGCGCGTTTGGTCGGGGGATTCGCAGATATCGAGGCCCATTTCCGGTATATCTGTTGCGACAGAAACCGGCCACCCGGCAACATAGGCCGCGACAATTCGATTGGCCAGGGGAGTGCCGGAAACCCGATCCTTGAGCAGGTTTGTCAGATGCAGACTGCCCTGACTATGTCCTGCCAGTATAATTGGTTGATCATCGGGAATTTCCGCAACAAAATAATCAAATGCAATCAGGACATCCTGATAGGCCGCATCGAGAGCCTGCTGGCCTTCCGGTTTTTCGGTCAGGAAAGCGCCCAGTGTCGCCTGGCGATAGCGCGGCGCCCATATATCGCCGATGGCGTTGAATGCGCTGGCCTGACCGCGCAGGAATATCCGCGCACGATCTTGCGATTCGTCGTCATCGAGCGGTGCATTCCAGTGGTTCTTCTTGAGAAAAGAGGTAGGGTGGACGAAAAAAACGGCGGCTTTTTTGCCTTCGAAGGACGCCGATGGGGTTTCTTCAATGTCCTCGGGGAGCCACAGGGCAGGGTTGTCTTTCGCAAGGTCGGGCCGTGCCAGCCACATGTTGCTGTCGGCGTAGACATTGTCTTCCAACACCTCTTGGGCGGTAAATTCGGTGTCGGGTACAAAAGCGACTTCCATCAACTCTTCGCCATAGACACGAAATACAAACGCACCGGCGAGCACGAGAACCACCATACTTGCGATAAAATAGAGAAACTTGCGGGCCAAATGATACTCCAACCTGATTTCTGCCGCCTCAATCCGCTTGAAGCCGCTTCGCGCCGGTGCTAGCGGCGCTCGGTACACAATATAAATCCGAAATACCCGAAAAAAGATGAACCTGAAAAGAATGAGTCATGTCAATCGATAAGGAAACCGTAAAAAAAATCGCCGGCCTCTCGAGGATCGCGATCACCGAAGCTGAAGCAGACGCCTTTGTGCCCGAACTTAACCAGATATTGGGCTGGGTCGAGCAACTGGGCGAAGTGGACTGTTCGAAGGTCGAGCCGATGACGGCGGTTATTCCCAACAAATTGCGATTGCGCGAAGATGTCGTCACCGACGGCGAGATTCGCGACAAGATATTGGCCAATGCGCCAATTGCCGAACATGGCTTTTTTGCCGTTCCCAAGGTGATTGAATAATGACCGCAATATTTGAACTGGGTATCGCCGATATCCGCAGCGGCATTGCCGATGGCGATTTCACCGCGAAGGAAGTTGCAGAGACGTTCATCGCGCGGGTCAGTGCGGCCAAGCCACTGAATGCCTTTCTGGTTGAAACGCCGGATCATGCTCTGGCGGCGGCGGAAGCGACCGACAAGGCCAAGGCGGCGGGCGAAACGCTCGGCAAGATGGCAGGCGTGCCAATCGGCATGAAGGACCTGTTCTGCACCGAGGGCGTTGCGACCACAGCTGCCAGCCTCATTCTCGAAGGCTTCACCCCGCAATATGAATCGACCGTGTCGTCCAACCTGTTCAAGGCTGGCGCAGGGATGCTCGGCAAGCTCAACATGGACCAGTTCGCCATGGGCTCCTCGAACGAGACCAGCGCATTCGGCAATGTGATTTCCCCCTGGCGGCGCAATGACGGTGGCAACGTCGATCTGGCCCCTGGCGGCTCTTCTGGCGGTAGCGCAGCGGTTGTCTCGGGACATATCGCCCCTGCAGCAACCGGCACCGACACCGGTGGATCGATTCGTCAGCCAGCCGCCTTCACCGGTATCACAGGGTTCAAACCGACCTATGGCCGTTGCTCGCGCTGGGGTACGATTGCTTTCGCCAGTTCGCTCGATCAGGCAGGGCCGATGGCCCATGACGTTCGCGATTGCGCGATCATGCTCGAATCCATGGCCGGTTTCGATGCCAAGGACTCGACCTCGCTCGATCTGCCCGTCCCCGACTGGGAAGCGGCGCTGAACAGCAATCTCGCAGGCAAGAAGATCGGTATTCCCAAGGAATATCGCGTCGAGAATATGCCCGCCGAAATCGACGCGCTGTGGCAGAAGGGCATTGAAATGCTCAAGGATGCCGGCGCGACCATCGTCGATGTCTCGCTGCCGCACACGAAATATGCGCTGCCGGCTTATTATATCATCGCGCCCGCCGAAGCTTCGTCCAACCTCTCGCGCTATGATGGCGTGCGCTATGGTCTACGCGATCTTCCGGACGGGGCAGGGCTGCAGGACATGTATGCCGCGACCCGCGAAGCCGGTTTCGGACCGGAAGTGAAACGCCGGATCATGATCGGTACCTATGTGCTGAGCGCCGGCTATTATGACGCTTATTATACGCAGGCGCAGAAAGTCCGCACGCTGATTGCGCAGGATTTCGACAAGGCCTGGAACAGCTGCGATCTGCTGCTGACCCCGACCGCGCCAAGCGCTGCTTTCGGATTGGGCGAAAAAAGCGACGATCCGCTGGCCATGTATCTGAACGACGTGTTCACCGTGCCCAGCTCACTGGCCGGTCTGCCTGCGATGTCAGTGCCTGCAGGACTGGATGGCAAGGGATTGCCTCTCGGCCTGCAGATCATCGGCAAGGCATTGGACGAGCAGAGCGTATTCAACGCAGGCTTGGCAATCGAAGAACGCGCCGGATTTGTCGCGAAACCGGAGCAGTGGTGGTAGAAATGACTGAATCAACATATCGTATCCAGGGCGGAACCGGCGAATGGGAGGTCGTGATAGGCCTTGAAGTGCACGCCCAGATTACATCGAAATCGAAGCTCTTTTCCGGAGCTTCCACGGAATTTGGCGCGGAACCTAATACGCAGGTCAGCCTCGTAGACGCCGCGATGCCGGGCATGCTGCCGACGCTGAATGCCGAGTGCGTCCGTCAGGCGGTGCGCACCGGGCTCGCGATCAACGCGCAGATCAACAAATATTCGCGCTTTGACCGCAAGAATTATTTCTACGCCGATCTGCCGCAGGGTTACCAGATATCCCAGCTTTACCATCCGATCGTGGGCGAGGGCGTGATCCAGATTTCGCTCGATGAAAAAGATCCGGATGCGCACGGCAAGGCGATTGGTGTCGAACGTATCCATATCGAACAGGATGCCGGCAAGCTGATGCACGACCAGCATCCGACCATGTCCTATGTCGATCTCAACCGCTGCGGCGTCGCCTTGATGGAAATCGTCTCCAAGCCGGATATGACCTCGCCCAAGGAAGCCGCTGCCTATGTTCGCAAGCTCCGCTCGATCCTGCGCTATGTCGGGTCATGCGACGGCAATATGGAACAGGGCTCGATGCGCGCCGACGTCAATGTCAGCGTGCGCAAGCCCGGCGGCGAGCTCGGCACACGGACCGAGACCAAGAATGTCAACTCGATGCGCTTCATCCAGGCGGTGATCGAATATGAAGCGCAGCGCCAGGTCGATCTGATCGAGGATGGCGGAGAAGTTGTGCAGGAAACCCGTCTGTTCGATCCGGACAGGGGCGAAACGCGGTCGATGCGCTCAAAGGAAGACGCGCATGATTACCGTTATTTCCCCGATCCCGATCTGCTCCCGCTGGAGCTGGAAGATGATTTCATCTTCGACTGCAAGGCGAGCCTGCCGGAACTGCCGGACGAAAAGCGCGCGCGCTACAAGAATGTACTCGGCCTCAGCGCCTATAATGCAGCGGTGCTGACCGCAGAGCATGAAACCGCCCTGTGGTTCGAGGAACTGCTGGAAACCACCGACCAGCCCGAAAAAATTGCCAGCAGCGCCGCCAACTGGGTGACTTCCGAACTATTCGGTGCGCTCAACCGTATGGGCCTGGATATCGAGAATAGCCCGGTTTCGCCCGCGCAGGCCGCCGAATTGCTCAGCCTTGTCGCTGATGGCACGATTTCCGGCAAGATCGCCAAGCAGGTGTTCGAGATCATGCTCGAAACCGGTGACGGCGCGAAAAAAATCGTCGAGGAACAGGGCCTCAAGCAGGAATCCGACACCGGCGCGATCGAAAAAGTCATCGCCGACGTCATGTCCGCCAACGAAGACAAGGTCGCCCAATATCGCAGCGGCAAGGACAAGCTGTTCGGATTTTTTGTTGGTCAGACAATGAAAGCGATGCAGGGCAAAGCCAATCCCCAGGTGGTGAATGAGTTGTTGAAGAAGGTGCTTGCAGAATAACGAATTTTCGTTCTTTTTTTAAGGGGAGCAAGGAAGAGACTATGAAAAAATTGGCTAAGTATATTTTGCCGCTCGCAATAGCCGCATTGAGTTCACCTTCTTCCGCTGAAAAATTGAATAATGCCGACATTATTGGTTTGTTGAACGCAGGGCTCGGCGAAGAAACCATCGTAGCAAAGATTGAGTCCAGCGATGCAGATTACAAAACCGAAGTTCAGGATCTGATCGCACTAAAAAATGGCGGTGTACCGGGTGGGGTTATCGCCGCCATGGTTACTGCTAACAGCCGTCAATCTGAAAAACCGATTGCGCTGTCGGCGACCAGTCTTGATCCGATGGAACCACATTTTGCCGGGGTCTATCTAATTGATTCTTCGAACGTCGACGGCGCCCTAGAAAAAATAGATTCGATGATGACCAGTCAAACGAAAACTGGTGGGCTGTTGGGTTACGCACTAACTGCTGGTATTGCATCAGCGAGCCTGAAAGCAGTTATCCCCGGGGAATCTGCTCAGGTCAACACGGGGGCATCCAAGCCACGGTTCTATTTCTTTTTCGACAACAGCAATGCATCTGATGGGTCGGAGCAATCCGGGACTTTTGCGGCGGGATCTGCAATTTCTGTGCAATCGCCAAATGAATTTAGTTTAATCGAGCTGAAAAAGAAAAAAGGGCGACGCGAGGCGCGCTTCGGTAGTTTTAATATCGGTGGTGCGAAAACAGGGATCATGGACAAAGACAGAATTCCGTTCAATTACGAGCAAATTCGCACCGGCGTTTACAAGGTAGAAATGATCGCCGATCTTGATCCGGGCGAATATGGTTTTGTGTACGCTATCTCTGCGGGATCGGGGCCGGGCATTATGTCCTCCGGAACGGCGACAGGCAGAATATTCGGTTTCACTGTAGAATAGCAACCTGCCGAAGTAAAAAGCCGGAGCATAATTAAACCCCACTTGCCCTCCACGCGCCTTTCGGCTAGGCGCGCGGGTCAATCGTACTTCGATAGAGTTTTGACGACTTAGCTGGGCGGGCGTGGCGGAATTGGTAGACGCGCCAGATTTAGGTTCTGGTATCTTCGGGTGTGGGGGTTCGAGTCCCTTCGCCCGCACCAAGTTAGTCGCAATATCTATCGAAAAACACCGAATATGAAGGCATCAAAGGATAGTCATGCAGATTGTTGAAACGCTGAACGAAGGTCTGAAACGGGCCTATGAAATCAAGATTACCGCGAAAGATATCGAATCGCGGGTCGAAGCCGAAGTGAAGAAGCTCGCGCCGCAGGTGAATATGCCCGGCTTCCGCAAAGGCAAGGTTCCAGCCAATCTTGTCCGCAAGATGCACAATGATGCCCTGATGCAGGACGCGCTGACCAGCTCGATCCAGGAAAGCATCGAAAAAACAATTTCCGACAACAAGCTGCGTCCGGCGATGCAGCCCAATGTTGATCTGGACGAAGGCTATGAGCCCGGCAAGGATGCGAACGTCAAGCTGGATCTCGAAATACTGCCCGACGTTCCAACGCCATCGGTCGACGATTTGAAACTGGAGCGTCTGCAGGTTGAAGCGGACAAGAAAACTGTTGATGAAGCGCTGCAGAAATTTGCCGAGAGCCAGAAGCAGTTTGAAACCGCTGCCAAATCGCACAAGGCCCAGACCGGCGATCAGTGCATCATCGACTTTGAAGGCAAGGTCGACGGCGTGCCCTTTGAAGGCGGCAAGGGCGAAGGCATGGCGATCGAGCTGGGCTCCGGCCGCTTGATCCCAGGCTTTGAAGACCAGTTGATTGGCAAGAAGGCCAATGACGAAGTGCTCGTCAAAGTGACCTTCCCGGATGACTATAATGTCGAAGACCTGAAGGGCAAGGACGCCACATTTGATGTTGTGGTTGCCGAAGTCCAGAAAC
Organism: Parasphingorhabdus sp.; assembly: GCF_048269915.1. GTDB lineage: Bacteria > Pseudomonadota > Alphaproteobacteria > Sphingomonadales > Sphingomonadaceae > Parasphingorhabdus. The sequence continues at coordinate 628,488 of NZ_JBLWTY010000002.1, forward strand.
CGAAAGCCGCCAAGGCTGACGATGAAATGGCCAAGTCCATGGGCTTGGAAGGTATTGACCAGCTGACCGAACTGCTCAAGGGACAGATCGAACAGGAACTCAATGGCCTGACCCGCACCCATATGAAGCGCAAGCTGCTTGACCAGCTGGCCGCCAATCATGATTTTGAAGTGCCTCCTGGCATGGTCGAAGCTGAATTCAGCCAGATTTGGCAGCAGCTCGAGCAGGAAGCTGCTCAGGACGAAGATCCGGATGCTGCGAAGAAGGAAATGGAAGACGAGAAAGACGAATATCGCGATATCGCGGTGCGTCGGGTTCGTCTCGGATTGCTTCTGTCAGAAATCGGACAGGCCAATGGCGTCGAGGTCAGCCAGCAGGAAATGTCGATGCTGATCCAGCAGGCAGCCCAGCAATATCGTCCGGAAGACCGCGACCGCTTTGTGCAATATATTCAGCAGGACCAGATGGCCGCAGCCCAGCTTCGCGCTCCTATGTATGAGGACAAGGTCGTCGACTTCCTGTTTGACAAGGCGGATATTACGGACCGCAAGGTGACACGCGAAGAACTGGAAGCCGCGATCGAGGCAGAAGACGAAGCGGAAGCCAAGCCAGCAGCCAAGAAAAAAGCGCCAGCTAAGAAAGCCGCTGCGAAAAAGCCAGCTGCCAAGAAGGCTCCGGCCAAGGCTGAAGCAGAAAAAGCTCCGGCTAAAAAGGCTCCGGCGAAGAAAGCTGCTGCAAAGGCTCCTGCGAAAAAGCCGGCAGCCAAGAAGCCTGCGGCCAAAAAGGCACCAGCCAAGAAATAAGCTCTCTGGTTTGAATATAGAAAAAGCCGGGCAGGGAGGACCTGTCCGGCTTTTTTATGCGCTGATATCTGATGATTTCAGTCGGCGACTAGCGGCTTCAGCCAATGTCAGAAGGTGACTTCGCTTGCCTTGTCGATGACCGTGCCAAGAATGCCATATTCCTTGGCTTCTTCTGTACCCATCCAGTAATCGCGATCAATATCCTTGCGGACGCGTTCGACATCCTGCCCGGTTTCTTCGGCGATAATCAGTGCGAGCCGCTCGCGCATCTTCACGATTTCCTGTGCCTGAATGGCGATATCCGACGCCTTGCCGCCGGCGCCGCCGGATGGCTGATGGATCAGAAATCTTGTATTGGGCAGACAGAAGCGCTGTTCCTTGGGCACTCCGAGGAAAATATGCGTTCCGGCGCTGGCAACCCACCCGGTCCCGATCATTGCGACGGGCGAACTGATGTAGCGCACAAGATCATGAATTGTGTCTCCCGATTCGACATGACCGCCGGGTGAGTTCAGAAATATGCGAATGGGGTCATGGCTGACGTGATCGAGATAAAGCAGCTGTGTGGATACGCGTTCGGCCAGCTTCTGGTCAATCGCGCCAAATATCATGATCGTGCGGGCTTCCAGAAATTTCGTCATCATGGCGCCGGGCAGGCCACCGGACTTGTTCTCTTCGTTATCTTCTTCTTCGTTATTATATGTGGGAGAGATTGGGCTGTTGTTGGTTGTCATTCTGGACTCCGCTAATGGAATTTTGAGACGCACTGATCACTGAACGATCAGCATTGCCTTGTAGAACATGTAGGGATAGCGTGCATGGTGCGCAATGATCGTCGTATCGGAGGGGTGTTTTTTCCGGGCAGCAATCATTATAGCCCGACATCGTTAAACCCCTTGAACAATTCCGCGATAATCCCGATGTAGTGCCGAAGCCACAAACAGGATAATTTACAAGATGCATGATCCGATTACAGACGCTCTAATCCCAATGGTTGTCGAACAGTCCAACCGGGGGGAGCGCAGTTTCGATATTTTCTCCCGACTGCTGCGTGAACGCATTGTTTTTGTTACCGGTCCGGTCGAAGATGGCATGGCGTCGATCATCACGGCGCAGTTGCTCTTTCTGGAATCGGAAAATCCGAAAAAGGATATTTATCTCTATATCAATTCGCCTGGCGGCGTTGTGACTGCCGGGATGGCGATCCACGATACGATGCAATATATCCGCCCGCGTGTCGGTACTGTATGCGTCGGCCAGGCAGCCTCCATGGGCAGTTTTCTGCTCGCTGCTGGTGAACCAGGCATGCGGATGGCGACGACGAATGCCCGGATCATGGTGCATCAGCCCTCAGGCGGTGCGCAGGGGATGGCTTCGGATATCGAGATCCAGGCCAAGGAAATATTGCGCATTCGCAGCAGCATGAATGAGCTTTATGCCAAATATACCGGCAAGCCCTTGAACGAGATCGAAGCGGCGATGGACCGGGATACATTCATGGAAGCCGATGAAGCCAAGGCCTTTGGTATTGTAGATGAAGTTTACAACAAGCGCCCCGTGCCGACCGAAGATGAAAAATAAGCGCTAATCGCTGCCCTAAATGAAATTTAAGCCATATTTGATAGGCTTGCTGATCCGTCGCGAAAGCGGCGAAAAAAGCTGTGGCAATTTGGAATTTGACGGTTAGATTACAATATTGGCCGGGTTAAAGGACTTTTTATGACGAAATTGACGGGATCTGATTCGAAGAGCACATTATATTGCTCTTTCTGTGGCAAATCCCAACATGAAGTCCGCAAGCTGATTGCCGGACCCACGGTTTTCATTTGTGATGAATGCGTCGAGCTTTGCAATGACATCATCCGCGAGGAAACCAAAGGGGCTGTTACTGGTCGAAAAGATGGCGAAGTGCCAACGCCGCAGGAAATCTGCGACGTTTTGAACGACTATGTGATCGGACAGGCGCGCGCGAAACGCGTCCTCTCGGTCGCTGTGCATAACCACTATAAACGTCTCAACCACGCCGCAAAATCCGGTGATATCGAGCTGGCCAAGTCCAATATCCTGCTGGTCGGTCCCACTGGCTGCGGCAAGACCTTGCTGGCACAGACGCTGGCGAAGACATTTGATGTGCCGTTCACCATGGCCGATGCCACTACATTGACCGAAGCCGGTTATGTCGGCGAAGATGTCGAGAATATCATTCTCAAGCTGCTCCAGGCTTCCGACTATAATGTCGAAAAGGCGCAGCGCGGGATCGTCTATATTGACGAAATCGACAAGATCAGCCGCAAGGCGGAAAATCCGTCGATTACCCGCGATGTTTCGGGCGAGGGTGTTCAACAGGCTTTGCTGAAGCTTATGGAAGGCACCACCGCCAGCGTACCGCCACAAGGCGGCCGCAAGCACCCGCAGCAGGAATTTCTGCAGGTCGACACCACCAATATCCTGTTCATCTGCGGCGGCGCTTTCGCTGGTCTCGAAAAGATCATTGGCGATCGCCTGGAAGGCAAGTCCATCGGCTTTGGCGCCCATGTCGCCGCTCCGGAAGAGCGCCGTGTCGGCGCGCTACTGGCGCAGGGCGAACCGGAAGATCTGCTCAAATTCGGTCTGATTCCGGAATTTGTCGGCCGTCTGCCGGTCATCGCTACGCTGGAAGACCTTGATATCGACGCGCTGGTGACGATCCTCCAGGAACCGAAAAACGCGCTGGTGAAACAATATCGCAAGCTGTTCGAGCTGGAAGATGTTGGTTTGACCTTCACCGACGACGCGCTGGTTGCGGTGGCGCAAAAAGCCATTGAACGGAAAACTGGTGCCCGCGGTCTGCGCTCCATCGTCGAGAATATCCTGCTCGATACCATGTTCGACCTGCCGGATTTCGAAGGCGTGGACGAGATCGTGATCGACAAGGATGTCGTTGCTGGCACGAAAGAGCCGGTGAAGGTGATTGCCAAGAGCAGCAAGGCGAAGAAAGAAGACGCGGCTTGATTGTGCCCCGGCACAGGCCGGAGCTATCTCTGTTTTTGCCTCCGGGCCTTTGAGAATAGCGCGCTAGTCGATTATGCTGTGGGTTCGTGCATAGCGCTTCATGCGGCTATTTATAAATACATCCATCCAGCTTCTCGTTGCGCACCACATTGATCCGCGCTGCTATCGTATTGCCATAGCGCCGGGTAAAGCCGCTGGCGCCGTTGACGGCCCGTTTCTTGGGCAGGGGCAGGGCGGCGGCAATGCGCGCGGCCTCTATCCGGGTTAAATCCTTCGCATCCTTGTGGAAATAGCGCTGGGCACCGGCCTGCACGCCATAGGTGCCGATCCCGGTCTCGGCGATGTTGAGATAGACTTCCATGATCCGCCGCTTGTTCCAGATCGTCTCGATCAGGAAGGTGAAATAGGCTTCCAGGCCTTTGCGGAAAAATCCGCCGCCCTGCCAGAGAAACGCATTTTTCGCGACTTGCTGGGATATGGTGGAACCGCCTCTGATCCGTCCACCCTGCGCGTTCCGCTGGATCGCCTTCTGGATCGCTTCGGTATCAAAGCCGTCATGACTGCAGAATTTGCTATCCTCGGCCGCGATAACCGCCCGCGCCATATTGGGCGATATATCATCAAAGCTGACCCAGTCCTTGGTGATGCTATTCTCATCCATGATCATGGTCAGCGTTATCGGTGGCGGTACAATGGCATAAAGTCCGACCCACGCAACGGTGATCAGAACGAAATAGATTGCAGATTTGAAGAGAAATTTGATCAACCGCATCGCGGCAATCTAAATGCAAAACGCCCCGAAAACAAATCCTGTTTCGGGGCGTTTGCGATATAGTTTCAAACCAATCTTGCGGCTTAACCAGCCGTAAGGAGCTGTTTTTCACCGGCAATTCTAAGCATTGCCTTTTGAAGTTTCTCGAAGGCCCGAACCTCAATCTGCCTGATGCGTTCGCGACTGACATCATAGACCTTGCTCAAATCCTCAAGCGTCTTGGGATTTTCCGACAGGCGGCGTTCAGCCAAAATATGCTGTTCGCGTTCGTTAAGCGATTCCATTGCCTCGGTGAGCATTTCGTGGCGGAATTCGGCTTCCTGTGCGGACGCGATTGATTCGTCGTGAAGCGGACCGTCGTCTTCCAATATGTCTTGCCACTGGCCGCCTTCGCCATCGTCGGATGACAATGTCACGTTCAGCGAGGCATCGCCACCCATTGACATGCGGCGGTTCATATTGACGACTTCATGTTCGGCAACACCAAGATCGGTCGAAATCTTGTTCACATCTTCGGGCGACAAGTCACCATCTTCAAACGCATCAAGATTATTTTTCATCCGGCGCAGGTTGAAGAACAGTTTCTTCTGCGCAGCGGTGGTCCCCATTTTCACGAGGCTCCAGCTGCGTAATACATATTCCTGTATCGACGCGCGGATCCACCACATGGCGTAGGTCGCCAGACGGAAACCCCGTTCGGGTTCAAATTTCTTCACGCCCTGCATCAGGCCGACATTGCCTTCGGAAATCAGATCCGAAACGGGCAGGCCGTAGCCGCGGAAGCCCATCGCGATTTTCGCGACGAGTCGCAAATGCGACGTTACCAGCTGGGCGGCGGCTTCCTGATCCTTGTGTTCAGAATAGCGTTTCGCCAGCATATATTCTTGTTCGGGGGTCAGAATCGGAAATTTCCGCACTTCCGAAAGATACCGGTTCAGGCTCGCATCCCCCCCTAAGGCAGGGATTTTTGCCGGAACATTGCTACCATTAGCCATTTTTGTTCCTTCTTTGTTGTGCCGCCGGGCCTCATCAAGCACCCTTTGGTCAAAAGCGTATATAAGGTGTATTACTTATACACGCAACTTCATGAATAGTTCCTGCATATCCTCTGGAAAATCAATGGAAAACAGCAATTTTTCGTCGGTTACAGGGTGAGTAAATCCAAGACTAGCAGCATGCAGGGCCTGGCGTCCAAACTGAATATCTTTTCGCCGGGAAAGCAAAGATTTTCGACGGGTGCCATAGAGCGGGTCGCCAATCAGGCTATGGCCGATGTGGGACATATGCACTCTGACCTGATGGGTGCGTCCTGTTTCGAGCGTGCATTCGACCAGGGCGGCACCATCAAGTGGCTCCTTGACGGTATAGTGGGTCACCGCCGATTTGCCCTTGTCGTCTCCTACAACCGCCATTTTCTTGCGATTGACGTTGCTGCGACCAATATTGCCTTCGATCGTGGCAGAGGGCGGATTGGGACGACCATTGACGATCGCCAGATAGCGCCGCTCAATATCATGCTTTGCAAATAGCGCGCTCAGTCCCTGATGGGCGATATCCGATTTGGCCGCGACCATCAGTCCCGACGTGTCTTTGTCGATTCGGTGAACGATGCCGGGTCTGGTTACGCCGCCAATACCCGACAACTGGCCCCTGCAGTGGTGTAGCAGGGCATTGACCAGCGTTCCGTCGGCATGACCGGCCGCTGGATGGACGACAAGTCCGGCCGGCTTGTTCACGATGATCAGGTGCGCGTCTTCAAACACAACATCCAGCGGGATATCCTGCGCCTGCGCAGGGCCGGTTACGGGTTCGGGAATGGTGAGTTCGAAGCTTTTTCCAGCCAGTTTTTTGGCCGATGGATCCTTGTGGACAATACCGTCAATTGTCAGATTGCCACCGGCTATGAGCGATTTTACCCGTTCCCGCGAAAGCCCTTCAACAGCGTCTGTCAAAGCGGCATCCAGGCGTTGCTTTTTGGGTGTCTCCGGTAAAATTCCGGATAAGGTGGATTGCCCCGCGTTCATCGCCTAGATGTGGGCTATGAAACTCCGTATATCAAGCGTGATGTTGGCAGAACTCCAGCAGCTGGTCCTTGCCGCGGCGCCGAAGGAAATTTGCGGGATTTTATTCGGTGAGGAGGGACAGGTGACTTGCTATAACTCGACCCGAAATGTCGCGGATGATCCCATCCGGCATTTTGAGATTGATCCGGTCGCCCTGATTGCTGCCGAGCGGCATCAGCGTCATGGGGGTCCCGCGATACTCGGCTATTATCACTCCCATCCCGGCAGCGAGGTGCGTCCTTCCGTTACTGATGCCGGAAGCGCGGCCGCGGATGGCCGGCTGTGGCTTATATTGAACGGACGTGATGCTGCGGCGTGGCACAGTCGGGAGGAAGGCGAAATTTATGGCCGTTTTGACGCGATCAGGCTTGATTGCTGGGGAGCAAAGGGCCAAACAACCGCGACATAGAAATCACAGTCTGAGGGCAGAATAATATGGCGATTAGTGACGTTGATCTGGCATCTCTGCTGTGTTCAAAAATATGCCATGATTTGCTGAGCCCGGTCGGTGCCATCAATAATGGGCTGGAATTGCTGGAAGGGGAAACCGATCCGGTGATGCGGGATCGTTGCATGGATCTGCTGGCAGACAGCGCGAGAGCTTCTGCCGACAAGTTGAAATATTTCCGGTTAGCCTTTGGTGCCGCCGGGGGATTCGGCGAGGAAGTTGATCCGGCGGAAGCACGGCAGCTGATCGAAACCCTGATCGACGATTCAGGGAAAATCACGCTGGGCTGGGCGCTTCAGAATGAAGCTTTGCCCAAAAAGGCGATCAAGATTCTTCTCAATCTCACTCTTATCGCAAAAGAAGCGCTGGTCCGCGGGGGCAGTCTTGATGTTGGGGCGGAAAAAGGCGATTTGGGCATTGAGGTCGTCGTTCGGGCCGAGGGTGCCAAGATCGCGCTCGATGATGCAATCCGGTCGGCGCTGGACGGAACAATCGCGTCAGCTGATCTCAGCGCACGGACCGCCGCCGCCTGGATGACCCGGGAACTGGCAGTGGAGAATGGGGGCGACCTGCGGATATCTTCGCCCTCCGCGACAGAATTGCTTCTCGGCGCTATTGTCACTGCCTGATTTCGGAAAGGGGCTGTCTTTCATGGATATGATATCGACGCCGTCTCCCAATTTTGACGAACGCCAGTTACCAATCACTATTCTCGTCATGCATTATACCGGCATGAAGGATGCTGCGTCCGCGATAAGCTGGCTGGCCAATCCCGAGGCCAAAGTCTCCGCGCATTATGTCGTGACCGAAGACGGGCAAATCGTGCAGATGGTCGATGAAGAAAAACGTGCCTGGCACGCAGGGCGTGGCTACTGGCGCGGTATTACCGACGTAAACAGCGCGAGCATTGGCATCGAGATCGTCAATACCGGCCATGAATGGGGCTATGTACCATTTCCGGAAGAGCAGATGGATGCGGTGACCCGGCTTGCCCATGCCATTGTGAAGCGCCACGATATTCTCCCGTCCAACGTGATCGGCCATAGCGACCTAGCTCCTGCTCGGAAGCAGGATCCGGGCGAGCTGTTTGACTGGGACAGATTGGCGCGCCACGGTATTGCGCTGAAAAAGCCGTCGTTGAAATTGGGTGATCCACCCTGGACAGACGGTGGCTTCATGCTCGCGCTGGAGCGGTTCGGTTATGATATTTCCGACCAGACGGCCGCAGTTGTCGCTTTTCAACGCCGCTTCCGGCCAAAAGTGATCGATGGCGTGATTGACGGCGAATGCCGTTCACTGCTTTTGTCTTTAATGTTGGACAGAGAGCGCGGAATTACTAAATAGAGGGTACCAGAGGGTCGGCCAGCCGCGGCATTTATGTCGAGGAAAGTCCGGGCTCCACGATTAAAAGGTGCCGGATAACGTCCGGCGGGGGTAACCCTAGGGAAAGTGCAACAGAAAGCAGGTCGCGACGATTTCGGTCACGTGACAGTGAAAGGGTGCGGTAAGAGCGCACCGCGGGGCTGGCAACAGACCCGGCACGGTAAACCCCACCTGGAGCAAAACCAAATAGGGGCGGCATATGGCGTTTTCGGCTTGCTGCCCGGGTTGGTTGCTTGAGCCACGCAGCAATGCATGGCCCAGATGAATGGCTGGCTATTCCGTTTCGGCGGATGGACAGAACCCGGCTTACAGACCCTCTGGTATTATCTTTGCGGTGGAACTCGCGCGGCTCCTCTGTTAGAATAGGGACTATGCCGAAAGCAAAACGATCAGATAACTGGGGTTTCCCAAGATGGGGAAGCTACGAAAGTTCCCGCGAAGCGGAGCAGGTGAGAATCTGTGACCGGCATGGCTGCAACGAGCCAGGCAATTGTCCTGCGCCCAAATCTCCCAACAGTCCCGATCGCTGGTATTTCTGCCAGAATCACGCGGCTGAATATAATCGTGGTTGGGACTATTTCGAAGGCCTGGACAAGGAAGAGCGCAAAAAGCGCGAGCATGATGAGCAGCGCGATGCCAATGCCTATCAGGAGGCCCAGCATTATAGCTGGATGGGTAGCGGTGATGGCAGCCGGTCACGCGATGAAATGACCGCACTGGAAATTTTTGACCTCACTCCTGATGTCGAATTTGAAACGGTGAAAAAGGCCTGGCGGGCGATGGCCAAGGAATATCATCCGGATGTTAATCCCGGTGACAAGGAGGCAGCGAAAAAATTTCAGGCCGCACAGGCCGCGTTTGATGTATTGCGTGTTGCCGAAGAAAGACGGGTCTGGAAACCGGTCTAGGCTTTTTGCAAACGCGACGCCGTGTCCTGAATGAGCGCAATCATATTGGGAATGCCCTGGGTGCGGTTTGAGCTTAGTTGATTTTTCAGATCAAAAGGCTCCAGCACTGCGGCAATATCTGTATTTCTGATTTTATCTGCGGCCTGATCCTGAACCGTTTCCAGCACAAGCGCGATTATGCCTTTGGTAATGGCCGCATTGCTGTCGGCCAGAAAATGCAGGCGACCATCATCCAGCTGTGTCGGATAGACCCATACAGAGGCGGAACAGCCACGGACCAGCGTTGCATCGGTTTTGAGGGCATCCGGCATATTATCAAGTTGTTTGCCCAGATCGATCAGCAGCCGATAACGATCATCGGGTTCGAGAAACTCATATTCTTCGATCAGGTCGTCAATTTTGCTCATGGATGGGCGGTTAGCAGGGCAGGGAATTCCCGTCACCATTGAATTTCGCGTTTGTGCGCCGGGAAGTATCTCGAATCGCTTCGCTCAGCGGGTCGGTGCTAGAGCTCGACGCCTGCCGCAATGGCTTCCAGCTTGCGGATACGCTCTTTGAGGTCTGCGACCTCGATCCGGGAAGTCGCAGTGGGAGGGCTGTCCTCGCGCCGCTGGTCCAGTTCGCGGGATTTAAGGGCGATCCAATCGCGCCATCCCCGCAAGGAAACGAGGGCAACGACCGTCAATCCAATCAGCGAAAAGGCTCCAGTAATCATGTAAAAAGCAGGTTCTTGCATCGTGCTTGTCCTTCTACTTTCTCGACCGAACTACCGGTCGCGTAATTTCTCGATCTCATTTTCCAGTTCCCTGGCACCGCGATCATCGGTGGCGATTTTCTCAAGAACCGCGACGCGCTCCTTGAGAAACTTCACTTCATCATGCAGTTGACGGGAGTCGGGATCCTGCGCGTTTCGCGTCACCGCGACAGAATTACCCTTGTGATCTTCCAATATACCATGCTGGGCGCGATATTTGGATCGCATCACGCGCCCGATTGTAACAATGATGATGATGGCAACTACGGCTTCGGGCCAACTCATATCCTGTCTCCTCCAGATCGACCGGCTCAGCGATCTCTCAATTGTTCGATTTCACTTTCCAGTTGTTTGGTGCTGTGGCCGTCGGTGGTAATTTGCTCCAGCACCGCCACGCGCTCCTTCAGATATTTCAGCTCCTCGCGCATCCGGTCGGTATCGGAGTCGATACCCTTGGGCAGATGTCCGTATTTTTCGGCCATTTTGCTCTGGTGACGCGTCCATATCCAAAACGCGCCGAGCGCAAATGGAGCGAGTGGAATGAGAAGTGCAAATTCAAAACCCATCAGTTGAGTTCCTTCTTTTCGGAGTTGTCGCGCAAATCCTCGATCTGCATCGACACATCGAATCCCTTGTCGGTGACGATCCGTTCCAGAACCCGCACACGCTGTTCGAGGTCCTGGTTGACGACAGCATATTGCGCCGCTTTTTCCGCCGATATCTTTGCCTGCTTGTCCATCATTTTCTGTTGATGGTTTGTCCAGATCGCAAAAACACCGATCGCCATTCCCGCAAAAGGTAGCATCAGGACCATATATTCAATCGGCATGATTCTTCCTTCAGTTGGTCCGCTTGTCGCGCAACTGCTCGATTTCCTGGGTCAGCCGGTGGCTGTCGTCGGTGACGATCCGCTCGACATTGGCGAGCCGATCTTTCATCGAACCGATTTCGGCGCGTAGCTCGGCATTTTCATTGGTCAGCAACTTGACGCGCTCTACGGCCTCCTGATCGGTTTTTGGATAGACAGCTTTGCCCCATTGGTTTTCCAGCGGATAGCCGTTCTTGATCCGCATCCAGGTCGTGGCGACCCAGCCAACCGTGATCGCGATACAGCCTACGGCCAGCATCGGAGCCAGTTCGGCGAACAGGGCTACTTTATCCGGTGCCATCAATTCTTCTCCCTGAGCGCTTCAATTTCGTCAGCGGTCCGTTTCGCCGGATCGGTGGCGATCCGTTCGAGCACCTGGAGCCGCTCCTGCAACCTGTCGATCTTGCCGACCAGTTCTTCGTTTTCATGCGAAAGCAATTCGATCTTGCGCTGGTCATCGGGATTTTTTCTGGACGATTTCCCGCCCCATTCATCTTCCAGTTCATAGCCATGTTTGGCTCTGATCCAGTTGTTGATGATCCATCCTCCGTAACTGACGGCGATGATGGCGATAACAAATTCGGGACTACCGAAATTCATATCTATTCTCCCTGTTCCGGCGCCTAGCGCAGATTTTCGATTTCGTTGGACAGCGTCGTGTTCTTGCTGGTGTAGTAGAGCTCCATGTCAGCCAGTTTGCGGTCGATTTCCCGGAACCGCGATTTGATATCGCGAGTAGTGCGGCGCGGTGACTGGCGCACGCCCTGCCAGAATTTCGTGTCTTCCGGGTCGCTCAGATACATACCGATCGGTTTCGGTTCAGATATTCTGGCCGCGATCCAATAGGCGATGAGCGTCCACGGGAAAGCGAAGGTCACCGTTGCGATGATCGCTGCCAGGCGGACCCAGGCGACATTGATCCCGGTGTAGTCGGCAATCCCGGCGCAGACACCGCTCCATTTCGCGCGCTGCTTGTCGAGATAGAATTTCGTGCGAGAGGAGCTCATGATGGGTGCCTTTCTTTTGTCAGCAATTCGTCAAAATTTTCGAGCGAAGGAGCTGCGTCTGCCTTTGAAGGGGGAAGCGCGGATTGCCGCCAATCGGGGTTGTCCGCTGCCATGATCCGCTCGATGGTTTCCATCCGGTCATCCAGACGGCGTGCCATATGGTGCAACTCTTCCAGGAGATTCTCATCTTCGTTCGTGATCGTTGCGGCGGTTTTCCATTTGGTCACATAGTGGAAAATCAACCATGGCAAGCCAATAAACAATGTCCCCATTACGATGGGAATAATGATGAGCTCTTCCTGCATTATGCATCTCCCTTTTTCATGGCTGCCTTCATGGCTTCCAATTCTGCATCGACCTTGTCGCTGGATTCCAGCGCGGCGATCTGATTTTCAAGGCTCTGCGGTTCTCCGCCCATGCTGAGCGCATCGGCGCGGCCTTCGGCGAAATCGACCTGGCGTTCGAGATATTCAAACCGCGAGAAAGCATCCTGCACCTTGTCGCCATTGTACATTTCGCGGAGCTTTACGCGATTTTCTGCGCTTTCCAGACGATTGACCAGACTGCTCTGGCGGGAGCGCGCTTCCTGCAACTTTTTCTGCAGCTTGGCGATATCACCCTCGGATGCCCGGAGCGCGTCATCGAGAATCTGGATTTCAGCCTTGAGCTGATCCGCCATATCGGCAGCCTTGCGTTTTTCGACCAATGCGGCTTTCGCAAGATCTTCGCGATCCTTGGACAGCGCCAACTGGGCTTTCTCGCTCCAGTCATCGGTGAGATGATCGAGCTTGTCGATATGCCGGCGCATTTCCTTCTGGTCGGCAATGGTGCGAGCGGCGGAAGCACGGACTTCGACAAGCGTTTCCTCCATCTCCAGAATGATCATGCGGATCATTTTTGACGGGTCTTCCGCCTTGTCCAGCATGTCGGTCACATTGGCGGCGATGATGTCGCGTGTTCTTGAAAAAATACCTGCCATGTACATACTCCGGTTACGTCTATGGTTGTGTGTGAACCTGTTCGAGCCTTCGCTCCGCGTCTGTTCTACATCAACCGGTTGAATTTCGAAAGGTGGCCGGGACCTGACTTCGGCAAGGGGAAAAGAAGGGGTCCCGACCGTTTCGTCTGTCATGCTCTATAACCCAGGTTAATGAAGCTGACAGCTGGGGAAGCGGTTTCGTTATTCGCCATCGCGCCTTCAGCCTGCGCAGGGCCGACAGCGCTGATCAGGATCGTTATGCCGAAAAGCAGAATCGAGATGATCGCGGAAATATCGGTGCGGCTCATTTTCAGTGCTGACATGTTTTCCTCCAAAATGCGGTTTGTTTCCTATCTGAAACTAACATTGCAGAAGCCGTGCCAACTTGATTAACTATCGAGAAAATAAGGAAATTATAATTTTCGACGATCTCGTGATATAGTATTAATTGCTATTTAATAGGAATTTGCGCTATATGTTGGCCATGGAGCGAGAAGGTCAATTTGTCGGTGAATCGGGGGCTTTCCTTGATGCGGTGGAAAAAGCCAGCCGGGCGGCGCCCTTGCACCGTCCGGTTCTTGTAGTCGGCGAACGAGGAACCGGCAAGGAGCTGATCGCGGAGCGGCTTCACCGCCTGAGTTTGCGGTGGGATGGTCCGTTCATAACGCTCAACTGCGCGGCCATGCCTGAAACCCTCATCGAAGCAGAATTATTCGGTCACGAAGCCGGAGCCTTTACCGGCGCCACCAAGGCGCGGGCAGGGCGGTTTGAGGAAGCGGACGGCGGGACCTTGTTTCTCGATGAACTGGGCACGCTGTCGAGCGGCGCGCAGGAAAGGCTGCTCCGGGCGGTTGAATATGGCGAAATCACTAGGATTGGGTCCTCCCGGCCCCAGCGGGTAGACGTTCGCATCGTCGCAGCGACCAATGCCGATCTGCCAAAAATGGCAGAAGAGAATAGATTTCGGGCGGATTTGCTCGATCGCCTGTCGTTCGAAGTTGTAACTTTGCCGCCGTTGCGCGTGCGGGAAGGGGACATCCCCGTTCTGGCCGACTATTTTGGCCGACGAATGGCCGCAGAACTGGAATGGCCTTCCTGGCCGGGTTTCGGGCATCTCGCGTCCGAGGCTCTCAACCGGCATGACTGGCCGGGCAATGTCCGCGAATTGCGCAATGTTATCGAACGGGCTGTCTATCAATGGAATGACCATACTATCCCGGTTGATCATGTCGTATTCGATCCCTTCAAATCTCCCTGGAAACCGAGAGAAAAGCCGGTCAAGGCTGAAAGCGAGCCGTCGGAACCGCAAGCCGGGAATATCCCGGCAGCGGCAACCGAACCGGTTCCCGTCACTCCGGCTCTGGATGAGGTTGATGATATGAAAGAGGCGGTCGAGGCCTTTGAAAAGCGGATATTGGAGACGGCGCTCGCCAAGTCACGTTATAATCAGCGCCAGACTGCCAAGGCGCTGAATCTGACCTATGACCAGTTGCGCCATTCGTTGAAGCGGCACGACCTCTTGGGCTCATAAAAAAAAAGGGCCATGCGGCCCCTTTTTCTTGCTTTGTTCAAGGACGTCAGCCGCCGTTGAAGCTGACCATTGTGTAGAACATTGGCAAGGACAGCAAGGTGTTGGTGCGCGATGCCATCATCGCCATTTTGCCGGCTGCAGCTTTCGCATCCGCATCGGCTTCCACAATGCCAAGCACTTTCTTCTGGTTCGGCCAGATGATGAACCAGACGTTCGCCGCCATGACGATCGCGATCCACATGCCGATGCCGATCATCCGATAAGGTCCCTGCAACACCATCGCCTGATGCACATAGCCGGAAAGATAGGCTACCAGCAGGCCTGTGATCACCGTGAACAGGGCTGCCCAGCGGAAGTAGAATAGCGCCGCCGGTGCAATGTGCTTGGATACCGCAGGCTTGGCCGCATCCGGAATATTCGGCATTTGCGGGACTTGCACAAAATTGAAATAATAAAGCAGACCGATCCACAACACGCCAAAGAACAGGTGCGCCCAGCGCATTACCGAATTGGCGGTCACTTCGCCGGGGTGCAGCCCCAGCATTACCGCGATTGTCAGCAACAGGCTGACAATCATCACCGCATTTAAGTTTCCAAAAAATTTTGCCATTTCGCATCCCCCAAAGAGCTATATTGTAACAAGGGCTTAACTCTATGCGCGTGCCTTGCAGATGTCACGATAAAATGGTTTCGACGGCCAAAGAGTGCCGGAAAGGATAATTTTTCTTGCATCTTTCTCGGCAATGATGCGTTGACGGGTTACGTCTCGACAAAATGGAGAAAATTTAGAATGGCTTTCGAACTTCCCCCGCTTCCCTATGCGAAAACCGCCTTTGGAGACCTGATCTCCGAAGAAACATTCAACTATCATCACGGCAAGCATCATAATGCTTATGTCAGCAAGACCAATGACGCGATTAAAGGCACGGATTATGAAGGCAAAAAGCTTTCGGAAATCATTGTCGCAGCGGACGGTGGTCTCTTCAACAATGCTGCTCAGGTCTGGAACCACAGTTTCTACTGGCTCTGCCTTTCGCCCGAAAAAAAGGAAATTACCGGCGAACTGAAAGACCGGCTGGAAACGACCTTTGGTTCGATTGAAGATTTTAAATCAAAGTTCAAGGACGAGGCGACGGGCCATTTTGCCAGTGGCTGGGCATGGCTGGTGCTGGACAAGGGCGAACTGAAAATCACATCTTATCATGATGCCGATACCCCGGTTGATCATGACGTCCAGCCTGTGCTGACTCTCGACGTCTGGGAACATGCTTATTATCTGGATTACCAGAATGCGCGTCCCGATTATGTTTCTGCGCTGCTCGACAATGCAATCGACTGGGACTTTGTTGCCCTGAACCTCGATGGCGACGGCGTCAGCCGTGCCGATCAGGGCTAGGCGCTAAGCAGCGCTAAGGAGATTAGGCCGCGTCCTGACCGTCAGGGCGCGGCTTTTCTTCGACCGAGAAGCCATGCTTCATCAGCATCGGAATATTCGACATCGCAAAAATGAAGGATGCGGTGGTTACGCCCCACACCTTGATTGTCAGCCACCAGTCGAAGCTCAATGTCGCGACCATCAGTTCGTTGATTACGGCCATCGCCACGAAAAACAACGCCCAGTTGCGCGACAATTTCAGCCAGCCTTCGTCGGACAATCCTTCAAAAGCTGCCTGCAGAAGACTCTTCAGCATTGCCTTGCCGCGCAGCAATCCACCGAATAATATGGCCGCAAAGCCGGCGTATATGATCGTCGGCTTATGCTGGATGAAGCGCGGGTCATTGAAATAGATGGTGAGGGCGCCGAACCCGAGAATCAGGATGGCGGACATCCACATCATCGGCGAAACCTTGCCCAGCTTCCATTTCGAAACGATCATCGCGATGACAATCGCGACCATGAAGGCGACGGTGCCGTAAACAGCTGCGGTAATCGGATTGCCTTCCGGCGCGCCGAATTTATAGACCAGAAAAAAGATCAGCAGCGGCCCGAAGTCGAGCGCAAAGCTCAGGCCTCGATGCTCTTTTGGAATTTCCTCAATGGCTGTCGCTTCTGTCATTTTTCTATCCCGGCTATGGCTGCTGCCAAATCATCCGCATTGAACGGCCGCAGGTCTTCTATGGTTTCCCCGACCCCGATGGCGTGGATCGGCATCCCGAACTGTTTTGCCGCCGCCACCAGAACGCCGCCCCGCGCGGTGCCGTCGAGCTTGGTCATGATCAGGCCGGTGACCTTGGCGACGTCCTTGAATACTTCAATCTGTGACAAGGCATTCTGCCCGGTCGTCGCATCCAGTACGAGCACAACATCATGCGGCGCCGCCGGGTTGAGCCGACCGAGCACGCGCCGGATTTTGTCCAGTTCATCCATCAACTCGGTTCGGTTCTGCAACCGTCCGGCTGTATCGACAATTAACACATCGATACCCGTTCCCGTGGCCTGTTTCACGCCTTCATAGACAATGCTGGCGCTGTCGCCGCCTTCCGGACCGCTGATGAAGGGAACACCCAGTCGTTCGGCCCAGACCCGGAGCTGGCCGATGGCGGCTGCCCGAAACGTATCGCCAGCGGCCAGCATGACGCCATAATCCTGCTCGAGAAACAGATGGGCCAGTTTGGCGATGGTCGTGGTCTTGCCCGAGCCATTGACCCCGATAACCAGGATCACTTGCGGACGGGGAAAGGCATCGATTTCGAGAGGGATAGCAACGGGTTCCAGTATCGCGGCGATCTCACGCTGGATAATTTCCTTTACCGCTTGCTCGCTGAGGCCTTTTTCAAACCGCTCAACCGCAAGCTTTTCCCGGATAGACGCTGCTGTGGCGGGACCGAGGTCCGACATGATCAGTGCATCCTCGATATCGTCGAGCGTGGCTTCGTCGAGCTTGGCCTTGGTTACCAGGCCGGTCAGATTTTCGGTCAGCCGGGACGATGTTTTGCTCAACCCGCCGAACAGGCGGTTTTTCCAACTATTATTATTCTCGGTCACGCCTGTACTCTGCCAATCAGTTGTTTATTCTCGATTCCGGTGACCTTCACGGGAATTACACGCCCTTTGCCGACTGGAACGTCCAGCTGGATGCGCGCAAAATTCTCTGCATATCCCGCGTCACCGCTATTTTCCACGAGCACATTCTGCTTTGTACCGATCAGCGACAGCCGCCATTTTTGAACACGTTTATTGACTGTTTCGCGCAATATTTTCGCTCTTTCCTTGATCACATGCCCTTCCACTTGCGGCATTTTCGCCGCTGGCGTGCCCTGTTTCGGCGAATAGGGGAAAATATGGCCATGAACAACATCGCATTGGTCGATGATGGCCTGGCTATGGGCAAACATCCTGTCATCTTCGGTCGGAAAGCCGGCAATGATATCGGCGCCGATCGCAATTTCAGGCCGTCTGGATTTCAGCCGTTCAACCAGAGCAATCGCCTGTTCGCGGCTGTGCCGCCGCTTCATCCGTTTCAGGATCATATCGTCACCCGACTGGAGCGACAGGTGGACATGCGGCATCAGCCGCTGTTCACCGGTGAGCAGGTCGAACAACCGTTCGTCTATCTCGATGCCATCGAGCGACGAGAGCCGGAGCCGTGGCAAGCCGGGGACGAGTTTCAGAATTCTTTCGACCAGCATGCCCAGAGTCGGCTCGCCCGGCAGATCCGGTCCATAGC
The DNA here is from genome assembly GCF_048269915.1 of Parasphingorhabdus sp. Classification (GTDB taxonomy): domain Bacteria; phylum Pseudomonadota; class Alphaproteobacteria; order Sphingomonadales; family Sphingomonadaceae; genus Parasphingorhabdus. The sequence continues at coordinate 646,663 of NZ_JBLWTY010000002.1, forward strand.
TGGTCACATCCACTCCGGTCAGGACCACTTCCTGGAAGCCCTGATCGACAAGCGCCTGCACTTGGCTGACTATTTCGCCCGCAGGCACCGACCGGCTGTTTCCCCGGCCATAGGGGATGATGCAGAAGGTGCAGCGATGATCGCAGCCGTTCTGGATTTCGACAAAGGCCCGCGACCGGTCGGCAAAGGCGCTAACCATATGCGGCGCGGTCTCGGTGAGCTGCATGATATCCGACACCCGGATGTCCGGCCGATTGCTTTGCAGGCCGAGTTTGAAATTTGCCGCGTCATATTTGTCGATATTGCCAACCACGGCGCTGGTCTCCGGCATGTCCGCAAACATCGCCGGATCAACCTGCGCGGCGCATCCGGTGACAATGATATTCTTTTCCGGATTGTCTTTTTTTGCCCGCCGGATGGCCTGCCTGGTCTGGCGAACCGCTTCGTTGGTCACCGCGCAACTGTTGACGATCACCAGATTAGCGCCGTCGATATTGGCGGCTGCCAGATTCTGCCGTAAAGTCTCGCTTTCTGCGATATTGAGCCGACACCCCATGCTGATCATTTCCGGTGCGGTCATGCAAACTGCTTCCAGTCGGCCTCGCCGGAAAAAACATAGGTTGTCGGGCCCTGCATCCGGATCGATTTTCCTTTTTCCCAGCTGATGACAAGCGATCCGCCCGGTAAATTTACTTGAACAGGGCTTTTGGCAAGCCCGCGCCGGATCGCGGCTACCGCCGTTGCACAGGCGCCGGTACCACATGCCTGGGTCAGGCCTACACCGCGCTCCCAGACGCGGAGGTTGACGACGCCATCCTGGATATCGGCGACATTCACATTTACTTTTTGCGGGAATAGCGGATCCACTTCGATCGTCGGCCCCAGCCGATCGAGTTCCACGGCCGCGCTATTCTCGACGAAGAAAATGACATGCGGATTGCCGACATTGACCGCAGCCGGATTCTGCAAATCTTCCCAGCCTACCGGCATTTCCATCGTATCCATTGCATAGCCGAGCGGGATCGCCTGCCACTCAAACCGGGGCACACCCATATCGACAACAGCCCCGTCTTCGGTGGCATTGCCAATGATGATGCCGCCTGCGGTTTCGATCCGGGTTTCGTCACCGATCAATTTGGCGACGCAGCGGGAAGCATTGCCACAGGCTTCGACTTCACCGCCGTCAGCATTGAAAATCTGCATTTTGACGTCGGCTTGAGTCGAGGGATGCAGGACGATTAGCTGGTCGCAACCGATCCCGTTGTGCCGGTTGGCGATGGCCGCAACCATTGCCCCGGAGAGTTGCAGTGGGCGCTCGCGTGCGTCGATAATGACAAAATCATTGCCGAGACCGTGCATTTTATGAAAGCGTCCTGTCGTCATGACAGGCGATTTAGGGATGCCCTTCCCGGGAGTCCAGCAATTCGGGTTGCTGTGACCGTCAGAAACCAGCTCTACACCGCGTTTTTCTGAACAGTCTCTCCGCTTGCCGAGTCATTTGTCTCCGGTTGTGGTGCCGGTGTTTCTTCCGTTTTAGCAACGGAAAGCAGATTGCGTTCGGCTAGAACTTCCCGCGTCTGCCTGACCGTCAGGGGACGTCCATAATACCAACCCTGACCTTTGGCGCAGCCGATTTCGCGGAGTTCGTTTTCGGTTTCCTTGTCTTCTACACCTTCCGCCGTAATCTGCATGCCAAGGCTTTGCCCCAGCCCAGTGATTGCCTTGACGATTGCCTTGCTTTCCGGATTTTCCACTATCGAGGTCACGAAGCTGCGATCGATTTTGATCCGGTCAAAGGGCAGGGCGCGCAAATGAGCCAGCGATCCGTAACCGGTGCCGAAATCGTCCAGTGCAATTCTGATGCCCTGATTTTGCAGACTGCCAACAATCGATTGTGCCAGGCTGAGATTTTCAAACAGCGAGCTTTCCGTAATTTCTATTTCCAGACGGTTTGGTGGAAAACCGGTTTCGACGAGCAACTTGACAATTTTCTGGGCAAGCCATGGATCAAGCAACTGCACCGGCGAAATATTAACCGAGAGAGTCAGGCCTGTATTCCAGTCCTTGGCATCCTCAAACGCCTGTCTCATCACGCTGAGCGAGAGATCGCCAATCATGCCGGTTTCCTCGGCAATCGGGATGAATATTTGCGGAGAGATGAGGCCCTGGGTCGGAGATTCCCAGCGGGCAAGCATTTCGAAGCCGGCTAGTTTTCCGGTCGCGAGGTCGATCTGCTGTTCATAATAAGGTACAAATTCGCCTTGGGGAATGCCCGTCCGCATGCCCGATTCGAGCATGCTGCGCGTCTGCAGTTCCTGTTCCATATTGGCGTCGAACCAGGAATAACGGTTTCGACCCTGCTTTTTTGAGCAGTACATGGCGATATCGGCCCGTCGCATCAGGACATCAACGCCTTCCGATTCAAGGTCGTAGCGGGCCATCCCGATCGATGTGGTGACGACAAGCTGGACGCCATTTTCAATGATCGGCAAAGCGATGGCGTCAATCAGATCCGCCGCAATCTTGTCGACAATTTCTGGCCGGTCCGGATCAAAAATAAACGCGCAGGCAAATTCGTCACCACCGAGGCGCGCCAGCAGATTATTGGGCGGGACGATCCTCGAGATTCGCGTTGCCACTTGTTTGAGTACGGCGTCGCCAGCGCTATGACCGTGGACATCGTTGATATTTTTAAAATTGTCGAGATCGAGCATGAAAAATGCGATGCTCTTCTGCTTTCGTTGCGAGGTGCTGATCATCTCGGCTGTCTTTTCACCGATGGTGCGGCGATTCAGCAAACCGGTCAGTGGATCGGTCACCGCGAGCGAATGGGCAAGTTGTTCCGCAGTGGCGCGTTCTTCAACTTCGATGGAAAGATCTTTGTAACGGCGCCAGCCGAAAAGGATCAGCGCAATGTTCAGCAAAAAGGCCGAAACCAGGACATTATCAGTGTTCGTGGCTTTTCCAGAGAGCGATGCGATGGCATCTGATACCACGGTGCCACCGGTGCCCACGAACATGAGGATAGACAATATTACGACGATGCCGGTCAGCGCATCGCGCCCTGCGGACAGCTTGTACCCCGTCTTTTTATGTCTTTTGGTCTTCAACCCGACATTATTATCGGCCGTTGATTGAGCCATCGTCGTTTTTCCTACTGTTATCGTTCGCCCTTAGACGTGCGTTTCTCAATTTCTGGTTAAAATCAGTTTATATTTTGGCAAATCCGGACTTGCGATATTGCCCGCACTCGACTAACAGCCGACGGGAAAGCGGCGATATATATGTTGCCAGTTCAGTTTAGAGTTTGAAAAACTCACACGTCGGTCAGCGAGGTTTCGCCCACCGGCGTTTTTTGCGTTGGCTGGGAAACTGGCCTTTTGAGGTAGGAAAGGCGGAAACATGTTTGATAAGTTAAGCGACCGCCTTGGCGGAGTTTTCGACAAGCTGCGCGGCCGTGGTGCGTTGCGTGAAGAGGATGTTCGCGGCGCGATGCGGGAGGTGCGGATCGCCCTGCTTGAAGCTGATGTAGCGCTACCTGTGGTCAAGGATTTCGTCGAGAAGGTAACCGAGCAGGCTGTCGGCCAGTCGGTACTGAAATCGGTGACACCCGGCCAGCAAGTGGTCAAGATCGTCAATGATGGCCTGACCGAAATGCTGGGCGCAGAGGTTAGTGAGCTCAACCTTTCGGTTGCTCCGCCAGCCATTGTGATGATGGTCGGCCTGCAAGGTTCCGGTAAGACGACCACGACAGCAAAGCTCGCGAAGCGGCTGAAAGACAAAGAAAACAAGAAGGTCATGATGGCCTCGCTCGACGTCAATCGTCCAGCAGCGCAGGAGCAATTGGCGGTACTGGGCGAGCAAATAAACGCCGCCACCTTGCCGATTGTCACCGGCCAGCAACCGGTAGAAATTGCCAAGCGCGCTCTGCAGGCCGCCAAATTGCAGGGCTTTGATGTCCTGCTTTTGGATACCGCCGGACGGCTCCATGTCGATCAGCAATTGATGGACGAGATGAAGGCGGTTGCTGATATCTCCCAGCCTCAGGAAATCCTGCTGGTGGTCGATGCTTTGACCGGGCAGGATGCGGTCAATGTCGCGCAGAATTTCTCTGATCAGGTCGATCTGAGTGGTGTTGTTCTCACCCGGATGGACGGTGATGCGCGCGGCGGTGCGGCGCTGTCGATGCGCGCGGTTACCGGCAAGCCGATCAAATTTGTCGGTGTCGGTGAGAAGATTGATGCGCTCGAGGAATTCCACCCCGAACGCGTTGCCGGCCGTATTCTCGGCATGGGCGATGTGGTCAGCCTGGTCGAAAAAGCGGCGCAGGTTGTCGACAAGGAAGAATCCGAAGCGCTCGCCGAGAAAATGCTCAAGGGCCAGTTTGATCTCAACGATCTGCGCTCCCAATTGCGGCAAATGACCAAAATGGGCGGCCTCGGCGCGCTCGCCTCGATGATGCCCGGCATGAAAAAGGCAAAAGCGGCGATGGCGGGCGGCGCAATGGACGAGAAGGTTCTGGTCCGGATGGATGCCATCATCGGTTCGATGACCAAGGAAGAACGGACCCGGCCGGGTCTGCTCAATGCCAAGCGCAAGCGGCGGGTGGCAATTGGTTCCGGTACCACGGTGCAGGACGTCAACAAGCTGCTCAAAATGCATCAGGAAATGGCCAAGGCGATGAAGCGCATCAAGAAGATGGGTGGCATCAAGGGGTTGATGTCGATGTTTGGCAGCGGCGGTGGCGCCGCTGGTGCCGGCATGGGGGGGCAGGATGGCGGCATGGCCGGAATGCCAGGCCTTCCCGATATGTCTCCCGGCGGTCTTCCACCCGATCTGGCGAATTTATTGAACAAGAAGAAGTAACAACAGTTTGAATTTTTGAATTTTTAGAAAGGTTTATTACAATGGCAGTAGCAATTAGAATGTCCCGTGGCGGTTCCAAGAAGCGCCCTTATTACAAAATCGTCGTTGCAGATGCCCGTGCACCACGCGACGGCAAGTTCATCGAGCGTATCGGCAGCTACAACCCGCTGCTCGCGAAAGACGACGAAAAGCGTGTTGTTCTGGACACCGAGCGTGCGAAACATTGGCTCGAAACCGGCGCGCAGCCTTCCGATCGCGTTGCCCGTTTTCTTGATGCCGCCGGCCTGATGAAGCGCGAAGCGCGCAACAACCCGAACAAGGGCAAGCCTGGCGAAAAAGCCACCGAGCGTCTCGAAGAAAAAGCGGAAAAAGCCGCTGCTGCTGAAGAAGCCGCCAAGGAAGCTGCTGCAGCGCCAGCTGAAGAAGCTGCTCCAGAAGCTGCCGCTGAGGAAGCACCGGCTGCTGAAGCAGCTCCAGCTGAAGAAGCGCCTGCTGAAGAAAAGTCCGAGGGTTAATCCTTGGACAAGGTTGATCCGGACAACCCCGTCCCCCTTGCCGTCATCATTGGCGCGCATGGGGTGACCGGGGAAGTCCGGCTCAAGCTGTTTTGTGATAGTATCGACAGTCTCAAGGCGCACAAGACGTATAACGGCGGCGCATTGACGCTGAAATCCGTCAAACCCCATAAAATGGGCGCGATTGCGCGGATGTCTGAAATTACCGACCGCAACGGCGCCGAAGCCGCACGCGGCACCGAACTCACCGTCCCGCGCTCCGCTTTGCCGGAACTGGACGAGGATGAATTTTACCATATTGATATCATCGGTCTGCGCTGCGTCTCCGACGCGGGCGAAGAACTGGGCAAGATATTCGCCATCTACGAATTTGGCGCCGGCGATGTGATCGAGATCGAGCGGGCAAACGGCAAGAAATTCATGGTTCCGGTCAAGGCGATCGATATGCGGGGCGATCCCGCAATTGTAGAGACGGAGTTTGTCGAACCATGATCGTTCCGATATTCTTCATCCTGCTGATTGTTCTGTTGGTTGCATTGCCGGCCATTGCGGGCTGGAAGCTCAGCCGAAATCACGGTCAGTTTGCCCGTATGGCAGGGACTATATTGGCGGGGCAGATGATCCTGACGCCTGGAATAATTTTTATCTCCATATCCAAGGCTACAGTAGCTGGTGAAAATCCCGTGCGAACGATGATCATATACGCTGGCATGGCATTGGTGATCTCGATCATGACCTTTGCGGTTCTGGAGATTAAAAATACACCCAAACGGAAATGATGCGGTAGAGCGTGGTTCAATGACTTTCACCGCCCAAATCCTGACCCTCTACCCGGAAATGTTTCCCGGACCGCTCGGCACCTCGCTGGCGGGCCGGGCGCTTTCGGAGGGGAAGTGGTCTCTCGATACTATCAACCCGCGCGACTTTGCCACCGACAAGCATCGCAGTGTCGATGACACGCCGGCGGGTGGCGGTGCCGGGATGGTGCTCAGGGCTGATATCATGGCGGCTGCAGTGGACTATGCGGTGGAGCGGATGGCCGAGAAGGTCCGTTCGTCTCGAGCGCAGTCGAGAGACGGGGTTGGGGACAAAAGTGTCTCGACTTCGCTCGACACAAACGGGGAGGAGGCAGCCGCAAATGCCGTTCGTCCAGAGCCTGTCGAAGGACAGGATGCTGTGGAGAGCGGTGCTTCGACAAGCTTAGCACGAACGGCTCCCGCGTCCACAACGGCCCCAATTCTGGCCATGACCCCGCGCGGAAAACCACTGACGCAGGCCCGTGTCCGCGAAATTGCCGCCGGTCCCGGCCTCACCATAATCTGCGGTCGTTTCGAGGGATTTGACGAACGCCTGTTCGATGCCCGCGACATTGAAGAAGTCTCGATTGGCGACTATGTTCTATCCGGCGGAGAAATGGGCGCTTTGGTGCTTTTAGACGCTTGCATTCGGCTGCTTCCCGGGGTAATGGGCGCGTCTTCTAGCGGAGATGACGAGAGTTTCGAACACGGAATACTTGAATATCCGCAATATACCCGACCTCAGAAATGGGAAGGGCGCATTATCCCTGAAGTCTTGCGATCGGGGGATCATGCGAAAATAGCTGCTTGGCGGAAACAAAAGGCAGAGGAAGATACACGGCTAAGGCGGCCGGATTTATGGGAACGTCACAGGGACGCTCCGGATCAGTCGCCCTCTGGTGCGCAGGAAAAAGATAAAGATAAGGAATAGGTCATGAACCTGATTCAGACATTGGAAAAAGAAGCTGTAGAAGCATTTGCAGCATCAAAAGAAATCCCCGATTTCCGCGCTGGCGATACGCTGCGGATCGGTGTTCGCGTCGTCGAAGGCGAGCGCGTTCGTACCCAGAATTTTGAAGGTGTGTGCATCGCACGTACCAATCGCGGCATGGGCTCCAATTTCACCGTACGGAAAATTTCCTTCGGTGAAGGCGTTGAGCGTGTATTTCCGCTTTACTCCCCGAACATTGACAGCATTACCGTGGTTCGCCGCGGTATCGTGCGCCGTGCGAAACTTTACTATCTGCGCGGTCGGACTGGTAAGCGGGCCCGTATTGCGGAGCGCCGTTTGAACCAGCCAGCGAAAGGCACGGAAGCCAAATAATCAGAGCTTTCTCGAAATTTCGAACAGCCGGTTCTCCTCACCAGGAAAACCGGCTGTTTTCATATTAGGAACAGGAAAAGTTGCATGGGTTACAAAATAGTAGTTGTGGGTGCCACGGGCAATGTCGGACGTGAGATGCTCAACGTTCTGATCGAGCGTGAATTTCCTGCGGACGAGATTGCCGCGGTTGCTTCTTCACGGTCACAGGGAACCGAAATCGAGATTGGCGACACCGGCAAAATGCTCAAGGTCCAGAATATCGAGCATTTCGACTTTGCTGGCTGGGATATCGCCCTGTTCGCTGCCGGTTCCGGTCCGACCAAGGAATATGCACCCAAGGCCGCTGCTGCCGGCTGCGTAGTGATCGACAACAGCTCGCTCTATCGCATGGATCCGGATGTTCCGTTGATCGTGCCCGAAGTGAACCCCGAGGCGATCAGCGGCTATACCAAGCGCAATATCATCGCCAATCCCAATTGCTCGACCGCGCAGATGGTTGTGGCGCTGAAACCATTGCATGATGCGGCAACGATCAAGCGGGTGGTTGTCTCCACCTACCAGTCGGTTTCCGGTGCGGGCAAGGGAGGCATGGACGAACTGTTCGAACAGTCCCGCGCCATTTTCGTCGGCGACCCCAAGGAAAACCACGTCTTCACCAAGCAGATCGCCTTCAACGTGATCCCGCATATCGACGTGTTTCTCGACGATGGTTCGACCAAGGAAGAGTGGAAAATGGTCGTCGAGACCAAGAAGATCCTCGACCCCAAGATCAAGCTGACCGCGACCTGCGTCCGGGTGCCGGTCTTCGTCGGTCACAGCGAATCGATCAATATTGAATTCGAAAAAGAGCTGTCCGCCAAGGACGCCCAGAAAATCCTGCGCGACGCGCCCGGCATCATGCTGGTCGATAAGCGCGAGGACGAAGGCTATGTCACGCCGGTCGAATGTGTCGGCGACGGTGCGACCTTCATCAGCCGCGTCCGTGAAGACCCGACGGTGGAAAACGGCCTGAACATCTGGTGTGTCAGCGACAATCTGCGCAAGGGCGCGGCGCTCAATGCCGTGCAGATTGCAGAGCTATTGGGACGCAAGCATTTGCAGAAGGGCTGAGCAAAATTCAGTCCAGCAATGGCGGGGCATTTTCCTCAAGCTTTGCGGGCCGAAGCAACAACAGCAGCGGGAACGCAGCGATCGTCAGCCACATGATCAGCCAGAAATTGTTGATATAGGCGATCATTGCGGCTTGCTGATTGATCAGCATGTTGACCATCGCCATTGCCGGATCAGCGATGCCGGGAAAGCGGTCGATCGTGCTGGCGTCGATGCTGTTGATCGTCGAACTGGTGATGTGCGATCCGAGGTCCTGATGGCTGGTCTGGATATTGGAGCCCAGAAATGTCGAAACAACGGAAATGCCGATCGACGCGCCGAGGCTGCGACCAAGGTTCAGCAGGCTGGACCCGTCGGTCCGCAATTCCGGCGGCAGAGAGGAAAAGGCCAGCGTGTTTAGCGGGATGAACACCAGCCCCATGCCAAGCCCCTGAATCAGGCCGCTGATGACGAACGGACGCCAGTCCATTTGCAGCGACCAGTGGCTCATCTGCCAGAGCGAAAAAATGACAATCAGAAACCCTGCTCCCACTAGATGGCGCGCGTCCACCTTGCCCAGCAACTGGCCTGCCACCGCCATGCTGATCAACACCCCGACCCCGCGCGGGGCGAGCAACAGGCCAGTGTCAATCACCGGATAACCGAAGAGATTTTGCATCATGGGCGGGAGCAGCGCCATATTGGCGAACATCACCACACCGATTACCAGCATGAATATCAAGCTAGTTGCATAGTTGCGGTTGGTGAGCATTACGCGCGAGAATAGTCCGTTGCGGGCGGTTGCCATCTGGACGATGAAAATCCAGAATCCAGCCAGCGCGAGCAATGCTTCGATCCGGATTTCCCAACTGTCGAACCAATCCAGTTGCGCGCCCCGGTCGAGCATCATCTGGAGGCTGGCAAGTCCGATTGCGAGGGCCCAGAAGCCGAGATGATCGAACTTGCGGCGTGTGACTGGCTTGCGCGGCAACAGCGCCCATAGGACTGTGATGGTTACCGCTCCGAGCGGAACATTGACGTAGAAGCACCAGCGCCAGCTATAGCTTTCGGTCAGCCAGCCGCCGATGACTGGTCCCAAAATTGGACCGACCATGATTCCCATTCCCCAGATTGCCATTGCCTTCGCGTGGCGCTCCGGCGGGTTGATGTCGAGCATGGCGGTTTGTGACAGTGGCGCTATGAATGCGCCGCTAATGCCCTGGATCACACGAAACAGGATCATTTCCTCCAGGTTGGTCGCCAGGCCGCAAAGCATCGAGGAAATCACGAAGCCGATAACCGCAATCAGGAACAGCTCACGTCCACCAATTCGATCGGCCAGCCAGCCCGTGATCGGCATCGCGATAGCGGAGGCCACAATATAGCTGGTCAGCACCCAGGTAACCGAATCGAGGGTGGCACCGAGGCTGGTCTGCATATGAGGAAGCGCGACATTTGCGATGGTGGCATCGAGAATCTGGATCACCGACGCCCCCATGATAGCGACCGTCAAAAGCGCGCGGTTGAAAGGCGTAATGCTTATTTCTGGCGGAGAATTGGTGCTGGCGGCGGTCGCCATTTATTTGCCTTTGGAGCGGATATCGACGGTCACTTCGGTCGACAAGCCTGCGATCAGCGGGCGGGGCGATAATTCATCAATTGCAATCCGCACGGGTACGCGCTGGGTCACCTTCACCCAGTTGCCGGTCGCATTTTGCGCCGGGAGTACAGAAAATTCACTGCCCGTTCCGGCGCCAATGCTCGCGACATGGCCATTGAGCTTCAGGTCCGGATAAGCGTCAAACGTAATCTTCGCTTTTTGCCCGACCTTCATTTCAGCTAGATCGGTTTCCTTGAAATTGGCCTCCACCCAGCTTTTCTTGTCCACAACAATAGTAAGGGCTGGCAGCCCGCTGACCATCATCTGGCCGAGCTGCAGGCGATCTGCCTGGGCCACACGACCGGAGGAGGGCGCCCGGACAATGGTGCGGGATAAGTTCAGCTGCGCTTGCTCGCGCTGTACCTTCGCCGATGCAATAGCGGGGTTTTCACCCGGCATCGATATAGCGTTGGCGGCAAGACTCCGTGATTCCGCAGCATCGGCCTGCGCCTGACGCAATTTCTCTCGGGCCTGCTCGACGGCATGCTGGGCCGCTTCAAATTCGGCTTTGGTAGTGAAGCCACGTTGCATTAGCGCGCGTTGCCGCTCGAATGTGGCTTGCGCGAATTCTATGTCTTCACGGGCGGCGGATATATCGACGCTGCTGCCAGCCGCGGATGTCCGCAAAGCCTGAACCTGTACTTCCGCGCCTGCAATCGCGGCATTGGCCTGGGCCAGTGCGATTTCATAAGGAGCAGGATCGATGCGGAACAGGATGTCGCCTTGTTTGACCAGATCATTTTCGCTGACATTGGCCTCAACGATCCTGCCACCAACTTCGGTGGCGACCGAAACCCGGCTCTGCTGGACATAGGCATTGTCAGTGGTGACGCTTTGCCCGCTGGTCAGCCAGAAATAGCCCGCAACCGCGATCAGGATTACTGGCACAATCGCCATGACCGCCCAGCGCCCCCGGCGGCGCTTCGGCATGTCGGCGGCACTGGTATCCACACTGGTCCTTTCCTGATGCCTTTCGGGCAGCGCTTCCATTCCGTCATTCTGTTCGGATATTTTATCGGCGTGTAGCATGTCCATCAGGCTGCCTGGTTCTGGTTATTTGAATCGGAATTTTTGCGGGACAGATTTTGACGTAGCCGTTCGACATATCCCGCCAGCTGGGCGCGTTCATCCGCGCTCAGCCCGTCCTGCGCCTCTTCGGCAAGCAGGGTGGCGGCAGTGCGCAATTCGTCAATCAGGGGCAGGGCCTTGGCCTCCAGAAAAAGGCACCAGGCACGGCGGTCGTCAGGGTCGCGTCGCCGACTCAGCAGTCCAGCATCGGCGAGACGGTCGATCATCCGGGATAACGTGATCGGTTCAACCTCCAGAAATTCTGCCAGCTTGACCTGATTGGTCCCTTCGTTGCGGGCGAGATAGGCGAGCAACCGCCATTGCAAGCCGGTCACGCCGCTGTGGCGCATGCGCTCGTTGAGCTCGCGGCGAAACAGGCGCGCGGTGTCGTGAACCAGAAATCCAATCGCTTCAGTCATGAGTGAATATATAATAGCAATGCTTACTAATCTCAATCGATATATGCTTGCGAAGATTGCAATCGGGGTTACGATATCCTCATGACCCTAAAAGCAGACGTCTACTGGTCCTTCCGCTCTCCCTACAGCTATCTCGCGACGCGGCGATATGTAGAGCTGACGACGAAATATGATCTTCAGATCAACCAGCGGTTTGTTTATCCGCTGGCGATCCGGGAGCCGGATTTCTTCGAGAAGAACCATCCCAACTGGCTGGGCTATGTTTTCAAAGATATTTTTCGCGTCGCGCAATATATGAATATCCCATTGGCACCGCCCAATCCTGATCCAATCGTGCAGGATATTGCGACCCGCAAAATTGCCGATGAACAACCCTATATTTTCGAACTGACCCGAATGGGGCAGGCGGCGTCCCGGCGGGGCAGGGGCCTTGAATTTGCCAATGAGGTCTCGCAGCTGATCTGGGGTGGAACCGCTGGCTGGCATGAAGGCGATTATCTCGAACGCGCCGCCGGGCGCGCGGGACTTGATCTGGCTGAACTCAAGGCAGAAGCCGTATCACAGGCCGACGATCTGGATGCGGAGATAGCGGACAATCAAAAAGCTCTGGAAGCCGCAGGCCACTGGGGCGTGCCGACTTTGGTTTTCGACGGCGAGCCCTTTTTCGGACAGGACCGGATCGACCTGGCGGTCTGGCGGATGGAGCAGAAGGGGTTGAGCAGACATTAGTGATTTGTGCCTTTCCCAGACAAGGTGGAAGCACTAGGCTGGACTTATGGCCAGTATTCTATCTCAATGGGAGTCACCGAATTCGAGGTCGCAGTACCGGATGCGAATGAAATTCGTCAAAATCCGTTCCTTGGCCCAAACGTTAACAAACTTTGGACAATGAAAGCCAATTGATGCCCACAAAAAAATGGGACTTCCCGTCCTTCGATCGCGTAAATCTGAAAATTCATGAAATCGGGCAGGGGCGTCCGGTCATCCTCCTGCATGGCCTGTTCTCCAACGCTCAAACCAACTGGATCAAATTCGGCCATGCCCGGATGCTGGCGGATGCCGGTTTCCGGGTGATCATGCCCGACCTGCGCGCGCATGGTGAAAGCGCAGCGCCGCATGATCCCGCTGCTTATCCGGAAGATGTCTTGGTCAAGGACGTGCGGGCCTTGATCGCGCATCTGCAACTGGATGACTATGACCTGGGCGGTTTCTCGCTGGGTGCCCGGACGACCGCAAAACTGCTGGTGACCGGCGCAAAGCCTGCCAAGGCCATACTCGCCGGCATGGGCTTGGAGGGACTTTCCGGATGGGAACGCCGTCAGGAATTTTTTCAGGAAGCGATCCGGCTCAAGGATAGTGCCAAGCGCGGTGATCCGCACTGGATGGCGATTCAGTTCATGAAAAGCCAGAAAGTGGACCCGGTCGCGGCTTCCTGTCTGCTGAAGACATTCTCGGATTTGGAAGCCGAGCGATTGACCGCTATGGATATGCCGGTTCTGGTCCTCTGCGGATCGGAGGATCGGGACAATGGGGATCCGGAGAAACTGGTCGGACTATTGTCCGGGGGGCAGTATGTCGCCATCCCCGGAACCCATATGAGCAGCGTGACCAAAGTAGAAATGGGGCAGGAAATATTACGGTTTCTGACCGAATAGGAGGAGTTATGCCGAAGCTGTACAACTGGCGGGTTTTCTGGATTTTCTGGGGCGGCGGCATGGCGCTGTTTCTCTATCTCGTGATGTCGGGTGGAGTGCTGGAGACAGCGGTCGCTCCCAATGGCATACTCGATCATCAAAGCGCTGCTACCGGCGACAGAGTCAACGCGATCCAGCAAAGCTGGGCCGCCGCAGGGGTGCTGGACCACGCCCGATGGGGCATGATCGCCGACCTTATTTTCATCACCCTCTATATGTCCGGAGGCATCATCGGCGGCAGGCTTCTCTGGCAGCGGGCAAATTCGCCGACATTGAAAAAAGTCGGCCTGCTCTGCGTATTGGCCTCTTTCGTCTTCGGTCTGACCGATTACATCGAGACCGTCAGCCAGCTGATCCAGCTTCTCCGCGAACAGGGCAGTGACATTCTTGCGGCAACGGCAGCAATGGCGAAGCCGGTAAAAGTCATCGCCTGGATTGTCGGTACTTGTTCGATGATCGCTGGGCTGATCTGGCGCTGGAGCGAAACACGGGCTTGACCGGCCGACAATAAAGTTTCAATTCCAACCAAAATAACCCGTATTGAGGATGAATATATGAGAACCGCCGCTTCGATCGTCGCAATTGCCGCAATGGCCCTGACAACACCGGCATGGGCCAAACATCACGAGAATGATGAAATGGAAGAGGCAGCAGCACCAACCGCTGAGGATGCGAAGCAATTTGTCGAGGAAACCGAACAAAAACTGTTCGATTACTCGGTCGACGCAGCGCGGATTTACTGGATCAATTCCAATTTCATCACCGATGATACCGACGCCTTGGCGGCCAAGGCGGGGGCCGAAGGAACGACAATGTCGGTGGAGGCGGCAATTGAAGCTGCCAGGTTCAACGATGTGAAGGGTCTTGATGCCGTCACCCGCCGCAAACTGGACAAATTGCGCGGCGGTATCGTGCTGCCAGCACCCACCACAGAGGGCGCTGCCACTGAACTGAACGAGATCGCAACCAAGCTGAACTCGGCTTACGGCAAGGGCAAGGGCACCTTAAACGGCAAGGAAATCAACGGTTCCGATATCGAAGCCGAAATGGGCACCAATCGCAATCCCGAAGAACTCGCCGAAATGTGGGAAAGCTGGCACAGCAATGTCGGCGCGCCGATGAAGGACGATTATGCCCGCATGGTCGAGATTGCCAATGAAGGCGCCCGGGAACTCGGTTTCGCCGATGTCGGCGCGATGTGGCGCTCGGGCTATGACATGCCGGCCGATGATTTTGCCAAGCTGACCGACAAATTATGGGCGCAGGTCAAGCCGCTTTACGACCAGCTGCATTGCTATACTCGCGACAAGCTCAACGAAAAATATGGCGATGAGGTGCAACCGGCCACTGGTCCGATACGTGCCGATTTGCTCGGCAATATGTGGGCGCAGGAATGGGGTAATATCTATGATATCGTTGCACCGGCAGGGGCTGGCGACATCGGCTATGACACCACCGCACTGCTGACCGCGAAAGACTATGATGCGATCAAGATGGTCAAGGCCGGCGAAGGATTCTTCTCCTCGCTCGGCTTTGAGCCGCTGCCGGAAACTTTCTGGCAACGGTCCCTGTTCACCAAACCGGCCGACCGCGAAGTGGTCTGTCACGCCAGCGCCTGGGATATCGACAATAAGGACGATATCCGCATCAAGATGTGTATCAAGGTGAACGGGGACGATTTCACCACCATCCACCATGAGCTAGGCCATAATTATTACCAGCGGGCCTATAACAAGCAGAGCTATCTGCATCTCGACGGTGCCAATGACGGCTTCCACGAAGCCATTGGCGACATGATCGCGCTGTCGATTACCCCGGAATATCTCGTGCAGGTCGGCTTGCTGGACGAAAGCAAAGTGCCCAGTGCGGACAAGGATGTCGGCCTGCTCTTGCGTCAGGCGATGGACAAGGTGGCGTTCCTGCCCTTTGGTCTGCTGGTCGACAAATGGCGCTGGCAGGTGTTTTCCGGAGAGATCACGCCTGATAATTATACAACCGCCTGGCACGATCTGAAATTGCAATATCAGGGCATTACCCCGCCGGTCGAGCGGCCCGCCGATGCCTTTGACCCGGGTGCCAAATATCACATTCCGGGCAACACGCCTTATTCGCGCTATTTCCTCGCCCGGATCCTGCAGTTCCAGTTCTACAAGGCCGCCTGTGACGAAGCCGGATGGAAAGGACCGCTGCACCGCTGTTCCTTCTATGGCAACGAACAGGTCGGCGCGAAGCTGAACGCGATGCTGGAAATGGGCGCATCCAAGCCCTGGCCCGACGCGCTCGAAGCCTTCACCGGCACCCGCGAAATGGATGGCAAGGCAATGATCAGCTATTTCGCGCCGCTGATGGACTGGCTGAAGGAAGAGAATAAGGGCAAGTCCTGCGGATGGTAGGCACAAAAAAGCCGGCGGAAGACTGCTCTTCCGCCGGCTTTTGATTCTGCTAGTTCAGATCAAAGCTGATCGAGCATATATTCCGCAGCGCTCACTTTGAAATCGCCCGGTGCTTCGACATTCAGTTCTTCGACAACGCCATCGTTGACGATCATCGAGAAACGCTGCCCGCGCTGGCCCAGGCCAAAGCCGGAACCGTCCATGGTCAGGCCAACCGCTTGGGCAAATTCGCCATTGCCGTCAGCCAGCATGGTGACATCTTCCGAACCGGCTGCATCATTCCATGCGCCCATGACGAAGGCGTCATTGACGGCGGTGCAGGCAATTTCGTCAACGCCTTTGGCTTTGAGATCGGCCGCTTTCTCGACATAGCCGGGGAGATGCTTGGCGGAGCAGGTCGGCGTGAACGCGCCGGGTACGGAAAATAGCGCCACTTTCTTGCCGGCGAAATATTCGCTGGAGCTGATTTGCTGTGGGCCTTCTGCGGTCGCCTTGACCAGTTTCACTTCGGGAATCTTGTCGCCTTTGTTAATCATCACTTGCTCCTTATCTTGGATGGGCTTGTCTTGATTGGGCTCTGAACATCGCCTCGGTAGAAGATAGTGGTGACAGGCGCGTGAAATTGCAAGCAAGGCGGGCAAACAAATCGTCGTTCATTTTATTCTGATTTTGCCATGGGAAGTTCATCTCTGCATTGCTATGTTCGTTTGGATGCATGATCCCGTATTTTTCTCCGGTCAGTTTCTCCTCGCCACACCGGGAATGGCAGACCCCCGCTTTGCCCGCTCTGTAGTGGCCATCTGTTCGCATGACGAAAACGGAGTATTGGGTATTAATGTCGGCGACACGGTGGAAGGGATCAGCTTCCATGATATTCTTCGCCAGTTTGGCATTGATCCGGAGGAGGCACCGGATTGCGACGTATTTCTCGGTGGCCCGATGGAAACGCAGCGCGGCTTCATCCTCCACAGCCTTGATATCAATATGTCCGACACGCTCCAGGTAAGTGATCGATGGGGGCTTAGCAGTTCGATCGACATGCTCCGTGCGATCGCCAAAGGCCGGGGTCCGCAGCAATGGATTATTGCGCTCGGCTATTCGGGATGGGGGGAAGGGCAGCTCGAAGGCGAATTGACCCAGAATGGCTGGTCCGTCGCCAAAGGATCGCCGGACTGGTTATATGAGACCGATTCCCGGGACAAGTGGATGATGGCCTGGCAGGCGCAGGGCATTGATCCAACGAAGCTGTCTACCGGATTTGGCAGCGCCTGACCTGGTGGTTGTTGCGAACTGCTGGTTGGGAGGCTCACAAAATATCAAATATAAAGACATCTTTATATTTGCTTCCGAGGCCGCAAGCCGCTAAGGAAAACATATGTTGCCGCACCGGATTGCCCGTGCGGCATTTCGTTTTCCAAGGAGACACAAAGTGGCAACCGCACCCCAAGATTTTATAGTCAAAGATATCAGCCTCGCCGATTATGGTCGCAAAGAGATTGAAATTGCCGAAACCGAAATGCCTGGATTGATGGCGCTTCGTGAAGAATTTGGCAAGGAACAGCCGCTGAAAGGCGCACGCATCACCGGTTCCCTTCACATGACCATTCAGACGGCGGTATTGATCGAAACTTTGCTCCATCTCGGTGCGGAAGTGCGTTGGGCTTCCTGCAATATTTTCTCGACACAGGACCATGCCGCAGCGGCGATCGCAGCCGGCGGAACCCCGGTTTTCGCAATCAAAGGTGAAACTCTGGAAGAATATTGGGCCTATGTTGAGCGTATTTTTGACTGGGGTACGGACGAGACCTGCAACATGATTCTCGATGACGGCGGCGATGCCACGATGTTCGCACTTTGGGGCGCGCGGGTTGAAGCTGGTGAAGAATTGTTCAAACCGGAAAATGAAGAAGAAGAAGTCTTTGTTGCGACCCTGACCCGCTTTCTGGCAGAGCGCCCCGGTTATCTGACCAAGACGGTTGAAACCATCAAAGGCGTTTCGGAGGAAACCACCACCGGTGTCCATCGTCTTTATGAACTCGCAAAAATTGGCAAGCTTCCTTTTCCCGCGATCAACGTCAACGACAGCGTCACCAAATCCAAGTTTGACAATCTCTATGGCTGTAAAGAGTCATTGGTTGATGCGGTCCGCCGTGCGACAGACGTCATGTTGGCCGGTAAAGTCGCTGCGGTTGCAGGCTTCGGCGATGTGGGCAAGGGTTCGGCGCAATCGCTTCGCAACGGTGGCGCACGCGTCCTCGTGACGGAAATTGATCCGATTTGCGCGCTGCAGGCGGCCATGGAAGGCTTTGAAGTCGTGACGATGGATGAGGCCACGAAACGGGCTGACATTTTCGTCACCACCACCGGCAACAAAGACGTGATTACCGTTGATCATATGCGCGCCATGAAGGATCGCGCGATCGTGTGTAACATCGGTCATTTCGATAGCGAAATCCAGATCAACGGTCTCAAGAACATGAAATGGACCGAGATCAAGCCACAGGTCGATGAAGTGGAATTTCCCGATGGAAAGAAACTGATCGTGCTGGCGCAAGGTCGTCTGGTCAACCTTGGCTGTGCAACCGGTCACCCGAGCTTCGTGATGTCCGCAAGCTTCACCAATCAGGTGCTGGCACAGATCGAATTGTGGCTCCGTCCCGAGCAATATGAGAATGATGTCTATGTTCTGCCGAAGCATCTCGACGAGAAAGTCGCCGAATTGCATCTGGCGAAGCTCGGAGTAAAACTGGACAAACTCAGCCAGGAACAGGCCGACTATATCGGCGTACCGACCGAAGGTCCGTTCAAGCCGGATCATTATCGTTACTAGGCGATCGATATTCCGACAGCAAAAAGCCGGGCAGTGCAGAAGCATTGCCCGGCTTTTTTAACGGCCTGGTTTCATGGCCCTGAAATTTAACGCATTCAAAAGTTCAGCGAGACGTGAACTGGGTCTTGCGACCATCCGGGTTGCCCGGAAAAGCGGGCCACTGATTTTGCGATAGCGCGCGGGCGCTGGCAGACTGGATGCCGGCTTGCTTTTCGTACATCCAGTAGTTGCGCAATATGATCGAGACATAGCCGCGGGTTTCGACATAGGGGATGCTTTCCATGAACAGCAGCGGATCATCATTGTCCCGGACTTCGCTGTTCCAGCGCTGGACCGCGCCCGGCCCGGCATTATAGGCGGCTGCGATTTTCGGCAACTTGCCACCCGTGATCGAGGATTTTCCAAGATATTCCAGATAGGATTGACCATATTCAAGATTGGTCGACGGGCGATACAGGTCGGCTTCGTTAAAGCTCCGGCCATTGGCCTTGGCAATATCCCCGGCGGTGCCGGGACGCACTTGCATCAGTCCGATCGCGTTGGCCGGGCTAACCACCTGGCTGCGGAAAGCGGATTCCTGCAAAGTATGCGCATAGATGAGCGCCGGATCGACGCGCCAGCCCCCGTCCGGCTTCCATCTCGGGGCGGGAAAGCGGGCGTCTGTGTCGGGCTTCATGCCTCGGGGGGCATTATGCGCCAGCCACAGCTGGGTTCTTGGCAAATCAAGCTCTCGCGCCAATTTGATCAGGGCAGGGTGATCGCTGTCGTCGCCGATCGTTGCCTGATGCCGGAGCACCTCGTCGGCCAGTTGCTCCTCGCCAATCTCGACCAAGGCGATGGCCGCCCGGACATTTTCATGGCGTTCGAGCGCCCGCCAGTCCGATTTTGCGAACGTGTCTGCCGCTTTCGCATTATCCGGTTCCATTCCCAGCGTCTGCGCCGCCAGCAAACCATAGAAACTGTCGTCGAGACGTGCTGCTGCCTGCAATTTGCCTTGCACCTTTTGCGGTTGGCCACATTTCAGGTCAGAACGAGCGCTCCAGTAAAGTCCGGCGGCTCTCAGGTCGACATTGCTGGCCGACCGCCCGACCTTCTCGAACGCAGCGCTTGCTGAACGGCAGTCGTTCATCCGCCAGGTTGCCAGACCGGCGACCCAATCGGCATGGACCATCCATTCGCCCGCGCCATTCTGGGCCTGCCTGGCCATGCGCAGGGCAGAAGCGTCATCATTTTCGATATAATAGGACCAGGCAATTCTCTGCTCCAGTTCCGTGCGCCCTTCGGGCGTCATGTCGGTCGCGCTTGCGTTGAGCAGTTCCTCGGCGCCCTGTGGATTGTCATTCTTGATAAGATCATTGATCTTGCCGCGGATATTATTTGCCGTGCTGTCCGAATTCACGTCCTTTGGTTTGGACCGAATAGGTGGGCCGGGGACCCATGACAGGTTTCGACGCTGGGGCAGGCTGGGCAGCAATTGCGCGCCGCGCTTCTGTGCCAGGCGACCCAGCTGGGCGGCCTGCGGAATTTGGGGCGCTTCGTTGACCAGGGTCAGCAACGGCCCCAACTCTGCTCGCGGACTATTGGCCGCCAGAAAATATTCGGCTTGCGCGATGGATCTGAGCGGGCCCGACGGTGCCGTTTCGATCAGGTTTTTCGCGGTGTCCCATTGATTGGCACTCATGGCGGAAAACAGGGCGCGATAATGGTCCGATTGTTGGCGTTTCAGTTGCGAAGGCACATCCTTGGCAACCGCAGCGCTGTTGAAGAGAACCGCTCCGTCATCGGCGAGAGCAGGGGTGGCCGAGAGAGTGAGCAATGAAGCTGTCAATATAAGTTTCAATTTCACGGGGCAGAAATCCTTGTCAGCATTTGCAAATCCTTCCACGCTTCGGCCTTGAATAGCGGCCGTTCGATCAGGATCCGGGGATGGAACGTTACGATTGCTTCCGTTTTTGATGCACTATGGTTAATAAATTGCTTATTTTTGCGCGCCGACAGCAGGTCCTCGTCAAATATGATTTTCGCAGCCAGATCACCGAAGCAGATTATCCGCTTGGGCCGGACCAGCCCGATGTGATGCAACAGCCGTTTTTTGAAGCTTGACCAATATTGTTCGTCAATGCGACCATCTATCGAGGCTGCTATGGCAATGGTCGCCAGATAGGCCTGCTGCGAATCACATCCGATCGCGGCCAGCATCTTGTCCAGCAACTTTTGATTCTGCGGATTGAACAGCGCAATATCACCATTGCCAACTTTTTCGGGGAGTGCCGAAATGACCATGATTTCCGGTTCCAAAACGCCCGTTGGCAAGACAGTCTTCTGCGACCAGTTCGCTTCGATCAGCCTGTCCGAATTTGCCAGCCAGTCGACGAATTGCGCGTGAGATGCCGGTAGCGGTTCCTCCGCTACCGGTGTTATGTCATTTTCCGGCGCAGGTTCCGTAACGGCGACCTGCGGAATATGCGCCGGTTCCCGCGGTATCGCCACCGGTGCAGTGGGAACGGACTTCTCCGTCAGTAGCGGCGCAGGGAGGTCGGCGTAATCCAGTTCGACACCGGCAAGCGACCACCAGTTCTGTAAACTGTGGACCATCGCTTCGGTGGATGGATTTGCCGTTGATGAGGCGATTAAATTCATATTTCTATAGAGTCATGAGTTGACGAATTGGTCAATTGGCGGGAAAGCAGGTTTCTGTCCAGCGGGTTGCGGTTTGCGACAGACCGAATGTACAAGAGAATAAAAGCAAGAACTGTAGGAAAATCGACATGAGTGAACGAGAGTCAATGCCGTATGATCTGGTGATAGTCGGGGGTGGTCCCGCCGGTCTCAGCGCGGCCATCAGATTCAAGCAACTGGCCGACGAAGCGGGCAAGGACCTCTCGGTCTGTATTTTGGAAAAAGGGTCCGAAATCGGCGCGCATATTCTTTCCGGCGCAGTGATTGACCCCAAAGGTCTGGATGAGCTGTTCCCTAACTGGCGCGATGAGGACTGTCCGTTGGCCAAGACGCCGGTGACCGAGAATCATCACTGGATTCTGACAAAGAAAAAGAAATTTTCCATTCCGCATATCGCGACTCCGTCGTTCATGCATAACAAGGGCACGTACACTGGCTCGCTTGGCAATCTGTGCCGCTGGCTGGGCGAGCGGGCCGAGAATATGGGAATCGAGATTTTCCCCGGTTTTGCGGCTGCCGAGATATTGTATAATGAAGATGGATCGGTGAAAGGTGTCGCCACCGGTGATATGGGTGTCGCCCGCGATGGCAGCCACAAGCCGGATTATGAGCCTGGTCTCGAACTGCATGCCAAGTATACATTTTTCGCCGAGGGTGCCCGGGGCCATCTCACCAAGATACTGAAAAACCAGTTCGGTCTTGATAGCGAAAGCGAGCCACAGATTTATGGTCTTGGCATAAAAGAATTGTGGGACATTGACCCGGCGAAACACAAGCCGGGCCGCGTGATCCACTCGCAAGGCTGGCCGCTGAGCGAAGGCGCCAATGGTGGAGGCTTCCTCTACCATCAGGCGGACAATCAGGTCGCGCTCGGTTTTGTCACGTGGCTCAACTATGAAAACCCTTATCTCTCGCCGTTCGAAGAAATGCAGCGGTGGAAGCAGCATCCCGAAATCCGCAAAATTCTGGAAGGCGGCAAGCGCGTGTCCTACGGTGCCCGGGCGATTAACGATGGTGGCTTCCAGGCCGTTCCGAAATTATATTTCCCCGGCGGTGCGCTTATCGGCTGTTCTGCCGGTTTTGTAAATGTACCACGGATCAAGGGCACGCATACCGCGATGAAAACCGGCATGATGGCTGCGGAATCCGCCTATGAAGCGATTGTCGCAGAGCGTCAAAATGATGAACTTACGTCTTACGGAACCGCCTATGAAAACAGCTGGGTCAGAGAAGAATTGCGGGTAGTCCGGAACGCTCTGCCAGCGATCGAGAAATATGGTGATTTCCTTGGTACCATATTGTCCGGAATCCACATGTGGGCCGAGCATCTCAAAATAAAGATACCGTTCACGATGAAATTGCACCCAGACTGGTCGCGTCTGAAGCGGGCCGAACATTGCAATCCGATTGAATATCCGAAGCCCGATGGTAAAATCAGTTTTGATCGCCTGTCTTCGGTCTTTCTGTCCAACACGAATCACGAAGAAGACCAACCGGTTCATTTGCAACTGAAAGACCCCAATATTCCGGTCGATGTAAATCTGCCGGTTTTTGCCGGACCATCGGCACGATATTGTCCAGCGGGTGTTTACGAATTTGTCGAGGATGAAGCCGGCAAACCGAAGTTTCAGATCAACGCACAGAATTGCGTCCATTGCAAAACCTGTGATATCAAGGACCCGTCCCAGAATATTAACTGGGTTGTTCCCGAAGGTGGCGGAGGTCCGAATTATCCGAATATGTAGTCTCGGCTTAGGTGCACTGCTTGTCGCCGGGCAAGCAGTGTCTCCAGCGCTGGCCAGTCGTGGCGACAATAGCGCCTTGGCTTTAAACCGTTTTGTCGAGGCCCGTTTGGCTGAATCTTCCGATGAATTGCGGGCTGCGTCTGTAATCTATGCGGAGAGTCTGAAAGAGCAGCCATATAACGAATTGCTGGCGGGCAAAGCCTATGTCAACGCGGTGGAGATCGGAGACTTTGATCTGGCTTTGATCGCCGTTCAGGCTATGGAATTGCGCGGAAAAGCAGACCCGGAAATGCCGCTGTTCCCGTTTTCCGAGGCGTTTGCACGGCGCGATTGGACTAGCGCCAATCGGGCGATTGTTGAACTTGAAGCACTCAAAAATTTTGCCTTTATGGCACCGTTTCTCGAAGCCTGGCTGGCTACCGCGAGAGGCCGAAATTTCGCCGCTGTCCTGGCCCAGGCAAAAACCAATACTACCGGCAAATATTATCTTGATGAGCAGCTTATTCTGAATCTGCTGGCGAGCGGAAAGGAGAGCGAAGCCCTTGCTCTGCTGACCGGTGTGATCGACAGTAATGAATCCCGGATGGCGCCGGTCCGGATGCTCGCGGCGCAGCATTTTTGGGCGAAGAATGAGCCCGAAACTGCACGTCGAATTTTGATAAAATCCTCGTCGGGTCCCGAGCAAAGATTGTTGCAGCAGATTGACACGGGACAAAAAAAGGGTGTTGCGCAAAAGGTCAATGCGTCCATTGGCCTGGCGTTTTTCTTTCAGCGATTGTCGACTGATCTCGCGGTACAGAAAGCCCCGTTTCTGGCGCAGGTCCTGTCGCAGGTCAGCGTGCGCGTTGCAGATAAATCTGACTATGCGCACCTGATGCTTGGCCGGGCATATGTCGGTATGGATAATCATGATCTGGCGGTGCGCGAATTTTCCCGCATTGGGATGGAAAGCCCCTATTATCTGGTTGCGCTGAGCTCCCAGATTATCAGTCTTGTCACCATTGCCGATTCTGATCAGGCCATCGCCCGTATCGATTTCGCGATAGCTGGCAATCCGGATTCCCCCGAACTGTACATCTTGAAGGGCCAGGTCCTGCAAGCGCAGAAAAGCAACAGGGCAGCGGTCACCGCTTTCGAGGACGCCATTGCACTGGCCGAGAAATTGGAGCGACCCGACAGTTTGATGGCCAGTTACTGGCTTGCGCTCGGTGGTGCTCAGGAGCAGGCCGGGATCTGGCCTGCGGGGTTGCAGTCGCTGCAGAAAGCAAATCAGTTGCTCCCCAATTCGCCAACAATCCTGAACTATCTTGGCTATGCCCAGCTGGAGCGGCGCGAAAATCAGAAAGCAGCGATCGACGCCATAAAACAGGCCCATGAACTGCGATCCACCTCGCCGGCCATTACCGATTCGCTTGGTTGGGCTTATTATATCACTGGCGAGCACGAACGAGCGGTAACCTATCTGGAGAGCGCATTATCCGGTCAACCGCAAGACCCGACCATCAACGAACATCTCGGCGATGCCTACTGGACTGTTGGCCGTCTATATGAAGCCCGCTATGCTTGGAAATCGGCCCAGTTATTTGCGGAGGGTGACGATGTGGACCGCCTGGCGGCCAAAATAGACTTGGGCTTGCAGCCTGATCTCATAGCGCCCTGATGGCCGGTCCGGTTTTGGGCGCGGCTGACAGCGAGGCGGCCTATGCAAAAATCAATCTGGCGCTCCATGTCCGCAAACGGCTGCCCAATGGCTATCACGAGCTAGAGACGATTTTTGCCTTTCTCGATCGGGGAGACGTGGTTTCGGTACAGCCCGGCAAGGGCTTAAATCTCAAAATAGGCGGACCCTTTGCGAACGGGTTGAGCTGCACTGACAATCTTGTCATCGATGCGGCTAGACGGCTTGCGGAGGTTTCCGGCATAGCCGCTGGCGCCCGGCTCCATCTTGATAAGCGGCTGCCGGTTGCATCAGGCATCGGCGGAGGGTCTGCTGATGCTGCTGCGACACTGCGGTTGCTCAATCGCTTCTGGGGGCTGGATCATTCGCTCGACAGGCTGGCGGAAATCGCCAGGCCGCTCGGCGCTGATGTGCCGGCCTGCGTGCTCAGCGAAACGTGCAGCGGCGCTGGGATCGGCCAGGATCTGACCGCTATCCCTGACGCTGGCTTGGGGCGCTATAGTGTGCTGCTGGTCAATCCCATGGTTCCGGTGTCCACGGCCGATATATTCGCAGCATGGGACGGCCTGGACCGCGGCGGCCTTGTGGCAGGCGATATTCTGTCGATTGCCGAAAATGGCAGAAACGACCTGCAGGCTCCGGCGGTGGCGATGGTCCCGATGTTGACTGTCTTGCTCCGGTTGCTCGAGGATTGCGAACCGGTCATGGCGCGTATGTCCGGGTCCGGTGCGACATGTTTTGCCCTGTTCGAGACTCTGGCAGAAGCGCAGAAGGCGCAAGACCATTGTTTGCAGGCTATGGACGGAGCGTGGGCGATGATTGGGAGTTTTCGATGACCGAGGCTTTTGAAATATCCGGTCTCCCTTCGGAAGGCGGCATCCTGATCGTGGTGGATCACGCATCCAGCGCCATACCCGATGATATCGATCTCGGAATTCCACCGGAATATGAGCAGGATCATATCGCCTATGATCCCGGCATTGCGCCGATTGCCCGTCTGATGACCGAGAATATGGGATATCTTGCCATTCTGAGCACGGCGTCGCGGCTGATCGTCGACCTCAACCGCTATCCCGATGAAGCGGCGGTTATAGTCGAAAGCAGCGATTGCGTTGAAATTCCGGGCAATCATCTTTCGGCCGAGGAAAGGCAGGCGAGGCTGGATCGCTTTTTCACCCCCTATCATAATCGGCTCGGGGCCTTGATTGCCGACCTGAAGCCGGCGCTTGTCGCATCGCTGCACAGCTTCTCGCCAACGCTCCGTTCCGCCCCGCAAGTGGAGCGGCCGTGGGATATCGGCGTCATGTATAATCAATATAAAACCGCGCCCCGGCTCGCGATCCAGTTTCTCGAGGAAGAAGGGGGTTTGAAGGTCGGCGATCAGCTTCCCTATTCCGGTGAAGATTTGAACGCGACGATGAACCGACAATGCGAGGCGATTGGCCAGCCCTATATCGGCGTCGAAGTCCGGCAGGATCTGATCAGGGAGGAAGCTGGACAGCGCCGTTTTGCTGAAATTTTATTGCGTACTTGCGATAAAATCAGAACGGCTCTTGCGTAACCGGCATAGTTTTGGAAGGACGATCCGGAAATTGCAATATTGGAATCCTGAATGACCATCAAATTTGATAAATCCCGTTTGCCGAGCCGTCATGTCAGCGTGGGGCCGGAACGCGCACCCCAGCGCAGCTATTATTATGCGATGGGGATGACCGAAGAAGATATTGCAAAGCCATTTGTCGGCATTGCATCGGCGGGCAACGACAGCGCACCGTGCAATACTTTGCTCGATGCGCAGGCCGATATCGCCCGCGAAGGTGTTATCGAGGCTGGCGGCACACCGAGGCGCTTCAACACGATCACCGTCACCGATGGCATCGCAATGGGCCATCAGGGAATGAAAAGCTCGCTGGTGTCGCGCGAAGTCATTGCTGACAGCGTCGAACTGAGTGTCCGCGGCCACTGCTATGATGCGGTCATCGGCTATGCTGGCTGCGACAAGAGCCTCCCGGGCATGATGATGGCGATGCTGCGGCTCAACGTGCCGTCGATTTTTGTCTATGGCGGTTCGATCCTTCCGGGGCGCTTCCACGATCATGATGTGACGGTGGTCGACGTGTTCGAGGCGGTTGGCCAGCATAGCGCGGGCAATTGTCCGCTGCAGGAACTGATCGAGCTGGAAAAGGTTGCCTGTCCCGGCCACGGCGCCTGTGGTGGCCAGTTTACCGCCAACACCATGGCCTGCGTTGCCGAGGCGATCGGCCTGTCACTGCCGAACAGCAATATGGCCCCGGCACCCTATGAAACCCGCGATGATATGGCCAGGGCTGCTGGCCGGCAGATCATGAACCTGATCGGCAGCAATCTGCGGCCACGCGATATCTGCACCAGGGATGCGTTCATCAATGCCGCGCGCGTGGTTGCTGCCACAGGCGGATCGACCAATGCAGCGCTGCATCTGCCCGCCATGGCGAGCGAAGCCGGGATCGATTTCGATCTCTTCGACGTCGCGGAAATCTTCAAGACCACGCCCTATCTCGCCGATCTGAAGCCGGGCGGGAAATATGTCGCCAAGGACATGCACGCTGCTGGTGGTGTCTATATGCTGATGAAAACGATGATGGACAATGGCCTGATCAACGGTGATTGCATGACCGTCACCGAGAAAACATTGGGCGAGAATATCGAGGAAATTACCTGGAACCCGGACCAGAAAGTGATTTACGACGTCCAGCACGCAATAACCGCAACCGGCGGTGTTGTCGGCCTGCGCGGATCGCTGGCACCGGAAGGCGCGATTGTGAAAGTGGCCGGCATGGCGCGCTTGCAATTCCGCGGTCCGGCGCAGGTATTCGAGTGCGAGGAAGATGCCTTCGCCGCCGTCGAAGCCAGGAAGATTCTGGAAGGCGCGGTTGTCGTCATTCGCAACGAGGGGCCGAAAGGTGGCCCCGGCATGCGCGAGATGCTGGCCACTACCGCTGCGCTTTACGGGCAGGGCATGGGCGAGAAAGTTGCGCTGATCACCGATGGCCGCTTTTCCGGTGCAACCCGCGGCTTCTGTATCGGGCATGTCGGTCCGGAAGCAGCTGACGGGGGGCCTATCGGTCTGATCGAAGAAGGCGACATGATCAATATTGATGCGGAAAAGGGCATTATCGATCTGGAAGTTGACGAGGCAATTTTGGCAGAGCGTCGGACAAAATTCAAACAGCGGGAAACCGATTATGGCTCCGGGGCCTTGTGGCGATATGCCCAGAATGTTGGGCCGGCCTATCGGGGAGCGGTGACCCATCCCGGAGCCAAGGCAGAAAAACATGTCTATGCGGACATCTAGCATAGTCGCCTTGACCCTGGCGCTTGCCGCCTGTGAAAATCGACCGGACAATGCGGTGCTGGCGGAAGCGGAAAAGCGTGCTGCCGAACAAGCCCAAGACAATGGCAAGGTTGAATGCGCGGTCAATGGCGCTAGCAATTTCACCCGCGGCTGTTTCACCGAAAGGCTGAGCGGCGAAAATGGGGGGACTATGATCATCCGCCATCCCGACGGCGGGTTCCGCCGGTTCAAGATTCTGACCGATGGTCATGGACTGGAAGCTGCGGACGGTTTTGACAAGGCTCAGGTGTCAATCGCCGAGGATGGAAAAATTCTGGTCGTCGTCGGACCCGACAAATATTTGCTGCCGGCACAGATTAAATCCGGCGCGCGGACCAATGCGGCCGCCGAAATTCCCGCTGCAGCCCGCAAAGGTCCGGCACAAGCCGGCAACTAGAGGCACGATTGCTGAACCATGGCAATATATTGACCGCCGCAGAAATGCAGTTGGCAGAGCAGGCGCTGATCGCGAAGGGGATTTCGGTCGAGCAATTGATGCGGCAAGCCGGGCAGGGCGCCGCACAGATGATCTGGCGCGTTTCCGCCGACTTGCCAACCTTGGTGCTTTGTGGTCCGGGCAATAATGGCGGCGACGGCTATGTCATCGCGCAGTGGCTGCGTGAAAAAGGTGTCGATGTTCGGGTTGCCGCGCCGCTCGAACCCAAGACACCGGCGGCGCAACAGGCGAAATCTCGGTGGGCTGGTGACACCATATCATTGGCTGATGCAGTCCCCGCACCGCAATTTGTCGATTGTCTTTTCGGCACCGGATTGGCTCGTGCGGTCGGTGATGACTGGTTCGCGCATTTCTCCCGCTTGTTCGATGCAGCAAAACGGCGGGTAGCGATTGATCTGCCCAGCGGTATTGAGTCCGACACCGGAATATTGCTCAATCGCGTCAAAAAATTTGATATTACTATCGGTCTGGGTGCCTATAAACCGTCCCATTTTCTGGAACCTGCACGTTCGCTAATGGGCGATCTGGTAGGGATAGACATTGGTGTTGCAGCGGGTAGTGATCTTCGGATCCTTCCGGAACCCCGGCTTTCCGCACCCGGTTCACATGATCATAAATATAGTCGCGGCCTGGTTGCTGTTGTCGCCGGTGCAATGCCCGGAGCGGCGCAGCTCACCGCGATGGCGGCACAGAAATCGGGTGCTGGCTATGTCAAAATCTTTGGCTCCGCCGGTTTGGAAGCGCCGCATCCCAGCATCGTGGTCGAAACGGTCGATAATATCGGTGCGCTGCAGCAAAAATTGTCCGACAATCGTATCTCCGCTGTGGTCATCGGTCCTGGTCTGGGGCGTGACGATCATGCGCGGGAATTGTTGACCACCGCGCTTGCCGTGGAGGTCCCGTTACTACTGGATGCCGATGCGCTGGTCATAGCAGGGACGCAATTTGGTGACCTTTTGCAGAACCGCAATGCTGAAACCATCGCCACCCCGCATGCGGGAGAATTTGCCGGTTTGGTGTCCGGTGGATTGCAAAACAAGCTGGCGGACAGCCGGAATCTCGCGAACCAATCGGGGTGCACTATTTTGCTGAAAGGCTCCGATAGCGTGATCGTCCGTCCGGATGGCCAAGCCTGCATTTCCGCGCAATCCTGTCCCTGGCTGTCGACCGCCGGAACCGGTGATATACTTGCCGGGGTAATCGCAAGTCGGTTGGCAATTGGCGCGAGTGGGTATAAGGCCGCGTGCGAGGGTCAATGGCTGCACAGCCGCGCCGCACAACTGGCTGGTCCTGCTTTCACGCCCGAAATTCTCATCGACCATATCCCCGCTGCTCTTCAGGA
Source organism: Parasphingorhabdus sp. (assembly GCF_048269915.1). Classification (GTDB taxonomy): domain Bacteria; phylum Pseudomonadota; class Alphaproteobacteria; order Sphingomonadales; family Sphingomonadaceae; genus Parasphingorhabdus. The sequence continues at coordinate 676,592 of NZ_JBLWTY010000002.1, forward strand.
ATGTTTATGACCGCGACTGCCGATCCCGATCTGATCATTCGTGTTGCCGCAAAAGGCGACGGCGTGACTGCCGATGGCCGCCATATCGCCTTTTCGGCGCCGCTCGATCGTCTGAATAGCGAAGGCGGTCTGATCAAGGGACCGCATCATGTCGAGCCTCCATGCCGGCATTTTCAATCCTGCGGGGGCTGCAGCCTGCAACATCTGGATAACGAGAGCTATACGCAGTTCCTCTCCGACCGCGTTGTCTACGCGCTGGAAGGGCAGGGACTGGTTGCGGAAAAGATCCATCCGCCGCAGATATCACAACCGAAAAGCCGGATCCGCGCAAGTTTGCGGGCGGCCAAACTGGGCGATCAGTTGCGGCTCGGTTTTAGCGGCGCCGGCAGCCACCGGATTGTCGATCTCCAGCAATGCGAAATCATGGCACCGGAGCTTTTTAATCTTCTCGCGCCGCTGCGGAATTTCCTGAAAAAAGCAGCCCGCCGCAAACATGATATGAATATCGAGATGACCCTGATTGACCAGGGGGTTGATCTGCTGATCAGCAATTATGAACCCGAGGGGCTCGAACAGCGGGAAGCCCTGTCCGCCTTCGCTCAGGCGAACGGGCTGGCGCGGTTATCGGTTGATGGCGGTTATGGCCCGGAAACCCAGTGGGAGCCGGAGCCGGCGACGGTCACGCTCAATGGCACGGTGGTGAATTTCCCGCACAGCAGTTTTTTGCAGCCGACCCGCGAAGGCCAGCAGGCCCTGATCGCAGCGATGCGCAAAGCGATCGGTGATGCGCGCCTTGTTGCCGATCTGTTTGCCGGACTGGGAACATTCACGCTGTCCTTGGGTGCGGAACAGAAAGTCTATGCTGCAGAAGGTGCCCGCGATGCCATTGGCGCGTTGAAACTGGCTGCCAATCACTCGACGAGGCAAATTTTTTGCGAGCATCGGGATCTGTTCCGGCGGCCGCTGAGCGTTGACGAACTCAACCGCTTCAATGCCGTTATTCTCGATCCGCCCCGCGCCGGCGCGCGCGACCAGATATTGCAGCTGGCGCAATCCGACGTCCAGAAAATCTGCTATATCAGCTGTAATCCGGCGAGTTTCGCCAGAGATGCCAAGCAGCTTTGCGAGGCCGGATACAGGCTCGATCAGGTCTGGCCGGTTGGCCAATTCCTATGGTCGACCCATGTCGAGCTTGTATCCAGCTTCACCCGCTAAAGCGCTCCTGCGCAGAAGGTAATCCGCGCAGGATACTCCCGATCATCAGAATACGGCGATAGCCGCGTGAATGGCCAGGGCAATGATGCAAAGGCTCGACAGCGAAAAGGCAGCAAAGCGATATAATACACGGTTTACTGTTACCTGGATCAAGCTGTGAACCACGCGCAAGCCGACATAGAGCCAGGCAATTGTCAGATTCAGGCCATGGCCCTGACCCGCCAGTATAAGCACAACACACACCGCGTAAAACAGCGTTGGTTCGGTCAGCAGATGGTTGTAATTATGGGCCTTCCACTGGACTTCCGGCGGCAGCAGCTCATCAAGATCACCGCCCTTGCCGCCGACCAGATTCGCGGTATCAATCTTGGCCTTGTTCATTGCTGGTATGCGTGTGACATACATCCATAACCAGATCAGCATGGTCCACAGGATGAGCGCAACCATCGGCTGCAGCAATGGGCTATTCTCCAACATATTATCCTCCCCGTTGTCGTTATGATTCTAGAAAAGCGTGACCCACAGCGCGTTGATCGCCATAATCAGCAGGCAAATGGTCGACGCCAGAAAGAGCAGAAAACGGATATTCACCAGATTGACCGTCGCCTGCCAGATGCTGTGGATAATACGGATAATCGTATAGGCCCATGCCAGATACAGATTCAGGCCGTGGCCTGCATCGGCGAGCGCGAGAATCACAACCGTGGCATAGAATAGTGTCGGCTGTTCCATCAAATGCGTATAATTATGCGATTTCCAGGCGACGTTGGCGGGCAGTTGCGGATCAAGATCCTGCCCGCGTCCACCGGCGCTCTCCCCGATATCAATGCCCATTTTCTTGGCGGCGGGCAGCCTGGTGCCCGCCATCCAGAACAGCATGATGAGTGACCAGATGACCAGCACGGATGCTGGCGCCAAAATTGCCGTACTCATGAGTCTTGCCCTCCCAAAGAATAGGGAGAAACTGCGTCAACTGTAAACGATTGTCAATTGCAACCTAAATTGCGTCTCAAACCCGGGGGAAAGAAACCACATTGTCACGGTCGGAACGATCCAGATTTTCGCCTACATAGAGACTGGCCATCGGTTCGTCCGTCACGTCATATTCGTCGCTGCTGCCATAGCCGTTGAACTTTGTCCGCATGGCCGAGCCATAGGCACCGATCATGCCGATCTCGATATAGTCACCGGCCTTGATGCTGTCAGGCAGATTGAACGGACCGGCCATATAATCCATGTCGTCGCAGGTCGGGCCATAGAAGCTGAAACCGGTGGCTGCCACATTGTCTTCCTCCGCGCCGACGAGGCGGACCGGGAAGCGCCAACCAATATGCGCGGCATCGAACAACGTGCCATAAGCTCCGTCGTTGATATATAGTTCTGTACCGCGGCGGCGTTCGACCTTGACCACCAGCGAGCTATATTCGGCGGACAGGGCGCGACCCGGCTCGCACCAGAGTTCGGCGGAATAGCTGATCGGCAAATCCTCGAATGTCCGGTCAATAGCCGTGAAATAATGGTTGAGCGAAACCGGATCGAGATCCGGATAAATGGACGGGAATCCGCCACCGACATTGATGATGTCCACGGTGACCGATGCGGCAACAATAGCAGTCCGGACCCGTTCCAGAGCATGTACATAGGCGAGCGGCGTCATCGCCTGGCTACCGACGTGAAAACAAATTCCCAGCGTATCGGCGGTCTGGCGGGCACGTTGCAGCAATTCCGTCGACTCGTCGACTTCGATGCCGAATTTCGAAGCGAGGCTGATCTCGGCAAATTCCGAGGCCACGCGGATCCGCACGCAGAGCGTCAGCTCATCCGAATGGTCGGTTCCCGTTTCGATTTTTTCCAGCTCTTCGAGACTGTCGAGCGAGAATACCCGGACACCATGAACGTGATAGGCTTCGCGGATCGAAGCAAGTTGCTTGACCGGGTTCATGTAGCAAAGCGTCGCATCCGGCAGGGCGGCGCGGACGATACGCACTTCGTCGATCGAAGCGACATCGAAATGCGTCACACCTTCTTCCCACAGCAGTTGCAGCAGGGCAGGAGATGGATTCGCCTTCACGGCATAAAGGGCTTGTCCAGGAAACTGCTCGATAAAATAGCGCGCAGCGCGACGGGCCGCATGCGGCCGATTCAACAAAACTGGAATATCTGGGCTTAGAGCCTTCGTCAGCTCCTCAGCATCATGGTAATTGTGCAACTCAAGGGACCCCCTATCGGCTAAGATCGATTGAGCTGCCTTGCGGATTCGCAAGCGGCCATGGGGCAGCGATGCGCGGATATATGGTTGGTTTTCCAATCTGTAAAGACCCGCCTCCACAGAATTCGGCAATTTGCGTAATTTTTTTAGCTTAATCGGTCACGAAATGTCGTCCAATCGAAACTTTTGACGCATTTCAGGCTGTCATTGTCGCTATTCCACAGCCAGATCGAGGGCAAGGGGACGCCATTGAACGTATTGGTTTTTACCATCGAGTAATGGGCCTGATCGAGAAACGCGATGCGCTGACCGATATGCGGCGGCTCGGGCAGAATATAGTCGCCGATAATGTCTCCCGCCAGACAGCTGGGGCCACCGAGTCGGATCGGACTTCCCTCGCTGCCTTCGTCCAGCATGGCCGGGCGATAGGGGGCCTCGATCACATCCGGCATATGGCAGGTGGCCGAAATATCGGTGATACCCACAGCCATGCCATTGTCGAAGACGTCCAGTATCTCGCCGACCAATATGCCGGTGTCCAATGCCACCGCCTCGCCCGGCTCGAGATAGATTTCGCAGCCCGATCTTGCCTTCAGGTCCTTGAGAAAGTCGACCAGCGCATCACGGTCATAATCATCGCGGGTGATATGGTGCCCGCCGCCAAGGTTGATCCATTTGAGCGTACCGAAATGGGGGGCGATAACCGGCTCAACCTTCTCCCATGTCCGTTGCAGTGCATCGAACCCCTGTTCGCAAAGATTGTGGAAGTGGATACCGGACAGGTGCTCGAAATGTCCGGGCGCGAGTTGGCTGAGCGGAAAGCCCAACCGGCTATGGGGCTGGCTGGGATCATATTTCGCCGTCTCGCCCAGCGGGATTTCCGGATTAATTCTTAATCCTATTTCCGAACTATCTGGTATAAAAAGCTGATTAGATTCACATTTCCATCGATCAATCTGTGCCGGATTGTTGAACGTAATATGGTCCGAAATCGGAATCAGTTCGGCCAGATCATCCGCTTTATAGGCCGGAGAATAGGTGCTGATCGGACCGCGAAAATGCGCCTTCGCCAGGCGCGCTTCCCACAGCCCCGAGGCGCAATAGCCATCCAGATATTCGTCGATCAGGGGTGCCAGCGACCACATGGAAAAGGCTTTCAACGCCAGAAGAACTCTGGCGCCGGAACGCTCCCTGATATCCGCCAGAATCGTCAAATTCCGGCGCACGGCGGCCTCATCGACAACAAAGGCCGGCGAGGGTACCCGCTTCAGGTCAAAATGCGCAAAAGCGCCGGGATCGCCAGCCTTGGTCTCCATCTCAAAAGGCCAAAGGTGCTTCCAATTCTTCCAATGTCCACGGCAGGCCATGCTGGTTCAGCATCTCCATGAACGGGTCCGGATCAAATTCTTCCATGTTGAAAACACCCTTGCCCTGCCACTGGCCGGACAACATCATCGCCGCGCCGATCATCGCCGGAACGCCGGTGGTATAGCTGACACCCTGATTGCCGGTTTCCTCGAACGCCGCTTCATGGCTGCAGATATTCTTGACGTAGAGCGTCTTCTGCACACCGTCCTTCATGCCGGTCGCAATCACACCGATATTGGTATTGCCCTTGGTGGTCTCGCCAAGGCTCGCTGGTTCCGGCAGAACCGCTTTCAGAAATTGCAGCGGAATGATCTCGCGGCCTTCGTACATCACCGGATCGATCCGGGTCATGCCGACATTCTGCAGCACTTCGAGATGGGTCAGATAGGCATCGCCAAAGGTCATCCAGAAGCGGATGCGCTGGATTTCCGGCAAATGGGTTTTGAGCGATTCGATTTCCTCATGATACATCAGATACATATTCTTCGGACCCACGGCCTCGAAATCGAATTCCTGCTTTTGGGTCAATGGAGGCCCTTCCACCCATTGGCCTTTCTCCCAGTGGCGTGAATTGGCGGTGACTTCCCGGATATTGATCTCGGGATTGAAATTGGTCGCAAAATGCTGGCCATGATCGCCGCCGTTGCAATCGAGAATATCGAGCGTGTCGATCCGGTCGAAATGATGCTTTTTGAGCCAGCAGGTGAACACGCTGGTGACACCCGGATCGAAGCCCGAGCCGAGCAGCGCCATGATACCGGCATCCTTGAACCGGTCGTGATAGTCCCACTGCCATTTATATTCGAACTTCGCCTCGTCGCGCGGTTCGTAATTGGCGGTGTCGAGATAGTCGGTCCCGGTCGCCAGGCAGGCGTCCATGATCGGAAGGTCCTGATAGGGAAGAGCAAGATTGACCACCAGATCGGGCTTCTCATGCTCGATCAGCGCGGTCAGCGCCGGAACATCATCGGCGTCAATTTGCGCTGTTTGGATGTCCACACCGGTGCGCTGCTTGACCGAATCCGCAATTGCCTCGCATTTTGAAACCGTCCGGCTTGCGAGAATAACGGATGAAAACGGACCGTCACCCGCAGCAATGCCTTGCGCCATCTTGTGTACCGCTACCGAACTGACGCCGCCTGCGCCGATTACCAAAATTTTGCCCATGATTTTCACTCTAAATGCTGGAGAAACGAGAGTCCCGCATATAGGGAGAGACCATGACAGAGCAATACCTCTTGAGCGCGGACCGGCAACCGACCCTGGAGGGTGTCGAGCGAGCAGCGGCGAAAATCGCGTCGATTCTCCCCGCCACTCCCTTGTTGCCTCTGGAAATCGACGGCACGACGATCTGGTGCAAGGCGGAATGCCTGCAACCCATCGGTGCGTTCAAAATTCGCGGAGGCTGGCACCGCCTGACCGACTTGACCGATGACCAGCGAAGACACGGTGTTGTTGCCTTTTCCAGCGGCAATCACGCGCAAGGCGTAGCCTGGGCGGCCCGCGAACTTGATGTGCCTGCGACGATCATCATGCCGGAAGATGCACCGCAGGCGAAGCGCCGGAATACCGGGGCTTTGGGCGCAAAAGTCATCACCTATGACCGGATGAACGGGAATCGCGAGCAGTTGGCCGCTGAAATCGCGCAAGACACCGGAGCCGTCGTGGTTCCCAGTTTTGATGACCCCTGGATTGTCGAGGGCCAGGGCAGTTGCGGTCTGGAGATACGGGAGCAAATGCTGGCCTGGACGGGTTCGGAGCCTGATCAGATTATCGCCTGTTGTGGCGGGGGTGGTCTGGCCAGCGGGTCTGCGCTCGCCAACCCGGAGGCTCGTATCATCATAGTCGAGCCCGAGGGATGGGATGACATGAAACGCTCGCTGGAGGGTGGAAAAATCGTGCCGGTGGAACAAAATCCGCCGGCTACCGAATGCGACGCGCTGCAAACATTATTGGTGTCGCCGATTACGTTTAATATTCTGAAGGATCGCAACGCCATTGGCGTCGCCGTCTCGCCCGCCGAGGTTCATCATGCCATGCGCGTGGCTTTCGAGAAATTGCAACTGGTGGTCGAACCGGGCGGCGCTGTGGCTTTGGCAGCGATTTTGGCTGGTAAAGTACCGGCAACCGAGCGGACTGCGATCACGCTATCCGGCGGCAATGTCGACCATCAGCTGTTTGCGAAAATTATCGCGGGCAATTAGGCCGCGATCGCCAGTTCCAGGTCCATCCGGCTCCAGATTTCCACCAGCGCCTTGGTCAGATCGACCATCATTGCTTCGCTATGTGCTGGTCCCGGCGTAAACCGCAGGCGTTCCGTGCCGCGCGGTACGGTGGGATAGTTGATCGGCTGCACATAGACACCATATTCGGCGAGCAGGACGTCGCTGATCTTTTTGGCTTTGACTGGATCGCCGACCAAAAGCGGAACGATATGCGTCGAGGAGTCCATCACCGGCAGCCCCGCTTTCGCAAACAGGTTTTTGAGCGTCTGAGCCGCAACCTGCTGGCCATCGCGCTCTTCGCTCGACTGTTTCAGATGACGAATGCTGGCCAGCGCACCGGCAACAAGCACGGGCGACAGGCTGGTCGTAAAGATGAAGCCGGGTGCGTAGGAGCGGATCACGTCGACGATCTTCTGGTCAGCCGTAATATAGCCACCCATCACTCCGACTGCCTTGGCCAGCGTTCCTTCGATGATAGTTATTCTTTCCGCAGCACTGTCGCGTTCGGAAATACCGCCACCGCGTTCGCCATACATACCTACGGCATGAACTTCATCGCAATAGGTGAGGGCGTTATATTTGTCCGCCAGATCGCAAATCGGGTGGAGTGGCGCAATGTCGCCATCCATCGAATAGATGCTTTCAAAGGCAATCAATTTGGGCGCTTCAGGATCCGCAGCGGCGAGCAGCTCTTCAAGATGTTCGAGATCATTGTGCCTAAACACGCGCTTTTCACAGCCGCTATTCTTGATGCCCGCGATCATTGAAGCATGGTTCAATTCGTCGGAGAAAATAACACATCCTGGCAGAATCTTCGTCAGCGTAGAAAGTGTTGCTTCGTTCGAAACATAGCCAGATGTGAACAGCAGAGCGCCAGACTTGCCATGCCAGTCGGCCAGCTCCCGCTCGAGCTGAATATGATAATGGGTATTGCCACCAATATTGCGGGTTCCGCCAGAGCCGGCACCGACATCGTGCAGAGCCTCTTCCATCGCAGCAATTACATCAGGATGCTGGCCCATGGCCAGATAGTCGTTCGAGCACCAGACGGTGACTGGCTGCGGCCCGTTGTGATGGGCGAAACAGCGGGCGTTCGGAAACGCCCCCTTGTTACGCAAAATATCGATAAAAACCCGATAGCGTCCTTCGGCATGAAGCCGATCAATCGCTTGCGAAAAAATTTTGTCGTAGTCCACTATCTACCAAATCCTGCGTCAAATCTGTTCTTGCGGTCGCTCTGGAATGGCCCTTAGCCGCCTTTTTCTGGAAATTCCAGCGCAAACCACTCGCAATAAGAGTTGTTCGCCATAGACTTAGAGGGTTTCAAACCGGTTTATGCCATATTTTCTGAAGGCAGGTCGATAGGGCGCAATCTCTGCTAAATCACCGGTGGTAACAAATATACCGTCCCGGCTTTCGCTTGGCCATGACATGTCCTTCGTCAAACTGGATATCCTGCGGGCGATACCCTGTGCGCCGTCGATCAACTGGATGGGCTTCCGGGCCGCCTGCGCCAATTCGTCCCGTAATAGCGGGAAATGGGTGCAGGCGAGTATGACCGTGTCCATTTGTTCGCCTCCGGCCTGGTCCAGCAAGCCCGACATAGCTTCTTCAATGACCTGTGGATCTGACTTCTCCCCGCGCAGCTTGGCTTCTGCTGCGTAGACGAGCTGGGGAGCGGCATGGCGAAGCAATATCTTGTCGGCCGCAAAATCAGCCGCCAGCCGGTCAACATAGGGTTGCCTTATGGTGGCCCGTGTTCCGAGCAGGCCGATCACTCCGGTTCTGGTTGTCTCGCTCGCTGGCTTGATCGCCGGTACTGTACCCACGACAGGGATGTTCAGTGCCGAACGAACATGATCGAGCGCGATTGTTGATGCCGTGTTGCAGGCTATAGTGGCCAATAACGGCTTGTAGCGCTCGACGAGGCGACCAAGCAGCGCCGGGATGCGTGCCGACAGCTCTGCTTCGGATTTCATGCCATAAGGCAATCCCGCATAGTCTGCGGCATAGACGATGGGCGCTCGGGGGAGCAATTTTATCGCTTCGCTCAATACAGACAGCCCGCCGACGCCGGTGTCGAAAAATAACAAGGGAGGGCATTCGCCATTCTGCGCTTCGGTCATATTTTGCCCATAGCCAGAATTGTATGACGACGGCAACTGCTTCGGTTCGTCTGACAGGCGTTTGATCTTGGCCGTTTTTTGAGACGGAATGCTTGCTCATCATCAAAGGGGAATATAGCGCGAAATTAACAAGGGGTATTTTCAGTGCAGTCTATGTGGGTAGAACCAATATTGGCTTTAGTGTTCGGCTATTTGCTGGGCTCGATCCCTTTTGGCCTTTTGTTGACCCGCCTGACTGGTGGCGGAGATTTGCGCAAAATCGGCTCCGGTAATATTGGCGCGACCAACGTCTTGCGCACCGGGAACAAGGGAATCGCCGCTCTGACCCTGTTACTCGACATCGGAAAGGGAGCCGCGGCGGTCTATCTTGCTTTGCAAATGTCATCGGGGTTGGGCGTGCTTGCCGGGCTCGGCGCTTTTCTCGGTCATCTCTATCCCGTCTGGCTAAAGTTCAATGGCGGTAAGGGGGTCGCGACTTTGCTGGGCGTGGTTACCGCCCTGATCCCGATGGCGGGGTTGATATTTGCGGTCACCTGGATTGGTTCTATTGTGTTGTGGCGCTATTCGTCAGTAGGAGGGATGCTTGCCGCCATATCGGTACCGATTGCGGCCTTTGCTCTGGGAGAATATGCCATGATGCCAATGTTCATCGGTCTCGCGCTGCTGGTTTTGTGGAAACATCGTTCGAATATCGAACGATTGCTTGCAGGCGAAGAACCGAAGGTCGGGGCATCGAAACGAGTTTGAAGTGGACGGTACCAGCCGGGAGGCATTTGATCAGCTTCGGCTTATCCGGTCCGCCAATGTCGGTCCTGTTACCTATCTGCAATTAATCCGAAGATTTGGTTCTGCTGCGTGTGCGCTGGAGGCGATACCGGAATTGGCGACCCGGGGCGGCGGACGATTGCCGCGTATTGCCGATAGCAAAGACATCGACATTGAGATGGAGGCGCTTCGTCGACTGCGCGCGCGGTTGCTCTTTCTCGGTGACGCCGCCTATCCCGCCTTATTGGCGGAACTCCGCGATCCACCGCCCGTCTTGATCTGGCAGGGCCGGCTCGAGCTGCTCGATCGCCCGATGGTCGCGATGGTGGGCGCACGCAACGCATCGGCGGCGGCGTGCCGCTTCGCTCGTGATCTGGCCAATGATCTGACTGCACAGGGTGTTTCTATTGTCTCAGGACTAGCGAAAGGTATTGATACCGCAGCCCATCAGGGTTCGTTGAGCAAGGCGACAATCGGAGTAATTGCGGGCGGGGTAGATGTTTTCTATCCGGCCGATAACGAGGATCTCCAGCGGGCAATAGCGTCGCGTGGTCTGTTGCTGGCCGAGCAGCCGCCGGGAACCGAACCCCACGCCAGGCATTTTCCCTATCGCAACCGGATCATCGCCGGACTTGCGAGAGGCACGGTGGTGGTCGAAGCCGCACCGCGATCCGGTTCGCTGATCACCGCACGACTGGCTGCAGACGCCGGAAGACAGGTCATGGCGATCCCCGGTTCACCGTTCGATCCAAGGTCCCGAGGTTGCAATATGCTGATCCGTGACGGCGCAACTCTAGTGCAATCGGTTGATGATGTGCTGGAATTGATCCTTCCCTTCGACGAACGCGCAGAAGGTGCCCGTCGCGGCCACATGACGTCCGAAAATGTTGGTTCCCATTATGTTGATGACTCCGGTGCGCCCGATCTCGACAGTTCAGAACGCGTGGGGCTGTTGGCCTTGCTGAGCGTAACTCCGGTCGCCGTCGACGAACTCGTTCGGCAATCCGGACTGAAACCGGCTTCGGTGCATCTGGCCCTGCTCGAACTGGAACTTGGCGGACGACTGACCCGCCATGCCGGAGCCCGCGTGAGCCTGTCGAACTGAGTGTTAAACGGCAAACTAATTTTTATCGCCATTGACAAAAACTTCAATCAGGGCCTTGACCTACACCCAATCCCTGTCACAGCCTCGCGCGTATACGTGAGAACAATGAAAATCGGAACATATGCAGCTAGTCATCGTCGAATCACCCGCCAAAGCCAAAACCATTGAAAAATATCTGGGATCGGATTTCAAGGTATTGGCGTCCTACGGCCACATCCGCGATCTTCCGCCAAAGGATGGTTCGGTCGATCCGGACGATGGCTTTGCCATGACCTGGCAGAATTACACTGACAAGACCAAACAGCTAAAAGCGATCACCGACGAATCGAAAAAAGCCACACGCCTGATTCTCGCGACTGACCCTGACCGCGAAGGGGAGGCGATCAGCTGGCACGTTCAGGAAGTCCTGCGAAAGAAAAAAGCGCTTCCCGAAAAGGTCGACCGGGTGACGTTTAATGCGATCACCAAGGCTGCTATTACCGAAGCCATGGCTCATCCGAGAGCTTTGGATGACGATCTGATTGATGCTTATCGTGCCCGTCGGGCACTCGATTATCTGGTTGGTTTCACCTTATCGCCGGTTTTGTGGCGCAAGCTTCCGGGAGCGAAATCAGCAGGCCGGGTTCAATCCGTTTCGCTTAAGCTGATCGTCGAGCGGGAGCGTGAAATCGAGGCGTTTGTTCCACAGGAATATTGGTCGATCACCGCCCAGATGGAGCAGGATGGCCAGGCCTTCGACGCCCGGATGACGATCCATGAAGGCAAGAAGCTTGGTAAAATGGATCTGGCGAACGAAGGTCAGGCGATGATCGCCAAGACAGCGGTCGAAAACGGCCTGTTCACGATTGAATCCATCGAGACCAAGCCGCTAACCCGCAATCCGCCGCCGCCCTTCACCACGTCGACCCTGCAACAGGAAGCCGCGCGTAAACTGGGCTATTCCGCCAGCCATACGATGCGCATCGCACAGCAGCTCTATGAAGATGGCGCGATCACCTATATGCGAACCGACGGGGTCCAGATGGACGGTAGTGCCATTTCAGCGGCGCGCAAGGCAATCTCGGACCGATATGATGCAAGCTATGTTCCGGACAAGCCGCGCGTTTACAAATCCAAAGCAAAAAATGCGCAGGAAGCGCATGAAGCGATCCGGCCGACCAGTTTCACGACCCGGACCGTCGGGACCGGCGATCATGCGAAGCTCTACGACCTTATTCTGAAGCGGGCGATGGCCAGCCAGATGGCGTCGGCGCGGCTCGAACGAACGACGGTCGAAATGCTCGATGGCAGCGGCCAAACCGGTCTGAGGGCGAACGGGCAAGTGGTTAAATTTCCCGGCTTTCTGGCGCTATATGAAGAAGGCAGGGATGACGAGAACGACGAGGATAGCGGTTTGCTGCCAGCGATGGCCAAGGGCGACAGTCCGGCGAAGAAGTCCGTCGATGCGTCCCAGCATTTCACTCAGCCGCCACCGCGCTATAGCGAAGCCAGCCTGGTCAAGAAAATGGAAGAACTGGGCATTGGGCGCCCGTCCACCTATGCGTCGATCATCAAGACGCTGAAAGATCGCGCCTATGTCCGGATCGAGAAGAACCGGTTCTTTGCCGAGGAAAGCGGACGGCTGTTGACCGGCTTTCTCGAACGGTTCTTCGATCGTTATGTCGCTTATGACTATACCGCGGGTCTCGAAGATGAACTCGATGAAGTCAGCGGCGGCCGTGCGCAGTGGCAGGCGATTCTCGAAGCCTTCTGGCATGATTTCAAACCAAAGACCGTAGAAGTGATGGAAAAAATGCCATCCGAGGTCACCGCCGAACTGGACATTTTTCTAGAGCCCTATCTCTTTCCCGAAAAGGAAGATGGCAGCGATCCGCGGCTGTGTCCGCGTTGCGGCGAAGGCAGGCTGGCATTGCGTGGCGGTCGTTTTGGTGCCTTTGTCGCTTGCTCCAACTATCCGGAATGCAAGTTCACCCGTCGCTTCGCGCAGGGCGGTGGCAATGCGGCCGAAGATGAAGGTCCGCAGGAACTGGGTGTTGACCCCGACAGTGATGAGAAAATTACCAAGAAAGTCGGTCGTTTCGGACCTTATGTCGAAAAAGGGGAGGGCAAGGACGCAAAACGAGCCTCGATCCCCAAGGATATCCCAGCAGAAGATTTTGGACTTGAATGGGCTGTCAAACTTCTATCGTTACCCCGCGAAGTCGGAATTCATCCGGAATCCGGCGAGCCGGTAACCGCGCAAATTGGCCGCTATGGTCCCTATCTGAGCCATAATGGCAAATCGGCCCGGCTGGAAAACACGCTTGAGGTCTTCGAGATCGGCATGAATGCCGCCGTTGCCAAATTGGCCGACGCCGCCAAGAATGGCGGTGGTCGCGGCCGTGGCAAGATGGAACCGCTCAAGATCATGGGTAAGCATCCGCGGACGGAAGAAGAGATTAAGCTGATGGATGGCCGCTATGGTCCCTATGTCACCGATGGCACGACCAATGCATCCTTGCCGAAGACGGTCGACAAGGATGAATTGACGCTGGAAGAGGCAGCGCAGCTTATCGATGCGCGAGCGGCAAAAGGGCCTGCCAAGAAACGCAAGAAAAAGGCCGCTCCCAAAAAGAAGCCTGCTGCAAAAAAGAAGCCCGCCACAAAGAAGCCCGCCACAAAGAAGGCGCCGGCAAAGAAAACAACTGCAAAAAAGGCTCCGGCAAAAAAAGCTGCGACGTCAACCAAAGCGGAATAGGATCGAAACGGAATATATCACGCCGTTCAGGCGTCGGCGATCATCGCGGCGACTTCATCCAAAAGGAGCAAGCGTTGTTTTTTCAATGTTTCTGTCCGCTCGTCTGATGCCGGCTCGACTTCGCTTTCAATGCGATGAATTTCCTTGTTTATATCATGATAGCGGTCGGCAACGGTACGGAAATGCTGGTTGGAGATTTTCAGCTGATGCAGTTTCTCGACATCATCGGGGAATTCGGCATGAAGGTCGTGCAATACGTGGCTCATTCTGGGTCTTTCATCTCGTTGAATGTTGCACGCGGGTTATCCGCCGCCAGCAATCTCTCCTATCCGCAAATCTACCTAATGCCCCCCGCATCGGGGGCAGCCTTCGGGATCGGGCCATAATTTATATTTCGATAAATCCCGAAATATAAATTGACTCGAAAATCACCTTTCCATATTTCGAGATATATCGAATTAATGGAGTCGCAGATGCAATCGGATCAAGCCGTAGCTGCTTTGGGGTCGCTCGCCCAGGAACACAGGCTGGCTATTTTTCGGATGCTCGTTCGGGCAGGGAAAGAAGGTCTTGCTGCTGGCATGATAGCCGAAGCACTCGGCGTCCCGTCCAGCTCCCTGTCTTTCCATCTTGCCCATTTGACCCGTTCCGGGCTGATCAGCCAGGAACGGCAGTCGCGAACGCTCATTTATCGCGCGGATTACGCGGCGATGAACAGTCTCGTCGCTTATCTACTCGAAAACTGCTGCGCCGGTGACGCCTGTGCGGTGGATCTTCTCGTCTCGCAAGGAGCCTGCAAATGAAAAGAATGCATATCCATTTGTCCGTCGAAAGCATCGACCAGTCGGTGGGTTTTTATTCCAAATTGTTCGGATCCGAACCGACCGTATTGAAAGCGGATTACGCGAAATGGATGCTGGACGATCCGCTGGTCAATTTCGCCATATCGAGCCATGAAGGCGCCGAGCGCGGTATCGAACATATCGGCATCCAGGCTGAAACTGCCGACGAACTCGCCGAAGTTTACGGGCGGATCAAGGAAGCCGGCGGTGCCGTTTTTGATGAAGGTGAAACAACCTGTTGTTACGCCCAGTCCGAGAAAAACTGGACAGCGGATCCGGACGGCGTTGCCTGGGAGGCATTTCTGACCAATGGTGAAGTGACCGATTATGGCAATCGGGTAGATTTGGCGCAACTCGCCTCTGAAAATGCGGAACAGGGGAGTTGCTGCACGCCGCAAATTGCACCGGCAACTGCAGCCAAATCCTCTTGCTGTGGATAATCCGATGAACGACAAGATTTATAACGTGCTGTTTCTCTGTACCGGAAATTCCGCGCGATCGATATTGGGCGAGGCTTTGCTGAACCGGGATGGCGAAGGGCGCTTCCGCGCCTATAGCGCGGGCAGCTTTCCCAAAGGAGAAGTCCACCCTATGGCGCTTGATGTGCTGAACGGCCTGGGTTTTGATATCAAGGAATTGCGATCGAAAAGCTGGGATGAATTTGCCGCGCCCGATGCTCCGCAAATGGATTTTATCTTCACCGTCTGCGACAATGCGGCGGGAGAGACCTGTCCGGTCTGGCCGGGCCATCCGATGACCGCGCATTGGGGCATAGAAGACCCGGCGGCGATCGAAGGCGAGGGACAGCGGGAGGCATTTCTGATGGCACTGCGCTATATGCGCAACCGCATTGCCTTGTTTCTCAACCTTCCGTTCGATGCGATCGATCAACTCAGTCTGAAAACGCGCCTTAAAGCCATTGGGACAGAAGAAACCGCCAAGGAACGGAAATTATAATGGGCCTGTTTGAACGCTGGTTGTCGCTATGGGTTGGCCTTGCCATTTTGGCTGGACTGTTGCTTGGCAATATTGCGCCGGGCTTGTTTGGCCTGATCGCCAGTCTGGAATTTGCTTCGGTAAATCTCGTTGTCGCACTGCTGATATGGGCGATGATCTATCCAATGATGGTCGCGGTCGATTTCGGCAGTTTGCGGGATATCGGCAGTAAACCCAAAGGGTTGATCATCACCATCATCGTAAACTGGCTGGTCAAGCCTTTCACCATGGCGGCTCTCGCGGTTCTGTTTTTCGATTATCTCTATAGCGGCATCATGACTGGCGATGATGCGCAGCAATATATCGCGGGTCTGATCCTGCTCGGAGCTGCCCCGTGCACCGCGATGGTGTTTGTCTGGTCGCAAATGACCAAGGGCGATGCGGCCTATACGTTGGTGCAGGTGTCGGTAAATGACCTGATCATGATCGTGGCATTTGCCCCCATTGTCGCGTTTTTGCTGGGCGTGACCGATATTGCCATTCCCTGGCAGACATTGCTCTTGTCGGTCTTGCTCTATGTTGTGATCCCGCTTGTTGCCGGTGCCATCACCCGGAACATGGTGCTGTCCCGCCATGGCGGAGACATGGCAGCGATTGATCAATTTACCGCACGCCTCAAGCCGACATCGATAGTCGGTCTCTTGGCTACCGTCGTCCTGCTGTTTGCCTTTCAGGCGCAGACGATCATCTCACAGCCCGTACTGATTGTATTGATCGCCATTCCGATCATCCTGCAATCCTACGGTATATTCGTGATCGGCTATGCCGCGGCATGGGCCTGGAAAGTGCCGCACAAGATTGCTGCGCCCTGCGCCTTGATCGGTACGTCCAATTTCTTTGAGCTGGCGGTCGCGGTTGCTATAGGCCTGTTCGGCCTGTCGAGCGGTGCCGCATTGGCAACGGTGGTCGGGGTATTGGTCGAAGTGCCAGTCATGCTCTCGCTGGTGGCCATAGCGAACAGGACGAAGGGGCGCTTTGCCGAATAGTCCGGTTGCGTCGCAGTTATTTGACCCAGTCGAGCCCCATGTCCTGATACAGGCTTTTGTCTTCGTCCCAGTTGGCGCTGACCTTGACGTGAAGATAAAGATGCACGGGCTTGCCCAATATTGAGGACAGTTCGGCGCGGGCTTTGGCACCGATATCCTTGATCTGGTGGCCACCCTTGCCCAGAATGATTGCTTTCTGGCTTGGCTTCTCGACCAGTATCTGTTGGTGGATTTCGAGCGAACCATCTGGCCGTTCCTGATATTTTTCCATCGCAATCGCGGTCGCATAAGGCAGTTCCGCGTGAAGTTGCCGGAAAACTTGCTCGCGGGTAATTTCCGCAGCGAGGATTCGCTCGCTGGCATCCGATACCTGATCGGCGGGAAAATGCCATGGACCTTCCGGCATTTCCTTCACCAGATAGGATTTCAGGTCTTCCAGTCCGTCGCCGGTTTTCGCGCTGACGAAAAACGTCTCGTCGAAATCCGCCAGTTCATGCAGTTTGACGACATGGCCGAGCATCTTGTCTTTGGCAGCGATGTCCACCTTGTTCATAACCAGAATGGTCTTTTCGGACCGGTGTTTGATCCGCTCGACGATCGAGGTAACCTTGGGACCCAGACCCGCGCGCGCGTCGACAAGCAGGACGATGATATCAGCATCCTCAGCGCCTTCCCAGGCAGCGGAAACCATTGCCCGGTCGAGCCGCCGGTGGGGATCGAATATACCGGGTGTATCGACCAGCAAAAGCTGCGTATCGTCTTCAATCGCAATGCCCAACAGCCGGGTTCGCGTTGTTTGCGGTTTGGAACTGGTGATCGCCACCTTCTGTCCCACCAATGCGTTGATCAGGGTTGATTTGCCTGCATTGGGTGCGCCAATCAGAGCGACTACGCCGCATTTTTGAGTCATGTGAATTTTTCCAGAAATTTCTTTGCTGCTTCGGTTTCGGCTGCCTGAATGGCGGAAGCCGTAGCCTCGACCTCGCCAATATTCCGGACGCTCAGCCGGACGGTGAATTTCAAATCGTGATGCGGACCGCTTTTGTCGATCAACTCATATTCCGGAACTTTGCGGTTATTGGCTGCGGCCCATTCCTGCAAAGCAGATTTGGGATGCCTGATATCGGCAACGGTTGCGGAAACGCGGTTCGCCCAGTGCCGGAGTATGAAGTTTCGTGCGGCGTCCATGCCATGATCGATATAGACCGCCCCGATCAGGGACTCCATCACGTCGCCCAGAACCTTTATGCTTTGCCGCGCGCCGTCATCGCGCGCCTGCTTCCCCAGCAAGATATGATCGCCAACACCGATTTGCCTTGCGATCGCGCCGCAAACCGGACCGGACACCAGGGCATTCAGGCGCTGGGATAATTGTCCTTCGGGTTCCTTTGGAAAATGATGATAAAGATGATCCGCAATTACCAGACCCAGAACCCGGTCGCCGAGAAACTCCAGGCGCTGATAGTCCTTGTCCCCGTGGCTACCATGGGTTGCGGCTCTGATGTAGAGGCTTGAATCCGAAGGGCGCTCGGCGGTGATTTCGGCAATCCAGTCAAGAAAGTCGGCGGTACTCAAAAGCCTTCTCCAATGCGCTCCCAGCGAGCGGCTGTAAACCAGGTCCATGGCTTGATCCATTCTACCGAGCCATCGGTCGAAAATACTGAAACCAGAGCTCGGCCGACGAGGTTTTCTTCGGGCACCATGCCAATGGCCTTACCTTCTTCTGCAGGGAAGCGGCTGTCTGCGCTGCGATCGCGATTGTCGCCCATCAAGAACATATGATCCTCTGGTACCAAAAAAGCCTTGGTATCGTCTCCTTCGGAATTCTCATAAATATCAAGCACCCGATAAGTTACGCCATTGGGCAGAGTTTCCTGAAACTGCGGATATCGGCAAATGAGTTTCCCGGCTTCTCGCGTCGTTTCAAATTCGGTACGGTAACAGGGGCTGTTGGGTGTCACCGGATGTTCAAAATCCGGGAGCCTTTTCCGCTTCACTGCGGTTCCATTGATAGATATCACGCCGTTGGTTACCTGTACGATATCACCGGATAACGCTATTACCCGCTTGATATAATCGTCGCGTGCATTGGGCGGAGCCTTGAACACCACAACATCACCTGGTTTCGGCGAATGGGGCAAGAGTCGTCCCGGAATCAACGGGACACTGAACGGCAGGCTATATTTGGAATAGCCATAAGGCCATTTTGCCACCAGCAGATAGTCGCCGACGACGAGACGCGGCTGCATCGACTCTGAGGGAATATTGAATGGCGAGATAATGAAACTGCGCAATATCAATATGAAAAGGGCAAGTTTTATGAGAAACGCGACAAAATCCCGCGTTTCAGATCGTTGTGCTTTATGACGCGCCATGGCGCCCCTTCGCCGACATTGCGATTGGCGTCAAGATTTCTTCCGCTCTCTTTTCCGGACGATTTTCAACTTGAGACAGGCCCGCCCGCCCGATAGGGCTGAACCTGGTCAACGGACGCGCTAATTGAAATCAACGGATCGGACGATAAAATGACTTCAAACCTTTGGCAGACGATCAAAACCCTTCCGCAAAAGCCACTGGTCGAGATTTTTGACTCAGACAAAAATCGCATGGACCGGTTCGGGCTGGAACATGCAGACATCTACTTTGATTTATCGAAAACCCATCTGGATGATGCTGCGATTCGGGCTTTTAGCGAACTCGCGGATGAGGTCGGTCTGGCGAAAAAGAGGGAAGCGTTGCTAGCCGGGGAGCCGGTGAACATCAGTGAAGGGCGGGCGGCGGAACATTGTGCTGAACGCGGTACCGGCGACGCGGCGAGCGTAGAGAATGCGCGAGCCCTGCATCAGCGGATGAAAAGCCTGATCGAGGTCATTGAGGCCGGCGCGCTGGGTGACTTTACGCAGATCATTCACCTCGGCATTGGCGGCTCCGCGCTCGGGCCGAAATTGCTACATCAGGCACTCAGGGTCGGTGATGAAAAATATGAACTGGCGGTCGTGTCCAATATCGATGGTGCCGCCCTTGAACCCGTGCTCGAGCGCTTTGATGCAGACAAGACCTTGCTCGTTGTGGCTTCCAAGACCTTCACCACGGCGGAGACCTTGCTCAACGCCCAGTCGGTGCTTGACTGGATGCAGGAGGAGGGGGTCACCGATCCGCAGGGCCGGGTCGTTGCCCTGACCGCCAATCCGGAACAGGCGGTGCAATGGGGCGTGGATGAAACGCGGATATTGCCATTTTCTGAAACCGTCGGGGGGCGCTATTCGCTGTGGTCCTCCATTGGATTTGCCGTCGCCCTCGCGCTGGGATATGAGGTTTTCGATGATCTGCTGGCTGGCGCGCAAGCGATGGATCAGCATTTTCAAGCGGCACCATGGGATCAGAACATCCCGGTGCTGGCGGCCTTTGCCGATCAATATTACGCGCAAGTCCGCAAATGCGAAACCCGGGCGGTGTTCGCCTATGACGAGCGCCTCGGTTTGTTGCCCGACTATCTCCAGCAACTGGAGATGGAGAGCAATGGCAAATCGGTGACACTGGACGGTACGCTGTTGTCCATGCCTTCCAGCCCGATTGTCTGGGGCGGTGTCGGGACCGATGCCCAGCACGCGGTGTTCCAGCTTCTCCATCAGGGCACCCATCTCGTACCGGTCGAGTTTCTCGCGGTAGTAGAACCGGGTGATTCGCTGCACCCGGCCCATCATAATGGTCTGCTGCTAAACTGCTTTGCCCAGAGCGCAGCATTGATGGCTGGCAAAAAATCCGATGACAGTGATCGAAACTATCCGGGTGACAGACCGTCGATGACGATATTATTGGACGATCTGGATGCCCGATCACTTGGCGCGCTGCTCGCTTTTTACGAGCACCGGACATTTGTGAACGCGGTATTGTTGAATATCAATCCGTTCGATCAATTTGGCGTGGAGCTGGGCAAGCAGATGGCAAACAAACTGGCCGCCGACGATGGTAGCCGATTGGACGTTTCGACCGAATTACTGAAAAAGCGGGCCTTCGGAGCCTGATATAAGGAAATAGACATGGCAGAATATGATTATGACCTGTTCGTTATCGGAGCAGGTTCCGGCGGAACACGGGCTGCACGCGTATCCGCCTCTTATGGGGCAAAAGTCGCTGTGGCCGAGGAATATCGGGTCGGCGGAACATGCGTCATCCGCGGCTGCGTACCCAAGAAACTGCTGGTCTATGGCTCACATTTTTCCGAAGAGTTGGAAGACGGCAAGAATTTCGGCTGGACTTGGGAAAATGCCAAATTTGACTGGCCAACCCTGCGCGATCATGTCCTCAAGGACGTCGACCGGCTCAACAATGCCTATACCGACACGCTGAAAAATCACGGCGTTGAGATCATTCTCGAGCATGCCGAGCTGATCGGTCCACACGAAATCAAGCTGTCTGGTGGCAAGACTGTGACCGCCAAATATATCCTGATTGCCGTCGGTGCTTGGCCTGCGACGGCGGAATTTCCCGGTAGCGATCTGATGTCAACATCGAATGATATGTTCCACCTTGAAACATTGCCGGAGACAGTGATCATTTCAGGTGGCGGCTATATTGCCAATGAATTTGCCGGAATATTTAATGGGTTGGGTAGTGACGTTACCGTCGTGAACCGCTCGGACATCATTTTGCGCGGCTATGACGAAAGCGTCCGCGATCGTCTTATCCAGATTTCGCTCGCCAAGGGTATCAACTATAAATTCAACTGCACATTCGACAAGATCGAAAAACGTGAAGATGGCGCTCTGGACGTTTATATGGATGGAAAGAGCGCACCGGTCCGCGCCGACGTTGTTCTAGCGGCGACGGGTCGGCGACCCAAGATCGATGGTCTTGGCCTCGAAAGTGCAGGCGTTGAAATTGACGACCGGAGCGC
This sequence comes from Parasphingorhabdus sp., assembly GCF_048269915.1. Taxonomy (GTDB): domain Bacteria; phylum Pseudomonadota; class Alphaproteobacteria; order Sphingomonadales; family Sphingomonadaceae; genus Parasphingorhabdus. The sequence goes on from NZ_JBLWTY010000002.1 coordinate 698,063, forward strand.
CATCAAGGTCAACGAATATAACCAGACCAATGTCGAAAATATCTATGCTGTCGGCGACGTGACCGATCGCGTGCAATTGACCCCGATAGCGATCCGCGAGGGGCAGGCCTTTGCCGACAATGTCTTTGGCGATAACCCGCGCACGATTGATTATGACAATATCCCGTCGGCGGTTTTTTCCCAGCCCCCAATCGCCTCTGTCGGCCTGACCGAAAGCGAGGCGCGGAACCAATATGGCAATATCAAGGTCTATTCCTCCGATTTCCGGGCGATGCGCAATGTCTTCGCGGACCGGCCCGAACGCAGCTTATACAAGATGATCGTCGAGCATCCCACCGAGAAAATCCTCGGGCTTCATATGATAGGCCCTGAAGCGCCGGAAATTTTGCAGGCAGCCGCGATTGCGGTGAAAGCAGGTCTTACCAAGCAGGCCTTTGACGATACTGTTGCGTTGCACCCGAGCATGGCTGAGGAACTGGTACTGTTCAAATAGGGTGACGCTACGGCCTCGGCGACCCAAGCTCAGCTTTAACCGCACGCTTAATTACTATTGACGATTGCCTAACCGGCTGCTCTTTGACTAGGGCATATCGCATCTAGTGATTCACAGCCGGGGGTTGAATGTCAGACATTATCGCACAATTGGAAGCCAAGCGCGCCGAAGCCATGCTCGGCGGCGGGCAAAAGCGGATCGATAGCCAGCATGCCAAGGGCAAGCTTACCGCACGCGAACGCATTGATATATTGCTCGACGAGGATTCGTTCGAAGAAATCGACATGTATGTCGAGCATAATTGCGTCGATTTCGGGATGGATGAACAGCATATTCCCGGCGACGGCGTTGTCACCGGCTCCGGCACGATCAACGGCCGTCTTGTGTTTGTCTTCTCGCAGGATTTTACTGTCTTCGGCGGTTCGCTTTCCGAACGCCATGCCGAAAAAATCTGCAAGGTTCTCGACAATGCGATGAAGGTCGGCGCTCCGGTCATCGGCATCAACGACAGCGGCGGCGCGCGGATCCAGGAAGGCGTGGCCTCGCTCGGCGGCTATGCCGACGTGTTCCAGAAGAACGTGCTGGCCAGCGGTGTCATCCCGCAGCTCAGCCTGATCATGGGCCCCTGCGCAGGCGGCGCGGTCTATTCACCGGCAATGACCGACTTCATCTTCATGGTGAAGGACAGCAGCTATATGTTCGTCACCGGTCCCGATGTGGTCAAGACCGTGACCAACGAGATTGTAACGCAGGAAGAACTGGGCGGAGCGGTCACGCACACGACCAAGACCAGCGTTGCCGATGTCGCTTATGAAAATGATATCGAAGCCTTGCTGGCGGCGCGTGATTTTATCGACTTCATGCCGCTTTCCAACCGCGAAGAAGTGCCGGAACGGCCGACTGCCGATCCTTGGGACCGGCTCGAGGAAAGCCTGGATACGCTGATCCCCGACAATGCCAACCAGCCTTATGACATGCACGAAGTCATCCGCAAGATGGTCGACGAAGGCGATTTCTTTGAAGTCCAGCCGGCCCATGCGGGCAATATTATCTGCGGCTTTGGCCGGATGGAAGGTGCGACCGTCGGAGTCGTGGCCAACCAGCCGATGATCCTCGCCGGTTGTCTCGACATTAATGCATCGAAGAAGGCAGCGCGCTTTGTCCGCTATTGCGATGCCTTCAATATTCCGATTGTCACTCTGGTAGACGTTCCCGGCTTTCTGCCCGGCACCAGCCAGGAGCATAACGGCATCATCAAGCACGGCGCCAAGCTGCTCTTTGCCTATGCCGAGGCGACGGTGCCGAAAATCACGATCATCACGCGCAAGGCCTATGGCGGTGCCTATGACGTGATGGCATCCAAGCATCTGCGCGGCGATCTCAACTATGCATGGCCGACCGCCGAAATTGCCGTGATGGGCGCCAAGGGCGCGGTCGAGATCATCTTCCGCGGCAAGACCGAAGAGGAAATTGCCGAGAAAACGCAAGAATATGAAGCCCGTTTCGCCAACCCGTTTATCGCGGCGCAAAAGGGCTTTATCGACGAGGTGATCATGCCGCACTCAACCCGCCGCCGGGTTGCTCTGGGGTTACGGAAACTGCGGAACAAGCAGCTGGAAAATCCGTGGAAGAAACATGATAATATTCCGTTGTAGAAGATAGCGAATGCCAACAGGTTTAGTAGCGCTCCTCGACGACGTCGCAGCCATTGCGAAGGTCGCCGCCGCATCGGTTGACGATATTGGTGCTGCAGCCGCCAAGGCTGGCACCAAATCCGCCGGCGTGGTGATCGACGATGCGGCGGTTACGCCGACCTATGTGACCGGCTTCGATCCGTCGCGCGAATTGCCGATGATCTGGAAGATCACCAAGGGTTCGTTCAAGAACAAACTGGTCTTTTTGTTACCGGCAGCGGTCCTTTTGGGACAATTTGCACCCTTTTTGATACCGATCATACTGATTTTCGGGGGTTTGTTCCTGTGTTACGAAGCCGCCGAAAAGGTGCTGGAAATTTTCCATGTCGACGAGTCCACCAAACATGATCAGCCAGCGATTGTCGAAGGCCATGGTCGGGAACAGGAAATGGTGTCCGGCGCGATCCGCACCGACCTGATCCTGTCCGGCGAGATCATGGCCATCGCCCTGTCCGAACTGACCGATCAGGTCTGGTGGGAACAGGCGATCATCCTCGCGATCATCGGCATAGCGATTACCGTGGCGGTTTATGGCGCGGTCGCGCTGATCGTGAAGATGGATGATATCGGCCTGCATATCGCGCAGAATAATGATGGCGCATTGCGGTCCTTTGGCTGCAGTCTGGTCCGATTGATGCCGAAGCTGCTCGCAGCCCTGTCGATCATCGGAACCTTGGCCATGGCCTGGGTCGGCGGCGGGTTGCTGGTCCATAATATAGCCGCTCTGGGCTGGCACGGGCCGGAGCATCTGATCGAATGGCTGTCGCATCCGCTGGTCGGTCTGTTTCCGGCCTCGGCGAAGCTCCTCGTCGGGGGCATCGCCTTTGCACTCATGTCCGGCATAGCCGGCGTGATTGTCGGGGCAGGGATTGCGCCGCTGGTACACAGATTCATTCCGCACGGAGAGGAACATTAAATGCAATTGGGAAGAATGAACCATATTGGCGTTGCGACGCCGGATCTCGACGCCTCGATCGCCTTTTATCGCGATGTCATGGGCGCCACGGATATTACCGAGCCGTTCGTTCTGCAATCGCAGAAGGTGCGGGTCTGTTTCGTCAACACGCCGGGCGAGGGGGGCACATCCGGCACGCAGGTGGAATTGTTGCAGCCCACGGAGAGCGACAGCGCGGTAGGCAAATGGCTGGAGAAAAACCCGCTCGGCGGCCAGCATCACATCTGTTTCGAAGTGCCGGACATTCACGCCGCCAAGGCCGAGTTCGAAGCGATGGGCAAGCGGGTGCTCGGAGAGCCGCGCATCGGCGCGCACGGCACGCTAATCTTTTTTGTGCATCCCAAGGATATGGGCGGGATGCTGACCGAAATCATGGAAACGCCAAAAGGGCATTAAACTTGCGCTCCTCATCCTGAACTTGTTTCAGCATCTCTTGGGGTCCTGAAACAAGTTCAGGATGAGGAGCCATTCAAAGGGACCAAATATGGATTTCGAAAATATCAAGCTTGCCATTACGGATCAGGTGGCCACGATCACCCTCAATGTACCAGAGCGGCTGAACGCCTGTTCGCTTGCCATGGCGGATGATATTTATACCGCGCTCGATCTGCTCGAGGATGCTCGCGCGGTGGTGATTACCGGCGAAGGCCGCGCTTTTTGCGCCGGTGCTGATCTGCAGTCGAAAAACGACAGCCCGGTCAGGGGCGGTGAAGCCTCTTATGCGGCGCTCAACCAGCATTATAATCCCCTGATGCTCAAGCTGGCCCGGCTCGATATTCCAACCATCACCGCCGTCAACGGGGCGGCGGCAGGTATCGGTTGCTCGATCGCGCTCGCCAGTGACTTCGCCATCGCTGGGAAATCCGCTTATTTTCTTCAGGCATTCGTCAATATCGGGCTCGTTCCCGATGGCGGTGCTTCATGGATGCTGACCCGACTGGTCGGCAAAGCCCGGGCTACGGAAATGATGATGCTCGGGGAAAAAATTCCTGGCGAAAAAGCGGCCGACTGGGGCCTTATCTTTAAATGCGTCGAGGATGACGCACTGATGCAGGAAGCCGACGCGCTTGCCAAACGCCTCGCCGCCGGACCGACTGTGGCACTGGGTGTGATGCGCCAGAATCTGGCGAAGGCGCTGGAAAGCGACTATGCGGCAGCGCTGTTCAGCGAAGCCGAGGGGCAGCGGATTGCGGGTAACAGCCAGGACGCAAGAGAAGGGGCGCTGTCCTTCCTGCAAAAACGCAAGGCGGAATTTAAGGGGGAGTAGTCAACCGTATATGCCGCTCCTATCGAAGGGTTCTTGTCCTTCGATAGGGCCAGATCGCTAGGTTGCCGATTAGAGAACAAGAAACCCTACCAATGGATTTAATGCTGATATGACCGAAAAACCGACACTGAAGGACTGGCAGGAACTGGCCGAAAAAGAGGTGAAGGGCCGTGACCTGACATGGGAAACGCCCGAGGGTATCGCCGTCAAGCCGCTCTATACAGCGGAAGATGCCGGTGATCCGGGGCTTCCTGGATTTGGTCCGTTCACCCGTGGCGTCAAGGCAAGCATGTATGCCGGACGGCCCTGGACGATCCGCCAATATGCCGGTTTCTCGACCGCTGAGGAATCCAATGCTTTCTATCGCCGCAATCTGGCGGCAGGACAAAAGGGGCTTTCGGTGGCCTTCGATCTCGCCACCCACCGCGGCTATGACAGCGACCATCCGCGCGTCGTCGGGGATGTCGGCAAGGCGGGCGTGGCGATCGATAGCGTCGAGGATATGAAAATCCTCTTCGACCAGATCCCGCTCGATGAAATGTCGGTATCGATGACGATGAACGGCGCGGTGATCCCGTGTCTCGCTTTCTATATCATCGCGGCAGAAGAGCAGGGGGTTTCGCAGGAGAAACTGTCCGGCACGATCCAGAATGATATTCTGAAAGAGTTCATGGTCCGCAACACCTATATCTATCCGCCGGCGCCAAGCATGCGGATCATCTCGGACATCATCGCCTATACTTCCGAACATATGCCGAAATTCAACAGCATTTCGATCAGTGGCTATCATATGCACGAAGCGGGGGCGACGGCGGTTCAGGAACTCGCGTTCACCATTGCCGATGGCCGGGAATATGCCAAACAGGCGATGGAAACCGGACTGAATATCGACGCTTTTGCCGGCCGTCTGAGCTTCTTTTTTGGCATTGGCATGAACTTCTTCATGGAAGTGGCCAAGCTTCGCGCGGCGCGGACCTTGTGGCACCGGGTCATGGAAGGTCTCGGTGCACAATCCGAACGATCGAAGATGCTGCGCACCCACTGCCAGACGTCGGGCGTGTCGCTGACCGAACAGGATCCCTATAATAACGTGATCCGCACAACAATCGAGGCGATGGCCGCGACCCTGGGCGGCACCCAGTCGCTCCACACCAATGCGCTCGATGAGGCGATTGCGCTGCCGACCGATTTCTCCGCTCGCATTGCCCGCAACACCCAGATCGTGTTGCAGGAAGAGGCGGGCATAACCAAGGTCGTCGATCCGCTTGGCGGCAGCTATTATGTCGAGGCGCTGACCAAGGAACTGGTCGACAAGGCCTGGGAAATTATCGAGCGTGTCGATGCGGAAGGCGGCATGGCCAAGGCGGTAGCCGACGGCTGGCCCAAGGCGATGATCGAGGAAGCCGCTGCCGGACGGCAGGCCGCTGTGGACAAGGGTGATGCGGTTATCGTCGGCGTCAACAAATATCGCCTGGCCGAAGAAGAGGCAATGGATACTCTGGATATCGACAATGCCAAGGTGCGTCAGGGGCAGATCGCGCGGCTCGAAAAAATGCGGGCCGGACGGGATGAAGCGGCCTGTCAGGCGGCCCTCAAGGCATTAACCGAAGGGTCGAAATCCGGCGGCAACGTGCTTGCGCTCGCGGTGGATGCCGCGCGGCAAAGGGCTTCGCTCGGAGAAATATCGGACGCGATGGAAGCGGTATTCGGCCGCTACGAAACCCGCCCGACACCGGTCAAAGGCATTTACGGCAAGGCCTATGAAGGCGATGCCCGCTATGCCATGGTCATCGAAGGCGTCGATGCGGTCTCGCAACGGCTTGGCCGCAAGCCGAAAATTCTGGTCGCGAAAATGGGGCAGGACGGCCATGACCGCGGCGCCAATGTCGTCTCCAGCGCCTTTACCGACATGGGTTTTGACGTGATTTCCGGGCCCTTGTTCCAGACACCCTGCGAAACCCGTGATCTGGCCCTGGCGGAAAATGTTGATGCGGTTGGCGCGTCCAGCCTTGCCGCGGGCCACAAGACGCTGATCCCAGAACTGATCAATCTGCTGAAGGAATCGGGTCGCAGTGATGTAAAGGTTTTTGCTGGGGGCGTGATCCCGCCGCAGGATTATGAATTTCTACGGAAATCAGGTGTTGTCGGAATCTATGGACCGGGCAGCAATATTGTGGAATGTGCCGCGGATATCCTGCGCCTGCTGGGCCACAACATGCCACCCGAAGAGGAAGCCGCCGAATGAGTTTAGACGAAAATATCAGTGCACCTGCGCAGGCAGGTGCCCATCTCCCGCCATCGCGTCCGGACGAGCAGGTCCGAGATGGACCCCTGCCGGCGCAGGGACACGATGTCCGCAACGACTGGACCCGTGAAGAAATCGCGGCCCTGTTCGACCTGCCGTTCGATGAACTGGTTTTCCAGGCAGCAACCGTCCACCGCGCCAACCACAAGCCCGGCGAGGTTCAGCTTTCGACCCTGCTGTCCATCAAGACCGGCGGTTGCCCGGAAGATTGCGGATATTGCAACCAGTCAGCAGGCGCAAAATCGGGACTCAAGGCAGAGAAGCTGCTCGACGTTCGTGCCGTGCTGCAGACTGCGGCGCAGGCGAAGGATCGCGGTTCGTCCCGCTTTTGTATGGGGGCCGCCTGGCGCAATCCCAAGGACCGCGACATGCCGGCGATTATCGAGATGATCAAGGGCGTCCGGCAAATGGGCATGGAAACCTGCATGACGCTTGGTATGTTGACCAAGGAACAGTCCGAAATGCTGTCCGAAGCAGGCCTTGATTATTACAACCACAACATCGATACCTCGCCCGAACATTACGAGAAGGTGATCACCACGCGTACCTTCGGTGACCGGCTCGAAACGCTCGAGAATGTTCGCAATAGCGGCATCAACGTCTGTTCCGGCGGCATCGTCGGCATGGGCGAGACCCGCGAAGACCGGGTCGGCTTCGTCCATGCGCTGGCGACCCTGCCGCGGCATCCGGAGAGCGTACCGGTCAATGCGCTGGTTCCGGTCAAGGGCACGGTGCTTGGCGATATGCTGGCCGATACGCCGCTGGCGAAGATTGACGATATCGAATTTGTCCGCACGATCGCGGTGGCACGGATCACCATGCCCGCATCGATGGTGCGCCTGTCCGCTGGTCGCGAAAGCATGAGCGAAAGCACACAGGCTCTGTGCTTCCTTGCCGGTGCCAACAGCATTTTTACCGGCGACAAATTGCTGACCACCGGCAATGCCGGAGATGATGCGGATGAGACATTATTTGCGAAGCTCGGGCTGATTCCGATGGAAGCCGAGCAGCGGGAATGCAAGCTGGAGGCGGCTGAGTGAAATCCTGCTCGCTTCCTCTTTTTGCTCTGCTGGCAAGCTGTTCGCAGGCGGCAGTCCACAACACCGAAGCTCAAATTTCCTGCCCTAGCGCAGGGGTTGACCAAAAAGAAGCGGCGAAGCTTTCTGCCGATATTGTTGTTGCAGGAAAATGGGTTCCGGCAGAGCCGGACTTAACTCCTAATGTGCCGATCAAGGTGGGAAGAATTGAGATTATTGACCTGAAAAAAGGTGATCTGAATTCTAACCAATTGATCAGCATTCTAACTGGAGCGGTAAGGTCATCCGACCAGGAAAAAATTATATGCCCGGTTTCCGTACCTCGCCAAGACGAAGAACGAATTTTCTTTGTCCGGCGCGGGCAAACCGAATCTTTTCGCGTAATTGACCATGAACCAATGGATACAGGTAAATAGATGTTCAAAAAAATTCTAATCGCAAACCGCGGCGAAATCGCCTGCCGGGTTATCCGTACTGCCCAGAAAATGGGGATCAAGACGGTCGCCGTCTACTCTGACGCGGATGCGCGCAGCCCCCATGTCAAAATGGCGGACGAGGCCGTGCATATTGGGCCTTCGCCGGCAGCGGAATCCTATCTGATCGCCGACAAGATCATCGCGGCTTGCAAGGAAACCGGCGCGGAAGCGGTGCATCCGGGCTATGGTTTTCTTTCCGAGCGCGCCTCGTTCGTCGAGGAACTGGAAAAGAATAATATCGCCTTCATCGGCCCCCCGCCCAATGCCATCGCGGCCATGGGCGACAAGATCGAGTCGAAGAAGCTGGCCGAGAAAGCCGGTGTCAGCGTTGTTCCGGGCCATATTGGCGAGATTGACGATACCGAGCATGCGGTGAAAATCGCCACAGATATCGGCTATCCGGTGATGATGAAAGCCAGCGCCGGCGGCGGCGGCAAGGGCATGCGGCTTGCGTGGAACGAGAAAGACGTCCGCGAAGGCTTTGAAGCGACCAAGCGCGAAGGGCTGGCCAGCTTCGGCGATGACCGCGTGTTTATCGAGAAATTCATCGAACAGCCGCGCCATATCGAAATCCAGGTGCTCGGCGACAAGCATGGCAATGTGATTTATCTGGGCGAACGCGAATGTTCGATCCAGCGGCGGCACCAGAAGGTTGTCGAAGAAGCGCCGTCACCATTTGTCGACCCTGAGATGCGGAAGAAAATGGGTGAACAGGCCGTCGCGTTGTCGCAGGCTGTTGGCTATTATAGCGCCGGTACGGTCGAGCTGATCGTCGGGGCGGACAAGAGCTTCTATTTTCTCGAAATGAATACCCGTCTGCAGGTGGAACATCCGGTCACCGAATATATCACTGGCCTCGATCTGGTCGAACAGATGATCCGTGTTGCTTATGGCGAGAAATTGCCACTGACCCAGGACGAGGTCAAGCTGACCGGCTGGGCGGTTGAAAACCGCGTCTATGCCGAAGATCCTTATCGCGGCTTCCTGCCTTCCACCGGTCGTCTGGTCAAATATCGGCCCCCGGAAGCCGAAGAAGGCATTCGCGTCGACGATGGCGTGGCCGAAGGCGGCGAGGTTTCGATCTTCTACGATCCGATGATCGCCAAGCTGATCACCTATGGCGAAACCCGCATCGAAGCGATTGACCGTCAGATTGACGCGCTCAACCGGTTCGAGCTGCAGGGCCCCGGTCACAATATCGACTTCCTCTCGGCGCTCATGCAGCACGAACGGTTCCGCGAAGGCAATATCACGACCAATTTCATCGCCGAGGAATATCCCGACGGCTTTCACGGTGCCCCTGCATCCGACGAGTTGCTCAGCAATCTTGCAGCCATCGGGGCTTTTGCTGCGACCGCCCATGCCGACCGTGCACGCCGGGTCGACAATCAGCTTGGCAAGCGTCTCGATGCCCCCTCGGAATGGGAAGTCAAAATTGGCGACAAGATCATGACCGTATCGGTTTCCGAAGAGGAAATCGCGGTGGATGGTGCCGCTATCGATCTGTCGACCGAATATACGCCCGGCGACAGTCTGATCCTGGCTGAAATCGCCGGCAAGCCGCTGTCGGTAAAGATTACCAAGACCGCGGACGGTTTCGCGCTCAACAGCCACGGCGCAACCCACAGGGCGCGGATTTTGCCGGCCCATGTCTCGCAACATGCGGTGCACATGATTGAGAAAATCCCGCCCGATCTGTCGAAATATCTGCTTTGCCCGATGCCCGGACTGCTGGTCGCGCTGCATGTCGGAGAAGGAGACAGCGTCGTCGAGGGGCAGCCGCTGGCGGTCGTCGAAGCGATGAAGATGGAGAATATTCTCCGGGCAGAGAAAAACGGAGTGGTGAAATCGGTCGAGGCAGCGCAAGGGGATAGCCTTGCCGTCGATGCCGTGATACTCGAACTGGAATAAAATATAAAAAATAAGACATAAAAACGCCTTGGGGAGGGCAATGCATGACTAGTGAAGCCGCGATCGCGGGGCAGCGTGAGCCTACGCAAAAGGAAATTCGACTGGTCATCGCCGCGTCCTCCGCTGGCACGGTTTTCGAATGGTATGATTTTTTCATCTATGGCACGCTGGCCGCTTTGATCGGTGCCGCCTTTTTCCCATCGGGCAATGAAACGCTGCAACTGCTGCTGGTCTGGGCCGGTTTTGCCATTGGTTTCGGGTTTCGTCCACTCGGTGCGATTTTGTTTGGTTTCCTGGGCGACAGGCTCGGCCGCAAATATACATTTTTGGTAACCGTGACCCTGATGGGCATTGCCACCGCCGGTGTCGGGCTTATCCCCAACGCGGAAACCATCGGCTATGCTGCCCCTGCCATCGTGATCCTGTTGCGGATTATCCAGGGGCTGGCACTGGGCGGCGAATATGGTGGCGCGGCCATTTATGTCGCCGAGCATGCACCGACTGAAAAGCGCGGTTTTTATACCAGCTTCATCCAGGCCAGCGTCGCCGGGGGCTTCGTGCTGAGCATCGCCGTGGTTCTGGCCTGTCGCTTCCTGATCCCGGCCGAGGAATTTGCCGACTGGGGATGGCGGGTACCGTTTCTTCTGTCGCTCATTCTGCTCGGTATTTCACTCTGGATGCGCTTGAAACTCTCTGAGAGCCCGGTGTTCCAGGCGATGAAGGAAGCCGGCGAAACCGCAGGCAACCCGTTCAAGGAAAGCTTCACCTATCCCGGCAACAAGAAACGGATATTTGTCGCCTTGTTCGGTATCACTGCCGGCTTGACCACAATCTGGTACACTGCCTTTTTCTCCGGCATGTCGTTCCTGCGTGGCCCGATGCGAGTCGACGACCTGACTGTGGAAATCACCGTATTTATCGCTGGTCTCATCGCCACGTCCTTTTACCTTGTGGTCGGAAAATGGTCGGATCGCGTCGGTCGGAAGAAACCGATCCTGATCGGCAATGTGCTGATCCTGCTGTTGCTTTTTCCCTGTTTCTGGGCGCTGGGCAATCTGGCCAATCCCGGGCTTTGGGAAACGGCAAAATCGGTGCCTGTCCAGGTTGCTGGCCGGGATTGCACCACCGATCCGTTCGCCGATCTCTACGGCGGCAAACCCAGCGAGTGTGGGAAACTGGTCGAGGCACTGACCGCCAGCGGCGTCCCCTATAATGTCGTGGATTCAGAGCAGCTTCGCCTGACCGCAGGAGGAGCGAAAATTGATATATCCACTTTTGCAGATGCCACGACGGCCGAACGAAAAACGGCGATCGAGACTGCATTGGCCAGCTTTGGATATGACTTCTCCGAACGCCAGCCGTCGAACGCCGCTCTTGCCGGGATCATCGGAATCCTCCTTTTGCTCGGCGCATTGAGCGCGCTGAACTACGGATCGGTCGCGGCGCTGCTCGCCGAGATGTTCCCGGCCAAAATCCGGTATAGCTCGATGTCGATACCCTATCATATCGGTGCAGGCTATTTCGGCGGTTTCCTGCCGCTGATCGCTGGCTATATCGTTGCCAGGTCGGGCGATGTCTATGCCGGTCTCTGGTACACATGGATTTTCGTGGCCATCGCCTTGGTCGTCGGCTGGTGGGGCATTCCTAACGATCCCGAAGCGGCCCTCGACGAAGGGCGATAAAGCTCCTATCGAGCGGACAATGAACGACGCAAAATCGCATATCCCGCCGACCGCGAAGATAAGACTGGATTCCGACGCACTGGTTTCCAACTGGCGAAATCTCGATCAACTTTCGGGCAAGGCGAAAGCCGGCGCGGCGGTAAAGGCCAATGCCTATGGTCTGGGAGTGCGTGATGTCGTGCAAAAGCTGATCGCGGCGGGTTGCGCGGATTTCTTCGTGGCCAATTGGCAGGAAGCGGAGGAAATAGAAGATCTGACAGCGGGCAGGGCTTGCGTCTCGGTACTCAATGGCGTTCGTGAACTTGATATGCCCTTTGCCGTGCAATCACCCGCCAAGCCGGTGTTGAACAGCATGGAACAGGTTGCCCGTTGGCAACCGACGGGTGAAGCCTGCGATATTATGATCAACAGCGGCATGAACCGACTGGGTATAAATCTGAACGACCTGGATCAGAATATTCTTGCCTCAATGTCGATCGATATTGCCATGAGCCATCTCGCTTCTGCGGACGAGGATGTGGACCAGAATCGCGATCAACTCGCATGCTATTTAACCTCGCTCAAGCAGGTCCCGGCGAAACGAAGGAGCCTGGCCAACAGCGCCGCTATTGCTCTGGGCGGCGATTATCATTTCGATCTTACTCGCCCCGGATTGTCGCTTTATGGTGGTATCCAGCGTCAGGCGCTGGAGGGATTCATCAAACAAGTGGCAATTCCGCAAACGGAAATTATCCAGGTTCGATCCTTACGTTCAGGCGACAAGGTTGGGTATAACGCCCAATATGTTGCCAACCGGTCCCATAACATTGGCATATTGGCAATGGGTTATGCTGACGGGTATTTGCGAGGCTTTTCCGACCGCGGTGCTTTTTTGCACAAGCAAGCAAGATTGCCTGTGCTGGGCCGCGTCTCGATGGACCTGATCGCCATCGATCTTTCATTGGCATCCGACTTGAAAGAGGGAGACTGGGTTGATTGCGAATATGACCTTGGTACCGCTTCTTCGCAATCAGGACTGTCGCAATATGAGCTGATTACAGGCCTTGGTAATCGCCTGCCACGGCAATGGGTATGATGCACAAAGAAGAGCGTCGGCAACGCGCTTGCACAAACTAAAAATGTTGCGCAAAAATGCTGCACAACATGAAAAGTTGCGGCAATGCACAAATAGGTTTAGTGCGACTGCAATATAAAAATATATTGCGGTTAGAAGCTCCTGTCGTCGTTCAGATTTTCTAACCCAGCGGGAGCTTATATGGCCAAGTCAAAAAGCAAGACCCATGACGGTCCAATCATCATTAAGAAATACGCAAATCGCCGTCTCTACAACACCCAGACATCGAATTATATCACGCTCGATTTTCTGGCCGAAATGACCCGGAATGAAGAGGATTTCGTTGTTGTCGATGCGAAGACCGGCGAGGATATTACGCATAATGTCCTGACGCAGATCATTGTCGATGAAGAAAGTAGCGGCAAGCAAATGCTGCCGGTAAATTTCCTCCGCCAGCTGATTTCCATGTACGGCAACAGCATGCAATCGTTGATGCCGTCTTATCTGGAAGCGTCTATGGAAAATTTTCGGAGGAACCAGAAGCAATTTCAGCAAGCGGTCGAGGGGGCGCTCAATAAAAATCCGCTGGGTCAGATGGCCGTGAAAAACCAGAAGCAGTTTCAGGAAGCGGTTGAAAATGCGCTAAAGGCCAGTCCGCTGGCCGGCGTGTTTGAAAAGGCATTGAGCCTCGGTCACAATGACGAGGATGATACCGACAACGAGCCCCAGGAAGAGCTGTCAGAGAAAGATATTGAAATCCTGGAGCTGAAGCAGCAATTGGCTGACATCCAGTCCAAGATTGACAAGCTCGACGACTGAATACCGGAAAATACAGAACCATAATCCGCAGGAAAAACCCGTGAAGAAAAATGCCCTTTCGACCACTCGTGAAAATGATTTTGCGGGATGGTACCAGCAAGTCATCGCCGAAGCGGATCTTGCTGAGGAATCCGGTGTCCGCGGCTGTATGATCATGCGACCGTGGGGCTATGGCATCTGGGAACGCGTGCAGTATCTGATGGATCAGCGGATCAAGGCAACCGGCCATGAAAATTGCTACTTCCCCCTTTTCATTCCACTCAGCTATTTTGCGAAAGAAGCGGAACATGTTGATGGCTTTGCCAAGGAAATGGCGGTTGTTACCCATCATCGCCTGATGAAGGACGGCGATGATCTGGTTGTTGATCCCGATGCAAAACTAGAGGAACCTTTGGTTGTCCGGCCTACGTCGGAAACGGTCATCGGCACCGCCTTTGCCCGCTGGGTGCAAAGTTGGCGCGATCTTCCTGTGATGATTAACCAGTGGGCGAATGTCGTGCGCTGGGAAATGCGGACGAGAATGTTTCTGCGGACCAGCGAGTTTCTTTGGCAAGAAGGCCATACCGCCCACGCTAGCCGAGACGAGGCGATGGCAGAAACGCTCAATATACTCGAAATGTATCGTAGTTTTTCTGAAGATGTGCTGGCGATGCCTGTGGTTGCGGGCGAGAAACCGGAGAATGAACGGTTTCCGGGAGCGGATGCGACCTATTCGATCGAAGCGATGATGCAGGATGGGAAGGCGCTGCAGGCCGGTACCAGTCACTTCCTCGGGCAGACCTTCAGCAACGCGCAGAACATCCGCTTTCAGGACAAGGAGGGCGAATTCCAGTTTGCCTATACCACGAGTTGGGGAACATCGACCCGGCTGATCGGCGGTGTCATCATGACCCATGGTGATGATGACGGTATGCGCGTTCCACCGCTGATCGCTCCCTATCAGGTTGTGATCGTACCGATGTTGCGCGACAAGCCGGAAGATGAAGAGGTTCTCGCCTATTGCAAGGCGCTGGCGAAGGATATTGCCGGGCTGAGGGCCTTTGACGAACCGGTCCGGGTGAAGCTGGACGTCAGCGGCGCAAAAACTCAGACCAAACGATGGTCATGGGTCAAGAAAGGCGCCCCGGTCATATTGGAAATTGGCCCGCGGGATATGGTCGACAATAAGGTCGCCATGATCCGCCGGGATGCGCTCTATCAAGACAGCGGAAAGCTGGACACCAAGTTTCTGGCAAAGGATGAGTTCATCCCCGAAATCCCTGCCTTGCTGACCGAAATTCAGACTTCAATGCACAGCGAGGCCAACGAACGCCTGCGTAATAATATTACTCGTGGTTTTGACGATTGGGCAGAAGTTGAGCGTTTCTACGAGGAGAACAAGAAATATCCGGGGTGGCTGGAAGTGCAATGGTGCAAGGCAACCGGCGACGAGCTGGAAGCCATTGAAGAACGGCTGAAAAAACTGAAACTGACCTTCCGGAACGTGCCGATCGATGGAGCTCCAGTGGATGGTTCTTGCATCTTCACCGGTCAACCCGCTGTCGAGCGGATCATCGTCGGCAAAGCCTATTAATGGCCGGTCCCAAACGACCTCATAAACCGAAGCAGGTTCCCTCACGCAAACAGATATTGGAATTTATCGAACGCTCCGATCAACCCGCTGGCAAAAGGGAGATTGCAAAAGCATTTGGTTTGCGTGGATCCGACAAGATTGCGCTCAAAGCTTTGCTTAAGGACATGGCCGACGAAGGCCTGATCGACAGCGCGCCGGGACGGGCGTTTCATAAAATGGGCGGCATACCCAAAGTAACCGTTCTCAAGATTGTCGAGATTGACGGGAATGAGGCGATCGGCGTGCCGGAACGCTGGGAGGCTGACAATGCTCCCGTTCCAAGGCTCCGGATCAGGGAAAAAGGCCGTCGCGCCGCTCTCGCCATCGGGGATCGTATCCTCGCCCGGACAGAAGAGCGCGGACAGGGACATATCGCCTATCTGATGAAGAAACTCGCCCAGAGCAGTGACATGCTGATGGGTATCGTTGAGAAAGACGAACGCGACCGATACTGGCTGAAACCCGTCGATCGCAAGATCCGGCGCAGCACCGCAATCCTCGACCTGGGCGATGCAGAACCAGGCAATCTTGTTCTTGCTGAACCGCTCAAGCGCGGGTCACAGGTAAAAGCCCGGGTGAAGGAAATATTGGGGGACCCATTTGCTCCCAAATCCTTTAGCTTGATAGCAATTCACAAATTTGAAATCCCGCAGCACTTTCCTGACGCGGTTCTCAAAGAGGCAGCACAGGCGACGAAATTGCCGCTATCCAACGAGAAGCGTGAAGACCTCAGAGATATTCCGATTGTCGCGATTGATCCGTCCGATGCGCGCGATCATGATGATGCAATCTGGGCGGTGCCGGATGATAGTCCGGACAATGCAGGCGGCTTCAAGGCAATTGTCGCGATTGCCGATGTCTCCTTCTATGTTCGTCCTGGAAGCCGAATAGACAAGGAAGCCTATAAGCGTGGCAATAGCGTCTATTTCCCCGACCGTGTTGTTCCCATGCTGCCGGAAGCACTTTCTACCGATGTTTGTTCACTGAAGCAGAATGTCGATCGGGCCGCTCTGGCGTGTCATTTGACAATTGATGCAAAGGGGCAGGTGATTGCTACTCGCTTCACACGGGCGATTGTGAAACTGGCGGGCAATATCGCCTATGAAGATGCACAGGCGGCAATGGATGGCGATCTTGAACACCCCCTGAAAACGTCCGTACTAGAGCCGCTTTGGGCTTGTTGGAAACTGCTCGCCAAGGCGCGCGATAGTCGCGAACCGCTTAACCTCGACCTTCCTGAAAAACGGGTCGTTCTCGATGATCAGGGCCGAATTGAAGAAATTGCCATTCGCGAGCGCCTGGATGCGCACCGGGTCGTGGAAGATTTCATGATTGCCGCGAACGTCGCTGCGGCGAAAATGCTGGAATCGAAGAAGTCCCCGGTAATTTACCGAGTCCACGAAACTCCGTCGCGGGAAAAGCTGATCGCACTGAAGGACTATCTCAAAAGCTTCGATATCAGCTTTGCAATGGGGCAGGTGGTCAAGCCGTCCGTGTTCAACCGCCTGATTGAAAAGGTAGACGACGCATTGCTGTTGCCCTTGATCATGGAACAGATTTTACGTAGTCAGACACAGGCTTATTATGGTCATACCAACATGGGGCATTTCGGCCTGTCTCTTGGCAGTTATGCCCATTTCACCAGCCCGATCCGGCGCTATGCAGACCTCATCGTCCATCGCGCCCTGGTGAGCGCCTGCAAGCTCGAGCAGCCCTCACCGGAAGACCGGGATATCCCTAAAAAATCAGGCCTAACCAGCGATGAAGCAGGCCGCCTCGACAGGATTTCGGAAAAAATCAGCCAATTGGAACGCCGCGCGATGATGGCCGAACGGGAAACCGTTGATCGCTATATTTCCGCGCATTTGTCGGACAAGATTGGGCAGATTCTGAAATGCCGGATCACCGGTGTCCAGAATTTCGGTTTCTTCGCCACAGTAGAGGAACTGGGCGGCGATGGCCTGGTGCCTGTACGCACCTTGGGGGCTGAGCGCTTTGATTACGACGAGGTGAAGCACCAGCTCACGGGTATCGACAGTGGTGTCACATATACAATCGGCCAAAAAATAGAGTTGCGTCTCGTCGAGGCTAATCCGGCGACTGGCAGCCTGTTGTTCGAGCTGGCTGAAGGCGCGAACCACATGCTGTCCCGCCCCGCGCCCTATCGTAAGCACAAAGGGAAAGCCCGCCACAAGAATAAAACAGGGCGCCCGGCCAACATCCGCGGAAACCGCGGAAAGGGCCGCAAGAAGTAATAATTATTTGTAACAAGATGGCGGTTCGGCTTGAATGGGTTCAAATCTAATTGGAAAGGAATTCCTCCAATGTCCAAGCTTCTTCCAACCAATATAATTACTGATTTTACAGTGCCTATGACGGACGGCGGCAAGTTCCAGCTGAGCCAGAGGCTGGGTGATAATTTCACTCTGATGTTATTTTACCGCGGCCTCCACTGTCCGATTTGCAGGATGCAATTGAGTGACTTGCAGGGCAAATTGGGAGATTTCGCCAAGCGGAAAACAACGGTTGTTGCAATTAGCATGGATAACCGTGACCGCGCACAACAGACTGTGGAACAATGGGGTATCGAGGAACTGATGCTCGGCTATGGCATGGGCGAAGATTTGGCGAGGAACCTGGGGTTGTATATCTCCTCGGGGCGGCCCGGGAGCAAGGAGCCGCGAATTTTTTCTGAGCCGGCATTGCTGCTCGCAAAGCCGGATCGAACCCTCTATTTCGCCAGCATTCAGAGCATGCCCTTCACCCGGCCATCGCTTGACCAGTTACTCCAGGGGCTCGATTACGCGCTCGATCACGACTATCCGGCGCGTGGCGATTTGGCAGAAAGCGCGCTAGCTTAACCGGTCGATCTGTTCTTTGGTCAAAGACCCGGGCACGACCATAACCGGGCAGGGCAGAGAGCCCGCTTCTGTGGCCGCAAAATGACTGACCAAAGGACCCGGAGATCCCGTCGCCGCTGCACCTAACACAAGGGCGCCGAGACCATCTACCTCGTCCATCATTGCGCGCACGACTTTCGGCCCTTTGCCCTGTTTGACCGTGATCGATGGCCGGATTCCGGTTTCGTCGAACAGGGTGCCGGCGGCGCTTGAAACGAGCGCTTCAGCACGGCTCTTCGCCTCTTCCTCCAGCGTCGCCTGAACCCCGCCCCAAGCCACAAAATCCTCGCTCTCGACGAGGGCGAGGATATGAAGCGCGCTGTTTGTTTTCATCGCCCGGCGCGACGCAAAGCGCAGTGCAACGCTGGCCTCTTCGGTCTCGTCAATCACCACCAGATATGTCCGCATCGTCCCACTCCTCGCCTTGTCAGAAACACCTGTTGCGATAAAAACGCCGGCAAGGCAAGATACCGCCCTTGACGATATTGTTGCAATGTCCGACAGCTTTAAACGATATCAGGACCCATTCAGGAAAGTTAACCGGCTATGCCCATCAATCTCCAAATGCCTGCGCTCTCCCCGACGATGGAAGAAGGAACACTGGCCAAATGGCTGGTGAAAGAAGGTGATAGCGTGTCTTCCGGTGATTTGCTGGCGGAGATTGAAACCGACAAGGCGACGATGGAATTCGAGGCGATTGACGAAGGCGTGGTTGCCCGGATTGTCGTCGCTGCCGGAACGGAAAATGTGAAGGTCGGAGACGTGATCGCGATTATTGCCGAAGAAGGGGAAGAGATATCGGAAGTTGGCGAAAGTGCCGCGAAGCGGGACGTGGCGGAGCCGGCTCCGGCCGAAAAACTGGCCGAACCGGAGGCGAAGGTCGCAGAACCGGTGCAGAAGGTGAGTGCGCCAAAGGTTGCGGATCGTGGCGCCGAAGGGAGCGAATCCCCTGCAGACGGTCGCCTCAAGGTCAGCCCGCTGGCCCGGCGTCTGGCGGCAGAAAAAGGTGTCGATCTGTCCGCACTGGAAGGCACGGGCCCCGGTGGACGGATTATCAAGGCCGATATTGAAGGTGCCAAGGGTGGCAGTGCCCCGGCCAAGAGCGAGGCGGCGAAGCCGGCGCCCGGCGCGGCACCCGCACCGGCTGCAGCAGCAGCGCCGGCATCCGGCGATTTCGATATCCCGCATACCGCCGAGAAGCTCTCCGGCATGCGCAAGACCATCGCCCGCCGCCTTACCGAAGCGAAGCAGACCATCCCGCATTACCGGGTCAGCATCGATATCAATATCGACCGGCTGCTGAGCCTGCGCAGCGAACTCAACGCCTCGCTGGAGGCACGCGGCATCAAGCTTTCGGTCAACGACCTGATGATCAAGGCGCAGGCGGTGGCGCTGATGAAGGCACCGGAAAGCAATGTCAGCTACACCGATGACGCCATGATCCGCTACCAGCGCGCAGATATCGCCGTGGCGGTGAGCATCCCCGGCGGCCTGATCACGCCGATCGTCACCAGCGCCGACACCAAGTCATTGAGCACCATCGCCACCGAGATGAAGGACCTCGCCGAGCGGGCCAAGGCCGGCAAGCTGAAGATGCACGAATATCAGGGCGGCACCGCCAGCCTGTCCAATATGGGCATGTTCGGCGTCACCACATTCGACGCGGTGATCAACCCGCCGCACGGCATGATTCTGGCGATCAGCGCCGGCATCCGGAAACCGGTGGTGATCGGCGACAATATCGAAATCGCCACGATCATGACCGCGACCGGCAGCTTCGACCACCGTGCCATCGATGGCGCCACCGGCGCGGCCTTCATGAAGGCGTTCAAGGAAACGGTTGAAAACCCGCTGGGGATGCTGGCTTGATCAACCTCGACGGCAAAGTTCCTGCCATCCGCACCATTGTCATGCCAACCGAGAGCAATCCTTATGGCGTTGCTTTTGGCGGATGGCTGATGGGGCAGATGGCGCAGGCGGGCGCGGCGCTGGCGGCGCGGCACAGCAAGCATAAGTCGATGGTGGTTGGCGCAAATGACCTGCGCTTCGGGCATTCGGTCGAGATTGGCGATGAATTGTCGGTCTATGCTGAATTTGCCAAGATCGGCCGCAGTTCGATGACCGTTCAGGTCGAAGCCTATCGCCGCGACCGGCACGAGGATGAGATGACGAAGGCGGCTTCGGGGACCTATATTTATGTGGCCGTGGATGGCGACGGGACTCCGGTAGAAGTGCCGGGGCTGGAGTAGGGGGCCGTAATTACCCCTCACCAACTTCGCTAGGCAGCACGCTGCCAAGCTCTCGTATCCTCTCGCGCAAGGGGAGAGGAGGGGGCTCTTTTATCAGTAGCGGACTTTTATAGATATCAGCCTGAGAAATTGCAGCTTGAGGTCCTAGACCTATAGCGATGCACCTCAAACAAGCCCAATCCCGCCACAAGCTCATGCTCAGACGCGCCCGACACATGCGCAAAACCCTACCGATGCCGAAGCATGCCTCTGGAAAATGCTGCGGGCGAAAAGATTTGCGGATTTGAAATGGCGGCATCAGCAAATTGTAGATGATCTATATATTGTCGATTTTATCTGTTTTGAGCATCGCCTGATTGTCGAAGCCGATGGTAGTCAGCATGCAGAAAATACGGAGGATGAAAGGCGCGACCAATATTTGACGGATCAGGGCTTTCGCATCTTGCGTTTCTGGAATAATGATATTTTGAATAATCTTGAGGGCATCGCGGAGATGATTTTGCATGAAATATCTTCTTCCCCCTCTCCAACTTCGTCTAGGTAGCAAGCTACCAAGACTTCGTTTCCTCTCCCGCAAGGGGAGAGGAAAAATGGCTCTCTCATCCTCTCCCCTTGCGGGAGAGGACAGATTTGCTTGCCAACTTGTTGGTTAGAAAATCTTGGAGAGGGGCAAGAGACAAAAAAGGAAAAGCATGGCAGATATATATGATCTCATCGTTCTCGGTTCCGGCCCCGGCGGCTATGTCGCAGCGATCCGCGCCTCGCAGCTTGGACTGAAAACCGCCATCGTCGAACGGGAAAATCTGGGCGGTATCTGTCTTAACTGGGGCTGCATCCCGACCAAGGCGATGCTGCGTTCGGCAGAGGTGTTTCACAATATGAAGCACGCAGCAGATTACGGACTGGTAGCGGAGAAGATCAGCGCTGATCTTGACGCCATCGTGAAACGATCCCGGGGTGTCGCCAAGCAGCTTAACCAGGGCGTTACCGGCCTGATGAAAAAGAACAAGATCGACGTCCATTTCGGCGACGGCACGATCGCCGCTCCGGGCAAGATCACCGTTAAAACGGACAAGGGTGAAACGGCGCTGGAAGGGAAGAATATCATCATCGCCACCGGCGCGCGGGCCCGCGACCTGCCGTTTGCCAAGGCCGACGGCAAGCGCATCTGGACCTATCGTCATGCCATGACACCACCGGAAATGCCCAGCAAGTTGCTGGTCATCGGATCAGGCGCGATCGGGATCGAGTTTGCCAGCTTTTATAATGACATCGGTGTCGATGTAACGGTGGTCGAAATGCTCGACCGGATCGTGCCGGTGGAAGACGAGGAAATCTCCAAATTCCTCGAAAAGTCGCTGAAAAAGCAGGGCATGACGATCATGACCAAGGCCGGGGTGAAGAGCATCGACGCCGGGGACAAGGGCGTCAAGGCGGAGATCGAGGACAGCAAGGGCAAGAAGGAAAGCCATGACTTCAGCCATGTCATCGTCGCCGTCGGGATCCAGCCCAATATCGAGACGATCGGTCTCGACCAGCTCGGCGTGGAACCGGACGAGCGTTATCATATCAAGACCGATGCCTATTGCCGGACCAATATCGACGGTATCTACGCGATTGGCGACTGTACCGGCGGTCCCTGGCTGGCGCACAAGGCGAGCCACGAGGGCGTGATCGCGGCCGAGACTATTGCCCAGTCGATGGGCAAGGACGGTCATCCCCATGCCATGGATGTCAACAATATCCCCGGCTGTACCTATTGCCATCCGCAGATCGCCAGCGTCGGCCTGACCGAAGCGAAGGCAAAGGAAGCGGGCCATGACGTCAAGGTCGGAAAATTCCCCTTCATCGGCAATGGCAAGGCGATTGCGCTGGGCGAGACCGAGGGCTTTATCAAGACCGTGTTTGACGCCAAGACGGGCGAATTGCTCGGTGCGCACATGATCGGCGCGGAAGTGACCGAGCTGATCCAGGGCTATGCTGTCGGCAAGACGCTGGAGACGACCGAAGCGGAACTGATGAACACGGTCTTCCCGCATCCCACGCTGAGCGAGATGATGCATGAGAGCGTGCTGGATGCCTATGGACGGGTTTTGCATATGTGAGGTATCATTCTCTCCTTCCTGAGGGAGAAAATGGAATTTGCCTGGCAGCTTGCTGCCTTGGCAAGTCTTGGAGAGGGGGGCAATGCCAGAGGCTGTATGCAGACGCTTCCCCCTCACCGACTGCGACTAGGCAGCACGCTGCCAAGTCTTCGTTGTCCTCTCCCGCGAGGGGAGAGGAAAAAGGAGCGGTGAAATGGCCAAGGGTACGCATGACTATGTCGAGGATCCGCGCAACCAGGATATATTGATCAACGTCAACGGCGTGCTGACGCCCCGCGCCGAGGCGGTGGTGTCGGTGTTCGACAGCGGTTTCATGCTCGGCGACGGGGTCTGGGAAGGGCTGCGCGTGCACAAGGGCCGGATCGCCTTTCTCGAACCCCATCTCGACCGGCTGTTCGAGGGAGCCAAGGCGATTGGGATGGATCTCGGGATCACGCGGGCGGCACTGGTCGAACGGCTTTACGAGACGATCGAGAGCAATGGCATGACCGCCTGTCATATCCGGCTGATGGTCACGCGGGGCATCCGCTCGACGCCCTATCAGGATCCGCGTGTGGTGATCTCTCCGGCAACCATCGTCATCATCCCGGAATATAAGGAAGCGCTGCCCAGCACGGTCGAGAACGGCATCCGGCTGTTCACCGTCCATGTCCGGCGCGGCGATCCGGCGGTGCAGGACCAGAAGCTCAATTCGCACAGCAAGCTCAACTGCATCACCGCCTGCATCCAGGCGACCCAGGCGGGGGCGGACGAGGCGCTGATGCTCGATCCGCACGGCTTTGTCGCGACCTGCAACTCGACCCATTTCTTCATCGTCCGCAAGGGCGAGGTGTGGACATCGAGCGGGGATTATTGCCTCGGCGGGATCACCCGGACCAATGTCATCCGCATATGCCGGGAGAATGATATTCCGGTCCGCGAGAAGAATTTCTCGCTGACCGATGTCTACGGCGCGGAAGAGGCTTTCGTGACCGGGACATTTGCCGGGGTTGTGCCCGCAACCGAAGTCGACGGCCGGGTGCTGACCAAGGGCAGGGGACCGATGGTCGAACGGCTGGAGGGCCTGTACAAGGCGCTGATCGAGCGGGATGTTGCGGCTTGACGCCATGGCTATCTGGGAAGACCGGTTTCTGCCCGAGCGCTGGAGCGAATTCTTCGTGGCTGTGGATCTGTTCGCTTCGGGGCAGCTGAAACAACCCGCGTGAGACAGATATGAGCATCCGTATTGCCATGTGGTCAGGGCCACGGAACATCTCGACGGCGATGATGCGCAGCTTTGGCGGGCGCAGCGATTGCGCCGTCAGCGACGAGCCGTTCTACGGGGCGTTTCTGAAGACCACCGGCCAGCGCCAGCCCATGGCCGACGACGTAATCGCCTCGATGGACTGCGAATGGCAATCAGTTGCCGAGGCGATGCGCGGGCCGGTGCCGGACGGCAAGCGGCTCTGGTACCAGAAGCATATGCCGCACCATATGGTCGCGGATATTTCCATTGCCGACTTTGCCGAGCATCGACACGCGTTTCTGATCCGCGATCCGGACCGGGTGGTGGCGAGCTATGCCGTCAAAAGGGTGGAGGTGACGGCCGATGATCTGGGCTACGAGCGGCTTGTGGAATATGCGGACCGGGCCGCGCAGATGACCGGGAAGCCGCCGATCATCCTCGACAGCGCGGATATTTTGCGCGATCCCGAGGCGCATTTGCGGGCTTTGTGCACCGCGCTGGATATCCCATGGGACGCGGGAATGCTGTCCTGGCAGGCCGGTCCGCGCGCTACCGATGGCCTATGGGCGGCCCATTGGTACGGGCGGGTTGTCGAAACAACAGGTTTTGGCGGACCGGAAGGCGCTGCACCGGTGCTGGCTGCCAAAGAAAAAGGCATCGCGGACCAGTGCCGCGATGCCTTTTTGAAGCTTTCTGCCTTGCGGATCAGATTATAGCCTAGCCCTGCAGTGTTGCTTTGTTGCCAAAGCGAGCGAACAGGGTGCCGTCGAGCGCGAGATAGAGCGTGCCGAGGCCGACAAACCACATTAGGTCATTCTGCGCGACCTGCCAGACGATTGCCGGAACAAAATTCTGGACACCGCCGAGGAACAGGGCCGCGACCAGCAGCAGCGCCTGATAGGCGACAAAGGCTGCGGCAAAGGCCAGACCGACCGACAGCAGTGAGCGATCACCGCGCAGATCGAGAACCTTCTTTGCGACCAGCAGCGCGGCCATCGCGGTGACGCCGATAGCGAGTCCATGTCCGAAGCTGTTCACCGTCTGCGGATAGCCGAGCAGCAGATAGCCGACCGCCTGATTGGCAAACCAGGCGATGCCCATCCACAGCATTGCCTTGCGGAACGGCACGGTTGCCGCCAGCAGGGCTGCCAGTGCCGCAAAAGGGAATATGCAGGCCAGCGCGAGGCTGCCCAGGACCGAACCCATGGCCAATATGGCTGCCCAGATATTTTCAACGGGAGAGAAAGTTTGACGGAGTTGCATGTGGTATATTCCCTTTTGCTTGTTGAGTTCAGAAGCGCGCGCGGGCGCCGATATAGGCGGAACGACCCGGCACACCAAAATCCGTGGCCGTTTCATAGGTGACATCAAACAGATTGTCGATACGCCCGAACAGTTCGATATTGCCAGTGACCGGCATATTTGCCCGGAGCGCCGCCAGCACATAGCCGTCGATTCTGCGGGTGTTGGCGAGATCGTCATAGCTGTCGCCAACCATTTGCAGATCGGCGCCCAGATCAAGCCCGAAGCCTGTGTGATAGCGGGCGTTGAGATAGAGGCTGCTCGCCGGACGACGCGCCAGTTCGTTGCCGAAATTCGATCCTGCCGACCGGTTTTCCGTGTCGAGCCAGGTATAGTTGGCATCGATCGAAAAGCGCTCGACCGGCGTGATCGTCAGGATGGTCTCTATGCCCCTGGTGCGGTTGCGCTCGATATTCAAAGTCGTGCCGAACGGACGGTTACCGCTGGTGCAGACCGCCGGTGCCGGATCCGGCGCGACCGGGCAGGCGGCAAAGGCGATCTGGTTATCGGTATCACGCTGGAACAGGGTGACGGACAGTTGCACGGCATTGGCGATGAACGCGTGGTCAACACCGATCTCGTAGGATTTTGCGGTTTCCGGCTGCAGGCCCGGTGTCCCGTAACCATTGGGCCGGCCGTCGAGGTCGACCAGGGAAGGCGCCCGGAAGCCCTCAGCATAGCTGGCGCGGATGGTCGGACCATTCTCGCCCGTCCGATAGGCCAGATTGCCGGCGAGGCTGGTGTTGCCGCCGAAATCCTCATGATCATCATGCCGGATGCCGCCGGTCAGGGTGAGCCCTTCGACGGGCTGGAAGACCGCCTGCAGAAAGACGGAATCGATTCCGGTGGAATCGGTGACACCGCTGTCTTCGTAACGGCTCTCCTCCATCTCGCCGCCGAAGATCAGGCGCAAGGGCTCGACGACAGCAAAATCGCCGCGATATTCGTACCGCTCCGACCGGCCACGGGGGAGCGAGGTGAAGAAGGGGCTGATGATATCGCGGTTGATATCGGCCAGGCTATAGGTGAAGCGGTTGCGCAAGCGTCCGTCGAGCAGGTCGGCATGGATGCTGGCATTGCCGTAAAATTCCTCGGCCAGCGAATATTGGCTGTTGTCGGAGCTGAACGGCGGAAAGACGCTGTCATTGTCGACCCGGCTGTCGGCATAATAGCCGCTGGCCTCGGCGCGGATATTATCGGTGATATCGACCAGCAGACGTCCGGAGGCGGAATATTGCCGGTAGCCGTCGACTTCGGTGCCGCGCGAAAAGGTGCTGATACCGTCGGTGCTGACATAGCCGCCGCCGATGCTGAGCCCGACCGGGCCGAACTTGCCGGAGGCGTTGCTGACCAGACGGACGGTGTCGCGTGCGCCATATTCGCCCTGCGCATAGAATGTCGGGTCCTCGGTCGGACTTTTGGTGGTCACGTTGACCACGCCGCCGACAGCCTGGCTGCCCCAGGTCACACCATTGGCACCGCGCAGCACCTCGACCCGCTCGATATTGCCGGCGGTGAGGTTGCCGAAGTCAAAAGCGCCATCAGGGGAGGAAGGGTCGTTGACCCGGATCCCGTTGATCAGCACCAGCGTCTGGTCGCTTTCCGCGCCCCGGATGCGGACCGACGTCTGCGCACCGAGACCGCCGCTTTGCGTGACATTGACGCCGGGCAGCTCCTGCAGCACATCGGCAATCGAAACCGCCTGCTGATCGCGGATGTGCGCTTCGGTGATCACCGAGACCGCGATGCCGGTTTCGTCGATATTCTGGGCAATGCCGGTAGCGGTCACGATGATCTCGCGGTCATCGTCTGCCGCCCATGCAGGCGCAGCGATACCATAAGCGGAAGAAGCCATAAGCAAGGCAGTGAAACGAAATTTATACATGATAATCCCTTCTGTTAACGACATGACTTGCCGTTACGCAGGGACATCCCCGTTCACCCGACACACCCCGTCCGGCTGAAGAACGACGATAGCAGGCAGGTCTCCTGACTCGCGGATCGCTGCTGATATGCCGCCTTCCCAGATCCGCAGATCCAGTGGCAAATGGCATATCGGCTAGCCGCTTACAGTTGCGGGGGCAGTACCGGATTTGAACGAGGCATGAGCCGCATTCGCACCGGTTTCCCTTTGAATTCTCGATTAAGAGAAACCCGATATCTGCTGCCCCATTCGTCCAAAAGCGATCGCGTTGCAACCCCCAATATAATTTGGCGCGAGTCGAGCCCGATTACCGTCGATACAGGCTGGAAATGCTGTGTTACATTTGGCGTCTATAGCTATCCTATTGTTTTATTGGGATATAATATGATGAAGCGATGTTGAATCTGCTTCGCTCCCGAAATCCGGATATGCTATAGCGAGCCCTCACTTGAGGAATGATAGTCATGATTAAATTTTTGAGTATTGCCTTGTTTGCCTCCCTGTCTACCGCCGCAATCGCCGACGCCGAAACCGCTCGGATTGGTTATTCCAATTGTCTTGCCGATTTCACGACAGCACAGCTGGACGAGAAAGTCGGAGCCGGCAGCTTTAAAAAAGCAGCCCCAACCGCGTGTGCTGACGAGCGGAACGCGATGATAAGCGCGATCAAAAAAGACGAAATGGAATTCGGCAGTTCAGAAAGTGAAGCAACAAGCTTCGCCACCGAAGAAGCCGACGGTGTGCTCTTTTCCTTTACCGACGGCTATGCCGGTTTTCTCAGTTCCAACACCCGGCCCGTCAAAGAGTAATAATAGCCCCTCGGGCGGGCTGATCTGCAAAAGCCGGGGCTTTTGCTACAGCCGCATTCCCAGCTGAACATCGAATTTTTGGGAGCGGCTGCCGCTTTCAAAGCGATAGCTGCGCACCATGTCGGCGGCTTCGGTACCGGAATCGAAGCCGCCGTTAGAGGATGCGCACGGCTGCCAGGGGCGAGCCGGCCATCATCAACGCGGGCAAGGAATTACGACAGATAACGTCCGATATGCACAGCCATCGGATCGAAACCAGTCAGTCCGGCCTAGAAAATCGTTAAATTCCTTACGATATACGGCCAGTCTATATCCCGAAACGCCTATATCTCCCTCTATTGTGGCCGTTAACTTATAATAGACTGGTTTTGTCTAGAGTGTCTGGCCGATGACCAGCGGAGATATTCTTGAAGACCCTTTTGCCTTCTATTAGAGCAAATATATTCCGTAACTCGTTAGCAGCCTGGTTTCTGGCCTTACTTGCTGGCTATGGACTAATATTGTCTGACATTGGGTATGATGTTGAGCAGAGATTCGGAAATGTGCGCGCCGATATTCTGGAAAAACCAGCCTCCGGTCAGATCGTCATTGTGGAAATTGATGCCCAATCCCTCCATGCGCTGAATCACTGGCCATGGCCCCGGGAATATTATGCCCGAGCTCTGCAAAAGCTAAACGCCGCGGGGGCCGCGCAAATCGCATTTGATATCGATTTTTCCGGCTATTCGACCGACGATCAGGACCAAATTCTGGTGCAGGCCATAGCGGAATCAGATGCCAGAGTCATTCTCCCGACATTGCGCCAGCGCGCGTCAGTATTTGATGAGCAGTTCGTAGAGAGTCTGCCCATCGAGGCGTTGCGCAAAAATGTTTGGCTGGCATCGGTCAATATTGATCCGGACCAGCGCGGACAACTGAACCAATATAGTTATGGTACGACATCAGCAGGTATAACGCGCCCGTCGTTTGCCAGCATGATCACCGGCATAGCGGGCAATATGGATGAAAGCTTTGCGATTGACCAAAGCATTGATCCGACAAGCATCCCACGGATCAGTTTTCTGGAGCTGATGAGCGAGAAACCTCTGCCTGCTGGTCTGCAGGGCAAGAATATACTCATCGGTACCACAGCGCTGGAACTGGGAGACCGTTACCCGATTAGCCGGTTTGGCATGGTGCCGGGCGTGGTTATACAGGCGATGGCGAGTGAAACCCTGATCCAAAAGACGAATTTCAAAGATTTCGGAAGGTTGCCGGGGTTGATTCTTGCGGCCTCAATATTGCTGGCCGCGATTCTGACAAGAAAATGCTCCTATCAGGCTTTGACCACGATAGCGCTTGTGACAATCTTCGCTCTCATGGGACTTTTGATAGCGATAGAATATCTCGGCCTGTTCACATATTCAAACATTGTGGGATTGTTTTTTCTCCTCGTCTATATTGTGCTGCAAAAATTCCTGATGACAAACAAGGCGTTGAAGACCAGCCAATATGTGAATGAAGTTAGCCGATTGCCGAACGAAGCGGCGTTGCTGAAGAGGATGTCGACCAGAAAATTTGGCTATATCGCTACGGCAAGAATTACCGACTTTACCGAAGTGCTTGTCGTGTCCGATCCGGATTCCCGTATCGATCTGTTCCGAAATCTGGCAAGCCGCCTTCGCTTTCTGGCTTCGGACGAGAAAATATATCATGTCGATTCCGACATGATCGCCTGGATCGTAAAAAGTGAATATGCCAAAGATATTCCCAGCTATTTCGATATTGCGACGGCGATGTTGCATGCCCCGGTCATGGCGAAAGACACCCGGATCAAGATTAACATCACATTTGGTATCAGCGACAAAACGGTGGATAAAGCCAAGCTCGCCTCCGGACAGGCCTTTGCTGGCGGTAAAAAATGGGCCTGGTATGATGAGCAGGTTGATCATGCGATCGGGCAGAGGCTCAACCTGCTGATCGAGCTGGAACAGGCGATTCAGGATGGCAATCTTGACGTTGTCTATCAACCCAAATGGAACCTGTCGGCAAATAAACTGGACGGGGCCGAGGCCCTTGTCCGCTGGAGTCATCCTCAGCGCGGCGAGGTCAGCCCGGAAATTTTCATCCCGATATTGGAAAGGGCCGGCAGGATTGATCTGCTGACATTTTATGTGTTGCAGCAGGCGCTGGATGACTTGTCTGATTGGGAAAAGCAGCGGCCGGGATTAACGTGCTCTGTCAATATTGCGGCCAATTTGCTGGGGGATAGCAAATTCGTCGACAAGGCCATAGCAATGGTTGAGGACTCGCCGGCGAATAATGCACAAATTGTATTCGAAGTTACGGAAACGGCCGCGCTGGCCTGTCCCGAACAATCGGTATACACGCTGAACCTGATCCGCAACGCGGGGATCAGAGTGTCCATTGACGACTATGGGACGGGGCAGTCAACAATGAGCTATTTGCAGCGACTGCCGGTCAATGAAATTAAACTGGACAAAAGTTTCGTAAAAACCATGACCACCAACAACCCCAATCGGGTGATGGTGCAATCGACGATCAAAATGGCACATGCTCTGGGATTGAAGATTGTCGCCGAAGGTATTGAGGATCAGGCGTGCATGGATATGCTGACCCGATACGGGTGTGACATCGGTCAGGGCTGGTATATTTCCAAACCTGTCAAATCGGATGCATTTGGCGCCACCTGGATTGATTGCGGACGGGAACAGGCGCGATTATCAGCATGATCTAGCCGATGAGCAGAATTCTCAGATCGTTGACATTGGTACCGGACGGCCCAGTCATCAACAAGCCATCGGCTTTTTCGAAGGCGAGATAGCTATTATCGCTGTCCAGCAGACCGCGCGCATTTTCTGGGCCTCCCATTGCATCCAATATTCCCGGCCACAGAAATGCTCCGGCATTATCTTCGGACCCGTCAATGCCATCGCTGTCGGCTGCCAGTCCGAAAATATCCGGTTCACCGTTCAGGGCCAGAGCACAGGCGAGCAGATAGGCAGTGCAACGACCGCCCCTACCGTCCCGGTTATGCACCATCACGGTCGCCTCGCCGCCGGAAATCAACGCTACCTTTCGTCCCTCTGCCTTGAGCGCCAGCGCCTGTCTCGCGTGATCAAGTCCGAGTTCCAGGGCATCACCTTCCAGGGCATCGCCGAGCATGATGATGTCATAGCCTCGCGCTTTGGCGGCATCTGCGGCGGCGGCGCACATATCTCCGGGACGGGCACAAATTTCCGCAGTCGCGCGCTGCATTTTCGGATCATCAGATTTCGGCGTTTCCAGCGCGCCGCCCTGCAGCCCGGCCCTGATCGCCGGGGGCAGGGCGATGGCATATTTTTCGGCTATGGCCAGCGTATCGGCACAGGTCGAACTGTCGGCGACCGATGGTCCCGATCCGATCATCGCGATATCATCGCCCGGAATGTCGGATATCGCGATCATGTGCGTTGCCGCCGGCCAAGCCCTGGCGGCGAGCCGACCACCCTTGATTGCCGAGAGATGTTTGCGGACAATGTTCATCTCGGCAATCGGCGCGCCGCTGTGGAGCAGGGCGCGGGTCACCGCCTGTTTTTCGATCAGGGTAATGCCGTCCGCCGGTGCCGGAAGCAGGGCGCTTGCCCCACCCGACATGAGGACCAGAAGCAGGTCATTCTCGCCGAGGCCATCGGCCATTGCCAGCGCGCTTTCCGCCGCTTGTGCACCTGCGAAATCGGGCACCGGATGGGAAGCCTCGACAATCTGCATATTGTCGGGTGCGAAGCCCGGTTGCACATAGCCACGGCGTGTCACCACCAGACCTTCGGCATTGGCCGACAACCGATCGAGTATGGCTGAGGCCAT
This sequence comes from Parasphingorhabdus sp., assembly GCF_048269915.1. Taxonomy (GTDB): domain Bacteria; phylum Pseudomonadota; class Alphaproteobacteria; order Sphingomonadales; family Sphingomonadaceae; genus Parasphingorhabdus. The sequence goes on from NZ_JBLWTY010000002.1 coordinate 729,728, forward strand.
TTGCGTAGCCGCTTTTCCGACCGAAAGGAGGCATGTCCGGCCAGATGCGGCAGGCCATTGCAGATTGCGCATCGCGTTCTCGGGCAGGGCCGGTGCCAGCGCATGTTCGTAAAGCGCTTTCAAAAAAGCTTTTGTTGAATCGGTTTTTGCTGTTTTATGCACTGCACAATAAAGGCCCGATTGTCCCATCGGGGTCAAGCAGCTTTTCGGAGTGACAGACCAAATATGAATGATCGCGCCACTATCGAGCATCTGCTGCAACGGCTCTCCGTCCATCTGGGTGTCCTGTACCCTAATCATGATTGCAACGCGCTGGCTGAACGTATCGTCAACCTGTTCTGGCCCGACACCACAAGGATGATCAAGCGCCGGAAAATCGCCGACAAGCATTTGTGGGACGAAAGCGATATCGCGATGATCACCTATGGTGGCACGATCCGTTCGGCGGGGGAACGGCCGCTGCGAACCCTGCATCGCTTTCTGAAGGAACATATCGGTCAGACCATCGGCGCGGTGCATATCCTGCCCTTTTTTCCCTATAGCTGTGACGACGGTTTCGGGGTGATCGACTATCTGCAGGTCGATGAAAATCTGGGCGACTGGTCGGATATTGAAGCGATTGCGGCGGATTACCGGCTAATGGGTGACCTGGTGATCAATCACGGATCGAGCAAATCGGTTTGGTTCCAGCAGTTCCTGTCGGATGAAGCGCCAGGCAAGGATTATTATTTTACCGCCGATCCTGCGGCTGATCTGGGGCAGGTGGTGCGGCCCCGGTCGCATCCGCTGCTGACACCGTTTCGCACAGTCTCCGGCGACCGCCATGTATGGAGCACGTTCAGCTCCGATCAGCTGGATTTCGATTTTACCAATCCCGATCTGCTGATGGAATTTATCAAGATTATCGCCGCCTATATCGACCATGGTGTACGGATTTTCCGGCTCGATGCGGTGGCCTTTCTGTGGAAGGAAATCGGCACACCCTCGATCAATCTGCACGAAACCCACGAGATTATCCGGCTGCTCCGGACCTTGATGGACCATCATGCCGAAACGCTGATCATCATCACCGAAACCAATATTCCCAATCACGAAAATCTGACCTATTTCGGCAATCAGAACGAAGCCCATGTCATCTATAATTTCTCGCTGCCGCCGCTGCTCGTACACGCGTTGCTCACCGGCGATGCGCTCTATCTGAAGCGCCTGACGCGGAGCAACCCGCCGGCGCTGACCGGCTGCACCTATCTCAACTTTACCGCCAGCCATGACGGCATCGGCCTGCGTCCGACCGAAGGGGTGCTGCCGCAAGGGGAAGTGGACCAGATGCTGACCGCGATCCAGAGTTTCGGTGGCCGGGTGTCGATGCGGCGGGGACCGGGCGGCACGGAAAAGCCCTATGAAATGAACATTTCCTTTTTCGAGGCGATGCAGGGGACGCTGGAAGGGCCGGACGTACACCAGATGGACCGGTTCATGGCCGCCATGGCGATCATGCTTGCGCTGGAGGGCATACCCGCCATCTATATTCACAGCCTGCTGGCCACGCCCAACGGTTATGAGGAAGTCAATCTTACCGGCCACAACCGGTCGATTAACCGGCGTCAGCTGGACTATGACGAAATCAGCGCCAAGCTGGCCAATCCGGCGACCGTCGAAGCGCGGGTGTTCGCCCGTTTTCTATCGCTGGTCGAAACCCGCAAGAAACAGCAGGCCTTTCACCCCAATGCCGTCCAGTTCACCCTGGCGCTGCCCGAAGGCCTGTTCGGTATCTGGCGCCAAAGCCGGGAGCGGAAGCAGAGTATTTTTGCGATCACCAATGTGACGATCGAGGACAAGATTCTTTCCCTTGCGGATATAAATCTGATCGCCGGCGACCGCTGGTGGGACCTGATTTCGGGCCACGCGATTACCGATATCGAAGGGGATTTTCCCTTATCACCCTATCAGACCGTGTGGTTCAGCAACGTGGCGCCCGATATTGCCTAATCCTCATTATCGAGCCGCACCGCTTCCTTGAACCGGTCGGTAAAGTCGGGAATGGCGCTGTTGATCCGGTTCCAGTTGGCCATGAACGGGGTCTCATTGGGTGATTCCAGAAACACCTCGCCGGCGGTCATGATATTCTGGGCGAACAGCTCGACCGTGGTCTCTTCCTCGTGCCGGTCGAGGGTCAGGCCGTTCATCACTGCATCATTGTAGAAAGTCTCGATCCGGTCCAGCGCGATGCGGAAATAGGTCGCCTTGAGGGTACGGAAAGTCCCCTGCGAGAAGATCTGGCCGTCGGTGGCAAGCTTGCGGAAGATCGACTTGGTGATGTCGATGCTCATCTTCGACAGGCCGCCTTCGGGATTGTCATAGGAAACCGACTGATGCTTGTGATCATAATTGTCGGCAATTTCGACCTGGCAGATCGCCTGGGTCGACTGGTTGCGCCACACTTCGGAGAGCACACCGATTTCCAGGCCCCAGTCTGACGGGATGCGGATATTCTTGACCACTTGCCGGCCCATCGCAAATTCGCCCGCGAGGGCGTAGCGGAAGCTGTTCAGGTAGATGATATAGTCGTTCGGCTCGCAGACTTTCTTGAGCGCAGCCAACAAGGGGCCGATCAGCAGGCGCACGACGCGGCCGTTGAATTTCTCTTCGGTCGTCCGCGCATAATAGCCCTTGGAAAAAACATAGGGGAAGGTCGGATTGGCCACCGGGTACATCAAACGGGCCAGCAAATCTCGATCATAGGTCAATATGTCGCAATCGTGCAGGCCGACCACCTGGGCGTCGGTTGCGGACAGGAAATAGCCAAAGCAAAACCAGACATTGCGGCCTTTTCCGGGCTCTGCCGGTGACAGGCCACGCTGTTGCAGCTCTTCATCTAGAGCGCTCAGCCGCGGACCGCTGTTCCACAGGATATGGTGCCGCTGGGGCAGGCGCGAGAAATAGTTTTTCGCATATTCAAACTGGTCCTTGTCGGCGCGGTCCAGTCCGATGATGATATCGTCCAGATAGGGCACCTGGCACAGCTCATCGACGATATTTTCGAGCGCTGGCCCTTCCAGTTCGGAAAACAGGCTGGGCAGCACCAGAGCCATCGGATTGGCCTTGCGATAGCCCATCAAATCCGCCTCCAGCGATGCCGTTGTACGGTCAGTCAGATTGTGAAGCGTGGAAATAATTCCATTTTGATGAAAATCGGCCATCTATACCCCTGTAATTTAGGTGCTGCCAGCCTAGTCAGCTTTCCGGCAGGATTAAACCCAGTTCCGAAAAAATTTCCCGGACCGCGATGACCCAGCCCCCTGGTCCGGCAGCAGGAGCCGTCCGAACATGGGCCTTGCCGGAGCGGATGGTCACCCCGTCGGGATTGGGCATGATGACGCCGAAATCGGCGGCCTCGATCATCGCCAGATCATTGGGTCCATCGCCGAGCGCTATCGTGACCAGTCGCGCTTCCGGCTTTTGTCCGGCAAAGGCCGCCCTTGTCCGGGCCATGGCCTGTTCCTTGGTCGCATGGCCGGTGAAATGGTAGAAGCGCCCGCCGCGCTGTATCTCGATACCGGATTTGGCCATGATCGCGCGCAGCTGGTCCATATCGGCGTCTGAACCGGACCAGAGAAACGGTTCCGTTGCTTCCCGCTCGCTGGCCAGGCGGGCCGCGGCGACCGTCAGCCCCGTAGCCGCCGCCACCTCTTCGGCTGACATGTCGGCAAAACCCGCAATATGCTGACGAAGCGCTGGTGGAAGCGCTCCAATCCGTTGCAGGATATCCGTATAGGCAATTCCCAGCATGATATTGTGCGGCGCCGGCCCATTCACAAAGGGCAGGCCCCGGGGCGCGTGGATGACGGAGCCATTTTCGGTCACGCTCAAAACTTCATCAATCGCAAGAGACTGTTGCAATGAACGCCATTCCGCGCGGGTTTTGCTGGTGATCGGAATGACGCAGGCGATGGTCCGGTCGGCCAGTTGCCTGATCAATGCATCGGCCGGCGCGGCCGAATAGCTATGATGGTCGAGCAAAGTGCCGTCGAGATCGGTAAATATCAGGGGGTAAACAGGGCGGTCTGGCATGATGAGACTATCGGATAGCAGACTGGTCGCCGCGCGAATATGGTAATTTGATCACGCCCGGTCAGGATCCGCCTGTCCCGGTGATACGGCCGTCGTGGATATGCCGCTTCTCCCCTTGCGACAGCAATTCCTGTGAACGATGGCCCTGCGGTCGCCACAGGGCCGACCGGACCCAATATTCAGAAAGAATATTTGGCCGACAGCTGGATTTTCTGCAAATTGCCTGACGCGCCATTTTCCAGTTCCCGATTGGCGTACATATATTCAATGCCCAAATCGAGCGGCGGGACGGGCGAATAGATGATATTGCCAAAGGCATTCCAGCTTTCATCGGTAACGCCGCCGGTGGTCAGCGCAACCGGGTTGTCCGCCTTGAAATAGCTGCCGGAAATTGTCGACCGGACATTGTCGGTCCACATATGGCGATAGGCGAGGAATCCGGAATAGGTCGCAATGGGATCCAGGCTGCCATCCAAACGCAGCGCGGCATCATTGACAATATTCAGGCCGATATAACGGCCCAATCCCTGTCCCGCCGTCGCCATGAAACGAAGATCATCGCGGGAGCCGAGCCCGACTTTGCCCGACAGGCTGAGGCCATAGCCGATCGCACTATCAGATATCAGCCCGAAATCATCCGGTTTCACCCGAAGCACCCGGCCAATGGCCGCAGCTGTCAGATGACCAAAATCGCCAGTGTGATTATAACGCAATACCACATCGGGAAGACTGTCATCACCCGCAAGAACACGGCCACCGGTGGGACTGGTCACCGTTGTTTCGGGTTGCTCAACGGCAATCTGAAGCCCGCCGTTGGAATAGCGTACCATCGGTTGACGCTCAAAGACGGTTCCTGGAGTCGAGCCGATGAAATCCAGTGTTTCGGGGAGTGCGCCGACGTCCTGAAACGTGGACCAGGCTTGACCGAATAGCCAGTTATCGAATGTGATATAGGCCTGCCGCAGGCGCGGAGTATAGCTGTTGGACACCCGCTCGTCACCGCCGCTGGTGACCATGAAATCCATTTCAATTTTCGAACCGAGCGTATGGCCACCGCCAACATCTGTGCTGGTCTGCAAGATGAAGCGGCTTTGACGCGCACTGAAGTCCGTATCAAAACCCGATGATGTTCCGCCAACGGGAATGGCACCGGGGATGAGGAAGTCGCGGACAATGCTGCCGGTGCCGACCTGGCCGCCACTGGTTCGCTGTGAAATGGCATCAGCCTTTATATATCCGCCATAGGTCACGCGGGTTTTGCCAACGTTGAAGCCATTGCCACCCGCAGATTGTTCGGCGACTTTGGTTTCCATCGCAGCCGTTCTTTGGGCTAGTGCCCGTGTTTCTGTAATGGCTTGCTGGGCCTGTTGCGCGACGGCGACATCCCCTTCGGTTGCGGCAGTTTGTTTGGCATCCATCCGTTCAATCAAGCCTGAGACCAACGCTTCCAACCGATCGAGTCGGGCATCGACATCGCTATCTTGCGCCCATACCGGTGACGCGCTCAAAATTGTTGCGGATAATAGAAGTCCCTTGACCAGACCTGTTCCAACCTTCGCCATGTGCCATCCTCCCTGTTTATGTCATTGGGAAAAGAATGACAGGCGCGTTGGGAAAAAGAAATTAGCCAATGGTCTATACGACCAATGTCGCATTCAAGATTCATCGGTAATCCGATTATAATGGTGTGAAAGTCTAACAAAATGGGAACGAGCCAAAGATGGGAACAATATAATGTCTGACCGCTTGGACAGAAAAGTCAGAACAAGTCGAGATGCTCCCATTCCATCACCACAAGAAGGCGCGCCAACGCATTGTACGCGATCCGACTATGATCGTTTATACGCAGAAAGCCTTACCGATCCGGATGGTTTCTGGTCCGGCCAGGCCGAGCGTCTGGACTGGCAGAAGGCGCCCACCAAAATCTCCAACTGGTCCTATGATCCGGTCTCCATCAAATGGTATGAAGACGGTATCTTGAACATCTGCCACAATGCAGTGGACCGTCA
>NZ_JBLWTY010000003.1:0-598018 GCF_048269915.1 Parasphingorhabdus sp.
CGGGCGATACCGTCACCGACGGCGAGCACGGTGCCGACTTCGGAAACCTGGGCTTCATTGCCAAAATTGGCGATCTGGTCCTTGATGACCTTTGAAATTTCTGCGGCGCGAATATCCATGTATTTCTTCCTTTAGCCTTTCATGGCCTGCGATAGGGTGTTCAAACGGGTTTTGATGGAACTGTCGATCATCTGGCTGCCGATTTTCACGACAAGCCCGCCCAATATGGACGAATCGACTGTGGTGGAAACGCTGACATCGCTTCCTACACGTTTCTTGAGCTGGGCCTTCAGCGCATCAATCTGCTTGTCGTCAAGCGGATGAGCGGAAGTGACTTCAGCAGTGATTTCGCCACGGTGACTCGAGGCCAGAGTTGTGAAAGCACGAATGACCGCAGGAATCTGGTCGAGGCGCCGATTGGCGGCAAGCACTCCGAGCATATTCGAGGTCAGACCGTCGAGGCTCAGGCTCTTGGCAATGGCGCCGATAGCCTTGCCGGCATCGTCACGGGAAAGGACCGGGCTGTTGATCAGCGCTTTCAGGTCATCCGATTCGGCCATCGCCGCGCTTAGTGTCGCTAGGCTTGTCTGCACCGCGTCGATGCTGTTTTTTTCTTCTGCAAGGGCGAACAGCGCAGTGGCGTAACGCCCCGCTAAACTCGCCCTGATGCCGCTGGAATGATCCACGCGTTTGCTACTCCCTGACCCGAAACATGGTCTGAAAACCGTTCATGAAATGGTCCGCTTAATGGCGCGAAATCCTGCGATTCCGCTCACGGATGCGCGGCGTCTAGCAACCATTTTGCTGCTATGCAAGATGGCCTTGGGAATCATTTTTTCGGGAAGGCTAAACAGCGGTTTTTTGCGAGTTTCATCGCCGGGTATAAAATATTTGGCTTTGAACGCAAGATACGGGAAGCGGGTTTTACAGGCGCTGTCTAAATCCCTGCCAGCGATCAACAAAGGAACGCGCCTATGACTTATCAGATCACCGGATTGAGCCCCGCTATCGCCAAACCCTTTGCAGGTGCGAGCGAAGCGCAGCTCTCGGCGCTGGGTGCGATCCGGATAACCGCGACCAGCAAACCGGGTTTCCCCTGCCGCATTTCGCTGGAAGATGCCAACGTCGGGGATGAACTCATTCTCTTTCATCACATATCCCACAATGTCGATTCTCCCTATCGGAGTGCCTATGCAATATTTGCGAGAACCGGGCTGAGCGAAGCGGCGCAATATACCGATATCGTGCCCCCGGTATTTCAGGGGCGCTCGCTGGGGATGCGCGCGTTCGGCCGGGACGCCCTCCTGAAGACCGCAAGCCTGGCTGCGCCTGGATATGCAGACGGGGCCATCCGCGCGCTGTTTGAACTGGACGAGGTTGGCTATATAGATGTGCATAACGCAGCACACGGGTGTTTTGTCGCACGGGTGGAGAGGTTCTAGCCAGGATGAAAAACCAGATCGACAATGATCAGGCATGGCGCGCAATGCGCGCGCGCGACCGTGCCTTTGACGGGAAGTTTGTCACGGGCGTCCTGAGTACCGGAATTTACTGTCGCCCTTCTTGCGCCGCTCGCCACCCCAAGCGCGAAAATGTGCGATTTTTTGCAAAAGCAGAGCAGGCCGAGGCAGCAGGCCTGCGTGCCTGCCTGCGCTGTCGTCCCAATGACGTGGCGCGCGACGAGGCGGCGGTGAAGGCTGTGATCGATGCCGTCCGCATGGCCGAGTGCGCGCCGAGGCTTAACGATCTGGCCAGCTTGACGGGCTATTCACCGACTCACCTTCAGCGTATTTTCAAACGCGAAACCGGCCTGTCTCCCGCAGCCTATGCAAGGGCTTTGCGATCCGAAAGGGTCAAGGATGCGCTAGCCGGCGGCGCGTCGGTGACCGAAGCCATATATGACGCAGGCTATGGTTCGGCTTCGCGCTTTTACGGGGAACAGAACAGGGATCGAAAAATGGGCATGACAGCCAATGCTTGGAAAAATGGCGGGGCCGGAGTGACGGTGCACTGGGCCAGCGTCGAGACGTCGCTTGGCCCCATGTTGGTTGCGGCAACGGAGAAAGGGGTGTGTTGCCTGTCTTTCAACGAAGGTGAGAATGAGTTGCGCGGGCGCTTTCCGAAAGCGGATTTGCAGCGAGGGGGGGAAGCTTTTGCCGCTCTTGTCGCGCAGGTGGTTGAGCAGGTCGAAACACCGGGCCGTCCGCATAATATCCCGCTGGATGTGCAGGGCACCGCCTTTCAGGAAGCAGTGTGGCAGGAATTGCGCAAAATTCCCGAAGGCGAAACCCGCAGCTATGCCGATATCGCTGCGGCGATTGGCAAGCCCAGGGCTGTGCGCGCTGTAGGCAGCGCCAATGGAGCGAATAATGTCGCGGTACTGATACCATGTCATCGCGTGGTGCGCAGCGACGGAACGATGGGTGGCTATGCTTACGGACTGGAGATCAAGGAGCGGTTGCTCGAAAAGGAAAAGGAACAATGAACCAAATCGCAAAATTTGCCGCTTTGCATATTCCCGGTGATCCTTTGATCCTGGTCAATATATGGGATGCCGGCAGCACCCGGGCCGTGGCGGCTGCCGGTGCAAAAGCCATTGCAACCGGGAGTTACGGCGTTGCCGGCGCGCAGGGCATGGATGATGGTGAAAATTTTCCGATTGATGCCGCGATTGCGAATCTGGAGCAAATTGTCGCGGTGACCGATCTGCCGGTTTCGATCGATATGGAGGCAGGCTATGGCGATGACCCTGGTGCTGTCGAACAATCGGTCGCGCGCGCCAAGGTTGCCGGCGCATGCGGGATCAACATAGAAGACCGGATGCCGGGCGAAAATATTCTGATTCCGCTATCGGAACAGTGCAAGCGACTGGAGGCAGCGGCGAACTCCGGTCTGTTCATCAATGCGCGCTGTGATGTTTTTCGTGGAGCCACGGACCCGTCGGAATTTTCTGCGCTTGTCGCCGAAGTTCTTAAACGCGGAGCAGACTATGCCCGTTCTGGAGCCAGCGGATTGTTCGTGCCATTTCTTTCGGATCGCGCTTCCATCGGCGAGATTTGTGCAAAGTCTGAACTACCGGTCAATATATTGCGTTCGCCTGACGGTCCCTCGCATGCAGAGTTGAGAGATTTGGGCGTTGCCCGCATCAGTCATGGCCATCAACCATGGGCGGCCGCCATGCGTTGGCTGAAATTGCAGGCAGGCACGGTGTTTGGCGGCGGTGAACCTGACTATTGAGCAAGCATCACTTCATCTTCTGGCATTCATATACCAGCCGCTCATTTGCCTGACTCGGCAATTCCGCTCTAATTGCTTTCACCATATCCTCGATATCGGCCAGTGCCTTCAGATCGTTGGTGCAGGCCTTGTTGCCATATTTGGCACGAATGGTCCGCGCTCTGGTCATCGCGTCGAGGCCCAGAAGGAATCGCTCGGTTGTAAATTCGCTACGATCCGGCTGGAAGCTGCTGATCGTGACCGTTTGCTCCGCATTCGGAACAAATATGCGTGACCATTTGGCGCCATCGCGGCCATATTGGGTGCGGCCATTGACGCAGCCGCCTTCTGCCCAGTCAAATGATAGTTCATTTTGCTGAGAAACCGTGATCCGGCTGCGCTGCGGGTTGATCATGCATTGATATTTGCCGGATCCGGTGGCGCTGCTCTGTTTCGGGACGGGCGTGTCGCCATTCTCCTTCATGGCTATGGCAACACGGTCGTCAATTTCACTGAAGTCGGGCCGGGAGAGGAAGGTGAAGATCGCGCCCAGTAGAAGGAACGCCGCCCCGCCTGCTGCAGCGATCGCAGGGTTGCGTCTGTCCTTGAGCATCAACGCGCCGGCACCGCCCGCTGCCAGCAACGACAGCACCAGCATCAGTGCGGCCATGGCTATCCGGTTCTCGCGCTCTGCGATAATGTCCTGCGATATGCTGGTGCGCAATTTTGTTTCCGCCCGTTCCCGCTTTTCGGTCTCGGCTTTTTGCGCTGCTTCCACTTGGGCGCGGGCTGCGGCCTCGCGTTGTTGCTCCTCAAGGCTAATCTCCGCCGCGGACCGGCAGGGGGTAGCAGTTGCTCCGACCTTCATCCCGGCCTTGCGCAGAAAGGTCAAAATCTCGCGTGCTGATACTGCAAAGCCGAATTCCGCGTCATTGCCGTCGCTGATCGATCCGAAACTGTTCGCGCCCAGTACCCGGCCGCAATTGTCGATCAGCGGCCCGCCGCTATTGCCCGAGGCAATGGGTGCGGTGTGGAGGATCGTGTCAAATTGCTTGGTCGTGCGTCCGCCGGAAACCGTACCGGTGGTCTTGACCGGAGACATAGGAGTAATCAGATCATCGAGATCGAGCCCCTGGGCCCGGTCCACCGATCCGGGATAGCCGACTGCGACGACGTCCGCGCCATCGCCGACCGGGCCGCCAAATATCGTCATCGGTGGCAATCTTCCGCCATCCTGCACCTGAATGAGCGCCAGATCATTGCCCGGCGAATAAGCGATGATCCGCCCGCCATAGCTGGTGCCACCCTGTGACGGGATGATACCGATAACCACCGAGGGCTCCTGTCGTGCAATCTCGACGACATGGGCGTTGGTAACGATCTTGTCGGGCGCGACAGCGAAGCCGCTGCCATGACCGACAAAAGCAACCTTATTGCCATCCTTGGCGGCGAGCACGACCCGGACAACCGAGCGGCTGGCGGCACTGATATCCGCAGGGTCGGCCTGAGCCGGACCAGTAAGCAGTGACGAGCAGAGAAGAATAAAAATCGCGAAAAAGCGTTTCATATACTGGCTTTCGATCAATCGAGCTCCGCACTTGCTGTGGAACCTAAGGCGACTGTAGCGCTACCGAACCCCGAGCGTTGCATCAAGGGCAGAGCATGTCCGCGTCAAACAAAACTATAGGGATCAACATCGACGCCGACCCGCACGGCGCGCGGCCACTCTAGTTTTTCCAGCCAGTTGCGCATGATATCCTGCAGGTCGACCGAGCGCAGGGCATGGACCAGCAGGCGATGACGGTGGCGCCCCCTGAGCATCGCGAGCGGCGCGGGCGCCGGCCCGAACACCGCCAAGCCATCCACCTTTGGCGCGGTTTGCCCGATCAGGCGTGCCGTTTCCATCGCTTCTTTATTATCCTCGGAAGACACGATGATCGCCGCCCAGCGTGCAAAAGGCGGGGCCTGGGCCTGACGACGCGATTCGATTTCGGCGGCGTAAAAGCCATCACGGTCATTCTTGATCAGCGCCTGGATGACCGGTGCACTGGGCATATGGGTCTGAACATAGACATGGCCTGGTTTGTCGGCTCGCCCGGCGCGTCCGGCGACCTGCGCAATTTGCTGGAAGCTGCGTTCGGCGGCACGAAGATCGCCACCTTCCAGCCCGATATCGGCATCGACCACGCCGACCAGTGTCAGATTGGGGAAATGATAGCCCTTGGTCACCAGCTGCGTCCCGACGACAATGTCAATCGCTCCGGCCTCCATCTGGTTGACGAAATCGGCAGCACGCTGGGGAGACCAGATTGTGTCGGAAGTGACAATTGCAGTCCGTGCCTGCGGGAAGAGCATTTTAACCTCGTCGCAAATCCGTTCGACTCCGGGTCCGCACGCGACAAGACTGTCCTCGTCGCCGCATTCCGGGCATTTTTCCGGGATCGGCATGACGTGGCCGCAATGATGGCAGGCGAGGCGGCGGGTCAGGCGATGCTCGACCATCCAGGCGGTGCAATTGGGGCAGTTGATCCGGTGCCCGCAGGTCCGGCACAAGGTCAGCGGCGCGAAGCCGCGGCGGTTGAGGAACAATAGCGACTGTTCCCCGCGCGCGAGATTTTCTTCCAGCGCGTTGACCAGCGTCGGGGCCAGCCAGTTCCCGCGTGGCGGCACATCCTGGGTCAGGTCGAGAGCCTCGATATCCGGCATGGTCGCGCCACCAAAGCGGGCCGGCAGCTCGAGCAATTCATAATTGCCCTGCTCGACCTGATGGCGACTCTCGATCGCCGGTGTGGCGGAGGCCAGAATTACCGGGATTTGCTCGTATAATCCCCGCATGATCGCAACATCCCGGGCGTGATAGCGCACGCCGTCTTCCTGCTTGAAGCTGGTCTCGTGCGCCTCGTCGACGATGATCAGGCCAAGATTGGCATAAGGCAGGAACAGGGCAGAACGCGCGCCGACGATCACCTTGGCATTGCCTTCGGCCAGCGCCCGCCAGTTTTTCTTGCGGTCCGACTGCTTCATGCCACTGTGCCAGGCGAGGGGTTCGGCACCGAAACGGGCGTAAAAGCGGTTGAGAAACGGTTCCGTCAGCGCGATTTCGGGGAGCAGCACCAGCACCTGTTTATCCTGCCGCAAGGCCTCCGCAATCGCTTCAAAATAGACTTCGGTCTTGCCCGATCCCGTGACCCCGTCGAGCAGAAAGGGTTTGAACGCCGATGCTCGCACTGCTTCGATCAGGATATTGCTGACATCATGCTGATCTTCACTGAGATCGACCGGACCAAAATCGGGCTGCGGTTCCGCACTGACAGCGAATGGGGATACTTCTTCCCGGTCAAACACGCCGAGTTTCTCCAGCCCGCGGATCACCGCCACCGACACGCCTGCTTTCTGGGCGAGCTCGCTGATCGTGCCTTGCACGTCGACCAGTTTTTCGAGCGCCTGTTCGCGCTGCGGTGTCATACGGTCGGGCACGGTACCATTCAGCCGATATTCGCTGATCGGACGATTGTCGGCGAAAGCGGCTCCACTGGACAGCACCATGCGCAATACCGATGCCGGCGCGGCAAAATAATAGTCCGCCGTCCATTCGATCAGCCGCCGCAATGGCGCACCGAGAGGCGGCACATCGCGAAGCTCGAGCAGCGGCCGCAATTTTTTTGCGTCAATTTCCTCGACCGGAAAGCTCTCGGCCTCCCAAACAACCCCGGGCACTTTGCGCGGGCCGAGCGGGACCATGACGATCGAACCCGGCTCGACCCGCATGCCGTCGGGGACCCGGTAATCGAGCGGTCCCAGTGCGGCATTAAGGAGGAGTACACGAACGCGATTCATATCTATGCTATAGGCAGGTTATCATCATTCGTCATTCTTGCTTTGGCGAAAACTGGAGAGAGATTATGATCTATCATCGTCGAACGGTTCTGGGTTTGGGAGCGGCCGCCGGATTGCTTGCGCTACCGGGATGTTCGAGCCTGCCGGGGCTTAGTCTCACCGAAGCGATCAAACGGCTGCTCACCTTGTCCTCACAAAATGCCTTTGCCGAGCTGCTCCAGCCAAACGGCTTTTTTGACAGTCAGGTAGCGCGGATTGCGGTGCCGGATTCGCTCGGCGGATCGCGGGTGACAAGCGTTGCAACTGCTTTGCTGCGCTCAAAACCGATCCAAGACCGCTTGCTGAAGCAGGTCAATCGCGCGGCGGAAAGCGGTGCCGAACTCGCCGCTCCGATCGTCGCGGAAACCATCCGCAATATGAGCATCGCCGATGCGGCAGCAATCATCAATGGCGGACCGCGCGCGGCTACCAGCCTGCTGCAGGGGCAGCTCGGCAACACATTGGTCGACCGGATGTTGCCGGGCATTGGCAGCGGCCTGAAGCTGTTCGACAATGAAATTATCAATCTCGTGCTTTCACAAGCCACCCATGTCGATTTTGCCAGCATCAGCCGCGATGTGACCGACAAGGTCAGCGACGCCATTTATCGTTCGATAGGGGCACAGGAAGAATCCATTCGCGCCAATCCGCGTGCCACCAATGATCCCTTGCTGATCGCGGTTCTGGGCGCTCGCAAAGCCTTTTGAGCCAGTAGTTCAAAAGCTATAGGTCATCCCGGTCAGGGCGATGTGCAGCATCCGGTCTTCACCGGTACGGGGAACGTAAAGCCCCATATAGGAAAGGGAAATATCCAGATGGTCGGCGAGCGGCGCCGACAGGCCGGCCTTGCCGCGGACGGAGTTGATCCCGGCCGACTGACCGCCGGATGTCCGGTTCAGGTTGAACAGGAATTCTCCGCTGAAATCCGGCCGGATGTTGCTGTTGCCAATTGGTGCACCGCGAAAGCTGATCCGTTCCCGCAGACGGACATCAACTTGCGTCGATCCGCTGAACATCCGTTCTTCCAGGCGGGTTCGACTGCTCCAATCGCCGCCCAAGGCTTTCCCCATTGCCCAGTTGACCTGCTGGAAGGGCCGTTGTTCGGTACCGGACTTGCGGTGCGCCTGATAATTCTGGAAATGACCATAGCCCATGGCGACGGTGAGTCCGTCAGACACCCTGACCTGTAGCGAACCGCGCGCGAACAGCTGGGCCAGTCCGTCGGCGCTTTCGCTATAGCGTATTCCGCCTTCCGTTATGGCGGATACATCCTGTGTCAGCGGGATTTTTGCAACGGGCAATATCCACAGCTGGGCCTCGTCATCCCGCGCGTGCAGCGGATCAGTGGCAATGCCCTGTGCGACAAGGAAAACCGCCGATGCAGCAATTAATTGACGAAGCACTGGCATTGCTGACCCTTATGGCGATAGAAAGCGGTCACCTAATCAGAAAACTGGATTCGCACCATATGAAATTCTTCCTTGATACCGCCGATACTGCGGAAATCGCTGACCTCGCTGCCACCGGCATGGTTGATGGCGTGACCACCAATCCCTCGCTGATCAAGAAATCGGGCCGTGATATCATGGAAGTGACGAAGGAAATCTGCGGCCTGACCGACGGTCCTGTGTCTGCCGAAGTCGTCGCGCTTGATCACGAAACGATGATGAAAGAAGCGGAAATACTCCGCAAGATCGCCGACAATATCGCGATCAAGGTGCCGCTCACAATCGACGGCCTGAAAACCTGCAAGGCGCTTACCGGTGAAGGCACGATGGTCAACGTGACTTTGTGCTTCTCGGCCAATCAGGCGCTGCTGGCGGCAAAGGCGGGGGCCACATTTATTTCGCCTTTCGTCGGACGGCATGACGACAATGGTCTCGACGGGATGACGCTGATCGAGGATATCCGGCTTATTTATGACAATTATGCGTTCGAGACCGAGATCCTCGTGGCCTCGATCCGCCATCCGATCCATGTGCTGGAATCCGCACGTATCGGTGCCGATGTCGCGACCATGCCGCCGAACGTCATCCGCGGCCTGTTCAAACATGTGCTGACCGACAAGGGCATCGAGGGCTTTTTGAAGGATTGGGAATCAACCGGCCAGAATATCGGTTGATGTCGCCCGTTATTATCCCGAATTGAATCGGCATCCTGAACTTGTTTCAGGACCTCCAACGGCCGGGAGCTATCCCAAGCGGTCCGGAAATGAATTCAGGATGACGAACAGCTTTGTCAAAACCCCTTGGGTGCTGGATCGATCACGGCAAAGCTGCCGTTGCGGATTTCCTGAACCTCGAGCGCGCGCTCCGAAACGCCATCGGCCTTGAACCGGAAGACGCCGTCCAGGCCGATGAAGCCGCCCTTGTCGGTCAATTGATTGATCGGAAAGGGCGATCCCACTTTCCAGTTGCGGGCAACCTTGACCGTCAGCAGCACCGAGTCATAACCGAGGCTCGACAGGCGGAACGGGGCCTTGCCATAGCGGGCGCGATATTTGTCGGCATATTGCTTGTAGAGGCTGTCGGAAACGCTGGCGAACCAGGCGCCACGCATGGCAGGCGCGCCGGCCAGGTTGCTGCTCGTATTCCACAGGTCGGTGCCGAGGATTTTCGCCGTGCCGCTGGCATTTTTGCGAATATAGGGCGCTGCCTTGATGGCCATGTCGCCATTGTCGGCCAGCAGCACCGCTTCGAAATCACCATTCTGGGTCAGTTTCTTGGTCGCGGCTTCGATTGATTTGGAATCGCGGTTGAAGGTCTGGATCGAAACGACGGTACCGCCCACATCCTTCACCTTGCGCAGCAGGGTCGAGGACGCGCGCTGGCCGTAGACACCGTTGGGTACCAGACCGGCAAAGCGCGTCATGCCCTTGGACTTGGCATAATCCACGACGCGACTGATCGACTGGGCAGGGATATGGCCCAGTATATAGACATTATTGCCGGCCACACCGCTATCATTGGAAAAGCTCAATATGGGAACGCCTGCGGGACGGGCGATATTGGCGGTGGTCACGACATTGTCGCTGAGCAGGGGGCCGATGATCAGCTTGTTGCCGTCGCGGATCGCATTTTGAGCCGCCACGGTCACGCCCTTGGCCGTGTCATAGCTGGTCATGCGGATATTTTCCGCCCTGGTATCTAGCAGCGCCATGGTTGTGGCATTGGCGAGCGACTGACCAATGCCGGCATTTTTACCGGACAGCGGCACCAGCAAGGCGATGCGGTGATGTTTTTGATCTTCGGGTAGTCCGGCGGTTACCGGCGGCGGTGCTGGCGCGTCGGTTCGCACCGGTTCGGCACCGCGCGGGACAACCGTGGAACAACCGGCGAGAACAGCAAAAGCGGACACGCTTAGCCATTTCAAAAAGCCACGCCTTCTGGTTTGATCTTGTCCTTGATGTACCTTGTCTGCCATGACTGTCATATGTCTGCTCCTGCCCAATCCGGTCTCTATATCGTTGCTACCCCGATCGGCAACCTCGGAGATTTGTCGCGCCGCGCCGAAGAAACATTGAAAATGGCCGATCTGATTTTGGTTGAAGACACAAGAGTGACCGGCAAGCTTCTGAATTATATCGGTAAAAAATCCAGGATGATGGTCTATAACGATCATAAATCTGCGACCGACCGCGAAAGCATTTTGGACGCGATCAGATGTAAAATTGTCGCACTGGTCAGCGATGCGGGGACGCCGCTGATTTCCGATCCCGGCTACAAGCTGGTCCGCGATGCGCAGGCGGCCGGCCTCTATGTTACAACGATTCCCGGTCCCAGCGCCGCAGTTGCCGCCTTGACCCTGTCCGGCCTGCCCAGCGACCGGTTTCTCTTCGAGGGCTTTTTGCCGAGCAAGACGAAGGCCCGCGCCGAAGCGCTGGATGAACTCAAGGGGCTCAACGCCAGTCTGATCTTCTACGAAAATGGTTCGCGTCTCGGGGCGATGCTGACCGATGCTTTGGCGGTACTGGGTGATCGCAAGGCCGCAGTTGTCCGCGAAATTACCAAAAGATTTGAGGAATGTGTGACGGGTTCGCTGGGCGAACTTGCCAGTCGCTATGAGTCCGAGAAACCGAAAGGCGAAATCGTTGTCGTCATCGGTCCACCCGGCGCGCCGGAAGCGGCGAGCGAGGAGCAGATCGAAGCGGCGCTGCGGGAGGCGCTGGTGCGCCTGCCAGCCTCGAAAGCGGCGGGGGAGGTGGCGCGTGCCTTCAACACCGATCGCAAGACACTCTATGATCTTGCCAATCGCTGGAAGGGCGAAGGTTCGTCATGAAGCGAGAGGCGGCGGAGCAGCGGGGGCGTCAGGCCGAAAAGACCGCAGCCCGCTTCCTGCGCCTGAAAGGCTGGCGGATATTGGGGGAACGGGTACGCACGCCGCGGGGCGAGGTCGATCTGGTTGCCAAACGGGGCGCGCTGGTTGCCTTTGTCGAGGTGAAGGCCCGGACGAAGCTCGAAGATCTGGCAATCGCGATAGACGAACGCAGGCTGAAACGGGTCGCGGCGGCGGTGGAAATTCTCTACCCGCAATATTGCACAAACGGGGAAGATGCACGGATCGACGTAATATTGGTTGCGCCAAGACGCCTGCCTATCCATTTACCCAATGTATGGCATGGATTCTAGAATCTCATGCGGGAGACCGAGAGTCCCGAGCTTGTCGAGGGACGCTTATAGGCTATAGGCATGGTTCTACAGGCTCACTACTAACGGCCATTGGCCCACTGATTGTAAAACGAGAAGAATATGACCCTGAAAATCGCCGTACAGATGGACCCGATGGAGACCGTGAATATCGCGGGAGACAGCAGTTTCGCACTGATGCTCGCCGCCCAGAAACGCGGCCACGAGATTTTTCACTATGACGTGAAGGGCCTGACCTTGCACGCCAATGGTCGGCTGACCACGCCGGCCCATCCGGTGACGGTGCGGCCGGTTATAGGCAATCA
This sequence comes from Parasphingorhabdus sp., assembly GCF_048269915.1. Taxonomy (GTDB): domain Bacteria; phylum Pseudomonadota; class Alphaproteobacteria; order Sphingomonadales; family Sphingomonadaceae; genus Parasphingorhabdus. Next base: position 12,044 of record NZ_JBLWTY010000003.1, read on the forward strand.
TTATACATTCGGCCATGCGCTGAATCTCGACCTCGGCAGCGATGTCGATGTCGTGTTGATGCGGCAGGACCCGCCCTTCCATGTCGGCTATATCACCGCGACCCACTTGCTCGAGCGGATCGAGGGCGAGACGCTGGTGGTCAACAATCCGGTTTCCGTCCGCAACGCGCCGGAAAAAGTCTATGTGCTCGATTATGCACAATATATGCCGCCGACCCTGATCACCCGCGATCTTGACGAAGTGCGCGCCTTCCAGAAGCAACATGGTGGTATTGTGGTCAAGCCGCTGCACGGCAATGGCGGCAAGGCAATCTTCCTGGTGCCGGAAGATGGCAGCAATCTCAGTGCCTTGTTCGAGGTATTTAACCAGACTTGGCCCGAACCGCATATGGTCCAGCCCTTCCTCCCCGAAGTGCACCAGGGCGACAAGCGCATCGTGCTGGTCGACGGCGAGGTCGCCGGCGCGATCAACCGCAAGCCCGGCGAAGGTGAATTCCGTTCCAACCTTGCCCAAGGTGGCTATGCCGAGGCAGCGGAACTGACCGAGCGCGAGAAGGAAATCTGCGCCGCTATGGGGCCGGATCTGAAACGGCTCGGGCTGATCTTTGTCGGTATTGACGTGATCGGCGGAAAATGGCTCACCGAAATCAACGTGACCTCACCGACGGGCATTGTCGCGATCGACAAGTTCAACGGCACCGACACGCCGGGGATGATCTGGGATGCGATCGAGCGGCGTCTTGCCGCCAAATAATCTCGCGCCGGAGACTGCGCTTTGACTAGCTGGATCACCGACCTGATCGCCCAGGGCGGCTATTGGGCGATCGGGTTTCTCATGGCGCTGGAGAATGTGTTCCCGCCGATACCATCCGAACTGATCATGGGAATGGGCGGTGTCGGCGTGGGAGAGGGGACGTTCCACCCGGCGGCACTGGTGCTGGTCGGTACAATCGGTTCGGTGATCGGCAATTATGTCTGGTTCATGGTCGGGCGCCACTGGAACGAGGATGACCTGCGGGGCTTTGTCCGGCGGCACGGCCGCTGGCTGACGCTTGATGTTGCCACGGTCAACCGGATCGACCGGATTTTCGACAATCACGGTGAATGGGTGGTGTTTTTTGCCCGTTTCATTCCCAATATCCGTACGCTCATCTCGGTTCCCGCCGGCCTGTTCGGCATGTCACACAAGCGCTTCATCCTCGCCACCAGCGCCGGCGCCGCCGTCTGGAACAGCGCGCTGGTGTACGCGGGTTACGAGCTGCAGCAGAATGTCGACCATATCGAGCGCTATCTCGGGCCGGTGTCGCTGGGCGTGATCGGGCTGATCGTCGTGGTCTATATCTGGCGGATTATTTTCTGGCGGCCGAAGGAGGATTGACCGAAATTGGGCGATTTGCCGATGTTCACCAAATCCCCCAAAGTCGGCACGATAAACAGAGACTGGTCTAGGTGGGTTTCCTGACCATCAAGACATCCACCGGCGACCAGCCCATCATTTCACTGGCACGGCTGCCAATGGTTGCCATGACAAAACCGCTCCGTCCGTGTGTTCCGAGCACCAGCAGATCAAAATCACCCGTATCGAGCATGTTGAATATTGACTGGTGAAGATTGCCTTCGACGAGCCGGGGGGTCACGCGCGACGCCTCACTCTCCGACAGGTCCATGCGGGTCATGAAATCCTGTAATTCCTTTTCCGCATCGGATCGCATTTCCGCCGCTACTCCCTCGGATTTCAGCCAGGCTTCGTATGCGACATGATAGGCATGCACGAGCTCGATTTTTGCGGCGGGGAAAAACGCCAGCGCCGTACGAAGCGCATGAGCCGAGAAATCCGAAAAGTCCGTCGCTACCAATATTCGGTCATAGTCGGCGCGCGGTCGTTCTTTCACGATAAGCACAGGGGCCGCAGCATGGTGGACCAGATGGTCAACCGCGGTGCCAAGGAAAAAATCGGAAATATTATTATGACGGGCGGCGCCCACAATGATCAGGTCGCTATCCAGTTGTGAGGCCGTGTCGGCAATGACCTCGGGCGGCTTTCCGTAATTGATCGCCAGGTTGCAGCCTTCGGCATCTGCGCCATAGTTGCGCCTCAGTTGGGCCTCGACTTTCGCGATATCAACCTCGGTTTTGGGACTGCCGACGAACAACAAGGTACGATCCGCAGTCCATGTGTCAGCGAGCAATTTGGCGCGCGCAAACGGCCGGTCCGCTCGGGCTGTCAGATCGGTGGCGACTAAAATCTGTATGGGCATGGGAACAATATCTCCTTTGCGTTCATGTTTCTGAGCATCAACCCTGCCAAAATAGTTGGTGCAATGCCTGTCATCCGGAAAAATACCCGCTGGACAGCCGATTGAAATCAGGGTCTGTACGTATATGCTTGTCTCGGCAAATGACGCTATCGGTTGAGGAGCAGGAATATCGCATCACGATTTGTTGATTTTTTGGGATTTTGCGGAAACGTCAATGATGATCCGTGGTTCAACCATATTCTCAACCTGCCCGTGGATGCGCATTCTGATAGACATCCAGCAAATGTGCCGCATCGACAGCGGTATAAACCTGTGTGCTACTCAAACTCGCATGTCCCAGTAATTCCTGCAGGCTCCGCAAATCCGCGCCACCGGCCAGCAAGTGCGTCGCAAAGCTGTGGCGCAGGGCGTGGGGTGTGGTCTTGTCGGAAATGCCGAGCTTTGTGCGCGCCTGCTGGACCACGCGGCGGATCAGATTGGGTGACAGCGGTCCGCCGCGCTGGCCGCGGAAGATCGGCTGGTCCGGCTCCATCACATGCGGGCAGAGGTTGATATAATGTTCAATGGCTTCGCGCACTTTCGGCAGCAGCGGCACGATCCGGACCTTGCTGCGCTTGCCGGTGACCCGCAATGTGTCGGAAAGGGGCAGGGCATCAGCGGTCAGGTCGAGCGCCTCGCTGATCCGCAGGCCCGACCCATAGAGCAAAAGCAGCACCGCCCAGTCGCGGGCACCGACCCAGTCGCTGCTGGCGCTCTCCTGCGCATCTCCGGCCAGCGCGAGAATATCGTCGGGAGAGGCTGGTCGCGGGACACCGCGCTTGACTTTGGGACCCTTGATCTTCGGTATCTGCGCCTCGTCTCCGCCGACATGCCTGAGAAACGCCCGCAAGGCCGACAATTCCCGCGCCGCGCTATTGTTGGTCAGCCCGTCACCCCGGCGATAGGCCAGATAGGAACGGATATCCGCCTGTTTCAGCCCCCTGATCTCCGCGGCACCCACTCCGCCGCCGCGATGCTCCATCAGAAAGGCGCAGAAGCGCTCCGCCGTGGTGACATAGGCGCGCACCGTATGCTGCGACCGCCGCCGGTCATCGCGCAGATGGGCGGCAAACTCGTTGATGAGGGCGCTGGCGGTGTCCATCAGGGGAATCTAGCATGGAGATGGGAAACTGCCAAATCCTCTCCCACAGGGAGAGCGTTCATAGAGCGATAATCTTCGGCAGCAATGCATCCAGCAGCGGCATGCCTTTCGACTGGATGATCAACCGCCCATCGCGCTGCTCGACAAAGCCCAAGGCAGCCAGCTTGCTGACCTCGTCCGCGTCCACCATCTGTGCCGACGGCAACCCGGTTTTTGCCTCCAGCGCTGCCAGATCCACGCCCTCCGCCAGCCGCAGCCCCATCATCAGCGCTTCCATCGCCCGTGTCGCGGGCGACAGGAGCTGTTCGATCTTGAGCCCATTGCCATTGCGCTCCACAGCTGACAGGAAATTCTCCGGCTTCTTGTGCCGCTCGGTCGCATTGTCCAGCCGCCGCCCGTGCGCGCCAGGGCCGATGCCGATATAATCCTCGTAGCGCCAGTAGGTCAGATTATGGCGGCTCTCCTGACCGGGCGTCGCGTGGTTGCTGATCTCATAGGCGGGCAGGCCGGCTGCCGTCATGATGCTTCGTGTCGCCTCGAATAGGTCTGCGCAATGATCATCATCGGCCGGAATCAATGCGCCGGTCCGCACCAAAGTCTCAAACCGCGTGCCCGGCTCGATGGTCAGCTGATAAAGCGAGAGACGGCCGGTGCCGAAAGTCAGCGCGCGGTCCAGTTCCGCCTGCCAGTCAGCGAGCGACTGGCCGGGCCGCGCGTAGATCAGGTCAAAGCTGACCCGGTCAAAGGCCCGTTGCGCGGTATCGAGCGCTGCGAGCCCTTCATCGACATCATGCGCACGGCCGAGAAACTCAAGCGTCTGATCGTCGAGCGATTGCAGGCCGAGCGACACCCGGTTGACGCCTGCGCTGGCGAGATCGTGGAAATTCGCAGCCTCGACCGATGACGGATTGGCCTCCAGCGTAATCTCGATATTGTCGGCAAATCCCCAGTGCCGCTCCGCCGCGGCGATCAGCGCCTCGACCAGCGCCGGCGGCATCAGCGAGGGCGTGCCGCCGCCAAAGAAGATGCTCGAAAGCTTCCGTCCGGGCGTCAGCTCCGCCTCATGCGCCATATCGGCGAGCAAGGCGTCTTGCCAAACCGCGACATCGACTTGTGCACGGACATGGCTGTTGAAATCACAATAGGGACATTTTGAGACGCAGAACGGCCAGTGGATATAGAGGGCGAGGGGATCGGGGGCGGTCATGCTCTGCCCCATAACCGCAAGCCCTGAACTTGTCGAAGGGCGTTTCCGGTTGGGCAGTTATGTTTCGGCTGGCTCAGCACCAAAGGATCTTGATCAGAAACAAGCCTCAACCAGTTGTTTGAAAGCATCCGCTCGGTGGCTCATCGCCTGTTTCTGCGCGGGATCGAGTTCCGCAAATGTCTGTTCAAAGCCTGTCGGCTGAAACACCGGATCATAGCCAAAGCCCAAAGTCCCGCGCGGCGGCCAGACGAGATTGCCTTGCACGCGGCCTTCAAAAACCTCCGAGTGGCCATCCGGCCAGGCCAGCGCCAGCGTGCAGGCAAAATAGGCGCTGTGATCGACATCCAGCCCTTGCTCGGCCAGCTTTCCCTCGACCTTGCCCATCGCCATATACCAGTCGCGGCCCGGCTCACCCTCGAACCACTGCCGCTCGGCCCAGTCGGCGGTGTAGACCCCCGGCTTGCCGCCCAGCGCCGCCACGCACAGCCCGCTGTCATCGGCCAGTGCCACGCAACTCGCGCCCTCGGCGCTCGCCCGCGCCTTGAGCAACGCATTTTCAGCGAAGGTGGTGCCGGTCTCTTCCGGCTCGGGCAGATCGAGATCGCCCGCCGATACCGGTTCGATCCCGTAAGGCTCCAGCAACGCCTGGATTTCGCGGACCTTGCCCTGATTGTGGCTGGCGATCACGAGGCGGCCGGGGGCGAGTTTGCGGTGGATATTGTCGGCGGTCATTGCTCTTCTCCATCCTCTCCCCTTGAGGGAGAGGATACCAAAGCCTTGCGAGCTTGCTCGTTAGGCGACGTTGGAGAGGGGGCGTCTGGACGCTCACCCCTCACCGAGTTTCACTAGCAAACAAGTTTGCAAGTTACACTTGTCCTCTCCCTCAAGGGGAGAGGATAATTTTCCGTTCGTGCTGCGCTTGTCGAAGCACCTCTCGGCGAGAAATGCCCTTCGACAGGCTCAGCACGAACGCCTATTCTTGCCGTCAGCTCCTAACCGACCGCCTTGTCCTGCGCCTCGAAAATCCGGTCACAACCGATTTTCGCCAGCCGCATCAGCCGCATCAGGCCTTCATCGTCAAAGGTCTGGCCCTCGGCGGTGGCCTGTGCCTCGGCGATATTGCCATCGCCGGTCAGCACGAAATTGGCGTCGGCGCCAGCGTTACTGTCCTCGTCATAGTCGAGGTCGAGCACCGGCGTGCCTTCGAAAATGCCACAGCTGATCGCGGCGATTTTCTGTTCGATCGGATCTTCGCTAATCAATTTCATGTCCATGAGACCGTTGACCGCCAGCCGTAGCGCAACCCAGGCACCGCTGATCGAAGCCGTACGCGTTCCGCCATCGGCCTGGATGACATCGCAATCGACCGTGATCTGGCGTTCGCCGAGCTTCTTCATATCGACCACGGCGCGCAAGCTGCGTCCGATCAGCCGCTGGATTTCCTGCGTCCGGCCGGACTGCTTGCCGCGCGCCGCTTCGCGCGAATTGCGGGTATTGGTCGCCCGCGGCAGCATCGAATATTCGCCGGTCACCCAGCCTTCGCCCTTGCCGCGCAGCCATGGCGGAATGCGTTCCTCGATACTCGCGGTGCAAATCACCTTGGTATCGCCAAAGCTGATCAGGCAGCTTCCTTCGGCATGTTTGGTAAATCCGGTTTCGATAGAAATGGCGCGCATTTCGTCCGGCGCACGGCCCGATGGTCGCATGTGATGTTCCTTATTTTGAGTTGGCGCGTCCTTAACCGCTCGCACAGGGAGAGGCAACATCGGACATCCTCTTGCCTTGGGAGCGGCAGCGTCCCTCATCCTCTCCCATAGGGAGAGGCAAGCAAGACTTCCCCGGATTCAATCCGGGGTTAGTCGCGCTCGGTGAGGGGTTACGCCCTCTCGACAGTGCAAAACCCCTCACCGACCTGCGCTAGTCATCAAAGATGACAAGCTCCGGTTGCCTCTCCCGATGGGAGAGGATGAGGATTGCGAGATTTACGTGCTCCGCACTTGATGCGGAGCTCTGGAGGTGGAGAGCGCTATCCGCCGCGCAAGCTCCGCATCAAGTGCGGAGCACAGCAGTGCTCAATTGCGCGCTGGAAACCTCGCTCTAGTTCACCTATCTACAACCCATGACCACCACCCCCATCACCGAAATGACCACCCGCGCGCAGGACATCTTCCGCGTCGTCGTGGAATCCTATCTCGACAGCGGCGCCCCGGTCGGGTCGCGGACCATTTCCAAGGCGCCGGGCCTCGAGCTCTCCCCCGCCTCGATCCGCAATGTCATGCAGGATCTCGAGGAACTCGGCCTGCTCGCCGCGCCCCATACCAGCGCCGGCCGGATGCCGACCGAGCTCGGGCTGCGGCTGTTTGTCGACGGGATGATGCAGGCGGCGGTCCCGACGCAGCAGGAGCGCGACGCGATCGAGAGCCAGATAACCGAACAGGGCCCGGTCGAGGACGCGCTGCGCGCGACGACCTCGATTCTGTCCGGCCTGTCGTCCTGCGCTGGCCTCGTGCTGGTGCCAAAGCGCGAGCCGTTGCTCAAGCAGTTCAGTTTCGTCAAATTGTCCGAAGGGCAGGGGCTGGCCATTCTCGTTTCGCAGGACGGGGCGGTCGAAAACCGCGTCCTAGACCTGCCGCCCGGCGTATCGGAATCGGCGCTGGTCGAGGCCGGCAATTATCTCACCGCCCGCTATGGCGGCATGACCCTCAGCCAGGCCCTGTCCACCGTCGACCGCGAGATCAGCGCCGGCGAACTGGCTATCGACAAGGCCTCGGAAGAGCTGGTCAAGGCGGGCCTGGTCACCTGGAGCCGCGATCCGGCGGACCGGCCGGTCCTGATCGTCCGCGGTCAGGCCAATCTGCTCAAGGACAATAGCGCGCTCGAGGATCTCGACCGCGTCCGGCGGCTGCTCGACGAGCTCGAGGGCAAGCAGGAAATCGCCCGCCTGCTCGACAATGCCCGCGACGCCGAGGCAGCGAAAATATTTATCGGCGCGGAGAATAAATTATTCTCCCTTTCCGGCTCATCTGTGATAGCGGCGCCCTACAAGGACAGCGACGGACAGGTGGTCGGCGTGGTCGGCGTAATCGGCCCGACAAGGTTGAATTACGCACGCGTCGTACCCATGGTAGACTTTACCGCGCAGACCCTGTCGCGTTTGTTGACCAAATGATAGAAATTAGAGTGATTTAGAACATGAGCGATACCAAGCAGAATCCCGGACAAAATGATGCCGATGCCGCCGCCGAACTGGAAGGCGTGCCGGAGTCGATGAAAGAGGGCGGAGAGGCGGAAGCTTCCCAGCCGGAAAATGCCGACAACCGTATCGAAGCTCTGGAGAATGAACTGGCCGAAGCCCAGCAGGCAGTGCTCTACGCGCAGGCGGAAACCCAGAATGTCCGCCGCCGTCTCGAAAAGGACGCGCAGGACGCCCGCGCCTATGCCGCGACCGGTTTTGCCCGCGACCTGCTCTCGGTGATGGACAATATGCAGCGCGCGCTCGAAGCCATTCCCGAAGAAGTGAAAAACGAGGAAAAATGGGGCGGTCTGATCGGCGGCATCGAAGCCACCGCCCGCGAACTGGAATCGGTGTTCGAGAAAAATGGCGTCAAACGCGTCGCCGCCATGGGCCTGCCGCTCGACCCCAACCAGCATCAGGCAATGGTCGAAATTCCCACCGACGAGCACGAACCCGGCACGATCGTGCAGGAAATGCAGGCCGGTTACGTGATCAAGGACCGGCTGTTGCGGCCTGCGTTTGTGGGCGTGGCGAAGAAGGCGGAAGAATAGGTCCTTCCGGCTGAACGGGTCAAAGTTTCGTAGCAGACTCGACCCTATTCCGTCCTGCCAGCGAAGGCTGGCACCCAACCCGCCTGTGTGAGTCTCACTGCCCTTGGTTTGGACCCCAGCCTTTGCTGGGGTGACAGTTGCTATACGGAAGCCTCATCCGTCCTAGGCCACCGACATATACATGGCCGCAGCCAGCCCGAAGCCCCTCGGATCGCCGACCAACCCGGTTTCCATCTTGTTCATGACATAGGAAAAGCACAGCCGGGCGTCCTGATCGACGATAACCGATGACCCGCCATAGCCGCCCCAGTAACAGGTGTTGCTATTGGGGCTGACCGGGGTGGCCGGGTTGTTCAGGCCATAGCCCATGCCGAAGGTCAGCGGCAGGCCCAATACCAGATCGACGCCTTCCGTCTGTTTCTCGAAAATTCTTCTGGTGCCGGCTTCCGACAGGAGCGTCTTGCCGAATGCCCGGCCGCCATTGGCCATCGCGGTCTGGGCGCGGACGATGCTGCGGGCATTGCCCTGGCCATTGGCCGCCGGGATTTCCGCTGCGCGCCATGCCCGTTTTCTCGGCTCGGTGGCGTCGACTCCGGGATTGGCGAAGGTGCGACCGGCGATAGAATCGGGGTTGGGCGCAGGACGGGCTGCGGGCGGGATCAGATTGCCGATGCGCGCATCGAGACTTTCTTCCGCGCCAATATGAAAATCGGCACCCGTTGGTTCGGCGATTTCCTGGCGGAAGAAATTGCCGATCGACTGGCCGGACACCCGCTGGACGATTTCGCCGACAAGATGCCCCTGGGTGAGGGCGTGATAGCCAGATTGCGTGCCGGGCTCCCACCATGGCTCCTGTTTTGCGAGCGCGCCGGTCATCCATTCCCAGTCATAAAGCGCATCACCCTCGACCTTTTCCTCCATGCCGGAAAGGCCGGCGCTATGGCTAAGAAAATGCCTGACTTCGACCAATTCTTTACCATTTTGGGCAAATTCCGGCCAATATTTGGCCGCGGGAGCGTGAAGATCCACCTCTCCCCGATCGGCGAGCAGCAGCAGCGACATCGCCGCCATGGTCTTGGTGCTCGACCAGACGTTGACCAGCGTATCTTCCTGCCACGGGGCAGTCCGTTGCTCGTCGAGATGGCCGCCCCACAGGTCCACGACAAATTCGCCATCGAGCGTGATCGCAACGGATGCGCCAATGTCACCATGTTCGCGGAAGTTATTTTCAAATGCGGCTTGGACCGCTGCAAAGCGGGGGTCGCACTGTCCGTGAATCGATATGTCCATTGGTCGCTCCTTAAAATTTAGCTGATCGATTAACAGCCGCTGGCGATTAGGCCAATGGCTTTCACACCGGTTTCTAACGAGCACCGGTCTTAAAGATTCGTGAAATATTCTGATGAACTTCCAGATGCTTGCCCATTTTTGGCCATTTACGGCTTGCATGCTCCTTATAAAGATATATCTTAGAGGCAGCTTAGATATAAAAAAAGATATTAAAATGAGACATGGTATGAAATTTGGACCCGGCGGCCGTCCCGGTCGCGGAAGAGGCGGAAGAGGCGCAATGGCTGGCGAGAAATTTGCTCGCGCCTTTGCCCAGGCTGCCTTTGAGGGGGCCAAGGGCAAGCGCCGTGCGCGGATGTTTCGGCGCGGCGAACTGAAGCTGCTCTTGCTTCATCTGATCGCCGAAGAACCGCGCCACGGCTATGATCTGATCCGCCAGATCGAGGAGCTGACCGGCGGCCATTATGCGCCCAGTCCGGGGATTGTCTATCCGGCGTTGACCCTGATGGCGGAAATGGACCTGATCGACGAGGCGGTCGATGGTGACGGCAAGAAAATCTATTCGATCACCGAAACGGGCTCCGCGCAGCTGGCCGAAGAAGAGCCGCATGTCGCCGACATTCTTGAACGGCTGGAAGGTGTCTCGAAAATGGGTGAGGCGAGCGACGGCGCATCCATCCGCCGCGCCTTTCATAATCTCAAAAGCGCGGTCCGGATCCGGCTGGCGGAAGAGGAAAAGGGATCGGATAAAATATTGGAAGTCGCCGCGATCATTGACGAAGCCGCGAGCAAGATCGAACGGTTGAAATAATTGGTCATCCCAGCGCAGGCTGGGATCTAGCCCGCCTAGGTTGAGTCTCACTGCCCCCGGTTTAGGCCCCAGCCTGCGCTGGGGAGACTGATTACAACGCGAGTACCATTTGCACATTACACCGGGCATAAGGCGTGGGCCACAGATCATCGCTAGCCAGATGCCGGAAGCCGCACCGTTCGTATAGACGGATTGCGGCTTTCAGCTCTCCATTGGTTTCCAGCCAGATGGCATGGGCCTTCATCGACCGGCCTTCCGCAATCAGAGCCTCCAGCACCGCCCGGCCAATACCCTGTCCGCGCAGCTCTTTCTGCGCCGCCATCTTGACGATTTCCAGCCATTTGCGGCCATCGCCCGGATCATGATGCGGCGGCAGGATCGCTCCGGTTCCGACAATAATATCGTCGAGCAGGGCGACGATGATCTGTCCGCCTTTCCCGAGAATAGATGTTTCCAATTCTTCCAATTGCTCGCGGTCGCTGTCCTCCAGGACAAAATAGTCCTCGATCCAGTCGCGGTTGAGGTCAATGAACGCCTGCCGGTCTTCTGGCCGGTAGAGGCGGGTGGTGATGCTCACCCGTATATCGTGAACAATATGACCGCCATGATCGTTCCGACCACCGGTATCACCACGGTCAGCGCGCCGACCGCACCATAGGCGTCCTTGTGGGTTTCCCCGCAAACCGCGCGGATAGTGGTCACGACATAGCCATTGTGCGGCAGGCTATCGAGCGCGCCGGAGGAGATGGCGACAACGCGGTGCAATTCGTCCGGCTGTGCACCGACATCGAGATAATGGGGTGCGATGAGGGGCAGGGCGATCGACTGACCACCCGAAGCAGAGCCGGTCAGGCCGGCGATGACGGTAACCGCAATGGCCGCGCCGATCAGCGGGCTGCCGGGGATATTCTGCACCATGACCAAGGCTTCCTGAAAAGCGGGCGACAGCTTGGCGACGGAGCCGAAGCCGACCACCGCACAGGTGTTGGTGATCGCGACAACCGCGCTGGTCGCGCCGCGCGAAAAAGCTTCGGGCATGGATTTCAGTTTCTGATAACCGACGATCAGCGCGACCACCGCGCCCGATCCGAGCGCCGCAACCAGCGCCCATTGATCGAGCGAAGCGCCCGGCAGGATCGCCGAAAGCGGCCCCATATTTTGCGGATATTGAAAGATCAGGAAGATTCCCAGCACCGCGACCAGCGGCAATATGCAGAGCAGCGGCGCGGGGAGATTGCTGTAATCCGTATTATGGTCATCGCTCTCGCGGCCGACAAAATGCTCACCCTTGGCGACGGCGCGCCGGACCATGCGGCTGAGCCAGAAATGCCCGGTTACGGCCATGAACAGCGCGACGATCAGGCTGACCTGCCAGCCCGCATAAGCGGTGGTATCGAGAAATTCCATCGGGATCAGATTCTGTATTTCCGGTGATCCGGCGCTGGTCATCGTGAAGGTGACCGAACCGAACGCCAGCGCTGCCGGGATGAATCGGCGTGGCAAATCTGCCTCGCGGAACAGATGGACCGCGAGCGAATAGACGCTGAACGAGACGATAAATACGCTGACCCCGCCATAGGTGAGCACTGCGCAGGCGGCGACCACCGCAAGGACCGCATGTTTGATACCGATTTTCTCGACAATCCAGTGGGCGACGCTGGCTGCTGCCCCGCTCGCGCCCATGATTTCGCCGAATATGGCGCCAAGCAAAAACATGAAAAACCAGCTTTTGAAGAAGCCGACAAAGCCATCCATATAAGCGGTGGCAAAATCCGGGGCACCCGCTGCCGCAAGCGGCGGCAACCACGCAATGCCACTGGTGAGAGCAACCATTGCAGCGGCCACTGGTCCGGCAATCAATATATTGACCCCGCGCACGGTCATCCAGATGAGTAGCGCCAGTCCACCAATAAGTCCGATTGCCGATAGCATATATATCCCCCGTCCGAAGCAAGCCTAGTGGCAGAGGGCAGGGAGCGGGTGCAAGGATTTTATCCTCTCCCCCGAAGAGGAAAGGAAAATCCGGTTAGATCACCTGTGCCCGGTTCTCGTCGCGATGCTTTTTCAGATATTTCATAAACGGCGTGCCGCCAGTACCGACCTCGGTATCATTACCTTTGCCGCTGTTGGCCTGCTTGTTGATATAGCTGGCCGCATATTCCAGATGCCGGGTCCGGAAACGCGCGACCTGTTCAACGCTGGCGTTAAACGCTTGGCGCAGCACAGGATCGCCGCTGGCGATGGCAAATTCGCGCAACCTGCTCTGCGCACGCAAATCGTCGATGAAACGGCGGTGCTGGATCGGTCGATAGGCGTGCAATTCGTCAAGATAGGCCCGCAGCGGATCGTTTTCATGGTGGACCTGGAACAGCGCATCCATGCTCGGCACGATGGAGCTTTGCGACCCGGTCTGGCCGCGAAACGCCTGGCCCTTGCCCTGATATTTTTCGACGCCTTCGTATATCAGGCCATCGGGCAGCGCAGGATTATTGGCCCATCCATGGATATACGGCCGGACCCGTTGATAGTAGATATAGGGATCACAGCGATCGGGCATCCGGTCGAAAATGGCGTTCACCCTGTCCCAATGGTCGTTCATTTCCACGAGCAGTGTTGTTGCTTTCTCGGTATCTTCTGCCCGGGCTGCTGCGACCAGTTGACAGGCGAGGTCGAGAAGCGGTCCCGCTGCCGCCTCGATCGCGACATGGATCAGGACAAACCAGTTTTCGTCTGCTCCGCCAAGGAAGTTCTGCACCATATAGACATTGTCGAGGTCAATCGGTCCGTCTCGGTCCAGCCGTGCCCAATTGTCGAGCACATAGCCGCTATAAGGCAGCAATGGCGCTTGATCGAGCCGTTCGGCCAAGGCGACCATCGGTTGCGCAAGATTTGCGGGCAGAGCGCCCGGCGCTTCGTTTTCACCCCAGACATAGGCCTGGACGAGGAAAGAATAGCGGACCATCGCCACGCGAACCTGTTCTTCCGGCGCATTGGCCGCCCATTCGGCAAGATCGAGCGCAGGCAATTGTTCCAGCCAGTGCCGGACCCGACCGGTGGTCATCAGACCGGACAGATTTTCTGCGGCGCGCAGGACCGGCGCAAAAATATCGGGAAGTTCGATATCGACAATTTCAAAATGCGAGAGAAATCCGCGCGATGCGGACATGCTGTAATCTGACAATTTCATCGGGTCACCATTGGCGCAAGCGCGGGTTGGGCCGCTTGCTCAATAGCAGGATGGTATCAAATGAAATTAGATCGGGCAAATCGATTCTTGTGGTTTTCCTCCCGGCGAAGCAATCCGCCGCATCATCAAACCATTCTGTCCCGAAACGGCCATAGGTTCAGCAACCTTGGGCGGGTCAGCGTGTTGTAGAAGTAACGGGGCAAATCTAGAGGAGAATGGTGATGATCATATGGACAAGAAAACTGGCACTGGCCGGAGCGGCCGGCATGGCAGCGATGAGCCTGACCGCCTGTGCTGAAAACTATGCCGTCGAGGGTGCCGGCGCCGGTGCAGCGGCAGGTGCCGCGATTGGCGCAATCACTGGCGGTGACGTTCTGCAAGGCGCAGCAATCGGCGCCGCAGCCGGAGCCGCTGGCGGCTATTTCATTGACAAGAATGACGGTTGCGACGGCTATGATCGTAACGGGCGCTTGGACGATGATTGCTACGGACTTGAAGGCTATCCCGACGATCCGCGATAAACCGATGACTTGCCTCGCAGGGATCGCGGTTTCACTGGCCTAGCAGGGCACCTTGGGCTAACGCCCGCCCATGAGCGGCGCGACTCTTTGCCTGCGAGAGCAACATCCCTGGCGGCACGAACTGCGCGCTACACTCGCGCTCGCCTGGCCGCTGATCCTTTCGAACCTGACGATGGCGTTGATCGGGGCGACCGATGTTCTGATGCTCGGCTGGCTGGGTGCCCGTGAACTCGCCGGGGCGACGCTCGGCTTCAATCTGGCGATGAGCGCGGCGATTTTCTGCATGGGCTTGATCACAGCCTCGGCGCCGATGATGGCGACCGAAATCGGCCGGTTGTCACACAGCGTGCGTGATGTGCGCAGGACCTTTCGGCAGGCGATGTGGGCCGCCGCGACGGTTATTCTTCCTTTCTGGATCGTCCTTTGGAATACTGAGGCCATATTGCTGATCTTTGGCCAGCAGCCGGATCTCGCCGGCATCGCCGGGACCTATGTCAGCGCCTATATGTGGTCGATCCTGCCGTTCCTGTTCTTCATCATCCTGCGCAATTTCATATCTGCGCTGGAGCTGCCGCAATGGTCATTGATCATCAGCATCATCGGGGTGCTGGCCAATGCCCTTTTCAACTATGCGTTGATATTCGGTAAGTTCGGTGTCCCGGAATTTGGCGTGGTTGGCGCCGGCATCGGCAGCGTGATGACCAATGTCCTGATGTTCATCGGCATGACCCTGGTCGTGCTGCGCCACAGGCGCTTTCGCCGCTATCGTTTGTTCGGTCGCTTCTGGCGCAGCGACTGGCCGCGTTTCCGGGCGCTGTGGAAACTCGGATTGCCGATCGCCATCACTATGTGGCTGGAAGGTTCGGTGTTCGGTATCGCGGCTCTGTTTATGGGATTGATTAGTACCGCCTCGGTGGCCGCCCACGCCATTGCATTGCAGCTGGCCTCCTTGACCTTCATGGTGCCGATGGGACTGGCGCAGGCAGCAACGGTTCGCGTGGGTATCCAATATGGTCGCAAGGATCATGCCGCGATCAAGCGAGCAGGATGGGTTAGCTTCATCCTCGGCACTTCGTTCATGGCGGCCATGGCGCTGATTTTCGTGCTCGCCCCCGATCTGCTGATTGCAATATTCATTGATGCCAGCGCGCCCGGCAATGGCGAGGTTGCCGCACTGGCGGTGAGTTTTCTCGCTATCGCCGCGATATTCCAGATTGTCGATGGTGCCCAGGTCGTCGGCGCCGGCATGCTCCGCGGTCTGCACGATACGACCATACCGATGCTGTTCGCGCTGATGGGCTACTGGTTCATCGGTGTCGGGCTCGGGGTTAGCCTGGCGTTCTGGCAAGGCTGGCAGGGCGTCGGTATCTGGACCGGACTGGCCGGCGGGCTCGGTGTGGTCGCTATCCTGATGCTGGCCCGCTGGATGATGCGGGAAAAGCTGGGTCTTTTACCCTGAATCTGCCTTGCCTTTGAACGATTTCGCTTCTTGTGAACCCTGTATTTTCCCTTCAGGGAAATTGCGTATGTCCGCCTTTTTGTCTTCCCGCTAATCGCCCCTGACAGATATCATATAGCAAAGAGCTAAAGGGCGGAAATTATGAAAAATGCGCTAAAACTGGCCGGAGTGGCTGCAGCAATGGCGATGAGCGGATCTGCCATTGCCGGTTCGGCAGATGGCAAGATTCAGGTCAAGGTCATGGGTACGCTGGTAGCACCCGATGGCAAGATCAAGTCGATCGAACTGGATAATATCGGGTTGCCCGCTGGCACGCAAACCAAGGCTGATGACAATTTCGTTCCGACCATCGCCGCTGAATATTTTTTCACACCGAATATTTCGGTCGAAACGATTTGCTGTGTAACCCAGCATGATGTGACCGGTACGGGGCCCCTGGATGGGGCGGGGCTGGTGTCGGATGCGAATATCATTCCGGCGACCTTGACGGCGAAATATCACTTGGACACCGGCAGCGGGTTCAAGCCTTATATCGGGGCCGGACCAACCTATTTCATCTTCATCGATGAAAAGGCCGGAGCGACGGCACAGACACTGGGTGCCACCCGGCAGAAGATGAACGACAAGGTCGGCTTTGCCCTGCAGGCTGGATTTGATCTGCCGGTCAATGACAAGGGCCTGGGCCTGAGCGTCGACGCCAAGCGCTATTTCGTCACGACCACGGCGCACTGGTATGCCGGCCAGACCGAGGTGCTGCGGACCCGCCACAAGATTGATCCCTGGGTCGTCAGCGCAGGGCTGGCTTACCGGTTCTAGTAGACAGAAAATCAGGTCGGCAGCGAGATGGTCGGGTGGCAATGGCTCCTGACCATCATCGCGATGGTCTTGATGCCAATCTAGAAGGGCAATAATCCCTCATAATCTGAGATTCCATAGCCATTTTTCAGCTGGGCTCCGTTTTTCAGCAAGAAATAATGGCTGACAATCTCGGCCTGCTGTTCGATGCCAAATTCGGCAAAGGATTTCCCCGGCGTTAATTGATAATCGTAGCGACAGAAGGGATGGCGGGCCAGTGGCAGAAATACGCCTTGCTGATGCTGCCAGACATGCACCATTTCGTGGATGAACAGGGCCTGGACATTCCGCGATGATCCGCAAAAATCGTCGCAGAACAGATTGCTCTCCGGATGAAACCACAGATTGCCATCCGGTGCCATTGTCACGCGCGGGCTTTGGAACAGCCACCATTTGCGGTTGAACACCGTCACCGCGCCATAATCGATTACCTCACCGAACACCGGCAGGCACAGCGAAATTTCTGATTGGGTTAGCGCCCGTCCGGTCACCGCGACGCCTGACTATTCGGCAGCAGGAGCAGGGTCTCCGGCTTTTTTGACCACTGCATTGATCTCGATGCGGTCATCGTTGGAATAGATTAACGTCATGGTCAGCAGGCCGCGTTTCTTCGATCCTTCGCCGACGCCCCAGATCATGAGATGCTTGCCACCGGGCTCAAGCTTGACGGTTTTACCGGCAGGCACGGGAATCGACTTGAGCTTGTTCATGCTCGCCATGCCATTTTCCTCTACCGTCTCGTGCATTTCCATGCGCAGCACATCGTCGGATGTAACTCCGACCAGCGCGACATCCACGCGGCCTCCGTGCAGTTCCATGTAACCAGCCGACGGATTACCTTCCACGGGGGACAGGTTGACCACCGCTTTGTCCGCGTAGAGCACGTCTCCCTGTCCGCAGGAGGACAGGAAAAGCGATGCCGTTGCGGCGAGCATGATGGATATCTTGTTCATTATCTTACCTCGTTAAATCGTTGCATTTCTGTCCCGATATGGGGGTTTTTCGATGATTTTTCGAATGTAGGATGTCGGATGCCTTGTGCCAAGAAAAATGCCACCTATATCGCATTGCGAAGCCGTAGCGGTGCCGATTGAACAGGGCCGGGCGGCAATTTTGCTAATGTTAGAAAATTGAATGAGGGATTTATGGGTAAAGTTATCGGAATTGATCTGGGCACCACCAACAGCTGTGTTGCCGTTATGGATGGCGGCAAGCCAAAGGTAATTGAAAATTCGGAAGGCGCACGGACCACTCCGTCTGTCGTCGCCTTTACCAAGGATGGCGAGCGCCTGATTGGTCAGCCGGCCAAGCGTCAGGCTGTGACCAACCCGGAAAGCACGATCTTTGCCGTGAAACGTCTGATCGGTCGCCGGTTCGATGACCCGATGACGAAGAAAGACATGGAACTGGTCCCTTATGAAATCGTCAAGGGCAGCAATGGTGATGCCTGGGTGAAAGCCGGCGGTGAAGACTATAGCCCTTCCCAGATTTCTGCCTATACGCTGCAGAAGATGAAAGAGACGGCAGAAGGTTATCTCGGTGAAACCGTGACCCAGGCCGTGATCACCGTTCCAGCCTATTTTAACGATGCCCAGCGTCAGGCAACCAAGGATGCCGGCAAGATTGCCGGTCTCGAAGTGCTGCGGATCATAAACGAACCGACGGCTGCGGCCCTGGCTTATGGTCTTGAAAAGAACGACGGCAAGACCATTGCCGTTTATGACCTTGGCGGCGGTACGTTTGATATTTCGATTCTCGAAATTGGCGATGGCGTTTTCGAAGTGAAATCGACCAACGGCGACACGTTCCTCGGCGGTGAAGATTTTGACGCCAAGCTGGTCGAGTTTCTCGCAGCGGATTTCAAGAAAGCCGAAAGCATCGACCTGACCAAGGACAAGCTCGCGCTGCAGCGTCTCAAGGAAGCTGCTGAGAAAGCGAAGATTGAGCTTTCCAGCGCACAGACGACCGAAGTCAATCTGCCGTTCATCACCGCAGACCAGAACGGACCGAAGCATCTGGTCAAGTCGATCAGCCGCTCCGACCTCGAAAAGCTGGTCGGTGATCTCGTGAAGCGCACCCTGGACCCTTGCAAAAAGGCTCTCAAGGATGCTGGCGTCGAAGCCAGCGAAATTGACGATGTCGTCATGGTCGGTGGTATGACCCGCATGCCGCTGGTGCGCGAAACCGTGCAGAAGTTTTTCGGCAAGGAGCCGCATACTGGCGTGAACCCGGACGAAGTTGTGGCCATGGGTGCTGCCATCCAGGCCGGCGTTTTGCAGGGCGACGTCAAGGACGTGCTGCTGCTCGACGTGACACCATTGTCTTTGGGGATCGAAACCCTTGGCGGCGTGTTCACCCGCATGATCGACCGGAATACGACGATCCCGACGAAAAAGTCGCAAGTCTACTCGACCGCTGATGACAATCAGGGCGCAGTGACGATCCGTGTCTTCCAGGGCGAACGCGAAATGGCGGCGGACAACAAGATGCTCGGCCAGTTTGATCTGGTTGGTATCCCGCCCGCACCGCGCGGCGTACCGCAGATTGATGTGACTTTTGACATTGATGCCAACGGTATCGTCAACGTGTCCGCGAAAGACAAGGGCACGGGCAAGGAACAGCAGATCAAGATCCAGGCTTCCGGTGGTCTCAGCGACAGCGATATCGACCAGATGGTGCAGGACGCAGAGAAATTTGCGGAAGAAGACAAGAAGCGGCGTGCCGAGGCGGAAGCCAAGAACAATGCGGAAAGCCTTGTCCACACCACGGAGAAGCAGCTCGAAGAGCATGGCGACAAGATTGACGCGGACCTGAAAGGCCAGATCGAAGCGGCGCTCACAGAAACCAAGGAAGCCATCGAAGGTGGCGATCCCGAGGCGATGAAGACCAAGTCCGAAGCGCTGGCGCAGGTTTCGATGCAAATGGGTCAGAAGATCTATGAAGCGGAGCAGGCCGCTGGCGGAGAAGCCGCTGATGCGGCTGCCGCAGATGCAGCAGCGAAAGCCGATGATGATGTTGTCGATGCTGAGTTTTCTGAAGTGGATGACTCGGACGACGACAAGAAAGACGACGCCAAGGCGGCTGAGTAAAGATTGGAGCGTCGCTCCCGCGCAGGCGGAGCTGCTGGACTTGATGCCAGCAGCCCCGGCCTGTGCCGGGGCGACGGTTCTTCCGCTTTGGGGGAAGCATGAGTATGGCATCCGAAACTGATTATTATGAGCAACTGAACGTATCGCGTGATTGCGATGGCGCGACGCTCAAGTCATCCTATCGCAAGCTGGCGATGAAATGGCACCCGGACAAAAATCCCGGCGATGCAGAGGCTGAAGCCAAATTCAAGTCGATCAGCGAAGCCTATGATGTATTGAAGGACCCGCAGAAACGCTCTGCCTATGATCGCTATGGTCATGCGGCCTTTACCAATGGCGGCGGCAATAATGCTGGCGGCGGCGGTTTTGGCGGCGCTGCTTTCAACGACATTGGTGATATTTTTGAAACGATTTTTGGCGGCGGGGCAGGTGGCGGCTTTGGTGGCCAGCAGCAGCAACGTGGCCCGGCGCGGGGCGCGGATTTGCGCTACGACATGGAAATATCGCTCGAAGATGCTTTCCATGGCAAGCAGACGGAAATAGAAATTGATGTATCGGTAAGCTGTGACGAATGTGATGGCTCCGGTGCAGAACCAGGTACCGGCGTCCAGCGCTGCACGACCTGTCAGGGTCATGGTAAAGTCCGGGCCCAGCAAGGATTTTTTGTCGTTGAACGCACCTGTGCGAGTTGCCAGGGTCGCGGCGAAGTAATCGAAAGCCCCTGCCATGCCTGTCACGGCGAAGGCCGGGTCGACAAACCGCAGGTGCTGGATGTCGAAATTCCTGCAGGCGTTGATACCGGTACGCGGATCCGTCTGACCGGCAAGGGCGAAGCTGGCGCACGCGGCGCACCTGCTGGTGATCTCTATATTTTCATTCACCTGATACGCCACAATATCTTTGAGCGCGAAGGGACGACGTTATTCACGCGTGCCCCGATCAGCTTCACTCTGGCGGCCCTGGGCGGTGAAATTACCATTCCGGGCCTCGACGGCGAGAAGCATGAAATCCGTATTCCCGCCGGAATCCAGAGCGGCAAGCAAATCCGCCAGCGCGGAGCCGGCATGCCGGTTCTGCAAGGGCGCGGCAGTGGCGATATGGTGGTCCAGATTGATGTCGAGACGCCGACCAAGCTTTCCAAGCAGCAGAAAGATCTGCTTCGTCAGTTTCAGGAAACCGAAACCGGCGATGAGACACCCAATTCAACCGGATTTTTCGGCAAGCTGAAAGATGCGTGGGAAGATTTGACAGAGTGATAATGCAGCATCGGATCAAATTTTAGATCGCGTAGATATTCTCTCTTCATTGGCTTCCCAATTCCTATCGGGTCGCTTTATTTGTTGTTTTTCTGCGATAGCTTTTATCCCCTCGAGCGATATCATCGGCGGGTTGCTGCTTGAGATCGCACAGCTATTCAATTGCGAGAAAGTCTGATCAGGACGGGACACCGGAGCGAAGGCTGGCGAAATCGGGCAATAAATGAATGTCCTACAGCGCGCGGACTATGATAGGGTCTCAGCATGATCCTCTTTCTGTCCCGCCACGATTTGTCGCTGATTGCCAAGGGGTTGGGTGGCATATTGGGCGTTGAAGACGAAGAAGGGAACTTTTCTTTAGACACTGTAAGGATTGTAAAGTTCGTCAGGAATCTGGCTATTATTATGAATGGTCTGAATTCTTTCCCTGTCGCCGGGAACATTGAATCCTCCGTTTCATCCTTGCGGAAGCGAGCTTGCTGATGCTGCCGTCCCTCCTCATCATTGACGATTTCCTCGCCGAGCCAATGGTTGCGCGCAACGCCGCCCTGGCGCTCGATTATGATCCCGAAAACAAGCACGGCAATTATCCGGGCCATATCTCGACCAGTCCGCTGGCCATTCAGGGGTTGAACGAGCGTATCTCGGGCATCATCAACGCGCCGGTGAAAGCGGCACCCGGTACCAGCCATCTGCACTGCCGGGTTACGCTGAAAGGCGACAAGGGGCGGAGCGGGGTGCATATCGACCCGGCGTTCTATTCGGGCATTCTTTATCTCTCGCTGCCGGACCATTGCAGGGGCGGGACCGAGTTTTTCAGGCACAGGCGGACCGGACTGGAACGCGTGCCAACCGATTTGCTGGCGATCAACAAAGCGGGCTATGCCGACATTAATGCGTTGATTGAGGATGTCGTGAACAAGGACACCAATCGCTCTGCACAATGGGCGAAGGTGATGACCGTACCGATGCGCTTTAACCGGCTGATTCTCTTCAGCCCCTGGATGTTTCACAACAGTGGTCAGGCATTTGGCAAATCTCCGCAAGATGGTCGGCTCGTTAACCTGATGTTCTTTGCCAAGGGATAGCGGCAGTCCTTTTTCGATGATAGGCTGCGAGAACAGGAAACACAGGAGACCATCACGATGCCAAACCAGATACCAAGACCGAAGTCCCGCATGGTTCCAGGCCTGTTGCTTGCCGCAGTGCCATTGGCTCTCGGTGTCAGCAGTCCAGGACTCGCGCAGGAAGCAGATCAGTTCGCCAAGGTCGAAATCAAAGCCGAGCCTCTCGCCGAGGGCGTTGCCGTACTGTTCGGTGCCGGTGGCAATATCGGTGTTTCTTACGGCCCTGACGGGACCATTCTGATCGACGACCAGTTCGCGCCACTGACCGAAAAGATCCGGACTGCGGTGCAGAATCTCGGGGCCGGGCCGGTTGACTATCTGATCAATACCCACTGGCACCATGATCATACTGGCGGCAACGAGAATCTCGGCAAGTCTGACGTGCTGATCATGGCCCACGACCATGTCCGCGACCGCCTGATCACGGGCAATGACAATGTTCCGCCGGCTGCTCCCGAAGCCTTGCCGGTGGTCACTTATCATGACGGGATCAAGCTGCATCTCAACGGTGATGAAGTGCGCGTCCAGCATATGAAACATGCCCATACCGACGGCGACAGCATCGTCTTCTGGAAGAAAGCAAATGTCGTGCACATGGGCGATCTGTTTTTCAACAAGGTGACCTTGCCATTCATTGATCTGAGCAGCGGCGGTAACGCGCGTGGCGTCTTGGCTGCGGCGGAAAAAGTGCTGGCGATGGTCGATGACGATACAAGGATCATCCCCGGTCATGGCCCGATCGCGACCAAGGCTGACCTGCAGGCCTATCGCGATATGATGAATACGGTCATTGCTGCGGTTGCCAAGGCGCAGGGCGAAGGCAAGTCACTGCAACAGGTTCAGGCGATGAAACCGGCAGCGCAATGGGACATCAATCCGGATGCCTTCATCAAGGGCGATGCCTTTGTCGAGGCGGTTTACAAGAGCTTGCAGAGGCCGGTGCATGCGGAGGATCATCCGCACTAGTTAAAGCGTCGCATTGTCGATCTCGTCGCGCAAAGAGGCGATCAGCGGGCCGATTTTGGTCAGCCGTGCTTCTTCTTCATCGATGATTTTGTGAAAGATGGTTTTCTTGAACCCCAGCACCGTCTCGCCCTCCGGCCGCTTGGATTCGGGCAAGGTGGAGAAGATGATGTCGATCATCCGGTCGGCGCCGTGGAGGCGTCCCCAGAGATAGTCATTTTCGCGGTAGGTTCGGCTGAAAAAGGCGCCGAAGTTGTTGAATTCAATGCCCTTCAATGTCACTGCTACGCCTCCCTTGCGGATCGTCTTGGCGTCTTCGGGAGAGATGCGGTCGACCTTGATCGGATCAAATTCGTCCAGCCCCTCGCCCTGAAGGAGAGGCAGGGTGGCGATGTCGTAAAAGGGGAATCCGAGGAAAGCGAGCAGCATCGACCGCTTTTCCGTTTTTGGCACCATCACCAGCGCCTCCGCCAGCTTGGCATCGACAATGGCATCGGCAGCGGTCAGGTCGCGCGCCTTGGCGAGCGCATCCAGCATTGCGCCGGGCCGGGTCTCGGCTTCTTCGGCTATGGCGACAAATTCCTCGCCGAGATATTCGATCGTCTCGCGTTCGATATAGAGCGAGAGGCAATCATAGATCACGTTATGGACTGCTTCCATGGCTTCATAGTCGGCAGGGTCGGCGCGATCGAGGTCTTCGGCAAGCTGGCGTGCCAGAAAGCGAAGCCGGCGCACCCGAAAACCCAGGTCATGGCGGCGGAAGAATTCGGCTGCCAATTTGGTCGGGCCGCCGCTTTTCAGTCCGACATTGTTCAGCCCGAGCCGGCGTATCTCGGCCCACAAGGCGTTACGCAAACCAGGATGGTTGTGGCCGTTGGGATCAACTTTGGTGCGCCGGACCGTATGCGCAATATCCTCGATCACCGTCGCCAGTTTGAGATGGCCATAGGCGCTGTACGAGAAGCCCGAGAGCTTGGCTGCCTTGTCACGCGCCTTGCGTCGCCAGGCGGCCACGCGGGCAGCAGTCGGCCGGTCGAGGAAAAAGGTGCGCCCGAACAGGCCCTCGACATGCTGCTCGACCTCGCCGCGCAGATTTTCGGTGATCAGACGCATCTGGGTGATCCGGTTGGACCGTCCGGCAATTGCATTGAGATTGTCCCGGATCGGCTGTTCGCGGGGGATATTCGAAATCGCGCCAAAAATCGTCGAGAAGAAGCCGGGCAGCGACTCGTTTTCCGCCTCCTGTGCCGCTTGCAGACGTTGCATCGCCCTGTCACTTTTCGCGACATCAAGATCGGGGCGCGGGTCAATATAGACAAAACGCCGATCGACCTGGCGCTTGGCCGGCCGGTTTTTCAGCGCCTCAATCGCTTGGGCAAAGGGAGCGTTGGCGAGCACCGAACCATCGATCAGGACGGTATCTTCTGCCGTTCCGGCGCGATACTGGTTGGGCAGCACGCGCTTCAGAAAGGCGGAGCGTCCTGCCCAGACATATTCATGCTCGGCCAGCAGATCGTCCAGCTCCCGCACCGTGAATGGCGGAAAAGCACCCGGAAAGCTGGCGGTGGCGCGACCGGCAAAGGTCAGCTCTGCGGGGTCGGCAATAGCGCCCCCGCGCTTGCCTCTCGTCGAAAAGCCAATGGTGATGCGATGCTCCATCTCGAGCGCTTCGGGCGGGCTGTGCAACTGCAGTTTTTCGGGATGGCCGACGAAATCGGTTACCGTGACAAACAGGTCAAGCGGCTGGCCCGGCGGGAGCAGGCGTGGTCCGCTCTCGGTTGCCCGGACCGCTGCCAGCGCATCCCAGATCAGGCCGCTGAAGACCTTGCCGCCAAAAGGCGGAGCAAACCAGCGCGCGCGAACAAATCGCGAGAGTTTCATCTTGACCTCTTCGCGGGCTTCTACCGACACGGTCTGTTCCACCGCGCCGCCCTTGCGGCCGAGCGCCATCCACGCAATCGGTTCGGCCCAGAATTTGGAGAAGCGGGAGAGCGGGCGGGCATCGGGGTCGAGCAGCTTGTCGACATCGGCAGTGTCGAGCCACATATCGGTCAGCGGGTCCAGCGACTGACCCGAAAGAATTGCCTGAGACAGGAATATCCCGTTGATACCGCCAGCGCTGGCCCCGGCAATAATGTCGGGCAGCACCCGCAATCGCGTGCCGGTTTCCTGCTCCAGCCATTCGAGAATGTCGTAATAGATGCCGCGGCTGCACTGCTCGACCCGCGTACCATCGTGAAAATCCCGGCTGGCCTGGGCCAGTTTCCAGATTTCCTTGGTGATGCCGTGCATGTAGATGGCCAGACTAACGCCGCCATAGCAGATCAAGGCCAGTCTGAGTTCTTTCTGCCGCATGCGCATTTAACTACAGGATGACGGGGAGGGTGCAAGCGGGAATGCGGTGGTCGAGGGCAGCGGGCTGATATTGTGCGATGTCCCCTAGCTCCTGTGTGTCAAAACCCGCTTTCCTATATCACCGGCGTTCCGCTAAACCAGTTAAAGCGGCCGGCTAAACCCTGCCATACGAACAAGAGTAATCTTGTTGGTGGTCCGGCGCGCGCTTTCGCGGGGCCAGTGCATGTTTCCGCTTGCGGGGTGCGACCCACTTGTAATTTCTGACTCAAAATGACTGGCGTTCCGTATTTGTTCTGCTAGATGAATCGCATGACCAAACCGAAGAAAAAATATGTCTGTCAGAATTGTGGCTCGATCGCGCATCGCTGGGAAGGGCAGTGCGCCGATTGTGGAGAATGGAATTCGCTGGTTGAGGAAGCGGGCGAAACGGTGTTCGCATCCAAACATAATTTACAGAGCGGCGGCCGCGAGGTGCGCCTGGTCGGGCTGGATAGCGAGATCGCGCTGCCGGACCGGAAAAAGACCGGCATTGCCGAATTTGACCGCGCCGTCGGCGGTGGTCTGGTGGCCGGATCGGCGACTCTTATGGGCGGAGATCCGGGGATCGGCAAATCGACGCTGTTGCTGCAGGTTTCTGCACGGCTGGCCGAGGCGGGGCTTTCGGTGGCCTATATTTCGGGCGAGGAAGCAGCGGATCAGGTGCGGTTGCGGGCAAGGCGGCTGGGGCTGGGCAAGGCACCGGTCAAGCTGGCCTCGGCGACATCGGTGCGCGATATTTTGACCACCCTCGGCCGCGATGCGCCGGATTTTGTCGTGATCGATTCGATCCAGACCATGCACAGCGATCTGATTGAGGGTGCGCCGGGGACGGTTAGCCAGGTGCGGGCCTCGGCGCAGGAAATCATCAAATTCGCCAAGGAACATGGCACGATGGTGATGCTCGTCGGTCATGTCACCAAGGACGGTAATATCGCCGGCCCGCGCGTGCTCGAACATATGGTCGATACGGTGATGAGCTTCGAGGGCGAGCGCAGCCACCAATATCGTATTCTCCGCTCGATCAAGAACCGCTTCGGCGGGACCGACGAAATCGGTGTGTTCGCAATGGAAGAAAAAGGCCTCACCGAAGTGGCCAATCCATCCGCCCTTTTCCTGACCGACCGTAGCGAGGAAGTCACCGGAGCGACGGTGTTCCCGGCGATGGAGGGCACCCGGCCGGTGCTGGTGGAAATCCAGGCGCTGACCGTCCGGCTAGCGAGCGGCGCAACCCCGCGGCGGTCTGTGGTCGGATGGGACAGTTCGCGGCTGGCGATGATCTTGGCGGTGCTGGAAGCGCGCTGCGGGCTCAGCTTTTCCGGTGCCGAAGTCTATCTCAATGTCGCGGGCGGTTACCGGCTCACTGATCCTGCTGCCGATCTGGCAGTGGCGGCAGCGCTGATATCTGCCCATGCCGAACGTCCGATGCCCAGTGATGCCGTGATATTCGGCGAAATAGCCCTGTCCGGGGAAATACGCCCGGTCTCGCGCACGCCTCTCCGTCTCAAGGAGGCGTCCAAGCTCGGGTTCGACCGCGCGCTGATACCGGCGTCCGGCGAAAAAAGCAGCGACACTATGAAGAAGCTGCAATTTGCCAAACTCGCCAATCTCGTTGACCATATGCTCGACCGTGACTAGCTAGAGCCCATGACGGGTCTTGATATATTTGTACTGGTTTTGATGGGCGGAGCCGCGGTTCTCGGATTCCTGAGGGGATTCGTTCAGGAAGCACTTTCCCTGCTTGTCTGGATAGTGGTGGTGGTCGGCGTGCGATTTTTGCACACGCCTATTTATGAGCGGCTGATCAGCCCGGTGGGCAGCGAGAGCGGGGCCTCTGTGCTGGCTTTTGTGTCGATCGTCATCGTTATCTATGCGCTGGGCCGCTGGATCGCCAGATCAATCGGCGCCCGATCGCGGAAATCCGTTCTTGGTCCGATCGACCGCGTGCTGGGCTTCGGTTTCGGCATGATCAAGGGGCTGATTGGCGCGACTTTGCTCTATCTGCTGGTGGTTCTTGTCTATGACACAATCTATGGCGCTGACGAACCGCGGCCGGAATGGCTGGCAGAATCCCGGACCTATCCGCTGCTCAATGCAAGTGGCAAAGCGATGGTCGACTTTGTCGAGGAACAGCGGAAGTCGAGCGATGAGCAAGCAGAATCGGACCAATGAGCGGTGCGCTCTATACCCGCGAGATTATGCGTCTCGCGGTGTCGATTCCGCATCAGCACAGGCTGGACAATCCCGACGGCACCGCGGAACTGCGATCCAGAACATGCGGCAGCAGGGTTGCGGCAGATGTGATGGTTACCGATAGCGGTGAACTCAAGGATCTGGGGCTTGAAATAAGCGCCTGCGCGCTGGGTCAGGCATCCGCGGCCATATTGGGCGCACAGGCCATCGGCAAGACAGCCACGGATGTCCGCACTGTGCGGGACAATCTGGCAGCCTTTCTGCAAGGATCAGGCGGGTCTCCCGGTGAATGGCCGGATATGGACAATTTGGCGGCCGCACGGGATCACAAGGGTCGCCATGCGGCGATATTGCTTCCCTATGATGCGGTGATCGCGGCGTTGGCGGATGCCGCTGCCAAGCAACAGGTGGCCTGACCGATGGAAACCGAAACCCATATGGCTGATTTGCTGTTGGGCGGTTTTGTCATGCTTGGCGCAGCGCTGGTGATGGTGCTGGTCTTCCGCCGCTTCGGTATCGGCGCGGTGCTCGGCTATCTGATTGCCGGCATCCTGATCGGTCCGCAGGGTTTCCAGCTGATCAGCAATGCCGGAACCATTCTCGAATTTTCCGAAATCGGGATCATACTGCTGCTGTTCATCGTCGGACTGGAACTCGCCCCGGCCCGGCTGATGCGCCTGCGCCAGGCGATCTTCGGTCTGGGCATGAGTCAGGTCGTGCTATGCGGCATCGCGCTGTTCTTGCTGATCATGGCGACAACCAATTTCACGCTCGCCGCTTCAATTGCCATTGGCCTGCCGCTGGCGCTGTCCTCGACCGCACAGGTGTTACCGATGCTGCAATCGTCGGGCCGCCTCAACACGCCAACTGGTGAAAAAGCCTTTTCGATCCTGCTGTTTCAGGATCTTTCGATCATTCCGCTTCTGACCATTATCGCCGCGCTGTCGCGTGCGCCGCAGGAGAGCGGTGGTCAATCAGGCTGGTTGACTGCAATATATGCCGTTATCGCGATTGGCGGGCTCATCGCCGTTGGCAAATATCTGCTGCAACCCTTGCTGAAAGTGATCGGCAGAATAGCCGAGCGTGAATTGTTCATCGTCGCTGGTCTCGTCGCCGTGTTCGGCGGTGCCGCGCTGATGGAATTTATCGGGCTTTCACCGGCTCTGGGCGCATTTATTGCCGGGGTCATGCTGGCAAACTCTCCCTATCGTCACGAACTCGAAGCCGACATTGATCCGTTCCGATCACTCTTGCTTGGTTTTTTCTTCCTTGCCGTTGGCATGATGCTCGACCTCAATGTGGTGATCGAAAACCCTGCTTTTGTATTGGGCGCGGCGGCGGTGCTGGTCGCGGTCAAAATCGCGATAATCTTCGGGTTGGGCAAGTTGTTCGGCATGGACACCAACCCGGCTCTGGCGATGGGAATGCTGCTCAGCCAGGGTGGTGAGTTTGGCTTTGTGCTGTTCTCCGAGGCTGAAAAAGCGCTTTTGATCGAACCCGAAGCAAGCAGTCTGTTTGGCGCGATCATCACCGTGTCGATGGCGACCACTCCCTTCTTGATGCTGCTCTCGCGCCGGTTCAGCAGCGGCGTGAGCAAAACATCAGCAAACCTGGAAGATCCGGCGAATGCTGATCAGCCGTCGGTCATCGTTGTCGGTCAGGGGCGATTTGGCCAGACGGTCTCGCAAATGTTGCTTGGCGCAAAAATTCCGCTGACGCTGATCGATATCAAGCCCGAGCAGATTGATGCCCACCAGCAATATGGTGCCAAGGTCTTTTACGGTGATGGGACCCGCGTCGATCTTTTGCGTCGCGCGGGAGCACACGAAGCGGATGCGATCGTCTTTTGCATGGACGATCAAGGGTTCGGAGCCGAAAAAGCCCGAGAGATTCTTCGATCATTTCCTGAAACCAAGATGCTCGTCCGCGTTTACGATCGTCGCCAACTGATTGCACTCAAGGGGCTCGGGATTGTCGGGATGAAGCGCGAGCTTTTTGAGTCAGCTATCCATCTAGCCCGCCAAACGATGCACGCAATTGATATTGATGACAGCCTGATTGACGAAGTCGACGACGAATTCCGTCAGCGCGACTGCGACAGGCTGGAAGCGCAAATAAAATCGGGGGGGGATATGTTTGCCGGTGCCGAACTCAGATTCGGAATGGACCTGCCTGACAAATCCTGAGCTGCAATTGCGTCGGATGGTTAGCTTGACTCGTCCAGAAATGCAGCAACGTCGTCCAGTTCAACATCATTGGCCACAAATGTCTGGCCGATGCCGTTGGCGAGCAGGAAAGGTAAGGTTCCGCCACTCATTTTCTTGTCGTGCATCATATGGTCCACCAAGCGCTGACCGGAAGCCTGTACCGATGCTGTAGCCAGGTCATAAGGCAAGTTTACGGCTTTCAAATGCGCTACCACGCGCTGGGCATCCGACGTATCACAGTGACCCCGCCGGACGGAATATTTGAAGGCAAGTGCCATTCCGGCTGCGACGGCTTCCCCATGCACAAGCTTGTTTGAAAATCCTGTTTCCGCTTCCAGCGCATGGCCAAATGTGTGACCCAAATTGAGCAGGGCGCGGCGACCGCTGAGCTCTTTCTCATCTTCGGCGACGATCTGCGCTTTCGCCTGTACGCTATGGATAATCGCTTCGCTGAGAGCCTCGGGATCGCGGTTCAGAATCTTGTTCCCATTCGCCTCGCACCAGGCGAAGAATTCCGCGTCATTGATCAATCCATATTTGATTACCTCAGCATATCCCGCGCGCAATTCCCGGTCAGGCAAGCTGTTCAGGACCAGCGGATCAATCAGCACAAAGAGGGGCTGATGGAAACTGCCGATCAGGTTTTTTCCGACAGAACTGTTGATCGCCGTCTTGCCGCCGACACTGCTGTCGACCTGTGCAAGAAGGCTGGTGGGTATCTGAACAAATCCCAGCCCGCGCTTTACAATCGCAGCAGCAAAACCGGTGAGATCGCCGATTACGCCACCACCAAGCGCGACAAGGATGTCGGAACGCTCAATGCCTTGGGAGAGCAGCCAATCAGTCACAGATTCCACTTGGCCCCAGCTCTTGCTTGCTTCCCCCGCAGGCAGGATTTTCTCGATCACTTTGATACCGCTTCCGGCAAAAGCCTGATGCAGTTTTGGAAGAAAATGCGATCCGGCATTCTCGTCAGTCAGAACAAAAAACCGTCGATTTCTGGTGAATTTCTCAAGATAGTCCGCTGCCAGTTCCAAGGAACCTGGCTGAACCAATATCGGGTAACTGTGCTTGCCTAGTTGAACAGTGATTTGGGTCAACGCTGTAATGCCTCGATAATTTTTTCTACGGTTGTTTCATGGGGTGAATCATTGCCCATGACATGAACATGAGCAGTGGCGTAGACGGGATTTCTCTTGGCTGCCAGATCGGCCAAAATTTTCGCTGGATCACCAGATTTAAGCAACGGCCTTGTGTCACGACGCCCGACACGTTTCACCAACGTATCCAGGTCGGCATCCAGCCAGATTGCAATTGCCTTTTCCAGAATCAGCGCGCGGGTTTCCTCATTCATGAACGCGCCGCCGCCTGTTGCTATGACCTGCTGCTCGCCTTCCATCAGGCGAGCGATAACCCGCCGTTCTCCATCGCGGAAATAATCTTCGCCAAAGCGACTAAAAATCTCTTCGACCGTGAGGCCCGCCGCTCGTTCGATCTCTTCATCGGCATCGACAAAGGAAAGGCCCAGGCGCTTTGCCAAGCGCCGTCCCACTGTGGTTTTTCCGACACCCATCAAACCGACCAGCACGATCGACTGGTCGGGCATATGTCCGGGTTCTTCAACGGAATTTCCCGCTGAATCGTCAAAAGAGGCTTTTATGTTTTTGTCCATTCGGGCAAAGGCTATACAGAGGTTGGCTTGGGGTGCAAATTCCAATGCAGACTATGTTAGTTTTTAACCGTTTGAAAGATTGAGTCATATATATGCCGCGTCAGTTGGTCTATTTGGTTTTGTTTGTCGCGATCTTGATTGGTGCGGCTATCTTCTTGGCTTCGATGGACGTCGAGCAGCCGCTTCAACCGGTTGAAAAACCGGTAATCGGTGGTGATCTGCAATAACATGCGGAGGCTCAAGCATCTTTCTTTTGCCGCAGTGAGCCTTAGCGCGCTTGTGGTGGCGATTCCGGTATTGGGACAGAATTCTCCGGAATCTCTGTTGCCACCAGGATTTGGCGAGCCCGCTCCGTCTCCGAGCCCATCACCCGTCGCCTCTCCCACGCCCTCGCCAACGCCCTCTCCCGTTCCAGCGCGACCGCGCCCCGCTCAATCAAGCGATCCTTCAACAAGGGTTGTTACCGATAAAAATATCCCTGAAATTGACACTGAACTGCCATCGCTGACGTTGGATGAGAATGGGCAGCTGGATTTGAATGCGCTGGATGACGCGCTTCAGCCGCAATATTCTCTGTCCGCAAGTGAAAGGCGATCTACGGCAGAAATCGGCGTTCTTACCCCCGAGTTTAATGGTCTTCCGAAAGACGCATTTGGCGGAGAAGGCGGTCAATATCTAACCAATTTGATCAAGAATTTGAACGGGCCGATCATTTCTCGCTGGGGATCGATATTGCTCCGTCGTACGTTGCTCAGCAAGGTCGGCAGTCCGGAGAATATCAATCCGGCAGATTGGACAGCTGAGCGGGCGTGGCGGTTGCTGCTCATGGGCGAGGCCGATGCTGCTCGCTCACTGGTGCTGAAAGTTGATGGCGGAAATTACACTCCGCGACTCTATGAAGTGGCGATGCAGGCGCATCTGGCAACCGCCGATCCCGCTGGTATTTGTTTTCTTGTAGATGACGGTGCCCGAGTCAGTGATGCTCCGACCTGGAAAATGTTTCGGCCAATATGCGCTTCACTTGCAGGTGAGCAAAGTCGTGCGACCCGTCTGCTACAACAGGCGAGGCGCGATAAGGTCGCCACTGGCATCGATTATTTGCTGGCAGAAAAAACCATTGGTGCCGGCTTCGAGGGTCGTAGAGCCGTTTCCATTCTTTGGGATGATATTGAATATTTCAATAACTGGCGCTTTGGCTTGGGCACGGCTACCGGTGTTGAGCCGCCCGATCGTTTATATGCCCAGGCGGGCCGCCATGTCCAGGGTTGGCGCGCTCGGGCACCCATGCTTTCAAAGGATTCGCGGATGAAAGCGGCTGATATCGCAGCCGCAATTGGCGTGATCTCAAACCAGGCAATGGTCGACCTTTATGCTGCCACATATGATGATCCCGAGGTGAGCGATGATCGGCGGGCTTTGGCGTCGGTATTACGCCAGGCTTACACTGACGATACGGCGGAATCTCGCATTGCGGCCATGCGAAATCTATGGGGACGATCCAGTGGTGCCCTGACAAAATATTCGGCCAAGATATTGACCGCTCGTGCTGCTGCTAAGATTCCACCCGCTGCCGCGCTTGGTGAAAACAGCGCGGAACTCATTGCTTCCATGTTGAGTGCCGGTCTTGACCGTAGCGCGATTCGATGGGCGAAGATTGTGGATCAGGGGAGTCATGGCTGGGCCTTGTTGGCCGTGGCTTCGCCGACAAATAATATTCCTGTTTCATATGCGGCGATGGATGACTTCGCGGATGGCGACAGCAGTCGGGAACAACTCCGCAGCAAATTTTTGCTGGCCGCATTGGCGGGCTTGGGAAGAGCGGATCGACAAGCTGTTGACGATTTCGCGAGTGATTTGGACTTGGATTTAGGCCGTTCCAGCAAATGGACACGGGCTATTCAGTCGGCCTCACGGCGCGGACAGCAAGGAACTGTGGCCTTGCTTGCCGCAGTCGGTATGCAGGGGCGGGATTGGAATGCGATGTCCCCCTTGCACCTTTATCACATCATGCAAAGCCTGAAACGCGTAGGCCTGGAACCCGAAGCGCGCATGATTGCGGCGGAAGCCTTGTCGCGGACATAAGCTTTTGATTGAAGGCTACGAGGTTCATTTGCGCAAGATATGAGTGATGATGCCAATCTGATCGAACGTTTTTTGGAAATGCTGGTAGCCGAAACAGGCGCATCCCAGCATACTTTGTCGGCCTATCGAACCGATTTGGAGCAGGCGTCGGCAATTGTTGGCGGCAAATTGGCAAATGCCGACAGAGAGGTTGTCAAGACACTGCCTTCACATTGGCGAAACTTGCAAAATAGTACAGTGGCTCGCAAATCTTCCAGTTTGAGGCGTTTTTTTGGCTTTCTCGTTGAGGAAGGGTTTCGGAAGAATGACCCCTCTGACGCACTGCCACGTCCGGGTCTGGCCCGTTCGTTGCCCAAGACTCTGACTCACGCGGAAATCGCGACCCTGTTCCGGCTGGTGGCTGAGGGGGTCGATAGCGAACCGGTCAAACCATCCGCTGCAAGGCTGGCAGCAATATTGGAGTTGCTGTACGGCTCGGGACTCAGGGCGAGTGAACTTGTGGGTTTGAGAAGGTCGTCGCTTTCGGGTGACAAGCCATATTTAATAATCAAGGGTAAAGGCGAGAAGGAACGTTTGGTTCCGATTTCTCGACAGGCCCGCGCTGCCATAAGCCGGTGGATCACTTTTATCGATCCAGAGGAAAAATGGCTATTCCCCTCACGAGTGGGTCATATAAGTCGTGTCCGACTCTTTCAGATCATCAAGCAACATGCTGCCAAGGCAGGGATTAACCCCGCGAAAATCAGCCCGCATGTTTTGCGGCATGCATTTGCTACCCATTTGCTGGAAGGTGGAGCAGATCTGCGGGCGTTGCAGACATTGCTGGGGCATAGTGACATCAGCACGACCCAAATCTATACGCATATCGACAGCGCGCGCTTGATCGAACTGGTGAATAGCCGCCATCCGTTGAGCCAAGTTAATCTCGTGCGTTGACGTTTAGCTTGTCCGGTTCTACCTCTTCTTCATGACATCATATCTTGATTTTGAAAAACCAATTGCGGCGCTCGAATCCCGTATTCTCGAACTGAAGAATACGGCGGATGAGGGGCCGCTCGATATCGAAGCGGAAATCGAGAAACTACAGGCCAAATCGGCAAAAATGCTGCACGATACTTATGCGAAACTGACGCCTTGGCAGAAAACGCAAGTTGCCCGTCATCCTGAAAGGCCGCATTTTAAAGATTTCATTGCCGGTCTGTTCGACGAATTCCTGCCGCTGGGCGGTGATCGCAATTTTGGCGATGATCAAGCCATTCTGGGTGGTTTTGCGCGATTGGGAGATCGTCGGTTAATTGTTATCGGGCATGAAAAGGGCGATGATACAGAGAGCCGTTTGCGACATAATTTTGGTATGGGTAAGCCAGAAGGTTACCGCAAGGCCATTCGCCTGATGGATATGGCCGACCGCTTTTCGCTCCCCGTTTTGACCCTGGTTGATACATCGGGGGCTTTCCCGGGTGTGTCTGCTGAAGAACGAGGGCAGGCTGAGGCGATCGCTCGTTCGACCGAAAAATGCCTTTCGCTCGGCGTCCCGATGGTGGCTGTCATCGTCGGGGAAGGCGGATCGGGCGGCGCTGTCGCGCTCGCAGCTGCCGAACGGGTGCTGATGTTTGAGCATGCCGTCTACTCGGTAATCTCGCCGGAGGGCTGCGCTTCTATCCTGTGGCGAACGGGAGACAAGGCTGATGTGGCGGCTGATGCGATGCAGATCACTGCTCAAAATCTTCAAAAACTGGGTGTTATCGATAGGATAATCAAGGAGCCTGTGGGAGGCGCGCACCGCGACCGAGCACTGGCCATTGCCTCGCTGAGCAAGGCGATCGAAGAAGAATTTGACGACTTGCAGAAGCTGGACCGTGAAGCGCTCCGACGACTGCGCCGCGACAAATTCCTTCAGATGGGTGCGCTCTAAACAGCGGATACTAGTGTTTGGCTCGGTCGGAGCGGCTGAAACGTCTTTTTACATTGGGAACCCTTTACCAGATGAGCTGTTCTTATAGACTGCTACAATGAGGAGCTTGATATGAGACAATTTTCGATAAAACTGATGAGTGCTGCCGGAGTAGTCGCTTTGGTCGCCTGTACGGGCAGTGGAGCAGACGCCGGTGCAGTGGATTCGGCAGGCAGCCAGGCCGGCGAAGCTCGTTCGATCTCCGCAGCGGAAAAACAGAAAGGCGCAGAAGCCCATCCCCAATTGCTCGCGGAATTCGGTGGAGCATATACCGGTCCTCAGGTCGCTTATGTTGTAGGGGTTGGCCAGAATATTGCGGTGCAATCGGGTCTCGGGAATGCTCGCAGCGACTTCACAGTAACGCTACTGAATAGCCCCGTGAACAACGCGTTCGCTATTCCGGGCGGATATGTTTATCTCACGCGGCAATTGATGGCGCTGATGAATGACGAAGCGGAAATGGCAGGCGTTCTGGGTCATGAAGTCGGTCATGTGGCTGCAAGACATAGTGAAAAGCGTCAAAAAGCTGCCACGCGCAATAGTATATTGGGTATATTGGGACAAATAGGATCTCAGGTGTTGCTGGGTGAC
Source organism: Parasphingorhabdus sp. (assembly GCF_048269915.1). GTDB lineage: Bacteria > Pseudomonadota > Alphaproteobacteria > Sphingomonadales > Sphingomonadaceae > Parasphingorhabdus. Next base: position 48,084 of record NZ_JBLWTY010000003.1, read on the forward strand.
TCGGCTATTGGCCGGATCGGCCAGGAAATTTTTGGCACTGGTAGCCAATTGTTGACGCTGAAATATTCCCGAAAACAGGAATATGAGGCTGACGATCTGGGCATTCGCTATTTGGCTTCGGCAGGCTATGATCCTCAGGCGCTTTCATCAATGTTATATTCTCTGGCTGCGCAATCAGCGATCGACGCTCGAGTGGCGGGGCGTGATGCCCGCAGCGCACCAGAATGGGCAAGCACCCACCCTGATCCTGCACGCAGGGTGTCGCGTGCTGCGTCAAATGCCAGCAAGCTGACTGTATCTGGTGGCGCTCGTAATCGGGACCAGTTTCTGCAAAATCTGGATGGAATTATGTATGGTGATGATCCCAAGCAAGGGGTGATCCAAGGCAATAGCTTTTTGCATCCTGACTTGAAGCTGAAATTCAGCGTTCCGAGCGGATTTGCCATGCAGAACAGCGCTCGTGCGGTTTCGATAGTTGGGTCGGGCGGCCAAGGGCAATTTACGACCGGACCCTATAACGGAAACATGGCAACCTATATCGATGCGGCTTTCAAAAGTCTTGCGGGCGAAGGCAAAACGATTTCCTACGGTTCCATCGAGAGAACAACGGTCAATGGGCTACCGGCATCCTACGCGATGGCGAGAGTCGACAGCAACAATGGTCAGGTAGATGTAACTGTGTTTGCCTATGAATTCTCAAAGAGCAGCGCATTCCATTTCGCCACGATTGCTCCCGCTGGCAGTGCTTCAGTTTTTTCATCTATGTATCGGAGCGTTGATCGGCTTTCGGTAACTGAAGCAGCCGCGATCAAGCCCCGTAAAATTGACGTCGTAACGGTGAAAAGCACGGATACGATTTCAAGCCTGTCTTCGCGCATGGCCTATTCAAATTATCAGCAAGATCGGTTTCTCGTATTGAATAGATTGCGTGCAACTGACGGGTTGCGAGCGGGTCAGAAAGTGAAAATCATAACTTATTGATTATTTTGGGCATAAAAAAAGACGGCAGCCGGAAGGCTGCCGTCCTGATATTCGCTTAACCTCAGCCTTCGTCTGCTGCTGGCTTAGACATCGCGTCGTCGACGTCACCGAAGGTGTTGCTAAGGGTGTTGCCCAGCGAACCCATTGCCACGATAGCGGCAACAGCGATCAGAGCTGCAATCAGGCCATATTCGATAGCCGTTGCGCCTTCTTCATTCTTCAACATTTTACGTACGATTTTCATGTCTGGTCTCCTAGGTTTGACATATTTCACTTACCCAATCGGGCTATGGGCCCGATGTTCTGCAACCTAGAGGAACAACTTTATCCCTGGTCTAAGTGCTATGACCTTTTACGAAGCTTCTGCTACCTGATTGGCAACATCGCCCCATATGTTGGTGGTTTCGTTGGCAACACCGGTGATTGCAACAATCGCTGCAAGCGCGATGAGAGCCAGTACCAAACCATATTCAACAGCTGTCGCACCCTTGTCGGAGCGATATAATTTTTTCAAAAAATCAATCATATCTCTCTCAACGTAGATAAAGTTCTGCTAAGTCGCGAACGAGACTGGTTTCACAGAAATGGATTAACAAAATCCTTACATCACAAAAAAATATGGAAAAAAACCCGACATATCTGTTTGTCGTTGCCGCAGCGCTAATTGACCAAGGTGGCAGAATTCTGGTGCAAAAGCGCCCGAAAGGCAAGCCGATGGCTGACCTCTGGGAGTTTCCAGGGGGCAAGGTCGAAGTGGATGAAACTCCTGAAGCTGCCCTGGTTCGCGAGTTGAACGAAGAATTGCAAATTGGTGTAAAAGAGCAGGATGTCGAACCTTTGGCCTTCGCCAGCGAGCCCATAGAGGGTCAGCATTTGGTCCTGCTTCTATATATGTGTCGCAAATGGACCGGGCATCCTGAAAGTGCGGATTCTTTGGATTTGCGATGGTTGCCTTTGGCGGCCATCCAGGACCTTCCTATGCCACCCGCAGATGGTCCCTTGGTCCAAAGGCTTTCTGACAGACTGCGAAATTCGGCTTAACGCGTCGATTGGCCCTCGCGATGGTTGGAAAGTGTCTTGGCGAGGGATGTCTGGCCGCTTCCCCGACGCGCCGGTTTCGGTTGATCGGGATGTGGTGCCCAAGCACAAAGATATGATATCGTGACTTGTTCCGAGAATTTTCCGTCGGGGCCTCGTTGAGCCAAAAACAGCGATTGAATGGTCCTGTAGATATCCCGACCCATGGGAACGACGCTACCGTTCATGATATTACTACCTCCGACATCTCTTATATCGGCAACCAGACGCTGAAGGTTCGAATATTTTAGGTGCAAATCGTCGCTGTCAGCCACCGGCATGGCCAATCCTGCGCGCGCCATCAGGTCGCCGGCCGTTCGGACATCAATCTGGGGATGAATATGCGCTGAAACCCGGTCGCCTTCGGCTTTCATTACTAGCGATTTGAGAGAAAGAAAACTCTCCGCGCTAATGAAACCGGCCAGTAACAATCCATCAGGAACCAATATCCTCCGGAAGAGAACCAGTGCGCCGGGCAGGTCATTGATCGTGTCGAGAGAGCCTATATCGATGATCAAATCGAAGCTGTGATCAGCGAACGGCAGGCGATCCTCATCACATATCACGCCGTGGAGGGCCTTTGCCACTCGGACGCTGGAATCGGCAAAGACCACCTTCATTCCGCGTTTTTCCAGCTCTTTTCCAAGTCTTGCCGCCGGTAGTCCGATCAATAACGCTCGTCGAAATGTGCGCTTGACGACATCCAGCCGTTCCACGATTTCGTCGGCCATGATCTGCGAGAAAAAATCTTCGCCTTGAGCCCGCGAATAGGCGCGATCGCGAACATTTCGTCTTCGCTTGCGGTTAAAAACTTCGGGAACATTGACTGTATCGGTCATAGGGCCTTGTGGCTTTAGGGGTGCTGGATAAAAAGATCAAATGCCGTTGCCAGCTATGTTGAGACCATTGGTAGATTTCGCCTTACCACCGAGATGTCCGATATGCGGTGTCACAGTGGATGCAGATCATCGCTTCTGTCTCTCTTGCTGGCGGCAGCTTGATTTTCTCGCGAAGCCCTGGTGTGTTGCTTGTGGCCTTCCTTTACCCTTTGATCATTCCGACAATAGCCTTTGCGGAATATGCCTGACGGATCGTCCCATTCACGACGGTGTTCGGGCGGTGGTACGCTATGATGATCGCAGCTCGCTAATCGCGATGCGTCTGAAGTACGGAAGCCGGCTAGGACTGGCCAGACTGATCGCTGAACATATGCAAAAATTTGCCAGTGAATGCTCCGACAATGCAGTAATCGTCCCCGTACCTTTGCATCGTTCGCGTCTTTGGCATCGTGGCTTTAACCAGTCTGTTTTGATTGGCAGAGAACTTGCCCGATGCACCGGCATTGAAATGGATTATAGCGCGATCATCCGTAGTCAGATAACGCCGCCTTTGAGAGGCATGACCAGCAAACAACGATGGAAAACCGTCAATCGGGCATTTGCATGGGGTCCCGGTGCGCAAACAAATATTGCAGGGAAGTCCGTATTGCTGGTGGACGATGTCTATACCAGTGGTTCGACCAGCAATGCTTGCGCCCGGATGCTTAAAAAGGCGGGGGCCGTGAAGGTGTTGGTTTTTTGTTGGGCTCGGGTGATCCGCGATTTCGAAAGTATCTAGTGCCGTCAACTGCTAGCGACGGCTTGATATTCTTCTGTAGACGGGCCATTTGCAGATGGATGATAGAAAGTTCCGAATATGTCTAAAATTGAAGTATATACAAAGTTTACCTGCGGCTTCTGCTTTCGCGCTAAATCCTTGCTTGAAAGCAAAAATGTAAGTTTCGAGGAAACGGATATCACCATGGGCGGGGCAAAACGCGAAGAGATGATCCAGCGATCCGGTGGCAGTACGACCGTTCCTCAAATTTTCATTGATGACCGCCATATTGGAGGCTCCGACGATCTTGCCGCATTGGATCGGTCAGGCGAACTTGATGTGCTCCTGGGAAGGTGATCTGACTTGAAAATAGCGCTTGCCCAAATGTGCAGCGGCATCGATCCCGATAGAAATGCCAAGCAACTCGGTTCGCTTGTCGCTGAAGCCGCAGCTGGCGGAGCAGTGATGATCTTTACACCGGAAATGTCCGGATTGCTCGATCGTGATCGGTCGCGAGCGGCCGGAGTGATCCGGAGTGAAGATGATGATATTGTTTTGTCTACTGCACGATCGGAAGCCAGAAAGGGCGGCATATGGGTGCAGCTTGGATCGCTCGCCATAAAAAATCCCGGAAATTCGAACCAAAAATGGGTCAATCGCTCTTTCCTGATTGGGCCGGACGGAGAAATATCAGCGCGATATGATAAAATTCACCTGTTCGATGTCGACCTGAGTGCTGATGAATCGCCGCGAGAATCCTCAGCTTATTTAGGAGGGCGCCGCGCAGTTGTAGCTGCGATTCCTGGAGCGACGCTGGGTTTGTCGATTTGCTATGATATTCGTTTTCCCGGCTTGTATGAGGCCTTGACCAACGCCGGCGCAGATATTTTGTCCATTCCGGCGGCCTTTACGGTTCCGACCGGAAAGGCCCATTGGGAGATATTGCTGCGGGCGCGGGCAATAGAGGCTGGTGCATTTGTTGTTGCTGCTGGTCAATATGGCAGTCACGAGGATGGCCGTTCCACCTATGGGCATTCGATGGTCGTCGATCCCTGGGGGGAAATATTACTCGACATGGGTGAGGGCGACGGGCTGGCATTCTGCGAGCTGGATCTAACGAAAGTGCAAGAGGTGCGTTCGCGAATTCCCGCAGTTGCCAATCGCAAAGAGTTTGCAGCACCGGTGGACGTGGCATGATCGTTTTTGACTTAATATGCGCGGATGGCGAGCACCGGTTTGAAGGCTGGTTCGGATCCTCAAAAGATTATGAAGAGCAGCTGCATCGCGGGCTGCTGACCTGTCCGGTTTGTGCCGGTACGAATATTGCCAAGGCCGCGATGGCGCCGAGTGTGGGCCGGAAAGGCAATCAACAGGCGGTTGCAGCTAAATCAACGGACAGTCGAGTGGAATCCCACGGTCTTGCGCCAGTGAGTAATAAGATGGCCATGCCTGCGGAATATCAGGAAATGATTGGCAAGCTGGCTAAGGCCCAAGCCAATCTGCTCGTCGATTCCGAATGGGTGGGTGATAAATTTGCGGAGCGAGCTCGCGATATCCATTATGGTGATGAGGATGAAAAATCCATCCATGGTACGGCGACACAGGAAGATGTCGCCGATTTGGTGGACGAGGGCATTGCCGCACTACCGCTGCCTCTACCGGTTATTCCACCCGGAACCAAAAATTGAATTTGGCATGGGCTGTCCAATGTGGTTAGACCCGCCGATAGAATGCGCCCGTAGCTCAGTTGGATAGAGCATCAGATTCCTAATCTGGGGGCCACAGGTTCGAATCCTGTCGGGCGCACCAAATATTCACAAAATTGGCTTAAAGCCTTGCAACCGGTTGCAAGTGGATGCTCTATTTCTCGACATTGCTACTAATTGTGCTACTAATCAGACGTCGAAAGGGAACTTATGCGCCGAGTGTCGGGAGTTGACTATCTTTATAAGCGAGGGGGTAGCTACGTCGTTCGGATGCAAGTGCCCGCTCATTTAAAACGAGCAATTGGCAAAGGAGAATTGCAAAAAGTCATTGGCAGAGACCTGCTGATAGCAAAGAAAAAAAGCCATACTGTAATCGCAGATATGATGCTTGAAATTGAAGCGGCAAAAGCAAGGGCACGATCTGAGCCTGCTTTCCCAAAATCTTCTTCAGAGTTAGACGAGTATGACATTCGGGTGGCACTTTATAATCGATATGTGGTCAGATCCGACAGCGTAGAGCGTGAAGTAGTTTCTAGCCTAGGCGAAATGGATGATACGGTCGAGAACCGACAGGGGGTGATCGGCGCACTAATTCAGGATTGTCTTCGGATGATATCCAACCGCGATTGGGGCCCAGTTAAGCTAACAGCTGATTGGTTTTGCAAACATCAACAGTGGAGCATTGCAAGCGATCATCCGCTTTTTTGGAAGCTATGCGAAGGAATAGTTCGATCACGACTGCAAGCTTATCGGAATGAGCAACACCGGTTGGGTGGATTTTTTGATCAACAGAGCGGCGTTGATCCTTGGTTTGGAGAAAATCCGCCAAAACGATATGATAATACTAAAACTCTCGGGTCGCTGATCGACCTCTATTTTGAGAGGATGAGGAGGATCGGGAAATGGTCTCCATCTACTGAAAAAAATTATGTGATCCTCACGAGAGTTCTGGAGGGGTTATGTGGGCGAGAGACACCACTAATCAAAATTGATCAAAATTTTTGTTTTGATTTGCGCGACAAAATATTGTTGCTTCCTCCGAACATGTCAAAACAAAAGGCGACACGAGGAAAGACCGTCCGGGAGGTAGTCGCTCTCTCGGAACGTCTGAAGTTGGAACGCATAAAACCGGCAACAGCAAATTCGCATTTAAACAAATGGGGAGCAATTGTCCGGTTCGGTCAAAATGAAGGGTTGATTTCAGGCAATCCGATGTTGGATGTGGAAATTGTTGATCCGGTCAGTCCCGACAAAAAGCGTGATCCATTTAGTAAAAAACATCTATTGCGGATATTTTCGCTGCCAGCGTGGTCGGACCCGGATACCATTGGGAAATTGTTACCGTCACATTTTTGGGTCCCCTTGCTTGCATTGTATACCGGTGCTCGCAAAAGTGAAATTTGTGGATTGGAGACTAATGAGATAACGACGGACTTCGGTGTCTCCATGGTTCAGATCAACAATAAAGCCATTAGGCCATTGAAGGGTACCTTCGACCGCAGGATACCTATCCACAACGATTTGATCAAAATCGGGTTTTTAGATTTTGTCGAAAGTGTCCGCTTGTCAAGACAATCGCTAATGTTCCCAGATACTCAGCCGACAAAAGTATACGAAATGAACCAGTGGGGTAGAGCTTTGGGCAATTGGTTTGCGCGCCAAATCAAACCACTCGAGCTGGAGGGTACAAATCTCAGTTTCCATAGTTTCAGACATACGTTTGAAGATGCGTTGAGAGAAGCTGGTTTCCATGGAGATGCGATTGGAAATTATCTGACTGGACGATGGATGCCGGGCGTTTCAAAAAATTATGGTTCGTCGTTTACTTCACGTAAATTGGTTGAAACGATGCAGTGTATCGAGTTTCCAAATGTTTTTGACCTTCCAGCAAACGCGGATTTTAGCTAAACGTCTAGATCTTATATTTGTTTCTAAGAACTTGAAATTCTTTCGAACCAATTGAGTGTCCAACTAGCCAACCGATTAAGTGTTTGGCTATCTCTTCGGACTGGCGATTGCAACGCTGGGCCAGAGCCAAGATGACTGTTTCTGCATTGTCCCATCGCGTTTTAGTAAAACTGGTAATGACCTCGCTTGCAAATCTAAATCGTTGATAATCCTCACAAGGTTCATCGATCAGTGCGTCAATTATGTTGGCTGCAACTCCGAGATTGTTAGGCAGATCAGCTTGCTTTCCTCCGATGGCCCCAAGCATCTTTTTTAGTTCGGCGGTTACCATAAATTTATCTGATCTGAGTTTATAAAGAAAACAATTCACATCCAATGAAATAAATTCAAATCCGATATTAGTCATCTGGCAGAGAGCTTCACAATATTCCTGATCTGTTATTTTCTTCCAGTCCCGGGCAGCCATCAAGATAGGTTGTAACCAAAACCCTTGCAGTTGAAAGCTGTGTTCGCTCCAAGTGCGAAATCCGAAGTCATCAGATAACAAGGGGAGCTGAGCGCCATTTGCTGCGATTGCGGGAGCGCAAACATCCGTTCCCACCAAATCAATTATGGCTCTGGCCTCTCCAAAAATCTCTTCTTGAGGCAAGCACTCAACAATTTCTACGTTGCCTCTCATCCATTTAAGCTCACCGGCTCGGTGCGTGATAACTTCTTGCCAGTGCTCATCAGTCGTTTCCGTCAAAACTAATTTTCCGTTTCGATATGACAGTGATCCTGGCTGTCTACCGAGGGCTTGTTTGGCTTCGATCAGCCGTTTTGCAAAAAGGTCAAAAGTCGTTTGTGGGGTGTAGAGAGGGCCGCAAACTGCGGTAACCGCTTTTGACAAGTTTAGCTTATGAATTACTGACAGTGTGATAGGATCTACTACGATGCCTGTTTTCTCTAATTTTTTGGCTGCTTCTAATGCATTTTCACGCTCTGGCCGAAGTCCTCTACAAACCTTGAACGGGATACCTTCGTTCGGAACACCTATTGCACAGTCAATCTCATCTTTGCCCAACATAGAAGCCAGGAAGCTCATTGGGACATTATTATCTCGGTAGAATTCTAACATCGACGTATCTCGTTCGACGCCTTGCTTGGTAACTTCTCTTATTTCTGCGAAAGGATCATCCGAAGTCTCATCGAAGGAAAAGCGCATCATCCCATTTGAATTGGGGAACCGTGTGTTGAAATCTTCAACTGATTGATGGAACGTATCGAGAAAAACACTTTTAACCTCAACAATTCTGATGTTCTCTTCTCTCAAGCCTTTGTTGATCACGACAATATCGTCTACTTTCTTGCCCAAAAGTTCTTTTGTCAATTGATCGTTAGTACCAAGCCATTCATCGCCAAATGCCATGGGGCGTTGCTCTTCAATTCTATATTTTTTTTCACCGCTATCGGTTGCCAACTTTATCGTGGTGTTTAATCCGATTTTTGTTGGTCGAAGGCTTAATCCTTCCATGTCGTTGTTAGCGATAAAAATGCCCTGAAAAATCATATGACATGAGCTATCGTGCCAATTTTCTAATAGTAGAGAATATGCTGCTTTAACTCCTTGTTCAGCTTGGCCAAAATGAGTGGCTGCCTGCAAAAACTCCATCTTGCTGACCGGGCTTCCTTCCAACATGTCAAAATCTGTATTTTGCAGATCGCGTCGTATGTTCGCTTCAAAGCCGTCTCGTTGCCAAAGGCCAATTCGAGCTAAACGCATTTCGGCATCGTTAGGGAAGTCTTTAAGAAAGCCTCCCATGTGCTGCACGGTTTTCGGATCACCGACCCTTTGTGCCAAAATAATCTGGCTACGTCTTACCCATCTCTGCTCTTTTAAAACGGCTGGCATTTTGTCAAACAAGGAGGTTGCAGATCTCAACATATTGCCATTTAGCGATGCGGCAATGCATTGGAAAAGCGCTCCATTGTCATGATCTGACGCCACTCGTTCAGAAAGAAGACTGACGACCAAGTCATATTGCTCAAGTTTGAATGCTTCGTTCGCAGCATCTCTAATGACTGAAAAAGTTGTGTCTCCGTCTATTTTTTCGCTAACATCCGAGATCAGTTTATGAGCAGTCTTTAGTTCACCTGATAGCCTACAAACTCGTGCATGAAAAACCAGTGCGACGATGCTTGAACTATTTTCCTCAGCATATTTCGCGAAATACTTTATTGCTTCATCAAGTTTTTTCCGTTCGCGAAAAATACCATATTTAACGGAAAGGAAATTGTGGACTTTGCCCGGTTCAGATTGGGGCGGCACATATCCTTCAATAAGTGCTTCTGCTTCGTCCAATAAACCAGCATCTACTTTAGCCGCTGACAAAACCAGTGTTGCGGTGTCAGAAATTTCTTTATCTTCCAACAGTTCGATTGCTTGCTGAAAATTCCCTTCTTCAAGGTGGCAGCTTGCAAGTTGCTCACGTGAAGCACAATCGTCCGGATTGTGTCGAAATCCGATTTCTAAACATGACAAAACTTCCGATGTGTTATCGATCAACCTATAGGCAAGAGCGGCATTATGCGCCAAGGCTGATGGTACATAGCCTTCTATGCTATCTAAAAATTTGACTTGCTCACCCAAAATACTGGCTGCCTCAAAAATCAATGAGAAATCAATAGCGGAACTGATTTCTCCAGCGATGTATGCAGGAGCATCCGTGATCACTTCGTCTATAATAGCTTCGGCGCAATAGCGTTTGGCAAACTTGCTATCCGGATATTTGGATTTTGCTAACTTCGCTAGATTTCGCCATTCGATGTTCTTGTTTTCTCTCGCAATCTGTGTTTTGAGTGTTGCGATAGCTATTGAATTAATCACTTCATCTTTGATGTCGCAAAACGGATCATCCAAGCCGACCGCATATCGAGCCTGGACTAAGGTATCAGTTGCGATCCGATCATTTGGTTCAGCAAGTAGAATTTCCTCGGCAACTTGAATTGCAGTTTCAGGATCACCGCAAATTAACAATCCAATTGAACGATTTCGATTGGCATTTTTGTGTTCGGGGCATTCGGAAAAAGCTTTTAATAGAAGCCTTCCGCCTTCTTCAAAGAACTCTCGATTAAGAAGGATGTTGGCTTTTACCACCAACATTCTATACTTTTCGCTACTGCTTGCTCCTTCCCATTCGTTACTGATGAGTTTTTCAATTTGTCGTTCAGCTGGTAAAATTTCTTCGTCTTCAATAAGCGATTGGATTGCAGATATTTTTCCATGCAAAACAGTGCTATCATCCAGTTCATTCGTTACTTGTGCGCCATTTTGGCCAGTATTAGTTGATTTGATTGAGGTCGATTGAATTAGTTCCTGAAGTGCATCGATCTGGCTTCCCATCACTTTAATGTCAGCGGACAATGTTGGATGATAGGCTGGGTCAAACTCTTTGATTGCCCTATCATAGCCCGACACAAGTTCTTCGATGCGCTCCCAGCCCCACACATGCACTGAAAACCCGATGTTTGCTTCGGTCAATTCATTGGCAATTTTCTGTATATTCTTGTCTCTTGGTGCAGTAGTTGCGAGAATAAACTCGGATAGCTTAGGTTTGAAATTTTGCGCCTTTTCGACCTCTGCCCTTAGTTCTTTTTCAGTGACCTGAGTTTCCCATTTTTTCTTACACTGTATGCCGATCCATAACTTGCCGTTTCGGCGACCGAAAATATCTACGCCAGCCTGGGATTGTCCCTGTCTTCCATTCCCTTCGGCATGAGGATCGTTGAGCCATTCTTGCGCAAGAACAGTGATTTTTCTCTCAAAGTCATCCCAATCTTTGGGTTTTGTTAGATGAGTGGAGGAAGAAACCATAACGCGAATGTTCACTAAATGTTTGCAGATTGAAAGGGCAAAGTTTTAAACAATGCCAAATTACATTTTTTGTGCTTTTGATGAAATGCACCTCTGAGAAGATGTGAAAGTCGTAACTAGTAGGTTATTCGAAAAATACTCACGAAGGAGGCATCTGCCTGCTTAATTTTTCGGACGCTTTGCTGTTAGTTTCCCTCAATATCCTTTACTCATATGCCTCTGCCCCAGTGCGAACTTAAAATAGAGCGGCATGGCGTCTCACATAATCCATGCTACGGTTTTGAGACATGTTGTCGCAATGGGTTTAAGCCCATTTGAGACCCGGCGCGGGGAGATTAGGAAATGGGTTTTCGGGATGTAAAAAGTCGGTTGGCTGTTTTCAGTGCAATGGACGAGTTCGATATTTTGGGTCGAGACAATTTCCTAGATAAATACGGCTTCCAAAAGTCGAGGCAATATACTGTGAACTGTCGCGGGGAATCATACGACAGCAAACCCCTCCTGGCTGCCGCTCATGGAATTATGTTTCCAATGTTGGGCCCGCTTCCCAATGAGTTTTCCGGTGGCAAAACCGCAGCAGGCAGGCAATTTGTTCGTTTAGGCTTTGACGTCGAGGGCTTGAAGCCAGGAGTTCAAGATTGGTCCCTGGCCGAGGTCGAGTTTGTTTTTGAAAATTACCTGAAACTCTTAGCAAGGCAAGCCAGCGGCGATCATTTCAATAAATCGGAAGAGACTAGATTGATTGCGAAATCTCTAGGATCAAGAAATCAAAACTCGATACTGCGAAAGTTCGGTAACATCAGTTCGATCTTGAAAGAGCTGGAGCAGCCGTGGATTAAGGGTTTTACTCCACAAAGCAACACCCAGGCTCTCTTGGAGGCCATAATTTTCGATCGGGTAATTCAGGGTGATAAGAGTATTCCTGTTGTCCCTTCAATTAAGAACTCCTCAGACGGTTATAACCCAAACGCTGAAATTGACGTTCCAACCGGACTAAGTTTTCCAACGCAGAACCGGAAATTTAGTGGGCGCAAAACGGATCATGAGAAACGAGAAAAACAAAATAGAAAAACCGGAGAGGCCGGGGAAAAATGGGCCTATAATAGAATACGCGCCGATTTGAAGCGGGCAGGCCGCGAAGATCTAGCAAAGCAGGTGGTTTGGGCATCTAAGGTAAGAGGCGATGGCCTAGGATATGACATAGAAGCGTTCGACGTAAATGGAGCAAAAGAGTACATTGAGATAAAAACTACAAATGGGGATGAAAATTCTGCCTTTTTTCTGACCTCGAACGAAATCGCTGCATCAAAGAAATATCGTAACAAGTTCGTTCTGATGCGTATTTTCGATTTCGCAATGGAACCTAAGTTCTATCGTTTAAGAGGTGATCTTGAGAAAGCGTGTGTACTGCGGGCGGAACAGTTTTCTGGACTTCCTAAATAGGTAAATTATTCCTCCCCTTGCCTAGGATAACAAAATCCCAGCTGAGACGTCTAAGCAAGCGGCCAGCTTTTCCACAATCTTGATTGTCGGATTGCGGGCACCTCTTTCAATGTCACTGATATAGGTCCGGTGAATATTTGCTTCGAACGCAAATTGTTCCTGAGACCAACCCTTGGCCTCCCTCAATCTTTTCACATTTGAACCAAGGCGTTGACGAATATCCATTGCCTTGACTTCGCCGTCATGTCTCTTATCGTCTATAGACGATGAGTGACAATGCGTCTTGATATCGCATTAAATTGCTAAACGGTGAAGGGATGGGTGAATGAGTTTATATGGAACACTATTTGCGATTTTGGGGCTAGCCACGGGGACACCATCTGTTGCGCAAACCTCAGCTGAAGTTGTGCCGAAGGATGTGACGACACAACAAGTGATCGACCAAGCGAAAGACGCTTGTCACAATACAGTGGTATTCATGGTTAGGGCGTCTATCAAAGGACAACCGACCTCAGGTATCTATGCCGAGCAGCGCAAAAACGCGATTGAAAAACACTCTTTCGACGATCAGCAAGCTGCAATCATGGATTTAATTTGCCAAGGATATTTTAGCGGTTTCGATCATGGCCGGGAATTTGAAGAACTTCGACAGCTAACTATAAACTGAGGTCAGTCAGTGTTTTTGGAAAAAAACGTGTTTTGTCCGTGACTTAACTAAACCGCTATGTCATTATAAACCCCAGAAAACAGGGGGTTTTATGCTTGTTGGATATGCTAGAACATCAACGGTTGAACAGGAAGCCGGGCTGGAAAATCAAGTTGCAACATTGCTTGCAACCGGTTGCAACAAACTCTTTGCTGAACAAGTGTCATCTGTCGCAATGCGGGAACAATTTGAACTGGCTTTGGACTTTGTCCGAGAAGGTGATGTGCTGGTCGCAACACGTTTGGATCGATTGGCGCGATCAACGTCGGATTTTCTAAAAATCATCGATCGTCTGGATGCAAAGCAAGTCGGACTGCGAATATTGGATTTCGGAGGTAGTGAGATCGACACGAAGTCGGCCACGGGCCGGATGATGATGACAATGTTTGCAGCCTTCGCCGAATTTGAGAGGTCATTGTTGTTGGAACGCCAGCGCATTGGAATTGCTAAAGCGAAAGCCGATGGAAAATACAAAGGCAGAGTGCCCACAGCCCGTGCAATGACAGCGGATATTATCAAGCTGAAGGATGAGGGCGTAGGTGCATCCGATATTGCAAAAGAAACCGGCGTCTCAAGAGCTTCGGTATATCGCATCCTGGCTGATGCTGCATGAGCCGTTCTAACGGACAAAAAGACACGTCGAGAAAGTTCGCCGAAATCACGTGCTTGCTAGAAGACTTGCATGGGATCGCGGTGGAAGGGCAAGCCGCTAGTCAATCAGATTGTTTCTACAACGTGTTGATCATGGCACTGGAAAACGGCTGTCGAAAGATGGCTAAGTCAATCGCTTCAATACAAAGTCATCTGGAATGAGCGCTGACCGAATTGACCAAAATAGGGGTTTACCCACAAGAGAGGCTGTTTTTGAGTTTATGCTCGATGAACCAGTTTCCAATCGTCGGCCATGGCAGACGCACTACAACGGCTGGTCATGGGAAGAACGCTGCGCAATCACGCCCATTCAGAATGAAGCGATCCGAACCGGAAAGTTGGTTCGACCGACAGTATGTTCTATTTGTAATTTCTCCGATCCAGCTAATCCGAAGGGCAGGGGGTACATATTTCTTCATACCGAGCGTTATGATCGCCCGCTTGAGGTCTTGGGTTGCTGTAAACGCTGTCACGCGGCCCTACACGCCCGATTTAGAGACCCAGAGCGGTTTCGGTCCGTTGTAGCGCGAAATTATCGTCAGGGGGCTTGGTTCATGCTCTTGTCATTTGACCCGGCTTCTCAGTTTAGGCCTTTTGACGAAACCTATCCCGACGGCATCTAGTGTACATAAAATATTCGCTGTCGAACGTGGCTTTCTATAGAGGTGGTGTTATTTGACATTTGAGGGGAGATATCAATCAACATGGCCTGGCTGCCGAGACGTACAGTTTCCGATTCTCTCTTTAGGGGGCGGCAGCGAACTAGGGAGCCAATCAGGCAGTTTAATCCCGAAGCAGCTCCAGAATTTTGTGAAGTAGGCGTAGATTTGCTTAATATTCGTGTTTCTGGAAGCTGGCGACAAAACAGCCATCAAGATCAAGCTAATCCAGAATATCGTATGAACCCATACGAATTTGGCGAAAGTATACCAGTTTTTAGCGGCGACGTAACTTGGCTTAAAGCTGCACAGCGAAAGCCGGACCGGACACTTATCGTTGAAACGAAAAACCGGAACAGCAGTTTAACTATAAGTCATACGAAAGCGATATACAAAAACCTAGGTGCCATTGACCCGGCGGTTGGCCGACAGCCTAGAGGAGGCCAAATTGATATATGGCTGTCGCTTAATCCCACGCGCACCCTTTCACATTTGATACATGCTTTGGGAGAAGCTCAAGGCAGTGTATTTCCGGAAGATCAAACCTTTTTTGATCTGATCTCGGAATTGCCAGCATTGAGCTTTTTTTCCGCTCATAGCGGAGTGCCGCGAAGTTTGGATGGAAAGGATAATTGGCTCTCGGACCTTACGACTGTACGTCGATGTCTTGGACCGGACCCGTTTTCCGTCTTCCTTCCAATTTTTTGTGAAAAGGTAACTCAGTATGCTGCGCTATTTTTAGCCCCAAATTACGATGCTCTTACATCTTCCAATGGCTCATCCACAGAAATTACTGTTCCGGGCATCTCCGCAACAATTGAATGGGGGCTAGTTAGAATACAGCAGATTGAAACCTATTATGAAAGATATCTGCCCTATGCGGTCGCTGCAACTCGTGAGGCGGCAATTCGTGCAATTGATCAACTAAGCCCGAGTACCGTTGGAGTGTATGATCTGTTGCAATCCTTTTATGTCGAACGGGATGCAAACAGTGTTTCGGTTCGATCTGAATTGCGCGATGGGCTGACTGTGATTGCCTACCCTAAACATGCAAGTCGGATGCGATTTGAGATAAGAAGGACAAAGGCCGCCAAATACGAGGAGTTGGCAGACACGTGCCCTACAGATCGATTGTTGGGGATACTGAATTGGGAGCGCGGTGAGTTGGAAAGTCGCGCCCGCTGGCCTGAACTATGCAGATTTCTAGATGCTAGGCCTCAGCCCACACTGAAGGAGCTATCTACACAAATTGCTTTATTGGCCGATGTCGCTTCAAGACATCAAGTGTCGGCAGGGGATATTCTCGAGCATTTGTTGGATCATGCCGGATCGTCATATCAGACTGGAGGGTTGTTTTCCGACGCACTAGTTCTTGATTTAGCGAAGGTTGGAATTCTTGAACGTCGGTCCAGCAGGTTACGGCGTCGAAGTTCAGACAAGTACAGGTATGGCCTCAACGATTGGTGGCAGGAATTCGCAGTCCTAGTGGTTCGAGGATTAGGCCGCTAGTCGATGGCCGAATTGCTACTAAAAGTGCTACTATTTAGGTTTCTTGGTTTCAATTAATTTATAGTAAAACAGTAAGCTAGGGCCATATTAAGCGCCCTCCTGTCGGGCGCACCATTCTACCATGGGCTCGCAGGGCGTTCGGGAAGTTCAATCTTATCGGATCATTCTGAGGCTGGCATCCTGCTTCGGCTTGATGATATTTGAGTGTAAGGCGGTGCTCAGCATATTCCTCACCCATTCCGAGTCGGTTGCCTTCCTTGCGCCCGGACGATATAATGACGGCCAATTCATGAGGGTTAATCTTGGAAGACAACGCGCAAGAGTCATCGCGTGTGGCAAATTTAACAGCCAAACAGCGAGAATGCTTGCACCTCGTGGTGCTTCGAAAATCGTCTAAGGAAATCGCGCGGATTCTGGGGATTTCCAAGCCTGCAGTCGATCAACGCCTGGTAAGTGCCCGACGGGTACTCGGGGCATCTACGCGAGATGAAGCCGCTTTGATATACGCGAGGGCGTCTGGCACCTATGATCGGATACTATATGATCCGGCAGGTGTTCCCTCTGACGATACTTTCGGTCCAGAAGAACATCAGGACGAGCGTTCAAGTTCATTCCTGCTGGAAGAAGTATCAAGTGCCTATGACATTGATACCAAGCATGATTTGAATTTTTGGCCGCAAGTCTTGAAGGATTCAGAAGGGAATTGGGGAACCGCTCAGAGAATAGCCATTATCGTCGTATTGACTATCGGCATTTTGGCAATTGTATTGATTGGTTTGTCAGTCACTCAGTCTCTTTCCAATCTGTTGGCAGCCTAACCAGCCACTTGGGCTCTCATATTTTGAATTGGCTAAAATCCGCTATTTGCGGAAAGGAAAAGCTATGTCTTATCAAGTCCGAATTGCATCCGATCAAATCAAGAAAGAAGTGCCGGATACAGAGGCCTCGATCGATCAAGCTCTGGTTTCCTTGTCGAATTTGATGGCCACTTTGGTCCAGGCGCGCATGGATACAGGGGTTCCCACGGCAACGGGGCAGGTCGCCGTTCGTCGACTGGCAAAAGCACAGATGGCGCTCGTTGAAGCCAGCACTGATGTTTTGCGTGCCCATGGCGATCTCAAAAAAGTTGGACAAGAATTTGCAGGGATGGATGTTCATGAAAATTGCCCGCCTGCTCAAGCGTCCGTCGGCAAAAGAAGAATGCATTCAGTTGCTGCCTGATCGATCAAAGGTTGACTGCGGTGCTTGGGAATGTTCCATCTAAACAATGCGAGTATTCGGCTTTTTTACGCTTTTCGGTGTCACCTGCATTTATGCGCTATTTCGGGGAGGGGCACCGGAACGTTCGGTGGCCTGTATCGTCATCGCTATGGTGCTATTGGATCCAGTGGTACATCTGGTTACGCCACTGGAATATGCCAAGCTGGACCCAGGGCATTTGGTCATCGATTTGGCGGGGTGGATTTCCCTTTTCATTGTCGCAATGCGAGCAAATCGATTCTGGCCGCTATGGGTAGTTTCTCTTCAGACAATCGCGGTGGTCGCTCATACCGCAAGGCTGCTCGACGTGACCATTCACCCAAAAGCCTATATGATCATGCAAATAGCTTCTTCTTATCCCTTGTTAATCGTGCTGATGATGGGCACTTTTTACCATCAGAAAAGACTGAAGGCCACCGGGATCGACATGCCCTGGCGCAGCTCATAGAGGTTGTTGCACCGGATGAAGCCGATAGACTTTCCGGCCTATTGCTCGATAAATTTGGTTCGATTGATCGCATACTGAATCAGTCCGAGGCCGCGATACGTCGGATATCAGGTGATAATAGAACGGTTGCGAAATTGCTCAAGGCAACCGAAAAATTCATGATCGCAAAATTGAGAAATGAACTGCCTCGGATGCTCATTTCGGCTACCGATCAGCGGCTTGTGGCATATTTGCAGGCCCGCATGGGTGGGCGCGCGATAGAGATAATGCGTGTTTTATTTCTGGATAGCGCCAATCGCCTGTTAAGTGATCAGGAATTTGGCGAGGGTTCGCCACAACGGCTATTTGTCCAGCCCCGAAATATTGTGAAACGTGCGCTGGAGCTTGATGCAAGCGCGATTATTCTGGTCCATAATCACCCTGGCGGGAGTGTCATACCCAGCCAAACAGATATAAAATTTACCCGATCAATCAAGGCATTGTGTCTGGAGCTCGAGATGCGCTTGCATGATCATATCATCATTACAAACGATCATTGGGTCAGCTTTAGAAAGTTAAAAATCCTATGATGATTCCGGCGGCAAGGGGGTGCGCTTTCCTTGTGAAAACGAACCTATGGCGCAGAGGTAGCGAACATGACCTTTTTCCGATTTCTTGATTTTTGACGATCCAGCCTGTGGGGTGATATGGCTCATATCGCGGCCGAGGCGAACCGATGGATTTCATTGCCCCATCTTCTGGTCCGCCGGCCGAAGAGCAAGCCTATGCAGGCGATATTCACTATTTGACGTCCAATCACTGCCTCGCGCAGGAATGCCTTTATGCCTGCCATTGACGCGCACAATAGAGATTGGTTGCGAATGCGCACGAGGCATGCCAGTTTGCAGGGACAAGGAAATTTCGACATAAGGAACTGATCATGGCGACTGCTATTCAAACCCATGAATCCGCAATAGGGGTCGGTATGGGATTTGCGATCCCGGACCCCTCCGACATTGATAGCCTTCAAGGCAAAGTCTCTGATGTAGAATGGCAGGCACGCTGCGACTTGGCGGCGACTTACAGGCTGTGTGCCATGCACGCCTGGACCGATTTGGTATTCACCCATATTTCTGCGCGGTTGCCCGACGAAGATGGTGAAGAACGTTTTCTGATCAATCCTTATGGAGTGATGTTTGACGAAATGACTGCGTCTGCATTGGTCAAGATTGATCTTGATGGGAATATCAAGCAGGACACACCCTATTTCATCAATCCCGCCGGCTTCACGATCCACAGTGCTGTTCACAGCGCTCGGGAGGATGCCGGGTGCGTGATCCATGTCCATACGCCTTATGGCATTGCGGTTTCGGTCCAGAAGGCGGGGCTTCGCCGCTACACGCAATTTTCCATGCAGGTGCATGATGACGTTGCCTATCATGATTACGAGGGCATAGCGCTGGACCTGGAAGAGCGGGACCGCTTGATCAATGATCTGGGCGAGAAGAGCCTGTTGATCCTGCGCAACCATGGTACGCTGACCGTCGGCGACAATTGCGCGATAGCCTTTCTGCGCATGTATTTTCTCGAGAATGCCTGCAAGACGCAGATATTGGCACAATCGGTTGGCGGCGAAGAGCATCTCCACGAGGAAAGCGCAGAAATGGGGCATCGGGTCTATCAACAGGGGGCTGCTGCATTTCAGAAAGGATTGGGCGACAATCTAATCTGGCCAGGACTGATGCGTAAATTGCGGCGCACCAATCCGGGGTTTGATCACTAGAGATCAAACGGCTGACGGGAGAGAATCTCGACTTTTTTGTCGGTGAAAACAGCGGAGCCGAGCTCCTGTTTTTTGTCCATCAGCACGCTATCGCGCTGGCGGACCATCTCGATGATCGGGTCATGGAAATGCTGGACCGCTGCGGTTAGCCAGTCGTTGACCAGCGGGTCACCTGGCGCGTCGGCCATGTCAAAGCTGCGCAGCCGTGAGGCAATGGCTTCGGCGGGCATCATATATTCATAAGTAACCCAGTAATTGGTCGTGAACCAGCTGATCGGCATGCCATCAAGGCCGAAGCTCAGCGCTCCGAAATGGACGACGCCTTGCGTGTTCTTGCCATTGGGGAGTTTAGCAGGCGGCTGAAAATAGGGTTCGGTTCCGTCGAATAGTTCGAGCGGCAGGAACATGTGAAAATGGCCATGTTCGCCTTCTTCGCGTTCCTCCGGCTTGTGCGCATGGTAGAACCAGCGCGACTTGGTGCCGGGCGCAATGCAGTCCCCTTTGGGATAATGCTGATATTGAACGAAAGGGGCGTCTGCTGGCACCACTCTGGGTACTAGCGAGACGCCCTCTTTAGCTATCTGGCCGGTAAGCTCAAACAGCCTTTCTAATGCATTTTCCAATGCTGAATAAGCTGAGCTTACTCGGTAACTGCTTCAGCAGCTTCTTCGGTCGCTTCACCAGCAGCTTCACCAGCTGCACATACAGCGTCGCCAGCCGCACATGTTGCTTCTTCAGCCGCACATGTTGCTTCTTCAGCTGCACATGTTGCGTCATCAGCAGCTTCTTCAGCTACAGCAGCTGCGTCGTCAGCCTGTTCTGCACATGCAGAAAGAGCAGGAACGGCGAGTGCAAGGCCGCCAGCTACAGCGAGCATTTTGCGGAAGTTGGTTTCGGTAGTCATTTAACATATCCCCTTTGGATGAACTAGACTTGCCCCTTTATCTGGAAAGATATGAGCATGGCAAGCCTATTTCGTAAATATTGCATTAATCTGGGTGATTGCGAAGCATTTTTCGTATCCTGAGGCATTCGGGTCGGCAATATTCCAATTTCAGCGCTCTGTTCTCGACATTTAGCGTTCGACACCGCGAATCTTTCCCCACTGTCGCGCGACGGTGTAGCCAAGATAACCAGTCCCGAAGAGGGCGTAGAGTGGCTCCGGAATTCCCGCGAGATATGCGTTCATACCGGAGGCGATATCGCGAGCAGCTTCGGGGCGGAATGCGGCAATTATCCCCATCGGGATTGACCAGAGCAAGAGAAGATACATGACATAAAGGAAGCTGGGACGGGCCCGACTCGTCCATGGGTCGGCCGCACGTGCCTCCGCCAGAATGGCGGACATTTGCACTCGGGCTTCCTCCAACTCCTGGCTGCCTTCCAGTTTCAGCAGTTCAAGCTTGGCGCGATCCCGCGCGTCCTTGTCCGGGATAATCTTGTCTATGATGTTGGAAACGGGGCCGATGAGTGATGAGAGAAGGGACATTTTGGAGCTTTCCTTTCGGGAGTATAAGATTTCAAAGTTCGTCAAAGTTCGGGCCAAGAACATGTTTTTTCCGGGAACGGGGTTAGGAAGGAGTCTGCAAAGCTTCGCTATTCTTGACAAACTTTACACTGTTATGCGCAAAATCAATTTGACGCGGCATTCAACCGATCCGATTGGCGAGCCAGCCATATAGAAACGCCTCATTGGCGGGGCGTTTTTCACTCAGCTCTACGTAGCGGGCTCCCTGGAGCGCTTCGATCGCTTTGAGCAGTACAGCTTCACCCCTGGCGCCTCGCCTGCGAACAAACGCTTCAACCGAAGCCAGGGTCTTGCTGCCAATTTGGCCATCGACCGCAATATCCATATAATCGCGCCCATTGCGGTTGAGCGCATTGAGCGCGCGCTGGAGGAACCGGCTAGCCGTGCCGGTGCCCATATTGATCCCGGTATCAAACAGTTCCGCTGCGATGTGCGGGGCTAGTTGCGCAATCCGGTCAAAGCCGGGGCGCTCCCAATATTTGCGTTTGTAGATCTCCGTCGCTTTCTTGCGCGGAAAATGCCGCATGTCCCCAGCATAACCATGCGCCCGGGCGACGGCTTCCGTGACGCCCCATCGCGTAGGCCCACCGCGATCCGCGGGATGATCAGAAAAATCACCTTCTAGAATGATGGCTGCGTCGATCAGCGTGTTGATATCCGGAGAATTGGGCATGGAGAAATCACCTTTCTGAATAGGATGACTTAAATATAACCTATTTGGTTCAATGTAGGAAAGGGCGGAGCAAAGGATAATAAGTTGGTCAAAAACAACGGCTTGATGCGGCAAGCTTGTCTGAGGTGCATTTAGGTAGGTTTACGGGGTTATTTGTCTCTGATCCGAAGCTATCAAAACATCAAATTCAACCAGTTGGAAAGGAACCCATAAGATGTCATTGCATATTGGCGATATTGCTCCAGATTTTACCACGGACAGCACCATCGGAGAGATTAATTTTCATGATTGGGCCGGAGATAGCTGGGTTTTCTTCTTCAGCCATCCTGCCGATTTTACACCGGTGTGCACAACCGAAATGGGCCGGACGGCGCAGCTTGCGGACCAATTTGCAGCGCGCAATACAAAGCCGCTGGGGTTGTCTACAGACACCGCCGAAGAACATCTGAAATGGATATCTGATGTCAACGAAACACAGCATACCAGCTTGGAATTTCCGATCGTCGCAGATGCTGATCACAAGATCGCCATGCTCTACGACATGATCCACCCCGAAGAAAGTGATACGGCTGCGGTGCGTTCTGTGTTTATCATTGATCCCGAGAAAAAAGTTCGCTTGACGATGACCTATCCGATGAGCGTCGGGCGCAATTTTGATGAAATATTGCGCGTGATTGATGCCCTGCAACTTTCTGATGCGAAACGCATCGCAACACCGGCAGACTGGCGTCCCGGAGGCAAGGTTATCATTCCGCCTTCAATCAAGAATGATGAGGCAAAAACACTCTTTCCACAGGGGTGGGATGAATTGCGCCCATATCTCCGTCTGACCGATATCGCTTGAGGAATGTCGCAATGAAAGGGGCGAGCACATCCGAAGTTCGGGAAGCTGTCGGGATATTTGACTCGGAAGTGAAATTGCAAGCTGCGATTGATGATCTGCTGAGTCACGGGTTTGACCGGGCGGAAATCAGTGTGCTCGCCCCGGTTGCTGCGGTTGAAGAGAAGCTTGGTCATCATTTTCAATCTGTCCAGGAAATTGAAGATGACCGCAGCATATTGACCAAGGCTTATATTCCGGTTGAGACAATCGGCGATGCTCAGGGTGCTGTTATCGGCAGCTTGATGTATATTGGCGCATTTGCGGGAATTGTTCTTGTCGCTTCGGGGGGAGCATTGGCCGCTGCACTGGCGGGCCTTGCTATGGGCGGCTCGGGCACTGCCATTGGAATCACTCTGGCGCGTTTTATGAACAGGCATCATGCCGATTATATCGCCGATCAACTGGAGAAGGGCGGCTTGTTGCTCTGGGTCCGGACATGGGACCAAAAGGACGAGGCAAAAGCTATAAAAATTCTTTCGGCTCAATCCGGTTTGGATGTTCATGTTCATGGTTTTCCTGCATAAATAATCTGCGGACTACGCAATATTGCGTATCGCGCAGACGACTAGACTGGTTCAGACAAGCTGCATGACTTGGAAAACAATTCGCCTTGAACTGGCCCGAACCGCTGATTATCCTGATGGATCCTCAGCCCATTCCTACGTTTTTCGCGTTCCTCTGGACGATGAGGGATTCATCGAACCTGACGTGCTGAAAAAGGCCGAAAAACGGCCTGTAGTACGACGATTTTGGTCAGGTGAGCCGGATCAGAGCGGAGTCGTGATCGCATCATCAAAAGGGTGGGCATTTTCCTACAAAATTGGTGATGATGATGATGAAGTGATATTCCGGCTCAAGGATCACCCCCTGAAAGTAGGCGAATATCTTACAATTACCGAGACTGATGGCAGTGAATTACCGTTTCGTGTCATCAGCTGTCACGAGTAGAAAATAATCCGCGCGGCACCGGGAGGAAGCAAGCTGATGCAAATGAAGACCTTGGGATTCCTATCTTTCGCGGCGTTGACAATGGCATTCCCTGGCAGCCCTGCTGCTGCGGAATGCGTCATTGGTTCCGCTCCCTTGTTCGATCCGTTTGCTCCTTACAAGGATGCAGGGTCTATCATTCACAAGGATAGTGGATTCCTGTTCCCCGCGACCATTGCGGGATTCCGGCGGCAGTGCGAAATGACGACCGATTTTTCGGGCAATAATTTCGAGATTCGATATTTGCGCGATTTTGAAGATCATGAAATCGAAATAAAAATCGCTATCGTGCATCTGGAAGAGCTGGATGCTGAAAATCACTACAAGATTATCAAACCTGACGTGATGTCTCTTTATTCCAGTGCTGCAACGATATCGGAAGGCGACTATTTCGTCTCAGGTCGGCCGGAAATTTCAGCCTATCAGGGTATTTTTGACGGTGACAAGGCTGGCGTGCCCTGGCATTTCAGTGTCACCACGCTGGACTATGGCTATTGGGATGCGCGGTTGCTGGCTTCCTACCCGCAGGAAATTGACGCCGGTGCTCAAAATGCTATCACCGAGTTGATCACAGCCTTTCAATGGCAAACGCCGATTGATGGAGATGGAGAAGAGGTGGCACCTTGAAACGCATCGCGGTCATTGACGGTCATCCCGACCCCAGTCCCAGTCGTTTCGGCCATGCTATTGTTTCCGCTTATGCCGATGCCGCCCGCGAAGCTGGCCATGATGTGCGGGTGATCCGGCTGGCCGAACATGATATTCCGATCCTGCAAAGCCGCAAGCAATGGCTCGAAGAGGATGTGCCGGCAGGAGTCAGGCCCGGACAGGATGCGATCAAATGGGCGCAGCATATCGTCTTCTATTATCCATTGTGGATGGGAGATATGCCGGCGCTGCTCAAGGCATTTATCGAGCAAGCATTCCGCCCCAATTTTGCGCTCGATTATGGTGTAGAGGGGAGTGCGCAAATACCAAAGAAGCTGCTCCGCGACCGGTCCGCCCGTCTTATTGTCACTATGGGCATGCCCGCATTATTTTACCGCGCCTATTTTGCTTCCCACAGCGTACGCAGCTTCAGGCGCAATATCCTGGAACTGACCGGTATTGACCCGGTTACAACTTCGTTGATCGGCAATGTCGATGGCAGCGCAAGGCATCGCGACCGCTGGCTGAAGAAAATTGCCGCACATGGTGCCGCCGGGGACTGATATCGTTGCTCACGGCATCCGTATTAATCCCTATATTGTCAGCATCTATAGTCAGTTAGACAATTTCCGACCACCTCTGGCGCAAAAACAGGAGACAATATATGAAATCCGTGCTGCTATATGTCGACGATGACGCAGGGCTGGAGGCCCGGCTTCAGGCGGCTCTTGATTTGACCCGTTCGTTGGGGGGACACCTCCATTGTCTGCGCACCCATCCCTATAATTCGCAAATGGCCTTTGACGGGGTAACGGGCATGTCCGTTACATATGATGTTGTCACCGTGTGGCGAGAGCTGGACGAGAAATTGCAGGCCGGGATTGAAAAACGTCTGGCGGGTGAAGGTGTCTCCTGGGATTACCGCACGGAATATGCGGAACCCGCTCGCGGTTTGTCGAAAAATTCTGCTCTGGTCGATATCATCCTGTTAAGTTCGGCCAGCGGCAAAAATAGTGCCTCGTCGCTGGGAATATTGGGCGACGTGCTGTTCAACGCGACGGCTCCCGTCGTGGTGCAGCCTGATGATGTAACAAAGTTTAATGCCAGTGGACCGGCCCTGGTTGCATGGAACGGCAGTTTTGAAGCGGGCAATGCGTTGCGCGCTGCAGTGCCGTTGCTCAAAATGGCGAGCGATGTGCATATTCTGACGGTTGAGGAAGACAAGGATCATGATTTGCCGCAACTGGCAGCTTCGGAATATCTTGCCTATCATGGTATAAAATCGGAAATTCTCAATTCGCCTACCGGCGTGTCCTCCGTTGAAGATGCGCTGCTGTCCGAAGCCCAAAAAGTCCATGCAGAATATTTGGTGATGGGAGCCTACGGCCATAGCAGGGCGAGAGAGTTTTTGTTTGGCGGCGTTACCCGCAATTTGTTCAAATATTGCCCCGTGCCACTTGTTGTTTCCCGCTAAGGGAAAGAAATTGTTAGTTTCTTTTGTCGGATTTCCTCTTGGACAGGACTGATTTTGGTGTAGGATCACCATATTCGCTTGTCACGAACAGGTAGCTGAAGGACGGAAACAGCAATTGTGCGAAACGACTAGCTTGGACGCGAACCGGGCGCCTTATCTGGAATCTGTTTTGGCCGGTTTGCCTTATTGCGTTGTGATCGTGGATCAAAAACTGCGAACTCTGAGCTGCAATGCGGCCGGGTTGGAGGTTTTGGGCATATCCAGCATCGAAGACCTGCCACCAGGCGCACCGGCTACCTGCTTGGCGGAGTCTCACCGTTCCCTCTTTCGGGAAACCGTCATCCAGACCTTTGACGCGGCTATCGGCAAGGAAATTCAACCGTTCGAGGTGCAGTTGCGATACCCGCTCGGTCGCCCAATGCTTGCTGAATGCCGTCTGGTGCCGTTGGTCAGCCCAAAGGGCGATATTGATGCTGTCATGATATCCTTTCAGGATATCGCGCCGCTCCGATCGGCTGAAAACAGGCTGGAGCAGGCCGATTCAATTTTGAAATCCATATTGAAAACCACGCCGGATGCGATGATCGTGATCGACGAACATGGCTTGATCACTTCGTTCAGCGCCACCGCGGAAAAAATGTTCGGATATGATCAAGCCGAAATTATCGGCCGGAATGTTAACATCTTGATGCCTGAGCCAGACAAAACTGCGCATGACGGCTATTTGCAGCGCTATCTGAATACCGGCGAAAAGCGTATCATCGGTATTGGCCGCACCGTTGCCGGGTGCAAGAAAGACGGGACAATTTTCCCCATTCAACTGGAAGTTGGTGAGGCGAAAATCGGTGATGAGCGATATTTTACCGGTTTCATTGTTGATTTGACCGAGAAAAAGCAGACCGAGGCGGAGCTGCAATCCCTTCAAGCCGACCTGGCCCATGCCTCTCGCCTGAGCGCGGTCGGGACACTGGCCTCGGCGCTAGCGCATGAAATTAACCAGCCGCTGACGGCTATTTCCAATTACCTTTCGGCAGCGCGGGACATGATGGATGGTGATCTGGAGGCCAACCGGGAATTTTTTTTCGAGGCTTTGAAAGAAAGCGTGACCGAGAGCCTGCGGGCAGGGACCATTGTCCGCAGGCTGAGAGAATTCGTGTCGCGGGGCGAGATTAACCGGCGAGTTTTGTCAATTGCTCAACTGGTAGAAGATGCGACTATCTTGGGAATGGTCGGTGCGCCGGAAAAGGGTATCCAATGTTCGATTGACATCGCGCCGGATGCCAGGAACGTGTTTGTCGACCGGGTGCAGCTCCAGCAGGTGATGGTCAATCTGATGCGCAATGCCATTGATGCGATGGCGGACAGCGCCGAGAAAAAACTGCATATTGGCGTGACTGCCCAAGCAGATGACAGGTTGGAAATTACGGTTGCGGATACTGGTTCCGGCATAGATCCGGAACTGGGCGAAAAGATTTTCGATCCCTTTGCCAGCACCAAAGGGGATGGTATGGGGCTGGGACTATCGATATGTCGAACGATCATAGAAGCGCATGACGGAACGATTTGGACCGAACCCAATCCTGAGGGGGGAACGATTTTCCGTATTATGTTGGAAAATATAGAGCAGGAGCGAGATGATGGGGAATGACCGACTGGTCTATGTCGTTGACGATGATGACTCCGTCCGGCGTTCGGCGGCATTCATGCTGCGCCACGCGGGCTTTAAAGTGCAGCCGGTCGAGTCCGGCGTTGACTTTCTGAAGTTGGCAAAAGGGGCGGAGCGGGGTTGCGTGTTGCTGGACGTGCGGATGCCGGAAATGGATGGCTTGCAAGTGCAGCAGCAGATGATCGAGGATGGCATTGATATGCCGATTGTCATCCTGACCGGTCATGGTGATGTGGAAATTGCGGTGCAGGCGATGCGAGCCGGCGCGATCAATTTTCTCGAAAAACCTTATGAAAAAGAAGCCCTGATTGCCGCGATGGATGAGGCTTTCTCCCGCCTGGAGGACAGTGATCTCAAGGAAATGGCAGCTTCGGAAGCAGAGGTCAGACTGGCTTGTTTAACCGGCAGAGAACGGGATGTGCTGGAGGGGTTGATGACTGGATATCCCAACAAAACAATTGCTTACGACCTCGGTATTTCGCCGCGTACGGTTGAGATATATCGCGCCAATATGATGGAAAAATTGCGTGTGCGCAGCTTGGCCGAGGCTTTGCGTATCGGTTTCGCTGCAGAAGGCCACAACAAGCAATCGGACTAGACGGCAGTAATCGGGGTTTCAGTTTTTCGCGTTTTTCTTGCGTGACAGACAGGCGTGGCAAGGCTTGATGCAATGATCCTCCCCGTCTTCCTGATCGACAGGAATATTCACGCTCCGGACCTGGCCATCGGCGGAGCATAGTTTGATGCTGATCATATTTTGCTGGCCCGACAATGGCCCGGCGGCGAGCGGCAGCGCGACAGCAGCAATGACCAGCTGACTCAATCTGAAATTTCTGATGCTGGTTATCATGGGGCTTCGTCTCCCTCTTCCTCGTCAATCAATACTCGCTGGGCGGCACCGTCGAGATCTTCAAATTGGTCGTTGCGCACGGCCCAGAAGAAAAAAAACAATCCGCAAAGCCCCATGAGCAAGGCCACCGGGATCAAGAGAGTCAGTCCGCTCATTTTGCCGCCCCGTTGAGACGCAAGGCATTGCCGACGACAATCAGCGAAGACAGCGACATGGCGATCGCTGCGATAAGCGGCGTCACCATGCCGGTGAGTGCGAGCGGAACGGCCAATATATTATAGCCAATGGCGAGGGCGAAATTCTGGTGGACGATCTGCATTGTGCGCCGCGCAACCTTGACCGATAGCGCCACAGGCATCAGAGATTCGCTGGTAAAGACCGCATCGGACGCCTGCTGACCGACATCGCTAGCGGAACCCGGCGCGATCGAGACATGGGCCGCGGCGAGGGCAGGGCCATCGTTCAGCCCATCGCCGACCATCAGTATTTTGTGGCCGTTTCCGGCCAGGCGGGTGATGGCTTCCACCTTGTCCTGCGGAGAGGCTCCAGCCTGGGCCGTGAGGCCGAGTGCACTGGAAACTTGGGAGACAGACCTGGCGTTGTCGCCGGATATAATCAGGGTCTGCAATCCCAGCTTGTGCAATCGGGCAATGGCATCGGCCGCATCGGGCCGGATTTGATCGCGCAGCTGAATCACGACAGAATCGCTGCCGACGCTAAGCTGGCTGGATAGATGGTCTTCGGACTTTTCCGGTTTGCCCAGCATCACCGGTACACCGACCCAACTCGCTGTCATACCTTCACCGGGCAGTTCCTTGATGTCTTCCAGCACGGCGGGCTCGACATCAAACGCCAGCAATCCAGAGCGAATACCCTTGCTTACAGGGTGGCGGCTGGCTTGGGCCAGCGCCAGCGTTATCTGTTTTTGCGTAAGGCTGAGTGTATCGAGATTGACCGGAACCGGATGGCCGAGGGTAAGGGTGCCCGTTTTGTCAAATAGCGCATAGTCGGCCTCCGCCAGACGCTCCAGTGCGCTGCCATCCTTGACCATCACACCTTTGCGCAGCAACGCGCCGGAGGCCACGACCTGTGCTGCCGGGACTGCGAGTCCCAGCGCGCAAGGACAGGTAATGATGAGCACCGCGACTGAAATCAGCAGCGACTGGTGCCAGCCCGCGCCAGCAAACATCCAGAAAATAAAGGCGAGAAGAGCGAGGCTATGGACCACCGGCGCATAGAAGCGTGCGGCGCGATCAGCGATACGGACGTAAAATGAGCGGTGCTGACCGGCTTCGTCCATCAACCGGGCGATGTCCGAGACACTGGTGTCTTCGCCAGTGGCCGTGACCCGCACGATGACGGGCGATGACAGGTTGAGCGTTCCCGCCAGCACCAGGTCGTCTTTGCCTTTCGGCTGGGGTTCGCTTTCCCCGGTCATGAGGGAGCAATCAAAACTGCTCTTGCCCGATTCAATGACTCCGTCTGCCGCCAGATTTTCACCCGCTGCCACCATCATCCGCATATCTGCCAGCAGGTCCCTGGTGGCCACCCAGCGTGTGTTGCCATCATCCGTGAGCACCATTGCTCCCGGAGCGGTTTGTTTCAGCAGTGCCCCAATGCCGTCCCGCGCCCGGTCCCGCATCATCCCGTCCAGGACCCGACCCGCGAGCAAGAAGAACAGCAGCATTACCGCTCCATCAAAATAGGCATGGGCACCGCCGGTCGCGGTTTCATATATGCTCAGACCGGTTGCCAGCAATATGCCGATCGAAATAGGCACATCCATATTGGTGCGGCCATAACGTAGCGCCATCGCAGCGGAAGCAAAAAACGGTCGTCCCGAATAGGCAATCACCGGGATGGCGATCAGTGCGGAAAGCCAGTGAAACAAGTCTCTGGTCACACCGGTTGCGCCGGACCAGACGCTGACCGACAGCAGCATGATATTCATCATCCCGAAGCCGGCCACAGCGAGAGCGCGGATCAACTTGCTCGTGCTCCCTTTTTCTTCGGACAACGGATTGTCTGCGAGAATCTGGGTTTCGAAACCGAGCGCTTCAATTTTCCGCTTGAGCTGATCATCATCCAGGTCCGGAAGATGGGAAATGGCCACTTGCTTGGTGGAGAAATTAACCCGCGACGAAAGGATGCCGGGGACGTCGTTCAAGCCATTTTCGATTTTTGAGATGCACCCTGCGCAACGGATAGCCGGCACGGCAAAGCGGGAAACGATCGCATCTGTCTGACCGGCTTTTATGGGTGCGACTGCGTTCACCGGATATCGCGGATCACGCGCATGGATTTCGCATCCTGGACGATGTTAATCCTCAAAATCCAACGTCCTGAGGGGAGCGTTTCAGTGCTGTGAAATTTGCCGGCTCCTGTCTCGGCAAATCGAATCTTAAATGATTCCGATCGACCGACTGGATGCTCGGCAACGGCCGTGAGCGATGCACCCTGCAACCCCGAGCCATCGGCACTGGTGATCGTCAAGACGGCCCTTCCTGCTTGCCGCATGGCTGGCGAGACGGACCAGCCGTGCGCCTGCTGACGTCTGGCCTGTTCGAGCCACTGGTTATATTTCTGGCTCGCTACATAGCTGTTGTCGACCACCGTGCCGCCGAAGGTCGACAAGGCGAAGCGGGCCATGACCATGTTGACTCCGACGACCACCGCAAAAAAAGCGACGATCATCATTGTGGCATGATAGCCGGTAAATATCTTTGTGCCGGAAGATTTCTCGTTCATTCGCCTGTCTCCGGCCGCGCAAAAAACACGTCGTCGATATCTTGCGCTTCAGAATCATCGGCGGCGGTGACCGTCAGTGCAAAATCTTCCCGGCCTGGTCCGTCGCCCGGAGCTGCAACATAGAGCCGTAGTCTTGATACACTGTCGGCCGGAACCTTGGTGATCAGGGTTTTTGCGGCGCTGTCCCGTGATCCGGCATTGGACCACATGCTGGCACCCTTGAGCTCTGTCATTCCAATGATCATGTCCCGTGGGCGATTTTCCATATTGCGCAGATTAACAGTGTAGCTGTTGCGGACATGACCGTCGGCAAGCTGGACATAGACCGGATTGCGGTCATGGTTAGCGCTGATGTCGATACGGGTCCGGTTGCCAACTGCGAACAGCATCGCGAGCCCGATCGTGCCCCAGATTGAAAAATAGAGAATGGTGCGCGGGCGGAACAGGGTTTTTAGCACCGGATTGTGCGGTTTTCCTGCTTTTTCCAGTTCGGCATCTTCGAGGGTCGCATAGTCAATCAGGCCACGCGGGCGATTGATCTGCTTCATCACCGTGTCACAAGCGTCGATGCACAGCGCGCAGGTGATGCAGCCGATTTGCGGTCCTTCGCGAATATCGATGCCGGTGGGGCAGACTGCCACGCACTGATTGCAGTCGATGCAGTCGCCAAAGCTGCCTGGCTGGGCTTCCGCCTTTTTCACGCTGCCACGCGGCTCGCCGCGCCACTCCTTATAGGTGACGGTCAGCGATTTTTCATCCATCATTGCGGTCTGGATACGCGGCCAGGGGCACATATAGATGCATACCTGTTCACGCATGAAGCCGCCGAAGATGAAAGTCGTCAAAGTCAGTATGCCGACGGTCGCATAGGCAACAAATGCCGCCTGGCCGGTCCAGAAGTCGACCACCAGTGTCGGAGCATCGGCAAAATACATGATCCAGGCGCCGCCCGTCCAAAAGGCGATAAACAGCCAGATCGACCATTTCAGCAGGCGCTTGCCGATCTTCTTTGGCCCCCAAGGCGCATCCTGCAGACGGAACTGGGCATTACGATCGCCGTCGATGGCCCGTTCGACATGCTGGAACAGGTCGGTCCACACGGTTTGCGGACAGGAATAGCCGCACCATGCCCGACCGACGGCCGAGGTGACGAGGAAAAGCCCGATCCCGGCCATCACCAGCATGCCGGCGACATAATAAAATTCATGCGGCCAGATTTCGATCCCGAACATGTAAAAGCGCCGGTTGGCCAGATCGACCAGTACCGCCTGATCAGGTGCGTAGGGCCCGCGATCCCAGCGAATCCACGGCGTGACATAATAGATGGCGAGGGTGATTGCCATGATCACCCATTTCAATCGCCGGAATGTGCCATTGACTGCCTTGGGGAAGACATCCTTTCGCGCTTCGTAGAGTTTTAGCTCGGGATCGAGGATTTCCTTAGGATTGCTCATTGTCCCCGCTCTCGACTTTTGCTTCCGTTGCCGGTTCTGCTGGGAGCGGCTTTTCGCCACCGCCCAGAGAGTGGACATAGGCCGCGAGCATCCGGATCGTTACCGGGTCAAGCCGCTGGCCCCAACGCGGCATCACGCCATAGCGGGCATTGGTGATCGTATCGGTCAGCGCCGCACGGTCCAAGCCGTAGAGGCTGATCGCATCGGTAAGATTGGGCGCGCCCTGGGTGCGATCACCCGTACCATCCGCGCCGTGACAAACCGCGCAATTGGCTTCAAACAGGGCGGCACCGCGCCGGGCAGCCGCACTTTGTTTCTCGCGACCAGACAAAAGGCGGACATAAGAGACCAGATCCTGAATTTCATTCGATTGCAATATGCCGTCCCTGCCAAAAGCGGGCATTTGCGAGAAACGGGTCTCGGCATGATCCGGATTACGGATGCCATGGATCAGCGTATATTCAATCGTTTCGAGATCGCCGCCCCAAAGCCAGTCATCATCGTTGAGATTGGGATAGCCAGCCGAACCTGCTGCACCGGAGCCATGGCACTGAACGCAGTGGACCTTGAATGCGGATCGCCCGCCCTCGACCGCCTGTTGCATCAATTCGGGACTTCCGCTCAGCTTGCGGATATCGGTTGATACCAGCGCCTGGCGGATCGGTTCCAGCTGCTTCTCCCGGGCAGCCACTTCCATTGCATAGTCGCCGCGGCTGCTCCAGCCGAACAGACCTTCGCTGGCCGAATTTAGCATCGGGATGGCCGGGTAGACGATGACATAGCCGATCGCCCAGATAATCGTGGCGTAAAAGGTCCAAACCCACCAGCGCGGCATGGGCGTGTCGAGCTCCTCTATGCCATCCCATTCATGGCCCACGGTTTCCGTGCCGGTTGGTTCGTCAATGCGTTTCTTCTCAGACATCGTTTTTGTCCTCGTCAAAAATCATGTGGGCTGCCTGCTCGTGATTGCGTCCGGCACCGGGGCGGAAGGTCCATCCGACCAGGGTCAAAAATATGATCGTCATGAATAACAGCCCCCAGCTGTCGGCAAAATGGCGCAAGGTTTCGTAATTCATCGCGGCTGCTCCTGTGCTTCACCTGCCTCGAAATCGACCAGCGTGCCGATCATCTGCAGATAGGCAACGAGCGCGTCCATTTCGGTGAGCTTGTCAGGATTGCCGTCAAAGTCGCGAATCTGGACCTTGGGATAACGCTTTTCGAGGTCGGCGGAATTAGCCATCGGATCGGCCTGGGTCTGCAAATCCTCATTGGCTTTTTCAATTGCTTCCTCGCTATAGGGAACGCCGACCCGCGTGAGAGCCCGCAAATGGGCACTCATGTCGCCCGGATTCAGCTCTTTTTTCGCGAGAAACGCATAAGGCGGCATGATCGATTCCGGCACCACGGCGCGCGGGTCGGTCAGATGCTGGACATGCCATTCATCCGAATAACGTCCCCCGACGCGGGCGAGATCGGGACCGGTGCGCTTGGATCCCCACTGGAACGGGTGATCATACATGGACTCCGCTGCCAGCGAATAATGGCCATAGCGCTCCACTTCGTCGCGGAACGGCCGGATCATCTGGCTGTGACAGGTATAGCAACCTTCGCGGACATAAATATTCCGGCCGGCCTGCTCGAGCGGCGTGTAGGGACGTACGCCCTCCACTTTTTCGACAGTGTTGTCGATCCAGAATAGTGGCGCGATTTCCACGATCCCGCCGATCGCCACCGTCACCAGGGCCAGCACCGCCAGCAGGGTGATGTTGCGTTCAATCTTCTTATGCTTTTGCGTGAGCGATGTCATCGTCCTGTCTCCCTCACTCTGCTGGAACCAGCGGCTTGTCCGCCACTTCATCATAAGCTGTTTCGGTCATTGATTTTTCGTCCCGGACCTTGCCGGCAATGGTCATCCAGACATTATAGACCAATACTATGGCACCCGCGAGATACAGCAGGCCGCCCGTCGCCCGGATAAGATACATCGGGAACATGGCGCTGACGACTTCGCTGAACGCGTAGACGAGATAACCGTCATCACCATATTCGCGCCACATCAGGCCCTGCATGATGCCGGCAACCCACATCGACGCAGCGTAGAGCACGATGCCAATGGTCGCGAGCCAGAAATGCCAGTTGACCATGCGCAGGCTGTAGAGCCTCGAACGTCCCCAGAGACGTGGCACCATATAATAGAGCGCAGAAAAAGTGATCATGCCGTTCCAGCCAAGCGCGCCACTATGGACATGACCGATGGTCCAATCGGTATAATGCGACAGGCTGTTGACTGACTTGATTGACATCATCGGGCCTTCGAACGTGCTCATGCCGTAAAAGGCGAGGGCCAGAACCATCATCCGGATGATCGGATCGGTGCGTATCTTGTCCCACGCACCGTTGAGCGTCATCAGTCCGTTGATCATCCCGCCCCAGCTTGGCATCCAGAGCATGATCGAGAAGACCATGCCCAGCGTCTGCGCCCAGTCGGGCAGCGCGGTATAATGAAGGTGATGCGGACCGGCCCAGATATAAAGGAAAATCAGTGACCAGAAATGGATGATCGACAGGCGATAGCTATAGACTGGCCGTTCCGCCTGCTTGGGCACGAAATAATACATCATGCCAAGAAAGCCTGCAGTCAGGAAAAAGCCGACGGCATTATGGCCGTACCACCATTGCGTCAGCGCATCCTGGACACCGGCAAAGGCGCTGTAGCTTTTCGCGCCGAGCAGACTGACCGGCATGGCCAGACCATTGACCAGATGCAGCATCGCGACGGTCAGGATGAAGCTGAGAAAAAACCAGTTGGCAACGTAGATATGCGGTTCGGACCGTTTGATGATCGTACCCATGAAGACCGCAGCATAGCTGACCCAGACGATGGTCAGCCACAGATCGACATACCATTCCGGTTCGGCATATTCTTTCGACTGGGTAACGCCCATCAGATAGCCGGTGGCGGCCAGCACGATGAACAGCTGGTAGCCCCAGAAAACAAAACGGGCGAGGCGGGGGAAGGCCAACCTCGCCCTGCAAGTGCGCTGGACGACGTAGAAACTCGTCGCAATCAGTGCGTTGCCTCCGAAAGCGAAAATAACAGCGGACGTGTGCAGCGGGCGGAGCCGACCGAAGGTCGTATATTCCAGACCCAGATTGAGCACAGGAAAGGCAAGCTGCAGCGCAATGTAAAGTCCGACAGCAAAGCCGGCCATGCCCCAGAAAATGGTTGCAATCACGCCCCAGCGGATCGGATCGTCGTCATATTTTCCGGGATCAGCCGGTGCTCTCAATATTCCGCGACCAATGGCCGCATAATCCGCCTTGCTGATCGTCACCCATAGAGCGATCAGACATGCGATCATGATGATTGCCATATGCACTGCAAAACCGCCGTCGGCGGCCAATACCATCGCGATGAATGCTAGGAATACGAGCGCCAACCAACCGCCGGCCTTTACCAGTAAACTGTCCATAACGTCCTTCCCCGTTGTGTGGAAAAGGCGCTATCAGTTCACTGGTTCACTCAATATACGTAGTCTTCCCTAGTGGGAAATTAAGGGAACGCAAACTGTCTAGTCGACCGTGATTTTGGCCCATACGGGCAGGTGATCGGAAGCCTTGCGGGCGGCCGGGCTATCGTGAACGCCGGCCTCAAAAGACTGTATTCCGGCAGAGTGCATGATGCGGTCCAGTGTTGCAATCGGGCCGCGGGAATGAAAGCTCCTGCCACATTCCACCATCTCGAAAGCCCGGGTAAAATCTTTCAGGCACCCACCGGCAGCGCTCCATTCGTTGAGGTCTCCCATCAGCAACACCGGCACTTCCTCCTCCTTCGCCTGCGCGAGCTTTATGATCGCTGCGGCCTGCCGCCTGCGCCACAGGCCGGACAGGTCCAGGTGCATGCCAAAAGCGGCAAGCTGTTTTCCGCCAATCTGGAAATGGGCCATGATCGCGCCGCGCGGTTCGAGGCAGGGAATATGCATGATATCATGGGCCAATACTTCAACGGAATTGCGCACCAGTATCGCATTGCCGTGCCAGCCCATCGAATCGATCTGCACATCAAGCGGAATCGCGCGATAGTCGCTGTGCATCTCAAGCAGTTTCTCCGGGATGGCAGCAGCGCGCGTGCCGAACCGCCGGTCGGCCTCCTGCAGGGCGATAACGTCGGCATCAATTTCATTCAGCACATCCACAATCCGGCCGGGATTGCGGCGGCGATCGGTACCGACAGCCTTGTGGATATTGTAACTCGCAACCTTTATCATCAGAGGCCTTTGTCCGCTCAGAAAGGATTAAGGCTATAGCCCTGCTGTTGCAGCAAGGCATGAGCGGTCATCGCGGAAAGCGACATTTTGACGCCCGGCAGAAGATCGGCATTGCCGATGCCGTGGGCGGCTGCACTTTGGCCGCAGAGGTAAAATTCTACACCATGTTGCTGCAATTGCGCGATCGCGGCGGCGCTGGCATTTGTTCTGCCTTCCTTGTGCGCGGCGAAAAATTCCTGATTGGTGAGGTCGAGAGACGCTCCGCCGTGAACAACGATCGCGAGCCTGATATTTTCCGGTTGCACGCCGGCTTTGACATGCATGTTGATAAACCGCGCAGCGCTCTCGATCGTACGGTTGATCTTGTCCGGTTCCGCTTCCTTGGCAACGTCGAAGGCGATTTTAAAGGCCGCATCCGCCGCCACAGGCTCGTCCTCCTGGACCGGTGCGGTGGGACCGAAATCTTCGAACACCGGCCCGGTCTTGAAATTCTCCATTTGCGCTGACGCTGGCTGGGCCAGCGCCATTAGCGGCATCAGAAGAGCAAGTTTCGATTTTGTCATTTCTAATCCAGTTCTGCTGTTGGGCCTGATCAATAGCCGATGGCCTGACCGTCTTTGCGCATTTCGGTGGCACCGGTGTAAATGCCCGTGCTGGCGTCGCGGGTAATGGCCTGATAACCGCCAAACATTGCGCCATTGCTTACGACTTCGACCTTGTGGCCCATCGCCTTGAGGCGCT
Source organism: Parasphingorhabdus sp. (assembly GCF_048269915.1). GTDB lineage: Bacteria > Pseudomonadota > Alphaproteobacteria > Sphingomonadales > Sphingomonadaceae > Parasphingorhabdus. The sequence continues at coordinate 85,563 of NZ_JBLWTY010000003.1, forward strand.
CGATGGTTTCGGCCGGGATGCCGGGTTCGACATTGAGTGTACCGAGAAGGTCAGCGCCGGTTCCTTTCAAATCATCGGTTGGCTGGCGCCCGCCATCATGGTTGATGCGCGCCGCGTCGCCGGCTTCCTGCAGGTTCATGCCATAGTCGACCAGATTGATCATCACCTGGACATGACCCTGCGGCTGCATGCCGCCACCCATCAGGCCAAAGGACATGAATGGCTTGCCGTCCTTTTTCATGAAGGCGGGAATGATTGTCTGGAACGGTCGCTTGCCGGGTGCATAGACATTGGGATGATTGGCATCGAGCGAATAGAGTTCGCCGCGATCCTGGAACATGAAGCCGAGCCCGTCGGCGACCAGGCCGCTGCCCATGCCGCGATAGTTGGACTGGATCAGCGAGACCATCATGCCATCCTTGTCGGCGACGGTGAGATAGGTGGTATCGCCTTCGCCTTCCAGCTTGGGCTCGCCCGGACCGAATTCCGGCGAAGCCTTGGCCGGATCAATCAGTGCGAAACGTTCCTTGCCATAGGCGTCCGAGAGCAGCCAGTGGAGCGGGGCAGGGGAGGCGTCGGGATCAGCATAAAAGCGCGCGACATCTTCAAAGGCCAGCCGTTTGGCCTCGGTTATATAATGCAGCACCTCGGCGCTACCGCGCGGCCATTGGGTGAGGTCGACATTCTTGAGAATATTGGCCATCTGCAGCGCAGCGAAACCCTGCGAGTTGGGCGGCAGTTCGCACAACTCATACCCCTTGTGATAAGTGACGCAGCCGGGCTCGACCCATTTGCTGCTATGCGCGGCAAAATCCTGATAGCGCAAATTCCCGCCAATCCGTTTGAAATAGCTGTCGATGGTCTTCGCAATTTCGCCTTTGTAAAAAGCATCGCGGCCACCGGCGGCTATTTTGCTGAGTGTATTGCCCAGATCAGGGTTCTTGAAAATTTCACCGGCTTTGGGCGCGCCATTTTTGAAATAGGTATTTCGCGCATTGTCGAAATCACCGATCATATCGAGGCTTTGCTCGAACCGATTGAGATTGCTTTCGAGATAATAGCCAATCACCGGTGCGACCGGATGGCCTTCTCTTGCGTAGGCAATGGTTGGCGCTAGAATATTGGCCATGCTCAGCTTGCCGAATTTCCCGTGCATTTCGAACCAGGCGTCGACCGTGCCGGGCACGGTGACCGGCATCGGGCCGAAGGGCGGAATGGTCTTGCTGCCCTTGAGTTGTTTGATGAACTGCTTGTAGCTGGTCCCCATAGCGCTTTTGCCGGAGCCATTCAGACCATAGAGTTTCTGGGTCTTCGGGTCCCAGATGATCGCGAACAGATCGCCGCCAATGCCATTGCCGGTCGGTTCCATGAGGCCAAGCGCCGCGTTGGCGGCAATCGCCGCATCAACCGCCGTGCCGCCTTTCTTCAGGATATCGATCGCGACCTGGCTGGCCAGCGGATGCGCCGTCGCCGCCATGCCATGCTGGGCATGAACCGGGCTGCGGGCCCAGGCTTCACCCACCGGCCGGCCACCGCCGCCGATTTGCAGGACTGGCTGCTCCGGCGTGACTGCGTCCTGCGCGGAGGCAGGGCTGGCCGTCAAGACTGCCAAGGCAAAGGTGGAAAGAAGCAAGTTACGCATAATATAATCCGTCCGTCAGGGGGGCGGTTCGTCCTTAGCGGGCGATAGCCGGAAAACATACTCTAACCACTCTGCAATTCGCATCAAGTACGAACGACAGGCCATGCCCCAACTCGGTTTATCACTGTGGTATCTTTGGGGGCCTCCGCCAGGATCGAACGCCATGCCCGTCATGGGCAGGAAGAGGAAACAGTCGCAGCCTGCGCTCCGCATAGTGGTGACGACAGATTGTTCTAAATTCTCATCAAAAATGCACTTGTATAATTTTGTCCGTGATCCCGATCACGCAACATTGTTGGACCACGCGTTTAAGCAGTCCGGACCGAATATGAAGGACTGGGGATGAATAGAAGAATCCAGGCTGTGATCGTGGCAATCGGCTTATGCGCGATGCCGGCTTTGGCTCAGAATAGCCGAAATATGGTCGAAGAAGCCAAATATAAAGCCGCCGCTGAGGTTGAGCAAATCGAAAAAGCGCAGGTTCACAGGACAGTGCCGGAATATCAGAATGTCAAAATCCACCAAACCGTCGAAGAGAAACGGGCAACGTCCGAGCCAAGGTGTGGAAGTTGTTCGTCCACTGTAATTCCAGAGTAAATCCTGATCTGCTGATCGGAGCATAAACCAGTTTCAGAGGCGACCCACGCCTGAACCAAATGGTTCAGGCCTCCTGGCGGCGGCAGTGAATTCTGTCGTCGCCATTTTTTGCGGAGCAATACCGGAGCAATCCTGGGTAAGAAGTCGATCCTGGCGGCGTTTTTAAACTGATCCACCGGCGGGCATTCACAACGCTTGACATAATTTCAAAAACACCTATGTTGCATCGCAGCAAAGGCGGCAATCCATATTGACCGTCTGGCGAGAGTTCTGCGTGAGAGGTGACAAGATCATCTCGAACCTATCGCCTTCATTGCTTCTTTCTTTCCGGCAGCCTGATCACGCGGGTCGTCTTAACCGACGGCGAATATGCGCGTGGCGATAATGCCCTGCGCAAGACACTTGCTGCTATTATAAGGTATTATCTTTGACTAAATTTTCTGATTTCGCATTGGCGGAACCTATTCAAAAACGCGTGGCCGAAGGCGGCTACACTACTCCATCCCCGATCCAGCAGCAAGCCATCCCCCCGGCGCTTGAAGGCAAGGACATTCTTGGTATCGCGCAAACCGGTACCGGCAAGACCGCCGCTTTCTCGCTGCCATCGATCCATCACCTGCTGAACAACAAGAAACGTGCCGGCCGCTTTGAATGCCGCATGCTGGTTCTCGCACCGACCCGTGAACTCGCGCGGCAGATCGCTGACAGCATGATCGGCTATTCCAAAGGGCTGGGTCTTTACGTGACCTCTGCCTTTGGCGGCGTGCCGATCAATCGGCAGAAACGGGTTCTGGAGCGCGGTGTCGACGTATTGGTCGCAACGCCGGGCCGTCTGCTCGATCTGATCGACCAGCGCTATCTGACGCTGTCCAAGGTTGAAATTCTCGTGCTCGACGAAGCCGACCAGATGCTGGATCTCGGCTTCATTGTTCCCCTGAAAAAGATCGTTCCAATGCTGCCAAAGCAGCGCCAGAGCCTGTTCTTCTCGGCAACCATGCCGAAGACCATCTCGCAGCTGGCCGACCAGTTCCTGACCAACCCGGTCCAGGTTTCGGTTGCCCCGCAATCGACGACCGCCGAGCGGGTCGACCAGAAGGTTACCTATATCAATCAGGACGACAAGCAGCGTCTGCTGAAGGATTTCATCAACAAGGAAAATCCCGATCATATGCTGGTCTTCACCCAGACCAAACATGGCGCCGACAAGGTTGTGAAAAACCTGATGGCTGTGGGTATCCACTCCGCGGCGATCCACGGCAACAAGAGCCAGCCGCAGCGCGAACGCGCCCTGGGTGACTTCAAGAAGGGCAAGATCAATATTTTGGTCGCCACGGATATTGCGGCGCGCGGCATCGATGTCGACGGCATCACCCATGTCATCAATTTCGATATGCCGAATGTGTCCGAGCAATATGTCCACCGGATCGGCCGGACGGCACGGGCAGGGGCGAGCGGTATTTCCTACTCGCTTGTGGCCCCGGACGAGCGCCAGTTCCTGCGCGATGTGGTGAAACTGACCGGTGTGAAGCCCGATGTCATTCCATTGCCCGAAGGTTATGACGAACCGCCGCGCGAAGAAGTTGCGCCTCGCATCTATGGCCAGAAGCCTAAGAAATATGGCGCAAAACCAACCCGTAGCGGACCACCAAAGAACAAGCATAGTTCGCGCAAGGGGCGCCCAGGTGGTGGTTCGGGCCGTGGCGGGCCGGGTTCCAGCGCCAAGAGCGACGGACCAAAGCATTGGAATAATGGTGCGAAATCGTTCAAACGCCGCCAGGCGCGTAAAGCGGACGCCTAAGACTATTGGAAAATCAGCGCCTTGCTTTCGGTCAGGGCGCTGATTTCACTCTCAACCTGCTCGCTGTCGTTCGCAAGCAGGAGCATGTCCATCATATATCGCCGGCGATCAGAAGCTAGCGTATTTCCAGCCTATAACTTCATCTGCTGCTTCATCGTTTTCTGCGTGGTATCACCATAGGGAGGCAGAAAACCGGCGATTTTGGCGACGTTGATCTTCGGCTGGCGATATACTGCCTTGGCATGGCTGAATTCCTTGAATCCGTCCGGACCGGTATAAGCACCCATGCCCGACGGACCGACGCCGCCGAACGGCAGATCATGTTGTGCAATATGGAAAATCACATCATTAACCGTCACACCGCCAGATATGGTCTTGTCCAATATTCTGCGCTTGTCGCTTTCGGTATCGCCAAAATAATAAAGGCCCAGCGGTCGGTCATGATCATTCACATAGTCAATCACATCGTCCAGATTACGATAGGTTTTGACGGGCAATATCGGACCAAAAATTTCTTCCTGCATCACCCGCATATCGTCGTTGACATTCTGCAGCACGGTCAGCGGCATCTTGTTGCTGTTGGTATTGGAAAAATCCTCGTCACCGGGATTGACCACGGTCTGTTTCGCGCCTTTCTGAACGGCATCGTCAATCAGGTCCTGCAGTCGTTCCTTGTGCCGGGCATTGATCACCGAGGTATAGTCATCATTGGCGATCAAGGTCGGATATTGCTCAGCCACATTTGATTTGATGCCCTCGACAACCACCGCTTCCTTGTCCTCCGGTACCATCAGATAATCAGGCGCGAGGCAGATTTGTCCTGCGTTCATCATCTTGCCCATGGCGATGCGCTGGGTCGATTTCTGGATATCGGCGTCAGGACCAATGATCGTAGGGGATTTGCCGCCCAGCTCCAGCGTCACCGGCGTCAGGTTTTTCGCCGCTGCCGCCATCACGTGCTTGGCGATCCCGCCGCCTCCGGTGAAAATCAGGTGATCCCAAGGGATTTCCGAGAAGGCTTTTCCGGTTTCCGGACCGCCGGTGATCACCAGCATCTCTTCCGGAGCGAAATATTCGGCGACCAATTTCTTGCATAATTCGCCGGTTTCCGGAGTAAATTCGGAGAATTTGATGATGACGCGGTTGCCCGCACCAAAGGCACCAATAGCGGGGTCAAAGGCAAGATTGATCGGGAAATTCCAAGGGGCAATAACGCCAACAACGCCCTTGGGCTGATATTCGACCTGACCGCTTGCACCGAGCAGGCCGAGCGGAAAGTCCATCTTGCGCTTTTCCGGGCGCATCCATTTCTTCAGGTTTTTCTTATGATCCCTGGCATGCCCAACAACCGACATCAGATCGGTCATAACGGTTTGCACGGAGCTTCGATGACCAAAATCATTGGAAACCGCTTCGCATAGCGCGTCCTTATGATCGATGATCATTTGCGCGGTCCGGTTGATCCGGTCCATGCGGGTTTGATAGCTCACCGGCAATTCGGCATGAAAGGCTTTGCGCTGTGCTTCGAAAAGCCTCAAGATTTCGTCTTTGCTGACTTCCCCAGCTGCTGCTTCCAATGCTTCCATATCCGCTCTCCAAAGGGCGGAGCTCTAATGCCCCGTCACAATCCATTTCAATTGACCACTTAAACGGACTTTTGGCAGCTTGTCGAGGACGAACAGGTTATTGTTGCAAAGCGTCAATAGCTTCGGCTGTGGCAACCACTTGCTCGGCTTGTCTGAGATGAAGAATTTCTGTCATTTTCCCATCCACGACAATCACGCCTTTGCCAGCGTTGATCGGGTCCTTGAACGCGGCGATAATGGCTTGGGCCTCGGCCAGTGCACCGGCATCCGGGGCAAAAGTCTGGTTGGCCGTATCAATTTGCGCCGGATGGATCAGGCTTTTGCCATCAAATCCGAGCTTTTTGGCTTTGAGGCATTCCCGTTCGAGGCCGTCAGGATCGTTGAAGTCATTATAGACACTGTCGATAATATTGAGGTCGTAAGCGCGTGCGGCGATAACCGCCTGGGTCATGACGGAGCCAAAATTGGACCGATCAAGATCTGCGCGCATTTCTTTCGCCAGATCATTGAATCCCATGACAAAAGTGGTCAGTCGTTTCTGCGGACCAAGAGCAGCGATTTCCGCCAGATTTAAAATGGCTCGCGGCATTTCGATCATGGCCCAAATTTTGGTGTGAGGCCTCGCATCGCTATCTTCCATGAAATGGGTAATCTGGATGATATCTTCGGCGCTTAGAATTTTCGGCACCAACACCGCATCCGCCTGGCTGACGCAGGCCTGTTTGAGATCCTGAGCAAACCAGGGCGTCTCCATTCCATTGATCCGCACGACCAGTTCGCGGTTGCCATATTCACCGGACTTCAGTGCCGCGCAGGCCTGTTGGCGGGCATCCTCCTTGGCATCCGGCGCAACCGCATCCTCAAGATCGAAAATAATCGTGTCCGCGGCCAGGGTCTTTGCCTTTTCCAGCGCGCGCGGGTTGGAAGCGGGCATGTAGAGGCAAGAGCGGCGCGGGCGTGTGCTTGTCATGATTTCCTCATAGCATTGCCTCGGGTTCCCACAAGACTTGCCGGAACATATGCAAAGATAAACTGGACGTTGCGTTGCATTTAATGATGTGGATTCAAGCCAGTTAAGAAATTTTCAATAACCCGCTGTTAACCAAATATTTCAGCTCATTTTAGCTTTTCATTATTGCCGGATTGTCGTGGAGTGAATTACGTGAAACCGTTGACGATGGACGCATTTCAAACATCGGGAAGAGCTACCGGTCTCGCTGCTTTCGGACTGTTAGCTTTATTGCCTATCGCCGCAGTTCTTATTCCATGGGACTTCGGGTCGATAGAAAACAAGTATCGACAGCTTATGTCGGGTCATTCACTATCGACTATTCTGATCGAACTCTTGATATTCATAGCGTTTTTCAAGAACGAGAATCTGATATCGGATTTTGTCAAGCAAGCCAATTGGTGCGACAAAATGGTCGGGATGGCTTTTTTGTCAGCGGTTTTATATTCGTTCTTCTTTGTATCCGTTTCGAAACCATTGTTCATTCTTGGTTTTCTCGCGCTGCTTGTCCATTTTCTTTTTACGATCAGTCTTTTTAAAAATGTGGATAGTGACGATCGACAAGCGCAAAAATACTTTTGGGTTCTTCTTGGAGTCTCTGTGATTGTCTATTCCATGCTTTGGGCTGTGGATTTTCTTATCCACCCTCCCACCGAAATGGATTGGATCGATCGAGTGCCAGGCGTCACAAACATACGTTGGGCGGGTTTTTTCTGGCTATCCATTTTTGCTTCAGGATTGGCACTAGTTAAATCCTCAGGATTGAAGCTCTCTTTTCCGGGCGTAATTTTTGGTGCTTTTGGGCTGACAATGACACTATGGACTGGAACCAGGGGTTCGTTTTTGGCGATTGTTTTCGGTGCAGCAGTTGCAGTCTTCCTAGCTCCCGGTTACCGGAAGTCGATACTGAAATATTGTATTGTTAGCGCTGTTATTGCAATTTTGGTCAATCTCTACGCACCAGTACCTCATCCAGAATATGGCATGGGCCGTATCGCGTCTAGGATGCAGCCCAGTGAAGCTGTGGACCTAGGCGAGAGTGGCAGGATGACATTATGGAAACAGACAGCTGAACTTGTTCGAGCTCATCCGTTTGTTGGTCATGGAATTGATCAGTTCCAAAAAATGGGGCCGAGGGACACGCTTGGCTTCAAGGCCCCCCATAGCTTTCCAATGCAGCTATTTTTCTCGCTGGGTATCGTAGGCGTGCTAGCATTTATATATGGAATATGGCGATTTTTGGGACGCTACAGGCTGGAAGTGCGAAACCCCAGTCAAGTCGCGGCAGTTACATTCTTTTCGGCCGGTTGCTTATATTCGATTTATGATAATTTTGCATATTATCCATACTCAATTGCGATTTTCACGGTCTCAGTGTTCATGCTGTTCAAACTACGTACCCGACCCAGCATGTCATCTTCCTGATTCATAGAATTCTAAACATTGAGTCGTGTGAAACTAAGCTATTGATACGCCTGTATATATCCGCTCAGGTGGAAAAATTTTCTAGCTCGCCAACCTCAATTCGCCAGCCGCGTCCCGGTTATCCGGCTGATCCGGCCAGATTCCTCGTGTATCATAAACCACCTTGTCCGCGCGTTCATCAAGCGGGATCGACTTAAACATATCATGATCCGTGAGCGTGATCATGATCGGGCAGGACTCCAGCGCTTGGTCGATATCGATTAGTTCAGCGCCAGTGCCGTCAAACGCAACCGGCAGTTCGCTAACGTAAGGCTCGACGATCTTGACGCGCGGTCCATAGCGATTTGCCAGCTTGGCGGCGATTTTAAGGGCGGGGCTTTCACGAAAATCGTCGATATTGGCTTTAAAAGCCAGCCCAAAGCAGGCGATGGGAACTCCGGGAAACTCATCAACGAGCAGCGATGCCTGTTCCAGTACATGGCCGGTTTTTCCGTCATTCACATCGCGGGCGATACGGATAAGCGGTGACTGCTTCGGGGCGCTGTGGATGATGAACCAGGGATCTACAGCAATACAATGACCACCAACGCCCGGTCCCGGTTGAAGGATATTGACCCGCGGATGCCGGTTGGCGAGGCGGATCACTTCCCAGACGTCAAGGTTCATATGATCGGCGATGATCGAAAGTTCGTTGGCAAAGGCAATGTTGACATCACGATAGCTATTCTCGACCAATTTGGTCATTTCCGCTGCACGTGCGGATGTGGTAACCAATTCTCCGCGGACAAAACGCCGATAAAAGCCGAGCGCCTTTCGTGCACAACGCGGTGTGATGCCGCCGATGCTACGGTCGTTCTGGATCAGTTCCTCGAGGATTCTCCCTGGCAGAACGCGCTCCGGGCAATAAGCTATGGCGATGTCGGGAATGTCATTCGTCATGCCTGGAATTTTAAGGTCAGGGCGCAGCTGCGCGATCAAATTCCGCATCTTCTCTGTTGTTCCAACCGGAGAAGTAGATTCAAGGATAATCGTGTCGCCGGGTTTCAGCGCGGCGGCAATATTGGTCGCGGCTTCCATGATGAAACTGGTATCGGGCACGTGATTTTCGCCGCACGGGGTCGGGACAGCGATCACAAAAACATCTGAGGTTTCAACCGTCAATGACGCCCGCAGCGTGCCACGGGAGACAACGCCCTGCACCAAGCCGTCAAGATCCACTTCCTCGATATGAATTTTGCCGGAATTTATGGTTTCGACAACCTTTTCATCAATGTCTATACCGAGTACCGGACTGCCCGATCGAGCGATCACAGCTGCGGTTGGGAGGCCGATATACCCCAATCCCATAACGCACACGCTTGGTTTTTCTTCCGATAACATATGAGAAACCACTCCCCGGGGCGCCGTTGCAGCGCGATTTTCGTCCGGAGAAGCTAGCCAATCATTGTAAATATTTAGGTAATATCAGGCGAGACCCGCAAATATTCAGGTGGGCAGGCTCTTTTCGATGATATCGGCAATCCGGTGGCTGGCCTGTCCATCACCATAGGGATTGTGCGCGCGCGCCATAGCAAGATAGTAATCCTCATTGTTCAGAAGCTTTGTGACTTCCGCCAAGATTCTGCTTGTGTCTGTTCCGACGAGTTTCGCGGTTCCCGCTTCAATTCCTTCGGGCCGTTCGGTGGTGTCCCGCATCACAAGCACAGGTTTGCCAAGCGCGGGCGCTTCTTCCTGAACCCCGCCGCTATCGGTCAGCACGAAGTTGCATTGTGTCAGCAAGCTCACGAAATTGGGATAGTCGAGCGGCTCGATCATTGCGACATTATCGAGGCCACCCAATGCGTCTTGCATGATCGCCCGTATTCTCGGGTTGAGATGAACGGGGAAAATTAGAGCGACATCGTCCCGCTGTGCGATGGTGCGCAGTGCGGTGGCAATATCGGTCAACCCGTCATCGAGATTTTCCCGACGATGGCTGGTCACACCGATAATTTTTCGGCCGTCAAATTTTGAATAAATTTTCAGAAGATTTTCATCCAACTTATTTGAGTTGCTGATTTTAGCACTTGTTGCCAAAAGCGCATCAATCACCGTATTTCCGGTGATATGAATTTGGTCCGCAGCTATATTCTCTTTTCTGAGCGCCTCCGCTGCAGTTTGAGTTGGCGCGAAATGCTGATCTGCGATGGTGCCGATAATCTTGCGGTTAACTTCTTCCGGCCATGGGTGATAGATATTATGGCTGCGGAGTCCGGCCTCGACGTGACTCACAGGAATCTTTCGATAATAGGCCGCCAGGGCACCGCACATGGCAGTCGCTGTATCTCCCTGAACGACGACCCGCTGGGGCTTGGTATTGTCCAGTATTTTGCCAATGCCGGTCAATAGTCGGCTGGTAAGGTCATCAAGGCTCTGGTTGGCCTGCATCAGGTCGAGATCGAAATCCGGCTTGATACTAGCAATATTCAGTACCTGGTCGAGCATTTCTCGGTGCTGTGCGGTTACGCAGGACAATGGTTCGAGGCCGTGGCGCGATGCCAGGGCCTGGATGACCGGAAATAGCTTGATTGCTTCTGGCCTTGTGCCAAAAATTGTCAGAACTTTCGGTTTTTTTCCTATCTGCGCGGTCATTCCTACAACTTAGACTCGTTTGGCTAAAATTTGCATAATAATATCTTTGAGAAAAATCGTTGACCAAGGCAAATTGCTAGCCCAAGCGGACCACCATGGATTGGTCTGAAGTCAAAAACTGGCTGGAACTGTCAACGGGGCTGGATCGTAATTCCCTGCATATCTATGCAGGTGTAGCGGTGCAGGTCATGGCAGCACTTCTTCTCCGTCGCTCGTTAGCTAGTACAATTCCCTGGTTTCTTGTGGCTCTGGTGGCATTCGCCAATGAATATTATGACCATGGCACCGCTCCGGAACAATTGCAGGGCAGCAGCGCATTTTACGACGACGCGTTCAAGGATATTTGGAATACCCTGCTGTTACCATCATTAGTGTTGGTAATTGCCCGATTCTGGCCGAGCTTGTTGACCGGTAGGACTGGAAAGTCGGATAAAACAAGGTCCGATAAATTAATGGCGGTAAAAAAGGGGGCTGATAAAATCGGGACAGCCGTCCGCTCAGGCTAGTCTTCATTCTCGAGCTTCTGCGCGATTTTTTTTACATCTTGCGAAAGCCCACGGGGCAGAATCATAACGTTGTTTTCATGGGTGACTATGATCAGATTCTCTATACCAAGCACGGCGATTTCAAGTTCGTGACTGTGGATCAGATTATTGCGTGAATCTACCGCCTCGGCCTTTCCGAATATGACATTTGAATGTTCATTTTTGTGGCAAATCTCGAACAGAGAATCCCAGCTACCGACATCTGACCAGCCTGGGTTGACCGGTGTTAGCGCGACCTTTTCGGCTTTTTCCAATATCGCATAGTCGACGGAATCAGATGGTGACGAAGCAAAGGTGTCGGCGTCAGGATAATATAACTTATTCGCCGTCCGCTTTCCATCCATGGCGGATCTGCAGGCGTTGAGCATCTCCGGCGCATGTTTTTCCAGTGCCGCCAAATAGGCGTCGGCGCGGAACAGGAATATTCCGGCATTCCAGAGATAGCCTCCTTCCGCTAGCATTTGTGTGGCATCTTTCTCATTCGGTTTTTCGACAAATCTTTTCGCCGACAGACTTCTGGCGCTTCCCACAATTGGATCGGCTTGTTGGATATAGCCGTAAGCTGTCGCCGGTTCCGTGGGCTCAATTCCAAATGTTACCAGCCAACGCGATTGTGCCACTGAAACGGATTCCTCAACGGCCTTCTGGAATGCCCTGACATTTTTGATCATATGATCGCTGGGCATTACCAGGAGTAAATCCGTCGGGTTTTCGGCGGCCAGCGCAGCTAGTGCAATAGCAGGCGCGGTACTGCGAGCGCATGGTTCGAGAATTATCGCACCCGGTGACGCACCCACTTCCTCCATTTGTTCGGTCATGATTTCGGTATGGCGGGATGAGCCAATGATGATGGGTTTTTGATAGAGACTCTCATCCGCACAGCGCTGAAGTGTCAGCTGAAACATGCTTTGCGGACCGAGGAGTGCAAGGAATTGCTTGGGTTTCTCCGGCGTCGAAAGCGGCCACAATCGAGTCCCGGAACCGCCCGATAAAATGACCGGCGTAATTTTCGTTTGTTGCGTGATGGCCATTATCTCACGACATCGTGCAGGCGATTAGCGACTTTATGTTCGTTGAAAGATCGATATCGGACAGCCGTGGACAAATTCCACATTCTCCGGCTTTGATCGATTTTCCGCGAACTGTGACAGCCCCTTCCAGGGTTATGACCTGCCATTCCTTGCTAGCAGTCTGCGAAAGCACGTCGTCGTCGGTGCCGACGATCTGGAATAGCCTAAATGGCGAGCCAAGCGAGAGTGCGGCCGAGCGATCGGCCGGAATCTCATCCCAGTTTTTCATGTCATAGGGGGACAGTTTGGCTACCGCGAGCGCTTCTTCCAGGTGGAGTTCGCGGGGCCGACCATAATCGTAAAGGCGATATGTAATATCGACGTTCCGCTGAATTTCGACGAGGGAAACGCCCGCGCCGACGGCATGAATCGTTCCCGCAGGCACATAATAAAAGTCACCCGCCTTGGCTGGCTTCCAATCGACAAGTTGTTCGATTTCCCCCAATATTGCAGCGGTTTTCAGCTTGGTGGCGCTGACGGTCTTCTTTAGTCCGAGACCCAGAACGGCGCCTGGTTCTGCATCCACGATATACCAGCATTCTTCCTTGCCATGAGGAAACCCGATTCTGCGGGCCTGCCGATCATTGGGGTGCACCTGAATGGACAGCTTTTCACTGGTGAAAAGATATTTGGTCATCAGTTGAGACGTTATACCCTTCGGCGCTTCGAACCAGATTTCGCCAATTTTCTTTCCGCTGCTGCCGTCAAAAATATCAGGCAAGACTTCCTGACCCCACGGTTTTTCGACGAATTTCCTCTTCAGCTTCATGATCTGGGTTTGGCGCTCACTGGTTTCGGCCGACGCTCGTATATACCAGACTTGTTTGCGCGACTTCTGATGGATTGTAAATGTTCCGCAAGTCAACCAGCACATTGCCTGTCATGATTTGCGCAAGTTTTTTCAGATCCAAGGCACGAAATGCATCCCACTCGGTCACGATAACCACTGCATCTGCTCCTTTTGCCGCATCGTAACTGCTGTCTGCCATTGTGACGGCGGGCATGATTTCTTTCGCCAGTGTCATGCCCTCTGGATCATAAGCTGTCACTTCCGCTCCACCGTCGATCAATGTCTGCGCTATGGCAATTGAGGGAGCGTCTCTCATGTCATCGGTATTGGGTTTGAATGTCAGGCCCAGCAACGTGACCTTTTTTCCGCGGACGTCACCATCGAGAGCTTGGATGACCTTGCGGCCCATGGCGCGTTTGCGCTGGTCATTTACCTGTACGACCGCTTCGACGATACGAACGGGACTATCATTGTCCTGGGCTGTTTTCATTAAAGCCAAAGTGTCTTTCGGAAAGCAGCTGCCACCATATCCGGGGCCAGCGTGCAGAAACTTCGACCCGATCCTGTTATCCAGACCGATCCCCCGGGAAACTTCCTGGACGTTGGCGCCTACTTTTTCACAAAGATCCGCGATTTCATTGATGAATGTGATCTTCGTAGCGAGAAAGGCATTGGCAGCATATTTGGTCAATTCCGCAGTGCGTCGTCCCGTGAATAATATTGGCGATGCGTTAAGGAAAAGCGGGCGGTAAATCTCGCTCATTACATCTTTCGCCCAATCATCCTCTGTTCCGATAACGATGCGGTCCGGGCGTTTGAAATCACGGATAGCAGCGCCCTCGCGCAAAAATTCGGGATTGGATACTACCGAAAATCGATCACGCGGCTGCTTTTTCTCAAGAATATGTTCAACTTCATCGCCGGTTCCAACGGGAACGGTCGACTTGGTTATGATGACGGTAGGCTTGGTAATGGCATCCGCGATTTCTTCACTGGCTGCGTAAACATAACTCAGATCCGCATGGCCATCGCCTCTGCGCGAGGGGGTCCCGACGGCGATGAAAATCGCATCACATTCCTTTATGGAATCGGCCAGATTCGTCGAAAAAGATAGGCGTTGCGCATCAACATTGCGTTTTACCAGCTCCGCAAGCCCCGGTTCGTAAATCGGCATGATATTCTGGTTCAGATTCGATATCTTGGTCTCGTCTTTGTCGACACACACCACATCATGGCCGAAGTCGGCGAAGCACGCTCCAGAAACCAAGCCGACATAGCCGGACCCTATCATTGCAAGTTTCATTTTATTCCTTCGAACATTTAGTGTCTCACCATGCAAAATCAGGTGACTTTTGACCCGTTCCCTATCAATTGGTCAGGTTCGCTGCAATGAGACTATGTCCATATGCCTTTTGCAACCAATTTTGCACAGACATCATCAGATAATAATCTACACGACAACCATTTCAATTTTGCCTTTGTCAAATCATGAAAACGACGAATTAAACAGCGATTTTAAAGTACTTGGCCAAATCGATTATGATCTGTAAATATCTCCTCCGGCGTCGCAGCTTTGAAAATCGAAAGCGAGCTTTGAGAGTTAAATGATCGAAACTATCACGTCCGTTATCACCTCTGCGCTAGAAAAAATCGCCCAGCTAGCCCGTTGGAAAAAAAAGGCAATTGTTGTCCTGCTCGACATTATGTTGTGCGTGCAGTCGATCTGGATCGCCTATTCGCTTCGTATCGGCGTTTGGGTGTTATGGGATATTGCTGTTCAGAAGATGGTGTTGATTTGTCTGCTGACGATGATCCCTGTTTTTGCCCTGAGTGGGGTTTATCGTGCGATCTTCCGCTATGCTGGCACCGGGATGATGAAAACATTGGCCCGTTCCTTCGCAATATATACTGTCGTGGTTGCGTTTATATTTGTCGTTGTGGGAATGGCGGGAGTGCCCCGAACCATAGGAATCATACAGCCGGCAGTGTTTTTCATTCTGGTTGGTTTTGCGCGGGTGGCGGCTCGATATTTAATGGTCGATATTCTCGGCAGAAACCGGTTTGATGGCGAAGTCAAAAATGTTCTAATTTATGGGGCGGGCAGTGCCGGGCAACAGCTCGCCGCCTCGATGCGGTCCGAACCCGCTATGCGATTATGCGGATATGTTGACGACGACCGGCGTTTAAACGGCCAAAGATTGGATGGAGACAAGGTTTTCTGGAGTAAGGATCTGCCGGAACTGATCAAGAAACAGCAGATCACCGATATACTTTTGGCCTTGCCAAGAATTAACCGCAAGAAACGCCGAAAAATCGTGGATCAAATCCGCGAGTTCAAGGTGCATGTTCAGACCTTGCCGAATATGCAGGAAATAATCTCTGGAAAAATCGCATTTAGCGATATTCGGGAACTTGAAATTGAGGATCTGCTTGGGCGGGAACCGGTTTTGCCGAATGAGCTGCTGTTCGGAAGGACGATCGTCGGCAAGACGGTATTGGTCACCGGAGCCGGCGGATCGATCGGGAGCGAGCTTTGTCGACAGATTGCAAAATCGGGCGCGCGTTGTCTGGTTTTGTTAGATCTGTCCGAATATTCTCTTTACGAAATTGAAAAAGAACTGAAAAATTTCTTGGCCAGCGATAGTTCGGCGGAGTTGGAATTGATTCCGGTTCTGGGATCAGTGGCTAGTCTTGACAGGCTGGATGAACTTTTCTCACGGTGGAAACCGGATACCGTGTTTCATGCGGCTGCATATAAACATGTGCCGCTAGTAGAAGCCAATCCAATAGAGGGAATTCGAAACAACATACTGGGTACCCAGAGGCTCGCTGAGGCGGCTCAGGCGGCTCAGGTGAAGGACTTTATTCTGATCAGCACCGATAAAGCGGTGCGCCCTACCAACGTCATGGGGGCATCCAAGCGAGCGGCTGAACAGGTGATCCAAAATCTCGCCGATACTTCGAGTGTGACCCGGTTTTCCATGGTTCGATTTGGCAATGTCCTTGGTTCTAGCGGTTCCGTGGTTCCCCTGTTCCGCAAGCAGATCGAGCAAGGTGGTCCAATCACCCTTACCCACCGTAATGTTACGCGCTATTTTATGACAATACCGGAGGCTGCCCAGCTGGTAATTCAAGCGGCAGGCATGGCAAAGGGTGGCGAAGTCTTTGTGCTTGATATGGGGAAATCCGTAAAGATTCTGGATCTCGCAGAAACCATGGTTCGGTTGTCAGGACTCACTATTCGCAATGAAGTCAACCCAGATGGCGATATAGAGATCGTCGAGGTCGGACTGCGTGCGGGTGAAAAACTTTATGAAGAATTGATCATCGGGAATGATCCGCAAGCCACTCAGCACCCCCGTATCATGAAGGCCCACGAATCCTATCTTTCATCTGACGTGCTTGATGAGCTGATTGCTGGCCTTGCGGATTGCCGCGATCCGCAAGTCGCGGTCACATTGCTGAAATCGCTGGTACCGGAATTTGTGCACGGTAGAGACAATATAAAATTGGATAAAGCTTCTTGATTTCTGCGCTTCTTGCGGAGCGGCAGCGGGATATTTTTAACAAATTTTCAGATATTGAGTATCCCAAACGGGACAATTTTATTTTGGACATCATGTCCAATTTCGGCTCGGCCCAAATATGCGATGGCATTGGCCTGCGACCACCGCTGGGTGATGGCTTCCGGGTCTTCGCCAAAGGGCCGGTCATTTTCAGGAATATCGCTGACGTTGCCCAATTTAATGCCCGACAGACCATGATCTGCCAAATTACTGCAGAGGTGAAACATTGCACGATCAAATGCGTATAGATATTCTGATATCTCTTCAACGATGAGAATGTGATCCCGTAAATCCGGCATCAGGTTCGTGCCTGTCATCATGGCGAGAGTCATCAAGTTGAATGCGACGTGTTTTATTCCGGTGATCAGGCCCGATTCCAGCGTCTCTGGCTGCTTTTTTACCATCCAGTCCATAGCTCTCCGGACAGCGATATTCCCGCCTGGTCTGCTGATGTCTGCCGGCATGGGGCCATGAGCCACCTTGCCAATGCCTGCTCGATAGAGCGCTGCGAGCAGATTGCCCGCATCGCTATATCCTAGATATGTCTTGCGGCTGGCGTGGCTGTGCAGTCGGCTGATCGCTGACTCCGCTATGCGCGCAGCACCATAACCGCCGCGTGCAAACCATATGGCATCAATGCTTGGGTCATTGGCCAAAGCGACGAAGCTATCGGTCCGTTGTTCATCGCTGCCGGCAAAATGACCCTGCTCGAAGAAGCACTGCTCCACGAATATCAGTTCGGCTTGAGGGTGAGTCTCGGCTGCTAGCGCAATGACGCGGTCGGCGTTTTCCCGTGTGAAGGGGGTTGACGGCGCACAAATGCCGATGCGGAATGATGAGGAGATGGAAATTGTTCCTTGCGCCATTGCCAAATAGATAGAGAAGCAATAGCGCGATAAAATGAGTGATGACAAATCCTATTATTTTTGCGGTATCGGTGGTTCCGGAATGTTGCCCTTGGCGATGATCGTCAAAGCGGCAGGTGCACGTGTTTCAGGATCGGATCGAGCGCTTGATCAAGGGCGATTGGCGGATAAGTTCCGATGGTTGCAAGATCGGGGAATTGACCTGTTTCAGCAGGATGGCAGCGGTTTGACGGACAGTAGCCAGATTTTGATTGCTTCGGCAGCAATTGAAGACAGCGTACCAGACGTTGCGCGAGCCATTGAACTGGGTTGCAAACGAATGACCCGGGCCGAACTGCTGGCAGAGCATTTCAATGAAGTTGCGCACAGCATAGCGGTTGGTGGAACCAGCGGAAAATCTACCGTCACCGGAATGGTCGGCTGGATATTGACCGAAGCTGGTTATGATCCGACGATCATGAACGGTGCGGTGATGAAAAACTTTGTCGACGTTGATGCTCCTTTCGCGAGTTCCCGCGTCGGGGCGGGCACGCTTATGGTGAGCGAGGTTGACGAAAGCGATGGCTCAATCGCCTTGTTCAATCCTGATATAGCGGTGCTCAATAATGTCAGCCTGGACCATAAAAGCCTCGAAGAACTGAGAATATTATTCGGAGATTTCATCGCCAAATCGCGGCACGCGATTTGGAATTTTGATGATGCAGAATCACGCTCGCTTGTGGGTTCACGCAATGCGGTCAAAACGAGCAGTTTCGGATTCTCCCTGGGTGCCGATTATCAGGCCTTGCAGGTTCATGAAGAATCTTTCGGTAGCACATTTGTGATGCGCATCGGCAAGTCAGATTATCAGGTAACCCTGCAAGTACCTGGCAAGCATAATATTGCCAATGCTCTGGCTGCCATTGCGACCACTTGCGCAATGGGCGTACCGGTCGAGCACGCAATCCGGGCCATTGGGGCGTTCCAGGGGCTGGCCCGCCGGTTTGATATCGTGGGAATGGCGAACGACATAACGGTGATTGACGATTTTGGACATAATCCCGACAAAATTGCTGCGACCCTGCGGACGTTGAAGGCCTTTTCCGGACGCGTGATAGCTTTTTTCCAGCCCCATGGATTTGGACCGATAAAAAAAATGGGTGCGGAGCTCGCGGCGGTGTTTGCCGAAAATCTCGACGATAAGGATCGCGTTATTTTATGCGATCCCGTTTATTTTGGCGGTACTGTCGATCGATCTCTTGGTAGCGATTCCATTGTCGAGGCGATTCGAGCGGCTGGGGGTACTGCCGAGCATATCTCGGCAAGGGCAGATTGCGGCGACAGAATAGTAGAGATCGCAAAATCCGGTGATCGCATCGTCATCATGGGTGCGCGTGATGACACGCTGCATATATTTGCGCATTCCATATTGGCTGCGGTCGCCGATAAACAGCCCGCTCATTAGTCGATCAGGCAAGCGCTTTATAACATCGTGCCAGTCGCCTACGAGGCGATGCCGGAATCATGTGGGCCAAAAGCGGGGCAGAGCCCGGGATAAATAGTCCGGAGATGAATGATTGCTTGGCAGCTATTGACTGACAGCTTGCATTGGTTTATCTTTTCTGCAGTTAGCGTCGCGCTCTCTACATACGTGATTTTACGGGCAAATAATTGCCGATAGCTACATTTGTGGTGCGTAAACGTCTGTCTGACGGGCCTGTTATAGCAAGGATATCGTTAACGATTCTGAATAAAGGGTTAATCGTCTCAATCGATTATTGACCTCATCAGAAAAAAACCTCCTTAATACAATGCTTTAAAATCTTGCAACCGTAACACACTGTAACATTATCCGTGTCTTACTGCCTTTTTTCGTCATGCTGCGACATGAACGATGGGCAAGTGGGGCAATTCGGCTTGTCCCTGTGGTAACCCAATTAAGCGCCACGGTTGTCCCGGCATCGGTCCGATATTCTGGTCAATATCTAGCCGACTGATCCTGATGGAGCGAATGGGATAGCAATCCTATTTGCTCCATCATTCGGACAGAAGCCCGAGAGTCTTCCTCTTGCACAGTAGTTGTAGGATGCGTGATGCGGTCAGAGAGTATGATATTATGGGAAGAGACGGCCGATTTCTTGCGGTCCTTTCGTGGTGCCATCATCACGTTACTATCCACCACAACTGCTGCAACTACTATGGCCGTCAGCATTTTGCCGGCTGTTGCTTATGAAGCATCGGAAGCCGATCCAGCAGGGCAGGCTAAAACCAGCTTAATCGACGATGAGATCATAGTCTCATATCGCGCTTCGCTTCGTGATTGCGAATGCCGCCTGATAGAATCGCTGTAATCAGGCAACCACTAAGGAAAAATTATGCAGTCACCCAATGCCAAATATGAAGCTCCTCGGTTATATGAAGACGGTCGGCGCGAGCGCAAGAGATCATATTCTGGCGCTCTGCCCTGGATTTGTGCCGCGACCTTCTTTGCCGTTTCGCTGCCGACATCTGCGGAGGCAGGCCAGAGTGAAAATATCGCCATTGCATTGTCCAACAGCATTGCTGGGAGCCCGGCTGGCCGGGGCGATGCGGCTCACGCTGTTCCAGGCGCCATTGTCGACTTTTCCGTGAGTGTCACAGGTCCCACAGCCGGAGGTTCTCCCGCGACATCCTTTGCACTTGTGGATATGGTCCCCAAGCATCTTTCTCTGTTCGTTGGTGACCTGGGGCGGGATGGTACGGGTCCGGCCTTGTTCAAGGACAATGACAGCGGTTTGGAATTTAGCTTCGGCGGCTTGACCGACTCCGAGGATTCGGTTGAATTTTCCAGCAATGATGGCAAAACCTTCGACTATGTTCCCGTGGCTGATCATGATGGTTTTGATCACAATGTCACGCATATTAAGCTCCATCCGTACGGTGCTTTGCTGCCTGCCAGTGGAAAACATGAACGGTTTTCCTTGCGCTATAGAATGAAGGTTAAGTAGATGACGAACATGATCGAATCTGATGCGCATTCGGATCCGGCACCTGAAGGTGTTCAGGCAGATGATGACCGGAGGAAGCAGGACCGGCATATCGCGATGCTTCGCCTTGCGAAAATCAAGACTGAATCGGGGGAAGGCTGGGGTTTCATAAAGAACCTCTCCGCCACCGGTATGATGATTGAAGTGCACCCCGATTTTGAATTGAGCAATGATGTTTCTGCTCTTCTGACTGAGGAGCAGGAACTGACCGGTACGGTGAGATGGCGCAAGAACGCCTTGGCGGGAGTCGAGTTTCACGAGCCTATTGATGTCTCGAAGGTCCTGGCTAAACCTAATGAGACTAAGGTCGGACGGATCGCACGACTGCCCCGCATCGAGATGCAGCATCCGATCAACCTCTATCAGGGATCGAAACTGATCCATGCGGATATTTGTGACATTTCGCCTGCAGGCATATGTGTCAGTACAAATTTTCAGTTTGAGATCGGGAAGAACTTGCGCCTGTCGGTGCCGGATTTGTTGGACATCAGTGGTACTGTGCGCTGGCAATCAGGCAACCGCGTCGGGATCATATTCTCCCAGAGGCTACCGCTCGACGACATCATGGTCTGGTTATCCACTTTCTATCGGACTACAAAAATGGAAACAGACGAACTTGCCGCTTTGAATAAGAGTGGCAATGATGGCGCCACGGATCGCGCAGCAGATTCTTTACCTTATCATATCATCGGGCATGATGACTTGGGAAAAGAGATACTGATCGATACAATGGATTCTGCGGCCGAAGCCCTGATCCAGTTCAAAGCCACCTCGAAATTCTTCTACAGGGTTAGTATAAGAAATGCTGACAATGTAGAGCTTTCAATCGGGACAATTGTGCTGCGCGCCTTTGATGAAGAACGGGCGGCCTCTAAATCACAATTGAGCTGAACCACAGCACTGCCGGGAAGGGCGAGGGTCGCTACTCTTCGGACTATCCGGGTGGTTGCTTCAATAATCCGCTGCCGCTTGCCTGATTTGAGCTGCGGTTTCAATTGCATTTTGTGGCTTATCTAGGCACTCGAGTGCTTGTTCAACCGTCGACAAATTCAACGCGGCGCAGGCTCGGACAGACTTGATCTCAAAGCGCATCCGACAGTTTCGCCGGAGCTTGACGGCTAGATCAGTTGGGTCACGGCCCGCGCGTTTTAGGCGTTGGCATCATTGCGGTGAACCAGCCAATCGGCAGCAATTTCAGGGTAGCAGAATTAATATTGCCTGTTTTTAATTTTATCTTTGCAGTTTGTGCCCAAATCCGGATTTGATGGTTTGAATGATTTTGATCTTGTACTATGTTACAGTGCGTTACAAAGATTTTTGGGGTCAATTTTGAACCCATGAAACATCGCTGTTTATAGGATGATCCACTGAACGACAATAATCTACCGATGGATGACACAACCACTCTGCAATTGTGTCTGGAACGTGATCGATTGTTGAGTGATCCTGAATTTTCTCGCTCGCCGAGCATGTGCAAACTTTTGCGATTTCTGGTGGATTATAGACTGTCGGAAAACAGTGTCCCATTAAAAAGCTATACGATTGCTACGGATGCGCTCGGTCGCAATGCGGATTTTGATCCACAGAGCGATAGCTACCCGCGCGTCCAGATGGGGCGCCTCCGGAGAATGCTTGACAATTTTTACTTGCGGAAGGGAGGCGAAAATCGCCTGTCTCTAGCCCTGAACAAGTATGAGCTCATACTGGAACCCAATATAGAGAGCGTCGAGAGTCAGGACGGCCTGATCGGAATAAGCAGCGATTCAGCCTCTGAAAATCAACCACCGTCAACGCCCGCTGAATCGGGTGCACAACCGCTGCCTCGATCGTTCAAACACTATGCTATTCTCTTCGGAATCTTTGTCTTGCTGGCATTGACCGGCATTTCGGGATATTTTCTTTCGGCCGAGCCGGAGGCCG
Source organism: Parasphingorhabdus sp. (assembly GCF_048269915.1). Classification (GTDB taxonomy): domain Bacteria; phylum Pseudomonadota; class Alphaproteobacteria; order Sphingomonadales; family Sphingomonadaceae; genus Parasphingorhabdus. The sequence continues at coordinate 108,013 of NZ_JBLWTY010000003.1, forward strand.
ACGCAATTGCTTATCCCCGTGTGGTCCTGGATTTTCCGACACAGGGAGGTAGTGAACGCACAACCGAACTTACCGAAACGATCGAAAACCAGCTGGTTCGCGGCTTGAACGGGTTTGGCAGTATCCGGATATTTGATGCACAGTCCAATCCGCCCGAAAATTCAGGCTATATTGTCCGGCTGCGGTTTTTGGAGGCCGCTGCAGATTTGATAGAGCTACGCTTGCTTGATGGGAGCAGCGGCGAGATTTTGTGGTCGCAGGAACTGAGTACGAGAAATCAAGAGGCTCTGAAACTGGAGTTGGACAAAGCCATTGTCGCGCTTGCCAGCAACTATGGGAAAATTGCCCAAACAGAAATGTCAAAGGCGGAGAATAATTATTCCGCTGGATATCCCTGTCTGATTCAGTTCGATCTATATGTCCGCTATCGCGAACCGGAGAAACTCGAGCCGATACGCAAATGTCTGCAAACATCGGTGAAGCGCTTTCCCAATGATGCCCATCTGCTGAGTGTGTTTGCCTTCTTTCAGAATCTGGAGCAACGCCCCGGCAGTCAATCAAAAACCGGGGCTTCGGGCATGGATTTTGCCCGGCAGGCTGAGGTGCTCGATCACAATAGCGCTGCGGTTAATTTTGCAGTGTCGCAATCTGCATTTTTGGCAGGGGACTGTGCGACGGGTTTGGCATGGGGAAAGAAGGCGCTGGAATTAAACCCCTTGAATTCCCGGATATCCGGATATCTCGGTCTCTATATGATTGGCTGCAAATATCCCGGCGGCGAGAGATATGCAGCTCGCGCTCTTGAACTGGATCCCAACGCTGATTTGACGATCGCCGCCGTCGTAGCATTCCAGATGCTGAAACGCGGGGAAGCGGAAGCGGCGCGCGAATTGTCTCTGGAATATATGGCCTCGTCCCCACGAGACGAGCCAGCGCTTCAGCTGACCTATATTCTGTCATCAGCGATTTTAAATGACAGAAAAGAGGCGCAACGGGCGTGGAAAACTCTGGCCGCCCATTTTGGGTTGCCCGAAAGCAGTCCTCCACGTGAAGTGCTCGGTCAATGGATTGTTAGCCCAAATCTGATCCATGAAATTATGGAAATATTTGATCGAACGGGAATGTTCGACAAATAGAACTGGAAGCGCGGTTCATTTGGTCAAGGGGCATGGCTCCGGGTTCATGTTATGTGATCCCGGATGTGATTTTTCCGCGTGAATCCATTCAAAGCGAACATCTTCGCCCATGCTTCAGTCAATGATTAGAACAGTAAATCTTCGGCGACGCCCCTTGTAAATTCTTGTCACGCAAAAACAGGTCGGTTTTATGCTTTCAATTTGTTAAGTCTATTGTCGCACGAAACGGTTAATCATCGCGTGGGATATTAATTCCTGTCGAAAAACAAGGATATAAAGGCAAATATGATATCAGACGATTTTTTTTATACTCTCGCTTTGGTATTAATAGCGACCATTGTATTTCTTGTTTTCCGGTTGCGGCAGTTGCGAGCAACCCTGGTGGACGCCGAAACAGAACGGGATCGTCTCAAGCTGACGCTTGAGATTTCAGAAGATGTTGGTCGCTTTGGATCCTGGCATGTGGATGCCAAGACAAATGCCGTAGAATGGTCAGACTATATCTTCGACATGCATGAGCGTCGTCATTCGCTGGGACAGCCGCAACTCGAAACCGCGGTGGAATATTATCATCCGGACGACCGGCCTATGGTTCAAGCCGCTGTTGCGCGCGCGATGGAAGAAGGGGAGGACTTTGAATTTCGGGCCCGGATAATTACCGAAAATGGACTGGAGTTGCCGGTGCTCGCGCGCGGAACTTGTCAGATTGGTGCGACTGGCGAGGTTTTGGGTATTTTTGGTTGTTTCGTTGATCTGAGTACACCCGAAGATCGGAAATTCATATAAGCCGAAGCATATAAATTCTAACTTCGCGCAACTATTTTAATCACTATGGGTTGAAGGGGCAGAAACGGCATATTTATTCTGAAGTGTTCGGGCAGGGCAGGCCGCCACAATAGTTGGAAGGACCGTACGAATTTTGAATGAAGAGGAAAAGCTTCAATTATGCTTGGAGCGGGACCGGCTGCTGTGCAGTCCGGAATTCATGCGCTCACCGACGATGAGCAAATTGCTTCGGTTTCTCGTCGATTATAAAGTGTCAGAAGATAGTAAGCCGCTGACCGCTTATGCGGTTGCGGTCGATGCTCTCGGCCGAGACAATGGATTTGATGCCCAGGTTGACAGCTATCCGCGCGTTCAGATCGGGCGTTTGCGGCGTATGCTCGACCATTTCTATTTGCGTGACGATAGCGAAAATCGACTGTTCATCCCTTATCACCGTTATGAAATAATTCTGGGTCCCAACGAGACGTTCAATGGCGTGGCCTCCCAGCAGAATGGCTTGGAGCCAAGGGACGAGAAACGGGGCGATCCATCGAAAGGATCAAATGATCGATTGACCCTTTTCGCCAGTAGCATCGGGGCGGTCCGCAGCAGCACTATTCTGGCGATATTTTTGGTAACCATAGCGATTGCGATCGGCGTTGGTTACTATATGCAAAAGCCATCAACTATCCCCGCAACCGCCATTTCATATCCTGCGGTCATCGTGAAAGGGTCCGGGGATGTCGTTGATCCTGCGTCCCGTGCGAAAATAGAAACGATCCATAGCTATTTGGTCGGAACACTGGAGAAGTTCGATCAGGTTCGCATCTTCGAGGAGAATTTGAAGTCGACAGGCAGGTCGCAATATACACTTGAATCCTCGGTCCTGAATGAAGCGGCGGATCGGATTCAGCTTCGCCTCGTCGACAGTGCTAGCAGAGAGGTGATCTGGTCCAGCAGATTTGAGATGACGTCGACAGAACAACTGGAGGCAGATCTCGATCGGGCGGTGGTCAATATTGCCAGTCCTCTGGGTAAGATCGCCCAGCATGAGCGATCGAAATATCGCGATGAATTTACGCCTGGCTACCCGTGCCTGCTTCAGTTTCATCGATATTTGCGTTACCGCGATGACGAGATACTGAAACCCACTCTGGAATGTATGGAAGCATCTGCTCAACAGTTTTCCAACGACTCTTATTTGATGAGCATGCTCGCGATCGCCAAAAATATATCCGAACGATTTGGCAGTGATTATGAGATTGATGGTGTGGGCAAGGACTATGCGCTGATGGCGGCGAAACTTGATCATGACAGCGCATCGGCGACCTTTGCCGTGGCGCAGAGCGCGTTTTTTGAAAGCGATTGTCGCAAAGGCGTGGCTTGGGGAGAGCGGGCCGTCCAACTCAATCCGCTGAATTCCAGAATAATGGGCTATCTGGGTCTGTATATGTTGGCCTGCAACATGCCGGAGGGTGAAGCATATTCCACAAGGGCCATAGAGATTGATCCCGACGTCGATCCCGCTGTTGCAGGGACATTGGCGATGCAAAAACTGCGCCGCGGAGATGCGAAAGCTGCCCAGCAGCTGGCGTCAAAATATATGGTCTCCGTACCCGGCGGCGCACCAGGCTTGGAGATAAGCTATATTTTGTCGACGGCGCAGCTCGGTAACAAAGTAGAGGCGCGCAGAGCGTGGCGGCTGTTGGCAGAACGATCAGACTTGCCGGAAACCGCGGCACCGCGCCAGGTGCTGAGCAGATGGATATCCAACCCAGATCTTGTTCGGCAGCTGGAGTCAGATTTTGAAAAGGCCAAGCTTTACTAGAGATTTGGTCGTGATGCTGGCCGGCTAACGTCGGGACGGAGCCCCCTTGGCAATTTTGAGGCGACAGACGAGCCAGTCCGCAGAAATATTCGGAAGATATCCGCTTGGTCAGCGCGCAATGTGCGCGCGCGGCCGAAATAAGTATCATTACATAGGGGAATCCACTGATTCAGATGAAGCTGCCGAAATAATATTAATCTCGACACGGGGGACGATGATTCGAAATTCAAGCTAAGGAAAAAGAAATGGGTAAGAAGAAATCCAGTGTTCCGGTTGAAACGGCATCGCCTCGGCGGCAGCTTAGCCCATTTGGCGCAAATGATATGTTGGCGCCATTCTCGCGATTGCGCGATGAATTTGACCGGATGTTCGACGACAGGCCGGGCAATGCTTTGGCTTCCCGATGGATGCAGAAATTCTACGATAATGTTGATCCGCTTGTCGAATTGCGGGATAAGAAGGACGAATATGAACTGGTCGCCGAAGTTCCCGGTATGGGCAGTGATGATATCGAGATCAAATTGTCTGACAGCATGTTGCGGATTTCGGGAGAGAAGACCGAGACGCATGAAGAAGATGGCGAGAGCTTCATGTTTTCCGAGCGGCAATATGGCAGCTTCGAACGTCTGATTAAATTGCCCAACGGTATTGATGACAAAAAAATCAGTGCAGATGTGAAGGATGGACTGTTGATAGTTCATATTCCTAAAAGCCCTGAAGCCATTCAAAAAGAACGTAAAATTCCTATTCGTGCCAGCTAAGCCGGCGCGATAGCATCGCGGGCCACGTCTAGCTTTTCCACTACCCCCCCCCCCGTGCAAGGAGAAGGTTGGGCGTGGCCCGCAAACTTGGCCGACATGGCCAGAATGGCGGCAAAGGAAGCAGGATGATGAACCATAACGCAGTCCTTTTCGCTACTGATCTGTCGGCGCGTTGTGATCGGCCCTTCGACCGGGCGCTAATGTTGGCACAGGATTGGAAAGTAAAATTGATCCTGCTCCATGTGATTGACCCGGAAACGGTCAAGAATCCATCGTTCAATCTTCATGATATTGAGGCTAAAATAGCAGGCCAACTGCCGGAGACCCGGGTTAATATCGAGATATTGGTCAAGCGTGGCGATATTGCTGCAAACATCATAAAAACAGCCCAGTCTGAGAAATGTGATGTGATCGTCACCGGGGTCGCGCGATATAATAGTATCAGCGATATTTTATTGGGTGGTCCGGTTGATCAGCTGATCAGAAACGCGCCGGTCCCAGTGCTGATCGTCAAGCGCAAGCCGCGCCATGCCTATAAAAATATCGTTATTGCCACTGATTTTTCCGATTGTTCTCTGCAGGCGTTGACCACTGCTGCCGAATTATTCCCGGAGCCGGGACTGCACCTGGTGCACGCTTATCATGAACCTTATAGCGCCTGGCTTGGTTCCGATCAGTTTGTCAAAGATGTGAAGTCGGAAGAGCAGAAAGAACTGGCCCGTTTCTTGGCCAAGCCTTTGATTGCCGATCCGGTGTTTGATCGTTTGAATGCTTCGATCGAAAAAGGCGATTTGGCGGCGGTGCTATTCCGGAAGATCGGTGCAACCCAATCGGACCTGGTTGTAATGGGCACTCATGGTCGCGGCGCGTTGTCCCGCGCAACACTCGGCAGCAATGCACAACATGTTCTCGGATGGGTGGATGAGGATGTGCTGATTGTCCGCGAACGCAAATAAATCCCGGTTCAATCCATGCTTTCCAGAGCCCGTTTGAGTGCGGCGAGCATTTTTTCGCGCGCCTGGTTGGATGGTTGTTCGAGTATTTTTTCTTCTACCTCTTGTCGCAGGGCTGCCAGTTTGGATATCCAATCGCGCGAAGCGGTCAGTTCAGCGGCATTCGGCCGACCGGCAGACAGGCGGGTAGCTGACTGGGCCTTGTGCAATTCCCAAGTCTCTCCCAAAGTCGGAATGATAGCATCGGGCAAATTCGGACTGGCGGCCAGAGATTCAGCTAGACCAGTGAGCGCCGCCTGTTCTCCGTGGACAAGAAAGACCGAGCCTCTGACCGGTGTGCGGTCCTTTATCCAGTCCACTAGACCACTGCGATCGGCGTGGCTGGAATAGCCCTCCAGCATCGCAACCTGCGCTTTTACGATTACATCATGGCCAGAAATCCGAACCCGCTTTGCGCCGTCTCTGAGTACCGAACCCAATGTGCCGGCAACCTGGAAGCCGGATAGTAGCAAACGAGATTGTCGGTTTGGCAGGTTGCGGATCAGATGATGCCTGATCCTGCCTCCCTCACACATGCCGGATCCGGCAATGATTACAATTCCGGTCATCCGATTCAGCTTCTTGGATTCTGCGGTATTCTGGGTGAACCGGATGTTGGTTCGTTTCAGCACTTCGGTGCCGTTGTCCCGGTAGCGCATAACGGCCATCGTAATCTTCTGGGCCAGCGGGGAATCGAGGAAAATATTTACCGGTGCTAGGCGTTTCGATTCAAACAGGGCATCAAAATCTTCCAGTATTTCCTGCGTCCGTTCCAGCGCAAAAGCCGGTATAAGCAAATTTCCGCCTCCTGCCATTACCTCCTCGACATGTCGCGCCAGCGTTTCGCGGCGCTCGCTGACCAGCACAGGTTCACGATCACGGTTGCCATAGGTCGATTCGCAAATCATATGGTCATAGCCACCGATTTCGGAGGCTGTACAAATGATAGGCCGCCCCGCTCCAACATCGCCAGAGAACAGCAGGCGCTGTCCGGCAATATTGATTTCAATCGATGCTGACCCGACGATATGCCGTGCGTCCCAAAAGCGGAACGACACGCCATTGCCGAGATGGTGTTCCTCGCAATAGTCAAGTGTGCGGACATTTTTGTGCAATTTTGTTATGTCCTTGCCATCATATAGCGGGATGAAAGGCGGCAAACCTGCCCGGTCGGCGCGACGGTTCCGCCGTTCGACATCCGCCGCCTGCAGCTTCGCGGCATCCTGCAACAGGGGCTTGATGATATCTGCGCTGGGTGCGGTGCAATAGGTTTGGGCCTTGCAACCACTGGCATAGAGATAGGCCAGTCTGCCACTATGATCGAGATGGGCATGGGTAAGCAGCACAGCATCGAGTGTCTTTGGATCGAAAGGCAATTCTTCATGGTTCAACGCCTCAAGGGAGCGAGTGCCCTGAAACATTCCACAATCGATCAATATTGTCTTTCCCGCACCGCGCAATTCATAACAGGAGCCTGTGACAGTTCCCGCCGCCCCATGAAATTTTAACGTTACACCACTCATTCAAACATTCCCCGGGACATCCGATATAAATTCTAGCGCGCTACAACCAATGGTACCGGGCAATCCCGGAACAGGCTCCGCGTTACGCCGCCCAGCAGAAATTCACGGGCGCGGCTGTGGCCATAAGCACCCATCACCAAATAGCTGGCAGCCAGAGCGTTGACGGTCGAAAGCAAAACTGCCTGAACGGATGATTTTTTCGCCTCGAGCTCGTGAATTTCCGATTTTATTCCATGTCTTGAAAGATATTCGGAGGCTTCCAGTGGCGGCAGATCATGGTCCTTGTCTTCCTCGACCACGACAATATGTACATTGCTGGCCAGTTTGAGCAGCGGCACCGCTGCGCGCAGCGCATTGCCCGCTTCGAAACTGCCGTTCCACGCGACAAGTGCGGGACCGGTTGCATCAAATTTCTTGATGCTGTCCGGCTGGACGACAACCGGGATATTGCTATTGAAAATCACGTCCCCCAAAATGCTGAGGGGCAATGTATTGTCTTTCACACCGCTGCAGGAACTCAGCACCATGATATCGGCCAGCGCCGAGTTTCTTGCAAGTCCCCTGGCGGGCTCTGCATTGGCCTCCTGATAGTCCCAGGGCACGTCCTCACTGGCCAGACGTTTTTCGATTTCCGCTCGCAGTTTCGCATCCACTTCAAGCGCATATTTGCTCATGTCATATGTGATCGACATGCCGGTCACGCCGTCGAAAATCATTTGTGGGTTGTAGGGATTGGCGCGAAGACAATGAAGATGTCCGTCCAGTGCACGAGTCAAATCGAGCGCCGCTTGAAAGCGTGCATCAAGCCCGGAATCGTCATTCACATAAAGTAGCACTGATTTCATCGCCTATCTCCCATTTCCTTCAAAGAATCTGTCCGGTGAATTTGTTCCGGAAAAGCAATCTCTCCCTGTGACTTTATTCATCGCAGTCAGAAAAGCTGTGAATGCTGGAATTGCTTTTGAAGGACCATCCGTAGTGTTACCTAGTTGTCGTATGAAATGCCTCGCCAAGGTAAAGGTGGCGTACGACTTTGTCGGCGAGCATCGCTTCCGGCGTGCCGCTGAATACGATCCGGCCTTCGTGCAGGACATAGACCCGGTCCAGGATGTCGACCATCTCCCGCACATTTTGATCGGTAACCAGAATGCCAACATCGTGGCTTTCCAAATCGGCAATCATTGCCTTGATATCCCTGACCGAAAGGGGGTCGATGCCCGCAAAGGGTTCGTCGAAGAGCATGATGGTTGGATTAGCTGCCATAGCCCGGGCGATTTCGCATCGCCGTCGTTCCCCACCAGACAGGGCCCGGGCCGGAACGTGGCGTACATATTCGATATGAAATTCGGCGAGAAGTTCATCAAGCCGCTGCGCTCGCAATATGGGGTTCGGTTCAAATAGTTCGAGTACGGTCAATATGTTCTGTTCAACCGTCAGTCCGCGAAAGATAGAGGATTCTTGCGGAAGATATCCCAGTCCGCGAAGCGCTCGGCGATCGAGGGACAAGTCGGTTATGTCATTGCCATCAAGAAAAACATGTCCGGAGTTGACCTGCAGCAACCCCAGAATCGAGTAAAAAGTGATGGTTTTCCCTGCTCCGTCACGTCCGAGTAAACCGACGACTTCCGAGCGACGGACCTCGATCGAAACGTCGTGCAGGACCGTCTTTTTACCAAATTTCCTGCTGATCGAAACAACCGAGAGGCCCGCACCTTCTGGCGTCGGCGGTTCCGCAGAATGCGATAAAGTCGGGAGAATGATTTGCTTCAATGGCTCGCGATACCTTTGTCCCGGATGAATGTACGATAAAAGGCAAGCCATCCCAACAACATCAGGGTGTTTACGTAGGGTTCCGCTTTTCCGAGCGGACATAGCGATGCGAGTTTAAAAGCGCGGGGCTAAGATGGAGTCTGCTTTACGGCGATTATTATCGCTGCTGATCGTAGGGGGAGCCCGCTTTACAAACCATTTGCCAGCCCATCCCGGAACTTGGGATGGGCGAGTCCGATCAGGGCATCCGCACGCTGGTTCAGCGATTTCCCCTTCAGATCAACCCAGCCATATTCGGTCACCACAATATGCGTGTCGTTGCGCGGCGTTGTAACCGGCCCGTCCAGTCTGGGGACGATACGCGAGACCGTACCGTTGCGGGCCGTAGACTGGCAGGCGATGATCGATTTTCCGCCTCTGGACGCGTTGGCACCGCGTACGAAGTCGAGTTGGCCGCCCGATCCGCTATATTGGCGCCCCAGCATATGTTCCGAATTGCAGGCCCCGCCAAGGTCGATCTGTAACGTCGCATTGACCGATACGACATTTTTGTTTTTCGCAATATGCCGAGGGTCGTTGACGATATTCACCGGCGCGCTGTGTATGGCAGGATTGTCATCCAGAAAGTCGTAAAACGCCCTGTCGCCCATGGCGAAGGTAAAGACGCTGCGCCCCCGATAGGTGGTCTTGGCCTGATTGGTAACCGCGCCGCACTGGATGAGACCGGCGAGGGCAGGGGTCATCAACTCGGTATGGATGCCCAGATCGCGTCGATCCTGCAACAGGGCGCAGACCGCTCCGGGCAGGGCGCCAATCCCCATTTGCAGACAGGCTCCGTCATCAATCATGTCGGCGATCGTGGCCGCCACTTTTGCTTCCGCCTCGCACGTCTCCGGCGCGTATACTTCGGCGAGCGGCGCGGTATTTTCGACAATCGCGTCAATTTCGGAAATATGCAGCAGCGAGGCACCGAATACGCGCGGCATGTTCGGATTGACCTCGACCACCAGCTTTTTCGCACTGCGGGCGGCGGTCGTCGAATAATCATTGCTGGTGCCAAAGGTAAACCAGCCATGCTTGTCCATCGGCGACACCGTGGTCACAAACAGGTCCAGCGACACCTGCTCCTCGAACAGCCGCGGGGAATCGCTGAACGCGACAGGAACAAATCCGATCGGACTTTTTTCCCCGGCTTTCTGCGCCGCGAGCAATTTTCGTTCGATGGAGCTGAGAAACATGCAGCGCGGGCGAATATGGCCGAGCAGGTCGGGCCGCAACACCGTGTCACCGGCGTGATCCATAGAGTGAAAATACCACAGTTTCAGATCATCGACATCGCCATGTTCGGCCATTTTCGCCAGCGCGCCAAGCAAAGCCGGCGGCTCTGCCGTTGCCATGCCCATAGCAATATGCGCGCCGGATTGCAGTCCTTGCACTGCCTGATCGGCAGTCCTGAGCCGGGAGCGATATTCGTCTCTATGTGTCATTGCCAATGCCTCAAACAGGAAAAACGGATCTTACGTCAAACCGGATACAGACCGGAGGAACGGCAATGGAGTCAATAGGTGGCAATACGTATCCGCCGGCGAAATTGCAGCTCATGAGAGCCAATGAATCCTGAAAGGCCGATACGTTGGTTTACGGATGGCGGGCTCTTTGCGGGCCGGATTATATTTTTGTCAGATAAACCCGCTTACCGAAACTTTGCAAGAGGACTTCCTATGCCCGAGACACAACCATCCGCTGCTCAGCCCGTTCCTGGCGAGCCGATCAAGCTCGATCACGCAGTTGTTGTTAGCAGCAGTATCCCGTTAACCACCCGTAGCGGATTTGAATTTCATGTCCGGCCCGTCGAGCCATCGGACAAGGAAGCTCTGGCGGAATTTTTCAGCCATGTTTCAAAAGACGATCTGCTGTTCCGTTTTCTGTCACCGATCCGTGAGGTCAGAGGGTCCCTGCTCGATGAATTTATCAATGTGGATCATGATAACAAGGAGGACTATCTCGCCTTTGACATTGACGACAAAACTATTGTTGCCAGCGCAATGCTGGGGAGCAAGGCAGATAAGTCCGAGGCAGAAGACGCTATCGTCGTGCGCGATGACTACAAGCATCGCGGGATGAGCTGGACGTTCCTGAAATATGTGGTGGAACAGGCGCGGCAAAGTGGCATCAAGAAACTCCAGTCTATCGAATGCCGCCAGAATCACGCGGCAATCGAACTGGAAAAGGAAATGGGTTTTACGGCCCGGTCCTGTCCTTGGGACGCTACGCTCATGATGCTGGAATTTGAGCTTACGTCCCCTCCTCCCGCAGCCTGACCCGGGTTTTGTCCTCTATCTTTTCGCTGGGGTGCAAAATCACTTCGGCGCCCGCTGCCAAACCTTCCAGAATTTGCGCGTGCTCGTCATTCATCCGGCCAATCTTGACCGGGACGAGCCATGCCTTGCCGCTACGCATGACGAAGACCGACCATTGGCCCTTGTCGCGGAACAGGGCGCTCACGGGAGCCTGCAGGACATTTTTTCCTTCCCATTCGACGACCTTGACGATGACCCGGTAGCCATGGCCGAGGCGCTGTCTTGCCGCGAGTGGATCAGCGAAATCGATAATCACATTGACGCGCTGTTCTTCCACGCCCAGCGCGGAAATCTTGGTAAAGCCGAACGGCTCGATCCGTTGCACCTTGCCGGTGAGCGGTTTATCACCGCCCCAATTCTCGATAATTACCCGGCTGCCCGGCTTGATTTTTACCGCATCGCTGGAGAGCAGGTCGGTGACAATCTCAATGTCGGCCGGATTGCCGATCTCGACGACAGGCGTCCCGGCGCTGATCGGGGTCTCGCTCTCATGCGTCAGGCGCAGCACAGACCCGCTTTCGGGAGAAAAGACCGCAAGGCTTTGGCCGCTGGGACGGGTGGACGGGGCCATCAGTCGGGCGCGCGCGGCCTTCAGTTCAGCCCGAGCTGATTCCGCTCCCTTTCGTGCTTCGGTCAGCCGTGCTGCGCTACTGTCGCGCGCGGCGCGGCTCGCGTCATGTGCGGTTTTGGTTGCGAAACCGCGTTGATGAAGCGCGTCTACCCGCTCGAAATTGGCAGCCGCTAGCTTGCGGTCCGCCTCTGCCTGGGCAATCCGGGCAGTGGACGATTGTACCGCCGCCCGGAGTGCCTGGATTTGCGCCTGTGTTTCCGCCGCGCTACGCGGATTGAGAAAATCGGGCTGCGCCGGCATGATCCGGGCGACGATCGTCTGGCCGGCCACCACCGGATCACCGGCATCCAGGTCGACACGCAGCAACTGGCCGTTGATCGGTGCCGACACCACGAACATGTCGCGCACCCGGGTTTCCCCTTCATCGTTGATCGATACCAGCATTGGTCCCTCATTGACTTTCGCCACATCGACATCAATCGGAGGGGAGCGCATCGCAAAATAGATGGCGATGGCCAGAATGACGAATATGATGCCGATTATAATTCTCGGGCCAAGCCGGTTCAGATGGTGTGAAGCCATCGCCTTACTCCCTCGTTTTCAGTACGTTGACGAGATTGAGCCGATCCAGCCGCGACCGCACGAAAAATGCGGATATCGCAGCGGTAACCAGCACGACCAATATAGCGAAAGCCACCGTACCGGCAGAAAGGCCGAACGGAATGATAAACAGGTCCCCGCCAATGGATTCGGTGAGATTCTTGGATAGATAATAGCCAAACATCACACCCAGAGGCAGACCGGCGATAACCAGCAGCGCCAGTTCCCCGAGCAGGATATAGGATACTTCCGACCTGCGGTAGCCCAGCACCCGAAGCGACACGAGATCGCGCGATCTTTCGGCCAGATTGATCCGGGCGTTGTTATACACCACACCGAAAACGATCAGCGCCGAAAAGGCCGTATTGAACACCTGCACGATCCCCATGGTTTCTCCTATCGATTCCTCAATGCCGCGCAGTGCCGCCTTTCGTTGCGAAAAACCGGCGACGACGGGCATGTCTTTCAATCGCCGATATACTGCTTCGGTCTGCGCCGGATCGACGCTGATGAAGGCACCGGATGACAACGGTGTTTCCTGAAGCAACGGTCCGATCAAGTCAAAATCGACATAGGCCGGGCTGGCAACCGGGCTGCGCAAAATACGGGCGACGGGCAGGGTGAGGCCGGGCCGCTTGCCATCGGTTACCTGCACATGGATCGGATCGCCCGGCTGGAGGTCCAGTTCGTTGGCCAGTCCATAGGAAATCATCACGCCGCGAACGGGTGGCGACAATATGCCATCATCCATGTCGATCAGCCGGTTCAGATCGCCGCCGGGCCTCATTCCGGTGAGGCTTTCCGATCTGGATCGCGGTCCGGATGACAATCTGGCGGGAACGTAACGGACGGGTTCTACCCGCAGCACGCCGGGAATGCGCTGTAGCTCGAATATTGCGCGCTCGTCGCGGGGCTCGGCGAACACGATGTTCATGTCCGAACGGTTGGCCTGGTTGAACAGCAGATCGATCATCACGCCGACATTGTCTGTGGAACCGGCGGAGGTGATATACAGGCCCAGCGCGGCACCGACGCCCAGCGATCCGAGCATCGAGCGCAGAGGACGGCGGATAATCCCGCGCAAGATGATTCGTGTCGGTTCGTCCAGCCTCTTGAACCGCGCCAGAAGTCTTGCAAATCCACCGGAATAATTCGGCGGAACCGGTGGTCGCATGGCTTCCGCAGCCGTCAGTCGGCCAATCCGGTTCACAGTCTGGGCTGCCCCGAGTATTACCACGCCCACCGTGATCAGGCAGGCAGCGAGGATGATGTCCGCTCCGGCCCGATAGGTCAGGAAGGGGAATACGAAAAACTGCTGATAGAGGCCAGCCAGCCCGCGGCCCATCCAGGTTCCGACAAACAGTCCCAGCAACAGGCCGGGCAGGGACAAAATCAGCGCCAGCTTGACATAGTGCCAGACAATCTTCCGGTTGCGATAGCCGAATGCGGTGAGCAGCCCGATAATCTCGCGTTCGGATTCGACGAGTCTGGTCAGCACGATGTTGATCAGGAAGGCCGCTACGCCAAGGAAAATCGGTGGCAGGATCGCTGTCATCGATTGCAATTGCTGGAGTTCGTTGGAAAGAAAACGTTCCGACAGCTGCTCCGATCTCGGAATGGCTCCGGTTCCGCCATAGGGTTCGAGCAGGATGTCGAGCCGGTCGATCACTTTGCCGGTTTGGGCGCCGCGTTCCAGCCGGATGAGCGTCTCGTTATAGGCGTTGGTCGAATTAAGTGCCGCAGCCAGATGTTCTTCACCCATCCAAAGCACGCCGAAACGGCGATTGTCCGGGAAAATCTGTCCCGGGCCGAGCGCATAGATATATTCTGGCGACAATGCGGTGCCAACCACGCGCAGGCGCTGTTTCTTTCCGTATAGTACCGCTTCGACACTGTCGCCCAGTGCAATGCGTGCGCCTTCGCTGAATTTTTCGCTGGCGATCACCTCTTCCGGTCGGGTCGGGTCGGGCATCCGGCCGCTGCGCAGGACCAGGGCATTGACCTTGGGCATGCCCGATGGCGGCAGCGAATGGACTCGTGCAGTAATCGGTTCGGCAATACCGGGTATGTCGAGTGTCGCACCCGCCGTCAGCCGTCCTTCGACAATGCTGACGCCCGGTATGTTGCGAATGTCATCCACCAGATTGGCCGGAAAACGTTTGGCAGACCCGATAACATCGGCAAAACGGTAACGATCATAATAGGCATCGCGACTGGCCTCCAGCGACCGGATCATGCCCACGGACATGACCACCATGCCGACACCCGCCGCGATCACGAGCGCGATCGCCAGGGCCTGCGTGCGCAGTCGCCAAATGTCGCGCAGCAACTTGTGGTCGAGCGAACCCAGCCAGGCCGGGAGGGTTACCATTTGAGCTTGGCCGGTGCGACCCGGTTCGGATTGTCGCGATCTTCGACCAGCGCCCCGTCGGCAAAGCGCAGCAACCGGTCGGCCATATCGGCAATGACGACATTATGGGTGATCAGCAGGGTGGTGGTGCCAAGTTCGCGATTGACCCGGTCCAGTGCCTCCAGCACTTTTACGCCGGTCTGGCTGTCGAGCGCACCCGTGGGTTCGTCGCAGAGCATCACTTTGGGACGTTTTGCGATCGCGCGGGCAATTGCCACGCGCTGCTGTTCGCCGCCGGATAATTGAGAAGGAAAGTGATCGAGGCGATTGCCCAGTCCCACCATTTCCAGGGCTTCCTGCGGGGTCATCGGATTTTCGGCAATTTCGGTGATCAGTGCGACATTCTCGCGCGCGGTCAGCGAAGCCACCAGATTATAGAACTGGAACACGAAACTGACCGAATTGCGGCGATATTCGGTGAGCTGCGAAGGGGTCATGGCGGTCAGTTCCATGCCTTCGAAGAAGACCTGACCAGAAGTGGCGTCATCCAGTCCACCGATAATGTTGAGAAATGTTGACTTTCCCGATCCGCTGGCACCAAGCAGCACTACCATCGCCGCTCTCGGCAGGTCGATATCCACGCCACGCAGTGCGTGGACCGCAGTTGGTCCTTCACCGTAGACTTTTGTCAGGCTGCGGATCGCATAAAGGGCTTCGCTGTCCCTATCGTTTGAGGTGACAGCAGGTGACCGGGCCATCAGGCTTCATGTTTGGTGAGCATTTTTGCAAGAGCCTCAGCTTCGCCGGAACCAAATGCCTTGGGGATTTCCGCCAGCAATTTTGCGCTTGTGTCTGCTTCAAGATTTTTCCGTATAACACCCAGTGCGCGGGGTGCCGCCACCAGCACGACACCAGCCTTGGTTTCGGAGACAATCTTATCGATTTTTTCCGCGACTTCGATCGAGAACCGGTCTTCTTCCTGTTGCTGAAAATCGGTCAGCTCATGGGTGCCCCGGCGGGGTGTCTTGCTCTGAAAGGTCCGTCCGGGCTTGTCCGTTCCAATCTCCGAAGTCCGCAGCGACGGATTTTTATGCTCTTCTATCAGCTCAAGCACCGGCGCAAATGCTTCGCCGACATTCTTGAACAGAGCCATCCGCGAACCGTCAACCGCAATCACCTTGCTATCTTTGCGCACCAGCATTTTAATCTCCCGTAACGTTGTTTAACTGAAAACGGTCTACGATGACAGTCTGTTACCGACGATAGGTATTGTTACGGAACCATCGCATCATGGTATCAGCACGGCTGCACCCTGGAGCCTGCCTTCGCGCAGCCTTTGCAGGGCTTCATTTGCTTCTGTCAGCCCGAATGTCTCGATCGAGGGTGAGAGGCCCGACTGGTCGGCTGCCACGAGAAATTCATTGCCATCCTCGCGAGTGAGGTTGGCCACCGAAAGGATCACCCGCTCCCCCCACAGATCCGCATAGGGAAATCCGGGAATATCGCTCATGTGAATGCCCGCACAAACCACGCGTCCACCTTTGCGCATCGCTTTCAGGGCAGCCGGAACAAGCGACCCGACCGGTGCGAAGATGATTGCGGCGTCAAGCAGATCAGGGGGAGCTTCATCGGAACCACCCGCCCAGATGCATCCCAACTCGCGGGCAAAATCCTGCCCGGCAACATCGCCGGATTGGGTGAAAGCATATATTTCGCGTTCTTGCCAGACCGCGATCTGTGTCAGGATATGGGCGGCGGCTCCAAAACCGTAAAAGCCGATCTTATGGCCTTCGCCCGCCATGCGCAGCGCGCGCCAGCCGATCAGGCCGGCGCAGAGCAAGGGGGCGGCTTCCTTATCTGAAAATCGGGAAGGGATAGGGAAACAAAATTGTGCGTTGGCGACAATATGATCGGCATATCCGCCATCCCGCGTACAGCCGGTAAATTCGGGCTGATCGCAGAGATTCTCCTGTTCGGCCAGACAATATGGACAAATACCGCAGCTGTGACCCAGCCAGGGAACGCCCACTCGGTCGCCGATCGCAAAACCGTCAACCTGTAACCCCATCGCGAGGATACGCCCCACCACTTCATGGCCCGGTACAATCGGATATTGCGCGGCCGGAATCTCGCCATCCAGAACATGCAGGTCGGTCCGGCAAACTCCGCAGGCCAGAACTTCGATGAGCATTTCATCGGGCGGGATGGCCGGCACTTGCCGCTCGACGGGCATCAACCGCGCGCCGGGGCGGTCCAATTGCATTGCAAGAAAGGTTTTCGGCAGGTCCATCTATGTCCTGAGCGTTTCGGCTGATTGTTTCTGTCCGCACAGTAATCCCCGCTTGCGGCTATGAAACCCGTAACTGTCCTTATCTGACACCATCAGGATTGTACGCCTTACGAATAATTACGTAACGACAAGGTGTCGATAATAGCGGAAAGTGCCACTTTCCAGCCGCTATCGCGGAATCTTTCGGAGGGGAGTGGACAGGATGGATCGCACGATTTTTTCAAGATTCTCGGTATCTGGGGCCGTCTTGTTCATGACTGTGCTACTGGTCGCCTGCGCCACGGCAACCCCCTATCAACCCGAAACCGCTGGTCAGCGTGTCTCTGGCGGTTATTCTGAAATCCGCCTTGGAGAGAGGCGCTACCGGGTGCGTTTTGCCGGCAATACGCTTACGTCACGCGAAACTGTGGAAGGTTATCTGCTATACCGTGCAGCGGAACTCACGGTCGAGAGCGGTTACGACTGGTTCCGGATCACCGATCATACGACTGCGCGTGACCGGCGGATGTATATTGATCCCACGCCACGATATGACCCCTGGTACGGGGCTGGTTACATCTACTGGCGGCCGCACTGGCGCTATTATCGCGGCGGCGTCTGGTCGACATGGCATCCATATGGCCGGGACCCGTTCTGGTCCTATGATATGGATATGCGGACCGTGGAGCGATTCGAGGCGGAAGCGGATATCCTGATGTACCGGGGGCCGATGCGGATGGACGAAGCGCGTGCGTTTGATGCGCGAAAGGTCCTCGATGATCTTGGTCCAACGATCACGCGGCCAGATAATGATTAGGAGAAAAGGCTAAACTTACCGCTCGCGCAGCAGTAACGCTAAGCCTTGTCGGCGAAGAGCAGGCGGCCTGGGCCCAATCGCTCCAATATCACCGCAAGATCACTCTCGGAAAAGGCAAAGCAGCCTTGGCTGCGGCCCAGTTTTCCGTGGTTTTTTACCATTTCGGGTTCCGCATACCAGGCGCCGTGGATCACGATCGCGCGGGCCTCTGCCATATTGTTGCTGGGGTCGAGCCCCTTCAGCCGCCGGGACGTGCCATGCTTGCCGATATAGGTCTCGGTCGTCATATAGCTGCCGCCGGAGGAAGCTTCTGATCCCGGAACATTGGAGAATTCCTGTAGCCAGCCGGTATGTTTGCGATCAGAACCCTTACCGTGCGCCACCAGAAAGGACTGGCTGGTTCCGTTGACCACATCAACGATATGGAAGCGTTCCTTGGCAGAATGCAGCGAATAATCGGCAATACCGATCCTGTCAGTGTGTAATAATGATGATTCATGTTCTGCCAACGCCGCCTTGGCGCGATCGATCAGAGTGGGAGGACCCGGTGGCGGGGTGACAATCGGTCGCGCTGCAATCCGCGTGGCGCCTTTGCTGGCCGCTTGTGATTGAAAACCAAGGCCACAGGCGACTCCCGCGACGCCAAGCAGCCCGGAACTGATAAAATTTCTTCTCTTCATTTTTCGTTCATAACAGTTTCATCCTGTACACAAGATTAAGTATCTATACTTATTGTCGTGGCTGCTAACGGACGGAAGAAGGATTTCATGAGATTATTTTCGATCATTCTCGGGGGAATTTTTCTTTCTGCCTCCGCCAGCGCCCAGACCGACAATCATTTGAACTGGAGTGAAAAGCAGATTGCCGAATTACAAGAGCTGGTAGACGCGAAAGCGTCCGAGGGTCTGCACAATTGCTCCATAACCGATTTTAGCCAGCCCAATTCGGCCAGCGATCCCTACCGCCGATCGCGCCTTGCCTCGGCTGCTGCGAGCGAACTGATGGCCGCCTATCTTGAAGGATGTTCTCCCGCGTCATATCGAGCAAAATGGCATATTGGCAGCGATGACAAAAATATCGATACCCAGCAGCTGCTGCTGAAAGCGTTGATTCACGATGACCTCACCGCATATTTTGATGCGCTGCGGCCTCGTAATCCTCATTATCAGGCGCTGCGTAGCGCCTATGCCATTGAAGATGATGAAGAAAAACGCGCTATATTGGCGGAAAACATGGATCGCTGGCGCTGGATGCCGCTGGCCATGGGGCAAAAATATTTGCTGGTAAATGCCGCCAGTTTCGAGGTGACGCTGTGGGAGAATGACAGAAAACTCCAGACCTGGCCGATCATCGTCGGCAAGACCAAGTCTCCGACACCGATTTTTGAGGCCACGGTCAGCGGTGTGATCCTGAACCCCTGGTGGGAAATCCCGACATCGATTGTTGCCGAAGGCATCGGATCGATGGTGCGCAACAATCCCGCCGCCGCGCGGCGCAGAGGCTATGTGGTCCAGAATGGCCGCTATCGTCAGCGCCCCGGCCCCGGCAATGCCCTGGGGCAAATGAAGCTGGTCATGCCGAACTCTTACAGTGTCTATCTGCATGACACGCCGAACAAGAAGCTGTTTTCTGAACCGGTGCGGACATTCAGTCACGGCTGCATCCGGGTCGGCGGTGCGATTGATTTGGCAAAAACACTGCTCGGGGGGGCGGTGACAGAGGAGCGCGTTGATACGATCCTCGCTAGCCGGAAAACGACAAAACTGGCGTTGATGAAGGCGGTTCCGGTCTATGTTACCTATTTTACGGCTGAGGGAGCGGACGACGGCACAGTCCGCTACTTTCCCGATATCTACAGGCGCGATCGCCTGAAACTGGTGCAAAATGAGGCTGCCACCGACTGTGCGGCATAACCTCATCCCATGAGTGATACAGAAAATCGCGGTAGCGGGCAGGCGGGGTTCCGGCCAACCGCATCCACCGTAATATTAATTGCTGGTGTTTTTGCAGGTTTGATCGTCTGCTATTTTATCGCCGCTCCGTTTTTGCCGGCCATCGTCTGGTCGGTTACGCTAGCGTTGCTTTTCATGCCGCTGCAGGTGCGTCTCGAAAAATGGGTGCGGTCGCCCAGCCTTGCGGCTTGTCTGGCCGTCATGTTGGCGGCGCTGCTTGTGGTGGTTCCATCGGTGATCATATCCGGCCTGTTGCTGAATGAAGCAATGCGCGGTGCCGTCCACATGGCAGAGATCGTCAATCCTGACACATGGACTAGGATGGCAGAAGATAATGACATGCTGGCTCCGGTGGTGAGCCAAATTAGTGGCTGGGTGGATCTGACCGGCTTGCTCGACAATCTGGCTTCCTCGCTATCCGCTTGGAGCGGAAGTTTCATCCAGGGCTCTATCAAGGGTCTGATTACGATGCTCGTAACCTTTTTCTTCCTGTTCTATTTTTTGCGCGATCGAGGAAATGTGATCGGGCAGCTGGAAGCGATGCTGCCGTTCACGGAATCGGAGTTTGCGGTTTTGACCGGCCGGGTCTCCGATACGATCTATGCGTCGGTATATGGCACGATGGTGGTCGCCACCGTCCAGGGTGCGCTCGGTGGCTTGATGTTCTGGTGGCTCGGCCTGCCTTCGCCATTTTTCTGGGGCTTTATCATGGGATTGCTTGCAATTGTTCCCTTTCTGGGAGCATTTGTGGTCTGGGTTCCGGCGGCAGTCATTCTCGCAGTTAGTGGCGATCTGATCTCCGCTATCATTCTGGCGCTATGGGGCACGATTGTGGTCGGACTGATCGATAATATCATCTATCCGATTCTGGTGGGAGGCCGGCTGCGCCTTCACTCGGCGGTTTCCTTTGTCGCGATATTGGGTGGGCTGGTGTTATTTGGTCCTTCGGGGGTTGTGCTCGGTCCCCTGATCTTTGCGGTTTCACAGAGTCTGCTGCTGATAGCGCGTGGACGGATGAAGGAAAGCGGCCAGGCAGCCGGAGCGTAGCGGGCGATCGAATCGGGGTAGAAAACGGGCCATTGCCGTTACGGCAACGGGCAAAGAACTTTTTTCAGAGTTCAAAGAAGAGTTTTGTTGCAATGCAGCATAAAATGGCGTTAACGAGTTCCTCCAGCCTCCCCCAATAAAATACTGGAATCCCCCCATGATCTTCGCATTTCAGGACAAGTTCGCCAGATATTTGAAGCCGATATTGGGGGTATTGTCGCTGTCTTTCATTATGGCCTGCGGCGAATCTCCTCCGCCGGCCCCACCGCCCAAAGCTGTTTCCGTTGCTCTTCCCTTGCAGCGCGAAGTTGTGGACTGGGATGAGTTTACCGGCCGATTTGAAGCGATCCAAGACGTCGAAATCATGCCCCGTGTTTCCGGTACGATCGAGCGTATTGCCTTTCGGGAAGGCGTAGAAGTCCGGAAAGGCCAGTTGCTGTTCGTGCTTGATCAGCGGACTTTTCGCAACGCCGTGGCAGAGGCGCAGGCGCAGATAGACCAGAATGAAGCCACGGTTGCCAATGCCCGTACGGAAATGGAGCGGGCACGCGAATTGCTCAAGTTCGAAGCGGTGAGCAAGGAAGAATATGAGCAAAAGCAGGCTGTCTATCGCTCTGCGCTCGCACAGCGCAGTGGCGCACAGGCCAGGCTGAGCGAAGCGAAATTGCAGCTTTCCTACACCACGGTCCGTTCTCCCGTTAGCGGGCGGGTATCAGACAAGCGGGTCGCCCTGGGTGATACTGTAAGCGCGGGCCAGACCTTGCTTACCCGCGTCGGAACAGTGAATCCGATATATTTCAGCTTTGACGGGGCAGAGAGCTTTTATCTGAAATATATCCGGCAGGATCAGGCCGGGGAACGGCGTTCCTCGCGCTATGCCCATAATCCCATTGAAATTCAGCTGGCCGATGGCAGCGGCTATAACTGGCGAGGGCGTATGACCTTTGTTGATTCTGCCATTGATCCGGATTCCGGTACCATTCGCGCCCATGCAGAAGTGCAAAATCCGGACGGTTTTCTGGTTCCAGGCATGTTTGGACGCGCGCGATTACTGGGTTCCGGTACCTACAAGGCGCTTCTGGTACCCGATGAAACGCTGATCACCGACCAGACCCGTAAATTGCTGTACGTGGTCGGTAAAGATAATAAAGTAACCCAGCGGGTCGTTGAAACGGGACCGCTGGTCGAAGGATTGCGTGTCATCCGTGATGGCATTGCACCGACCGAAAAAGTGGTGCTGGATGGACTGGCCGGGTTGCGGCCCGGAATGGTGGTGAAGGCCAAGCTGATCCAGATCAAGCCGCGATCCGACAATACCGCGCCCGTATCGGTGCCGCTGGAAGCGCCGTTACCCACCGATGCCACGCCGGCGGAATAGGTTATGAAATTCTCCCATTTCTTCATCGACCGGCCCATATTTGCGGCTGTGTTGTCCATCCTGATCGTTATATTCGGGATTGTCGCCTATCCGGGCTTGCCGGTTGCGCAATATCCGGAAATCGCACCGCCGACGGTTGTCGTCAGCGCCACTTTCCCCGGCGCGACATCGGAAACCTTGGCCGAAACGGTCGCCGCACCGCTTGAGGAGTCGATCAACGGTGTCGAGGACATGATCTACATGTCATCATCCTCAACCGGTGACGGCAATCTGTCTATCACCGTGACCTTCGCGCAAGGGGTCGATGTCGATCAGGCACAGGTTCTGGTCCAGAACCGGGTTTCAACCGCAGAGTCGCGATTGCCAACAGAGGTCCGGCAGATAGGCGTTACCGTACGTAAGGATTCTCCGGATATTCTTCTGGTGTCGACTTTTTATTCGGACGATGATTCGCTGCCGCAAGAATATGTTTCCAACTATGTCAAACTGCAGGTTATCGACCGGTTGTTGCGTATTCCCGGTGTTGGCGGCGTCCGCCAATTTGGTGGTCGTGACTATAATATGCGGATATGGATTGACCCCGACCGAGCCTCGGAACGGAATTTGACGGTCGATGAGATCACCAATGCTGTTCGTGCGCAAAATGTTCAGGTTTCGGCGGGCTCAATCGGGCAGCCGCCGTTTAACGAGGGCGGCACGGCCTTTCAACTGAGCATCCAGACCCAGGGCCGGCTGACGACGCCTGAACAATTTGGGGAAATCATCGTCAAAAGGGATGAGCAGGGGCGAATGACCCGCCTGCGCGACGTTGCACGGGTCGAACTGGGCGCTCAGGATTATAGCGTCAACGCCTATCTCAAAGGAACCGCAACTGCCGCGCTTGGTATAACCCAGTTGCCCGGTTCCAATGCTCTGACGACGGCCGAGGAGGTCAAGGCGGAGCTGGAGCGGGCGGCACAAAGTTTTCCACCGGGCATGACTTACGAAATTCCCTATAACCCGACAGAATATATCGAGGCGTCGATAGAGGCTGTGCTGGATACGCTGGTCGAGGCAATCATCTTGGTTGCGATTGTTGTGCTGGTTTTCCTGCAAAGCTGGCGTGCAGCGATTATTCCAATCATCGCCATTCCGGTATCCCTGATCGGGTCGCTGGCGATGCTTTCGGCTTTCGGTTTCTCGCTCAACAACCTGTCGCTTTTCGGCATGGTGCTGGCGATCGGAATCGTCGTCGACGATGCAATTGTTGTCGTGGAAAATGTCGAGCGATTGATGGAAGAAAAGGGGCTGGGTGCACTGGAAGCCGCGCACGAAACGATGCGCGAAGTATCCGGCGCGCTTATTGCCATCGCCTTGGTGCTGGCTGGTGTTTTCATCCCGACAGCATTTATTCCCGGCATATCCGGTCAATTTTACCAGCAGTTTGCCCTCACGATTGTGAGTGCGACGATCATTTCCGCATTCGTATCGCTGACGCTGTCGCCCGCTATCGCAGCGCTTTTGCTAAAGCCGAAAGAGGAAGTCGAGCCTGCGGAAGGCTGGCGCGGTTTTCCGGGGAGATTTGCCCGTCGATTCAATAGCGGTTTTGCAAAATTGTCGGAGCGCTACGGCAAATTCACGGCCCGTGCCGTGCGTATGTTGCTCATCGTCTCCGTCGTTTATGCCGCCCTTATCGGTCTGACTGCATGGCGGTTTTCGGATACCCCGACGGGGTTCATCCCGGCTCAGGATCAGGGTTATCTTATCGCTGTTGTACAAATGCCGCCAGGAGCGTCTCTGCAACGTACCGATGAAGTGTTGCTGGACGCGCAGAAGATTGCGCTGAAGAATAAGGCGGTGAAGGCCACGGTTGCTTTTGCCGGTCTGGATGGTGCGACTTTTACCTTGGCACCGAATGCCGCAACGATGTTCATACCGTTGAGCCCGCATGGCGAGCGGGCGGATGCAGATGCGGTCGCGAATGAACTGCGCAGTGCTATGTCATCGATCACAGCAGGCAATATCCTGATTATTCCACCCCCGCCGGTACGCGGAATCGGCACCGGTGGCGGTTGGAAAATGATCGTCGAGGATCGCAGTGGCGCAGGATTGCGCACTTTGGAACAAGTCACCATGGGAATGATGATGGCGGCCAATGGCGAAGAAGGGCTAACCTCGGTATTCACCACCTTCAACACCAGCACACCGCGCCTATATGCTGATATTGATCGCGAGCGCGCGGAACGGCTGGGGGTGCCGGTCGAGAATATTTTTTCGACAATGGCTACCTATCTGGGATCGACGTTTATCAATGAATTTAACTATCTCGGGCGGACGTTCCGTGTCACGGCACAAGCGGATGCGGCCCACCGTGATCAGGTCAGCGATGTGGGCCGTCTGAAGACGCGTTCTGCCGCCGGTAAAATGGTGCCTCTGGATGCGGTGATGACGTTAAAGAATGACAGTGGGGCCTACCGGGTTGTGCGTTACAATCTCTATCCTTCGGCCGAGCTGCAGGGAGATACGGTCAGCGGTTTTTCGAGCGGCCAATCGCTCGAAACCATGGAAAATCTGGCCGCAAAAACCCTGCCTCAGGGTTTCGGCTATGAATGGACGGAACTGGCGTTCCAGCAGAAGCAGGCAGGCAATACCGGAACGCTGATATTCGGTCTTGCCGTGATATTCATCTTTCTGTTGCTGGCCGCGCAATATGAGAGCCTTGTGCTCCCACTTGCGGTCATCCTGATCGTTCCCATGTGTCTGTTGGCGGCCATATTGGGTGTCAATCTGATGGGTATGGACAATAATATCCTCACTCAGATCGGGTTTGTGGTGCTGATTGGCCTGGCAGCCAAAAATGCCATATTGATTGTCGAATTTGCAAAGCAGAATGAAGATGCGGGGATGGAATTGCTCGAGGCCGCACACAAGGCGGCAGCGCAGCGGCTGCGACCGATTCTGATGACCTCCTTCGCATTCATATTGGGCGTGTTGCCTCTGGTTGTCGGGTCCGGGCCGGGATCAGAAATGCGGCAGTCGCTGGGTGTTGCGGTATTTTTCGGCATGATTGGTGTGACGATTTTCGGATTGCTGTTCACTCCGAGCTTTTACGTTCTTGCTCGCAAGCTCGGCGACAAAATCTCCCGGAAGCAAGCTGCTGCCCCGCAACCCGCGGACAGCATTGCGGAGACGGGCTCATGAGGAATATATTTGGTGTCGCGCTCTCTGTGATCACGCTGTCCGCCTGTACGGTCGGGCCGGATTACCGACCACCGGCGGCTCTGCCGGATGGTTCCACGACGCTGACAGAGGCCCGCGACAATTCCAATATCGTCATGGCGGAGCTTCCGGAGAAATGGTGGCAGTTGTTCGATGATCCCGTGCTGGACCGGTTGGTCGACAAGGCGCTTCGCAACAATATGGATCTGCGTATTGCCTCGGCCAATTTGCAGAGATCGCGCGCGTTGCTGGCGGAAGCCGGGGCAGGGCGTCTGCCGGTAACCACCGGAAGTGCTTCGGCAACCCGTCAACGGACGGCAGATAATCCTGCGAATGGTGCGATTGGCCCGGCAACGATGGATTTTTTCTCGGTCGGGTTTGATGCTTCCTATGAGATAGATATTTTTGGCGGTGTGAGCCGGTCGATCGAAGCGGCGCGAGCGGATTCCGCCGCAGCGCAGGCATCGCTCGATGCGGCGCGCGTCTCGATAGCGGCGGAAACGGCGCGCACTTATGCGCTCGTCTGTTCCTTTGCCCTCCAGGGGCAGGTTGCTCGGGAAACCGCGCGGCTGCAGGAACAGACGCTCGATCTGACGCAGCGACTGCTGCTTGGCGGGCGGGCCAATCGCCGCGATGTAGATCGCGCTATATTGCTGCTTGAACAGGCGCGTGCGCAGATACCGCAATTTGAAGCTGAACGGCGTGCATCTCTATATGCGCTCGCCGTTTTGACCGGAGATCCGCCCGCCAATGCCGATGTCGAAGCCGCCGCTTGCAGTGCGTTGCCGAATATCGTCGCGCCGCTTCCGGTAGGCAATGGCCGGGACCTGCTCGCCCGGCGCCCCGATGTCCGTCAGGCTGAACGTCAGCTTGCTACGGATATTGCCCGTATAGGTGTCGCAACGGCCCAGCTTTATCCTTCGATCACCTTGCTCGGTGGTCTGTCACTGGGTTCGAGCGATATCGGTGATCTGAACCGGAACGATTCCCTTGGTTATTCGATCGGGCCTTTGATCAGCTGGAATTTTCCCTTCAACAATGCCGCGCGCGCGCGGGTAAGTCAGTCCGAGGCGGTGGCAGATGGATCGCTGGCTGAATTTGACAAGGTTGTGTTGACGGCCCTTCAGGAAACGGAGCAGGCGCTGGCGCGGCTGAGTGGCGCGATTGAGCGTGAACGCTCCCTCGACAAAGCGGTCGCCGCGAGCGAGAGTGCTGCCCATATATCCCGGTTGCGCTATGATTATGGCGCGGACAGCCTCTTCCAGCTGCTGGATTCCGAAAGCGAAAGAGCGCAAATCCGAGCCATGGCTGCTGCTGCCCGAGCGAACCGCTCGACGGCGCAGATCAGTCTGTTCAAGGCGCTTGGTGGCGGGTGGCAAAATGCTCCGGACATAGATGAAAAGCCCGCCGTCGAGGATTAGGTGAGGATTTCCCGATAGCGGGATTGCACCAGTCAATGCCCGCTCTATATTCCTGTTCACCGTTAGGCATATACATTCCGCTAATGAAATATGTTGGCCGAATTTGATGCCGCGGAAACAGGCAATCATGGCGACTGATGTTCAGTTGCCCGGCGTTCCGCAATAGCCGCCGCGAGCGCCTTTTTTATAGCGACAGGAAGGCAGGCCAAATAGACCTGCGTTAGGGTCTGCGCACTGGTCGGGTTGGCATAGTGGAGCCGTAGGGCTATTATTCGGGCGACTGGGTTTGCTGGCGCAATTGCGAGCGGTTAAAACCATGGTGACAGCACACCCCCGACATGCCTGACCGATTTTTTTCATCTGGATATGATATTTTTGCCCCGACCAGTCCCGGATATTGAACCGATGCGAATAGCTGCTGATATTCTGGCGACCGCCGACATATTGGCGCGCATCGCCTTCGTAAACAAACGCGTTAAACCGGAAGTTTCCGGCGGGAATAAGGCTGAGGGTGTAATCGCCTTCGCCCAGTACGAGTTCCTGGCTAAAGAAACTGTGATCACGCGGTGCGTGATAGGTGGTCCAGTTTTCTCGCATCCCGTTGCTGCAGGACATGAGAACGGCGTTGTTAATCTTCCCGCCGGCGACCACTTTATTGGCCATCAAATTATCTGTTGCAGTAATTCCTGCTAGCAAAGCGCCTGTGGTAACCGCGCCAGTCAATAATATATTTTTCACAGTGAACCTCGGTTTTTTTTGGGGGGGTGTTGGGAGCGGTTTAAGGAACCGGTTTCAACGGATGACAGCTCTCCAGACTCCGGTTCCACCGCAAAAAGCTGTGCCAGAACCGCGATAGGGGCGACCGTTGGTCACATCGCGCGCCGCATAGGTGCCCGTGAGGCTGAATGGACAGCCGGATGCAGTGCCAGCGACAGGAGAAACGGTAATCGCTCTCCCGTTCAGGGTGACACTAACCTGTCCCTGCGAGGGAGCACCTCCACCGGAAGTGGGGCGCACGTAAAAATTCCAGAGGCTTGCCGGAGCGCATGTTTGGCGACGAAGTTCGAAATTATAGAAAGCTGCGCCCACCTGCATTGAGCCGCTCCAGTTGGAACCGCGACTGTCACAAGGCAGCGCTTGGGCCGGAGCGGTGATAAAATAAGTGCTGAGCGCAGCCATTACGAGATACCGTTTTTTCACTATTTCCTCCTAATATTGCGAACAAATTTGATCCGGCAAATTGTAAATTCCGCTAGAGTCGGATATTGCCGCTTCAGGGGATCAAATTATGCGACAGCACCAAATGGCGATATTCGCATATGTGCGTATTTCGTCAGGGAGCCGGATGGAGCGCAACATGATGTGCAGCGGCAACGATCAAAGCGGTGATTGATCTTTCGGTCTTGATTGCCGAAGATGAGGCACTGGTTCGTCAGGGGATCGTGGCGCTAATCGAAGACAGCGTTGGCGAGATCACAGAATGTTCCGACGGAGAAGAAGCGCTGAATCTTCTCAAGAACAGACCATTTGACCTGGCATTGCTGGATATCGGTCTTCCGCGCCGGACGGGCATCGATATCTTGGCCGAATTACGTCGCCGCGAGATGAATATCAAAGTGATTATCTTGACCGGCGATACCAATAGCTATGCACCCGCTTCCATCTACGAAGCCGGGGCGGACGCGTTTCTTTACAAAACGGCAGAGGCAGAAAATTTTCTTGAAATTTTCAAGGCGGTTGCAAAGGGGCGGCCGGTTGGATCTCGACCAGCTGACGTTGGCAGCAACGCCCGGTCCGTGGCAGAATTGCGCGATCAATTGACGCCGCGTGAGCTGCAGATCGTCAAGCTCATTGTCGAGGGCTCCAGTAATCGGGATGTTGCAGGATCCCTGTGTATTAGCGAGCATACGGTTCGCAAGCATCGCGAGCATATCAATCAGAAACTGGATGTGCATTCCCCGGCATCGCTGGCGGCATTTGCGATCAAGGCGTCGCTGGTTTAATCATCGCGCCTTGCCATTTGGCGATCATGCAGAAAGCGACCCAATTTACGGGTATCAATCGGTTTCGACAGACAGGGAAGTCCATAGGCTTCAATTTCGGCCAATATTTCTGGCTCGGTTGCTCCAGTCAGGACTACAGCGCTTAAATCAGGAACATGCTCCCGCAGTTTATCAATCACCTCCAGGCCGTTGCTGCCAAACAGATGATAATCAACAATAGCGAGATCGGGGGCAAAACCATTCCGCATGGCATTTTCCGCCTGTGCGCCGTCTTCGGCAATTGCGATCTGGCACCCCCAGGTTTCGAGCATGGCCTTCATGGCTTCCAGAACGCTGGTTTCATCATCAACTGCAAGAATTTTCATGCCCGGCAAGGGAATTGCTGTCTTTGTGGATTTCCCTTCCTCTCCGGCAAATTGATATTTTGCCTGTGCCACAGGAAACTCCAGAATGAATCGCGTCCCTTCGCCGAGAGTGGATTCTACAGTCACGGTTCCGCCCAATAATTTCGTGAAGTTTTTCACTACATAGAGCCCCAGGCCGTACCCGCCATGCTCCCCATTCTTGTGGTCTTCCAGACTAATGTAGGATTCAAATATCCGATCAATATCGCCCTTGGCTATCCCGTTGCCATCATCGCATATTTCGATGATCCACTTTGATGATTGACGCCGTGCCAGAATTTCAATCTTGCCCTTTGCCGCCTTCAGCGCATTTTCAAGCAGATTACTCAAAATCCGCTGCAGCATGGCACCATCTGTGACAATCTGGCCGGGACCTATGTTCTGAACATATTGAAGTCCGCGTTTTTCCGCCTGAATTTCAAATCCGCCGCTGACACTGCTTACGAGGGCGTCCAGTTCCACAGACGCCCAAACAGGTGACTTTTGCGTGGTTTCCGCTCGCGCACTATCCAGCGTGTCCTGTAACAAGTCCCCCATATTGCGAATGGATTCATTCTGCTTTTCGAGCAATTTGGTAGCAGCAGAATTGCCAATTTTATTGCGCAGCGCCGAATTGAACATTGCCAATGCATGTAGGGGCTGGCGCAGATCATGGCTGGCGGCAGCGATGAACTGGGCCTGATCATGGGCGCTATTTTCAGCCTTCGCAGCGGCGGATTTAAACGCCCGGGTACGGTCGCGAACCTGTTGTTCGAGATCGAGATTCAATTTTTCCAGAGCGACAGATGTGTCGCGTGCATTTTTAAAAGTGGTTTGCAGCCGGAGCAGCAGTGCATAGGAATAGCCCATGCCCAGGATCAATATTCCAAAGGGTGTGAGATCAAATCCTGTGCCATTATCGGTATAGATCACTGCATCATTGATCGCGGTGACCAGAAAGATCATGTTGGAAATCAAAATTATCGCAGCACCGGGTTGCTTGCCAAGCATCGCCTTTGCCGTGAAGACGATGCTGAAGAGGATGACAAAGATATTCATCCCGATGGAAAAGTCACGAAAATGGGTGAAGAAGCCTTCCGGGGTCAGCAGGACCATGGCGGTCAGCAGCAGATTTAATCCGATTATGGCAAGGGTTGTTCGTTCCGGGAAAAAGCCGGGAAAAACCGAACGGAAAAAGAGGACATAGACGGCTGGCGCGGCGAACAGGCTGGCATAAGGAAACCGTAGATCGGACCAGTAGGAAGATTCGGCAAAATAGATATGGAAATAGGGGATGACTCCGGAAATCCTGAACACCATGATGAAGCAGAGCAGGCTGAACCACAAATGCACCGGACCTTGTTCGCGGTGATTACGGTCGGCGAGATAAAAGATCAGGTGGAATATGCCGATGGCCAGCAGAACGCCAAGCACCAGAACATAATAGAGCGATAGAAACCCAAGCGTACGGAACAGCTGCTGTGAATCCCAGATTGTTGGGGGATGGCCGGGGCCACCAAAGGCGTGAGAAAAATTGGATATCTGCAGCACCAGTTCGCTTTTGCCGGGATAGGCTGGAAAAATACGTGATGTATAATGGGACCGGTGTCTGCCGGGCTGGTCAGATACAATCCCGTTTGCTCCGATCGGAATACCATTGGCATATAATTTCCACGCCGAGTGCGGAGAAATTTGGTGAAAGGACAGTTCCTTGCCATAATCCGGCAGATCAAGTTTGGCTCGAAAAGTGGCAACGCCATAAGCGCCGTTCATACGCGGGTGATCCACCTTGTTCCAGCGTCCCGGAATATGGAACAGAGCCCCCTTATATTCCTTGTCGAAATCCTGGGGCGCCACAAGCTTGCCCCAGATAACCTCCCATTCCCCGACCAGCTTCAGCGGCTGGTTCTGAGTATAGTCCCAGTCGGGATTCACCAACTGGCCATTTTCAATTTCGGTTTTTGCGAAGGCTGGGGTGCTGCATATTGTCAGCAGAATGAGCAAGTGGAAGACAATGCGATGCCAGCCACCCGAAAGGGGCGACCGGAGGCGGTTCATGAGAAGATCGGACCCCGTCATTTGTCCGCTGCATAGACCTTCCGGCCCAGCTCGCCAATACGGCCTCGTCCGTATATAAGCGGTTATGTGCTTGCTGTTCTTTGACGAGATGGTCCTCCAAAACCCAAGACGGCGATCATTGGCAGCAATATCAATATATCCGCGCCCAGAGCGAGGATGAAGATAAGGATACAAAGCCCGCCGAAATAAGCGACGGTGGGCATGGCGCTGGACAAGGTCGCAATCAGTCCAACCGAAAGCACAACACTTGTTGTGATGAGTGCTGGTGCAACATGCTCCATGATTTGGGGCAGTTGTTGCACGGTAAAGCTCCTGGGGTGATTGGCGCGTTTGATTTGCAAACGGTTGAGCACATGAATTGTATCATCCACCGCAACGCCGAAAGCGACAGAAAGTGCCAGTGCGCTCGTAAACTGCAATTTCCATCCGCTGAACATCAGCCATGCGCCGACCATCAGGATCGGCAATATATTGGGTATGACAGCCGCAACCCCGTAGCGCCATTGACGAAACCATACAGCGATCAGCAGAGGGCAGGCGAAAGCGGCAATAAGGAAACTGATCGTCAATTCGCGGATCATCCGATCCGATTGTGTGGCCGCCAGAACCCCAAGGCCGGTTACAGCTTCTGCTCGTAATCCTTCCAGATTTAATTTTGCCAACTCCTGATTGATTTGTGCTGCAAGGATTCTGGTTTGCGAGGAAGGGGTGTCGCGGATCATGACGCTGATTTTGAAACCATCTTCATGACGACCTGTCAGGTCATCGCGTGTTCGTTCTGGCAATTGCTCCAGTATTTTCTTCAAGTCGGCAACCGTTGCCTCGGGATTATTTTTCCGCAACAGTTTTTGAACGCTGGCCAGAGATACGACGGTGTGGTCCTGGAATTTGGTTTCCAGCTTGTCATGCGCTTTCTCCAGTTGTTCAAGAAATGTCGGTGAAACCAGCGCTCCTTCTCCATTTTTTTTAAGAACAACATCCACTGATTGGGTCGGCCCGGCAATTGCCTCGACTTGCAGCATGGCCAAGACTATCGGGTCCTGTTCGTGCAGATATTCGCTGAACTTGTGGCTTGTTTGCACGGGCAGGAATTGTACCAGTAAAAAACCACACAATATGATGCTGCCGGTCACCACAGCATATCTTCGTTCCAGCAACCATTTTGTGATCCGGTTTAATCCACTGCTCGACCCCATTTGCGGAAGGCTCTTTTGGGTCAGGGCTTTTTGCACCGGCGGATAGTCCCAGACCAGCGCATAGACTAAGGGATGGATGAAAATGACGCTGAATAAGGCGATCAGCATACCGGTAATGCCCGCGACAGAAAAGCTGCGGATCATTTCGGAATCAGAATAGAAAAGGCTGGCTAGCGCAATTATTGTTGTCAGACTGGTCAGGACGCTCGGCGGACCTATAGCGCGCATCATTGAACCAATGGCTTCCCGCTTCCTCATGCCTGCTGCTGCATTTTTCCTGAGTTCATGCGTCATATGAATGCAATCAGCCATTGTCAGGACCAGAATCAACACCGTGACCGTATTTGAAATGACGTTCATCTCAAAGCCGAGAAGGCCAAAGCTGCCTATCGTCAACAGAAGTGCCAATGATGGCGCGATGCCATTGAGTGCACCGATCCAGATGCTGCGAAATAGCAGAAGAGTAATCAGTGACCCCAATATGCCGCCAACCATGCTGAATAAAACCTGCTCCGACTTGAGTTGCGAAACAATGTGGTGACGCATTGGGATCAGACCGGTCATTGCAAGAGACAGGTTTCCTTCTGCTAATACCTTCCCGATCAGGTCGTTAAGCTCGGTTAACAAGGGGGTCGCGACATCCAGGTCCGTCATATGATCTTCAACCGAGAATATTATCACCGTCTCGTTAAGTTCGCCATTGATCAGCGACGCAAGTTTCGGGTCAGCTTTTTGCGCAGCGCGCATTGGTTGGGTGATATCTGGATAAGAAGACAGGTCATCGGCCAACAGCGTTCTATATTCGCCCGTTTTAGGATCAAATTGCTGTTGCGAAAAAATCGATATTGCGATTTCAATCCCCTCGATTAACTGCCCATCAAGGACCAAGCCTCTCAGCAACTCCAACTGCTTCCGATCAAAAGGTTCCGGGGATTTTGCGACGATCAATATATTCGCATCGGATTGCGGAAAATCTTCAACATGGCGTTGATATTGCGTATATTCTTGAGAGGATGACACAAAGATATCACGGGTGCCGTCGCGATATTGGATTTGCGTGGCGGCATAGACTGCTCCCAGGCAAATAAAGAGCAGTACCGCTGCCAGCCATCGTCCATGGCTCAATATGACTGACGTGATAAATTGTAGAAACCGCTGTAGTTTGGAAATTACCAATGCCCCTTTCAATCCCGAGCAAGGCAATTATCCGTGGACGATCAAACGCAATATACGCAGTTATTCGTATATCTTGAAATTGCCAGCTTTTCTAATCCGAATATGGGATCGCGACCTACAGGAAGCAGGGGCATGTGCTTTGAAATTCACGCATTGCTACGCAAGGGCTTCAGTCGCCCGTTGGCTGATTTTCGGATCGGCGATATTCGTTGCAGCGGGTATGTCCATTTCGGTCGGTCGGGCACAAAATGCGTCGCCGATTCCATTGTCGCAATTTGCTGGAAAATGGTCAGGAACCGGTTGGGGAAAGCGTGATGGTTCTGCGGTGCTGGAGCCGGTGCGATGTCGCTTGATTGCACGCTATCGCAAAGCGACACGCAAATTGGTTTTTAGCGGCAAATGTGCAGCCACCAGCCGGACTTTCACATTGCTGGGGCATTTGGCCCATTATCCTGGAACAGCGAAAATTACCGGTCGCTGGGTCAATCCTGGTGGCGTTGGTTCAATCAACATTGTCGGCAAAAGGCGGCTCAACCAGATGAATTTCGAATTTCAGGCGAAGGACCGGAAGTCGGGAAAAAGAGAAAGGTTCCGAAGTCGCTGGAAATTCCGCCGTTCGGGTTTCTCCATCAATACAGCTCAACTGACACCAGCCCCATTACCGATTGGATCCATTACATTTGAACGGAAGAATTGACATGGTCGCGGACGGTAAAACGAATA
Organism: Parasphingorhabdus sp.; assembly: GCF_048269915.1. Lineage (GTDB taxonomy): Bacteria > Pseudomonadota > Alphaproteobacteria > Sphingomonadales > Sphingomonadaceae > Parasphingorhabdus. Next base: position 142,311 of record NZ_JBLWTY010000003.1, read on the forward strand.
CAGCCGGACAATCACGGCAGGCTGGTCCCATGAACAGGCTGGGTAGTTTCTGTATGACTTTGGTAGCGCTGGCGTGGCTGGGCAACGCTATTTATGCGTGGGGAGCACCCGATGGATTGCTAAAGCGATATTCCCCTGCGCTGGTCGCCAGTTCGATGATCACATTCGCAATTCTACATGGCAGCAACCAATGGGGCATGCGAAGAGTGCTGTCATTTGCAGTCACGATCTTCAGTTTCGGGTGGTTCTTTGAAACCGTCAGTATCACTACCGGCTTTCCATTCGGCAATTATAGCTATGGAGAAAATATGTGGCCGTTCTTTGGCCATGTCCCGGTCGCGGTGATGCCTGCCTATTGGGTAATGGCCTATGTTTGTTGGTCGCTGGCACTGTTGCTGCGCAAGCGAATTGATGGTCCGATGGACCGTAATTTCATGATAGGCGTGCCGGTAATTGGAGCGCTGCTGATGGTGGTGTGGGATCTGTCAATGGACCCGCTGCGGGCGATTGCGGAGCAACGCTGGCACTGGCATGATGGCGGTCCCTATTTTGGCGTACCGCTGACAAATTTTCTTGGCTGGTTTTTCGTCACTTGGTCGATGTTTCAGGTTTTTGCCATATTGGTCCGGCAAACGGGGCGCGATGCCCCGTCTCGTATAGCTATAGATAACCGGAAATACTGGTTCTCCGTTCCGCTGATGTATTTGGCTTTTCCGATAGAATATCTGCTCAATCCTGTATTCGCCCGCGCGCTGGGAAATAGCAATTTGCATAGTGTTGATGCGATATCGCCAACGGTTTATTTTGAGATTGCCCTGATCACCTTGCTGACGATGGTGCCGATAGCATTTGGCGCGATGGCGCGCCTTCACCAGTCGAGTCAACCAACTCAAGCCTTGGAAAAGCTGCTGATATTACCAGAGGCCGATGGATGACCTTGCCGCTGTTCCCGACCGCTGCCCTTTCTCATATTGACAGGTCGCAGGCTTGTGATCTGGCGCTTAAGCAGGCCTATGCAAGACTGGAGAAGACGGTTGATTGGCTCGAATCCCAACCTGATGAGACCAGTGTAAGAATTCATTGCTTGTTTGCCCGCCTCTATCTTTATGATACGAAATATTGGTTCAAAACACCGGCACTTGATGAAAACGCGGATTTTCTAAAGCTGTTTGCTGCCCGGTTCATGGATGGTTATTTCAATCAGGTCATTGACGTGGTGCGGCAGGGAGAACTGCCTGACGCAGGCAATTGGTCCAAATATTTCAAACGCACCGAAAAGCTCACGATGCGCAGCAATATATTTTTGCATTTGATAGTTACCATTACGGCTTTGCGTACGCATATTTGCTGCGACCTCCCGGAGGCTCTCTTGGCGGCGGCAGATGACTATGAACGATTGTTCGGCCACCCCATGCAACTGGTCGAAAACCGGAATCTATTTTTCGCGCCATCCAATCAGGCGGTTTTTTACGATGCCATATTGGAGTTCATGGAATTTCATCAAACGCACCCCAGCTTGTTCCGCCGGACGACACTCGATTTTTTCGCGATATTGGTAAGGCTGAGCAGGGGAATCTGGTGGCCCATTCTCAACGGCTGGAGGCTATCCTCTTGGATCGGCTTTGAAAGCCGGATTGAAAAAAGTGCTGTCTAGCTAGGCAGGTTGATTGCTCAAGGCCACGATTCCGATTCCGATTCCGCCTTTCGGCCGCGCTGCCCGATTGGCGGCCAGGCCTTCGCCCATCGCTACCGTGAATTTGTTGGGCATAGGCCAGATATATTATGTTTTTTTACCATAGAAATAATGGTGAGCCCTGCTGGGTTCGAACCAGCGACCTACTGATTAAAAGCTTGCCTTGAGGTATATGCAAGCCTCTGTAAATAGGTGCATATTCTTCATATGTCGCTGATTTGGAAACGCTACGATGTACTAAGGCAGGGGGGTGTTGGTCCAAACAACCCCATGGCATATATCAAAATATCAAGTGACATTCTGGAACCAGATGCAAGTTCCATAGACCAGCCGTTGTTTCAGAAACACCTGCATGCTTCAATGTTGCTGTCTCCGTTTGCCAATCGCGGCACCGGATGCCATGATACACTCATGCGGCTGCGTCAGATCGAAATATTCTATCATGTGTATCAGGAAGGCTCGATCACCGGCGCGGCGCGGGCGCTCCATGTTTCGCAGCCATCAGTGAGCAAGGTGCTGCGCTACGCCGAGGACCAGCTGGGGTTTCTATTATTCAAGCGTGAAAAAGGCCGGTTATATCCAACTCCTGCTGCCGATGAACTATTTGGTGATATCAAAGATATATACCAGCGGATCGCAGCTTTTGACCGATCCGCGCAGAATATAAGAAACCGGAAAGGGGGGCATATACGTCTCGGTGTCCTTCCCTCGCTGAGTCTTGATATTGTGCCGGAATGTATTGCTGAGATGCGCAAATCCCAGCCTGAGCTCAGCTTCGAGATTTCCACTCTCCATTCGCATGAAATCAAGGTCGCCATATTGGAGAACCGATGCGATCTTTGTCTGGGATATGGCGCGATCACGGATGACCGGCTTGATATCCGGCAGCTTGCGGAAGGCCAGTTGATGTTGGTCGCAAATGACGAACGGCCGATTGATTCCGAGGGAGCGGTGTCGCTCCCGGTTCTGCACGAACGACCATTTGTCGATTTAAAGGACAGTGGTCCACTGGCAGAAATATTGGCCCACGAGCTGGAAGAACAGGCAATTTGTCCGGAGACTATCGTTACGGCTCAAACTTATTATGTCGCCCTGTCGCTTGTGCGTAAAGGGCTGGGAGTAACGGTTACCGATCAGTTCACAGCCTGTTCCCAGCTTTGTACTGGTCTGAAAAGATATCCTTTTTCGCCGCCGCTTGGATTTTCCATTATTTCTGTTGTCCAAAAGGGCCATCCGCAAGGAAAGTTGATTGAAGCGTTCATCGATGTGGCGAGCGATTTCATCCAGTCTCAAATCTGAGCGAGCACCATAGCATCAGTGTTGCATATGGTGAGGCCATAGCCTGTGTTTATATACTTCCATCGATAATGTAACAGTCAGAATATTGCTTTGGCGAAGCTAAATGTGTCACATTCTGCTGGGGTTTGGAAAATCGAAGCACAATATCTTCGAATCCAGATAAAAATCTGACGGTCTTTCAGGGAGACAAATATGTCAAAATCGAAAAAAATAGTTAGCCATCTGTTATGTTCATCAGCCTTGATGGTCGGGACCAGCGGTGTGGCATGGGCGCAAGATGCGGCTGCACAAGGCGCAATTGACGGTGAAAATGTTATCGTGGTCACCGGTTCGCAGATCAAGGGCGCGAAAATTGACGATATTCTTCCGGTAACGGTGCTTGACGAAGAGGCAGTTGAAACCACCGGGGCAGATTCGGGCGATGAGCTTTTCAGGGCCATTCCACAGGCTGGCACGGTCGAGTTCAACGATCAGAGCAGTCAGTCGAACAGCCCCAATGCGGCGCGCGGCGACATTGCGTCGATCAATTTGCGCGGATTGGGCACCGGCAATACACTGCTTCTGATCAACGGCCGCCGGATGGTTCTGAATCCAGGTTTCCAGACCGAGCTGTTTGTTCCGGTTGTGTCATCGGACACGAATGAGATCGCGCCGGGTGCCGTTCGCCGCATCGAAGTTCTGCGGGATGGTGCCTCTGCACTTTACGGCGCTGACGCCGTTGCGGGCGTGGTCAATACGATATTGAAGGACAATCTGGACGGCGGGTTTTTGCGCGCCAACTATTCCGCGTCAACCGGTACAAGCCTTTATAATTCGAGTATACGGGGCGGCTATGGCTTTGATTTCAACGAGGGCCGCAGCAACCTGACGCTCTATGGCTATTATTTTCATGAAAATGGTGCGCCGACGTCGATGCGCGACTATTCCAGCAGCAGCGACCTCCGCCGCTTGGTCGAAGGCACGGATTTCGAGGGGGATTCCAATTTTCACAACAGAAGCTCGGACACGCCCTGGGCTACATTTGATATTCAGGGTTCGGGCGCGACTTCCAGTAATATCTGGGCCGTGCGCGATGATGATTTTCACATCCAGCCATGCAGTTTCCTGACGCCGGGAGACACCAGGTCAGTTGTTCTCGGCAATGGCCTTTGTGCCGATAACGGGTCCAGCGTGGATTCCGATCTTCGTTATGATTCCAATAGTGACCGGAGCCTCTATTCCGAGAAAGATCGCTATAATGTGTCTGCGCTCTTCAATCATGAATTGAGCGATGCGGTAGAATTTTATGCCGAAGGATCATTTTATCGATCCAAGTCCACCCGCGTTCGTGAACAAAGCGGTCCGCTGTCTGCCGTGCCCCTGGGCGTGCTGTCATCGGCTTATTATAACCCGCTGGGCGCAACGACCCTGCTCGACGGGTCACCCAATCCCAACCGGCTGGACGGACTGGGTTCCGGAGTCAGCGATTCCGGTCGCGACCTGTTGCTGGAAAATTACCGCATCATTGACGCCGGGCCGCGCAATATCACGGTGACAAAAAACACCTATCGTGTGGTCGCCGGCCTGAAAGGGGATCTGTGGGGCTGGGATTTTGATACCGGCTTTCTCTATTCGCAGGCCAATACAACCGATCTGGCCCGCAACCGGATATCCAGCAGCCTGCTGCAGGATGCAATCAACCGCAATGACGCGACCGCATATAACCCGTTCAATGGCGGCTGCCTTGATAATGTGAATATCGGCGATTGTACCCCGAGCAACGACCAGGTTCTGGAAGACATTGCAATCGACGTGTTCCGCAAGGGCGAAACGACATTGGCGCTGGCTGATTTCAAGGTTTCCAGGCCTGATATCTTCACCCTACCAGGCGGTGATGTCGGTCTTGCCGGGGGCATAGAGTTTCGCCGGGAGACGTTTCTGGATGATCGTGATCCCAGGCTGGATGGAACAATAACCTTCACCAACGCGGTTACCGGCGCAACCAATGGCAGCGACGTGATGGGCAGCAGCCCGACGCCCGATACCAGCGGCAATCGCGAAGTTTATTCCGCATTTGTCGAAACATTCGTGCCCCTGATATCGGAGGACATGGAGATTCCGCTCGTCCATTCGCTGAACCTGCAACTGGCCGGGCGCTTTGAAAGTTTCTCGGATACCAGCAGCACGTTCGTTCCCAGAGCAGCCGCTTCCTGGACGCCGTTTTCCGGTGTGATCCTGCGCGGTGCATGGTCGCGAGGTTTCCGCGCGCCAAATCTGATTCAGGTCAATGATATCGGTACGACCCGGTCGAACTCCGAACGGCCCGCAGTTGAATGCGTTGCCGAGCTTATCAAAGGCATTGAAACGGATGCGGGAGACTGCGGCACCCGATCCGTTGTCGACTACCGGACGGGCAATGATCTCGAACCGGAAAAGAGCCAGAGCATCAATTTCGGCATTGTCGTCGCGCCGGGGTTCATTCCCGGACTAACGCTGACGGCAGACTATTGGCGCGTGAAACAGACTGGTATTGTCGGTATTTTTGGCGCTCAAAATGCCTTGTACCTGGATTTGGTCGAGCGTCTGCAAGGCCGGTTCAATCCGAATGTGGTGCGCGCCGATCCGGACGCAGACCAGCTCGATCTGTACGCCGGAACCGGCATTCTGCCGGCCGGTGATATTATCGAGATTTTGAATCCGTATCGAAATCTGGATTCCCGGGTAAGCAAAGGCTTCGATTTCGGCCTGTTCTATACCGTGCCGGATTTTGGTATTGGCAGATTCAAGCTTACCGTGAATGCCGCGCGGCTGAAGAGTATTTTCCAGTTGCCGGGTGAGGATGGATTGCCGCTGCTGAACGATTTGCCGGCCCTGCTGGCTGCCATACCGGAAGTCTCGGAGGCCAGCATTGCGACATTGCGACCCGAAAGCTTTGGCGAGCAACTCGAACTGGACGGTCGACCGAAATGGCGGCTTAGCGGCTCGGTGAACTGGCGATCCGGTCCGGTCGCGGTCAACCTGTTCGGCCGGTATGTCGGCAAGATATTTGATGTTAGTGCAGTTCAAAATGATACCGGCGCATTTTACCGGGTGAATGACTGGTTCACTATGAATGCCTCGATCAGCTACACGATCAACAATGATACCGGACTGGATGGAACGAGGATAAAATTCGGTTTCAACAATATCTTCAATACGGAGCCGCCATTGTCGGACGAGCTGTTCGGTTTCGACGGCGCATTGCACAGCGCAAGGGGACGACAGTTCCGGTTCGAGATCCAGAAGAAATTCTGATCAGTGGACAGAGTAGCTAGAGCGTTGCCACGTCGTTTCTTCCCTGCGGATCTGATGGCGATTTCGATCTGGATGGCGGCAGTTGCTCTGGCCGTTATCCTGCCGGCTCCCGCGCATGCCGCGGGAGCCGGTGACAATATTCGTTGTGAAACGGAAAAGGTCACGCTTGATACGGCTTTCCCGTCGGGCAATGTGGCGTCTTGCGAGGCCTCGGGATCGAAGCGCATCAATGTCACGCTGGTGCCCGAAGACAAGCCGCCGATCAATTGCAGTGCCTGGTATGCGTTCCGTCTGACACCCCGCACGCCAGGCAAGATCACGCTGAATCTGGACTATGAAGCCTGCGGACACCGCTATTGGCCGAAGACCAGCTCGGACGGGGTCAACTGGGATTATCTGCCGAAGAAATTTGTTAAAGTCGAAGAGGTTGACGGTCTCAAGCGGGCGCGAATTACCGTCAAGCTCAAGAATGTTCCGCTATTTGTCTCTGCCCAGGAAATCTTTCCGCCATCTGTTTATCGTGCGTGGCTGGACCAGACAGCGCAATCTTCGGACGCCGAAGGCTGGCTGCTCGGGAAATCGGCAGAAGGACGGGATATCCCCGGGCTTAATATTCGGACAAATGGCACGGAGCCGCTTGAACAGGTCGTCCTGATCGGCCGCCAGCATCCTCCCGAAGTGACGGGGGCGCTGGCGATATTGCCATTTGTCGAAACTCTGCTGGCCGACACTCCTCTTGCCAAACGCTATCGCGAAAGATTCGAAACGATTGTCGTTCCGATGCTCAATCCCGATGGCGTTGTGCGCGGCCACTGGCGGCACAGCACGGGGCATGTCGATCTCAATCGAGACTGGGGGCCGTTTACGCAGCCGGAAACGAAGCTGATGAAAGCGTTGCTGGATGGTATCGAAAAGGATCTGAACAAGAATCTGCGCCTGTTTGTCGATTTCCATTCCACCAAGCATGATATTTTCTACACCATTCCCGACGATTATCAGACGACACCCCCGCTGTTCCTGAAAAACTGGCTGGATCTGCTGCAGCAGCGGACGCCGGACTATGAGGTCAATCGGGATGCCGGCCACAATCTCGGTCAACCCAATTCAAAAAATTATGTCCACAAAAGATATGGTGTCCCGACCATGACCTATGAAATGGGCGACGAAACGGATCGGCAGCTTCTCCGCAAAATTGCCATAGCGGCAGCGACCGCGATGATGGAAACGCTCCTGGGAACCGAAGCGCCCCGATGAAATGGTGTGAAATTTTTGCGTGTTCGTCCGCTTCAGTCATGTCTTTGCTGCTTGCAGCCTGCCAGACGCCTTCTGATCAGTCGAACCGCGTTGCCGCAGACTATCTGATCGAAAATGGCATTGTTTACGATGGCAGCGGAGCCGCCCCCCGGGTCGCGGACATAGCGGTCAGACGCGACCGGATTGTGTTCATTGGCGATGCGACCGATAATCAATTTGCTTTTGCTGATAGGATCGACGCGTCGGGCTTGATTGTGGCTCCCGGGTTTATCGATCCGCACACCCATGCGGACAATGAACTGGTCTCGAGCTATCCGGAGCAACGCCAGAACAAGGCGTTCGCGTTCCAGGGGGTTACGACCGTTGTGGTTGGAAATGACGGCTATGGCCGTACCGACATATTGAAGCTGGCAACGAAGGCACGGCAGGATGGTATCGGCACCAATGTCGCCTATCTTGCCGGGTTCGGATATATTCGCAAAAGCGTGATCGGCGATGACGATCGTGCGCCGACGGAAGCGGAATCGGCGCGGATGAAAAATATGATGGCCCAGGCCATGTGCGAAGGGGCGGTCGGCCTGTCCGCCGGGCTCTATTATACGCCGCAAAATTTCGCCAAGACTGCAGAAGTCGTGGAACTCGCCAGAATTGCCGGTCAACAGGGCGGATATTATGACACCCATTTGCGCGATGAAAGCAGCTATAATATTGGCCTGATCGGGGCAGTGGACGAGGCGATAGAAATTGGTGAGCAGTCCGGAGCAGCAGTACATATTTCCCACATCAAGGCGCTGGGCCCTGCGGTCTGGGGACAGAGCAGCCAGATAATCTCGCTGATCAACGCAGCGCGAGAAAAGGGCCAAAAAATTACCGCCGATCAATATCCCTGGGCCGCTTCGGGTACGCGGATAAGCAATGCACTGGTTCCGAGATGGGCTCTGGACGGAGGCCTTGCGGGCCTGCGCGAACGTCTGAAAAATGCAGCCATGCTTGACCGGATCAAAAGCGATATGGCCGGAAATCTGGAACGGCGCGGCGGAGCGGATAAATTGCTCATTACCGGTGCTTTGGGCGGTGCTGGAATCGAACCTGGTCAAACATTGGCGGACCTTGCCGTCCAGAGCAGAAGCGATCCGCTGGATGTCGCTATCGATATGCTGAAAACCGGTGATGCGCGGGTCGCCTCGTTCAACATGAACGCGAAAGATATCAGGGCCTTTGCCACGCAGGAGTGGGTGGTTACGGGGTCGGACGGCAGCACAGGACATCCGCGTAAATATGCGAGCTTCCCCAAGGCCTATCGGGATTTTGTGGTGGAGGGGAAAATATTGTCCCTTTCCCGCTTCATCCGCCGGAGCAGCGGACAGACGGCTGACATTGTGGGTGTGAAAGATCGCGGCTATCTCAAGGTCGGGATGGCGGCAGATATTGTAGTTTTTGATTCGTTATCATTTGCACCAATGGCAAGTTACGAACAGCCGCGCCTGTTATCGACCGGCGTGCGCTATCTGTTTGTCAACGGCCAACCCGCGATATCCGGCGGACAATCGACCGGAGCCTTGCCCGGAAGACCGCTGCTTAAGGAAACTCCATGTTGAAATTCTGGTTCAAAATCCCGTTGTGGCAGCGTGTCGTCGGGGCACTTGTGCTGGGCATAGCCGTGGGGCTGTTCTGGGGGCCGGGGGCTGAAAGCATCAAGTGGATCGGAGATCTGTTCATCCGGGCGATCAAGATGCTGATCGTGCCGCTGATTTTTTTCTCGCTGGTATCCGGTATCGCTGCGCTGGGAGATTTGAAGAAACTCGGCAATGTAGGCGGCAAGGCCTTGCTGCTCTTTGTCACAACCGCGATAATTTCGGTTTCGCTGGGCCTTACCATGGGCTCGATTTTCCAGCCGGGCATAGAGCTGGACATAAGCCTGCCAACCGGCGTTGAAATTCCACAGCCGGCCGCAACCTCGCCAACCGATATGATCCTGGCGCTGATCCCGGAAAATCCGGTGATGTCGATGGCGGAAGGGCAGATATTGCCGCTCATCATCTTTGCCATGCTGTTCGGCATCGCCTTGCTCATGGCCGGCAAGGATGCGGCTCCGATCATTCGCGGCGTCGATGCCGGGTCCGTCGTGATGCAGAAAATGACGATGCTGGTGATGGAGCTGACGCCCTTTGGCGTGTTCGCGCTCATGGCCTGGGTCGCCGGAACATTCGGTTTCGAGGCCTTGGTGCCTCTCGCGAAAATGGTGGCGCTCAACTATGCTGGCTGTTTCATCATCATCCTAATTGTCTATCCTGTCATATTGAAGACAATCGCCAAGCTCCCTGTCATCGATTTCTTTCGCGGTATTGTGGATGCCCAGGCTGTTGCCTTTTCAACGGCGTCGTCCAACGCGGCTTTGCCCGTCACCTTGCGCTGTGTGCAGCGCAACCTCGGCGTGTCCAAAAGCGTCGCCAGTTTCACCGTGGCTCTGGGCGCGACGATCAACATGAACGGCACTGCCATGTATCTGGGTCTGGTCGCGCTGTTCGGCGCGCAGATTTACGGGATTGACCTCACCTGGACATCCTACTTGCTAATCGGCTTGACCGCGACATTGGGGTCCGTCGGTGCCGCCGGTATTCCGGGTTCCGGGCTGGTGATGATGAGTCTGGTTCTCAGCTCGATCGGAGTGCCGCTTGAAACGATCGCTTTCGTTGCCGGTATCAATCATATCATGGATATGATGCGGACCATGACCAATGTTACTGGTGATGCCACAGTGGCTGTTGCGGTCGGCCGAATGGCAGGCGAGATTGATGTCGAGGAATATATTTCCGCAGATGACGTCTAGCTTTCCGGCTAGTTTTCAAAAATCAGCTCGGCCAGTTGTTCGCCGGATCCCATGGCTAGTGTCCAGCCCAGCATGCCGTGGCCGGCATTTATCGCCAAAGTGGGGCTGGGCCGCGATATTATCGGCAGGGAATCAGGGGTCATGGGACGCAGGCCCGACCAATGGTGTCGCGGCGCGCGATAGTCTGCGGCTTCGGGCAAGGCCGCCTGCGCGGACGCTATCAAGTCAGCCATTCTGTCGGGTCTGACATCGGGGCTATCATCGCCCAGATCGGCCAGTCCGGCGATCAGAATTTCGTCTCCAATCCGCGTGAAAACCAGCTTTCGGGCGACATCGGTGATGCTGACCTGAGGACTGGCCTTGGTCGCGGGAGCAATGAAGGAATAGCCTTTCATCGGGTAAATGGGTGCCTTTATATTCATTGAGCGTAATAATTTTCCAGCAGCGGCTCCTGAACAGACAATCGCGATATCCGCCTGCAACTCTTCACCGGAATCCATTGTGACAACCGCATGATCGCGATCCGACTCTATCGCCTTGACGGCACTGTTGAACCGCAGCGAAGCGCCATATTCGCGAGAAATAACGTCTCCCAGCCTGCCGGCAAAAAGGGCAGCATTTCCGGTTTCCTCGGTCGGTGCATAGATCACGCCTGCGACGGGGCAGGAAACTGCATTTAAAGCGGGTTCGATGTCGGTGGCCTCATCATAGGTCAGCGCCATCTGCCGCTCCTGATGCCGGGCTTTCATATACATGATGGCGCGCCCTCTGGCAAAGGCGGCGTCGCTGCCAAAAAGTAGCATCTTGCCTGCGATGCGGTGACCAAATTCGATTTCATGCTTGGCTAGCAGTGCCGCCATCGCATCGCGCGATTTTCGCGCAAGCATCAGGCCATTTATACTGTTGTTCCGAAATTTTTGTTCGGTGCAGTTTCGCAGGAATTGCAATTTCCACCTGATCGAAGCAGCGTCAAACCTTGGGTATATCCGGAACGCCGGGTCACAGCCAAGCGCAAGCCGCGGGATCTTGCCCAGTAGATCACGGCTCGCCAGCGCATCGGTATAGCCGTAGCTCAACTGCCGTCCGTTGCCGTAGGAAGCACCCATGCCGGCACCTGGCATCGCATCGAGAATCGTTACGATCACACCGCGCCGCGCCAGCGCATAGGCGCTTGCTATGCCGACAACACCGGCACCAATGATCAACGCTGTGCGAGGTGTTCTCAATCGCTCTTCCCAAAATTATTACGCTTATCTTGTTTATATTGTTGCCGATCATCCAATATCGTTAAACATGTCTAGCATAGCCTTTGGCTATGAGCTTTTGTCCGATCAGCATTGGATGTTTTTCCTGTTTCGCTTATCAACTTTCCACGGTTGCCCGGGGCCAAAGCCTATTCGCAGGAAAGCGAGAATCATCATGCATATTGGAAAGCCAGCACAGACGACGATTTTGCATGGATCTAGTCGTGCTATAAAGGACCGCTATCTCATTGTCCTTGGGCTCGTGGCTTGTTTCCTTGCATATACGCCGCTGATCGCAGGCCAGCCCGATATAGTGGTGATAGAAGGGAGAGTGGTCGCAGATAATAGCAGTCTTGCCGACAGTGAATTGACGGTTTCCATTAACGGTCAAAGTTTCCCCGCGAAGATCGGCAGTCGCTATATTGCACGCGTTCCACAGGCTGATATCTATCAGCTTCGCTTCGATAGCCAAGCGGTCTTCACGGGGATTTACACCTTTGCAGAAGCAGAACTCCAGCAGTCGGGGGATGGCCAATATCTTGTCCCGCAAGTTGAACTTGTCGCGCGTCAACCGGGTCGTGTCGAACTGATTTTTGCCGGGGATCTGATGATGGGTCGGCGATTTGAGAAACCCCTATGGCGTTCGTCACCGCTGATCCGTCCGGCCACCCGAGCCAGCGATATGGCGGCTCTGCTCGCGCCAATGGCCGATTACCTTCGCGCGGCCGATTTCGCAGCGGTTAATCTGGAAACGGTTCTCGTTGCAACCGAGCCTCCTGGAAAAGCGCCGAAGTCGGTCACATTCTTCAGTCATCCTGACACTGCCACTGCCCTGAAAGGCGCAGGTATAGATTATGTGACTTTGGGGAATAATCATGTTTATGATTATCTTGATACAGGGATGCAATCGACGACAGCAGCGCTGGACGCGACCGCCCTGCTTTATTCCGGTGCTGGTCACTCAGAAGAAGACGCACTGAAGGCAACCCGTATCGACATTGGCGGACAGAGATATTCGATGCTCGGTTTTGTCGGGTGGGCGGGCAGAGTGTCTCCCAATCAGGTTGCCGAGACCGACAAAGGCGGGGCTGCGCACGGAACGGCAGAAAATATCACCCGCGCGCTGCAAAGTGAAGTTGCCGATAATCGTATTGCCATTGTGCAATATCATGGCAGCAGCGAGTATAGCGATGGCCCCACGAAAATATCACAGGCCCGTCTGAGAAATGCTGTTGATGCGGGCGCCGATCTGGTGGTCGGCCATCACCCCCATGTCACCCATGGGCTGGAAATCTATCAAGGCAAGCTGATCGCCTATTCTCTGGGTAACTTCTTGTTCGACCAGTATTTTTTTGAAGCACAGCTGGCCTATGTTCTCAAAGTCTGGATGGACGGTGATCAGTTTTATCGGGCAGAAGCGATCCCGATCCAATTGCTTGACTATCGGCCAGTACCGGCAGTCGCCGGAATGCGTGAAGGGGTCTTGCGCAGGCTATTCGGTCAATCTCGGGCGATGGGAACAAGACTGTCCATGTCCGGCGGCCATGCGGTTATCAAGAATCCGGCGGCGGTGGAGGATAGCCCCATAATGGCGTGCCCTGATCCAGAATTCGGCGAGAGCGGGGTGAAGCATCGGTCATTCAATCTGGAGACAGGCCCAGAGGCTTGCACTGATCAACCTGGCGTCCGGCGGGATTGGGGAGAGGATGTCTGGCATCGCGGAGATTTTGAATCTGGCCAATATCAGGGGGCAATTGACCAGAGCTGGGAGGTTGAGAATGCCGATGCCTCATTGTCAGAAAATCGTCGGTCGGGGCGTTATGCATTACAACTTCGGCAGATCTCGACCAAAGACAGTGTCTCGATCACTCCGCGGACTTTTTTGAGAGTTTTGAAAGGTTCTGAATATTCAGTTGCCGGATGGATCAAGGCAGATCAGCCATTCCAGCTTTCAGCATCTCTGCAATCCAGACCAACAGGTATGGATCGGTTTCAGGCTTTGACGGAAGCCGAATGGAAGAATATGGGATCCATTGCGATTCCGGCGGGAAGCTGGCAGCACTTCTGTTTTAACTTTACACCAGTGCATTCGAAAAAAGGCAAGTTGCTGCCTATGCGGCCCAGCTTGCAAATGACCGGATCTGACGGGGGCATCATATTATTGGATGATTTTGCTGTGATCGAACAGGCTGGAACAGACAAACGCTTCAACATAGCGGATCGGTTGCGCCAGAATTTTTGGATAGACGGCAAAGCTATCAGCCCGAAGACGCCTGCATCTTCTAAGCAGTAGCGATGCGGATTTGACCAAAAGTTTTGGGTGATCCGGTCGGCCTTTCGAGCAGTGAATATATTCTTGGTCTGATAGCTAAAAGCAGCAAATGCTATTTTGGTCAGATCAAACCATCATATGAATGGCCGCCATGCAAAATCTTCTTCAATTGCTATCGCTATGGTTTCGAACAGAGGCGCGATACGCTGGGTGTTTATCCGCGCGTCACATTGGCAAAGGCAAGGGCCAAAACAAGGCCATGACAGAAGTTAAGGATCTGCTTTGTAAGAAATCAAAACAAGGCGCTCAGCAAATATCGCCGCGAACTGAGCGGTTCAATCGTTCTAGACGAACAAAGATATAGATATCGAGCGCAGAATTGAATCTGATACCCCGCAGATACCCCAGCGTATTTCGCGCTTCACGCACCATCCATAAGTATTTGAAAATATGGTGAGCCCTGCTGGGTTCGAACCAGCGACCTACTGATTAAAAGTCAGTTGCTCTACCGACTGAGCTAAGGGCCCACAATTGGCTGGTGAATTGCACAAAGCCGTTGGGAAGCGCTTCCCTAGGGACGCTTTGGTATATGGTCAAGCGGCTTTGGCGCTTTTTTAGGGTCGTTTTTTGGGTCGCCGGTTTCGAAGCTCCAGTTGGGCGACCGTGAAGCCGGTCAGGGGATCGCGCCAATCGCCTGCTATTTCCGCCGCCGGCCCGAGAACAAAGCTGCGTTCGCGCATCAGGGGATGGGGGATGGTGAGGGCCGGTTCGGCGCTGACATATGCGCCTCCGCTCCACAGGAGGATGTCAAGATCGAGCACCCTGCGCGACCATGACTGGCCCCGCCGACGGCCGAATTCGGCTTCGACCTGCTTGAGCCTGGCGAGCAGGGCAGGGGGAGGCAGCGGCGTTTGGATGACCGCAACGGCGTTGGCATAGGTGCGCTGGGACGGGCCGACCGGGCGGGATGTCATCACGCCGGATGTCACCGCGATGGTCAGATCTTGTCCTGCCAGCCGCTGCAACGCCGCTGCAATAATGTCACGCGGCAAACCAAAGCGCTGGTGGCGCTGGTTCGACCCAAGGGCAATCAGGAAGGGCATATGTGGCAATCTGGCTCCTGTGCAGTACAGAAAGGGCGGGAACGGAACAAATGGTTCCAAGCGGGTGGTTCGGCTGCTATCATGCGATCAATGCCAAGGAAATCAAGGAGAAGCTTCGTGCGTCAGCCTCACATCACCTTATCGGGCGTGATAATATTATCTCTTCTGGCGGCCGGTTGCAGCCAGAAAGGCGAATCTCCGGGCGAAGTCAGCGGCAATGTCGCGCGGGCAGCGCTGGTAGGTGCGGATGACACGCAATATGGTGAAGTGATTGTGGCGCAGGGCGATGATGGTCTGCTTGTCAATATTGCGGTGGAAGGCATGTCGCCCGGCGCGCACGGTGTGCATATTCACGAATTTGGCAAATGCGAAGGACCCGATTTTAAATCGGCAGGCGGCCACTGGAATCCTGCCGCAAAAGAACATGGTTTCGATAATCCGCAAGGGGCCCATGCCGGGGATTTCTTCAATCTCGACGTTGGTGCGGACGGGACGGGGGCTCTGGAGGCCGTGATTCCCGGTGCCACGCTCAGCGGCCCGGAAAATGCGCTGCTGGATGCAGATGGCGCCGCCTTTGTGGTGCACGCGGGGCGGGACGATTTGAAGACCGATCCGTCGGGGGAAAGTGGTGGACGCCTGGCCTGCGGGGTCTTTGTCGGCGGTCGCTGAACAATGCCAAACCGTTGATAGTCTCCAGAGTAGTTTTATGCACCAGTCCGTCCTGTTTGTCTGCCTCGGCAATATCTGCCGCTCTCCACTTGCCGAAGCCGCTTTGCGGGCGGAATGTGCTGCAGCGGGGCTGAATATCATCATCGATTCTGCCGGTACTGGCGATTGGCATGTCGGACAGGCTCCTGATGAGCGTGCGCTGGCCGTTGCAGCGCGAAACGGGGTCGATATCGGGCATTTGCGGGCGCGTCAGGTGACCATCGCGGATTTTCGCGATTTCGATCATATCATCGCGCTGGACAACCAGAATCTGCGCGACCTGACCGAAATCCGGCCTGCCAAAGCGGTTGCGAAACTGTCCCTGTTGTTCGACCATGTTGCGGGCCGGGCAGGCGAGGATGTTACCGACCCCTATTATGGCGGGGACGAGGGGTTTGACCAGACCTGGACAGAGGTAACCGCGGCGGCGCGCGGCCTGAGGCGGTTGTTCGAAGACGGTTGAAGCCGCGCGACGGGCTCGATCGGGAAAACCCGCTCCAGCTTGCTTGCCAGTCAATTTCGGCCCCGTAGCCAGCAATGGTTATTTTGGAATAGCAAACCGGTTTCTCTTGAAAAAACCGCGAGATTACCCGATATTGATATCAATGGAGCCTTGTTATCGGCTCGTTAATTTGAGGAGTATGCATATTATGGCTTGGCAGGATCCAAGAACAACCTTCGGTCAGCCCCCTGTTGGCACCGCACAACAGACGCAGGTCGCGTTTGATGCCGGTTTGCGTGCGTACATGCTCAAGGTCTATAATTACATGGCGAGCGGTGTATTGCTCACCGGCATTGTCGCTATGCTGTTTGCTGGTTCCGGCATGGCGCAGGATATCATGTTCGGCGGCGGACCGCTGAAATGGCTGATCATTCTCTCGCCGCTGGCAATCGTATTTGCGATGAGCTTCGGGCAGAATAAATTCTCGACCTTCACGCTTCAGGCGATGTTCTGGGGCTTCGCGACCCTGATGGGTCTGTCGATGTCGACGATTTTCCTGGTCTATACCGGAGCATCGATCGCGCAGACATTCTTTGCCACCGCAGCCGCTTTTCTGGGGCTTAGTCTCTATGGCTACACGACCAAGAAAGACCTGTTCGGTTGGGGCAGCTTCCTGATCATGGGTGTCGTTGGCTTGCTGGTCGCGATGGTGATCAATATTTTTCTCCAGTCCACGATGATGCAACTGGTCATCAGCGCGATTGGCGTGCTGATCTTCGCGGGTCTCACCGCCTATGACACGCAGCGGATCAAGAGCATGTATGCTTATGTTGCCGGTACGGACATGGTGGGCAAGACGGTCGTTCTGAGCGCGCTCAGCCTGTATCTGGACTTCATCAACATGTTCCAGTTCCTGCTTACCTTCATGGGCAGCCAAGAATAGGCCGCAGCCTTACGCCAGAATATCAAAAAAGCCCGGCAGGAAACTGTCGGGCTTTTTTGTTTGGCGGTTCGTCGAGATTTACGCGCAAATGCTGGACAATTGTGGGGACCAGCAATATGGAAATCGCTGTTGTTCTGGGAGAGTAAAGTAATGCCGGGTATCAAGGATTTTCGTTTACTATTGGTAGCAGGCGGTCTGACCCTGCTCGCCGCCTGTCAGACGGCTCCGCCACCGCCACCGCCTGCTCCGGTTATCCAGCCACAATATACGCCGCGTGCGCCCACGCCGCCATTTGGCGCGAGCGAACTGTCGGTTGTACCCGCACTTCGGACTGATGGCCTGCGGGACACTATCAATCGTGATCTCGGACCGCTGGAGACCTTGTGGCATGTCCGGGCCGCGTTGAACGTGGCGGCGCTCAGCTGCACCGGCCCCCTATATGAACGGCTGGTCGGCGACTATAACGCGTTTATCAACAACAATAGCGCTTCCCTGCGCAATGCCAACAACGCTATTCTCCGGAAATACCAGCGGGAAATCGGAAGCGGGTACAAGACCGAGCATGACCGTCATCAGACGCAATTATATAATTACTGGTCTTTCTCTCCGCTACGCCGGCCCTTTTGCGATCAGGCCGTCCAGGTGAGCCAGCGGGCCATCGTCACCAAATCTGCCGATCTCGCCACATTCGCGGCGGAAGCTCTGCCGGAAATGGAAAAGCCGTTTACCGATTTCTATATCGCCTTTGAAGAATATCAGCGCGATCTCGACGCCTGGCGGGTGCAATATGGGCAGCCCGAACCACAGCCAGTTGTCAGCGAACAGGCGGAGTCTCCGACTTTGCCAATTGAAGAACCATCTGCGGGCTAGTAAAATTATTCTGCGTATAAAAAGGCCGGATGGGAAACCATCCGGCCTTATTTGTTTTGCAGATGAATTCTGTCAGCCATTCTCGGCAATCAAGGCGTCATCGATTGCCTTGGCCGCTTTAAAGGCATCACGGCCCGTCAGGCGTTTCGCATAAGCAACAAAGGAATCCCGCTCGGGCAGGGTGCCGAATTGCATGCCCCACACGATCTGGGCACCGCCATAGACATCGGCCATGGTAAAGCGAGTGCCACAGACGTAATCATCCGCCTGAAATTTCGCATCGAGAACATCGACAACCCGGTCATAATTCCCATATCCGGCGACTCTTTCCTTGTCCTCGGTAACTTCGAAACCCAGTGAACGGTTGGTCACTGCCGCTTCAACCGGACCTGCCGCAAAGAACAGCCAGCGGAAATAATCGGCTCGCTCGGCTGCCGCAGGCGCGAGACCGGCGTCGGGAAAGGCCTCGGCCAGATAGGCACAGATAGCGGCACCTTCTGTGACCACTTTTCCATGATGTTCGATCGCCGGCACCTTGCCCATCGGATTGACCTTCAGATAGTCGTCCGCCTTCATCGTCGTCCCATATTGCAGCAGGATCTGGTCATAGTCAGCCCCGGCTTCGTGCAGGGCCCAGCGCGCGATCTGGCCGCGCGACATCGGGTTCGTATAGAATTTCAGTGCCATACTGTCGCTCCTGTTGCAGGAGGAGAACATACAAAGAACAAATTGATTCTGTCAACGCTGCTGTGCGTGGGGCGCCAAAAAAAACGGCGTGGAACCAGCCACGCCGTTTTGGTTGTGTCAGGGTTTCCAAACCCGGTTACGATCGCGCTCAATCGGCCTTGCTGGGCGATTTTTTCTTCGGCGATTTCTTCTTCTTGGTCTTGGGCGCGGCGGCCGTCACCTCGAAGCTAAGGGCCTTGTCCTTGAGGTGGACCTTGACCTCGCCGCCGTTCTTGAGCTTGCCGAACAGCAATTCTTCCGCCAGCGGCTGCTTGATCTTCTCCTGGATCAGCCGGCCCATCGGGCGAGCGCCATAGAGCTTGTCATAGCCGCGCTCGGTGAGCCATGCCTGAGCATCCTCATCCAGCGTGATATGGACATTCTGGTCGGCCAGTTGCAGTTCGAGTTCGAGAATGAATTTCTCGACCACCCGGGAAACGACTTCCGGCGGCAGATAGGCAAACGGCACGATTGCATCAAGCCGGTTACGGAATTCGGGTGTGAACATTTTCTTCACCGCCTCGTCGCCGGCATCTTCCTTCGACATATTGCCAAAGCCGATGCCTTCCTTGGCCATGTCGGATGCCCCGGCATTGGTTGTCATGATCAGCACCACATTGCGGAAATCGACCGTCTTGCCATGGTGATCGGTAAGCTTGCCGTTATCCATGACCTGCAACAGGATATTGAACAGGTCGGGATGCGCTTTCTCAATCTCGTCGAGCAGCAAGACGCAATGCGGATTCTGGTCCACGGCGTCGGTCAGCAAACCACCCTGATCATAGCCGACATAGCCTGGAGGCGCACCGATCAGACGCGATACGCTGTGGCGCTCCATATATTCGGACATATCGAAGCGTTTGAGTGGAATGCCCATGATCGACGCCAATTGCCTTGCGACTTCGGTCTTGCCGACGCCGGTCGGACCACTGAACAGATAATTGCCGATTGGCTTGTCCGGTTCGCGCAGTCCCGCACGGGAGAGCTTGATCGCACTGGCCAGTTTGCCAATGGCTTCATCCTGGCCAAAGACCACCCGCTTGAGATTGCGTTCCAGATTTTCCAGCGTTTGCTTATCATCCTTGGATACAGATTTGGGCGGGATCCGCGCCATTGTCGCGATCACTGCCTCGATATCCTTGGTCGTGATCATCTTCTTGCGCCGCGAAGGGGGCAACAGCATCTGCATCGCACCGACTTCGTCGATCACGTCAATCGCCTTGTCCGGCAGCTTGCGGTCGTTGATATAGCGGGTGGAAAGTTCGACCGCCGATTTCAGGGCGTCGGGCGCATAGCGCACCTTGTGATGCTCCTCAAATGCGCCGCGCAGCCCGGCAAGAATTTTGATCGTATCTTCAACAGAGGGCTCATTAATATCGATTTTCTGGAACCGGCGAAGCAAAGCGCGGTCCTTCTCGAAATGATTGCGGAATTCCTTGTAGGTGGTTGATCCGATACAGCGGATCATCCCGCCAGAAAGCGCGGGCTTTAGCAAGTTTGAGGCATCCATCGCCCCGCCGCTGGTCGCACCCGCACCGATAACCGTATGAATTTCGTCGATGAACAGGATCGCGTCCGGCATTTTTTCCAGCTCGGACACGACCTGCTTGAGCCGCTCCTCGAAATCACCGCGATAGCGGGTTCCGGCCAGCAACGCGCCCATGTCGAGTGAATAGATCACGGCCGGTTTCAGGACGTCAGGGACATTGCCTTCGACAATGCGCAGCGCAAGCCCCTCGGCGATAGCGGTTTTACCGACGCCGGGTTCGCCGACATAGAGCGGATTATTCTTTGACCGCCGGCACAGGATCTGGACCGTCCGGTCGACTTCCGCCTGCCGCCCGATCAACGGATCAATACGGCCATCGGCAGCTTTCTTGTTGAGATTGACGGTAAACTGATCGAGTGCCGTTTCTTTCTTGCTCTTTTCCTTCTTCTCTTCATCCCCCTCGACGCCTGACAGCTCTGCCGGTTCGACCGTCTGGCCACCCTTGCCGACACCATGACTGATATAGCTAACCGCATCGAGCCGGCTCATATCCTGCTGCTGAAGGAAATAGACCGCGTAGCTTTCTCGTTCGGAAAACAGCGCGACCAGGACATTGGCGCCAGTGACTTCATCCTTGCCGGACGACTGGACATGCAAAATTGCCCGCTGCACGACGCGCTGGAAGCCCGACGTGGGGGAGGGGTCGATTGCTTTCTCGACCTTCAGCGAATCCAGTTCACTGTCGAGATAGAGCGCCACGGCATCTTCCAGTTCACCCAGATCGACACCGCAGGCATTCATCACTTGAGAAGCATCCCCATCGTCAATCAGTGCGAGAAGAAGATGCTCCAGCGTCGCATATTCGTGGCTACGATCAGCGGCATTTTTGAGCGCCTGATGCAGGGTTTTCTCGAGTGATTCAGCGAATGACGGCATATACTTAACTCCAAAATTGGGGCGATACTCTTGCCCCGGTTGCCGAAACTGATGCTATGTGATCCGGTTTCGGGCTTTAACAAATTGCTTGCACTCTAGATCGTGAGCCCAGACGGAAAGGTCAAGAGGCGCGGCATCGGAGTTGCGGGCATCAAGCCAAAGCAGCCAGTTTATTCTCTCTCTTCTCCAATTCGTTCAATATCGATCGCTATGATCCGGAATATTATCAGGCAAGGGTAACAAATGCCTCCGCATTTGCCAGCATTTATCAGTTTTTGAACAGATTTTCTGCATTGGCACGATGGGACACAGCGGAACTTTTCTTCGCTTCACAGCGGCTTATCTCCGACTTTAACAATGATATCCGCTGATCCAGTTCGTTCACCGATAACGGATCCAGGTCCTGTTTGATCAGCAACGCCACGGGATCATTGGCATTGCGCGGTAAATTTTCGTCATCATCCATGAATCGACATGCCTCCTGCAGCACAATGTTGACCGCTCGCGCTTTGCTGTCAATAAGGGCCGACAATAAGGGAGGTCGCAAATTTCCTGGAGGATATTCAATGTCCGTATCTGAACTATTGCAAAAAGACATGGCCGCCATCGCGATCAGCGAACCGGGTGGTCCCGAAGTATTGAAATTGGAAACCATGGCGGTTCCACAGCCCGGGCAGGGAGAAGTGTTGATCCGCGTCGCCGCTGCCGGGGTGAACCGGCCGGACGTTGTCCAGCGCATGGGCTTTTATCCGGTGCCGGAGGGGGCTTCGCCTCTGCCAGGCCTGGAAGTATCCGGAACCGTGGTGGCGCTGGGAGAAGGCGTCGGACCCGAATGGACAGACCGCAAGATTTGCGCGCTGACCAATGGCGGCGGCTATGCTGAATATTGTGTCGCACCGGTGGGTCAATGTCTGCCGGTTCCGGACTGTCTGACCATGGCCGAAGCGGCAGCCTTGCCAGAGACGCTGTTCACTGTTTGGGGCAATTTGTTCAATCGCGGTTTCGCCCGGGAAGGCGAAACCGTGCTGGTCCATGGCGGCACCAGCGGCATTGGCACGATGGCGATCATGCTGGGCAAACTATTTGGCCTGACCGTGATTGTGACCTGCGGGAGTGATCAGAAATGCACGGCGGCGAAACAGATCGGCGCGGATCATGCGATCAACTACAAGTCCGAGGATTTCGTCGAGGTCGTGAAGGCAATCACCGACGGGAAAGGGGTTGAGATTGTCCTCGATATGGTCGCTGGCGACTATGTTGCGCGCAACATAGAATGTTTGAAAGACGATGGCCGTCATGTGACGATCGCGGTTCAGGGCGGGGTTCAGGCGACGGTCAATATGGCCCATATCATGATGAAACGGCTGATCCTCACAGGCTCAACCCTGCGTCCGCAATCGGCCGAACGCAAATCGCTGCTGGCCGATGATTTGCACAATTATGTCTGGCCCGAGGTAGAGGCCGGCAGGCTCAAACCAGTGATGGACGAAAGCTTCCCGCTGGCCGATGCGGCGAAGGCTCATGCCCATATGGAAGCAGGAAACCATATCGGAAAGATCGTGCTCATCGTCGAATGAGTGGCGGAATTCCGTCACCAAAGCTTCATAAAATGCGAATCATGCTGTAATATTCCAAGGGTAAGGCCGGGGCCATGGACAGTTTCCATGGGAGTAAAAAATGGCCAAGCAATTTCCTCCGTTTACCAAAGCAGATGTCCCGCTGCTTGATGCTGATCGCTACGAAGCAAGGTTGAAGCGCAAACCACGGGTTCGTTCGCGGGACCGGACCCGGTACCGGACTGTCTGGATATCGGACATCCATTTGGGTACACGTGGTTGCAACGCCGATCTGCTGATCGATTTTCTCGACCATGTCGACAGCGATACGCTCTATCTGGTTGGTGATATTATCGATGGTTGGCGGATGAAGAAGAAATTCTTCTGGCCGGACAGTCATAATGACATCATCTGGCGTATATTGAAACGAGCCAAGCGCGGCACGCGTATCATCTATATTCCCGGTAATCATGACGAGATGTTTCGCCAGTTCACAGGCCTGAACTTCGGCGGTGTGGAAATCCGGCGGTCCGCTATTCACGAGACCGCTGATGGTCGTCGACTGCTGGTTCTGCATGGCGATGAATTTGACACTGTGATGCTGGCCCATCGCTGGCTCGCTTTCGTTGGCGACGCTGCCTATACGACGCTGATGCGGCTCAACTGGCTGGTCAACACGGTCCGCACAAAAATGGGCTTGCCCTACTGGTCGCTTTCCAAAATGGCCAAGCACAAGGTCAAAAACGCGGTCGAGTTTATCGGCCGCTATGAAGAGCTGGTCGCCAAGGCTGCCGAAAGTCGTGGCGTCGACGGCGTCGTGTGCGGCCATATTCACACCGCCGAACATCGCGAGATCAAGGGGATTGAATATTATAATGACGGGGATTGGGTCGAGGGCTGCACGGCTCTGGTGGAATGCGATGACGGCACCATGGAAATTCTCCACTGGGCCGACGAGATCGCTGCGCGAAATGCAAAAGAGGATCAGCCGGTAAAACTGGTCTCCGTGGACAATGGCATGGATCAGGCGGCATGAGAATCGCATTGGTTACGGACGCCTGGTTTCCCCAGGTGAATGGTGTGGTGCGGACACTTGACAGCGTCGTCCGGTTGCTGCGGCAATGGGGGCACGAGATTTTGGTGATATCACCGGATCAATATCGCTCTGTCCCGGCTCCGAGCTATCCCGAAATCAGGCTAGCCGTCACTCGGGCCCGGACCATTGGCAAACAGATTGAGGAATTTGGTGCGGAGGCGGTGCATCTGTCGACCGAAGGTCCATTGTGCATTCAGGCGCGCCGGTGGTGTCTAAGAAAAAATATGCCTTTTACAACCGCTTATCACACACAGTTTCCAGAATATCTTGCTAAGCGAACGAAGCTGTCTCCGCGCATATTCTGGCCCTATATCCGTTGGTTCCACCGAAAATCGGAAGCGATCATGGTGTCGACGGAAAGTGTCCGCAGCCAGTTGCGCGAGAAGCGGCTGCCCCATGTCCATCACTGGAGCCGCGGGGTTGATCTTGACAATTTTTGTGCCGATGCGCCGTCGCCGCCGATATATCGAGAGATCGAGCATCCTATCCAGCTCTATGTAGGGCGGGTCGCTGTCGAAAAAAATATCGAAGCTTTTCTGCAGACCGATCAACCGGGTTCGAAAGTCGTGGTCGGTGATGGGCCGGCGCTGGAAGATTTGCAGGCGCGCTACCCCGATGCCCATTTTGTGGGCAGAAAGTCGGGCCGGGAACTTGCCGGCTATTATGCCGGGGCGGATGTTTTTGTATTTCCGAGCAAAACCGATACATTTGGCCTTGTGATTATCGAAGCGCTGGCCTGTGGTACGCCGGTGGCGGCCTATCCGGTGACCGGGCCGGTCGACATATTGACGGCCAATTGCGGCGTTATGGACGACGATCTCAATGTCGCGATTCAGCGTGCTCTCAAGCTCGATTCCGCAGATTGCGTTGCGCATGGCGGAGATTATCACTGGGATGCAAGCGCCAACCAGTTTCTGGCCGGTTTGGTTCCACAGCAGCAGCGGCTGGAATATCATTTGTCGCGCCGGATTCTGGCCAAGGCGATTTTTGCGCGGGTTTAGCCAAATATCTTGCCGACTCCCTCAAAACGGCCTACACAGGCTTCCAACAGGCCGTCTCCGCAAGGGGGCGGCCCTTTATTTTTATATTGCCGCTGGCTCGGAAACGCCAGCTATTGGAAGGATGCCATCATGGCCGAACAATTGACCCCTCTTATGCCGCATGCGACCGCCAGCTGGCTGGTCGACAATACGGCGCTCAGTTTTGAGCAGATTGCCGATTTCTGCGGTATCCATATTCTTGAAGTCAACGCGATGGCGGATGATCTCGCCAGCTCCAAATATACCGGTCGCGATCCGGTGCAGGCGCACGAACTGACTCACGAAGAAATCGAGAAAGCCGAGAAAGACCCGGATTACCGGATGGTTATCCAGAAGGGACCCGATCAGGTGCGCCGGACCAAGGGCCCCCGCTATACACCGGTTTCCAAACGTCAGGACAAGCCCGACGGCATCGCCTGGCTGCTGCGCAATCACCCGGAAATTTCCGATGCGCAGGTTGGCAAGCTGATTGGCACGACGCGAACGACGATCAATGCCATACGCGAGCGCGAGCATTGGAATATTGCCAATATCGTGCCGAAAGATCCCGTGACGCTGGGCCTGTGCTCACAGCGCGAACTGGACGCTGTTGTCGCCAAAGCCGCGAAAAAAGCCGGTATTGAGCCAGAAGTGGCGGAAGACACCAAGCTGGGCGGTGACAAGGAAGCTTTGATTGCTGAACTGCGCGAAGAGCGTGCGCAAGCAGAGCGTGATGCGGAAGCCGCGCTATCGGGTGAAGCCGAAGAGGACGCAAAAGCGCCGGTCGAACATACAGCCGAGACGCTTTTCAAGGATAGTTGATCCGAAGTTTAATCAATCGATTAAATCAGGTTGCGCTTGCCGGGGCTGAGCGTCTATGGCTGGTCCATGGATGCTCCCAAAAAAACGCCCGCTTATGATGCAATGCTTGCCGATCACGGGTTTGAACCGATTGAATCGGAGGGTCTGACCTATCCGCTTGGCGATTATGAACCGAAATTCGGTGAATATTTTGAACTGATGCCCGGTATCGGCTGGACCCGCACACCGGTTCCTGGCCCGCTCGGCCATATCAACAACTGGGTACTGGCCGATCGCCATGCTGATGGCAGCGACGGATTTGCGATTGCCGACACCGGATTGTTCATGCCCGAAGTGATCACGGCCTGGAAGCATCTTTTCGAAGAGGGCGCGTTGCAGGGGCAAAGCGCGACGAAAGTGATTGTGACCCATTATCACCCTGACCACGTGGGTTGTGCCGGTTGGCTGGCAAAGCGGTTCAAGGCGCCCTTGCACATGAATCGCACCGAATGGTTGCTTACCCGGCTATTGATTGCCGATAACCGGGATGGCGCACCGCAGGAGGCGCTCGACGAATGGCGGTTTTGCGGTTGGGACCAGCATCTGATCGACGATTTCGCTGCGAAGGGCTGGGGGCGTTTTGCCCGGGCGGTGTCGGACCTGCCGATTGGCCACATCAGAATGGAAGAAGGGACGCGGCTGGAAACCGGCGACCATGAATGGCGGGTGATGATTGGCAATGGCCATACACCCGAACATGCCTGTCTGATTGATGACACGGCCAAGGTGATGATCTCCGGTGATCAGATCTTGCCGCGGATCACTTCGAATATCTCGACCATGATCAGCGAACCGACGAGCGATCCGCTTGGCGAATGGCTGGCGAGCATCGCCCGGTTCCGGGCGGAACTGGACAATGAACTGCTTGTATTGCCTGCCCATGGCCGCCCTTTTCTGGGCGCACATCAACGGCTGGACGCGCTGGCGCTACGGCATAATGAAGCGCTTGACGATCTCGAGCAGGGCTTGCGTGAAAAGCCAAGGCGTGTTGTCGACAGCTTCCCTTATTTATTCAAGCGCGAGATTACGCCGGACGTTATCGGCATGGCTAGCGGGGAAGCGATGGCGACGCTCCGGCATCTTGAATATACCGGACGTGCCACACTCACGATGAAGGATGGTATCGCCTGGTACAGCGCCGCTTGAGGCGTGCCCGCCACATCTTCCTAGTTCACCAGGGTTTTCGCATTGGGCGGTGGTTCGACCTCGCCACTGGTGCAGTGTAGCGCATAGCCACGCAGGAATATGACCAGTGCGATCAGCGAAATAATTCCGGCAAGCCCGAAGGGTGCACCGGGCAGATAATGGATCGATCCGGCGACGGTAAAGGCCGCGAAAACGGCGGCAAACAAGGGCGGACCGATGACCGAGGCCATGCTCTGCAAACTCGCCACGGCGCCTTGCAATTCACCTTGCGTCTCGTCGGATACGGCATTGCTCATCAGACCGTTGATCGAGGGTTGAAACAGGCCCTGCAGCGCTCCAATCGGAATCGCGACAAAGATCAACCATCCCTGGTCGGGGCCGGCGATTACGTAGAAGATAGAGCTGGCGGCCATGGAAACCGCGCCGACGATGACTGCATTGCGTTCACCGATACGCGGAATTAGCACCCGGATCAAAACTCCCTGAACAATGGCCGCGCCGATTCCGACACAGGCCAGGGCCATCCCCACGGTCCACTCGCTCCAGCCAAAGGATTCGATTGCGTAAAAGGCAAAAATAATCGGATAGACGACATGGGCGGTCATCCACACGGTCAGTGCAGCCGCATACCAGAAAACAATCTTGTTCTGGCCGCTAAGCCCTTTTAGCGCGACAAAAGCGTTGGCGCGGGCCAGTTTGAATGGCCGCCGCTTTTCCGGTGGCAGGCTTTCCTTGAGCAGGAAAAATCCGAACAGCAAGTTAAGCGCGGCCAACAGGCCCGCTGCAAAAAAGGGCAGGCGGGCGCCATATTCGCCCAATATGCCACCAATTGCGGGACCGAAAATAAATCCCAGTCCAAAAGCGGCGCCGATCAGTCCGAAATTCTGGGCACGTTTTTCGGCCGGAGAAATATCTGCGATATAGGCATAAGCGGTGCTGAAACTGGCTCCCATGATTCCGGCAATGATCCGCGCGGCAAACAGCCAGAGTAGCGATGCGGCAAATCCCATCAGGACATAAGCGATGGCATAGCCACCGAGCGCACCCAGCAGCACCGGTCGCCGTCCAAAACGGTCAGACAGATTGCCGACGATCGGGCCAAAGACAAATTGCATCGCCGCATAAGCAAAAGCCAGCCATCCGGCATAGACTGCTGCCTGAGAAACCGTGTCTCCGGTGATACTCGTGATCAGTTTCGGCAACACCGGCATGATGATGCCGAAGCCCAGCATGTCGATCAGCACGACGAGGAAAACGAAGACCAGCGAGGACTTGGCAGAAGAAGGAGAAGCGGATTCGGACATTCGCCTTTCCCCTACACTCAGGGGGCGAGGAAAGGGAGGCAAATATCCACGAATTTTCTTGGGCAGTGTGACCAGAATATTTGATCAGGAAATTTCCCCAAGGAAATCCATTGTCAGTTCATCCGGCTTCACATACACAATTGTCAATGACCGATATATTTCACGAACAGCCTCCGATCTGGAAAACTCGCTATAATCATCCCACCCGGTGGGACCAGTTCTACCCGCCTTTATCAATGCCGGGCATGTTTTTCCGCTCTGCCGGTCGCCGGGGCGACGCCAATCTGCTGGATTTCATGGGCCGCAAATATAGCTATGCAGAGGTTGCTGCCGGGGTAACCCGCGTGGCCAAGGGGCTTCAGGATCTCGGTATCCGCAAAGGCGACCGGATCGGGCTGTTCCTGCCCAATGTCCCACATTATGTCAGCGCTTATTACGGCGCAATGGCGATCGGCGCGACGGTCGTCAATTTCTCGCCCCTCTATACGGTGGAAGAGCTCAATCACCAGGTCGAGGATAGTGGCACCAAAATATTGTTTACACTGTCGGCCACGGCGGTTTTTCCGACCGCCTATCAGGTGCTCGAACAGTCCAGCCTCGAACGCTTGGTGGTCGGAAGTATTTCAGGCGCGCTGCCAGCAGGCAAGGCGCTTTTTTACTCGCTGTTCCGGCGCAAGGAGAACAGCCCGCAACCGGCAGATGACCGGATCACAACCTTTTCGGATTTGATCAACAATGACGGCAATTATAAAGCGCCCAATATCCGTCCGGAAAAGGACATCGCATTGCTGCAATATACTGGCGGTACGACCGGCACCCCGAAAGGGGCGATGTGCAGCCATCAGAACCTGAGTGCGAACGCCCGGCAGATTAACAGCATTGATCCCTATATTGATGACGAAGACCGCCTGATGGGTGTGCTGCCGTTTTTCCATGTCTTTGCCAATAGCGCTGTGCTCAACCGCACGGTAGCGCGCGGGGGGGAGATTGTCATGTTGCCGCGCTTTGATGCGAAGCAGACGCTGAAGGCGATTAGCCGCACGAAAATTACCGCAATGCCTGGCGTGCCGACCATGTATCAGGCGTTGCTCGATCATCCCGATATCGACAAAACCAATTTTTCGTCGCTCAAGGTTTGCGTTTCGGGCGGTGCGCCCTTGCCGATGGAGCTGAAGCAGAAGTTTGAGGCGAAGACCGGCGCGAAGCTGATCGAGGGCTATGGCCTGACCGAAAGCTGCGGCGTGGTCAGCGCCAATCCTTATGAAGGACTCAACAAATCCGGGACGATTGGCCAGCCGGTGCCGGGGACGTTGGTGAAGCTCGTCGACAAGGGCGATCCGACCAAGCCGGTACCACAAGGTGAGCCCGGGGAATTGATATTCTCCGGCCCGCAAGTGATGCAGGGTTACTGGAACCTGCCGGAGGAAGACGAGAATGTATTTGTCGACGGATTCCTGCGCACCGGGGATGTCGCAACCATTGATGAAGATGGTTATATCAAGATTGTCGACCGTTTGAAGGATATGATCGCGGTCGGCGGCTTCAAGGTCTTTCCCAGCCAGGTAGAAGAGGTGCTGTACAAGCATGAAGCGGTCAAGGAAGCGCTGGTGATTGGCGTTCCCGACGCTTATCGTGGGGAAAGTCCCAAGGCCTATGTTGCGCTGGAGCCCGGCACCGCCGTCACCGGCGACCAGCTCAAGGCGTGGCTCAATCCCCAGCTCGGTAAGCACGAACGGGTTGTCGATGTTGTGGTGCGCGACAGTCTGCCCAAGACTATGATCGGGAAGCTGGACCGAAAAACGCTGCGGAGCGAGGAACTGGACTAGCCAGATATTTGCGAATGTCTCGCTAATATTTCGTGCGATAAAATCGCGAAACCTTCAGTTCCGCAAAAAGCGCGGCTGCCTTTCATCGGTCCCGCCAGCCACCAGGTCTCCGGTACCAGCCCTGCTTCGTGTGGACCCATCGGGACCGTTCCCAGACCTTGTTTCGGGGCGGATTGCGGTCCCAAAAACCATTGACCCAGACGAACTGGACACCTGTCCAGTTCCAATAGCCATCAATCCAGACCGCACCAACTATGGGGCGTGGCGGAATGACCACGCGGCGGGGCGGTGGCGGTGCATTGGCGATGAACGAGATATGCAGTCCGATCGGTGCCCGGCCATCCCGATAGGGCGAATGCATATGGCCAACACAGCCCGTCAGGAAAGTCGCTGCAGCGATAGCTGCTCCAGTATATTTTCCGCGCATGATTTTTGGCTCCTCTGGATTTTCTGAAAATGGGGTTCAGGCCACCCCCGGTTCGATCGGTTTGTCCTGCCTGCGGTCTCTCTCCTGATCCGTTTTCTCCGGCGGATCGACGATCTTGTCGCGCTGCTGCTGCTGCTGTTCGATAGATGGGTCCACAACCCGATCCTGTTCCTGATCCGTTTCCGTACGGCTATCCACTATCGGATCGCAGTCCTTTGTTTGTTCGCAATCTGGATCTTCCAGCCGATCCGGAATCCGCCGTTCATTCTGATTGGACAAGGCTGCCAGCATCCGGGAACGCCATAGCGATTGAGGCGCGCGATCCACTTGGGCACGGGAGAAAGGCAAGTCTGTATTTTCAGCAACTGTGTCGACCATATTGATCGCGAGGGCCGGTCCTGCTGTAAAAGCGGTCAAGACAGCAGCTGGAACAATAATCGCCTTTTGCATCGTGAACTCCTTGGCATGAGCCCAAGACCTACCAGCTGACTCAGCGTCCATTCAATCGGGGCAATTACGTATTGGAAGAAAGTCCGTTCCAGCTATTTATGGATCGGGAAAGAGAGCCGATGAAGTGGACCGTTTACAAATTAAACATTGCTGCGGCGTTTCCTTGCGCTGTTGGATTCCGGGTTTGAGCCGCCGGTCATGGTGCAATCAGAACCCCGGCAAGCCGACTGGAAGAAGACGGAACGGCAGGAGGAGCAGTGGCTTTTCGACAGCATAGCTGCGGATGCAGAATTGGATATGGAACTCGAATGGCTCCAAAGGAGATAATGAAATGCGATCACAACCAGACATGAAAAAATTGGTGGCCAAAGGCGCGGCCTTGATGATGACCTTCCTGCTGTTCGCCTGTGCGACGGCGACACCCTATCAACCCAATCTGCCCGGCCAGAAAGTGGCGGGTGGATATTCGCAGACCCGGCTGACCGATGATCGCTATGAAGTCAGTTTTGAAGGCAATACGCTGACTTCGCGCGAGCGGGTCGAGAGTTACCTGCTGTATCGCGCTGCGGAATTGACCGTCCAGAACGGCTATGACTGGTTCGTGCTGCTTGACCATGAGACCGAGACCGAACGGCGGACCTATATTGACCGCTATCCGCGCTACAGCAGATATGGTCCCTATTATGATTACTGGCGCCCCCACTGGAGCTATTATGCAGGCAGTGACTGGGTGATCTGGCATCCCTATGGTCCTGGCCGGTTCTGGTCCTACGAGGTTGATTCACGGACTGTCGAAAAGTTCAAGGTCTTTGCCGAAATCAGGATGGGTAAAGGAACGATGCCGGAAAATGGTGACCGGGTATTTGATGCCCGCACTGTCATCACCGACCTGGAGCCGACAATTGAACGGCCGGAAGATAATTGATCGATGCGGGTCTAGCCCCTGGCTAGACCCAATCGGTAAAAAGCAAAGTCACGCCGTCTTGGGGTGCAATTTTACGATTTGTTTCGAAGCCTGGTCGGTGTTTGCGGCTGAGTAGTTTTTGACAGCATATAGCTGGGTGTCAGCGGCCTCAAGCAAGGTTTCCGCGTCGCTGCCGTCTCTTGGCCATGTCGCTACACCGATGCTCGCGCGAACCCGAATAATGTGATTTTCGACGATGCAGGGAGGGACCAGTGCAGCAAGCATATGGTCTGCACAGGCCACGCTGGATATTGTTGATTCCGGAGATAGCAATATCGCAAATTCATCGCCGCCCATCCGTGCAACAATGCCATTTTTGCCGCAGGCAAGCTTGAGACGCTCCGCTACTTCTACAAGCAATTGGTCACCGACGGCATGGCCGAACTGGTCGTTGATGGGTTTGAACCCGTCAAGATCAACCAAGGCGACGGTAAATTCTCGTCGGGGATCGTCCGCAGCAATTTGTTGGTCGAGATTTTCTGCCAATACCCTACGGTTGAACAGACCCGTCAGTGGGTCGGTATGCGCGAGTTTTCGCATTTCATGCTGCAACATCAGCAAATTGATAAATTGATCATTTTGTTGCGTGATCAGCCGGTAGAGAAAGGTTGTCACCATCATGAGGCTGGCAGCGGCAGACCAGCTCAGTGGCTCGCCAGAGAGGATAAGCAGGATGGTGATCGGCACGATTCCGATCATGATGTTGAGGAGTGCTGCCAACCGGATCGTGGCCAGCGTATAAATAGTGGTCAGCGAACCCATTGCCAGCGTGAAGGGATAAAATAGCCGCAATTCGGCAGGGGCATGGGCCCAGCTGAGCACACACCAAACGCTGACGAGGACGCAGATGGTCGCCGAGAAAAAAGTTGCTTCACCGATAAACCGGCGTGCCCGCCTGGGGTTTTTCGAGGCGTTTCGGTCTTTTATAAGCGAACAATATCCAATCAGGCAACAAGCGCCCATCGCAAGCGGCAAGCCATAGCGAATCCATGGGTCGGCGCCGCTACTCGAGGCGTAAAGCACAAAGGGAATGGTCAGAAACATGGCCAGGAATAAAGCGCGGGACTGCTTCTGCAGACGGGTGGCGCTTAAAATGGCAAATTCATCGCTGACCGCGTCCGGAACCGGCGGGATAAGCTTGAGCAAGAATTGTCGGATGGTTGAATGCATCACGCAGTGTTAGCAACTATTTGTAAACTCTAAGTTAAGCGGTGTCACTGAGTGACTATTCCAGCTTTTCCGCTTGGTCCAGCCGAATGCCTCAAAACCTCTACACCGAAAATTAACCATATGCTGGCTATATGAGCGGGTCTGAAACACAACTCAGGAGCTATCATGTCATTCGAAAATGCCGGTTCGATTACGCCTCAGGATATTGTCACCGGGGAGGGTGTAAAACGCGGCGCGAGCCATCCCAGCTTGCCGCAAAATGACACGATAGAACAGCGCGCCGCGCGCCGCGAGCAGATCGCGGACACATGCGCCGAATATCAATGGACATGTGACGTGGCGACCTTGCCCGGTGTCCCGCTGGCGACAAAGGTTCCGTCCGATGATCAGCCTTCGATCGAATGGTGGTTCAAGGTGCTCGAAGTCGGGCTCGAAATTATCGAAAACATCGCTGCGGTATGGGTGCATCCGATTTTCTCCGGTCTCGACGCAGCGGCGAAGCAGATCATCAGCGATGCACTGGATGATGCACAAGATGTGCGATCCGATGTTGATGCGCTGAGACGGAAGCATGCGGGAAATACGCTGGCGTCCGGTCTCGAAGCGCGCATCGGACAGGCGGAGCAGGGTGCTGATATCGAAGCGCTCAAGGAACATGATCATATTCTTCGCGATATCGTGACCGTGATCGTCGATGTGCTGAAGGCCGAGGAAGCTGCGGACACGCGCTCGATCGAGGCCTATCGTGATCTTTTTCAGACCATTCCGGTTCCAGAAATCGGTTATACATTTCAGGAGGACGCCGAGTTTGCCCGTCTCAGGGTCGCCGGGCCCAATCCAATGCTGATCGAGGGCATCGATCAAATTCCGGATAAATTTCCGGTGACCGCAGCGCAATATGCGTCTGTGATAGCGGGCGACACGCTTAGCGACGCTCTTGCCGATGGGCGAGTATTTCTCTGTGATTACAAAGATCTGGAGGTGCTTGTTCCGGGTGTATGGAAGGATGTCGCAAAATTTGTTTACCGTCCGATGGCGCTGTTCGCAGTGCCTCCCGGTGGATCATCGCTGATGCCCGTGGCGATCCAGTGTGGGCAGGACAGCAGCCAGAATCCCATCATGACTCCTTCGGTTGCCGCCTCCGAAAAATGGGGCTGGGAAATGGCCAAGTTCGTCGTCCAGGTCGCGGATTGCAGCTATCATGAGTTGTTTGTCCATCTTGCCGGCACGCATCTGGTCAGCGAAGCCATTGCCATCGCAACCCGCCGGAATCTCGCCAACATACATCCGCTCTGGTCATTGCTGGTTCCGCATTTTGAAGGAACCTTGTTCATCAATAATATGGCAGTGGAAACGTTGATCAACAAAGGCGGTCCGATTGATGCGTTTTTTGGCAGTACTATAACATCCAGCCAGCTAGCCGCCGTCACCGCACGGTTGTCCTTTGATTTTGCCAAGAAAATGACGCCGGTGGATTTCGCCAACCGCAAAGTCGCCGACCCCTCCAAATTGCCGGATTATCCCTATCGCGATGACGCCCTGCTCGTGTGGGATGCAATCCACGACTGGGCTGAACAATATATCCATATTTATTATGTTGATGATGATGCGGTGACCGGTGATACCGAACTGGCGCATTGGGCAACCTCGATTGCATCGCAAGGGCTCATGGTCGGTTTTGATGCGATCACCACCCGTGAGCAGTTGATCAATGTGTGCACCATGATCATTTTTACCGCCAGTGCCCAGCATGCCGCGGTCAATTTCCCGCAACGTTCGATCATGACCTTTGTGCCTGCGGTTCCTGCCGCCGGCTGGGCCGCAGCGCCGACCAAACAGGAAGATCACAACAAGGCCGAATGGCTCGAATATATGCCGCCCATGTCGCTGGCCTTCGAACAAATGTCTTCCCTCGTTCTGCTGGGATCGGTTTATTACCGGCCACTCGGCGACTATCAGGTCAACCGCTTCCCTTATGAAAGCTGGTTCCAGGATCCTGCTATTACCGACAGTGAAGGACCGTTGGCCCGGTTCCAGGCCGGACTGCGGGCGGTCGAGAAAAGGATTGTCGCGCGCAACCAGCGACGGATGCATCCCTATACCTATCTGCAGCCGAGCCTTATTCCGACCAGCACCAATATCTAGCGGGGGCAATCTGTCGCCGCTGGCTGTCGCTGCTGGTCAGTCCGGCCGGCGCGCTGCCAATATCCGCCTGTTGCGCGCTTCGACTGCCCGAAAGGCCTTGAACACGCTCAGGTCAGGATCGGTCTTGCCAGTCTTGCCGAGATTCTCCAGCTGCTCGTAGAACCAGTAGATGATGGCGAAGCTGCCCACCGCCTTGACTATCTGAAAACGCTTGAGAAAACCCAGCCAGTCGGGGATGAGTTGGAGATGGTCCTCGAAGCGTGGCAATGTTTCCAATCCTTCCAATAATTGCCTGGGTGCATCGGTCATCACGCACATTGGTCGCCCCAGGCCTATGAGATCGGCCGCGCCGCTTTCCAGAGCCGCGCTCATCGCCGCCCGGGTCCGGAAACCACCGGTGACCATCAGCGGCACCTTGACCGCATCCTGCATCGCCTTGGCAAAGTCGACAAAATAGGCTTCGCGTGCCTTCGTCGAGGGGGCGATATTCTGATCTTCTTTCTCTTCGATCCCGTCGGCACCCATCAGCGCCGGCTGTTCATAGGTTCCACCGGAAATTTCGACGAGATCGACACTTGACTCTTCGAGCCATTTGACCACGTGCAGGCTGTCGTCGAAGTTGAAGCCGCCTTTCTGGAAATCCGCGCTGTTGAGTTTGACGGAGATCGGGAAATCCGGCCCGACTGCCGCCCGCATCTTGGCCACCACGGCGAGCAGGAAGCGCGCCCGGTTTTCCAGACTGCCGCCATATTCGTCGGTGCGCTGATTCGCCCGGGGACTGAGGAAACTGCTCAGCAGATAGCCATGGGCGGCATGTATTTGTGCGCCGGTGAAGCCGGCTGCCTGACAGGTTTCGGCGGCCAGCGCGAAGCGGTCTGCCAGTTCGCCAATCTCGCTGGAGGTCAGCGCGACGGGTTCGCCAAATTGTCCACCGGGCAAGCCGAGTTTAACCGCCGATGGGGCCTTGGGGTGCTTGTTGACATTGCTCTGTGTCTGCCTTCCGGCATGACTGATTTGCGCCCAGAAATGATTGCCATTGCGGGTTGCGGCCTCGGCCCAGCTTTTTAGTGCTGCCATCATGGCGTCGCTGGCCGGACCATCAATGATGACATTTCCGGGCCGCTCCAGATGGTCGCGATCAATCTGGATATTGCCGCTGAGCAGCATCCCGGCGCCACCTTCGGACCACAATCCGTATAACCGTTCCAGTTCCTTTGTCGGCATCCCGTCCGCTGTGGCCATACCTTCGGTCATTGCGGCCTTGGCCAGCCGGTTGGACAGGGTGGCACCGCAGGGCAGAGCCAGTGGACTGGAAAGCGAAATGATCATGGAAAAGTCCCGGATTTGAATTGCGATTAAAAACTGATTCTGTCGCAACTTGCAATATTTGGCAAGTGTTCCAGTATATTGGCGATATAAAATGCTGGCAAACTGGACGTTTGGCTTTTGCAATAAATTGATTATAGTGGGATGATCAATCGCACGGCGGCAAATGTCCGGTGATTGACGAGGATGATATTCTGAGGGGAATAAAAATGGTCGCAGCAGCGTCGCGAAAATCGGTAAGCAAGCATCAAGCGCGTCATGACGTGCAACATCATAGCATCCGGTGGGACAAGAAGATGAGCAACAATTGCGCGGCTGCGCTGCTGGTCTACACTATTCTGCAGATTTTCGTCGTCTTGCGATTCATCGAAACCAAGGGCATGTCGATCGCCCCCTATTTCGGTCTGATCCTGCTCGTAGCCGTGATCATTCCCTTTTGCCGCAATTTTGAAAAACGTTGGGCAAATATGAGCAACAGCGGCTTGACCGCTCAAAGCCTTGCCGCACGGTTCCGCGCCGATCAGACTGTTTTGTGGCTGTTGGCTCTGGGCTTGCCATTCCTCTTTGTCGGTTTGATCACAGCCTTTGGGGCAATGCTCTGAAAAATGGCCGGTAATTACCGGCCTCCAGAAACAGACGACGGTTTCTTCACCGTTTAGCACCAAATCGTTGACCTTGCCGGGTGCCGCACCTATGTCCGGCGCATGCTAAAACCTTCTGAAGCGCAGGACCGCGCCGACGCCCTCATTTCCCAAGCCAAAAAAGCCGGTGCCGATGCCGCTGATGCCATCTATGTCTGCGATGCCGCGACGCAGGTGCAAATCCGCCTCGGCAATCTCGAAGATGTCGAGCGGTCCGAAGGCGAGGAAATCGGCCTCCGGGTTTTTGTCGGCAAAAGATCGGCGACCGTATCCTCATCCGATATGGATCCGGAAATCCTGTCGTCTCTGGTCGGACGTGCCCTAGATATGGCCAGAGAGGCACCCGAGGATCAATATGCCGGTCTCGCGCCGGAAGAGCTGCTCCTCAAATCGGACCCATATCCTATCGAGGGCGATGACGGACAGGATCCGGAACCGGAGTTTCTCCGCGAACTGGCGCTAAAGGCAGAAGATGCGGCGCGGTCGGTAAAAGGTGTCACCAACAGCGAAGGCGGTGCAGTGAGTGCGGGGCGCAGCATCGTCGCGCTGGCCACCAGCCACGGTTTTTCCGGAGCCTATTCGACGAGCGGCTATAGCCTGTCGGCCAGCGTGATTGCCGGAGAGGGCGATGGCATGGAGCGTGACTATGCCTATGACAGTGTGCGCTTTCTGGAGGATCTGGACGCGCCAGAGACGATTGGCCAGGAAGCCGGACAAAGAGCGGTTTCACGGCTTAATCCGGTAGATTTTTCTGCCGGCGCCATGCCGGTCGTCTATGATCCGCGCGTGGGCAACAGCCTGCTCGGGCATTTTGTCGGCGCGATATCGGGTAGCGCCATCGCCCGCAAAACCAGTTTTCTGCTCGATGCGTTGGACACCGAAGTGTTCGACAGCGGCATCACCGTCATTGACTGTCCCCATCGCAAGCGAGGCCTCCGCTCGAAAGCATTTGACGGTGAAGGCTTGCCCACTGCGAAAACCAAATTGATCGATAATGGCCGTCTGACCCAATGGATCATGGAAAGCGCCTCGGCTCGCCAGCTGGGCCTGCAGCCGACCGGCCATGCCTCGCGCGGCGTAGGCGGCGCCCCCGGCGTCAGCGTCACCAATCTGCACATGGTCAATGGCATGGTCAGCAAGGCGGATCTGATCAAGGATATCAAGCATGGTGTCTATATCACCGAGCTGATCGGCATGGGCGTCAATCCGGTAACCGGCGATTACAGCCGCGGTGCCGGCGGTTTCCTGATCAGCAATGGCGAAATCGGACCGCCGGTTTCCGAAATCACGATTGCCGGTAATTTGAAGGATATGTTCAAGAGCCTGATTGCGGCGGACGATCTGGAATATCGTTATAGTATCAACGTCCCGACCCTGCGCACGGACAGTATGACGGTGGCCGGTGGCTGATCTGGATTTTGAACGGGTCATAGCGATCGCCAACGAGGGCGGTGCGCTGGCCATGCGGGACTGGGAGCTGGGCCGGAAGGCCGCCGGCACATGGGAAAAGTCGCCTGGACAGATTGTCAGTGAAGCCGATCTGGCGGTCGACCGCTTTCTGCGCTCCGAGCTGGAGAAACTGTCGCCGGACATCGGCTGGCTGTCGGAAGAAACCCATGTTGACCAGAGCGGTGCCGGCGACGAACTGACCTGGGTGGTCGATCCGATCGATGGCACGAAGGATTTTGTGTCCGGCAAGACCGGATGGTGCGTCTCGGTGGCGCTGGTGCATGGTGATGACCCGGTTTTCGGCGTCCTGGTCGCACCGGCGATGACGGAAACCTGGGTGGCGAAAGCGGGCAGCCATAGCGAAGTCAACGGCCGGACCTTGTCGGCCAGTCAGCGACGTCAATATGACGGTTGCCGTGTCCCTGTGGAAGTCCTGCCGCCCGATCTCAACCTGACGGCTGTGCCGAAGCCGAACAGTATCGCACTCAGGATGGCGATGGTTGCGGATGACCGGGCCGATGTAGTGGCCTCCACTCGATGGGGCCATGAATGGGACATTGCCGCAGCCCATGTGATTGCCGTCGAAGCGGGGGCCAGTGTCACCAATGCGCTGGGCGAAAAACTGGTTTATAATGGCACTCATGGAAAAGCGCTCGGTGTCTTGTGCTGTTCGAAAAATCTGTTTGAACAGGCAGTGGAGCGGATCGGTAAACAGTTCACCGGCAATGGTGCCAGCCACTAGCTTCCGTTAGGCGGGACGGGCTCTGGTCCAAAGACCCCGTCGGTCGCTGCGGGGCGCTGCAAACAGGGCCTGCCAGAACGCCTTTACAATCCAGCCGAATTTCTTGCTTTTGCTGATATATATCCGCTGCTCAAGCGACTGGCCTTCGCTTTTTTTGACCGCCCGCGCAATGTCGCCGTAAATCCCGGCGGCCGCCAGCACCGCCCAGCGCGACCGGAATGGCAGGCTTGTCGCACCCACGCGCGCAGAGGCTTCATAGTCTGCGGCGCGATCACAAAGCCGGTCGACCAGCAGAACCAGTCCATCCCTTTTATCCGGGTTCATGACGTCATCGGAATGGATGTTCGCTTCGGCCAGCCATGTCTTCGGCAAATAGCAGCGCCCGGCCTCCGCGTCCTCGGCCACGTCGCGGGCGATATTCGCGAGTTGGAACGCCAGACCCAGATCACAGGCGCGGTCGAGCAACTCCTGATTGCTTGCTGAAACGCCCATTACGATTGCCATCATGCAGCCAACTGTGCCCGCAACATGATAACAATATCGAAAAAGGTCCGCTTCGGTTTCCGGTCGCCAATCCCTCGCGTCCAGCGCGAAGCCGTCGATCATGTCATGGGCGAGGCCAAGGGGAATCCCGCATTCCTGGGCAGCGAAGCCAAAGGCATCAAAAGGGGGCTGGCCGGTTTGCTCGCCGCCATGGGCGCGCACGGTCATCATTCGCATGGCCGCGATCGTCTTCTCCGGATTTTGCACTTTTGACATGCCATGACCATGATCTTGTCCGTCGGCCAGATCATCGCAGGCGCGGCACCAGCAATAGAGCAGCCAGGCCCGTTCGCGGGTCTGGCGGGAGAATAGCTTCGAGGCCCGGGCAAAGGATTTGGAGCCTCGTTCGATACTGGCTTTAGCGTAAAGGACGAGATTGGCGCGGTTCATGATTGGAAACGCTTCACGGTGATATCGTGAGCGCAGGCGATCACGCCAGATCCTCCAGCATCAATTCGGCTGTCGCCTTTGCGCTCCCCACAACACCTGGAATTCCGGCGCCAGGATGGGTACCCGCGCCGACGAAATAGAGATTGTTAATCACATCGTCGCGGTTGTGTACCCGGAACCAGGCGCTTTGCGTGAGCAGGGGTTCCAGGCTGAACGCGCTGCCCAAATGCGCATTGAGGTCAGTCCCGAAATCCTGCGGTGTATAGTGAAAACTGGTGATGATCCGGTTGTGAATATCCGGGATCAGGCGCCGGCCAATCTCGTCGAGAATGCGCTTCTCATAGATCGGTCCCATTTCTTTCCAGTCAATCGGCAGCTTGCCCTGATGGGGTACCGGTGCCAGCACATAGAAGCTGCTATGGCCTTCCGGTGCCATTCCCGGATCCGTCACGGTCGGGTGGTGCAGGTATAGCGAGAAATCTTTCGGCAGCACGCCATAATCATAAATATCCTCGAGCAAGCCTTTGTAGCGTGGTCCGAACAGGATCATGTGATGCGGGATGCCCGGCCAGCTGCCTTTTATCCCGAAATGGACAACGAAAAGCGAAGGCGAATAGGTCTTTTTCTTCAGCTTGTCGGTTACCGTTGCGCTGCGATGCTTGTGACCCAGAAGATCGCGGTAGCTGTGCATGATGTCGGCGTTAGAGGCAATGGCATCAAACTGCTCTTTCCAGCCCGATTTGCAAGTGATACCCGAGGCGCGGTCGCCAACGGTATCAATTCTTGTTACCGGATCGTCGAGCCGGATTACCCCGCCAATGCGCTCGAAATGCTTGACCATTGCACTGACCAGCATATTGGTCCCGCCCTTGGCAAACCAAACTCCGCCCAGCCGTTCCAGCTTATGGATCAGGCCGTAAATCGCGCTGGTCTTCATGGGATTTCCGCCCACCAATAATGTTTGAAAGGACAGAAACTCGCGGAGTTTCTCGTTTTTCACAAAGCTCGAAACCTTGGAATATACAGAGCGATAGGCTTCATATTTCATCAGGGTAGGGGCGGCCTTGACCATGGATTTGAAATCGAGAAACGCCTTGGTGCCAAGCCTGACATAGCCTTCCTCGTACAAGCCACCGCTATATTCGAGGAATTTCTTGTAACCCTCGACAGCATCGGGCTCGA
This sequence comes from Parasphingorhabdus sp., assembly GCF_048269915.1. Classification (GTDB taxonomy): domain Bacteria; phylum Pseudomonadota; class Alphaproteobacteria; order Sphingomonadales; family Sphingomonadaceae; genus Parasphingorhabdus. The sequence goes on from NZ_JBLWTY010000003.1 coordinate 183,630, forward strand.
TCGCCGCGATATTGGCATAAAGCTCGTCTGGATCGTTGACATAATCAAAATTCGTGCCATCCGGCCAGTTGAGCCGGTAGAAAGGCGATACCGGCATCAGCTCGATATCTTTCGCCATATCATGGCCGGTGAGCTCCCACAGCTGCGACAGACAGTCCGGGTCGGTAATGACGGTTGGGCCGCCGTCGAAGATAAAGCCTTGCTTTTCCCAGAAATAGGCGCGTCCGCCAGGCTTGTCGCGGCCTTCCAATATGGTTGTCTGGATTCCGGCTGACTGCAGGCGGATGGCGAGTGCCAAGCCGCCAAAGCCGGAACCGATTACGGCCGCTTTCTTGAACAATTCACTCTGGGATTTGGCAATGTTACTCATTGAAAAGACAAACTCATCTATATTTGAACAATAGCGGGATGGCGCGGGAAATAGGAATGGGAGGCTTGCCCGAGAGCAGACTGATCTGATCCATCCGGGTCGATTTGCCAGCATAGAAACGCGCGAGCAACCGTTCATCCTTGCTATAGGTATGTTGCAGCGATTTATAGCGTTTTTCGGGATCGGCACCGAGAAACAGGAACGCGCAGAGCAGGCGATAGAATTTTCCCTTTTTCCAGTGCTCCCTCGCCAGATTGCGCAGCCTTTGGTCGAGCATATTCTGACTGATCTCGGGCTGTTCGGCGATCAGGATAGCCGTTTTGACCGCCATTGGCAGGGAATAGCTGGTGATTGGCTGAATCAGGGCGGCACGCGCACCGGCACGCGCATCGACCCCTGGATTGGCTTTCCAGAAAGCCTCGAAATCTCCGCCATAAAACACTGGCAGCCGGCCTTTTTCCTCGCCGACTACTGCCTCGATTTCCCAGCCCTGATCGGCTGTATAGTCGGCAATCCGGGCATGGGACGCCGCGCTGTCGAGGTCAGCCGTGTCGGCATAGTAAGTATCTTCGACAAAGACTTCCGTTTCACTGAATGGCAGGCAGTAGACAAAGCGGTAGCCGTCAATCTGTTCCACTGTTGCGTCCATGATGACCGGGCGCTCAAGGCCGTGCGGTTGCTTCAGCTGCAGCATCTGGCCGTAAAATTTCTGCCAGCCGCATTCCAGCGCAGAAATATCGCCACCACCGCGCACATCCAGCACTGCGGAAGCAGAAATTTCTTCGCCATCATCCAATATCACCCGGTTCTTCTCGACGCGTTTGACTCTATGTCCCGTTTTCAGCGCTTTCGGAGGTAGCTTGCTATGCACTTGCTTGTCGAGATTTCCGGACTCTATCGAATAATAGCCATTGTGCAGGCGGCGGCTATATTTCGGGAAATGGACGTCATAGCTGTCCCACTGGCGAGAGATCAGCGGGTCGACCAGCCAGCGGTGTTCCGCTTCGACATCGCTTGCGAAAAAAGACCAGATATGATTACCCCCGAAATGCGCCCCGGCCTCGATCAGCAGAATATTCAATTCCGGCCTCAACCTGTTCAGTGCCAGCGCAATCAGGCCGCCGGCCAGACCGCCGCCAGCGATCGCCAGATCATAGGGATTGGAGGAACGTGAGGGCTCGGGCATCGCTTCGCCTTAGCGGATGGGCTGGACCGGGGAAAGCCTGTCTGAAAGCCTGCCAGCGGTTCTTTATCCCTTGCTCCCGGATGATCGGCACCATATTCCCCGTCGTATGGATCATGCGTTTCCCCTCCTGTTATCGGCTATCGCCATGACGCTGATCATCGGCGGGCGCTATTTGCTGAGCAGCGGATTTTTTGCCTGGCTGACCGAGCGCGTCCGGCCGGGCCAATATGTGAAGCTGAAACCGCAAATCGGTCGCGAAATCCGCTGGTCGCTGCTGTCTGCGGCGATCTATGGCGTGCCCGCGGGGATCGTTGCATGGGGCTGGCAAAATGCTGGCTGGACCAAGATTTACACCGTTCCCGTGATGTACCCCTTATGGTATCTACCGGTGTCATTTTTCCTCTATCTTTTTATCCATGACACATGGTTCTACTGGACCCACCGGCTGTTTCACCGGCCGCAATGGTTCAAGCTCGCGCATGCGGTCCATCATGACAGCCGTCCGCCGACAGCCTGGGCCGCGATGAGCTTTCATCCGGTCGAGGCGATCAGCGGTGCGATCGTTATTCCGGCCCTGGTCATCGCGATACCGATTCATGTCGGCATTTTGGGACTGGTATTGCTGGTCATGACCGTTATGGGCGTATCCAACCATATGGGGTGGGAGATGTTTCCACGCTGGCTGGTCCGCGGACGATTGGGGCAGGGGCTGATCACCGCGTCCCACCATGAAAAACATCATGAATTCTATCGAGGTAATTATGGGTTGTATTTTCGGTTCTGGGACAAAATCTGTGGTACGGACATCGGGCTTGCCGATCCTGACAGCGGTTTCGGCATTGCTGCTCGCGGCCAGTGCGTCGGCGGCTGAGGCGCCAACCGCCACTGTGCCGGTGATCTCGAGCTCGATTGACCTTGCCATCATCGGTTTGCGCTCTGAAAAAGGCGATGTTCTGGTCTGTTTGAGCGCCGATCCAGAATATTTTCCGGATTGCACCAAAGACAAGAAGGCGCGCAAGCTGAAAGTGCCCGCAGCCAAAGCCGGCCATATCCAGATCGCTGGCGTGAAGCCGGGTATCTATGCCGTGGCGCTGGTGCACGATGAAAATGCCAACGGGAAAATGGATCTGCGCCTCTTTCTGCCACGCGAAGGATTTGGCTTTTCCCGAAATCCCAAAATTGGCATGGGTCCGCCGAAATTCGAGTCGGCCCAATTTTCCGTCGGAACCGATGATGCGCATTATGCGGTGCGCATGAAATACATACTTTAGACGAATGAAAATTAACCCATTACTAGGATTAAGCCTGCATTGACCGGAATCTTGTAGGAGTCTGAGTAATGTATCAAGCGATTAATACCCATTTCAAACAGCAGGACAGTGCCGACCAATTGCGATTGTCGGAAATATTGGGCGCGTTTACTTACGCGCTGGATCTGACCGAAGGGCAGCCCGCTGGCCACAGTATCCGTGCCTGCTGGATCGGGACGCAACTGGGCATGGCTCTGGGTATGAAGGGCGACGAATTGCGCGATGTCTATTATGCTACGCTGCTCAAGGATCTCGGCTGTAGCAGCAATGCTGCCCGGGTTAGCGAAATGTTTGTCGGCGACGATCGCAAGCTCAAGCATGATTTCAAATTAATCGGTCCACGGCCCGAAGATTTTGGTGAACATGTTGTCAGCGCCGTCGGCGTGACGGCTGCGGCAGACGCGCGCAATCAGGCGCTTGGCAATATCGCCGAAAATGGCGATGCTATCATGACCGAGATCATCGGAACCCGATGTGAGCGCGGCGCTGATATCGCCCGGCAGCTCAGGTTTTCCGAGAATGTTGCTCAGGCGATCGCCCATCTTGATGAACATTGGGACGGGGGTGGCTTGCCGCTGGGGATCGCCGGAACCGACATCCATATTGGTGGCCGGATCGCGTTGCTGGCTCAGGTTGTCGATGTCTTTTTCACGGCCCATGGCAAGGATGCCGCGATTGCCGAGGTTCGCAGCCGCTCGGGAAGCTGGCTTGATCCGAAGCTGTGTCTGCTATTCGAAAAACTGTCTGCGGCCAGCGGATTCTGGGAAGAGCTCAAGCTGGATGATCTGCCCGAGCAATTGTTCGCTCTTGAGCCGGCGGTGCAATATATTCCCGTCGACGAAGACTATCTCGACGATATCAGCCTCGCCTTTGGCCGGGTGATTGATGCCAAAAGCCCCTATACCGCTGGCCATAGTGAGCGGGTGGGCCTGCTTGCTGACAAGATTGCCGAAAAACTGGGAATGGACGATGACCGCCGCCGGGCGCTGCGCCGGGCTGCCATCCTGCACGATGTCGGAAAGCTGGGTGTGAGCAGCGAGATTCTCGAAAAGCCCGGCAAGCTGGATGCGGAGGAATGGGAGGCCATGCAGCGCCATGCTGTTTATACAACCGATATTCTGGGCCGGATTGGCGTGATGAGCGATATGGCAATGATTTCCGGGTCGCACCACGAACGGCTTGATGGCAAGGGATATCCGCTCGGTCTCGATGAACGCAGTATCGCGATGGAAACCCGTATCATCACCGTTGCCGATATCTATGATGCCTTGACCATGGACCGGTCCTATCGGTCGGCGATGCCATCCGAAAAAGCCATGGCCATATTGCAGGGTGAAGTCGGGAAAGCCGTGGACAGGCAATGTTTCGAGGCGTTGCAAAATATAATCCAACAGGTTGAGCTACACTGAAGCATTTTGCCAAATGGCGGCTCCTGCTCTAAAGTGAAAGGGAACCGAAACGCGCCCCGGTGCGTTGGACGGTTTCCAAGTCTGATGGAAAAAGCCATGAAAACATTCAATATTCTCTTCCGTACTGCCATATGTTCTATGGGCGTGGTCTCGGCCCAGCCGCTGATGGCACAGGAAGATCCGGCACCGATGCCGGTTGAAAAATCCGTTTTTGATGGCGATTATATAACCGCTGGCATCGGCGTAGCGGTTGGCCCGAGCTATGACGGCTCGGACGATTATACGGTGTCGCCGCTGCCGGTCGTACTCGGCCGCCTCGGCGGCGTCGATTTCCAGCCGCGTGGTCCGGGTATCGCGCTCGACTTCATCCCCGACCAAAAGGACGCAAAGATCGACTTCGTTCTTGGTCCCGTGGTGCGGGCGCGGTTTGACCGACACAATTCGATCAAGGATCCCGTCGTCCGTTCGCTTGGCAAGCTGGACTTTGCGCTGGAGCTGGGACCGGTCGCCGGCGTTCAGGTCAATCGCCTGCTCAATCCGTATGACTCGCTGACCGCGCAAGTCGATGTGCGCTGGGATGTCGCCGGGGCGCATGACGGCATGGTCGTTTTCCCAAGCCTGACCTATTTCACGCCGCTCAGCCGCGGCCTGGCAACCAGCCTGGCGATCAGCGCGGAACATGTCGACGATGATTATGCCGATTATTATTTCAGCATTTCCCCCGCCGGATCCACCGCCAGCGGCCTGCCGGCCTTCGCTGCCGGTGGTGGCTGGAAAAATGTCGGCGCGACGCTGCTGACCGCAGTCGATCTTGACGGCGATATCACCAATGGGGGCCTTGGTCTGATATTCCTCGGCGGCTATTCGAGAATGCTGGAAGATGCAAAACGATCCCCGGTCACCTCGATCCGCGGCAGCGCCAACCAATGGTTCGGCGCGATCGGCGTGGGTTATACATTCTGATTTGCGGGCCGCAATCGCCGGGCCGATCCTGAAATGCAGCGTTGCAAACTTCGCTGGACCTGACTTCCGGTTCGTCCTAAGCTCTGACCTTCCCCGGGGAGTCGTTTGACTGAGAGGGGCGCGTAACGTCGCCCGACCCGCAGAACCTGATCCGGCCCCGTATATTCGGGCTCACCGGCGGAGGGAGGGAGCGGTTATCCGGTTAAACCCGACACGCTCTTTCTCCATCAGGCCAGAAGGAGCGACGCGATGGGCAGTGCAGGCAATATCACCGGGTGGATCACCCTTTTCTTCGGCCTCTACGGACTGGCGGCGGGCGTTGGCGAATATCGCAACCCCGGCTTCTGGTCCAATATGCTGGGGGAAATCCGGGCCAGCAGCGCGCTGCAATTTGTCACCGGAATCGTCACCCTGGCACTGGGTGCCACCATCTATCTTGTCAATCCCTTCGACCCGGCCGACTGGCTGTCGATCCTGGTCACCGTCATCGGCGGCTGGATCATCATCGAAGGCATGCTGATCCTGGCGCTGGGTGACTGGTTCATGAACTTTGCCAGCCGTCTCATGGGCAAGGAAGCGCGCTTCTGGGCGGTTCTCGCCATCATCTTCAGCCTCGCCGCTATTTTTGCCGGTCTCGTCCGGCTCCAAATCTAAACTTCAAAGAAATCTAAACTTCAAAGAAAGCATCATCTATGGCCGACCTTCCCGCAAAAACCGAAATTGGCGTAACCACCGGCCCGATCCGCGGTTCGAAGAAAATTCACGTCGCCGCGCATAGCGGCAGCGGCATCCGCGTGGCGATGCGCGAGATACAGCTCGAGGGTGGCGAAGCGCCGGTGCGCGTCTACGACACGTCCGGCCCCTATACCGATCCCGAGGCGCTGATCGATATCACGACCGGCCTCAACGAATTGCGCGGCCAGTGGATCCGCAGCCGCGGTGATGTCGAGGAAGTCGACCAGCGCGAAGTGAAACCGGAAGACAATGGCCAGCTCGGCCCCGACCGCAGCGGCGGCGTCGCGCCTTTCCCCAATGTCCGCCGCAAGGTGCTCCGCGCCAGGCCGGGCGCGAACGTTTCCCAGATGCATTATGCGCGCCAGGGCATCATCACCCCGGAAATGGAATATGTCGCCGAGCGCGAAAATCTCGGGCGCGAGCGGCTCAAGGAATATAAGCGCGACGGCGAGAGCTTCGGCGCGTCGATCCCCGACTATGTCACGCCGGAATTTGTCCGCGACGAAGTGGCGCGGGGCAGGGCGATCATCCCCAGCAACATCAACCATCCCGAAACCGAGCCGATGGCAATTGGCCGCAATTTCCTGGTCAAGATCAACGCCAATATCGGCAACAGCGCCGTCGCATCCGATGTTGCCAATGAGGTCGACAAGATGGTCTGGTCGATCCGCTGGGGCGCCGACACGGTCATGGATCTCTCCACCGGTCGCAACATCCACGACACCCGCGAGTGGATCATCCGCAACAGCCCCGTGCCAATCGGCACCGTGCCGATCTATCAGGCGCTGGAAAAAGTCGGCGGCGTCGCCGAGGACCTGACCTGGGAAATTTTCCGCGATACCCTGATCGAACAGGCGGAGCAGGGCGTCGACTATTTCACCATCCACGCCGGTGTCCGGCTGCCCTATGTGCCGATGGCGGCCAAGCGCGTCACCGGCATCGTCAGCCGCGGCGGCTCGATCATGGCCAAATGGTGCCTGGCGCATCACAAGGAAAGCTTCCTCTACGAGCATTTCGACGACATTACCGAGATCATGAAGGCCTATGACATCGCCTACAGCCTCGGCGACGGCCTGCGCCCCGGCTCGATTGCCGATGCCAATGACGAGGCGCAATTCTCCGAACTCTACACGCTCGGCGAGCTGACCCACCGCGCGTGGAAGTCGGACGTGCAGGTGATGATCGAAGGCCCCGGCCATGTGCCGATGCACAAGATCAAGGAGAATATGGAAAAGCAGCTCGAAGTCTGCGGCGAGGCGCCTTTCTACACGCTCGGCCCCCTCACCACCGACATCGCGCCCGGCTATGACCATATCACCAGCGGCATCGGCGCCGCCCAGATCGGCTGGTACGGCACGGCGATGCTCTGCTATGTCACGCCCAAGGAACATCTCGGCCTGCCCGACCGCGACGATGTGAAAGTCGGCGTCGTCACCTATAAACTCGCCGCCCACGCCGCCGACCTCGCCAAGGGCCACCCGGCCGCGCAGGTCCGCGACGATGCCCTGTCCAAGGCGCGCTTCGAATTCCGCTGGCGCGACCAGTTCAACCTCAGCCTCGACCCCGACACGGCGATGCAATATCACGACCAGACGCTCCCCGCAGAAGGCGCGAAAACCGCCCATTTCTGCTCGATGTGCGGCCCGAAATTCTGCAGCATGAAAATCTCGCAAGAGGTGCGCGACTTCGCCAGCAAACAGAACCAGAGCGCCGAAGGGTTTATTGCGTCTGAGAAACTGGGCGCCGATACCGCAGCAGCCAGCAAGGCCGCAGCGGAAGAAGGCATGCGCGAGATGGCGAAGGTTTATAAGGACAAGGGGGATCGGTTGTATCTGCCGGAGGATGAGGTGAGCGAACCGGCGGAGTGAGTTATGGGGCATAAAAGCCAGATAATGTATGTCGAATTCAAGCCGGGAGAGCTTCACCGAGGTCCGGCTTGGATTACAAAGGTTCGCCAGACAAAAACTGGTCGCGGCATATATTTCAGAGACAAGCTGTTGGTGCGAGCGAACGGTGTGAGGGGCAACTTCATCGACGACGAAACGGGTGAGGAATATTGGGTGTCCGGTGTGAAGAAAAATGGCCAGGACCGGCATCGCTGGGGTGGCGGGCCAGTGGAGATCGACGAGGATATTCGCGCGGAATATGAAAAGATGGTCGGAAAAGCAGACTGATCCGTCAAGGATTTCGTCATCCTGAACTTGTTTCAGGATCCCGCGAGATTGTGCACTGCCGCCCGGAGGTCCTGAAGCGAGTTCAGGATGACGAGCATATTTTGACTATGCCACATTCACAAAGCAACATTTAAAGCCCCTCCTCTTTAGAGGAGGGGTTGGGGTGGTGCCTGTTGTCTAACCGCCATTTGTGACATGAAAATATCACACGAAGACACGAAGGCGCTAAGATAGCGTCCTGTGTTTACTGCGCCTGCGTCCATAGTCCCGCACCCCACAGCTTGACGACAGCCAGCCGAAGAGCGCAGTATAACCCCCTGCAACAGCTGGCCTTTTCCGCCAGCGAGTCGGTGCAACCAAAGGGGGGAAACAACATGCGCAAATTTCTGATGGTCCTGCCACTGCTGGCCATGGCCGCACCGCTGCAGGCGAAGAACGCGAAAGACGTCTTCATGCCGGAAGACCCGGAAGCAGCGGCCTTCCAGTCAGCGGTCGGTTACGCCGATGCGGTGATCGCCGGCGACAAGGTCTATCTGTCCGGCGTGATCGTCACGCCAGAGCCCGGCGAGAGCGACCTGAAGCCCGCCTTCACCCGTGCCTTCGACCGGATCGGCCGGACGCTGGAACGGGCCGGAGTCGGCTGGGACGATGTCGTCGACCTGACCAGCTATCACACCGACCTGCAAAGCTCGATCAACGAAATGGTCGAAGTAAAAAACCAATATGCCAAAACTCCGTTCCCCACCTGGACCGCGATCGGCGTCAGCGCGCTCTACGAGGCGGACGGCGTGGTCGAGATCAAGATCGTGGCGCAGCGGAACACGGACGGGGAGTGAGTGGGGGCAAGCACTGTCTGTTGTCGTTTCAACATTGATGAGGAATTGTGCGCCAACAAATTGCTCAGCGTGAACCTCTATCATAGACCAATTGAGCCTAGAAAATATAGTAATCCTTATGCAGGCTACCCTGTATAGTCATAAGTAGAAATCTATCGTAAAAGGATTGTTTGTATGTAACGATAAAATGAGGTAATTATTTTCTGAGGTAGGTGTGGATCAAAAAACATTAAATTACTTAAGAATAATTGTTCCGGGAGCGATTTTCGTTTTGGGTGCAGTGACGCTGGGGCTGATCACAGATTTGTATGAGCTGCCGACACCAGATTTAGATGCGCTCTTCAAGAGTATTTTAGTATTAGTAATCGGAGTTATTTATCGATTTACCCCTCTCCGGTCGTGGATTAATAGAAGTTATTACGACCGCGTGAATGAAAATATTCGTTCAAGAATGGTTAGCATTGCGGGCCTGCCTGATGATAAAAATAGGTATACTTGGGACAATGTGCGTCGTGTTTTTTACGACATTATTGATCATGATGAGAGTCTTAAAGTGAAAGGCCAACGTGTAATGTTCAACGGATTGATTTGGACTAGCGCGGCGGATTTGACAGCTATCAGTATCCTGTTCTTAGGATACAGCCTTGTTCTGATTTTAAGTGGTGTGGCGAACGCAGATTATGCAGCTGTTGCTTATTTCGTCAGTGCATTGTTTGGGTTCTTGGGCTCAGTAAAGAGTACCGAGAAGCACCTTAAATTAGGGGATGAACAACTCGACCTGATGGAAGAAAAATATCAAAATATAATCCACGGTCGCGTGGCATCAATTGCCTGAAGATCTAGTTTTTGCTTCGGTTGATCGAACGGTTTCTGCATTGGAGGCACGTCATGAAGCGCACTGGATTATAGCGTTTTCTGGCGGGAAAGATTCTACCGCAGCCCTAAAAATATTTCTTCAGGCTTATAATACTGCTCGCGTTAAGCCGCAACGAATGACGCTTATTTATTGTGACACTGGCGTTGAGAACCCAATTCTAGATTCGTACGTGAAAAGTCTTTTGAACCACATGCGAATGGAGTTTGCAGAGCTAGCAATACCAATCGAGGTGCGGTGTTTAAAGGCGCCGCCGGAAGATCGATTCTTCGTACGCCTCATCGGGCGTGGCTACCCACCGCCAACGAATTCGTTCCGATGGTGCACCACGGGTTTAAGAATCCGACCTGTTAGCCGCTTTATTCAAGCTAACGATCCCGACAACACTGTGGTAATTCTTGGTCTTAGGAGTTCTGAAAGCCAACAACGTGACCGTTCTTTGGCGAAGAGCAACGATAAGTATTGGCAAAAGCAGCGAGAAGGAAAGGGTGACTATGACCTTTTCCTGCCAATCGTTGATATGGATGTTCCAGCAGTCTGGGACACCGTTTTCGCACTACCGCTACCAAAAAGTATTGATCCAAAAAAGTTGGAGATTCTTTATCGAGATGCATCCGGCGAGTGTCCCGTAATTAAAGCGCCCAATGCTCCACCGTGTGCAAGTGGTCGGTTTGGATGTTGGACTTGCACGGTTGTCAGGAAAGATAAGTCTGCAATGAAACTTGTCGATGCAGGGTACGAGGAGCTACAACCGTTCTTGGACTTTCGAAACTGGTTAGCGGATATCCGCAATGATCCAGAAAGGCGGTGGCCGGTAAGACGAAACGGCAACGCCGGACTCGGACCATTCACTCTAAGCGCTCGCTATGAAATCCTTTCTCGCGTCGATCTTCTTGAGGCGGAAACGGGTACCGAAATTCTTGACTCCGATGAGAGGGGGCTCATTGCTAGTTTGTGGGAGTTTGATCAGGTACCACGATTGTCATTTCCTAAACGAGCCTCCTGATATCACATCTTCCTAGAATTTCGGATTTCCGATGATTGCACTTCTATCCGGATTATTGTGTACTGCCGTTCTAAACTTATATTCGCATAACCGCATAACCCAACCCTCAACCCACCGGCACCAACTTCTCCACCAGAGCCCTCAGCTCGCCCGCGGTCGTATGCCCCGCAACCACCTCGTGATAACCAATACCCGCCTTGCGCAGCGCTTCCTTTTTTACTGCGTCGCGGGCAGGGGCACAGTCGCCGACATGGTGGCCCGATCCCTGATATTCGAGCGCGTGGACCACGCGGCAGCGGTCGTCCATCAGGGCGAAATCGACGCGCTTGGAATTGACGCTCAGAAAGGCGTTCCTGTCTGGGCTGGCGAGAAATTCGCCGAGCGAGACCTGCGCCATCACCTGCCAGCCGGGATTGCGCGCGATCACCGCCTTGTCGAGCGCGGTAAAGACATTGGCCTCCGACTTGTTGAGCAGCGAACGGGAGGTGAAGCTGGCCTGACTCACCGTCTTGAGCTGGCCAGCCGCGAAATCGGCGCGCGTCTCCGGTTTTTTCTTGCCAAATTTCCAGCCGTTTTTTGACCGCCATTCCGCGCGCCGGGCCTTGGTGCGATATTGCTCGACCGCTCGCCCCAGCGCAAAGGCGATTACCAGGGCCACCGCCCCGGGCAGGTTCAACAGGATGAAGGCGAACAGTCCGTCCATATTGGGCTCCATGGCTCCTGTCTCCACTTTTGCCCGAAAACGGTTGAAAAACCGTGTACGGCGAGCCCCCTTTAGAAAATCCTTTATTTTGAATCACGTGCGATCGAATGAAATTATCGAGACAGATGCAACAATTCCCGGCGAGCGCTGCGCGCGGCGCCGATTATCGGTTGCCACGCAACCTTTCCCCCACCCGCGCGTCATAAATAACATGAAACAAACTCTCTCCCTAATCCCGCTCGCCATCCTCGCGGCCTGCTCCTCGCAGTCCTCCTCCGATGCCGAACCGGCTGCGGATGAGACTGTTTCTGTGACACCCGCAACGCCGATGGTCCCGGAGAAGGCAGCCCCCGCTGCCGATCCGGCGCCATCGGCCAATATTCTCTCGCTCGCTGGTCTCGGCGATCTGCGGATCGGCGAAGCCGTTCCTGCCGACAGCAGTTGGGGCGAAAAAGGTGCGCAGGCTTCCGACAGCTGTCGCGTGCTTTCCTCGCCCGACTATCCCGGCGCCTATGCAATTGTCGAGGGCGACACGGTCCGCCGCATTTCGATCGGCCAGCGCTCCAACGTAAAGCTGGCCGAGGGCATTGGCACCGGCGCCAGCGAGACCGAGGTTAAGAAGTATTTCCCCTTTCCCGCCACCCCGCACAAATATGTCGACGCGCCCGGCAAATATCTGACCGCCCCCAATGCCGCCAGCGGCGATTCCGCGCTGCGCTTTGAAATCGGCAGCGACGGCACGGTCAGCCAGATCCATGTCGGCACGATGCCGGTGCTTGGCTATGTCGAGGCCTGTTCGTAGCGCCTCCCCGTTATAAAAACCCGTTCGCCCTGAGCCTGTCGAGCCGAAGGCGACCGCAGCTCAACGGTGGGCGTCTATGACCCAAGGGTAGCTGGTCCCACCCGTGCTTCGACAGGTCCGGCAGCGAACGGACCGGGTGCCACGCGTCCACCCAAATCACCCCCGAACCGAACGACCGACAAGCCCGATCCGCAAAAAAGCCGACCCGTGAGGGCCGGCTTTCCTGTTTGGCGCTGTCCGCGGTCAGGGAGAGGGAGAACGGGCAGCGCCGGGGGTCAGGGAGGGGTCAGACTTTATCGCCCAGAGCACCCTTGACGGAGCCCTTGACTTGCTGGGCCTTGCCCTTGGTTTCCTGCGCCTTGCCTTTGGCACGGGTCTCGGGGTCATGGCTCTGCTGTTTGGCTTTGCCAACGGCTTCGTTCACATTGCCTTTTGCCTTGTCTACTAGTTCACCCATTTTCATCATCCTTCTGTCTTCTGTTGAGCCGGATTGCCGGCCCGTGGGGGATGCAGGCGATCGCGCCTGCACAATATTAAAGCATGAAAGGACGGTTCGTTCCCGCCGCTTCAGCAGGCTGGCGCGCAATCGAAACGGACTGGCGTTTTGGTGGCAGGGCCGGGGGAATGGTGAGGGGAGCGGGTTGGGAACAGGAACAGCAGGGACGTGACCGCCATCACGCAGCGATCCGGCCGGTTCGCTGTAGTTTCCGGTTGCGGACCGCTTTCGGGTCCGCCTCAACTTGGAGAAAAATTGTGAAAATATATTCGGCATTCGGACTCGCTGTCACCCTGTCCATCCTGTCTGCGCCGGCCATGGCCAGCGACGAAAAAAAATCCCAGGACTGGCACAAGAAAAGCGACATGGCCAAGGGCGCGGATCAGATAACGGCACCGGCGAAGGGGAAAGTCTACGGTAATCCCGATCGCCAGAAAGCGCTCGATGATGCGTTCAAGGCCGGCCAGCCGAGCAAGCCGGCTTCCTCGAGCAAGTCCGCCACGGCCTCGCCGCAATAGCCCGCCGGACCACCGGCTATCGGTTGCGGGCAGCAGGAGAATATCCGCTGTCCGCATCCGGTTTTACGATGGGCGGCGCCAGATAGGCCCGCCCCGGCAACCCGTCATTCGCTGATCCGTCAGCCGCTGATCCGGCAGGCGCGATACTGCGCCTGCCGGGGTCCGGACGCCGGGGAATCATCGCTTGGAATATGTTTTTCCGCCGATTACGATCGCACTGGGACGCAGCTCGATCTGTTCCCGATACTGTTTGTTCAGCGACTGGGATCTGGCCATCGGGTGGTCCTCGAGACGGATCTGGGTCTGGGTATAGTTCAGCATCTTGCCGTTATTTTCGAGCGCATAGCGGAAGTCGATCACGATCGTGCCCGGATTGCCGTTGATCGACTTATACTGGATAAACTGGCCGGTGCGGTTGCCGAATACCCATTTCGCGCTGTTGTCACCGTTCACATAAGTGCCGTTGAGCATTGTCTGTGCCTGTGCGGTCGCCACCGGGGTCAAGAGTACCGGTGCGCTGGCAAGGCTCAGGGCGAACAGTCTGGTAATAGTCTTCATTATCTACTCCGCTTTGTTGCTTCGGTTTCTGCTGCCGGGAGGAAAAAGCCGATCCGCGAGGGCGGGGCTGTTCCGCTCCCGGCGCGTTCCGGCCTAGGCGACGGGCCGGCAACCGGACCGTGATGGCCGTCACGTGCGCCCCGCTTCCTTTTGCGCAACCTGTCGCGGTCAACAACAAGGAGACAAGATGATGAACAGGAAGACAATGATGGGAGCCCTGGTCCTGCCGATGCTGATGGCCACGCCGCTGCTCGCACAGAGCGGTTCGGTACTGGAAGGTCAGAGCACGTCGGACCGGCTGGCGCGGGATGTGGCGGATATTCAGCGGGTCGGGGGCAATAATGCCAACGGACGCCAGTCGTCCTCGGAACGCGAACAGCGCACCAGCTCGCGCTATGGCGAATCCCGCAGCAGCGACCGGGCGGTGAACGATTCCGGTCGCAGCAGCGGCAAGCCGGACTGACCCGAGCGCGTCGCCCCGCTTGTCCCCTTAACCGGCGGGGCGACGATGAAAACCCCTTGCTTGCGCGAGGAGAGGCAGGGGCCGCCGTCCCTGCCTCTTCTGTGTCTGTACCGAGCGCGCGACAAGCCCGGGCAGCTGCGAGCACCGCAACAAGGGTCACATGGCCCTGTCCCTATCGCAAAACCGCCCCGTGCGCCGTTTCCGGCTCGCGGTTGGCCCAGACCAGCAGCGCGGCCATCGCCACCGTCAGCAGCCAGAGAAAAATCTTCGGATTGACCGTCCAGAAATTCGCGAACAGCGCCGCATGGCTGATCAGATAGAGGCCGATCAGCACCAGCCCCCATCGCCGGCGCCACAGCTGGCCGATCGCACCGAGGCTGATCGTCAGCCCCATGAAGGCGATGAAGCCGAAATAGGAGAGGGGGGTGAAACCGACGATATTGGTCTCGCGCGTCGCGATGAACCGCTGCGTGTCGGCCAGCGCCACGGTCGCTTCGCCGTCAAAGCTCCACCAGCCCGACGCCTGCCCGATCATCAGCAGGCTGACCCCGATGCGGATCAGGCCGGAGACGAAGAAGATCAGGCAGATGAACAGGGCGAGCTTGCGTTTCATACTGTATTGCTATGGCAATACAGTTAGGCTGTCAACGCCTCATCCCCGTTCCGGCGTCTCCGTCCCGACCATCGCGAACAGCTCGGCACCGGTCAGCGTCTCGCTGTCCCCGGCGAAGCTGTAATAGGACGGCTTCTCGTCGATAAACACCTGCCGCCGCAAGCGGAGGCCGCTATCCTTGTCAGTCGCGTCGTCGAACAGCCCGGCGCAGACCATATGCTCGCCTGATCCCTTCAGGCGATAGAAGAGATGCGAGCCACAGTCCCGGCAAAAGGCCCGCTCCGCCCATTCCGACGAACTGTAGACGGTCATCTTCTCGGCGCCCTCGATCACCACATCCGTCCCGCAATCAATCTCGACAAACGGCCCGCCACCCCAGCGCCGGCACATCCGGCAATGACAGGCGTCGACATGGCCGGCGGCCTGTTTGGCGGTGATTGTGATCGCGCCGCAGAGGCAATGGCCGTGGCGTTCGCTTGTTCTGGTGGCTGTCATGGTGCGCTCCTCCGGATTATAGGGATGGCGGGACCTAGTCGCCCGGCGACCATCCCGGGTCGGCCAGTTTAAAGCCGGCAAATTCGAACCCCGGCGAGACCATGCAGCTGACCAGCGTCCAGCCCTGATCGGCCTCTGCTGCCTGCCAGTGGCCGGGCGGGATGAGATGCTGCGGACTGTGTCCGGCGAGGATATCTGGGCCCAGGCGGATCGTCGATACCGGCCCGTCATCGCGCGCTGCCGTGCCCAGCGCCAGTGGGCTGCCCGCGTGCCACAGCCAGACCTCGGTTGCATCCACCGTGTGCCAGTGCGACCCCTGACCGGCCTCGAGCAGGAAATAGATCGCGGTTGCGCCAGCGCGACCGCCATCTGTCGCCTCGGCCCGCCAGGTCTCGCGATACCAGCCGCCTTCGGGATGGGGCTGCAAATCGAGCCGTTCGATGATCGTCCGGGCATCCGTCATGTTCGCACAGGTACTTCCTTGTTGCGGGTCACCGTCGCCACCTTGGCGACTAGGCTGTCGGCCTGTCGCTGCCATGCCGCGCTGGCGCCGTTCGGCCAGTCCCCTCCGGCGCGGCGCTCCATCGCGCCAATCACCAGCGCGAACCACGCGGCATAATCTTCCGGCGTGAAATCGGCATAATTGTGATGCAGGTCGATGAAATTGGTCACCGCATGGTCGACCCACCATTCGCCCCCCGCCAGACCTAGCATCGCCTCCAGTGTTTCACGGGTCATCCGCTCGCGCGCGGCCTCCGGATTGAGGAAGACGGGCGCATAATGGGGATGATCGGCGATGAACCGGTCGAACAGTTCAGCGGCCATGCCGTCATAGCGATCGTCCAGCGCTTCAAGACTGGACTCCATTAACGCGGTGTCGGTCTGGAACATGATACCACTATAGCAGGCAAGCCGGCCATAAAGTCAATCCGCCTGTGCGGATGCCCGGCAGGGTGGTTTAGAAAGACCCGGGTACCTCGCGCTGGGCAGGCGTGGGCTGCGCGGGCATCAGCAGCTCGCGGGGCAGGGACAGCGTCTGGCTTTGCGGGGAAACGGTGCGGCTCGCGGCCGCGCCGGCCGCGCTGCCGCTGATCGGTGTACAAGCGGCACCGGACAAAAAGCCCAGCGCGCGTGCTGTCGAGGCTTCACCGGGATTGCCGAGCGGCAGCGTGATATCATCGGCCGCCTGACAGCTGTTGGTCAGCGAACTGGCGAGGCCGTCAAAATAATTGGCATTGCCATCGGCATTTTCGGTCGCAAAGGCGAGGATCCGGATACGATCGTCACAGGCGCTGCGGTCGAGCCCGATCTGGCCGACCGGCTTGCCGTAAGTATTGCTGCCGATTAGTGCCATATCGGGATCGAGATAGGGAATCATCGCGTTGATGACCAGTTCGCTGGCCGAGGCCGAGCCGCCAGTGGTGATGAAGGCGATCCGGGTCGGCGCGACCGACTGCGATTGGGACCGGAAGTTGCGGGTCTCGTTATGCGCTGATTTGCTCGCGCGGAAGCGGGTCACCGACTGGACATTGTTGGCAAAGCGGTTGCGGCCAAGCAGGTCAGCGAACAGCTCCGCGATACGCACCAGCCCGCCGCCATTATAGCGCAGATCGATGATAAGCTCGGTGACACCGGCGTTGCGGAATTGCAGAAAGGCGTTGCGCAACTGCGGTTCGGCGCTGTCGATGAAGGTGCGCAGATTGACATAACCGGTTTTCGTCCCGCCATTATCGATTATCTGTACCCCATAGCGGGGAGAGATCGGCTGGATTGCATAATCCGCCTTGCTGACCGTAGTGGTCATCTCGGTGCCCGCTGGATCGCGAACGCGCAGCACCCGGCTGGTTCCGGCTGTTGAGGGTCCCAAGGCGCTGCTGACCGCACTTGCGCCACCCTGGGCGAAGAGTGCCCCCACCGTCTGGAGGTTGGCCGTGCTGGTTCCGATCGCCAATATTTCAGTACCGCGGTCCAGTCCGGCGGCAAGCGCAGGCGCGCCTTCAAAGGCATCGAGAATGAACAGCCGCGACGCCGCGCTGTCATAGCTCAACCTTATGCCAAAACCCGCTGTCGCGCCGGAATTGAGGAAGGCATTTTCCTCGGCAATCGAGGTAATATAGGTGAAATAGCGGTCCCGGCCCTGGCCACGTGCGGTCGCGGTCAGCGCGTCGATATAATCCTGCACCGAAGCATAAGGCGCGGGGCTCAGGCTGGAAGCCAGAGTTTCGGGGAAGAGATACCATTCATTGAGCTGGTCAAAGGCCCAGTTCTGGCGGTTCTGCAGCGAGCATGTCGTGCTGACCGGTGAAGGGGTCGGGCTCCCGCCACCGGGCGGCAGGCTGACCGTGGCACCGCCACTGCTCCCGCCGCCACCGCCACAGGCAGAAAGCAGCGCCGCTAGGGCCAGAATTGAACCGGATTTCCGCAATGTCATACTGCCCCCAATGCCGAACAGGCGTTACGCCAGATAGGTCAGCCCTAACCCAATATGATCGCTCCGGATAGCGCGCAGTACATCTCTTTACACAGAAAAAATCCGCCGGCATTGCTGCCGACGGATAGTCTTTTCCTCCCCAGGAAAACTGGATGGATCAGGTGCCCCGTGAAGGGGCAGGGACACCCGAACTCTGTGTTGTTTAGCCGAACTGGTTCATCGTGTTGTGCACGCCACCAGCTTTCAGTGCGGCTTCACCGGCGAAATATTCCTTGTGATCATCGCCAATGTCGCTGCCCGACATGTTCTGGTGCTTTACACAGGCAATGCCTTCGCGGATTTCTTTGCGCTGTACGCCCAGGACGTATCCTAGCATGCCCGCTTCGCCGAAATATTCCTTCGCCAGATTGTCGGTCGACAGCGCGGCAGTATGATAGGTCGGCAGGGTGATCAGGTGATGGAAGATACCAGCGCGTTTCGAACCATCGGCCTGGAAGGTGCGGATGCGTTTATCAGCCGCTTCGCCCAGCTCGGTGTCGTCATATTTCGCGTCCATCAAATTGTCGCGGTCATAGGCCGATACATCCAGTCCCTCGGCCTGCATTGCGTCAAACACCTGCTGGCGGAAGTTCAGCGTCCAGTTGAACGACGGCGAGTTATTGTAGACCAGCTTGGCATTCGGAACGACTTCGCGAACCCGATCCATCATGCCGGCAATCTGTTCAACATGCGGCTTCTCGGTTTCGATCCACAACAGGTCGGCGCCGTTTTGCAGGCTGGTGATGCTGTCGAGCACGCAGCGGTCCTCGCCGGTTCCGGGACGGAACTGGAACAGGTTCGAAGGCAGGCGCTTGGGGCGCATCAGCTTGCCGTCGCGGTTGATGATGACATCGCCATTTTTCGCGGTGGCCGGATCAATTTCCTCGCAATCGAGGAAGCTGTTATACTGGTCGCCAAGATCGCCGGGTTCTTTGGAGACGGCAATCTGCTTGGTCAGTCCGGCGCCGAGCGAGTCGGTGCGGGTGACGATGATGCCGTCTTCTACGCCCAGCTCAAGGAACGCATAGCGGCAGGCCCGGATCTTCGCGAGGAAGTCCTCGTGCGGGACGGTAACCTTGCCGTCCTGGTGACCGCATTGTTTCTCGTCCGAAACCTGGTTCTCGATCTGCAGCGCGCAGGCACCGGCTTCGATCATCTTCTTGGCGAGAAGATAGGTCGCTTCCGCATTGCCAAAACCGGCGTCGATGTCTGCAATGATCGGAACCACGTGGGTCTGGAAATTCTCGACCTTGTCCATCGCCGCTTTTTCCGCTGCCGTATCACCGGCTTCACGCGCCGCGTCAATGTCGCGGAACAGCAGGTTCAGTTCGCGGGAGTCTGCTTGGCGAAGGAACGTATAAAGCTCTTCGATCAGAGCGGGGACCGAGGTCTTCTCGTGCATCGACTGGTCGGGCAGGGGGCCGAACTCGCTGCGCAAAGCCGCAACCATCCAGCCGGACAGATACAGGTACCGCCGTTTGGTATCGCCAAAATGCTTCTTGATAGAAATCATCTTCTGCTGCGCGATAAAACCGTGCCAGCAACCCAGCGACTGGGTATATTTGGAACTGTCGGCATCATAGGCGGCCATATCCTCGCGCATGATCGCAGCGGTATATTTGGCAATGTCGAGACCGGTCTTGAACCGGTTCTGCAACTGCATCCGGGCCACGGATTCGGCATCAATGCCGCCCCATGTGCCATTTTTGCTGCCGATCAGGCTGTTTGCGGTGTTTTTGAGATCTTGATAGGACATATATTTCTTCCTTAAACTGGGGAGGCGGTTATTCACTATGCTGTCAAATTATTTTCAGCGCCTGAGAGGGTGTTTGGCCGAGTTTAAGCGATTATTCCAGAGATTCTTGTCAAATTATGAGTCGTAATGTCTGGCAAATCGATATTTTAACTGTAATTTTGTAAATATATTTACAATAGCGATCTAGCTAGCACTTGTTGCTGTATTTTGGCTTGGTGTGGTTGTGCGCACCGTGAATTTGACGCCCGCTTTTTGGCAGGTTTACGGTTGTTTGGGCCGAAACGGCCAGTGGATCACACCGCCTGAAATCAGCGCCCACCAGATGAATACCGGCTGGAGCGCGAGGCGCGGGCCATGATAGAGCCAGCTCGCGGTTGCGCCGCCAATCGCGATATTGTTCACCGCATGGTTGATGTTCGCAGGATAGACGCACAGCGCGTAGAGCGCGAGGCCGATGCCTGCTGCATAGCGAATGCCCGGGATCAGGCGCGGCGGAATCATCAGGCCGACAGCGCCGGCGATTTCGGCGAGGCCGGTCAGGAATATCACCTGCTCCGGAAAGGGGACCCAATCCGGCGTGATCGCCAGAAAGCCTCCGGGCGATCGGATATGAGCGATGCCCGCGACCAGATAGATGGTCGCAAGCAGCCAGCGGAAGGCCATGCGGGTGCGGCTGTCTTTTCCGGTCATTCTTTTTCAATCAACGGCGGCCTCGCATGCGGGCCACGACCGTGACGAAGAAGGCGGTGGACCAGCCGAGCAGAAGAAAGCCGTTGAGCCCTTCGATCGCCGCGATCATCTCCCAATGGGTCGCGAGACCTTCGCTATTATAGCCGGTGGTCGAATAGGTGATGGTCGAGAAATAGATGGCCTGGTCAAAGGTCGGCAGGGCGTCCAGCATCCGGTAGACGACGGCATAGGTGAATATCTCGACGGCGTGGAGGACGAACAGGCCGAGCACGAGGCCAAGGGTTACCATGATGCCGCGAAAGGAGAGCGGGTGGGTGTTTTCTTCGGCTTCCTCACGCGCTTCCACGCGCAGCCATCGGCCGAGCAGAAAAATGCCGACTCCGTGAGTCAGTACGGTGGTCAGGATCAGGCCTGTGCCAATGAGCAGTTCGCTGAGCACCGGCCTTCAATCGCCCCAGGGCGGCGGTGGGGGCGATACCGGTTTAGACAGGTCAAACTCGACCCGGAAATAACGATCATCTGCCGATTTGGGGCGACGGAGTTCATAAGCGAAATGGGCATCCGACTGGCCCGGCGGGCTAATCTCGACGGCCCAGACATTGGTCACCGACGGATCGAGGCCATTTGCCCGGAAGGAAGATATGGACTCGGCATCGACAGGAAATTCCTGCCGGTCCGCCGTGCCCTCGCTGACTGTATCTCCGCCATAGTTGGTGACGCTGTCGAGGCTCCCGTCTTCATGTCGATGGCGGTGTTTGAGGCGCAGGCCGTCAGCGGTGCGGGTGATCAACCAGGTCCGCGAACGGTTCCACTTGGCGCTGCCTTCGGCGATATGAAAGGGAATCAGGATCTCGTTCAGATCGCAGGCCGCCACGTGCATGATCATTGGCTTGCCGGCCATCTCGGCGTCGGCTTTCTGATCCGAAACCAATGTTCCGGCATAAGCCTTGCCGCAAAGCAGGCCCAGTCGTTCAAAAAACACATTCTGGGGCGACGGCTCGGGGGCTGGTCCGGGAGAAGTGTCACATGCCGCGAGAGGGACGCAAAGGGCCAGCGCGGTTGCACAGATTATCATGGATTTGCTCATCATCGATCTGCTACACAATTTATGCAGACCATGAAACCGTGGAAATTCATCTGATTGCTTATTGGCGAATAGCCTGCTATGGGCGGAAAAGCTAATTAATCGCGTTACGACGAAATCATGGTTTCGCGCACCCCATAAGGGCGCATACTCTTTTTCCCATTTCTCGAAGTTGGCCAATCCCGTTCGGTTCTGCATCTAGCAGCATTGAACATAATTAAGTTATGAATAGGAATAAGACTATGCCAACAGGCACCGTAAAATTTTTCAACACCGACAAGGGCTATGGTTTCATTGCTCCTGAAGATGGTGGCGATGACAGCTTCGTGCACATTACAGCCGTTCAGGCTGCAGGCATGCAGACTCTCGAAAAAGAGCAACGCCTGACCTATGACGTTGAAACCGGAAATAACGGCAAGAAAGCCGCTGTAAACCTGCAGCAGGCATAAGCCGGCAATACCGAATTTGGAGGGGCGGGAGTGCGTTGGCAGTCCCGCCCTTTTTTGTATCCGGCTGCCGCGTCGGCTAGTCCTGGTCGAAGCCAAGGCTGCCGAGATTATACAGTTCGGCGAGCAAGGCGACCACAGTCTCAGATTTTTGCCAGTCGGGATTGAGGATGAACTGGTCTTGGGCGCAAACTATTTCAGCCACCCCAATCGCGTCATTTGCGCAGCGAAAACAATTTCCGTCGACAAATAGCAGCAGCTTTTCGGCGCTTTCCCGGATGAAGGAAAAGCGACTGGCGGGATTGCGGAGCAGGCGATGGTCCGCGGTCAGTAAATTACGCAAGCGTTCGAGCTTGATCGGCTCGTCCGGCCGCCAGTCGGTATCCGGATATCGCGGCATGCTGCTATATTGTCCGAACCATTTGGCGAACTCCTCGCGATCGCCCAGCTTCTCGGTGACCATTGCCATCAGTCGGTTGACGGCATCCCCGGAAATTTCACCGGGATTTTCCTGCACCACCAAATCGGGATCGCGGTAGCGGTCATCATCGGTCATTTCTGACAGCAGATGATCGCACCAGTTGCCGATCAATTCCTTCCGCGACGGGGCGCGAAAACCGATGCTATAAGTCATACAATCCTCACCGATCGCAACGCCATTATGCGCGATACCGGGCGGAATATAGAGCATGTCCCCGGGCTCCAATATCCATTGCTCGGCAATGTCAAAATTGACCAGCAGGCGCAAATCGTCATGCTCTCGGAGGGGGCTTTGATCGTCGCACATGGCGCCGACTTGCCAACGCCGCTGCCCGAGGCCCTGGATCAGAAAAACGTCATAATGGTCGAAATGCGGCCCCACCCCGCCGCCATCGCTGGCATAGCTGACCATCACATCGTCGATCCGCCAGTTCGGGATGAAACGGAAAGGCTCGATCAGCGCTGCGACATCGGCAACATGCTGGTCAACCGCCTGGACCAGCAATGTCCACGGGCATTTGCCCAGTTCGCCAAAGCGCGTTTCGGCAAGCGGCCCATGTTCCGCATTCCAGTCGTCGCTCGACTGCGTGATTAGGCGGGATTCCACTTGATCTTCGCAGGCAAGGCCAGCCAGTTCATTCGGCGAAACCGGATTGCGCCAGTTCTTCCACGGATTTCTGATCAGCAGCGGGCTTTTCTGCCAATAATCACGCAGGAAAGTGGTGGTGTTGAAATTATCAAATTGCATCGCTGCACGCTACACAAGTTCGACTGATATCGGTAATGATTACGTTGATATTATCGTTGTTTCGTTGCCGATTCCATTTGCCGCTGGCAAAGGGGGGCGATGGCGAAGCTGATCCTCTTCAACAAACCTTATGGCGTGCTGTCGCAATTTACCGACCGGGGCACCGAAACGGCGAGGGCCACGCTGTCCGACTATATCGATCTTCCCGGCGTCTACCCCGCTGGCCGCCTGGACCGGGACAGCGAAGGCTTGCTGTTGCTCACCGACGATGGGAAATTACAGTCCCGGATTGCGGATCCCAAATATAAGACACCGAAAACCTATCTGGCCCAGGTGGAGGGCGAGATTGATGAAGACAGTCTTGATGCACTTCGGCAAGGCGTTCGCTTGAAGGATGGCATGACCCGGCCCGCCGAAGTCGAGCGGATTGCCGAGCCTGATCTGTGGTCACGCAACCCGCCCATCCGGGTCCGCAAGAGCGTGCCGGATTGCTGGATCAAGCTCACCATCCGGGAAGGCCGGAATCGACAGGTTCGCAGAATGACGGCGGCTGTCGGGCATCCGACCTTGCGGCTGGTGCGATGGAGTGTCGGCGATCGGTCGCTGGAGGGATTGCAGTCGGGCGAATGGCGGGCCGAAGACTAGAAGACTGGCGCTTTCCCGCTTTTTCGCTACAAATGATAATCGGAAGGGGTAATAGCATGAAAAAGATAATCCGCATCATCCTGCTGCTGTTGGTTATAATGGGTGCAGCGTTTTTCATTTTCCGGACGCCCGATACCGACCGCGCCGAAATGATGGCAAAATATGCCAATGAAGCCTCGCAGTTTCTCGACGATGGTCATGGTGCCAAAATTCATTATCGCGACGAAGGCAACAGGGACGGTCCGGCATTGCTGCTCGTCCACGGGTCGAACAGCATGCTCCAGACCTGGGAACCGCTGGTGGCGCTGCTTGGTGACCGCTACCGCCTGATCTCGCTCGATCTTTACGGCAATGGCCTGACCGGGCCCCATTCGGCCGGCTCCTATGATGCCGATACCAATATAGCGGCGGCAGTTAAGGTGCTGGATGCCGCCGGCGTGGACAAGGCCTATTGGGTCGGTAACAGCATGGGCGGCTGGCTGTCCTGGCGTGCCGGGCTGGCGGTGCCAGAGCGCGTGGCCGGTCTCGTCCTGATCGACGCATCCGGCGCGCAGGTTGAAGAAAAGGGGAAGCTCTATCTTGGCGCCCGGCTGGCACAATCTGCGATTGGCCAGATGCTACTGCCCGAAATCACACCGCGTGCGCTGGTCAAATCGTCGCTGGAAGACAGTTATGCCCAGCCGGAGCGATTGACCGACGAGCAGGTCGATCGCTACTGGGAGCTGCTCCGTTTTCCAGGCAATCGGCAGGCATCCGTGGCCCGCGGAAAAACGTCACGCCAGCCGGAAAAATGGGCAGAGGTCAAAAATCTCGAAATGCCGGTGTTGCTGCTTTGGGGCGAGCAGGACAAAGTTATACCAGTATCCCATGCGCGCGCCTTTGCCACCGCTATCCCGGGAAGCGAACTAATTACCTATGCCGATGCCGGTCACATCCCGATGGAGGAAACTCCGGAACAGGTCGCGCGGGACATTGACGCATGGGTCCAATCGCGAGCCGAGGAACCTCTTGCAGCAAATTAGAGTCGATACTCAATGTCGCAACCGGAGCATCTCGAAGGATCGCGTCTTGTGCCATTTCATCGGGGGATTTCCGGCAAGCTCCAGTCGATCGGTGGCATTCCGTTCTGTTCCAGAAAATCATTGGTCTTGCTGAAATGCTTGCACCCGAAAAAACCATTATAAGCCGACAGCGGCGAGGGGTGGGGCGCCTTTAGCACCAGGTGCCTCCCACCCTGTTCGACGCTTCTCACAAACGCTGCTTTTTTCTGGGCATAGCTGCCCCAGAGCAGGAATACGACCGGGTCAGGCTTGGCCGCTATGAGCCGTATGATAGCGTCGGTAAATTGCTCCCATCCCTTGCCGCGGTGGGAGGCCGCCTGCGCCATTTCGACGGTCAGTACGCTGTTGAGCAGCAGCACCCCCTGCTGCGCCCAATGTTCCAGAAAGCCGTGGGTGGGACGCGGCAGGCCGAGATCATTCTCCATTTCCTTATAGATATTGACCAGTGACGGCGGCGGCCGGACACCGGGCTGCACGCTGAAGCAAAGCCCATGCGCCTGGCCGGGGCCGTGATAGGGATCCTGCCCCAATATCACCACGCGAACCCGGTCGAGCGGTGTGAGGTCCAGAGCGCGAAAATATTCATGACCTTTGGGATAAATCTGCTTGCCTGCTGCTTTCTCCTGCAACAGAAATTCGCGCAAGACGGTCATATAACCCTCCGCAAATTCGTCCGCGAGAGGCTGCTTCCAGCTGTCGTCCAGTTTGACACGGTCATTCATGATTTGCTGATAGCAAGGAGTTATGGAGAGGCAAAGGCGGATCGAGCCTGCTTGCCAGTTTCGCCAAGGGGGATTACCATTACATCCAAGCGCCGCCAGAAAGCGCAACCGCAGAAGGAAAAACATCTCTCAATGACCGACAGCAATATTCCCGTTATTTCCACAACCGGCCTGTTCACGCCGAAAGACAGCATCAGCAACGAGGAACTGGTCGCCAGCTACAATGCTTATGTAGACCTCACCAATCGCGAAAATGCCGACGCAATTGCGGCGGGCGAAGCAGAAGAATTGCAATATAGTTCGGTAGAATTTATCGAGAAAGCCTCGGGTATCAAGGCGCGCTATGTGCTGTCCAAGGAACCGATCCTCGATCCCGAAGTGATGTGCCCACGTCTGCCTGAACGTCCCAACGAGGAGATTTCCATTCTGGCAGAAATCGGCGTCAAGGCGGCACTTCAGGCGCTGGAGCGGGCAGGGCGCAAGCCGGAAGATGTCGATGCGGTGCTTTGCGCCTGTTCCAATTTGCAGCGTGCCTATCCCGCCATTGCCGTGGAAATCCAGGATGCGCTGGGCATGGAAGACGGCTTCGGTTTCGACATGAACGTGGCCTGTTCCTCGGCGACCTTCGGAATCCAGACCGCAGCCGACTATATCCGTTCGGGCAGCGCGAAATCGGTATTGGTGATCAATCCGGAAATCTGTTCCGGTCACCTCAACTGGCGTGACCGCGACAGCCATTTCATCTTCGGCGATGTCGCCACCGCCATTTTGGTGGAAGCCAAGGATATCGCGCCCGCCGCGCACTGGGAAATACTCGGCACCAAACTAAAGACGCAATTTTCCAGCAATATCCGCAACAATTTCGGTTTCCTCAACCGCACTCATCCGGACAGCCGCGACGACAAGGACAAGCTGTTTGTGCAGGAAGGGCGCAAGGTGTTCAAGGAAGTGGTGCCGATGGTCGCGACTATGATCAACGAGCAGTCGGAACGGCTCGGGCTCGAGGGGAGCGATCTGCGCCGTCTCTGGCTGCACCAGGCCAATGCCGGGATGAACCGCCTGATTGCACAGCGGGTGCTCGGCCACGAAGCCAGCGATGACGAAAGTCCGACGGTGCTTGATACCTATGCCAACACCTCGTCGGCCGGTTCAATCATCGCCTTTCACCAGCATAGCGACGATCTGGCCGATGGCGACATCGGGCTGATCTGTTCCTTTGGTGCGGGCTATTCGGTGGGAACGGTATTCATACGCAAGGTCACGTAACCAGGGAGAGTTGAGATGACAATGACAGGTCGGTGCCTATGCGGCGCAGTGAAATACACGGTCGAGGGCGACCTGAAGATGTGCGGCGTCTGTCATTGCAAAAATTGCCAGCGACAGGCGGGCAGCGCCTATTCGGTACTGTTCGGGGTGACCGATGACCAGATCGAGGTTTCGGGCGACTTGACGGCTTATGATGACCATGGCGAAAGTGGCAATCTGGTTCATCGCCATTTCTGCGGGACCTGCGGTTCGCCGGTGAAGACGACATTGCCGACCCAGCCGGGCATGACCTATATCAAGGCTGGTACGCTCGACGATACTAGTGCGATCCACCCGCAGGTCCATTTTTGGACCGGCAGCAAGCAGGATTGGGTCGAGATTGACGCCGATATCCTGCAAATGGAAGGAAATCCCGGATGACCGTCACCCGCCAGATAACAGCGGCGGTGATCACCTTCGCGATGCTCACAGCCTGTGTCGATCCCGTCAAACAAGGGCAAGTGGATGAATCCGATGTGGGTTCTGAACCTGCTTCGATCATCCTGCAGCCGGATGGTATCTCGCAGGGAGAAGCCATGAGCTTCCCCTATGGTACCGAAAAAACCAAAATCATCGCCATGCTCGAACATTTTGGGCCGGTGCATCAGAACAGCAACGAGGATTGCGGTGCGGGGCCGATGGACTCCGCTTCTTCGCCAACTACCGGTCTGACGGCTAATTTTCAGGACGACGAACTGGTTGGCTGGTTTTTTGATGGTGATGGAAAATTGGCACGCACCGCTCAGGACATCACGGTCGGATCGACCCGTGCCGCTCTGGAGCAAGCGATGCCAATAGAAATGTACACGGACAGCACACTCGGCATCGAGTTTTTCTCCGGTTCCGGAGAGGCCGGGTTTATCGGTGGATTTCTCACGGATGAAAGCGATAATGCGGTCGTCGAAAGCCTCTATTCGGGGACCAACTGCTTTTTCCGCTAACTGGGCCTGGAAACTTCCGGGCGGTTCAGGGCAATCGTGGCAACGGGACCGTATTTTTCCAGCAGGACCAGAGCCATCAGTCATCCTCTCCAGCTTGGTATTTTTCGGCAATCTGCGCGCCCATCGCAGCGGTCATGGCGAAGCACTTGTCGGGATCGCTTTGCCGCAGCTTGGCGATCATCGCTTCACCCCCCTCTGCGATCAGCAGTTCGGGGACATTGTTGCGCACAGCGTTTACTATCTGCCGCGCGCACTCAGCGGGGTCCATGCCGTTGTCAATGGCGGCGTCGGACTTCCCGCGGCTTTCGCCCTCCTTGGTCAGCGCGTTGCGCGAGACATTGGTGCGGATCGAACCGGGCAGGATATTGGTGACATGGATATCATGTAGTTTTTCGGTCTCCGCACGCAGCGCGTCCATATAGCCGATCAGGCCGTGCTTGGCGGCGCAATAAGCGGTGCGCAGCGGCACCCCGACCCGGCCGGCCACCGAGCTGATTCCGACAATATGCCCGCCGCCCGCCGCGATCATATGCGGCAGCAACAACTGGGTCAGCCAGATCGGCGCGAGCAAATCGACGTTGATGATCTTGTGATGGACATCGGGATGGGTGTCGAGCGCCAGACTGCGCTGGCTGATTCCGGCATTGTTGACCAGAATGTCGACTTGCCCCTTCCAGCTTCGGGCTTCTTCGACTTTTCCGGGCAGTGCATCATAGTCGGTCGTTTCAAACGGCAGGATCAGCGTATCAGTCGTGATCCCGGCGGCGACTTGTTCGAGCGCTTCGGTGCGTCGGCCGGACAGGATGATATGCGCGCCTTCCGCGGCAAAAGCGTGGGCCAGAGCTTCTCCAATGCCCGACGAGGCACCGGTGATCCAGACGATCTTGTCAGTAAAGTTCATGAAATAATTCCCCGTTCGGACGCTTTGGATTTTCTCCAGCCGACATAACATAATGCCAGCATGATGACATTCCCGACCGCGTCGAGCAGCCCCATATTGGTGAAAACCGGATCGTGAATGGTGAAATAATAGTTGAACCCGAAAAATGGCAGCAGCGCAATGCCATAGACCAGAAAGGTAAGAGCGGTGAAGCGGGAGAAAGCAGCAAATAGCCCCGACAATAGCGCCTGTGCGCCAAAGCAGGCGATTGCGAATGACAATATGCGCCCGCCATCGCGATATTCCGGAAGGAATACCGTATCAATCACATGCTGCGGAAAAAAAGTCGCCCAGCCGCCAAGCATAAAAAACACTAGCGCAATGAAAAACTGTATGCGCTTTGGTGTCATGATGGTCCTGCTGTTTACGCGCTTTTGCTGATCTTCGGCGCATCATCACCAAGATCTTCGAACCAGGCCTCGACTTCGCCGTTGAGCTTGATCAGCAGGGGATTGCCCTTGCGGTCCATGGTCTTGCCGGCCTGGACCTTCACCCAGCCTTCGGAGATGCAATATTCCTCGATATTATGCTTGCGGGCACCGCGAAAATTAATGCCAATGCCGCGGCTCAGCAAGTCGCCGCCATAATATTTGCTGCGCGGATTAATCGCCAGATGATCGGGCGGAACATCGGGTCCGGAAGCTGCGCTCTCGGCCTGATCGGGTTGTTTTTCTTCAGTCATATTTTTTGATGCTCCATTCTGTTTGCAGCGCTTTGCCATAAATCGGCTGATAATCAAGTGATGAACGTTGGCGCGGTCACCGGGACGACATCTCTGAGCCTCATGCAGCTGTGGCATTTAGGTCACTCTGGTATTCTTTCGGTTTCGCGCGGGAACGATATCCACCGTCATGCGCTTGATGCTTCTCGTAGCCTTGAGAGTAATCATAGGAGTTTAGTATGTCCCCCATTAAAAACGCGCTTGCCGCTGCCACAGTTTTGACAGCGATTGC
Source organism: Parasphingorhabdus sp. (assembly GCF_048269915.1). GTDB lineage: Bacteria > Pseudomonadota > Alphaproteobacteria > Sphingomonadales > Sphingomonadaceae > Parasphingorhabdus. Next base: position 213,382 of record NZ_JBLWTY010000003.1, read on the forward strand.
AGCCGTACCCGCCCAAGCGCAGGAAATCGAAAATAAGGAATTTGACGGTTTCTATGTCGGAGGTTCGTTCGGCCTGGGTGCGCAAACGAATGACCGGAATGAAACTATCCTGTTCGACACCGACCGCAATGGCAGTTTTGACAATCAGGTCCGGTCCGTTTCGGGCGCAAATGCATTCTCTCCCGGTTTCTGCAACGGTGCTGCCAAAAGCAGCACACCTACTGCAGGCTGCCGTAACGACAAGGACGATATGGATTATTACATCCGTGCCGGAGCGGACAAGCAATATGGCAATTTCGTTGTCGGCTTCCTTGTCGATGGCGGCCGCAGCGAGTCCAAGGATAGCGTGACGGCATTCAGCACAACACCGGCATCCTATACGTTTACCCGCGAACTTGACTATGCGCTCGGCGCGCGTGGCCGGGTCGGCTATACCCCAGGTGGCGTGCTATTTTACGCGACCGGTGGTGTGTCTTATGCCAAAATCGACAACAGCTTCACCACGACCAATGGTGCGAACAGCTTTACCGATAATGGAAAAACGGACAGCTGGGGTTGGAGCGCAGGTGGCGGTGCAGAAGCCAAGGTGACGAACAATATCACTATGGGCCTCGAATATCTGTACACCCGCTATACTGACGACGATTATGTCGTCAATGTAGGCCCGGGTAGCGCAGGAGCCACCAACCCGTTTCTACTAGCATCCGGCGGAACCGACATGAAGCGGAGCGATCCTGACTTCGATCAGCATAGTATTCGCCTGACGGCAGCATTCCGCTTCTAGCCCAAACGGCAAGGCGACAAGAAAAAGGCGGCCTTGTCAGCCGCCTTTTTTTATTTTTCAGGCCGCCTCAGCCCGGCGCGATGCCTTCTTGCGCTCGTTCGGGTCGAGATGGCGCTTGCGCAGACGGATATTCTTCGGCGTGACTTCGACCAGTTCGTCATTGTCGATATAGGCAATCGCCTGTTCCAGCGTCATCACCGTCGGCGGGGTGAGGCGGACGGCGTCGTCCTTGCCGGTGGAGCGGAAGTTGGTCAGCTGCTTGGATTTCATCGGGTTGACATCAAGGTCGCCGGGCTTGGCATTTTCGCCGATGATCATGCCTTCATAGACGGCGGTCTGGCCACCGATGAACAATATGCCACGTTCTTCCAGTGCGTTCAGCGCATAGGGAACGGCGCTACCGGTGCCATTGGACACAAGCACACCGACGGGGCGGCCTTCGATCACGCCCTTGTAGGGGCCATATTTCTCGAACAGGCGGTTCATGATGCCGGTGCCGCGCGTGTCGGACAGGAATTCGCCGTGATAGCCGATCAGGCCGCGCGACGGGGCAGAGAAGGTCAGGCGGGTCTTGCCGCCGCCGGATGGACGCTGTTCGGTCAGCTCGGCCTTGCGCCGCTGCATCTTCGAGACAACCGTGCTGCTATGCTCGTCATCGACGTCGATAACCACGGTTTCATAGGGTTCCTGGCGCTCGCCATTTTCTTCGCGATAGAGCACGCGGGGACGGGAAATACCCAGTTCAAAGCCTTCGCGGCGCATCGTTTCGATCAGCACGCCGAGCTGTAATTCGCCGCGGCCAGCCACTTCAAAACTATCCTTGTCGGCGCTTTCGGTCACCTTGATTGCGACATTGGATTCTGCTTCGCGCAGCAGACGGTCGCGGATCACGCGGCTGGTGACCTTGTCACCTTCGCGTCCAGCCATCGGGCTGTCATTGACCGAGAAATTCATCGACAGGGTCGGCGGATCAATTGGCTGCGCGGCAATTGGTTCGGTGACCGATGGATCGCAAATCGTGTTGGAAACCGTGGCTTCGGTCAGGCCGGCCAGTGAGATGATGTCGCCGGCTTTCGCGCTTTCAACCGGCACCCGCTCAAGCCCTCGAAACGCCATGATCTTGGTGGCACGGCCGGTTTCAACCACCTTGCCATTCATATCGATCGCATGGATCGGCATGTTGATGTCGATCTTGCCGCTTTCGACCTTGCCGGTCAGAATACGGCCAACGAAATTGTCGCGGTCGAGCAGCGTGACCAAAAATTTGAACTTGGCGTCTGGGTCGACATCCGGTTCCGGCACATGCTCGACAATCTTGTCGAGCAGCGGTGTCAGATCGCCTTCGCGCACATCCGGCGTATCACCGGCATAGCCGTTGCGGCCGCTGGCAAAGAGCGACGGGAAGTCCAGCTGCTCGTCATTGGCGTCGAGATTGACGAACAGGTCGAACACTTCGTCGAGCACTTCTTCCGGACGGCCATCGGGACGATCGATCTTGTTGACGACGACAATTGGCTTCAATCCGAGCGCGAGCGCCTTGCCAGTTACGAATTTCGTCTGCGGCATCGCGCCTTCGGCACTGTCGACGAGCAGAATCACGCCATCGACCATCGACAATATGCGTTCCACTTCGCCGCCAAAGTCGGCATGGCCCGGCGTATCAACAATATTGATCCGCGTGCCCTTCCACTCGACGCTGGTGCATTTTGCCAGAATCGTGATGCCACGTTCTTTTTCCAGATCGTTCGAATCCATCGCCCGTTCTTCAACGCGTTCGTTATCGCGAAACGTGCCGGACTGGCGGAAAAGCTGGTCAACCAGCGTGGTTTTGCCGTGATCAACGTGCGCAATGATTGCAATATTGCGAAGAGACATATCAATTTCTACCGTAAGAGAGGATAGGGCGGCCAAGAGCAACGCCCCAATATTGCCGCGCCCTTAGCCTGTTTGGTGCTGCGCCGCAACATCAGAAAGCTTGCCAAATGGCGCGGGGCAATCCATTTGGCTTGACCAGATGCAAACCCTCCGCCTGATCCTCACCGACAAATTCATCTGGCTGCTCAGCGGAGCAGTGTTGCTGGCGACGCTGGTGCCCGTTCAGGGGCAGGCGAAGGAAATCGCCGCGATCCTGTTCAACGCGGGTATTTTCTGTGTTTTCCTGCTCCACGGCATTCGGCTGGAACGGCATGAAGTGCGCGCCGGGCTGGGCAATATCCGGCTGCAGGCCACGATCTTTTTCTGGGTGTTCGGGGTGATGCTGGCCGCTGGGCTGCTGCTGTCGAAAGCAGTGGACCAGCTGCTTCCCGCCGATGTCGCGCTGGGTTTTCTGTTTCTCGGCACATTGCCGTCCACGGTCCAGTCGGCGACCAGCTATTGTGCGATCGCGCGGGGCAATGTCGCGGCCTCGGTTGTGGCGAGCGCGTTTATCAATCTCGTTGGGGTCGTGCTGTCGCCGCTCTTGTTTGCGTTGCTCGCCAGCGCCGCAGGGGTCGAAATCACGACGGATACGATCGTCAAGCTGGCTTCGATCCTGCTGCTGCCCTTTGTGCTCGGGCAGATTTTCCAACCCTGGCTGCGGCCATGGGTAATGCGGTATAAGGATCTGACCGGCTGGATCGACCGGGGTGCGATCGCGCTGGCGGTCTATGTCAGCTTTTCCGCCGCGATCATCGCGGGTATGTGGAGTCGGGTCAGCGGCACCGAATTTCTCTGGTTGGCGGCGGCCCTGCTCGCTTGGCTGGGCGCGGCTTTTGGCGGTACATGGTTACTTGGCGGTTGGCTGGATTTTGCAAGAGGCGACCGCAAGACCCTGCTATTCTCGGGCGCGCAAAAGAGCGTTGCCATTGGCGCGCCACTCGCAGCCATAATTTTCTCGCCCGAGCGCGCCGGTCTGGTGATCCTGCCGCTGATTTTCTACCATCTCGCGCAACTGTTCCTGTCCGCACCACTGGCGGTGCATCTGGCGAAGGATTAAAGCTCGCGCAGCGCCCGTGCCGGTTTGGCGGACAGGACGGGGATAGATCCCAGCAATCCGATCCCCAGCGTCACAATAGCGCCGATACCCAAGGTCAGCAGCACGACGCCATAGTCCGGCTGCCAGGTGAATTCGAAAATCTGGGTGACCACGAACCAGCCAGCAAACAGTCCCACGCCCAGGGCGACCAGCGACAATAGAAAGGCCAGCAACGCATATTCGATTGCCTGAACCGATAATATTTGCGCCCGGGTCGAGCCGAGCAGCTTCAGGATTACGCTGTCATAGACGCGCGCCTGACGGGAGGCCGCAATGGCGCCGATCAGCACCGCGATACCGGAGAATATCGCGATCGAGGCGGCGGCGGCAATGGCGGTCGCCATCTGGTCGAGTATTTCGCCGATCTGGGAGGCGATTTCCTTGACCTTGACCATCGAGATGGACGGAAATTCTTTCGGCAAAATGCCGAGCAGCCGGTCTTCCTTGGCCGGGTCGATCTGGATGGTTGCGGCAACATTATGCGGTACATCAGCCAGCACGCTGGGCGGGAAGACCAGCACATAGTTGAATCCGAAATTGCGCCAGTTCACTTTACGGAAGGAGGAAACTTTTGCTGGAATTTCAACGCCAAGCAGGCTGATTGTCAGACTATCTCCGATATTCAGGCCAAGCGCTGCGCCCTGTTGCTCGTCGACCGAAACCAGCGGTGGCCCGTCATAATCGGCATCCCACCATTTCCCCGCCACGATTTCGCTGCCTTCCGGGATGGTGCTGCTGTAGGTCAGGCCACGATCGCCGCGCAGCACCCAGGCGCCTTCGGGAATATTCTCCAGTTCCGACACCCGCTGGCCGCCAAATTCGGTGATGATGCCGCGCAGGGTCGGGACGATGTTGATTTCCGCATCAGCGGACGTTTTTGTCACTTTGGCGCGAAATTCGTCCGCCCGTTCAACCGGTATGTCCAGCACGAAAAAGCTGGGGGCATCGCGCGGAACGGTGGATCGGATTTCATTGTTCAGGCTGGTCTGGATCGCGGCCAATGTAGCAAATAAGGTCAGGCCCAGCCCCAGCGCCACCACCAGCTGTCCGGTCTGTGCGCCCGGCCGGTGCAGGCTGGTCAGGGCCAGTCGCAGCAAGGGCTGTTTTGGCCGCGGAGCCTTGCTCGCCAACCAGCCGATCAGCGCCCCCAGTCCGGTGAGCAGCAGTAAAATGCCCGTCGCCGCACCGATGAACGAAGCGGAAAAAAGCGGTTCGTTGGCGGTGCCGATAGCCAGTGCCAATATCGCGGCAATCGCCAGCCCGACGCCAATCCAGCTCTGGCGGTCGACCTGACGCCAGGAGCGGCTTTCGCCCCGGATGATCCCCGCTGCCGGAACCATTTTGGCTCGCGACAAGGGAGGCAAGGCAAAGATTATCGCAATCAGCAATCCGTATAGCGCGCTGACCAGCAGGGGCAGTGGATAAATGGCGAATTCCGGTTTGATCGGCAACACGTCACCCGCAATCCGGATGATCGCCAGCGGCGCTATCGCACCAACCGCAAGGCCAAAGACAATCGCGCCCAGGGCCACGGTCATGATCTGGAACAGGTAGATGCGAAAGATCATCGGGCTGTCCGCGCCGAGTATCTTGAGCGTCGCAATCGCACCCTGCTTGCCGCGCAGATAGGAGGCGACGCCGTTGCCGACGCCGATGCCGGCGATGACCAGCGAAGCAAGGCCGACCAGGGTCAGGAATTGCCCCATCCGCTCGATGAACCGCCTGGTGCTCGGCGCGCCGTCGTCGCGGGTTTTCACTTCCCATGCAGCATTGGGAAATTGTTCGACCAGCCGGTCACCGATCACCCGCGGGTCGGCGGTGACGGGGAGTTTGAGGCGATATTTGCTTTCGAACAGGCTGCCCGGCTGGATCAGCTCGGTCCTGCGCAAGCCGTCGAGCGAAGTGATCGCTACTGGTCCCAGCGACAGGCCTTCGCTGAGCCGGTCTGGTTCCTCGGCAATGACGCCGGACATGGTGAAGCTGGCCTCGCCAAAGGATATCGGATCGCCGATGGCCAGCGACAGGCGCTGCATCAGGGCTGGGGTGACGTAGATTTCCTGTGCGTCCGGCGCGCGGACCGATTGTCCGCCTTCCAGCGTGAACTTGCCATAGAGTGGATAGCCATTGTCTACGCCTTTCAACTCGACCAGTTGCGTGTCGCTGCCGTCGGGCAGCCGTGCCATAGCCTGCATCCGCAATGTCTCGGATAGCGTGCCGGCTCTCTTCAGCGCCGCCAGCTCTTCGTTGGTCGCCTCGCGCTGGGCAACGGCAATCTCGATATCGCCGCCCAATATGGCCTGACCGCGATTGGCCAGTTCTTCGGTGATCGCATTGGTCAGGCTGCCGATCGCCGCCAAAGTGGCGACGCCGAGAAACAGGCAGATGATCAGCAGGCGCAATCCGATAAAGCGCCCGCGCAAATCGCGCCGCGCAATCGTCCACGCCTTGCCGAAATCCCTGCTCATGTGGCGCTGTCCCGTTCGATCAGACCGTCACGCAATTCAATAATACGGTCGCAGCGCTTGGCCAGTTCTGGATCATGGGTGATGATCAACAAGGTTGCCGCCGTCGCTTTCTGGCGGTCGAATAACAGGCTGATGATTTTCTCGCCGGTTGCACCGTCGAGATTGCCGGTTGGTTCATCGGCAAAGATGATCGATGGTCGGGACGCCATGGCTCGGGCTATTGCAACGCGCTGTTGCTCGCCGCCGGAAAGCTGGGCCGGATAATGACCCAGCCGGTTACCAAGACCCACAGCCTCAAGCTCTTGTGCCGCAATTACGAACGGTTTTGGCTGGCCATCCAGTTCCAGCGGCACCGCAACATTTTCCAGCGCAGTCATCGTCGGTAGCAGGTGAAAAGCCTGTAGCACGATGCCGACCCGGCCGCGCCGGGCCACGGCCAGTTGATCCTCGTTCATTGTTCCGAAGTCTGCGCCAGCAATATTCACTTCACCGCCGCTGGCCCGTTCCAGGCCCGACAATATGGCCATCAAGGACGATTTGCCCGAACCCGAGGGTCCAAGCAACGCGACCGTCTTGCCTGCCTCGATCGACAGGTCGATCCCGCGCAGAATATCTACCCGCGCATCGCCTTCCCCCAAAGACAGGGTGACATTCCGGGCTGCAATAGCAATATGGGGTACAACGACGGCGGCGTCGCTCGATGCGGCGGTTTTTTGGATCATGGGGGTAAGGATATCCGATGTTGAAGAATTTGTTCTTATATGGCTTCACACTGGGCTTTCTGCAACTTTTGATCGCGTGCGGTCCAGCGCCGGTCGATGAAACAGCCACCACCACTGACAAGCAGCAACCTGTTGCGGCAACGAGCAATGATCAGACGGCCGAAGCCAAAGAGCCGGATATCCTGATCGTAGCGTTCGGCGACAGTCTCTATGCAGGCTATGGTCTTGACCAGAAAGAGGGCTTTGCGCCTGAACTGCAGGCAGCGCTAACGGCAACGGGCAAGGATGTCCGAGTTCACAATGCGGGTGTGTCCGGCGACACGACCGCGGCCGGATTGCGGCGGCTGGATTTTGTCATCGACAGTTTGCCGAAAAAGCCGGATCTGGTGATATTGGGCCTCGGCGGCAACGACATGCTGCGGGGGCTGAAACCCGCGGATACACGGGCCAATCTGGAAGCGATGGTCAAGAAGCTGGATGAGCGCGACATTCCCGTGATGCTGACCGGCATGCTGGCTCCGCCCAATCTCGGAGCCGCGTTCAGTGATGAATTTAATGTCATCTATCCGGCGCTCGCCAGAAAATATGGTGTCGCGCTCTACCCGTTTTTCATGGACGGTGTGGTTGGTCACCCCGATCTTTTCCTGCCCGATGGCATTCACCCGACCGCTGAAGGCATTGATATCATCGTCGGGAAAATAGCGCCGCAGGTGGTCGAAACACTCGGAGAATAGGCACTCCGGCAACTGGAATGGTTGGAAGCCTGTTGCGCGGATTTGCAAAAACTGTATTATTTTACTAATACAGCTCTTGAAACGCTTGAAAAGCGGGACATTTGCATCCATTTAGAGAGAAAGCCCCGCACTGGTGCCGGGGCAGGGAGGCGAAGCAGCATGGCGACCGAAACAATCACCGCGACCGAAGACCTGAAATTGACCCCGCCCGAGCCAGTGGCTGCCGTAGCACCCGAAAAGGCCTCCGGTCTGGTGCCCGTTGGCGACGAAATAAAGTCCAAGCTGGAAGAAAAAGTTGACGGTTTTATCGCGGACCTGATCGCGCAGGACGAGAACAGCCCGGAATTTGGCAAGAAGGTCGATCAGATTACCAATATGGGCCGCAAGGAAATCGCCGAGGCGGCAGGGCAGTCCAACCGCTTTCTTGATCGGCCGATCCGGTCGATGGACGAAGAGAGCGGCATTGGCGCCGATCTCGCGGAGTTGCGCCGCACGGTCGAGGATCTCGATCCAGGCAAGCGCGGCAATCTGACCGCCAGGAAAAAGATTTTCGGGATCATCCCCTTTGGCAACAAGTTACGCAATTATTTTGACGGCTATAAAAGCGCCCAGGGCCATATTGGCTCGATCCTCGATCGGCTGCGGTCGGGCAAGGATGAATTGCTGATGGACAATGCGGCGATTGATGTCGAACGCAAGAATCTCTGGGCGGCGATGGGCCGGCTCGAGCAGATGATTCACGTTTCCAAGGTCATGGACCAGCGGCTGGAAGACAAAGCGGCTGAACTGGACGCAACCGATCCGGCCAAGGCCAAGGCGATCCGCGAAAGCGCGCTTTTCTATGTCCGCCAACGGACGCAGGATCTGCTGACCCAGATGGCGGTCACGGTGCAGGGCTATCTCGCGCTCGATCTGGTGAAGCGCAACAATGTCGAACTGGTCAAGGGTGTCGACCGGGCGAGTACGACCACCGTGGGCGCCTTGCGCACCGGTGTCACCGTGGCGCAGGCTTTGACGAACCAGAAGCTGGTTCTTGACCAGATCACCGCGCTCAACACCACCACCGCAGGCGTGATCGACAGCACCAGCGAGATGCTGAAAAACCAGACCGGCCAGATCCACGAGCAGGCCGCATCGTCGACCATTCCTCTCGAGACGCTGCAGCGCGCCTTCCAGAATGTCTATGACACGATGGACAATATCGACACGTTCAAGCTGAAGGCGCTGGAAAATATGAAGGCGACAGTCAACAGCCTGTCCGGCGAGATCGAGAAATCGAAAGGCTATATTGCCCGGTCCGAAGGCCAGGCCAAGGCGCAACTCGAAGCGCCATCCGAAAATCCCTTGTCGGCTCTGGAGGACTAGAAGCGGGTGCCCGAAACCAATCAGGAAATTCTGGACGGGGCCACGCGCGCGTTGCGGGATTCGCAATATCGCCGCTCGATCGGCAATCGCTCGCATCAGCTGAAACGCGGCCATTTTTTCAAGAAACTGGGCCGTGCAGCCTTGTGGACAGCAGGTGTGCTGGTTGGTGCCAGTATCATCGGCGGGATATTGAGCGGCATTGGTTTCTGGGGCGTGATGATTTCCGCGGCCTTGATTGGCGGCGGTATCTGGGCTTCGATGAAATTCCCGAAAATGAAAATTCCGACGCCGGAGACGATCGTAAAGTCCGATCTGAAATCTTTGGCCGGAAAGACGGAAATATGGCTGGAAAATCAGCGACCAGCGCTACCGCCACCAGCGGTTCAGATCGTCAATGGCATCGGTGTCCAGCTCGATATGCTGTCGCCACAGCTACAGAAGCTCAACGAAGGTGATGCGGCGGCCTATGAAGTGCGCAAGCTGGTCGGCGAACATCTGCCGGAGTTGATAAACGGCTATCGGGCAATCCCCGTTTCGATGCGCAGCAAGGCCACGGACAGCGGCAAGTCACCCGACGAGCAGCTGATCGGCGGTCTGTCGCTGATCGAAAAGGAGATTTCCGGAGTCACACAGCAAATTGCCAAGGGGGATATCGACAATCTTTCGATCCGGGGCCGTTATCTTGAGCTTAAATATGACCAGAGTGCCGAAGCGGAATAGAATCGGTAATCCGCGACCGGTTCGGGGACATGAATAACCTCGCAACCCACCAGTATTCCCTGTTTCGCTCGCTAACGGAGGGCATGTCGGGCTTGCCCCAAAAATGTCATGGTAATTCAGTCGATTATGACGCGCGGGTCAACGGCTGGAGAACGAAAGATAATTATTGGATCCCCCGTGAGGATTCGAACCTCAATTAACGGAGTCAGAGTCCGTGGTATTACCATTATACGACAGGGGAGTGCCGGTGCGCGGCAATAGGCAGGGAGCGGCGTGGGGTCAAGCCTTTTGGTAGACTTTAGATGGCCAACGATTTGAGCAATTTGCATCCATTGTTACCATTGCCGTTGACCGCGCAGAAAATTACCGTTGGTCAGAGGCCGGACAATCTTCAGATCGGACAAGCTCGGCGGGACGAATTTTGCGCCTCCACCTTATATTTTCCGTTCGTCAGGCTTAGCGGCCCTTGCGTCACAGGCGTTGCAGCGTTATCTTCGCTGGCAAGTACCGGCGGTATTATCCGATCCGGAGAACATAAGAGTACGGTCATGGCGGATCAAGCGTCCCCATCGCCGCAAAATGCAAACGGCGGATCATCCGCAAGGAAACCCCGCCCGCGACATGCGGCGACACATAAAGGTCAGAGTCGAGCTGCGCCTCCTGCAAATTCTGTTGCCGGGCGTTGGCCCAAATTGCGGTCCTATGCCGCGATAGATTTGGGCACCAATAACTGTCGGCTGCTGGTCGCAAAGCCATCGTCAGACGGCTTCATCGTCACTGATGCCTTCTCGCGGGTCGTTCGGCTGGGCGAAGGACTGGTCGAAACCGGCCGGATCAGCAACCGGGCAATGGACAGAGCGGTCGCTGCCCTTTCAATATGCGCGGACAAGTTGCGGCGTCGCAATGTGACGCTTGCGCGGTCGGTAGCTACAGAGGCTTGCCGGCGTGCCAGCAACGGGGACAAGTTTATCGATCGTGTCCGGCGTGAAACGGGCATTGCGCTAGACGTGATCACTGCCGAAGAAGAGGCGCGGCTGGCAGTGCTCGGTTGTCAGATATTGCTCGAACCTGGCGAAGGGCCGGCGCTTATTTTTGACATAGGCGGTGGTTCGACGGAACTCGTACTGGTCGATACAAGCGGTTCAGCACCCGAGATTATCGACTGGCAGAGCGCGCCCTGGGGCGTCGTCTCGCTGACCGAAAGCGAGAAATTCGATGGCAATGATCCGATTGCCCGTCGAGAGGCGTTCGCGGCTATGCGCGCGCGCGTCGCTAACAGTTTCTCGAGCTTTGCCGCTCGCTTGCCACGGATGGATCAGTGCGACTACCGCTTGCTGGGAACCAGCGGCACGGTAACTACCCTGGCCAGTCTGCATCTCAAGTTGCCCCAATATGATCGCAAGGTGATCGACGGCCTGATCGTACCAGCGGATTCAATGCGCGAAATCAGCGCCATGCTCGCTGATGCTTCGCCGGAAGAACGGGCGGATATTCCCTGTATCGGACGCGAACGCGCCGATTTGGTGGTCGGTGGTTGCGCAATATTGGAATCGATCCTTGATATCTGGCCGGCCAGCCGTGTGGGTGTGGCGGATCGCGGTATCCGCGAAGGCATATTGCGTTCGCTGATGTCGTCCAACGAACGGCAACCCCACCAATGAGCCGGGGACGATCCGGGGGCAAGCAGCGCGTGAAAACCGCGAAGGGTCGGAAAATCGGTTCCACCCGTTGGCTCGAACGGCAGCTGAACGATCCCTATGTCAAGCAGGCGAAGGCCGAGGGCTATCGTTCGCGCGCGGCCTATAAATTGCTCGAACTGGACGAACGGTTCAAACTCGTGCGCAAGGCGAAAGCGGTGGTCGATCTCGGCATTGCGCCTGGCGGCTGGGCCCAGGTGGTGCGCAAATATGCGCCGAAGGCCGCGATTGTCGGGATTGATCTGCTTGAAGTCGATCCAATCGACGGAGTCACGATTTTCCAGATGGACTTCATGGACGACGCCGCCCCGGACATGTTGATGGAGGCGCTCGGCAGCAAACCGGACCTCGTGCTATCCGATATGGCCGCCAATACCGTTGGTCATCAGCAGACCGATCATTTGCGGACGATGGGACTGGTCGAGGCGGGTGCCTATTTTGCGGTTGATAATCTGCAAAAGGGCGGAGCCTTTGTCGCCAAGGTGCTCGCCGGCGGAACCGACAACGAGCTGTTGACCCTGCTCAAAAAGCATTTTGACGTTGTGAAACATGCCAAGCCGCCAGCAAGTCGCAAAGGGTCTTCCGAATGGTATGTGATTGCCCAGGGATTCAAAGGCGGAACGGAAGCGGGTTAATCGGCTTCGCGCGCCTTGGCGATCATTTCTTTCAGACCATCATAGCCGATTGCGCCAACTTCTGACTGATTGCCGACCACCCAGGCGGGGGTGCCAGTGAAGCGCATTTGCTGCGCGATGGCTATATTATTCTCGATTTCGCGCTTGGCTTCGGGTGAGGCGATAAAGGCCCGCGCAGCCGCCATGTCGAGGCCGACTTCATTGGCTGCAGCCTGGATCGTTGAAGGGGTCGGGCGACCGGTGGCGAACATGGTTTTGTGAAATGCATAATATTTGCCCTGTTTCGCAGCGGCCAGAGCCATCAGCGCGGCGTCATTGCTGGCCTCGCTGAGGATCGGGAGCTCGCGGAACACGACTTTCACATTCTTGTCTTCCGCAATCACCTTGGCAATATCGCGCTCGGTCTGCTTGCAATAGGGGCAGTTGAAGTCGGAATATTCGACGACAATCACATCGCCATTGGGATTGCCGGCAAATGCGGTGCCGGCAAAGGGAGCCTCGATTTGCGCGCGCACGGAATCAATGGCGGATGTTTTCTGGCGACCCTGCAAAATTTCCACCGCTTCGGGAATGATTTCCGGATTTTTCAGGATATAGTCGCGCACGATCGCCTCAATGGCTTTTTGTTCCTGCGCGTTGATACCCGCCGCCCGCGCCGCATCGCTTGCCGCTTCGGTCGAGTAACTGCTGCCGGCTTGCCAGAACCAAACCCCTAATGCCGCCGCTATGGCTAGCCCGCCACCTGCCATAATCATCCACTTTCTGTTTGAAACGTCGTTCACAATCCGGTTCTTTCGTTGGAGCATGGCATTGGCGGTAGCGCTCGTGCTTGTCTAGCCTAAATGGCCCCGACCAGCCTTGCACCGTTCAGCGACGGCGGCTGTTCTTTTCAAATTCAGCCTTGGCGATAAACGATATATCCTGAGCCCTGATCCAGTCAGGGGTGTTTTCCGCAATTCCGGTCATGGCGATTTGCGAACTGCGAATGGCACTGGCATAATTGCCTTCCAGCAGGGAGCTTTCCGCAGTGGCCAGCTGTGCGCGGGGCATATCGCCCTGTTGCGAATAGACCACGCCCAGTTGGTACCAAGCAAAGGGATTGCGATTATCCTTGTTCACCGCGGCTTTCAAAACCTGTGTGGCCTCGTCAAAATATTCCGGGTCTTCGGTGGCAATCAGGGCATGACCGAACAGACTGGCGATCAGCGGCTGGTTGTTGGTCAGTTGCACGGCCTTGCGCAACGATCTCAGCGCTTCGTCCGGCTTGCCGGATTCGAGAAGAATCTGACCCTGTAATTCCAGGAAATAAGGATCGTCGGGCGCAGATTTGAGCAGGTTGTTGACTTCGTATAATGCCCGGTCGGGATAGGCGCTCTTGTGCCAGGCATAGGCCCGGGCATAGCGGGCAGGGACTGACTGGTCGCTTTCGGGATATTCGCGAAGGGTCACCGTTGGTTCGGCGGTAAAACCGAGAAGCTTCGCCTTGACGCGCTGGAACCGCGCCTCGATTGTCGGGTCGGATGGTTTGTTCCAGGCTGGGTCCGCCTGATAAACCTCGCGCAGCAGGCTGACGCGTTCACCGGACAAGGGGTGGGTGCGGCCATAGCTATCCTCTTGCGGGATGCCGAGGCGGAATTCGTAATTCTGCAATTTCTTGAAAAAATCGATTGAGCCTTTGCCGGAAATGCCGGCTCCGGCCAGATAGCGGGCGCCCGCAGAATCAGCCGATCGCTCCTGCACCCGGCTGAACGCCAGGAATTTACCCATTGCTGCTTGCTGGCCGGCAGCCAATATACCCATGCCGGCATCGCCCGCCCCGGCGGCAATTGCCGCAGCACCAAGGACCAGGCTAAGAATGGTAATTCCGGTTGCGGTTTTGACGCCTTCGTCGAACCGGATCGCATGTCCACCGGTAATATGTCCCAGTTCATGCGCCATAACGCCCTGGACCTCGTTCGCGCTGTCGGCTTTTTCGATCAGACCGGAATAGAAAAATATGCGTTGACCTCCGGCGACAAAGGCATTGATCTGACTATCATTGATCAGGATGACCTCGACCTCGTCGGCATCCAGCTCGGATGCTGCCACCAGCGGCGCCACCATATCGGTGAACAGAGCCTCGGTCTCGGCATCGCGTAAAATGGATTGGGCGGCAACGGGCTGCACGATGATCGAAACCATCGTCAAAAACGCAACCATGAAACGGGTCAACCGGCCGACGGCAGCAGCGCCGATGCGGGGAAATGGAACAGCAAGAATATTGCGCATGAAATTCCTCAGCATGAAAGTCCGGTTACAGCCTTCCCCCTTGGCATCATGTGCCTGAACCGCGGATGAAAATAATCGCGCTCCCGCCCGACACGATGGGGCGGGAGCGCTATATTCCATTATCCGAAAGTCCGCTGCCACCAACCCTGGCGCGGTGCACCATCGCTGGATTCCGTGGCGTCGCTGTCAGCTTTCTTGGCTGCGGCTTCCTCTTTGGGCTTGGCGGTTGCTCTTGGCTTGCGCGGTTTGGCCGGTGCCTTTTCCTTTGCCGCTTTCGGGGCTTCTTTTGGCGCAGCTTTGTCCGCTGTTTCGGCACTATCGGCCTTCTTGGCACGCGTCCTCGGTGCTTTTTTCACCGGTGGCTTTTCATCCGCACTGGCTGCATCGGATTTCGCCGTCGTCTTTGCTGCCGGTTCTTTTGTGACGGGTTCCTTCGCCTTTCGCGGTGCCCGGCGCCGTTTGGGCTTTTCCTCAGTCGCTTCGGCGTCCGGTGCCTTACTTGCTTCCGGGCTTGCTTCTGGCTGCTCGGCTTCGCTTTTGGAAGAACGTCTGCGGCCGCGTGGTTTGGCTTCTGCTGCTGGCTTTTCTTCGCCGCCATTTTCACTGGCAGCAACCGCAGCATCCTCGGTCTTGCGGGCGCTGTTGCGGCGCGAGCGAGGCTTCGGTTTCTCTGCCTGTTCACTGGCATCCGTTTCATTTGGCTGCGCGGCTGTCTCGCCGGCGCTTTCAGTACCGCCATTCTCGGAGGTGCCGGCTTCCGAACGATCGCCACCGCGGTTGCGTCTGCCCCGCCGACGCCGTTTGCGCTTGGGCCGTTCACCGCCTTCTTCGCGCCCTTCGGCTTCGACCGATTCCCCATCTTCAATGTGATCATCGTCGTCGTCATCTATAATGGGTTCGAACTTGGGCATGTTCTTCGGCGGGCTACCGGAGCCCTGAATTTCCATGCGCGCCCCTTCAGTCTCTCCATCCGGAACGATTTCGATCGAGACGCCATAGCGCTTTTCGATATCCTCAATCTCGTGACGTTTGCTGTTGAGCACGTAGATACAGGCTTCCTGGCTGGTGCGCAGGCTGATCTTGCTGGCCTTGCCCTTGGCAGCTTCCTCTTCGAGCAGACGGAGCGCAGACAGGGCGGCGGACGATGCCGTCCGGACCAGTCCGGTGCCTTCACAATGCGGGCAGACTTTGGTCGACGCTTCGAGCACACCGGTGCGCAGGCGCTGGCGGCTCATTTCCATCAGGCCAAAGCTGGATATCCGCCCAACCTGGATACGCGCGCGATCATTTTTCAGCGCGTCGCGCATCGCGCGTTCGACCTTGCGGACATTGCCGTGGCGATCCATGTCAATGAAATCGATCACCACCAGTCCGGCCATATCGCGCAGGCGCAACTGGCGCGCGATTTCGGCGGCGGCTTCCATATTGGTTTTGACCGCCGTTGCCTCGATCCCGTGTTCGCGCGTCGACCGTCCCGAGTTGATGTCGATCGACACCAGGGCCTCGGTGGGATTGATCACCAGATAACCACCGGATTTCAGCTGTACTTCGGGCGAGTACATCGCAGACAATTGGTCCTCGACACCATAGCGCTGGAACAGCGAAACCGGGTCGGCATAGCTTTTCACCCGCTTGCTGTGGCTTGGCATCAGCAGCTTCATGAAATTTTTCGCCGCCGTATAGCCATCGGCACCCTCGACCAGCACTTCCTCGATCTCGCGATTATAAATATCGCGAATCGCACGTTTGACGAGATCGCTGTCGCTGTGAATCAGACTGGGTGCCGTCGCGCTCAGTGTCTTTTCGCGAACCTCGTCCCACAGCCGGGCGAGATAGTCAAAGTCGCGCTTGATTTCCGGCTTGGTCCGGGACAGTCCGGCGGTGCGGACGATACAGCCCATACTGGTGGGCAGATTCAGATCGGCGATAATCGACTTCAGTCGCTTGCGGTCGCCGGCATTATTGATCTTCCGGCTAATTCCGCCACCGTGAGATGTGTTCGGCATCAGCACGCAATAACGGCCTGCGAGGCTGAGATAAGTGGTTAGCGCCGCGCCCTTGTTGCCGCGTTCTTCCTTGACGACCTGGACGAGCACAACTTGGCGCCGCTGGATAACATCCTGAATCTTGTACCGCTTGCGCAGAGCCATGCGTTTCTGGCGTGCCTGATCGCTGGCTTTCGGCATGCTGCCCTTGCCGCGCCCGCGGTTGCGACCACCCCGGCCCCGACGGTTTCCGCCTTTGCCTTTATTGCCGTCATTCTCGTCAGCAGAATCATCGGCATTGTCATCCGTGTCGCTGTCGTCGTCATCCTCATCATCGCCACTGTCTTCTTCCGGGATTTCGCCTTCCGTGACGTCAATGGTGTCGACGCTGTCATCCTTGTCGACTTCGACGAGTGCGGTATCGAGTTCTTCGGTCGCTTCGCTACGCACCATGTCGGCGGGAGAATCTTCTTCCTCCTCTTCCTGCGCGCGCAGAGCGGCTTCCTCGGCGGCATGTTCGGCTTCTTCCGCCAACAGCCGTTCACGATCCTCTGTAGGAATCTGATAATAGTCGGGATGGATTTCCGAAAAGGCCAGAAAACCGTGGCGGTTGCCGCCATAGTCCACAAAAGCGGCCTGCAACGAGGGTTCAACCCGCGTCACTTTTGCCAGATAAATATTGCCTTTAAGTTGTTTGTGTTCGGAAGATTCGAAGTCGAATTCTTCAATTTTGTTCCCTTTTACGACTGCCACCCGGGTTTCTTCCTGGTGGCGCGCGTCGATTAGCATGCGCGTTGTCATTCAATAGTCTCCTGGCATGGCACTGAGGGCCGGAGCCCGTCGGGGCCATGCGATATGGTAGGGATAACGGGTGTTCGCGCGCGGTCCTTTGATGAGGGGCGGGCGGCGTTATCCGGTTGATTTGAAATATTTCAGATAAAAATGCGTCTGCAACAACTGCATGGCCCTGGCCGTTAGCCAAAGTCGTTCCGCCCGTGGAAGCGCTTCCCATATGGAGAGCTTCAAAGCCGGAAATGTCATGCCTCATGTTGCGTCAACCTGGTATATGCCGAATGATTTCCGGCATTTAGTCGAACCCTCTCAGGAATCTTCCCGATTGGTTCTAAAGGCTTGCTAGCACCGCTCGCGCTGATCGGCAACACAAACTGTGATCTTCCAGAAACATATCGGTTCGCGCGGCTTTTCGTAAATTTATGCTTAATCTTGCGTTAACCCTGTCATTTTACCCGCCATTACGAAAGCATCCTTAATGGCTTGTTCACCGCGTAGTGAGTTGAAGTTAAGGCAGGACGCTAGACTATATGAAAATTGACTGGACCAAAAAGGGCCGCGCGATGCATAAGCAGGCCATGGCATTGGCTACAATTCTGGTTTCTGCATTGCTGATGACCCAACCGGCTGAGGCGGGTTCGGTCAAGCGGATTGAGGCCCGCGGTTCCCAGATCACCGTATCCTTTGATGATCTGGTGCAAGGGGCCTCGACCTTTTCTCTCGTCGGGCCGGATCGCATTGCGATAGATATATTGGGCGGCAAGGCCGGGCGGGGCGGCTATGCGACCGGTATCGTCAAATCGGTACGCCAGGGACAATATAGCCCCGACACCGCGCGGATCGTTTTTGATCTCGACCGACCGGCAGTGATCACCAATGGCAGTTTTTCAGATGATGGCAAAAGCTTGAAGCTGAGCCTGCAAGCCGTTGGCCAGAATCGCATAGCGGCCGGGCGGAAATCCTTTTTGCCACCCGTAAAGTTCCGGGCGGAACCACCGAAAAAAAGCTATAGCGTGAAAATGCCGCTGGGCAAACCGCGTGATTCTGTCGATTTGCCGAAAATATATGGGCCGAATGATGCGAACCGACCGTTGGTGGTTATCGATGCGGGGCATGGCGGCCATGACCCCGGCACGGTTTCTCCCCATGGTGGAAAATACGAGAAAAATGTCGTGCTTGCGATTGCCAGAGCGCTGCGTGATCGACTGGTCGCCAGTGGGCAGGTTCGGGTTGCATTGACGCGCGATACCGACAAATTTCTGGTCCTGGAAGAACGATATGGCATTGCCAGGCGTCTCGACGCGGATCTTTTTATATCGATCCATGCCGATGCCGCAGGCAATCAAAATGCTTCGGGCGCGACAGTATATACATTGTCGGAAGTGGCATCGGACCGGGAAGCCGCGAAATTGGCAGCACGCGAGAATCGCGCCAATATCATCAATGGTGTCAATCTCGGCGGGGCCAATCACGATGTTTCATCGATTTTGATCGATCTTACGCAACGTGAGACCCTGAATGTATCAGCCGATTTTGCCAAATTGCTGATCCGCGAGGGGCAGCGAAAGATGAATTTCCGGACCAACCCGCATCGTTTTGCTTCGCTCGTGGTCCTCAAGGCCCCGGACACACCCTCGGTGTTGTTTGAAAGCGGGTATCTGAGCAACAAGGAAGATGTGGCATTTCTGAGCTCCAGCCAGGGGCGGTCCAAAATTGCCTCGGGTATGGCAAGCGCGATAGAATCGCATTTTGCCCGGAAATTGGCCCGGCGCTGATATAATATTGTCCGGTGAGTTCGGCCTGCCGCTTCGCATGGAAGTGGCCCGCAATTTTCATCGATAATCGCTGGAAAATGGTGGCAAGGCGGTTTAGATAGCGCAGCCTATGGTAAATGATGCGTCTGATACGGCTGGAGAAAGCCTCGCCTACAAGCTGGAACGCAGCACGGGCAGCTTTTTCGAGCGGATCGAAAATCTCTGGCAGAAAAAGTGGTTTCGACTGCTTGTGGCCTTTCTTGGCCTCTGCATACTCGGTTGGTTGTTGATCTGGCTGATATTTGCGCGGGACCTGCCCGATGCATCGGCCTTGCGGACCTATGAGCCACCCTTGCCGACAATGGTGCGCGCCTATGATGGAGAACCAGTGCATAGCTATGCCCGGGAACGGCGCGTACAGCTTGAATTTTCGGAATATCCGGCGCTTCTGGTGCGGGCCTATCTTGCGGCTGAAGACCGTACCTTTTTTGAACATGGCGGACTGGATTATCCCGGTATTGCAACCGCCATCGTGAGCAATATAACCAACAGTGGGAGACCCATCGGGGCTTCCACCATCACCCAGCAAGTTGCAAAAAACCTGCTCCTAAGCAGCGAGGTGTCCTATCGGCGAAAGGTGCGCGAAGCGATACTCGCTTACCGCATAGAGGATGTGCTGACCAAGGAGGAAATTCTTGAGCTCTATCTCAATCAGATATTCCTCGGTCGCAATGCTTATGGGGTGCAAGCTGCTGCACAAGCCTATTTTGGCAAGGATGTCGATGCGCTCGCCTTGCACGAAATCGCCTATCTGGCGATCCTGCCCAAGGGCCCCTCCAACTATCGTCCTGAAGTGCACGAACAGCGCGCAATCAGCCGTCGCAACTGGGTGCTGGGCGGAATGCGCGACAATGGCTGGATCACAGCTGCGCAATATCAGGCAGCATCGGCACAGCCGCTCGGGACCATTTCCCGGACCGGCCCTCGCTACGAACGGGTCGGTGGCTATTTTATCGAGGAAGTGCGTCGCCAGCTGATCGAGCAATTTGGCGAGAATGAGAAGGCGGGCCCCTATAGCGTTTATTCCGGCGGCCTGTGGGTGCGCACGTCGCTGAATCCGGAATTGCAGGAATATGCCAAGGATGCCCTGCGCGGTGGTTTGCTCCGCTATAGCAGCGGGAAGGGCTGGAGTGGTCCGATCAACAAGATCGAGATCGACGAGCAATGGCCCCAGCGGCTTGCTTCCACGTTCATCAATACGGACTATGCAAATTGGCGGATTGCCGTTGCCATACGGCTTGCCGGTGGTGGTGCGGAAATCGGATTCACGGACGGTACCACCGGGCGCATAAATTCCATTCCAGGCGCACTGAAAGCCGGAGATATTATCGCTGTCAGTCCAGCGGGTGGCAGCAACTACCGGCTTGAAAATGTTCCGGAGGTATCCGGCGGCATGGTCGTCCAAAATCCGCGCAATGGCCGGATATGGGCGATGCAGGGCGGCTTTGATGATCGGATGAGTTCTTTCAACCGGGCGACCCAGGCGGAGCGCCAGCCGGGCTCGACGATCAAGCCCTTCGTTTACGCAACCGCGCTGGAACATGGCATGACCCCGGCAACCCTGATCGCAGACGCTCCTTTCTGCGTTTATCAATCGGCATCACTCGGTCGCAAATGCTTCCAGAATTTCGGAAATTCCAGAGGTGCAGGGGAACAGACTTTGCGCTGGGGTGTCGAACAATCGCGCAACCTGATGACCGTGCGCGCGGCCAATGATGCCGGCATGGAAAACGTCGTGAAGACGATCAAGACCATGGGGATAGGGGATTATAAGCCTTATCTCGCCTTTGCTCTCGGGGCGGGTGATACCACCGTGATGAAGCTGACCAATGCCTATTCCATGCTCGCCAACCATGGCCGAGAGTTACAGCCCACGGTGATCGACTTCGTCCAGAATCGTAAGGGCAAGGTTATCTTCCGTGCCGACAAGCGTGTCTGTGAAAATTGCAATTTGCGCGACTGGGATGGCCAACCAATGCCGCGTCCGCGTCCCGCAGGAAAGCAGTTGATGGATCCGATGACGGCCTATCAGATGATCGATATATTACAGGGTGTGATTACGCGCGGTACCGCGCAAAATCTAAAAAGTCTTGATCGACCGCTGTTCGGCAAGACCGGTACGACCAGCGGCCCGACCAATGTCTGGTTCGTCGGTGGTTCGCCCGACATGGTTGCCGGCGTCTATCTCGGCTATGATCAGCCCCGGAACATGGGCAGCTATGCCCAGGGCGGCACTCTGGCCGCGCCGGTCTTCCGGCGCTTTGCCGAAAGGGCGATGGCGGGCATGCCGAAAACGCCATTTGTCGCGCCGAAAGGCGTCCGCATGGTTCGTGTCGACCGCAAGACCGGTAAGCGCGTCTATGGCGGGTGGCCGACGGATGATCCAAAATCCGCTGTGATCTGGGATGTTTTCAAGCCGGAAACCGAACCTCGCCGGTCTATCCGCAAGGAAGAATTGCTGGCCCGGCTGGAGGCCCGCAAGGCACAGCTGATCGCGGAACGGGAAGCGGCCGCGGCCCGGGCGCGGGAAGCCAATCGGAATCGTGGTCCGGCGCAAAATGATGATGAATTCCTTGAGGCCGAAGGTGGTATCTATTAGCGGCGGCAGCTTCCTGCGCCAATGCTGACAGCATCGGACATCGTGCCTGCTCAGGGCATCGATAGAGTCGGGGTGGAGAGCGTCAAGGCACTCGCAGCCATTACCGCTGATGCCTTCCGCGATGATCCGTTCAATAGCTGGCTGTTCGACGGCTTCGATCCCATGCAGCGGACATTTGCCAATATGGCACGGCATATTTACGCGCCGAACGGATTTTGCCAGATATTGAGTGAAGATGGTGCAGGGCAGGCAGCGGCGATGTGGCTGTTGCCTGGTGACAGTCCCGATGCGGCCCTGGCGGGCATGTTGCAAACCTATTGGGGCCTGTTTGCCAGCGGTGGCTGGGGCGCCCTGATGCGCGGTAAGGCGGCGGGCGAGGCAATGGCAAAACATCATCCTGCGGAACCGCACGCCTATCTGTTCACCGTTGGCGTTGCCGGTACTGGACGGGGCAGGGGGCTTGGTCGACGGTTGATCGAGCCGGTTCTCGCAGCCTGCGACCGCAAGGGTGTCATGGCCTATCTGGAGAATAGCAACCCCGCCAACCGTCGCTTTTACAGCAGTCTGGGTTTCGAACGTGTCAGACTATTTCATGCCCGACCGGACAGCCCGCCGCTTGAAGCGATGAAAAGGGCGCCGCGTTAGCGTTCTGGATCGCTTGCCTGTCAATGCAATAATTATGAAATAAATCTGTAATCCAAAGGTCATTGAGGGCCAGTAGTTGGCATGACCGAACGGTTGCGCAGATCATTTCATTGCGGGATCGACCTAGAAAAGGGAATTTTTGATGAAAACCAAAGTTGCAATAATCGCTCTGGCCACGCTGGCACTGGCGGGCTGCGAAAATCAGGCTGGCGGCGGCGGCGGCAGCAGAGACCAGATTCGGATCGTTGGATCGTCAACCGTCTTTCCGTTTGCCAAGGCCGTATCGGAAAATTTTGTCAGCACCAGCAGTTACAAGGCACCGGTTTTGGAATCGACTGGTACCGGCGCGGGCATGAGCCTTTTTTGCGCAGGTGTCGGAGCGGACACGCCAGATATCGAAAATGCCTCTCGCCGGATGAAAGCGTCCGAATTTGAGCTGTGTCAGACCAACGGCGTTACCGATATCGTTGAACTCAACATCGGTATCGACGGCATCGCGGTAGCACAATCCAAGGAAGGGCCCAGCTTTGCCCTGACTCCGGAACAGGTTTACAAGGCTATTGCTGCGAAACCGTTCGGCAAGGAAAACACGACCAAGAAATGGTCGGATATCGACCCGTCGCTGCCATCCATCGCGATCAGCGTCTATGGCCCGCCGTCCACATCCGGGACGCGCGATGCGTTGACCGAGCTGATCATGGAAGTGGGTTGCAAAACCGATGCCGCAACGAAGGCGCTCAAGGAAAGCAACAAGGACGAATATGAATCCATCTGTCATGATATCCGCATTGACGGCCCTTATCTCGACACCGGAGAGAATGACAATCTGATCGTCCAGAAGCTGAAATCCAACCCCAATGCCGTGGGCATTTTTGGGTATAGCTTCCTCGAGGAGAATCAGGATACGGTACGCGGGATCGCGATTTCCGGTGTTCAGCCGGCTTATGATGCGATCGCTTCCGGTGAATATCCAGGTGCGAGACCGCTGTATATCTATGTGAAAAAGCAGCATATTGGCGTGATCCCCGGTATCGAGGAATATGTGACCGAATTCATCAAAGCCGGCACCCGCGACGGCTATCTTGTCAAGGCCGGCCTGATTGCATCCCCTGATGAGACCCGAGCGGCAATGGTGGAAGCGGCGAAAAATCTGCCACTTCTCAAAAAAGAAGTGCTGAAATAGGCAAGCCTGTTTCCCTGGACA
The DNA here is from genome assembly GCF_048269915.1 of Parasphingorhabdus sp. Classification (GTDB taxonomy): domain Bacteria; phylum Pseudomonadota; class Alphaproteobacteria; order Sphingomonadales; family Sphingomonadaceae; genus Parasphingorhabdus. The sequence goes on from NZ_JBLWTY010000003.1 coordinate 236,824, forward strand.
GGACATCGGTCCACTACGGAAACTAGACATTGGTGACAGTATCTTGAGGGGCCGTTGGGAACAACGGCCCCTTTATAATGTCCGCCGTCTGCGTGCGAAATTCACCAAATCCGGTCAGAAAAGACGAGAAAATATCGGTACCAGAAAAAGATTGGCGTTATTATGACATTTTTGTTACAATGCGCAAATCAGTAGTAAGGAATGATTATGAATCTCAGCACAGCGCAGCATACGGTGACGGCCTTTGACGCTGAAATTCACGATCTTCGGGAAATGGTTCTCGAGATTGGTGAAAAGAGTACTCGCGCGATCATTCGGTCGATCGAGGCACTGGAAGGCAATGACCTCGCGCTCGCCAACAGTGTGGTCGCGGACGACCGGGACATTGACGAACTTGAGCGGCGGATTGACCAGCTGTCGATCCAGACCATTGCGTTGCGCGCGCCGATGGCGGATGATCTGCGTCAGCTGATTGCCACGTTCAAGATTTCCAGCATTGCCGAGCGGATCGGTGATTATGCCAAGAATATCGCCAAACGGGTGCCACTTGTCGCAGAGACCAGTCGCGGCATCGAACCGGTTGCGCTGCTGCCGTCAATGGCCAAGATCGCGGCCGAACTGGTCAGCGATGCGTTCACGGCTTATGCCGAGGGGGATATTGATCTTGCCGTTTCAGTATGGGCGAGGGACCAGACACTGGATAATTTCTATACCAGTATTTTCCGTTCGATTATTACCTATATGATGGAAAATTCCGCGCATATTGGCGAATCCGCGCATCTGCTGTTCATCGCGAAAAACCTTGAGCGGATTGGCGACCATGCCACCAATATTGCCGAATTGACCTATTTTTCCGAAACCGGCCGACAAATGCCAGATCGCAGCAAGGGGGACGATGTTGGCGCAATATGGCCAGATCAGCCGAAAAATATGGATCGTTGAATTCGATCCGAACATCGCGCAGCAGCTGACCAGTCTATGTGAGGAATATTGCCTCCATGCAGATGTGGTCGATAGAAGCAAAGCGACAGGAGGCAAGGCCGATCACCCGCGGGCCGATCTAATCATTATTTGCTGCGCGATGGCCAATTCGCCGGTCTTGGCCCTGTGCCAGCATTTGCGCAGGTCTGATGCAGATCATCGGACATCGGTCATCATCGTTTCCGGCGATGCTCACGAAAATAACATGATCGCCGCGCTTGAGGCCGGGGCGGACGATTATGTCGCCACGCCGTTCAGCCCGCGGGAACTGGTCGCGCGCATTGGGGCGCTGCTGCGGAGAAGCGGGCCCCCGGACGATGGTTCAAAATTGCGTTTCGCCGATATCGAGCTCGACCGGGCGGCGGTGCGGGTTACCAGAGGCGACACGGCCATTCACCTCGGCCCGACCGAATTCCGGCTGCTCCGCCATTTCATGGAACATCCCAATTGGGTGCTGTCCCGGGACAAGCTTTCCCGCGCTATCCGCGAAGGCGATCGCGAGGTCGATCTGCGCAGTGTCGACGTCCATATCCTGCGCCTCAGAAAGGCGCTGAACAGCGGCGGACTGACCAATCATATCCATACGATCCGTTCGCTCGGCTATTATCTCGGCGAACCCGCAGCCTGACCGCTATCCTGCTCTGAGTACCGGATCAGAAGCTGATCTGGAACCGTCCGGCAAAGCTGTCGACACTATAATCTGCATTGCCTGCCGCCAGGATTGCCGCATCACGATAGTCCAGCTTGGAATAGGACAGCAGAAAACGGACATAATCGACCGGAGTCCAGATCAGCGAGGCCTGATAGGCGTCCTGTGTGCCGCCGGTAAACCCGGCATCGGTCAGATCGAGACGGTCATAGCGGACATTGACCTGCCACGCGCCCAAGCCGCCTTTGCCAACCGGGTTGGACACTTTCACACCCTTGAACACGCCTTCCTTGTAGCCGCGCGTATCGTCGGTCAGGAAGAATCCCGCCTCGACCGACCCCCCGAAGAAGGTCGGGTCGGCAAAATTGGCGCTGCGGTTCAAGGTCAGCCAGTGGCTTTCCGCCGCGGCATGAAACCGGCCGGAAATGACCGCCGCTTCCAGTCCCAGGCTCGATTCCGACACAGCATTGTTGATATTGCCGGTGTTGAGGAAGCGTGTGTCGGTGAAATGTACCGCCGGCCGCTGGCGATAGCGCTGCGCAGAGAAGGCATCGCCCAGATCGCGATAATGGTAGGACGCCCCGAAATGGGTTTGCGTCTCGCCAAATTTCGGCATTGCCACGGCGCGCACGTCAAAGCCGATGCTGTTGTTCACGTCATCGCCCAGATCGGCAATATTATCGGTAAAGACACCGCCCTGAAGCAGCATGATACCGGTACTATATTGCGCCGAAAGCCCGACCCGGCGTTCAAAACCGAAAGCATCCGTATAGCCGGCCCGCTCGATAAAGCTGGTGTCGTTGCTGCTCGACAATTCTTCCAGTCCCTGAAAATTATTATGCTGCCCCGCCGTTATCGTCAGCCCGCCATCTTCATAGCTCAGCAAGGCGTCGGTCATTTCCACGTCACCGCTGGCGAAATCCGCTTCCACCTTGTAGCCGAAGCCACCGGGAATCGATCCCGAAGCACCCAGCCGGATGCGCCGTGCTTCATTGGCGAAGCCGAGGCCTGCGTCATTGATCGAATCCGGTGCATCGACCGTGCCGAAATCGTAGAGCATCCGGCCGCGCGGCTTGAAGCTCCAGCCGTCCTCGCCCTTGAGTTCCGGTGCGCCTTTCCAGCTGACCTTGACCGGCTTCTGCTCGGCGAGGGTCGCCTCCGTTGCGGCGATTTTCGCATTGGTTTCGGCGATCGCGCTGGTCGCGGCCTGTTCGGAAGCCTGCTGCGACTGCTGCAAATCGCTCAGCTGTGCTTTCAGTCCGGCGATTTCCTGCTCAAGCTGGTTCATCTTCGCGAGCAGCGCTGCTGCCTGTTCGTCGGATAGCGGTGCTGCCATGGCGCTGGCCGGAGCCAGTGCGATCATCGCGGTTCCGGCCAGCAGGCCGAGGGTCTTGCACATCTGCTTTGTCATGAAATCGCCTGTCTGTTGTGGATCAGTTCTGAATTGATGAGCGATCTATGACGGATGCGTTGCTCTTTCATGGCAAATTTATTTCATCTTTATGACAGGGGTGGGGCCGGGACAGGAGGCACCGCGGCAGCGCTCAATCCGCAACCGGCAACCGCCGCTTGCCCCGCGTCCGGCTGGTCAGATGATAGTGATGACAGCGGTCGCAGAGATAGGGGCGCAACACGATATCGGCCTCTTGCGCCACGGCGATGGCATCCGCCTCAGTGGGGAAGCGACGCTTCTTGCGGCAGATGCTGAGGCGGGTGCGCATGGGGTGGGCTTTCTGGTGAGAGGTCCTTGTCAGCAACTTCGAGGTCTCAGACATAATCGGCCAAAGACAGCTTAACCGCTTGCCGAGAATCGGGCAATGCGGCATTTGTGGCGGAATAAATGAGAGACGAATTATCGTTTGTTCTTCAGTAACTCATTCGACCGATTTATCATCACTACTTAGTGCTATGCAATTGTCGTCACGAAAACGTCTCTCCCGACCTAGCTGTGTGAAAAATGGGGAGCATGCGTGATCTTTTTAGCATTTATAATTCGAGCATTGACTTGCTCTGAATAGTCAATGAGAGTTCGAATCCTCATGGCAATATCATCTTCTTTAGCTTTAATAAGCGCGTTCGCAGTTTCCCAAGAACACGAATCCGACGAAGCCACCGAGGATCGGCAGGTCGAACTGGGTCAATACATGACTCCTCCCCAGATTTCCGAATTTATGGCTGATCAGTTTGATCCGAAGCGCATCTCAGACGTTGAGCTTTTGGACGCTGGAGCGGGGTTTGGCTCGTTATCAATAGCTTTTGCTAATCGATGGTTGGCCAGCGCTGACGCGGAGCGTTCGCTTTCGATATCTGCTTATGAGATTGACCCAAATCTAGTTTTGCCTTTGAGAACAAAATTATCAAATTTAGAATCTTCAAAAAATAGTATTTCGTCTGAAGTTATTGAGGGAGATTTTATTGGTCACGCGGTTTCAATGATTAAGCATGGCAATGAACCCTTCTCCCATGCAATTTTAAATCCGCCGTATATGAAAATTCGAAGTGGTTCTGCCGCACACACACTGATGGCATCTGTCGATATTGAAACGGTTAATCTGTATTCCGGATTCGTAGCGCTAGCGCTGGCTTTGGTTCGTGGAGAGGGGGAAGTTGTAGCGATTATACCACGAAGTTTTTGCAATGGACCTTATTATCGCTCATTCCGAGAGTTTATACTCGAACGGTCCTCCTTGAAAAGCATTCACCTTTTTGAAAAACGAGATAAAGCATTTTCTAAAGACAATGTTCTTCAGGAAAACATAATCATTCGTCTTCAGAAAGGTGTTCTGCAGGAGGACGTCGTAATTTCCTCCTCTTCCGACGGTAGCTTCTCCGACCTCGAAACAAATGTCGTACCTTATGAAGAAATCGTCCTGCCCAGTGACCCGAGGAAATTCATTCATATTCCCGCCAAAGATTCCAGTGATGCACTGATTAGACACCCTCGATATAAAAGTACGCTAGAAAATATAGGCCTTTCGGTGTCGACAGGGCCGGTAGTCGATTTTAGAGTAAAAGAACATCTAAGGAAAAAAGCTAGTTCGGGAGATGCTCCATTACTTTATCCTGGGCACTTTAACGAACGTATGCTTAGTTGGCCGCGTGAAAATTTTAAAAAGGCCAACGCAATTGCCATCAACTCTAATACCAAACGTTGGTTATATCCTAGAGGTTTCTATGTTGTTGTTCGGCGGTTTTCATCAAAAGAGGAAGATAGGCGAATAGTTGCCAGTCTGGTTGAACCAAACCGACTTCCCGACACGCCCATAGGCTTTGAAAATCACTTGAATGTTTTTCATCAAAAAAGAGGTCCGCTTGACGAAAACGTGGCTCGAGGGCTGATGGTTTATCTCAATTCTGACATAGTTGACGATTGGATGAGAAACTTCAGCGGCCACACACAGGTTAACGCGACTGATCTGAGATATCTACCCTACCCAGATCGGCAATTACTGAGCCGTTTTGGTAAGTGGAGTACGAATTCTTCTAAATTATCTCAGGTTGAGATAGACAATAAAGTTGCGGGTATACGGTGAGCCATCCAAATATTAAATCTGCTTTAAAGATATTGGAAATGTTGGGCTTTCCGAAAGCTCAGCTAAATACTCGATCTGCGCTTACATTATTGGCGTTGGCAAATGTAGGCCCAAAAGACCATTTTTCGGATGCAGAAAACCCCCTGCTGGGGATCACTCCCATTATGGATTGGGTACATCATAGTTATGATGTTCTTTATGCACCCAATAGCCGAGAAACGTTCAGACGTCAGACGGTTCACCAGTTTCGAGATGCGGGCCTTGTACTCTATAATCCTGATGAGCCAACGCGTGCCGTAAATAGCCCAAAGGCAGTTTATCAATTGGCGCCATATGCTTTGAAATTATTAAGAAAATTCGATTCAAGCGCCTTTTCAGATGCCTTGTCTGGCTATCTTAAAATCCGAGGTGGATTAGCCGAGCAATATGCCCAAGCACGAAATATGCATCGAATTCCGGTTGAAATTGCCGAAGGCACCGTCCTTTCTTTAAGCGCCGGCAATCATAGCCAGTTGATCAAGGACATTATTGTTTCTTTCGCCCCGCATTTTGCACCGGGAAGTCGGCTTGTATATGCAGGTGATACCGGTGAAAAAATGGGGTATTTTGATTCAGAGCGGCTAGCAAATTTGGGTGTAACGGTTGATGAGCACGGAAAAATGCCTGATGTCGTGCTTCACTTTGAGTCTAAAAACTGGTTGATCTTGGCAGAAGCGGTTACCAGTCATGGTCCGGTCGACGGAAAAAGGCACGCTGAGCTAATGGGCTTATTTGATGGCTCATCAGCTGGATTAGTTTATGTAACCGCGTTCCCCTCACGGTCAGTCATGGGGCGATATCTCTCAGAAATAGCATGGGAAACCGAGGTGTGGGTTGCCGATGCTCCTACTCATCTAATCCATTTTAATGGCGAGCGCTTTCTTGGTCCGTATGTTGATTGAGTCAATTTCGAAGTCAGTAGCGTCCATATCAATCCTTCCCGAGACCGACCGGATCATGAAGAAAATCAATCTGCCGCTCGATTGATTTTCCTCCCTGCCGCGCAGCGGTGGGGAGGGGGACCGTCCGGAGGATGGTGGAGGGGCGGTTGGGCTTGGCGCTGGTCTCGGGGATTGGGGCGACACTCGAAGGGCTGTTATTGCCGCGCCTGCCCCTCCGTCATCCGCCTTCGCCAAGGCTACGGCGGATGCCACCTCCCCATCGCTTCGCGACAGGGAGGATAGTGATGGTGGCTCTAACATCCTTTCCTACACCTCCCTCCCTATGCCATATCCCCAAACGGCTCTTTGAAAATTAAATCCTGCTCCAACATTTCGGTAAAAGCGGAAAGGAAATGTCCAGGCGTACCATCGCTTTTCCCTTATTCAGCTTTCTCGAATCGAAACTGAATAAATTGGCCTTTCGCGAGTCTGAAATGCGGCCAAATTGATGTTTGAAAACCGCAGAGCTTTTCCAATTCATAACAGTGTAAGGTTTGTAAAGTTTGATTGCGGCCCAAGGGACGAAGCGGCAGGCAAAGCGGCGGGTCATTTGGCGCGGAGCGGCTTGGACGTTTCCTGCTGACAAGGGGCTGTGCCCCTGCTAACGGGCGCGGATGACCGATCAAAGCCATATCCGCAACTTCTCTATCATCGCCCATATCGACCACGGGAAATCGACCCTGGCCGACCGGCTGATCCAGCATACAGGCGGGCTGACCGAGCGCGAAATGAGCGAGCAGGTGCTCGACAATATGGATATTGAGCGGGAGCGCGGGATCACCATCAAGGCGCAGACGGTGCGGCTCAACTACACTGCCAAAAATGGCGAGACCTATGAGCTCAGCCTGATGGACACGCCGGGCCATGTCGACTTCGCCTATGAAGTCTCGCGCAGCCTTGCGGCCTGTGAAGGGGCGTTGCTGGTGGTCGATGCGGCGCAGGGCGTCGAGGCACAGACTCTGGCCAATGTCTATCAGTCAATCGAGCATGATCACGAGATCATCCCGGTGCTCAACAAGATCGATCTGCCCGCCGCCGAGCCGGAGCGGGTGCGCAACGAGATTGAGGAAATCATCGGCCTCGACGCCTCCGACGCGGTGATGGCGAGCGCCAAGTCGGGGATCGGCATCGAGGATATACTGGAGCAGATTGTTACCAAAATCCCGCCGCCGCGTGGCGACCGCGACAAGCCGCTGAAGGCGATGCTGGTCGACAGCTGGTATGACCCCTATCTCGGTGTGGTGATTCTGGTGCGGGTCATTGATGGCGTGCTGACCAAGGGACAGCGGATCAAGTTCATGGCCCAGGGGACGGAGCATCTGGTCGACCGGGTCGGCTGCATGCGGCCGAAGATCGAACAGCTGCCCGAGCTGGCAGCGGGCGAGATCGGCTTTATCACGGCGCAGATCAAGGAAGTCAGCCAGACCGCCGTCGGCGACACGATCACGACGGTGAAAAATCCCGCGACCGAGCCGTTGCCGGGCTTTAAGGAAGTGCAGTCGGTGGTGTTCTGCGGGCTGTTTCCGGTCGACGCGGCGGATTTCGAGAAGCTGCGCGAGAGCATTGGCAAGCTGCGGCTCAACGACGCGAGCTTCACTTTCGAGATGGAGACCAGCGCGGCGCTGGGGCAGGGCTTCCGCTGCGGTTTTCTGGGGCTGCTGCATCTGGAGATTGTCCAGGAACGGCTGACTCGCGAATATGATCTGGACCTGATTACGACGGCGCCCTCGGTGGTCTACCGGATCGAGATGAACGACGGCAGCGAATTGTTCCTGCACAACCCCGCCGACATGCCGGACGTGGTGAAGATCCGCGAGATCGAGGAGCCGTGGATCGAGGCGACCATCTATTGCCCGGACGAATATCTCGGCGGGATCTTGAAGCTTTGCCAGGACCGCCGCGGGGTACAGAAGAACCTGACCTATGTCGGTGACCGGGCGCAGGTGGTTTACGAACTGCCGCTCAACGAAGTGGTGTTCGATTTCTACGACCGGCTGAAGAGTATCTCTCGCGGCTATGCGAGCTTTGACTATCATCAGGTCGGCCTGCGGCCTGGCCAGCTGGTGAAGATGAATATCATGGTCAACGGCGATCCGGTTGATGCGCTGAGCATGATTGTCCACCGCGATGCCGCCGAAGCCCGCGGCCGTCACATGTGCGAACGACTCAAGGATTTGATCCCGCGGCACCTGTTCAAGATTCCTGTCCAAGCTGCTATTGGCGGCAAGGTTATTGCCCGCGAAACCATCTCGGCTATGCGCAAGGACGTGACCGCCAAATGCTATGGTGGCGATATCAGCCGCAAGAAGAAGCTGCTCGACAAGCAGAAAAAGGGCAAGGCCAAGATGCGTGAATATGGCAATGTCAGCATCCCGCAGGAAGCCTTTATTGCGGCGTTGAAAATGGGTGATGAAAGCTGATGTATTTCATCTAAGCCATTGAAGAAAAAATATATTTACCGTTCTAACACAAGCTGTTCAGCTAAGGTGCCTGGCCACGCCCTATCCAGATAAAATCGGTCGCCGGGCCGCGAATGAATAGCGACGCGTCGCGGTAAAATCTGGCGGCGACAAGAGAATTTTTTTCGTCTCCCCGCTAAGGGTTAATTAGTATCATCAAAGCCATTGAAACGGAGTGTAAAACCGTTTATGGCTAAGAAACTATTAACGCACCAGGGTCGCGACTGAGAGCGCTAATTGTCAATGTTTAATCTGTTCGAACCATCCTACCGGCGTGTCAAGGACGAGTGGGAAATACGCTATTGTTATACCAAATATGGTGAGGACGCTCCTGACGTCCTGACGGTGCGCGCGAGCGATCCTTCCCTGTCATCGCGTGACCGACGCCACTGGCGCCGCCTGGCCCGTAAAGCACGCCGGCGACACCGTAGTGGAGCGATGGCCGACCTGAAAACTGGCTGATCCTCATTCGTTATCCCGCTGATAGGGGCAGGGAACGATCTTGCCGGGCAATATTGCTGGCCCCTTGGCTCTGAATCGCGCGAAATAGCCGCCCAGCTCTGGTCGCTCCATAAAGCCGACCAGTTCATAGCCGACGGCCTCAAATTCGCAGAACAGTTGCTTGGGTGGAATCCCGTGCTGGGCAAAGTCGCGATTGACGTCGACCACTATTACCTCGCCGGCACCTTGGGCCTTTCCCTGCGCAATCAGGGCTGGGCGCAGCCGTGACAGAAATGCGTAAGGTTCACGCACTTCATGATACATGTGGACCAGGAATATCCGGTCGAAACTATTTTCGGGCAGCCGCGGATCATCGGGCGCACCGAGCTTGATCGAAACATTGTCGAGGCTCTCCCGGTTGACCCGCTCGGCCAGCCGATCAATCGCGCCCTGGTCGATATCCTGCGCCAGCACCCGCCCTGCTGGTCCGACCTTCTCCGCCAGGCGCACGGTATAATAGCCTTCGCCCGCCCCGATATCGGCGACCGTCATTCCCGGCTCCAGTCCAGCTGCCGCCATAATCTCCTCGGCTTCCCCGCGCTTGTCGCGCGCGGTTTCGGTCGACCATTCATTGCCACCCAGCTCCGAAACCGGCCGTGACGCCGGCGGAAAAGCGCGCGCGGTTTCGGGACGATTTCGATCAGAATCTTCGATTTTTTTGCAGGCAGTCAGCGGCGTGGTGAGCAGAGCGAGCAACAGCGGTATCACCGCGGTGGACAGTTTCCAGCTGCGAATTAAATGGGGCGGTTGATGAGGCGAGCGGGCAAAAACATTCATGGCGGCTAGATTAGGCGAGGGGGGCGATGGGGGCAATGAGGATTTGGGACTATCGGTATATTCAGGAATCTGTTGATTTGGCAAAATTCCGTTTGGGCGGGAATGTGGGCATTATTTGAACCGAATTGGTGCGGTTCTCTTCTATCATATGATGATCTAGCCGAATCTAGTGTTCGGGCAGTTCTGTCAGCAATTTGTCCAGCGTCGCAGGATAATCGCGCAGCCGGATACCGGTCGCATTATACATCGCGTTGGTGACCGCCGCTGCGGCGCCGCATATCCCCAGTTCGCCGATGCCCTTGGCCTGGATCGGGCTGGCCCATTCGTCCCGCTCCTTCAGCAGGACGACCTCGATTTGCGGTACGTCGAGATTCACCGGGATATGATATTCTGCCAGATCATGATTGACGATATGCCCGTCCCGGTTATCGAAAACCAGCTCTTCAGTCAGGGCGTTTCCGATACCCCAGATCATGCCGCCATAGCATTGCGATGTTGCGGTTTTCTCGTTCAGTATCCGGCCGGCCGCGAACACACCCAGCATCCGCTTCACGCGCGTTTCGCCCGTCACGGCGTTGACCGCGACCTCGGCAAAATAGCAGCCGTAGGTCGCCTGCTGCCACTCCTCAAGCGTCTTGCCCGGTTCGATGTGACCGATGGCGGAAATATCCTGACCGTTCAGTATCTCGGCCAGCGGCCGCGCTGCATCATCGGTCCCCGCCTTACCATCGGCCAGTTTCAAGTCTGCCTCGTCGCTGCCCAATTTGCCGGCAATCTTTTTGCGAATTTCCTCACAGGCCAGAAAAACAGCTGAGCCGGAAGAAGATGCACCCCATGACCCACCGGAACCCGGTCCTGCCGGGAAGTCGGTATCGCCCAATCTGGTCTCAACGCGGTTCGCCGGCAGGCCCAGCATTTCGCCGGCAATTTGCGTCAGTATCGCATAGGTTCCGGTGCCGATATCGGTCATGTCGGTTTCGACCACGGCGCTTCCGTCGGCTAGCAGTGTCACTCTGGCTTTTGCTTCCGAAAGGATGTTGACTCGGGCGGCGCCAGCCATCCCGTGGCCAATGAGCCAGTCGCCTTCGCGCACGGATCCCGGCTGCCGGTTGCGCTTTTCCCATTCGAATAATCGGGCCCCTTCATCAAGCGCGTCGGCGAACCGACGGGAAGAATAGGGAATGTCGTCTTCCGGATGCCTCTCGGGAATATTGCGCTTGCGCAGCTCGACCGGATCGATGCCAGCGGCTTCGGCCAGTTCATCCATCGCATTTTCCAGCACCTGCATGCCAACTGCTTCGCCCGGCGCGCGGACCGAACCGCCGCAGGTCCGGTTGATGCGCGCTACTTCGATTCCGAGCTTGCGATGTTTGCCGCCATAGAGAAAATGGGTCGCCTGCGTGACTGGCTCGTAAAATTCTTCTCCCGGCAAATTGGACACCAGGCATTCGTGACCGACACCGGTTAGCAAGCCGTCCTCTCCGCAGGCCAGCCGGACATGTTGCCGGGTTTCCGACCTGCGCATCGTGGTTTCAAAAACCTGAGGTCGCGACAGCGCGACGCACACCGGCCGGCCGATTTCCTTCGCGGCAATTGCTGCCGCAACGGCCTCTGGTGAAATACCCAGTTTGGAACCGAAGCCGCCACCAACATAAGGTGACAGCATTCGGATATTCTCCGGTACGATATGCAGCGCATCGGCAAGTTCGTTGATATTGAAATTAAGCATCTGATAGCTGCCGCGTAGAGTTAGCTTGTCACCGTCCCAGCTGGCTATGGCGCAATGGGGCTCCATCGCCGCGCTATTATGGCCCGCTGTGCGATAGACCTGATCGACGGTGAAGGCGGCTTCGCGCATTGCCTGTTCCAGATCGCCTTGGTCAAGCTGGTCATCCTCCGGGCTGTCCGTCTCGGTGTCGGGTGCCTCCGGGTCAAAGGCCGCGTTGCCGGCGGCTTCATAATGAACCGTCAGTCTGTTGGCACCATGGCGCGCTTGTTCGAATGTTTCGGCGACCACCAGCGCGATTGGCTGGCCGAAATAATCAACCTGCTTTGCTCCCTGCGGCGGCGCTTCATCAGCCCCGCCCTGCGCCGGACGCCTCAGTAGCCGATCATCCGTAATGACGGCATGGATCGCCTCGTCTTTCAACAGGTCGCTGCTCCCTATATCGGTGACGCGGCCTTTGGCTATGGTCGCGCGGACCAGCACGCCGTGCACCATGTCCGGAACGTCCCATTCATGCGAATAGGTCGCTCGACCCGAGACCTTGAGCGGACCGTCGGGGCGGTCCATCGCCGTTCCCAGCAGACCCTGCCGCATAGCGTCTAGCCGGTTACGCCGGTCCGGCTTATCCATTTTGTGGTGCGCGGTCATGCTGCTGCTCCGGTGGTTGTGGCTTCTCTCAGCACGGAAATCAGAACGCGTCTGGTCAGCGGTATCTTGAAATCATTGCTGCCATGACCTTTGGCTTCGGCGAGCAATTGATCGGCGGCTTTGCCAAATAAAGTCGCGGAGGGCTGTTGCCCGGTCAAAAGCGCTTCAACCGCTTGATCGCGCCACGGCTTGTGCGCCAGACCGCCAAAGGCCAGTGCGACCTTGGCGATTATATCGCCATCCATCTTGACCAGCGCCGCCATGGAACACAGCGCAAATGCATAGGAGGCGCGGTCGCGGACTTTCCGGTAAATCTGGTTTCCCTCGACCGGCCGCGGCAGAATTACTGCGGTGATCAAATCGCCAGCGTCCAGAATATTGTCCTTTTCCGGATGATCGCCGGGTAGAAGATGAAAGTCCTTGATCGGCACGTTTCGGACCTCGCCCGATGCATTTTCAATCTCGACTTGCGCATCCAGCGCCGTCATGGCGACGGCCATATCACCGGGATAGGTGGCAATACAGGTATCGCTTGCTCCCAATATGGCATGGATGCGGTTAAAACCGTTCATCGCCTGGCAGCCCGAACCGGGATTGCGTTTGTTGCACGGCATCGCGGTATCGTAAAAATAATAGCAGCGGGTCCGCTGGCACAGGTTGCCACCAGTGGTTGCCTTGTTCCGCAGCTGGCCGCTGGCGCCAGCCAGGATCGCCCGCGCCAGCACCGGATAATCATTGCGCACACGCTGGTCGGCGGCGCAGTCGCTGTTGGTCACCAATGCCCCGATCCTTAGCCCGCCTTCATCGGTGCTGATGATGTCCGCCATGTCGAGCCGGTTGATATCGACCAGCTTGTCGGGGACCATCACCTCCAGCTTCATCAAGTCCAGCAAGTTCGTGCCACCGGCTATAAAGATTGCATTATCCGCCGCCTGCGCGGTTGCTTCAGCAGGTCCGCTGGCTCTGGCATAGGCGAATGGTTTCATGACCGTTCTCCGGCTACCTGGCGGATCGCGTTGACAATGTTGGGATAAGCGGCGCAGCGGCACAAATTGCCGCTCATTCGCTCGGATATTTCTTCATCGCTTAAAGTTTCGGGGCCTTCCAGTTCGTCCGAGACAAAACTCGGCCATCCCGCACGGGCCTCGTCCAGCATTGCGGTCGCCGAACAAATCTGGCCCGGGGTGCAATATCCGCATTGAAAGCCGTCATGAGCAATAAATGCAGATTGCATAGCGGACAGATCGCCCGGTTCGCCAAGACCTTCGATCGTCGTGATTTCCTCACCGTCATGCATACAGGCGAGGGTGAGGCAGCTGTTGATGCGACGACCCTCGACAATCACAGTGCAGGCGCCGCATTGGCCGTGGTCACAACCTTTCTTGGTTCCGATCAATCCGAGGTGGTTGCGCAGCGCGTCAAGAAGAGTCACACGACTATCGGCTTCCAGCTTGTGGAGTTTCCCATTCACGGTGAGTTCGGTGGTTTCCATGGCGCAAGGTCCTTCCAATAGATGCAAAGTAACGTCCGCAAACTTGCCGAAGGCCGTGGTCATGGCTGGTATCAAGTCAACGGGTTGATTGTGCAAAACGTCTGAACATCTTACGTTTCTCCCTAGCAATTGGTTCCATCGCTCGACGGAATATGCCGTTATTTATCGATAGCGATATAAACTCGCGGCCTGGCCAGTGAGAAATTATAGGGATATTGACAGTTCATGACGACCAGTATCGGGACAAGGCCAACTCCTCCTCTCCGCACGCGGGAGGGGAAAGCAACGACTTGGGGATTTGCTATTTGGGCGACATTGGAGAGAGGGGTGTTGCCGCTCGCCTCCCGCACCGAGTTTCACTTGTCCTCTTCTTCAAACGGAAGGGATGAAGCTAACTAATCCACATCCTCGATATCGACCTTTTCGCCGGTCACCTTCTGCGCCAGCGTTGCGGCAATAAAGTCATCCAGGCCGCCGTCGAGGACATCGCCGGGAGAACTGCTGGTGTGGCCGGTGCGCAGGTCCTTGACCATCTGATAGGGTTGCAGGACATAGGAACGGATCTGATGGCCCCAGCCGATTTCTGTCTTGGCCTCATATTCGCCCGACGCTTCGGCTTCGCGGCGCTGCAGTTCGGCTTCGTAGAGGCGGGCTTTGAGCATGCCCATAGCGGTGGCGCGGTTCTTGTGCTGGCTTCGGTCATTCTGGCTGGCGACAACAATGCCAGTCGGCTGGTGGGTGATGCGCACGGCGCTGTCGGTGGTGTTGACATGCTGGCCGCCGGAACCGGAGGCGCGATAGGTGTCGATCTTCAGATCGCCTTCGTTGATCTCGACCTCGAAACTGTCGTCGATCACCGGATAGACCCAGACGCTGGAAAAACTAGTGTGGCGCTTGGCGGCGCTGTCAAAGGGGGAGATGCGGACCAGCCGGTGAACGCCGCTTTCGGTCTTTGCATAGCCATAGGCATTTTCGCCCTTGACCTCGATTGTCGCGGATTTGATACCCGCCTGATCGCCAGCCTGATAGTCGACCATGCTCACCTTGTAACCGCGGCCTTCGGCCCAGCGCTGGTACATGCGCAGCAGCATTTCAGCCCAGTCCTGGCTTTCGGTACCGCCAGCACCGGCGTGAATTTCGATATAGGTATCGAGCGCGTCGGCTTCGCCAGAAAGCAACGCCTTGACCTTGTCGCGGTCGGCGCGGGCGGCGAGCTTTTCCAGGCTGGCTACACCTTCGTCGGCAAGCCCGGCATCACCCTCTTCCTCGGCCATTTCGATAAATTCGAGTGCGTCGTCCCGCTCCTGCTGGATTTCCTGTGCAGCGCTGATCGATTCATCAAGGCGCCGCCGTTCGGTCATCACCGCCTGGGCTGCGGCCTGATCATCCCACAGGGTCGGATCCTCGACCCGGGCGTTGAGTTCGTCGAGACGGCGCAAGGCAACGTCCCAGTTGAGCGCGGTCTTGAGTAGGGTAAGGGCGGCGTCGATCCGGTCGACATAGGCTTGCGCGTCGGCACGCATGATATTCTCCAAAACTAGTGGCAGCAGCGATTAGACGATATCGGCGGGAAGTAAAGTGGGGAGGCGGTGGTGCGGCGAACCATGTCGCCTGGGCCAAGGGATCGGAGCGGCGCGAAACCTAGGGGGCGGGCGAAAGCGAGGCGGAAGCAACGGCCCCGGCCACTGTGGGGTATTTTGAAGGAAATGACCGCTGTGCAATATCCGGTCCACGGATAAACCGCTCTGTGCGCGCTATTCGCTTTACTTCGAGCAGGGTATCGCGTTAGCCTTGTCGCGGGAGGACAAGGTTGAACGCTTCGCTGAAGGGGATACTGCTTGTTCGATGAAATGCTGGGTGACGGGGATACTGTCCGTCGTCCCTATCAAGACTATAAAAACTGGCTTGACCGGGAAGATGTCAAGCGTCTCCATCGCAAGTCCGCTGAAGCGGAAGCCTTTTTCCGAAAAACCGGCATCACCTTTAATGTCTATGGTCAGGATGAAGCTGACGAGCGGCTAATTCCTTTTGACGTCGTGCCGCGCATATTGTCGGCGCGAGAGTGGCGCAAGCTGTCCAAGGGCATTGAGCAGCGGGTTAGGGCCATCAACGCCTTTCTTTACGATATATATCACCGTCAGGAAATTTTGCGCGCCGGCCGCGTGCCCGTTGAGCTAGTCGCCAATAACGAGGCCTTTCTGCCGCAAATGATCGGGGTGAATCCTCCCGGCGGTATCTACACTCATATCATCGGTACCGATATTGTCCGGACCGGTGACGAAGAATTTTATGTGCTGGAAGATAATGCCCGCACACCCTCGGGTGTGAGCTACATGCTCGAAAACCGCGAAACCATGTTGCAGATGTTTCCCGAGCTGTTCGCCAAGATCAAGGTTCAGGAGGTCAGCAATTATCCCGCGCAGCTTCGGCGCTCGCTTGCCGCCTGTGCTCCGCATAAATGCGAAGGGAAGCCTATTGTTGCCGTGCTGACGCCCGGTATCCACAACAGCGCGTATTTCGAGCATAGCTTTCTTGCCGACCAAATGGGAACGGAATTGGTTGAGGGGCATGATCTTAAGATCGTCGATGGCCGGGTCGCGATGCGAACGACCGAAGGCTATACCGCAATTGATGTGCTTTACCGTCGAATCGACGACGATTATCTGGACCCGCTTAATTTCAATCCGGAATCGATGCTTGGCGTGCCTGGCATCTTGGATGTCTATCGATCGGGCGGCATTACGATCGCCAATGCTCCGGGCACCGGTATTGCCGATGACAAGGCGCTTTATAGCTACATGCCGGATATTGTAGAATTTTATACCGGTGAGAAACCGCTGCTGGAAAATGTGCCGACGTGGCGTTGCTCAGAAAAAGATCAGCTCGCCTATGTGCTCGAGCATCTCGAGGAACTGGTGGTCAAGGAGGTCCATGGCTCCGGTGGCTATGGCATGCTCGTTGGGCCCGCTGCATCCAAAAAAGAAGTTGCAGCCTTTCGTACCAAATTGATTGACAATGCCCGTAATTATATCGCGCAACCAACGCTTGCGCTCTCGACCGTGCCAATTTTCACCAAAAAGGGCTTGTCTCCCCGTCATGTTGATCTTCGACCGTTTGTTTTGGTTTCGCCCAATGGCATTGATATTACGCCGGGCGGTTTGACGCGGGTCGCGATGACCGAGGGATCGCTGGTGGTCAACAGCAGTCAGGGCGGAGGTACCAAAGATACATGGGTGCTGGAAGAATGAGGGGGCGTCGCTGATGCTGGGCAAAACCGCTGCAAGCCTGTACTGGATGTCGCGCTATCTTGAACGTGTCGAAAATGGGGCGCGTTTCATCGAAGCAGGATTTCGGATCGCGCTGACCCGATCCGCATCCGCAAGCGATGAATGGTCATCGGTGCTCAAATCATCCGGTGTTATCGCTGCCTATCGCGCCAAGCATGATGATTTTGAATCCGCCAAGGTCATCGATTTTCTGCTCCGCGATCGAGACAATGCGAGTAGTGTTATCGCATTGATGAAACAGGCGCGCGACAGTGCCCGAACAGCAAGAACCGCGCTGACCCGCGAAGTTTGGGAGGCCACAAATGAGAGCTGGATTACGCTGAAATCGGCGATGGCCAAGCCTGTCAAAGAGCAGGACTTGCCCGAAGCTCTGGGATTGATCCGTCAGCAAAGTGCATTGGTGAGGGGCGCCACCCTGGGAACCATGCTACGCAACGACGGCTTTAATTTTCTGCGCATTGGTAGTTTTCTTGAACGGGCTGATAGTACCGCGCGAATTCTTGATGTGAAATATTACCTGCTGCTGCCATCGGTTGCCTTGATCGGATCATCGGTTGACAATGTACAATGGGAAACGATTTTACGATCTGTTTCAGCGAACCGGTCTTTCCGGTGGCTTAATGGTCCCGACATCAGCGCTCAGGCGGTGGCGGATTATCTGATTTTGCACAAGCAAATGCCACGGTCATTGACCTTTTGTTATGCCAAGATCAGCGACAACCTGAATTATCTCGACGAGAATTACGGTCGCAAAAGCCGGTCGGGAGAACTGGCGAACGAGATTTGCAGCAACATGCTGAACCAGCCGATCGAAGCGATTTTCGATTATGGCCTGCATGAATATATTTCCGACTTCATAGTCGCAAATAATGGCCTGGCTGCGCAAATCGAACGGGATTTTAATTTTCAGGACAGGATCGGATAGTTATGCTGCTGAAGATCAATCACGAAACCCGCTATGTCTATGACGCGCCGGTACAATATGGATTGCAGCAAGTTCGTCTGCGCCCCAAGGAACGACCTGGTCATGTAATTAAAAGCTGGAATATCGAAATCGAAGGCGGTGCGGTAGAATTATCGTTTGAAGATCAGCATTGTAACCATGTAGATTTGATCAATATCGAGCGTGGACGCACGGAAATCATAATACGATGCACGGGCGAGGTCGAAAACAGCGATGCCAGCGGGATCATGGGGTCACATTCCGGTTTCGCACCACTATGGTATTTCAAGCAATCTACGGTCCTGACCAAAGCCGGTCCGAAAACGAGGAAACTGTTGAAATCGCTCGACGGAGAATATGAAAGCGAAATCGCGAAACTGCATGCATTGTCGGCGCAAATCCTCAAAAAGGTGCGCTACCAGACTGGCCGAACCGATGCAGAAACCGATGCAGAAAGCGCGCTTTCTATACGGGAGGGGGTCTGTCAGGATCACAGTCACATTTTCTGTGCAGCCGCGCGCGCGCTCGGTTTTCCGGCGCGATATGTCTCCGGCTATCTGATGATGAGCGACCGCGTGGATCAAAATGCCACTCATGCCTGGGCGGAGGCCTATGTCGGAGGATTGGGATGGGTGGGGTTTGATATTTCCAATGGCTATTCACCAGACGAGCGCTATGTCCGTGTGGCGACCGGCCTTGACTATCGCGAAGCATCGCCCATTTCCGGACTGCGCTATGGCGCGGGCAGCGAAGATATGATTGTCACGCTGCAGGTTCAGCAGTAAGCGTTCATACTGTTTAGTTCGGGAAGCCAAAATGACCTATTGCGTAGGACTGCGAATGAAGCGCGGTCTTGTTTTCATGTCGGATACGCGGACCAATGCGGGTGTTGATGATATCGCTCAGGTCAAGAAAATGACCAGTTGGGAAGTCCCCGGCGAACGCGTGATCACTCTAATGTCGGCTGGTAATCTGGCGACCACCCAGGCCGTTGTCAGTCTGCTGGACGAACGCGGCAAGCATCCCGATGAGAGAAATCCTTCGATCCTGCAGGCACCGTCGATGTTTCAGGTGGCTACGATCATTGGCGAAACCTTGCGGGAAGTTGTTAAGACTTACGCTAAAGAAGGTCAGGAAGCCAGTTCACCCTTCGGTGCAACCTTGCTTGTGGGCGGCCAGATAAAGGGCAGCGATCCCCGGCTTTTCATGATCTATCCGGCCGGCAACTTCATCGAAGCGAGCGATGACAGCCCGTTTTTTCAAAGCGGCGAAACCAAATATGGCCGTCCGATTCTGGTCCGCGCCTTTGACCCGGAAATGGTCTTTGAAGATGCCGTTAAACTGTTGCTGGTCTCTTTTGACTCGACCATCCGGGCCAATCTGGCGGTGGACTTGCCACTGGATATGCAAGTTTACGAGGCAGACAGCTTTGCGATCACGCGACAGCAGCGGATCGAACAGGATGATCCCTATTTTCAGTCGATTTCGGAGGGATGGGGTGATGCACTCAAAAGCGCGTTTCAGTCGCTGCCCGATTTCACCTTCAAAAACTAACCAAAGCGTCTCTTCCCTGCCATCGCCCGGTGAGCCATTGCCATTGTCGTCAGCTGCGCGTTGACCCGAATGCAGCTAGGCATCACGCTCGCGTCGGTGACATAGCAGTTGGTCGTATTGTGCACACGCTGGTTGAGATCAACGACGCCTTTGTGAGGATCTTCATTGATCGCATTGCCGCCGTGGGGATGAGAGCTCGACAGAACAACGTCATCCGGCTCGACGATTGCCGCATCGTAAAAGGCATCAATCTCGTCGTTGGTCATATCGCTGGTCAGCGTTTGGCCGCGGAGCAGGGCAGGATAGACCTCGATCGCACCGTTGAGGAAATGGACCTTGGTCATTGTCGCCAGCGCGCGACGTAATAACGCCAGTTCGTCCTCTCCGATTTTCAGCTTGAGTTTGCCTTTGTCCATATAGCCGAGCCGATCTGCGGGAAACAGGACACCAGCGGAGACCAGGCGGTTGTAGTTTTTCATCCGCTCAAAATGGTCTTCAAACCAGCCAGGCACCAAGGTCGCCATGCTCATCGGCGGCTGAAAGTGGCTTTCAATCAGAAAGTCCCCGCGATCGACATAGGTTGCCATCTGGTCTTCGTTCCAGACGTTCACATTCGTGCCTTCGGGCATAAGCGCGACTACCGGGCAGGCGATATTGAGCGAAATATTGGTACCCGATTGCAGGATGCCGCTATTGTATAGCAGATTGCTGGAGGCCAGCGCGCCGGCTGCCACCACCACGCCTTTGCGCGCGCGAATTGTTCGTTTACGGCCGTCGCCTAACCTGATTCGCACAGCATGTGCGATTTTTTTGCCATTTGCACCTTCATCCCACAAGATTTCGGTCGCTTCAGCGCGGTCCAGGATACGCGCGGGTTTTTCCCGTGCCTCACTGGTCGCGTGGGTGAGGAAGCTTTCCGGCATTGCCTTTTTCCGGCCATAGGGGCAGCCGGTGTTGCAATAGCCGCAATAAACGCATTCGCTATCCGCAGTTTTCGGGCCGTAGTTTTTCTGGAACCAGGCTGTGATCGCTTTGTGATCCATCGGGTCATCGGATTGTGCGGCATATTTTTTCCAACCTTCGATCAGATGCGGACCGTTATTTCGGCCGGTTATTGGATCAATTGCGGAAACCTCGAGAGCCTGCTCAACCGCCTCGTAACTGTCCGCTAGCTCATCTTCGCTGATCGGCGCGCCGAGGTTGGTCCAGGTCTGATAGACATCTTCCGCATCAGGATGAACAAGGCCTTCATGTTTCATACGCAGGCAAATGCCGTTGTTGATGACGGTGGACCCGCCGACTACCCGGCCCTGAAACACGATGATGTCCCGATCGGATGTGGTTTGCAGGGCGCCGTCCTTAAACAGGCGTGCGGTCATTCGCGCTTCTTCATGGGTGATCCGGGAGGAAGGATAGTGGCGTCCAGCCTCAATGATCAGTACCTCATGTCCCTCGTCGGCGACAGATGCTGCCGCAACGGCGCCTCCGGCACCGGAGCCGATCAGGATTACATCGGTCTCCTCGGGGATCGCCTGATGGCCAACAAATGCTGTTGCGGTCAAATCGCGCCGGGATTCGCGACGTATAGGACGCTCACCCGGTGCCGAACGGTCGCGTTGTGCCGGCAGTTCAAAATTGAGATCGGCAAAGACGGGGTTGTCGAAATTTTCTTCTTCATCGCCGTGCTGCCAGTGGCCATAATAGCCTGCTAGGATGACTCCCTTTGTCCGCGCGATATCCTGCAACAGATCGATACGGGATTTTTGCAGCCGCCGACGGATGAGGTTTTTGCGGATACCGGGAGGGGCTGCGAGAAAAAAAGGGCCGCCCAGAACGAGCAGCAACCCATATAGCGCCATGCCGATTTCGGTTGGCTTGTTGCCATCAATATTGGAGAAATGCTCCTGCAAGTTGTCGACAACTTGATCAGCAGAAATGACCATTTTACGGTTGTGAAACAACGCCTCCGCCATCGCCTTGATCATCATCGCTTGCAATCGATTGAACGGCTTTCGCAACTTTCCTCTCCCTCGGCGCGACCCGCGGTTGTTTCGTCTCTGTCTCACTTGTCCGTGCGGGCAGAATAACAGTTACTCTCGGTTTTACTATCCCTGATTTCATCAACGAAATGATGCACGTCATTACTGCTGAGCAGGGATGCCTGGAATAACAAGAGATAGCAGGCCATTGACCATGTAGAACTGCACGAACCAGCGAATATGCGTGAAAATTCCGATGAATCCAGCGAGATAGTCATCGTGAAAATATGCAGAAAACCATGAAAGTCGGCATTGTCGCAGCCCGGAATTTCGCGTCACTGGCAATGGCCTCGCGAAAATAACAGCGCCCCTTTTGCTTTTCTTTTGCAATTATGACGCTAGCATGACTGCTGAATAATCGGGGAGGCAGGAGGATGCGTCATATTGCGATCATAGGATCGGGACCTGCAGGCTATTATTCGGCGGAAGCGGCGCAAAAGAAATATGGCGACGATGTCGCCGTGGATATCATCGACCGGCTGCCCGTACCCTTCGGACTGATCCGCACCGGCGTCGCACCTGACCACCAATCGATCAAGGCGGTATCGCGGCGCTATGAAAAGACCAATCTGGGGGACAATGTGCGCTTTATCGGCAATGTCACCGTGGGCGAAGATGTCAGTGTCGCGGAATTGCAGGAATTATATGATGCCGTGGTTCTGGCCACCGGCGCACCCGACGACCGCGTGCTGGATATACCGGGGAGCGACCTGAAGGGTGTCATCGGCAGCGCCGCCTTTGTCGGCTGGTATAATGGCCATCCGGATTTCAAGGATCTCGATCCGCCACTGGAGGCCCGGTCGGTTGCGATTATCGGAAATGGCAATGTTGCCCTCGATGTCGCGAGAATTTTGGCAAAGACCGAGAATGAATTTGCCGGTAGCGATATTGTCGGTCACGCGCTCGATGGTCTGAAGCAAAGCAAGGTCGAGAAAATAACCTTTCTCGGCCGCCGGGGACCGCATCAGATCGCGATGACACCAAAAGAGCTCGGCGAGCTGGGTCAGCTGGAGCGCGCCAGGCCGGTCGTCGAAAGGGTTGATTTTCCCGATGAAGGCGATGATGCGCTGCTCGAGCCGGGCATGCGCAAAGCCGTTACCCATTTGCGCAATTTCCACATTGCAGCGGCCGATGCGCAGCATAAGCCGATCGAGATCATATTCGACTTTTTCGCAATGCCGGTCGAAGTTCAGGGCGATGGCAGGGTCGAGAAGCTGATCGTCGAGAGAACCGCGCTCGACAAGGATCTCCGCTCCGTCGGCACTGGCGAGCGGTACGAACTGGAATGCCAGATGGTGATCAGTTGTATCGGATATCGCACGCCGCCGATCGAAGGTGTGCCTTATGAACATGGCCGCGGTCGCTTTGCCAATGTCGACGGACGGATTTTACCGGGGCTCTACTGCGTCGGCTGGGCAAGGCGGGGGCCATCGGGTACGATTGGGACCAACAAGCCCGACGGCTTTGCCATTGTTGATGCCATTGCCGAAGATATCGGCTCGGGCAACCGCAAGGAAGGTCGCGTCGGGCTGGACCGATTGCTTGAAAAGCGCGGCGTGGAGACGGTCACATTTCGCGACTGGAAGAAAATCGAAGAAGCCGAAATCGCCCGCGCCAGAGAAGGTGCGCCGCGCGAAAAATTTACCGATATCGCCGACATGATCGCAGCGCGGGATTAACCGGGAAGCCACGCCCTCAAAATCGCGTTCACTTTCTCCGGCGCTTCCTGTTGTACCCAGTGCGACACGCCCGCTAACCGGTGCAGTTCGAGATCGGGTACCCATTCTTCCGTGCCATCGGTGCAGCGGATATCGATGGCGGCATCTTCCTCGCCCCAGATCATCAGCGTTGGTACATCAACCACGCCATCGCCGATCTCCCGCGCGTCCTTGGTGCGCAGCAGGGCGCGGTAATAGTTGATCATCGATCGCAGCGCGCCGGGGCGGCTGGCGGCATCGGCATAGACCTGCAATTCGCTATCCGGGAAACGGCTTTTATCGACTGCCATATTGGAGAATGCCTGCTTGATCCGTTCAGCGCCGTTCAGCCCGAATAGCCATTCGGGCAGCCGCGGCAGTTGAAAGAAGAAAATATACCAGCTTTTCTTGAGCTGATACCAATGTCGCATTTCGCGCTGGGCACATTTGGGATGGGGGACATTCATGATCACCAGCCGGGTCAGCGGGCGGACTTTCAGGATCGCAAAATGCCAGGCGATGATCGCGCCCCAGTCATGGGCGATCAGAGTGACTTCTTCCGCCCCGCTGGCATCAATCAGCGCCGCGACGTCCTGAACCAGCGTCTTCAGGCGATAGGAATTCACGCCCTCGGGCCTGCTGGAACCGCCATAGCCGCGCAAATTGGGTGCCCAGACGCGATACCCCATTTCGACCAGCAGCGGAATTTGGTGGCGCCAGGAATAATGGAGTTCCGGAAAGCCGTGTAAGCAAAGCGCGAGTTTCTTTCCCTCGCCGGCCATAGCGACCTCAAATTTCAGGCCATTTGCCTTGACCCGTTGCATGGTGATGCCGCTGTCGGCATCCGGTGTCCAAGAAAATTCTTTTGTCATATCCGCTTCTAACATGATCGGTCTTTAATCATCCAGTTAAACCTGTTAAAGCAACGCTCAAATATACAGGAGAGAGTCGATGCATGATCTGGTTATTCGTGGTGGTACCGTCGTAGATGGAACGGGCGGTGCACCCTTTGTAGCGGATGTCGCTATTGACGGTGACCGCGTTTCGCTGGTCGGAACGGTTGCGGCAACGGGCCGCGAAGAGATTGATGCAACCGGCAAATTCGTCACCCCGGGCTTTGTCGATGTGCATACCCATTATGACGGGCAGGCAACCTGGGATGATGAAATGGCCCCGTCGAGCTGGCACGGCATAACCACCGTTATCATGGGTAATTGCGGCGTGGGCTTTGCGCCGGCACGGCCGGATCGTCATGAGTGGTTGATCAACCTGATGGAAGGCGTGGAAGATATTCCGGGCACCGCGCTGGCCGAAGGGATGAGCTGGAACTGGGAAACTTTCCCCGAATATCTCGACGAGTTGGAAAGAATGCCGCGGACGGTCGATGTCGCGACCCATGTGCCGCATGGAGCGGTCCGTGCCTATGTACTGGGCGACAAAGAGAAGCCGGGTGCTGTTCCTACCGAAGACGAGATTGAGCAGATGTCGAAAATCGTCGAGGATGGCCTGAAAGCCGGTGCTCTCGGCTTCTCAACCTCGCGGACGATCCTGCATCGCAGTGTTGATGGCGAACTCGTGCCCGGCACCACGGCGACCAAGGACGAGCTGATCGGTATCGGTCGCGCCATGGGCCGGGTCGGCTATGGTGTGTTCGAAATGGCAAGTGATCTTAACAGGGAATGGGACGAGTTCGGCTGGATGGGTGATTTGAGCCGCGAAACCGGTATGCCGGTGACCTTTGCGGCCTTGCAGTCGATCGCAAAGGAACAGTCTCTGGACGAGCAGATTGCCAATATGCGCGCGGAAAACGACAATGGCGCGAATATTGTCGCGCAGATTGCGCTGCGCGGAAACGGCATTGTCATGGCCTGGCAGGGCACGGTGCATCCGTTTGTCCGCCATCCGAGCTGGATGGCTATGGAGGATTTGAGCTGGGAAGAAAAATACGCCAAGCTCAAGGATCCGGCATTTAAAGCGCAATTGCTGAGTGAAACTAGCACACCGCCCGAGCAGGTCGATATGGTTCCGGTTTTCATGATCGTGACCCAGGGATGGGCGACGCAGTTCGAAATGGACCCCGACTTCGATTACGAACCGCAGGCTGAGGAAAGCATTGCCGCGCGCGCCGCGGCAGCCGGAAAATCCGGTGCGGAATATGCCTATGATTTGCTGATGGCGGATGATGGCAAGGGCTTTATCTATCTACCCTTACTCAACTATATGGATGGTAATCTCGATTTTCTCGAAGCTCTGCAAAATGCCGATGATACGGTGAACAGCCTGTCCGATGGCGGCGCGCATTGTGGTACCATTTGCGACGCAGCAAGCCCGACCTTCATGCTGGAACACTGGGTGAAGAACCGCAAACGTGGAACCGTGAGTATCGAACATGCGATCAAGCGCCAATGTCTGGACACGGCCCGGCTGTACGGTCTCAATGATCGCGGTTTGCTGAAGCCTGGCTATTTGGCGGACGTCAACGTGATTGATATGGACCGGATCAAGCTGGGCAAGCCATGGCTTGCCTTTGATTTGCCGGCAGGCGGCAAGCGCCTGCTGCAAAAGGCGGATGGCTATGACTACACGATCAAGTCCGGGCAGGTGACGTTCAAAGGCGGGGTTGTGACCGACAAGCGCCCTGGCGGTTTGATCCGTGGTCCGCAGGCTGTCGAGATGCTCGAAGCGGCGGAATAGAGCGCAGCCGGTTTCCCGGCTGCGCCCCAAAATCAACTTGTGGAACTAGAATCCGGTCCAGCGTATCCGGACAAAGGCGCTTCTGCCTGCTCCGGGTAAACGTGCGTCCAATGGCACGTCCGAACCGCTTACGCGATTATAGCCAGCCAGATGTTCGGTATAGTTTTTGTCGAACAGGTTTTCGACACTGGCGTCGAGCATGAGACCTGGTGTCAGCTGGACATGACCGAACAGGCCTGCCAGCAAATAACCATTGCTCGGCTGTTCGTCATTGGTGACCGACACATTGTCCTGAGGCGCAAAGGCCTGCAGTTCCGCGCCCACATGCCAGACGTCCTCCTGCCAGCTCAAGGCGACGCGCGCGTTTGGCGGAGCGATGCGATAGAGATTGTCGTCAATGTCGTGACGTTTTGCCCGGACATAGCTTGCTGTGCCGTCCAGATTCAGCGGCCCGCTGATTTTCCAGCCGAAATCAAGGTCGGCACCGTAAATCTCCGCATCGACATTGCCAAAGCGCAAGGGTGTCGGATCGCCGTTCATATTTGCGACCATTTCGACTGGGCTGTTGATGATGCCTGGCGTGTCATCGAACGGCACTCCCTGGATGAAATCATCCACGCGGCGATAGAACAGCGTCGGTCGCGCATAGAAACGGCTGTCCTGATAGTCGAAGCCGATTTCGGCAATCCACGCCTTTTCATTCTTCAGATTCAGGTCGCCGACATAGATATTGCCGTCTGCAAGGCCGCCACTAGCGCCGGTCGGCAACCATGAGAACCGTTCGACCGCATTGGCGACACGGGTTTTACGCGCCAGCGAAAGACGGGGCTTGAAACTCCCTATATCGCTCCAGAAGCGCGCCGCGATATCGATCGTGTCATCGGACCAGCTGCGATCCGAAGCGGCAAAAGCACTGGCAAGAACGCGGGGACCCATCGGAACTGTGCTGCCCAGAAACGGCGACCCTGCCTCCATCCGGTGATGATCAAGGCGCGCGCCGATTTCGGCTTCAATTGGTCCAAATCCGACGCGACTTTCGACGAAGCCGCCGATCCGGCTACCCGAAATATTGTTGAGCGATGTCAGGAAGAAGTTGGCGTTCATCGGATTGGTGATCCGCACATCCTTGTCCATCACTTCAACATCTGCGCCCAACCGGACATGTCGTTCCGCGGTTCCGATGCGTAGCGCCGTGGCAGCGGTGCTCGTGTCCGCATCGGCAAAAGTTGCGCGCAGGCGCATGGGGTCTGCTGGCGCTTGCCGAAGAGAAAAATTATCCATCAGATGGCGAACCGCGACATGGCCCGCTTCCACTTCAAGATAGAGATCGTCGTCGAGCTTGCCTTCATAGGCGAGGCTCAGAAAGTCGGTGTTGAAATACTGGATATCCATCGGGAAAGGCGGGTTGCCGGCCGGATCGGTTTCCTGACGGCGATAAGACAGGGTCAGGCTGCCGTCACCGACTTTCAAGCCCGCATGCGCTCCATAGTTCAGCCGCTCGAAGCTGGATGAAGCAATGGTCCCGCCCGGATATTGCAGATCATCGCCTTTCTCGTAGGACGCGATCACTCCCAGTTTGACCCGTTCGCTGGACAGGCTGACAAGTCCTCCCATCAGATAGCTGTTGTCGCCGCTGCGATAGCCCGTGGTGAGATCCGCTTGCGGCTGCATCGAAGCACGGTCGGAGAATTCGGCCTGCTTCAAAATGGCATTCACGCCGCCGCCCAAACCTGGCCCCTTGCGAACCGGGCTGATGCCGCGATCAAGTTCGATCCGGTCGACCAGAGCCATGGGGGCATAGTGCAGCGGCGGGTCCATCAGATTGGGACCGCCCGACGAAAAGCGCTGGCCGTTGACGCGGACCAATATACGGTCACCAAACAGACCGCGATACTGGACCTGGCCGGACAGGCCGCCATTGTCGATCAGGGCGGTGCCTGGTGCCCGTGCCACCAGCGACGCTGCGTCGGGGCTGGAGACAATTTCCTTGTCGCTTTCGATCTCGTCGGTGGTTGCCGTATCGCGCTGACCGGTGACGATGATGTCGGTGAGCGGGTCGGCTTCGGCAAAAGCGGGAGAGGCAAGGGCTAAGTTCGCCGTGCAGGCGGTTAACAGTATTTTTCTATTCATGATAAATCCCGAACGGCCATGTCCCACCGCGTGGGAGGGCCGCAAAAAATGCAAAGATGCGATCAATCACCCGTCAGGGCGAAGACCGCGCGCTATTTCAGATGTTTTGGGAAGCTGCCGGCGGCCCGGTCGCTGGCGGGATATTGATCCGGTTGCGCAGCGCGAAGCGGCGCGGTTCGGATGGTTCGTGTATGGCTGGGGCCAATACAGAGATTTCAAATTCCGGTGCTGAAGAGGTCAGGCCAAAGCCAGCCCCTCCGGCAAAGGCGCAGGCAGGAGAAGATTGTTCCTGTTCGGGTTCCGGCGCGCTCTCGTCCTGCTGACCATAGACCAGCGTAAGCAGGTCAAAGTCGGGATTGTCCGGCGTGATCACCAGCTTGCTGTCGGCGTGGCCGGAACAGAGCTTGATCGCAAAACCGCTGGCGGTTTGTGTGGGCATGAAACCTTGCGGCGCCAGCGCGCTCAGCAATATCGCGAGCAAGGCGAAAGCGTGGATCGCCGGGTTGGTTTTCAGGAACCGGGAGAGGGAGAAGGGGCGATTCATCAGCTTGGTGCGGGCGCTATATTCTGGTCGCAATGCAAATGCTAGCCCTCTAAGTCTTCTCCCTTGAAGGAGAGGTGGTAGCTTTCATTTTTTTGCGGAGCTAGCCGAAATCTTGTTAAACCCGCATCGGCATCAGCACATAAAGCGCCGGCGATTTGTCATTCTCGCGGATCAGCGTCGGGGCGCTCGCATCGGCCAGATGCAGTTCCACGGTATCGCCCTCGATTTCGCCGAGAATATCCATCAGATATTTCGAGTTGAAACCGATTTCGAACGTGTCGTCCTTGTAGGAGCCGGGCACTTCTTCCTCGGCCTTGCCATTTTCCGGCGAGGTGACCGACAGGGTGATCTTGTCATCGCCGAGCGCCATTTTGACGGCACGGGTTTTTTCGGTGGCGATGGTAGAGACGCGGTCGACGCCCTGGGCAAAGCTTTTCGGATCAATCGTGAGCAGCTTGTCATTACCAGTCGGAATGACGCGGCTGTAATCCGGGAAGGTGCCGTCGATCAATTTGCTGGTCAATATGGCGGTGCCGAGCGTGAAGCGGATCTTGCTCGCGGACAGATCAATCTGCACCGCAGATTCGCTGTTCTCGTCGAGCAATTTGCGCAGTTCATTCACGCATTTGCGCGGGACGATCACGTCGGGCATGCCTTCTGCGCCCGCCGGACGGGGCAAGGTAACGCGGGCAAGTCTATGACCGTCGGTGGCCGCGGCCTTGAGCACGGGAGTGTCTTCATCCTGCACGTGCAGGAAAATGCCGTTGAGATAGTAACGCGTTTCCTCGGTCGAGATCGCAAAGCGGGTTTTGTCGATAATCTGGATCAGCGAGGTGGCGGGCAGTTCAAAACTGGTTGGCAATTCACCTTCGGCAATGACTGGAAAATCATCGCGCGGCAAGGTTTGCAGATTGAACCGTGCGCGGCCGGCGTTGACCTTCATCTTGCCATCGGCGGCATCCAGCTGAACCTGTGAACCATCGGGCAGCTTGCGAGCAATGTCGAACAACGTATGCGCTGATACGGTGGTGGACCCGGCGGTCTCAACCTGGGCTTCGACGGTTTCGACAACCTGCAAATCGAGGTCGGTCGCCATCAGCTTGATGCTGCCGTCGGCACTCGCTTCTATCAGCACGTTGGACAGGATGGGGATGGTGTTGCGCCGCTCAACCACGGACTGGACATGGCCCAGGCTCTTTAGCAATGCCGCGCGTTCAATGGTCGCTTTCATAAACCGTCCTTCTTGTTCCCAATCAACCGTGAAAATAGCTGTGCATATGACCAAGCACTGGTTCACGGATAGTTCACCGCTTCATTAACAATAAAGTGCCGCAGGGCAAGCCTGATCGCCGTACGGCGACCGATAATGCCGTGAAAAACTGTGGAAAAAAGCAATAAGGCGGGTAAAGCCGCTCTATATAAGGGATGGTTTTGGCCATTTTGGAACGGGATAGAATAAATATGAGTGGTATCGATACCAACGGAAAACGCCTGTTTATCGCACGGCATGGCGAGACAATATTCAACCTTGCCGGCCGAATTCAGGGGGAGCATTTGCACACGCCGCTCACTCGGACCGGATTTGCTCAGGCCGATGCCATGGGGCAGGCTCTGGCGCTACACCTCGCCGGAGAAACGCTGATGCTGGATCTGATCGCTTCCGATACCGACCGGGCCCTGCAAACCCTTTCCGTGATCTCCGAACATCTCGGTGCAGACTGGCACCAGACGCGCAGCGACGCGCGGTTGCGCGAAATTGATATGGGAGAATGGGGCGGTGTATTTTACCGTGATCTGGGTGGAAAGCTGGCAATTGATGAGGAAGATCGCCTGTTCGCAACTGTTGCGCCGGGTGGCGAAGACTATCGCGATATTGCGAAGCGACTGGAGCATTGGCTCAGTGAGCAGGACTTTTCCCGCGATGCGGTGCTGATCAGCCACGGTATGACCAGCCGGGTCTTGCGGGCTATGCTAGTCGGTGCTGATCCGCATCCGCGCTTCGGCGCGCCAATTGCCAAAGGATTACCGCAAGGTTCGATTGTTCAAATCTGTGACGGCCAAGAAGAGATTATTCATATTGGCGGCGGTGAAGGGGAGAAGGCTTGAGCCTCTCTGACAGCCAGTCACTGTCCATTGTTTGTGGTGCGCGCTGCCGCGCCCGGGCGGGCATCTGCGTGAGCCGAACCGGATTGTTCCTGCTGTCACTGATAATTTTAACCGCGCCAGCAGCGGCCAGGGATTCTCTTGGTATATTCAACAGCTGGGGCGCGTTTCGTGATCCCGAAATTCCGCGTTGCTATGCCATTGCAGAATCGGAGGAGATTAGCGGCAAGGCGGAGCGCAAATCTTATGCGACTGTCGGTTTTTGGCCCAATCGCAATATTCGGCGGCAATTCCATGTTCGCTTGAGCAGGGATCGGTCAACCAATAGCAGAGTCATAGTCAGCGTCTCCGGTCGCCGGTTCCAACTCACAGCCGATCGCTCGGATGGCTGGTCGCAGGACAAGCGCATGGACGCCGCCCTGATTGCGGCAATTCGCTCGGCAACCAGCATGACCGTGGAAAGTGTCGGGCGCGACGGCAAGCCGATAGTTGATGGCTATCGTTTGCGCGGTGCAGCGACGGCAATTGATGCCGCTTCTTTGGGTTGTTCGCGGTTGCGTTGAGCGCCTCAACCAAGAAATTCGCGCACCGTGTGGACAAATTGATCCGCCGCCGGCTCGCCTTCCAGCAATAAATGGTTGTTACTTTCGAGCAAAACAAACCGGGCTCCAGGAATCGATGCGGCCAGATCTCTGCCCACCATCCACGGTATGCGCAGATCACCCCGTGAATGGAGCACCAGCGTCGGCACGGCTATCTGTGACAGGCGGTCGCGAACGTCGATATCGCCAAAGGCCGAGAGAAACCGCACGGCATTTTGCGGAGATGTTGTGCGCCGTTGGAACTCGTCAAACCATGACAGTGTATCAGCAGAGGCATCGGGCATGAAAGTTGCCGAAAAAATATGACGATAGGCTGTATTTTCTTGGCCCCATCCATTTTCGGTTAAAGCGAGGACCGCCTCACGTTCCGTGAGCGTCTGCTGGTCGGCGGCTATCCGCCATCCACTGGGGTAGCCACCGAACAGGATCAGATGGGAAACGTGATCCGGATGGCGCACCGCATATTCGATCGATACTGCCGCTCCCTGTGAAATTCCCAGTAGCGGGAATTTGGTAATTCCAGTTGCATCAATCACTGTTTCCAGGTCGGTGACAAATTTTTCAAGTGAAATTTCCGGGACTTTCCAGTCCGACAGTCCATTGCCCCGTGCGTCGTAGCGAATGAAGCGATGATCGAGGGCCAGTTCTCGAAATAGCGGGCTCCAGATCGGTGTGTTCCAATCCAGTTCAAGATGGCTGAGCCAGTTTGCGGCCTTGACTAGCGGCGGTCCTTGGCCAACTTCGGCGAACGCAATGGTTACATCGTCTTCACTACGACAAAATTGAATAGTCTGTTTTTCAAGCATTTTATCGCTTTGTGCTGAGCGCGATTCCTGGGGATCAAAGGCGTCCGCATTTGCCTGATCTTCCATTTCCCAGTCGAGCCCCGCTTCGGCAAAATGATGCGCAAACTGTGCGTTCAGCTGATCGGCAATTTCTTTTTTTCCCAGCCGTATATTAATCTTGATGAGAAAAGCGGCGGCGCTCCGGCTGAAAGGCATCAACTCTTGACAGGCGTGGGCATAGGACAGGGCGCGATCCGGTGTGATTTCAGGATGCCGGCATATTTGCGCCGCAAATGCCGCTCGCAACTCGTCAATTTTCTGCCGTTCGG
The DNA here is from genome assembly GCF_048269915.1 of Parasphingorhabdus sp. Taxonomy (GTDB): domain Bacteria; phylum Pseudomonadota; class Alphaproteobacteria; order Sphingomonadales; family Sphingomonadaceae; genus Parasphingorhabdus. The sequence goes on from NZ_JBLWTY010000003.1 coordinate 269,277, forward strand.
ATTGCAGCCAGCTATCATATTCCGGCTGATTGGAAAGTCCACCGCCCGACAATAGGCCCTCGGACAGTTTTTCGAATACGGAGATCAGCGTTGTGAGTTCCACATTTGTCATTTTCTGCAACGCCCGAATAGAAGCGATGTCCGTCGGACAATTTTCCATGACGATGGCTACTCGTTCGCGATCAGCAACTATACGGCGGACATCGGCATCGTCGACAATCGCTCGCAATTTGCTCAATGACCAGCGCAAGGACGCACGCGGATCGTCCGGTATATCCCAAAATATTTCGCATAGACGGTCCCGGCGATGGGGGCGACCGGTGAGAACCAGAAAAGCGAGCAGGGCCCTGGTTTTTCTGGAGGCAGGCAAGGAAACTGGCTGGCCACCGCGCAGAACCTCAATTTCTCCCAGCAGCTTGATTTGGAAGTCGGGCATATGTCTTCATATACCAATTCGAACGGCCATCCAATTACAACGCTTAATCGGGCAATTAAAGCGCGGCTTACAACGCTGATACCAACGGTGCCTATTTATCGGGCCGCAGCAGATGAAGGCGACAATCACAAAAAACGGGTCGCAGTTTCTTTTATCTCATCCCTTTTTTTCGATTTCATTACCGGAGTGACATAATGTTCAATATTTTCAACTATATCCTCGTCGGAGGCTTTGCCTTCTTCATATTATTGGGTGCGATCGTGCAGGCCCGGGCGTTTCCGAAAATTCAATGGTGGCGGACACGGGGTCTGATCGGTGCAGCGGCCTATATTATATGCGCAAGCTATTCTCCTTATCTTTGGGACAGCTGGCTCGGACAATATCGACTGATTGACGCCACCGATCTGCCGCTTTGGGCAGCTATACCGATCGGCTATGCAGTGATGCAATTCGTTTCCTACTGGTGGCACCGTGCACTGCATTCGTCGAATATCTTGTGGCGCTTGTTCCACCAGATGCACCATTCGGTGGAGCGTCTGGATGGCTGGGGCGCGCTGTACCATTCGCCGCTTGATGTCCTCGGCTTCACCTTCGCCGGTAGCTTTGCCTTGACCGTATTGTTGGGCATGGACCCGCTGGCCGCGGCTATCGTCGGCGTATTGGGTGGAATTCTGGTGTTTTTTACGCATTCCAATATTTACACACCCTATTGGATTGGCTGGCTGATCCAACGGCCCGAAAGTCATGCCGTACATCACCAGCGTGGTTATCATGCAGATAATTATGGTGAACTGGTGATCTGGGACCAGCTTTTTGGAACCTATAACAACCCAAGAGCATGGCATGGAAAGGCGGGGTTTTACAACGGTGCCTCAGCACGAATTGGCGATATGCTTTTGTTTCGCGAAGTGTCTGAACCAGATGACTCGCCAGAGCGGTCGGGCAACCAAGCATCAAATCAACTGATGACAGTATTGTTGGCGACGGGTTCCAGCGCTACGCTGTTGTTGATGATCCAGAGCCTGATGCCGCCTCTGGTTTAATCAGAATGATAATACGAAGATAGTGGTGCCCGCTGGATTTATTCCGGCGGGCACCCTATATGCCGCTCCATGCAGATTCCCGGCCATATTGATCCCGTTCCGCTTCCCGCCAAAGTCACACCGCGTGCGGATGGACGCGTTGACCTAATCGGCCTCAGCGTCGCGGAAATCCGTGATGTTCTGGTGGATGCCGGGCTCGAGGAGAAGCAGGGGAAGCTGCGTTCCAAACAGTTGTTCCACTGGATGTATCATCGCGGGATTAGTGATTTCGCCGTGATGACCGACATGAGCAAGGCCTTGCGGCCCTGGCTGGCGGAACGCTTTGTGATCGGACGGCCGGAAATAGTCGAGGCGCATCTGTCGGAAGATGGCACGCGCAAGTGGTTGCTGCGCTCTGCGGACCAGCAGGATTATGAAATGGTCTTCATCCCCGATGAGGACCGCGGGACATTATGTATCTCGTCGCAAGTCGGCTGCACGCTCAATTGCCGTTTCTGTCACACAGGGACCATGCGGCTGGTGCGCAATCTCACCCCCGGGGAAATTGTCGGGCAGGTGATGCTGGCGCGGGATGCTCTGGGTGAGTGGCCCAAAGGCGTGATGGACTTTGCCGACGACGAAGAAGCTGAAAATACGAAGGTCTATAATCAGGCCTACAAGTCGGACGGTCGCCTGCTGACGAATATCGTTCTGATGGGCATGGGTGAGCCATTATATAACTTCGATAATGTACGCGATGCGATGAAGATCGTAATGGATGGGGATGGGCTTGCACTATCCCGTCGCCGGATCACCCTTTCGACCAGTGGTGTAGTCCCGATGATTGCCCGCGCTGGGAAAGAAATTAGCGTCAATCTTGCTATCTCTCTGCATGCGGTAAACAAGGAAACTCGGGACGAGATTGTCCCGCTTAATCGCAAATATTCGATCGAGGAGTTGCTGCAGGCTTGCGCCGATTATCCTGGCGCGAACAACGCACGGCGGATCACCTTTGAATATGTCATGCTGAAAGACAAGAATGACAGCGATCAGGATGCCCGTGAGTTGGTCAATCTGCTGCGCAACTATGATTTGCCCGCCAAGGTCAATCTGATCCCGTTTAATCCATGGCCCGGGTCGGATTATGAATGTTCCGAACCTGAACGGATCAAGGCATTTTCGAAGATCATCTTTGACGCCGGAATCAGCGCGCCGATCCGGACCCCGAGAGGCCGGGATATCATGGCGGCTTGCGGGCAGCTTAAATCGGCAAGTGAAAAGAAAAGCCGGGCTGAACTGGATCGTTTGGCTGAAGAGAAGCAGGCTGCGCTCGGCTAGGCCCCAGCGATCACGTCTATTTCAATCATCAATAGCTGCAGGGTTGGCGCCTTATATCTCGGATGCTTTCGGAAGACAAAAAAGGGCGAGTATCGCTACTCGCCCCATCATTGTTCAATGAAATTACGCTAGATCAGAATTTCACGCCGAGACCGACGAGGCCCTGATTCCGCGAAACGCCGTCTTCATAGTTGCTGTAGCGATATTCGCCGCGGGCAAAGACATTCTGGCTGAGCTTGAACTCGACACCAGCGCCGACACGAACGCCGTCGCCATTGGCACCGCCCAGTCCGGGAGAGGAGCTGCGCGCGTTGGTGTAGCCTGCTTTTGTATAAAGCAGGGTGGAATCACCAACCACATAGCCTAGGCGGCCGCCAGCGTAGAGATCACGGCCAACTTCGATTCGACCACCGGTAGTGGAGATTTTTCCGGTGGATTCGGTTGCTTCTAGCTCGGCACCGTAGACAATATTGCCCGACTGCATGTCATAGCCAATTGCAGCACCGTAGAGGAATCCATCCACGTTATCGACACCGGCGATATCAAGGTCGATATTGTCATATCCGGCGATCACAGTGCCTTTGGCACCAGAAAAGTCACCGGTTTCTTGAGCCAATACGGGGGACGCAAGCGCAGATGCTGCAATAGCAACTGCTATTGTTACATTTTTCATTTTTTTAGTTCCTTGGTTTTGCAATAAAAAGACCGCTACTTTATTTAAACTATTACCTTTTCTTTCGCGATCGCCAGTGGATATAGTTTTACATATATGAACGGCAACTGCATGACTCTGTCAGAAACCGGCAAAGGTCGAAATCTGTTGCGGTGTGTGGTGTGGCTGCAACAGTTAGCGAATGTAACGATGGGCTTGGCAACGCCGAACCAGCGGCTAGAGTGTAATTATGCCGGAGGACGCGATTATTCCTACCCAAGCTCGCCATCGTCTGCTCACCCGCTTGTGGCACTGGATCAACGCGCTTTGCCTGATGGTCCTTCTAATGAGTGGCTTGACTATTTTTAACGCTCATCCGCGGCTCTATTGGGGAGAATATGGCGCAAATGATGACCATGCGTGGATGGCGGTGGGATCATCTGATAGCTTGGGTTATCTGCGTTTCGGCAATTACCGCTTGGAGACCACCGGTGTTCTGGGAAACTGGCAGGACAGCCAAGGCAGGACACAGAAATGGGCTTTTCCCGGCTGGGCGACTATCCCGTCAACCTACAGCCTGGCCGATGGTCGGCGCTGGCATTTTTTCTTTGCCTGGATTTTCAGCATCGCTCTGACATTTTTCATGGTCGGTTCGTTGTGGAATCGTCACATCCATCAGGATCTGCATATGGGCCGGGAGGAATGGCGATTGTCGAATCTCTGGCGCTCATTTCGTAACCATATGAGTTTGCAGTCAATCCGGAAATCGGCGGCAGAACCCTATAACGGCCTTCAGAAGATCAGTTATATCGGCGTGATCTTCATGTTACTGCCGCTAATGATTTTCAGCGGTCTGGCAATGTCCCCGGCGATGGATGCCAACTGGCCGTTTCTGACCGATATGTTCGGTGGTCGCCAGTCGGCCCGTTCTGTTCATTTTCTCGCTGCATTTTCGCTGCTGTTCTTTTTCTTGGTCCATATCGCTATGGTTCTGCTCTCTGGCCCTATTCGGCAGACACGATCAATGATATTTGGCGGTGTACGATCGGAGCCGCCAAAATGAACATCATCTCACGGCGACAATTGATCAGCGGTGCGGCGGTCGGCGCCGGGAGTTTATTGTCCGGTTGCGATGCCCTGAACCGAAATCCTGTCTTTCAGAAGATGCTGACCAGTTCCGAAACCGCCAATTTCATGGTGCAGCGTGCGCTGGGTGATCGAATGCAAATGGCAACAGAATACGCCATGACCGATCTATCGCCAAAATTCCGGGCCAATGGCACCCGCGATCCCGATAGCGTCGAATATGCTGCGAGCGCGGCACAGGGCTTTGCCAACTGGCAGCTCCGGCTGACCGGTTTGTTCGAAAGACCGCAGCAATTTGGCCTCGCAGCTTTACAGTCTATGCCGCAGCGAACCCAGATCACCCGGCATGATTGTGTCGAGGGCTGGAGCGCGATTGGACAATGGACCGGCGTGCCGCTGAAAATCTTGCTCGATATCGCCGGATTGAAAGACCGGGCGCAATATCTCGTTTTTCATTGTGCTGACCGGCTCGGGGGCAGGCCTTATTATGAGAGCATAGACTTGCTGGACGCGTTTCATCCCCAAACGATCATTGCCCATCGCTTGAACGGAGAAGCGCTGCCGGTGGAAAATGGGGCACCCCTGCGGCTCCGTGTCGAAAGGCAATTGGGTTATAAACATGCAAAATATGTGACTGGTATAGAAGCAGTGTCCTCATTGACGGATATTGGCGAAGGCAAGGGCGGCTATTGGCAGGATGTTGCCGGTTATTCATGGTATGCGGGAATCTGATTTGGTGAGCTAGATAATGTTCTGTTAGGAGTGAATGAATGTCGATATTGGCGCGATTTCTAAATAGCGTGGTCGAAAAGGGTTCGATACAGGTCACCCATCCTGACGGATCGACCGAAAGGGTCGGGACACCTACGGAGGGGTATCCCGATGTCGGCGTCAAGCTCGCAGACAAAGGCGTTATGCGGCAGATTATGCTCGATCCGCGACTGGGTGCTGCCGAGACATTCATGGATGGCCGGTTGATCGTCGAAAAGGGCGATATCATGGAGTTGGTGCAGCTTCTGCGCGCCAACAGGCCCTTTGAACGCGGCGGCAGGTTAAAGGAACCGGGTCCATTCAAGAAAATTCGCGATCATGTGGCTGGCAGTATCGACCGGATCAATTTTCTTGGTCGGTCGAAAAGCAATGTCGCACATCATTATGATATCGGCAACGATCTCTACGACCTGTTTCTTGACGATGACCTTCAATATAGTTGTGCCTATTGGGACTTTGACCGGAACGGACCAGATATGACACTGGAGCAGGCCCAGGCGGACAAGAAAGCGCATATCGCCGCGAAGCTGGATCTGAAGCCTGGACAGCAAGTGCTCGACATCGGTTGTGGCTGGGGTGGTATGGCGCTTTACCTGCATCGCAAGACCGGCGCGGAGGTGCTTGGCATCACACTCAGTGAAGAGCAGCTGAAAAAGGCGCAAGAACGGGCTGAGCAGTCAGGCGTGGCGGACAAGGTGAAATTCGAACTAATCGACTATCGCGATTTGGCCCAGCGCGATGTCGGTAAGTTTGACCGGATCGTGTCGGTCGGGATGTTCGAACATGTCGGTACACCGCAGTTTCGGACATTTTTCCGCTGCTGTGCCAGTCTGATGACCGGTGACGGGGTGATGCTTCTGCACACAATCGGGCGCATGGGAGGGCCAGGCACAACCGATGCCTTCACCCGCAAATATATTTTTCCGGGCGGCTATATACCGGCGCTTAGCGAAACATTGGCGGCAAGTGAACAATTTCGACTGATCGCGACGGACGTCGAAAATCTGCGGCTGCATTATGCCTTTACCTTGCGCGAATGGTACAAAAGGACGGTGCAACACCGGGAAAAGATCGTCGCGCTCTATGACGAGCGCTTCTATCGGATGTGGATATTTTATCTCGCTGGCGCGACGGCCACGTTTGAAAATGGCGGGATGTGCAACTATCAGATTCAGTTTAGCCGCAACCGCAGGACCTTGCCGATAACGAGAGACTATATTGGAGAAACAGAGAAAAACTTGACGGCGTAGATTTGTTCTCGCTCCCCACCAGTCACACCATCAATCGAACATATATCATATTGCGTGGCAAATTGGAGCCTGTTAGGCGCGGCGCGTATTTCTAAGAAAGACGAGACAATGAGCGATTCCGTAAAGCGTGTAGTTCTGGCATTTTCCGGCGGTCTGGATACCAGTGTCATCCTGAAATGGCTGCAACAGGAATATCGCTGCGAAGTCGTGACCTTCACAGCGGATCTGGGGCAGGGAGAGGAGCTGGGGCCGGCCCGCCGTGTGGCGGAAACGCTGGGCGTGAAGCCGGAACATATTTTCATCGATGACCTGCGCGAAGAATTTGTCAGGGATTTTGTCTTTCCGATGATGCGGGCCAACGCTCTGTACGAAGGGCTATATCTGCTCGGGACTTCGATCGCCCGGCCGCTGATTTCAAAGCGCCAGATTGAAATCGCCAAGCTGACGGGCGCCGATGCAGTTGCTCACGGAGCAACCGGAAAGGGCAATGACCAGATCCGTTTTGAACTGGGCTATTACGGGCTTAATCCCGATGTGAAAGTAATTGCTCCTTGGCGAGAATGGGACCTGACCAGCAGAACCCGCCTGATCGAATTTGCTGAAAAGCATCAAATTCCCATTCCCAAGGACAAGCGCGGAGAATCTCCGTTTTCCTGCGATGCCAACATGCTGCACACTTCTTCCGAAGGCAAGGTACTGGAAGATCCCTGGGAAGAAGTGCCGGACTATGTCTATTCGCGGACCAACAATCCGGAAGATGCGCCCGATACGCCGGAATATATCACCGTCGATTTTGAGCGGGGTGACGGTGTTGCAATCAACGGCGAGGCTATGAGCCCTGCGACTTTGCTCGAGAAGCTGAATGACTATGGCCGGGAACATGGCATCGGTCGGCTGGATCTGGTCGAGAACCGCTATATCGGCATGAAATCGCGCGGCATGTATGAAACACCCGGCGGGACCATCTATCATGCTGCCCATCGCGGGATTGAGCAATTGACACTGGACCGCGGTGCCGCGCATTTGAAGGATGAGCTGGCACCGCGCTATGCGGAGCTGATTTACAATGGTTTTTGGTTTTCACCGGAACGCGAAATGCTGCAGGCGGCGATTGACCACAGCCAGGCCCGGGTTAACGGTACTGTACGGCTGAAGCTGTATAAAGGCTCGGTCAATGTCGTTGGACGAAAATCACCTGACAGCCTGTATAGCGAGAAAGTCGTCACATTTGAGGATGATGCCGGAGCCTATGATCAGAAGGACGCAGAGGGCTTCATCAAGCTCAACGCGCTCCGCCTGAAATTGCTTGGCAAGCGCAATGGCTAAGACCGGCGGCGCTCCGCATTTGATGCTGAATCTCAGCGGGCGGTGGGTTTGTAATTCTGCATCCCGTGCGGCCACTATGTCATGCTAGTCCCGCTTATTGCGCTGTCTGCGGGTTTTATTGTCCTTATCATTGGTGGTGAATTGCTTGTTCGCGGTGCCGTCCGCGTCGCGGAGCGGGCCGGAATGTCTCAGCTTTTGATCGGTTTGACGATCGTCGGCTTTGGTACATCGGCACCGGAACTCGTTGCCAGTATCGAGGCGGCGCGCGCGGGATCGCCCGGTATCGCCTGGGGAAATATCATAGGCTCCAACCTTGCGAATAGCCTGCTGATCCTCGGGACTGCTTCGCTGCTCCTCCCGGTGGCGGTGCCGCGCGGGCCACTGTGGCGGGATGGCGGGCTCGCGTTGATTGCGACGGTCGCTTTGTGGGTGGTCGCCAGCACAACGGGTGTCACAATCGCCATAGGCAGCGCCTTTCTGATCCTTCTTCTTGTTTATCTGGGCTACGCATATCGGGCTGAACAGACGCAGCCCGCCGGGGCCAGTGCCGTGCATGAAAAGGCGGAAGCTCTGGAGGTGTCAGACACGCATTTGCATGACATGCAACCGCTCTGGCGATCAATCCTGGTGTTGTTTTCCGGCATCATCATGATCGTGTTGGGTGGTCGCTGGCTGGTCGAGGGTGCGGTTGATCTCGCGCGCCTGCTTGGCATGAGCGAAGCTGTGATCGGATTGACCATCGTTGCGATCGGGACCTCGCTGCCGGAACTTGTGACGTCCGTGATTGCTGCCTATAAAGGCGCAAGTGCTGTGGCACTGGGCAATGTATTGGGATCTAATATCTTCAATCTATTGCTGATTGGCGGCGTCACTGCAATTGTCGCTCCCGGTACGATTCCTGACGAAATTACAAGTTTCGGACTACCGGTCCTGATCGGGGCATCCCTGTTGTTGCTGATATTTGCCGCAACAGGGCGAAGGATAACACGTTGGGAAGGCGGGATATTGCTGGTGACCTATCTGGCGCTGCTCGTCTATAATGTGGTGGCTGTTTGAATCAGGCGTTGCAATATCAAGAATCTATCGCTAAATAGCAGGCATCCCAACATTGTGAGATTTGACGGGGCTGGCGCCAGAGGGGGCCGGCAGCAAAGGTTTTGCATACGGAAATGGAATTTATTTGACTGATATCGCCACACTCACGAACCTGATTAAGCCGGAAGTAGATGCTTTGGGCTTTGATTTGGTGCGGGTGCAGTTTGTTTCAGGTGCGGAAGAGCCCACGTTGCAGATCATGGCCGAGCGTCCGGAAACCGGGCAGTTGGGTATCGATGACTGTGCGGCTTTGTCCCGGCGTATTTCAGCAAAGTTTGACACCCTGGAAGAAGAGGGGCGCGATCCGATTGATTATGCCTACCGTCTCGAAGTCAGTTCCCCCGGCATTGACCGGCCGTTGACGCGCGCAATTGACTATAAAAACTGGGTTGGTCACGAAGCGCGCATCAATCTGGTCGAGGCGGTGGCAGGCAAGAAACAGCTTCGCGGTCTGCTTGGCGGGATCGAAAGTGATATAATAAAGATTGACGATCGCAAGGCGGGCAGTCAGGAGACGCCTCTTACGAATGTCCATAGCGCGAAATTGATTCTGACCGACGCTCTGATTGCTGCGACCATCCCGGTTTCAGCCGAGGGCGTCGACGAAATCGACGAACAGACTTTAGAAGAACAGGAAGACTAATCATGGGCAGTGCTATTTCAGCCAATAAAGCCGAATTGCTCGCTATTGCGACCGCCGTTGCGACGGAAAAAATGATCGACAAGACGATCGTGATCGAGGCGCTGGAAGAAGCGATCCAGAAAGCGGCGCGTGCACGTTATGGTGCAGAGAATGACATCCGCGCAAAGCTGGACGTTAACACGGGTGATCTGCGTTTGTGGCGGGTTGTTGAAGTGGTTGACGAAGTCGAGGATTATTTCAAGCAGGTCGACATCAAGCAAGCTGAAAAACTGGAGCCGGGCGCTAAGGTTGGCGACTTTATTGTCGACCCGCTGCCGGCAGTGGATCTGGGCCGTATTGATGCACAGTCGGCCAAGCAAGTGATCTTCCAGAAGGTCCGCGATGCTGAACGCGAACGGCAATTTGAAGAATTCAAGGACCGGAGCGGTGAGATCATCACCGGTGTGGTAAAATCGGTCGAGTTCGGCCATGTGGTTGTCGATTTGGGCCGCGCAGAGGGCGTGATCCGCCGGGATCAGCAAATCCCGCGTGAAGCTGCCCGGGTTGGTGATCGCGTTCGCTCCCTGATATTGGACGTGCGCCGTGAGAACCGCGGGCCGCAAATATTCCTGTCCCGCGCACATCCTGATTTCATGAAGCATCTGTTTGCACAGGAAGTGCCGGAAATTTATGATGGCATTATCGAGATCAAGGCCGCAGCCCGTGATCCGGGATCCCGCGCCAAGATCGGCGTGATCAGTCACGATAGTTCAATCGACCCTGTCGGCGCTTGTGTCGGCATGAAGGGCAGTCGTGTGCAGGCCGTTGTGCAGGAGATGCAGGGCGAAAAAATCGATATCATTCCATGGTCGGAAGATATCGCGACCTTCGTCGTCAACGCGTTGCAGCCAGCCACGGTCAGCCGTGTCGTTATCGACGAGGAAGAAGGCCGGATTGAGGTTGTCGTTCCTGATGACCAGCTGAGCCTTGCGATCGGTCGTCGCGGGCAGAATGTCCGTTTGGCTTCGCAGCTTACCGGTCTTGCCATCGATATCATGACCGAGGCGGACTCGAGCGAAAAACGGCAGGCCGAATTTGCCGCTCGTACCGAGATGTTCCAGGAAGATCTGGATGTCGACGAAACCTTGTCGCAGTTGTTGGTGGCCGAAGGCTTTAGCGAGCTTGAAGAAGTCGCCTATGTTGCGCCGGAAGAAATTTCCAACATAGAAGGTTTTGACGAAGAACTGGCTGCTGAACTGCAGAGCCGCGCTCTCGAAGCGCTGGAACGGCGTGAAGCAGCTGCGCGAGAAAAGCGCACCGAACTTGGCGTTGAGGATGCTGTTGCTGAGTTGCCGCATTTGACTGAAGCCATGCTGGTAACGCTCGGCGAGGCCGGTCTCAAGACGCTGGATGATGTTGCTGATCTGGCGACCGACGAGCTTGTTCTCAAGCGGAAATCGGAGCCGCGCCGCCGTAATGACAATCGCAAGCCTGAGCCGGATGGTGTATTGGCCAAATATGGCCTCACCGAAGAGCAGGGCAACGAGATCATCATGGCAGCGCGCGCGCACTGGTTCGAGGATGAAGACGAGTCAGCGCCTGCTGCGACCGAAGAAACCAGGGAGGACGCAGATGCGGAATCTCCCCAATGAGACGCGGTCTAAGCCTCTAGATCGCACGCCACACCGTAAATGCATTTTGACTGGGGAAAGTCTTCCCCAGGAGCAACTGGTGCGACTGGCCATGGGGCCGGATGGGCAGATTGCACCCGACGTAAGGGCAAAAGCACCCGGTCGCGGGGCGTGGATTGGCGTCAATCGTGCCGCACTCGAAGCCGCAATTGGCAATGGGCGGCTTAAAGGCGCTCTGTCGCGGGCATTTAAGACCGGTTCGCTTGATATTCCGGCTGATCTGGCCCAAATGCTTGAAAATGCCTTGGAGCGCTCCACATTGGACAGGCTGGGCCTGGAAGCGCGGGGCGGGACTTTACTGACCGGTTCAGAAAAGATCGAAACCGCTGCACGACGCGATGAATTGACAATGCTTCTGCACGCGTCCGATGCGGGGCAGGATGGGTCAGCGAAACTCGACCAGGCTTGGCGGGTTGGTAGCGATCGCGAAGGTCAAGATGTACATGGTATGACTTTGCCGGTGGACCGCCAGGGTCTTTCTGTGGCATTGGGCCGCCAGAATGTGGTTCACATAGGAATTACCGATAGACGCGCGGCAGAGCGGATTTCGCATATGCTGGCAAAATGGCTTCGCTTTATCGGTTCTGACGACATGCGGAATGGTGCGGAAAAGAAAGTGGCTTAGCTTGGTGTAAATAAGTGAAGCATATATTGAAAATATCTATTTTTAGGGATTAAGTCTGTTCGATGAGTGAAGAAACAAAAGATACGCCAAAACCTGCACGCAAACCCTTGGGGTTGAAGCGTTCGGTGGAACCCGGCGAAGTCAAGCAGACGTTTAGTCACGGACGCACCAACAAGGTGGTGGTCGAAGTCAAGCGCAAGAAACTGGTCGGAAAGCCCGGCGCACAAGAGGCGGCGAAGGAAATCGTCAAGGAAACTCCTGTGCCGTCTCCGGCTCCCGCTCCGGCTGCTCCTGCCGCCAAGCCAGCACCGAAAAAACGACCAGCAGCGCCCAAAGCCGACGATGGCCTGACCCGTCAGGAAATGCAGGCCAAGCTGCTGCGCGAAGCAGAAGAAGCGCGGCTTGAAGCTATGCAGGAAGCGCGGATACGCGATACGCGCGAGAAGAAAGAGCAAACCGCGGAAGAGAAAAAGCGGGCAGAAGACAACCGCAAGGCCGAAGAAGAGCAGGCGCGGAAAGCACAAGAGGAAATTGCCGCGGCGGAAAAAGCTGCCGCCGAAGCTTCTGCTGCTGAGCAAGCTCCCACCCCGGAAACGCCAGCTGTCAAGACCGACGCCCGGCCGCCCGCGCGCAAATTTACCCCGGTGGAAGCGCCAAAACGTGCAAAACCGGAAAAGGAAAAGCAGAAGGCTGGCCGCGGCGACCGCAACGATCGCCGCCAATCGGGCAAGCTTACCGTCAACCGCGCTTTGCGCGGAGAAGATGGCGCGGCGCGGGCACGCTCGCTAGCAGCGCTAAAACGCGCCCGTGAAAAGGAAAAAAGAGCACAGAGGTCCGGACGCCCAAGCGAACCGCGGGAAAAGCAGATTCGTTCTGTTGTTGTGCCGGAAGCGATTACGGTACAGGAACTGGCCAAACGTATGGGCGAGAAGGGTGCCGACCTCGTCAAATCCCTGTTCAACATGGGTTCGATGGTGACCGTCAACCAGACCATTGATCAGGATACCGCCGAGTTGCTCGTCGAAGAATTTGGCCATAATATTCAGCGTGTTTCCGAGGCTGATGTTGAAATCAACACCCAGGCCGATGTCGATCCGGAAGAAACGCTGAAACCGCGTCCACCAGTCGTCACCATCATGGGCCATGTCGACCACGGCAAGACCTCGCTGCTCGATGCTCTGCGCGGAACTGATGTGGTTGCCGGAGAAGCGGGTGGTATCACCCAGCATATCGGCGCCTATCAGGTGACAATGAAAAATGGCGACAAGGTAACATTTCTTGATACGCCGGGCCATGAAGCCTTTACCGAAATGCGGATGCGTGGCGCGAATGTCACGGATATCGTGATTTTGGTCGTGGCTGCCGATGACGGCCTGATGCCGCAGACGATCGAAGCGATCAATCACACCAAGGCCGCCGGTGTGCCGATGATTGTCGCGATCAACAAGATCGACAAGGAAGGCGCTGATCCGACTACGGTCCGGACGCGTTTGCTCGAGCATGAAGTGATCGTTGAGGAAATGTCCGGTGACGTTCTCGATGCTGAGGTTTCTGCGCTCAAGAAGCAGGGGCTCGACGAGCTGATGGAGAAAATTCACGTTCAGGCCGAGTTGCTGGAATTGAAAGCGCGTCCCGACCGTCCTGCTGAAGGCACGGTGGTCGAAGCGAAGCTCGATGTCGGCCGTGGTCCGGTCGCAACCGTATTGATCGAACGTGGCACGCTGAAACGCGGCGATGTTTTCGTCGTTGGCTCGCAAACCGGCAAGGTTCGCGCGATGATTGATGACAAGGGCAAGCAGGTCAAGGAAGCCGGTCCGTCTACGCCGGTCGAAGTGCTGGGCATTTCCGGCGTCCCTTCTGCGGGCGACAAGCTGACCGTGGTTGAAAACGAAGCGCGTGCCCGTGAAGTTGCGGCCTATCGCGCGGAGCAGGAGAAGCTCAAGCGCACCACCCAGGCGCCGACGAGCCTTGAGAACATGTTCTCTGCAGCGGCCGACAGCGCAGTGGAATTTCCGCTGCTCGTCAAGGCTGACGTTCAGGGGTCGACCGAGGCGATTGTCCAGGCGCTGAACAAGATTTCGAACGATGATATCAAGGTCCGGATCCTGCACAGCGGAGTCGGTGCGATCACCGAATCCGACGTCACGCTGGCTGGTGCCAGCAAGGCGCCGATTATCGGGTTCAACGTTCGTCCCAATGCCAAGGCACGGGAAATTGCCAAACGCGACGGTGTCCGGTTCAAATATTTCGACATCATCTACGCTCTGACCGATGATATCCGTGCCGAAATGGCCGGCGAACTGGGGCCCGAGAAGATCGAGAATGTCATGGGCCGGGCCGAGGTCAAAGAAGTGTTCAAATCGGGCAAGAAGGACAAGGCGGCTGGTCTGCTGGTTACCGAGGGCGCGCTACGCAAAGGTCTGTTTGCCCGTCTTACCCGCGACGATGTCATTGTCAGCAAGACGACCATCGCGTCGCTGCGGCGCTTCAAGGACGATGTCGAGGAAGTTCGTGCTGGCATGGAATGTGGCGCGGTTCTGGAAGACACGAACGATATCAAACCGGGCGATATGCTTGAAGTGTTCGAGATTGAAGAGAAAGAGCGGATTATTTGATGCTTGCCTCATCCCGGAATTGATCCGGGAGCCAGAGTGCCAGGCTTCAGGGCGATTGTCCGCAAACCCGGTGATTATCGGTCGAAATTCTGAATCAAGCTCAGCATGGCGAATGAATATGGATTATTCCGATGGCAAAATATAACGATACATCTGCCGAAGGCCGCTCGGTTCGCCTTCTGCGCGTCGGCGAGCAGGTCCGGCATATATTGTCGGAGCTGCTGATGCGCGGCGAGGTGCATGACGAAGTGCTGACCTCGCACAGTGTCAGCGTGACCGAAGTGCGCATGTCGCCGGATCTGCGCCATGCGACGGTGTTTGTGAAGCCGTTGCTCGGTGCGGACGAGGCGGAGGTGCTCAAGGCGCTGAAGACCAATACCGCCTTTTTCCAGAAGGAAGTCGCCCGGCGGGTGAAGATGAAATATGCTGCAAAGCTGAAATTTCTTGCGGATGAAAGCTTCGACGAGGCGGCGCATATCGAGAGCCTGCTCAGCAATCCCAAGGTGGCGCAGGATCTGGATCGGGATTGAAAAATTCCGGCTTGCCGGCATCCTGAACCTGTTTCAGGATATCGGGAGGTCCTGAAACAGGTTCAGGATGACGGATAACGAGGCGATCATGGCCAAACTCTATTTCTACTACGCCTCGATGAATGCCGGGAAGTCGAGCAATTTGCTCCAGGCGGCGTTCAACTATGGTGAGCGCGGCATGAAGGTGATGCTGTGGACAGCAGCGATCGATAATCGTGCGAGTTTTGGCGCCATTGCTTCCCGGATCGGACTGCACGCAGACGCCCATCGCTTTGGTGAAGATACTGATCTATTCGCCGCAGTAAGTAGTGAACATGAAGATGCTGATCTGGCTTGTATAATGGTCGACGAAGCCCAGTTTCTGACCGAAGATCAGGTCTGGCAATTGGCCCGACTGGCCGACGAGATTGGCATTCCGGTGCTGTGCTATGGTCTGCGCACGGATTTTCAGGGCAATTTATTTCCCGGATCGGCAAAGCTTTTGGGCCTTGCCGACAGTCTGGTCGAGCTGAAAGCCGTGTGCGAATGCGGGCGCAAGGCGACGATGAATCTCCGGATCGACGAAGCGGGCAGGGCGATAGCCGCCGGCGCGCAGACCGAAATCGGCGGTAATGAAAGCTATTTGGCGCTCTGCCGTAAGCATTTCCGGGAGCGGCTGAATGGCTGAATTGTCGACAATATTGGAACAAGGGCTGGTGCGGCTGGAACCGCTGGCCGAGCATCACCTCGAACCGCTGCGCGCGGCCTGCGCGGAGGATCACGAGATCTGGGACATCTATCCAGTCTCGATGCTCGATGAGAATTTTGACAAGGCGATCGAAGCCTTCCACGGCACCACCAATTGGGTTCGCTTTGCGGTGATCAACAGCGAAACCGGCACGGTTGTCGGCATGACCAACTATATCAACCCCGACCCGTTCGGCGTGGTCGAAATCGGCGGCACCTATATCGCGCCATCTGTGCGCGGCAGCGGCTTTAATGATGTCATGAAGAAGCTGATGATCGACCATGCCTTCGTCTGCGGCTTCACCCGCATCGAATTTCGCGTCGATACGCGCAACAAGCGTTCCATGGCGGCGGTTCTGAAACTGGGTGCCCAGCATGAGGGCACGCTGAGGAAGAATAGGATCACCTGGACCGGTTATGTCCGGGATACGGCTGTTTTCGGGCTGCTCCAAGAGGAGTGGGTGGGTTGAAACCCCACGGCTGGATCATTCTCGACAAACCGCTGGAACTTGGTTCGACGCAGGCGGTCGGCGCGGTGAAGCGGAATTTGCGCGAAGCTGGCTTGCTCGGCAAGGGCAAGGACAAGCTGAAAGTCGGCCATGGCGGGACGCTGGACCCGCTGGCGACCGGGGTGTTGCCGATTGCGATCGGCGAGGCGACGAAGCTGTGCGGGCGAATGCTGGATGCTTCGAAAATCTATGAATTTACCATCGGTTTCGGGAAAGAGACCGAGACATTGGATGTCGAGGGGGCGGTTACGGAAATATCCGACCACCGGCCGACATTGGACGATGTTGAAGCGATATTACCGCAGTTTACCGGCCCGATTGAACAGATACCGCCGAAATATTCGGCGCTGAAAATTGATGGCAAGCGGGCTTATGATCTGGCGCGGGCAGGGGTCGAAGTCGAGATGAAGTTGCGGGGGGTGACTATTCACGCTCTTTCCATTCGTCATCCTGATAGCTCACTTTGTCATCCTGAACTTGTTTCAGGATCTCAGGAGGTCCTGAAACAAGTTCAGGATGACGAACCGTTGGAAGAAATCACCCTCACCGCCACCGTCTCCAAGGGCACTTATATCCGCTCGCTCGCCCGGGATATTGCACGCGCCTTGAACACCTTCGGCCACGTCACCATGTTAAGGAGGACCAAGGCCGGACCCTTCACCCTGAACGACGCGATTTCGCTGGACAAACTCAACGAAATTGGTAAGGGCGCGGACATATATGAATACCTCTTGCCGCTTGAGGCGTGGCTGGACGACATCCCGGCTTTTGACCTCAACCCTGATCAGGCAAGACTGCTTCGGCAAGGCATGACGCTGAACGGGCAGGAATTGATCGGGAACCCCGCAGTTAACGGGCTTTTTCTAGCGACAGAGAACCAGGGTTCTCCCGTTGCACTGGCTGAGCTTGTTGATGGCACCGTGAAGGTGGTTCGCGGATTCAATATGTAAAAGATGTTCGAAGGAATGAATTAAATGACGATTACCGCAGAAAAAAAACAAGAATTGATTGAAAAATTCGGCCAGACAAAGGGCGATACCGGTTCTCCGGAAGTCCAGGTTGCCGTGCTCACCGAGCGCATCGTGAACCTGACCGAACATTTCAAAGGTCACCACAAGGATAACCACTCCCGTCGCGGATTGCTGATGATGGTGAACAAACGGCGCAGCCTGCTGGACTATCTCCGCAAGAAAGACGTCGAGCGTTACGCCAAGCTGATCAAGGACCTTGGTCTCCGGAAATAAAATTTCGAGAGCGGCCTCCATGCGGGGGCCGTTTTCATATTGGGTATCGCGGCAATAAGGCAGCGATATCTATAGACAGGGGCGCAATGACCCCGAACCGCTGTTCAGCCGGATTGCTGGACACAAGAAAGCCCCCGCATTGCATAGGGCAGGCGGGACAAAGGAAAAATACGAATGTTTGATGTAAAGAAAGTTGAAATGGAGTGGGGCGGACAGACCCTCACTCTCGAAACGGGCCGTATTGCCCGTCAGGCTGATGGTGCGGTACTCGCGACCCTCGGCGAAACGGTTGTGCTGTGCGCAGTAACCGCCGCGAAATCGGTGCGCGAAGGACAGGATTTCTTCCCGCTGACCGTCCACTATCAGGAAAAATTCTCAGCCGCTGGCCGTATCCCGGGCGGCTTCTTCAAGCGCGAAGGCCGTGCGACGGAAAAAGAAACGCTGACATCGCGTTTGATTGACCGTCCTTGCCGTCCGCTTTTTCCCGAAGGTTTCTACAACGAAATCAACGTGATCTGTCAGGTGATGAGCTATGATGGTGTCAACGAACCCGACATTTTGGCGATGGTTGCAGCCTCTGCTGCGCTGACCATCTCCGGCGTTCCTTTCATGGGCCCGATTGGCGCGGCCCGCGTTGGGTACAAGGAAGGCGAATATCAGCTGAACCCGTCGATGGAAGAAGTCGCTGAAGGCGAACTCGACCTGGTTGTTGCGGCGACGCACGGCGCGGTGATGATGGTTGAATCGGAAGCGCAGGAGCTTTCCGAAGAAGTCATGCTCGGCGCCGTTCAGTTCGCGCATGAAGCGTCCAAGCAGGTTGCGGGCCTGATCATTGATTTGGCCGAACAGGCTGCGAAAGAGCCCTGGCAGCTTGACGCTGGCGACGACAATAGCGGGATCAAGGAAGATCTGCGCAAGCTGGTCGGCAAAGATATTGCTGCGGCTTACAAGAAAACCGACAAGTCGGAGCGTTCTGACGCGCTGAATGCGGTTCGCGAAAAAGCCAAAGAAAAATATGCAGACGCAGACGGCCAGACCCAGATGACCGCCGGCAAGATGGTCAAGAAGCTGGAAGCGGAAATCGTTCGCGGCGCCATCATCAAGGATGGTACCCGTATTGACGGTCGCAAGCTTGATCAGGTTCGCCCGATCGAAGCCATGGTTGGCCTGCTGCCACGGACCCACGGTTCGGCTCTGTTCACCCGCGGTGAAACCCAGGCGATTGTGACCACGACCCTGGGCACCAAGGACGCCGAGCAGATGATCGACGGACTCGACGGCCTTAGCTATACCAACTTCATGCTGCACTATAACTTCCCGCCTTATTCGGTTGGTGAAGTGGGCCGCTTCGGATTTACCAGCCGCCGGGAAACCGGTCATGGTAAGCTGGCTTTCCGCGCGCTTCGGCCGGTTCTGCCGTCCGTGGAAGAATTTCCCTACACGATCCGCGTGCTTTCCGACATTACCGAGTCCAACGGTTCGTCTTCGATGGCGACCGTTTGTGGCGGTTCGCTTGCGATGATGGACGCCGGTGTGCCTCTGGCGCGTCCGGTTTCCGGTATTGCAATGGGCCTGATCCTCGAAGGCGAAGACTTTGCGGTTCTTTCCGACATTCTCGGCGACGAAGATCATCTCGGCGACATGGATTTCAAGGTTGCGGGTACCGAAAAAGGTATCACCTCCTTGCAGATGGACATCAAGGTGGCCGGCATTACGCAGGAAATCATGAAGTCTGCTCTGGAACAGGCCAGTGGCGGTCGCGCGCATATCCTCGGTGAAATGAGCAAGGCGCTGTCATCGGTTCGTACCGAAATGTCGGAACATGCTCCGCGCATCGAAACATTGCAGATCAACAAAGAGAAGATCCGTGACGTTATCGGTACCGGTGGTAAAGTGATCCGCGAAATCGTTGCGGAAACCGGCGCCAAGGTCGATATTGACGATGAAGGCTTGATCAAGGTTTCCTCTTCCGACAAATCCCAGATTGATGCGGCAATCGCATGGATCAAGGGCATCGTCGAAGAAGCCGAGGTCGGTAAAGTCTATGACGGCAAGGTCGTGAATCTCGTCGACTTTGGCGCATTCGTGAACTTCATGGGCGGTAAGGACGGTCTCGTCCACGTCTCTGAAATCAAGAATGAGCGTGTCGAGAAAGTCTCCGACGTGCTGAGCGAAGGCCAGGAAGTCAAGGTCAAGGTTCTCGAAATCGACCAGCGCGGCAAGGTTCGCCTGTCGATGCGGGTTGTTGATCAGGAAACCGGTGAAGAGCTGGAAGACACCCGTCCTCCCCGCGAACCACGGGGCGACAAGCCTCGTGGCCCGCGTCGTGACGGCGGTGGCGGTCGTGGACGCGGTCGTGACGGCGGTGGACGCGGTCGTGGTCGCAATAATGACGGCGGCAATGATGGCGGCGGCGATATTCCGCTGCCAAGCTCAATCACCGAAGACTAGAATTTCGGAAGATTATTTTGAAAAGGGCCCGGAGCGATCCGGGCCCTTTTTTTGTCACGGATGGAGCGACGGATTCGTTTTCGTCAAGCTTCGCAAGAAAAATGACCAACGGGCCCCCGGATTAATCTCTGGTAAAGCTGAAACAGAACAGGGAATGTCATCGGTTCCAGCGGCTTTTTTTGCTTTGTTCTTGGCTGGATGAAAACAAGCGGTTATGAGGTCCGGCATATGAAAAAACAGATTATCAAATGGGCCGTTCTGGGTCTTTCCGCCTCTCTGCTTTCCGGTTGTGCACTGCTCGGCGGCGGCAGTAGCGGTCGCGGTACGGATACTCGCTACGTCGCACGGGATGTTGATACGCTTTATAATGCGGCAAAAGACCGGCTTGATCGTGGCCAGTATAAATTTGCTGCCGCGCTGTTTGACGAAGTCGAGCGTCAGCATCCTTATTCACCATGGGCTCGCCGTGCACAGCAGATGAGCGCATTCAGCTATTATCTCGCCGGTGATTATAACAAGGCAATTGAATCCTCCCGCCGTTTCCTTTCGATCCATCCGGGCAACAAGGACGCGCCTTATGCCTATTATCTGATTGCGCTTTGCTATTATGAGCAGATCAGCGATGTAACCCGGGACCAGAAGATCACCGAACAGGCGCTGTCGTCTCTCGGCGAGGTTGCCCGTCGCTATCCCAATTCGCGCTATGCTGCCGATGCCCAGCTGAAAATGGATCTGGTCAATGACCATCTGGCCGGCAAGGAAATGGAAATCGGCCGTTTTTACCAGCGTCGCGGCAAATGGCTCGCAGCCACTATTCGCTTCCGGACGGTGATTGAGAAATACCAGACGACCACTCACACGCCCGAGGCTTTGATGCGGCTCACTGAGTCCTATCTTGCGCTGGGTGTCCCCACCGAAGCGAAGAATACGGCGGCGGTGCTCGGTGCCAACTATCCCGGCTCCAAATGGTATGAGCGCGCTTATGAGCTGGTCAACAAACACGGGGCTACTTGAGCCGTCCGGTGACGCTGCAATCCGTTGCAGCTAGGGTAAAGCTGTTTTAAGAGAGGTCTGTGCTGCAGTCTCTTTCCATTCGCGATATTGTGCTGATAGAAGCGCTCGATCTGGAGTTCGGATCGGGCCTCACCGTGCTGACCGGGGAAACCGGCGCCGGCAAGTCGATCCTGCTCGACAGTCTCGGGCTGGCGCTGGGCAACCGAGCGGATAGCGGGCTGGTTCGTCAGGGTACTGAAAAAGCGCAGGTTACAGCCAGTTTTATGCCACCCATAGCGGGTAGCAAGCTAGCGAGCACGCTGGCCGAAAATGATATTGAAATCGAACCGGGCGAGCCGCTGATCATCAAGCGATCGGTCAAGGCTGACGGTGGCAGTCGCGCCTTCATCAATGACCAGCCCTGTTCGGCGACGCTGTTGCGCTCGGTGGGGAGTCAGCTGATCGAAATCCATGGCCAGCATGATGATCGGGGGTTGATCAACCCCAGGGGACACCGGGCTTTGCTCGACGCTTTCGCCGGGGTTGAAGCTCGTGGAGTCGGCGAGGCCTATGATGCGTGGCAGTCTGCAAAAACGGCGCTGGAGCAAGCAAAGCAGGATCAGGAATCGGCGGAGCAGGACCGCGAATATCTCGAGCATAGCGTCGCCGAACTGGCCAAATTCGCGCCCCAGCCGGGCGAGGAGCAGGAACTGGCGCTGGAACGGGCGACGATGATGCAGGGCGAGAAACTGACCGGCGATCTCGAGGCAATCCGCTCGGCCTTTGACGGATCCGAAGGCGGGCTGGCCTCGCTGCGGTCGGCGGCGCGGCGGCTTGACCGGATTGCCGCGGATCATCGGCTGCTGAAAGAGGCGCTGGAAGCGCTGGACCGGGCGATTATCGATGCCAGCGAAGCCGAAGAGAAGCTCAATGATGCCGCAGAGGCGCTGAGCTTTGACCCGCAGAGGCTCGACGATATGGAGACCAGGCTGTTCGATCTGCGGGGTCTGGCGCGCAAGCATCGGGTGGAGCCGGATGGGCTTTCGGCGCTGCTCGAAAAGCTGCAGAAGAGGCTGGCGGCGATCAGCGATGGCGGCAGGACATTGGAAGGATTGGAAGCATCTTTGGCCAGTGCGAAGACATCCTACATTGCGGCGGCGGAAAAGCTGCGCGCCCGGCGGAGCAAGGCCGCGGAGGCGCTGGACAAGGCGGTGGCCGGAGAATTGGCGCCGCTCAAGCTGGATGCCGCGAGATTTGAGACTTTACTCGAAGAATTGACTGAAGAGCATTGGAATAAAAGCGGAATGGACCGGATCGAGTTTCTCATTTCGACCAATCCGGGGGCGCCGCTGGCGCCTTTGGGCAAAATCGCGTCAGGCGGGGAGCTTTCGCGGTTCATTCTGGCCCTTAAAGTGGCATTGGCGGACGAAAGCGGGACAAAATCGATCATTTTTGACGAAATTGACCGCGGTGTCGGTGGTGCCGTCGCCTCGGCGATTGGCGACCGCCTGTCGCGCCTGTCCAAGGGCGCCCAGCTGCTCGTCGTGACCCACAGCCCGCAGGTCGCCTCCAAGGGCGATGCCCATATGCTGATCAACAAGTCGCGCAGCGGTACCGTATCGCGCACCGATGTCAGCGCGCTGGACATTGAAGGCCGGCGGCAGGAAATTGCGCGGATGTTGTCCGGGGCGGATGTGACCGATGAGGCGAGAGCGCAGGCGGACCGGTTGCTGGAGGGGGTTTGAGTGGCTCACAAAAACAATTTTGATAATCGCATTGTGCTTATCGTTGGTTGGGCTTCAATTCCAATATTGATCGGCGCCTATTTGGCGCTCCCACGATATATTGGCCCTTGGTATTTGTTGTCCAAATTCACTGGTGGCGCACATTGTGCAGATTTGATCTGGATGATTTTGGGGCTAGCAATTTTGTTGCTATCAGGTGCCTTAGGATATTCACTTTTGCACCGGCGATTTAGCCTTAGATTTAGGTTCGTTGTTGGTGCTTTTGCCATTGTTTTGGCAGGATTTTGGTTTGCAGCCTTCATTACCGTTCAATACTTGCCGCCAGATATACCCCGCCCGATATATTGGTAGTTCAATTGGAACAGTCAATTTCAAAACGCCTGAAAGTTGATCCCGCTCACCAACTGACGCGTCATCTCAAGCCCCTCCTCTTCAGAGGAGGGGTTGGGGTGGTGGCGGTGCGACAGCATCGCTCGCGCAGCGACAAGCGGCACCGAACCACCCCAACCCCTCCTTTAAAAAGGAGGGGCTAAGATTGTGACTGACCGTGCGACCCTGCTTGCTCGTGCTAGGGAGATGCGGCGTAATCCTACTGAGCCGGAAAAACGCTTGTGGAGGCATCTTTCTGCTTCACAATTGGCCGGCCATAAATTCCGTCGACAGGCCGTGATCGACTATTATATCGCCGACTTCTTTTGTCCGCTTAAAAAGCTGATTGTTGAAGTGGATGGTGATACGCATGATGTGGAGGCCGATTTCAAGCGGGATGATCGGTTGCGGAGCAAAGGGTATCGGACGGTGCGTTTTAGCAATTTGGATGTGATGGGGAATATGGACGGGGTTTTGACGGATTTGTTGAGAAAATTGGAAGAGACTCCTGACCGGTGGGCCGGGCGTGGTGCCTCCACCACCCCAACCCCTCCTTTGAAAAGGAGGGGCTTTTAGTGCCCGTATCTCCACCAAAAGACCTCTCCGAAGCCGATGCCGCCAACGAACTGATGCGCCTGGCGCGCAAGATTGCGCATCATAACAAGCTCTACCACGCCGAAGACACGCCGGAAATTTCCGATGCGGATTATGACGCGCTGGTGCGGCGGAATAACGAGCTGGAGGAGGCTTTCCCGCATCTGGTGCGGGAGGATAGTCCGAACCGGCTGATCGGCGCGGCGGTGGCGGCTTCGCCCTTGGCCAAGGTCAGGCACGAACAGCGCATGATGAGCCTCGACAACGGCTTTTCCGACGAGGATATTGCCGAATGGCTGGCGCGGGTGCGGCGGTTTCTGAACCTGGCGGAAGACGCGCCGGTGGCGGTGACCGCCGAGGACAAGATTGACGGATTGTCCTGCTCGCTGCGATACGAGAAGGGCGAGCTGGTGCTCGCCGCGACGCGCGGGGACGGGCAAGTTGGCGAGGATGTTACCGCCAATGTACGGATGATCAAGGATATTCCGCAGTCTCTCCGTTCGTCTCGAGCGCAGTCGAGAGACGGTGAGGCGGGAACAGGTGTCTCGACTTCGCTCGACACGAACGGCAATTCCCATACCATCCCCGACCTGTTCGAAATCCGCGGCGAAGTCTATATGGCCAAGGCCGATTTTGCCGGGCTCAACGAGCGGCTGATGGACGAGGGCAGGGCCGATGCCGAGGCCAGGGGTGTCGAGTTCGATCCGGAAAAAATCCGCCAATTTGCCAATCCGCGCAATGCCGCCGCCGGGTCTTTGCGCCAGAAAGATGCGAATATCACCGCCAAACGGCAGCTGAAATTCTGGGCCCACGGTTGGGGCGTGCATAGCGAATTGCCGGGTGAAACGGCAGCTGACGTCATGTCGGCCATTGCCAGCTGGGGGGTGCCGGTTTCGTCGCTGGTGCAGCGCTTTGAGACGCTGGAAGCGATGCTTGGCCATTATCGCCTGATCGAGACGGAACGGGCGGACATGCCCTATGATATCGACGGCGTGGTCTACAAGGTCGACCGGCTCGACTGGCAGGAAAGGCTGGGCTTCGTCGCCAAGGCGCCGCGCTGGGCTATTGCGCATAAATTCCCGGCGGAACAGGCACAGACGACGCTGGAGAGCATCGATATACAGGTCGGGCGGACGGGCAAGCTGACGCCGGTCGGGCGGCTGAAGCCGGTGACGGTCGGCGGCGTGGTGGTGTCCAATGTGACATTGCATAATCGCGATGAGGTCGAGCGGCTCGGCGTGCGCCCCGGTGACCGGGTGGTGATCCAGCGGGCCGGGGATGTGATTCCGCAGGTGGTGGACAATCTGACCCGCGACGAACCGCGCGAAGCCTATGATTTCCCCGACCATTGCCCGATATGCGACAGCGAAGCAGTGGCCGTGGAAGGCGAGGTCGATGTCCGCTGCACAGGCGGCCTGATCTGCCCGGCGCAGCGGTTCCAGCGTCTGGTGCATTTTGTCTCGCGGGTGGCGCTGGATATCGACGGGCTGGGCGAAAAAAGCATTGCCGAATTTATCGAAGCCGGCTTCATCGAAAGCCCCGCCGATATTTTTCGCCTGCACCAGCATCGTGACGAAATCCTCGCCCGCGAAGGCTGGCAGGAAAAGTCTGTGGATAATTTGTTGGCGGCTGTGGAAAAGAAGCGGCAGCCGGATGCGGCAAGGCTGCTGTTCGGGCTGGGAATCAGGCATATCGGTGCGGTGACCGCGCGGGATCTGCTGAAGAATTTTGTGACGCTGCAGAAAGTACAGAAAATTGCTGATCTGGCGATTCAGTCACAAGAATATCGTTCGTCTCGAGCGCAGTCGAGAGACGGTGATGCGGGAACAGGTGTCTCGACTTCGCTCGACACGAACGGGGAGACTGCGCTCGCCACGAACGGTGAGGGGAGCGCAACTCCTGAAGGCGATGCAGCGTGGGCGGAAATCACGTCGATTGACGGCGTTGGCCCCACCGTGGCGCAGGCCTTGGCTGATTTCTTCCACGAACCGCATAATCGTGCCGTGTGGGACGATCTGCTGAGCGAAGTCTCGCCGCCGGATTATATCGTTGAAACCCGCGACAGTGCCGTGGCCGGCAAGACCGTGGTCTTCACCGGCAAGCTCGAAACGATGAGCCGCGACGAAGCCAAGGCGCAGGCCGAGGCTCTGGGGGCCAAGGCTTCCGGTTCGGTGAGCGCGAAAACCGATCTGGTGGTGGCCGGACCGGGAGCGGGTTCGAAAATGAAAAAGGCGGAGGGTCTCGGAATTGAAGTGATCGACGAGGCGGCCTGGGCGGAGATTGTGAAAGCGGCGGGCTGACAGGTTCGCGGAGCGCACCATGGTGCCACAGACATGGGTAAGGATAGCAATTGAAATTTCTAGCGATGCTCTTGGCTTCTATCGTACTTGGTCTCTCACCTTCATATGCAAGTGATGCGGTCACGTCCGAGCCGCTGACGATAGGAACATCCTATATGGTCTCAACACATGGGGCCGAAAGACGCATCAATGTTGTGCTGCCAGCCGACTATGACAAGACCGACCGCACCTATCCCATTTTGATCATGCTTGATGGTGGGTTGAAACAGGATTTTTACCTGACGCTGGGCATGGAGCGCTGGAACCAACTCTGGCAGCGCAGCGCGCCGGTGATCTTTGTCGATGTAGAAACGGTCGATCGCCAGCGTGAGCTGCTATCGACGGAGGCTGACTGGCTGGAGGAATATGGTCTGACACTGCGTTGCAGCAAGGCACCGAGCAACTAGCGTCGGCAAATCACCGGTCGATGCGCTCTGGGTCCTTCAATCCCTCGCTCATCGTGTGGATCATCGCGGAGCGTTGCAGCGATGCCTTCACATTGGCCGGCACCTTGTACAGTCCGCGTAACAGAAGCAAATCTCCGCCGCTCAGTGAGGTCGGCCTGAGCGATTCATCTTCGGTTTCGGAAAATAGTGATAATATGGACCCTTCCGGGACCTGATTGTCGCTCCCCACATCGATATCAATCAGAGAAACCATGGCCGCATAGTCCGCCAGTTGGGCTGCGGAAATACCTGGCAAGGCTTTGCTATCAATCAACAGATAGGAATAGGATATGCCTTCTATCGTTGATCTGGATATTTTGGACTTCACTTGCGTGGCTTGGCCGTTGGTCTGGGCTCCCCCAAGCGCCGGTTCTCCGCCCGGCCCGTTCGATCCAGCCATGAAAGTGAATGTGCCGCCGGCCGCATTATAGTCGGAGTCGCTGCCCATGGTTTCGGTCGTCTTCCAACTGTAAACCGGTCCGCCGCTTTGCTCGATCCTGTCTCGTTCGCTATGGGTGAGCGATCCAAATAACCGTCCCTTCTTGCTGCGCAACAGCTTGATCTCGGAGCCACCATCTTCGACGATGGCGACAAACAGATTGGGGCGACAGTTTTCTTTTCCCACCCCAATATCTGCCATGTCAGCGACTTGGCGAATTCGTTCATTAATTGCCTGGACCTGGCGTTCAGCCAAGCCCGCAACCGATGGACATACGGGCTGAGCGAACCGGGGATATTGGCCAGTGTGCCTGCCGCCACCAGAAACCCGAAAATGATTGATGATCAAATTCCTGAATTCGGCCATTTGCCTTCTTGGGCCCGTGACGAAAATTTCATCGTCTTGCGACACTGATTGGGTCTTTTCTTGTGTGGCTTGGGCGGAGTTTGCAGATAGCAAAACAGATACTGTAAAAAGCATCATAATGCCAAGATGGCGGAATTGAAATAAATGCCGCATATTAGTTCAATACCGTAGAATACCATTTTCGTCAAATTGAAATGGTCGCCGCCATGCGACTGCGGCGACCATCCTCTCTCCCAAGCTTTTATGCTTTGGCGCTCGCTTCGATTGCTGCGAGCTCTTTTACGCCGTGGCCGCCTTCCTTGTTTTCCGGAAAGATCGGCCAGGCGAGTTCCTGACCCAAAGTGGCTGGTGCGAGATTTTCCACGCCATAGCTATCGGGATAGCGGCGCGTGATATGAGCGGTGCCGAACAGCACATCCCAGAAGAATAGAAGATTACCGAAATTGCCCTTGTAGTTGGTGACGCCGTCGCTCTTGTGGCGACCGTGGTGGGCGTGGTGGGTGGATGGGGTCGAGATGGTGCGTTCGACCAGCCACATGACCGGCGACAGCCATTTGATCTTGTAGAGCGGTTCATCCCAGGCGACATCGCTGTGCGCGCCGACGATCACCGCCATTTTGACGATGATATAGCCGACATAGACCCAGCCGAGGCCGAGATAGATCAGCGCGCCGGAAAACCAGATGCTCGGCATAGTGAGATAATAGAAGATATTGTTCCGGTAGACCAGGCGGACGCTCATATAGCGGGCATTATGGTGCGAGCGATGCAGATTATAGAGAAATGGCACGCTGTGTGACAGGCGGTGCCACCAATATTGCATCATGTCGTCAAAGACCAGGAACAGCGCGATGGCGGCGATCAGGGGAATGCCGGCCAGCGCGCCCTGCCATTGCGGCGCGACGCTTGCGAGGATGAACTGGGCGGCGAGGATGATGAAGGGCTGGGTGATGACCAGCAGGACGAAAGAGCCAATAATTTCCACCAGCGCGTCGTCGCGGGTCTGTTCCGGCTTGTTGAATAGCTGCGTGCGGAAGATTTCCATCATTCCGAAGAAAAAGAATATTACTGTGATCGCATATATTTCCGGCCGCATGATCGCTCTCCATGGGGTTTGCTTGCAGAGCATCTAGCAAAGGGATAGAGCAGTAAATGCTAACAAGTTTTCATTTGGGGCATTTATATGAGCGGACGTTTCAGGCGCACCGGAACAAGCTTTGTCGCGGCGCTTCCCGATCAGGTGCGGCGGGATTTGCTGGCTCGCGGGCAGGCACGGCAGTTTGAAAAAGGCCAGTTGATCCAGCAACACGGCGATACAGCGAAAGAATTCTGGTATGTCGAAAGCGGATCGGTGCAAATCGGGCGCTATGGTATTGACGGACAATTGACCCTGTTGGCGCTGCTCGGTGCCGGCGACACGTTTGGCGATTTGGCTTTTCTCGGGGAATTCCCAAGAGTTGTGGATGCCATCGCCGGAACGGACTGCACCCTCGTCCGCATTGGTGATGGTGAGTTGCAGAGTCTGCTGGAATCCGATCCGGCGGTTATGCGGGTGCTGCTCAAAGCGATGGCGCTGACGGTACAATTCGCCCTCAATCTGGTGGCATCCAGTCGACACCAGTCGGTCGCACAAAGACTAGCTCAGGCGCTGCTCCAGCTATGCGGCGATCAGGGCAATGGAGCGGAGATCATCGTCAGCCAGCAGGATCTGGCTGATTTGCTGGGTGTCTCCCGTGTTTCTGTCGGCAAGGCTCTGGCCAGCTTGCAGGCGGGAGGGATGGTTGAGCCGGGATATGGGTTTGTCACCATCAGGGATGAAGCAGGTCTGGCCAAGCTTCTGACCGGATGACCCTCTATTCTGGAGATTCCGGTACCCAGCGCATCACGCCGCCCTGAAACGGAGTCCACAGGCCGGTGCGGATGCCTGCCTGGCGCAGGACATCGCTGGTCCAGTTGTTGCACGTGTTGAAGGCGTGATAATGTCCGCGCGACCGGTAAAACAGGTCTTTCTTGCCATAGCCGGGTGATGGCTGGGCTTGACCGCGTTGGTCGAGAACAAATTTCTCCGCGATGGCCGAGGCGATTTTGCGATATTCCGCCGGGCTGACGATCAGGCGGCGGCGATAATGAGGATAAGCCTGTGGATATTTCAGGTGATCGACGTGGATAAGCACGTTTTTGCTGCCGAATACTGCGCTTAGTGCATCGCTGAAGCGGAGATCACGCCATTCGCGGGTGTTGCGGTAGACGCCCTCGTGGCCCCAGCCGACCAGAATATGGCTGCCATATTGCGACGGATCTGTGAGATGCGCGGGACGGACCAAAGGCGTCCAATCGTAAACATCGCTCCATAGCGGCATGATGATCCCCGTGTGCAGGCCATTGGTTTCGACAAATAATTCGACGCCATGGTCGGGACTGCGCCAGTTCTGATTGGCGGGCAGAAGGCTGCCGGCCAGCGCTGCGAGTAGATATAGCAGGAGGGCTGTGCCCAGCATAAAGCCAATATGTTTCAACCATCTGCCCACGGTTATTGTCATTGAAACCTTTTCTGCTGTAAGAGGCGGTCATGCTCAATTCCGTTGAACCCGACAATCATGTCTATGACAAGCCGCCAGCCCACGCAAATGCGGACTGGACGATCGATCAGGATTGGCAAAGCTACACGCCCGAAGAGCATGAGACATGGGACATATTGTTCGACCGGCAGCGCAAAATGTTGCCGGGCAGGGCGGCGCAGGCGTTTCTCGATGGCGTTGATATATTGAATCTTTCGAAGCCGGGTATCCCCGACTTTGATGAGCTCAACCGGATATTGATGGATGCCACCGGCTGGCAGGTTGTTGCCGTGCCGGGACTGGTGCCCGACGATGTGTTCTTCGACCATCTCGCGAACCGGCGCTTTGTGTCGGGCAATTTCATCCGGCGGCGCGACCAGCTCGACTATTTGCAGGAACCGGATATTTTTCACGATGTCTTCGGCCATGTGCCGATGCTCGCGGATCAGCGCTTTGCCGATTATATGGTGGCTTACGGGCGCGGCGGGCTCCGGGCTCTGGAATATGGCACGCTGAAACAGCTGGCGCGGCTTTACTGGTATACGGTCGAATTTGGTCTGATCCGGGAGGCCGAGGGTCTGCGCATCTATGGTGCGGGCATTGTCTCCAGCTACGGCGAGAGCGTCTTCGCGCTCGATGATCCCAGCCCCAACCGGATCATGTTCGATCTCGAACGGGTGTTGCGGACCGAATATCGCATCGATGATTATCAGCAGAATTATTTCGTTATCCCGAGCCTTGATGAGCTGCTGCGGGTGACCGTGGAGACGGACTTCAAGCCGGTATATGACAAGATTGCCGGGCTACCCGATATCGAGATTGCCGAGATTGTCGAGGGTGATGAAGTGCTGACCAGAGGAACGCAGGAATATGCCCGGTTGCAAGCCGGTGAAGCGAAAGTCGTCTGAAGCAGACGATTTGGCGATGCTGCGCGCGGTTCAGCATTCCCCGAAATAATCCGATGCCAGCGGCGATTTTGTTCTGTGGGCTTTGCGAATCCAGCCATATTTTCTCGTCTTGATCAATGTGAGGCATGGCCATTCATTATCCACCTGAGCGTAGCGGAGACGAAACCCCTCGCGAACATAGGCCCTCACGACCTCGGCTTTCTGGCCAGTCAGCAGTCCGGCGAGAATGAGCACGGTTCCAGCGCGGGATGCGCCGGCGATCTGCGGTGCCAGAGCCACCAGTGGGCCTGCGAGAATATTGGCGATGATCAGATCATAGGGCGCGCGCTGCTTCAGCGCGGGATGATCAAGACCATTGCTCTGGACGAGCCGGATATGGCCGTGGCCATTGCCCAGCGCGATCGCATTTCGGCGAGCATTCTCCCCGGTCACCGTCACCGCAACCGGATCGATGTCGCTGGCGATAATTTTGGCACTTTGCCAGAGATGGTGGGCAGCAAAGGCCAATAGCCCGGTGCCGGTGCCGACGTCGGCAATATTGCGAAAGCGGTGGCCGGTCCGCTTCAGCCGGTCGAGGCTTTGCAGGCATCCCATTGTGGTTTCATGATGGCCGGTTCCAAAAGCCTGTCCGGCATCGATGCAAATGCTGGCCAGCCTGGGGTTGTCGGACGGCTCGTCGCTGGACGTATGAACATGAAAGCGCCCGGCGCGGAGTGGTTCGAGGCCTTGCTGGCTGAGGGTGACCCAATCTTCATCCTGGAGCATTTCGACAATCGGCTGGACGCCGGATTTCGCCGCCGAGGGCGATAGTTGCAGAAGGTTGTCGATCAGCTCGGGATCGGGCTCCGCTTGGCAATAGACGTCGATAATCCAGGCATCGGGATGCTTGGGGTCAATTTCGCTGGCGACAATGGTCGGGGTGGAATCGCTGGAACTGATAAACAGCTGGTCTTCCGACAATATCCGTGCCTCGGCGCGGGTGCAGGGCAACGAGACCTTCCAGGTTCCGGTCATCGGCGCGTCCGGTCAGGCATTGACATTTTCCTGTTCCAGACGATCGCTGGCGTCCATCCAGCGGGCTTCCGCTTTGTCGAGCCGGTCCTGAATCTCGGCTCTCAGCTTCATCAGGTCGGTCATCGTCAGATCGGCATGTTTCGGCTCTGCTGACGCAGGATCGAACATCGCGCGGTCAATAGCCGACAATTCTGCACCCTGAACTTGCATTTCCTTCTCTGCAGCGGCGACGGACTTGCGCAATTCGGTCTGCTGCTTGCGCCGTTCGGCGGCAAGGCGTCGCTCTTCCTTGCGGTTGCCGCCACTTGCTTTGCCGGTCGACGATCCTTGCTGGTTCTTTCCGAGCACGAAATCGGTATAATCCTTGAGCGTACCCGCAAATTCCTCGGCCTTGCCGCTATCCACCATCACCAGGCGGTCGGCGGTCAGTTCGAGCATATGGCGATCATGGCTGACTAGGATGACGGCACCGCTATATTCGTTCAGCGCATGGACCAGCGCCTCGCGCGCATCGACGTCGAGATGGTTGGTCGGCTCATCAAGGATCAGCAGATGCGGCGCATCGCGGGTGATCATTGCCAGCGCCAGCCGCGCGCGTTCGCCGCCGGACAGCTTGCCGACCTTGATCGTCGCCTTGTCACCGGAAAAGCCGAAACGACCGAGCTGCGCACGCACGGCTCCCGGTTTCGCGTCCTTCATCAGTCGCGTCATATGCTCCAGCGGTGTGTCGGACGTATCCAGCTCCTCGACCTGATATTGGGTGAAATAGCCGACCGTCAGCTTGCCAGACTTGTTGATCGCGCCTTTTTTCGGTTCGAGCTGGCTGGCGAGGAGCCGGGCAAGGGTGGTCTTGCCGTTCCCGTTCCGGCCAAGCAGCGCCGTCCTGTCATCGGGATCAAGCCGCATATTCAGTCCGGATAATATGATATTGTCACCATAGCCGACAGCCGCATCATCCAGCGTGATCAGCGGTGGCTTGAGCTCTGCCGGACTGGGAAAATGGAAACTGAGCGAGGGATCATCGATCGCCGCGGCAATTGGCTCCATTCGGGCCAGCGCTTTGACGCGGCTCTGCGCCTGCTTTGCGCTATGCGCCTTGGCACCCCAGCGGGAAACGAAAGATTGCAATTTCTCGCGCTCGGCAATCTGCTTTTCACGGGCGGATGCCTGCTGTGCCTGACGCTCGGCTCGCTGTTTCTCGAACGCGTCATAGCCGCCCGGATAGAGCGTGGTCGTGCCGTGCTGCAGATGGAGGATATGATCGACCACATTGTTGAGCAGATCACGCTCATGGCTGATCACCAATATCGTCGCCTGATAGCTGGTCAGGAAATTTTCCAGCCACAGGGTGGCTTCGAGATCGAGGTGGTTGGACGGCTCGTCAAGCAGCAGCATTTCCGGTTGCGAGAATAGCAAGGCCGCCAGCGCCACGCGCATTCGCCAGCCGCCCGAAAAACTGTCCATCGGCTGTTGCTGGGCGGCTTCGTCAAAGCCCAGTCCGATCAGAATCTTCGCCGCCCGCGCCGGGGCGCTATGCGCCTCAATCATATTGAGCCGCTCATGGATTTCGCCGATCCGGTGTGGGTCGGAGGCGGTTTCTGCCTCCTCCAGCAATGCCGCGCGCTCGGTATCTGCGGCGAGTACCGTGTCGAGCGGGCTGTCCTGTCCGGCGGGCGCTTCCTGCGCAATATAGCCCATTCTGGCGTCCTTGGGTAGGTCAACGCTGCCGTCATCGGGCTCGAGTATTCCGGCGATCACCTTCATCAGCGTCGACTTGCCGGCACCATTGCGGCCGATCATGCCGACACGGGCACCGGGCGGTAGCGCTGCAGTGGCACCGTCGAGGATCACAGTGCCGCCGAGGCGCACGGTTATATTGCTGAAATTAAGCATGGTCAGCCGTTAGCGGAGCTTGCCGCCTTTTGCCAGCGCCGAGTATCTATCCGTTCTGTGCCAGCCAGATTGTATGTTTGGCCCCTTTGCCATTGCTCCGCGCAGGGACGGTTTTGACATCGACGGTAAAGCCGGATTTGTGCAGGCGCGAGGTGAACTTGCTGTCCCCCTCGCTCGACCATATCGCCAGGATGCCGTTGGACCGCAGTGCCTTTTTCGCCGTCGCCAGACCGGCCATGCTGTAAAGCCGGTCGTTGGCTTCGTGGGTCAGGCCATCGGGACCATTGTCGACATCCAGTAAAATGGCGTCATATTCGCGGTCGGCCCTCGCTATGATATCGCACACGTCGCCGACCGTCACTTTGACGCGGCTGTCGTCGAGACATTTTTGCGACAGATCCGCCATTGGTCCGCGCGCCCATTTGACGATGGCGGGAATTAGCTCGGCCACTTCGACATGCGCTTGCGGCGGCAAGACCGACAGGGCGGCGCGCAAGGTAAATCCCATGCCGTAGCCGCCAATCAACAGGCGCGGGTTTTTCACCTCCAGGCGTTCGCAGGCGAGGGTGGCCAGCGCCTCCTCCGATCCGCTGAGCCGACTGTTCATCAGTTCGATGCGTCCCAGCATGATCGAATATTCATCCGCACCCTTGAGCTCCCGGCGGAACAGGCGGAGTTCGCCGCCGCCGGGGATGGGCGCGGTATCGAGCAGTTCGCGGGCGATCATCGAACGAAACTTGCGCCATTGGCGTCGAGCACCGCGCCGGTCATGCTGGGCGGGGCATCGAGGGCGCAATAGCGGGCGATGGATGCGATTTCTTTCGGCTGGGCTACCCGCCCCAAAGGAATGTCGGCGAGCAATTTGTCGCCGCCGCGGCTTGCCAGATATTCTTCGGCCATGCCGGTCATGGTGAAGCCGGGGCAGATCGCGAAGGCCAGAACTTCGTCCCTGGCATAGGCGCGCGCTATCGTTTTGGTCATCGCCACCATGCCGGCTTTCGATGCCGCATAATGCCAGTGGTCGGGGCTGTCGCCGCGATAGGCGGCGCGGCTGGCGATATTGACGATCCGGCCCGGCTCATCGCGCGCCTGAAAATGCAGCACGGCGAGGCGGCACAGTTCGGCTGAGGAGGTGAGATTGATTGTCATGGTTCGATTCCAGCTTTCCAGCCAGTCATCGCTCTCGATCGGATTGGGTTCAAACAGCCCGGCATTGTTGATCAGTACGTCGATACGACCGTCGAACCTTTCAAGGGACTGTTGCCACAGTTCGGTTGCCGCGCCTTCCCGAGAAAAATCAGCCGCGATCAGGCCGTTCTTGCCTGTCGTGCTTTGTCCGATGACAACGACATTGTCCTGTTCAAGCGATTCGACGATGGCCTTGCCAATTCCGCGGCTGGCTCCCGTTACCAGTATATGTGTTTTTGCTTTGCTCATGCCCGATTGATTAGAACCACCCGGCGCTCTCGTCCATGGAAGATGCAGATTTCCTGCTTTGCCTCGCCGTCATATGATTTCGCACCAATAAAATGTCTAAATCATGTTCATCCGGTTTGCATGATACGCGCTTTTCGCTAAGGGAATGGTTCGATTTCAAAGACTCCGGCCAGGTCCGGGGAGATTGTTCAGGGGAAGACAATGGACGGCGTATCAGGTTCAGCATCGAACAGACCGCTTTCACCGCACCTGCAGGTGTATAAATGGGGGCCGCATATGCTGGTTTCCATTCTCCACCGGGTAACCGGTGACGGGATGGCTCTTGTCGGCGTACCGCTGCTGATATGGTGGCTCTATGCGATCGCTGCCGGTCCGGAAAGCTACGCATATTATCTGAGCTGGTTCAACTGGATGTATCTCGGATATATCATTCTCGTCGGCATGAGCTTTGCCTTTTTCGAGCATATGTATTCCGGCCTGCGCCATTTCGTGCTGGATGCCGGCGCGGGATATGAGCTGCAGACGAATAAAATGTGGGCGATCGCTGTCCCTCTGGCTGCGATCATCACCACCAGCGCGATGTGGCTCTGCATCGCTTTCAAGAATTTCTGACAGATTAGGAATCGGAACATGGGTTCAGGAACCAATATTGGCCGGGTACGCGGCCTCGGATCGGCGCAGGAAGGCGCGCATCACTGGATAGTGCAGCGGGTCACCGCAGTGAGCAATCTGCTGCTCGTCCTGTGGCTGGTCTTTTCGCTGGTACGGCTGCCGAATTTTGAACATGAGCTGCTGCTCGAGTGGCTGTCCTCGCCATTGGTGGCGGTGCCGATGATCCTGATGCTGATCAGCGTTTTCTGGCATTTGCGGCTGGGGCTGCAGGTATTGATCGAGGATTATGTTCCTGACCATGGCGTCAAATTCGGCCTGTTCATCCTGCTCAACTTTTTTGCCATCGGCGGCGCGTCACTCGGGATTTTCTCGGTCGCGAAAATCGCCTTTACCGGAGTGGCTGCATAATGCCCCAGACTGACAAGACAACATCCACCCAGCCTGCTTACAAGATCATTGATCATACCTATGACACCGTCGTTGTCGGTGCCGGCGGCTCTGGCCTGCGCGCCACCATGGGTGCCGCGGAATCCGGCCTGAAAACGGCCTGTATCACCAAGGTTTTTCCAACCCGTTCGCATACGGTTGCGGCGCAGGGCGGCATCGCCGCCTCGCTCGGCAACAATACGCCGGACCACTGGACCTGGCATATGTATGACACGGTCAAGGGGTCCGACTGGCTCGGCGACCAGGACGCGATCGAATATCTCGTGCGCGAAGCGCCGCAGGCGGTTTACGAGCTGGAACATGCCGGTGTGCCGTTCTCGCGCAATGAGGATGGCACCATCTACCAGCGCCCGTTCGGCGGTCACATGCAGAATATGGGCGAGGGGCCTCCGGTCCAGCGCACCTGCGCCGCGGCCGACCGTACCGGCCACGCCATGCTGCACGCGCTCTATCAGCAGAGCCTGAAATATGACGCGGATTTCTTCATCGAATATTTCGCCATCGACCTGATCATGGAAGACGGCGAGTGCCGCGGCGTGATCGCCATCTGTCTCGAAGACGGATCGATTCACCGGTTCCGCAGCCACGCCGTGGTGCTGGCGACCGGCGGGTCCGGACGCTGCTATTTCAGTGCGACCTCCGCCCATACCTGTACCGGTGACGGCGGCGGCATGGTGCTGCGCGCGGGTCTGCCGCTGCAGGACATGGAATTCGTCCAGTTTCACCCGACCGGTATCTACGGCGCGGGCGTGCTGATTACCGAAGGTGCACGCGGCGAGGGCGGTTATCTGACCAACAGCGAGGGCGAGCGTTTCATGGAACGCTATGCGCCGAGCGCCAAGGATCTGGCCAGCCGCGACGTGGTTTCGCGCTGCATGGCCACCGAAATCCGCGAAGGCCGCGGTGTCGGGCCGGAGAAGGATCATATCTATCTCCACCTCGACCATATCGCGCCGGAAGTGCTGGCCGAACGGCTTCCCGGCATCACCGAAACCGGCAAGATTTTTGCCGGCGTCGATCTGACCCGTGAGGCCCTGCCAGTGGTCCCGACGGTCCATTATAATATGGGCGGTATCCCCTGTAACTATCATGGCGAGGTGATCAATCCGACTGCGGATGATCCGGACGCCATCGTCGAAGGACTCTATGCCGTCGGCGAAGCGGCCTGTGTGTCGGTGCACGGCGCCAATCGTCTCGGCTCCAACTCGCTGATCGATCTCGTGGTCTTTGGCCGTGCAACCGGTTTGCGGCTGAAGGAAAAGCTGACACCCAATGGTGCGCACAAGCCATTGCGGGCGGATAGCGCCGATCTGGCGCTGGCCCGGCTCGACCATTTCCGCAACGCCAAGGGACCGATCCCGACTGCCGACCTACGCCTCGAAATGCAGAAGACGATGCAGGCGCACGCCGCCGTGTTCCGCGACAACAAGCTGCTCGAAGAGGGCGTTGCCGCGATGGACAAGGTCAATGCGAAGCTCGCCGATGTCGGGGTTACCGACCGTTCGCTGATCTGGAACACCGACCTGATCGAGACGCTGGAGCTCGACAATCTGATGAGCCAGGCGATGGTCACGATCAAGGCGGCCGCCAACCGCAAGGAAAGCCGCGGCGCGCATATGCAGGAAGACTATCCCGATCGCGACGACAAGGAGTGGATGAAGCACACCGTCATCACCTTCGAAGGCTGGGGCGGCAAGGGCGGCAAGAGCGAAATCAGCTACCGTCCGGTGCATGATTATACGCTGACCGATGAAGCGGAATATGTGAAGCCGAAGAAGCGGGTTTATTGATCGGGCTCAATCTCGCTGGACAGTGAGATGGCAAGGCGCGAAAAGCAACTGTTTAGCGAGATGTCACCCCAGCGCAGGCTGGGGCCTAACCCGGACTCGAATGAGGGAAGGCTGTTTCCTCAACGCGCTATTGGTTTGGGTGCCAGCCTTCGCTGGCATGACGGGTGATCGTGCGATATTCTGCTGCAGTCACCCCAGCGCAGGTTGGGGCCTAAACCGGACTTGAATGAGGGAAGGCTGTTTCCTCACCGCACCATTGGTTTGGCTGCCAGCCTTCGCTGGCATGACAGATTTGGAAACATGAGAGTATGATTAGGCATTCAAGTCATCCCACAAATCGCGCCACTGCGGATTGGCTTTGATAATCAGATCCGTTTTCCATCGGCGCTTCCACGCTTTCATCGCCTTCTCCCGAGCGATTGCTTCGTGGGGAGAAGAATATTCTTCGGTGTAGACCAGGCGATCGAGGCCATTTTCACGACAGAAATCAGAGCCGGTGCCGTTCTTGTGCTCGAATATTCGCGCGGGAAGACTGGTAGTCATACCAATGTAAAGCGTTCCGAACGGTTTGTTGGTCATGATATAGACATAGGCGCGTTTCATCAGTCTGTGAGTAAATGGAGACCGGTTTGGGTGCCAGCCTTCGTTGGCACGACAGGCTGCGTTGACTGAAACTGTCAATCCTGCTGATTAAAATCCATCCAATCTTGCCAACCGCCCCAATCCCGATAGAAGCATTACCAATGCTCGCCCCGATGCTTCCCTCCTTCCTGCTTGTCGCGTTGCTGCTCGAATTGACGCCGGGCCCGAATATGGGCTGGCTGGCGCTGCTCAGTGCCAGCGAGGGGAAGCGCGCCGGTTTTGCCGCGACGGCCGGGATCGGGCTGGGGCTGGCGATTATCGCGGCGGCCTCCGCTTTCGGGCTGGCCCAGCTGGCGCACCAGTCGGCTCTGGTTTTTGATTTGCTGCGCTATGCCGGAGCGGGCTTTCTGCTCTGGCTGGCCTGGGAGGCATGGATCGGGGAGCGGGACGTTTCGCCGTCGAAGATTCACAGGGATGGTAGCCCGGCAAAGCATTTTCGCCGCGGCCTGATCATCAATCTGCTCAATCCCAAGGCCGCCGTATTTTTTGTGGTCGTATTGCCCGGCTATATAGTCGTCAACGAGTCAGTCGCGGCGCAGACGATGCAACTCTCCGCCGCCTATGTCGGGATTGCGACGCTGATCCATGTCGTGATCGTGCTGTTTGCCGGACAGGCCCATGGCTGGCTGTTAAACAGCCCTTATGCGGGGCGGGTGCGACAGGGTTTTGCGGTGATGCTCGCTGTCATCGCCCTGTGGTTTTTTGTGGGAACGTTCCGCTAGAATTGGCGGCGTCGATCTGGCGTGGGCTCAGGGCCGCGCCGGCGCCTTGCACCCCTTTTGCAGCCCGACGCCTTTCAGAAACCCGCGCCTTACAGTGCCGGCATAGACGGCCTGATTATAGCGCCGCCGCTCGGCATTGGCACCGGTAACCTCGCCGATAATACCGCCAAATGGTATGATCGATCCGATCGCGCTGCCGGCCACCCGGCCAGCGGTTTCCTCACGTTTTTTGGCCAGGCTCTTGTCGACTGTTTCGTTGACATCAGGCCCCAGAACCTCGTTGAGCTCGCGCACTTCCCTGATAATTGCCGAACAGCTCCGCAGGCCGCTGAGGGAATAGGGATCATCCTGAATGTCTTTCAGTTTCTGGGGGACTTCCTTGCCGTCAAATGGCTCGGTGACCTTGTTGCCAGCGGCTTCCAGTGTTGAATCTTCCTGCGCGCCCGGTTGTGCGAACGCCGCGCTGCCCAGCATGCCGATGGCCAAGGTCAGGCCCAATATCTGTTTCATATGCTTCATCTCAATCCCCTGAACGCGCGGGTTACCGAAATCGCAGATTGTCGCGGTTCAACTGATTAACTGCTGTGACGCCCATTAGTTTCATATCGCGTTCGATCTCAGCTTGCAGCAAAGAAAGGATTCGCTCAACCCCGGGCTGTCCGGCAGCAGCGAGGGCATAGAGATAGAGACGCCCGCCGGAACAGGCCTTGGCACCGACGCTGAGTGCCTTCAGTACATGGCTGCCGCGGGTGATGCCGCCGTCGCAGATCACGTCGATCCGATCGCCTACCGCATCGCAAATCTCGGCCAGCTGATCAAAGGGCGCGCGCGACCCGTCGAGCTGCCGCCCGCCATGGTTGGACACCATGATCGCGGTGGCACCGATATCGACCGCGCGCCTTGCATCGTCCACCGACATGATTCCCTTCAGGCAGAATTCGCCGCCCCAGTCCTTGGCAATTTCCTCCGCCATTTTCCAGTCGAGCGACTGGTCGAGCATGTTGGTGAAATAATCGGCCACGGAATTGGGAACGCTGGTTCCTTCCGAAACATGATCCTTCAAATTGGAAAGCTCGAATTTGTCGCGGAACATATAATTCAGACCCCAGGCGGGTTTGGCCGCATAGCTCCAGAAGCTGGCCGGGGTTATTCTTGGCGGGCTGGTGAATCCCGAACGCAGACAACGTTCTCTATTCCCACCAACAATCGTATCGACGGTCAGGGTGAGCGCATCAAATTTTGCTGCCTTGCAGCGTTCGACCATCGACCGGTTGAGCCCCTTGTCCTTGTGGACATAGAGCTGAAACATTTTTGGCGTACTGATACTCGATCCGATTTCCTCGATGCTCACCGTGGCCAGCGAGGAAATGCCGAAATAGGTTCCGAATTTTTCTGCGGCCCGGGCCACGGCACGCTCCCCCTGCCAGTGGAACAGACGCTGCAGGGCGGTGGGGGAAAGGAATAGCGGCATTGCCAGCTTCTGACCCATGACCGTCGTGCTCATATCGATATTTTCTACACCGGCGAGGACATTGGGAATCAGATCGCAGCGTTCGTAAGCCGCCGTGTTGCGCCGCCGCGTTACCTCGTCATCGGCGGCGCCATCAATATAGTCAAATATCGGAAAGGGCAGGCGTTTCTTCGCGAGTGCGCGAAAGTCGTTCACATTGTGGCAATCGGAAATATTCATAAAGGCCTTTCGATTCGACGCTCGTGTGGCTCGACTCGTCGTAAGGAGTGAAGCGATCTTGCGAGGGAGTTTAGACGATCATGCGCGTCTCGCAAGCAACCTTTGTGTTGACTGAGGAGGGAAATATCATGGCAGAATTCCAAAACGACACGGGCAATCTGCCCAAGCCCGAGCGATCCCCCGGCGGAAAATTTTTGCTCGTCCTGCTGATGGGCTTTTTGCTGACCATACCGTTGTTCGCTACCTGGCTGCTGGTTTACGACCGGCAAAGTCAGAGTGAAACCGCACAACAGTCGATTGTTTCGGGCTGGGGCGGGGAGCAGGTGTTTGCCGGGCCAAAGCTGGTGCTGCCTTATACCGCCGCGGTGCAGGAAACCGTCGAGCAAAATGGCAAGAGCGTGACCCGCACCAATATCGTGAAGCGCGAATTATATCTGGCACCGGAGAAGGTGACGCTGGATAGTGCGCTCAAAACGCAGACCAGGAAACGGGCGATCTATGAAGTCGTTGTCTATGATACAAATGTCGTTGGTTCAGCTGCGTTCAGACTGCCGGATGACTTTGAGCGCAATGGTATTGCAAAGTCGGATATCGATTTCACCCGTGCGGAGCTGCGTTTCGGATTGTCCGATGCGCGCGGGCTCGCGGGCAACAACAGCGTAACCGTAGACGGCCAGAAGCTGACGCTGAAACCCGGAAACGGTCTCGGAGAAACCGGCAACAGCGGATTTTTTGCCTGGGTCGATGCCAGCAAGCTGATCGATGGCGAAGTGAAGGCGGATTTTGCGGTCCGCTTCAAGGGCAATGAAAGCCTGACCATCGCGCCGCATGCCGGTCAGACCTTATGGACCGTCCGGTCGAAATGGCCGCATCCGAGCTTCACCGGAAGCTTCTTGCCCGAAACCGAGGACACAAAAGTCACCGATCAGGGGTTTGAAGCGAAATATGTTATCACTAATCTCGCTCTCGGGACATCGCTGGTCGCCATGCAGGCCGGGCAGCAGGTCTTTCCTGACACCGTCGTTCAGAGCCCCCGCTATGACTCTGGCGGCGGTGCGGCGGCCAGTGCAACGGTCAATCTGATCCAGCCGGTCGACCTCTACGGGCAGGTGGACCGCGCTGCCAAATATGGCTTTCTGATCATCGGCTTTACCTTTGTGGCATTTCTGCTGTTTGACCTGATTGGCGGCGTGCGGATTTCGTCGGTGCAATATATATTGATTGGTGCCGCTCTGGTGTTGTTTTTCGTGCTGCTGCTGGCTTTTGCCGAGATTATCGGTTTTGCCCTGGCCTTTGTCGCGGCGTCTGCAGCGACGATCGGACTGATCACGGCCTATTCGGCATCGGTTCTGTCCAGCTGGCGCAAGGCAGCTTCGATCGGAGGGTTGCTGGCGGGGCTCTATGGAGTAATCTACATATTGCTAAGCCTGCAGGCTTATTCGCTGCTCATCGGTTCGCTGCTGATATTCGCAGCGCTGGCAGGTGTGATGTACGTGACTCGACGACTGGACTGGTCAAACAGTTTGAGCCGCAACCGGGCATAGCAGAAAACCGGGCTCCGGCGCGCTGCCGGAGCCCGGTTTTTCTATACCGCACCGCGTGCGAATGTATCGCAGCTATTCGGATCGCCGGTCTGCATGCCCTTGCGCAGCCACGCCATGCGCTGTGCGGAACTGCCATGGGTGAACATGCTTTCCACCGGACGCTGCCCGGCTCCGCGCATCAGCGTATCATCGCCGATCGCATGCGCGGCATTGAGGCCTTCCTCGACATCGCCGGGTTCCATCCGGTTGGCATTTTGCGCCGCCCAGACGCCAGCATAACAGTCTGCCTGCAATTCCATCCGGACCTGCAGCGCATTGCCTTCGGCCTTGCTCGCGCGGCGCTGCGCATTGCGCACCTGATCAGCTACGCCCGTCAGATTCTGGATATGGTGACCCACTTCATGGGCGATGACATAAGCCTGCGCAAAGTCGCCCTTGGCGCCCATGCGGGATGACATTTCGCGGAAGAAGCTGGTGTCGAGATAGACGCCCTGATCCGCTGGGCAATAGAAGGGGCCCATCGCAGCCTGCGCGGCACCGCAACCGGACTGGCCGGACTGGTCATAAAAGGTGAGCGTGGTCGGACGATAGCGCTGGCCCTGTTGCTGGAAAAGCTTCGACCATGTCTGTTCGGTGGAAGCAAGCACCTGGCAGGCGAATCGTTCTTCCTGCGTATCACACGCGACATTGGTACCAGCGCTTTGCGATTGTGAACCTGCTGCACCCGTACCATCGGCCAGTTGCAGGCCACCGCCGCCAAAATACAGGAACGCCAGAGCGGCGCCGCCGATAAGCAATATCGTGCCGCAGCCCAGTTTTCGTCCCAACAGCATCGGCAGGAAACTCAACAGCAGGCCAAGCCCGCCGCCACCACCGCCGCCAAAACCCCGGCCGCCACCACGGCCCTGGTCGCGAACATTCTTGCTGGGGTCCAGATCGTCTAAACGCATTACATTTCTCCTCGTGCCTTCCCAATTCGCCTGATTCAGGAAAAAGCGCAAGCGCCGGTGATTTCTTTTACAAAAGCATTGCAGTCCGTAGCGACTGTTTTAAGGTCAGCACAAAGGAGAATATGCATGTTTCTAAAAGGCAAGACTGCGCTGATTACGGGCTCCACATCTGGTATTGGCGGTGGCTATGCAAAGGCACTGGCGGCGGAAGGCGCTGCGGTTATGATCAACGGATTTGGTGATGCGAGCGAGATTGAAGCCCTGCGCCAGGAACTCGAGACGCTCAGCGGCACCAAGGCGGCTTACAGTAGTGCGGACATGACCAAATCGGAAGAAATCCGGCAAATGTGCAGCGATTGCGCAGAGCAACTGGGGACGGTCGATATCCTGATCAACAATGCCGGTATCCAGTTTGTCGCTCCCGTGGACGAGTTTCCCGAGGACAAGTGGAATGCGGTGATGGATATCATCATGAACAGCGCTTTCCACGCAACCAAGGCGGTGTTGCCGGGGATGAAGGAAAAGGGCTGGGGCCGGATCATCAACACTGGTTCGATGCACAGCAAGGTCGCAAGCCCTTATAAGTCGGCCTATAACGCGGCCAAGCATGCGATTGACGGGTTCGGCAAGACGGTGGCTCTGGAAGTGGCGCAGCAGGGGATCACGGTGAACACGATTTCGCCGGGCTATACCTGGACGCCGCTGGTCGAGGGGCAGATCCCCAATACCATGGAAGTTCGGGGCCTGACACGGGAGCAGGTGATCAATGACGTGTTGCTGGCACCGCAACCGACGAAGGAATTTGTCCAGATCGACCAAATTGGTGCGCTGGCGCTGTTTCTGTGCAAGGATGAAGCCCGGTCGATTACCGGCGCGAATATATCGATTGACGGTGGCTGGACGGCGCAGTGATGCGGTATTCGGTATCGCGAGCCTGGTGGCAGGGCTGACAAGCGCCGGTGACCGGATTGGTCAGCGGCGGATAAAGATAATGATGAGGATGAATATGCGGAATTTCACGAAACTGGGTTTAA
The DNA here is from genome assembly GCF_048269915.1 of Parasphingorhabdus sp. GTDB lineage: Bacteria > Pseudomonadota > Alphaproteobacteria > Sphingomonadales > Sphingomonadaceae > Parasphingorhabdus. The sequence continues at coordinate 313,798 of NZ_JBLWTY010000003.1, forward strand.
TGGCAGCGGCATCGGTTATGGCGGTCTCGCCAGCGCAGGCAGACGGATTGAACGATGCCATCGCGGCCGACCTGCCATCGCTGATGGAAATTTATCGCGATCTGCATAGCAATCCCGAGCTGAGCGGCGAGGAAGTGCGGACCGCTGCAAAATTGGCCGCAGAGGCGCGGCGTCTTGGATTTACCGTGACCGAAAAAGTCGGTGGCACCGGCGTCGTTGCAGTGATGAAAAACGGCGATGGCCCCACGGTGATGCTGCGCGCCGATATGGACGGCCTGCCGCTCGAGGAAAAAACCGGGCTGGCCTATGCCTCGAAGGTGAAGGCGAAAACCCGGCAGGGCAATGACACATATGTCATGCACGCTTGCGGCCATGATACCCATATGACTGGCTGGGTTGCGGCGGCCCGGCAATTGTCGGCGCGCAAGGATGAATGGAGCGGGACGCTGGTGATGATCCTGCAGCCGGCCGAAGAGACGGGCGAAGGCGCTCTCGCGATGCTCGAAGACGGACTATACAGCCGGTTCCCCAAGCCGGACTATGCACTCGCCTTCCACGATGCGGCTGGTGCACCGGCTGGCTATATCGGATATGCGCCGGGCTTCGCTCTCGCCAATGTCGATAGCGTTGATATTCTGGTCAAGGGCGTCGGCGGTCACGGTGCCTATCCGCATACCACGAAGGATCCGGTGGTTCTTGCGAGCCGCATCGTCGGTGCACTGCAGACGCTGGTCAGCCGAGAGATTGATCCGCAGGACCCGGCGGTTGTAACTGTGGGCAGTTTTCAGGCCGGTTCCAAGCATAATATCATTTCCGATGAAGCCTTGTTGCTGATTACCGTCCGCAGCTATGGCGACGAAACCCGCGCGAAGCTGCTCGACGGCATCAAGCGCATTGCCCGCGGCGAGGCGATCACCGGCGGAATGCCGGAGGACCGGATGCCGGTTGTATCCGTCCGTGAGGCAGAGTTCACGCCGGCGACCTACAATAGTCCGGAGTTCACCGTGGAAATGGCCAAGCTGTTTGAAACGCGCTTTGGCAAGGACCGGGTCGTGCAGTCAAAACCGGTCATGGGCGGCGAGGACTTCAGCCGCTATCGCCGCGCCGACGAGACCGTCAACAGCATGATTTTCTGGGTCGGGGGCGTCCCGATGGCGGAATATAAGGCAGCGGAAACCGAGGGCACAAAATTGCCGTCGCTGCACAGTCCGTTCTGGGCACCCGATGCAGAGAAAGTGATTGCGACCGGTGCCGAGGCCCTGACCGCTGCGACTTTGAGCATCATGAAGAAATAGCAAATGGGTTGGCGGCGCGCCTTTTTTGTGCCTTTGATCTGTTCCGGAACATTGTTCGCTGCGCCAGCCGTCGGAAAACTGGATCCGGACTATTTTGAAGGCCGCTGGTCCTTTCTTGAAGAAAGCTGCCAGCTGCCGACCAACTGGACGATGATATCCGGAGGGAATTTTGTTTCCGAAGATCTGGTCGGGACCTGGGGCGTGCAAGAGGGAAAGCTGGTCCTGAGCCTTACTGACCTTGCCGTTGACGAAGAAACAGGAGAATCCGGTGGCCGATTTTTGATGGAGGGTCCGGTCACGATAGTAGATCATGACCGCTTTGATTTTTCCATCCTGCCTGATGTCTATCAGCTGAAACGCTGCCCTTGATTACTAATCGCTATTGCGAATAAGTCGCAAACTATTGATTGATAATTCCGATTGAGAAAGATCAAAAAATTCGATGGAGTGGAGCCTCGTGCGGGCGTAAAGTTTCGCCACTCCGATTCTTGAAATCGGTAGATATTTCATCCACGTCAAACAGGAGAAGAACATGGGACTTGCGGGAAGCAAAACCGAACAGAATTTGAAAGACGCCTTTGCCGGAGAAAGTCAGGCAAACCGCCGGTACCTCTATTTCGCTCAGAAAGCCGATATCGAAGGTTATAATGACGTAGCCGCCGTGTTCCGGTCGACTGCAGAGGGTGAAACCGGGCACGCGCATGGCCATCTCGAATTTCTCGAAGAAGTTGGTGATCCGGCAACCGGCGAACCGATTGGCGCGACTTCCGACAATCTGAAATCGGCGATCGCCGGTGAAACCCACGAATATACTGATATGTATCCGGGCATGGCGAAGTCGGCCCGCGAAGAAGGCTTTGATGAAATTGCCGACTGGTTCGAAACGCTTGCAAAAGCGGAAAAGAGCCACGCTGGTAAATTCCAGAAAACACTGGAATCGATGGACGCTTGATCCGGCAATTCCAAAAATCGTGCCGTTGCCCAACGGGCGGCGGCACGATTTTTTCCATTTGTATATTTCGCCCTTAGGGCATCAGAGAGCATATCATGAAAGAAGGCAGTCTGGGCGCTCCCATGCGCCATCCGATTCCCTGGCAGGACGAATCCTATTATGACGAGGAAGCGCTGGATCAGGAACTGCGCCGGGTCTTTGATATTTGTCATGGTTGCCGCCGGTGCTTCAACCTGTGCGACAGTTTTCCGCAGCTTTTCGATCTGATTGATGAAAGCCCCAATGAGGAAGTGGAGGATCTCAGCGCAGGGGATATCAAGAATGTCGTCGACGCCTGCACGCTCTGCGATATGTGCTTCATGGTCAAATGTCCCTATGTGCCACCGCATGAATTTGATCTCGATTTTCCGCACCTCATGCTGCGCCACCGCGCTGTCGAGAACCGCAAGGGACAGACCGGCTTTGTTGACAAGCAGCTCGCCGAAATCGACCGGAATGCCAAGCTGGCAGGAACATTTGCGGCAGCTGCCAATTGGGCTGCCGACCAGAATAACGGGCTGACCCGCAGTATATTGCAAAGCGTCGCCGGTATCGACAAGCGCGCGCATCTGCCGGAATTTGAAGATGTGCCGCTAACTTACCAGCATGTCGGTCACGGTCCTGTGGCCAATGCAGATGCTCCGGCTTTTGGTCGCAAGGCGGCGATCTATGCGACCTGCTATGGCAATTTCAATGATCAGACCGCCGGCAAGGCCGCGCTCGACGTGCTCTCGCACAATGGTGTGCAGACGCGGGTAGAATATCCCGCCTGCTGCGGCATGCCAAAACTGGAAAATGGTGACTTGCCAGCGGTGGCTTCTTCCGCCGAGGAGGTCGCAGCCTTTTTTGAACCGATTATCGATGAAGGTTATGACATTGTCGCCCTGACACCGAGTTGCGCGCTGATGATGAAATTCGAATGGCCGCTGATCCTGCCGGACAACGAGGCGGTGAAAAAGCTGGCAGCGGCGACACGCGATCTGAGCGAATATATCGTCGAGATTGCCGGGGATAGCGGGCTCGTTCCGATGGAACCGATGGACGCCAAAATCGGTATCCACTTCGCATGCCACAGCCGCGCCCAGAATATGGGGCCCAAGGCGATGCAGATGCTGAAACTGATCCCGGAAGCCAAGCCGGCGATTACCGAGCGATGCTCCGGTCACGGCGGGAAATGGGGGATTTTCAAGGAAAATTTCGACAAGGCTGTCAAGGTCGGTCGCCCCGCGGCACGCGCGGTCGCGAAAGGTGATCCCGATTATATGGTTAGCGAATGTCCGCTGGCCGGGCCGCATCTGAAGCAGATTATGGAAAGCGGCGGACAGGCGAACGTGCCGGAACGGATCGGTCACCCGATTGAATTGCTTGCCAAGGCTTACGGTTTTTAAGTCCAGATCCGGCTGTTCACTTGGTCGCTCCGGATGGATGTACAGACTTTTTGAGGATTATATATGCCCCGCGATACCCATGAAATTACCAGAGACGACATTATTGCGCTCGAGGATTATGAGTTGATCCGCAAGGAAAAGCGGCAGGAATCGATCCTGCGTAAGAAGTTCAGGCGGGTCGCCATAGGGCCGCATGCGACCATCCAGTTTGAAAGCTGGGAAAGCATGTGGCTGCAGATTCAGGAAATGCTGCGGATCGAAAAAGGCGGTGATGAACAGTTGGCTGATGAACTGGCTGCCTATAATCCGATGGTTCCGGACGGATCGGAATTCACCGGAACGCTGATGTTTGAAATTGACGAGGAAGAACGCCGCACGGCCTTCCTGAAGACTTTAGGCGGCGTCGACCGGCATATTCACCTGATCATCGGCGATGAAAAAGTCACCGCCGAGCCCGAGCAGGATATCGACCGCACCCGTGCGGACGGCAAGGCCAGTGCCGTTCAATTTGTCCATTTTCCGCTCACCAGCGAACAGGCCAGGATGTGGAAGAGCATGGAGGGGCAGGTGATGGTCCAGATTGACCATCCCAACTATGGTCATGCCGCGATTATCAGCGACGAATGCCGGCGCGATATGGCGCGGGACCTCGACTAGTCATCTACCGGGTTTTCCGGATTGTTGGTTTTGAAAATTATCGGATTGTCGAGACTGCCTGGCTTGCCTGATGCCGGGCTGTTTGGAAAATTGTTACTACGGCTGCTTCTGCTCGCTGGTGCCGGGTTCGCGCCGCTGTTGTCCGACTGGGCCGGGCGATCGGTATCCTCGCCGTCATCTGATGTTTCTGTTTCGTCCTCGTCCGGATCAGTCATTGGTTCACCGAATGTAAAGGACTCATAGTCCTCCTCTTCCTCCACACTTCCACCCCAGCTATCCTCGGATGGTTCGGCAAAAGATGGGGCGCTTTTCTGCACCACTTGTTTCGCGGGTTCTGGCTTGGCCGGCTCGTCCGACGGTGTGATGAAATAGATCAGCGCTCCGGTCGCGGCGATAAACAGGATGGATTCTTTTAACATGTTCGAGCGCCAATTTTTTCAGGGTTCTGTTCGGAAATAAGCTTTTGCGGTTAAGAAATATTTACCCCGACAAGCGGTCGCTATAATCTCGGGGTTGATTTACGGTCTCGGAGAGTAGGGCAAATATTGTAAATTGAATTATTCGTCTTGAAATGATGTAAATATATTTACATAGAAAGATGATGGCAAATCCGAAACTTTTCGCTGGTGCGGCTATCAAAAGACTGCGCCGCAGCGCTGCGATGACGCAGGTTGCTCTGGCGCAGGCGCTGGACATTTCGCCCAGCTATCTCAATCTCATCGAGCGCAATCAGCGGCCGCTTAGTGCGCGTTTGATGCTGCTTCTGGCGGAAAGATTCGACTTTGATCCGCGACAGTTGATTGCGGCAGAGCCTGGGGGCGGCATCGATGCCATTCGTCAGAGACTCGCCGACCCTTTGTTCGAAGACATATCTATCGATCGTACGGAACTGGAAGAGTGGCTGATCGCATCTCCGAACACAGCCGAAGCTTTTGTACGACTTTTTGACAATCGCAAGGCCGTTGGTGAGACCGGAGAAAATATGGCCGCCGATCCGGTTCAGGCTGTCCGCCGCGAAATCGAGCGCTGGCGCAATCATTTTGTCGATCTCGATTCAATGGCCGAGCAACTGGCTGACGAACTGCGCCTTGGAGCCGGAGACCTTTATGGTGCGATTACCGAAAGACTTCGCGTCAAGCATCAGCTGATGATTCGTATTTTACCCGAAACAGTGCTCGCGGACAAATTGCGGCGTCTTGATTTGCACGCGCGACAGCTCCAGCTTTCGGAAATGCTCGATCCTGCTTCGCGTACGTTTCAGGCTGCGCTGTTGCTGGGCCAGATTGAGGCCAAAGCCGAAATTGATGCTCTGGCGGCAGGAGGACATTTTACTGATCGTTCCGCCGAAAAATTATTCCGCCGGCATTTGTCCAGCTATTTTGCAGCTGCCCTCATGATGCCCTATGGACGCTTTCTCAAGGCCTGCGAGCAATCCGGCTATCGTATCCAGTTGCTTCAGCGCCGTTTCGGTGCCGGTTTTGAACAGGTGGCCCACCGTTTGACCACATTGCAGCGTGTCGGATCGCGAGGATTGCCTTTTTTTATGGTGCGCATTGATCGCTCGGGTATGGTGTCCAAACGCTATGCTGGCGCCAGCAATGCCCCGCTGGTGGAAAGCGTCCATCGCTGTCCGCTCTGGGATATTCACCGTGTTTTCGAACAGCCGTCGGAAATTCGGTCGCAGTTGGTGGCTCTGGAAGACGGATCGACCTGGTTCACCCTCTCCCGTGCTGTGCAGGGAATTGGTTCCGGGGCAGGCGGCTATACCCCGGCTTTCGCGATTGGATTGGGCGTCTCCGCGGACGTGGCTTCGGCGTTACATTATGCAAGTGGAAAAGATCTGAGCATCGAGCAGGCGGATCCCATCGGCCTGGGGTGTCCCGCATGCACCCGGCCGCAATGTTCGCAAAGATCGGCGCCGCCGCGCAGCCGACCCCTGACATTTGACGAACGGGAACGCGGATTGACGCCATTTGATTTCGTCAATGACTAAATCGAGGCGAGAAACTGCCTGTCGGTTTATCGCGAAACTGTCGGCATTTTGAACAAAATGGACGGAAGTGGGCGATTTTGCGCACTATTCTCTGTAAAATTTACCGACAGATAACCATTTTTACTTATGGGTCGTGAACGCAAAGGAGAGATTGCGCGCGATATGATCCGATTGTTCAAGCATTATATCCCTTATCCGGTGCTGTTGCTCGGTTTCATCGACTTTCTCTTGCTGCTGTTGGCGGCAGAAGCCGGCTGGCTATTGCGCGCGCTCCAGATTGGCATGACGATCGATTCCATCTTTGATCGGTCGGAGCCGATATTCAGTTTTGCTTTCGCACTGCAACTCGCGCTGATATCTGTCGGCGTCTACGGTCCCGAAGCCCTGCAGTCGTTGCGTTTCGCCACGGCCCGGATTCTCGTCGCGATTTCTCTGGGCGTGATTTTCCTGTCCTTGCTCGCCTTTGCAATGCCGGGAACGACACTCTGGCGCTCAAATTCTCTCTATGCGATGCTGTTGGCAATCGCGTTCCTGATGGCGAGCCGCATTCTGCTCGGCGTTGTTTTCGACAGCGACAGTTTCAAGCGCCGTTTGCTAATTCTGGGTGCCGGTCCGCGCGCCGGACGGATTGCTGCGCTAGAAAAACGGCAGGAAAGCGGCTTCATCATTGCCGGCTATGTCGATATGAACGAAGGGCCGCGACAGATTGATGATGCGGTGCGGCGGCTCGATATTGCGAATTTGCCGCAACATGTGATCGATCTGGAAGTGAGCGAGGTCGTTCTTGCGCTTGAGGAAAGACGCAACTCGCTGCCGGTTGCTGACCTGCTGACAATCAAGACAACCGGCGTCCACGTCAATGATATGTCGAGTTTTCTTGAACGTGAAACTGGACGCGTCGACCTGGATAGCGTGAACCCCAGCTGGTTTATCTTTTCGGACGGTTTTTCATCCGGTCGGCGTCTGTCCACGATATTCAAACGGGGTTTCGACATCTTTCTGAGCTTCCTGCTGCTCTTGCTAACCGGACCGGTGATTTTGCTCTTCGCCATTCTCATCAGGCTGGAAAGCCGGGGCGGTTCCTTTTTCAAGCAGGAGCGAGTGGGGCTATATGGTCAGAAGTTCAGCATCCTCAAGCTCCGTTCCATGCGTGCCGACGCCGAATCCGGGGGGCAAGCGATCTGGGCGGCCGAGAATGATCCGCGGATCACTCGCATCGGTCGTTTTATCCGCAAAGTCCGCATTGACGAACTGCCCCAGGCCTGGACCGTTTTGAAGGGCGAGATGAGCTTTGTCGGTCCGCGGCCAGAACGCCCGCAATTTGTCGACGATCTGCAAACAAAAATGCCATTTTATGCCGAGCGACATATCGTCAAGCCCGGGATCACGGGCTGGGCCCAGATCAACTATCCATACGGCGCGTCAACCGAAGACGCCCGGCACAAGCTGGAATATGATCTTTACTATGCGAAAAACTACACACCCTTTCTCGATCTGTTGATAATTTTGCAGACCATTCGCGTGGTCCTGTGGCCAGAAGGCGCGCGCTGAGATGGCTACGCTTCTCAATTATATCAGCACGTTCGGACATGGTATTGCCGCCATTCTTTTCGGTGCGCTGGCCATTTGGCAATTTCAGCGCAAGGTTGAACGTAATAACAAGCAAATATGGCTGGTGATCGCGATAGCGCTGACCAGCTTCTGGGCCCTGTCTATCTCGGTTGAGGGCTCACTGTCGCCGATTGCCCGCTTTGCGGAATCGCTGCGCAACTTTGGGTGGCTGGCCTTCATGTTTGCTTTGTTGCGGGCGGGGGAAGGGCGTGATGAGCCCAAGACCGTCAACATAATTTATGCTGCGCTGGCCTTTGTTCTGGCAGGGCAGGTCGTCGTGGATAGCTTGCTTCCCATTGTTGCCGGAAGCGCACGCCTGCAAAGCGTTACGCTCTATACATCGCTTGTTTTGCGAATGATTTTCGCTATCGGCGCGCTTGTGCTGGTTCACAATCTTTATTCGATTTCGGCACCGGAAACCCGCTGGGGTATCCGTCTTCCCATGGCCTCTTTGGCGGCGATCTGGACCTTTGATCTCAATTTATACACGATCACCTATCTGACCCAGCAATTTCCGATCGAACTGCACGCAATGCGCGGGCCAACCATGGCGATTATTGCGCCCATCCTGGCTCTCGCATCGATCCGCAATACAGAATGGAATTTGAAGCTTTCGCGCAGCGTCGCCTTTCGATCGCTGTCGCTTGTGGCCATTGGCAGCTATCTGCTGATGATGGTCGTGATTGCCACGGCTCTGCAAATCATCGGCGGCGACTATGCGCGCCTTGCCCAGATAAGTTTCCTGTTTGGTACATCTATTGGCGCTCTCCTGTTACTCCCGTCGGGACGGTTTCGCGCATGGATGAAGGTGAAGCTGGCCAAGCATTTCTTCCAGCACCGCTATGACTATCGTTCCGAATGGATACGCTTCACCGATACAATTGGTCGTCCCGGTGAGGAAAGCGCGCCTTTTCACGAGAGAGTCATCAAGGCGGTCGCGGACATAACCGATTCACCGGCGGGCATATTGCTGCTGCCCGATGATTCCGGGCAACTGGAGCTTCAGTCCCGTTGGAACTGGGCCTCGATCGAGGTGCCAACCCAGGCGTGTACGATCAGCACTACAGCTTTTTTCGAGAATAGCGGCCATATCGTCGAGTTTGATGCCCTGCGCGCTGGCCAGGACCAGCAATGCGATGCTGCAGCTATTCCGCAATGGATGATCAAAGACGATCAGGCATGGGCGGCAATTCCGCTGGTGCATTTCGATCGTCTGGCCGGATTGATGCTTTTGGCGCGACCGCGGATCAACCGTACGCTGGATTGGGAAGATCTCGATGTACTGCGCGTAGTCGGCCGTCAGGTTGCCAGCTATCTTGCCGAGGCCCGTAGTCAGGAATCTCTCTCCGAAGCACAGAGATTTGACGAGTTTAATCGACGAATCGCATTTGTCATGCACGACATCAAAAATCTCGTCAGCCAGTTGAGCCTGCTTGCGCGCAATGCCCAGCGTCATGCCGACAACCCCGAATTCCGAACGGATATGATCGAAACCTTGCAGGATTCGGCAAGCAAGATGAACGGACTGCTAGAACGCCTGTCTCAGCATAACACGGCAAAGGCAGAAGAACCAAAGCCGGTAAAAGTGCGGGCGTTGGTGCGATCGATTATTGAGAGAAAACGCCTTCTGCACAAAATAGAAAGCACCCAGATTGATGATTTGACAGCGGTCGCTGATCCTGTTCGTGTGGATCAAATTCTGGGGCATCTGATCCAGAACGCGATTGATGCAAGTGCAGAAGAAAAGCCGATTTTCATCAATGCGTACCAGCGGGATCTGAGTGTCGCGATAGAGGTGCGTGACCGGGGAACGGGAATGTCCAACGAATTTGTCCGCAACCAGCTCTTCAAACCGTTTGCTTCCAGCAAACAGGGGGGCTTCGGAATCGGGGCCTATGAAGCACAGGAACTTGCCCGGGCGATGAACGGGCGCCTCGAAGTCGACAGCAAGGAAGGCGTGGGTAGCAGTTTCACGCTGATTCTGCCGCTTGCAAAAAATCTATCCGAAGAAAATTCTGCAGACGAAAGGGCCGCATGATGCCGAACAAAAATCAAGCGAGAAAAGAAAAGCTGCTGATAGTGGAAGATGACCCGGGTCTGCAGAAACAGCTGAAATGGGCCTATGATGATTTTGACGTTTTCATCGCTGGTGACCGGGAATCGGCGATTGAGATGCTGCGCGCAGAAGAGCCCGATGTGGTAACATTGGATCTCGGTCTGCCACCTGATCCTGATGGCACCACCGAAGGGTTCGCGACTATGGATGCGATTTTGAGTCTGAAGCCCGACACGAAGGTGATCGTTGCGTCCGGCCATGGTGAAAAAGCCAGCGCCTTGCGGGCGATTTCTGGCGGTGCCTGGGATTTTTATCAGAAACCTGTCGACATTGATGAACTGGGTTTGATCGTTCGGCGCGCCTTTCATGTCCGCAACCTTGAGCAGGAGAATGCCAGTCTTGCGGAGAAGGGAAATGGCGAAGGCTATATATTGGGGCAGATAATTACCGGCGCTCCGGAAATGCTGAAAACCGCCCAGATGGTCGAACGCGTGGCAAACACGAACGCGTCGGTGATGCTGCTCGGTGCCAGCGGAACGGGTAAAGAGCTGCTCGCCCAGGGGCTGCATGATGCGAGTGACCGGCGCGATCAGGCGTTTGTCGCGATCAACTGTGCGGCCATTCCGGAAAATCTGCTCGAGTCCGAATTGTTTGGCCACGAAAAAGGTGCCTTTACCGGGGCGATCAAGACGACCGAGGGTAAAATCGAACAAGCCAATGGTGGTACGCTTTTTCTGGATGAGGTCGGTGATATTCCACTGCCGCTTCAGGTGAAGTTGCTACGCTTTCTGCAGGAGCGGATGATCGAACGGATCGGAGGGCGCAAACCGATAGCGGTGGATACGCGGATCGTCTGTGCCACGCATCAAGATCTGGAAGCGATGATCCAGGATAATAGTTTCCGGGAAGACCTTTATTATCGTCTTGCCGAAATCGTGATCAATATCCCGCCCTTGTCCGACCGGTCCGGTGACGCCAGCCTGCTGGCCCGACATTTTCAGAAGAAATTCGCTGCGGAAATCAATCCGGCGGTCAAAGGACTGGCACCAGATGCTCTGGCAGTGATCGAATCCTGGCACTGGCCGGGCAATGTTCGGGAACTGGAAAACCGGATCAAACGTGCGGTGATCATGGCCGATGGCAAGATGATCGGTGCCAAGGATCTCGATTTGCAGGTCGATGAAAATGCCGCGGCGGACCTGCTGAACTTGAAGGCTGCGCGCGAAGCGGCTGACCGTTCGGCGATCCTGCGAGCGATTTCGCAGACCAACGGCAATATTTCCAATGCGGCCAAGCTGCTCGGGATTAGCCGTCCGACGCTCTATGATCTGCTCAAACAATATAAGTTACAGCAAGCCAGCTGAGCCATGGTGCTGCACTTAACCCAGAAATTACGATCGCAACGCAAGCCGATCTTATGGATGGCTGTGCTGGCCTTGGTCCTGTCGGGCATGCCGACGGCTATTTTCGCGGCCAGCGAAGGCAATGCCGATGCCCGGGAAGCATTCGCAAAAGCCGATCAGTTTCGCGCTCATCACGATGTCAGATCTGCCCGGATAGAACTGATGAATGCGATCAAGGCCGATCCTGATTGGGTTGATGCGCGTGTGGCGCAGGCTGAGGTTCTGCTGAGCCTGTTCGATGGCATTGCGGCGGAAGCTGAGCTTGACCGGGCGGTCCAGCTGGGTCGGGAGCGGGCAACACTGCGGCATCTCTATGGTCATGCCCTGTCTTTGCAGGGCAAGGTGCAACAGGCGCGGGATCAACTATCGGCAGATGATATTCCGCTCGAACATCGGGGCTATGCCGCCCGCATGCTGGGTGTGGTGGCGTTGCAACAAGGCAATCTGGAGCTTGCGGGTGTTTCTTTCAGCCGGGCTATGGCGCTTGATCCGCGCAACCCGGATCTATGGGTTGATATTGCGCGTTTTCGGGCCACCTCCGGGAATCAGGCGGGTGCGACAAATGCAGTCGACGAAGCGGTCAAGCTCGACCCCAATAATATTCGCGCTTTGCAATATCGTGGTGAGTTGTTGCGTTTCCAGTTCGGACTGGGTGCCGCCTTGCCATGGTTTAAACGGGCGCTCGAGATTGATCCCAATGATGTCCCGCTGCTGACGGAATATGCCGCGACCTTGGGCGATATGGGGCGGATGACGGATATGCTGATCGTGGCACGCAAGATTATCGCTCTTGATAGCCGGAACCCCCGGGCTTTTTTCATGCAGGCAGTTCTGGCAGCGCGCGCGGGTAATTATGATCTGGCAAGACGACTGATGCACAAGACCGGAGGGGCCATCGACAACGTGCCAGCAGTGCTGCTGGTGCAGGCAATAATCGAGCATGGGCAGGGCAATTACAACGCAGCGGTCGACAAGTTCAGCCTGCTAGCGTCGATGCAACCCCACAACCGGCAGGCGCAAAACCTGCTCGCGCGCTCATTATACCTTGCCGGTAGTGCTGGCGACGCGGTGGAGGTGCTGCAATCGCAAGTCACTCGCAGTGGTGCCGATCCCTACGCTTTGTGGCTGGCCGCGCGGGCGCTGGAGGCCATGGGCAAGCGGGATCAGGCTGCTGTGTTGATGAATCGCGCTGCTGTCCATGATGTCGGCAGGAAAAGTGCTTTTATCGAGAAAGCACCGCTGGGCGTGCTACGCGCCGAGGCGCAGCGCAATCCCAACGATGCGCGCGCAGTGGTTCCCTATATTCGGGCGCTCTATAATGCCGGTGATTATGTTGCGGCCCTTGCCGAAGCAAAACAGCTTGAGCAAGCCAATCCCGGCGCTAGTGACGCCCATATACTGGTCGCCGACACTGCGATAAGCCTGGGCGATTATGATCAAGCTCTGGACGCACTGGAACAGGCCCGCAGCATCCGTTTTTCCGAACCGGTCATGTTACGCCTGATCGAGGTTTTGCGCGCCAAGGGTGCGATGCAGCAATCGGGCGAGGTGCTGGCGCAATATCTTAACTATAACCCTGGCGATGTCGCCGGGTTGCGCTGGATGGCTTATGCGCATCTGGAAACCGGAAGCTGGACGACTGCAGTGCATATACTAGAGAATTTGCGTCAGCGGATTGGCGAGAATGATGCGTTGATCATGGCCGGCCTGACACAGGCTTATACGGGACTGGGACAGACTGACAAAGCCATTGCAGCAGGTCGGATCGCTTATCGCGTACAACCCTCCAGCCCGGTGGTATCCCATCTCTATGGCCTGGCTCTGATGGCGGCGGATGGCCGGCAGAAAGATGCGGTCAGCCTGCTTAAGAAAGCCGTGGCCATCATGCCAGACAATCCTGTTTATCGGAAAAGTCTGAAGCGTGCCTATGCGGAGAACCGGAGGAACGTCAAAAACTGACCGCCGTTCAGGCGTCGCTTTTCAGCAAATCGTCGACCGACAGATCGAGCCGCTTCATCTGGCGCTCGACCGGGGGCCAGATATTCTTGATGAAATCTTCTCTCTGGGTCTGACGCAGACGGTTTTTCGCGCCAGCGGCGACAAACATGCCAACACCGCGCTTCACGGTGACCAGTCCGTCTTCCTGAAAGCCCTGATAGGCTTTGGCGACGGTCAGCGGGTTGGCCCCCTGGTCCGCTGCAAACACCCGTACCGAAGGCAGCATGTCACCTTCGCGATACTCGCCGTCGAGTATGGATTCGGCGATAATATCCCGCAATTTCAGATAGACAGGTTTGCTTGTATTGTTCATGCTGCATCACTGCCATAATACAGCGAGGCGGGCAAGGGATAAGTTCCGGCTTTTCCGGCGTTTAGTTGATGGAAGCGCTTTTACGATTTGTCATCGGCGTACCATTAGGATTTGTCGCAAGGTTCCCAATAATCGGTAGAAAACTGCGGTAAGAGTTGCCGCAATGGTTCGCTGCTAAGCGGAAAAGTTGCCGCAATGCTGAAGGCGGCAGAAATCTAGGCATTGTGCTTTTACAAAAAAACCTATTGCGGCAACTTTTAGCGGTTATTGCGGCAACTTTTTCGTTGATAAAATTTCTTCAGCGCTGCTATTTTTCAACCAGTTCCACACCAGCTTAAGATATTCTTTGTTCTCAATCAAATCTTGAGCGATATCTGTAGCCATGCGTTGGCTGGATCGCTCTTTCTGAGCAATGTCATCTGCTAAGACGTCAATAAGAGCTGGGAATATTGTCGCGACAAGTGCGTAAAATAGGTATCGGCCACCCTCAGAACCCGCTTCCTTAGAAGTTTGGAAAGCGTATTCGGCCACCCGGAAAGCTACAATCCTGGCTGCGACATAGTGACTGGACTTTGACCATATATTTTCTTCCAGTTTTTCGCACTTAAGTAGGATAGATTTCGGCACTTTTCCACGGGATCGCCAGTTTGAGATGTTAGCTTGGCTGGTACCGATAGCCAGCGCCAATTCTCCATCGGTGGTCGTTCCCGATCTCCGCTTCAGCTCAGTGATGACAGTTTCGACCTGTCCCTGGATGTCAGTAAGTGTTTGCATCATGTTAAAATTTGTGTAATCAATTATCAACTGAGGTGATGGACATGAAAACTGCTCTTTCTGAAACGACTCTTCTACCTAAGGTTCGTAGTGGCTTTATCTTACAAGGCACAACTTTTAAAGCTTGGTGCAGGTCAGAAGGCGTTGATCCCGGATATGCTCACCATGTGATGTCCGGCAAATTGAATGGACCTGCGGCTAGGTCGCTTCGCCAACGGGTCAAAGCCGCAGCCGGAATAGTTGCCGTCAATGACTGATATGTGGCTGACATGCGATGATTTTTCCGATCTCGCTGACATTCCAGAACGCACTGCGCGATATCATCTCGCGAAAGCCGCAAAAGGTGAGCCAACTAAAAAATGGCCGGTTACTGTCCGCGTTGCGACAGGGAAGGGCGGCGCTGCTGGAAAGCAATATGAAGTGCTTCTTAGCAGTCTCCCATGGGCCTATCAGAAGCTTCTTATAGCCCCCTCACAATCGACTGAGTTGGTCGAATACACGCGCCCGGTCCCGGCATCTGACCAAAGCGAGATTATCCAGCGGCGGCTGGAAATGATCGATGAAGCGCTTGATTATCCGCCACGCTCGCCGGAACGCAAATATGAACTGGAGCGCGCAGCCAAGAAATATCGCACAACCGTTCGCACTTTGCAGCGCTATATCCAACGGCTGGAGGAAAGCGGCGGCGATGCGAATGCGCTTGCCAACCAACGCCCTTCAAATTCCGGCGCAAAGCGCGTCCATGTCTCGCGAACATTTGACCAAGCATTCGTAAAGGCTGGATATCCGGCAGACCAATTGCCGGAACTAGCCGAGCTGGTAGCGGGTTTGACAGCGGCGGCATGGCAATCACCGGCGCAGCGCCATGGTTGGTGGCGCGTCCGGCTGGAGGCAATCACAGCTTTCCAGCGCCATTGCCGCGAACAGAATATCGACCTTCCAAAATCCGCGTTCAAGCTATCGCGGCGGCGCGTAATGGAAACCGAACATCACCGCATTGTCGATATCCGCGCCAATAACCGCAAGAAATTTGACGATATGAAACCACGCGGACGGCGAGACAATCGGGCTTTCAAGCCAATGGAGCAAGTCGTGATGGACGTGAAACCGCTTGATTGCGTTGTTTTGCGGCCTGATGGAAGCGAGACTTGGCCAAAGCTTATCGGCTTCATGGATACCGGAACGCACCGGATTTTCTGTCATTTTGTCATGCTCGCAAAAGGCGAGGGCGTCCGGCAAGAGCATGTAATAGACGGCTTTTTGCGGATGGTTAGCGACCCTAATTGGGGCTTTCCCCAGCAAGTTTATCGAGACAACGGAACCGAATATTATATGTTCGATAAAATCCGTTCCGCGCTCGCCATGGTGGCGGAGGAAGGCGCTAAAACCGTCATCAATGCCAAGGCCTATTCCGGGGCTTCCAAGCCAATCGAAAACAAATTTTCCATGTTGGATCGGGCCGTTTTCTCACAAATGGAAGGCTATGCCGGTGGCGACAGGATGAACAAGAAAATCCAGACTTTAGGAAAGCCGCCAAAACCATATTCCGGGTCTTTCGATGAATTTGTGCAAGAGGCGCTCGTTCGAATTGCCGACTTCGAAAATTGGGAATTGAAAAGCGGCCCGTTCAAAGGGGTGAGCCCAACCCAATGCTATCACGATCATCTCGAAAAAGGCTGGCGTCCGGTCAGTATTGAGACGCTGGCACTGGATGCAGCCTTTGGGGATCGCATTACGCGGCGCGTGGATCGCGGCTCGGTTTCTATAAAGGGTGAGCGTTTTCGTCACCCGGAATTGCCAAATGGCCAAACCATAGAGATCGCGATTCCTTATCGGCGCGGCGCTTATCCATTGGCAATGCTTCCTGAACTTGGCTGGGCTGAATTGGAGCCGGAAATGATGCACCTGCCCGGCGACATTTCCTTGGCGATTGAGAGCAGCCGATCCCAATCATCGAACGAAAAACGGGCAACGCGGTTGAAGCGACAAGTGCCGAGCGTCGATTTTGCGCAGAACATCGCCGACCGCGTAATTGATATGCCGACCAGGGCAGCGCCAGCGCCACTAATCGAATTGTCACAATCCGATGATGCAAAAGCGCTGGCCGATGCGCGCTTCGAAGGTGAACGCAAACGGGAATCGCAGCCGACCGAACAAGAGCGGCGGATTGCCCGACAAAATCGCCAAACCGAACTATTGGAGAAAAAATATGGGCGTCGTTGAGTTGGTTCAAAAACCGGCAACGGAGACCGTCAGCACGTCGGTTCACCGGCTCCTGTTTTCCATCATGGAGGAAACGCACTTTGAGCGCGGAATATCAGTGGTTTCCGGTCCCTATGGCATCGGTAAAACCACGGCCATAAATGAATTTGCATCCGAGTACGGCGAATCCTGCATCGTGGTCAAAGTTCCGAATGGTGCGACACGCTCCGGAGCCGGTGCTGTCGCCGTTATGCAACAAATCGAACTGGCACTCCGTGAAATGACAAAACGTCCCCTGGATGCGCAATCATCGCATACCCGTTACACGTTGCAACAGAAGATCAGGAGCTATCTGCTAGAGGTGTTTGAGCCACGTTGGGGGCACTTCCGAGACGATTTGATAGAAAAGGCAAAGAGCGGTGACGGCCCTGAAATTACGGTGATCTTCGACGAAGCGCAACGTTTGAACCGGGAAGCTATCGAAAGTCTTCGCGATTGGAACGACCGGCACCGTCCGACAATGTTGTTGCCGCTGGGGCTGATATTCATCGGGAACCCTGAATTTGCGCTGTCGGAAGGGACCGATAGCGTTCTGACCGGTGCCGTGCGCAGCCGCCTGACCCATTTCGAGCAGCTGGAATACAGCAATTTATCCAACGCTGATTTGGCCCTGGTGATTGAAGCCAAAGGGATCAGCGACAAGGGCGCGGTTGCGGCGATTATCGACTTTTTCTCGCAATCACGGGTCAAGCGGGATTTGCGGCAAGTGAACAGCGTTATCCGCAAATGCCAACTCTATGCGGACGGCGCGTCGGTCACCGCCGAAATCGTGAGAAATACACTCAATCAATGATCGAAAAAAAACACAGTTTACGACCAGAGACCAACAACGAGAGGAAACGACATGGCCTACCTACAAGACCTGCAACAAAAACACTTTGAAAATTATATCCAGAAAGATGGCAGTATCGATGCTGGCCTCGCGCTGCACGATATTGACGGCCGTCTGTGTGAAATTGCGGAAATGCTCTCCATGATCGAATTGATGCTGGATGATGACAGCAAAGATGCGGAAGACATGCGGAGCGCTGCGATCAAAGCGACAATCGCGCTCATTTCGATGGTCAAATCGCCATATGCGGTTATTTTTGAAGAGTTTAAGAAGCTTTCTGTTGTCAAAGCGCCACCTGTTGAGGTGAAATCTGTCCCACAAGAAACCGCCAACAAAGTTGCCCAGGCACAATCGCATGTGATGCGGGTCGCGACTGCGATCAGCTCAATAGCGAAATTGACCGACGCCGACGAAAGCGAACTGTCATTTCAGATTGCGATGCTTGTCGAACTTGCAAAAGTTGAAAACGGAAGGGCAGATGAAAAGCTCTCGGAAGCGGAAGCGTTGCTGCATTCCCGAGACGAAAGCGGTGGAAAGGTAGCCTCATGAAATTGTCGATCATTGAAAGGGCAATGCAGCGCCGGAAGGATAGTCCGGCAACGATTGCCGGACTATCCAGAACTCAAAAAAGTCCGAGTTTGGCCGTAAAGAAAATGTCGTTTCTCGCCAAGCGGATTGAGAAAGTGGCTCAAAGATTGTCGGGCAGATCATGAACTGGAAGAAGCGCATCCAGCTCGTCCAGATTGCCAAGCGCCAGCTTGGCCTTTCGGATGAACGATATCGGGCTGCGCTTCGAGAATATGCCGGTGTCGAAAGTTCGACCAAAATGGACGACACCGGCTTTGATCGCCTCATGGACCATTTCCGTTCGCTCGGTTTTGTCAGCGACAAACGGCAAGCCTCTTTTAGCAGCAATGACCGGATCGGCATGGCGACCGCCGGACAGGTCAGTTTAATTCGCGAACTGTGGAACGAGGTTTCGAACGGCGGCAGTGAGATTTCACTCAATAAGTGGATATCCCGTTTCGGAGTTTCGGCACTGCGATTCCTCGACGACAAAACAGCGCCAAAAGTGATCGCTGGATTAAAGGGCTGGAAAGCGCGTTTGGAAGAGCAAGGCCACCGTGACACCTAAATCAACTCCACCCCACCTCTTAGGCCCTCTTAAAACCGTTTTTCGGGCAAATAACGGAGGCGAGATCTCTTTGCGGCTGGATATTTTTCTGATTTCGTGATTTCGGATTAAAATTCTCTGACTATTGTCAGATAAGTCCCTGATACATGTCAGGCTAATACGTCGAAATGACATTCGATGATTATTCCAACATTGACGATAGCCCGATGGCAACTCTGGATGAGGTTGCAGGCACCAACGTTTCAAATCGGTTGATTGAAGCATTCGGCGGCCAGCGGATATACATTGTCCAAAAAATTACCCCCGGTTGCAAACTGGTAGAAGTTCTCGGCTTGGATGACGCCACACCTGTGGTGGAAGCTCTTGGTGGCGAGTCAATTGATGTGCCGCTCGGCATATCATCCAATACCGCGAAAGCTCACGAAACAATCAAATTGCTGCACTTGGCTGGAAATCTCGTCCGGGAGATATCGAAGGTCGTAAATTACAGCGAGCGGTCTGTTTATCGCATTCTGAAAGAGATGCGCGAACGGGGCGAAATTCCTCAAAAATCTTAAACTCGAAAAACAATTTTAGGAAACAAAAATGCTAGTTAATTCTCAAACGCTCCAAACCATGTCGACCGGCTTCAATGTTGTCTTCAACAAAGGGTTCGAAGGCGCAAAGACTGTTTACCAAGACATCGTGATGATGACGAAATCAGGGGGTTCGGAGGAAGTGTATGGCTGGCTTGGTCAGCTACCAGAAATTCGGGAATGGCTCGGTGACCGGCGAATTAGAGGGCTTGAAACTCACGGTTTCAAAATCAAAAATCGAAAGTTTGAGAGCACGATATCCATAAAAAGAACTGACATGGAGGACGACAAAATTGGCATTCTGTCACCGCTTTTTGAAGATATGGGGAGGCGCACTGCTGAACATCCTGAGAAGCTCCTAGCCGAACTGATTGGAAATGGTTTTACCAGCCCATGTTATGACGGACAGAATTTTTTTGATACGGACCATCCGGTTTCTGATGACGCTGGGGAAGAGCAAAGCATGTCGAATTTTCAGGCAGGGGCCTCGCCGGCCTGGTATTTGCTGGACCTAAGCCGCGCAGTACGTCCGTTCATATATCAAGAGCGTATGCCGTTTGAAATGCAACGCATGGATCATTCTAACGATGAACACGTCTTCAAGAACGACGAATTTCTTTACGGCGTCCGTGGCCGTTGCAACGTTGGCTATGGTCTGTGGCAGATGGCTTATGCTTCCAAAGCTGAATTGAACGCAGACAACTACGAAGCCGCTCGAACTTCGATGGCAAAACTGCGCGGCAATAATGGTCGTTTGCTCGGTGTCCGGGGAACTCACTTATTTGTTCCTACGGAACTCGAAGGCAAGGGCAGGAAACTGCTCAAAAACATGCTCGGCGAAGCGGGCGAAAGCAACTCTTGGTTCGAAAGCGCAGAGCTAATGGTTTCACCCTGGATATCCTGATTTTGGAGAATTTTATTATGAAAAAGCTATATTTTCGGCGGGCTATTAACTGTGCCACCACACGTGACGGCGTCCGTGTTGAAACCGCCATCAAACATGCTGAATTCAAAGATTTGGAAACAGGTGATGAGCCGCCATGCGATGATCTGGTGCGATCAGTTCTGGGGACGATGACCTTGGAAGATGGTTCTGCGCCAAGTGAACAACTGCTCCGTTCACTAAACTTAGCGGACGGTATCCGGTATGCTGTGCGACCGTTCTTTAGTGGCGAGATACCGGCATGAAAGATGTCGAGTATCAGCTACTTCACACCATCACTGTCTCCTTCAAAAATAAGGAAGGAAACCGCGAGGAAAGCGTGGACAAAGTGTCCATCCGTGAACCACGCGGCAAAGACATGCGGGCGCTGAACAACGTCCAAGGTGACATATCCCAATCGTTGGAAATGATCGAAAGATTGACAGGCCTGGACCGATTTTTTGTTGATGAAATGCACGCTGCGGACCTTGCCGCGATCGGAGAAATTATCGAGGGTTTTATGGGGCCTGGAAAGTCAACTGGTTAGACCAGATCGGCGATATTGCCGCGACTTTCCATTTTCCGCCAAACCAGCTTTGGGAAATGAATTCAGCCGATATTGACTATTGGCACGAGCAAGCGAGACGAATAGCGGATGGCACTGAAACTTAGCTTGGTATTGAAAGCAATCGACCAAATGAGCGCGCCTACAAAAAAGGCAGCTGGCTCGGTTTCCGGCTTGGGCAAAGTGTCGGACAATACTAGCGGAAAGCTCTCAAATTTAACTCGAAGTGTCAACAAATCCAGCCGGGCAGTCAGGCTTTTCAAAGTGCTGGTAAAGCGTCCTTCGACATTCGTTGTGCGTGGAAAAATAGATGAAGGTCGGTTGATTAAACAAGCTGAGAGAGTTGGCAAATTCACCGGCAAGGTGATCGGGGCTGGCATCAAAATTGGCCTGGCTGCAATCACCGCGATTCCTGTTTTATTTGCAGGTTTGGTGAGATCAGTAATCAAAACAGGCGTGGAACTGGACAAAGGGTTCGGAACAAAATTCAAAAGCCTGACGTCCAAACTGTCTAGCCAATGGTCCGGATTTCTTCTCAAAATTGGCCAATCCGGCGTTTTCGATTTCGTGATTGCGAAGCTGGAGCAACTAACGAATTGGATCGACAAGCTAAAGACAAACGGCAAGCTGGATGAATGGGCGAAGCAGATCGGGGATAGCATGGTTTCCATGGGTGAATGGATTGCCGACATAAAGTGGGATGAGGTAGGTTCGCAGCTCGTGAAAATCGCGAGTGGCTTGGCAGCGGTGGCAACGGTATTGGGCAAGGTCAATTTTGGGACGGTAATTGATATCGCTGTGGTTGCGATCATCGGCAAAATCAGTCTTGGCCTTTACGGTCTCGCCACGGCTTTGGGTGTGGTTTCAATCGCCGGTGCACCAATATGGGCGGTAGTTGCCGTGATCGCTACGGTAGCGGCTGGCGCTTACCTCCTCTATCGAAATTGGGATAAGATCAGTGCTTGGTTTGGCGGCTTGTGGAAGGGTTTTAGCGACAAGGTCAAGGGCGGCGTCGATGCGATTTTGAGCCATCTAAGAGGCATGTGGGAAGACGCTAAGAGGGTGTTTTCCGATGGTGTATCGGCAATATGGAACATGTTGCCTGGTTGGATGCGTAAAGTCCTCAATGGCGGCACGTTCAGCTTCCGTGTTTTGGGAAATCTATTTTCCGGCCAATCGGTCAGTAAATCAGTCAGCAATGCCGCTCGCGATTCCGGATTAACGGGCACGAAAAAAGCAGCTCCATTGGCGCGGAAATTTGCACCCGCTGCAAATAACAATTCAAAGCTCTTATCCATGCGTGGCTCGAAAACCAGCGTTGGAGGGAAAATAGAAGTCGATATCCGCACGGATCTCGGAACGACAGCCAAGGTCAAGCGAGTGAAGGCTACGAATGACGATGTATCTTTAGCTGTTACATTGGGAAGGTCGCTTGGATTTGCGGGTTAGAGATTGTCGAAGTGTTTTTCCTTCACTTCGGCTTTTGCTCAGCAGGCGGCGTTCGGGCCGGACATGTTGAGGCGGTGCGCCTTGTGTCGAAGTGGGGCCATCGCGACGGGATGATTGGTGGGTGGTTTCGCGATATTCCACCTGCCAATCATTTCCCGAAAATTCAGTTTCGCTAGCTTTGTTGTTGGGGCTGGTGGAAGTGCAGGGGATTGATCCCATAGTCTCCTGCGCTCGGTGTCTCTCTGCAAAGCGACACCGACAGAGGATGATTGGCAGGTAGTTTTACATGGGCGACCTGCCAATCATTTTTCGAAAATTTCGATAAAAATTCCAAATTCAATGGGTCTCTTAATTAGCTTTCATCCCGCGATATCCCACCCAATACCACGTTATCCCGGCGACAAAGTCTAACGGTAACGACAGAACGTAAGGTTATATCTATTGATAATGAAACGATCTATTCTGTCGCAGGCGGGGTCCAGCGGGATAATATGTCGCGCAGTGCCGGGCGCGGCCGTTCGACTGGTTCCGCAGTACAGGTGCCGAAATAGAAGAAGCCGGCAATTTTTTCCGGCGCTGCGCCGAACAGGTCGCGGACATCGTCGTTGAAAGCGGGCCAACCGGTAATCCAGCCGCCGACAAAACCCATGGCATGGGCCGCATGCAGCATGTTCATCGCAAAAGCGCCGCAGCTCAGTTCCTGTTCCCACAGCGGGATTTTGGTCGATTCCACCGGTGAAGACAGCAGCACGAGCAGGGTCGGTGCGAAGCAGGCCATGGATTCCAGAGACTCCATTTCCATCCGCCCGGCATCCGGCCGCTCTTTCAGATAGGCGGCATGAATGCCCTGCGCGAGCCGTGAGCGCTGGTCGTCACCAACAGAGATCACGCGCCAGGGAGCGAGCTTGCCATGATCCGGTGTGCGCAGGGCGATCGAAACAATTTCCTCGATCTGTGCATCGCTGGGGCCGGGGGCCACCATATCACGCGGCCGTCCGGAACGGCGGGAAGGCAAATAGGCGGCAAGGCTGCTCAAGTCGTTAAATTGTTTTTCCGTCATCCTGACCACTTCGGAAGAGACGGGGCCGATTGCAAGCAGATTTGTCGATAAACCGGTCTCGCTTGTAACAATCTGCTTCACTTGCGCACTTTTTTCATTAGGGTGCGATGCAATCGGGCTGCATTTGACAGCCCACACCAGTTTATCGGGGAGTTAGTATATGTCGGGTGGATACGCAGAATCGGGTGATGCGAGAGGAACGTTCCTCGGTCATCCCAAGGGGCTTTTTGTTCTGTTTTTTGCCGAAATGTGGGAGCGTTTCTCTTATTATGGCATGCGGGCCTTGCTCATTTTCTATCTCGTCCAGCACTGGATGTTCTCGGACAGCGAAGCGGGTATTATCTACGGTGCCTATACTGCCCTGGTCTATATTACGCCGGTGATTGGCGGCTATCTGGCGGACCGTTATCTGGGGCAGCGAAAAGCAGTTGCTTTTGGCGCATTGCTGCTGACCTTCGGCCATTTCCTGATGGCTTTCGAAGGAGAAGGCGCCGGACAAGCCGATCCTGCGATCAGTATTTTCTGGCTTGCGCTGGCATTCATCATCGTCGGATCAGGCTTTTTGAAGGCCAATATTTCGGTCATTGTCGGACAGCTCTACTCCCGCACCGATATCCGCCGTGATCCAGCCTATACGATCTTCTACATGGGCATTAATCTCGGTGCAGCGCTCGGAGCCATTATTGCCGGCTGGCTGGGCCAGACCTATGGCTGGTCCTACGGCTTTGGTGCCGCTGGTCTGGGCATGTTGCTCGGACTGATCGTGTTTATCTGGGGCAAGCCGCTGCTCGTTGGTCGTGGCGAATCCAGTGATCCGCAGCGTCTCGAAAGCAAGATCGGCGGCATCAAATTTGAATGGGTGCTGTACATTCTCAGCTTTGCCACGGTCGGCCTCGTTTGGGTGCTGATCCAGTATCAGGCACTGGTCGGCTCGTTGCTTGGAATAGCAGGCGCGATCCTGGTGATCTACGTGTTGTACACCGCTGTAGCAAAACTCGCCCCGCAGGACCGGGACCGGATTTTTGCCGCGATGTTCCTGATTTTCGGCTCCATTCTCTTCTGGGCCTTGTTCG
This sequence comes from Parasphingorhabdus sp., assembly GCF_048269915.1. GTDB lineage: Bacteria > Pseudomonadota > Alphaproteobacteria > Sphingomonadales > Sphingomonadaceae > Parasphingorhabdus. The sequence continues at coordinate 338,150 of NZ_JBLWTY010000003.1, forward strand.
AGCAGGCGGGGTCCTCGTTGAACCTCTTCACCGACCGCAGCGTTGACCGGAATATCTTCGGCATCGAGGTGCCGGCTTCCGTGTTCCAGTCGATCAACGCCATCTATATTGTGCTGCTGGCTCCCCTGTTTGCATTGCTCTGGACCATGTTGGGGCGCAGGGGGCTGGAGCCGTCGGCGCCGGCGAAATTCGGCTTGGGCCTGATCCAGCTTGGTGCCGGTTTTCTGGTTCTCGTTGCCGGTGCCTTGGCCGCGGGAACAGGAAATTTGACTCCGGTGATTTTCATCTTCCTGATCTATCTCTTGCACACAACAGGCGAACTTTGCCTGTCGCCTGTCGGGTTGAGCGCTATGAACCGTCTGGCCCCCGCTCATATGGCAAGTCTGATCATGGGAACCTGGTTTTTCGCATCCGCGACGGGCAATTTTGCCGCTGGACTGATCGCTTCTGCCGTTGGTGCGGAAGGTGCTGGTCCAGAACGCGTGCTGGAAGTCTATTCAACGGTTGGCTGGGTAGCCGTAGGCGTTGGTGTAGGGGTGATCGTGATTTCACCGCTCGTCAAAAAGCTGATGCACCTAGATACGCTTGAAGACGAAAATATCGGCGACGATCTGGAAGGTCAGTCAGAATTTGGCGATCCAGGTGCTGCTGGTATCCATCCAACAATCAAGTCATAATAGATAAGGGGCTTTCTATGAAATTTCGGGCTTTGCTGGCGCTACTGGCTGGCGGAACGCTGATGGCCGGATGCGCGGCTACAGCAGCGGATACAAAGTCGGCTAGCGCTGCAACGCCCGTCAAATCGAGCAAGCCTGCCACGGCGCCATTTCCGTCAACCTACAAAGCCTATCCGTCGGTTCCGACAGCGATCACCGGCGTGACCATCTTCGACGGGGAAGGCGGACGGATCGATAATGGTATAGTGTTTATTGCGGATGGCAAAATCACGTCTGTCGGCGGCGGGGACACCGCAATTCCGACCGATGCCACGATCATTGACGGCACCGGCAAATATGTCACGCCGGGCATTATTGATGTGCACAGCCATCTTGGCGACTATCCGACGCCCAGCGTGTCGGCGCATAGCGATGGCAATGAAGCGACTTCACCGGTGACGCCGGAAGTCTGGGCAGAGCATAGTGTCTGGCCGCAGGATCCCGGCTTTTCCCGGGCGATGGCCAATGGCGGGATCACCGCGCTGCAAATCCTTCCCGGTTCGGCCAATCTTTTCGGTGGTCGTTCGGTGACGCTGAAAAACGTCCCCGCACGGACGGTACAGGCAATGAAATTCCCCGGCGCGCCTTATGGCATGAAAATGGCCTGCGGCGAGAATCCCAAGCGGGTCTATGGCAGCCGCAATCGCATGCCATCGACCCGCATGGGCAATCTGGCTGTCAACCGGCAGACATGGATCGACGCCCAGGAATATCGCAGCAAGATGAATGACGCCAAGCCGCCGAAACGTGACCTTGGCAAGGAAACGCTGGCCGGTGTCCTCAACGGGGAAATACTGGTCCACAATCATTGCTACCGTGCCGATGAACTCGCCCAGATCATCGATATGTCGAAGGAATTCGGCTATAAGGTGACGGCGTTCCATCATGCGGTCGAAAGTTACAAGATCGCCGACATATTGGCAGAAGAAGGCATATGTTCGGCGGTCTGGGCAGACTGGTGGGGCTTCAAGATGGAAGCCTATGACGCGATACCCGAAAATGCCGCGCTGCTCCAGAAAGCCGGTGCGTGCGTGATCATTCACAGCGATGACGAGAACCAGATTCAGCGGCTCAACCAGGAAGCGGCCAAGGCGCTTGCCGATGGCCGGGCGATGGGGATCGAGATCAGCGACGCGCAGGCGATCCGCTGGATAACCCTCAACCCGGCAAAAGCCATGGGCATTGATGCAATGACCGGCAGCCTGAAGCCCGGCAAGATGGCGGATATGGTGCTGTGGAACGGCAACCCGCTCAGCGTCTACTCGCGGCCCGACAAGGTCTGGATCGATGGCGCGCTGATGTTTGACAGTGGCGATGCAAGTCGTCGTCCGGTGAGTGATTTCGAGCTTGGCCAGCCTGGTGAAGGAGATGTGAAATGAATCGCTTCGCTATATTGCTCGCCTCCGCAGCGGCCCTGATCACAGCCCCTCTGTCCGCACAGACAACCGCCATAACCGGCGGCAGGGTCGTGATCGGCGATGGCAGCGCGCCAATTGAAGGCGGTACGGTGCTGATCCGTGGTGACCGGGTTGTCGCTGCCGGCACCAACGTAACAATCCCTGCAGATGCGCGGCGCATCGATGCGACCGGAAAATGGGTCACACCGGGTATTTTTGCCGGGTTCAGCCGGATTGGCCTGGTCGAGGTCGGTGCGGTTTCACAGACGAATGACGAGAACGCCAGTGGTTCGCCCTTTTCGGCCGCGCTGGACGTGCAATATGCGGTCAATCCGTTCGCGTCTCCGATTGCGGTGAACCGCGCGGCGGGCGTCACGCGTGCGGTTGTCTCTCCGAGCACTTCCAGTTCGATTTTCGGCGGATATGGCGCGATCGTTGATTTGGGGCAGGACGAGGATCCGATCACCAAAGCGCGCGCGTTCCAGTTTGTCGAACTGGGTGAAACCGGCCACAGCCGGGCAGGGGGGAGCCGGTCTGCCTCCCACATTTATTTTCGGGCGCTGCTCAATGAAGCGCAGACCTATGCGCGGAATCCGGCGGCCTTCGACAGTGATCTGTTAAAGGCATCGGATGCCAAGGCGCTTTTGCCGGTCATCAACGGCACCACGAAACTTCTCGTCCATGTCGAAAGCGCCAATGACATTCTGAAGGTACTTGATCTGCGCAAGGACTTCCCGGGGTTGAAGCTGGTTTTGGTCGGGGCCAACGAAGGCTGGCGTGTCGCCGAACATATTGCTTCCGCGCATGTGCCTGTGCTGGCCTCCGCACTCAGCGATCTACCTTATGGTTTCGAGGATCTGGCAGCGACCCAGTCGAACATCGGCCGGATGAAAGATGCGGGCGTAAAAGTTGCAATCGGCATGATTAATGACCGTGACGCGCATCAGCTGCGTTACTCCGTGCAATATGCCGGCAATCTTGTCGCGCTTACCAAAGTGCCTCGTGCGACCGGGCTGACCTGGGATGAGGCTTTCGCCGCGATCAGTTCTGTGCCTGCGGAGATAATGGATATGGGCGGACAATTGGGTTCTCTCAAAACCGGCCGCCAGGCGGATGTCGTTATCTGGACGGGTGATCCGCTCGAGCTTTCCACACAAGTCGACCAAGTCATTATCGACGGCGTCGAGCAGTCTCTTGGCAACCGACAAATGCGTCTTCGGGATCGGTACAGCAATCCGGCACCTGGAGCCTTGCCCAAGGCTTATGATCGCTAGCGTTTAAAGGCGGACCATCGACATCAAGCTCTCGCCATAGCGAAGCCCGGCGGTACCGCCAATCGGTGCCGCTGCTTCCAGTTCGTCGAGATCTGCTTCGGTCAGTGTGATATCGACCGCTGCCATGCTGTCTTCCAGCGTCGCTCGTCTTTTGGAGCCGGGGATGGGGACGATGAAGTCGCCCTGCGCCAGCAGCCAGGCCAGCGCAATTTGGGCGGGCGAGCAGTGATGCCGGCCAGCGACTGTTTCCACCGCGTCGACCAGTTTCATATTCAGGGCAAAATTCTCTTCTGAATAGCGAGGGTCGTTGCGGCGATAATCATCTGCGGGAAGATCGTCGCGGCTTTTGATTTGACCGGTCAGAAACCCCCGGCCCAGGGGGCTGTAAGGCACAAAGCCGATATCGAGATCCTGGCAGACAGGAAGAATTTCCTCCTCGACGTCGCGTTCCCAAAGGGAATATTCCGACTGCAGGGCAGCGATTGGATGTGTTGCGTGGGCCTTTTTAAGCGTTTCGGCTCCGGCTTCCGACAGCCCGAGATAGCGCACCTTGCCCTCCGCCACGAGATCGGCCATCGCGCCGACCGTCTCTTCGATCGGGACATTGGGATCGACACGGTGCTGGTAGAAAAGATCGATGGTATCCACGCCGAGCCTTTGCAGGGATCCTTCGCAGGCGCGGCGCACATTGGCTGGACTGGAGTCCACGCCTGTCATCTTTCCGTCCTTGAACGAGAAACCGAATTTGGTGGCGATGATCAGACGCTCACGGCGCCCGCGGATCGCCCGACCAAGCAATTCCTCATTGATGAACGGCCCATAGATTTCAGCGGTGTCGAAAAAGGTGACGCCCAGTTCGATTGCGCGGTCAATGGTTGCGAGGCTTTCGGCCATGTTGGCTTTGCCATACATGTCTTTGCCAACTCCTGCCATCGGCATGCAGCCGAGGCCAAGCGCGGAAACTTCCAGTTCGCTACCCAGTTTGCGATACTTCATGTCATATCTCCTTCCCGTCTGGCGATCGTCGCCGTCACGCTCATATCCGCGCTGACATTAGCCACGGTGCGCATAATATCAGGAAAAGTTTCAATCGCCAAAAGCAATACCAATGGTTCTATCGGGATACCCATGGCGATGCATATCGGTGCAATTGACGTGATGAAGCTGATTGATCCGGGAAGGCTGACAGCTCCCATCGTGGTGATCGCCGCTACCGCCACGCCGATGGCCAGAACGCCGATCGATAGCTCGATATCAAGCAGATGGGCGACATAAATGGCGACAGCGAGATTCATGCAGGGCCCGGTCGCGCGGAACAGGGCGACAGCGATGGGAAGGACAACATCAGCCGAGCGTTCACCCACACCCATGGCTTTGACGCCGTTAACCATGGCAGGCAGCGATGCAAGCGAACTTTGGGTTGAAATTGCCACCGCCTGGGCGCGCGCTGATGCCTTGAAAAAGGCGACAGGGCTTCGCTTTGCTCCAAGATAGGTCAGGACGTAGCTGAATATCCAGATCACCGCGCCGACGCTGCTGACGATCAGAACATAATGTAACAACGCGCCGAAGGCTGCCAGCCCTGCTTTCGCGCCAACCCCGAGGGCGAGGGCAAAGACACCTAGCGGGGCCAGCGCCAAAACCCACTGGATAAGGATCAACAGCGCATCGGCCAAAGCTTTGAAGAAATGATCCAGAATCAATTTCTGGCTATCCGGCAGACGGGTGATGGCAAAGGCGAAGGCCAGTGCGAAAATCATCAGCGGCAGCACCGCATCTTCGGCCGCAGCGGCAATTGCATTGGTCGGTATGAGTGCCCGCAGGAATTCGCTGAACGGGGGGACGTCTCCCGGTGGTTCCGCAGCGCCGAGCGCGGATTGCAACGCAGCTGCCGCATCACCATTGAGCGGGAAAACCTCCAATAGCAGGGGTGTCACCAAAGCCGCCATGGCCGATGAACACCAGAGAAAGATGATCATGAATAATAGCGCGCGCGCCGTCATCCGTCCGGCGCGGGCCATGGACGCTGCCTTGCCGATCCCCACGATCAGCAAGGTAAAAACCAGCGGGATAACCGTCATCCGCAAGGCATTGAGCCACATATTGCCCACGACATCGGCGGCGATGACCAGCGTTTCGCTTTTTGTGCCGATGAACAGCCCGATCAGGATGCCAAGAACCAGAGCAAGAAGTATGATCAGCGCTTTTTTCAAAATTTCGCCCCTTGGCTTGCGGTACTCGGACCATCAACCACGGCCACCGGGTTCTGGCAAGGCATGATTACTTGTAAATTTTGCCAGTCGCTTCATTCCCGCTTGGTCTCAAGTCGATCCATCGGCTAGAGACTTGCCCATGGGGCGCGACCATATTGAGATTTAGGTGAGTATGACAAAGAAATTTTTTGGAACCGACGGTATACGCGGCCTGACCAATACCCATCCCATGACGGCTGAAATTGCCATGAAAGTCGGACAGGCTGCCGGTCGCCATTTCATGCGAGGAAATCACAAGCATCGCGTCGTGATCGGCAAGGACACCCGGCTCTCGGGCTATATGATGGAAAATGCGCTGGTTGCGGGGTTTACCAGTGTCGGGATGGATGTGGTCCAGGTTGGTCCGATGCCTACTCCTGCGGTCGCCTTGCTCACGCGGTCGATGCGCGCTGATCTCGGGGTGATGATCTCAGCCAGCCACAACCCCTATCAGGACAATGGCATAAAGCTATTTGGTCCGGATGGTTTCAAATTGTCGGACGAAGATGAATTCACGATTGAAGCCTATCTGGAAGAGGATGTCACGCTGGCACCAGCGGCGGATATCGGCAGGGCCAAAAGATTTGAAGATGCTCGCGGCCGTTATATCCATGCCGTAAAAATGTCTTTGCCCGAGCATATCAGGCTGGATGGCCTGAAGATCGTCTGTGACTGTGCCAATGGCGCGGCATATCAAGTTGCACCCTCGGCTTTTTGGGAACTGGGTGCAGAAGTCGTCACGCTTGGAGTTACCCCGGACGGATTGAATATCAACAGCAAATGCGGTTCCACGGATGTTGTGGCATTGCAGGAAACGGTGCTCGCTTCCGGGGCTCATATCGGTATCGCTCTGGACGGGGATGCCGACCGGCTGATCGTTGTCGATGAGAAGGGGCAGGTTGTGGATGGCGATCAGCTGATGGCGCTAATCGGTTCAAGCTGGAACCGGCAAGGCCTGTTGCGCGGTGGAGGTATAGTCGCCACGGTGATGTCCAATCTGGGACTTGAGCGATTTCTTCAGTCGCAGGATCTGAATCTTGTGCGGGCAAAAGTCGGGGATCGCTATGTGCTCGAAGAGATGAAAAAGGGCGGTTATAATGTCGGTGGCGAGCAATCGGGCCATATGATCATGCTCGACCACGGTACCACTGGCGATGGCACGGTGGCGGCATTGCAGGTGCTGGGCGAACTGGTTGAAAGCGGCAAAGCGGCAAGCGAATTATTGCATCTATTTGATCCGGTACCGCAATTGCTCAAGAACGTGCGCTACAGCAGCGGTCAGCCGCTTGAGAGTGAAAAGGTCAAGGCTGTCATCGCGGAAGCCGAGAAGGAGCTTGATGGTTCCGGTCGTCTTGTGATCCGTAAATCGGGCACCGAACCCCTTATCCGGGTGATGGCGGAAGGGGACGATGATGATCAGGTCCATGCGGTAGTCGACCGGATTTGTGCGGTAGTTGAGGAGGTTGCTGGCTGATGCTGGATATGCGTCCCGATTGTGAAAGCTGTGGCAAGGGTTTGCCCGCTGACCAGGTCGGGCCGCCGTTCCTGTGACCGAAATTTGTCCGCGGATATTGTCGATTGCCGGTTCGGATAGCGGTGGCGGCGCTGGTATTCAGGCGGATGTCAAAACCATCACGATGCTGGGTGGCCATGCGATGACCGCGATTACCGCGATCACTGCGCAGAATACGACGGGTGTCCAATCTGTCCATCAGATCCCCACCAAAATGATCCTTGAGCAGATTGAATCGGTGGTCAGCGATATTGGCGTTGATGCGGTGAAGATTGGTATGATCGGCAGTGCGGAAGCGGCACGGGCAGTTGCGGATTATCTGGCACCGCTCAGCATAGCGATTGTGTTCGATCCAGTGATGATTGCGACCAGCGGTAGCAGGCTGGCGGATACCGACACAATTGCGGCCTTCGGCGAGTTGATGAATGTTGCATCGGTCGTCACACCCAATTTACCGGAACTGGAAGCCTTGGGCGGCAAGGACCGGATATTGAGCCACGGCTGTCATCTTGTTGTCAAGGGCGGGCACGGAGACGATTCTGTTGTCGTAGACGAGTTATATTCCCCCGCCGGCCTGATAAGGCGGATCGAAGGCAAGAAAATCGACACCAGCGACACCCATGGTACCGGATGCACATTTGCCAGCGCACTCGCGTTCGGGCTTGGCGTCGGACTCGACTCGGTCACCGCCTTTGAACAGGCCATTTCCTTCACGCGCATCGCCATTTTGGAAGCACCCGGTCTTGGTCAAGGCAGCGGTCCGTTGGGGCATCAGTTTGTTACCGACTTTCGGGATGAAAAACGATGATCGCCGGGGTTGATGAAGCGGGCAGGGGACCGCTTGCCGGTCCCGTGGTGGCGGCTGCCGTCATCCTGCCCGATGGTCACGCTATCAAAGGGCTAGACGACAGCAAGAAGCTGACCGCCGCAAGGCGCGCGCGGCTGGAAAGCGAAATATTGGATTGTACCCGCTTTTCCGTCGCCCAATGCTCCGAAGTGGAGATTGATGATATCAACATATTGCAGGCGACCATGCTCGCAATGACCCGCGCGGTAGAAGGTCTGGATGCAACGCCTAACCATGTGCTGGTCGATGGCAACCGCTTGCCTCGCTGGCCCTATTCAGCGGAAGCGGTGATCGGCGGGGATGCGATCCATCCCTGTATTTCGGCCGCGTCGATATTGGCCAAGGAATATCGCGACCGGTTGATGATCGAAGCGGCGACGCTTTACCCGGAATATGGGTGGGAGCGGAACAAGGGCTATGGCACGGCCGAACATATGGCGGCGCTCAGGAAATATGGACCAACGCCGCTGCACCGGAAGAGCTTCGCGCCCGTCGCTCAGCTCGCGTTGCTTTAGGCTTCCGCGTTTGCCGGCTTTGGCGCGATCTTGCGTTTGGCCAAGACCCATTCGCCATCGTCATTCTTGATATATTTGGGTTGCCGGGTGACATTCCACACCAGCCCCATTTTCTCGAGCAGCAGCAGGACATAGCCGGCGATGTCGATTTCCCACCAGGCCATGCCCTGGAAGCTGGCGCGCGGATGTTTGTGGTGATTGTTGTGCCAGCCTTCGCCGAAGGTCAGCAGCGAGAAGAGAAAGCTATTCTTGGCCGTGCCGACGCCCTTGGTGTGGCGCTGTGACCCGACCACATGGGCGTAGCTGGAAATGCCCAGAGTGATCTGCAAGACGACGAATGTGCGGAAATAGCCGCCGATCAGGATCGTGCCGATCACATGGTCCCAGCCGCCGAAGACGAGACCCCAGACTCCGGGAAAGATGATCAGCGAGAAAACCAGCCAGAACCAGCGGGTCTTGTGCAGCCACAGCACGACTTCATTGTCAGCAAGGCCCTTGCCATAGATGCTCATGTCGGTGACGCAATCGTCCATGAACCAGCCGAAATGAGAGTGGAACATGCCTTTCAGCTTGCTGGTCGGCTTGCCCTTGCCATCAAGCCATGGGCTGTGGACGTCGCCAATTTCATCGCTATGGGCATGGTGACGCCGGTGATCAGCAGCCCAGCGCAGCACCGAGGACTGGATCGACATTTGTGCCATTGCACCGAGAATATATTGCATCGGTACCGAAGTTTCGAAGGATTTGTGCGAATAATAGCGGTGGAAGCCGAGTACGATTCCGAGCATCAGGATGATATAGCCGACGATAAAGGCCGACCATTCGACCCAGCCCGTATCATAGGTGAACATCCACCATATCGCAGCGATCGATCCGAATATCTTCGAGCCGAACACGATTGCATATTCCTTGCGCTTCTCGCGCCCGGCTGCGCCGCCGACGATAACGCCGGGATGAGGGCGCGGTTCATCGCTCTCCTGAGAGATGCCATATTCATGCTGATATTTATCGCGAAAATTGCGCGCCATATGTTCACCGACCCCCGGATTTTACGCTTTGGAGCTTTGCTGTTGTCCCAGTCCATAGCCTGATGACGAGTTTTTGGGAACCAAAATTGATTTTGTTCGATTTTCTGAAAATCAGAAAATAAATTTCGCAACAGAGTCTTTTCCGTCACACCACTAGGGATTGAGTCTGGCTTGGCGCGCGTGACTCCATATCTGGTGGCGGACTCGTTTCGTTCTTCCGTGGCAGGCGTTGTTAACCATAAAGATACGGCTTTAACCTATGTTAACGGCCTTGACCCGCCGGCGCTTCGGACTCACCGTGAGCGCGAATTAAAAAGGGATTGAAGGTTCATGGGGATTATCGAGCGCATAAAGGCGCCAGAAACACGTACTGCAACACGCACCGCGAAAAAGGCTGTCGAACTGCCATTGGGTCAGATATTGAAGATGGATTGTATCGAAGCGATGGCATCGCTTCCGGATGCATCTGTCGATATGGTGTTTGCCGACCCGCCCTATAATCTGCAGCTTGGCGGTGATCTTTATCGCCCTGAAGGCGGGCAGGTGGATGCTGTGGATGATGCCTGGGATCATTTTGACAGCTTTGCCGCTTATGATGCCTTCACCCGCGCATGGCTCGCCGAAGCGCGGCGCATTCTCAAGCCCGATGGCTCGCTTTGGGTCATTGGCAGCTACCATAATATTTTCCGGGTCGGCGCTTCGCTGCAGGATCTTGGTTACTGGATCCTCAACGACATCATCTGGCGCAAGGCCAATCCGATGCCGAATTTCAAGGGAACGCGCTTCACCAATGCGCACGAAACCCTGATCTGGGCATCGAAGTCAGAAAAGGCGAAATATACGTTCAACTATCGCGCGATGAAGAATCTCAATGATGAGCTGCAGATGCGCAGCGACTGGGTGATGCCGATTTGCGGCGGCCAGGAACGGCTGAAACGCAATGGCAGCAAGGCGCATCCGACCCAGAAACCCGAAGCTTTGCTCTACCGCATCATGCTGGCGACGACCAATCCCGGTGATGTTGTGCTCGACCCGTTTTTCGGCACCGGCACGACCGGAGCGGTTGCCAAGCGCCTTGGCCGTGAATGGATCGGTTGTGAAAAAGAAGACAGCTATTGTGAAGTGGCGGAACAGCGTATTGCCGAAGCCCTGCCGCTCGACGAAAGTTCGTTGAAGACCATGCAGTCACCGAAATCCAAGCCGCGAGTTGCCTTCGGCACGCTGGTGGAAACCGGCTATCTGAAACCGGGTGACGAATTGTGCAGCAAGAACCGGAAATATAAGGTGAAAGTACGCGCCGACGGTTCCATAATGTGGGATGGACAGGAAGGTTCGATCCACAAAATTGGCGCAACCGTACAGGATGCACCGAGCTGTAATGGCTGGACCTACTGGCACTATGATGATGGCAAGGCGCTGAAGCCGATCGACAATCTGCGGCAGACCTATCTACTGGCCACAGAACCTTAAAATGGCCCAGCCATTGGAAGGATTGGAAACATGTGGAGCGGATTCAAAACTCTATTTGAAGCCGGTTGGGTTTGTCGACAGTCCGCAATGGCACGAATCTAAAAATAAGCGATTAAACAATAGTTTAATCTGGTTTTCTCAGATTGAATATTCGATATTTGAGGTGGGAAAACCAAATCGCAGAGGGTTGGTCAACATAACGCAATGGCCCGAATGGTCACAAGCCTTGCCTGCGCCTATGGCGGAGCGGGCAGCGGCTTTATTCGCCAATCTGACTCGCCGTCATGAAGCATTGCAATGCGGCGAGCGCATGCTCCGGTTCGACCAGCCGCATGTCATGGGCATTCTCAATATCACCCCCGACAGCTTTTCCGACGGCGGCAAGCTTCAGGACGACCCGGATAAGGCAGCCGAAGCGGGGCTGGCAATGGCCACGTCCGGTGCGTCGATCCTCGATATCGGCGGTGAAAGCACTCGTCCGGGAGCGGATACGGTGTGGGAAGGCGACGAGATCAAGCGCGTGGTGCCGGTGATTGAAAGGCTCGCCCATTGCGGCGCGGTGCTGTCCATCGACACGCGCAAGGCCGCGGTGATGGAAGCGGCGATCGCGGCAGGCGCGCATCTGATCAATGATGTCTCGGCCTTGCTGCACGACAAGAGATCTCTCGAAGTGGCCGGCGTGTCCGGTCTCCCGGTGGTATTGATGCACGCGCCATCCAGCGGCAAGGACCCGCACAAGGGCGAGGGCTATGGCAATATCGTCACCCATACGCTCGACTGGCTGGAGCAGCGGGTCGCCGAGGTGGTCGCTGCCGGCTTCGAGCGGGACAAGATCATCATCGATCCCGGTCTCGGCTTCGGCAAGTCGCTGACCGATAACCTCGCCCTGATGAACAATATCGCAATGTTCCACGCGCTCGGCCAGCCGTTGCTAATTGGCGCAAGCCGTAAACGGATGATCGGGGCCTTGTCCAGAGAAGCCCCGGTTGACCAGCGCCTGGGTGGTTCCATCGCCTTTGCGCATCATGCTATACAGCAAGGCGCGCAAGTCGTGCGGGTGCATGATGTACCGGAAACGGTGCAGGCGTTACAGGTGTGGCGCGGCATGCGCGATGCGGGGGTGACCGCGCCCGTCTAGACTGGACTCCGCAATATCCGGAAAGCGGACAGCGGCCGTGGTTTTGTCGGATCGCGGCAATTGGGTGGTAAGCGGACTTATAACCCGGCCATGAGGAAGCACAGCAACGTCTCGGAAGCAGACGCTTATCTGTTCGCCCTCATCGAACGCTATGGTGACGACGAGCTGCAAATAGCCTTCGAAAAATCCATCGTTTGGAAAGTTTGAAGCTCGTGACATGCATCACGGGCCGGATGATCTTTCAAAGGTTATGAACTTGCCCACAAAATACGTAAACAATGGGAGGTCTAGGTCATGAAGAATAAGTTGAAACAAGGAGAGAGAGCGATACGAAGCATAGTGGTTATTGGTTGTACGTCTTTGGTGGCAGGCTGTGCAGGAAATCCACCAATGACATTTCACTACAATCATGCTCGATCTTCAGCGAGCATGCAATTGGATGCTCGTGTTGCCTGTAAAACTAAGAATGACGGCAGCAAAGAACCTATTGTTGTATTTGGATTCAAACCTGATTCAAAAGCTGAAGCAAACCCGGCGGCTAAAACAGGTGAGTTTGATACATCAAAATTAAGCAGCCAATTCAGCAATAGTGATGTTCACGTCCAGTATTTTGCAGACGGTCGATTGAAGGGCATAAATACTAAAACAACTGGTCAAGGAAGTAAAATTATTGAAGCTGCCGTGTCACTTGCGGCTACAATAGGAGGGGCACCCCTATTGACATCTGGGGCGATTGTTCCGACTTATGATGCGACAAAAATCTGCACTTATGTTGATGCAAATGCTGACCAAAAAACAAAACTGCTAACGCTTAAATACACTGCCCATTTCTATCCAAATTCTGCTCAGTTGGGTACGCCTATGATCGCCGATCTGGCAACGCAGAGCCATCTTTCCCAAGAGATTGAATTGAACAATTTTATGGGTAAGTTTGATTTTTCTGTTACCCCATCCGCAAGCGCGCCAGCATTGGCCACATCCCCCGATGAAACTAAAGGTTATTCCTCATTACCTTTGTATCAACCTAGTCCAGCAATAATGGAGCTGACTCGTACGATCAATGTAACCAACGCGGGAACTGCTGACACCAAAGACGATGTCTTGTGGACCGGAAATGGTCAGTTTGGTCAGTTTGGTACCTACTATGAATTATTAGTGCCCAACGCAGCGACATTTGGCGCACGGACATTTGCTCTGGAATTGTATGATTCTGGCGCTTTGAAATCAGTCAAATATACGGATGAAAGTGGTCTGAAAGATACGTTGGGTTCCGGCAAGCAGGTTTTTGATCTTGTCGACGGCCAGTCTTTGGAAGAAAAAACCAAAGCCCTCAATGCAGAATTGGACTATCGCAAGGCATTGGAACGGCTCGCACAATGCGAAGCCGACCCGAGTAAATGCTAGCTTAATCACCGACCGCAATTGGGGCGGAAGCGGAAGTTCCTGAAAAGTGAGCCCGAGGTCTGCTTTGCCGATATTGCAGACTAAATGCTGACATTCCCGAGACAACTCTGAACTAACCGTTCGCACGAGCGCTCGGCTGAGCGCAACGTCGACCAATCGATAAACTTCAAAAACCGGGACGATTGCCCATTGTCTCGCCGAGACGCACCGATCTCTCCGGTGCCCAGTCGGCTGAGAAAGCGATGGTGTCCGGCCGGAACAGCATGACGACCGTAGAGCCGAGCAGGAATCGGCCCATCTCCTCGCCCTTTTTGAGCGCAATATTCTGGTCCGCATAGGTCCACTGCCTAATCTTGTTGGCGGGCTTTGGCTTGACGACGCCGTGCCAGACCGTTGCCATGCTGCCGACGATGGTCGCACCGACCAGAACCATCGCGAACGTGCCATGTTCAGGTGATTCAAACACACATATCACCCGCTCGTTGCGCGCGAAAAGATTAGGCACGCCGCGCGCCGTAGCGGGATTAACCGAAAACAGCGCGCCTGGCACGTAGGTCATGCTTTCAAGCCTGCCGTCACAAGGCATATGGATGCGATGATAATCCTTGGGCGACAGATAGACATTGGCAAAGCTGCCGTTCCGAAATTCTGCTGCCAGCGCTGTATCGCCGCCCAGCAACGCGGTTGTCGTAAACAAATGGCCCTTTGCCTGCAGGATATGGTGGTCATCAATGGCACCAAGCTGACTGATCGCACCATCCACCGGGCAGGCAAAATCCGCTTTCGTGATCGGTCGCGCACCGGCCTTGAGCGGACGGGTGAAGAAGGCGTTGAAGCTGTTATAGCTGGCGATGTCCGGATTGCGGGCCTCGCTCATATCGACCGCATATTTGCCGACAAACCAGCGTATCAGCCGGGTCGTCAGCGCGCCCTGTTCCGCTTCGGCAATGCGGCCGGCAAGGGCGGTAAGGCCCCGTTTTGGAAGTATGTACTGGGACGCGACTTTCAAACGTTCGAACAATTTTTCACCCGCATCAGTTGTTCAATCGGCCAATTCAACCTGCCGAACATCATAGCCCGCCTTGTTGAGATCGGCGATCAGGCCTTCCAGCTGTTCCTTGTCCTTCGCCTCGCATTCGATATCGGTGATCAGGCCCTTCGCGGGTAGGTTGGTGAACACCCGCTGGTGATAGACCTCGATGATATTGACGTCATGCTCGGCAAATTGCTTCACGACATTGTACAGCGCACCCGGCTGATCGCGCAGATGCAGGCGCAGACGCGCGAGGCGGCCCGAGCGGGCGAGGTCGCGTAGCAGGACATTGGCGAGCAGGCGGGTGTCGATATTGCCGCCACACAGCACCAGGCCGACTTTTTCGCCTGCGAATTTTTCCTTGTTCCCGAGCAATGCTGCAAGACCGGCTGCACCCGCGCCTTCGACGACGGTTTTCTCAATCTGCAACAGCAGGCTGACCGCGCCTTCCAGCTGGGCTTCGCTGACCAGCAGAATCTCATCGACATGTTTCTGGATGATCGCCGCGGTAAATTCGGAAGGATTGCGCACCGCAATGCCTTCGGCGAGCGTATCGCCACCGGCCTCGACAGTTTGGCCGGTGAGCTTTCCGTACATGCTGGGATAGAGTGCGGCCTGCACGCCGGTCATCTTGATTCCTGGTTTGATGACACTGGCAGCCGTCGCCATGCCGGAGAATAATCCGCCGCCGCCGATCGGTATGATCAACCGGTCCAGATCGGGAACGGCTTCGAGCATCTCGATCGCCACCGTGCCTTGACCGGCTGCAACATGCGGATCATCAAAAGCATGGATATAGGTCAGCCCCCGCTGTTCGGCGAGCGACAGGGCATGCGCGTAAGCCTCGTCATAATTGCCGCCGAAAATAACGATTTCTGCGCCATGGCCACGGGTCTGTTCGACCTTCACCATCGGCGTGGTGCTTGGCATGACGATGGTGGCCGGGATGCCCAGATTCTTGGCGTTATAGGCAAGGCCCTGCGCGTGGTTCCCTGCTGATGCCGCGATCACACCCGCCTTGCGCTTGCTCTCGTCCATAAGCAGCAGCGCGTTGAGCGCACCGCGTTCCTTATAGGCAGCAGTGAACTGCAAATTCTCGAATTTGAGATAGACTTCTGCGCCACTTAGCTCTGACAGGGTAATGCTCTTCAGAGTCGGCGTATGGACGACACGGCCCTTGATCCGTTCGTGTGCCGCTTTCACATCGTCAAAGTCGAAGGAGGGGTGGGGCGGGGTCTGGATGTCTTTCATATTGCCAGAGCCCCTAACGCATCTGGCCATAGAGGGAAACAATGATTATGGCCGCTCAAGAGGTTAGAGGAATTTATGGCGAAAATTGCATTTATCGGGATTGGCGTGATGGGTGGACCCATAGCGGGGCATCTGGCCAAAGCGGGGCACGAGTTGACCGTGTATAACCGGACCAGAGCGAAGGCCGATGCCTGGGTAGCGGAACATGGTGGAGCGGTGGCCGAAAATCCCGCGGCGGCAGCGAAGGGCAATCAGATCGTGATTAGCTGTGTCGGCAATGACGATGATCTCGCGTCTGTCACGATGGGACGCGACGGGGCTTTCTCGACCATGTCTCCGGGCTCTTTGTTTATCGACCATACGACAGTGTCCGCGCGGATCGCCCGACAGTTGTCGGTTGAAGCCGAGGGGCGCAATATCCAGGTCGTTGATGCGCCGGTGTCTGGCGGTCAGGCCGGAGCAGAAAATGGCCGCTTGTCGATCATGTGCGGCGGCAGCAAGGAAGCCTTTGCCGCGGCCGAGCTGATCATGGCGGCCTATGCCGGACGGATTGTTCATGTCGGGCGCACCGGCGCGGGACAGACCACCAAAATGTGCAATCAAATTGCGATAGCCGGGGTTCTGGAAGGATTGTCCGAGGCGCTGCGCTTCGCGCAAGCCAGCCAGCTTGATCTGGATAAAGTCCACGAAGCAATTTCCGGCGGGGCGGCGCAAAGCTGGCAGATGGACAATCGCTGGGCGACGATGGCGCAGGATAAATTTGATTTTGGCTTTGCGGTCGACTGGATGCGCAAGGATCTGGGGCTGGCGATTGAGGAGGCCCGAACCAATGGTGCGACCATTCCGGTTGCCGCTCTGGTTGATCAATTTTATGCAGAAGTGCAGGCTGCAGGTGGCGGACGGGATGACACCAGTTCCCTGGTTTCCCGACTGCCAAAAAGAAAATAATCAAAGGCAAATGATATGAGCGGTCGGCTGAAAAACTACGGCATGACATTATGCGCGATTGCGGGTGCGGTTTTTCTATCTCCCGATGTGGCCCATGCCGACAGTCTTATCGACAATGTTAACGGCATGACCCTCGACAGCGAGGGCAGGGTCATTCGCTTTGCCGCGATGGTTGTTGATGATGACGGCAAAGTTAAACAATTGCTGGACCGGCGAGACAAACGCCCCAAAGATCTGGATTTCCAGTTTGATGGCAAGGGCAAGACACTCATTCCGGGATTTTTTGACGCTCATGGTCATGTCATGGGCCTTGGTTTTTCTGCCCTGACACTGGATCTGTCCGGCACGCGGTCCTTGTCAGACGCTCTTGCCAAGATTGCGCAATATGCAGCGGACAACCCGAACCGGCAGTGGATCATCGGCAATGGCTGGAACCAGGAAGCCTGGGGCCTGGGGCGTTTTCCAACGGCGGCGGAGCTTGACGCGGTTGTTCCGGATCGTCCTGTTCATCTCTCCCGGGTCGACGGGCATGCCGTCTGGGTCAATGGTGCGGCGATGAAGGCAGCCGGGATTACGGCTGCGACCAGATCGCCCGGCGGCGGTGCAATAGAAAAGGTGGGCGGCAAGCCGACCGGGATATTTGTCGACGCAGCGGCAGGTCTGTTCAACAATGCCATTCCCGCGCCGAGACCGGTGGAGAATGATCTGGCGTTTCGCAAGGCCCAGGAAATATTGTTGGCCAATGGCGTGACGTCGATTGCGGATATGGGAACCACGATGCAGGATTGGCAGAGTTTTCGCCGGGCCGGCGATGTGGGGCAGCTCAAAATCCGGATCATTTCCTATGCCGGAGGAATTGATGATATGATCGCCATCGCCGGCCCCGGCCCGTCGCCGTGGTTATATAATGACCATCTCCGTTTGGCGGGGGTGAAACTATATATCGATGGCGCTCTTGGATCCCGCGGAGCGCTGTTGAAGCAACCCTATGCGGACAAGCCCGGGGAAAGCGGACTGGCGATGCTGAGTTCGGCGCAGCTCAAGAACAAGATGAGCCGCGCGGCAATGGACGGTTTCCAGACCGCCGTCCATGCGATTGGAGACCGGGCAAATGACGAAATTCTGTCAGCCATCGAAGAATTGCAATATACTTATAAAGGCGACCGTCGATGGCGGGTAGAGCACGCGCAGATTCTTGATCCTGCCGATATCAGCCGGTTCGCGGCGTCCGGAACGATTGCTTCAATGCAGCCGGTGCATCAGGCTTCGGACCGGCTGATGGCGGAAGCGCGTCTGGGGCCGGATCGTTTGCACGGCGCTTATGCCTGGAAATCGCTGCTTGATTCGGGGGCAAAGCTGGCATTTGGTACCGATGTTCCTGTGGAATCGTCGGACCCGTTCGCCGGTCTTGCCACCGCCATCACACGTGAAGATGCATCGGGCGAGCCTTTCGGCGGTTGGCGACCTGAAGAGCGACTGGGCCGGCAACAGGCCTGGCAAGCATATACCGTTGGTGCTGCCTATGCGGCATTTGCGGATGATCGCCTTGGAAGTCTGGAGCCGGGGAAAAGGGCAGATTTTTTGCTCATTGATCAGGATATTCTGCTTGCGACGCCTGCGCAAATCAGAAATCTGCGCGTATTGGAGACGTGGGTGGCTGGCAAACCAGTGTTCGTCCGTTAATAGTAAAATCATGTTTAAGTGGCTTGGAAACGGGGCAGTTTAAATTGCTTTTGTCCGTTTGCCGGTTGCGAAAAATCACAAATTGCGATAGATAGCAGTTGAAGGGATAAAAATAATAATATCCTTCATATTGCAGTGGGGCGCATGAGAGCCTTGTTCGGGGTTCTCACACCTTGTAAAAAGACGTGATTGGAGCATGATTATGAAGTTCGGAAAATTGGCTGCTGGTATTGCAGCTGTGTCTTTGGTTGCTGCCCCCGCAGCAGCTCAAACATCCAACAGCATGGCGCCAGCTGTTGAGCGCATTGGTGCGAAATCAACCTCTTCAGAAAAGCTTGAAGGTCAAAATGGTATTCTGATTGCCGTTCTCGCAGCTGCGGTGGTGATCGGTGGTATCGTACTCATCGCAGATGATGACGATCCAACAAGCCCCTGAGGCCTTGGCAAAATAATTTTGGAAACGGGGCGTTTTTCGCCCCGTTTTTTTTGGCTCTCGTATGCCGGAATATATCGTAAATTTATGTGGTAAACCGCCTTTTCATTTTGTTCGTTGCATTGCATATTGCTTTGGTTGATTCTTGAAAACGTAACAAAAGGCTGGCTTTGTGACTGCACCCGTTCGCTTTCCGCGATTCTTCGTGACCAATCCCAGTCCATGCCCATATTTGCCCGGCAAAAGCGAACGCAAGGTATTTACCGAACTCAGTGGCCCCCATACCGACGAGCTGAATGATGCCCTTGGCCGAATAGGATTTCGCCGTAGCCAGAATGTTGCTTACCGTCCGAGCTGTCTGGATTGCAAAGCCTGTGTGTCGGTGCGCGTGCTGGCTGAGGAATTTCGTCCGAGTGGTACGCAGCGGAAGCTGATCCGGCGCAACCAGGATCTGGTCGTTGAAGCTTGTGAACCGTGGGCAACCGACGAACAATATCAACTATTGCAAAATTACCTCGCAAAACGCCATCCGGGCGGCGGCATGGCAGAAATGGACGAGATGGACTTTTCCGACATGGTCGAACAATCGCCCGTCAAAAGTCTGATGGTCGAATATCGCGAGCCCACACAGGATGGCAGCAAGGGGCGTTTGGTGGGGGCTTGTTTGACCGACCAGCAAGGCGATGGCTTGTCGATGATCTATAGCTTCTTTGATGCCGAACATGGTCAACGCGTTGGTCTTGGCAACTATATCATCATGGATCATGTCCTGCGCGCCCAGACGGCGGGGTTGCCCTATGTCTACCTCGGTTACTGGGTGGATGGAGCTCCTCAGATGGAATATAAAGTCCGCTTTCGTCCGTTGGAGCGGCTTGGTCCGGATGGTTGGCAAAGATTTGATCCCACTGCGCTACTGAAGCGCCAGTGCCCAAACTAATTTATCAACAATAAGCTCTGATATAAAAATCTGCCAACCAAAGGGGCTGGCAGACTTTTTGTCATCTCGCTGAAAGCTCAGTCGTACATGCAACGCGCTTGCTGGCACCCCTTGAGTGGCACAGCCTTTGGTGCCGGTTTCCAGACTTTCTTTGGTGCCGGTTTCCAGCGTTTCTTGTAAGTCGGTTTTGAGTAGACAATTTCTTCCTCGACATAAGTCGTTGTTGTCGTGGTGGTAACCGGCGCCGATTGAACGACGACTGTTGTCACCATCGGCTGTGGTAGCGGATAATAATAAGCCGGATAATAATAGCCTTGCCATCCGGCAGGGTAGCCTGGCTGTGGATGTTGCGGTTGATAACGGACCGGCGGATGTGGCCGATATTGGCGAATCTGCTCCCGATCATAGCCATATTTTTTGATGAGCCTGCGGCATCGATCGGTTCCCTGATCGATAGCAGCGCCGGCAATCGCGCCGACACCGCCGCCAATTAATGACCCGCCGAGCCGATTGCCACGTCCTGCGATCCGGTTGCCGGCCAAGGCACCAATGGCACCGCCGACAATGGCTCCGCCAATGCCGCTGCTTTTCTTGCACCGTTCGAGATAGGCCAGTTCTTCAGAACGCTGGTTGTCATAACCCGAATAACCCGAATAAGCCGGATAGCGCTGATCATAACTAAATCGTGAGCTCTCGGTTCGACAGGGCCGACCATCATCCCCGCAACGACTTCTGCCGTCGCCGGGCGATTCCCAATGGGGAGACATATCGCCGTCACCAATGAACGTGCCGGAATATCGGCCATCATAGACTCGCCCGTCGGCATCGCGGTACGTGCCCTGCCACTCGCCTTGATAACTGCCATCCTCGTGGTAGGCACCGTTCCAGTCGCCCTGGTACACCGGTTGACTATGATAAGCGGGCGGTGTGGCAACTACTCTGTCGTCGCCGGAAAAAACACCGGGATCATAGGTCGCCTGGCTATCCTGATAGCCATCGTGATAGCCCTGATTATAACGGTCCCAATCGACATTGTAGCGGACATCCTGGACGACTCCGTAGCGATCAGTGAGGACCGCATCATCATAATAGCGCGACCAGCCATAACCATATTGGGGTTGGCTCAGTCCATAATAGCCGAAGTTGCCAATGAAATAGCTCGAATGGATATACGCCTGGGGCAGGCGATAGCCGCGATAGGGTTTGCGATAGCTCTCGCCATAACCCATCCGGCCCCTTCGAACATAGCTGCCAACCTGGCCAGAACCGCTGGTCTCGTAATCACTCATATAGGAGCCGGTTCTGGCTGCACTGGCTGTGCCTCCCAGAGCTTTCGAAGACGCGAAGGTAAGATCGACTTGTGGTGCCGGAGTGTCATGACGAGGCGAGTCGAAAGCAGCATTGGCCGATCCTGCGCTGGTCACGAGAATACCGGCAAGTCCAGCAAGCAAAAGGGTCTTCATGGTTAGCAACTCCCTAGTTCCGGACATACACCCGGCATGTCCGACCGAAATCTGGTTAACAAACATTTACCATTTTTCGGGGAGCTTGGCCATCAGGGGCTAGAGATATCGAGCGGTTTCCTCATCCTGTCTCGAAATGGGGCATATTAATTAGCCCGGGCTTAACCAAGGTTGCTGGCAATCGCTCCTATCAGATTGACCATGCCCGCCTCATCCGCCGGACCAAAATGGTCGGGCAGGGGGCTGTCGAGATCCAGAACAGCAATGATGGCGCCATTTTTGAAAACAGGGACGACCAGTTCGCTGCGGCTATCCGCATCGCAGGCGATATGGCCGGGAAATGCGTGGACATCGGCAATTCTTTGAACGGTACCGGACGCAGCTGCTGTACCGCACACACCCGCCCCCATCGCAATCCTGATGCAGGCAGTTTTGCCCTGAAATGGCCCCAGTACCAATTCGTCCTCCAAAACGCGATAGAAGCCAGCCCAGTTCAGGCCGGGCATATATTGCCAGATCAGGGCGGCAACATTGGCCATATTGGCAATCGCATCGGGCTCGCCATCCACTAGCGCGGCGGCGGCTGATGTCAGGTCAGCATAGAATTCCGCGGCGGGTTGATCAGTGTCGACCGTAATTTCAAACATGGGTACATCAGCCTTTCGGACTATTCTTCTTCATCCGGTTTTGTAACCGGATCATATTTGGCAAACCAACCCATGATATTGTCCACTTTGGCGATAAGCTGGCTTGGCCGGCGAGCGATGAGATGGGATGCACCGGGAACCCGGACAAGGACGGTATCAATATTCTGGACCTTTAGTGCTGTATAAAATTGCTCGGCTTCCCATGCGGGTGTGCGCCAATCGGCCTCGCCAACCATCACCATCGTCGGCGTGGTAACGTTATTGACGATCGAGAGAGGAGAACGGCGCCAATATTCCTCCGGCTGTTCCCATGGCTGGGCACGAAACCAGTGACGGCTGACAAAGCGGGCGATATCGCCCGCCAGCGCCATGCTGGTCCAGTTGATCACCGGCTTGACCGATGCCGCGGCAGCAAAGCGATCCGTTTTTCCAACGGCCCAGGCGGTCAGCACTCCCCCGCCTGATCCACCAGTGATGAACAGCCGGTCCTTGCTGACATAATTTTTGGCAAGAAGCGCATCGACCACGCTCATCAGGTCATCATGATCCCTGCCCGGATAATCAAGGTCAATCAACTGGGAAAAGGCTTCTCCATAACCCGTAGAACCCCTGGGATTGGCATAGGCCGTAACATAGCCTTCCGCCGCATAGCGCTGGATCTCAGCAGCAAAATAGGGGCCGTACATCGTATTGGGGCCACCATGGATTTCCAGGATCATCGGAAAGGAACCGTCGGGCCGGAAATCCGGGGGCAGGGCTATCCACGCCTCAATTTCCCTGCCGTCAGCGGTAGAGGAGACCTTTATCTCCTCAATCCGGGCCAGTTCCAGGTGACCCAGCGCATCCTCATTGAGACGAGTCAGCTGGCGACCCTCGCTGCCACCGCGGGAAAGGGCGATTTCAGCAGGCCGGCTCGGGCTCCCTTTTGTATAAGCGATCAGCGGAGAACTGCCACCCGCCTTGCTGGCGACCGAAAAACTGCCAGCCGCATAAGGGCGGCCCAGGGATGTACCGCCGATATCATTGACGATGGTGCGGACATTGCCGTCGAGATCAATCGAAACCAGCGTCAGGATGCCGTCGACTTCGGTCTGGCCGACAAGTGCCCGGCCGTCGGACCGCCAAGCCAGGCCGTCAATGGACCGGTCAAAATTGGCAGTCAGGTTTTTGACGTTGCTGCCGTCGGGCGCCATGACATAGACGTCGGTCTGCTGGTAGGATTTCAGTTTGTCGTCATATCCGCGATAGGCGATGCGGGAGCCGTTGGGCGCAACCACTGGTGCAAAATCGGGACCATCGCGTTGGGTCAACGCGGTTATCGCCTGACTGGACAGGTCGACCCGGTAGATTTCGCTCTCAATGGGATCGAGGTCGGCATTCTCGGCTTCGTTTCCGGTGACAAGGAGCGCGCCATTGCCAAGCCATTGCGGTGTATCAAATCCATTTTCGCCGTGCGTGACCTGACGCGGCGTGCCGCCTTCTGCGCTCAGCGTGAAAATCTGGGTCTTGCCTTTTGGTAGATAACCCGCTCCGTCGAAACGGAAAACAAGATCATCGATCACCCGAACCGGTTTGGCCCATTCGGCTCCCTCGGGATTTTTTGGTGGCTTCGCATAAGTCTTGTTTTCATCGGGCACCAGCATCGAAAAGGCGATTGTCTTGCCATCAGGCGACCAGACCGGTGCGCTGGGACCATGTTCGAGCTGCGCCAGCGAAAAGCTTTCCCCACTATCCTGATAGCGCAGGCGGAGGTCAGGCTTGCCATTGTTGGAGGTAAGATAGATCACGCGATCGCCATTTGGTGACCAGCGGACCGAGGAGCTGGAACCTTGCCCGCTGACCAAGGGGCGGTGAGTGCCGTTGCGCGTGTCTATCGTCCACAAGTCGCTGACGACTTGATCGGCGAACTTGTCCATCGATTTGCGGGCGTAGATGATCGTTGTGCCATCCGGTGAAATTTGCGGATCATCGGCATATTCGAGATCGAACACCCGTTCGGCTGTGAACCGGTTGCCAGCATTGCCGTCTTTGGCCCATGCGGCGGTGGTAAAAATTGGCAGGCAACAAATTGCGAGTAAATGGCGCGTGTTCATCGGCGTCCCCTTTTGCAACATAATATCTTATGAGGAAAATTGGCGACTTGCCAACAGGAAACAGGGCCAACAGGAAACAGGGCCAACAGGAAACAGGCCGTGGCCCGGCCCCTGTTCATCGTTCGGTGGGAGCTCTTCAGTCGAGGCCCGGTTTTCCACGCATCTTCTTCACCGTCGATTTCTTCTTCTTGGTGTCAACCCGGCGGGCTTTGGCAGCTCTGCTCGGGCGGGTCTTGATCCTCCTGGCGTCACGCTGCTGTGCCTGATCGACGAGCTCTGCCACCCTCCGCCGGGCTTCTGCCCGATTGGCTTCCCGGGTGCGATATTCACGAACGGTAATGAGCAGTTCGCCTCCGCTGGTCATTTTGCGTCCCGCGAGCGTTTTCAATTTTCGAAAAGCATATGGTGCCAGCCGTAGCGCATAGACATTCACCCGCATCTGGACTGCGGTTGCGACCTTGTTGACATTTTGTCCTCCCGGACCACTGGCGGCAAGAAATGTCTCGGTGATTGCGCTTTCGGGAATATCAATCATGGGTGGTTCCTAGCGCCATGTTTGTTCGGGCGACAGCGCTTGTTAACAATGTGCGTTTCACGGTCCGGAAATTTGGTCACACGGGTGCTGATATGCGGTGAATTCCGATCGATCTTGTACAAACTCCGGCCAATTCGAGTCAAAAGCTGTAAAAAGTTAATTTTTTTTTGGCTCATCGCAGGAGTCCTGAAACGACTCATTTCTGCGGGTTTCAGAGTCATTTTATACCCCGCGACTCGTGCTGAATCCTACCTTAAGGTAAAATTAACCTTTTACGTTCATTCATCTTATGGTTAATAAATGATCCATCGGGTTGGAAGAGTTGCCGATCCGTAGGGAGTAATTGAGAAAAAGGGGCTGCCTGATGCGCGTGCTGCTGATTGAAGACGAACCTACGACAGCAAAAGCAATTGAGCTGATGCTGACAACCGAAGGTTTCAACGTTTATACCACAGACTTGGGCGAAGAAGGCCTCGATCTAGGCAAGCTCTATGATTATGACATCATATTGCTCGACCTCAACCTGCCGGATATGCACGGCTATGACGTGCTCAAGAAGCTGCGTGTCGCGAAAGTCCAGACACCTGTTCTCATTCTTTCCGGTATCAGTGAAATGGACAGCAAGGTCCGTAGCTTTGGTTTTGGTGCCGACGATTATGTAACCAAGCCGTTCCACCGGGACGAACTGGTCGCGCGTATTCATGCGGTGGTGCGCCGCTCGAAAGGCCATTCGCAAAGCGTTATTCGCACGGGCAAGCTGGCGGTTAATCTCGATGCCAAGACGGTTGAAGTCGACGGCAATCGTGTGCATCTGACCGGCAAGGAATATGCGATGCTCGAACTGCTGTCGCTGCGCAAGGGGACTACCCTGACGAAGGAAATGTTCCTGAACCATCTCTATGGCGGGATGGACGAGCCGGAACTCAAGATTATCGACGTGTTTATATGTAAACTCCGCAAGAAGCTCGCGCTGGCCTGCGGTGGAGAAAATTACATCGAGACGGTCTGGGGCAGGGGTTATGTTCTGCGCGACTTGGAAGAAGAAGCCGCGCCGACCGCTCAAGTCGCTTAAAACACTGGTAATTCATCAACCAAAGCTGGTTTGATAGCGGACAAAAAAACGGCGGAACCAGAGGGTTCCGCCTTTTTTTATGAAGCAGTATCGAGATACCAGCGGTCCGGTCCCTGTAGTGCTAGTGCGGTCAGCTTGCCCGAATAATAGGCACCGGTGTCGATGCCGATGCGGGCGTCGGTTTCGACCACGTCATCATTGATCGTATGGCCATAGACAATGACTTTTTCATGGGATCCCTGAGCGGTGAGAAAGTCCTCCCGGATCCAGCGGAGATCTTTTTCGCGTTGTTCGGCCAGGGGAATGCCGGGACGAATACCCGCATGCACAAAGGCATAGTCGCCGACGACAATCTGGTTCTCAAAGCCCGAAACAAAATCTATGTGCTTCTGCGGAAATAGCTCGGGAATGCGCCGTGCCAATTGCGGCATATCGAGATCCATATATTCCTTCATGGTGATGTCGTAACTCAATATTGTTTCGCGACCGCCAATCCGGTTGAAGAAACGGACCGATTTTTCGTCACCCGTGGTCGCCGCCAGATAAACTTCTTCGTGATTGCCCATGAGGAACCGGACATTGCCCAGTTCTGCCTTGGCTCGCATTGCGGTATCCAGCACGCCAGCGCTGTCCGGT
The DNA here is from genome assembly GCF_048269915.1 of Parasphingorhabdus sp. GTDB lineage: Bacteria > Pseudomonadota > Alphaproteobacteria > Sphingomonadales > Sphingomonadaceae > Parasphingorhabdus. The sequence continues at coordinate 364,435 of NZ_JBLWTY010000003.1, forward strand.
CCCCGGTCCACCAGATCCCCGAGAAAAATAATCTCGCTTTCGAGATTGCCCCGTTTACCATCATCCTCGATGATTTTATCGAGCAGTTGCTGCAACAGATCATTGCGACCGTGGACATCGCCAATGGCGTATACCCGCCGTCCGTCCGGAACGGTTGCCCGGTCGACTGGTCCCGTTGATTTTTTTCTGCGCAGAAGACGATTAAGCATGATGCCTACAAATTTGTTCGGATAAACCGAGTTTCAAGGTTGGAATATCATTTTTACCTTCGGGATGCGACAATTACGCAAAACCGTCAGGACTGTGCAGATGTGGTCAGTTTTCCACGACGAAGCTCAGGCCGGCCTTGTCTTCCAGACGTTTTACCAGTTTCTTGCCCATCAGCGCGCCCGGCGTCCATATTCCACCGCCCTGCGTGTTACCGTCCTGAGCGATACACAGCGCCGCCTCTGCTATCATTTTGGATGTCGACCCATAGCCCGGATCTTTGTCGCCTTTGACGCATAGGCTGGCGGTTTCACCATCCGCAGTCTCGCCGAGGAACAACAGGTCATAATAACCATTGTCGCGTTGTTCTTTGGTTGGGCCTTCTCCGGGTTTGGGCGCATCATCCCCACCCAGCGGGTTGGCTTTGGCAATCAACTCTGCCGCTTGTTTGCCGATTTCGCCCGGGCTAGTGACAACCATTTCATCATATTTGAAATCCTGACCATATGGAAAATCAAGAAGATAGTTTGTCCGGTGGACATTCTTGGTATTGATCGCTGCCATGATGAAAGGCGCCACCCAGCTATCCAGCGCCTTGTCTTTTTTGGGAATCATCATATTGGGCTGGTCCGGTCCTTCAAAACCGGGGGTCAGGCCAAAGCTGCTCGCCAGGATTTTTACGAGACCCGGATTTTTCGCGACCGCCTTCATTGTTTCCTTCAGGCTCGCCGAGGTGCCGCCGGAAAAGGTTCCTTCCATAGCGCGCACCCGCCCCTTGACGCGGGTTGCCGGCTTGCCGAAACGTTTTTTCATTTCCTTTTGCAGCATCAGTACGCCGAGGTCGAACGGGATCGAGTCAAATCCGCAGGAGAAGCAGATTTGCGCACCGGATTTTTCGGCCGCTTCGTGATGCTTGTCGATCATCTCGCGCATCCATCCGGGTTCCCCGCAAAGATCGACATAATGAGTGCCGTGTTTGACGCAGGCTGCAACCACCGCGTCGCCATATAATTGATAGGGGCCAACCGTCGTCAGGACGACTTTCGTCCGGCTTGCCATCATGTCTATTGATGCGGCGTCGTCGGAATCAGCGACGACCAGCGGCGTGTCCGATGGTGCGCCAATGAGATCACGGACCTCTTTCAGCTTGTCGAGGCTGCGTCCCGCCATTGCCCATTTGGGCGCAGTGTCGGATACACCATATTGCTGGGCCATATATTCCGCCACCAGACGACCGGTATAGCCGGTCGCGCCATAGATGATGACGTCAAATTCTGGTGCTTCGGACATAGGTGGCTCCTGCATGGGTTGGCTTATGTTTTACTGGCCGATATCTATGGGCTAGAGTTTTGGCAGAGTCACACCTTTTTGCCCCATATATTTGCCCGACCGGTCCGCATAGCTGGTCTCGCAAGGTTCATTGCCTTTGAGGAACAGGAACTGGCAAGCGCCTTCATTCGCGTAGACTTTGGCGGGCAGGGGGGTGGTGTTGGAAAACTCCAGCGTGACATGGCCTTCCCATTCCGGCTCCAGCGGTGTGACGTTCACGATGATTCCGCACCGGGCATAAGTTGACTTGCCGAGGCAGATGACCAGCACGTCGCGCGGAATCCGGAAATATTCCACGGTGCGGGCCAGCGCGAAGCTGTTTGGCGGAATGACACAACAATCGGTCTTGCGATCGACGAAACTGTTCGCGGCAAAATCCTTGGGGTCGACAATCGCATTGTCGACATTGGTAAAGACCTTGAATTCGTCCGAAACCCGGGCATCATAGCCATAGGAAGACAGGCCATAGCTGATGCACCCCTCGCGTTTCTGACCCTCAACAAAAGGTTCGATCATGCGCGAATGCCTCGCTTCGTTACGAATCCAGCGGTCGGATAATATGCTCATATCAGGTTCCTGTCGGTAATTATGGTCGCACTACGTTCCAGTTTATCGGGCCGTCAACCCCGCTGATCCGGCGCATATCGGATGCGCGCCACATCACCCAGGGTTTGGTGGCATAATCGGGTGGGAAAAAATTCGCTTCCAGCCAGAAAGTGCGGTCAATGCCGCTGCTGATATTGTACAGCTCCTCGAAGTCGCGCGATACCGCGATGATCGCGCGTTTTCCGCTGTGAGCCTCAATCTGGTTGAGGAATGTATTGAGTTCGCTGAGGATCAGGGCTCGGCCAGGGCGCTCTCCACAGCTCTTGTCAAAGGCCAGGCGGACGGCGGGCGGCAGCATATTCTCACCACGCGGCACAGTGGTCACGAACATCGTCGCCTGATCCGTCGCCAATTTGCAGAGGGAATAGCTGTGGAGAGCGCCATAGCGAACCCCGGCTTCCTGCGCACCCTTGATATTGGCCGCGAAATTTGCGTCCCGCTTTTCGGCGCCGCTGGTGGCTTGTATATAGGCAAAATCGACACCGGTTGCGCCCGCCACATGCCAGACTATCTGGCCATGGCTTTCGTCGACCGAGATACCCTGAACCGGATATTGATCCCGCGGAGGCGCCCAGCCGATCGCGATATTGCGCAGCACGAAGGCGACGATCAGCAGCACGACCACGATCATGCCAAGGCTCAACAATGTTTTTCTAATATCTCGCTTGGCCACCCTGATTCCCTGACATACGGAGCACCGCTCTCCTAGTTTTTAATATGTAAAACGCAGATCAGGGTGAAGAGCCGACGTGCGGTCTTGAAGTCCACCTTGATCTTGCCCTCGAGCCGCTCCATCAGCAATTCTGCGCCTTGATCATGGACACCGCGCCGGGCCATATCAATGGTCTCAATCTCGGCAGCGGAAGCCTTGCGAATCGCTTGATAATAGCTGTCGCAAATGGCGAAATAATCCCGGATCGGTCGTCGGAACCGGCCAAGCGCCAAGATCAATGTTTCGAGCGGTTCACCATTTTCGCGCCCGATGGAAATAACCAGTCTGCCTTCCTGGACGCTAAGATGGAGCTTATACGGTCCTGCGTAACCATCGTCATGCGCTTTCAGCGGCTGGAAAAAATTCTCTTCGATCAGATCGAAAATCGCGATGCGCCGCTCCTGTTCGATATCCGCATTGCGCCACAAAATGGTGGATTCGTCGAGTTCGACAGAAATGATGCGTGGATCGGCCATTGCGCCCTGTTGCCGCAGCACCGGTCTAAGGACAAGGGTTTTTGCAGCGCACCACGAAGGTCAGTATTTTTCCACAGGACTGTCCCCGGAACTTTACCAAATTTTTTGCCGGGCCTCTTGCCCTGAATCGATTCCGGGTCGATGAAGAGCCATGGCCAAATTGATGCGTTTCGAAAATGACGAGAGTGATGAGCAGCGCCTGCCGCGCAATGTTGAGGCAGAAGCGACGTTTCTGGGCGCACTGCTGATTGACAACCGGGTCGCGGAAGATGTCCAGATCCGGCTGCGGCCGGAGCATTTTTACGAACCCCTGCATGGCCGGATATACGAACAGGCGCTCAAGCTGCTCGACAAGAATATGGTGGTCACCCCGGTGACGCTGAAACCTTATTTTGAGTCGGACGAGGCGATGAAGGCACTGGGCGGACCATCCTATCTCGCCAAATTGACGGGGGACGGGGCCGGTTTGATCGGAGCCCGCGATTTTGCCAACCAGATTTACGATCTGGCGCTGCTGCGCGAACTGGTTAATGTCGGGCGGACGCTCGTCGAAAGCGCGCTCGATACCAGCGAGACGGTGGATCCGAAAGAGCAGATTGAGGAAGCTGAAACGGCGCTTTACCGCGTGTCGGAAGGGGAGGCGCAGGAAGGCGGTGTGCGCTCGTTCCTGCAAGCATCGACCGAAGCGCTAACCAATGTTGAACGGGCTTTTAACAGCGGCGGCAAGGTGTCGGGCATCACCACGGGCCTGACCGATGTGAATGCGAAAATGGGCGGCTTGCACAAGAGCGATTTGCTCATTCTTGCCGGACGTCCCGGCATGGGCAAGACGTCGCTCGCCACCAATATTGCTTTTAACGCCGCCAACCGTTTTCGCCGTGATATGGAAGACGGGATTGCACCGGAAGATAGTCTGGGCGCGAGAACAGCCTTTTTCAGCCTCGAAATGTCGGCGGATCAGCTCGCCACGAGGATTTTGTCCGAGCAGGCCGAGATAAGCTCGGAAAAGCTGCGCATGGGCTCGATCAGTCGTGACGAAATGCACCGGCTTGCGATGGCTTCGCGCGAGCTGCAGGACCTGCCCCTGTTTATCGATGATACACCGGCGCTGACCATTGCAGCGCTCAGAACCCGGGCACGGCGGTTGCAGCGGCGGCAGGGTATTGGCCTGATCGTCGTCGATTATCTCCAGCTGCTACAGGGTTCGGGGCGCGCCAGTGACAACCGGGTCAACGAAATCTCGGAAATCAGTCGTGGCCTGAAGACGCTGGCCAAGGAATTGCAGGTCCCGGTGATGGCGCTCTCCCAGCTGAGCCGAGCGGTCGAGAGCCGGGATGACAAACGCCCGCAACTGTCCGATCTTCGCGAATCCGGTTCGATCGAGCAGGATGCCGATATCGTGATGTTCATTTTCCGCGAGGAATATTACCATCTCGCAATCCGGCCAGACCAGCCCGACGGCAACTCAACGCCCGAGCAGATTGCGAAATATTCGGCATGGGAAACCGATCATCAGAGCAAGGTCAACAAGGCTACAGTTATCGTCGCCAAAAACCGTCAGGGTTCGACCGGCAGCATCAACCTGAGCTTCCTCAGTGAATTTACCAAATTCGGCGATCTGGCTTATGGCGACGGGCCGGAGGAATATTAGGCGGGTTCCTAGAAAATAGGATCATTTGCACCGTTATGATCTTCCGTGCCCGGAACCGGAGAGACATCCTCATGAATACCGCATTCAGTCTTGTCCCAGCCACGCCAGCGTCCGGCGCGCGGGTCTTCGCCGGGCAACACTTTTGACGTGCATGGGGCGCAGCCGACAGAAAGATAGCCTTCCGCTTCCAATGGATGGCGCGGCAGGTCATGTTTTTCGAAATAGGCTTCGAGATCATCCTTGATCCAGTCGCCCAGCGGGTTGATTTTCAGGCGGCCATCGTCAATCTCGAACCGCGGGATATTATTGCGGGTGACGGACTGGAAGGCCTTGCGACCGGAAATCCAGCTGTCGAGACCATTTTTGGCGCGGTTCAACGGCTCCACCTTGCGGATTTCGCAACAACCGTCAGGATCGAAAGACCAGCGAAGGCCATTGCCATCTTTTTCAGTAAGAGCCTTTTCGTCGGGCATGATGGCATTGCTGTTCTTGATACCAAGCGACCGAACGAGCGTTTCTCGATATTCCAGGGTTTCCGGGAACATCTTGAGCGTGTCGACAAAAGTAACCGGAATGGTCGGGTCAACGGAGGCAACCAAGTGTAGCAGCACCGCGCTTTCGGTACCGAAGGACGAAACGACCGCTACTTCGCCCAATTTGCGTTCATCGAACAAAGCCTTGAGCATGGCGGTCGTGTCGACCCCTTCAAAGCGCTGGTTCAGCGCTTCCGTATCGGCCTCGGTAAAAGCCGGGCGAACATCGATCGAATCAATATTGCGTGCTGCTTCAGCCATGCCTTTTTCTCCAGATTGGCGTGCGCTGATCCGAAGTGCCCTGATAGACATTTTCATACCGGCTGATCGCTTCTTCCATCTGTGCGCGATTGATTGGCGCATCGGGTGCGAAAGCATCAAATCCGCAGCGCCGCATATAGGAAACCTGATCCAGCAGTACGTCGCCGCTGGCGCGCAATTCTCCGGTGTAACCTGCCTCGCGCAGAATTTGTGCAGCGGAATAGCCGCGGCCGTCACCAAATACCGGAAAGTCAATTTCGATCAGCGAAAGGCGATCGAGAAAGGATAATAATTTCCGGGCATCTTCTCCGGCTTCGATGCGGACAGCCGTGGCATTAGACTGGTCCAGAAAGGAATCGAGCGAAACCGCTGGTTCCTCATGAACGTCATCATCGCGCAGACGGATTGCATCAACCATAAATAGCCTCCTTGAATCGCGCCATGCCGACACGGCGATAGGTATCGATAAATCGCTCGCCGTCCTCGCGTTCTTCCATATAGAGATCGGTTACCGTCTCGATCGCATCGATCACGCCATCTTCCGTGAAACCGGGGCCGGTAATCTTGGCGAGACTGGTGTCTTCCGCACCCGAACCACCCAGCAACAGCTGATAATTTTCCGTGCCCTTCCGGTCGACGCCCAAAATGCCGATGTGGCCGGCGTGATGATGGCCACAGGCATTGATGCAGCCCGAAATCTTGAGCTTCAACTCGCCCAGTTCCCGTTGTCGGCCGAGATCGGCGAAGCGCTCGCTGATTTTCTGGGCGAGGGGGATCGAACGGGCATTGGCAAGGCTGCAATAGTCCAGACCGGGGCAGGCGATACTGTCGGTGATCAGGTCAAGATTGGCCGGTGCCAGGCCAGCTTCGTCCAGTGTTTTCCAGATCGCGTACAGGTCGCTCTTCCTGACATGCGCCAGCACGATATTCTGGCTGTGCGTCACGCGAAGCTCATCGAAGCTATATTGTTCCGCAAGATCAGCCATCAGGTCGATCTGGGCCGACGAGGCATCGCCGGGGATGCCGCCGCGCGGCTTCAGGCTGATTGTCGCAATCGCATAGCCGGGCTGCTTGTGCTCGTTTACGTTCTGGTCCACCCAAATGGCAAAATCGGGATCGGACAGATCAATATCGTCGCTGGCGGCCTGATCGAATGGCGGATCGGCAAAAAATGAAGATATCCGGGCGAGTTCCTCGACCGGAGGATTGAGGCCCAGCGTCTTCATATGGGCAAATTCTTCCTCGACCTGGCGGGTATATTCCTCCTTGCCGAGTTCGTGGACGAGGATTTTGATCCTTGCCTTGTACTTGTTGTCCCGTCGCCCGTAGCGATTGTACACGCGCAGGCAGGCCTCCGCATAGCTGATCAATTCGTCAGCCGGCACAAAATCGCGGATTTCCGGCGCGATCATCGGGGTGCGGCCCATGCCGCCGCCGACGAAGAATTTTGCGCCCAGTTCACCCGCGTCATTGTGGACCAGCTGAATGCCGATATCGTGCAGCCGCATCGCCGCGCGGTCGGTGTCGCTGGCAATCACCGCAAATTTGAATTTCCTGGGGAGATAGGAAAATTCCGGGTGAAAGCTTGACCATTGTCGCAATATCTCGGCCCAGGGACGCGGATCGGCAATTTCATCAGCAGTTGCACCAGCGAATTGATCCGAGGAAATGTTGCGGATGCAATTGCCGCTGGTCTGGATCGCGTGCATTTCGACCGACGCCAGATCGGCGAGAATATCGGGCGCATCTTCCAGCTTTATCCAGTTATACTGGATATTCTGTCGGGTGGTGAAATGGCCGTAGTCGCGGTCATATTTGCGCGCGATATGGCCGAGCATCCGCATTTGCTTGCTGCTCAGCGTACCATAAGGAACCGCGACCCGCAGCATATAGGCGTGGAGCTGCAGATAGAGGCCGTTCATCAGCCGCAGCGGCTTGAACTGGTCCTCGGTCAGGTCACCGGCGAGGCGGCGTTTCACCTGGTCGCGAAATTCCTCGACACGCGTGTCGACCATTTGCTGGTCATATTGGTCATATTGATACATGTCAGATCACCCATAAGCCGGCGTCGGGATCGGCCGGTTTCAATGTCAGGTCGGGACGAACGGTCGGTCCGAGTGCGCGGACCCGGTCCTTGATATGCGCCGGTCGCGGGCCGTCGTCGGTTTGTTCAGCGTCGATAATATAGGGGGAGTTCACCCGGCGGGCGGCTTCCTCGCGCTGCAGGATCGCTTCGCCCTGATCGCCAACATCTGCGGCGTCTTTGACAAAACGTGACCAGTCAAGGCCGGTCCACCAGATAACGTCACCAGTCTTGAGATCATTTCCGGTCAATATATTCATGCGACCACTCCCGCTATTTCAGCAAATTCCATGAACTTTTCCTCGGCATCGCCATATCGGGCGACATCGCCAACAACGAGCAAGGCCGGGCTCTGCACATTTTCGCGCCGGACAAGATCACCGAGGTCGGTCAGTAGCGTGCGCAGCGCACGGAAGTCGCTGCGGGTTCCATTTTGCAGTACCGCAACCGGCAGATCGGGAGCCGCGCCATCGGCGATCAGCTTCTCGACGATCGCTTCAGCATTGGCGACGCCCATATAGATAACCAGCGTGCGGCCTTTTCCGGCAAGGCCTGACCAGTTCTGATCGGACAGACCCTTGCATTGACCTGCGACAAAAGAAACCGCACTGGAAGCATCGCGGTGGGTGAGGGGCATTCTCGCCTGAGCGGCGCAACCCAGTGCGGCACTAATGCCGGGGACGACTTCGACCTCCACGCCAGCGGCCATACAATCGTCTGCTTCTTCACCACCGCGGCCGAAAATAAACGGATCGCCGCCCTTGAGCCGGACGACAAGCTGGCCTTTCGTCGCTTCGTTGATCAGGAGAGCGTTGATTTCGTCCTGGGCAACGCTGTGCAGCGACCGTTTCTTGGCGACCGAAAAGCGGCGCGCGGATGGCGGCGCCAGCTCCAGAATTTCGTCGCTGACCAAGCCATCGTGAACGATCACATCGGCGCGTTGCAGCAGTTTAGCTGCCTTCAGCGTCAGCAGATCGGGATCGCCCGGGCCAGCGCCGACCAGATAGACTTTGCCCGACGGAGCGGTGCTATTTGATGTTCTTTTCATAGATGCGATATGCGCGCATCGACCGGCATGTTCAAAACAGAAGTTTTTGGGGTAGCCTAAGCTGAGCTATTTGGCGGGCGCGGGTTCCACCCCGCCGGCTTGGTCTTCGTCCTTGAGTCCGATACCGATCGACGCTCTGGTTCGTTCCGCTTCCATTGAAACAACGGGATAGGCGCAATAGTCGGCAGCGTAATAAGCGCTAGGCCGATGGTTGCCGGAAAGCCCGATGCCGCCAAACGGGGCTTGAGAGGAAGCACCAACGGTCATTTTATTCCAGTTTACGATCCCGGCGCGGCTACTGGACCAATATTGGTCATATTGTTGCGGGGTTCCGCCGATCAGGGCAGAGGATAGCCCGTAACGGGTATTATTGGCTTCGGCGATGGCTTCCTCAAAATCAGCGACCCGGACGACCTGTAATATTGGTCCGAACAGTTCGATATCCGGGCGTTCGGGCAAGCTCGTAACGTCAATAATCCCCGGCGTCAGAAACGGGCGCCCTTCTACAGGTCTCGCCATATGCTTGATCGGCTTGCCGCCATGACTCATCAGGGCGAGGAAACTTTCGGTCAGTCCGTCGGCGGTTTCATTGTCGATCACCGGCCCCATGAACGGTGCCGGTTTGGCAAAGGGTTCGTCGATGATGAGGCGATCAGCGATGCGCTTCACTTCCCGGACGATACGATCATAGAGCGCGTCTTTCACAATCAGACGGCTTGCCGCAGAGCAACGCTGACCCGCTGACAGAAAGGCTGACTGCACGATGAGGACGGCGGCGCTGTGGATGTCGTCCGTATCCCAGGCGATAATCGGATTATTGCCCCCCATTTCCAAAGCCAGGATCTTGTCGGGTCGGGATGCGAATTGCCGATTCAATGCTATGCCGGTGCGCGCCGATCCGGTGAACAGCACGCCGTCAAGGCCGTCATTGGCCGTTAGCTGCTTGCCGGTCTCCGGGCCGCCGTGCAAGATATTGACCACGCCTTCCGGGAGGCCGGCCCGGGCGAATATATCAACCAGAAACTGGCCAACCGCCGGCGTTTTTTCTGATGGTTTGAACACAATTGTGTTTCCGGCAATCAGCGCGGGAACAATATGACCGTTGGGTAAATGGGCCGGAAAATTATAGGGGCCCAGCACCGCTAGAACGCCATGCGGCTTGTGCCGCAAAGCGGCGCGCATATTCGGCTGACTTGGCAACTGGCGCTGCGGGGTTCGGTCGGCATAGGCGTCCACCGAAATATCGATCTTGTTCACAACGGAATCCACTTCCGTGCGGGATTCCCAAATCGGCTTGCCGGTTTCACGTGAGATTAGTTCGGCCAGATCTTCTGCATTCGCTCGGACCTGGCTGGCATAGCGCTTTACAGCCTCAATGCGCTTGCCCAATCCTGTCGCAGACCACGCCGGCCATGCCGCACGCGCACTGGCGACAGCAGCGTCCGCATCCCCGGTTGAGCCGGTCCACAAGGTGGCGCCGGTTGCTGGTTCTATTGATATCAGGTCGCTCAAAATGGCCTCTGTTTTCTGTACGCAACTGGTAAACGAGGGTGAGTATATGGCACATCTCTTGGGATAGATAATACCCCAAAAATCGGGAATCATCCGGACCCGACAGGATAATGTTCCGAGCTGAGTACGGCTGGTCGTCAGCCGTTGCGAAGAGCCGCGCCCATGGCCCGTATATCCTGCACTTTTTGCTGTAGTGGATTCCAATTTTCATCGTCTGCGATAGCCGACCAGATCAATTCCACTTCCTCAATATGCATGGAACAGGGAACAGGATTGTCCCAATATTTGCTGACCGGCTCTCGCGAACGGGAACGACTGGCAATCAGCGCGCGAAATTCAGAAAATTCGGTGGAATCATCTTTCGGAAGCGCGAGACTTTCGGTTTTGCCCCAGTCGAAGAAAAACTGGTCAATCTGCACTGTTTTTTCCGCCAGCCCCGTTTCGGCGGCGACGACCAGTTTGCGGTCTTCCTCAAACCCTTCCGACCTGACTCCCAGCCGCCAGCAGAAATGTTCGGTGAACGCCGTCCCGTAAGCTTTGGGAAAAGCTTCCAGCGTCGCAACGAGTGGGTCACTCTCGGCAATCAGGCGCAGGGCGCTGGCAAACTGGGCCAGATTCCAGTGCAGTGCCTCGGGTTGTCGGGCAAAACAATATAGTCCGTCATGGTCGAAATAGGCGGCGGTGAAGCCGGGCTCCCAATAAGGCGTGAAACGCCACGGGCCATAATCGAAGCTTTCGCCCGTGATGTTGATATTGTCCGTATTGAGTACGCCGTGGACGAAGCCAGCGGTCATATAGGATCCGGCCAGCTTGGCGACTTCCTGCGCGACCTTGGCAAATAATTCCGTTGCCGGTTCGTCGGTTTGAACACCACCATAATATTGTTCAAGACAATATCTGACGAGATCGCGCATGAGTCCTTCGTTTTGTTCATAGGCAATGCGCTGGAAGGTTCCGATCCGGATATGCCCGTGGCTCAAACGGGTCATCACCGCCGATCGTGTCGGGGATGGTTCGTCCCCGCGCTGCAATTTCTCACCCGTTTCAACGACCGAGAAAGTTTTCGAAGTGTTGACGCCAAGCGCTTCGAGCATTTCCGTTGCCAGAATCTCTCGCACCGCACCCTTCAGGGTGAGCCGTCCATCGCCGGTCCGGCTCCATGGCGTTGTGCCCGATCCTTTGGTTGCCAAATCCATGAGACGTTGTTCATGGTCTCGCAGCTGAGCGAACAAAAAGCCTCGGCCATCGCCGATGTCGGGATTATAGTTGCGGAATTGATGGCCATGATAGCGCAGGGCCAGCGGTCGATCGAGATTGTCCGGTAGCGGTTCGAATCTTCCGAAATGATCGATCCAGCCTTGCTGGTCCAGACTGTCCAGCCCCACGCTCTGGTCCCAGCGATCATTGCGAAACCGCAGAATATGGCAGGGGAAATCGGCCGAAGCGACCGGATCGCCAATTTTTTCACCCAATTGGGTGATCTGGACATCAGGCTGATAGGCAGTCTTGCCCGGTTCGGATTGCGGTTTATATGGCATTATCTGACAGTGGCGGCTAATCGGTTGCACAGCAAGTGGCAAGAGGGGGCCTATCGCACAATGAGCGACGAAAATTCTTATCAGGATATTTTCTGGGAATCCGATGACGGGCTGAAATTGCACGCGCGGGATTATCCGTCCGACAGTGGCAAGACTCCGATCATTTGTGTGCCGGGATTGACTCGCAATGCCCGTGATTTTGAATATCTCGGTCCATGGCTGGACGGCAAACGGCGGATCATAATGGTGGACCTTCGTGGTCGCGGTCTGAGCGAATATGCCAAGGAAAGCGCTTCCTATAATCCGAAGCAATATCTTGCCGATATCATCGGGCTTATGGATCAGTTGCAGATTCCGAAGGCGATTTTCTTCGGCACATCGCTGGGCGGCGTGGTGACGATGGTCATGGCCAAGGCCTATCCCGCACGTGTGGCCGGAGCGCTGCTCAATGACATAGGCCCGGAACTTGACCAGAAAGGCCTCGACCGGATTGCCGCCAGCGTCGGACAGGGGCGGAGTTTTGACACCTGGGCTCACGCCGGACGCGATCTGGCGGAGAATAGTGGCGATATTTTCCCCGATTTCACGCTGAAAGACTGGATTGGCTTTGCCAAGAAAGTTTACCGGATGAATAGTTCTGGCCGGATCAAACTGGATTATGACATGAAAATCGCGGAACCATTCGACAGCAAGGGCGGCGGGAGCGGCGCTTTGTGGAACGCGCTGGAGAATATGAAAGAGATTCCGACTCTTATCTTGCGCGGTGAGCTATCGGACCTTTTCAGCGATAAGGTTGCCCGGCAGATGCTTGAAAAACTGGACAAGGGCGAACTGGTTACGGTGCCGCGCGTCGGGCACGCGCCGACGCTGGAGGAACCCGCCTCGCTTGACGCCATTGATCAATTGTTGCAGCGCATCGATTGACCATCCCTTCGGCAGCCACACAAAAATATCACATGAAACCAGCAAAAATCCTGCATCTCCACAGCACCTTCAATCTGGGTGGCAAGGAAGCGCGCGCCGTCCGGTTGATGAACCATTTCGGCGGAGATGCCGAACATGTGATTTTGTCGGCTGAGCCCGATAGCCTGTCCGCCCGCGACGGGATTGATTCCAGGGTACAAGTGGCCTTTCCCAAGGATGCGCCGTCGCTTGCTGGAAAACCGTCATTGAAACGCTATCGTGAATTCGTGACCTATTTCCGGCAGTTTGATCTGATCCTTTCCTATAACTGGGGGGCGATGGACGGGGTGATGGCGCGGACGCTGTTTTCCCGCGTCGAGGGTCTGCCGCCGCTGATCCATCATGAAGACGGCTTTAACGAGGATGAACAGAAAAAGCTTAACTGGAAACGAAACTGGTTCCGCAAATTCGCGCTTGGTGCTGCCCAGGCACTGGTCGTGCCGTCTGAACAATTGGTCCGGATCGCCACCGACGTCTGGAATCAGCCAGAGCAAAAAATCCACCGCATCCCCAACGGGATTGACGTAAAGCGTTTCGAAAATAAGCCGCAGCGCGGCGCTTTGCCCGGGTTCACGCGCCGCGAAGGCGAGGTGGTTGTCGGCACGGTCGCCGGGCTGCGCGCGATCAAAAATCTTCCGCGTCTGGTGCGGGCCTGCGCCGCTGCCGGTGATAATGTCCGGCTGGTAATTGTCGGTGAAGGGCCCGAAAAAGACAGAATATTGGCTGAAGCAAAAAGGGTCGGACTAGGCGACCGCTTGCTGATGCCCGGATTTCTGGCCGACCCGGCGCGCTATATCGGGCTGTTCGATATATTTGCGCTGTCTTCCGATAGCGAGCAATTCCCGATCTCATTGATCGAAGCGATGGCGGCTGGCCTGCCGGTTGCAGCAACCGACGTTGGTGATATCAAGTCGATGGTTTCGCAAGCCAATCGCGGTTTCATCAAGCCCCTTGGCGATGAGAGCAAGTTTTTCGAATCCCTGACTACATTGGTCCAGCACCAGCAATTGAGAGAAGATCTGGGAATGCAAAATCGGCTCAAGGCGCAGGCGGAATATAACGAGAGCAAAATGCTGGGTCGCTATGCCCTGCTTTATGGCCACGCGCTGGGAAGAGCCGATTTCGGCTCCGCCAAATAGCGAATTTTGCAAGAGAGTTTTTTCGAGCATTTCAGAGCTTCGCCGTCTATATCGGCATTTGAGGAAAATAGGAGATTTCATTGTTCAAAGGCTTAAAACCCATCCAGTATAATGGTCAGGAAGTATGGCCGTTAATCGAGGGTGGAAAGGGCGTCGCAGCCACCAATCACGCCAGTTCGGGAGCCTGGGCTGCCGCTGGAGGTATCGGTACGGTATCCGCAGTCAATGCGGACAGTTATGACGAGCATGGCAATGTCATCCCGCAAATCTACCATGGTCGGAAACGCGAAGAGCGGCACCAGGAACTGATCCAGTACGCGATCGATGGTGCGGTTACGCAGGTCACTCAGGCCTATGAAATTTCCAATGGCAAGGGCGCGATCAATATCAATGTCCTGTGGGAAATGGGCGGCGCGCAACAGGTCTTGGAAGGCGTATTGGAGCAAACCAAAGGCATGGTTGCAGGTGTTACCTGCGGCGCCGGCATGCCCTATAAACTCTCCGAAATTGCCCAGCAATATGGCGTAAACTATCTGCCGATCATCAGTTCCGCCCGCGCCTTCCGCGCGCTGTGGAAGCGGGCCTATAAAAAGGTTCCCGACTTGATGGCCGCGGTAGTCTATGAAGATCCATGGCTGGCCGGTGGCCATAACGGCCTGTCCAATGCCGAGGACCCGAAAAAGCCGGAAGACCCTTATCCACGGGTGAAAGATTTGCGCGATACGATGCGCGCAGAAGGTATTGCAGACAGCGTGCCGATCATCATGGCCGGCGGTGTCTGGCATTTGCGCGACTGGGAAAACTGGATTGACAGCGAAGAGCTTGGCCAGATTGCGTTCCAGTTCGGAACAAGGCCCTTGCTGACCAAGGAAAGCCCGATCCCGGAAAGCTGGAAAAGCGAGCTGACCAAGATCAAGGAAGGCGATATTCTTCTGCACAAATTCTCGCCCACCGGTTTTTACAGTTCTGCGGTTCGCAATGAGTTCCTCCGCAGTCTGGAGGCGCGATCCGAACGGCAGATTCCCTATTCGACCGAGAAAGCGGGTGAGCATACTCACCAGCTGGACGTCGGCATCAAGGGCAAGAATTTCTGGGTCACGCGCAACGACTTGCTGCGCGCGCGGGAATGGGATGGTCTCGGCTTTACCATGGCGATGAAAACGCCCGATAATACGCTTGTGTTTGCAACGCCGGAAGAGTCGAAGATGATCCGCAAGGATCAGGCGGACTGCATGGGTTGCCTTTCGCATTGCGGTTTCTCGGCCTGGAAGGATCACGACAATTTCAGCACCGGACGGCTGGCCGATCCGCGCAGTTTCTGCATCCAGAAAAGCCTGCAGGAAATCGTCCATGGCGCACCGGTCGAGGAACATCTGATGTTCGCCGGTCATGGTGCCTATAATTTCGGGACCGATCCCTTCTATTCCAACGGCTTTGTGCCGACAGTGAAGCAACTGGTAGACCGCATATTGACGGGCGACTGAGTTGGATATCCGGCTTGATGATCTGAGCGGCCAGCAGGTTCAGGACCTGCTGGCTGCCCATCTCGCCGGAATGCAGCAAAATTCGCCGCCGGATAGCGTCTATGCACTCGATTTGAGCGGGTTGCAGGATTCTGATATGTCCGTCTGGACGGTTTGGGATGGTGAAGGATTGATGGGCGTTGGTGCGCTCAAGCAGCTTTCCGCTTCGACCGGAGAGATCAAGTCGATGCGGACCGATCCAGGGCATTTGCGCAAAGGGGTTGGTCTCGCGCTACTCGATCATATCATTTCAGAGGCGCGGCGACGCGGCTATCGGCGGTTGAGTCTGGAAACCGGTTCTGGTCCGGATTTTGAAGCCGCACTCAGTCTTTACCGCCGGCGGGGCTTTGAAAATGGCGCGCCGTTCGGTGACTATGAGCCCAGTGCATTCAACCAGTTTTTGCATCTTGAATTATAATAGATAATTTCGCGTGCGCGCCGAAACCCTTCTCCCCTGTGGGAGAAGGGCTCCATGACTAGTCCAGGTCCCACGCCCGTTCACCATGGTTGGAAATATCCAGGCCATCGCGTTCATCATCTTCGCTGACCCGCATGGGAAGGACGAAGCTGATACCAAATCCGAGGATCGCCGTGGCTACGGCCGACCAGATAGCGACTGCGCCAACACCGATCAGCTGGGCGACAAACTGGCTGCCGAATGCCATGCCTTCGGCGTAGCCGGTACCGCCAAAACCTTCGCTGATGAACAGAGCGAGTAGCAGACTGCCTAATATCCCGCCGACGCCGTGGACCGCGAACACATCAAGGCTATCGTCGATCTTGAAGCCATTTTTCACCAGACCGACCGCCATGAAGCAGACTGTTGACGCCGCTACGCCAATGATGATCGACGCGCCGGGGCCGACAAATCCGGCTGCTGGGGTGATCGTGGCCAGTCCGGCTATAGCACCGGTAGCAACGCCAACCGCAGTTGGTTTTCCAACCTTGAATTTCTCGATCAATATCCAGATCAGCGCGGCTGTCGATGCGGCAATATGGGTATTGATGATAGCCGCCGAAGCGTCATCGGTTGCGGTCAGCGCGGAGCCGCCGTTGAACCCGAACCAGCCGACCCAGAGCATCGCAGCGCCGGCGACGGTCAAGGCAGGGCTGTGCGGCAGCATCATCGTTTTCGGCCAGCCCATGCGCTTGCCGAGCATGATCGCGACGACCAGCGCGGAAACGCCCGCTGTTGTATGAACAACAATGCCGCCAGCAAAGTCGAGGACGCCAAGGCCGCTGAGCCAGCCGCCGCCCCACACCCAATGGGTGACTGGCGCATAGACTACCAGCAACCAGAGCGCACAAAAAGCGACGACCCAGCCGAAGCGCGCACGCTCAACCCAGGCACCGATCATCAGCGCGGGGGTGATCACCGCAAAAGTCATCTGGAACAGGGCAAAGGTAGATTCGGGTATCGTTGTATCTTCACGGACGTTACCAAGATTCGCCATCATCCAGTTGAGTCCATTGCCTAAAAATCCGTTTGTAACCTGACCGAAAGCGAGAGTGTAGCCGACGACAAGCCAGAGTACGGAGCAAATTCCCGCCACCGCCATGCACTGGATGAGCACCGACAGGAAGTTTTTGGAACGGACAAGGCCGCCGTAGAAAAGTGCAAGTCCGGGCAGGGTCATCAGCAGCACGAGCGCACTCGACGTCAATATCCAGGCCGTATCACCGCTGTTGGCCACATCTGCGGTCGCCGGATCGAGCAATTCCTGGGCCCGCAGCGGAGAAGTCGCCCAGATCGCTGCCAACAGCATGCCCAGACTTCTGATTGGATATTTCATGATGTTCCCCGCTGCTATAATTTTATTATGTCTGATTGGCTTGCCGAATCAGATTGCGCGGAATTTCTAGTCGAGTCGGGAGAGGGACTCAACGGAAAGCTTACACCCAGCCCTCAAGCACCTGATCCGGTGGGCGATGTCCGTCGGCCCAGACGCGGATATTGGCAATCACCCGCTCTCCCGATGCCTCCCGCCCTTCAAACGTGGCGCTGCCCATATGTGGAATCAGCGCGGTATTTTTGAGCGTCAGGAAGCGTGGATCGATATTGGGTTCCTTGTGATAGACGTCGAGTCCGGCCCCGCCGATTTTTTCGTTCTGCAGGGCTTCGATCAAGGCATTTTCATCGACCAGGTCACCGCGTGCAGTATTGATCAGATAGGAAGAGGGCTTCATCATCCTGATCCGCTCGGCGCTTATCATTTCGTGGGTTTCGGCCGTGTGCGGGCAGTGGAGCGTGAGAATGTCGCATTCCCGGACGAGATCGTCGAGATCGGCGATAAAAGTGGCGCGCAGCGTTTCTTCAACAGCCGGTGGCAATTGACGGCGGTTATGATAAAAAATCGACATACCGAAACCGGATGCGCGACGAGCCACGGCCTGTCCAATACGGCCCATGCCGATGATACCAAGCTTTTTCCCACCGATACAATGGCCAAGCATGCCGGAGGGTTTCCAGCCCTCCCACTGGCCGGAGCGCAGTAGCCTCTCGCCCTCTGAAAGGCGGCGTGGAACGGACAATATCAACGCCATGGTCATGTCTGCGGTGTCCTCTGTGAATACACCTGGCGTATTTGTGACCATGATTTTTTTTGCGCGTGCTGCGGCAAGGTCAATATGATCGACGCCGGCACCAAAGCTGGCGATCAGGCGGAGGCGCTCTGGCGCATTTTCGATCATTTCCGCATCGATTTGGTCGGTCACCGTGGGCACCAGCACATCGCAGTCGGCCATCGCGGCAATCAGGTCTTCGCGGGAAAAGGGTTTGTCTGTCAGATTTGGAACCGCATCGAATAGTTCGGACATTCGGTTCTGATTGCTGTCCGCCAATTCGCGGGTGATGATGACACGGGGATTAGCGGGGCGTGGTGAGTCTGACATAGGTTCATCGCTATGCCTGAAATCTGGTTCAGGTCAAGCAGGCGACTATTGAAGCGACCCAGCTTTTCGGGCTATATATGGATATTCGGGGAAATGAGTAACCAATCATTATGCGTATTCTGGCTTTCATGCTCATCGCGATTTCGGGCTTGTCGCTTGCGTCGGCCGCAAAGGCGCAGCAGGAACCGCCTTACTGGGCATCAATAGATGAGCCAGAGGCACGAATGCGTACCGGCCCCAGCACCGAATATCCGACCATGTGGATATACAGGCGCGAGAAGCTGCCGGTAAAAATCCTTGCGCGCTACAAAGCGTGGCGAAAGATAGAGGATCACGAAGGAACGCAAGGGTGGATGCACGCGCGTCTGCTCAGCGCCGCCCGGACGGGACTGGTGCTCGCGACCAGCGGCAAGCCGGTCGCGATGCGCGCCTTACCCGCGAATAATGCCAAAATTATCTGGCGCGCCGAACCGGGCGTCGTTGGCAGTCTGACTCAATGCGAGAAAAACTGGTGCCTGTTCGATGTGACTGGTCGTCAGGGCTATATCAGCATCAACGATGTCTGGGGTGACGAACCGCTGAAATAGCTCAGTCGGTCAGTTCTACCGCTACAGCGGTAGCTTCGCCGCCGCCAATGCACAAAGCTGCAACCCCCTTTTTCAGGCCGCGTTTTTTCAACGCTGCGATCAAAGTTACCATGATCCGCGCGCCGCTGGCTCCGATCGGGTGGCCGAGAGCGGTTGCACCGCCGTTGACGTTCAGCTTGTCCCGGCTGATGCCGATATCCTGCATTGCGAACATCGCGACACAGGCGAAGGCTTCGTTGACTTCCCACAGATCAACGTCGGCAACTGACCAGCCAGCTTTGTCGAGGACCTTTTGAATAGCGGCGACAGGAGCAGTGGTGAATTTCGCGGGTGCGTGCGCATGGGCGGCATGGGCCACGATCCGGGCGACAGGCTTCAGACCTTTGGCTTCCGCGACGCTGGCGCGGCTAAGCACCATCGCAGCGGCACCATCGGAAATCGAGGATGCATTGGCAGCGGTGATTGTGCCGTCTTTCGCGAAAGCGGGGCGTAGCTGCGGAATCTTGTCGGGATTTCCCTTGAGCGGCTGTTCGTCCTTGTCGACCGTGACGCTGCCCTTGCGGGTCTTGACTTCGACCGCGACAACTTCGTCATCAAAATCGTCACCTTCGACGGCGGCCTTGGCACGGGCCAGAGATTCAATCGAATATTCGTCCTGCGCCTCGCGCGTCAGTTGATATTCGCCCGCGGTTTCTTCGGCGAACGTACCCATCGCCCGACCTGGTTCATAGGCATCTTCCAGCCCGTCGAGGAACATATGATCTTTCGCTTCGGTATGCCCCAGCCGTGCACCGCTGCGCATTTTCGGCAGCAGATAGGGCGCATTGGTCATGCTTTCCATGCCGCCGGTGACGATGATGTCAACCGAGCCCGCTGCCAGCGCCTCTGCGCCCATGATTGCGGTCTGCATGCCGGAACCGCACATTTTATTGACCGTGGTGGCCTCAACCGATTGCGGCAGGCCGGCATAAATGGCGGCCTGACGGGCAGGGGCCTGTCCCTGGCCAGCGGAAAGCACATTGCCCATGTAAATGCGTTCGACATCCGCGCCATCCACGCCGGCGCGTTCCACCGCCGCCTTGACCGCGACAGCACCAAGATGGGATGCGCTGACTTCGCCGAGCGCGCCTTGCATACCGCCCATAGGGGTGCGGGCGTAGGAGAGAATGACGATCGGGTCGGAATTGGACATGGGTTGGCCTTTCTGGTTCTGTTGCGCCGCTTTAGGCGAGCGCGAATCTCGAAACGGACATAGGCGTGGCTCTGCACTTTTTCAATTGCGCCATTGAACGGCAGGGCTGAGCGTGCCAATCGAGCAGCGGAGTCTTGTTTGGAGCGCATGTTGCCCCCGTATCTCTTTCCAATTGCCGGCATTTTCCTTGGTTTGATCATAGGGAGCTTTCTGGCGACCTTGATTCTTCGCTGGCCGGCGGATCGTTCGGTCATGGCTGGGCGTTCCTCGTGTGACCAATGCCGGCATCAGCTTCGCTTCTGGGAGCTGATCCCTGTGGTGAGCTTCATCCTCCAGGCGGGCAAATGCCGCCGATGTGGTGCGACGATTGCGCCGGACCATATTGCAGTCGAACTGGCTGCGGCGCTGATCGGCGGCCTGGCCCTGTTTGCCGCGCCCAACGCTGAAGGGTTCGCCGGGGCGGTATTTGGCTGGCTTTTGCTGACGCTGGCGGCCCTGGATGTGAAGCATCACTGGTTGCCAGACCGTTTGACGGTGATGCTGGCCGGGTTCGGACTTCTGGCAGGTCTCTTCTTCGATGATCCCGCGCTGCAAGACCGCCTGATTGGCGGGGTTGCAGGATTCATCGCTCTGGCGCTCATTGCCGCTGCCTATAAAGGCCTGAGGAACCGCGATGGGCTCGGTGGCGGCGATCCCAAAATGCTCGGTGCGATCGGCTGCTGGCTGGGCTGGCACGCCTTGCCGCTGGTCATGGTCGGTGCCACTTTGATCGGGATACTGGTTGCGATCACGTGGCAACTGCGGGGCAGAAGCGTTGGCGCCGACACGATGTTGCCGCTCGGCAGTCTGATGGCAATCGCAGCCTTTCCTCTCTGGCTCTGTCAGGCGGCCAGTGACAGTTGGTTATATTAATTTCCGAAGTTTGTCGCGGGGCAGGAAAAAGCCGTTGCCAGCGCAATGCCTGTTCGCTAACAGAGCGTCGATTTCGCTGATCGTCAATTGACGCAGCCAAAGAGCCCCTGTGGTGGAATTGGTAGACGCGCTCGACTCAAAATCGAGTTCCGCAAGGAGTGCCCGTTCGAGTCGGGCCAGGGGCACCATTTCCCGGAAATTGAAATATTGTGACTTAGTTGCAACGATATTTGAGGATTTTGCATTAATGCGCAGTAATGCGGTCTTTTTTAGGGATATCCGCTGGACTGCACCCGTTATTTGAACCAGTGCCCCGCACAGGAGCGGACAGTCTGCTCCATTTGTTTAACGCCCCTATTTCAAGCCCACGGACATAACGGTCGGGGCGCAGGAGAAATTAATGAACATCGCAAAATTTTTGGCCGCTACTGCCCTCAGCAGCGTCATCGCAGCTTCACCTGTCTATGCGCAGGATGTACAGCAAGAGGAAACGTTTGACGAAAACGTCATCATCGTGACCGCTACCAAACGCGAACAAACGCTCCAGGAAATTCCGGTAGCAGTGACCGTAACCGGTGCTGAAGATATTGCGAAGGCACAGGTCCGCGATCTGAACGATCTCCAGACGCTTGCTCCAACTCTGCGGGTTAATCAGCTGCAAAGCTCCGCGAATACCAACTTCATCATCCGTGGTTTCGGTAACGGTGCCAATAACGCCGGCATTGAGCCCTCGGTTGGCGTGTTTATCGATGGTGTCTATCGTTCGCGTTCCGCCGCCCAAATTGGTGACCTTCCAAATCTCGAACGGGTCGAGGTTTTGCGGGGACCTCAGTCGACCCTGTTCGGCAAAAACGCTTCTGCCGGCGTGATCAGTATTGTTACGCAAAAGCCGCAGTTCGATTTCGGTGGCTCCGCTGAGCTTAGCTATGGCAACTATAATGCAATCATCGCAAAAGCCGATGTTACCGGGCCGATTAGCGACACCATCGCTTTCAGCCTCGCCGGCAATTATAATAAGCGCGACGGCTATGCCGACGACCTCAATCTGAACACCGACGTCAACGAGCGCAATCGTTACGGTGTCCGTGGTCAGTTGCTGATCGAACCGTCCAACGATCTGTCCATTCGCCTTATTGCCGACTACGACAAAATTGACGAGGATTGCTGCGTCGCCGGCAATGTTGTCAACGGGCCGACGGGCGCTATTGTAAACGCTTTGGCTGGTGGCATCGGTCTTGATGCTGAGAACCCATTTTCTTATAATGTTTACACCAATCTGCCTTCGGAAAACCGGATCAAAAATTACGGTGGATCGGCGCAGGTTGATTATGATCTGGGTGCCATCGGACTGACGTCGATCACTGCTTACCGTGGCGTTGATTCCTTCAGCGATCAAGACTCCGATTTTACTGCGGCCGATCTGCTCAGCCAGAATGCCAATGATACCGAAATACGGACGTTCACCCAGGAATTCCGTGTCGCATCGGATTTTGATGGCCCGATCAACTTCCTCCTCGGTGGTTATTATTTCAACGAGAAGATCGATATCGCAAACAGCATCAAATTTGGCGACGATTTCCGTGCTTACGGTGACGCGCTCATTGGTGCGGCGACAGGCGGAGCGTTGAACTTCAATACTCTGGAAGCTGTCTTTGGCGGCAGTGATTTCGCTGCAGGCCTTGTGGCTTCACCAGCTGTTTATGCCAATCGCTTCTTCGCTAGCGGGACCGGGTATGATGAAGCCTATACGTTCAAAAATGAAGCCTATTCGTTCTTCGGCACGGTTGATTTCGAACTGACTGATGGCCTGGTTCTGACCGGCGGCCTGAACTACACCAATGACAAGAAGAAATTCTCCAATAATGTTGTAGCGACTGAAGCCTTTGCGGCGATTGATTTCAATGCACCGCAATATGCGGCATTCCGCGAGCAATTGTTGCTCGGTGCAGGCGTTGATGCCGCTACCGCGGCGTTTCTGGCCGCGAACCCGACCATCACATTGCCCGATGGATCGAGTGCAAATCCACTTGCAGGTCTGGCACCGTTGCAATTCTTCCCGCCTTTGGTCAATTTGCCCAATGCGGTGGAAAATGGCCGTACAAATGATGACAAGCTGACCTACACGGCTCGTTTGGCTTATGAAGTTTCGCCAAGCCTGAATGTGTATGCGAGCTACGCAACCGGCTTCAAGGCAAGTTCGATCAACCTGTCCCGTGACAGCCGTCCGTTTGCGTCCGACGCTGCGGCGCTGGGCACAGCTGGATTGTTACAGCCAAACCAGACTTTCGGTTCGCGTTATGCCGGACCGGAAAATGCCACTGTTTATGAAATTGGTATCAAAGGACAGTGGGATGTCGCGGCGTTTAACCTGACATTCTTTACCCAGTCGATCAAAGGCTTCCAATCGAACGTCTTCAACGGAACCGGTTTTGAACTGGCCAATGCTGGCAAACAAACCACAAAGGGTTTTGAGTTTGACGGCAATGTTTCGCCGACAGACGGTTTGAAGTTCAGCGTCGCCGTAGTCTATCTGGATCCGGTCTATGACAGCTTCGAGAACAGCGTATATGGCGATATTTCGGGAACAACCCCGTCGACCATCCCGGCACTGTCGACAACCCTGGGCGTCGATTATGATATCGACCTCAGCGATATGCTGGGCCTGAATCTTCGCGCCGACTACCATTACGAGTCGAAAGTCAATTTGATTGATGACAATCCTTCCGATCCGACATCGATCAATTTCACGCGTGAAATTAATGCGCTGAATGCGTCTGCGACACTGACCTATGACGAGAGCATCAAGTTCACGATCTGGGGCCGTAACCTGACCGATGCGACATATTTGACAACTGTATTCCCTGCGGTTGGCCAAGAGGGAAGCTTCACCGGCTATCCAAATCAGCCGCGGACCTATGGTGTTACCGCGCGCTATACATTCTAAGCGCAGCGATCATCTGTAAAATTGCACCCCCGCCGGGACATCCGGCGGGGTTTTTTTGTATCAAAATTGCATCAAACACCTGCGCCGTGATGCAAAAATAGAACATGCAGGTGCAATTTTATCATTTCCGGCTGGACTTAATCGCGCGATTAGTTGAATATTGAGTCATTGGGGAGATGAGCAAAAGCTTCACTCTCCGGTAATAACTGGGATTTGGGAGAGAGAAATGCGTAAATCGCTACTGTTAGCCGCTACAGCTATATCGACAATGTCCGCACCCGCCTTTGCGCAGGATCAAGATGACGGCTTGAATGACAATATCATTATCGTGACAGCGCAACGTCAGGCACAAAGTGCCCAGGATGTTCCAATCGCGGTTTCTGCATTTTCAGGAGAAGCGCTGGAAGCCCAACAGATCGAAAACAGCTCCGATCTCCAGCTTACGCTTCCAAACATCACTTTTACCAAAACCAATTTTACCAGCTCCAGCTTCACCATTCGCGGGATCGGCGATTTATGCGTGGGTACATCCTGTGATCAGGCAACTGCCATTCACTTGAATGATTCTCCGTTATTTTCCACCCGACTTTTTGAAACCGAGTTTTTCGACCTTGAACGCGTTGAAGTCCTGCGCGGTCCACAAGGTACCTTGTTTGGACGAAATGCAACGGCAGGGGTGGTCAACGTTGTAACGGCCAAGCCGAGATTGGGTGAGTTCCAGGCATCCGGCGATCTCGAATATGGCAATTATAATGCTCTGAAGGTCAAGGGTATGGTCAACATACCGCTGGGCGACACATTAGCATTTCGCGGTGCAGGCGTTTATGTGAAGCGGGATGGTTATACTACCAATCTCAATGGTGGGCCTGACCTAGATGACCGAGAATTATATTCGTTGCGCGGTTCATTGCGTTTCGAGCCTAGTCCGGACACTTCGATTGATCTCTATGCTTCCTATTTCCGTGAAGATGACAATCGGATGCGGATCCAGAAGCAATATTGTCAACGCGACCCGACAGGGATCTTGGGTTGCTTGAACAGTTCGCGCAACGCAGAGTCCTTCAACGCCAACTCGACTTTCACAGCCGCTTTATCATCGCGGGAATTTCTGGCCATTCGAGGAATACCAACCGCATTTGCACTCGGCAGCCTCTATGGACCCGACCAATATGACGGTATCGATATTCCGGCAGATTCGCGGACGGTCAACACCGCTTTCACACCGGAATATTTCACCAGCGAGCTGACCTTTCAGGGCAAGATCGAACATGATTTCGGTCCGATCAGCGCGCAACTTTCGGGTACCTATCAAAAGGTGAAGCTGGATTCACGGCAGGACTATAATAATAATATTGGCCGACGGGATATTTATGCTCCTGCGTTGAATACGCTGGCCGCCGCCGCCGCAGGTCTTGTTCCGGGGCTTCCTGCCGCATATTTTGCACCGATTGCTGCTGCGATTATTCCCAATGGTCCAGATGGAGTATTATGTACCTCGGATACCGATACTATCGGTCTCGGGTCATTTGGTGGCAACAGCAATTGTGCGACAACACCGCTTCAATATGATCGTTCAAACCAGTATAATAGCAGCTGGTCGGCCGAAGCCATTATTTCGAGTGATCTCGATGGACCGTTCAACTTTCTGGTTGGCGGTATTTATGCCGACTATCATCTGACCGAGAATAGCTATTATGTGAACGCATTTGCGATTGATTATGTCGCAGGTCTGCTTGGCAGCTTTACGGCGCTGGGTGGTGGCTTGCCGCCTGCCTTCCTCGGCACGCCTTATTATCGCAACAATACTGATGATCTGACGGTCAAGTCCTACGGCCTGTTCGGGGAAGTCTATTTCGACATCAGCGATAGGCTGAAATTGACCGGCGGCCTGCGTTACAACAACGACAAGAAAAATGTTCGGGCCCGTTCGACCCTGGCAAGCTTTCTTGTTCCTTACGGTCAGACCACTGATGCATTTGAGTCACCCTTTGTCGGATCTTTTGATGGTGACCCGGGTACGCCAGGCAACCAGATTTTTCAGAATCGTGAAGTAAAATTCAATGAAATCACCGGTCGCGCGGTACTTGATTATAAAATCACCGACGACAATCTGCTCTATATGTCCTATTCACGTGGGTATAAGTCGGGCGGTATTAATCCGCCTCTGCAGCCAATCTTTGCGGTGCCGGAATCGTTCCGGCCAGAGCAGGTCGATGCCTTTGAAATCGGATCGAAAAACTCATTTGGCGATGGTGCTCTGCAACTCAATCTGACTGCATTTTATTACAAATATAAAGATTTGCAGCTCAGCAAGATTGTTGCCCGGACTGCGGTCAATGAGAATGTTGACGCCGATATTTATGGTGCGGAAGTCGAGGCCATCATTCGCCCTGATCCGGACTGGATGATCAACATGGGCTTCAGCTATCTGCATACCGAGGTCAAGGGCGATACGTTTAACAGCGATCCGCGCGACTTTGGTGGCGGTCGTTCCGATGCGGTAATCATCAAGGACATCACGAATGCGTCTAACTGTGCGGTTGCTTCCACTTCCGGGAGTGCTGCGGGTGTCAATCAGTTCGTCAATACGATAAACAACGTCATCAATGCAGGCCTGGTGCCTGGCGTAGCTGCGGGCGCGAATCTCCAGCCAACCACGGCCTTCCCGGCTAATGGCGGCATTGCCTCAACCGGTGCATTCGGCCTTTGTAGCGTATTGGAAGCGGCGGCAGCGGGTGCATTTGCCGGGGCAGGCATTGACCCGGCTGCATTTGGCGGGATCGAATATTTCGCTGCCGGTGTGCCCAAAAATATCAAGGGCAATGACCTGCCGCAAGCGCCTCAGCTGAAGTTCTCAGCCGGCGTGCAATATACGCATAACTTCGACAACGGCATGAGCCTGGTTCCCCGTGTTGATCTTGCTTATACGGGCGAAAGTTTCGGCAGTATCTTCAACGGCAATGTCAACCGGATCAAAGGCTATGCGCAGGCAAACGCCCAGATCCAGTTGAACGGGACGGATGACCGCTGGTATGTTCGTGGTTTCATCCAGAATATATTCGACAGTAACGCCGAAACCGGTCTCTATGTGACGGACCAGTCATCGGGTCTCTACACCAACGTCTTCACGCTGGAACCACGCCGCTACGGTATCGGTGCCGGTTTCAAGTTCTGACCTGAAGCGACCATGTTATGAAAGAAGCCCTGCCGGGAATCCGGCGGGGCTTTTTTGTTAGCGGAGATGCCTTTTGGCAAAGGGGTGGCCTGATCCGGATTTCAGATATTTTTCATAATTGGCTGCCTTATCTCGATCAGGGAAGCCATGAACGGATATGGTCTTGTATGCGAGATTCGATATCTTCTGCCAAACCGACGTAATATTGATCAGGACAAGCTTCGCTTCGCAAAATATACGCGAAATGCATAAAGTCCTCCTTCGCTAAAGCTTCGGCGGACAGCCTTTCCTCCCAGCGGTCGCTAGAAGGCTGGTGCCGAAGATCCGACTGGAACGGATGACCTACCGCTTACAAGGCGGTTGCTCTACCAGCTGAGCTAATTCGGCATGCACTGGATTTGCTGCGCGCTATTAGCGTCAAACCACGCCAAAGGTCCAGCCCTCTTTTTGCGCGATCTCATCGTTCATTGCCGGAGGGGTCCAGAGCACAGGATTGGCCGCTGCCTGCTTCATCCAGGCCGCGGTGATCAGTGCATCGGTGCTGTGGTCGTCATAGCGGGCCAGTCTTGCCGGAGCGGGCGTGTTCAACCGTGTCAGGGCCTGCCTGAGACCGGCGCGATCGCGGACCTTGCTGCGTCCCTTGGGCTGGCCGGCGGCCAAAGCGGCAACGGTCGTGTAGATTTCGAC
Organism: Parasphingorhabdus sp.; assembly: GCF_048269915.1. Lineage (GTDB taxonomy): Bacteria > Pseudomonadota > Alphaproteobacteria > Sphingomonadales > Sphingomonadaceae > Parasphingorhabdus. The sequence continues at coordinate 392,405 of NZ_JBLWTY010000003.1, forward strand.
GATGGCGGGGCCGGAATCGGGAACGGGATCAAAGGGCCATACCGGTATCGCGCCATCTAGCTTATGCAGCATTCGCATGCCGGTCAGGCTCGATTTTCCGACCTGCGCGGCTCCCACCAGATTGAAGCAGCTGGCGCTATTGGCCTGTCCGGTCATGCGCTGGTGGTATTCGACCGCGCGCAATCGACCTACGCCGCCGCTGAACAGGTCGCCAGTAAAGCCCTTGCCATGACGGAAATGGCGCTGCGCCTGCTCGTGCGCCAGAAAACTCGGTATGCTCAAATGAGGATCATCGCTGCTCAGCGAGTCGACCAGATTCCATAAGGACTTGGCATCCGGGGGGCTCTCGTCCCATTCGGGGAAATAGGAGCCTTCATCCAGAAACGGCAGTGACATCGACAGATCAAAGCCGATCAGGATATCCTGTCGCGTGTCGGAAAGCTCGAGAAGCCAGTCGGCAATATCGCTCCGCGACCAGCGCGGTTCGGGTGTTAACAGGGCAGGGGGGCCTTCCGGGCCGATGACCGAAACCGCAATGCCGTCCGGTCGCTCGGTTTTTGCACCGGACCAGTCGACGCAGGCAAAATGGGAGAAGCTTCGCACCGTTGCTCTCTAGCGGATCATGCCGGCAAAAGAAAAGGGCAGGTCCATCGGACCCGCCCTCGTTCCCCAAGTTGTCAGCCGGTGCCTATTTCTTGGCAGCTGGCTTGCGCGCTGCCGGTTTTTTGACCGCCGGTTTCCGCGCTGCAGGAGCTTTCGGCTTTGGCGGGTTGGCGTGGAGGTCTTCCAGTACCTTGCCAGCCACGTGGCGCCCGCCCCAGCCAAAGGCCAGTGCCGCAGCCGCTGCGCCGCCGATCACCAATGCGGTGAAAGCCGTCTGCACGATCTCTTCGCCAACACCCATGAACTGCAGGCCCATGAAGGTGAACAGGACGATCGTGGCATAGCGGACGATGGATGAAGCCATGCTGCCTTCATCGGCACCGCCGATGATCCGCGCGAGCAGATTGGCGATCAGGAAACCAGCCAGGATGACCACGCTTCCGAATATGACGCGGCCACCGAGTTCCAGAATCTGATCAAGAATGGCCGTTAGCTCGGGAAATCCGAGCAGGTTTGTCGCCGCGATTGCGGATGCCAACATGATTGCAATTTGCAAAATGCGCGCAACAATCGACGTAAGCGATGTTGAAGCGGGCAAAATGTCCATGGCTGCAACCGACTGGTCAACGCCGAGGCCAGGAAGAACTTCCTTCACAATCTGGACCACGAACTTGCTGATCAGATAGCCGATGCCGAGAATGATGGCCGCACCGATAATGTTCGGAATTGCCGCTAGGATCATCCGCAGCATATTGCTGGCTGGCTGGGATACGGATTCAAGCTGCAAGGCTTCGAGCGCTAATATTGCAATCGGGATGATGATCAGGACATAGATGATCGTACCGATGGTCTTGCTGATTGCCGAATTTCCGGTGACCGTGTCAATACCGCCGCGATTGGCCCATTTGTCGAAATCCACCGTTTGCAGCGCGGTCACGACCAGATCCCGGACAATCCGGGCAACCACCACGCCAATGAAGAATATGATGGCAGCACCCAAGAGGTTGGGAACAAAACCCATGATACTGTTGAGCAAGGTCTGAATGGGGGCATCGACACCGCCAAGACCCAGAACGCGCAGGATGATGAGTAAGCCGAATAGCCAGATCAGCAAGGAAACAATCTTGCCGAGGGACTCACCTACGGATGTGCCTGCTGAAGTATCGCGCTGCAGAAATGTTACATTGTCGACCAGCTTGGCGAAGGTCCATTTGGCGGCTTTCGCCAAAATCCATGTGCCGACGAGGATCAGTAGTGCCAAGCCCAGCTTTTCCCCCCAAACGATCATCAGCTCCGTATCCAGAGCATAATTGCCAATTCGCATTCCATCCATATTGCATCCCCTATTTTGTTAGACGATGAACGATAGCATATTCGTTCGCCCAAAGACAGGAATCAATATAAACTTCCGAAAGGAAGTCCGTAAAAACTTGCAAAGATCAGTTGCTTACGCTCATTTCTACGATTACGCGGCCAATAGCCTCGCGTTTATCAAGTACCGCAATGGCCTTTGCTGCATCGGCGAGAGAAAAACGGTGGGAGATGTTTGGCCGCATCGCACCCCGGGCGGCCAGCTCGCGCAAAGCTTTGCCCTGCCGCCGGGCCAGCTCCGGATCGCGCCGTGGGGCTTCGCCGGCCCGGACCCCGATCAGGCTATAGGTCTTGATCATGACATGGTTGGCCGGAAAGGACGGAATTGTTCCGCTGGCAAAGCCGACGATCAGATAGCGACCGTCCCAGGCAATGGCTCTTGTAGCAGTCAGCGCCAATTGACCGCCGACCGGGTCAAAAACCACATCGGCACCCTTTCCCTGGGTAAGCTCCTTCACTTTGGCGGCAAGTTGTTCATCCGAGGGGTCGAGCACATGATCCGCTCCGGCCTGGTGAATAGCGACCATTTTTTCTTCATTCGACCCGGTCCCGATGACCGTCGCGCCGATATGCTTGGCCATCTTGACAGCGGCCATACCCACGCCACCGCTGGCACCGAGCACCAGAATTGTTTCGCCCGCCTGCAAATGGCCACGCGCGACGAGAGCGTGCCAGGCAGTGGATGCGGCCGTCTGCCAGCAGGCACCTTCCGCGAAGGACAGGGAAGGGGGCAGAGGGGAGACGGCCGTTTCCTTCACTATCCATTGTTCTGCCAGCGCGCCGCCCTTGCCGCCTGCCATGACGCGATCACCAGGTTGGATGCCTTGCACATCGGCGGCGACTTCCATGACCTCTCCCGCTCCCTCCAGTCCGGGGACGAAAGGCGGATCAGGCCGGAACTGATATTTGCCCTGGGTCATCAGCAGGTCCGGAAAATTCAAGCCGGCAGCATGGACGCGGATGCGCACTTCTCCTGAATCCAATGGCCTGATTTCGCGCTCCTGAATGGCGATGGACGCGGGGCCGGTCAGTGCCGTGCATACGGCGGCGCGATAGGAATGACTCATGATTCCAGCGCTGCTACAATATCTTTGCTGAACGCACCGATATCAAACCGGTTCTCGCTCGTGTCATATCCGCGCCGGACGATGACCAGATCCAGCGAAGGGATGATCACCAGATATTGCCCGCGATTGCCGAATGCCGCGAACGCGTCTGGCGGAATAGCTTCCGACTGGTTCATCAACCAGAAGGTGGCGCCATAGCCAAAGTCGCGGCCAGCCGGCTGTGGTCCCGACGGGCTGCTGACCAGTGTACGCCAATAGTCCGGCAGCAGTCGCTCGCCGTTCCACATACCATTGTCGAGATAGAGCATCCCCAGGCGTCCCAGATCGCGAGCCGTTGTCCAGACCTGGCTCGATAAGATGAAATTATCCTGCCAGTCGGTTTCGGCATAGGTCCGGGTCATGCCAAGTTTCTGGAAAAAGGCAAAAGGATCAAAATCATGTTCCTCCGGCATATAATTCCCTAGCCTGTTTTTCCGCTCAACATGCTGCGCCCGCGCCGCATGGACGGCAAGCAGCGTGTCATTATTGGCGTAACGGAAGCGGCTTCCCGGCTCGTAGAGTAAGGGCCAACTGGTCGCCCGTTCCGTGACACTCGCGCCGCCCATATAGAGTGGATCGGTGCGATTTCCTGCCGTATCGCTGACCAGTCCGCTGCTCATCCGCATCAGATGGTCGATCGTCAGCGCAGCTCGCGGATCGCCGGATTTCTGCCATTCCGGGATCAGCACGGGGGCGTTGATGTCGACCATCTCTTGTTGCACCGAATGGCCAATCAGCGTTCCGGCAAGCGATTTCGCGACCGACCAGGTGCGCTGCGCCGTATGCATGCCGTGGCCCGGTTTATACTGCTCGGCCTGAATGCGGCCATTTTTGATGATCAGCACGGCGCTGGTCTTGCCGCCATAAATTTCCGACTGAAAGGCGCGGTTGGCGATCCCCTCAAAGCCGGGTATCCGGGCAGTGTTTTTTGCCTCGGCTTCGCGGTCACCCATCGGCCACGGCCTGTCATCGAAAAATTCGCGCTGGACCGCCGGTGCACCGCGCTTGAGATCGTCATAGCCAATTGGCATGGCCGTGCACCCGCTCTTGCCATTCCAGATGGCAACGCGCGGCGGCGCATCATCTGCGAAACGGACGCTGACCTGCCGCTCGCTCTCGTCCACTTCCTCGACCAGTGCCGGGACGATTGCGGCGATCCGGTCATAGATGCCGGTCAATTCGTCTGCCTTGATGTCGGCCAGCGTCTTGCCGCCGTTCCACAAACCGGAACAGATGAATTGCGCTTTGTAACCGGCGGCCAACGCACGATCGTAGCGCGTTGATTCTTCATTCTGGGCAAGGGCGCTGACAGGAAATAAGCCAGCGATGGCACAAAGGCTAACCAGTTTTTTCAGCACGCAAGGTCTCCCAATAGTCCAGACGTTCCCGGATCTTGTGTTCAAAACCGCGATCCACAGGCTGGTAAAAATGCTCGGGCTGCATGTCGTCCGGCCAGTAATTGTCACCCGAAAAGCCGTCGTCGCTTTCATGATCGTAACTATAGCCCTTGCCATAGCCGATATCCTTCATCAGCGCGGTTGGAGCGTTGAGAATATTTTGCGGTGGCATCAGCGATCCTGTGCTTTTCGCTGATTTCCAGGCTGCTTTTTGCGCTTTATAGGCAGCATTGGATTTCGGGGCGGTTGCGCAATAGAGACAGGCCTGGACAATTGCCAGTTCGCCTTCCGGACTTCCGAGAAACTCAAAGGCCTGTTTTGCGGCCAGCGCCTGCATCAGGGCCTGCGGATCAGCCAGACCAATATCTTCGCTGGCAAAACGCACAATCCTTCGGAGCAGATAAAGCGGCTCTTCTCCAGCGACCAGCATCCTTGCAAGATAGTAGAGCGATGCCTGGGGATCGGACCCGCGCATCGCTTTGTGAAGCGCCGAAATCAGATTATAATGACCTTCGCGATCCTTGTCATAGACCGCCATCCGGCGATGCAGGATTTTCGCAAGCTGGGGAGGATCGAGGGGATTCGGGATGTCGAGAGCGAAGAGCGTCTCCGCCTGATTGAGCAGAAATCGGCCATCACCGTCGGCGCTGGCGATCAGCGCCTCTCTGGCATCTGCCGTAAGGGGCAGGGGTTTATTCTCCAAGGCTTCGGCCCGATCCAACAACAAACCCAGGGCGGCGGCGTCCAGCCGGTTGAGGATTAGCACCTGTGCACGGCTCAGCAGGGCGGCGTTCAGTTCAAACGAGGGGTTTTCTGTTGTGGCGCCGACCAGAATCACAATTCCCTTTTCGACATACGGAAGAAAGCTGTCCTGCTGCGATCGATTGAAGCGATGAATTTCGTCTACAAACAGCAACGTTGCCTTGCCGGACTGCAACCGCATTTCGGCCTCGGCAAAGACTTTCTTGAGATCGGCAACACCGGAAAACACAGCCGAGATTGCCTTGAAATGCAATTCTGTCTGATCGGCGAGCAAACGGGCGAGGCTGGTCTTGCCGGTGCCCGGAGGTCCCCAGAGGATGATTGAGGACAGTTTTCCTGCAGATACCATCCTTCCAATCGTGCCTTCGGCCCCGACCAGATGGTCTTGACCAACAATGTCGGCAAGCTTCTTCGGCCGGAGACGATCTGCCAGTGGCGAGTTGGGCGTGTTTTCTTCGGCGCTCGGAGGATCAGTTTTTTCGTCAAACAGCCCTTGCATGACTAGCGGACGGAGGCTTGTTTGATCGGTCCATGGCCGGCCTGACGCTGGCGTACCAGTCGCAAATAGGTTTCCGCAACGGCATGGTTAATCTGGTCCCAGCTGAAATCTTCCGCGCGTTTTTCTCCGGCCCTGCCATGGGCGATGCGCAGTTGGTCGTTCTGACAATATAGTTGCAGCGCTTCGGCAAATTCGCGAATGGCTCCCGGCGTGATCAGCCTGCCGGATTCCTTGTCCTGGACGAGGCTTTGGCTGCCGGTCGCTTTTGCGGCAACCACGGGCAGCCCGCAGGCCATAGCCTCAAGCGTAACATTGCCGAAGGTTTCGGTCACCGAGGGGTTGAACAGCAAATCCATACTGGCAACCGCTCGCCCCAGATCGCTGCCTTGCTGGAATCCGGCAAAAATCGCGCCGGGAATCCTGTCTTCGAACCACTGCTGTGCAGGTCCCTCCCCGATAACCAGAACCTTGTGTGCTACCTTGCGACGTTTCAGTTCGTCGATCGTGTCGGAAAAGACGTCCAGCCCTTTTTCCATGACCAGCCGCCCGAGAAAACCGATTACCGGTTCCTCGTCACCGATACCGAATGAACGGCGCCATTCCGGATCGCGGCGATTGGAGTTGAAAATTTCCCGATCCACACCGCGCGACCAGATTCCGACGTCATAGTTCATCCTCTGGTCACGCAAAACCTGGGCCATGGATTCGGATGGTGCTACCAGTGCGTCGCAACGGCGATAGAGGCGGCGCAAAATTGCTTCTATCGCGGGTTCCAGAAAGGCGAGATTATAGTAGCGGGGATAGGTTTCGAACCGGGTGTGCACCGAGGCGAGTACCGGGATATCGTGACGGCGTGCCCAGGAAACCATCTTGTGACCGACCCGATCAGGGCTCGATATCTGCATGATATTGGGATTAAACCGTTCAAGGTCCTTCCGCACTTCGCCCGAAATGCGGGTCGGAAAGCGATATTCACCACGTCCGGGAAAGGCAACAGACGGGACACTGATCAAGTCGCCCGTAGGTTCAAACGCCGGCGTGTCGGTGGTGGGCGAATATACCCGGACGGCCGCGCCCTGGCGCAGCAAATAGTCTACCAAACGGTTCAGTGCCTGATTGGCGCCGTCGCGTACAAAATTATAATTGCCGCTGTACAGGGCAATGCGAAGGTCCTTGATTTCCATCCGCGCCTTCAAGCATAATCACAGCGAAATTGCCAATATGAACTTGGCCAGCTAGCAGATTGATATGATCCGGACGCAACTCGAGCATTTGTTGGTCGGTATGCCAAAAGTCTTTGGCGACGACGGGGAAATGAGTGCCATCGAGAAGACGGTGGTCGATCAGCCCGTGATGCTGGGCTTTGGCGGGCTGGAAGGTAACCAGGTTGGTGATCCATTGCATCATGGCGGTCGGGATAAAGCTGTTCATCTATACCCCATCGAACATTATGCCTTCTGGCAGGATAAATATCCGGATGTAGAGATTCTCGACCGCCCGGGGGCATTTGGTGAAAATTTCAGTTGCTCGGGATTGACGGAAGAGAAGCTTTGTCTTGGCGATATTTTCCGGGTGGGGGAGGCGTTGATCCAATGCAGTCATGGACGCCAGCCATGCTGGAAGCTCAATCACCGGTTTGGCAAGTCAAACGTCCTGAAAACCGTGGTAAAGACCGGGAAATCCGGTAGCTACTTCCGCGTATTGGAACAAGGGCGGGTAACGGCTGGCGACAATCTGGTTCAGCAGGAGCGACCATTGCCCTCTTGGCCGCTGGAGCGATTGTTCGGGTTGATCATCGGTGGCCAGCACGAAGGCCGGACGGCTGAACTCAGGGCGCTGTCGGAAAATCCGGTTCTTGCCGAAAACTGGCGGGCCAGAGCAAGGCAACTGGCCGGCGACTGACGGCTTTTATTCGCCCGGTCCTGGGGGATGGAGTCGCAATTTGGTGACCCGGCGATCATCGGCTTCGGTAATCTCCAATATCCACCCGCTGGGATGTTCGAGCCGCTCGCCGACTGTGGGAATATGTCCGGCGAGGACGAAGGACAGGCCGCCAATTGTATCGACGTCCTCGTCAATTTCCTCGAGTATGGGATCAATGGTGTCCCCGACGTCATCCAGTTCGGCACGGGCATCCGCTTCCCAGATACCATCGTCGAGCTTGACCAGCATCGGCACCGGTTCCTCATCATGTTCATCTTCGATTTCGCCGGTGATCTCCTCGACGATATCCTCAATGGTAACCAGTCCTTCGGTGCCGTTATACTCATCGAAAATAATCGCCAGATGGGTCCGTGTTGCCCGCATTTCAGCAAGCAGGTCCAGAACACCCATGGATTCTGGGACGAAGCGGGGCTGTCGCAGAAAGGGCGTGATATCGTCCGGAAACTTGCCCCCTTTGGCGACGATGGCGAAGATATCCTTGATATGGATCATGCCGATAATATTATCGAGATTGTCGCGATAAACCGGAATCCGGCTGTGACCATGCTCGGAAAAAATATCGACGAAATCGCTGAACGGGGAACTTTCCTCGATAGCGATGATATCGGCGCGGGGCACTGCGATATCATCAACCCGATGTTCGCTGAAATGCAGCATGTTGCGCAGCATTTCCAATTCCAGTGATGATACGTCCTGCTGGCTGTTGGGATCTGCCTCGGCGTCACTTTCGTGCTCGTCGATAACCTCTTCAATCTGCGCGCGCAGGCTATTGTCTTCCGTGTTACCAAATAGCAGAGCCTTCAGGCTCCGCCATATTCGTCCGGGTTCTTCGTCTTCCTTGGATTGGCCGTTCCCTCTGGGAACGGTCGTTCCATTATCCTTTTCTACGTCAGTCATATTGTTTCTTGATTACCTGTTTTGCGCCTGGTCTGCGTAAGGATTGGCAATACCCAATGTCATCAACGCATTGATCTCGCAATTTTCCATGATCTCTGCATCAACCTCATTTTCGTGATCATATCCTAGCAAATGGAGGGACCCGTGCACAACCAAATGTGAGACATGATGAGAAAATGAAATATTCTTCGCAATAGCCTCGTCACGGCACGTCTCGTGCGCCAATATTATGTCACCGAGCAAGACTTCGCCGTCATCGGTATTGGATAATGTTTCAAGCAAATCTGGCTGAACCTGTGGAAAGGACAGAACATTTGTAGGCTTGTCCTTTCCCCGATAGGCTTTGTTAAGCGTCTGTACTTCCACATTGTCGGACATTTTTACGCTGATTTCCATTGTGAAATTACGGACAAGCAAGTCGGCATGGGATGAAGAAGCAATCGCAGCCCTGGCGGACCGGGCAACCAGGTCTGTCCAATCCCGCTCTTGCTCCCAGACCGGAGAAGCGGACAGCTCAGTTCGCAGCATCTTTGCCTTCATAGGCTTCAACAATTTTGCCGACCAGCGGGTGGCGGACGACATCGCTGGCACCAAATTCGACGACGCTGACGGTATCGATATCCTGAAGCTTTGATACGGCGTCAGCAAGACCGGACACGGCTTCTCGTGGCAAGTCGACCTGCTTCGGGTCGCCGCAAATTACCATCCGGCTGTTCATACCAAAGCGGGTCAGGAACATTTTCATTTGAGCGGCGGTTGTATTTTGGGCTTCGTCCAGAATCACGAATGCGTCGGAAAGCGTTCGGCCGCGCATGAAGGCGATAGGCGCGATTTCAATTTCGCCGCTCTCGATCCGCCGTTCGACCTGCTCCGCCGGAAGCGTGTCGTAGAGCGCGTCATATAGGGGGCGCAGAAAGGGATCGACTTTTTCCTTCAAATCACCTGGAAGAAAGCCGATCTTCTCGCCTGCTTCAACTGCGGGCCGGGAAAGGATGAGCCGATCGACCGAACCGCTGACCAGTTGAGAAACCGCTTGGGCTACGGCGAGATAGGTTTTGCCGGTTCCCGCCGGACCAAGGGCGAAAATCATGTCATCGCGGGCCAGTGCTTCCATATAATCACCTTGCCTGACCGAACGCGGAAAAATTGTCTTCTTGCGCGTGCGGATCATGACCTTTGGCGGTTCGGCTACGTCATTTTTCTTTGTCGGGCCGCTGTCTGACGTTTTCTTGGCCGTCTTTGCAACGCGCGGGTCAGCTGCCATTGCAATGATCGCTTCGACCGCACCAGCATCAATTTCCTGCCCTTGTTCCAAACGGTTGTAGATGCCCGTCAACACGGCCCCCGCCTGGGATACGGCCTCTTCCTCGCCTTCGATTTTCAATTTTGTACCGCGCGCGGCGATATAAACGCCAAGCCGGTTTTCAATCGCCACGATATTGCGGTCATATTCCCCGAACAGATCGCCCAAAACCTGCGGATCATCAAATTCCAGATCCAGTTTGACGATGTTTCCGGCCACTCCGGCCTTTGTTTTTTGGACCATCAGGCGGCCATTCTTTCTTTTATCTGGCCGGTCAGACTATTGGGCCCGGCTTGCGTGATTTCAACTTCAACGAGATCGCCGATATTCAGGTCCGGCGAGATAATATGGACGGATTGCAGCCATGGCGTCTTGCCGATCAATTGTCCTTCCAGCTTGCCCTTCCGTTCCAGCAGAATGTCGGTCGTACGTCCGACGGTTTGCCGATTGAAGGCATATTGCTGCTCGTTCAGCAATGCCTGCAACCTTTGCAGCCGTTCATTCATTACTTCCGGCGCTATCTGTTCTTCCATCACCGCTGCGGGTGTTCCCGGACGAGGGGAGTATTTGAACGAAAAGGCCTGCGAGTAATTGGCCTCGCGGACAATCTGCAGCGTTTCTTCAAAATCTTGATCGCTTTCGCCCGGAAAGCCGACGATGAAGTCCCCTGAAAGTGCAACATCCGGCCGGACCGCGCGCATTTTTTCGAGTATGTCGAGATAGCTTTGCGCGCTATGAGAACGGTTCATTGCCTTGAGAATGCGGTCGCTGCCGGATTGTACAGGCAAATGGAGAAAAGGCATGAGCTTGTCGACCTCGCCATGCGCGGCAATCAGCCCTTCGGTCATATCATTGGGATGACTGGTCATATAGCGAATGCGTTTTACGTCCGGGATTTTGTCTAGGGCCCGGATCAAGCCATCCAGACCCTGCATCCGGCCCTTGTCATCTTCACCGCTCCATGCATTGACATTCTGGCCAAGCAGGGTGATTTCACAAGCGCCTCCGTCCACCAGTGCCCTGGCTTCATCGACCAAATCGGCCCAGGGCCGGGAGATTTCAGCGCCCCGGGTATAAGGGACCACACAATAGGTGCAAAATTTGTCGCAACCTTCCTGGACCGTCAGGAAAGCGTTTGGTCGTGCCTGTTTTCCGCGCGATGGCAATATGTCAAATTTTGACGCGGCAGGCATATCGGTGTCGAGCGCCTTTTTACCCGCCTTTGCGGTTTCCATCAATTCCGGTAGTCGGTGATAGGCCTGCGGTCCGACAACGATGTCGACGCTGGGTGCGCGGCGGGAGATTTCCTTGCCCTCGGCCTGGGCCACACAGCCGGCAACAGCAATCATCGGGCTGGTGCCGTCTTTTCTGCGCAAACGCCCGATATCCGAATAGACTTTATCAACCGCCTTTTCCCGGATGTGACAAGTGTTCAGCACCACCATGTCCGCGTCTTCGTCTGGAGCAGCAGGGCTCATGCCCTGATCGACGAGCAATTCGGACATCCGTTCGCCATCATAGACGTTCATCTGGCAGCCGAAGGATTTAATGTGAAATTTTTTGGGATGGGCTTTGGTCATAGAGCGCGTCTATACAATGGGTTTGCCCCCCAGGGAAGCCGAAAGCGGCGCGGCAATCCGTCGCCGGGCTTCTGCCGCAATGTCTTTCCGGCAGGAATAATGATCGGGATCAAAGGGCTCGAGAAAATGCACCTCGACCAGAAAACTGCTCCGTCGGGTTAACAGTCTCCACGCGTTAGATGGCGCGCTTTCTTCGCCGGTCCAGCTGATTTCGTGGGCATGTTGTCCATAGTTCAGGAATATTGGTTGCACCAATATTCCGGGTGGGGGTGGTTCCAGAACTTTCAGCAGAGGCGCCTTGAACGGGAGCATGGTCGAGCCGTCGGTCGTCGTGCCTTCGGGAAAAATCGTGATTGCCCAGGTTTCCTCCAGCGCATTCCGCAACTGGTTTATCTGGTCGGCTACGCCCATCCGGTCAGACCTTGAAACAAATACCGTGTCGTTCAGCTTGCACAGCCAGCCGATTATAGGCCAATTGCCGATTTCTTCCTTGGAAACAAAGGCCGTGCCGCTATGCCCGCCGAGAATGGCGATATCCACCCATGAAAGATGGTTGGAAATGAAGAAGACATCGCGCCGGATCGGCGTACCAACCGTCTTGACTCGCGCGCCGCAAGCGAAAGCCGCGATTTTGAGAAATGTTCGCGGCCAGGGGTTGGACAAGCGCAAGATACGCCAAAGATAGTAAAAGGGAATACAGGCAAACAAGGCTGTAAACAGCAGTGCCATACGCAGTACGAATCTCAAATAACCCATTGGTGATGCTCCATCCCACAGGCGATATGCCATTGGCTGGGTATCACAGGGGCGTGCTTCCGGGTCGGGGGTCGGCACCTCAGCTTTTTCTGGCGAGAGATACGCCATATAGCTCCATGCGATGGTCAACCAGCCGGTATCCCAGCTTTTCTGCGATTTGTTTCTGTAGCGCTTCCAGTTCGGGGTCGACAAACTCGATCACTCTGCCGGTTTCGACGTCAATCAAATGATCGTGATGCGCTTCGGGCACCGCTTCATAGCGCGCGCGACCATCGCCGAAATCATGACGATCCAATATCCCGGCCTCTTCAAACAGGCGTACGGTACGATAGACTGTCGCTATTGAAATACGGGGATCTACAGCCGCAGCGCGTTCGTGCAGCGTTTCGACGTCAGGATGGTCCTCGGCATCGGAAATAACGCGCGCTATCACCCGGCGCTGGTCGGTGATGCGCAGTCCTTTTTCCGCACATAAGGCTTCAAGATCAATTTTTTGAGGCATGGACCCTTTCCATTATACTTGGGAGGACTCTATGCGGGGAGCCGAATATTGCAAATAGAAAATTGCGGCGATGACGCCGCAACTTTCTGAACTTAATTTCGCCGGGAAGCAGATGATTTATTTTTTGCCCTTTTTCTTGCCGAGGCCAATTGCCTTGGCAAGTTGCCGCCGTTTTTCGGCATAATTAGGGGCAACCATGGGGTAATCGTTCGGCAGCTCCCATTTCGCGCGATAATCCTCCGGAGTCATCCCGTAATGGGTCATCAGGTGGCGCTTGAGCATTTTCAGTTTTTTACCATCTTCCAGACAGATAATATAGTCTGGTTTTATTGATGATTTGACCGGAACAGTAGGCTCAGGGCGCGCCTTTTCGGCCGCTTTGCCCGAGAGGCCTGCGAGTGCCCCATGTATACTGCTAATGATAAGCGGCAAATCAGAGATCGCGACACTGTTATTGCTTACGTGTGCAGCAACAATATCTGAGGTGAGCGTAATTAAAGTCTCATTGAGAGCAATTTCTTCCTCTGTCATTTTTTTTTACCTTTGTGCGACGATTATTATTATGATGCTTTTTTTGCGCGTTATGATTTACACGAACAATCATACGCTGCAACAGTCAAACCACCGAAATTTGCAGTTTATATGGTTAACACAGCTTTATACGTTACCGCATCAAACTGCTCCATGTTCAAGCCGGTATAATAGGCCTTTCTCAACCCAATCCGCTGGAATCCGAACTTTTTATAGAGTCGTTCAGCCGGATTATCGGCTCTCATTTCCAGAAATACCGCCGTAACCTGGAGGTTCCGCGCTGCCTGCAGCATATTTTCTAACAGTAAATATCCCACGCCCAGGCTCTGATATTCCGGGGAGACGGCAATCATGAGGAGTTCTTCTTCATCGGCCGCTTGACGACTGATAATAAAGCCGCAAATCTTTTCTTCCCGTCGTGCAATCAATAGCTTGGCACTGGGCATGGAAAGCATCGATCGACACTGGTGATGGTTCCAGCCTTCACCATAGGTTTTGGGAAAGGCGCTTTCCATCACCTGCATGACCTCATTCAAATTATCTGTATCGCCCCGCTGGATAGTGAATGGAGCGGCATCATGGTCCGTTCGATCATTCCATGAGTCGTGATGACTGGCCATCGCTCAGGAATCTTTCGCAGGCTCGGCATCCGGCTTGCGACCATAGATGGGCTTGGGAGGCAATTGCATCATATCGCTGGCCATTAAAGAGATGTCGGCGGCATTTGGCAATATTAGAAAATGGTCTTTGATTCCGGCTATCTTGGACAGTTCTGCGGCACCGGAACCAGCTATCACATTCGCTGCGATCTGATTGGCGGCTTTGTCGGGGGGCAGGGACGAAAGCGGATCCAAAGCGTCTCCGCTTGCGCCAAAATTCTGGAGAAAATATTCGCCATGCCCGGCAACCATCGCCACGCAAACCGGTAGGGCGGTGCCCAGTTGAGCACGAGCCTGTGCGGCGATCAGGGCAAGGCAGGAATAGCCATGGATATTTGCCTTCCAAGCCAGCGCTAGAGCTTTCGCCGCCGAAATGCCAATCCGGACGCCGGTAAAGCTGCCGGGGCCGCAGTTGACCAAAATTTCACTGGCTTTGCCATGCCCGGGAAGTCCGGCGATTGCCGGAATCAGTCTCTCCGCATGACCACGCCCGATTTCGGCATATTCCGAGGCGATTAGCGCACCATCTTCGAACAGCGCGACAGAACAAGCTGTTGTGGCGGTGTCGATTGCGAGCAGGCGCCGGGCCATCAACGCGTCAAATCAGGCTGTTGAATTTTTCAAATTCGGGGCGGGGGCTGCGGTCAAAAATTGTTGCCGGATCACCATAGCCCAAGGTCGAGATGAAATTGGACTTGACCGTCGGTTGGTCGCCGAAAAACTCCTTGTCGACGGCCGCATTGTCGAAACCGGACATTGGTCCCGTGTCCAGGCCAAGCGCGCGGGCGGCAAGAATCAAATAGGCGCCCTGCAGCGAACTGTTGCGCATGGCATGGACTTTCCGTGCTTCGGGGTCTCCTGCAAACCAGCTTTTCGCATCAGCGTGGGGGAACAGCTCCGGCAAATATTCATGAAAATCTTCGTCCATGCCGATGATGACGGCAACGGGTGCCTTGCGGATTTTGTCCTGATTGCCTTCCGCCGACAGGTTAGCCAGCCGATCTCGCGACTGTTGGCTGTGGCACCAGATGAGCCGCGCGGGGAGCATGTTGGCGCTGGTCGGGCCCATTTTCATCAAATTCCATATCGCGTGGAGCTGTTCCACCGATACCGGCTTGTCATGATAGCCATTATACGTCCGTGCTTCGACGAACAGCTGATCCAGCGCCGCTTGGTCCAGTGGAGATTTCATTATTCTGTCCTTGTCTTGGAAGAGTTTATGCGGCCCGGACGTCAGTAACCTCGGGAACATAATGTTTTAGCAGAGATTCGATGCCATGTTTCAATGTTGCCGTAGACGATGGACATCCGGCACAGGCGCCCTGCATCTTTAAAAACACGGTGCCCTTGTTGAAACCGCGATAGATGATGTCACCACCGTCATTGGCAACCGCAGGACGAACGCGGGTTTCGATCAATTCCTTGATTTGCGCGACAATATCCGCATCCTCGGGATCGTCGTGCACTTCCTCTTCGGGCGGCACGACGATATCGCCCGCGCTACCCGGTTTGAAAAGAGGCAATCCGGCCGAGAAATGGTCAAGCAAAATGCTGAGCACCTGAGGCTTCTGTTCATTCCAATCGACATCAGGGACACAGGTTACCGAGATAAAGTCCGAACCGAAGAACACACCTGTGACGTCGCCGAGCGTGAACAAGGCTTCGGCAAGCGGCGAAATTTCGGCATCTTCCGGGGATGCAAAATCGCGAGTCCCATCGGACATGACCGTCTGCCCGAGCAGAAATTTGAGGGTCGAAGGGTTTGGTGTTTTTTCTGTTTCAATTAGCATGTCTGCTATCTGGCGATTATGGACAGATCGATCAAGGGTTAAACACCGGTCGAGCGCAGCATGGCTGATGAAAGTAGGGAATATTCACTGGCCAGTAAGAATGAGCCTGCTTATATCCGGTGCATGAACCCAAAATCCTCCCGGCGCGCTCCGTTTTTGTCTTTCTTTCTGCTGGCAATCTGCCTGGTGGCTATGCCCAGCATCGCTGCTGCACAAGAAACCGAGGGTGATGAGGCACTGCCATGGCTCTACAAGAATAGCGATGTACCCGTCGATAAGAGCTGGACCTTCGGTCAATTGGACAATGGACTACGTTATGCCGTCAAACACAATGGCGTCCCGCCGGGCCAGGTGTCGATCCGGCTGCGACTGAATGTCGGCTCGCTGATGGAGACTGATAAAGAACAGGGATTTGCCCATTTCATGGAGCATTTAACCTTTCGCGGTTCGACCCACGTTCCCGATGGCGAAGCAAAACGTGTTTGGCAGCGGCTGGGCGCAACGTTCGGCAGCGACAGCAACGCCGAAACCACGCCGACGCAAACTGTTTACAAGCTGGATTTGCCAAACGCCAGCCGGGCAAGTCTCGACGAAAGCCTGAAGATATTGTCGGGCATGGTGCGTTCACCCGGGCTGAGTATTGCGGCGGTCAATGCCGAGCGGCCCGTTGTTTTGGCCGAATTGCGCGAGCGAGCGGGCCCCCAGACCATAGTGCAAAATGCCACGCGGGAGTTATTTTTCGCTGGCCAACGATTGGCAATTCGTGCACCGATCGGTACCACTGAAACACTGAGCGCGGCGACGCCGCAAATGCTGCAACAATTCCATCAACGCTGGTATCGCCCGGAGCAGGCGGTGATCGTGATCGCTGGTGACGGCGACCCGGCGTTGTTCGAGGAGCTGCTCGGCAAATATTTTTCAGAATGGCGAGGCAGTGGTGACGCTGGCGTCATTCCGGACTTTGGCCAACCGCAGGATACCGACGATATCAGCAGGATCGTTGTCGAACCGACTGTGCCACGCTTCATATCGATGGCTATTGTCCGCCCCTGGGAGCAGGTCGAGGATACGATCGTCTATAATCAGCAGATATTGATAGATTTGCTGGCGTTGCAGATGATCAATCGCCGTCTCGAGGCACGGGCGAGGGAAGGTGGTAGTTATCTTCAGGCAAGCGTGGGTCAGGACGATGTCAGCCGATCGATAGACGGAACGTTTATCAACATCATTCCACTGGGAGATGACTGGAAGGCCGCACTGAATGATGTGCGGGCGGTGATCGCCGACGCCACCACCGTGGCCCCGTCCGAAGCCGATATTGCACGGGAGATTGCGGAATTTGATGCCGCACTCGCGATCGGTGTAGAAAGCTACCAGACCGAGGCTGCGCGCAAGCAGGCCGATGATATCGTCAACGCCGTTGATATTCGCGAGACCGTCGCAACGCCGCAGGTCGCACTCGACGTATTCCGTGCGATGCGCGATCTGTATACGCCGGAACGTCTGCTCGCCTCTACGCAGAAATTGTTTGCAGGGGTTTCCACGCGCGCACTGCTCACCTCGCCCGCTGTTATCAATGACGGCGAGGCCAAGCTGGCTGAAGCACTGCGGACCCCCGTCGATGCGGCGAGCGATGTCCGTGTCGCTCAATCCGATATTGGTTTTGAATCGCTCAGGAAGATCGGCAAGAAGGGCGCGATTCTGTCGACCCGTCAAATCGAACGTTTTGACATCGAACAGCTGGAACTCGCCAATGGTGTGAGGGTGCTGTTGTTCCCGAATAAGGCGGAGCGCAACAAGATCATGGTCAACGCCCGTTTTGGCAATGGTTATAGCGGCCTTTCACCCCACCAGAAGTCCCTCGCATGGTCCGGCGCCCTTGCTTTGATGGCAAGCGGGGCAGGTGACCTCGGGCAGGAGGAGCTCGACAAGATTACCACTGGCCGCCGGATCGGACTCAGCTTCAATATCGATAATGATGCGTTCGAAATCGCCGCTGACACCAGACCGTCGGACCTTGAGGACCAGTTGCACCTGATCGCGGCGAAGCTGGCATTTCCGCGTTGGGATTCGGCTCCGGTCATTCGCAGCAAGGCTGCCGCCCTGATCAGCTATGACAGTTTTGCCGCCTCGCCGCAGGCGGTTATGGAACGGGATCTGGAATGGCTTGTGCGTGGCAAGGATCCTCGCTGGAAGACACCGGACAAAAAGGATTTCGACCAATTGACGGCGAAAAACTTCCGGAAATTCTGGGAGCCGATCCTTGCCAGTGGGCCGGTCGAGTTGATGCTGTTCGGAGATTTTGATCGTGATCAAGCGGTGGAATCGATCCTGCGAACCTTTGGCGCCCTGAAACCGCGCAAACCACTTGTCGTTCAGCCCGATGCGCTGTCGCCGCGTTTCCCTACGCCGCAGACCAGTCCGGAAGTCCTGCTCCACAAGGGGGATGAAGAACGGGCGGCTGCGATGGTGGCATGGCCGACCGGAGGCGGTCTCGAGAATATCCGGGAGAGCCGCAAGCTGGAGGTGCTGGTCTCGATTTTCAACGATCGCCTGTTCGAAATTCTTCGCTCTCAACAGGGGGCGAGTTACAGTCCCCAGGTTATCAATAGCTGGCCTGTCGAGTTTGAATCGGGAGGCTATATCGGCGCGCAGAGCCAATTGACTCCGGACAATATTGACCGGTTCTATAACGTTGTGGAAATGATCGCCAAGGACTTGCGAGAACAGCCGGTCAGTGCGGATGAATTGCAACGCGTGGTCGAGCCGTTGCGGCAGCTGATTGCCCGGGCCAGCAGCGGTAACAGTTTCTGGATGAGCCAGATGGAAGGGGCAAGCTTTAACCCGCAGAAATTCGTTGCGCTGCAAAGCCTGCTCAGCGACTATACGGTTATTACCCCGGAAGAAGTGCAGGCGCTGGCGGTCAAATATCTGGATGATAAAACAAAGTGGAAGCTGGTCATCCTGCCGGAAAATAATAATCAGTTGGCTGCCAATGATAACGAGAGCGCGGCTTCAGCAAACCAGGCCGCCGTCAGCCACTAGATCGCGTCGACCAGCGCGAGTATTTGCTCGTTGCTCGGCCGCTTCCTGTAATCGCCAGATACGGATTTTGCGATAATGGTGCCGGTCTTGTCGATTACGAAGACAGAAGCATAAGGAACGCCTGCAGCGCGGCCCTCGGTATATTGCGGATCGCGCAATCGCAAAGCATCTATAATAGCGGACGGCTCGTCTGACAGCATTTCATATTGCAGCATCTGGTTTTTCGAAAACCGGTCCTGCTTGTCCGGGCTATCATAGCTGAGGCCATAGAGATTATAACCCCGCTCCTTCAGGTCGCCGACGATGGCGTTGATCGACTTCAATTGTGTCTGACAATAGGGGCACCATTCTACCGAACGTGTGAAGACAATCAGGGCAGGGCCGTCCGCGAGCAGTTTCGCAAAGCTGCTGCTACCATTTCTGTCGACAAAGCTGGCTTCCAACGGCAATTTTTCACCCACTGCCAAGCCCGCATCTATGATTTCCGCTTCGCTGATCGGAGCAACGACCGGTGTGGTCTTGCTTTCCATCAGTTCGGTGTCCTCGGCGCCAGACGTCGCTGACGGCTCGGAACAGGCGGATAGTGCGACCGCAGCAATACTAGTCCAGAATAAGGCGGGTTGTTTCATCAATAGCTCCCTTCGACAATCTCTGAAGCTATTCGTGCAATCCAACCGTTCCGTTACAGCGCCGAAAATTCAACTCTGCCGATCCGCTTGTGGCAGACCAGGGTGCCGATATGATCATAGAACATATTTTGACAGATCAGTGTCCTTCGCAACGTCGGACAGCTGCTTTTCGACATAGGCCGCGTCGACGCGGATTTCTTCGCCCGTCCGATCTTCTGCCGTGAAGCTTATGTCTTCCAACAGTTTTTCCATGACGGTCTGGAGTCGGCGTGCACCAATATTCTCGACCGTCTCGTTCACATTGGCGGCGATTTCGGCAAGCTTCCTGATCGCATCCTCGGTGATATTGATTTTGACATCTTCGGTTCCAAGCAGTGCCACATATTGTTCCGGCAAATTCGCTTTGGTCTCGGTCAAAATCCGGACAAAATCAGCTTCTGTCAACGCTCGCAATTCCACCCGGATCGGTAGACGGCCCTGCAGTTCGGGGAGCATGTCGCTGGGTTTGGATATGGAGAAAGCACCTGACGCAATGAACAGGATATGATCGGTTTTCATCGGGCCATATTTTGTCGCCACCGTTGTGCCTTCGATCAGCGGCAGCAGGTCGCGCTGAACTCCCTCACGGCTTACCGATCCGCCACGGACATCACTTACGGCGATCTTGTCAATTTCGTCGAGAAATACAATGCCATTGGCTTCGGCATCGCTGATCGCCGACCGGGAAATATCGTCGTCGTCTAGGCGCTTGTCCGATTCTTCTTCTACCAGCTTGTCCCATGCATCTGCGACGCGCATTTTTCGGCGTTTCAGCGGGCTCTGATTAAAGGCCTTTCCCATCATGTCGGACAGGTTGATCATGCCGACCTGACCGTTCATGCCGGGGATGTCCATTGGCATATGGGGCGTGTCTTCGACCTCGATCTCGATCTCGGTGTCGTTCATGTGATTGTCGACGACCCGTTGACGAAAGCTTTCCCGGGTTGCTTCGCTGGCATTGTCCCCGCAGAGGACGTCAAGCAGCCGATTCATCGCGGCTTCCGAGGCCGCATCGCGCACTGCCGACCGCCGCCGTTCACGTTCCAGACGCACTGCTTCCTCGGCGAGATCGCGGGCTATTTGCTCGACATCGCGGCCGACATAGCCAACTTCAGTGAATTTGGTGGCTTCAACCTTGATAAAGGGCGCATCGGCCAGCTTTGCCAGGCGCCGGGAAATTTCGGTTTTGCCGCAACCTGTGGGCCCAATCATCAGGATGTTTTTCGGGGTTACTTCTTCGCGCAGCTCAGCCGGCAGCCTCTGCCGCCGCCAACGATTGCGCAACGCCACGGCAACCGCACGTTTTGCATCCTTCTGGCCGATGATATGTTCGTCCAATGCCTTGACGATGGCTTTGGGGGTCAGGTTATCCTGCATGCTATTATTCTCTTCATTCATTGAGGTGACCGGTCAGATTGAAATCAGCTATCGCTCGCAAGCGATTCCATTGTGACTTGATCATTTGTGTAGACGCAAACTTCCGCAGCAATTTGCATCGCTTTTTTCGCCAGTTTTTCAGCGCATTTTTCATAGTCTTTCAGCGCCCGGGCCGCTGCGAGCGCGAAATTTCCGCCCGAGCCGATTGCCGCAATTCCTTCGGTTGGTTCCAGCACATCGCCGTTGCCGGTCAGAATTAGCGTAACATCCTTGTCCGCCACGATCATTAGCGCTTCCAGATTGCGGAGATATTTATCGGTGCGCCAGTCTTTGGCCAGTTCAACCGCTGCGCGCATCAGCTGGCCATTGTGGCGTTCGAGCTTGGCTTCCAGCCGTTCAAATAATGTGAAGGCATCCGCGGTCGCGCCTGCAAAGCCGCCGATCACCGATCCATCGTGCAGCTGTCGTACCTTGCGGGCATTTGGTTTCATGACCGTTTGGCCCATGGAAACCTGACCGTCGCCGACTACGACTACCTTGCCATTTTTGCGTACTGAAAGGATTGTTGTGCCATGCCATTGCTGCAGGCCATGTTGCTGATTTTCTGTCATGAAGCCGGATATGGGTAGTCCTGTCCCGATGTGCAACCAAAGGCTTTCCGTCTTTTGATCAAGGGCCAGAATCGCTGGTCGAATTGCAGGCGATGACTCTCGACACCCTTATTTACTACTTCGTCAAAGCATCAAAAAAAATGGCGACCAATTGGCCGCCATTTCATAATTTATATGCCAAACCAGATTCAGGGGCTGGTTGGGGTGTTGCTGCTGCCGTCAACTGCGACAACGATGCCGCCAATGACTGCTGCTGCCGCGAGAATAGCAACAATAATGCCTGAGCCGCCCTCAAGATCATTCTCGTTTTCAACAGTTGCACTGGTGCGTGCAACAGATGAAGCAGGCTGTACAGCCTGTGCCAAGACGGGTGCGCTTACAAGCGATGCTGCTGCTGCAGCCATTACAATTTTACCGAAACGCATAATTTGCTCCTTCAGGGTTTCGCATTTCACTCAAATACGAATTAGCCATTCGCATAACAGATCGTTGAAATCAACCATGTTGTTGTTCAAATTGGTGATTTTAGGAATCCGTTGCAAAGATCACACAGGTTTTCGTGGGTCTAGAATCAGCATTTTAAGCTAGGCAACATGTTCTTGGTTAACTTTTACTAGGCCTACTACTGGAAAAGTTCCGGTTCAGTCCTTTGTTCCAATTCAAGACGTTAACCATAAAGTTGAAATTGAAGCTGGAAAACATGGATAATAAATCGTTAACTATCCCGCATGGACCGAGAAAGTTTGAGACCGCTAGTTCTGGCCAACGATGATGTTAGTCATGCTTTTCGCCGAAGCCTGCCGAGCGATATCGCAAAAATCGCAGAGGAGGATCACGATTTGACGGCTGCGGCGAAAGGAAAATGGCTGGGAGAGGATGTAAGCCTGTTTCTCCTGAGCTTTCTTGCCTTTTTCACGGCATTTTATACGTTCATATTCTGATTTGTCGATTGGCGGGTGATCAGTCGCAGGCGCGGTGCAGTTGCTGTCCTAGCCATGCGGCCACCAGACACATGGCGGTGACCAGTAATAGCTGGTCAGTCGTCGAGACGCCCATCAGGCTGAGACCCAGGGCGGCTAGGGCCCCCAAAACCATGCAGCCCGAATTGACAACATTATTGGCGGCAATAGTGCGTGCGGTCTCACTGATATCGACCGTCGTGGTCAAAAAGGCATAGAGCGGTACGACAAACATGCCGCCAAATATCGAAACACCGGCAAGCGTCCCGAGCAGGGCCCAGGATCCGTCGTGCACGATGAATGTTTTGAAGGTGTAGAGTTCGCCATCCGGCAGGCCCTCCCATCCCCGCGCAATGAAGTAGAGTATCAGGACAAAAACACCCATCACGATGACGCTGATCGGAGCAAAACGCGCGGAAACTTCGCTTTTCAACAGGCGATTGACCAGTACCGAACCAATGGCGATGCCGATAGAGAAGACTCCGAGAAAGAGACTGGCGACCTGCGGGGCTGCGGTCAGGACATTTTCCACCAGCGGCGGGAACTGGATGATCAGAACGGATCCAATGGTCCAGAAAAAGCTGATCGCGATAATGGCGAGATATAATCTGCGAACATGCAGGGTTGCCGAGATTAATCGGATAGAAGAGCGGACAAAATTAAAGTCAATTTTTTCAATCTCTTTCTGCGCGGGCGCCGGTGGCATGAACTGGGCTGCGACACGGCCGATCAGCGCTACCAGGAAGACTGTGACAACTGCGATTTCGACGCCATTGCCATTGCGGTCAATGATGATCCCGCCGAGAATCGTTCCCGCGAGAATTGCGATATAGGTGCCCGCCTCGACCAGTCCGGTGCCGCCGAGCACTTCATCCCTCTCCAGATGCTGCGGCAGCACAGCATATTTGATCGGACCGAAAAAGGTGGATTGGAGGCCAAGTAGAAACAGGGCGGTGAGCATGATGGGAATGGATTGCTGCCAGAGGCCGACCCCGCCGATAGCGGCGATGAATATCTCCAGCGTTTTCACGAATCGTGTGATCCGCGCCTTGTCGTAATTGTCTGCCAGCTGCCCGGCGAGGGAAGAAAACAGGAAAAATGGCAGGATGAAGAGGCCCGAGGCGAGTGCGTTGAACGCGAAATCCTCGGATTCACTCTCGTAAATCCCATAAGTCACGAGAATGACCATCGAGAATTTGAAAAGATTGTCGTTAAACGCCCCGAGTAGCTGCGTCAGAAACAAGGGCAGAAATCTCCTTGTCCGCAGCAAATGCGCTGTATTCTGCATCAAGGAAAATCTCTTTTCGAACGAAAAATGAGCGTTGCGACACTCTTAGCCCATTCCGCCTCGGCGTCAAATCGAATGACGTATGGCTTGGTTCTGATTATATATATTAGTTGGCTGAATCAATTTTCATTTGTGGCAAATCTGTCTATGCGAAGGCTGCGATGTTGAATTTGCCAAACATACTGACACTTTCCCGGATATTTGCAGTACCTATTCTGGTTTTTCTGCTTTGGCCGAACTTCAGCGTGCAAAGCCCTCAGCCCCTTCCGATCGACTATCTGCTGGCCTTTGGTCTTTATTGCCTGATGGCGGTGACCGACTATTTCGACGGTTACCTGGCTCGTTCACAAGGCACGGTTTCCAAGCTCGGCATATTTTTGGACCCGATAGCCGACAAGATCATGGTTGCCGCGGTGGTGATGATGCTGATTTTTACGCGGGACATTGACGGGTGGCACGTCATCGCCGCCATCATCATTTTGCTGCGTGAAATCACTGTGTCCGGTTTGCGGGAATTTCTGGCCGGTTTGCAGGTCAGCGTTCCGGTGTCACAACTGGCCAAGTGGAAGACGGGTTTTCAGATGATTTCGCTCGGCGCCCTTATTCTGGCTGGTGGCATGCCGCATTTCCCGATTGTTCAAACTGTCGGCTTGTGGACGCTTTGGGCTGCCGCGATTTTGACCCTGATCACCGGATGGGATTATCTGCGTGTCGGGTTGAAGCATATGGACTGATGGATCGCTCGCTCAACATATTATATTTTGCCTGGGTAAGGGAACGGCTGGGTGTCGACGGGGAACTTGTAATTCTGGATGAGGGTATCAATACGATTGCCGATGTCCTGGCCATGCTTTCCGCCCGGGGTGCCGCCTATACAGAAGTCTTGTCCGATGTCGCGAAGCTGCGCTTTGCCCTCGACCAGGACTATGGCACAACCACATCTACGGTCGGATTGGCGCGGGAACTGGCGATTTTTCCGCCGGTTACCGGAGGATGATCAAAATAGAGGTCGGACCGGCAGATTTTGATGTCGGCAGAGAGACCCAGCGTGTCGCAGGGCAGGGCGGTGGTGCCATCGCCAGCTTCATTGGGCAGGTTCGGGGAGACGGCGATCTCGAGACACTCGAGCTGGAGTATTATCCGGCGATGACAGACAAGGCGCTGCGCGAAATTGCCGCAACCGCCCAATCCGATTGGCCGCTTCATGCGATCACGATCATTCATCGCGTTGGCAAGCTATCGGTTGGTGAGAATATCGTGCTTGTTGTGACCGGCTCCGATCATCGCAAGGCGGCGATAGAATCCTGTAACTTCATCATGGACAAGCTAAAGACCGTGGCGCCGTTCTGGAAAAAAGAAACGCGCGCCAACGGAGCAACCGATTGGGTGGAAGAACGGGCATCCGATATAGAAGCGTCGAAAAATTGGGATGAATGAGAAAGCGCGCTAGGCGGCGGCTTTGGAAACCCAGTTTTGTGCGCCTTTCATAATCTCTGCAAGTAGCTGAAATTCGCTTCGCCGCGGGCTGTTCTTTCGCCAGACCAGTGCGATATCACGCGTGGCGCGATCGGATTTCAGCGGCCGTGCGACGATGTTGGTATGGTTCAATATACCGCTGTCGATCGCCATTTTGGGAAGCAGTGTTAGCCCAAGTCCATTGTCTACCATCTGGACCAGAGTGTGCAGCGACGTCCCCATCATGCGGGCTGAAGCCCTCAATTCTGGACGATTGCAGGCCGCCAGAGCGTGGTCCTTGAGACAATGTCCATCCTCGAGCAGCAAGAGCTGGGTTTCGTCGATAACTGCGGGATCAATTTCTGCGGGTGGATCGCGGGGATGATCCTTCGGGAAGGCAACGAAAATCTCGTCGCTGAACAGCACTTCGCTCTCGACATCCCCGCAGGGAAAAGGCTGTGCCAGCAGGACGCAATCTGCATGGCCATGATGGAGAGAATCGCAGGCCGCCTGGCTGGTTTCTTCCTTCAAATATAGTTTGAGTTCGGGGCGCTCCTTGCGGAGTTGCGGGAGCAAGCGGGGGAGCAGGAAGGGAGCGATGGTCGGGATAACGCTCATCCGGATATCACCGGACAACGGCTTCCCGGCGGACCGTGCCATTTCTGAAAGCTCTTCAGCCTCGCGCAGGATGCAATAGGCTTTTTCCACCATTTGATTGCCCAGCTCGGTGAAGCGGACGACCCGGCGTGTGCGCTCGACCAAAACGATGTCGAGCAAGGCTTCAAGCTCCTTTATCCCGGCGGACAATGTCGACTGGGTGACGAAACAGGATTCTGCTGCTTTGCCAAAATGGCCATGTTCTTTCAGCGCTACGAGATATTGCAATTGTTTTAGCGTGGGCAGATAGGTCGACATTATCGAAGCTTTCGATCAGTTGTTGGCTTGTGATCTAATATAGTGATCACAAGCCATTTGGAAAGCATCATCCGGTTTCGGTTTCGAAAAAAGACTGGAAATACCGGATTGTCGTGCCTATTTTGCAGGTCTTCGCAATATCCGGGGAAAATATATGTTTCGGGAACTGGGCGCTTATCTGGATTCCATCAAGGCTCGGGATCCTGCACCGCGGTCCCGCTGGGAAGTGCTGCTTTACCCCGGTGTACTGGCCGTTGGTCTGCATCGACTTGCGCACTGGCTGTTCAAAGGCGAACTCTATTTTTTTGCCCGGTTGATCAACCACATCTCGCGCTTTTTTACCGCGATAGATATCCACCCTGGCGCGAAAATCGGCCGTCACCTGTTTATCGATCACGGTTTTACTGTCATCGGGGAAACTGCTGAAATTGGTGATAATGTGACGATTTATCAATGTGTGACCCTGGGCGGTACAAACCCGGCCAACGGTGTCGGTGGCAAGCGGCATCCGACGATTGAAAATGATGTCATATTGGGGTCTGGAGCCCAGATATTAGGTCCGATTACGGTTGGAAAACGGGCGCGCGTGGGGGCGAATGCTGTCGTGACGCAGAATGTCCCGGACGGAGCAACCATGGTTGGCGTCCGGGCCCGGCCGACCCTGGTAGAGGCACGGGAATATCAGAAAGATTTTGTGCCCTATGGTACGCCGTGCAGCGAGTCTTTCGATCCATCGACGCAAAAACTGGAAATTCTGCAATGTGAAATGGAGCAATTGCAGAAACGTATCGCGGCGTTCGCCGAGGAACGGAACCGCGACGGTAAAACGGTCGTGGCAAAGGGACGCGATAGCGCTTGATGCGTACTGGCGGCTCCAACATATCTGTCTTTCCGCAACGGGGCACCCCGTCTCAAGTCGGATTTGAGCGCCGCGAAATGGAACGTATTCTCAACCTTTATGGACGCATGGTGGCTGCTGGTCACTGGAAAGATTATGCCATGGACATGCGCCGGGACGTCGCAATTTTTGCGGCCTTTCGGCGTAGTTCGGAGCGGCCCCAGATTCGGATCGAGAAACGGCCATCGGAGCGCAACCGCCAGGGCATGTGGTCATTGCACGGTGAGCAGGGACAAATATTGAAACGTGGTCACGAGCTTGTCGGCGTTCTTGCTCCGGTCGAGCGCAAGCTCATGAAGCTGGTCGCCGAATAAATGGGAAAGCCCGGTCGCACCGAGCGGGATGCGCGGAGGATTACCCTTCTACAGCGTCGGTATCGAGAGCATAGCCGGCGGAACGC
Organism: Parasphingorhabdus sp.; assembly: GCF_048269915.1. Classification (GTDB taxonomy): domain Bacteria; phylum Pseudomonadota; class Alphaproteobacteria; order Sphingomonadales; family Sphingomonadaceae; genus Parasphingorhabdus. Next base: position 419,721 of record NZ_JBLWTY010000003.1, read on the forward strand.
ACCGTCCTGATGATGTCGGAGCGCCCATTTGCGTTCAGCGCCTTGCGAAGGCGCCGGATATGGACATCCACGGTGCGCAGTTCAATATCACTATCCTGGCCCCAGACACTGTCGAGCAGCCGTTCTCGCGAAAATACCCAGTTGGGATGTTCCAGAAAATGTCGGAGCAGCCGAAATTCGGTCGGCCCGAGCGGAATCGTATCTCCGTCGCGTTTGACCTTGTGGCCGACCGTATCCATTTCAAGATCACCAAAAGTCAGCTTTTCGCCGGCCAGCGCGGGACGGACGCGGCGCAACACGGCCTTGACCCGGGCGATCAGTTCGCGAGGACTGAAAGGTTTGGTGATATAATCGTCCGCACCCGTTTCGAGACCGCGTATCTTGTCTTCTTCCTCTCCCCGGGCGGTGAGCATGATGATCGGGATATTCGCCGTTTCCGAGGAGCGTCGCAGGCGTCGGCACACTTCGATCCCCGAAAGGCTTTCCAGCATCCAGTCGAGCAGGATCACATCCGGGCGATGTTCCTGCACCAGCAGAAGCGCTTCCTCGCCATCCGCAGTGTGGATCACGTCATATTCTTCTTTTTTGAAATTCCACGACAAAAGCTCCGCAAGGGCGGCATCATCTTCGACAAGTAGTAATTTTGCATTTGGCATCAGCTAGCACCATCGTTCAGGGCTTCATCGACCGGCGTCGTGGGGTTTTCCCCCCGGTCGCGTTCTGGCATCGGTTCTCCGGTAGCTGCGAAATAGACCATTTCGGCAACATTGGTAGCATGATCGCCAATCCGTTCCAGATTTTTGGCGATGAACAGCAAATGCGCCGCTTCGCCGATATCCTTCGGGTTTTCGATCATATGGGTGATAACGGCGCGGAAAATACTGTTATAAAAATCATCGACGATCTGATCGCGCTGGTTCACCTCCATGGCCAGATTGGCATCGCGTCGGGCAAAGGCATCGAGCGAATCCCGGACCAATTCACCGGCAATTTTCGACATTGAAGGAAGCAGCGAGATCGGCCCCAGATGATGGGTCTGGGTAACCAGCGGAACCCGTTTGGCGATATTTTTCGCATAGTCGCCAATGCGCTCTACGACGCCGGAGATTTTGAACGTCGCGATCAATTCTCTCAGGTCATCGGCCATCGGTGCCCGCAGGGCGATGGTTTGAAAGGTCAGTTCGTCGATCCGCTTTTCCAGCTCGTCGATCAACTTGTCTTCTCTGACGACTTCAGCCGCCAGATCCAGGTCACTTTTTTCAAGTGCCCGCATCGCCTTGACTATTGCCTGTTCGCTGCGTCCGCCGATTTCTGCGACCATTCCTCGCAATTCATTGATGTCAGAATCGAAGGCTTTGACCGTATGTTCTGTGCCACTGTTGACCATTACTTGTTCCTAAGCTTCGAGATATCAGCCGTAGCGACCGGTGATATAATCCCGCGTTTTTTCTTCGCGTGGATTGGTAAAAATATCGGTCGTGTCCCCGTATTCCACAAGGGTTCCGAGGTGGAAGAAGGCGGTTTTCTGAGAGACACGCGCCGCTTGCTGCATATTGTGCGTCACAATGACGATAGCATATTTGCCACGCAGTTCATGAATCAGTTCTTCGATCTTGGCGGTCGCAATGGGGTCAAGCGCAGAGCAGGGCTCGTCCATCAGTATCACTTCGGGATCCACCGCGATCGCCCGCGCAATACACAGGCGCTGTTGCTGGCCGCCCGACAAGGCGGTGCCGCTATCCTGCAACCGGTCCTTAACTTCGCCCCACAGCCCGGCGCGTTGCAATGAGGATTCGACAATATTGTCCAGTTCGTCCTTGCCGCTCGCAAGGCCATGGATTCGCGGGCCATAGGCAATATTATCATAGATGGACTTGGGGAAAGGGTTCGGTTTTTGAAACACCATGCCGACCCGCGCGCGCAACTGCACCACGTCCATTTGCGGCGCATAAATATCATCGCCTTCCAGCGTGATGTCCCCCGTCACACGGGCGATGGGAATCGTATCGTTCATCCGGTTCATACAGCGAAGAAAAGTGGACTTGCCGCATCCGGACGGTCCGATGAATGCGGTGACATTTTCCATGTTCACATCAATCGAGACGTCGTTGATAGCCTGTTTGTCGCCATAGAATACGTTGACGTGACGAGCAGACATTTTCGGTGTGCCACCGTCTGCTGTTGTCGCCGTCGTCGTAGCCGAATCTGTCATAGTTACGCTCTCAATCGGTTCTTTTATGGTCTGATCATCATGCATTTGGGCTCTACCAGCGGGTTTCAAAGCGGTTTCGCAAATAAATCGCCAGCGCATTCATTGTCAGCAGGAATAACAACAGCACAATGATAGCTGCTGATGTTTTCTCGACGAAACCCCGGTCGACTTCGTCGGACCACAGAAAAATCTGGACCGGCAAAACGGTGGAAGGGTCGGTGATACCACTTGGCGGGGTGGCGATAAACGCCCGCATGCCGATCATCAGCAAAGGGGCCGTCTCGCCGAGTGCGCGGGCCATGCCGATAATGGTTCCGGTCAATATGCCAGGTAGGGCAAGCGGTAAAACATGGTGGAACACGACCTGCAACGGGCTGGCACCGATGCCCAGGGCTGCTTCGCGTATCGAAGGGGGGACCGATTTCACGGCATTGCGTCCGGAAATCACGATCACCGGCATCGTCATCAGTGCCAGGGTCAAGCCACCAACCAGCGCGCCGGAGCGCGGCAGACCAAAGAAGTTCAGAAACACTGCCAGCCCCAGAAGGCCAAAAATGATCGACGGCACCGCAGCCAGATTGTTGATCGAAACCTCGATCAGATCGGTGAACCGATTTTTCGGCGCATATTCCTCGAGATAGAGGGCGGCCAGCACCCCAACGGGGAAGGCAAGCAGCAATGTCACGATCATGGTGATCAGTGAGCCCTTGAATGCGCCCCATATCCCTACTTGCATCGGATCGGTGGCATCTGAATTGCTCAGAAAATTCCAGTTGAACCCGATCGACAGCTGATCGCCCAGCGCCTCAACTTTCTGTTCGGCTTCGGGATTGCCGGAAGCTTTGTAGGCGACGTCGATTTCCGAGTTGACCGGAAGATAGATTGTGGCCTTCTGTTCGACAATTTTAGGATTGTTTAAAATCGTCGCACTGACGGCCGTCCAGCCGCCCGACGAAAATAAGCTGGTACCATCCTGACCATATTGAATTTCGATGCTGCTATCGACGATCTCGCGCAGCCCCATAGTCTGCACATTTGCCGCTCCGTTTGGACCTTCGAACTGGCTGGATGAAGCGCCTCCGGTGGCCGCAGGAAAATCAATCACGACCGGCAGTTCTGTCTGCGTGAAGCCACGAAACCCATTGCCCATCATGACGACGAGCAGAAAGGCCAGAAAACCGACGGACAGCAAGATCGCGCCCACGCCAAGCGCCTTGAACCGGCGTTCGGCAGCATAGCGGCGAGCGATGCGTTTCTGCATTTCCGCGCCTTGCCAGTCGGTCGGGCGACGCTTTGTATCGGACAGGCTATTATTCATAAGCTTCCCGGTATTTTTTGACCACGCGCAAGGCGATGAGGTTAAGCAGCAAAGTCACGATAAAGAGGACGAGGCCAAGGGCAAAAGCCGCCAGAGTTTTGGGGCTGTCGAATTCCTGATCGCCAGTCAGCAGTTGCACGATCTGTGTGGTGACGGTGGTTACGCTGGCAAAGGGGTTGGCGGTCATATTGGCTGCCAGACCGGCTGCCATTACGACGATCATCGTTTCGCCAATAGCGCGGCTTACTGCCAATAAAACGCCTCCAACAACGCCCGGCAGTGCAGCGGGAATCAAGACCTTCTTGATGGTTTCGCTATTGGTTGCGCCCATGGCGAGAGATCCGTCACGCATGGCGCTGGGGACCGCCGCGATGCTGTCATCCGCCATCGAAGAAACAAACGGAATGATCATGATACCCATCACCAGACCGGCTGCCAGAGCGGACTCCGACGAAGCGCTAGAAATACCGATAGAAACAGCAAAGTCACGCAGCGCCGGAGCCACGGTGAGCGCGGCGAAATAGCCGTAGACAACGGTCGGCACGCCGGCGAGCACCTCGAGTATCGGCTTCATCCATGAACGAAATTTCGCCGGGGCATATTGGGTAAGATAGATGGCGCTCATCAATCCGAGCGGAATCGCCACGATCATGGCGATGATCGCACCAATGAAAACCGTACCCCAGAAGAGCGGAATGGCGCCAAATCCGGTTTCGCCTCGCGGGCCGGCAACCGCTTTCGGATTCCATTCGGTGCCAAACAGAAAGTCGATCGGAGAGACCATCGAGAAAAACCGGGCCGATTCAAAAACCAGCGAGAGGAAAATTCCGACTGTGGTAATGATCGCGATCAGCGATGCGAGCAGCAGAAGCAGCATTGTAACCCGCTCGATTTTGGTGCGGGCCCTGAGATCGGGCTTGATCTGAAGCCAGGCATAAGCGCCGCATGCAAATACCAGAAGCAAGGCGATAACTGCGCCGATCATCTGAAAATAGGCGATCGCGTCGCGATAGGGCTCGATCATAGTCCGGGATAGGGGATTAAAAGCACTTACCTGATTCCCGTATGCAATGGCGCGAGCTTCCGACAAAATGGCTGCGCGCGCAAAACCATCTTGTGGCAATTGTGCTGCAGCAGGGCTGGTGAGCGCTGCGTCGGTGATCAGGGCGGGGCTGACGAAACTCCAGACGGTTATGAAAATAGTCGCCGGGACAATTGCCCATATTGCCACATACCAGCCATGATAATTGGGCAGGGAATTTAGCGTTGAACGGTTATTGCTGTCGCTGGTTTTCAGTCCGGCCGCTTTAATGCGACCAAAAAACCAGGCGACAAGGCCCAACCCGATGACGAGAAAAAGGAGCGTTGCACTTGTCACAATATTTGGTTTCGCCCCCGCATTATAATCATTTGTCGCAAAACGCCCGTTCCGGAACGCTTATTTCAGTTCGCTAATGGCCAATGGCGTCATTTTGGTGACGACGTCTGTCATCTGTTCCCTGATTGCGTCTGGCGAAGCAATTAATCCCGCTTTGACCAGATATCCGTCCCTGCTACCGGCATTGACAAACTCCAATACATAGTCCTGAAGCCCCGGAATGACACCGACATGCTGTTTTTTTACATAGATAAACAGCGGTCGTGCGCCCGGATATTCTCCTGATGCAATGGCATCATAAGTCGGGTTGATGCCGGAAACCGGAATGCCGCGGACGCTGTCGAGATTTTCTTCGAGAAAGCTATAGCCAAAAATGCCGACACTGTTGGGATTGGCTTTCAGCTTCTGAACGATGAGATTGTCATTCTCACCAGCGTCAATATAGGCACCATCTGCTCTGACATCGTGGCAAATTGCTTCAAATTTATCGCCATCGCTTTCCTTGAGCGCTTTGGTTGCGGGATCGGTTTTGCAGCCCACTTCCATGATCAGCTCAGTGAGCGCATCACGCGTACCGGAGGTCGAGGGCGGTCCATAAACACTGATCGCCAAATCCGGCAGGGAAGGATCGATATCCGACCATTTTTTTGCTGTGTTTTCTTTGCCAAACGGCCGTTCAGCGATAGCTTTGTATATCTGCACCGGCGTCAGCGAAAAGGTCGGGCCTTCATTGGCTTGCGCAATGGCAATGCCGTCGATGCCGATTTGCACTTCAACCACCTCGGTCACACCATTTTTCTGGCACAATTCCATTTCTGATGCTTTGATCCGGCGGGAGGCATTTTCAATGTCGGGAGTGTCCGCTCCGACACCAGCGCAGAACAGGCTCATGCCGCCGCCCGTTCCGGTCGATTCCAAGATGGGGGATGGATTTGCGCCGCTAATGCTGAATTGCTCGGCAACCGCTTTTGCAAATGGGAAAACCGTCGATGATCCAACAATCCGGATTTCAGTGCGGGTGCCGCCCTGACCGCCCGCAGCCTGATCCTGACAGGCGGACAGGCCAAGAGAGGCAATCGCCAACACAGCGAATTTCTTTAACATGGAAAAATCCCCAATATACTTGCATCTGGTTTGTTGCTGACGCTGCCCGAGACCGGAATCACAGGATCATTGCGGTGGGTTTTAGGGAGGCGCAATGTCTTGATCATTACAGATATGTTACGAATTTGTGACGGCGCCTCGCCGTCGGACGGTTCTGATATAAATAAAATAATTCCAATGACTTACTCAGAATTATTTTTCACTTTGGAGGGGGCAGGGGAAGCGTTTGCAATTGGTAGCAAAACAGATACCGTCGTGCCTTTGCCCAATTCGCTGGTGATCTCCATTCGCCCCCCGTGCCGTTCCGAAATATGTTTGACGATCGATAGCCCGAGGCCAGTTCCTCCAATTGACTTGCTGCGGCCCTTGTCGACGCGGTAAAAGCGTTCGGTAAGCCGGGGAATATGTTCCTGTGCAATGCCACCCCCTTCATCGGTGACGGACAGTGACAACATCGTTCCGGCCTTGTTGGGGGCCACATTGATCCGTACCGGCGCGCCCTTTTTCCCATATTTGAAGGCATTGCTGAGCAGATTGGCCAGGACCTGAGCCAGTTGGGCCCGATCGCCATGAATTCTGGGAATATCGGTCGGAAGAGTGATTATGATATCCTTCTCCTTTTTGCCGCGACTGTTGATATAAAAGTCCCGCGCTTCTTCCACCAGGTCTCTCAGGTCAATCGGATCAGACGGCAGCTCGAACTTTTCCGCTTCAATCCGCGAAAGTGACATCAGATCCTCGACCAGTCGCTGCATCCGGTCCGCTTCATCATACATTATTTTCAGGAAGCGCGCCCGCGTTTCGTCGTCCTTGCCGGCCTTGGGGTCCTCGAGGGTTTCCAGAAACCCCTTGATCGCGGCCAGCGGCGTGCGCAACTCGTGGCTGGCGTTGGCAACAAAATCCGTTCGCATTCTTTCGGCGGCGTAGCGGCTGCTGCGATCCGATAGCTGAACCAGCTTCAGGCCATCTTTCAGGGTATGAATCCGTAATTCCCACCGCTGCTCCGCGCTGCCAACTCCCACCAACAATATCGGTTCGCCGGTATGCTGCGCATCGGGGTTGGCGAGTCGGTCTGCCGCGGCCGGATGACGAATGGCGATCCGCACGTCTTCGCCGACGATATGATCGCCCAAAACCTGGGCCGCAGCAGGATTGGCTGCCGCAACCTTGGCATTGCGAACCAGCAATATCGGGTCGGTAATCGGGTTGATGATATCCTGATACGCTTCCGAGCGACCCTGATAGAGTATCCGCTTGCGCTGTCTTTCGACCAGCGCGGGATCAGGCGCTGGCGGTGCGGGCGGATCCTGGAGGACGGTGAACAGCGCAATAGCGCCGGTACAGAATATGATGATGAATTGCTGCCCGCTTTGCGGCAAATGGCTCGCCAAAAGGGCTCCGCCGGCGATGAACGTCAGCGCGACAAGCAAGCGAATGGGTGAAACTGAACTCATCTGGCCGATTCTGACATTATCATATCATCCGTTTAGGCGGTCCCCCATTGAATCGGCAATGACAATATTGGCAAGCGCAAAACCGGCGGCGTCAATTTAGCAGCTATATTAATAAATTGGGCGTCTATGTCCCGAATATAGACGCGGGTTGATGCAGCGGACTGTTTACTCGCTTTTTACCCGATTTCTGCTTATGTGATCAAATCTGAAGCAAGAGAAACTGGGGATAGCACTTCGATGCAAGACGATCTTCCATCTGTACCGTCGGTCGATGCTGATCAGAATCAAGGAATTGTCACCCGCCGCCGCGCCTTGATGATGGGGGCGGTGACGGCTTCAGCGGTCGTCAGTATCAAGCCTGCGCTGGCCCAAACTGCGGGTTCTGTGCTCAACTGTGAAATCCCGGTTCCCGGCAATCATGCTGCGGGCGGCTTTATCGCTCCGGATGGTACGGTCGTCACTGCTGACACGCCGGGCGCCTTCCCGCCAGCCGGTCGCGACTTTACCGGCGAGGAAGTGCTGCGGGCGATGAACGGACGGACGCTTCCCGGCACATCCTACGACCAGTCTCAGGCCTATGTAAATTACATCCGCCGACTGCAATCCGGGCAAAGTGGATTTACCTGCTATGCTTCGCTGCAGATGCCGCGTTAATTTCCCCGACCAATTTTAACCTATGCCTGCTATCAGGCTGGTACGTGCAAACAGAAGTGCAAGTAATCCATCATGAGCCAGCAATATCGGGCCGCGGCAAAAAATGAGCTGATCTGGCATGATCTGGACAGCATGATGCTGCTATATCATCGACCATCCGGGATCACGCACATGCTCGCCGATCCCGTACCCGCAATATTGCAGGTCATGGAGGATGCACCGCTTACCGCCGGCCAAATAGCGTCGCGTCTGATGAATCAATTCGAGGTTGAGGCCGACGTCGATGCGGAAGAAATTATTCTTGCTCGTCTGGAAGAACTGGCCATCTTGGGGCTGGTATGCCGGGTGTCCCGCTGATGGGCGATATGCACGAACTATTTCTTGAAATAGGGCCAGCCACTTTCCGGATTGCTTCGGTATGGCGAGAACCGCTGAATCAACTGACGGCCCTTTACCAATATTATCCGGTACCAGCCGACAAGCATGTAGATTTTACCGTCCGCCTGGAACCCGAAAAGCCGTGGCGGCGCTTCATACGACCATCTGTGCATATCGGCGGAGACTTCTGGTTGCCCGATGCGGCGCCCTTGCCGCTGAGACAGGGGCTGTTGGCCGCCGAGATGGGGATGAACCTGCAAATGGCGCTTGGCTGGCGGCGGCATTTGTTGCTCCATGCCAGCAGTGTGGAAAAAGACGGAAAGGCGTTGATCATGACTGGCCTGTCCGGTTCGGGTAAATCGACATTATCTGCGATGCTGGCCGAACGTGGATGGCGTTTCATGGGTGATGAATTTGCCTTGCTGAACCTGGATTCTGGAGCAGTGGTGCCGTTTCCACGGTTGATCAGTCTGAAAAACAACGCCATTGACGCGATGCAGGATGTGGTTCCCGCCAGCCGGTTCGGACCGGAGATGAAAGCCACTCCCAAAGGCGATATCCGGCATCTTGTGCCAAGCCGGGAAGCGGTTGCACGGATGAACGAAACCGCGAAGCCCGCATTGTTGTTATTTCCCCGCTTTGGTCATGCACCGGAACTGCGAGATATGGGGCAATCCGAAGTTTACGTCCGATTGACCCAGGCCTCCACCAATTATGTCGCTCTGGGTGAAGCCGGGTTTCAGGCGCTCACCCGGTTCGTTGACGATGTCCCGGTCAAAGCCATGGATTATCAGTCGATCGGTCAGGCTGAGGAAATGATCGAGGGCCTGTGGAGCAAATTGCCATGATGCAGGATGCACGCATTCTGATCCGCGCCTTGCGAGAACCGGCAAGCGTCGAAACGTTGAGCGGTCGTCAGTGGACCGAGCTGATAAGCGTCGCGCGGGCCGAATCGCTCATTGGATCGCTGGCTCATCGACTCGAGGATATTGCGGTGCCCGAACGCGTGCGTGCGGTATTGCAGGATGCCATTGAAACCCATGAGCTGGCGCGCCAGCAAGCGTTGTGGGAGGCCGACTGCGCCAAAAGAGCCTTGGCTAAATATGCCGGAAAGATCGTCCTGATGAAGGGTACGGCCTATGTCGCCGCAGATTTGGCGGCCGGAGTTGGCCGCGGCATTGGTGATCTCGATATCATGGTGGCGCGAGCGGACCTTCCGGATGTCGAAGCCGCGTTGCTCGATGCCGGATGGGAGTGGGTGAAGCCCGATCCTTATGATGACCAATATTACCGGAACCACATGCATGAATTGCCGCCCCTCATCCACCGTGAGCGCGACCGGATGATTGACGTTCATCATACGATATTGCCGCTCACCGCTCGCCCGAGGCCCGATGCACAGGCAATATTGGATGAGGCCATTATACTGGATAGCGGGCTCCACGTTATGGCACCGGCAGACATGCTGTTGCATTCCATTGCCCATTTATTCGCCGATGGCGATCTTGCGGGTGGACTACGGAACCTTTGGGATATCAATCTTCTGGTGCGACAGTTTTCAGAGGAGGATGAGGAATTCTGGATGGAACTGGGAATGCGGGCCAAAACCCACGGACTGGTCGATGAAATGGAGCGGGCGCTCCGCCTGGCTGCTCGTTTATACGCCACACCCGTCTATAAATATCGAGCCGGGAAGACCAGGTCCGGTGACTATCTTTACATCCGGCGATTGCTCGCTCGGGATGGATATGGTCGGCAAACGCGCAAAGCGACGCGGCTCGCCTTTTACGTCCGTTCGCATTGGCTGCGTATGCCGCCAATGATGCTCGCGCGGCATTTGTGGACGAAATGGTGGAAAGCTGGCAGGAGCGCGAATTGAATGTGATCAAATAGCGACAAACGGGCTGGATTTGCCCTGCTTTGCATGGCATGAGCCGCTGTAAATGGCCGAGCAGAAGGCCGATGTTGACCTAATGTTCCGGAGTGCCTTGATGACAGACCGCCCGCTAGCCGCAATCATCCTGGCCGCCGGACAGGGAACCCGGATGAAATCTGAACGGCACAAGGTTCTGCATCCGATTGCTGGCAAGCCCATGCTTCACCACCTGCTAGATACGGTTGATTCGATTGGTGTCGAGCGCACGGTTGTCGTCGTCGGCGCGCGCCGCGAACAGATTGAGGCGAGCGTCGAGGGGCGCAATGTTGCGATAGCGGTACAGGAAGAGCAGCTGGGCACCGGCCATGCAGTCGCCCAAGCGCACGACGCACTCAAAGGCTTCGCCGGTGATGTGCTGATATTATATGGCGATGTCCCGATGGTCAGTGCGGACACAATGCGCGACATGATCTTCCGTCTGAACAACGGATCGGACCCACGTGCGGTGGTGCTTGGTTTCCGTCCCGATGACGCCGGCGCTTATGGCCGGATTATCGCGGATGATCAGGGCGAGATCGAGAAGATGGTGGAATATAAGGACGCCAGCGAGGCCGAACGCGAGGTCAATCTGTGCAACAGCGGCCTGATGGCAGCCCGTTCGACCGATTTGTTCATATTGCTCGACAAGATCAGCAACGACAATGCGGCAGGTGAATATTATCTACCGGACATCGTCATGCTGCCCGGACAGTCCAGCGCGGTGATTGAAGTGGATGATCCGGCCGAAGTGGCCGGTGTGAACAGCCGCGCAGAACTCGCTGCGGTCGAAGGTGAATGGCAGGCTCGTCGCCGCGAAAAAGCGATGGCGGATGGCGTTAGTCTGATTGCGCCGGCGACGGTTTGGTTTTCCCATGATACGGAAATTGCTTCCGATGTTACCATAGAACCCAATGTGATCTTTGGTCCCGGCGTTTCCATTGAATCTGGCGCAACCATTTATGGTCATTGTCATATCGCCGGCGCGACAATTGGAAAAAATGCCAATGTCGGACCGTTCGCGCGACTGCGCCCCGGCGCGGAAATGGAAGAGGGCTCCAAAGTCGGCAATTTTGTCGAGATGAAAAAGGCGGTTCTGCGCAAGGGTGCCAAGGCCAATCATCTGACCTATCTGGGCGACACCGAAGTCGGGGAAGGCGCGAATATCGGTGCTGGTACAATTACCTGCAATTATGATGGCTATTTCAAATATAAGACGGTGATTGGCAAAGGCGCGTTTATTGGCTCCAACAGCGCCTTGGTCGCGCCGGTTACAATTGGTGACGGGGCCATAGTGGCTGCCGGCAGCGCGGTTACCAGAGACATTTCACCGGATGCGCTGGGGTTGGCCAGGCCTGATCAAACAGAAAAACCGGGTTGGGCAAAAAAATTTAAAAATGCCATGCAGGCGAAAAAGGACAAAGCTGGATAATGTGCGGAATTGTCGGAATAGTGGGTAAAGCTGAGGTCGTCGACCGTTTGGTTGACGGGCTTCGGAGGCTGGAATATCGGGGATATGACAGCGCTGGCGTTGCGACCATCGTCGATGATCAAATTCACCGGCGGCGCGCGGAAGGCAAGCTGGACAATCTTGTCAATGTGTTGCGGGAGGAACCGCTCGGCGGGACCATTGGCATTGCGCACACGCGCTGGGCGACACATGGCGCGCCAACTACCGACAACGCACATCCTCACGCCACCCGGGAAGTGGCCTTGGTGCACAATGGCATCATTGAGAATTTCAAGGAATTGCGTGAGGAACTGCTGGCACGCGGACGGACGTTCGAAAGCGAAACGGATACCGAAGTTGTCGCGCATATGATCAGCGAACAGATCGAGCAGGGCGCGGAACCGAAAGTGGCGGTGCGTCATGCTCTGGACAGGCTTCGCGGCGCCTTTGCTCTGGCGATCATGTTTCGCCAGCAACCGGACCTTCTGATCGGCGCACGCCTGGGTTCACCTCTGGTGGTTGGGCATGGCGATGGGGAAAATTATTTTGGATCGGATGCTCTTGCGCTGGCTCCGTTCACGCAAAAAATTGTCTATCTGGAAGAGGGTGATATGGTCGCGATTACCCGCGAAGACACCCTGATATACGACAAGGATAACGAACTGGTAGTCCGGCCGGTCACGATCTCCGGTGCATCCGCCGCGATGATGGAAAAGGGCAATCACCGTCACTTCATGCAGAAGGAGATTTTTGAGCAGCCGGTGGTGGTGGCACAAACCCTGCACAGCTATTTGCGACCGCTCGAAGAGCAGGTTGCCTTGCCCGATATGAGCTTTGATCTCGCGCGATTTGACCGGATTTCGATCGTCGCCTGCGGGACATCATCCTATGTAGCGATGATCGGGAAATATTGGATCGAACAATTTGCCCGTGTGCCCGTCGAAGTCGATGTCGCCAGCGAATTCCGGTATCGCAATCCGGTGCTGACGGAAAACCAGCTGGCAATTTTTATATCCCAGTCGGGTGAAACAGCCGACACGCTGGCAGCGCTGCAGCATTGCAAGGCTGCGGGTCTCAAAACTGCCGGTATTATCAATGTGCCAACCAGTTCCATGGCCCGTGAGGTAGACTTGCTGATGTCGACCCATGCTGGTCCCGAGATCGGCGTGGCCTCGACCAAGGCCTTTACCTGTCAGCTCGCCGTGATGGCCGCCTTTGCCGCCAACCTCGCGCGGGCCAAAGGGAAGTTAACGCCGGAGGAAGAACGCGAAATTGTCTTCCATCTAACCGAAGCTCCGGCAGCAATGAATGAAGCAATGGCCCATGATGCAGAAATAGAAGCCATGGCCGGTACCATCGCCCAGGCACGCGACGTGCTCTATCTGGGGCGTGGAACCGACTATCCTATGGCCCTTGAAGGTGCGCTGAAGCTCAAGGAAATCAGCTATATTCATGCCGAGGGATATGCCTCGGGAGAAATGAAGCATGGGCCGATCGCGTTGATCGACGACGCCGTACCCCTGATCGTGATTGCGCCATCGGGGCCGCTGTTCGAAAAAACCGTATCCAATATGCAGGAGGCGCAGGCGCGGGGCGCACAGGTTGTCCTGATTTCCGATGCAGAGGGCATTGCCCAAGCGGGGGAAGGTGCGATCGCCACCATTGAAATGCCGAAGGTCCATCCGCTTATCGCTCCGCTGGTCTATGCCATCCCCGTGCAATTGCTGGCCTATCATGTCGCTGTGGCCAAAGGCACCGATGTCGATCAGCCGCGCAATCTCGCAAAATCGGTGACCGTGGAGTAGAATATGGCGACGAATCCGTCCCTCGTGACCGTCGAAACCGCCGATGGAAAGTTCCAGCAGACGGTTCGAGTCGGGAAACATGTCTTTCTTGCTGATGAACCCGAGTCTTTCGGCGGCACGGACAGCGGACCATCGCCTTATGATCTGCTGCTTGCGGCACTGGGCAGTTGTACGTCGATGACGTTGAAAATGTATGCGGATCGCAAGGGCATTCCGCTGGAGGCTGTGCATGTCGAACTGGAACATAGTCGCGAACATGTCGAAGACTGCCGCAGCTGCAACAATGACGACAACCGGATTGACGTCATCGACCGTTCGATCATCCTTCGCGGCGACCTGACCGACGAGCAACGTCGAAAGCTCCTGGAAATCGCGCTAAAATGTCCGGTGCACCGGACGCTGGAGAACCGCATCGATATCCACACGCTGGAAGTACGCGAATGATCGATGTGGCGGGTGGCTGTCATAGCGCCACTGAGCGTCTGCAGGGGAAACTCGAAACGATGGCGGAACCGTTCAACCGCTATTTTTCGACGCGTTTACAGCGGCTTTTGCATCTGAATAAAACGGGAATATCGATCTAAGTTATATTCAGAAGTTGCAGACCGATGTAAACGGGCCTCACCTCAGGAAGGCAAAGTGAATGTTTAGCAAGTTTAGTAAGTTTAACACGAATTCGCTCGCGCGCGTTAATCGGCTTGATTTGATTGATCTAACACCAAATATTCCGCCGTTTATTGTACAAATCATGGTTGCGGTAATATTTACCGGCATAGCTGCAGCGGCGCGAGAAATCATCAACAACTGGTTCATCGGAGCAGGGCCCTTCGCCGTCAATGTTCCGTTCGTTCTGCTCGCGACGCTTTTCGGAAGGTTCCGGGCTGGTTTTCTTACCCTGGTGCTTACAACGGTTTATTCCTGGTATTATGTGTTGCCCGTGACCGGCAGTTTTTTGTTCGAAGAACCTGGTGACGGACCGCGAACGCTGGTCAATGCAGCGACTGGTTTGATAATAGTGTTTCTTGGAGATGCGGCCCGTAATGCCGGTCGCTGGCTAGTGCTTGAAAAAGAGCAGCATATTGCGGAACGGGACATGCTTCTTGTCGAAGTTGATCACCGAGTGAAAAACAATCTTGCTATCCTGTCGAGCCTGTTGGCATTGCAAGAGCGAAAAAGCGAAAATGCCGAGGTTAAATCTGCGCTGAGCAAGGCAGCTAGCCGGGTCCATAGCCTTTCGAAAGCCTATGAGAGCTTACGATATGACAATCTCGATAATATCGCGGTGGTCGACATGCGCGACTTTCTGAACCGACTTGCCGGTTCGCTGAGAGAAGCGATGGCGCTTGACGAGCGAATAGAGCTGGTGGTTGCAGCGGAGCCGTGCGACCTTTCCCGCGACCGCGCCGGCGCGGTCGGGTTGCTGGTCAATGAACTGGTTACCAATGCCGTAAAACATGCGTTTGTTGATCGCGACAAGGGAATCATCAGGGTCGAATGGCGTACTGTATCGGAGGGGGCTGTGTTGGTGGTTAGCGACGACGGAGTTGGTCTGCCCGATACGGTCCGCGATGGCGCGCAGGGCATTCAGTTTCTGAACGCTTTTGCGCAAATGGCCAAGGGCGAGCTGGATTCAGAAACCAGCGAAAACGGAACGCGGTATATATGCAATTTAGAAGAAACCCCATAATGGCGACGATTGTTCATGGCGGTTGCCATTGTGGGACCATCTGCTTCGAGGCGAACGTTGAAACATCGCCAGAGCTGCTCGATTGCAATTGCTCAATCTGTGCCCGGACCGGGTTTCTTCACCTGATCGTCCCGCATGAAAATTTTACCTTGCTGAAAGGCGAGGGTGAGCTGACGAGCTATAAATTTGGCAGCGGGCAGGCGGACCATCTCTTTTGTCGGCGTTGCGGCGTCAAAAGCTTTTACCAGCCCCGTTCCCATCCAGATTGCTGGAGCGTCAACTTTAACTGCCTTGACGGTGATCATGGGCTGGAGCCGCGTATCCGGAAATTTGACGGGCAGAACTGGGAAGCGGCGAAAGCGGGATTATAACAAGCTGACCCTGCAAAAAGGCCCGCCGAATTTCTCCAGCGGGCCCCCTGTATTGTGCTTGGCCTGTTTTACGCAAGATCGAAGCGACCGGCGTCCATCACCTTGGTCCAGGCCGCTACGAAGTCGTCGACGAATTTCCGTTCATGGCCATCCTCGGCATAGACTTCAGCGACCGAACGCAGCTGCGAGTTGGATCCGAAAACCAGATCGGTCCGCGTCGCGCGCCATTTCTCTTCACCCTTGAGGCGGCACTTGCCGATGAATAGCTCGTCGCCCGACTCGTCCACGACTTCCCAAGCCGTGCCCATGTGCAGCAGGTTGACGAAGAAGTCGTTGGTCAGCTGGCCGACGCGCTCGGTGAACACACCTTCGGTCGGTGCGCTCGAATGGTTGGCGCCAAGTACGCGCAGACCGCCGACCAGCACCGTCATCTCGGGGATTGACAGATCGAGCAGATTTGCTCGGTCGACCAGCAGGTCCTCGGTCTTGACGCTCGCCTTGGTCTGCAAGTAATTGCGGAAGCCATCGGCAAACGGCTCGAGCGGTTCGAAGCTTTCGGCATCGGTCTGCTCGTCCGTTGCATCACCGCGGCCCGTCGTGACCGGCACGCTGACATCAAACCCGGCATCCTTCGCTGCCTTCTCGACCGCAGCGCTACCCGCTATCACAATGGCATCGGCCATCGACAGCGAACCCCGCAGATCGTCGAGTATCGACAGCACCCTGGCCAGCTCTTCCGGGTCGTTGGCTTTCCAGTCCTTCTGCGGGGCGAGGCGCACGCGCGCGCCATTGGCGCCGCCGCGATGGTCGCTTTTGCGGTAAGTGGAGGCCGAAGCCCAGGCTGCCTTGACCAGCTCTGCAACCGACAAACCGCTGTCGAGCACTTTGGCCTTGAACGCCGAAACATCACCGTCCGAAGCTGGCGTTCCCGCCGGAACGGGATCCTGCCAGATCAGATCTTCGGCGGGCACCTCGGGTCCGAGATAACGGACCTTGGGGCCCATGTCGCGGTGGGTCAGCTTGAACCAGGCGCGGGCGAAGGCGTCGTCCAGCGCTGCCTGATCGTCCCGGAAGCGTTCGGAAATCTTGCGATAATCCGGATCCCGCTTCAGCGCCATGTCGGCGGTGGTCATCATCGTCGGCACCTTCTTGGAAGGGTCCCGGGCATCGGGGGCCATATCCTCTGGGTCGGGATTGATCGGTTGCCACTGCTTGGCACCGGCCGGGCTCTCGACCAGCTCGTAGTCATATTTGAACAACAGCCGGAAATAGTCGCCGCCCCATTGCGTCGGGTTCGGCGTCCACGCACCCTCGAGGCCGGAAGTGGTTATATGACCCTCGCCGATCTGGTCCGGGTCGGTGGACCAGCCAAATCCCATGAGGTGCAGATCGCCTGATTCCGGGTCGCCGCTCAGTTGGTCGGGCGGGATCGCGCCATGACATTTGCCAAAAGCGTGCCCGCCAGCGGTCAGCGCGACGGTTTCCTCGTCGTTCATTGCCATGCGGGAAAAAGTTTCCTTCATGTCGCGCGCCATGCCTTCGGCGTCATGCGGATTGCCGCCGGGGCCTTCGGGATTGACGTAAATCAGGCCCATCTGGATCGCCGCCAGCGGGTTTTCCATGGCCTTGCCTTCATCGGGATTGATCCGCGTCGGAACGCCTTCGTTCACCCATTGCTCTTCGGAGCCCCAATAAACATCTTTCTCGGGCTCGTAGACGTCCTTGCGACCGCCGCCAAAGCCGAATACCGGTCCGCCCATGGATTCGATGGCAACATTGCCGGTCAGGACGAAAAGATCGGCCCAGCTGATATGCTCGCCATATTTTTTCTTGATCGGCCAGAGCAGGCGGCGGGCCTTGTCGAGATTGCCGTTATCGGGCCAGCTGTTAAGCGGGGCAAAGCGCTGCTGCCCGCTCGAGGCGCCACCGCGACCGTCGCCGGTGCGATAGGTGCCGGCAGCGTGCCAGGCCATGCGGATGAAAAATGGACCATAATGTCCATAATCCGCCGGCCACCAGGGCTGGCTGTCGGTCATCAGCGCTGTCAGGTCTTCTTTCAGCGCCTTTAAGTCGAGCGCCTTGAACGCTTTGGCATAGTCAAAATCGGGACCCATCGGATCGGGGGAGGTGCCGCCCTGCGTCAGGATTTCAAGCTGAAGGGAACCGGGCCACCAGTCGCGGTTCTGCCTTCCGAGCAGCGCGCGGACCCCGCCATCAAAACCCATCGGGCAACCTTCGGGGGAGCCGGTTGTTTTCATATCCATTTTAATTTCTCCTATGTCGGTGCTTCTGGTTCGTCACTAGCTTCCACACCAATTCATAACGCAACGCGGGGAGTCGACTAAACGAATTATCCCGGTCTCTATGATCAGAAAAGTCAATCAGACCGCTGAACCGGTATGTGCCGGAAGCTAAATTCTACCACGATTGACCGCCCTCATGAAGCTGCATATAAGAGCCGTCCAATGCGAGAGGCGGCCAATCGGGTCGCCTTTTCTGTTTTCCGAGAAAGGAAGCCGATCATGACGATTACCCCATTGATGCCTGTATACCCGCGTTGTGGTTTTCGTCCGGTGCGAGGCGAGGGCGCCTGGCTGATTTCGGAAGACGGATCGCGGGCGCTGGATTTTGCCAGTGGCATTGCTGTCAATCTGCTTGGCCACGGCCATCCGCATCTGACCAAGGCGATTCAGGACCAGGCGGCAACATTGATGCATGTCTCGAATCTCTATGGTAGCCCTCAGGGTGAAAAATTTGCCCAGCGCATAGTTGATACGACCTTTGCCGATACGGTATTTTTCACCAACAGTGGTGCGGAAGCCGTGGAGTGCGCGATCAAGACTGCGCGCGCCTATCATCAGTCGGCCGGCAGCGACCGGTTTGAGATCATCACGTTCAAAAATGCATTTCATGGCCGCACGATGGCGACCATATCCGCATCCAATCAGGAAAAAATGCACCACGGTTTTTCTCCTTTGCTCGCCGGATTTAAATATGTCGAATTTGACGATCTGGAAGGCGCCAGGGCCGCGATAACCGATAAAACGGCGGCGCTCATGGTCGAGCCCATCCAGGGCGAAGGCGGTGTGCGTCCGGCGTCCCAGGAATTCATGACCGGCCTGCGCGAACTTGCCGATGAACATGGCATTCTGCTGGTGCTCGACGAGGTGCAATGTGGGGTCGCGCGGACTGGCGCGCTTTATGCCCATGAGCTTTATGGCGTTAAACCCGATATTATAGCGACCGCCAAAGGCATTGGCGGTGGGTTCCCGCTGGGCGCTTGCCTGGCGACCGAAGATGCCGCCCGCGGCATGGTGGTCGGCACCCACGGGTCCACCTATGGCGGCAATCCCCTGGCAATGGCTGCTGGCAATGCGGTCTGGGACGTGGTCGCGAATGACGAGTTTCTGGAAAATGTTCGGTCGACTGGTGATAAATTGCGCGCTGCCATTGAACAGTTTATCGGCAATTATCCGGGGCTGTTCACCGGCGTCCGTGGCCAAGGGCTGATGCTGGGGATCACCATGACTCAGGAAACCCGGTCTTTCGTTGCACATCTGCGTGACAATCACGGTCTCCTGACCGTGGCTGCTGGTGACAATACCTTACGGGTGTTGCCCCCACTGAATATTGATGACAGCCATATCGCCACGTTCATCGAAAAACTATCGGCCGGTGCAGCAGACTATGAGGCAACAGCATCATGAACCGGAATTTTCTCAACCTCACCGATGCCGGCGGAGACGCGATCGCGGCCATGATATCCGATGCGATTGACCGGAAGGCCGCGCGCACGGGTTTTCCCAAGGGCAAGGCCGATACGGACAAGCCGCTTGCCGATCATGCGCTGGCGATGATTTTTGAAAAGAGCAGCACCAGGACCCGAGTGTCATTTGATATTGCCATTCGTCAGCTGGGCGGATCAAGCATTGTGATGGACAGCGGTTCAATGCAGCTGGGGCGCGGGGAAAGCGTAGCGGATACTGCCAAGGTGCTGTCGCGCATGTGCGATGCCATCATGATCCGCACCGATGATCATGCGAAAATCGAGGAAATGGCGGAAAACGCGTCTGTGCCGGTGATCAACGGTCTGACCGACTTGTCCCACCCCTGCCAGATCATTGCCGACCTGCTGACGCTGGTTGAACATGGTAAGGCGCTCCCGGGGCTGGAAATAGCCTGGCTCGGCGATGGCAATAATGTGCTCAACAGCATTGTCGAAGCCGCAGGTCTGATGAAATTCAACGTCCGGATCGGTTGCCCGCAAGGCTATGATCCCGATCCGAACTTCATCAAAATGGCACAGGCTACCGGCGCAAACATCTCGATACACCGCGACGAAAATGAAGCGGTCGCGGGCGCGGATGTTGTCGTTACCGATACCTGGGTCTCGATGGGGCAGGAACATGTCCACAACAAGCTTGCCGCGATGATGCCCTATCAGGTCAATGACGTGATGATGGAGCAGGCCAAGGATGATGCCTTGTTCCTCCACTGCCTGCCCGCGCATCGGGGCGAGGAAGTGATGCCGTCGGTGATTGATGGTCCGCAGTCGGTTGTCTGGGACGAAGCGGAAAATCGCATCCATGCGCAAAAATCCGTGCTTCGCTGGTGCTTCGGTCAGATTTGATGACGGATGCGGCGGTGACTGACCGAATATTATCCTTTGCAATTCCCGGCAAACATTGCCGCGGGCGGGTCGTCCGGCTCGGTCCAGCGCTGGATGACATTCTCGCGGCCCATGCATATCCGCCGATCATCCGGGATGTTCTGGCGGAAGCGGTTTGCCTGACCGCGATGCTGGGTTCTTTGTTGAAGGATGAAGGGTCGCAACTGACCTTGCAGGCGCAAACGGAAGCCGGTGTGATCAGCCTGCTGGCTTGCGACTATAAAGATGGAGCCCTGCGCGGCTATGTCGACTATGATCGGGAAAGGCTTGCTTCCCAGCCGGTCGAGCCCAGCTTGATGGCGCTATTCGGCAAAGGCTATCTCGCGATTACCTTCGATCAGCCGGAACCACGCGGGCGAAATCAGGGAATCGTACCGCTGGAAGGCGCCAATCTTGCGGAAGCGGTGCAGAATTATTTCTATCAGTCCGAGCAGATACCCACGCTTATCCGGGTTGGTATTGATGAAACGGCCGATCGGATCACCGCCGGCGGTCTCCTGGTCCAGCATCTTCCCGAGGGCGAGGAAGGTCGCGAGCGTCTTCACGTGCGGCTGGATCATCCGGAATGGGAACATGTCGAGATCATGGGCGGTAGCGTTCGCGCTGCGGAACTGACCGACAACGCCCTGCCGCTGGAAGAGATTTTGTGGCGTCTTTTCAGCGAGAGCGACGAAGTGAGGGTTTTTGACGGTAAACCGTGCGTTAAGGGATGCCGGTGTAATGAAGACCATATCCGGGACGTAATTGCGCGTTTCCCGAAAGAAGATAAGGAGGATATGGTCGACGACGAGGGGAATATCGGAATAGATTGCGCATTTTGCAGCAAGAAATTCATGATTACAGCCGCGAGCCTGAACAACTGAATCTGTTGCAGGGTCAAGCGATCCGCGAAGTTTGTCGAAACATTCCTATTCTTTGCCGCATTTCGCAACAATATTGGCCGCAATTCGTATCTATTGCAGAAATAGACGCATAGCACCAACCCACCCAACCGGACGGAGATTATATATGAAAGGCTTGAAACTGATCAAATTCATCAGCGCAACAGCCGCCGTTCTTTTCGGATTTGCGGTGGCCGCACCCGCGCAAACGCCCGGTTTGGCTGTGCTCGACGGATTGATGAAAGGCGAGTGGACGCTGACAGAACGCGGTTCCCGTGATCCCGGCAAGAAAATTTGTATCGGAAATCCTGAGCTGCTGCTGCAGGTCGAGCATGGCAACGCGTCCTGCACACGTTATGTGATTGAAAACGGCCCGAAGAAAATTCGGGTGAGCTATAAATGCGGTGCTGCCGGTCACGGGGTGACCGAAATCAAGAAGGAATCCAGTACGTTGGTGCAGATCTATTCGCAGGGTTTCCGGAATAATGCCCCCTTTTCGATCACTCTGGAGGGCCGCCGCACCGGCAGCTGCTAAGCGCGAATTGCGCACAATACTTGCGTAGCGTCGGCAAGGCGATTAGCGGGGCGCGTTATGACTAGCGATTCAAAAACAGCGATTATATTATTATCGGGCGGCCTCGACTCGATGGTGTCTGCGGCGATAGCGGCGGAGCAGGGCTATCGGCTGATCGCGCTGACCGTGGATTATAACCAGCGGCATAAAATCGAATTGCAGTCGGCGGAGAAAATCGCAGCCAATCTCAATGTCGATGAACATATCATTCTGCCGCTTGATCTGAGCCGTTTTGGCGGCTCGGCGCTGACCGCGGATATTGATGTTCCCAAAACCGGTGTCACCGATGATATTCCGGTTACCTATGTGCCCGCGCGCAATTTGATCTTCCTCTCGCTGACCCTGGGATTGGCAGAGGCCAGGGATGCGCGTGACATTTTCATCGGCGTCAACGCGCTCGACTATTCGGGTTACCCGGACTGCCGACCAGAGTTTATCGAGGGTTTTGAACGGCTGGCTGATCTCGCAACCAAGGCCGGTGATCAGGGCAGCGGTTTTCATATCCGGACTCCGCTGCAATATATGACCAAGGCGGATATTGCCAAGGAGGCGGACAGGCTGGATATCGATCCGGCGTGGAGCTGGTCTTGCTATGATCCGACACCAGAAGGCCTGCACTGCGGCCTCTGTGACAGCTGTCGCTTGCGCCAAAAGGGCTTTGAAGAAGCCGGAATTGCGGACCCGACGCGATACGCCACCTCATGAGCTATGCGGTCAAGGAAATGTTTCTGACCCTGCAGGGGGAGGGCGTGCATGCCGGTCGCCGGGCGGTATTCGTCCGTTTCGCCGGATGCAATCTCTGGTCCGGTCTGGAGCGGGATCGCACGAGTGCTATCTGCCAGTTTTGCGACACGGATTTTATCGGCATGGATGGAGAAGGCGGCGGTCGTTTTGGCACGGCTGCTGATCTTGCCTGGGCAGCAGCACAGCTGTGGGGTGATGATCGCGAATCGCGATTCGTGGTTCTGACCGGTGGCGAGCCGATGCTGCAGGTAGATGACGCGCTGATCGAGGCCCTTCACGCCGAGGATTTCTTCATCGCCATCGAATCGAACGGGACGCTCAATGTTCCCCGGTCGATCGACTGGATCTGTATCAGTCCGAAAGCCGGCAGCGAAACCATCCAGCATTCCGGCGACGAGTTGAAGCTGGTCTGGCCGCAGGACAACAGCAATTGGCAGGACATGGAAAGCTGGAACTTCGCTCATTTCCTGATCCAGCCAAAAGATGCGATTGGTGAGCCAGCCGCCAGCAAGGCCTATCTCGAGCAGGCGATAGCATTTGTGCAGGCCCACCCGAAATGGCGCCTGTCGTTACAGACTCACAAGATACTCGGTCTCGCCTGAGGGCTTATTCTTCGGTTTCGGCAGCCGATTCAGAATCATTGGCTGACGCCGACGAATCTGTCTTGTCGGACGATTCTTCCTTTTCCGCGCCGGTCGCATCGACCGCTTTGATCGTATCGACATCGACCATGTCATCGCTGATCGTGCCATCAATGACATCGACGTCATCCATTTGGGTTTCTGTAACATCACCCGCACCCGGCGCTTCGTTACCAGAGCAGGCCGACAGGCTCAGTGTGATCGTGGCAGCGGCGGCAATTACGGAGGATTTTATCATAGATTGTCCTTCTGGTTTTTACGGGCTTGCCGGTTCTTAATAGCCGGGCTTTGAACCGATTCAATCGCTTTCAGGAAACCGCCGACCGTATTTTGCAGCGCCTTGTCAAAATCATGCAGCGTGATCCTGATACCCAGCTGGGCCAGGCTGGTGACCGGATATTCGCTGATGCCGCAGGGAATAATGCCCCCGAAATGGCTAAGGTCGGGATCGATATTGACCGAAAATCCGTGCATCGTGACCCATTTTCGGACTCGGATGCCAATCGCGCCAATCTTCGCTTCCTGCCCGTCCGGCGTGTCACACCAGATGCCGACACGCCCTTCGACAGCCCTCGCCGCGACGCCAAATTCTGCCAGGGCGGCGATCACCCAGTCTTCCAGCGCGTGGACAAATGCCCGCACATCCGCATTGCGTTTTTTCAAGTCGAGAATGATATAGCCGACCCGCTGGCCCGGTCCGTGATAGGTATGCCGTCCGCCCCGACCCGTGTCGTAAACCGGGAAGGACTGGCTGAGCAGTTCCGCCGGATTGGAGCTGGTGCCCGCCGTATAAAGTGGTGGATGCTCCAGAAGCCAGATCAATTCTGGCGCCTCTCCGGCCTGAACCGCGGCGTTGCGCTGTTCCATCTCGGCCAGGGCTTCGGGATAATCCACCTTGTTGGTTGAAATCCGCCATTCCATGTCATTGGGACTATTCATAGAATTTTCGTGCACTTTTGCTGGCCGGGTGGCAAGAGCTGGCAAACGAGAAATGTATCCGGGGATTAAAATGAAGTTCAACTACATGCAATGCTGGAACGGCGCGATGGGCTTGCTCGGCGCGCATAAGGAAGCAATTATTGCAATTGCCGGCGTTTTCCTTTTTTTACCGACCCTGTTATTTGCGCAATATGTCGCTCAGCCGATTTTGACCGGCGACGAGGATATGGACGGGCTGTTCGCCATTTACTCCGCTTATTTCAACGAGAATGCCCTTTCGATCATGGCCTCGAATCTGGTGATCAGTTTCGGCGGACTGGCCATTTATTTTGCCCTCGCACCGTCGCGCGACAATACTGTAGCTGAAAGTCTCATGGCCGCGCTAAAAGCATTTCTAGTCTATCTCGTCGCCAATCTGCTCACCGGTCTGGTGGCGTTGCCGGGCCTTATCCTGTTCGTCATTCCCGGTCTTTACCTGACCTGTCGCCTGATATTGGTTCCCGTTATTGTCGCCGACCAACAGGAACGAAATCCGATAGAATTGCTCAAGAAAAGCTGGTCTCTGACGAAAGACAACGGGTTTTCTATCCTGATGTTCATACTCATCATTGCGATTGTCGGCACGATTGCCGTCAGCGTCGTGCAAGCCGTCACCGGCGTCGGTGTTGGCCTGGTAACCGGCGGCGCGGGCTGGCCATTTATCGAAAATCTTGTGGCGGCCCTGGTTGGTACAGCATTTCAGCTTGTTCTAACCGTTGTGACTGTATCCATCTATCTTGAGTTGACTGGAAAAAAAGCCGCTGTGTAGGGGCGCTTAGCCGAGTATCGGGATATGGGGTGCCGCGGATTTCGGCATATGGCCGGATAGGCGCGGATCCGCCATCATTCCGATTTCCTGAGCGAAGATACGAAAGCCGCAATTCTGGTAAAAGGGCAGGGCGCGGGGAGAGTCGTGCGTGCAGGTGTGCAGCCAGACTCGCTCGATATCGTGCCGCCACGCCTTTTCTAGCGCGTGGGTCATCATCCAATGGCCATGCCCTTTGCCATTATAGCCAGGGATCAGTCCAAAAAAGGCGATTTCGCACTGGTCAGGGATTCGGAAATCCAGTTCGATGAAACCGACGGGCTCTGTACCATCACGGATGATCGATATATCCACCCCCGGATCGTGAATGATCGTTGCCAGTTCATCCCTGTCCAACAACAGCCGTGATATCCATAGCCAAGGCTCGCCGACCAATCTGAACAACGCATCATAATCATCCACGTCCGGTTTCGCCCAGCTTGCCAGAGTAAGGCTGGAGCTCGTTTCGGGCTGTGGCGGCTTTTCCAGCATTTCCAGATGGGTCACGATGGTCGCAACATGGCCCTTGGGGACATCATGTAGCTGTATCGTCACATCCTTCGAATCCATTGGGCTGCCTTCAGACCCATTTGGCTTCGGGAGGGAGGCTCATCAATATCGCATCGACATTGCCGCCGGTCTTGAGACCGAAGGTCGTGCCACGGTCATAGACCAGATTAAACTCGGCATAGCGGCCGCGCCATTCCAGCTGCTGCTGCTTTTCCTCGGCGCTCCATTCTGTCGCCATTCGCTTGCGAACAAGTTTTGGGAATATGTCGAGAAAAGCGCGCCCGACATCCTGGGTGAAGGCAAAATGGCGGTCAAAATCGGATTCGTGGTCAAGCTCGATATGATCATAAAATATACCACCAACCCCGCGATGGACCTTGCGGTGGGGGATATAGAAATAATCATCCGCCCATTTCTTGAAGCGCGGATAATATTCCGGATTATGCGGTGCGCAGGCAGAACGGAACCGGGCGTGAAATTCTTCGGTATCTTCTTCATAGGGAATCGCCGGATTGAGATCGGCACCGCCGCCAAACCAGCGTTTGGTCGTGCACAGGAAGCGCGTGTTCATGTGCACGTTGGGCACATGAGGGTTGGCCATATGGGCAACGAGACTGATTCCCGTAGCGAAAAACCGTGGATCATCCTCGGCACCATTGATCTGGGCCTTGAATTCTTCGCTGAACGTGCCGTCGACGGTGGAAATATTCACACCGACTTTCTCGAATATCTTGCCCTTCATCAGGCCCTGAACACCGCCACCGCCGGGGCTGTCATCAGGATTCTTCCGATCCCAGGGGATATAGTCGAACCTGGCGTCGCTACCAGCCTCTGATTCTATCGTTTCAAATTCCGCGCAAATCTGGTCACGCAGGTCCTTGAACCATGTTTGCGCCGTGTGCTGCTGGTCGTCCAATGCTTTGGTCATTCCGGAAATTGTCCTGTTTGTCTAAGTGCTTCGCCCAAGGCCATGCCAGCCGAAACCGCTAGGTTCAAGCTACGCATCCCGGACTTCATGGGGATGGTGATTCGTCCATCGCATTGATCATGTACACTCAGGGGAACTCCTGATCCCTCGGACCCGAACAACAATATATCATCTTCGCGATAGGTGAATTCATGATGCGCCGCCACGGCCTTGCTCGAAAGCAGGATAATCCTTGCTTTGCGGGAATCGACGGCTGCGCGGAATGTCTCCCAGTCGGCATGGCGCGTATATTGAACATGTTCGAAATAGTCCATTCCGGCGCGTTTCAGGCTGCGGTCGCTGAATGGGAATCCACAAGGTTCTATGATATCAACTGGCACATTCATACATGCACAAGTCCTTAATATTGTTCCTAAATTTCCCGCTATCTCGGGTTGATACAATGCTATCCTCATGGGTCATCCATCATGGGCGGGATGTGAATGTTTGGTCAATCGAAAATTCCCTGTTGGCAAACCCTATCCTTCGCGGCTATCAGGCGCCCAATTCACTGCCTGTTCAAACTGACGTTGAGCAGTAACGGACATTCGGGCAGTCAGGGGTCATAAATTTTCTATAGGGCTTGTTTGCATGGCAACGGTTGAAACAGCTGAAACGGCAGTCGCAGAAGAAAGCGGCGTTCGCCGCCGGGACTTTATCAATATCGCAGCAGTGAGCTTCGCTGGTGCCGGAGCGGTTGCCACGGTAATCCCGCTGGTCAATCAGATGAACCCGAGCGCAGACGTGCTCGCGCTGTCATCGATTGAAGTTGATATTTCGGCGATAGAAGCGGGCCAGTCGATCAAAACAAGCTGGCGCAAGCAACCCATTTTCATCCGCAACCTGACTGCGGCAGAAATCGCAGAAGCCGATGCGGTGAACATTTCCGATCTGCGCGATCCGCAGACGCTGGCCGAGCGGACAACCGCAGGCAAGGAAAACTGGCTGATCACGCTGGGCGTTTGTACCCATCTCGGCTGTGTGCCGCTCGGCGCTGCGCAGGGCGAAATCAAAGGCGAATTTGGCGGCTATTTCTGCCCGTGCCATGGCTCGCACTATGATACGGCCGCACGTATCCGCAAAGGTCCGGCTCCGAAGAATCTCGAAGTTCCGGAACATGAATTCCTATCAGATACCGTCGTGAAAATCGGCTAAGGGGCAGAAGAAAAATGAGCTTTCCTTGGGCAAAAGAATATACGCCAACAACCGAATTCGGTCAGTGGATGGACAAGCAGCTTCCGCTGCCTCGTTTTATCTATAACAGTGTTGGTGCTGGTTATCCCGCTCCGCGCAATTTAAACTATATGTGGAACTTCGGTTCGCTGGCCGGCCTGTTTCTGGTCGTTCAAATCGTTACGGGTATCATCCTGGCGATGCATTATGCCGCAAATGCGAATATCGCTTTTGATTCCGTCGAGCATATCATGCGCGATGTGAACAGTGGCTGGATGATCCGCTATGCGCACGCCAATGGCGCAAGCTTCTTCTTCATCGCCATCTATCTCCATATCGGACGCGGACTATATTACGGTTCGTATAAAGCACCACGCGAAATGCTGTGGCTCCTCGGGGTCGTCATTTACCTGCTGGCAATGGCAACCGCTTTCATGGGCTATGTGCTGCCATGGGGACAGATGAGCTTCTGGGGCGCCAAGGTGATTACCGGCCTGTTTGAAGCCATTCCGCTGGTCGGCAAGCCGATCCAGGAACTGCTTCTGGGTGGTTTTTCTCCCGACAATGCTGCTTTGAACCGCTTTTTCTCGCTGCACTATCTGCTGCCATTCGTGATTGCCGGTGTGGTCATTCTGCACATCTGGGCGTTGCATATCCCCGGATCGAGCAATCCGACCGGCGTCAATGTGAAGGGTCCCCAGGATACGGTTCCTTTCCACCCTTATTATACCGCGAAAGATGGCTGGACGATCGGACTTGCGCTGATTTTCTTCACCGCTCTGATGTTCTTCCTGCCGAATGCGCTGGGCCACGCGGATAATTATATCCCGGCCAACCCGCTTTCGACTCCGGCTCACATCGTTCCGGAATGGTATTTCTGGCCCTGGTACGCAATTCTGCGCGCCTTTACCTTCGACTTCCTGTTCATTCCGGCGAAGCTCCTGGGTGTATTGGCGATGTTCTCGGCGATCCTGGTCTGGTTCTTCCTGCCATGGCTGGACAAGTCACCGGTACGGTCCGGCAACTACCGGCCGAAGTTCAAGATTTTCTTCGGCATTCTGGTGATCGACGTCTTGATCCTCGGATATTGTGGCGGTGCGCCGGCCGAGGAACCATTTGTGATGATCAGCCAATTGGCCGCAGCCTATTATTTTGCGCATTTTCTCATCATATTGCCGTTGTTGTCGCGGTGGGAAAAACCCGAGCCGTTGCCGAACAGCATCACGGAATCCGTGACCGGCAAACCACTCAAAACTGCCAGCTAAGTATTAGGGACCTGTCGCAATGGTAAGAATTATCGGAATCTTGATTGGCCTGTTCTTTTCAGGTTGGCTCTTGGTCTCATTTGGAATGGGTGCCAAAGAATATATCACGAACCCACCAGCCGAAACCGCTGAACATGACTTCCACAGAGAAGCGAAAGAAATTTCCTTCGCTTCTGACGGCCCGCTCGGCAAATTTGATCGCCAGCAATTGCAACGCGGTTTCCAGGTGTACAAGGAAGTCTGTTCCGCCTGTCACTCGCTTCGTCTGGTTGCCTTCCGCAATCTGGAAGAAATCGGCTATAATGAAGACGAGGTGAAGGCAATTGCTGCCAACTGGGCGATCCAGACCCCGGATATTGATCCGGCTACCGGCGAAATGTCGACACGACCATCACTTCCTGCAGACAAATTTCCCAAGCCTTTCGCCAATAATGTAGCAGCCGCTGCCGCGAACAATAATGCAATTCCACCAGACCTTTCCTTGATTACCAAGGCGCGTGAAGGCGGAGCACCTTATGTCTATTCGTTGCTGACCGGCTATCAGGACCCACCGGCCGATTTGCCGACGGCCAATCAGCCGGGACCGGGGCTGCACTATAACCCCTATTTCGCAAACCTGAATCTGGCGATGGCACCGCCGCTGGCGGCCGCAGATATGGTCAGCTATTCGGACGGAACCAAGGCGAGCATCGAGCAGATGGCTGAAGATGTTACCGCTTTCCTGATCTGGTCTGCAGAACCCAAGCTGGAAGAGCGTCATCAGACCGGCTGGGCGGTTATTGCCTTCCTGCTGATCGCGACGATCCTGGCCTATCTGTCCTACCGGACGATCTGGGCAGACGTGAAGGCGGAGAAGAAAAAGAAAACCGCCGACGCTTAGCATCGGCAAGGTCAGCAAAATAAAAGCCCGCATTTTGCGGGCTTTTTTTTGTCCGGCTGAAACCTAGCTGTTGAGCACCGACTGGATGGCCCGTTGCCATCCCGCCAGCCGTCCGCGGCGGATGTCCGGATCGATATCCGGGTGATGGCTATCCAGACCTGCGATCATCGCCGTTGCATCTTGCAGCGTTTCATATTTCCCGCAGCCTACCGCCGCGAGCATCGCCGCGCCCAGCGCCGTTGTCTCGAAAAATTCCGGCCGTTCGACCGTAAGGTCCAATATATTGGCCAAATCCTGAACCAGCCAGTCATTGACGACCATCCCGCCGTCGATCCGCAGATTTTGCCAGTCCACTCCGTCGGCGGAAAAGGCCTTCTTCAGGTCGTGGCACTGATAGGATGTCGATTCCAGTGCGGCACGGGCGATATGCGCCTTGTGCGATGCAAAACTGAGCCCCGAAATTGTTGCCTTCGCGTCGGCGCGCCAATGCGGTGCCCCGAGGCCGGACAGGGCAGGGACCAGATAAACCCCGCCATTATCCTCGACAGAGCGGGCCAGTTCCTCGCTCTCGCCGGCAAATTTGAGCAAGCCGAGATCGTCACGGAGCCACTGCATAAGGCTGCCGGCCACGAATACCGCGCCTTCTAGCGCATAAATACGTTCTCCCCGATGTTGGTAGAGAATCGTCGACAGCAGGCGATGTTCCGACTTTGGCGGAATATTGCCGCTATTGGTCAGTATGAAGGCTCCAGTGCCGAATGTGGCTTTTGTCTGGCCAACGTCCAGACAACCCTGACCGATGGTCGCCGCCTGTTGATCGCCGGCCGAACCGCAAATCGCGATGGCGCCCCCAAATAGATCGACCGCAGTGGAGCCAATATCCCCGGCACAGTCGACAATACGCGGCAAGGCCTGCTTCGGGATATTAAACAGCGAAAGCAGTTCGTCATCCCAGTCATCGCCATCCAGAGCGAGCAGCATGGTTCTGCTCGCATTGCTGGCGTCAGTGACATGCAGGCCCCCGGTGAGCCGGTAGATGAGATAGGAATCAATTGTGCCGAAAGCGAGATTGTCTCCCGCTGCGCGCACCTCGGGCCAGTGTTCCAGCATCCAGCCTATCTTGCTGCCCGAAAAATAGGGATCAAGAAGCAGCCCGGTTTTCCCTTGCACCATCGGCTCCAGACCATCGGCTTTCAGCTGCTCGCATTTTTCTGCGGTCCGCCGATCCTGCCACACAATGGCTTTGCAAAGTGGCTCGCCGCTACGCTTGTCCCAGGCGACGACCGTTTCGCGCTGATTGGTAATGCCGATGGCCGCAATTTTCTCCGCACCGCCCGCCTGTTCGATCATTTTCTGGCAACAGCGCAGCGTTTTATCCCAGATTTCTTCGGCATCATGTTCGACCAGTCCGGGTGCAGGATAATATTGCCGTAATTCTTCCTGTTGCGACCCGTGCATTTTCCCGTCGATGCCGAAAAGCATCGCCCGCGTGGATGTCGTGCCTTCATCGATGACCAATATATGTTGTGCGACCATCATCCGCTCCTTTTGGCAGGCACGCTATAAGCTGGCTTATAAAAGGCAAGCAAAAGCCGGATATATTGCATTGCAACATTGCACATATTGCTCGTTTCTCTATGAATACGGCGATGTATGATCTGGCTATCATTGGCGGCGGTATAAACGGCGTCGGAATTGCGCGCGACGCAGCGGGCAGGGGGCTGAAGGTCCTGCTGGTCGAGCGCGACGATCTCGCGTCGCACACATCCTCGGCGAGCACAAAACTGGTGCACGGCGGCCTGCGCTATCTGGAACATTATGAATTCAACCTCGTTCGCAAGGCGTTGAAGGAGCGGGAAGTGCTGTTGCGGGCCGCACCGCATATCATCTGGCCAATGCGTTTTGTCCTGCCGGTCGACGAAGGCATGCGGCCTGCGTGGTTGCTGCGTCTCGGCCTGTTTCTCTATGATCATCTTGGTGGACGGGAAATTTTACCCGGAACGAAAAGCCTTAACCTCCTCAAGGATCATCGCGGCGATCCGTTGCAAAAGCGGCTGAAAAAGGGGTTCGCCTATTCCGATTGCTGGGTCGAGGATGCCCGGCTTGTCTCGCTCACCGCCCGCGATGCGGCCGATCATGGAGCAGATATCCGGACCCGCACAGAATGTGTCGGACTGGACCGCGGAGCGGACCACTGGAATCTCGAAATATTGCAAAAGGGCGAGACAAAGACCGAGCAGGCAAAGGTTCTGGTAAATGCTGCCGGCCCCTGGGTTGATCCGGTAACGGCCTTGTACGACCGGAGCGAGGGCGCCGCGAAATTGCGTCTCGTCAAGGGTAGCCATATTGTCGTGAAGCGCAAATATCAGGGCGATCACAGCTATATTTTTCAGAACAGGGACGGTCGCATCATCTTCGCCATACCCTATGAAGGCGATCACACATTGATCGGCACAACCGACGAGCCGTGGAGCTATGCTGAAGGCGATGCCAAAATCAGCGATAGCGAAACTGACTATCTGTGCGATGCTGCCAGCGAATATTTCGAGATGCCGGTAACCCCTGACGATATCGAGTGGACCTATTCCGGGGTGCGGCCGCTGTTTGACGATCACAGCCGCACCGCGGCCACCGTCACACGGGATTTTGTCTTTGATTATGACAAGGAGAATGGCGCGCCCGTACTGTCGATTTTTGGCGGCAAGATAACCACTTATCGCGTTCTGGCACTACAGGCGATCCGTACATTGTCCGATGCCCTCGATGTGGATGGCGGCGACTGGACAAAGATGGCGCATCTCCCGGGCGGCGACTTCGCGCCCGAAGGTTTTGATGCGCTGGTTGGCCAATATGCGGCGCGCTGGACATTTCTCGACCACGCCATATTGCACCGACTGGTGCGGGCTTATGGCACTGATACCGCAGTGATGCTCGATGGCGTCCAAACGATCGGGGACATGGGACAGAAATTCGCGGCAGGACTTTACGAAATCGAGATTCGCTGGCTCGTTGACCATGAATTCGCGCGCACCGCAGAGGATGTACTCTGGCGCCGGTCAAAGCTGGGGCTGCACATGAACGAAGCCGGGCAGCAGGCGGTCGAACAGTGGTTTGGCGATCAAGGCCCGCAAACAAAAGCAAAACCAGCCGTTTCCTGATTGACGCACCAGAAAAGCGGTGGCAATAGCGGCGCATCCGGTCGATCCGGACATGCGGGTGTAGCTCAATGGTAGAGCAGAAGCCTTCCAAGCTTACGACGAGGGTTCGATTCCCTTCACCCGCTCCAGATATTTCCCCGCCCATCGCGAAACTTGCACCCGGGTGAACGGCATCGCCGATCTGATACAATTTGCGACAATTTTCTTCTGTTCTGACAAAGTTCAGCGACAAGTGGCTAGTAGAAGCTCCTTCATGACGGATAGAAACAACCGTCTCCCTGAACAGGAACATGAGGAAGTACTACATGAAAAAAGCAATATTGATTTCGAGTGCCACTGCACTTTTGATGGCTGGCGGCATCGCGGTTGCGGCTCCCGGTGATCGCGGCATGCGTGCAGATACAAATGGCGATGGCGCAATTACCAAGGCAGAAATGACCGCGTCGCTAAACGCACGTTTTGCCAAAATGGATGTCAATGGCGATGGCCAATTGTCCAAGGCCGACCGTGACGCCAGACATGCCGAGCGTTTTGCCAAAATGGACACCAATGGTGACGGCGAATTGTCGCAGGCGGAAATGGAATCCGCCCGTGCTGCGCGCAAGGCCGAACGTTTTGCCCGCGCCGACAAGGACGGCAACGGCAAGCTGAGCGAAGCCGAAGCCAAGGCGGTTAAAGGCAAGCGTGGCGGCAAGCGCGGCGGCGAAGGTATGCGCGGACATCGCGGTGGCCACGGCATGGCAATGATGCGCCAGGCCGATACCAATGGTGATCAGATGATCAGCAAGGCCGAATTTACCAGCGCTGCCCTGGCTCATTTTGACAAGGTCGACGCAAATGGCGACGGCAAGATAACACAAGAAGAGCGTCAGGCCGCTCGCAAGGCCTTCCGGGGCCAATGGAATAAAAGAGGCGGTTAATCCCTGAACCACTCTTTTGCGAACGGATCGTCAGCCACCTCCCCCTTCTCCCCCAACTGGCTGGCGGTCCGTTCCTTTTTAATGAACCTGTGATAGGCATGGTTGATGGCAAACAAGATTCACATATTGCTGGTTGATGACGAAGCCACGCTGCGGGAGCCTTTGGCGGATTATCTGATCAAGCAGGGTTATAAAGTGCAGCAGGCCGCCGATGCCAGCATCGCGCGTTCCCTGCTCAACGCCTATGAATTTGACATCATCCTGCTCGACATCATGATGCCGGGCGAGGATGGGCTGAGCCTGTGCCGCTTTGTCACGGACAAGACCGATATTCCGGTGATTTTCATCAGCGCCAAGACCGAAGAAACCGAACGGATCATCGGACTGGAACTGGGTGCGGATGATTATATCACCAAGCCGTTCAGTCCGCGCGAACTGGTCGCCCGGATAAAGGTCATCCTGCGCCGCGCTGAAAAAAACGGGACCAGGCCTAATAGCGGGTCGGGCGGGGCCTACCAGTTTTCTGGCTGGACCCTGAAATGCGACAAGCGCAGCCTGATCGATGCGGATGGCGTGAATGTGTCGCTCTCGACTGGTGAATATCAGATGCTGCTGGCGCTGGTGACGCGGGCCGGGCAGGTGCTCAATCGCGACCAGCTTCTGGATATCACCCAGGGGCGCGAAGCCCACGCCTTTGATCGTGCCGTGGACAACCAGATCAGCCGTCTTCGCCGGAAAATCGAACCAGATCCCAAAAATCCCGAAATCATCAAGACCGTATGGGGCGGTGGCTATGTGCTCGCGGGAGAGGTCAAATCCCTGTGAAGCGTCTTTGGCCCAGGAGCCTGGTCGGACAACTGCTGCTGATCGTCGCCCTGATGCTGTTGCTGGCGCAGGGCATCAACAGTTTCCTGCTCTATCGTGGTGCCCAGAACCAGAATCTGGTGGAAGCTTCGACCTCTGCCGTCGCCCGCATCGCATTCGGGCTGGAGCGACAGGCGAGTGACCGCCGGTTTCCGCGTATTGCCACCAACCGGACGCGGCGCTGGAGTCAGCTGAAATATGGCACGGAGCCGGCCGTGAGCGACGAAATGAAACGCTTGCCCGATCTGGAAATGCGGGCCGGACAGGCCTTTGCCAACATGGGTATTGGATTGTCTGATATCCGCGCAGCGTCAACCCGGCGCCTGTCCAGCGACATGACCGGCCATGTTGTTGGCTCCAGTCGTGGCGAATGGCGCAACGGTCCGATCAATCGGTCCATGGGGGACCGGTCAGCTCCCGTCGAAACCAAGGGTTTTGTCATCGTATCCGTGCAACTGACCGATGGCCAGTGGGTCAGCATCGCCTCGGCCGTGCGCGGCCGTACGCCCTTGCTGGTGCGCACGCTGTTGTTTCAGACCATCACTATATATCTGCTGATGCTGATCCCGCTGATCCTGCTCGGCCGCTATATCTCGCGGCCGCTAAAATCGCTGACGGCCAACGCCAAATCCTTCCAGCCCGGTGTCACCGAGCCACTGGCAGAGCAGGGGCCACCCGATACCCGTGAACTAATCCATGCCTTCAATGATATGGGCAGCCGCGTTACCAATATGATAAACGAAAAAGACGTCATGCTCGGCGCGATTGGCCATGACCTGCGTACACCGCTCGCGGCGCTCCGCGTGCGGGTCGAAAATGTCGAGGATCCGACCGATCGCGAGCGGATGATCGCGGGCATTGAGGATATGGACAAGACGCTGGATGACATCCTGTCGCTCGCCCGGCTCGGCCGTTCGCGGGAACAGGCAGAGCCGATGGACATTCGCTCGCTGGTGGAAACGGTGGTCGATGAATTCACCGATCTCGGCCATGAAATCGGCTATCAGCGCGGCGAGAAGCAAATAGCAACGATCCGCGAAACGCTCATCCGCCGGGCCTTGCGCAATCTGATCGGAAATGCGGTCCTCTATGGCGAGGTTGCGGATATCTCTGTGGAAAAGTCGGGCGACAAGCTGATGATATATGTTGATGATGATGGGCCCGGTATTGCGGAAGATAAAATCGCCTCGATGTTCGAGCCTTTTTCACGCGGGGAAACATCGCGCAATCGCGCGACCGGCGGCTCCGGACTGGGCCTGACGCTTGCCCGCGCCATCGCTCGGGATCACGGCGGTGATATCGTCCTGACCAATCGAGAAAATGGCGGATTGCGGGCTATGCTGATGCTGCCGGCCGGTTGAACAGGTCCTCCCGGGTGATCATGGGCCAGCTTGCCCTGCGACGGTGCTAGTCCGTCGTTTCCTTCGGAGGCGATTCTGCCGTCGGCGCACCAACGCCTTCGGCGGCCAGTTCTGCATCAATATCTTCTGACATTGCTTTGACCGCTTCGTCTGCGGCTTGCTCCAGAGACCGGGCTTCTGCCTCGATTTGCTTTTCCATCTCGGCGATCGCTTCGTCGCCGCGCTCCTCTACCGGGGTTTCAGAACAGGCGATGAGCAGGAGAATGGCCGGGACAAGGAGGCCCAGCGACTTCATTGTTTCACCGGCATGGTGAAGTCCGCATCGCTGTTGGCGATGATCGAAAGCACGGTGGTCCAGGCTGCAACATTCTGGCGCAATTGCGCGGGATCAATCTTGTCCAGCGTATCATCCGGCGTGTGGTGGAGATCGAAATAGCGGGTGCCGTCCTGTTGCAGGTCGATGATCGCGAGATTGCCGTCTGCGATAATCGGTCCGATATCGGCGCCGCCTCCCGCTTGTCCGGCTGAACGGCCAATGCCCAGATTGAGCAGGCTGGCGGCGATCCTGTCGGAAACGGCCTTGGCTGCTTCGGGCAGGGCAAATTCCACCCGCCAGACATTGTCAGCGCCGAAATCGGATTCCATCGCTATCGCGTGCGGCTGGTCCCGATAGGCATCGCGATAGGCCTTTCCACCCCAGATGCCGACTTCTTCCGCGCCGGCCCATAATAGCCTGATCGTGCGAAGGGGCTGGCCATGATCCTTGATATTCTTTGCAGCTGCAGCGATGATCCCGCAACCGGCGGCATCGTCAAAGGCGCCGGTCGCCAGATCCCAGCTGTCGAGATGGCAGGCAATCAATATCATCGGCAGTTTCGGGTCGCGACCGACCACTTCGGCGATCACATTGCCCGATTCCTGCTGGCCAAGATTTTGCGGCGTCAGCACCAGCTTCATCGATACCGGCTTGCCCGATTTCTGCGCCAGCTTGATCATCCGTTCCAGATTATCGGCATCGGGCAGCGACAGGGCACCCGCCGGGATTGGCTGGATACCTTCGCCAAAGCCGGTGCTGCCGGTATGGGGATTGCGGTGGTAATCGGTGCCGATCGACTTGATAACATAGGCTGCTGCGCCCTTTTGCGACGCGATGGAGGGGCCGAACCAGCGGATCGGGCCGAAGGCGCTATAGCCGGAGCCATCCTGCGCCCGATGCATATTGTGGGTCACAAAGGCAATCTTGCCGCTCAGGCTGCCATCGGGAACCGCCTTGAGCGCATCGAGTGAGTCGAAATAGGCAACCTCTGCGGTAATCCCTTCACCGCCGGTGCTCGCGCTATTGCCCAGCGCGGTAACAAAAAGCTTTTGCGGATAGGGCGCAACAACCGTCGCCGTCTCGGCCCCGCGTACCCAGGTCGGCATCATGAATGGCTCGCTGCGGACATTCTGGAAACCCAGCGATTTCAGCTTTTTCACCGACCAGTCACGGGCGCGGGCTTCCTGGCCGGTCCCGGCCTGGCGCGGCCCTACTTCCGTGGTCAGACCCTCGATAATCTCATAGGCAACATCATCCTGCAGCGCCTTGATCTGCAACGCCATCGGGTCGTGAGTGCCGGCCATGGCGGCAGTGGGAAGCAATAGCGCAGCAGCGCCAGCGAGCAGTGAAGATATCTTTCTCATATATCGCTGCCTAACCCGCCTGTTGCCGTTTGCCAATAGCGGGCAATGCTCTCTTGCGACTGTCGGTGGGAATAGCTACATAAGCCGGGAAATTAACCCGTCATCCCGGCGCGAGCCGGGGTCTCCTCAAACCGAGCGCCAAGCCGCCTGAGATTTCAGCTTCTGCTGGAATGACGCGCAACATTGAAAGCGAAACTGATGGCCGCCCAATATTCCTATGTCATGAAGGGTCTCTCGAAGACCTACCAGAACAAGCAGAAGCCGGTATTGGAAAATATCAATCTGCAATTTTATCCCGATGCCAAGATCGGCATTGTCGGCCCCAATGGTGTCGGTAAATCGACACTGATGAAGATCATGGCTGGCAAGGACACGGATTTTACCGGCGAAGCCTGGGCAGGGGACGAGATTACCGTCGGTTATCTGGAACAGGAACCGGAACTGGATGCGTCCAAGACGGTCAAGGATAATGTCATGGACGGCGTCGGCGAAATTGCCGACCATATCCGCCGGTTCAATGAAATTACCGAGATCATGGGCGATCCGCCGGAAGATGCCGATTTCGACGCGCTGATGGAAGAAATGGGCGTTTTGCAGGAAAAGATTGACGCGGTCGATGGCTGGACGCTCGACAACCAGCTGGAAATCGCGATGGAAGCCCTGCGCTGCCCGCCCGGGGACAGTTCTGTTGATAACCTCTCGGGTGGTGAGAAACGCCGCGTGGCGCTCTGCCGCCTGCTGCTCGAAAAGCCCAGCATATTGCTGCTCGATGAGCCGACCAACCACCTCGATGCAGAATCGGTCGCCTGGCTGGAAAACCATCTGCGCGAATATCCCGGCAATGTCATCATGGTCACCCATGACCGCTACTTCCTCGACAATGTCGTCAACTGGATGCTCGAGCTCGATCGCGGACGCTATTATGTCTACGAAGGCAATTATTCGCTTTATCTCGAGAAAAAAGCCAAGCGGCTCGAACAGGAAGCCCGCGAGGACAAGGGCAAGCAGAAGGCGATCAACGACGAGCTGGCCTGGATGCGGCAGAATCCCAAGGGGCGCCAGACCAAGTCCAAGGCTCGTATCAAGAGCTTTGACCAGCTGGTCGAGGCGCAGGAAAACCGCGATCCCGGCAAGGCCCAGATTCTCATCCAGACTCCCGAACGGCTCGGCGGCAAGGTTATCGAGGTCAACGATATTTCCAAAGCCTATGGTGACAAGCTGTTGTTCGAACATCTCAGCTTCACCCTGCCGCCTGGCGGTATCGTCGGCGTGATCGGTCCCAATGGTGCGGGTAAATCAACCCTGTTCAAGATGCTGATCGGCCAGGAGCAGCCGGACAGCGGGACGATCGAAATTGGCGACACGGTTAAGCTTGGCTATGTCGATCAGAGCCGCGACGATCTCGATCCGAACAAGAATGTCTGGGAAGCGGTATCCGACGGCCATGACTATATGACGCTCGGCAAGCATGAAATGTCGACCCGGGCCTATGTCGGCGCGTTCAACTTCAAGGGCACCGACCAGCAGAAAAAGGTCGGACAACTATCCGGCGGCGAACGCAACCGTGTGCATATGGCACGGATGCTGAAAGAAGGCGGCAACGTGCTGCTGCTCGACGAACCGACCAATGATCTCGACGTTGAAACCCTGTCGGCGCTGGAAGAAGCCCTGGAAAGCTTTGCCGGCTGCGCCGTGGTCATCTCGCATGACCGCTTCTTCCTCGATCGTCTGGCCACCCATATCCTGTCCTTCGAAGGCGACAGCCATGTCGAATGGTTTGAAGGAAACTTCGAGGCTTATGAAGAGGACAAGGTGCGGCGTCTGGGCGAGGATGCGCTGAAGCCGAGCCGGGCGACCTATAAGAAGTTGACCAGGTAGCTTGCACGCAGCCCTTCTCCCGTGAGGGAGAAGGACATACAGGCTTACGAGCGCAGCGAATTAGCCGGAGTTGGATGAGGGCGTTCTGCAATCTGGAATGTGGTACACCCTCGTCCAGCTACGACTGGCGAACAAGTTCGCAAGTCTTCACATCCTTCTCCCTCACGGGAGAAGGCGAGCACAATCATTTCAGGAAATATTGACCGGCAGTATCAAACGGTAGCGGTTGGCTTTCCGGCAAGACTAACCCCAATAATCGCCAACAACGCTGCGAGAAACCCGGGAATAATCTCGTAAACCCCGGGACCACCCATGAACGCGCCGTTCCAGCCCATGGAGATCCACAGGATCACGACGCCGGCACCAATCACCAGTCCCGACACCGCGCCTGCACCGGTCATCCGTTTCCAGGTCAGCGACAGCAGGATCAGCGGCCCGAACGCCGCGCCAAAACCGGCCCAGGCGTTGCTGACCAGTCCCAGCACCTTGCTGTCGGGATCGCGCGCAATATAGATCGCGACCAGCGCCACCAGCGCGACAAACAGCCGCCCGACATTGACGGTTTCCCGCTCGCTGGCGTTCTTGCGCAGGAACAGGCGATAGAAATCCTCGGTCAGCGAGCTCGACGACACCAGCAATTGCGAGCTGATCGTGCTCATGATCGCGGCGAGCAGGGCGGCGAGCAGGAAGCCGGTGATCAGCGGGTGAAACAATGTATTGGCCAGCAGGATGAAGATCGTCTCGGGATCCTCGAGCGTCAGCCCGTGCATCTCGACATAGGCGCGTCCGGTGATGCCGACGCCGATCGCGCCGAGCAGCGCCACACCCATCCAGCTCATCCCGATATTGCGCGCCTTGGCG
The DNA here is from genome assembly GCF_048269915.1 of Parasphingorhabdus sp. GTDB lineage: Bacteria > Pseudomonadota > Alphaproteobacteria > Sphingomonadales > Sphingomonadaceae > Parasphingorhabdus. Next base: position 460,253 of record NZ_JBLWTY010000003.1, read on the forward strand.
ACGGCCGGAACCGACCGGATCGCCATGAAGCGGACGATGATATGCGGCTGACCGAAATAGCCGAGCCCCCAGGTGATAGCGGAAAGAAAGCCGATGAAGGACAGGCCGGCGGTCAGGCTGAGGAAATTCGGGTCAATCGCGTCCAGCTGGGTCGTCACGGCGTCCACCCCCCCGTCGCTGGTCAGCACGACGACCGGCATCAGCACCAGCGCCACGACCATGATACAGCCTTGGACAAAATCGGTCAGGCTGACGGCGAGAAAACCGCCAACCATCGTATAGGCAAGGACCACGCCTGCGGTGAGCCAGATGCCGAGCATATAGTCGCTCATCGCGCTAGGGCCGAACAGGCCGGCAAAGCTGGTTTCGAACAATTTGCCGCCGCCGACCAGACCGGCTGCGGTATAAACCGCAAAGAACAGCACGATGATGATTGCTGATGTTACCCGCAAGGCCAGTGCCTTGTCGGGGAAACGGTTGGCGAGAAATTCGGGGATGGTGAGGGCGTTGCCATAGCGCTCCGTCTGGTCGCGCAACCGCGGCGCAACGACGATCCAGTTGACCAAGGCGCCGAAAAATAATCCGATTCCGATCCACACCTCGACCAGGCCCGCCGCATAAAGCGCGCCCGGCAGTCCGAGCAACAGCCAGCCCGACATATCCGATGCCCCGGCGGACAGCGCCGCTACGGCGGGACTGAGCTGTCTGCCGCCAAGCAAATAGCCTTCGCTGCTATCCGTTGACTTGCGCCACGCGTATAATCCGATGGCAAGCATAGCAAAAAAATAAAGGGCGAGTGAGAATAGGGCTCCGGTTTGCATCAGGCGTTCATAACGATTTTGGCCGCCTTGTCACCTTCTCCCTTGAAGCCCAGCGGTATTTTAGCGCAATCGCTTCACAAATAACTGATCATTTTCATCACGTTTTGTCTGGAAGTTCGGAACAGCTTCGAACATTTCCGACAGTCGGGAAAAACCATAATTGCGAACATCGAAGCTGGAGCGGTTGCCCGCTATCTTGCCGACTTCGCTGAGGCTGGCATAGCCTTCGGCGTCGCGTTTGGTGGCCTGATAGGCGTCGATCAGAAGGTTGAGCAATTCTTCGTCAAACTTGCCGTTGCTTTCGCTGACACCAGTAGGGATATCGGCTCTGGTTGGCGCCTTGACGTCACTTTTGGCGTTGCCGCGGTTGCGTTTGTCAGCCTTGATCAGCGCATCGACGTCGATAAAGCGGCTGCATGCCTGCTTGAAGGCTTCCGGGGTCTTGGCGCTGCCGAAGCCATAGACAGGCAGGCCTTCCTGCCGGATTCGCATCGCCAGCGGCATGAAGTCACTATCGCTCGACATGATCCCGAAGCCGGTGACCTTGCCGCGAAAGAGCAGGTCCATGGCGTCAATCGTCATCTTCATGTCGGTGGCATTCTTGCCCTTGGTCATATCGAATTGCTGTTGCGGTTCGACGCCATATTTGTGGAGGATATCGACCCAGCCTTTCAGCGACTGCTTTCTCCAGTTGCCATAAGCGCGGCGGATATTCACCGTTCCGAGTTCGGCGAGGGCGGTCAGAACCGGATCAAGACCATTGTGGCTGGCATTGTCGGAATCGATCAGCAGGGCGATATTGTCATATTGGTGTTTCATCCTGCTTAGATGGACCGCGCGACAAGGGCGTTCAAGAGGAAAAGCGCTGTCCTACAGCAGGCCGGATCGTTTAGGCCCTGCACGGCTCTTTGATATAAACAGCGCCCGGGACCGTGCGAACGACCTTCGCGCGCGTGGTTGGTTTTTGTCAGAAAGGGCAGAACGGCTTTTTCTGATTATAACACTGTAAACTTTGTAAAGATAAGGGGCTGAGCGTGCCGAAAAAGCCCTAAAGAAAGCTTCTATTGAAGTCGAAGTATATTGTACAAGCTACTGAAATAAATCAATTATTGAAATTTTCAGTCGACGACCGAGAATTGGCCACCGTCTTCGTCCAGTACATGCAACTTTCCTTCGGCAATGGCGAACCAGGCACCGATCAGGCGGATGGATCCGTCGGCCTCTTTCTCCTGTATACACGGGAAGGTCCGCAAATTGGCGAGACTTGTCTTGACCCCTTCATGCTCCATCGCCAGCTGTGCGGCACCGCTGGTCAGGTCGCCATGATCATGAGCGACTTTTGCCCGGGCATCATCAAGCAGGGTGATCCAGTCGGCGATAAAGCCGCCTTTGCCGGGCGGCATGTCTTTCATCTGCTCGGACAGGGCCGCTGCACAACCACCGCAGCTGCCATGGCCCATCACTACCACTTCCTCGACCTTGAGGAACTGGACAGCAAATTCCAGCGCCGCCGAGACGCCATGCTGGCCAGGCGTCGTTTCAAAGGGCGGCACCAAAGCTGCCACGTTGCGGACGATAAAGGTTTCACCCGGGTTGGTATCGAAAATCTGGGTTGGATCGACTCGGCTGTCGCTGCAGGCGATAATCATCACCTTCGGGCTCTGGCCTTCCTTGAGCTCGTCCCAGCGCTCGCGCTGCATTTGCCATTGTTCGGAACGGAAGCGGCGGTAGCCGTCGAGCAGGTCTGAAAAATTTGTCATGTTTCCGTCCATATCACCGACTTAGGGGGTGGCAAGAGTGGTTTTCTTGTCCTATTTGATAGAAATGAACGAAATCACCAAGATCACCCCGCCTGAACAACCGCCCGAACGGATTCGCAAGCCCGACTGGATTCGAGTGAAAGCGCCGATGGGCACGGAATTTGAGAAAACCCGCGCGTTGATGCGCGAGCATAAACTTAACACCGTTTGTGAAGAGGCGGCCTGTCCCAATATTGGCGAATGCTGGACCAAGAAGCACGCAACGGTGATGATTCTGGGCGACGTCTGTACCCGGGCCTGTGCGTTCTGCAACGTCAAGACCGGCATGCCGATGCCGGTTGACGTCATGGAGCCACAACATACCGCCGACGCCGCTGCCAAGCTCGGGCTGGAGCATATCGTCGTGACCTCGGTCGACCGGGATGACCTTCCCGATGGCGGTGCCAGCCAGTTTGTGAAGGTGATCGAGGCCTTGCGCCGGACGACGCCGGAAACCACAATTGAAATCTTGACGCCAGACTTCCGCAACAAGGCGGAAGCCGCAGTGGAAGCGATTGTTACGGCACGACCCGATGTCTATAATCACAATCTTGAAACCGTGCCCCGGCTCTATCCGACCATCCGGCCCGGTGCGCGCTATTACGCTTCGCTGCGTTTGCTTGAGCAGGTCAAGCGGCATGATCCCTCCATCTTCACCAAGTCGGGAATCATGCTCGGGCTGAGCGAACAAAGACTCGAGGTACATCAGGTGATGGACGACATGCGCAGCGCTGACGTCGATTTTCTGACCATGGGACAATATCTGCAGCCGACGACCAAACATGTGAAGGTCAGCGAATTCGTCAAGCCGCAGGCGTTTGACGCTTATGCCTCGGTCGCCCGGGCCAAGGGCTTCCTGCTCGTCGCTTCCACTCCGCTGACCCGGTCCAGCTATCACGCCGGGGAGGATTTCGCCAAGATGCGCCAGGCCCGCGAGGAAAAGCTGGCCCGTTCGGGTGTTTCGAATGCCGGCGCATAGGGAAACGCGCGATCTGCCGTATAGCGCCGCGCAAATGTATGCGCTGGTCGCCGATGTCGGGCGCTATCAGGAATTCCTGCCCTGGGTAGTGGGAACGCGGATACGGGCGGACAGCGAAGTCGAAATGCTCGCCGATGTTCTGGTTGGTTTCAAAGGCTTGCGCGAGCAATTTGCGTCGCGTGTGATCAAGGTGCACAACCAGTCGATCGATGTGGATTATCTTGATGGGCCGCTCAAGCAGCTGCACAATGAATGGCGGTTCCGTTCGCGTGACGCAGGGGGGTGCCATGTCGATTTTTATGTCGAGTTTTCATTTAAAAGCCGGGTTTTTGAAAAGCTTGCAGGGCAGATGTTTGCAAAGGCTCTGAACAAGATGACCAGTGCATTTGTCGACCGCGCCGGTGAAATTTATGGTGGCAGCTATGCGCTTTCTTCGGGGAGCAGCAGTTCCAGCGCGACCAGTACCGCCTGAAACCGGATATCCGCGCGGCTTTTGTCTTCGCCAAACATTTTCCGGTCGGCGACTATATCTTCGACGCTTTTGCCTTTTTCGGCCTTGGCAAACACCACGGTACCTACCGGTTTTTTCTCCGTACCGCCGTCCGGTCCCGCGACGCCGGTGATTGCTACCGCCACGTCACAATCCGAGTTTTCAAGAGCACCTTGCGCCATTTCCCACGCCACCGCGATCGAAACAGCGCCGAACGTGTCGAGTAAATCGTTGCTGACGCCGAGCATTTTCTGTTTGGCGCTGTTGGAATAAGTGTTGAAGCCGCAATCGAACACATCGCTGGATCCGGGCACTTCGGTCAGTGCCGCAGCGACCAGACCACCGGTGCAGCTCTCCGCAACGGTAATCCGGCGACCGGCTGCTCTGTTTGTGTCGATGACTTTTTGGGCCAGATCGACAAGTTCTCGAGGGAGGAGATTTTTCATAGGTCGGGGCCGTTAGACCATCATGCCGGTGCTTTGCAAATGGGAATATTCTGTTTTTTATCGTCCTTCGTTGCCGCCTGCACAATTGTTATCGCCAGACTGGCCAGATTTGCGGAGGGCATGGGTTCCAGGTCGCTATAAATTTTGGCAATCAGTCCGCAATCCTTGGGCTTGATTTCTTGACCAATGAGCTGGCTGAACATGGCGTCGGCAATCGGCCGCAGGAGCGCATCATCAATTTCTGCTGGCAGTTTATCGCCAGCCAGTACCGAAACTGCGCTTTTGGCCTGGGGCCATGCACTTTCCGACGCTGCACGATATTTGGCCAGCTGCGCGGAATTTTCTTTCAACAACGGCGTGGTCACTGGCAGGCTTGCTGCGCATTTGGTGCGACTGGCCTGCACGGCGGTTGGAAGTATATAGGTCACCAGCGCTTCTGCTTGCGCAACACTCAAGCATTGTTCGATCTGCGTCGCTTGGGCGGTTGCTGCATGGGCGAGGCCGACCAGCGAGAGTCCGGCCATGAATTTCCTGTTCATCAATTTTTCTCCACTGAAATTAAAGCAATGGCTTGAGCCGCAATTCCTTCACCGCGCCCGGTAAAGCCTAGCCCCTCGGTCGTAGTAGCCTTGATACTGACCTGATCCAGTTCGAGCGATAATATTTCCGAAATCTTGGCACGGATAGCTTCGCGGTGGGGCTTGATCTTCGGGGCTTCGCAAATGATCGTCATGTCGACATTATGGATCACGCCACCTTTCGCTGCGATGAGCGAGGCTGCAAATTCGACAAACCTGGCAGAGGCCGCGCCCCGCCATTGCGGGTCCGATGGCGGAAAATGGTCGCCAATATCGCCAGCTCCGATGGTACCGAGCAGGGCATCGGTCAGGGCGTGAAGCACAACGTCGGCATCACTGTGACCGGAAAGTCCCTTGTCATGATCGATTTTGATGCCGCCAAGCCATAATTCCTCGCCCGCGGCAAGTCGATGGACATCATAGCCCATTCCGGTCCGTGTCTGGCGCATATTATGATTTTTCTTCCCGCCGAAATCGGTTGGCAATGTATATTTCTTGAGGGCCTCGTCACCCTCGACGACGGTTACATCATGTCCGGCGGCTTTGAAAATCTGGGCATCATCGCTGGCATTCCGGTCGCCGGAAATGCGGTCATGCGCTGCAATCAGCTTTTGAAAGTCGAAGGCCTGGGGCGTTTGGACCCGCCACAGGCTATCCCGGTTCACGGTCCGGTCGAGATGCTGGTCATGCAATTGCACCATCGTATCAACCACCGGCAGGACCGGGATTGCGGCACCAGCCGTCACCAGACGGTCAAGCAGCCGATCAATCATCCTATCCGTCACGAACGGGCGGGCTGCGTCGTGAATAAGGATATTATTCGCGCCACCGGCCTCCCGGATGGCGTTCAGGCCATTGTATACCGACTGCTGACGTGTCGCCCCGCCGATCACGACATGATAGTCAGAAAGAGGGGCGAGGGCGGTGGCCAGCTGATCTTCCTGCCCTGCGGCGACCACGATCCAGACTTGATCAATCTGGCGGTGGGAAAGAAAACGTTCCACGCTATGCCTGACCATCGGTTTGCCGCCTACCGGTTCGAACTGCTTGGGAATGCGCAATCCGGCGCGCGCACCAATACCTGCGGCCACGATCAGCGCGTGAGATTGTCGGGAAGGATTGCTGGCTTTGACCATGAATCGCGATCTACGCCGAGAAGATCGATGAAGCAATTCTTGCCTCGAAATAGATTTGGCGATAAGGGGTGCTTAAATTTTAGGCAGTGCGAATGAAACTCGAACCCATCTCTATCGGCGATATTGAAATTGACAGCCCGGTATTGCTGGCACCGATGACCGGTGTCACCGATTTGCCTTTCCGCAAGCTGGTGCGGCGATTTGGTTCCGGGCTCAACGTCACGGAAATGATCGCCAGCCAGGCGATGATCCGTGAAACACGCCAATCCTTGCAAAAATGCGCATGGGATCCGATCGAGGAGCCGGTTTCGATGCAGCTCGCCGGCTGTGATCCCGGCGCGATGGCGGAAGCGGCCAAGCTAAACGAGGACCGCGGCGCGCAGATTATCGATATCAACATGGGATGTCCGGTTAAAAAGGTGGTCAACGGCGATGCCGGTTCTGCCCTGATGCGCGATCTGCCGCTCGCGGCTTCACTGATCAAGGCAACGGTGGAGGCGGTCAACGTGCCGGTCACGGTAAAAATGCGGATGGGCTGGGATCATAACAGTCTGAACGCGCCCGAACTTGCCCATATCGCGGAAGACCTTGGCGCGAAAATGATCGTCGTGCATGGCCGGACCCGGTGCCAGATGTACAAGGGCAGCGCCGACTGGAGCTTTGTCGAGAAGGTCAAGCAGGCGGTTTCGGTGCCGGTTATCGTCAATGGCGATATTTGCACGATCGAAGATGGCAAGACAGCGCTTGAGCAAAGCGGAGCAGATGGCGTGATGATCGGCCGTGGTGCATATGGCAAACCCTGGCTTCTCGGCCAGTTCATGCACTGGTTTAAAACCGGAGAAAGCCTGCCGGATCCCGATATTCCAACCCAATATGCCATATTGGACGAACATTATCGTGATATGCTGAAACTCTATGGTGAAGATGTCGGCGTCAAAGTCGCACGGAAACATATCGGTTGGTACACGAAGGGATTGCCCGGATCGGCAGAATTCCGCAATCGCGCGAACAAAGAGGGCGATCCGTATATCGTGTTGAAAATGCTCGAGGAATTTTATACGCCCTGGTTGAATAAAGCAGCGGCTTGATGGGCGGCAATCCGTCGGGAGAGCAAATTTTAGCTGGGCTCAACCATGCTTTGCTGGTCGTGGATTCGGCAAATATCGTAACGCGCGTCAATCCTGCTGGCGAAGCGCTTTTCGGGACCAGTGCCAAACATTTGGTCGGCCGCAAAATCAATGATGTCGTAGGCTTTTCGGACGGCAGACTGGATGCTGCATTGATCGAACCGGATATCAGTCTTACCGCACGCGGGGTGTTGATTTCGAGCGACGACCGCAAGCTGGGTATCGTCGATTTTGATATCCATCCGCTAGCGTCGGATTCGGCGTGGCGATTAATATCTTTTTCGCTGATGCCCCAGGATGGCCCCATTCTCGAAAATGATAATGGCGATACCTCCGATCTTGCAATCCGGGCTCCCGATATCCTCAGCCATGAGATCAAAAACCCGCTGGCGGCTATACGCGGGGCGGCACAATTGCTCGACCGGCAGCTGGACGAAACGCAAAAACCGCTGACCCAGATGATTACCGGGGAAGTCGAGCGGGTGGTCAATCTGCTGAACCGTATGCAGACTCTGTCGTCCAACCAGCCGGCCCAGACCACCGCTATCAATATTCACACGCTGATTGATCGCGCAAGGCGATCGATTGAGGCAGCGACTGGCCAGGCGGTGAAAATCAATGATAAATTCGATCCATCCCTACCGGATGCCTTGATCGATCCGGACTCGATGATGCAGGTCCTGACCAATTTATTGGCCAATGCAGTGGATGCGACCAAACATCTGCCATATCCGGAAATCCGTATCGTGACGCGCTATAGTTTCGGTGCTGCCTTGTCAGCGCAGGGTGCAACCGAGGCAATCCGGTTGCCGATCCAGATCATGGTCTGTGACAATGGCCCTGGCGTTCCGGCGGAGCTTGAACGGGAAATCTTCTCGCCTTTTGTTTCGACGAAGAAAGAAGGGCAGGGTCTAGGGCTGGCGCTGGTCAAGAAGCTCATGCGCGATATGAACGGACGCATCCGCTACGATCGTGAAACACAGAACGAGATGAGCCGGTTCACCCTGTTTCTTCCCGTTGCACCGAAAAACTGACGCAGGACAAGTTTATGGCCAAGGAAAAAATAATATTAGTCGAGGATGATCTGTCCGTCAGCCACGTCATAATCACCGCATTGCGGGCCGAAGGCTATGAAGTCGAAAACTGCAAGTCTATCGCAGAGCGCGACGCGTTGATGGCGAGCAGCAGCTATGACCTGCTGTTGACCGATGTCGGGCTGGGGGAAGGCGACGGGATTTCGTCACTGGATAGCGTGAAAGCCACTCATCCCAATATCCCGATCATCATCATTTCCGCACAGAATACGCTCAACACTGCGGTGCGGGCATCGGAAACCGGTGCATTTGAATATCTGCCCAAGCCATTTGATCTCGACGAACTGGTCGAGGTGGTCGGTCAGGCTCTGAAGCCTAAAAACATGCAGGCGATCGAACCTTCCATGGATGAAGAAAGCCTTCCGCTAGTCGGGCGCAGTCCGGCGATGCAGGAAGTCTACCGGATGATTGCCAGGCTTCTGAAAAATGACCTTTCGGTCCTCGTCCTGGGTGAATCGGGGACCGGCAAGGAACTGGTTGCCGAAGCCATCCACGGGCTAGGACACCGAAAGTCTGGCCCCTTCATCGCAGTCAACATGGCCGCAATCCCGTCGGAACTGATCGAGGCGGAATTATTCGGGCATGAAAAAGGTGCCTTTACCGGCGCCGTTGCTAGTGCCTCGGGCAAGTTTGAGCAGGCTCAGGGTGGCACCCTGTTTCTCGACGAGATTGGCGATATGCCAATGCATGCGCAGACCCGCTTGTTACGGGCGCTGCAATCGGGGGAGATCAACCGGGTTGGTGGCAAGGGTCTGGTAAAGCTGGATGTGCGGATCATCGCCGCCACCAATCACGATTTTCTGGAATTGATCGAACAGGGAAAATTCCGTGAGGATCTCTATTACCGGATCAATGTCGTGCCGATTGAACTGCCGCCGCTCAGAGAGCGCGCCAGTGATATTCCGCCGCTGGCCCAGCATTTCCTCAAACTTGCGGTAACTGAAGGCTTGCCCCAAAAGCAGATTTCGCCAGAAGGCATGAATCTGCTTTGCCATCATTACTGGCGCGGCAATGTGCGCGAGCTCAAAAATGTCATCTATCGTCTGGTCGTGACTGGCAGGGAGGACACGCTTTCCGAGGAGGCTATTCGTCAGATACTGGCGGCGGAGCGCGGAGAGGACCGGGCTGAATCGGCTAATATGGAGTTTGAAGCCCATATCAAGTCGATCGTGCTGGGGCTTATGGCCAATGCCGAGAAAGAAAATCTCTACGCCCAGGCGCTGGAGAAATTTGAAAAACCCCTGCTCATCGAGATGATGCACCACGCCCATGGCAATCAGATAAAAGCCGCGAAAATTCTCGGTATTAATCGCAATACTTTGCGCAAGAAGCTCAACGAATATCAAATTGATCCCGCAGAATCAAAATAACCCTTGCGATGAAATGACAGTTTGGCTCGCTGAACCGTGATATTTTTGCAATATTTGTGCTATTCTCGCAACGATTCTGTTGTATTGAAAGCACAATGACGGTTTTCCCCCATCCTCAGGAGCAGCGTGTTCCAAACTGGCTGCGTCGTCTTGCTCTGATGGCTGAGAAAGAAGCCGTCATGAAACGGGTGGAATGGATCGTCCTGGCCCTGTTCGTCGCGATCATGCTTGGCACCTATTTCCTGTTGAGCAGACAATCTGATCAAACTGATTTCATTTCTCCGCCGTTGACCGCAGCCTTGCTGGTGGCAAATCTGATTCCGGCGATGACGTTGCTGGTTCTTTTTGGTCGACGGATCGCAAAGGGCAGGGCAGCGAAATCTTCAATCGGTAGCAAGGGGCGGTTGCACGTCCGGCTCGTGGCCCTGTTCTCCCTGGTTGCCAGTATCCCGATGCTGCTGGTGGTTATTTTTGCCTCCTTGCTGTTTCAATATGGCGTGGAATTCTGGTTCTCGGATCGCGCGCGCGGCATGCTGGAAAATGCGAATGATCTGGCCCGCGGCTATTATGAACAGAACCAGCGCGAGGTTGGTGATGAAACGATCACCATGGCCAATGATTTGCGTAATTATCTGCAGCAAGCCGATCTCGAAAGCCCGGAATTTGCAGAAGGCTATGTCTTTCAGGTGTTGTCGCGAAAGCTGAATGAATCGGCGATTATCGAATATGGTCCGGACGGTGTCGCCCGGACCGCCGCCGCCGTTGACCCCGATGACGCAGATCAACAGCCCAAGATAACCAGTGCGGTACTGAAGCAGCTGGAGGAGGGCAAAAGCTATGTCGTGACCGCTCGGCCGAACAAGATTGAAGCGGTGACTCCGCTTGATCTGGAATCGCGCATCTTCCTTTATGCAGCACGCGATTCTGATATGCTGGCGCTCAGCCAGTGGGAGCGAGCCCAGTCTGTGCTGGCCGATTATGAGCAGCTGTTCTCCCGATCCCGAAGCCTGCAATTGCAGTTTAATATTGCACTATTTGTTATCTCGCTGCTGATCGTCGGGCTGGTTTTATGGATCGCGCTGGTCGTTGCTGACCGCTTGGTAAAGCCGGTTAGCGAACTGGTGCATGCAGCGAAAAGGGTCACTGAGGGTGATCTGGCAACGCGGGTGCCGACAACTTTTGAAAATGACGAGATTGGTACATTGGGCCGGGCATTTAACCGCATGACCGAACGGCTGGAAACGCAAACCACCGCCCTGATGACAGCGAATGAGCAATTGGGCAGCCGACGAGCCTTTATTGAAGCTGTGCTGGAATCGGTCACGGCGGGCATTATCAGTCTGGACGAAAAAGGTGAGATCAAGCTGGTTAACTCGCAAACCCAGTCGCTGCTGTCAAAGCCGGCCGATGCGTTGCTCGACGTCAATATTGCAATAGCAGCCCCGCAGTTTGCCGAACTCATTGATGACGGGGTGGAAAACAGCATAATCGAATTTGCATCCGATTCCGATATGCGGACGTTGGCGGTGAAAATTGTCGGTGGGCCCACCGGGCATGTTATCACCTTTGAAGATATTACCCAGCAACTGCTTGATCAGCGCCGTGCAGCGTGGTCCGACGTCGCGCGGCGGATTGCCCATGAAATCAAAAACCCGCTAACGCCCATACAGTTAGCAGCGGAACGTCTGAAACGCCGTTTTGGTAAGCATATCAAGGATGATGCGGGCGTGTTTGACAATCTCACCAATACGATTGTCCGACAGGTGGGAGACCTCCGGAATATTGTTGACGAATTTTCGTCCTTCGCGCGCATGCCCAAGCCGGTATTTCGCGAGGAAAATCTCGACGATATCCTCAAGCAAGCGCTGTTCATGCAGGATGTGACCTATCCGTCTATCGCATTCGCCTTTGTTCCGGATGAGCAGCCGATTTCGCTGGTTTGTGACCGTCGGCAATTGGGTCAGGCACTAACCAATATTATCAAAAATGCTGCGGAAGCAATCCAGCAAAAGGCCGAAAGCAGTCAGGATTTTCAAGTTTCTGACGGTAAAATAGAGCTGGCGGTTCGAACGGACAATCGGATTGTCACTATCGAATTGACTGATAATGGTATCGGCTTGCCGATCGAGCGGGACCGGATTGTCGAGCCCTATATGACAACGCGCGCCAGCGGCACCGGCTTGGGACTGGCAATCGTCAAGAAGATCGTCGAGGAACATTTTGGCGAAATCAAGTTCTGCGATGCGGAAAATGGCGGAACGAAGGTGATTATCCGGCTTAGCGCTTCCAAATTGGCAAGATTGTCTCACGAGGCATCCGAAATTTCGGTCCGGGCACCGTCCGATTCCGGCCAAAATGGCGAGCATATCCCGGAAATCCAGTAATGAGTAACAGAGGTTCAACATGGCGTTAGATATTTTAGTGGTCGACGACGAACCGGATATTCGTGATCTGATATCCGGCGTTCTGGAAGATGAGGGCTATAGTACGCGTGTCGCCGCAAATAGTGATGCGGCCCTTGCAGCCGTGAACGAGCGGCGGCCTTCGCTGGTTCTGCTGGATGTGTGGCTGAGGGGCTCGCGACTGGATGGTCTGGAATTGCTGACGGAGCTGAAGCAGCTTGACGCAAAATTGCCGATCATCGTCATCTCCGGCCATGGCAATATTGACACAGCGGTTGCGGCAATTTCGCAAGGAGCGGTCGACTTTATCGAAAAGCCCTTTGAAGCCGAGCATCTCCTGCATCTTGTGGCGCGGGCGACCGAAACAGAACGGCTTCGGCGGGAAAACGAGATTCTCAAGGCGCGGGTCGGCTTTGCCGATGAGCTTACCGGCAACTCGGCCGCAGTGAACAGCGTCAGGGCGACCTTGAAACGCGTTGCCGGCACCGGTAGCCGCCTGCTGATATCCGGTCCGGCAGGGGTGGGTAAAGAGGTCGCCGCGCGATTGCTGCACAATTGGAGTTCGCGCTCCAACGCGGCTTTTGTAACGATCAGCGCAGCGAGGCTTTCCCCCGAGAGTGTCGAAGAGGAACTGTTCGGCACCGAGCGCAATGGAAAAATCGAGAAAACCGGGTTGATGGAAGAGGCCCATGGCGGAACACTGTTCATCGATGAAGTCGCCGACATGCCGCTCGACACACAGGGCAAGATATTGCGGGTCTTAACCGAGCAAAGTTTCAATCGGCTTGGCGGGTCGCAAAAGGTGAATGTCGATGTTCGCGTGGTATCAGCCACGTCGCGTGATCTGGAGACCGAGATTCGGGAAAAGCGGTTTCGGGAGGATTTATTTTATCGCCTGAATGTCGTGCCCGTGGAATTGCCTCCATTGAACCAGAGGCGAGAGGATATTCCGGTGCTGGTGGATCATTATGCCGCCCGGTTCGCCGCCGAACAAAGACTGCAACCGCCTGAGATTTCGGATGAAGCCATGGGCGCTCTGCAAGCCTGCGACTGGCCTGGTAATGTCCGGCAGTTGCGGAACGTGATCGAACGGACGATTATACTGGCGCCGAAGGATCAATTTTCCAAAATCGAAATTGAAATGCTGCCGCCCGAGGTGCTCGGCAATGATGATGATCTTGACCAGGGCGTCGCGTCGTTGATGGGATCACCGCTCAGAGAAGCGCGCGAGAGTTTTGAGCGGGAATATCTCAAGGTTCAGATCAGGCGCTTTTCCGGCAATATTTCCAAAACCGCTAATTTCATCGGGATGGAGCGATCAGCGCTCCACCGAAAATTGAAGATATTGGGCCTCGCCTCACGAAAGAAACCGGAGGTTGAATGAGCGATGTGGTTAAGCGGTTGTCGTTAACGCACGAATCCCATATATGTGTGATTAAAGCCCGAAAAATATAAGAGGCCGGGAAAGAAACGATAAAATGCCGTCGGAAAGATGGCCAATAACTGGAGTCAAATATGACCGATAAATCAAATAATTTACAGGATTTGTTCCTCAACTCCCTCCGAAAATCAAAAACCCCGGTGACGATGTTCCTGGTCAAGGGCGTGAAGCTTCAGGGCATTGTCACCTGGTTTGACAATTTTTCCGTGTTGCTCCGGCGGGATGGCCAATCCCAGCTGGTCTACAAACATGCTATTTCGACGATCATGCCTTCCGAGGCGATCGACACGCAGATATTTTCTGACCTGATGGCAAATGCCAAGTTCAGGGCAGGGGTGCTGCAAGAGGTGTTTCTTTCGGCGGTACGTGACAGCAACGATCCGGTGACGATGTTTCTGGTTAACGGTGTGATGTTGCAGGGCGAAGTCGCGGCTTATGATTTATTTTGCATCTTGCTGGAGCGGGAAGGACTGTCACAGCTAGTGTATAAACACGCTATTTCCACGGTGCAGCCGGGTGGTCCGCTCAATCTCGCGGACTATAACAGCGCTGATGATGGTGCGCATTGATACCATTTGAGAAGGACAGTCTCGACAGCGGGAGTGATCGGGCCCTTGTCGTACATCCGGACTTGAATTCGCTCAGCCAGTCCGCGCTCGAACACCGGCTTGACGAAGCGGTTGGCCTCGCCTTGGCGATCGGCCTGGTCGCAACATCTGCCCATTATTTCTCGGTCCGCAATCCCAAGCCGGCCACCTTGTTCGGCTCGGGCCAGGTGGACCAGATTGGCAAGATGATGGAAGAACAGTCCGCGACAATATTGATTGTTGATGGCAGCCTGAGCGCTATCCAGCAGCGAAACCTGGAAGAAAAGCTCAATGTGAAGGTCATTGACCGGACCGGATTGATCCTCGAAATATTCGGTGCCCGCGCGGCCACGGCAGAAGGCCGCTTGCAGGTTGAACTGGCGCATCTCGATTATCAGGCGGGTCGCCTGGTCCGCAGCTGGACGCACCTCGAACGGCAGCGCGGTGGATTCGGCTTCCTCGGTGGACCTGGTGAAACGCAGATCGAATCCGATCGCCGGATGATACGGGATCGCATGGCCAAGCTGCGCAAGGATCTTGAGCATCTGCGCAAGACGCGGTCGCTTCACCGCGAGCGGCGGCAACGCGCGCCCTGGCCGGTGATTGCTCTGGTCGGCTATACCAATGCGGGAAAGTCGACCCTGTTCAACCGGCTGACCGGGGCGGGCGTTTTTGCCGAGGACCTGCTCTTCGCCACTCTCGATCCGACGATGCGGGAATTTGCATTGCCCGGTTATGACAAGGCGATATTGTCCGATACCGTGGGGTTTGTGTCTGATCTGCCCACTCAGCTGGTGGCGGCTTTCCGCGCTACGCTTGAAGAGGTCAGCGGTGCCGACATTATTGTCCATGTCCGCGACATCTCGCACGAGGCGAGCGATGCGCAGGCGCGGGACGTTCGGGATATTTTGGCAGATCTTGGCGTGTCCGAAGAAACAGGCGAGGGGCCTCCGGTGATCGAAGCCTGGAACAAGATTGATGCAATTGGCCCTGACGACCCGCTGCATGATCGCCTGTCAGCACCTTTGCCGGACAATGTCTGTCCGATTTCAGCAGCAACCGGAGCCGGTGTCGAGGCGCTGGTCGACAAGATTGCCCAGACCCTGTCCGAGGGTTTCAAGGCCGAAACGCTGACGCTGTCCGCGTCTGACGGGAAGCGCACAGCCTGGCTGCACGAAAATGGCCGGGTTTTGAGCAGCGATCAGCAGGATGATCATTTGATATTGGTCGTTGAAATGTCGCCGAGAAACTGGGGCCGCTACCGCGCCTTGCAATAAGGTGTCAGTCCTTTGCGAGGCGGGCCTTGGCTTTTTGCCACTCGCGCTCCAGTTCGTCGATCGACATATCCTCCATATTCTTGCTAATATTCGACTCTACCACCCTGAATCGCTTGCTAAATTTCTCGGTTGCATCCGCCAGTGCCCGTTCGGCGTCAACCTTGTGGTGGCGAGCGAGATTGACTGCGGCGAACAGCAGGTCGCCGATTTCTTCGTGAATTTCCGCCTCGCTGGTCGCTGCTGCCACTTCGTCGAGTTCCTCGAGCAGCTTGTCCCGGACCGGCGCTATGTCGGGCCAGTCAAAACCCACGCGTGACGCCCTTTTCTGGATTTTTTGCGCCCGCAGCAAGGCGGGCAGGGACAATGCCACGCCATCCAGTGCACTTTCCTGACCGGTCTGTTCCCGCTCGTCCGCCTTCAACTGCTCCCAGCCCGGGCTATCCGCTGCGTCTCCGAAAATATGCGGGTGGCGACGGGTCATCTTGTCACAAATGGCTTGCACCACGTCCTGAAATGCAAATTGGCCTTGGTCGGAGGCTATCTGGCTGTGGAAGACTACCTGAAGGAGGAGGTCGCCCAGTTCATCCTGCAACGCGTCCATATCGTCACGGTTGATCGCATCGGCCACTTCATAGGCTTCCTCGATCGTATAAGGCGCAATCGTCTTGAATGTCTGTACCTTGTCCCAGTCACAGCCATCGGCAGGATCGCGCAAGCGGCGCATGATTGCTAGCAGGGGGTCGATCAATATGGCTTCCGTTCCGGCTGATATATAAGGTTGATAATATATATTATGTTAAATTAACGATCATTCCACAGGGGGCATGGGCGGCGGCTCCAAAATCATTTCCATGCCCTCGACCCGCCAGCTCTTCAGTTGTGATAGCAGGTTCATGCCGATGACATTGGAATCGCCAAAGGCCTCTGCGACAACAACCGGCAAGCCGCGCGCGGACATCGATCCCAGCTGGAGATCCTGGATACGGCCTCGCTGCGCCTCGACCGATCCATTGGCCGTCGTCAATATCGTTGGAAACCCGCCGTCGCTAATCTCTATGCCGGCATTTCGTGCGGTGGTCAGATTCATCGCTGTTGTCGTCGCGCCGCTGTCGATCAGAAACCGGACCGGCAGATTGTTAACCTTTGCATTCACCCAGAAATGGCCGTCCGGTGACTGGCGGATGCGCAGCGTGTCGCCGACCACCAGTTGCTGGCTGGAACCGGTTATTTCCCCGGACACGCGGTTCCAGACTGCCAGCAATTCATTCTTGTAGGAAAAACCGACGATGAATATCGCGAATATCGCGACCCAGGCGAGCGCTGTCCGGACTATTTCCCCCAGCCCTATGCGGCGCGAAAACAACGCGCTGCCCACCAGCACTAGCGCGCCGATCGCAAAAATGAGGTTGATATTCTGGTCTTCGCTCAACGGTCAGATTTCTTTCGTATAGCCATCATGGGCCGGGCGGATATGGTCCGGCAATATGGCGTCAAGATGGTTATAGTCCATGGAATTGTCCATATGTGTCAACAGACTCAGCGTTGGCCTGACTTCGTCAATCAGGGCCAGAGTCATGTCCAGATGCGCGTGGGTCGGATGGGGCCTGTCGCGCAAGGCATCGACAACAAAAAGATCGCAACCCTGGTATAATGTCCGCATTTCCGGTGTTACTTCTCCAAAATCAGTAGCATAGGCCACGGACCTTCCATCATGTTCGAAGCGCAGGCCTGCCGACGTGATGGCGCCATGCGGCTGATCGACCGTGCGAACGGCGATATCACCGATCTTGACGTCATGGTCTAGGGCCATGGCCTGGCAAATTGACGGATAGAATTTATGCCCCTCAAATGCATAGGCAAACCGCTGTTTCAGGCTTTTCAGCGCAAAAGGTCGTGCATATCCCGCAATCGGTTCGCGTTTCTGCTGGAACACCGGCCGCAGATCATCAATGCCATGGCAATGGTCGGCATGGTCGTGAGTCCAGATGACCGCGTCAATATATGTGATATCATTGTCGAGAAACTGGTTGCGCAAATCCGGGGATGTATCGACCAGAATCCGGGTGGTCGCACTTTCCACCAGGATCGAGACCCGCGTTCTGCGGTTTTTGGGTTCGCTGGGATCGCAATCCCCCCAGTCATTGCCGATACGGGGCACGCCGGACGACGTTCCGCACCCCAATATGGTGAGCTTTAAAGCCACATTCAGGGCCGCGCCTTGGTGAACAGCCGGTAGAAATTCCTGCTGGTTGTTTCGCACAGGGTCTCATGGTCCTCGCCCCTGAGATCAGCGAGAAAGCGCGCCGTATCCGCAACAAAGGCGGGCTCGCCGGTCTTGCCGCGGTGCGGGACAGGGGCCAGAAAGGGTGCGTCAGTCTCGACCAGCAGCCGGTCGGCGGGCAGCTTGGCCGCGGTCTCCTGCAAATCCCTGGCATTTTTAAAGGTTACGATGCCGGAAATCGAAATATATAGCCCCAGCGCCAGCGCCTTCTGGGCGAAATCTTCGCTCGCCGTGAAACAGTGGATCACACCGCTATAGGCGCCCTGCTCCATTTCCTCGGCCATGATCGCCGCCGTGTCGTCTTCGGCATCGCGGGTGTGGACGATGATCGGCAGGCCGGTTTCCCGCGCGGCATGGATGTGCGTCCGGAAGCTCTGCTTCTGCCGCTCGCGATCGCTGTGATCATAATAATAGTCGAGCCCGGTTTCGCCAATCGCGACAACCCGGGGATGTTTTGCCTCTTTCACCAGCTTGGCGAGATCAATGTCGGGATGGGCGTCTGCTTCGTGCGGATGGATACCGATGCTCGCCCAGACATCCTTTTCCCGTACGGCCGTTGCGACAATATCGCGCCATTCCCTCTCGCGGGTCGAGATATTGAGCATTGCGGTCACCCCGCTCTGCCGTGCGCGCTCCAGGGCAGCGCCCTGCTCTTCGATCAGGCCCTTATAGTTGAGGTGGCAATGGCTATCGACCAGCATATCAGGCGCTGGCCTCCGCTTCCGGCATCTCCAGACGCGGGAAAATGCCTTTGGGCTGCGGCAGTTCCAGGCCGGTTTCAATGGCGGTGCCGAGATGCGCAAAATCGCGCGCATCCGCTGGCTGGGCAAGCAGGTCGAGCATCTTGTCACAGCTTTCCGGGATCACCCAGCGCAGCATGATCGCCAGCTGCCGGATCGCTTCGGCCGTATAATAGAGAACCGTATCGGCTCGCGCCGGATCGGTCTTGCGGAGTGCCCATGGCGCCTGATCGGCAAAATAGCTGTTGGTCGCGCTCAACCGCTCCCGGATTGTGTCGAGTGCGTTGTCGATCTTGAACAATCCGCCCGTCATCGCCGCCTTGACTTCAGCAAAACACTCGTGGAGCTGCGCTAGCAATTGCCGCTCGGCCTCGGTTGCTTCACCGGGAGTTGGCACCTTGCCGTCACAATTCTTGGCGATCATCGACAGGCTGCGCTGGGCCAGATTGCCGAAATTATTGGCGAGATCGGCATTGGTCTTGGTGACAATCGCCTCGGCCGAATAGGTGCCGTCCTTGCCGAATACCACGTCGGCAAGCAGAAAATAGCGCAGCTGGTCGACACCGAATATGTCTGCCAGTGCCATAGGATCGACGACATTGCCGACCGATTTCGACATTTTCTCGCCGCGGTTGAGCAGAAAACCGTGACCGAATACCTGTTTCGGCAGCGGCAGACCGGCGCTCATCAGGAAGGCTGGCCAGTAGACCGCGTGGAAACGCACAATATCCTTGCCGATCAGATGCAGGTCTGCCGGCCAGTATCTGGCGAACATGCCCTCGGTATCGGGATAGCCGACGCCGGTCATATAGGTCGTCAAGGCGTCAACCCAGACATACATGACATGGCCCGGCGACCCGGGTACGGGAACGCCCCAGTCAAAACTGGTCCGCGATACGCTGAGATCCTTCAGGCCGCCTTCGACAAAGCGCATGACTTCATTGCGGCGGCTTTCGGGCTGGATGAATTCGGGATGCTCTTCATAGAGCTTGAGCAACTTGTCCTGATATTCCGACAATTTGAAAAACCAGGTCTCCTCTGCGGTCCATTCCACCGGCGTGCCCTGGGGCGAGAGTTTGACACCCCCCTCCCCGGCTTCCAGCTCGTCTTCACCGTAAAAGGCCTCGTCGCGCACCGAATACCAGCCTTCGTAGCGGTCGAGATAGAGATCGCCATTGGCGTCCATGGCTTTCCACAAGGCCTTGCTGGCGTCATGGTGCGCTGGTTCGCTGGTCCGCCTGAAACCATCATGTTTAATATTCAATATGTCGCACATATCTCTGAAATAAGACGACATTTCATCAGCAAGTTTAATGGTTTCGACGCCGGCATCGCGCGCCGTCTGGACCATTTTGAGGCCATGTTCGTCGGTGCCGGTAATCAACCGGACATCGCGGCCGCTTAGCCGGTGAAAGCGCGCAATGGCATCGGCAGCGATCGCCTCATAGGCGTGACCGATATGAGGACGACCATTTGGATAGCTGATCGCTGTGGTAATATAAAAGGGTTTGGACATGGCCATCTCTCTTGATGGATTGGCGGCGCTTGTAAACAGCCAAAATCTCTATTTTGTTCGTGCGGACGGGGCGAGGTCCCCCATCAGGCTGCCGAGCCGGAAAATGACCGCCTGATTATCGAGTGTTTTCGGCAGCGCCATGGCGGCCAGATCACTCGCTTCCCGCCATTTTTCGATCATTTGCAAAGATTTGGGCTCATCAGCTGCCTTGATTCGTTCCGCGATCAGACTGGGCGCTCGTTCCAGAAAGGCGCGATAGCGCGGGGTTGCCGCCTTTAGCGACAGCTTTCGGGCCAGCTCGGCTTTCAAGCTATTGTCCCGATCGCCCGACTTGATAATTTTGCGTGCAATATCTTCAAGTTCGGCGAGGCCGGCTCCGATATATTGCAGGGCGCGGCCCGGCGATCCCTCTCCGGCGATGACAAGAGCGTCCACATCAGCTTCGCTCAGCTTTGGTTCCGCAGCCTTCAGCAAGGCGCGCATATCATCATCGGGCAAGGGATCGAACCGAAGCATCTGGCAGCGCGAACGGATGGTTGGCAAAAGCCGTTCGGGCATATGGCTGACGAGAAAGAAAATCGTATTTTTCGGCGGCTCCTCAAGGTTTTTCAATATTGCGTTGGCCCCTGCCCGCTCCAGATCATCGGCCGCATCGATAATGACGACGCGGTATTCGGAGATCGAAGCCTGGTTCTGGAACAAGGGTTGCAGGTCACGAATCTGATCAACCTTGATATTACGCGCCAGTTCATGTTCGTCGAGCATATCCAGGCCATTGTCGCGCGCTTTTTTCTGTTCCTTGTCACCTTTTGGACCGCGGCGGAGCAAGCGGAAATCTGGGTGGGATCCGGCTGCGAGAAGATGTCCGGCCTCGTCATCCTGATTTTCGCAGAAAGTTTCCGGTCGATTGCGCGAATTGAGCAGAAAATGAGCGGCTTGCTGCGCGAATCCCGCTTTCCCTAACCCCTTGTCACCCGCCAATATCCAGGCATGGTGGAGCTTGTCTTTGGCGAAGGACTGGCAGAATATCTGCTGTGGTTTTTCATGGCCGAGAAATGGCGTCATGACATCATGTCACTCAGATTTTGGACAAGAAATTCGGTGATTGCTTCAGCGCTTTTCGCAGCGTCGACCAACCGGATACGTTGTGGTTCTGCTAATGCAAATTGTCGAAAATTTGCCATAACCGCTTGATGATAAGTACTATTTCTTCCACCAATTCGGTCACTATTTCCGCGATCTCTGGCGGCGGCTCTCTGCGCCGCAACGGTTTCGGGCAGATCCAGCACAAAGGTCCGGTCCGGCATAAGATTGACGCTTCCGACACGGTGCAATGCCATGATTTCATCGTCAGAAAGCAGGCCGTCGACGCTCTGATAGGCCCGACTGCTGTCGATGAAGCGATCGCAGATCACCCAATCCCCGCGTTGGAGAGCGGGTCGGATTAACTTGGCGCAATGTTCCGCGCGCGCGGCCGCAAACAACAAAGCTTCGGTGCGCATATTCCATTTTTCTTCGGCGCCGCTGAGCAGTAGTTCGCGGATGACTTCGGCTCCCGGTGTTCCACCGGGTTCCCGTGTCAGACGGACCGTATAGCCTTTTGTCTCGAGGGTCAGAGCAAGGGCTTTGGCCTGAGTGGACTTTCCGGTCCCCTCCCCGCCTTCCAGAGTGATGAAGCGTCCCTGACTCACGCCATTCCGAGCAAGGATTTCAGCCCCGCCCAAAGCCGGTCGAAAAACCCCGCTTCGCCAATATCTTCTCCCGCAACCAGCGGCACGGCCTGACGACCGGCATCTTCGGTTGTGACGATCAGGGTTGCGATGGGTTGTCCCTTGATAATCGGTGCCTTGATCGGGCCGTCATAGGTGACTTTCATCGAAATCTTGCCGTCGGATGCTTTCGGCAGGGTGGCATAGAGGTCTCTGGGCGCGACTAATGATACGGTGGAGCTGTCGCCCAGCTGGACTTCCGCATTTTGCACTTTGGTCCCTTTGTCGAAAAGCTTCTTGGGTTCCCATGCGTTGAAACCCCAGTTCATGAACTTGACCGATTCTTCCACGCGTCCGCTATAGCTATCCAGCCCGGCCAGCACCGATACCAGTCGCCGGCCCTTTTGTTCGGCCGAGCCGGTGAAGCCATAGCCGGCTTCTTCGGTATGGCCGGTTTTCAACCCGTCGGAACCGGCTACCTTGCCAATCAACGGATTCCGGTTCGTCTGTTTGATACCATTCCAGGCAAATTCGTCCTGGCCATAGAAATCATCATATAATTCTGGAAAATTGCTCACCGTCGCCGAACCCAGTTTGGCGAGATCGCGGGCCGTGACCATGGTCCGGCCTTCGTCGGGCCAGCCATTGCTGTTGCCAAAGCGACTCTTCGACATGCCCAATTCCTTGGCGCGCTTGTTCATCAGGCCAACGAACGCTTCTTCGGTTCCGGCAATGCCCTCGGCCAGCACGACACAGGCGTCGTTGCCCGACAAGGTAACGATACCGTGCAGCAAATCGCTCACGCTGACCTGATCACCCACGCCGAGGAACATGGTCGAGCCCTGATTGTTCCATTTCTTCCAAGTTGCCTCGTTGACCCGAAATTTGTCGTCGAGACTGAGCTTGCCCTTCTCGATCAGGTCAAATGCGACATAGACCGTCATCATTTTCGCCATTGAGGCGGGCGGGATTTGCTTGTCCGCATTTTTCTGGAACAGCACCGCGCCCGAGGACAAGTCTGTCATATAGGCAATGGGTGCATCGGTATCGAAGCGGGGAGCCGCAACGACGATCGACGAAAAGGCAACGAGAGGCAGTGAAGCTAGGAGATATTTGTTCATTTAGACCAAGGTTTCCGATCAATATTCAGCAGTGTAAATCTAATTGTCCGCGCGCAAGATTCGTGCTCCGCTATAGCCGCGCTGCTGAGCCTGTGCCAGCCCTGCTTGTGCATCTTTTTCGCTGGAATAGGGACCATAGCGAACCCGCCAGATGGACCCGGTCCCGTCCGTCATGACCTTCGCTCCGATTTTGCCCGCCAGTATCTCTGCCCTTGATTTGTCGCTGAATGCTGCCACCTGGACGACATAGGATCCTAACAAGGCGTCTAGCTTGTTGTCGCCAATGCTGTTCGGAGCGGCAACTGCCGGCTTGCCTCCCTCAATGATGAAACGGCCGTCGCGGGCACCGGTTGGTTTCGGTTTTGCCGCAGGCAGGCTGGCTGTGCCCGATGCCGCGGGCGAAGATATTGGCGCAGCGGCTTGCCGAACTGGCGCGGTTGGCCGGGGAAGCTTGGCGAGATTTCGCCGCAAGATGGCAAGCAGCGAATCCGGCGTAGCAATCCGTTCGGTTGCGGCACCACCCGCTCGGAGCACAGCGCGCTCCTGTTCATTGGGATTGACCTTGCGGACCCGTACTCCGGCGACCCCGCCCTGATCAATGCCCAGCTGTTTTGCTGCGCCATGGGACAGGTCGATCAAGCGATCATTGGAAAAGGGGCCGCGATCGTTGATCCGGACCAATATCGTGCGCCCGGTATCCAGAGCCGTCACCTCAACATAAGTTGGCAGGGGCAAAGTCTTGTGCGCAGCCGAAATGCCCTGTGGATTAAAGGCCTCGCCATTGGCGGTCGGGTTGCCGGACAGCTCGTCACCATACCAGCTGGCATAGCCCACTTCATCGTAGCTCTGCAGATCCATCGGCGTATATATATTGTCGCCCACTTTATAGGGATCACCGATTTTCTGTGGATAGTCGGAGACGGCCGCCGATCCTGCTGGTTGCCCCGCTCCGCTTGGTGGCGGCAAACCGTCGGGGAACTGACCAAAATCGCGCGAACCGCTGCACCCGGCCAGTGCCAGCGTCGCGGACGACAATATTCCAAGCTTAACTGCGTATTTCATCCGCTAATAACCCCACTGCTAGCCCGTAAAAATTCGAACAATTATAATCCAGTATGACGCGGTAATTGCCGGTTAGCAAATAGGCTGTGTTGCCCGGTCCATCTGGTTCGAGCAAGGTCGCCATGGTGTTTGAGTCGAGATTTTTTCCGGCAGCCGGTACAACACCAAGTGTGCGCCAGTCTTTCATGCTCTTCCATTGACTATGACGCCCGAACACACGCGGACAGCGGGTTGGTATGATCTTGCTTTCCACCGCCGATCGATCGAGCGCGGACGGGACGTTGACGGCAATGCCCCAGGGCTCGCCCCTGCGCCATCCTGAATTGACAAAATAATTGGCGATCGACGCAACAGCGTCATATTCGCTGTTCCAGATATCGGCATAGCCATCGCCACTGCCGTCCTTGGCCAGCCGCAAATAGACCGACGGCAGAAACTGCGGCTTGCCCATGGCCCCTGCCCAGCTGCCCTTGAGCGCGGACTGGGGAACACCCTTGTCGATCAGCTTAAGCACGGCAAGCAATTCCGGCTCGAAAAGCGAGCGCCGCCTGCCTTCATATGCCAGCGTTGCCAGCGAACGGGGAATGTCAAAATTACCGGTATAGGAGCCGTAATTGGTTTCCTTGCCGTAAATCGCCATGATGATTGGCCCGGGTACGCCGGTTTCGCGTTCAACATCAATCAGCTTTGCAATCAGGCGGCGGTAGGCGGCTTTTCCGTTCTCGATCCTTTCGGGCGTGATATGTCGTCGCTGATAGGGTGCGAAAGGCGGGATGGCGCTATTGGGGCTTCCGCCCGGCTGTGACTGATCCAGCTCAATGACACGCGGATTATAGGTCAGGGTCGGCAGAACCTGATCCAGCGTCTGTGCACGGACACCCTCTTGCAGGGCTTTCTGGCGCACCTGCTGCATATAGGATTCAAAACTGGTGCTGCCCTGTGCCCTGGCTTCTTGTATCGGTGTTGCGGCGCTGATGCTGAAAAGTGCAATAGCGCTGCAGGCGATAGCGGTCATGATACGCATGAATACTTCCCTTTCGTCCCGGTGTTGTCGCACAAAGCGAGTCTGAGGGGAATCCCTAAATAACCCGCAGAAGCAACCGCTCGCCCCAAAAGCCCCCATCCGGCAAATTATTGCGTTCGCGGCCCAACCATCGACAAAATGTTTTGCGCTTTCAAATCGGGGACGCTAGGACGCGTGCGACCCGGCCCTGTGGGCCATGCGGACAGGTGGCAGAGTGGTCGAATGCAGCGGTCTTGAAAACCGCCGAGGGTGCAAGCTCTCCGTGGGTTCGAATCCCACCCTGTCCGCCATTGGCTCGCTCCTTCTAGGCCAATGGATTTCTGTCCGCTGATGGCTTTGCTAAAAAATTAGACCTGGATAGTTGCGGAACAGAAAACGGTATTGAGCAACGGCCGTAGATTTATTTGTCGTCAAACAGATGCGTGGCTCCGTAATGAGGCGTGTCAGCGGCAGTGGCTGAGGTCACCCGCTGCTCTTGGTTATGTGTTCCAAGCGTCGGGTGCACTGGTGGCTTTGGCGGGGCTCGCTTGTTATTTGACCGGCATAACCGGAATTTGCTTCAGCCAGTCGATGACCGCTTTAATCCGCCCTACACTGCGCAAGTCACGATGAACGACAATCCAGAAGCTGCGCCGAATTGCTATCTCGTCCGGCAGAATATGGAGGATTGAAGGGTCATGCCGAGCCATAAAGTGAGGTAGAATCGCGAAGCCCAACCCTTCAACACACATGGAGCGCTGCATATTGATACTGGTGCTACATGTTTGTGGTACCAGAGCGGGATCAATTTCTGAGAGATAACGTAGCTCATCGGCATAAATGAAATCGGGGATATATCCGATGAGTGGAAATTTGTGGAGATCCTCCGGTTTTTCCGGTTTGCCCGCCGCGCCGACAAAGCTCCTGGCAGCGTAGAGACCGAGACCATAGTCACTCAGCTTTTGGGCAATCAGAGGACCGCGGCTCGGTCGGGCCAGCATGATCGCGATGTCGGCTTCCCGCTTTGATGGACTCAAAAAGCCGTTGGTCGTCACAATTTCAAGAGAAATTTCCGGGTGTAACTCTGAAAAGTCTCGAAGATTCGGGCTAAGCACCCAACGGGCAAAACCTTCGGACAGGCTTAATCTAACGGTGCCTGAAAAGCGGCTTTGCTCGCCCGTGAGAATGACATTGGCACTCATTATCGCACGTTCAGCATCCTCGGCATGGCGCATCAATTCTTCGCCTCTCGCAGTGAGGAGGTGACCATTGGCAGCAATTTCAAAAAGGCTGGAGCCCAGGCTGGTTTCCAAACGCATGATCCGCCGACCGACGGTGGTACTGTCAACACCAAGCTTCTTTCCTGCTGCGCTCAGCGTCTTTTGGCGAGCGACAGCTAAGAAATAGCGTAAATCATCCCAATTCATGCCGATCTCCTGCAATAATGCATGTTCGTTGTGCAAAACTTCCTATTATCCTGCAAAATAATATCTGCCAAATGAGAATGATAGAAGCAAGAGAGGATCACAATATGCGCCATATTCAACATGTAATCGTTGGCAAGCCAGGCACGGCCAGTCGCCAGAGCGACATTTTTGACCCCAATAATGGTGGTATACAGGGCAAAGTCGATCTCGGTGATGCAGCGGTTCTGGACAAGGCTGTTGATGCCGCACTGGCGGCGCAGCCGGCTTGGGCGGCAACCAATCCGCAGCGCAGGGCCCGGGTAATGTTCAAGTTCAAGGATCTGGTCGAAGCGCATATGGACGAGCTTGCCGAATTGTTGAGCCGCGAACATGGCAAGGTGATTGCGGATTCCAAGGGCGACATTCAGCGCGGGCTGGAAGTGATCGAATTTTGCTGCGGCATCCCGCACGTACTGAAAGGTGAATATACACAGGGTGCAGGTCCCGGCATCGATGTATACTCGATCCGGCAGCCGATTGGCATCGGCGCTGGCATTACGCCGTTTAACTTTCCTGCGATGATCCCGATGTGGATGTTCGGTCCGGCCATTGCGAGCGGCAATGCGTTCATTCTCAAGCCATCGGAGCGTGACCCATCCGTGCCCGTTCGGCTCACAGAACTGATGCTGGAAGCGGGATTGCCCCAAGGTATTTTGCAATGTGTTCACGGCGACAAGGAAATGGTCGATGCAATTCTCGATCATCCGGCCATTGGCGGGGTGAGCTTTGTCGGCTCTTCCGATATCGCGCATTATGTCTATAATCGCGGCGTAGCCGCTGGCAAGCGAGTGCAGGCCATGGGCGGTGCGAAAAACCACGGTATCGTGATGCCCGACGCCGACATGGACCAGGTCGTGAATGATCTGTCGGGCGCTGCTTTCGGTTCCGCTGGTGAACGCTGTATGGCGCTTCCCGTGGTGGTTCCGGTTGGCGAAGATACGGCGGACCGTCTGCGCGAGAAGATGACCCTTGCGATGAAAGCCTTGCGTGTCGGCATTTCGACCGACGAAGATGCGCATTACGGACCAGTGGTTAATCCCGCTCATAAACAGCGGGTCGAGAACTGGATTCAAACCGGCGTCGATGAAGGCGCGGAACTGGTTGTCGATGGTCGCGGCTTCTCCTTGAAAGGTCATGAAGAGGGCTGCTTTATCGGACCATCCCTGTTCGATCATGTTACGACCGATATGAAAAGCTACAAGGAAGAGATTTTTGGCCCCGTGCTCCAAATTGTCCGTGCCAGGAATTTTGAAGAAGCGTTGCGGCTGCCGAGTGAACATCAATATGGCAATGGCGTCGCGATCTTCACCCGCAACGGTCACGCCGCGCGCGAGTTTGCCAGTCGCGTCAATGTCGGCATGGTCGGCATCAACGTGCCGATCCCGGTCCCGGTTGCTTATCACAGCTTCGGCGGCTGGAAACGCTCGGCATTCGGCGACACCAACCAGCACGGCATGGAAGGCGTGAAATTCTGGACCAAGATCAAGACGATCACCCAGCGCTGGCCAGACGGCACTGCCGATGGTGGTAACAAGGATGCCTTCGTCATCCCGACCATGGGCTGATAGATTGCCGGCATGCTCGCTGGCCGGAACAGGGCGGTCCAATTTTGCTAGTTTGTCGACGGTTCGGACGCCCATTCAGGTTCGGACGAACCGCCCGTTGCCGAGGTAAAGCTCAAACGATTATTATGCACGGCTATTGTTGATGGCACGCAAAATGACAAAGGGTCCGCTTCAACCCAGCTTGCGGTCGTCCAGGCCCAGTCCGCGACCGATAATCTCCAGCATGATTTCGCTGGTACCGCCATAAATTCGGCTGATCCTGGCGTCGGTATACATCCGGCTGATCCGGTATTCCTCCATATATCCGGCTCCGCCATGGAACTGGACACACTGGTCCATCACACGCCCTTCCAGTTCGCTGGACAGCAATTTGGCAGCGGAGGCATCCTCGGTAGTCAGCCGCTTTTCATTCAGCAGCATGACGCACTGATCGACGAAGGTTTGGGCCATGTCGAGTTCCGCACGCATCTGTGCCATCTTGAAACGAGTATTTTGGAATGCCCCTATCGGCTTGCCGAAAGCACGCCGCTCCTTGACATAGTCCAGCGTCAGATCAAACGCGGTCTGTGCGGTACCCATGAAGCAGATTGCCGCAATCAACCGTTCCTGGGCAAGCATCTGGGCGAGATATTTGAACCCCTGCCCCGCCTCTCCCAGCAGATTGGCTTTCGGGACCTTGACGTCGTTGAAAAACAGTTCCGCCGTATCCTGGCTCTTCAGTCCCATTTTCTCGAGCTTGCGGCCGCGTTCAAATCCTTCCATCCCGCGCTCAACCAGGAACAGGCTGATCCCGTGCGGTCGATCCGGATCGGTCCGTGCGGCGACCACGACGAGATCACTCAAAATACCGTTGGAGATATAGGTTTTTGTTCCGTTGAGCAGCCAGTGATCGCCCTTGTCCACCGCTTTTGATTTCATCCCGGCAAGATCGCTGCCGGTCGATGGCTCGGTCATCGCAACGGCCAAAATTGTTTCGCCGGAGACTATGCCCGGCATGAACCGGTCCTTTTGCTCGTCATTGCCCAGTTCGTGGATATAGGGGGCGACAAGATCGCTGTGCAGGTGAATGTAGAATCCCAGATCGCCGTTGCGCATATTCTCTTCGATGATGATCTGATCGAAGCGGAGATCATCAATGCCCGCACCGCCATATTTCTCGTCGGCAAATACACACAGAAAGCCCTGCTCCCCCGCTTTCAGGAAAGTTTCGCGATCAATGATGCCCGCCTTGCGCCAGCGGTCCGCATGAGGTGCCACTTCCGCCAGCATGAATTTGCGTACACTGTCGCGAAACTGTTCATGTTCTGGCTCAAATATTGTCCGCTGCATGGAGTTCACCCTCTCGCTTTGGAGGGATAAAATGGCTCGCCCCGGTCCGCTTTGGCCCGCAGCCATGCGGATGGAGCGAAGCGCGAACCATAGGCCTGAGCCAATCGGTCCGATTCGCGGACAAATTCTCTGATCCCGACCGTATCGATGAAACTTAGCGTGCCGCCGGTCCAGACTGGAAATCCCCAGCCCAGAAGAGAGCCGAGATCGGCGTCTTCGACTGTTTCAAGCACGCCCTCTTCCAGACATTGCGCTGTTTCATTGGCCTGGGCATAGAGAAAGCGCTTCTTGAGTTCGTCCTGATCGGGCTGCTCCTCCGCCGACGGAAATTCTTTCGTCAATCCGTCCCAGATATGCTTGCCGCCTTCGGCCGGATAGTCGTAAAATCCCCCACCCGCCTTGCGGCTTCCCCGGCCGAGTTCGATCATCCGCGACAGCACCTTCATGCCATTTTCGATCGTATAGGTATTGCCTTCCTGACCTTCGCCTTCGGCGATGATCTTGACCGGCAGTTCCATGGTGACTTCGTCAAGCAAGGCCAGCGGGCCGATCGGGAAGCCGGCCGCCTTGGCGGCATTTTCAATCCGGGCAGGTTCGACGCCATCTTCCAGCATCGCCACACCTTCGAAGATGAACATGCGGAAGACACGACTCGTATAAAATCCTCGCGCGTCATTGACCACGATCGGTGTTTTCCGAAGCTGGGCGATAAAATCGAGCGATTTGGCCAATGTTTCGGGCGACGTTTTCTTACCCATGATAATCTCGACGAGCCCCATACGGTCGACGGGTGAGAAGAAGTGCATGCCGATGAATTGATCGGGACGCGCAGACGCTTCCGCCAGTTCCGAAATGGGCAGGCTTGACGTATTGGTTGCGAAAGTGGCTGCAGCGGGAATGACTGCTTCGGCTTTTTTCGTTGTTTCGGCCTTGATGGCCATATCCTCGAACACCGCCTCGACGACCAGGTCGCAGCCCTCCAGCAGAGCGAAATCGTCGGTAGGAGTGATCCGGGCGAGGATCGCGTCGGCTTTTTCTTGTGACATCTTGCCCTTCGCGACCAGCTTGCCGAAGC
This sequence comes from Parasphingorhabdus sp., assembly GCF_048269915.1. Taxonomy (GTDB): domain Bacteria; phylum Pseudomonadota; class Alphaproteobacteria; order Sphingomonadales; family Sphingomonadaceae; genus Parasphingorhabdus. The sequence goes on from NZ_JBLWTY010000003.1 coordinate 490,667, forward strand.
TCTTCTCGCTATAGGCCTTGCCCTTTTCGGCAGTGGCCGTGTCACGGTCAATCAGGACCACGTCGACGCCTGCTTTGGCGGAAACCAGAGCGATTCCCGCACCCATCATGCCAGCACCCAGAACACCCACTTTGGCTATCTTGTGTTTCGGCAGGCCAACCGGACGTCTTGCGCCTTTTTCCGCCGCCTGTTTGGAAATGAAGGTCGTGCGAATGATGTTGCGCGCGACAGGGTCGGTTAGCAACCGTGCAAAATATTTGCTTTCCACGGACAGCGCCTTGTCGAATGGCAGCTGCAAACCTTCGAAAATGCAGGAAAGAATCGCTGCCGGTGCAGGCAGATTATATCCCCACCTGCCTGCCAGGTTTGCAACCTCAAGGGTATAGCTGCCAGCAACCTCGGGAATTATCATGCCGCGCATCTCGGGTATGAAAAACCCTTGTTCGTCCCATATGCGCGTCGCGGACGGGCCGGACACAAGCCATTCACGCGCCTTGTCTACCACTTTGTCCGCCGGAGCCAATGCGTCGACAATGTTGAGATCCACCGCTTCTTGCGGGCCAACCGAACGGCCCGAAAGCAGCAGATCCAGCGCTTTCTTCGAACCGAGCATGCGCCCCAGCCTCTGGGTGCCGCCGGAACCGGGCAGCAAGCCGAGATTGACCTCGGGCAGGCCCACCACTGCCCGGGAGTCATCCGCAAGCACCCGATAGTGACAGGCCAATGCCAGCTCGAAGCCGCCGCCCAACGCCAAACCGTTCATTGCGCACGCCACCGGTTTGCCCATGGTTTCAAGGGCCCGGTGCATCAAGCTGGCCTTCTGACTGAAATCATACGCTTCACGCGGAGTCAGTGTCTCGTATCCGTCGACCATCATCTTCAAATCCGCACCGGCCATGAAGGCAGGCTTGCCCGACGTGACAATCACGCCGGCAACCGAATCGTCATCGCGCAGATTAGCGATGGCAATATTCATTTCTTCCAGCCAATCGTCCGAAACGACGTTCATGCTCTCATCGGCATTGTCGAGTGTAAGAATGGCGATGCCGTCGGCACCCTTTTCCAGTGTAATATGTCGCATAGTTTCGCTCATCTGGTCAGACCCGTTCAATAATGGTGGCCGTGCCAAGGCCATTGGCAGCGCATAGCAAAGTCATCGCCGTGTTAAGATCGCGACGCTCCATCTCGTCCAATACGGTTCCAAGGATCATCGCCCCGGTCGCGCCAAGCGGATGGCCGAGCGCAATCGCGCCTCCAGCCACATTCGTCTTGGAATGATCGACGTCGAGATGGTCCATGAAACGCATGACGACGCTCGCGAAAGCCTCGTTAAGTTCATAAAGGTCAATGTCATCTTTCGACATGCCCGCATTTTTCAATGCTTTTTTCGCTACATCGACAGGAGCAGTAAGCATGATGGTTGGTTCGGATCCGATCGATGCCCAGGCTTTGATACGCGCGCGGGGCTTGAGTCCTGCGGCTTTGCCAAATTCCGCATTGCCGAGCATGACAATCCCGGAACCGTCGACAATGCCACTGGAATTGCCGCCCGTGTGGACATGATTAAGTTCTTCAACCTGCGGATAACGTTCCTTGGCAACCCTGGCGAAACCCATATCCGCAAGACCGATAAACGCCGGTTTCAGCCCTGAAAGCGATTCCAGCGTCGTCTGCGGACGGCGAAATTCGTCATGATCCAGAATGGTTTCGCCCATCACGTCCTTGACCGGCACGATCGACCGATCAAAATTGCCCGCGTCCCATGAAGCGGCAGCTCGGCGCTGGCTCTCGACCGCGTAGTTGTCAACATCCTCGCGGCTATAGCCTTCCAGGGTCACGATCAAGTCCGCGCCAATGCCCTGCGGGGCATAGTAATTGTTTAACGCCACACGGGGATCTGCCGCCCAGGCACCGCTATCATAACCCATTAAAATGCGGCTCATGCTTTCGACGCCTCCGCCGATCCCGGCGCTTGCCATGCCGGTTCCGATCTGGGCGGCGACATTATTGACGGCCTCCAGGCCGGAAGCGCAGAAACGGTGCACTTGCTGGCCGCTTACCGACTCGGCATAATTTGCGTTCAGCACTGCGCTACGCGCGAGCACACCGCCTTGTTCGCCGACCGGTTGGGCGCAGCCGATCACGACATCGTCCAGCAAGGCGGTGTCGAGTCCGTTGCGATCGCGGATAGCTTCCAGCAACTGGGTGACCAGTTGAATGGGAGGGATTTCGTGCAAGGAACCGCTCGGTTTGCCGCGGCCTCGCGGCGTGCGAACATGGTCGTAGATAAATACATCCTGCATTGCGGCGTATCTCCTGAAATTTGAACTGGCCACTGGCTGACCTGATTGATATTGAGGCCCCTCCAACAAAGGCCGCGGTCTCAGCACCTATCTGCGGGTAGGGTTGCAAATCTCGCTTCCGCCTTGAGCCAAGCGAGCTTGCGGCAACGTCAATAGAGCGTCCCCAATCGTTGCAAATTTGAGCTGTGGTTATAGATATGCTGCGAAGGACCAGTTTTCATCACTTGATCATCATCGAACATGCAGCCCAGAACTATATAGGCTCTGCTACGCAAAATTTTTCCTGTGCCTTTTTGGCAACGCCCGCGCACAACTTGATGCGTGTCCTGCCCTGCCTACCCTTAGATAGGAATTTAATTTCCCCAGCAATCTACAACGAGCACGCAAGTTCGTACAAGCGGACGATGTGAGAGTTTCAGGCTCAAATGATCAAGAGTCAATTATGGGAGGATACACCAATGAATTCATTCCGGTTTAAGGCGGCGCTAGCGACATCCGTGGCCGCAGCAACAATGTTACCATCAATCGGCTATGCGCAAACGAACGAAGAAGCCGTCGAACAGAGAGGCGGATTTGACGTCATCGTCGTCACTGCCCGTAAAACCGATGAGGATCTGCAGAAAACGCCGGTTGCGGTCACCGCGATTAATGCTGAAGCCATTGAGGCCCTGCAAGTGGAGATCGCGACTGATGTCCAGCGCATCGCACCTGGTCTTCTTTCGCGTGGTGCGGGCACCGGGCCATCGGCGATTGTGACCTACGCCCTGCGCGGCAATGCTCAGAACAGTCCAAACTCGGTATCAGATTCGGCAGTTGGTATATATCTTGACGGTGTCTACCTGGCGCGGCCCATCTCGAGTAACCTTGGCTTCCTTGACGTCGCCAACATTCAGGTGGTGCGTGGTACGCAGGGCACATTATTCGGTCGCAACACGACAGGCGGTGCTGTTCAGTTTACAACAGTTCAGCCCGATGGCGAGTTTTCCGGTCATGTGAAAGCGGAAATAGGAAATTACGACCATTATCTCATTGAGGCCGCTGCCACCTTGCCTATCGCAGGTGATGAGCTTTCCGTGCGCTTGGCGGGACGCTATACGGAACGGGACGGCTATGGCCGGAATTTCTTCACCAATGCACCGTTGGGCGATATTGATTCCGATGTATCCACCCGCGGTACAGTAAGATGGGCTCCGGAATCCATGCCTGTCACACTGACAGTATCGGGTGAATATCTGAAATCCAATGACCATGGTACAATGAACGCGCTTGGTGCGGTGAATCCAACCGGACCGCTGGCGACCTTGTTCCCTGGCCAATATTCGCCAGCCTACATCCAGACGCGCCAGAATTTCTATGACAATTTCGGCAATACTGTGACGGCTTCACCCAATGTAAACACGCCACGCAACTATAATGAAGCTTATGGTTTCACCGGGACGCTCGAAGTTGATCTGGACAGCGTGGTTATCAAATCGATCACTGCTTATCGCGACTCCAATTCCGGCAACACACTCGATCTCGATAGTACGCCGGCTGGCGGCATCGAGTTCGACTCGCAATACAAGCAGCATCAGTTCAGTGAAGAATTGCAACTGTCCGGTACCACCGGTTCGCTCGAGTGGATCGTCGGTGGTTACTATTTCACCGAAAGCGGAGTCGAACGGTCTGATTCCTATGCACTGCATGATGTGCCTGCGTTGGGCGGACTGAGCTTGGCGCCATCAGGCCGCAACCTGACGGATTTCAAATCGGAATCGACTGCAGTTTTTGCGCAGGCTAACTACAATCTTTCCCAAGACCTGCGCGTTACCGCCGGCCTTCGCTATACTTGGGACAAGCGCAGCATCAACGGACATGGGGTGAATAATATTCGCGGCGTACCCGAAGCATTATTCGTGCCGGGTGTTGGCGTGGTTGTCGTGCAGCCCGACACCTGCCGCGTTGGCCCCAATGCGGGAACAACCCCACCGACACCCTGTGATGCGCCTTTCAGTGCGTCCTTCAGCTATCCGGCATGGACATTCGGGCTCGACTACCAGCTCAATTCAGACATGCTGTTATACGCCAAGACCGGCGGCGCCTCTTTGTCTGGCGGATTCAACACCCGCCCGGCTCCTCCTGGATCGGAAGCATTTTCTCCGGAAGATGTTCGTGACGTTGAGGCCGGTTTCAAGGGCGAATTTCTCAATCGAACGCTTCAGACCAATCTTTCCGTCTTCCATATCTGGCGGAAAGGCGCGCAGAATATCGTTAATGGTATCGTGAATGGCGGCCTGACGCAATTTGCACAAAACTCGGGCAACATCCGTGCCTATGGCGCCGAACTTGAAGTCCGTGCGCTCCCATGGGAGGGCATGGAAGTTCGGGGAGCTGCTTCGCGTCTCTGGTCGGAATATGAATCCGGTACCTTTATTGATCTGGGTACAAATGGCCCCTTTGATCGTAGCGGGGAATCGGTTGCTCAAACGCCGAAATGGACGCTGAATATCGGTGCCACGCAAACGCTCGAGGCAGATTGGGGCGAAATGTCTTTCCACCTCGATTATGCGTATATTTCCGCACGCAACTTTGGTCAGGAAACTGCCGATCTGACAAATCCCGCACTGACCCCGGCGCAAATATCGCAGATGCTTTCGGATGTAGCGATTGCCAATGCCCTTGGTACCTTGCCTGGATATAGCATCGTGAATGGTCGGGTCACGACAGAGCTGGGCGTTGATGGTCTGGAACTGGCCATCTGGGGACGGAACATGCTGGACAAGAAATACAGCCAGAACCTGTTTAACAGCTACCGGCAGCTTGGTTTTGTCGCTTATAATCCAGGGCCACCCGCAACCTACGGTGCTACCCTCACCTTCCGCTGGTAGGTAGGAGGCAGACCAGCCAGACGCGAGATCAAAAAAAGGCCGGGCAATCGCCCGGCCTTTTTGTTCATACTGTGCCAATCAAGGCCTAAAGCATCATTGCCGCCCTGCGCCCGTCCTTTATCGCTTCATCGGTGCCGAAGACACTCCAGCGCGCCTCACGGGCATCGCCGGCAACATGAACTTCCAGCCCGCTATCGCACAATGCGTGATAAAGCGCCTCCTGGGGCGGCTTGGATGTTACCATGATGACATTGTCTATATTCTCGAGCACAGTTTCATCCCCCGTCGAATAACCGGTTAGCGTGACGTTGGCGGGATCGATTCTGCTGATCGCGGTTTGCGGCAAGAAAGTTACCTTGGGCAGAACCCGCTTGGAGAGAACCTTGTTAATGCCGATTTCGCTGACCGACATGGCGATACCGCTGTCGATTGTCACGAGGAAAACCTCCTTGCCCTGATCGGCCAGCAGCTCGGCAATGCCAGGACCTACTTCATAGGATGTGTTGTCGTAGACCACCACGCGGTTACCCGTACGGGCATAGTCGAGCAACAGGTCTTCCGGTGTCAGGACATGATCAAGATCTGATCCCGGCACACCATCAAGCTGGTTCTTGCTGACCCCATTTCTGGCATAGCGCGCGCCGGTGGTTACAATCACTGCCTCGGCTCCCAGCTCAGCGATAATCCCGGACGTCGCTTCTGTGTTGCGCCGGATATCCACAGCGAGCTTGTGCAATTGCAGTTCCAGCCAGCGGATGATGTCGCTGCGATCTTCCAGACCCGGGAGCTTCGCTTGCAGCATCACATGGCCCCCCAGACTGTCCGATTTCTCGAGCAGTGTCACCTTGTGGCCGCGCCGTGCTGCATCATAGGCGGCCTGCATGCCAGCCGGGCCAGCACCTGCAACGACCACTTTCTTGGGATTCGAACTGACCGACGGCGCGGGCAAATACTCGCTGCCGATTTCCGGGTTCACCGTACATCCGACCGGATGGCCGATACAGGATCGCAGGAAGCAGCCTTCAAGATCGCCAATACAGGCGCGAATTTCATCCTTCTCACCATCGCGTGACTTGTTGGCCCAGTCCGCATCGGCAATAACCGAGCGGGCGACGAATATCATGTCGAGCTTGCCTTCATCGATAAGCTGGTCACCATATGCGGCGTCCAGGATGCGACCGCCGCTAACCACGGGAATATCGACAACCTTTTTCACTTCGGCTGCAGCGTAGACATGCGTACCCTGTTCACCGAGATAGGATGACGGATAGTGAAAATGCGTCATCTGCGGCTTCTGGCCGCGAGCGGTGATCCGGAGCCAGTCAACCTTGCCGCTGTCGGACAGCAATTTGCACATGGCCAGACCTTCGCTCAGTCCGTCACCGCCCAAAGTGGTGTCATCGGCGTTGACAGCAAGACCGAGAACAAAATCAGGATGGCAACGCTTGCGAACACCATCAACAATTTCCATGACCACGCGCATGCGGTTTTCCAGACTGCCACCATATTCGTCCGTCCGTTTGTTATAAAGCGGCGATGTGAAGCTTTGCATTCCGGCGCCGCCACCAATGGGAAACTCGAATCCGTCCGCGCCGGCTTCTTCAGCATGTTGTGCAGCAACAATATGGGCTTCTGCCAGTTGCCGGATCTCCGCGATCGTCATCGAACGCGGCTGGGTATCGCTCATCACCGTGTGCGGCGCAGCACCCGATGCCTGCGGCTGCGAGGGATCGGCCTGCATCCAGACGCCCTGCACGGCAATCTTGCTGCCATGTTTATGCGCCGCATCGACAATCCGCTTCATCGCTGGAATATGCTCGCGATTATAGGCTTCGATAAACCAGCCTGGCGGCACCAGCGGCGCCGGCAAAACCTGGCAGCTGGCAATCACCATGAAGCCGCAACCGCCCTTGGCCCGCGCTTCGAAATAGCCGACCTGTGCGTCGGTTCCGATGCCCAGCCCCACCATGCCATGCGGGGACATGAAAACCCGGTTCGGAATTTCCAGATTACCGATTTTATAAGGGCTGAAAAGATGTTTGAAACTGGTCATAATGCCCTCCCTCAACTATCGAATGTTATCACAAATTCCGTATCCGCCGCGGCATGCCGGAGCGGAATGACTTCCTGATAACCTTCGGATAAATACCAGGCACGGGCGGCACCATCATCGGCAAATTTCATGATGATGATCGAGGTTCCGGGAAATTCACCTTCATGTGTTTCCGGATCATCGCTTAAACCGACCTCGACATTTACTCCGTCGATCAAAGCAAATCCTGCGGCTGCATATTCCGCATATTTCTCGAGATTATGTTTGGTAACAACACCGACCATATAGGACGCCATTCTACTCTCCTCTTGTTCCTTATTACCGTTGTCCCGCATATTATGCGCAACAGAAGCAAGAGAAAGAGCGGACTTTTTATGCCGGTAAAGCCGCTGTTTTCAGTCCACCCAACGTGAGCGCAACGACATGATCCCGCCACAGGGCGATCCCCTGTTCGGAAGAGAAGTCTACTCCGCAGGTTTCGGACATTGACCAGTTTTGGGCGAAGGATCCGGTCGCGAGAGCGAAGACCGACCAGTAGAATAAATAGGGATCGACGCCTGGCCGGAAATCACCCGTCACAACTCCGCGATCAAGAATCGGAACAATGCGGCCCTCCACAAACTTGCGAACCGCAGGAAGATATTGTGATCGGCGCGTGACATGCTCACCCTGATGCAATGCCTGATCCACGGTCATGCCGATCAGAAAGGGCAAATCGATGTTATTCTGTATGATTCGGTCGATCAGAGCGGCAATCGCTTCCGGTGGCGATAACTTGTCATAGTCGGGTGTGTCGAGCATGGCATGAACATCCACTGCAATACGATCGAGTACGACTCCGTAAAGCTCCTCTTTCGTCTTGAAATAGTGGTAGACAAGCTGCTTGGAGACGCTCGCCGATTTGGCAATGCTGTCCAATTTTGCACCGTCAAATCCGTGCTCGGAAAATGCGTCGCGCGCGGCCTTGAGGATGCGGTCCAGCGTGACGGAAGAAGAATGGCGGACAGTATCTGTCATCAGGACCTATTCAACAGTATCGAAGGTGGCGCGGTCAAACATGCCTGATGGAATGTCGGACAGAGGGCTGGTTCGGTGCATGAACTTGCTGTAGCAAGAGCTAAAGGAAGCCGACAAGCAGTTTTCCCGAGCAATCATCGTCCGGTCTGTGATCTCGCCTGCCTTAAGAAAGGATACGTCCGTAGCGACATTCGAAAATACAGAAGACAGGGAAAATGGATTTCAAATGACAGGCGAAGCCGCTGCACCCCGCCGTTCAAAGGCGGAAAGTTTGCGAGCGCTTGGGAACGCACTAATAAAATGACCAATATCCTGAATGTAGATAAACTGCTGGCATATGACATTCCGCAGGCACGGGACGATTATGATCCGCGCGACGCGATCCTCTATGCACTTGGTGTCGGCACCGGTCTGAGCGATCAGATTGACGAGACCAGCTTGTTGTTCGAGCGTGACCTTCAGGTGCTGCCGACAATGGCTCTGGTTCTGGGTACGCCCGGTTTCTGGCCGATGGATCCCGGATCGGGGCTGGACTGGCGGAACATCCTCCACGGCGAACAGCGACTGAAAATATTCGATCCGCTCGATCCGTTCGGAACCATGATCGGCGAAACGAGAGTCACCGATATTGCCGACAAAGGCCAAGGCAATGCTGCGTTGGTCAGAGCTGTAAAGGAATTGCGGACCCAAAGCGGCCTGCTGGTGGCCCAGGCTAGCGAAACCTGGCTGGTTCGCGGCGCCGGTGGATTTGGCGGTGAACGCAACTTGCCCGGTGATCCTCTGCCTCCTGTTCCGGATCGTGCGCCGGATTTCGAGGTGGTTCTCCCGACCTCGCTATCGCAGGCGGCGACCTATCGTCTATCCGGTGACCGTAACCCTCTGCATATCGATCCCGATATCGCAAAAAATGCGGGTTTTGATCGTCCCATATTGCATGGTTTGTCGACCATGGGGCTTGTGGCGCGAGCGGTAGTTCATGCTTGTTGTGGTGGTACTGCAAAGAATTTGCGCGAAATCGGCGTGCGGTTCACCTCGCCTGTCTATCCAGGAGACACGATCCGAACCCATATCTGGCAGGACAATGACATCATCCAATTCCGTGCGGAAGTGATCGAACGCAAGCAGCCCCTCATCGAAAATGGTCTGGCGAAAATCAGCCGGATGGCTGTTTGAAACAATAGGCGCAAATCTTGTTTCCGTCAGGATCAAACAGATAGGCCCCATAAGCATGCGGCACCGCTCCCCGGATTCCGGGTGCGCCGGCATCGCTGCCACCAGCCGCCAAGCCAGCTGCATGAAATGCGGCTACCGCCTCCCGGTCCGGTGCCTTGAATCCGATGGTTATCCCGTTGCCCGGGGAGGCCCCCTGCCCGTCAATCGGCTTGAGCACCAGAAATTCGGCGGCTCTCTGTCCATAGGCAAGCCCTTGATCGAGAAAGTCACCCAGCCGCGTGATGCCCAAGGGTGCCAGCGCGGCATCGTAGAATTTCCCCGCCCCCTTCAAGTCATTGGTGCCGACACAATTATGCGTAAAAATCCCCATCAGTCAGACGTCGCCGATTTTGGCATTTTTAGCAGCAGGATTGCAAATATGGACAATAGCGAACCAATGGCGATGATCGTTGAAACATCGCCCATATTGAGACCACGTGCAAACAGGATCCCCGCCAGTGCCGGTCCCATCGCGGCGCCCGCTCGGCCGAAACCGATACCGAATCCGGTCCCTGTCGCACGAACGCGCGGTGGAAAGGCCATTGCCAGCAGCGCATAAAACCCAACGGCCGCAGCATTGGAGAAAAACGCCGTGATCCCGGCAATCCAGCCCAGCATCGCGATATCCGCGGGTGCCCTGCCAAAGATATTGAGCATCACGAATGCGCCGGCCAATGAAATCACCGTTGCCTTTCTTATTCCGATTTTCAGCGAGACGACACCAAGCAATCCACCTCCCACGGCGCCACCAAGCATCGCCAATGTTAGTACGCCGCCTCCGGCGCTCGCATCGAACCCCATATCGACAACCAATTTGGGAATCCATTTGACGAAATAATAATAGGCCGTGACATGGGTGAGATAGGCCAGCGTCAACAATATCGTGCGCGCCAGCAAAGGCGGCTGCAAAATTTCAACAAATGGTGCGCGCGGTTGTTTCTGCGGTGGATCGGGTAACTGGTTCAGTTGCGGCAAATCGAACCGCTGCAAAACCCCGTTGATCCGTTCAAGCGCTCGTGCAGGTCGCTTTTCATTGAGCCAGTCAGGCGTTTCCGGAACCAACCATAATGCTAACGGTATACATGCTATGGTCAGGACGGCACCGAGGTAGAAAACGACCCGCCAGTCACCGCCAGCAAGCCAAACGCTCGCGACCATGCCGCCAAAAAATGCACCCAGCGGATAACCGATGACCATCAACGGCAAAACCAGATTGCGGTACCGCGCATTGGCAAATTCAGCGACGGTGGCGTTCAGCGCGGCAAGCATTCCACCAATTCCCAGGCCTGTCAGCAATCGCCATAGCGACAATTGCGTGACATCACTGGACGTTGGAGCGAGGAGCATTCCCGTAGCCATCACGACAAGGCAGCCGATGATAGTCCGGCGTCGACCAAAGCGATCAGCCATGCCGCCCAGCAGAATCGAACCGGCAGCCATGCCGATCAGCTCCATCGAAAGCACCCAGCCGAGCACATCTTTGGGAACCGCCCATTCCTCGGCAATGCCGGGAGCGGCGAAGCTGATTGACATCACATCGAAGCCATCCAGCGCATTGAGCAGGATCGTCATAGCCAGGGCCGCGATCTGCCACTTTCCCAGCTTTCCTTCGTCGATTATTTCTCGCGGCGTTTTCGCCATCATTTTCCTCCGCAAACCGCTCTTCGGTGTTTTGTCGCAATATGGCTCATCGACGGGTTTTCTTCCACCTTGATTGCGCAATCACCGATAGAATGCGATCCGGTATTTTCCATCATGCTTCTTCCTTCGATCTGATTGTTCGAGGCTGAAGACGATCGGTCGACGGAGCGGGATTCCTAGCCGTCGTCTTTCTGATCGACCGGCGTCATGTTGCTCATGAAGGCATAGAAATCCGGTCCCAGTTCGGGCAGTTTCATTCCCAGTCTTTCGGCCAGATAGAGCGTCATGAAATTGGCATTGAGTGACTTGTTTTCGGGTGGAATATTACCGATGCCCACCTGCCGGTCAAATGCGCCAACGGCGACCAGCGCCATGCGCAGCGCAACAACCACATCATAATATTCAAGATGCTGCGCCCTGCGTCCGGTTTCGGATTCCCAGATGGCAATGGTCTCGTCTCGGGTTGGCAGGCCTTCCAGCCGTTCAACACCAAACCGGCGGCTGAACAAATCATCAAAATAGAGCCACCAGGCAAGGTCCAGCTCCGACGGGCCAAGTGCAGCCAATTCCCAGTCAATCAGCGCATTGACGCTGCCATCATCCGCGAACATCACATTGGACGGTGTACTGTCACCCCAAAGGACATTCACATCCGTATCTTTCGGCTGCTGCTCGCGGATATAACCGATCGCCCTGTCGACATAGGGCATCACCCGGTCCTTGCGGCAACCATGATACCAGGCCTCGATATGGCCGAGATATTGATCCAGTCCGGGCTCGCCCCATTCACTCCGCGCAAGGAATGAAAATCCATCGGCCTGCCAGTCGATCCGGCTCATCTTCGCATAAGCTTCGATGGCGTTTTTCCAGCTTTGTCTCCGCTGGACCGGGCTCATCTCAGCCAGCCAGCCTTTCGAATTGTAATTGGGATTTTGCGTCGCAGATTGCCCATCTACCCGCCCCATTATGAGAAATGGCATGTCGAGTATGGTTGAATCCAGTTCCATCCCCACCCATTCGGGCACGGGCGTTACCCGCAACCGGTCCAGTGCCGCCATCATCCGGCCCTGCAATTCGAGACTCGATCCGAGCACAACTTCCAGATCGCCCGGCTGACGGCGGACGACCAAAGTGCGAGATTGCGATCCATCCGCATCCCGGAAATCGACATCCACGAAAAATATTTCAGCCGAAAAACCCGAACCCAGTGCAACTTCGAGCGGTCGCAGCCGAACGTCGGACCAGCCGTCAACATTGGTATCGAGCCAGTCACGCAGACGGGCCTGCACCTGTGCAGCAGACAATGTCACTAAAGCCCCCTTGCCGCCAGTGCGCGCTTCAATTCCGTTGTGAGCGGTCCCATGTCAAAGGGCGAAGCGCCGTGCAGCAAGATTTCGTCGGCACCCGCATCCAGATAGTGCATCAACTGGTCGGCGCAGTTGGCCGCGGTCCCGACGGCCGCCCCTTCGTCGATCCATTGTTGCGGCAGAAGCTGTCCGACATCGACCAGTTCCTGGCGGGTATAGGCCTGATCGGCCGGCTTTCCATTCAGGTTGGCAATTTTCGGGTGCGCGCGGACCTTATCCAAAACACCTTTGTCCCATTCGTTGATCTCGACGATCAGATCGCCAAATCCGGGCAATTCGAAATAGGTGATCGCCCGCCCGCGAACCACGGCATCTTCCTCGTCCTTCGGCAAGTCAGGCGCGACGATGATGTTGTGATAGATCCGCACCGACATAGGATCCCGCCCGGCTTTCTCGGCAGCATCCCTGACGATTTTGGTGCTGTTCCGGACCCCGGTTGGTGAAATGAAGGGATGCAGCAAAACCCCATCGCAATGCGTTCCGGCAAAGGCGAGGCTCTTGGGACCAATTGCGGTAAAAATGATCGGCGGCTTTGGGCCATCATGAAAATCCGTGAGCTTGAGCATCGGAAACTTGCCCAAAATTCCGTCATATTCAACGGTCTCTCCGGCCCACAAGCGCCGGAATATGCTGATATAGTCGGCAAGCCTTTCCATCGTGATTGCCGGTGCGCCCATCATTTTCATATAGGCTGGAACAGCGCGAGCAAACATCACTCCGAAGCGATTTGCGCTCATCGCCTGCATTAAATTTGCGACACTCGCCGTCACCAGCGGATGTCGCATCGTGGCATAAAAAGTGCCGTTGATACGGATTTTCGAAGTTGCCTCGCTTACCGCACCAGCCAGAACAGCCGGTTCCTTCAGTGCAAAACGTTCCGAAATCCACACAGCGCCCAGCCCGATCCGTTCGGTTTCCAGCGCTTCTTCGATTCCGCGACGGGGATCCTCGACCCGGCCAGGCAGAATATAGGTTCCGAACCGGTCGAAAAGTGCCTGCGCGCCTGGCTCTTGCATTGTCATGATTTTCCTTATCCAATTCTCGATATTGGCAACCACCATCAGATATCATGTCGCATGGTCAACCTGCCAGAAGGCAGGGTCTGGTAAACCACTCAATAAGGCAGAAAGCTGTTACAGGAGTGCGAAATATGGATGCATTACAAAACTTACAGGCCATTGAAGATATTCGCGCGGTGAAGGCGCGCTACTGCCGCTTCCTCGATACCAAGGACTGGGACGGATTTACTTCGCTGTTCACGGCCGATGCGACAATGGATGTGCAGGAAGATACCGGAAACCCTCCGGTAACCGGTGTCGAAGCCATTGTGGCGCAAGTCCGTTTCGCAGTCGATCATGCGGCGACGAGCCATCAGGTCCATACGCCGGAAATCATGCTGGATGGACCGGATAAGGCCCATGGCACTTGGGCGATGCAGGACCGGGTTGTCTGGCAAGAAGGCAAATCACCGATCGAGGGGATTGCCTCGATCACCGGCTATGGACAATATCACGAAAGCTACCGGCTAGAAGATGGCATCTGGAAAATAGCCGCCTTGCGCCTGTCACGCTTCCACGTGGATATGCATCCGGTCTGAACGTCAGACCGGTTACAAATCAGACGTCCCATTGCAGTTCCAGCCTGGGCACGTGCAGGATATTGCCCGCATGATACTGAATCTGAAAGCCGTCGGCGACGCGGAAGGGCGGGACAAGTTTGAGCCATTGTTCCAGAGCCGTATGCATTTCCATCCGTGCCAGATGCATCCCCAGACATTTGTGGATACCGAAACCGAGAGAAATATGCGGTGCCTTGCGATCAAAGCGAATTTCTTCGGGATTGTCATAATAATCCGGATCATAGCCGGCGATCGCTGTGGAAATACCGACATAGTCGCCCGGCATGATCTTCTGTCCGTGAATCTCGATTTCCTTGGCCGCGATCCGGAACACGCTGACCGGTGCGAAAGCACGCAGGAATTCTTCGACCGCCAGAACGATTTTTTTCGGATCGTCGCGCAGTTCCTGCTGTTTGTCAGGGTTCTTGGCAAGATAGGTAAAGATATTGCCGAGCATCGACGTCACCGTATCCAGACCGCCAATGAACAGGTTGAAGCAATGGCCAAATACTTCCTTGTCATTCCATTTGCGCCCTTCGACCTCATAGTCGAAAATCCCGCTCACATAGTCATCACCTGGATTGGCACGGCGATCCGCGATCATCTCTTTGAGATAGTCGACCACCTTGCGAATTGAGCTGGTGCGTAGCTCAAAGTCATTGGTGTGGAAAATATCCTTCTCCCACTGCAGAAATTCCCCCATCCGTTCCTGCGGCAAACCGAGCAGGTCAAGCACGATATAGATCGGGAATTTCGAAGAGAAATCCTCGACAAATTCGCAATGTCCGCGGTCTTTGAATTCCTCGATTTGCCGGATGGCGCGGTCATGCAGTTCATCACGCATCTTTGCGATTTTCTGTGGCGCAAAAAAAGGATTGAGCGCCTTGCGATATTCACCATGGATCGGCGGATCGGTTTCGGTAGGGATCACCAACCAGTCCTCGCCGATCGACTGGGCAAATTTACCCATGCCATTTTTCGTGTAATTGTCGGGATCCCGCAAGACCGCATGCATGTCGTCAACCTTGGTCAACAACCAGCCGCCATGGTCTCCGGGAAAAATGTTGCTGCACCAGGTAATAGGCCCAAGCGTGCGGTGAATTTCCGGGATCATCGTCTCCTGCGGGCAGACATCGACATTTGAGCGTGAAAAAAAATCGAGCCAAACGGCCTTGTCCGCTGGAACATGAGCCGGGAGTTCTTGGGTCGGTGCGGAAGCCATTATCATTCTCCGAATCTAAATTTTGTCTGCCTACCAGATAATACGCATTTGCGCCGACAGCCTGCGGTTGCGCAGCGCAATGGCGCGTTGCTGCGGACTGACACGTCTGGTTGATTCAGGCAAATGCTCCAGAATATCGGCCAGTTGGACCTTTCTTAAGGTAGGCATCGGTTTTTCGCTCGCTTCGAACCATCGCCCCTGAATGGCGCCAGTCGGATAGCCGGAAATATCGAGCCAGTTATGGACACCGGGATCTCGCGCTGAAATGACGGTTCGAAATACGCCATCTTCATCGACCAGCCCCTGCATGTCGTTGAGGCTGGACTGGTTATTGTACCAGTCCGTGGTCTCGTAGAGATCATTGGTCAGGATGATCGACCAATATTTGTAGCTGTCCGGCACATTGACTTCGCTGATCAGCGCCTCGTCCTCTGCCAGTTCATAGGCGCATTCATAATAGAATTGCCCTGCCAGACCCGACATTTGGGAGACATCGAATATCTTGAACCGGTTGATATAGCCTTCGTCGCGAAGTTCTTCGACATGGGTGGGAAAGGCCAGCGCGCAGACGGAGGTGATGCCCGGCATTTCGGCAAATGCTTCATGCAGCTGTGCGGCCGCAGGTCGGCCTTTTGCTGCTTCGACATCCAACCGCGCTATGCCGAACCGCGGCTCGCGCTCGACGCCCCAGTCGCAAGCGACAATCCGGACCATGAGTTTTTCGCAATCCGGCTCGAGCCGAAACCAGTCTCCTTCATAGCCAGACGGGCGTACCGGCGAGATCACGACTTCGAAAGACCCGTCTTCCCCTGTCGCCAGATCGTCAAAATCAATCTGTCCCAATAGCGGATGATGTTTGCCGGTGCGCAATGTATCCGGACCCATTTGTGCCAGGATGACCATCCGAACGGTCCCGCGGTCACCTCGCAGCAGATAGGATCCACCCTTCTCGATGAGGCAGGATTTGTAAATCGTATCGGCGTTGGGCTGAAAGATATTCTGGGCGATATTGAGTTCCGGCACGAACATCGGATGGCGCCGGTCCCCGACCATTGCATCGCTGCTGGCGCGGGACAGGCCGGCAAGCAGCAAGCGCATGGATTCGGCCATGACCTGAGGATCATGTCGCAAGCGCTCGGGAACGCGTTTGCGCATCGCTTCGCCCAGCGGACGCAACCCGTCTACCAGCTTTTCCCACTCAAGCCCGTCATTCGCCATATCAGACCTCCATCTACCCGATCCCGTCCCTTTTTTAGCCGCATCGGATTTGGCAAACCCGTCCACCGACAGGTGAGACAGCAGCGCAGCCGTCCAGACTGCCCGTTTCAAGAAGGAGCGGCGTATAATGCAATCGACTGACATGCGGCTGGATGTCACCTCCATGACCGGTTTGGAGCAAACGGTAGAAATAGCGGCCACCTTGCACCTGCCGGACGATATGCCTGATGGTAAGCTGCAGTTTGTTTTCGCCGTTCATGGCGGCGGATACCAGCGACTTTACTGGGACCCCCCCTTCGCTGATGAAAGCTACAGTTTTGCGCGCTGGTTCACGGACCATGGCAAGGCGGTCCTGGCCATCGATATGCTGGGAATGGGGGAAAGCAGCAAGCCGGAACCGGAAAGCCTGCTCAGCGGAGCCATTGTCGCCGCCGCCCATGCCGCCGCTCTGGCCCAGGTGACTGCAAAGCTGGACCGACCCGTCAGCGTGACGGGCATGGGCCATTCGATGGGCGGAATGATGATGATTGCGCAGGCGGCAAACCATCCTGCATTTGACCGTGTCGCCGTGCTGGGATGGGCGAATGAACCAATGGTGCTGGGCGACACCGATGTCGCAAGCCTTCAGGCGGACATCATCCCCAGTGGTTATCTCCCGACAGTGCGCGCACCGATGCGCAAACTCTTCTACTGGCCCGATGTGCCACCAGATCTGATCGCAGCAGACGAGGCTCATGCATCGTCAACACCTGCCACTTTGGGCCGGGATGCGCTAACTTCAGGTATCGTGCACGAAGCCGCCGCTCGTATCACCGTGCCAGTGCTTGTCGTGCAAAGCGAAATAGATACGAGCCCCGCCCCCGAAAAGGAACTGGCCTATTACAGCGCGTCTCCAGCGGTTGAATTGCAGATCGTAAACGATGCTGCCCACTGCCAGAATTTCGCAGGCACACGCCGCAAACATTGGGCGGACCTCAATGACTGGATCGATCGAACCAGCTAGAATGCCCGGCCACGCATCGCGGCAACCGCGCCGCCGTCGACTCTCAAATCGCAGCCGGTAATATAGCTGGCTGCATCCGAGAGCAGAAACTCCGCCGCCGCCGCAATGTCCTCAGCCCTACCCCAGCGTCGGGCCGGCGTTGCATCGATCATGGCCTGGGCCCGGTCTCCGCTTGCTGCTTCCTTCCGGCCCATCGAAGTTGCGATGACACCGGGCGACAGCGATATTATCCGGGCGCCTTTTGTGCCCCAGTCCAGCGCTCGTTGCTCACAAAGGCGTATGATCGCGCGCTTGGAAAATGAATAGGCATGGCTCTCCATCTTGCCACCGAGCGTCCCGGCCAGCGCCGCCAGTCGTGGCTCCAGCGCTGCGAAAAGTGCGGGCTGCAGAGGATCGTCAAGCAATGACTCGATTGTCGAATCCTGAGGCCCGAGAT
Source organism: Parasphingorhabdus sp. (assembly GCF_048269915.1). GTDB lineage: Bacteria > Pseudomonadota > Alphaproteobacteria > Sphingomonadales > Sphingomonadaceae > Parasphingorhabdus. The sequence continues at coordinate 508,624 of NZ_JBLWTY010000003.1, forward strand.
GGCCTGCGACAGACGCTATCATCACGCAGGCTGCGCCAGGCCCTAGGAAAGGTTCCAGCGCATCGAGCAGGCGCACAGGGCCGATGCTGTTGGCCCGGATTATCGATTGCCAGTCCGCCTGCGCGGGTGACAAGCCGGCTGCATTGACGACAGACCGGATGATGCCTGTCTGTGCACAGCGCTCTGCCAACGCCTCGGCCAGCGACGGATCGTCGAGAGCGCCCGCAAGCCCCTCGGCCTGAAAGCCTTCTCTGGACAATGCAGAAAGCAATTCTTCCAGGCCCGCTTCGTTGACATCGGTCAATATCAGGCGCTGGGTGCGGCCAAGCAACCTTGCGATGGCCGAACCCATGCCACCAGCGGCCCCCGTGATGACGGCAAGCTGTGTCACAGCTTTTGCAGATAGCTTAGCCGCCATGCCGTTTGGCCCGCCCTGACGATCGACGCATCATATATATCGCTCATTCAGCCGTCTCCTCCATTGCAGCAATTTCCCCGGCGATCGACCGCGCGGCTCGCCAATAGCAATAAATTGCGAGCAGTAGGAAAAGTCCAAGTAACAGCAAGGCCTGTTGCAGGCCCGTACCCGCCGCGGTGCTGCATGCCGCGCTAATGGCCGTGTCCCCGGCAACGAGGCATTCCCTGACATAGGCGCGCCCGTAATTTACTTGTGCCAGCCAATCGCTCATGAACCCCAGGAAAGCCGAACCGATACCCAGACCGAAGCAGGTTTGCCCGAAAGCGTGGATCGCAGCGGCAGTAGCCCGCATTCTTGGCTCCACCAAACGCTGTGTCACCGTCATGATTGTCGGCAGAAATGCATAGAGGCAAAAAGTCGCGGCAAAGATCAGGCCAGCCAGCAAGCGCCAGTCATCCTGATAGATTGCAGCGAGATAAAGCGGCAGGGCCAGCGATGTGGAGATAATCGGCAATAGGCCATAGCGACGGTGGCAATGGCTTGCGAAACGGTCGGCGAGCATCCCACCGACAACCCCTCCCGAAGCGGTGGCAAGACTGAAGGCCAGCGCAAAGGTGAGCGCCGCTTCGCCTACCGCAAAATCGAAGCGCCGGATCAACAACGGAATGAGGAATATGTTCAGCCCGAAACCGACCAGCGCAACCATCCCGCTACCGATGGTGAAGCTAAGAAAAGCGCGCGAATGCCAAACCGTGCGGATGACTTGAGCGAAGGGCGGTGCTCTGTCGCCGGCGTTGCGTCGCTCCGGTTCGCGGATTGTGAGCCAGAGCAGAAGGGCCAGCAGCAACCCCGGAGCACCCATCACCAGAAAGGCCATTCTCCAGCCATGCTCCTGCGCTATCCAGCCTCCGCCCAGTGCGCCAATAGCACCACCGACAGACACACCGACCGCGATCATCGAAAATACGGTAGCCCGTTTTTCCGGTTCGAAGCGGTCAGCGATCAGCGATACGACCGGCGGCGTAAAGCCCGCTTCTCCGATGCCGACCCCCATGCGTGCGAGCAGCAGCTGAGCATAGCCCATTGCCGCCCCCGACAGCATCGTCATCGCGGACCACAGGGCGGTCGCGGCCGCAATAATTCCCACTCGGCTGATCCTTTCGGCCAGCCGCGCGATCGGAATGCCGATCCCGCCATAGAATAATGCAAAGGCGGCACCGCCCATGATTCCGAGTTGAAAATCGCTAAGACCAAATTCCTGCCTGATCGGTTCCCCGACAACCGCGATGATCATCCGGTCGATAAAATTAAACGCGTAAATCGTCCCGAGCAGTATAATGAACCACCACTCTCGACCGGAAAATCGCATCAGGCGTTTGAACCCGCTCGCAGCGCCGCCATCTGCGCGATGACATGAATGGCGATCATGCACAGGATCATGGTTGCGGCCCCGGCCGCCCAGGTCAGCGGCGTTGACCAGGCCGAGTTGAGCGCCAGTGATACGGGAGCCGTCGTCGATCCCAGAGTCGAAGCATAGGTGAAGCTCGGCAGGATCAGGAGCCAGAGGCGCCTGGGTCCCTCCAGATAGGGTAAAAACACTGCGAGAGCCGCGCCAAGTACAAACCCGCCGGTAGCGTCGCAGAAGGAGAACCAGACAGGTGATCCGAAGACATGGAATGGCTGGTTGCCGTAGAACGCGCTCAATTCCATCCATTCACAGATCGACACGGCAAGCCAGTCGACAAAGGCGGTGGCAAAAAACAATTGCCAGATTCGTCCTGCCGAAACACCCGATTCAATCACCCGCCAGACAAGATAGGCGGTTCCGCCAAAAAACCATGCATAGCCGAGCGGTACATACCAGGGGATTGTCCGCTCAAAACCACGGAAAAAGGCGAGGCTATTTTCGTCGGGATACCAGTAGAGCAGCGTATTGTCATAAATCGGTTCAATCATCACCGCCGACAAGGCAGTTCCGGCGAACACCAGCGGCAATATCCAGCCGCGGCGTTTGCGCTCCCCACCAAAGGCCCACCACAGCAATATTGCCGACATGATAATGGTTGTACCGACGAGAAAAATCGTTCCTGCCGGCTCGGGTGCGGGCATTGTCGGCATCGATATTATGGTGTTTTGCATTTAACCCCTCCCCTGATTCAATTGCAGGCGTTAATCACAGCCGTCAAGCTGGGACCTTCCAATCGGCAGGTCACCTCATTCGCTCGAAATTGCGATCAGCCGGAGTGAAAGGATTTACACATGACAAGACGACTCGAGGGCAAAATAGCATTGGTTACCGGAGCGGCTGGCGGCATCGGCATGGCATCGGCGAAACGGCTTGCCGATGACGGTGCGATCGTCGTGCTTGCCGATATTGATCTGGCGGGCGCAGAAGCGGCATCCGGGCAAATTGAGGGTTCGGCTGCCTATAAAGTCGATCTGACCGATGAAGCGGCAGTCAGGTCCCTGTGCGAAACAGTGGCGGACCGTTTCGGCCAAATCGACATATTGCACAATAACGCGGCGATCCAGAATGATGCGCAACGCCAGGCCGACCTCGATGTCGTGAACCTTGATGTTGCGGCATGGGATAAGGCGATGGCGGTCAATGTTCGCGGCGCAATGCTGATGACAAAATATGTCGTTCCGCACATGATCGCGGCGGGCGGCGGTTCGATTATCAACAGCGCTTCGGGTTTCGGTGTACAGGGTGAAGCCACGCTGACCGCTTACGGCTCTTCAAAGGCCGCCCTGATCCAGCTGAACCGGATGATCGCGACGCAATATGGCAAACAGAATGTGCGCTCCAACTGCATGGTCATCGGTTTTGTGCTGACCCGGATGGCGGTTGAATCGACGCCCGATATGGTGAAGGAGATTTTGCTGTCCCACCATCTGACGCCGGAACTGGGCCAGCCCGAGGATATTGCCAATCTGGTTGCCTTCCTGGCCAGCGATGAAAGCAAATTCATCACCGGCGCGGCGATCCCGATCGACGGTGGCGTAACCGCGCATCAGCCCAGCTATGCCGATTTCCAGAAAATGTTTGCCGCGATGGGGAGCGGAAAGCTCTAGCCAGCCAGTTCTGCCAGACGATCCATGCCGCGCACGGGGTCGGTCACGCCATCCCATTTGGCATGGGCTTTTTCCATCAGCGCCAGCGACCCCTGGATGGCGTCCGACATCTCCATCAATTCGATATAATAGCCATTGGCGGCATATGTATCGAACAGGCAAAAGCGTTCGCCCGAGGGCATCTGCCCGCTATAGGCGACGGGAAAACCCGCCCGGCTCAAGCGCGCATGGCCGGTTTCAAAATCGGTCCGCGGCATGACATGATGCAGCCCCGGTCCGCGATCGGCCAGAAAGTCGATAAAGGGTGATTTGCCATCATTGGTCTGGGCGAGCAGTTCGATCAATTGGCCACCCGAAAAACCAAAGCCGACTTTCAGCGCGACTTCGGTTGGTTCGCCGTAATAAAGCTGTCCCGGCAGCACGGGCACATCGAACACGAAAAAAGGTCCTGCGCCCAGATCGCGGGTCCAATGATCAACTGCCGCGTCAAAATCTTCGACCACATGGCATAGTTCAATAACCGATCCTTCAGGTTGCATCGCTCCACCCTTGCTTGCTTGTCCGCTGGGCGAATGACTGCGCTCGCGCAGCAATTTGCGCTCGGCGGCCTGCCAGATCAATGCGCGGAACATCCGCCGGAATATCATCGAATTTCACAAGTCGCACATCGCGGATCATCTGGTCTATGGCCGACCCCGCGGGCACACCCTGCCAGCGCGTGAGCATCCAGCCTTCGTGGAGTCCGCATGTATCAATCCAGTTGGCAATACCCGGATCAGCGAGCGCTATCGCATAGGTCACGCTACCATCGGCATTGGGTGTGACCTGCGCCTTGTTGAGGCTGGCAAGCCGGAGCATGGGATCAGGCGCGATGGTCCAGGGATCGGTAATCTGGAAACCCGTATAATAGCTGCCCACCGGATCCAGCGTTACCAGCACCGCCTCGTCGTCAGCCAGTGCGAAACGCCCTCCTGCCAGATATCCCCAATTGCCATCACGGCCATTGGGCCCGACAAGCTTGTTGGGCTCGGGAAAGCCTAGAAAATCGTCCTTGAATCCGCGCCAGAAGCGGACCCAGGCTGGCATGTCGGCGGTGATAGTGGCGGCAATCTCGTCCTCGGTTCGTGGCCGCCTTCCGGAGGGTGGATCGAGCCGCCTGACACGCACCTCGGCGGGCAGCTGGTCCCAATCCGCCTGACTGTCTCGTGTATAAATTTGAATCCGGCCCGGTTCCGATTTGAGGTGCAACGGACCGCCTGCGCCTGGCCCAGCCGTGACCGTCACCCGACCTTCCCTATCGCAGTGCGGGAGCAAATCCTGCAAGGTCAACGCTCCGATATTGCGGCCCAGCCCAGCATGATGGTCCGGCTCCATTTCAATCACTATGCTGAATTGCGGCGGGTTTTTGGAGAAGCGCAAATCAATCTCATAATTCCCCGAGCCGTCGACCGGAATTTCCCGGTTGAAGTTGTCGGGATTGTCCACCGCGACCGCAGCGCCATGATAGACATGACCGAACCAGTTTCGCGGGGGATTAGATACATTCCAGACCACGCGGGGATCGGCCGTGTCGCCATTCGCCTCGCGCATTGCCAGCGCCAGAACCCATTGGTCAAGCGCATGGTCCAGTCCCAGATTGCCATCCGCACTCGCCGCCGCGGGATCCTCGAGCATGGCTTTCCGAGCCTGCTCCCGCGCGGCGCGGATATCCGCCCGCTCGATCAGACGCAGCGCAAGCTTTTCAGCGCTTTCCTGATCCTGAGTATAGAGCGGATTGGTCATGATATCGTACCGACCCGGCCGCCCTCGACAAATATCGTGCTACCCGTGGTGTAGCTGGAAGCATCGCTGGCGAGCAGTATCGCGGCACCCACGGCTTCATCCGCGGCACCGAAACGCTTGATCGCATTGCGTTCTGCAAGGCCGAGCCCCTTGTGGATTTCCGCCTCCAGCCCGTCCGGACTCATCGATCCGACGCACAACGCGTTGACCCGGGTATGGGGAGCGAGAGCCTTGGCAAGCGAACGGGTCAGGAAAGCCAGCGCGGCCTTGCTCACGCCATAGGCAACGGCAGGCGGAACGGGTGTAAAACCGCCGCAGCTCTGCACCGAAATGATTACGCCATTGCCATGCGCCTCCATATCCTTGGCGGTCAGTTCCGCGAGACGCCAGGTTCCCAGAACATTCACGTCCATCGCGGTTTTCCAGACTTCATCTGTGTTTGCCCACAGCCCGCCATCATGGGCATAGACGACGCCCGCAGCAGCATTGTTGAAGACAATATGGATTGGCCCAAAGGCTTCGCGTGCTTTGCGGACAAGATTTTCAAGATCAGCTTTCTCACCGGCATCCGTCGCCACTGCGAGCGCCCTGCCCCCAGCTGCAGCGTTAATTTCTGCTGCGATCCGATCAAGACGGTCCTGCGAGCGCGCCGAAATAACCACATTTGCTCCCAGTTCGGCATAGGCTTTGGCGACATGTTCACCCACGCCGGGACCAACGCCCGTCAGGATTGCGGTCCGGCCGTCGAGCCGGAAACGATCAAGGACACTCATGATTTTGCTCCTGTATCAGGCTTGCCGAGCAAATGGCCGAAACGTTCATAATAATCGGACATCCGCCCGCGCACTTCGTTTATGTCGATGCCGTATTGTTCGGGTGAATGCTTGTGTTTTCCCAGCCGTTTGGCGGCGGGGTTTTCGGCCAGAAATCTGTCGATCCGTGTTTTATGCTCGTCCAAGAAATCCAGGCCGAACCTGTCGTAGATACGCTGGATCGCACCCCTTGGATCGGCGACCACATCCTTATGCGCGAGGTCAATTATCCGTTCTTCAATCGCCGGGTCGTTCCTTGCAACAAGCGCCCGGTTCATGCCGGCCATCCATGTTTCGACCACATCGCGCCCGATCGCAGCCTTGTCCTTGTCACCGCCAAAGGCCGCAAGAAAACCGGCAATCATGCTCGACAACGATGAGAATGTTAGCGCTGGATCGCGGTGCGTCCACACCAGCATCGCGCCGGGATAAGCCTCCAGCAGCGCTGGCAAATCGAACAGATGCTGCGGCGATTTCAATGTCCAGCGACCCTTTGGTCCTTTCCACTGGAAATTCTGCAGCATGCGCTTGTGGGAAATATATTGCCCCGGCGCTTCGCTGCCACGCAGCCATTCGGCATAGTCGGGAACGCCAAGTTCGGCCGGAAAATTGGTGCTGGCAAAATGATATTGCATGCCGTGATTACATTCGCCCGCCTGGGTGCAGTCGAAGCGCTGAATGTCCAGCAATTGCGGGGCATGTTCCAGCCAATTGTCATACATGGCGGTGACTTGGGCAATACGCGGGTCACTGTCGAAACTTGCTGCTTCCGGCGGGGGCCATGGGATATACCATTCCCACTCACGCGGTGCGCGGGCCTCCGGATCGAGGCAGAGCAGATCATAGCAGATCGTGGTGCCGGTGCGCGGCAAGCCGATCACGATTAGCGGCTCGCCAATATCCTGCTCGGCAATTTCAGGGTGCTGCTTGTCATCGTCAACAAAGTGCAGGCGCGTTGAAAGCTGGCCAACAATATTGTGGGTAGCGAGATGCCGCAACTGGTCATTCGGCTGCATCGCCTCTACCGATGCGACAAGCCGTTCAAAACCTTCGCGCCATCCCGTGTCCGGTCCGAAATCATCTAGGCTGGTTGCCTCGCGTGCTGCCGTTTCCAATCCTGCGACGGTCAGCGGCTCGCTCATGACAGATGCTCCTCCATCAATGCCAGCAAATCGGCATAGTGCGGCTGGTGCGAAAGCCCTCCGCCGGAAATCGAGATATTCTCGCCCGTAATATAGCGGCTTTCATCCGATGCCAGAAAAGCCACCAAAGCCGCAATATCATCCGGTGTACCGAACTCGGGCGTCAATATATGGCGCTGGATGATTTCCTTCAGACCCGGCGCCGTGGCCTCCAGCGCTTCGGTCAGAACCACCCCCGGGGCAACCGAATTGCAGCGAATATTCTGCTTGCCATATTGGGTGGCAATATATTTGGACAGAGTGATGATGCCACCCTTGGAAGTGCCGTAGGCAATGCGAGCCAAATCACCCGCTGTCCCGCTATTCGATGCGGTATTGATGATCGCCCCGCCACCGCGGGCAATCATATGCGGAATGGCATATTTGCAGCCCAGCAAGTAGCCGCGCAGGTTTATGTCAATAATCTCGTCCCAGATTTCGATCGGGATGTCGACCGCCGTGCTGTCCAGCGGGTGCTTGGCAGGGTCGGTCATGGCTGCGTTATTGTGCAATATGTCCAGCCCGCCGAAATGGGCAACCGTCGCCGCTATCATTGCTTCTATCGAAGCCGGATCTCCTGCATCAAACTGCACTGCCAATGCGGCGTCACCCAGCGGTTCGGCAGCGGCGCGGGCACTGTCTTCGAACAGATCGGCAATTGCGACCTTTGCCCCTTCGGCAACAAACCGGTGCGCGACGGCGGAACCTATGCCGCCGCCGCCGCCGGTGACAATCGCGATCTTTCCGTCCAGCCTGTTCATCGCCATTATCCTCCGGTAAAACTCTTGTTGAATTCGACAAAGCCGACAAGCCGGTCCTTGCGGTCCGCCTGCACCTGCGGCTGCTTTTCCTGGCCCGGACCGTCCGGCACGATCTGAAGGGGTTCGCCCGCCAGCAAGCCGGCCAGCGCATTGTGGGTGACATCAGCCGGGTCATAGACATCGGACACATCAAAGCCTTCCGGTACGGTACGCAACAGCATCGGTGTGCGCATGATCGGTGCGGCTATCGCAATCACATCAATCCCGCGTTCATGATATTCGGCCCACAAGGATTCCGCGAAATTAATTTCGAACGCCTTGGTGGCAGAATACATGGCAAGATTGGGTTGACCGCCCAGCCCCGCGCCCGATGCCATAACGACGATCCCGCCCTTCCCTCGCGCGAGAAACGCCTTGCCGAAACCATTGGAAGCGTCGATCAGCGTGGAGATGTTCATCCGTACCAATCGGTGGGCAGGATCGGTGCTGTCTTCAAAAAAATTGGCAAAACCGTCGGCACCCGCATTGGATATATACAGTCCCACATCAAGCCCATCTGCTGCTTCGACGATACGCAAACCAGCGCCTTGCTCGGTCAGGTCTTGCGCTATGGCGCGATATTCTATGCCGTGAGTGGCCTTGAGTTTTTCCCCCAATGCCTTCAGCGCCGGGAGGCGGCGGGAGACGAGGACCAGATTGATCCCCATCGCAGCCAATTCACGGGCATAGCATTCGCCGGTGCCTTCCGAAGCGCCTGCAATCACGGCCCACGGCCCATATCTGGCTGCAAAAACCTCGCTATCGAGTGGTTGCCTGACGAGCTCGCGCACCCCTATTCTGCCTTCTTCATTTCGGCTACGCGCGCTTTCGCGGCCTCGATACCGCGAAATACCGCAGTTGTGTTGCCGGCGCCGGCATAGAAAAGCAAAAAGAGTGGAATTTGTTCCAGCTGTTCGTCGGTGAATTCCTCGTTCACCAGTGCGCCGGTCATCTGAATCTCGACCAGATCCTGCCGTCCCAGCATCGCGGTTGCACCCAGCACCATCAGCCGCTTTTCTCGAATGGAAAAGGCTTCGTTGCCCCACGTATTGGCAAACTGATTGCCGACAATTTCCTGATTAAAGGGTGTTTCCTTGTACGGCTTGACCATTTCAGAAGTGCCCGGTCCGTAAACCGCATCGAATACGTCCAGTCCTTTTTTCCACTGTTCGTCGTTCATCATTCAGTCCTTTATATATAAAATTACTAAAGCGGCTGTCCCATTGGATATTCCAGGCCCGATGTGGACAGCGCATTGTCACGGATCATTTCAACCATTGGCAAGCGAGCGCCGAATTTCGCGGCCTCCTCGATGGCCACTTCCAGGTCCTTGACCATCAAGTTCATGAAATAATTGCGGATGCCGGTTTCCTGCTCATTGCCTTCCGCATCGGGTCGCAAGGCCATTGCAAGTGCGCCTTCCAGCCCTCCTCCCGCATTGGGATCGCCAGCCAATGCCATCTGCAACTGCTCAAGATCGACACCGTAATTGCGGGCGATAACCGCGCCTTCATATCCCGCTCTGATACAACCGAAATAAGTCGTATTGCGGGCAATCTTGGCTGCCATGCCCGTGCCCGGGCCACCCATATGGATCACCGAACCGGCAAATCCGTCAAAAATTGGCTTTGCCGCCGCCAAGTCGGCTTCGCTGCCACCCGCCAGACAGATCAGTCCATTCTCGGCTGATTTCGGGCCGTTGGTGACACCGCAATCAATCAATGTCACACCGGCATCGGCGCATAATTTTTGCGCAGTGGCAAGATCTGTCATCGAAATGGTCGACAACAGGATCACCGTCTGTCCGGGCTTGTCCGCTGCCAGCACGCCCTCCGGCCCGGACAGCACTGCAATCGTCTGCTCGCCGTTCAGAACGGCTATCAACACGCAATCGGATGCCTTGGCCAATTCGCGCGGATTGGCCGATACCGCAGGCCCGCCCGGTATCTGTTCAGCCGCCTCGGGGCGTACATCATATACGGCCGCCAGTTGGCCAGAGCGCTGCAGGCATTGCGCAACACCGCCGCCAATTCCGCCCAGTCCGATCACACCACCTGTTTTCATTATAAAAATCCCTTCGTTAACTTTATCAATTTCATTCGACCAGCATGTCACCAATGGCCTCGCGCATATTTCTGTCCATACCAGCATCCGCAAAATAGTTGTCCAGACCGTTCCATCGTTTGTCGACCTCGGACCAGGCGGCTTCCAGATATTCGGCGCGTACGCCGACGAGCGCATCGATTTGGCCCGGGCTCGGCAGGAAGCCATAACTGTTGATGAAACCGGCTTCGATAGTGCCAGCCCGCACCATATTTTCGCCGAACACACTTGATTTCAGGTAATCCTGCAAAATATGCTCGCGGGACACCCCCACGGATTCCAGAAGAAAAGCAACAGCAACCCCGGTGCGGTCTTTGCCGGCCGTGCAGTTGATCAAAGCCGGCACATGATCGGCAACCAGCGCTTCCGCAATCACTGGCCAATGAGGGGCAAGCGACCCGGGAATGGATCGATAGGCATCCTTCATCGTCTCGATGGCGATCGCGGGATCGGTTCCCTGGTTTAATCGCTCTCGTCCTTCGTCGCCAAAAACGCGCAGGTCCGCGTCCACTTCCAGGCCGAGCCATCGGCAAGTTGGCTGATGCCACTGGTGAGGCACTTCTTCCCGCTCTTGCCCGGAACGAAGATCAATGATGGTCCGGATTTGAAATGACCGCAATTCCTCGATCTGCGTCGGGGTGAAATTACGCGGTCCTTCGCTGCGGAACAGTTTCCCGGCAGCTGTCACCCCTTGACTGGTCGGGAGGCCGCCCAGATCGCGAAAATTCAGATGGGTGATCGACTCAGGCATTTAACTGTCCGGATATACGGGAATGGCATCTGACATTTGCGCGTAAAATCCCGCATCAAACCAGACATGTTCGATATAGTGGCCCAGGGTGGCCCGCTCGTCGGTATAGGCAAAGCGCATAAGGTCGGCCATGCCGCCACGATAGACAACCGGATGTTTCTCCGGGTCAATCGAAGCCAGATGCGCTTCGAAATTGGCCAGCGGCCCCGATATCCGAAGACAGGCATGATGGAAACACATTGCAAAGCTGCCGTCCTTCGGCAGAGGATCGCTGTACATGGCATTCCCGTCGAGGGGTTCGATCAATTCTATCTCGGTCCCGCCGACATTGGCCAGCGCAATTTTGAGTCGATAGGGATGCGAGGCTTCAAGACCTGGCCCATCATTGGTAAAGACATGGAAAGACGGCACGTCAAACCGGTCCCGCCAGATGGCAAGCGCCTGATCGAGGTCATTGGTTACATAAGCGTTCTGGCTATGCCGGGCATTCATATGTGGAAACACCGCCTCTCCTCCTAGTTGCTGCTGATCTTGCCACCGTCGATGATCAACGTGTCGCCGGTGTGGTAGCGGGATAGATCGCTTGCGAGATAAATGGCAGCCCCCCAGAGGTCGTCCGGATTTCCTGCCCGCCCAAGCGGTGCTTTAGCGGCGACCGAGTCCACGATTAACTTGCCGACCTCCGGGTCAGCCATCGTCATTTCGGTGATGATGAAACCCGGCGCAATCACGTTGCAGCGGATGCCATGGGGACCGAGCTCGGCGGCAATCCCCTTTGCCAGAGCGGCGAGCGCTCCTTTGGCGGCGCCATAATGAGTCATGGTCGGTACGCCCTGAAAAATTGACCCGCTGCCGCAAACGATCATCGAGCCACCTGCTCCTCGTTCAACCATATGTCTGGCAACTTCACGAAGGGTGAAGACCACGCCGTGCTGGTTGACATTGATCAGATTGTGATAGGTTTCGGGGTCCATTTCAATAAACGGTTTTTGGGAAGCGATCCCGGCATTGGCCACGACCGTATCAATCTTGCCCATGACGGAAATCGCAGAAGCAACCCCTGCAACAATGGTAGCTTCATCCGTCACATCCACAGTGTCTGTATGAACCTTCACGCCCAGAGATTTCAGTTTTTCCGCTGCCTGCTCATTGGCATCGGTCCGCCGACCCCAGAGAATGAGATCGCTGCCTGCCCGCGCCAAGCCTTCGGCGAATCCGAAGCCAAGCCCCGAATTGGCTCCTGTTACCAGCGCCACCTTGCCGGACAAATCAAACAGGTTTTCAGGCCTGGTCACGTTACAATCTTCTCCATGGATATTTTTTCGATCTTCTAGCTACGCCCTTCAAAGAGCTGCCCCCCATATCTTTCGGTAGGGCAAGGTTTGAAATTCTGCTCTTCTAGACACAGTGAGAGAAACAGGCGAAAATGGAGCCAGACCAATGGTGCGTTCCGCGACCAAAGGGCAAATATTCGAAATTGACGATATGCTCGCGCCGATATTGACCGAGCAGCAGAGTGCCGCGCTCGAGGGCGCTGCGATGGCAAGCTTCGACTTTTCCTCGGACGCGATACTGGCCGCGGCAGCGGGACAAACAGGTCTGAGCGACTTCGGCGCAATGGATTTTGTCGAACGGCTCGACCTGTGGTGCGAGTGCGTTCGCGAAGACAAATTCCTGTCACCGGTCAGTCACGCCGCATTGTGGACCATGTTCGTGCGTTATGCCGCAGACCGGCTGAGGGTCGAAGATATCTGCAAGCGCCATCCGGAAATCCTCGCCATTGAAATTGATCGTCCGATTATCGTTGCCGGGCCACCGCGGTCGGGCACCACGCATCTGCTGGGGTTGCTCTCCGCTGACACGAGGCTGCGATCCCTCCCCTGGTGGGAGGCGACAGCCCCGGTTCCGACCGAAGCCGATACACCCACGGCGGACGATCCCAACCCTCGCTGGACAAGGGCGCAAGCGGGCTGGGAACAGCAGGATGCGCTGATGCCCCTGTTCAAATATATGCACGAATTTTCGCCTGATCATATCAGCGAAGATATCGAACTTCAGGCGCTCGATTTCTCATCCTATCTGCTCGAATGGATGGCGCTGGTTCCCAAATGGCGCGACTATTATCTCAGTCATGATCAATCTGGCACCTACGCCTATCTGAAAAAAGGATTGCAGGTCCTGACCTTCCTGAAAGGGCCAAACCGCTGGGTCATCAAATGCCCGCAGCACATGGAACAGCTACCAGTTTTGCGTAAGAGCTTCCCCGATGCGACCTATGTCATCACGCACCGCGATCCCGTCGGCTCAATCCGGTCAACGCTTTCCATGTGGCTATATGCCTCGCGCATCCTTCGCACCAAGAGTAACCCCGAAGAGCCGAAAGGATATTGGATCGAGCGTTACAAGACCATGTTGGAGCGCTGCGTTCGCGATCATGACTGCCTGCCGGCAGAACAGACGGTGGACGTCTATTTCCACCAATGGATCAAAGATCCTGACAGCATATTGCACGAGATTTACGCGAAAGCCGGACTGCCGCTCGATTCGGATGTTTTGGCGACCATGCACCAATATCATGCGGACAATGACCCCGGCGTGAAGGGTCGGGTGATGTTCAATCTGGAGCGCGATTTTGGATTGACCGCCGACGATATTCGCAAGGATTTCGAATTTTACTTCGACCGTTTCCCGGTCGAAAAAGAAGTCAAATGAAAGATAATGGAGTGAAAAATGCCAACAATTAATGTGATTGACCGTTCTGGAACCAGTAAAGCTGTCGAGGCCGCCGAGGGCGTATCGCTGATGGAAGTCATTCGTGATGAAGGATTTGACGAATTGCTTGCCCTCTGCGGCGGCTGCTGTTCCTGTGCGACCTGTCATGTTCATGTCGATCCTGCCTTTGCCGGCAAGCTGCCGGAAATGACCGAAGACGAGAGCGATCTGCTCGATGGTTCGGATCATCGGGACGCAAATTCGCGTTTGTCCTGCCAGATTGAAATGACGGCAGACCTCGATGGCATTACCGTGACCATTGCCGAAGAAGATTGATCGTGCGCGATCCGCTTGCCGAAGTTCTCTCCTTTTTTGACGAATGGAAGCCGACGCTGGCCGATATGCTCTCGTCCATGGAAAAGCGTTTTACCGACCAAACCGTCTGGGAAAATGTCGGCATGTCCAAAACCACCGGTTTTGCGGAGGCTAAAATGTTCATGGACGAGTTCGCAAAATTGCTCCCGATTGAAAGCGGCGAAGTGATTGTCCATCACGCCTCTGCCCGCGACAATGTCGTGCTTACCGAACGCACCGACAATTTTTACGACAGGGACGGCAAGCAGATTGTTTCGATCAAGCTCATGGGCGTGTTCGAAATGGACGGTTCAAAAATCATCGCATGGCGTGATTATTTTGATACCGCCAAAGGCTTCGGATGATCGCGGCGGACAAGCCGATCTGGGCCGAACTGCCGGTACTGCCTGCCGAGGAACTCGTACCACTGGTCCAGAGTCTTGAAGCCGCTGGCGTGGAAGGCGTCTGGGCACCGCAGATATTCGGCGCGCCCTTTACCACATTGGCTGCTGCGGCAGCGGTCACCAAAAGAATCAAGCTGGGCACCGGTATTGCGCTGGCCTTTTCACGCAGCCCGCTCGAGACGGCATGCAGCGCGATCGATCTCGATCATATCAGTGACGGGCGAACGGTGCTCGGACTCGGCTCCAGCGCCCAAAGCCAGATCGAAGGCAGTTTCGGCATGACCTATGGCAAGCCGTTAGCCCATATGAGAGAAGTTGTCGGGCAAGTGCGGGCGGTGATAGCCAATGGCCATAGTGGCGAACTGGGGCGGCTCGAAGGTGAGTATACAACGCTTGATCTATCCCACTTCCGCCTGGTCCGCCCGGCGCGGCGATCCGCTATCCCGATCTATCTGCCCGCCATATTTGAAAAAGCGTGCGAACAGGCGGGCATGATCGCCGACGGCTTGCTTGGCCATCCGCTCTGGACCACCGACTGGGTCCGCAACACAGTCCGCCCGCATCTGCAGCTCGGCCTTGACGCAGCAGGACGGCAACGGTCGGAACTGGATCTCAACCTGATGATGTTCACGGTCATCAATGACAACCGCGCGGAGGCAATAGACGATGCGCGCGCCAATATCGCTTTCTATACCCAGTCCCCCCAATATCTTCGCTATTTCGAAGCCATTGGATTTGGAAAGGAAGCCAGGGCGATACAGGCCGGTTTCGCAGTTCAGGACTATACCGCGATGGCCAAATCCTGTCCCGACGAAATGGTCACCGCGATTACAATATTGGGTTCCGCCGACGATGTCCGGGCCCAGGTTGCCGAGCGCACCGAATTCGCCGATTCATTCACCCCGGTTGTGCCGCAATTCGGTATCGAACCGGACAAGGCCGCCGGTTATCGACAGCGTATCGCCGACCTGTTCTATCGGTAATGTGGCGAAGGTCTCTTGGAATGATTGGAAGCGTATTTGCCCTGTTGTGAGCTATTGCTCCTACTGGCCAGCAAAGAGCCCCATCAACAGAAATTCGGCCATGATATCCGCCTCCCGATCAATAGATGATCCTGCGACGGGAGTTTGATCGGGCAGCAATTTTTCCTGCAACGGCCTGAGCGCAAAATAGGAGCCGACACCATGGACCAGAAGCGCCAGCAACGCCCCCGATCCTATCGGTGTCAATTGCCTCTTCGAAGCGACATCGGCAATTAATTGCTGCAGGCGTTTCTGAAACGGCAGGATAAATTGCTTGAGCAGATATTCCAGCCGCCAGCTGTCCTGTTGTCCCTCCTGGTAACTGATCGCAACGATGTCCGAGTTGATGATCGCCCATTGACAGAAACGATGGATAAGATCACGAAGCCGGTCTTCCGGCTTTTCACTTTCTGTGAAAGCCTGTTCAACGATACGCGCCGCCTCGGCCAGTCGCCAATCGACGGCAGCCTTCCATAAATCCGATTTGCGACCGAAGCGAACGTTGAGAAGATTGTGGCTGACGTCGAGTTCGCGGGCCATCGCTCGCATCGTCGAGGCTTCATATCCATGCGCCGCGAACATCGAGAAAGCGACACGCAGCAACCGGGCCTCATCAATTGAGGCTTTGGTATCGGCTCGGGGACGCCCCCGTTTTCTTTCACCGTTCCGGCGCGACTGGCCTCTTGCGGCAGGTTTCGCGACTGGAGAATTTTCGGACAAGCTCATAGAACCAACTTGACAATTAAATTGTCACCTGTCAATTTTATTGTCAGGTTGCAGGATTGGAAGGTTATGAGTCGCATATGACGGAACCAGTTTGGTGGGCGGTTGCCCGCTCTGAAGAAATAAGCAAGGACAAGCCTGTCAATGTCGATATAGGCGATCAGCCCGTTGTGCTGTGGCGCGATAATACCGGAGCTGTCCGTGCGCTGGAGGATCGTTGTCCCCATCGCCGTGCGCCGCTCTCGCTGGGTTGCGTGCTCGGCAACGGCATGATCCAGTGCGGCTATCATGGCTGGACCTATGACGGTGCCACCGGCCACCTCGAAGATATTCCCAATCTCAAAAGCCAGCAGAAATTTCCGAAACTCTATCGTGCCCAGCCCTTTGGCGTGTCTGAAAGCGGCGGGTTTGTTCACGTCTGCCTCGACCCCAAAGCCCGGCCACCGGCTCCACGGGATGAAACTCTGCCGCTGTCGGGTAGTGAGAATATTGCCCTGGGCCATGAACATTATATCAATGCACTGTTCGACGATCCGGCCCTGTTGATCAACATTCGTGGCGTACGCTTCACAACCTATCTGATGACGGAATTGTCCGAGCAGGATGGACGTCTGGTGCTGGAACGGTCGTGCCAATGGGCGTCGCCGCACTGGCCAGCACCATTTTCGTCGGATTTTCCGGTTACGTTGAAAATTTCGACCGATCCGGCATCGGGTGAAAGTGAGCTGCTGCTGCGCGACGACCAGTTCCATCCCTTGCTGCGTGCAATCCTTGCCCCCGTCCCTGCCGCAAGAGGGGTTACGCAGGTCCGCTGGCGCGCAAAGCTCGAATCAAGGCGTCCCGGACTGATGGCGAAAGCAATGGGTCTTGGGGCTCCCTTGCAAGTCTATTCGCATGTTGATGGAGCGGCATTGCGAGAGTTGAAGCCTTCGGCGTCGATCCATGCGGCAGAACTGCGGCAGGAAATCGCTGGACGAACCGTGCGGCAGGATGCTGCGGCCTGACCGCAGTTTCGTATGATCTGAGGAACTGACCATGCTAGATATTCAAGACACACCACAAGTTCATGACGATGGAGATCCCATCAGCGCGGACCCGAGGGAATTTGCCGCCAAGGTTAATTCCTGGGTACCCCATGACATTGTGCTCAAGGATGCATGGTTCCCGTTGGCACATAGTTTTGCGGTGACCAATAAGCCGATCAGACGCGCGGTCTATTCACATCCCTATTTTCTCTGGCGTGAAGGCGATCAGGTGATCGCATCGGAATTTCACCCGGCGGAGGCTGTCACCGCATCCAAAAGCGACTATTCAGATCCCTCCGGTCGCTATCCGGTTATCGAGAAATATGGCTACGTCTGGGGCTGGTTCGGAAATCCGGCCAATGCCGCGCCCGAACATATACCGAGCCTGCCCTATCTGCCCGAAGACGGGGGCTTGCCCCATCATATGCTGGGCACCGTCCGGTTCGATTGCTGTGCTCCGCTGAGCCTCGAGAATCTGATCGATCTCACCCATGCCGATTTCCTGCACGCCGATGTCGTGGGCGACGAGAAGATGGACAAGGAAACGGTCGAGGTGTTCCACGATAGCGAGACCATCACAATGGTCCGGACCTGTGTGAACAAATCCGTCGCACCGATCATGAAAATATTCGGCGGCGTGCGGGACGATGTCCAGCAAGTCCGTCAGGTCATTCGCATCTATCTGCGCAGCCATGCGGCAATTGCCTATGGCCGGTTCAGCCCGGGAGACAATGTCCAGTTGTTCCACCCCTGCGTGCCCGAAACGCGCGATCGCACCCGGCTTGACTATGCGATGAACACTTCGAACGTGAAGAAACGCAATCCGTTCCGCTACATAATGCCCAAGGCGAGTTACAAGGTTTCACGTCAGGACAGCTATATGACTTCGCCGCAAAGCCCGCGCTACATGCGGCCCGAGACGCGCAAGGACCTGCATTCGCCACTGGATGAAGCGGGCCAGAAATATCGCGTGCTGATGCTGGCGCTTGCCGAAAGACAGGCCCGGGGCGACTTTGAATATCGTGACAATGTCAGCGCCGATTGCAGTGAAATTATTGGATATCAAAAAGCATGAGCAAATTGACCAACGCCGTTGGCGGTGAACGCCGCTGGTGGGGCGTTATGCCCATCCTCCCTGCCCCGGTGATGGGCGGGATCGCGAAACAGATGGAACAGGCCGGCTTTGAAGGTTGCTTTTCCCTTCAGATTTATGGCCCGCCTTTCGTGCCCATGGCCGCAGTGGCGGCAATGACTGAATCGCTCAAAGTTTCTACCGGTATTGCGGTTGCGGGTACTCGCAGCCCCACAGAAACAGCCTTCGCCGCGATGGAGCTCGACACGATCAGCCAGGGACGCTTCGTCCTTGGACTCGGTACCTCGCTGCACAGCGCGCTGGAAGGCATTTATGGCGAACCGCACCGCAAGCTGCTTACCCACCTTCGCGAAGTTGTGAAGATTGTGCGCTACGTCAACGCCAACGCGCATAAAGGGATGGAGCCGATCAAGGGCGAATATTATGATTTGCAATGGACCGAAATGATGCTGACGGCACCGCCGGTCCGTGAAGAAATACCGATCTGGATCGCCGCACTCAAGGACAAGTTGACCAGTATGGCGCTGGAAATTGCCGATGGTCTGATGGTCCATGCACTGTGGACGGTTGACTATACCGCTCAGAAAAAGCCGTTTATCGAGGCTGAACTGGCCCGCTTTGGCCGCAAGCGCGAAGATGTGGAAGTCAATGCCTGGCCCTGGATCGCCATTAACGACGACAAGCAACAGGCGATTGATGACAGCCGCGCGACAGTTGCCGGCTATATCGGCTACAAGGAATATGAACCCTTTTTTGACGCGCTGGGATTTGGCGATCTTGCCCGTTCCTGCCAGCTTTCGGCGGAAGAGCACGGTGACCCTTCGAGCGTGATTGACAATGTCAGTGACGAAGTGGTTGAAGCTTTTGTCAAATGCGGCCCGGTCGAGGAAGTGCTCGAAAAAATCGAACCGTTCTGGGATGTTGTCGACTCTCTATGTCCCATGACACCCTATCGGAACCTGCCGATGGAGAAATTGACAGCTTATAACGAAGGCCTGTTCAAAATGGTTGCGGAGGCAAAGCGCCGGCAAGGTTGAAGGGAGCGGCATAACGGACTGTTGTCCATAGAAATCTTCTCGCCGACATGAACAATGCTTGTACGGCGAACGATCAATTCAAGCGACCTGGGGCTTGCCGTGCCCCGCTAACATATCCAGTCCGGCGAGCAGCTCCTCGCTGATCTTCCAAAGTCTCGCAGCCCCTTCCTTGCTTTGCGCGGCGGAAGTTAGGCTGGCGAGCCTGCGTTTGGCGAAATACTGTCCGGTGGATTCCGGCGCGCCTCCTTTTGCAAGCCACAATATCGTATCGGCACCCTGTTCCGGGCTCAGGGAAAACGGCTTTCCGAACAGATACATCAGCTTCACCACGATACCACCATCGCTGTCGAAATTGGTCTGCACCAGTCCGGGGTGAACGGCATTGACCCGGATGCCATCGGCCTGAAGGCGTGGTGCCAGCGCCCGGGTGAAAAGAATATTGGCCAGTTTCGATTGGGTATAGGCATCGCTGGCCTTGAAATGCTCGACTTGTTGCAAATCCTCCCATTTCATATCCTTGATGAATTTGTGAGCAACCGAGGCGGTGTTGATGATCTGTGCGCCCGGTCCGGCAGCTTTGAGCAAGGGCAACAGCTGATGGGTCAAAAGGAACGGCGCCAAATGATTGGCGGCGAAACATTGTTCCAGGCCGTCAACCGTTTCCACCCGTTGCGCAGGTGTGAATCCGGCATTGTTGATGAGCAGATCAATCATCTCGGTGCGCGCCGCGACATCATCTGCAAATTGCCGGACTTGTGCCATTTCCGACAGGTCGGACAGTATCATTTCCACTTCAGCATCCGGTGCAGCGGTGCGGATATCCTCTAATGCGACTTTGGCGCGCCCGGCATTGCGCCCATGTGCAATCACCCGCCAGCCGCTCCGCGCCAACTCGCGCGCCACGACCGATCCGATGCCCGAACTGGCTCCTGTCACAATTGCCGTTTTTATGACGATATACTCCTGCCGGCAATAAAGCCCGTGACCATCGCCGGTCCGACGTTGCAGCCATGGGCTGGCGATTTACCCTGCCAGATCGAATTGGCATCCAGTCCGGCGGCCCATAGGCCAGGAATAGGCTGCCCGTCTTCGCCCATCACTCTGCATTTGGCATCTATCTTGACCCCCACGGTCGTCGATCCATCCCCCGGAAAAATCTCGACCGCATAATAGGGGCCTTCACCCATGGGCCCGAAACAGGGGTTGGGTGCATGTTTCGGATCGCCGATTTCCTGATCAATCAATGTATCGCCTTTGCCAAATTTGCTATCCCGGCCCAAAGCTGCATCGGCATTCACCTCGGCAACCGTTGCTTCCAGTCCCGCGCCATCAACACCGATTTGTGCCGCAAGCTCGGCCAAGGTCTTGCCGGTTTTCATATATCCCGATGCAACCAGTTCCTTGATTTTTCCGCCGCCCGGCAACGCCAGACCGAGGCCATATTTCTTCACATTTTTCGCATTGGAGATGATATGGGCTGGCACTGTTCCCGTAGCATGCATGGCTTCGACAAAATGGACGCTGGCTTCGTTGCCAAAGCGCTGCCCGCTTTTGTTCACAGCGATGCAGCCCGGTTTGGACATGTCCATCAAATGGGCAAAACGCTCGACATAACCATCGCTGCGGGTGCGCTTGGAAACGACTGCCCAAACGGCATTAACGTGGTTTTCGGCGCCCATCGCTGCGCCGGATGCGGTCGCGGCGTTGATGCCGTCCCCGGTATTGTCATAGGGAAGGATCGACACATGGTTCTCGGCATAGGGAATATAGGCTTTGCGCATTTCCTCATTCGCCGAAAATCCACCCGATGCGAGGACCACGCCCTTGGTCGCGCCTATCGCCGTCGAAACGCCGTTGACCGTTGCCCGAACGCCCGTCACCCGGCCGTCGGTCTGGATCAGGCTTTCGACGGGCGCTGATTCATACAGATCAATGCCGGCATCAAGCGCCGACCGGAACAGGCGGCCAGCCAGAGCGGTGCCCATGGTCAGCCGCGAACCGCGCCCCAGCTTTTTCTTGTCGAGAGCGAAGCGGATCGCGATTTTCGCCATATGCCAGAGTGCACCGGGCGCAGGCAGGCGTTCGATATAGGGCAGATCAAACAGGTCAATCATCATGCCGCCAGGCGCGTTAAATTCTTCACGCGGTCTGGAAAGCCGGTTGAAATCCTTGCCCAATTGTTTGCCGTCAAATTCGGTGGGCGCAAGCAGGCGGCCCTCGTGTGCGGCGCCTGCCACTTCGGGATACCAATCGCTTGAGGGCGGTGAGAGAAGGAAATTGACGCTGCTGTTCGCATCGAGCCACTCGACCATTTCGGGGCCGGTTTCGATATAGGCCTCGATCAATGCCCGTTCCGCCCGATTGCCGACCACAGCGAGCGCGTAGGCCAATGCCTCCGCTTTGCTGTCATCAATGCCGGCTGCTTCCGCCTGCGGGCTGCTGGGAATCCAGATGCCGCCACCAGAAATCGCGGTTGTGCCACCGAATTGCGATGCCTTTTCCAGCACCGCGACTTTGTTTCCAGCCTTGGCCGCTACCAATGCCGCTGTCAGTCCAGCTGCGCCGGAACCCATTACCACTACGTCATATTGCATTGTCATTTCCTTTACGCGCACATTATGGCGCGCATCGCCTTGTCATCTATGCCCAACTGCCCCGCACAATCGAGCGCATCCCAATATTCCCGCCACCAGACAATCTTGCCCTGCGCATCCAGATCGAACACACCGACGACGTTGGTGGTGGTCTTTTGCCCATTGGCAAGCTGGCGCACGGTATCGACACGCTCGGTGAACACGGTGCTGCCCGTTACCGCGACATGCAATATGTCGCAGGCGCATTCGTCATAGAGCTCATATTGCCGCTCCATTTCGCCGCAAATGGCATCCGCACCTTGTCGGACGGGGGCTATCGGTACGACCGGTTGGTAGCGGGCATCATCCGCCAACATTGAACGCAGCGCGGTCACATCCAGTTTCTGCGTATGAAAGAGCGCCAGAAAATCGCGGACAATCTGTTCCTGATTCATCGATCAACCCTCCTGCGGGCCAAAAAAGGCCTCGACTTTACTGGTGTCAAAATATTCTCGACCATGGACGATCTGCCCATCGCGGAGAACGAACAGGTCGTGATATTCATTGGCATATACGCGATCGCCGAAATGCATTTCTGAACGCACTTCCGCAGCTACTTTATCGCCTTCGGCCATGATTGAGATGATTTCCACCTTACGGGGAGAAGCATTGAGCAGCATGGTTTTCACCGCTTCTGTATAGGCTTCGCGCGTTATATCGCCGCCGCCAATCACCCACCAGCTGCAGTCCGGTGCCTGCAATGCCTCTATCGTGTCCAAATCCCCGGATTCGACCGCACCGAGAAACCGGCGCACTGTCGTCTTGTTGGCTTCTGCTTGACTCATCCCGCATTCCTCCTCGTCTGCCGGACTGTCCGGTATCGCAACTGCTGCGGCCCCTTTCCTTTGGCAGGTTGAGATTTGTACTTCTCTGTAATGCTGCCGACAAATTAGATGACAGAGAGAGGGAGCAAGTGACAACCAGCGCATCGCCGAACGCCTATCGCTGGTACGTCCTGGCCGTGCTGACGGTTGCGCAAACCTGCCACGGCATCGACCGGGCCGTCATCGGTCTGGTGCTCAAGCCGCTGGGCGCCGAATTCA
Organism: Parasphingorhabdus sp.; assembly: GCF_048269915.1. Classification (GTDB taxonomy): domain Bacteria; phylum Pseudomonadota; class Alphaproteobacteria; order Sphingomonadales; family Sphingomonadaceae; genus Parasphingorhabdus. Next base: position 531,592 of record NZ_JBLWTY010000003.1, read on the forward strand.
GCCTCTCGGGCGAGCAGCTGGGTCTCTTGGCGGGCGTCGCATATGGCATTCCCTTTGCTCTCGCTGCGATCCCGTTCGGCTATGCCGTCGACCGGGTGAATCGCAAGAATTTGATGACATTTGCCCTGACAGCCTGGAGCGCGGCGACGGCTCTGTGCGGGATGGCAGTCGGTTTCTGGTCCTTGCTGGCCGGGCGAGCGGGTGTCGGCATCGCAGAAGCCGGAGGGTCACCGACCGGCATGTCGCTGCTATCCGACTATTTTGGCACTGACAAGCGATCGACCGCCATCGGTATCTGGTATCTGAGCAGCGGTATCGGCTTTGCCATAGCCTTTTTTGTGGGCGGCTGGATCGTGCAGGAATATGGATGGCGCTGGGCCTTTATAGCGGCTGGCATTCCCGGCCTGATACTTGCGCCAATCCTGTTTGCAACGGTACGCGAACCGGTGCGCGGTCAGCAGGACGCGCCGCAGGCGCTGGGCGAAGCTGGTCTGCGGGAACGGCTCGGCCAGCTATTCGCCCGTCCGGGCATTGCCTATGCCATCGCCGCGATTACCTGCATCGCTACCGGTATTTACGGCATGAGCATCTGGCTTGCCACATTCCTCATCGACAGCCACGCATTCTCGATTTCCCGGTCGGGGCTTATCGTTGCCATTGCCTACGGTATATTGGGATCGCTTGGCGGATTGATCGCTGGCTGGGGAACGGACCGCATCAACGCCCGGCGCGGCGGTTTTGACCCCGCGCATACAGCCTTGCTGGGATCGGTAATCCCGCTGCTGACCGCAATCAGCGGATTGCTCGCAGTCGGTGTTGACAACACGAGCATGGCCGTCGCCTTTGTCATGGCCGCCGGTCTTTTCAGTGCATCCTATAACGGGCCGGTCTATGCCGTCATCGTCACCGTGGCCGGACCGCAATTGCGCGGACTGGCGGTATCTTTTGTGCAGATGAGCGCAAACCTGATCGGAGTTGGCCTCGGTGCCTGGCTGATCGGCAAGGTGAGCGATGTCGTGGGCGGCAAGGATGGTGTGGCCTGGGGCATTGGCGCCGCCATGCTGTTCTGCATTGCCGGCGGCCTGTTGCTCATGATGGCTAGCCGCCAGATAAGAATTTCAGATCAACAAGGAGTGGAACATGGACCCGCAAGCCCCAGCGCAATATAAGAATTTGAATATTGACCCCAATTGCGTGCCGCGCCCCTACCCGGCGCGAACCGATCATATCCCGACTTCGATGGATGACATTGATGCCGCCTGGTTGAGCCGTATGATGGGCTATAAATATCCTGGCGTCGTCGCGAAATCGATGGACACAGTGGAGCTGCTCAACAGCCACACGACCAAATGGCGGATCCGGGTAGACTGGAACGAGGCCGGAATCGCTGCCGGTCTGCCCGCCAATCTTTGCATGAAGGCCAATTGGTCCGGCGCCTTTGACAATGTCGACATCCATGCGCTGGAGGCCCGCTTCTATCATTTCATGGTGCAGGAAATGAAAGTGCCGACCGCCAAATGCTATTATGCGGACTGGGACGATGACGGCAGTGCGCACGGTTTCATCGTGCTCGAAGACCTGAACGATCGGGGCGGAAAATTCGGTCACAGCACCCAGGATAACGGTGTAGACATGATCATGGAAAATCTGAACGGCCTCGCCAAGCTGCATGGCAGTCTTTGGGACAGCGACAAGATCAGCCCGGAAAACGCACCCTGGCTGCAGACCCAGATGGATACGACGGTTGACAGTGAACAGGTCCGGATCATGTGGCAGTGGATCGAACTCAATCTGAAAGAGCCCGGTTTCTGTAGTGTTGCGCCGCAGCATTTTCTCGATGATCCGCGCAAAGTGGAACGCGCGTTTGACCGGCTCGGCGAAATTGAGCGCGCCTGTGATGCACCCCATTGCATCGTTCTGGGCGACTGCCATCAGGGCAATACCTATATTCTGCCGGAAGGCGAGCGGCTCTGGCTCGACTGGCAACTGGTGCGCCGCGGTCGGCCCTGGCGTGACCTCACCTATTTCGTTGTTGGTGCGCTCACTATTGAGGAGCGTCGCAAATACCACAAGGATATGGTCCGGCAGTATCGCGAATATCTGATCGCAACGGGCGCTGAGGGCGTTCCCACCTTTGAAGAAGCATGGGAGCAAACCCGCTTGTTCGTGATGTACGGGCTGCAGGCCTGGGTCGCCAATCTCGACGAATGGGGCCAGAACGGCATCCCGATGAACGAACGCTTTTTCGCTGCTGCCGAGGATTATGGCACCTGGAAACTTTTGGGAGAATGAAAATGGGTCTGGTGGATAATAAAGTTGCAATCGTCACCGGCGCGGGTGCCAATATCGGCGAGGCATGTGCCAAGATGCTAGCCGCGCAAGGCGCGAAGACCATAGTCGCGGATATTAACCTCGATGGCGCCGAAAGGGTTGCGAATGAAATTGTCGGGAGCGGCGGAACCGCCTTGGCCCATGCGGTTGACCTGGGTGACGAAACCAGCATCGCTGCACTTGTCTCGGCGGTGATGGAGAAATTTGGCCGGATTGACATACTCCACAATAATGCTGCCAATACCGGCGCAGCGCAGATGACCCGCGATGCTGCCCTGACCGACATGGAAGCGGAAGTTTGGGATGCCGCGTTTGACGTAAATACGCGCGGGACGATGCTGATGACCAAACATGTTGCACCGCATATGATCGCCGGCGGCGGCGGATCGATCATCAACACAAGTTCCGGTGTGTCGCTGCTCGGCGATATTCTCAACCCGGCCTATAGCGCATCCAAGGCGGCAGTAAATGCACTGACCCGCAATACCGCGGCGCAATTTGGTCGCGCCAATATTCGCTGCAATGCAATATTGCCGGGTCTGGTGCTCAGCCCGGTCGCGCGGGCGCAGATGAGCGAGGCACAGCTCGACATGATCCAGCGCCATGTCTTGCTGCCGCGTGAAAGCGTAGCCGACGATATCGCGGGAGCCGTGCTGTGGCTGGCATCGGATCTTTCGGGCTTTGTCACCGGACAGATAATTTCCGCAGATGGCGGCATTTGTCACCACCAACCGCATTATGCCGACATGATGGATATGATGGCGGCGGCTCCCGGTTGAGCAGCATGTCCCGTGTCTGAGCCGGCAATAAACCCGCTCAAATTGCTGGCATAATCTCTTCCGCGACCCATTGCTGGCGATCAATCCATGCCTGCGCGTCCGTCAGGCCGGGTGGCAGCGGGACGATTGTTTCGGTAATACCCAGTTGCTTCAGCCAGCCGATCTGATCGAGGATTTTTTGCTTGTCGCCGGTTCCGGGCGCGCGCGGATCATCCAGGATTTCATGGTGGGCACCCACATTGAGCATTTCCAGCGCAAAGAAGAAGTTCAGCGGACGGCCGTCATATTCGGGCTGTGACTTGATCAGATCAATGCAATCCGGGAATGTTTCCGGCGGTGTCCGGAATGGCGACCAGCCATCGCCGAATTTCGCTACACGCTTCAGCACCGGTTCGGCATCGCCGCCAAACCAGATCGGAATGCGCGGTTGCTGAATCGGTTTCGGGGCAAAGCCGCAATTTTTGAAGTTGACGAACTCGCCTTCAAATTCGGGATCGTCCTTGGTCCACAACTCGATTATCGCGGCCACATATTCATCCGCCATGCGGCCGCGCTTGTTGAACGGCACGCCTAACATGTCGAATTCTTCCTTCAGCCAACCGACGCCGAACAGGGCCTCGGCACGCCCCCCCGTCAACCAGTCGAGCGTGGACCAGCCCTTGGCCTGAACAATCGGGTTTTGCAGGGGCAGAATGGAAACGGAAGATGACAGGCGCAAATTTTTGGTCTGCCCGCCAATATAGCCCAGTGCGACAACCGTGTGGAAATACCAGTCGCCCGACAGATCAACATGTTCCTTGGGGATGATGAAATGTTCCCCCAGCATGCATTTGTTGAAACCCAGCGCATCGGCAGTCGCCATCAACTGGCCTACATCCGCACCGTTCAGCTTGTCTTCCCACGGCTGCACCATGGCCGCCACCTTCATGCTATTGGGCACGCCAATATTGAGCTTCATTTCTTGCTCTCCCGGTCTGTTTCCTTAACCCTGACAATGCGAGGGAACAATCTCTGTCAAACCTTCCCAAAGGCAGGGATGTTCAAACCACAAATCCGCGTGCGCTGACAAATTCTGCATCATCCGGCGTGTCGAGATCAGCCATCAGGCCGTCCCGTCGAACCACGGGCATCTCCGGATATTGCTGGCAATGAAGAGCGCGACTGTCCGCGCCGAAGGAGAAAGTGAAAGGCCGCCCATCGGCAATGGCCAGGGCATTCGTGCCCTGCCCGGCGCGATCTGTCGCCATTGCCGCTCCGTCCTCGGCAGCCTCGATGATGGACTGCACATCTTCAGCCGACAGCAACGGCAGATCGGCGTGAATGATCAAAATCGCTCGGTTCTCCTGTTTCCCGCGCCAAGCGGTCAGTTCCGCGTTCAAGCCGCGCGCCTCATCCTGTGTCCAGCCGCCTTCCCAGCCCTCTGGACGACGGGGTGCAAGTATGGTGATCTGCGACAGGTCAAAACATTCCTGCAAAACGCCCAGCACATGCGCCGCCATGCGCTCGGCGAGGTCGGACCGGGCCTCGCCCCCCATCATTGGCCCCAGTCGGGATTTTCCGTCCCTCCCCTGCTTGATTGGCACGAGCACCTGCCAATCTTTCACTTCCTGCACTCCTTCGCGAGTGCAAGAACAGCACGCGCCACCCGCTCGCGGTCTTCCGCTGATTTCATCAGCGTATCGGTGCGCGCAATGGCCAGCGATTGCGGTGCTTCATCCTTGCTGTGCACGACCAACCCGTCCAGCAGTTCGCCGTAATGGGCAGCAATAGTGTGATTTGTCACTTCGAGCCCCAGCTCGTTCATAAGTTTCGCGGTTGGGCCTTTTACGGCTTTGCCCTCGATCAAGGGAGACACAGCTATAACCGGTGCATTGGTCGATTCCAAAGCTTCCCGGATGGACGGGATGGCGAGCAAGGGGTCAACGCTCAGCCATGGATTGGAGGGGGCAACAAAAACCGCGTCGCTTTCCATGATCGCCGCAATAACGCCCGGCGCAGCAACAGCTGCTTCCGCGCCTTCAAAACGCACGGCCTGCACTTTGGGCGCGCATTGTCGTTTCACAAAATATTGCTGGAAGGGCAAAAGCCCTTCATCCGTTTCAACCCATGTGGCGACAGCATCGTCTGTCATCGGCAGAACGGTAAGTTGCAAATCCCATGCCTCTGCGAAGCGGGCAATGATGCCGGACAAAGGCTCGCCCGCCGTCAGTGCCATCCCCCGCATCACGTGGAGAGCCAAATCGCCGTCGCCGAGATTGAACCAGTCTTCCCCGCCCAGCGATTTCAGCGCGGCCATGAAATTCCACGTCTCACCTTCGCGTCCCCAGCCCAGCGCCTGGTTGGATTTGCCCGCAAGCGTGTAGAGCAGAGTATCGATATCTGGCGAAATTGGCAGACCGAAGTGCCGGAAATCATCGCCGGTATTGACGATTGCGGTCAGGCTATTGTGCGGCAAAATGCGGTAAAGTCCGTCGACCAGCTTTGCGCCGCCAACGCCCCCGGTCAGCACGGTGAAGCGCGCATTCATCGAAAAAGATCCTCGGCTGCGGGCCGAACGATGGCGTGACTTGTCTGTGCTTCGCCCGGCAAGACCAGTCCGCGCACGATGCAGGCCGCTATGCCCTCCGCACCTTCGCCCATTGCCAGTCCGGCGGCGCCGGCCACCGCATCGGCAACTGCGACATTGGTCACTTGCATGATCCTTCCGTCCCGATCCACCTGGCCGCGCTGGTCCAGCATTGCGGGCATACCGGCGACACCGATTGCAACATTGACCGTGCCCATACGCCACGGACGACCGAAACTGTCCGAAATCACCACTGCCGGGGAAAAACCCAATATCGTTTCGCAGGCGTCTGCAATCCGCTGCGCACTGGCATCCGGATCAACAGGCAATAGCAGCAACCTGTTGGCATTTCCCTTGCCAATATTGGATGCGTCAATGCCGGCATTGGCCATCACATGGCCGAGGCGGTGACGGGTGATGAGCACACCCGGCCCCTTGCGTATAACGGCGCTGGATTCCTGCAACACAATCTCGACCAGTGCTGCATCCTTGCCTACTTCTCCGGCAAGGGCGATCGCTTCCGGGGACGGGACGATCTGTGTGGGATCGACAAAGCGGTTCTCCGCTTTGGACACGATTTTTTGCGTTACCACCAACACATCACCGGGTACCAGGCGGACGTCCTGTTCCATGCACCGCGACGCCAGCATCTGCGGCAACGGATCGCCCGGCTGAATTTCAGGCAGGTCTGCGATGGGAAGAATCTGGATCATGAAGCGCTTAGTCTGCAGTCCCGAATTCGCCCGTAATTCTTATCCCGGCACCGTCCACCTGATAAAATTTGTTGATGAAAATAAGCAGCGAGGTCATCGCTTCCGCCGCTGCCGAATTGACCAGCGCGCCCGCATGTACGCCGCGCAAGCCAATGGCATTGGTCAGCGCCACCACTTCGGCACGGGCCGCCTTCTCGTCGCCGAATATCAATATGTCACAATCCACCTCGACATCCTGGGCAAGTTTGTGCGCGGCAACATTGTGGAAGCCGGAAACCAGTCGCACCTCCTCGCCCAATATTGCGGCTGCCTTGACGGCCGCCGATCCTTCCGGCGGCAATTGCACCCGCATCACTTTGGGTGGAACCAGTGGAACGCTCGTATCGACAACGATCTTGCCAGCAACATGCGGCTTGATATCTTGGAGCGTTGTTGCTTGCGCCCCAAAGGGCACGGTTACAATCACCAGATCAGCCGCCGCAGCTGCATCTGCATTGGCCATGCCGATCAGGCCATGGCCAAGCTCTGCGGCTTTGTCCGCCGCGCTGTCAGCGGTGCGCGACCCGATTATTACATCACGTCCCGCCCGCGCAAGCCGCCATGCCAAAGCGCTTCCAAGCTTTCCGGTTCCGCCAATGACGGCAATTTTTTTGCTCATATTTATTTCCTAATTTTCCCCTGCGAGGGTCAATTGACCTGAGCGCTGGCCATAGACGGTGCTGCGTTCACGTAAAGGGCGGCCTAGTCCGTCCGCGAGCAACTGCATTTGCGGCACATCAAAAATCTGTCCATTCACGCCACCGGCCGCGCGGGTAATCGATTCGTCCATGAGTGTACCGCCCAGATCGTTCGCGCCGGATTGCAGCATGGCTGCCGCGCCGTCCGGCCCCAGCTTTACCCAGCTTGTCTGTATATTGGATATCGCACCGTCAAGCGCAATCCGGGCCACGGCATGCATCAATACGGTTTCGCGCCAGGTCGGACCGGAACGGGTTTCCCCCCTGCGCCAATTGGGCGCTTCCATATGGACGAATGGCAAAGGCACAAATTCCGTAAAACCGCCAGTTTCCTGTTGAAGCATCCGCAACTGCAACAGATGCTCGGCCCAATGATCATAGGATTCGACATGGCCGAACATGATCGTTGCGGTCGACCGAAGGCTGACCTTATGCGCCGCGCGCATGACCGACAACCACTGCTGCGTATCTACCTTGTCCGCACAGATGATGGAGCGGATATCGTCAGACAGGATTTCGGCAGCGGTTCCCGGCAATGTCGCGAGCCCGGCCTTTTTCAAATCCGCCAGATAGCCTTCGTAAGACAGGCCCAAAGTGGTTGCGCCATGATGCACTTCCAAAGGCGAAAACGCATGGACATGCATTTGCGGTACGGCTGCCTTCACCGCCTCCACTATGCCGCGATAGGTGTGCCCGTCATAGCTTGGATGGATGCCACCCTGCAGACAGACCTCGCTGGCGCCGCGCTCCCAAGCCTCCACGGTACGGCGGGCGATTTCTTCATGGTCGATATTATAGGCAGGACCCCGTTCACTGCGGGTACTGCCCTTGGAAAAAGCACAAAAACCGCAGCGATAGAGACATATATTGGTATAATTTATGTTGCGGTTGACGACATAGGTAATTGCGTCGCCCGCGCGGTCCTCGCGCAATTCATCGGCAAAGGCTCGGATATGATCAAAATCACGACCTTCTGCGGTAAACAACCGTGCAATCTGGGCCTTGTTCAGCTCTTCACCCTGCCCGACCAATCCTAAAGAGATCGCAATCTGGGGGTCCCGCCCGGTGACGATCGACGTCATCAATTCCGGCGCTTCATCACCCGCGCCCGGATGCCAGCTATTCTCACGTACCAACCCGCGCGCATCAACTGATCGACGGATCGCGATTTGCAACGCAGGGTCGGCCCAGCGTGTCACGTCGCGGGCAAAAGCGGGGCCGATGGCGAGGCGTTGACGCAAGTGGCGTCCCGCCGCTTCGGTTTCTGTTTCCAGTTTCTCCAGATGCGGCCACGGCGCTTCCGGATTGACATGATCCGGCGTTACGGGCGAAACCCCACCCCAGTCATTTACGCCGGCGCGGACGAGTTGGGACAGCGAACCATCCCGCAAATTGGGCGGGGCCTGTATCGTCATATCCGGCCCGAGGATCAGGCGCGCGGCGGCGATGGTCCATAAATGCTCGTCCAGCGGCAGATCGGGCGCGTTCCGCATCAGCGTATCGGCCTTTGACCGGAAATTCTGGATGATCACTTCCTGGATATGGCCGTATTGATCCGCCAGATCCCGGATGGCCAGCAACGCCTCGATCCTTTCCAGCCGCGTTTCGCCAATCCCGATGAGAAGTCCGGTGGTGAACGGAACTTCTGCTTCTCCGGCATGCCGGATCGATTCCAGCCGGACAGAAGGAAGTTTGTCCGGCGATCCATAATGCGGCATGCCCTTTTCGCAAAGACGGCTGGAACTGCTTTCGAGCATCAATCCCATCGAAGCCGATAGCGGACGCAGAACAGAATAGTCACGGGCGTTCATTATGCCGGGATTAAGATGCGGCAAAAGACCGGTTTCTTTCAGCACCAGCCCGGCCACATGCGCCAGATAGTCCAGCGTGCTGGCAAAGCCGCGATCCGCAAGCCAGTTGCGCGCAGCAGAATAGCGATCCTCCGGCCGGTCACCCAGCGTAAACAGTGCTTCCCGGCACCCTTGCATTTCCCCGGCGCGGGCAATTTCCAGAACTTCCTCTGGCTCAAGAAAAGGTGCGGACAATTCCGAGGGGCGATGCGCAAAGGTGCAATAATGGCAAACATCCCGGCACAATTTGGTCAGCGGAATGAAGACCTTGCGGGAATAAGTTACCACCGTTCCATGACCCGAAATCGTCATCGTTTCGGCGCGGGATAGAAGTTCGGTCATCGAAACCGCATCCAGATGGTCAAGCCAGTCGCGGGCGTTGTCAGTGTTTCCGGTCATTGTCATTTCAGCCTATATTGCCTCCCTCGCCGCCGCGAGGCCGCGGATCGTGACCAGCGGATCGGCGTGGCCGGGCAAGGCGGCGATCAAGGTCGAAACACCCATTGCTTCAATTTTGCGCATGACCTCGGTTATATGTGCCTCTGATCCAGCAATTGTGTCAAAATCCTGAAGAAACTCGGTAAGGCCCATCTCGTCCATCAACTGCACATTCTTGCCGCCCACCACGACATGCTCGGTCGGATCATAGCGGGTCTGGAAAGCTTCGATCAGTGGTCGAACATTGGCAGGCAACATGGCCAGGGCTTCGGGCGTACGCAGCGCCATCGCATTGACCGCTATAAATGCTTTCAGATCATCGATCGCTTGCGCGCGATCCGGACGAACGGAGAGAAAGCTGGTTACCCAGATATCAATAGTGTCGGCATCCCGCCCCGCCCGGGTTGCAGCATCGCGAACAGCGGCGATTTTGCCTTCCAGGATTTCCAGATGCTGATCACCGGCGAAAAGGATGACTCCATCGGCCTGCTCGCCCGCCAACGCCAGCGCCTTGGGACCAAAGGCGGAATAATAGATCGGAATCGGACGAGCGAATCTGAGTGATTTGACCGGCCGCCCCTCCCAGACAATTTCTTCGCCCGCAAATAATGCCTTGTAAGCCGCGATTTCCGCGCGGATTTCCTTTTGTGTAGCGGGCATGCGGCCAACGGCGAGAACCGTACTCCCCCCAGTCGCCAACCCGAGCGACACCCGGCCATCGCTCATTTCATCGAGTGTGCACAGGGCGTTTGCAGAAACCAGAGGATGCCGCATGAAGGGAGAAGTGACGAGCGGAGCGATCTGTGAATTGGGGGCATCCTGCGCTGCAATGGTGAGGGAGACCACCATCTCGTGCCAGCCTGCCGGGGAATCTCCCACCGTGACAAGTTCAAAGCCGAGATCGGAAGCGGTTCGAATCTCGGCCCGAAAATCATCGAGCCGATTGCCCCACATGCTACAAATGCCAATTTTCATTCCGCTTCCCTATCGTATCCTTGGACCAACGCTACCGGCCAAAAGATAGGAATCCAGATGATCGGCAGATTCCTGGCTGCATACCGGATACTTCATGGCTTTGCCTCGCGCATGCTGGCAAAATTGCCGAATTTATTATGGCTATCAACGGTTATCAGATATTGGTCCGGTCACCACCCTTGAGATGCAAAATCTCACGCGCTTCCTCTGGTGTTGCGACAGACAGGCCCATATTCTCTATTATCTCACGTGCCATTTTCACCTGCTGGGCATTGGTTTCCGCCAGTCTTCCCCGCCCTGCCCAAAGAGAATCCTCAAGCCCGACACGGACATTTCCGCCCATCGAAGCCGCCATGGCGATCACGCCCATCTGCCTTGCCCCCGCGCCCAGCACCGACCATTCATATTGCTCGCCAAACAACCGGTCAGCGGTCCGCTTCATATGCATCACATCATCCGGGTGACTGCCAATCCCGCCCAGAATTCCAAAGCAGGTCTGGATGAATAGCGGTGCCTTGACCAGGCCGCGGTCCAGAAAATGCGCCAGATTGTACAGATGGCTGGTATCATAGCATTCAAATTCGAACCGCGTACCGAGTGGGGTTAGCAGCGCCAGCAAATCTTCAATGTCCTTGTAGGTATTTTTGAACACCAGATCGCGTGAAGCTTCGAGTGTCGCTGGCTCCCATTCATACTTCCAGTCCTTGTAGCGATCAAGCATGGGGAACAGGCCAAAGCCCATCGTCCCCATATTAAGCGATGCCACTTCCGGTTGAAAGGTCGTGGCCGGACGTAGACGCTCCTCCAAAGCCATCGAGGGATGACCACCAGTTGTCAGATTGATCACGGCATCGCACCGTTGCTTGATCACCTTCAGAAACGGTTCGAACAGATCGGGGTTCTGATCCGGGCGCCCGTCCGCCGGATTGCGAGCATGAAGGTGGATGATCGCCGCCCCCGCTTCGGCGGCGCCGATTGCCGCTTCCCCGATTTCTTCCGCCGTGATCGGCAGATGCGGCGACATCGAAGGCGTGTGGATCGCCCCGGTTACCGCACAACTTATGATGACCTTGCCCTTTGCCATGAACTACTCCTGCAATTTCCTGTGTCTGTGAACATGCTAGGAGGAACTTGCCGCTTCGCTATCTTTCCTTCGATAGGTTGCGATTTCGGATATCAGGGCAATATCCCCATCTGTCGCGCTCTTATGACGGCCTGGGGTCTGCGGCGGACACCGAGTTTGTCGTATATTTGCTGCATATACCACTTCACCGTGCCTTCGGTGAGCCCAAGGCGATCGCCAATCTCGCGGTTGCGCAGGCCGCCGCTGACCATGGTCAGAATTTCGACCTCGCGCACAGAAAGACTACTTCCCAACCCGAATTCTTCCTCGTCATCCCCGCTCATCTTCGGTGTACCCCTCAGGACGGATACCAGCTCGGCGGCGAACCGGTCCACGGGTGTATCCAGCGATGGGCCGTCCGCATAGGACTCCACCAATAAGGACGAAATTGCTTCGCCCTCGTCGATAAAGGGCCGTATCCAGCCCCCTGGTTCCGCCAGCTCGACAGCCGCGCGGACAGATCGCCGCGCTTCCGAACGATTTCCCGCCAACACGGCGATCTCGGCCAGCAACAATTCGAAACTGACAGCCGAGCGTATGGCGCCGCGCCGGCGGACGAACTCCAGCCAGCGTTTTGCGATCTTGCGTGAACGAACCAGGCGAAAACGCTGCATTTCCAGTCGTAGCCAGGCAATCGCCATCCACTCGTTGAGACGTGTCGGGTTGAGTGTCGGCACGGGCTCTCCCTCTACCGTCAGATCACTGGAATGAAAGAGCTGTTCCGCCTGGTCCAGTTTGCCGGATTTTACCAACATCCGTACCTGTTCGGAAAGTATAAGAGCGCGCAACCGGTCAAGCCCGCATTCTATTGCGACGATTTGCGCTTCTTCCAAGCCTGACAAGGCACTCGCCATATCCCCTTCGGCGGCTGCCAGACGTGAACGAACCAAATAACCGGATGCGAGTTGGTCGACAAAACCCCATTGGCGGATTGAAGGCAAATAGTCCTCAACCAGCCGAGCGGCTTCTGTTAATTCACCGCATTCATAGTGCAGTTCGGCAAGCGGAAGGCCGGGGAGCGCCGCTATCCCCGAGTTTTCTCCTTCTATCTCTATCGCCAAATTATGGGCTTCTGTAAGATATTGCCGCGCCATCTGGGTTTTTCCCTGCGCGACCAGTGTCGGTGCGACGGAAGATTTTAGGGCGATAGATGCAAAATCGGAACCCGGACGACCAAGAGCTTTTCGCAGTTCCGCTTCCAATTTCAACATGTCATGAAAATGATAAAGCTCGCGCCGAGCCGAGAGCAGTTGTGCGATGAGCGTACAGCTCAGATACGGATGGTCATCCCCCAGGTCTTCAAGCAACAATTCCGATTCGCGCTCGACGAACGGCATATTGTCGCGTGCTGCTTCCAGCATGATTTTTCGGTGACGGACCCGGAACTCCATTTGTCGGGCTTCATAATCGTCCAGAGAAGCGCATTGCGTCGCAGATTCGATAGCCGCTTCTGCCGCAACGATCAGATGTTCTGCCGACTTGAACGCCAGCCTGCGACTTCGCCGCCAGGACATGGCAAGCAACAGGGATGGACAGTCTTGCAACAAATCCCAGGGCAATTCACTTGCCATTTCATCCACACGGTAAAGCAGGCCGCTGTAGGTCATCTGTTCGGCGAGGAGATCCAGTTGCTGGGCGAGAAACGTCTGATCGCCACTCTTTTCGGCATGATATAGCGCATTCTGAAAGTCGCCGGATTCTCCGAAAAAGCGGCTAGCCCTGCGATGCAGCTCTGCCGCCCGTTCAGGCGCGCGCATCATCAGGCGACCGTAAACCATTTCCCTGAACAGAGTATAATAACGATAGCGACTGCGCTCGCGATCGATTTCGGTCAGAAACAGTCCGCGATGGAACACGTCTTCGAGAATGATACGCGCGTTTTCCGACTGTACCACCGCAGCGCAACCAGAGGGTGTGAGCTCATCGAGAATGGATGTGTTAACAATGAAATCGCGAATATTTTGCGGCAAACCATCTAGCACTTCTTCATGGAAATAGCTGGCAAATTCGTTGCGAAGTCCCGTTGTTCCCCCTTCCGGCGGATGGCCCTCGGCATGATCTAGCTGCCAGGCCCCGACGGCAAGCACCAGCCCGGTCGCCCAGCCTTGGGTGTCCGCTACCATTTTCTGGATTTCATCAACCGGGATTTGCCCTACGCTCTCTTGCGTAATGAGGCGTGTCGCTTCATCATTGTCGAAACACAAATGGCGTACGCGGATCTCCACCAGATATCCCAGAGCCCGCATACGCGCTAGGTTGATCCCGCTTTCGCCCCGCGAAGCAACAATTGTCGTCAATCCATCGCGCGCGCTCGCGATCATCTGTTCGATAAATTCATGTATTTCTGGCGATAGTAACTGTGCGTCGTCGATGCACAGAACAGGCCGCGGGCCGGAATGGGCGGACATATTGGCAAGCCAGCTACGGGGACTGCCATCGCCGAGTCCTTGATCGGGCATCAGGCCGGCTGAAACGCTTGCCGATTTCAGCGCGTCAAGAAATGTTTCGAGCGAATCTATTCCGGCGCGCGCAGCAATCCAGATTATCGGGCGACCAGTTGCACCGAGGATTTCCGCCCAGCGCAACATGGCTGTTGTCTTGCCAAAGCCGGCAGGGCTGTTCACAGTTGCGATACGCGCTGCGCCCACTGTTTCTGCCAGTTCCTCGATGATGGCACGCTTTACATAGCGATGCGCTGCACGCGGTGGAACAATGGTTGTCGGCACCACACCCATATCAAACATCCTCTTTTTTGGGCGGACGATTTGCCGTCCGCATTATTATTCGAGGCACCTTTATCTGCCAGAAACAAACGAAGCACAAGCCTCAATTCCTATCGGCAGATAGGTGGCCAAGCCCTATCGCTCGACCAAGCAACCACCAAATCGTCTTCGAATACTGAAAATCGCAAAAGAAAGCTGGTCAGATAAATGGATTTTGAACTTCCCGAAGAGCATCGCGCCTTTCGTGACATGGTTCGACGTTGGGTCGACGCGGAATGTCCCAAGGATTGGGCACGCAAGCTGGAAATGGATGAGCATAATTATCCGTACGAGCTTTGGACCAAGTTCACCGAAGCGGGGTTCCACGGCATTGGTATTCCCGAGGATATGGGAGGGCAAGGTGGCGATGTTTTAATGCAAATGTTGCTCGCGCGCGAACTGGCCCGTTCGCTCGGCGGCCTTGCATGGATATGGGGCATTACGTCTTTCGCCGGATCGAAGTCGATCGGGCTTTATGGTACGCCTGAGCAGCAAGCCAAATATCTGCCGGAAATAGCAGCAGGGCGCCTGAAGGCGGCGATCTCCTTTACCGAGCCCGGAGGTGGCACCGATCTGCTTGGCAGCCTTGCAACAACGGCGGAAAAAGTCGATGGCGGATGGGTCATCAACGGCGAAAAAATCTGGAGTTCGTCCGCCCATGTTGCGGATTATTTGCTGTGCATCGCCCGTACCGATAAAAATGTGGAGAAGAAGCATCAGGGATTGACCCTGTTCTGGGTGCCCGCCGGAGCAGACGGGGTGAAAATCACTTCACTCCCCAAGCTGGGCATGCGCTCCATGGGTAGCTGCACCGTGGTATATGACAACGTGTTCGTTGCCGATGATAACGTGCTCGCCGAACCAAATCAGGCTTGGTACACTTTGTTGCCAACGCTCAACAACGAACGCATCATGGTCGGCGCATTCTGCCTTGGCGTGATTGACGGCGTGCTGGAAGACGCCCTCGCCTATGTCATGCAGCGCAAGGCCTTTGGCAAATATATCGGACAGTTCCAGGCCTTGCAGCATTATATCGCCGAGATTGCGACGATGCAGGAAACCACCGAATTGCTTCTCCATTTCTGTGCTGACAAACAGTCGCGCGGAGAAAATGTCGGCACCCAGGCCAATATGCTCAAACTCTTTGCGTCAGAAAATGCCAACAAAGCCGCCGACATGGGTATCCAGATACTGGGCGGCATGGGCTATTCGGCAGAGACTGATATGCAGCGCTACTGGCGTGACAGCCGCCTGTGGCGGATCGGTCCGGTCACCAATGAAATGGTCAAAAACGGTATTGCCGAATCCCTCGGCCTGCCCCGCTCCTTCTAAAATTCAGGAAAGTCAGAAACATGAAAGCATTATTGCAGGAAACTTCGGAAGGGCCTGAGGCCGTCCGCGTCACGGAAGTTGAAACACCGACGCCCAAGGCAGGCGAAGTGCGAGTCGCGATCAAGGCCGCGTCGGTCAATCACCGGGAAATGTGGATATCCCGCGGCCTTTATCCGGGCATGACACTGCCCACGACGATGGGCTGCGATGGAGCCGGCGTGGTTGATATGCTGGGCGAAGGCGTGTCAGGCGTATCTGTCGGCGATGAAGTCGTTATCTATCCGGGTCTGGACTGGGGTTCAAATCGCCATGCACCAACTCCCGAATTTGGACTGCTGGGCATGCCGCATGATGGCACGATCGCCGAATTTATTTGTGTGCCCGCGGAAAACCTGGCTCTCAAGCCGGCATTCATGAGCTGGGAAGAAGCCGCCGCGACCGTCCTGACCGGTCTCACGGCATGGCGCGCGCTGATGTTCAAGGGGCAGCTTCAGCCGACCGATACTTTGCTGATCAGCGGCGTTGGCGGCGGCGTCGCCACCTTCGGGCTTGCCTTTGCCGTGGCGCTCGGAGCCAAAGTCTATGTAACCGGCGAAAGCGAAGAGGTTCTCGCCCGGGCCAAGGAAATGGGTGCACTGGGCGGCCTGCTCTATACCGATCCCGAATGGCGCAAGCAGGTTGGCAAGCTGACCGGCGGTATCGATGTTGTTCTCGATGGTGCGCCCGCGCCGAGCTACGCGAACTATGTCCGTGCGATCAACCCCGGAGCCCGGATTGTCATCTATGGCTCAACCGCCGGCGACAAATTTGAAGTTACGGCGACAGGTATCTTCCTGAAAAGCGCCAGCATTGTTGGCAGCCAGGTCGGCGACCCCCAGGATTTTCGTGACATGCTGGATTTTGTGAACAAGCATCAGATCAAGCCGGTCATCGAAAAAAGCTTTCCCCTCGCTGAAGCGAAAGAGGCCCTGCTCTATCTTGAAAAGCAACACAGCTTTGGCAAGGTCGTGGTGACGGTATGAGCAATCCGTTTGATCTATCCGGCAAAACGGCACTGGTTACCGGTGGTGCGCAGGGATTGGGCCGGATGATTGCCGAGGGATTGATTGGCGCGGGTGCGCGTGTCGTGATCACCTCTCGTTCTGCTGAAAAAGCGGTCGAAGCGGCGAAGGAAATCTCCGCGACGGGAATGTGCATTGGTCTTGGTGCCGATCTGTCTACACCTCAGGCGGCGGTCGATCTGGCGCAGGAGTTCCGTGCAGTCGTTGGCGACGAGCTACATGTTCTGGTTAATAATGCCGGCCAGTCCTGGGGTGCCAATGTTGATGATTTTCCTGATGAAGCCTGGGGCAATGTTCTGGCCGTCAACCTCCAGATGCCCTTCACACTGGTCCGCGAATTTCTTCCTGAACTGGAGAAAGCGGGCCACGTCGATGACCCGGCTCGGATATTGAACATCGGCTCGATTGCGGGAGCAACGGCATTGCGATTGAGAGCTTACAGCTATTCCAGCAGCAAGGCAGCCATCCACCAACTCACCCGTGATCTGGCTGGTGATCTGGTGAAACGGAATATTACTGCCAATGCGATTTTGCCTGGATTTTTCCCGACCGGCATGACCGCGCATTTGCGCGATGCCCAGGAAGAGGTAAATCCCAAATTACTTGCAAAAATTCCGATGAAGCGGATGGGAAAGCCCGACGAAATTGCTGCTCTGGCGGTTTTTCTGTCGTCCAAGCCCAGTGCCTATATTACCGGGACCGCAATACCGATGGATGGCGGGATTGTCGGTTGTGGGTAAATCCGGGAATGCAAGAACCACCTATCCTCCGAAAGGATATCTATCGGTAATGGACTGCATTGGATTTTAGTTGAGTATTTATGACTGTTTATAAGTCCTTTGCGGAGAATACACAGGTGTCTGAGAAGAGCGAAAACCCCGCCCTTATGCGAATTAGCGTCAGCCCGCTTAGCGATTTGCTGTTAAAGGCGTGGGATCAATCTCCGGAACAGGAAGCGATTGTCTTTCCGGACGCACGCAAAAGCTATGATGAAGTGGTACAATCGGTTGTCCGTCGCGCACGTGGACTTATCGGCCTTGGCATAAAACCCGGCGATCATGTTGGCATCCTGTTGCCGTCGGGTATTGAGTTTGTCGAAACCCTGTTTGCGGTCGCGATGGTCGGTGGCGTTTCAGTGTTGATGAACGCCCGCTATCGTGCGCCCGAAGTTGCCTATGTCGCTGAAAATGCGGATTTGGTAGCCATCGTCACAAACAGCGAAGCAGATGAATTCGTTGATTTCGTCGCACGATTGAACGAGGCTTTCCCTGAACTGAGGGAGGTGGAGAATCCAATGGATTTGTCGCTGCCAGCCGTACCGAAGCTCCGCCGACTGATTTTGCATGGAGGCAAGCAGGCTCCCGGTTTTGTTGATCAGGACGGGTTTGAAAATGCTGCGCAGTTGATCGGCGAAGATGCCGTTCATGCGACACGGCTGGGTGTCCGCGTCCGCGACACCTGCATGATTCTTTACACATCCGGTACCTCGGCCAATCCCAAAGGCTGCCTCCTCAGCCATGAAGCCATCTGCCGGGAAGCGAGTAATCTTGCGCGCAATCGCTGGGCCTTCTCGCCTGACGAGCGGGTTTGGTCCCCTATGCCTCTCTTCCATATCGCTGCCATGCTGAGCATGATTGGCGCGATTGAGGTTGGCGGTACCTTTATCGGCCAGCCGCATTTTGATGCTGGCGAGAGCCTTCGTCAGATAGAGGTGGAAAAGGCCAGTATGCTATTTCTTCCCTTTGTCACATTTCACCAAGCGATGATCGCTCATCCGGATTGGGACAAGACCGACATGAGTTCGGTTCGGCTCATGAACAGCTGTTTTAGCCAGATGCCCAAGGCGGTCGGTGATGCCTATCGCGCCAAGATGCCCGATGCCCTACAAGTGGGCACATACGGTATGACGGAGGCAAGCGGGATTGTGACCACGGGCGGCTATGATATGGATCCGGAAATGGGTTTTCAGGCGCTTGGCTATCCAATGGCCGGTGTCAGCGTGAATATTGTCGATCTCGAAAACGGTCAGATTTTGCCCGCTGGGCAGCGCGGCGAAATATGGATCAAGGGCTACAGCTTGCTGGACCGCTATTACCGCGATCCTGAAAAAACCGCCGAAGCGCTGAATGAAGACGGCTGGTATCGCAGCGGCGACATCGGTTCAATCGATCAGAACGGACATCTGCTGTTCCATGGCCGTTTCAAGGATATGCTGAAGGTCGGCGGTGAAAATGTCGCTGCTGCCGAAGTGGAAGCCGTGCTGGCTGCGCATGAAGGCGTTCAGCTTGCACAGGTTGTCGGGCTTCCCGATGCCCGGCTGGCTGAAATACCCGCTGCTTTTGTAGAGCGTAGCGGCGAGATTGAAGTGAGCGAAGAAGAATTGCTTGGTTTCGTCAAGGAACGGATCGCTTCTTTCAAGGTGCCACGCCACATCCGCTTCATCGACGAATGGCCGATGTCCGCATCAAAAATCCAGAAGTTCAAGCTTCGGCAGCAGCTGATGAATGAACTTGGTCTTGCCGATTGAGGAGCTGCCCATGCGCGTCATCATCACAGGAGCCGCGAGCGGAATTGGACGGGCCGTCGCCGAACAGCTCGCGGCTGGCACCGTTATTCCGGGGCCGCACCAGTTGCTGCTCACGGATCGCGACGCGGAGGGTTTGAACCTGGTAGCCAATGGCATTGGTCCGACGGCCGCAACCTGCGTCGCGGATCTTTCCGCCCCCGATTGCGGAGATAAAATTGTTGCTGCGGCCATTGCCCATATGGAAGGTGTCGATGCGGTGGTGAGCAACGCCGGCATCATTGCCGCCGGCGCTCTGGTGGACATGACAGCAGATGATTTTGACCGGATTTATTCGATCAACACGCGCGCGACCTGGGCGCTGGCAAAAGCCGCCCATCCGCATCTCGCCGCGAGCAAGGGCGCTTTTGTTGCCACGGCCTCCATGTCGGCAACGCAGGCGACACCGGGGCTCGGTTTTTACTCTTCTAGCAAAGCGGCATTGCTGATGCTGATCCGCCAACTGGCGCTGGAATGGGGCGGCGATGGCATAAGATGCAATAGTGTTTCCCCCGGCCCAACATATACACCAATGACCCAGGCCGGCTATGACGACGAAGAACGCCGCGCACAGCGTGAGTCGATGATTCCGCTCGGAAAGCTGGGCATGGCAGAAGATGTTGCCAATGCCATCCTGTTTCTGATGAGCCCCCTCGCCAGCCATGTGACCGGTATAGACGTGCTGGTTGATGGTGGCATGAGCAACAATCTGATGCCCGCGACTGGCGGCGGAACCGGTCAAAAAGCCAGCAAATAACAAAGCAAACGGAGAATGAAATGCGCCTCGCACGAGTAACAAAAGATGGAAAAATCGGCCTAGCGGCCAAAACGGGAGACAAGGTCACCGTGGCCTAT
This sequence comes from Parasphingorhabdus sp., assembly GCF_048269915.1. Lineage (GTDB taxonomy): Bacteria > Pseudomonadota > Alphaproteobacteria > Sphingomonadales > Sphingomonadaceae > Parasphingorhabdus. The sequence continues at coordinate 551,677 of NZ_JBLWTY010000003.1, forward strand.
GGCGCGGATATTGCCGATCTGGATTCTCATATCGCCGCCGGAACACTTGATGCTGCTGGCACCAGAGCGGCGGCGGGCGAAGCGGTCGATGAAGCCGCCCTGACCTTTCTGCCGCCACTGGCACGGGCGGGAAAGGTCATCTGCCTGGGATTGAACTATGCCGATCACGCCGCCGAAGCGGACATGGAAGTTCCCGAATTTCCAACTATTTTCGCCCGTTTTTCGTCCAACTTGATCGGCCATGGCGCGCCAATCCTGAAGCCGAAAACCTCCGGTCAACTGGATTATGAGGGCGAGATGGTGGCCGTTATCGGCAAACGGGCCAAAAATGTTCCGGCTTCCGAAGCCCTGTCGCATGTCATGGGCTACTCGGTCTTCAATGACGGATCGGTTCGGGACTATCAGCTGAAAACACCGCAATGGACGGCCGGCAAAAATTTCGACGATACGGGTTCGTTTGGACCCTGGCTGGTGACCGCAGACGAACTTCCTGCGGGTGGCGAAGGGTTGAAAATCGAAACCCGGCTCAATGGCAATGTCATGCAATCGGCCAGCACCGACCAGATGATCTTCAACGTCGAGCAGACGGTGAGTCTGCTATCCTCCTTTCTCACACTGGAACCGGGCGATGTTCTGGTGATGGGTACGCCTTCGGGCATCGGGCTTGCCCGCAAGCCACCGGTATTCATGAAGGATGGCGACGTGGTCGAGGTTGAGATCGAGAATATTGGCCTGTTGCGCAATCCGATTGCGGCGGAATAGGCTCCGAAAAGAGAGCCAGACATAGGTGAGGAAAGTGACATGACAGCAAAAAGAGCGGGCGCTTTGGGCGCTCATTCCATAGACCATTTTGGTCTGCAGGTGCCGGACCTGGATGAAGCTCGGTCCTTTTATGACGCATTCGGTCTCGACGTCCGGAATTCCGGTGAGGGACTGGAACTGTTCACCGTTGGCCATCCGCAATGCTGGGGACGGATCGTGCAGGGACCGGTCAAGCAGTTGCGATATTTGAGCTTCGGCATTTATGCCGAAGACGAAGCCGCCTTGCTCGCTCATCTCGAATCGGAAGGCGCTGTCAATATTGACGCCTTGCCCGGCGCACCTGCGGGAGGCATATGGATTGAAGGCTTTGACGGCCTGCCGATCAACATTCGCGTGGCAGAAAAATGTTCGCCGGATGCAAAGACCAGGTTCGAAACAATCTCGTCAGCACCTGGCACATCGGGGGCGATCCTGAATTCTGCCGCTCCCAAAACGCAACCGCGCAATCTTTCGCACTTTGCCATTTATACCACCGATGTGATTGCGGCGACGGCATGGTATGAGAATATGCTCGGGCTGCGCCTTTCCGATGGCAGCGGTCCGGTTGTCGCATTCCTGCACGGCCCCCATGGCAGCGATCATCATCTGCTGGCGCTGGTCGGCTCTACCCATCGCGGCATGCACCATAGCAGCTGGGATGTCGGATCGATTCAGGAAGTCGGCCTCGGCTCCGCACAAATGTTCCGTGCGGGATACAAAGAAGGCTGGGGCGTAGGGCGTCACGTTCTGGGCGGGAACTATTTCTATTACGCCCGCGATCCATGGGGCAGCTATGCTGAATTCTCGGCGGATATCGATTATATTCCCGCGGATTGTGAATGGCCTTCGGCCCAGCATGCGCCGGAAGACAGCTTCTACCTCTGGGGCCCGGACGTGCCGCCAGAACTCGTCTCCAACCTTGAACCGGGAGCACCCGAATAATGGCTACATATCTTTTGATGCACGGCGGCGGCATGGGCGGATGGACATGGAAATTCATGCGCGAAATCCTGGAAGCCAAAGGCCATAAAGTTTTTACCCCGACGTTCACCGGTTTTGGCGAACGGGTGCACCTGATTGGCCGCGATGTCGGCAATGAAACGCATGTGACAGATATCGTCAACGTGCTGCATTATGAAGATTTGACGGATGTCATTCTCGTGGCGCACAGCTATGCCGGCACCGTTGCTCCGGGTGTGCTGGCGCAAGCCGGGGACCGTATCCGCCGGGTCATCTATCTGGATGCGATCATCCCTCATGCAGGCGAACGGATTGCTTCCCTGCTCGGTTTTGCGAGTGAGGAAGAAATGGCCGGACTGGACGCGATGCTCGATGCGGGTGAAGGGCCTATTGGTTCCGGCGTCCATGAACAGCAGCGAGCCATGGCCAAGGAACATCCGCATATGATGGACCGGGATCGTGAACAATGGCTGCTCGATCACCTGTCCGATCAGCCGATGCGCGCGACATGCTGCCTCATTCCTGTCGGCGCGGAGAGCATCAAGCATCCGGTCGACTATATTGCTGCAAAAAATACCATCATGACAGCCATGCATGACCGCGCGCGCGCATTGGGTTGGCCGGTTCATGATCATCCGGGTGACCATGCGTTCAATGTCGGAGACCCCGAAGGTGTGTGCGATATCATTGCAAAGATTGTCGGCTGATGGATATCGCAAACCTGTTTTCCGTCAAAGGCCGCGTGGCCCTGGTTACCGGCGGTAGCGCTGGCATCGGCCGGATGATTGCAACCGGTCTCGCAGCTGCCGGTGCACGCGTCTATATCTGTGCACGGGGGGCTGAAAAAATTGCCGCAGCCGCTGCCGAGATGGACGGCGACGTCATCGGACTGGCAGCGGATGTTGCTACCACGAATGGCATTGATGCGCTGGTTGCCGAAATCGAAAAGCGAGAATCGGCGCTGCATATTCTGGTCAATAATGCGGGCACGCTAACAGATGCTCCGATTGATAGATTCAGCGAAAATGAGTGGGACGATGTGATCGATCTCAATCTCAAGACACCCTTTTTCCTGATGCAAAAGCTGCTCCCGCTCCTGCGGGCCGGGGCCAGCGCAGAGCGCCCGTCGAATGTGATCAATATCGGATCGGTCGGTGCCCTGAAAATCGGCCCGCGCGAAGTGTACAGCTATCAGGCATCCAAAGGTGCCATCCACTGGCTCACCAAGTCGATTGCGAAGAAACTGGGACCTGCTCATATCACGGTCAACGCCATTGCTCCCGGATTTTTTGAAAGCGACATGACGGTCATAACCGACGATAATATGCGCAAGATGGTAGAGGGCATGGTGCCGCGTGGTCGCACCGGCACACCCGAAGACATGGCCGGAGCTGCCATCTATCTGGCAAGCCGTGCGGGGGCCTATGTTACCGGCTCCGTCATTCCCGTGGAAGGTGGCCTGGCGATCTGAACCTTACGTTCGATAGGTTGCCGATCACCACCGAGCCCGCAAGGATCAAATATGGACTTTAATCTGACAGAAGAACAGGTCGCTTTCCGCGATACAGTACACCGCTGGGTTGATGCCGAGCTTCCCAAGGACCTGATGCGCAGGCTCGAGGCCGACGAAGAAAATTACCCCTATGAAATCTGGGACAAGCTCAAGGAACAGGGCTTTTTCGGCATTGGCATCCCGGAAGAATATGCCGGACTGGGCGGCGACGTTGTCATGCAGATGATTTTCGCGCGGGAAATGGCGCGGACCGCGGGCGGCTTGCTCTGGGTCTGGGGTCTCACTTCCTTTGGCGGTGCCAAGACGCTGGCAACGGCGGGTACCGAAGAGCAGCGCCAAAAATGGCTGCCTCAAATGGCGGCTGGGGACTTGCGTGTTTCCCTCTCGATGACCGAACCCGATGGCGGTACGGATGTGCTGGGCGCGATGAAGACCTATGCCGACAAGGTCGATGGCGGCTGGAAGATCAACGGGGCAAAAATGTGGACAACGGCGGCCCGCGCCGCTGACCGGTTGCTGGTTCTCTGTCGATCGGACCGCAATGCCGAGAAAAAGCATCATGGCCTGACAGCATTTTTTGTCGATGCCAAATCGCCCGGAATTACCGCTACGCTGCTCCCCAAACTGGGTATGCGCGCTATGGGCAGCTGTTCCGTTACCTATGATGATGTTTTCGTTCCCGATGAAGATGTTTTGGGCGAACCGCACAAGGCGTGGAGCGCAATGCTGCCGAGCCTCAACAATGAGCGCATCATGGTCGGTGCGCAGTGCCTTGGTGCGATTGATGGCGTTCTGGAAGATGCGCTCGATTATATGAAGCAGCGCAAGGCGTTCGGGAAAATCATTGGAGAATTCCAGATTCTCCAGCATTATGTTGCCGATATCGCTACGTCCCAGAAGCTTGTGGAATTATTGCTCTACAATGTCGCCTGGATGCAGGCGCAGGGCATGCCATGCGGCAATGAGGCGAACATGCTCAAGATGGTGGCAACCGAACGCGCGGTGGAAGCGGCGGATCTTGGCATTCAGATATTGGGCGGAATGGGCTATTCCGCCGAAACCGACATGCAGCGCTACTGGCGCGATCACCGCATTCTTCGCATGACTCCCATTTCCAACGAGATGGTCCGCAACAGCATTGCGGAAAATCTTGGTCTGCCGAGGTCTTTCTGATGAGCGAACCCGATTTCCCCCCTGCCCCTGATGTCGCCGGCACATCGCTTGATGGCAGGAAGATATTCACGATCAGTGCCGATGAGAATGCTGCTTTGTGCCGTTCGACCGGCGTTGAACCGGCCAGCGACGGCAGCGCACATCCGATATATTATTATATCGCAACCCAGGTTGCGATGGGCAAGACCGTCGCCGGTGTCTGTGAAACCTGCGAATTTGATGTGGATGATGGGCCGATGATGGGCTCGTCCGGCGTCAAATTCTCAGAGCCGCTGATGGTCGGGCAAAGCTACAAGGTCACCGGCGAGATACTCAGCCTGGTCCGCAAGCAGAGCCGAAAACTGGGTGTGATGGACGTCCTCACCTATCGCCTGCGCCTCCACAAGGAAGCGGATGGCAGTTGCATATTGGAGACCGACAATGTCTGGGTTCTCCCGCGCAAGGAGCTGGCCGCATGAGTCACAATGTTGGAGACGAACTGCCGGCGTTCGTTATCGAAAGCGTCAGTCCCGATGCCATGAAAAAATGGGCCGTATTTCTCGCCGACCCCAATCCGATCCATCTGGATGTGGAGGTCGTGAAGGCAAAGGGGCTTGGCGACAAGGTGATCAACCAGGGGCCGGCCAATGTGGCCTATATGATGAATATGCTGATGGCGGCCTTCCCCGGATGCCGGATCGAGACGATGGACTCCCGCTTTCTTGACAATGTCTATGGCGGAGACAAGGTCGTCGCATCGGGCAAGATTACGGCGATTGAAGACAATAAAATTTCGTGCGAATTCACACTCGACGTCGACGGACGCGGAACAGTGAATGCCGGCACGGCAACCGTGATAATATAATCTAGAGGAGTTTAATTATGCCTAGTGGTCCTTTTGCACATGTGTGCATGGTCGTGCGCGATCTTGATAAAGCCATTGAAGACTGGACAAAGATTCTGCGCGTGCTCGATCCCCAGAGTCTGGAAAAGCGGATCGTCAAATATGACGAATTTTCCAGTGGCGATGATGCCGGCATGAAATGGGCGACCTTCGTCAATGAATATTCGACTGAAATACAGTTTATTCAGCCCGCTCCGGGAACCCCCATGGGTCGTCGTCTCGACAAGGTTGGCGAACATGTCCATCACTTGTGTTTCTCCACCGATGATGTTCCAGCGGCCATGGCCAAGTTGAAAGCAGAAGGCATTGACTTGCCCGGTGATGGTGAAACTTTTAATGACCCCGACATGACCTGGCAGAAATGGAGCTGGGTCGGTGCAAAAAGCACGCATGGTTGCCTGATCGAAGTTGCTTCGCCCTATGAAAGTCACAACGATGGCAAATGGCATCATGCGCCGAACAAATTCGCTTATAAGGGGCCGGGCGAGCACCCCAGCCATGCGGAAGTAGCGCCCATCAAAGCGGCGTAATTTGTCGCCGACCAAAATCCGCTTGCAAGGGGACGGGCTTGAGCTTGCCGGAAGCGCCTATGGCGACCCGGCTGCTCCACCCGTCCTTTTCTTTCATGGCGGCGGTCAAAGTCGCAACGCCTGGTTGGGTTCGGCAAGGAAGGTGGCGGAAGCAGGTTACTACGGCATCAGCTTTGATCTGCGCGGCCATGGCGAAAGCGACTGGGCTGCCGATGGTGACTATCTTCTGGATGCTTTCGGTCGAGATGTGGAGCGGCTGCTCTATCAATTTGAACGACCGGTCACCTTGGTCGGCGCATCGCGCGGTGGGCAAGCCGCGCTGGTGGGTGGTTCACGCCATCCCGACCGGGTCCGGCTGATCATGCTCGCCGATGTCGCCCCGCTGATGCGCGACGACGGTGTCGACGGCATCCGCGCTTTTTTTGAACAAGGGGAATCCGGCTTTGCTTCGCTGGAAGATGCAGCAGAATCGCTCGCCCGGAATCTCCATCAACCACGCATGGCTGACGCCGGAAAACTGGCGCGAGCCATGCGGCAAGATGATACCGGCCGCTGGCACTGGCACTGGGATCCGGCCACTGGCAAGCGGGAATTCCTCCATCCGCCAAGCGAGGGTGAAGCCATTCTGACGGCGGCCGCACGCCTGCAGTCGCCCGCCGTTCTGGTCCGCGCGGAACTCAGCCATCTGCTGACCGACGAGGGCGTTGCAAGATTCCAGCAATTGGCGCCCCAAATTGAAGTGGTGACAGCACCCGGTGCCGGCCATATGTTCACGGCCGATCGCAATGATGAATTTGCGGCGCAGTTGCTGGATGTGCTTGAACGTACGCCGGAAAGGAACTTGTCATGACTCGCAAGGCCGCGTTTGTTGTTGGCGCTACTGGCGGGCTGGGTCATGCGGCCTGTTGCGCACTGGCGCATGATTGGGATGGCGTTGCGATTGGCTATCGTTCGAACGCTGACAAGGCAAAGGCGATAGCCGCCGAATTGCCAGATTCCTGCGAAGGCATGCCCGTCCATTGCGATCTCGCCGATGCTTCCTCTATCACGGCGTCCATCGCGCAGGCGCGGGCCCATTTCGGGGATATTGGCACACTGATATTCGCGTCAGGCGTCGCGATTGAACAGCCATTTGTGAGCAGAATCAGCGAGCAGCAATGGCGCGAGGTCATTGAAACCGAATTGATCGGCCTGACCCGTGTGATCGCCGCAACGCTTCCGGTTTTCAGGGAGCAGAAATTCGGGAATTTCGTGATCGTCGTTTCCGTCGCCAACTATACATTCCCTCCGGGCGATGCCCTGTCATCCGTGCCCAAGGCCGGGATGGAAGCGCTTGGCCGCGCCATTGCGAAAGAGGAAGGCAAGTTCGGCATTCGTGCCAACATGGTCGCGCCGGGCATTATTGACGCAGGACTGGGAAGCCATTTTCTCGAGACCCTCTATTCGCCCGATATATGGGAAAGCCAGAAAAAGAGCATCGCTCTCCGCCGCTTCGGAACCGGAGAGGAAATAGCGGAAGCCATTGCCTTTCTGGCCTCTGACCGAGCGCGATATATCACCGGACAGACGGTGATCGTCGATGGGGGGTTCAGCCTGTAAGTCAAAAAAAGGGGTGCCACTAGCCCCCCTTTCCCGATCACAATGTTTGAACAATCCTATTTATAAGGATCGACCGGCTGAGGAGTTTCCATCACTTCCAGATCGATGAGCATGGAAAGCACGTCGGATATCGAATAGATATGGACGATCTTGTCACCGTCGAATTTGATCCAGCTGAACCACAGCACGTCCAGCTGATTGCCGGTTGGCTGTACACCCATGTAAGGACCGCCGGTGTGCTTGCCATGATGGTGACACAGAACACAGATTTCGTCATCGCCTTTGCCCCAGGCTTTCAGTGTCCGGTACAGGCTGGGCGGGAAGGTGTCGTAAAGCGCGCGGGGGGACGTATTCCATTCCTCGAACGTTCCCAGGTCAGGGCGGTTCGGATTGTCATAGGTCATCTTCTCCGTATCCATGAATTCATCAAAACCCGACCAGTCGCCGACATTGAGCTTGTCGTGCAGGTCCATCCACTGATTGACCATGAACGTTTGGCGTTCGGTCAGGCCATCACAGATTTCCGCACGTTTTTCAGGCGAAAGCTTAAAATCTTCAACGGTAAAGGGTGGGATACGTCCGGCCATATATAATCTCCATTTGGATATCGCACCAGGCGATATCGGGTTTGAAAGCGACCGGATTCCATCACTTGGAACGGCCTCTGATTGGCAGTCCTTTTCCCGTCAGTATCCTCCGGTGCAACCTACCAATGGGAAGGAACTATTTGCATCGAACCAATTAGGTGTGAGTCAATAATGGGGATTGGAGAAGGGGGAAAACAATGACGCTTTCGTTGCAGGAAATGTCAGATCGATTTGAGATTCAGGATTTGCTGGCGGGTTACTGCTATGCGGTGGATGACAAGGATTTCGACGCACTCGATCAATATTTTACCAAGGATGCCGTGATCGACTATAGCGAGATGGTCGGGGTGAAAGGTTCGCTTGGCGAGATCAAGGAGTTTCTGCGGACCAGCCTTGACCCGATCCCAATGGTGCAACACGCCGTGATGACAACGCAATATATATTCGATGAAGATGCGTGCGAAACGCGCACGGTCTGTCACAATCCCATGGTTGTTCCGGGTGACAATGGCGAACCCCAGACGATCTTCTTTGGCCTCTGGTACATCCACAAATTCCGGCGGACACCCGATGGCTGGCGCATTTCCAGTCTTTACGAGAAGAAATGCTATAACCACAATCTTCCCGACTATATCAAGGCGCAAACAGCATGAGCGCCCAGGATATCGCCACCAGGACCATGGGTGAACCGGTCAATCCATGGATGATGGAAACCGGCAGCTTCTGGATATGGGGAGCGCTCCTGGCGCTAACTTTTGTGTGGACGGTGAAAGACAGGCGATTGCCCCTGTTTGGCCTTGTGCTGATTGCCGCGACCAGCGGATTCTGGCAAGAGTTTTTTGGCGATTGGGGGGCTTATGTGGCCTGGAACCCGACCTTTGCCCGCCTTCCTTTCTGGGGCGAGATGGCCTTTACCACGCCGGTCAAACCGCTGTTCATTCCGTTCAGCTGGGGCTGGTGGTTTGCCATTTCGATACCGCTGCTCACGTCGCTCGTGCTCTGGCTCAAGCGGAAATTCCCGGCACGCTCGGTCCGGGTTCTGGCGATGCTGACCGCATTTCCCCTGTTTCTCGCCTATCAACTCTATGTCGAAGGCAGCTCTGTCGCCAATGGCTGGTGGACGTATGATTCGGTCGTGGGCCCTGCCCTGGAGAGCGAAAATGGCCGCTTGCCGCTGATCTTCCCGTTGCTCATCGGGCTTTGGGCGGGCTGGTTTGTTGGCATTCTCGCGGACCGTGACCAGGATGGCTTGATGGCCCACGAACAACGCGCCGGGGTCGCTTCCAGTCCAACCGGTTGGCGGCGGGAATGGACCCGCTTGTGGAGTATGATTCTGGTTTTTCAGGTCACCTTCTTTGTCGTCAATATTGGCCCGGCAATGATCGGCCGTGCCCTGTTCGGAGGCCCCAGCCTGCTTGTTCCCTGAAAACTCCAACTACGGACATAATAGCCCATGAAAATTCTCAATCGGTTGCTTGCCCTGCTGCTTCTGCTGCTTGGACTGGGTCTCATGTGGCTTGGCTGGCAGTTGCTGTTGGCGGGCGGTTCCCCTTATTATCTGCTGGCAGGACTTGCGCTGGCAGCAACCGCATGGCTTCTCTGGAAACAATCGGCGAAAGCGCTGAAACTGTTCGGCCTGTTGTGGGCGATAACCCTCTTGTGGTCGCTGTGGGAATCGGGCCTGTCTTTTTGGCCGCTGCTCGGGCGACTCGGCCTGCTGACCGGCATAGCTGTGTGGTTGCTGACCCCGTGGGTCCGGCGCTCGCTCGGGGCAAAGCCGCACTCGGCAATCACTGTTTCGCTTCTGGGCGTGTTTTTCATTGGCCTGATCGGCGGTACCAGCTGGATATTCTGGAATGACCGCATCACAGGCGGCACGGATCTGGCCTTGACCACAGTAGCACCGACAGAAGCCCGCGAGGGCGAATGGCACCATTACGGCAATTTGCAGGCAGGACGCCGCTATTCTCCTCTGGCCCAGATAACGCCGGCCAATGTCGGCGCATTGACTGAAAGCTGGACCTATTCGCTGGGTAAAGAACCGAATGGCGAGCCAGCTCCCTTTCAGGCAACACCTCTCAAAATTGGCGAAAAGCTTTATTTTTGCACCGGCTATAATGACATTGTCGCGCTCGATGCCGAAACCGGCGCGCAGATTTGGCGCTATGTCGCGAATGCTGATACGACCGGCATTTTTGGACAGACCTGCCGCGGTGTGAGCTATTATCGCGTACCGGAAGAATCTGCCGGAGCTCGCTGCTCGGAACGAATTTATACCGCCACCATCGATAGCCGCCTGATCGCGGTCGATGCTGCCGATGGCAAGCCTTGCGCGGATTTCGGCAAGGCGGGCATTGTCGACCTGCTGAAAGGCATGAGCGACGCGCCCAAGGGCTATTATCACGTGTCTTCCCCTCCCACGATTATCGCTGGCAAGCTCATGATCGGTGGCTGGGTGACCGATGGCCAGACAGTGGGTGAACCGTCGGGCGTGATCCGCGCCTTCGATGCCATTACCGGAAATCTCGCCTGGGCATGGGACATGGGGCAACCCGACCGGTTGGGCGAACCGGGTCCCGGAGAAACCTACACGCCGGGAACCCCCAATAGCTGGAGCGTGATGAGCGCGGACGAGCAACTCGGTCTCGTCTATGTGCCCATGGGCAATGCAACCCCTGATTATACCGGCACGCACCGGACCGCCGAGATGGAAAAATATTCCAGCAGCGTGGTCGCGCTCGATGCGGAAACGGGCCGGCCGAGGTGGAGCTTCCAGACCACGCATCATGATGTCTGGGATTATGATGTTCCGGCACAACCGGTCTTGCTCGACCTGGCGGACGGCCGTCCTGCGCTGCTTCAGCCGACCAAGCGCGGCGAGCTGTTCATGCTTGACCGGCGTACCGGCAAGCCGATTGCAGAGGTTGTCGAACGCCCGGTTCCGGTCAGCAAGGTCGAAGGCGCCCTGTCCTCGCCAACCCAGCCATTTTCGGTCGGTTTGCCGAACTTTGCTGGCCCGCGTCCCAGTGAAAAGACTATGTGGGGCGTTGCCATGCTCGATCAGGCCTGGTGTCGCCTGAAGTTCAAGCAAGCGCGCTTCGACGGTACTATGACACCACTCGAAGACGGCCGCCCTTCAATCATGTGGCCGGGAACTTTGGGCGGCAACAACTGGGGTAGCATCGCGGTCGATCCCGACAGCCGGATCGCCTTTGTCAATTCAAGCCATGTCATCAACTACAACAAGTTGATTCCCAGAAAGGAAGCGGATTCAATGGGGCTGAAACCGGTGGCCAAACCGAGTTTCGAAAATGTTGCCGGGCCGGTTGCACAGGCCGGCACCCCCTATGCTGCATCGGTCGCGCCATTTCTATCGCCGCTGGTCGCGCCGTGCACCGAGCCGCCCTATGGTCTGGTAAGCGCGGTGGATCTCAACAGCGGCAAGCTGTTGTGGCAAAAACCGTTTGGAACCGCCCGGGATAGCGGCCCCCTGCTGCTCAGCACCGGGCTGCCGATCCCGATGGGTGTTCCCAATATCGGGGGCGCGGTGATTACGGGATCAGGACTGGCATTCATCGGTGCGACCCAGGAACATATGATCCGTGCCTATGACATCAGGACGGGCGAGGAATTGTGGAAGGGTCGACTGCCTGCCGGTGGCAATGCCACCCCGATGACCTATTGGTCGGAAAAGTCCGGGCGGCAATTTGTGGTGATCGCTGCGGGCGGTCATGGCGGCATCCTTTCCGGCTATAGCGACAAGCTGATCGCCTATGCACTGCCAGCATCAAATGGAAAATGAGGACATGACATCATGAGCTACGTGGCTGTTGTAACAGGTGCGACCCGGGGACTTGGCAGGGGTATCGCGCGCGGATTGGCATCAAAAGGAGCAACCGTCGGCGTGACGGGACGAGATCCCGAAGCGCTGGATGGCGCCTGTGCAGAAATTGAGGCGCAGGGTGGCAAAGCGCTGGCAATCGTCTGCGACCACAGGGATGACGCGCAAGTGGAAGCTGCCTTTGCACAAGTGAAACGGGATCTCGGCGGGATAGACATTCTCGTCAACAATGCCGCTGCGGTATATGGCGAAGACCTCGTGGCGCCGGGCCCCTTCTGGGAAAAGCCGCTTCGGCTCGCCGAAATGATCGATGTGGGTCTCCGTTCCAACTATGTCGCTGCCTGGCATGCTGCGCCCATGATGGTGGCAGCGGGCAAGGGGCTGATTGCCAGCATATCCTTTTATGGCGCCATATCCTATTTCCACGGCCCGGCCTATGGCGCGGCCAAGGCCGGAACCGACAAGATGATGGCAGACATGGCGGTCGATCTTGCCCCTCACGGTGTCGCCGCGATTTCCTATTGGCCGGGTTTCATCCTGACCGATGCGGTAAAGGCACTGCCGCCGGAGATGATCCCGGACGACCTGCGCGCGATGTTGCCGCAATGGGAAACACCCGAATTTACCGGCCTGGTACTGGATGCCCTGTACCGGGACGACAAGTTGATGGAGATGAGCGGACAGGCGCTGATCGGCGCCGAACTGGGCGAGCGCTACGGGATTGTCGATCTGGATGGCAAACAGCCGGTTTCTTACCGCGATACAATGGGCTCTCCCCATATCCCCTTCACGCCCGCAACTGGACAAAAATCATGATCGAAGCGGTTCTGGTCGTTCTCACCAAGGCGCATCCCGGCCGTGAACAGGATCTCGACGACTGGTACACCAACATCCACATCCGGGATGCCTTGCGTTTTCGCGGATCGATCGCCGCACAGCGTTTCAGCCGCAGCGCCGGTCAGCCGATGGCGCTGCCCGAAGCATTTGATTGGCAATGTCTGGCGCTATATGATGTTTTCGATGCCGAGCGCTTTTCCCGCGAGCATTGGGACAATGCGCTGACCAGCCGGATGATGGTTACCGATGCCATTGATGACAGCGTGCTGGAGGATTATCATTATTATCCTCTGGCCTTTCGCGACAATGATCCGTCCAGCCCTCATAGTGGCGGGGTCCTGTTGGAGCAGATAAACGCCGCACCGGGGCAGGAACAGGCTTTTCGCGAATGGTATGCCGACAGTTACTTGCCCCGGGCAGCAAAACGCCCCGGCGTGCAATCGGCGGGATTTGCGATGTTTCGAACTTATGGTCAGATGATCCCGACAACCCCGTCCCATGAATATGTCGGCATATACAAGGTCAATGACGCCGATGCGTGGCAGGCATGGCAGGACTTGCCCCTGCTGGCCGATGCACCCTGTGTCGATCGGCACTCTCTCCGCGTGACCCATTGGGAGCATCTGACCGACAGGCTCACAAAGGATGCCGTCCAGAACCCGACGTCCGGTGGCCTGGCCGCCGAAGAACAGGCGCGGCTGCGCATGGGGGACAAGGTGCTGACCGGCGGAACGGACAAGCTCGGCGCGGCCTGAGACCAGCACCCGGTTGCGTCAGCCGGCGGTAATTCCGTTGTCGGCATTATAGCAGGCCCCGTGCACCGAACGGGCGCGATCGGAGGACAGGAACAACAGCGGTTCGACGATATCTTCCGGCTGCGACGGCGGACGAATACCGATGTAGCGGGCGATCAGACTTTGATCGGCCTCCGCGGGAAACTCCAGATTCTGCACCATTTCCGTCATCATCCCGCCGGGCGCGAGCGCATTGATGCGCACCGGTTCATGCATGAACTCCATGGCCAGAGATTTTGTCAGGCTGAGCAGTGCCGCCTTGGTTGCTGCATAAGGCGCGGTATAGGCCTGCCCCGAAAATGCCGCCGTCGACACGACATTGACGACATTGCCCTTGCTCTTGATCAGATGCGGCATCGCCGCCTGGGTCATGAAAAAGGCGGCAGTGACATTTGCCGAAAATAGTCTGTTCCAGTCCTCCGGTGTCACATCAGCCAGCGCATGGAACCGCAGGATACCTGCGATATTGCACAATATGTGCAGTTGTCCGAAAGCCGTGACGGCACGGGCGACCACTTTCGCGCAACCGGCCGGATCTCCGAGATCTTCCGAATAGGCGACTGCCTCTCCGCCCATTTCTGTGATGCGAGCCGCAGTTTCGGACACGCCTTCGCTGTTCAGGTCAACCAGACACAGTTTCGCGCCTTCGGAGGCAAAGCGCATGCTTGCTGCCCGACCGAGACCGGAGGCTGCGCCGGTCACCAGAACAACCTTGCCGGAAAATTCACCCTCATTCATGTCCATTTCTCCAACTGCGCCGCAACATCCGGTGCAACCCGTCAACAGGCACCGCGTGTCTATATGCTACCAGACCAGCGGCAGCGTGACCGGCTGGATCATTCCCAGATGATATTCGATCTGGTGATCCGGCTTCACGCCAAATTGCGGAATTCGGCTGGTGAATTCCTCAATGGCAATCCGCATTTCGCGTTTTGCGAGGTGCATGCCGACACACATATGCGGGCCGAAACCAAAAGAAACATGCCGGGGCTTGCGATCGAACCGGATTTGCTGAGGCTCCGGAAATTCCGCAGGATCACGGCCTGCCAATGTGGTGGACATCGCCACCTTGTCGCCGGGCATCATCCGTACTCCGCCAAATTCGGTTTCTTTCGTGCAGGTGCGAAAGGTTGTGACCGCGGCATAGGCCCGCATCATTTCGTCGATGGCGTGCGGAATTTGTTTCGGATCGTCTTTTAGCAGCTGCTGGTCCTGCGGATTGCGGGCCAGATGAAGGAACTGATGCCCCATGTTGGTGGACACAGTATCCAGTCCCCCGATGAACAGGTTGAAGGTGAAGCCGACCAGTTCGTCTTCATTCAGCTTGCGTCCCTCGACTTCAACATTCAGCGCATAGCTGATAATGTCATCGCGCGGATTTTTGCGCCTGTCCTCGATCTGCTCGCGCAGGAAACCGACAACATTGCGGGTCGCGTCCGCAATTTTCCACATGTCCATTTCGTGCAGCAGACCATATTCCCACTCCAGGAACTGCTTGGTGTTGCTCAACGGAAAATCCATCAGTTCGAGGAATACCTTGATCGGAAATTCGAAGGCAAAGTCAGCCATGAATTCGCAGGAGCCGCGTTCGCGAAAGTTTTCGATATATTCCACCGCGTAGCCGCGTATCTTGTCTTCCAGCTTTGCCATCGCCTTGGGTGTGAACAGCGGATTGATGAAGGCGCGATATTTTGCATGGTCCGGCGGATCGATCTCGACGGGAAGGTTGGTCCAGCTCTCGCCGACCAGCTTGGCAAACGGGGAGAAATCCTTGCTGGAAAAAGTGTCGGTATCCATATAGATTTTCCGCAGGTCCTCCATCCGTCTCACAATCCAGGACGGTGTGCCACCCGGATAGGCATGGGGAGCATAGAAAATATCCGGCCCTTCATGGACGGCGGAGGCCCAATCGCCAAACGGGTCTTCCGGCGTCGTCGTCCCGAACACATAGGGAAAAGGCCGAACCAGTGACGGGGGAACATGGTCCGGAATGGTCGGTTCAGGAAATTCCATCTGCATCGCGTTTCTCCGTCTGAAATCCAGTGATCTCCGGAGTCCATGAACGATCAAACAGATCAATCGCACTCTCCGGGTCTATCGAGGCCATTGACTATCCCTTTGGATGATTTCTAACAAGTAGTATGAATTTCAAAGGGTAAGTATGGAAAAGATGACTATTGAGAAAAACCGCGATGTTCCGCCCGAGGAATATGCAGACTTGCGCAAGGCTCTGACGCTGATTTCCGGAAAGTGGAAACTGGAGATTCTGTGGCTCCTGTATCACCGAACCCATCGATTCGGCGAATTGCTGCGGACGATCGACGGGGTAACGCAGCACATGCTAACCAAGCAGCTGCGCGAACTCGAGGCTGACGGCTTGGTAACACGCACTGTTTATGCCGAAGTCCCTCCCCGCGTGGAATATAGCATGACGGACGCTACCAAGGCGCTTGAACCGACGATTCAGGAACTGATGGCCTGGTGGCAGGAATTCGGCCGAAGCGCACAAAAGGAAAGCCGCCCCGGATGCTGAACCACCGATCTACCAGCGACGCCGATATTGCACAGCGCGCCGCCTTGCCCGAAGTTGTTCGTCGCGCAATTCAGGACTGACCTTCGGCATATCCCCGGGCAAATGCGCATGCAATTCGGCCTGATCAATCAGCCGCAGGACGGGTACCGGTCCGCTGCTCGCTTCGTTCCAGCGCAGCATGATTGCACCTTCGCTATTGCCGCCGGTGTCGAGCCAGTTCGGCACCCCCGGGTCCTCCCGCGCAATGACCGCACGAAATTTGCCATCGGCATCAATATGGGCCTGGCCACCGTTCAGGCTCGATTGGCGATTCATCCAGTCGATGCTGTTCCACAGCATATCCGATAGCTGGACATTCCAGTAGCGCACCGTGTCGGGCAGCCCGGTTTCCAGCAGCAGCACCTGCCCCGGTTCCAGCCGGAAAAGGCCCTGATAATAATGCTGTCCCTGGACCCCACCCTTACCGGCCCAGTCATCATGTTCCAGCGCGTTCCACAGGCCCTTGTCCCGCTGCGCCTTGATAAACCCCATTGCCATGGCTGAAAGCCGCGCTGGATAGGCGGCGAGCGCCGTCAGTCTTTCGGCAATTTGCTCTTCGGACCAATAGCGCGGCCTGTGCGCCTTGTCGGTCCGTTCGATTGCTATGCGGGCCTCCCTGCCCTTGCCCCAATCGTAACTGGCCTGCCGCAGCGAAAGCGAGCGAGTGGCGGGATCAAGCCGGCGCCAATCTCCCGTCCAGTCTGCAGGTTTTTCGGCGCTGAGCAGCAGCGAGAACCGCCCTTCGTCATCCAGCGACAGCGTGTCAAAATCCAGCGTGCCGAGCGACGGCCCCAGTTCGTCCGTTACGCCCAGCCCGCCAGCCGTCACGTCCATCAGAAGAAACAGCCCGTCACCCCGTTCTCCGGTCAACAGATAGGAACCGCTGCCGTCGATCGAGGCTGTGCCGTAAATGAAATCGGGATTGGTCCCGATACAATTGAGATGGGTGTTCACCGCGGGTACGAAGTCGGGCAGATCCGGATCGGCAAAAGCGGTGAACCAACCCGAGGCGAGCGTCATCCAGAACAGGCGCTCCGCCTCAGCCGCCGCTTGCGGATCATCGGGGTTGGCGAGCAGCGCCAGCAATTTGGACGTATCACCAAAGCGGGCGATACGGTCTGCCCAGCTATTCACAGATATTTCCGGTAACTGGCTATATAGTCGGCGTAGACGCTTTCCACCTGTTCCCGGGTCAGACCATAATCGGCCAGCTCATATTTATGCTGGCCATGCTTGTCGGCCGGATTTGCATCCCACCAGCCCTGCACCGCACGCTCGGTTTCCGGCGTAAACTCCATATCGGCATGAGCATAGATGCTGCGCACCGCTGCCACCGGATCGGTGACGATATCCTTGAACCGCAGATCATGCACCTGCATCTGCGGATTTGCCTTTCGCCATGCCATCGATGCCACCTGACCGTCGTGCCACAAGTGAAGCAGTTCCTGTCCCAGGGCGGCGCGATCAATCTGCGAGAAACTAACGCAGCGGATAACCTCGATCAGCCTGGAGATCGAGGCCATCACCGTCACCGGATCACGATGCGGCTGCACCAGAATGGCGTCTGGATAGACCGAAAGAAGCTCCGGCAGGTGAAAGGCATGTTCCTGCACTTTCAACACCCAGCGCTTGCGCGGGTTCTTCCATGCCAGATGCTGTAGCCACATCTTGTGGACCTGATAGCCGAAGCTCGTGTCGGCACCGCGATACCAATTATAATAGGCCGGCAGGCGGAATAGCATGGTCGGATTAATGCCCTGAAACGCGGTCTCCAAAATCATGCCGCATTCCTGCGGGATGCGCGCGCCAATAGGATGTGCTTTCAGCACGTCCGCCCACGCACCGGTAAAATTCTCTGCAACATAGGCATCAAATCCATCCGCCCGCGGGTCGCTGTCAAAACTGTCGGCCTCGGGCGGTGGCGACGGCGCGGCAACCTCCCATTGCAATGGCGTGCGAACCTGCGGATCCGCTCCGATGAGCGCATGGAGAATGGAGGTGCCACAGCGGGGCAGGCCCAGAATGAAGACCGGACGGTCAATGACCACCTCCGCAATTTCGGGATGCGCCTTCCTGTCGGCTGCTATTGCTGCCAGCCGCGCCAGATTATCCTCAAATTGGGCAAGCGCCCGCACCCGACCATCTTCAGAGAGTGCGCTCTCGTGTTCCAGCGCGGACAGAGCAGCGGTCAAACCGGGCAAGGTGCCGGCCGCCAGATCATCGGGCAAACCGGCAGCTGCCAGCATGGCTTGGGCGGTTGGAATTGCAGTCACAAATAACTTTCCCTCTTTCGCTCAGTGCTGCCGGACAACATGCGGAGGAACTGGAGAGCGCCCACCTGTCACTGGATAGGCCCTGTCGGCGCCGGGACCGGTCAGATATTGTTACCGAACCGTGGTAGGCTGGCTTGCCGAAAGGCCAATGATGACTGAAATCTACGACTATATTATCATCGGCGCCGGATCATCCGGCTGCGTATTGGCGAACCGGCTGTCGGCCGATCCGGAAACGCGCGTCTTGCTGATCGAAAGCGGGCCCGATGACAAAAGCCCGTTTATCAAAATGCCGCGCGGCATCGGCAAGCTGCTCGCGCCGGGCAACGAGCATGTCTACGCCTATCCCGTCACGCCGGCGGGCAACCAGCCGGAAGAGGTCTGGCTGAAAGGCCGCGCGATCGGGGGGTCGAGTTCGATCAACGGCATGGTCTATATGCGGGGCAGCCCGCAGGACTATGACGATTGGGAGAAAAATGGCTGCGCCGGCTGGGGCTGGGACAGAATCGGCCAGCATTATGTCGATCTGGAAGACCATGTGCTGGGCGAAGATGAATGGCGGGGAACAGGTGGTCCGTTGCGCATCTCCCGCCATCCTTCCGGCAATCCTCTGTGCGCCGCCGTGCTCGGCGCTGCGAAAGAACTCGGAGTGCCAAGCGTTGAGGATGTAAATCATGTCGATGTCCTGGCTGATCAGGGCATGGGTTATCAGACGCTGACGACCCACAAGGGCAAGCGTTTCTCCGCTGCCCGCGCTTTTCTCGACCCGGTACGCGCACGCCCCAATCTGGATATTCTGACCGGCCATCGTGTCGAGAAGCTCTTGTTCGCGGGGACGCGCGCCAACGGGGTCCAGCTGGCCGACCGGGCGGTCCGCTGCCGTGGCGAAATCGTCCTGAGCGCGGGCGCGGTGGAATCGCCCAAGCTGCTCGAATTATCCGGTATCGGCGATGGCGAACGGTTGCAGGCGCTCGGCATAGAAACGCTCGTGCACAGTCCCCTCGTGGGCGAGAATTTACGCGAACATCGCTATGTTGCGATCGACTGGAGGGTGAAGGGCGGTAGCTCCAATCACAAATTGCAGGGGCCTTCGCTGATCGCATCCCTGTTGCGCTATTTATTGTTCAAATCCGGACCGATGACGGATGCAGCGCATGAAGTGGGCGGCTTTATCAAAACGCGACCGGAACTTTCGCGGCCGGATGCCCAGATCGGCTCCATGCTCGTCACCATGTCCCTTGGCAAGAACGGCGAACCCGTTCTCGACAGCTTCCCCGGGATGCGCATTCTCGGTTATTTCACCCGGCCCGAAAGCCGTGGCTGGACCCATATCACCTCTCGGGATGCAGATACCCCACCGGACATCAACGCCAATCATTTTGCGGAGGACATTGATCGCGATACCGGTGTCGATCTGTTCAAATGGATCAGGCGTCTGGGCCAGCAGAATGCGCTTGCGCCGTGGATAGTTGAGGAAACAGACAGAAGCAGGGCTGTCCAAAGCGATGATGATATTGCTGCCAATCTGCTCAATCTGGGTGGCACCAGCTTTCATATTGCAGGCACAGCGGCGATGGGCGCAGATTCAGATAGTGTGCTGGACCCGCAATTGCGGGTGCGCGGCGTGGACGGGCTTCGTGTCTGTGATACGTCGATCATGCCGACGCTCGTTTCCGGCAATACGAATGCGCCCGCCATGGCAATCGCGATGAATGCCGCAGACATGATTATTTCAGCAAAGGCCAATGTATGACCATATCCTTCACCCAAATCGACCATCTCTACATCAATGGCGAGCGGGTTGCACCGCAAGCCGGCACCGAGGCCGTCATCAACCCGGCGACGGAATTGGTGATCGGCGAGGCGCCCGTAGCCAGCCGCACGCAGGTCGACACCGCAATCGCTGCGGCGCGCGAAGCCTTTGACAACGGCCCCTGGCCGCGCATGGCGATGGACGAGCGCGCCGCCATCATGGACCGCATGGTGGACGCGCTGGTTGCGCGGCAAGAGGATATCATCGCTCTCATCGTCGCCGAAGTCGGCTGTGCGCAGGGCATAACCCGGATGATGCAGGTGATGAATCCAATCAACCACCTGCGTTCGACAATCAAATATGCGCGCCGCGAAGAAGAGAGCGAACGGCTGCCGCTGGACATCACCCCCAATATATTTGCGCCGGACGGTCCGAAAAATATCGGCGGCACAACGGTTGTGCGCGAACCCTTTGGTGTGGTCAGCGCGATTACCGGTTATAACTTCCCTTTCCTTCTCAACCTGGCGAAAATTGGCCCGGCGCTGATGGCCGGCTGCACGATGGTTTTGAAACCCTCTCCGTTCACACCCTATTCGGCTTTGTTGTTCGGCGAGATTGCGGAGGAAATCGGTTTGCCCGAAGGCGTGCTCAATATTGTCACAGGCGGTATTGAAGAGGGACAGTTGCTGTGCACGGACGAGCGCGTGGATATGGTGACCTTTACCGGTTCTGAAGCGGTGGGCGCCACGATCATGGCGCAGGCGGCGCCCACACTCAAAAAAGTGCATCTGGAACTGGGCGGAAAATCCGCCATGATCGTCCGCGAGGATGCTGATGTACAGCGCGCAGCGGCAATGGCTGTGGGCTTTCTCTCGGTCAATGCCGGCCAGGGCTGTGCGATCCCGACACGCTTGCTCGTTCACAACAGCATCCGGCCTGCCTTTGTCGCGACGGCAACGGCGATCGCGGCACAGATAAAAGTCGGTGATCCGGCAGACCCGAGTGTCGGCATGGGGCCGCTTATCCGCGAAAGCCAGCGTGCCAAGGTGGAACATTATATCGCACTGGGCAAATCCGCCGGGGCAAGCTTGGTGTGCGGCGGCGGACGGCCTGCAGGGGTGGACAAGGGGTTTTTTACCGAATTCACCCTGTTCGACAATGTCACCAACGACATGAAGATCGCGCAGGACGAAATCTTCGGACCGGTCGGCTGTATCATCGGTTTTGACAGCGACGAGGACGCCGTCAGAATCGCCAATGATTCCCGCTATGGCCTTAACGGTGCCATTGAAACGACAGACGCAGCGAAAGGTTATGAGATGGCGCTGCAAATTCGCGCGGGAAGCGTTTCGCTAAATGGCGGCACAGGCACGATGAGCTTCGCACCGATTGGCGGTTACAAGCGCTCGGGCATCGGACGCGAATATGGGCCGCACTGGCTGCGCGAATATCAACAGGAAAAATCGGTTTTCTATCCGGTTGGCCGCTGAGATCAGTGCCTGGGCAGAAGGTTCTGTCTTAAAGATTCTGAGCCGTTGTCAGGACGTTGTCTGCAAAACAATCCAGCGCTGCTGCACGCTGCGCCGGATTGCCAATACCCCACGCCAGATCGACCACTCCTACGCCACAATCCCGGATGGTCTCCATCCGGCCTTTCAGCGTTTCCGGGCCACCCACGAAATATGGTTCGGTGATCAGCGGCACAACCGGAGGCCCGCCCAGCGTTTCCTGCTGGATTTTCGCCTGCTCGGCTGCCTTGGCGCCAAAAAAAGCACCCATTTCATCGGCCGCCCGGGAATCGCTTTCCGCTGAATAGGCAATGCCGCGATAGATGACATGCGATGGATCTGGCTGCCAGCCGACCTTGGCGGCTTCTTCCTGATAAAGTTTCACCCACTTCCGGACAATTTCCGGCGGCGCAAAGGAAAAGGCGATACCCATCCGTCGGGTAGCGGCAAAGCGGACGGATTCCTCGCTGTTACCCGAACCATAAAGGGCGGGATGGGGTTGCTGCACGGTCCGGGGCCAGACCGCGACATTGCTATATTGATATTGCTCCCCTTCCCAGGCGAATGCGTCATCGCTCGTCCAGGCCTTGATGACCAGATCAATACCTTCCTGCGTCTGGGCGCGGGTGGCATCGGGATCATTGTCATAGGTGCGGTGCTCATTGGGCGTACCACGAAGAAACAGCACCACGACCCGCCCGCCCGAAAGCATGTCGAGCATGGCCAGTTCCTCGGCCAGCCGCACGGGATTGGAAAGGGGAACCAGAGGACCCAGTAAGGCGATCTTCGCGCGCTTGACCGCCTGTGTCAGTGCACCCGCCATCACGGCGGGATTGGGCGTCATGATATAGGGCGCGTAATGATGCTCCGACACGCTCACCCAGTCAAACCCCAGCGCATCTGCCTTGCGTGCCATGGCGAGACTATGATTGAACGAGGCCTGGGCGACATCCGGTTTGCAATGTTTGGGCTGAGCAGGCCAGACTTCGAGCCCGGGTGCGGGGCCGTCATATCCCACCATGCACAAACTTGATATCAGCATTGCATATATCCTCTTCCGTTCGGAACAGAATTGCCGATCGAGCGCACAATACGCCTATCCAAAGAAGGGCGAGCCCCCTGCCCCGGCCAGTAGAATTGGATGCAGGACAGCAAGGATTGCTAGATGAACGAAATAACGTTTGTGGGATCAGGCCTGAGCGCACAGGATGAACGCGCGATTTCCGCAATATTGGTGGCTTACGGTACATCAATAGACCAGCGCGACTGGAAAAGGCTGCGAGCCTGCTTTTCCGAAGATTGCGAGGCGGATTACGGCGATTTCGGTAAATGGCAGGGTAGTGCCGCGATCGTCGCCTATATGAAGCAGGCTCATGCCGATGTGGGAGCGACATTGCACCGCATGACCAATATCGAGATTCGCACCGAAAAACAGCAGATCCGTGTCAGAACCTATGTCGATGCGCTCATCATGCCGATGAACGAGGGCGGTCCCGTTCGCCGCGGAATAGGCTATTATGATGACCAGCTGGTCCGAACCGGCGGCGGATGGCGGATTGCACGACGCCTGTTCACGCCGGTGTTGATCGATTGAGGAGCGCCTGATGACTATCCTGACCGATAAAACCGTCGTTATAACGGGAGCATCCTCCGGTATTGGTGAAGAGACGGCGCGCATGCTCGCTACGGCAGGTGCTCGGGTGATGCTCGTGGCTCGGCGCGAGGACCGATTGATGGCCCTGGCGGCGGAAATTGGTAACGGTGCCGTTCATCTGGCACTGGATCTGGCACAGAAAGATTCAGCTCAGGTCATGCTGGATACCGCTATCGCGCAGATGGGAAAGGTCGATATTCTGATCAACAATGCGGGGATTCTGCGAACCAGCCATGTCGATACGTTTGATCTCGCGGAGTTGGAGCCGATGATCGCAGTCAATTATAGTGCGGCCGTTTGTGCCAGTCTATTATTCGCACGGCACATGAAAGCGAACGGTAGCGGACAGATCGTCAATCTTTCCAGCATCGGAGCGAGTCTGACGGCAGCGGGTACCGGTATCTACGGCGGCCTGAAGGCGGCGCTTGATCGCTTTACCGATGTGCTCCGTATCGAGTTGGCCGGAAGCGGCGTACGGGTTGGTATCATCGCTCCGGGCACCACCACGACCGAAATTTTCGAGGATATGAAGGCGCAGGGGCAGCCCGGCTGGGACGAGTATATTCCGCCGATGCTACCTGGTGACATTGCTCGCGCCATTTTGTTCATGTGTGAACAGACCGGCAATGCCAATGCCGCACGCATGCATATCTACGCGACTTCCGAGACGTTCTAGCCCATCAAGATTTCAGTCCAGACGACCATAAGCCGAGAGATCAAACGGCCTGAAAGGCTCCCCTGCCCGCGCTTTGAGAACCCATTCCGGATCCATCAGAAGCGCCCGGCCGAGCGCGACCAAATCATACTCGCCCGCCGCAAACCGGCGCACAACTTCCTCCAGATTATCTATCGCCCTGGTCGGCTCGGCAAAGCTTGCGGCAAGTTCCTTGTCAAAACCTATTCCGCCGACGGTCATCGTCGGCTTGCCGGATAATTGTCGTACCCAGCCGGCTAAACCCATGTCCGACCCGGCAAAGGCAGGAGCCGAAAACACGCGGGTGCTGACATCGAATATGTCCACACCAGCCTCGACAAGTGCGGCGCTGATGATCGCCAGTTCGTCGGGCGTCTCCGCCAGCCTTGCATCATAATCCTGCAGCTTCCACTGCGACAGGCGGAACAAAATCGGAAAATCAGGGCCGACTTCGGCGCAGATCGCCTTCACCAACTCGCAGGCAAAACGGGTGCGCCGCTTGATGTCCCCGCCCCATGCGTCGTCGCGGCTGTTGGTCTCTTTCCAGAGGAAGCTATCTATCAGATACCCATGTCCGCCATGCAGCGCGACGCCATCAAAGCCGGTCGCCTTGGCATTGGCGGCGCTCCTTGCAAATGCGGCGATTATGTCGGCGATCTCATCCTCGCTCATGTCATCTGGACGCATGGATTTGGCTTCGGGATGCGGCGGAGTGCCTTCCTGCCGTACACCACCCATATGCCAGAGCTGCGGAATGATCTTGCCGCCGGCCTTGTGAACCTTGTCCACGACTTTCCGCCAACCCTCCAATGCTGCATCCCCGTGCAGCACCGGTATATTCTCTTCTCCCATCGTGCCATGGCCGATCGCCGACGGGTGATCCACGCCGATACCCTCTGTGATGATCAAACCGGTTTTGGCCTGGGCGCGGCGGGTATAGTAGGAGGCGACATTATCACCCGGTACTCCGCCAGGCGAAAAATTGCGGGTCATCGGCG
The DNA here is from genome assembly GCF_048269915.1 of Parasphingorhabdus sp. Lineage (GTDB taxonomy): Bacteria > Pseudomonadota > Alphaproteobacteria > Sphingomonadales > Sphingomonadaceae > Parasphingorhabdus. The sequence goes on from NZ_JBLWTY010000003.1 coordinate 576,647, forward strand.
ACATGACGAACCGGTTCGGAAGGGACAAGGTCTTGCATTGAAATGACGCAAAAAGTGGTTCGACTGATTGTTGCATCTTGTTCTCCCGGTGGGTTCTGTCAGCTTGATCGTTGATTGAACCTTCCGAATACGGACCTCTCTAGCGACAGGCAGGGAAAATACGGCTCGGCCGCAACCTGGTACAATGAGCAACTAGCGCCAAATCGCCGGAGCGCTCCTCGGGTGGCTACAAGGAACGCGGAAAGCGCGTAATTCCAGCAGAATATCAGAATGATGCGGACATTATGGAACAATCGCTATTCATCGTCGCTGAAGCCGACGGGGATATAACAAAAACCTTATCGCGAAATCCTTCGCAAGCCATTCCGAACGGAAGTCCGATTTTTTCTATCCTGCCACCACCCGGTTTGTTGTCAGCGATTTTTGACGTCGCGCTTGTCGTGATCCAATCAGGCCGGAACCAGTTTCAGTGCAGCTTGTGGACAGGCTTCTGCGCCTTCGCGTGCCGTTTCTACCAGTCCGGCGGGTACCAGCGGATCGTCGACATACACCATACCATTCTCGTCCAGCTTGTAGACTTCAGGGCAGATTTCCGCGCAAACGCCATAGCCGCAACAGGCTGGCTTGTTGATCTCTACCTTGAATTTTGCATCATTGGACATGCGTCTCTCCTGTGAAAAATGTCATCGTCAAGTATTTTACAGCTTGAACAGATTATATTCAATATGTATAAATCGAATCAACCTTAAAAATGTCCTGGAGAGGAAAAAGCATCATGTTGCAGAAATCTAGCCTGGTTTTGCGGGACGGTACGTCACTTGACGATCTCGTCATGCGGGATAGCAATGAAGTCTCGTTGCGCGTCATGACAGACGAAGAGCTTTACAAGCATGAAATGGAACGGATTTTCGCCAAGACATGGCTGCTGCTGGGTCATGAGAGCGAAATTCCGAAATCCGGTGACTTCATCGTCCGCGATATGGCTGAAGACAATGTGATCGTCGCGCGCGACCGGGAAGGCAATGTCAATGTCTCGCTCAACGTCTGCCCCCACCGCGGCATGCGGGTTTGTCTGGGTGAAGCGGGCAACAAGCCTATCCACCAGTGCATTTATCATGGCTGGGCCTTCAAGCCCAATGGCGATTTTATCGGCGCACCGGTCGAACGCGAGAAGATGCACGGCAATGATGTCGACAAGAAAACCCTGGGTCTCAAGAAGGCACGGGTCCATCTCTATGGTGGGCTGATCTTTGCCACCTGGAATGTCGACGGCCCCTCGTTTGACGAATATCTGGGCGATATCAAATATTATATGGACCAGCTTTTCTGCCGGACTGATAGCGGGCTGGAATTGCTCGGCCCCCCGCAACGCTTTGTGCTTCCTTGCAACTGGAAGGTTCCGGGTGAGCAGTCCGGTTCCGATGGTTTCCACACTTTGACGCTGCACCGCAGTCTGATGGAAGGCGGTGTGATGGGGGGGACGGCCGAGTCAATCTATGACCAGGCACCGGGCATGTACGGGGTCGATGTGTCCTGCGAACAGGGGCACTCGCTGCGCTGTCTCGAAGCGGAAAAGACATTCAAGATGTTTGCCGATGTTCCATTTGAGGGCAAATCGGTGGAAGAGCGGCTCAACCTGCTGACACCGCCGGGCATCACCAAGGAAATGATTCCGCAACTGTTCAAGAATCTGTCGGCTGATCAGGTCGAACAGCTGGCAACGATACCACCACAAGTTGGCGGCATGTTTCCAAATATTCTGATCGCTTTCATTTTTGCACCGCGTACCGATGGCGGCTCATCCGGAGCGCTCGCCCTGCACACTTATGTGCCAAAAGGGCCGGACAAGGTCGAGTTCGTCAATTTCATCTTCGCGGAAAAGGACGCGCCCGAGCAGATGAAGCGCGACATGCTGCAAAATGCGGTTCAGCAAACCGGCACATCGGGTACGATCGAACAGGATGATGCTGATGTCTGGCCCGTCATCATGAAAAATGCACGCGGTGCAGCCGGGCAGAACATGACGCTGAAATATCAGGCGCTGCATGGCCATGAGCGGCCGGAAGGCTGGAAGGGTGAAGGCCTTCTCTATCCGGGCTTCACCAAGGATGACACGCAGTGGAACTGGTGGCTGGCCTATCACGATTTGATGAGCAAAGCCTGAGAAGCGGAAGGAACAACATATGACCTGGGAAACAAAATCAACTGCCGCTCCGGATTCCACAACAATCATTCGCGGACTCGTCTCGCGAAAACGGGTTCCGCTGGGTTCGGTTATATATAATAAATTGCTGGAAACCCTATATGATGAGGCCGCCGCGCTCGATGAACGGCGTTTTGATGACTGGGTTGCGATGCTGACGGAGGATCTGGTCTATCAGGCCCCCATCCGCATTACCCGTACCGGCCCGAACAAGGACCGGGACGTGATGCGCACCATGTTCCATTTTGACGAGAATTATGGCTCTATTCAGATGCGGACCGGGCGTTTGCAGAAAAGCGCCTGGGCGGAAGATCCGCCTTCGCGATGCCGGCGCTTTGTCACCAACGTTCGTGTTGGTGAATGCGAAACCGCCGGTGAATATGAGGTCGTCAGCTATATCTATCTGGAACGCAGTCGGGGTGACAATCCCGACAATGAAAGCCTGACCGCCGAGCGCCGTGATGTCTGGCGTGAAGTCGAGGGTGCTTATAAACTGGCGAGCCGGGAAATCATTGTGGATCAGTCGGTCCTCGGCATGTCCAACCTCGCCGTGTTCATCTGATCAAGGTGAGCGATTCAGTACCACAATCTGTTGTTGTTGTCGGCAGCGGCCTGGCCGGATTCGGCGTCTTGCGGGAATTGCGCAGGGCGGCACCGGATGCCAAATTGACCATGGTGACGCTGGAAGACGGGCATTTCTATTCAAAGCCGGCGCTTTCTACCGCGCTGGCAAAAGGCAAGACGGCGACCACTCTGGTCACCTCGGATGCTGAAAAAATGAAGACCCAGTTGAAACTGGATGCGCGCATTGGCCGGGAGGCCGAGGCGATCGACCGGGCCGGCAAGGCGCTGTGCACCACCGGCGGGCCGATCCATTATGATTCCCTGATACTGGCGACCGGCGCATTGCCGATACGCCCGCCACTGGATGGAAATGCCGCACACCGCCCCGTCTCGATCAACCAGCTCGATCACTATGACCGGTTTCGCAACGAATTGCCCGATGGTGCGCGCGTGCTCATCATGGGTTCCGGATTGGTCGGCACCGAATTTGCCAATGATCTGGTGACCAATGGCTACAAGCCCATCGTCGTCGACATGCTGGCACTGCCGCTCGCCCAGCTGGCTCCGCCGGCGGTTGGCGAAAAGCTGCGCGATGCGCTCGGCGCCGAAGGCGTGGAATGGCACTTGGGCCACAAAGTTACGGCTATAGATTATAGCGACCCTGGACCCGGCTATGTTGCCACACTTGATGACGGCAGCAAGATTGAAGCGGACCTGGTGCTGTCAGCCGTTGGCCTTCGTCCGAATATAAGCCTTGCGGAAGAGGCCGGTCTCGACGTCGGGCTGGGTATCAGGGTCAATCAATATGGCCAGACAAGCGATCCCGACATCTATGCCATTGGCGATTGCGCTGAGTATCAGCACGGGCTGTCGGCCTATGTGACGCCGATCATGGCAGCGGCGCGGGGCATCGCCCCTTCGGTGCTGGGCAAGCCCACGGAAATCCGCTTCCCGCCGCTCTCGGTGCAGGTAAAGACAACCGTCCTCCCGATCAACCTTCTGCCCCCTGCCCCTTCCGTTGCCGGAGAGTGGCGGAAAATCGAGGATGATGCGAGCGGATGCAAACATGTCTTCGTCGACGGCGACGATGTCATATGCGGCTATGTGCTGACGAATGAAAAATGCGAACAACGCATGGAGATGGACAAATTGGTGGGAGAAAAAGCATGAGCCGATTGCTCGCAGGCAAGATCGCTATTGTAACCGGGGGCGCGAAGGGTCTTGGCTATGGCATTTCCCGCGCGATGGCAAAAGAAGGTGCTTCTCTGCTCATCACCGGACGCGACGGAGCGGCAACCGAAAAGGTCGCATCCGAAATCCGCGACGAATTTGGCACACAGGCTGTCGGCATGTCCGCCGACATGGGTGTGAAAGAACAGGTCGAGGCGATGGTCCAGCGCGCCGTCGATGAATTTGGTGGCCTGGATATTCTGGTCAACAACGCCTCGCTGCTTTCCGACAATGTGCTGCTGGAACACAAGACCGACGAAATGCTGAAGCGCACACTGGATATCGGTGTCTGGGGATGCTGGTGGGGCATGCGTGCCGCATTGCCGCACATGAAGAAGCGCGGCGGCGGTTCCATCATCAATTTTCACAGCATCGATGCCCAGACCGGCGCATGGCTGCATAGCGACTATAATATCAACAAGATGGGCATCATGGGTCTCACCCGCAGCGCGGCGGTCGAATGGGGCCGGTTCAATATTCGCTGCAATGCGATCGCGCCAACCGGGCTGGGACAGGTTTTTGCACAGCTGGTCGAGACCGTACCAGGCTTTCTGGAGCAGGCGACCGCCAATAACCCGCTGAAACGTGCAGGCGATCCCGAGAAGGACATCGGACCGGTCATTGTTTTTCTGGCATCCGAAATGTCCGCCTTTGTCACCGGCGAGATGATCAACGTTGATGGCGGACAGAATTTGCCCGGCTATGTCAGCATTCCGCACAATCTGGACGAACTGGAAAAGGCTAGCTCATGAGACTCGTCGCTGCTGAAACCGAAACGGACCCGGCGCCAGATGTAGAGCTTTCGCCAAGCGTTATTCGCATCTTGAGTGGCGCGCTGGATGCCATTGCAAGCCGCGGCGCGAAGCGTCTTTCGATGAGTGATATCATCGAAGCCAGCGGCGTTTCTCGGGGAACGCTCTACCGCTATTTTTCCAACAAGGACGAAGTGCTGGTGGCGGTTGCAGAATTTGTCTGCGTCGGCTTTGAAACGGGAATCCGCGATGCCGGTGATGGCATTATGGACCCCATGGAACGCTTCAAATCGGTCATGCAGTTTTATGGGCAATATACGATCGAGAACTCCCCGGACCGCGTATTTGAAGTTGAGCCAGCTTTTCACCTGGCCTTTTTCCGCAGCCGTTTTGATCGGTACAAACATGCTGTTCTGGAAGCATTGGGACCCACTTTTGATTATTTCGATGGCTTGCTCGGTGAACCGATGAACCGGGAAGCATTTGTCGAAACGCTGGTCCGGATGCAGCTCAGCACCTTGCTGGTGCCAGCCAGCGACGAATGGAAACAGATTTGGGACGATACGGCGGAAAACGTCCAGAAATGGGCGCTCAAGATAGCCGCCACACAAAAGTAGAACAGAAAGGAAAGCCAATGGCCACTGTTGAAAAAATCAAAAATGAGGAATTCGCAACATTTGCGGATCAGGCGACTGCGGACGCGATGGTTGAAAAAGCGAAGGAACTGCGCCCCTTGTTCGCTGCAGAAGCCGCCGAAGGGGGAAAGTTGCGGTCACCCACCAAGAAGGTGGAAGACGCCTTGTTCGAGAATAATCTTCTTTATGCGTTGCTTCCCAAGCGGTTGGGTGGCGTGGGTCTTTCACTCACCGACTTCTGCCGCATGCAAATCGAAATTGCGAAAGGCGACCCGGCCGTTAGCTGGGTGGCACAGATCATCAACGGCACGAGCTGGGTGACCAGTATGGCACCTGACAGTGTTCAGGATGTGGTGTTTGCCGATGGACCTACCACGGTCTGCGGCGCCTATAATCCACCGGGCAAGGCTCGCAAGGTTGACGGCGGCTGGATCATCAATGGTGCATGGCCATACACTTCCGGTTCGCGCCAATCAAAATGGGCACAGCAGGGCGTCGTGCTGGAAGATTATGATGGGCCGGTCGTACCGGGTATCAGCATGTGCTATATACCGTTCAGTGACCTGACCATCAAAGATACATGGTTTGTATCGGGCATGCAGGGAACCGGATCGGACACCAGCGTTGCTACGGACGTATTTATTCCCGAAGGCCAGATGGTTTTGATGGATGAACGCGCCGGGCAGATTGACCGGACAAAAAGGCATTTTGGAGCTCCGACAGATGTCCTGCCAGTGGTGCCCGTTGTCCGCACGACCGGTATTGCCCAGTTGATCGGTGCGGTGGAAGCCATGCTGGAAATCGTCAGGGCTGAGTCGGAATTCAAGCCGGTTCTGACAACGACCATCGGTCCGCGGAAAAATTCCGGTGCCTATATGCGCGACCTTGGTGAAGCCGCAGCAATGCTCGATACGGCCCGGCTGATATTGTTCGGTCTGGTGGGTGAACTCGATCAGGTTGCGCTGACCGACGGCGAACTGAGCGTGGAAGACAAGGCACGGCATCGCGCACAAGGGGCGCAGATGATCGAACTGATACATCGCACTTCGGAATCGCTGATGTTCCAGGCAGGATCCTCGGCCTTCTCTCTCGACAAGCCCATCAACCGCTACTGGAGAGATGTTTCCATGGCACTGCGCCATATCCAGAACATCCCGACGATCGGCTACGAGATTTACGGCCGCAATATTGCCGGCGGCGACATGATCTCGCCCCCTGGCGCTTATTGACCGCTGACCAGGCGCGCGCGAAAGAAATCCAGTATTTCGTCGCGCGCCTCGACGGTCGGCTGGCCGGCCTCGTCGATCAGGTGCAGGGTGACAACACTGTGCGGGGTTTTGAGCGGCGCATCGGGGTTGGCGGCTGAATCGGGCAATATCTTGCCGACAAACCGGTCCCCCAATGCTTCGCTATAGGCGGCGAACCGCTCCGCCTTGCAAAAACTGTCCCCTTCGAAACGATAAGCGAGAACCGTAAGGTCCTCCGTATCCATGCGCGCCTTGACGCGCGCCAGTTCATCGGGAGAAATCGCAAGCCCGGACGAATTGTGCATCGGTAGAGAAGGCTGTGATAATACCGGCGCAATCACCGCTTTTTCCAGCATCATCGACAGGGCAAAATTTCCGGTGAAGCACATGCCGATAGCGCCCACACCCTCGCCGCCGCATTCTTCGTGAGCCACCGCCGCCAGCGCACGCAACCATCGGGTGACCGGGCTGGAGGCATTGCTGGCAAATGCCCGGAATTCCCTGCTGATGCAGGCGCGCGCTACGGTCATCATCGTCTTGCCTTTCCCCGGCAGAACACCATCATCCCCAAATAGGGATGGCATATAGACCGTGAGGCCGGCGTCGCGCACCCAGCGGGCGAAACGGGCAACATAGGGGCTGATCCCGGGCATTTCCGACATGACGATCACCGCCGGACCGCTACCGGCAACATAGACCTGCCTGGTCTTGCCCAGCAACGTCACCTCCCGCTTATCGAAATCCTCCAGCAGGTCCCTGAACCCGGGGTCAATATCGGGCATGATTATCTCCCTTTCCGTCAGACGATCCGACAGGCTTCTTCAAAATCCAGTCGCGGATTGCGCGGGAACAGACTGTCCTTGCGGCCATAGCCTAGCGCACAGATGAAATTGGCTTGCCACCGGCCGTCAGGAAAGAATTCGGCGTTGAGCTTTGCCGGATCAAAGCCGGACATCGGACCGCAATCAAGCCCCAATGCCCGTGCAGCAATCATCATATATGCGCCTTGCAGGGGTACGTTCCTTGCCAGAAGGTCAGCGATCACCTCCTCCTTGCCGGCGAATATGGAAATGAAGTCGCGCGAGGGAAAAAGCTTCGGCATCTGTTCGAAAAAACGGGTGTCGGCGGCTATGATCGCGGTGACCGGAGCGGAAGCAATCTTGTCGATATTCCCTGCATTCACGCAGGACAACAACCGCTCCTTCGCTTCGGGGGAGGTGACAAATACGAAACGGGCGGGGCAACTATTGGCCGATGTTGGGCCCCATTTCAGCTGATCATAAAGCTGCTGCAACAGGGCGACCGGGACGGGACGATCTTGGAAAGCATTATATGTACGGGCCGTTTCGAATATTACCCCGACATCCATTGCGCTCAACCCCAGACCAGAGGGAGTTTATCTGGCTGCAAAATACCGCCGGTATGCGTCTGCACCGTATAATCATCCTGGATGCGAAATTCCGGAATAGCGGCAAGAAATTCTTCCAGCGCAATCCGCATCTCACGCCGGGCCAGATGCATACCCACACACAGATGCGGACCATAGCCAAAGCTCAGATATCGCGTCTTGCGGCCCAGCTTGACCCTGTCGGCATCTTCATATTCTTCCGGATCGCGACCGGCCAGGCAGGTTGGCATGGCTATTTTGTCACCAGGTCGAAAGGTAACGCCGCCAATTGTCACTTCCTTCTTGCAGGTGCGGAAGGTTGTGACAGCGGGATAGGCGCGCATCAATTCCTCGATTGCATCCGGAATCTTGTCCGGATTGTTGCGCAGCATATTCTGGTCTTCGGGATGCGTTGCGATATGGCGGAACTGCCAGGCCATATTGGTTGAGACCGTATCCATCCCGCCGATAAACAAGTTGAATGCAAATCCGATAAGTTCATCGTCTGTCAAAGGTCTGCCGTCAATTTGCGTGGTTACTCCATAGCTGATCAGATCGTCCCGCGGATTGGCCTTGCGGTCGGCAATTTCGCTGCGAAGATATGCGAGCACTTTGCGGGTACTGTCGGCGATTACAGCCAGATCATTTGTGTGGAGCAGCCCCATTTCCCACTCCAGAAATTCTGCAGTCATCTCTTGCGGCAGGCCCATCAGTTCGAGAAACACCTTGATTGGAAATTCAAATGCAAACTCGCTCATGAATTCGCAGGATCCCTTGGCCTTGATTGCGGCGCAATAGTCCCGGGCATATTGACGGATTTTTCCGTCCAGCTTGTTGATTTCCTTGGGCGTGAACAAGGGGTTCACCCATTTGCGATAAAGACTATGCATGGGCGGATCGGTTTCCGCTGGCAGCGAACTCCAGCTTTCGCCGACCAGCAAGGCAAAGGGTGCAAAATCCTTGTTGGAAAAGCTGTCCGTATCAAAATAGATTGTCTGCAAATCCTCAACCCGGCGCACGATCCACGCCGGAGTACCGCCAGGATAGGCGTCCAGAGCATAGAAAATTGGCGGCATCGTACGATGGATATCCGGTATGATCTGGTCAAAGGGGTTTTCATCGATCAGTCCGCCCATCTTGATCGGATAGTCGAGTACCAGTTCCTCCGGCACATGGCCCGGAGCATTGGTTACTTGTTCGCTCAGCATAGATACCTCACATCACCATTCAGTCTATTGCATCGACTTCCACAACATGCGGCGGCGCTGACCTGCAAAAGGATAGGTGGCAGTTGCTCAGTCGGCCTTGATACACGTTGCGGTGAGGAACCCGCCCGGTGTTATCCAATCATATTATCTGGTTCATGGCCATAGATTTGGAGCCAGAATTGGCGGTCCGATCCTTTACGCGAGTCAAACGAACATGTCTTTAGGCAGGTTCAGACGCGTGTTAACCGCGGCAAAAAATAACCAGGCCAATCAGAATGTGAGACCCTTATCATGAGCAACAAGACCCTTGACCCGCTGGACCAGATGGTTGCCGACTATTCGCTGGTCACCAATGGCTATTCCGGCAAGGCGCCGAACAACCCCTATCCGATGTTCGAGGAAAAGCGGTCGAAATGTCCCGTGATGCACGGCGACATCCTGCTAGAAAACATGGTTCCCAGCATGGCGGATTATATGATGACCGGCCGTCCGACGGTTAGCCTGTTCCGGTACAAGGACATTCACGGCGTCCTGATGAACCCGAAGGACTGGCTAAGCTATATCGTCGGTGACGGCTTTGGAGCGGCGGTCGACAATATGCTGCTGACGGCGATGGATGGCGAGGAACATGACAAATTCCGGGCCACACTCCAGAAACCTTTCATGCGGTCAGAAATCCGCAAGTTGATCGACACGCTCATCCGGCCGGTTGTGGTGACAGAATTTGTCGACCGGTTGCGGCCCAATGGCAAGGCGGATCTGTTGCGCGAATTTGCCCTCCCCTTCCCGATCCGCGCCATGTACGCCTATTTCGGTTTCCCGCATGAGGAAAGCCTTCTTTCCGATCTCGCGAGCTGGGCGATTCAAGTCGTCGCCGCGCCACAAGCTGACCCGGAAATTGCAAAAATTACGGTACCGCAATCGATGGTGGCCGGCCAGTCGATGTATGATACATTATTGCCCATTGTCCAAGACTATCGCGCGCGGGGCGAAATGCGGTCTGACATCCTCGGCTATATGATGCAGGTCGAACATGAGGGAGAGCGGTTTACCGATGAGGAAATCACCACCTTCATCCGCATGTTGTTGCTGGCCGCCGGCGAAACCACCACGCGCAGCTTTGCCAATATGATGGTGCAGCTGCTGGAAAATCCTGATGTTCTGGATGAAGTCCGGCAAGATCGCAAACTCATTCCCAAGGCGGTCATGGAAACCATGCGACGCGATCCGACTGCGGGCGCGGTGGCGAGAATTGCAGCCCGGGACATGAAAATTGGTGACGTGGAGATTTCAAAAGGCACGGCAGTGCTCTGCTCGATCGCCGCCGCGAACCGGGATCCGGAAACCTATGAAGACCCGGATCGCCTCTGGCTGAAGCGCCCGATGCGGCCATTGCTCAGCTTCGGTTTCGGTCCGCATATGTGCCTCGGCATGCATATGGCGCTGGCCGAACTGGAAGTCGCGCTCGACGCCATATTGGACTTGCCAAATCTGCGTTTTGATCCTGCCTATCCCCACCCGGAAATCAAAGGGTTGAACATGCGGGGTCCAGACGCGGTGCACGTGCTCTGGGATTAAATGTCCGAAATTCGTCCTGCAGAAACCTTGAGCAGCCTCTGAAAGGAACAGTGAAAACATGAGCGTCGTCGAATTCAAAGGATTTGCAGGAATCCGGCTGGAAGCCGAAGCCATCGGCTCTGAGGAGGATCCATCCGTTCTCCTGATACACGGCGGCGGACAGACGCGCGGTGTCTGGAAGGATGTGGCAAAGGCACTGGAAAAAGCCGGGCGGCGCGTATTCAGCCTCGACTTGCGGGGGCATGGAGCCAGCGAATGGTCCCCCGACGGTCGCTATGATTTCGATGCTTATGTCGAAGACCTGCGTGCCGTTCTGGCGCAAATGGGTACGCGCCCGGTTGTGGTTGCGGCCACATTGGGCGGCTGGATTGCAACGATTGCGCTTGGCAGGGATGCTGCGACGCTCGCCGCCGGACTGGTTCTGGTCGACATTCCTGCCCATGTAGATAGTGCGACGGCGCGCACAATTGGCGAGCAGATGCGCGAGCGCGCTGCACAATCAAAAGATGAACCAAGCTGGGACCCGCAGATGATAGATCGGCTGGAAGTGTCCGGGTTGACAGATCGACTGACCGAGGCCGCTCCTCGACTGGCCATTCCGGTATTATCCGTGCGCGGGGCACTGAACGACATGGGTTCAGGGTCAGAAGCAGCGTCTTTTGTCAGCGCCATACCCGATGCCGAATTTGTTGAGGTTGAAGATACAAAATTACTCGTAACCAATGATAGAACCGAGGTTTTTAACGCACTGTTGCTGGATTTTCTGGAACGGCGGCAACCGCTTGCCGCGCCGGAATATCGCTCGGGCTCTGATGCCCGGACTCTGCGCGATGCGCTGGGCTGTTTTGCCACCGGCGTCACCATTGTCACAGCGACTGCAGCGGATGGTTCACCCATTGGCTTGACGGCGAACAGTTTCACGTCTGTCTCGCTTGATCCTCCCTTGCTGCTTGTCTGCATCGCCAACAAGGCAGGAAGCGCAGCCACGCTGAAGGACGCCTCTCATTTTGCCGTGAATGTGCTTCAAATCGGCCAGCAACCAGCATCAGACCGCTTTGCCGGGAAAAGCGAGGATCGTTTTGCCGATACCGCTTGGGAACCGGGAGAAACAGGCGTTCCGGTGCTCACAGGGTCGCTAAGCAGCTTTGAATGCGCAAAGGACGCTATACATGATGGCGGTGACCATTTCATACTGGTCGGTCGCGTGATAAAGGCAAGCTTTGAACCGCGGCGCGATCCCCTGTTATATTTCCGGGGCAAATATCGGCGCCTGCATTTCGCGTAATGACTTTTACCCAATCGGCCGGGAAGCGAATATATTTAACTAGCTTTTAGAAAATGCGGCGACAGACCGGGGTATGACGCGATAGTTTAATTAATATATCGGAATAACGACGCCTTGTGGCTTAAGAATGTTTTCCACCCTGTCCGCCATTTTTCGCCAATCAAAACCCGTCGGATATTATCGCCCCCGCGTCTTTGTCGGCGCAATAGCGGGGCTGATTCCCGATAATTCCTGATCCTGATGATACCTTTGGCTAATAGGTTGTCTCTTCTATATTGTGCAATATCTGCCAGGGAGGTTTTCGTGGAAATTGATGAAGTCATTTCTTTTCTAAACCGTCATGCGCCATTTGATACGCTGTCGGCGAACGAGATTTCCTCGCTGGCGCGCAAAATCGAAATACGATATTTTCCGCGAGAGACGGTGATAATTGATGCCGGTCAGCAAAATCTTGCCCTCGGTATCGTGCGATCGGGCGCAGTCGAGTTGCGATTGGGCGGAACCGAATTGAACAACCGGTTGGGCGAAGGTGGCGTTTTCGGCTATCCCTCGCTGTTGCACCATGAAGTCACCCGCAACAAGGTGATCGCGCTGGAGGATTGCCTGATCTATCAGCTTCCCAAGGCGGATTTTCGCAAATTGCTGGCCAGCCACGAAACATTCAGGGCTTTTTTTGCCAAGGATGAGGCCGAGCGCTTGAGGCTGGCGGTTGACGGTCTGCGCCGCTCCGAAGAAGGTCATGGCGATGCCGCGCTGGTTGCGGTCAAGCTGGAGTCCCTGCTGCGCCGGAGCGAAGTCGTAACCGGATCGCCAGATGATACAATCCGCGCGGCCGCGAAACGGATGACGCTGGCTGATGTCTCGACCCTGCCGCTGACGGACAATGGGAAGCTGGTTGGCATATTGACTGACAAGGACTTGCGCCGCCGGGTCCTGGGTGAAGATGTCTCGCTGGATAGCCCGGTTTCCAGCGTGATGACACCGGATCCGATTACCATGTCTCTGGACGATGATCTGTTGTCGGCCATGCTGATCATGTCGCAGAATAATATCCACCACCTGCCGGTTGTCGATAAGGCAAGCCAGATTGTCGGCGTCGTCAGTTCCAGCGACTTGCTTAACCGCTTTGGCATGAGCGCGCTGCGGGTGGTGGCCGAGATCAAGGCGGCCAGAACTGCTGCTGCGGTGGCCAAGGCGGCACGGCGCGTGGATGCGGTATTGGCCAATCTGATCGCATCCGGGGTTGATGCCGACCATGCAGCGCGCTTCGTTTCGAATATCGGGGAAACGACGCATCGGCAATTGCTGAAACTGGCCGAGGAGCAATTGGGTCCGCCTCCGGTGCCTTATGCTCTGGTTGTTTTCGGATCGCTCGCTCGGCAGGAGCAGGCTGGCGGTTCGGACCAGGATAACGGGTTTATTCTCGACGATAGCTATATTGCAGCCCGGCACGAGGCTTATTTTGAGCAGCTTGCGACCTTGCTGTGCGACGGTCTGAACAGCGCCGGCTACATTTACTGCCCCGGTGATATCATGGCGACCAACGATAAATGGCGGCAACCTCTGGCAGTCTGGAAAAAGCGCTACCAGGACTGGATCGACAAGCCCGATCCGGACAATATCCTGAATACGACGATCTTCTTCGACATGCGATGCGTTGCTGGTGACGCAGAAATGGTCGATGGGCTCCGCACCCAGATTTTCCAATGGAGCCGCGCCAACAGGATATTCTTGTCCTTCATTGCGCGCGCCGCATCAAATACCAAGGTTCCCTTGGGGTTTTTCCGCAATTTCCTGCTGCAACATGATGAAAAAGAAGGTGATGTGCTCGACCTGAAGCATCAGGCGATCGCGCCGGTCGTCGACATTGCCCGGGTCTATGCCCTGGCGCTGGGGCTGGCCGAAGTGAACAGCGACGAACGTCTCAAAATGGCAGCGGAGCGGAATGAGTTGAGCAACGAGGCTGTCTCCGACATCACCGATTGCTTTGAATTTATCCGCAGCGTTCGTTTTCGCCATCAGTCCGATCAGATCAAGCGCGGTGAAGCACCGACTAATAATCTTTCGCCCAAGGCGTTATCCCGGTTCGAACGTGAACATCTGAAAGATGCCTTCCGCATAATCCGCGATCATATGGACATCATCAACCGCAAATATGCGGGCGGTCTCTAGTGAAGCTCGATTGGCGAGGCTGGCTCCAGCAAAAACGCTTTTCGCAGGATTGGGACAATGCGCAGAAAATGGCACGATCCACGCCGATGGAAGATTATTATGATGGACTGCTATCCGCGGATCGGTTGCTCGATGACACGCGCTTGATCGCGCTTGATTTTGAGAGCGACGGCTTGGCGAAAGACGCTCAGTTGCTTGAGGCCGGCTGGGTTGGAATCAGCGATGGAGCGATAAAACTGGAAACGGCGCAACGGCTGCGGATTCGTGCGGAGAACCAACTGCAGGAATCCGCTGTCATCATTCACCGGATTACCGATGATGCGGCAACCGAAGGTCAGCTGGAGCGCGATGTGGTGGCCGCGCTGCTGTCCGTATTAAAAGGATCGGTGATCGTGGCGCATTCCGCGACGATCGAACGATCCTTTTTGAACACCGCCTGTTTGCGCTGTTTCGGGGTTCCGTTTGTCGGGCATTTTATCTGCACGATGCAGTTGGAGGAGCGGTGGTTCCCGAAACAGAGAACGGCAGATGGTTTGCGTCTGGGCAAATTGCGCGCGCAATATGGCCTGCCGTCCTATCGCGCGCATGACGGGTTGACCGATGCAATCGCGTGCGGCGAGCTATTTCTAGCCCAATGTGCCCGGCGAAAAGCCAAAGAGCTTATGATCCGGGACGTGCTGATGAGGGGCTAAGCCTCTGACCCAGCCATATTAGACCAAAGTCTCTCTATGAAATTTCTCCATCCCCTTTAGCCTTTCAGGACAATGGCCAGAAACCGGCCATGATCTGACATAATTTAGGGGGAGGATAGCATGGCTGACAATGATCCATCCGTACCGGAGCCGAATGACGGTGGCCCGGGTCCGGATTCGGAAACCAATCAAAATGAAAAGGCATATTGGTCGGAGAATCTCAGATTGCTCTGGACATTGATGGTGATCTGGTTCGCCGTGTCTTTTGGCGCAGGAATATTGTTCCGCGAGTTTCTCGATCAGTTTTCGCTCGGCGGCTATCCTCTTGGCTTCTGGTTCGCCCAGCAAGGCTCGATCTATGTCTTCGTTTTCCTCATCTTCTTCTACACGGCGAAAATGAAGAAAATCGAACGCAAATATGATCTGGATGATTGAGGGAGGTTGACATGGATACACAAACATTAATCTATATTTTTGTCGGCCTCTCCTTCGCGCTTTATATCGGTATTGCGATATGGACACGGGCCGGATCGACCAAGGAATTTTACGTTGCTGGCGGCGGGGTGCACCCGGTCGTCAATGGTATGGCAACGGCAGCTGACTGGATGTCTGCGGCCAGCTTTATCTCGATGGCGGGCATCATCGCTTTTTCCGGCTATGACGGTTCCGTCTATTTGATGGGCTGGACTGGCGGTTATGTCATGCTGGCACTCCTGCTTGCGCCCTATCTGCGCAAGTTTGGACAATTTACCGTGCCCGACTTTATCGGCACGCGCTATTATTCGAAAACAGCGCGCGTCGTGGCGGTGATTTGTCTGATCTTCATCAGCTTCACCTATATTGCTGGACAGATGCGCGGCGTGGGTATTGTTTTTTCCCGCTTCCTTGATGTTCCGATTACGCTCGGCGTGATTGTCGGCATGGGCATTGTATTCTTCTATGCGGTACTCGGCGGGATGAAAGGCATCACCTATACCCAGGTCGCACAATATTGCGTTTTGATCTTTGCCTATATGGTGCCAGCCTTCTTCATCAGCTTTCTGGTAACCGGCAATCCGATTCCACAATTGGGCTTGGGTTCGACGGTCAATGACGGTTCGGGCATGTACGTGCTGCAGAAACTCGATCTGGTGCTCCAGGATATGGGCTTTGGTGCCTATACTGACGGATCGAAATCGATGATCGATGTTTTCTGTATTACGGCCGCGCTGATGGTGGGCACCGCCGGATTGCCCCATGTCATTGTCCGGTTTTTTACCGTTCCGAAAGCGTCCGACGCTCGTAAGTCGGCAGGCTGGGCGTTGGTCTTCATTGCCCTGCTCTACACGACCGCACCTGCGGTAGGCGCTTTTGCCCGGATCAACTTTATCGAGACGGTTGATCAGACCGACTATGAAAAAGCTCCGGGCTGGTTCAAAAATTGGGAAAGCAATGACCTGATCGCCTGGACCGACAAGGATGACGACGGCAAGATGAAATATCGTTCTGGGGACGCTTTCGCCGGCAAGCCCGATTTTAACGGAGAGACCGGCAAATATGGAGAGCGCCTGATTGCGAATGCACCCAATGCCGAGAGCGAGAATGAGATCTATGTTGATCGGGACATCATGGTGCTTGCCAATCCGGAAATTGCAAATCTTCCGGGATGGGTGATTGCTCTGGTGGCCGCTGGCGGTCTGGCCGCTGCGCTGTCGACCGCAGCCGGTCTGTTGCTGGTGATTTCGTCATCGATCAGCCATGACTTGCTGAAGCAGACCTTCCGTCCGCAAATCACCGAAAAAGGGGAATTGATGGCGGCACGGATCGCGGCAACCGCGGCGATTGTGGTGGCTGGCTATCTCGGCATCTATCCTCCGGGGTGGGTGGCGCAGGTTGTTGCCTTCGCATTCGGTTTGGCAGCAGCATCCCTCTTCCCGGCGATTTTCATGGGCATTTTCTCGAAGTCCATGAACAAGGAAGGTGCGATTGCGGGCATGGTAAGCGGACTGGTATTCACCTTCTGCTACATCGCCTATTTCAAACTGGTCGCGCCGGAAGCCAATGTGGCAGCCAACTGGCTGTTCGGTATCTCGCCAGAGGGTATTGGCGTAATTGGTATGATCCTCAATTTTGCCATCGCGATAGCAGTGTCGAAGATGACGGACTCGCCGCCGCTGGAAGTGCGCAGGCTGATCGACTCGATCCGCGTACCCCGCGGGGCCGGAGATGCGGCTTCGCATTGAGAAATTTCCTCCCAGGGAAGAAAGGGCGGCGCTTGGTGCCGCCCTTTTTATTTGCCCGTCCGTTCGGTGTGTTGGTATGTCATCTAGTCAGCTGGGGAGGAAAATATGATCTTGTGGATCGCACTGGCCATTGCCGTGCTCTATGCCGCAGGCTTGTTCTGGTTGGCGTTACGGGGCGATAGCGGTCATCTTTCCCTCGGATCGCGCGCGCAATCCTGGGTCTATGGGCTCTCGCTCGCCGTCTATTGCACGAGTTGGACCTTCTACGGTGCCGTGGGAACAGCCGTGTCCAGCGGCTGGCATTTTCTGCCGATTTATCTGGGACCGATATTGCTGTTCACCATCGGATATGGCCTGGTCGCGCGGACCCTGCAAATCGGCAAAGCGCAACACAGCACCTCGATCGCGGACTTTTTGTCGACCCGTTACGGAAAAAGCGGCGCGGTGGCTGCTCTCGTCACAATCATCGCTACCATCGGTCTTTTGCCTTATGTTGCCTTGCAACTCAAATCCGTCGGCCAGACGCTGTCGGCATTGTCACCCAATATCGGCGGATCGGTGAACTCCGACGATATCGTATTGGGAGTGGCAGCCGTGATGGCATTATTCGCGATATTATTCGGGGCGCGGCAGGTTGATCTTACCCAGCATAATCGGGGTCTGGTGCTGACCATCGCAGCCGAAGCCATCGTGAAAATGCTGGCCCTGTTGGCAGTCGCGCTATTTGCAGCCCTGATGTTTACCGGAGCAAGTGCAGAACAAATCGAATTTTCCCGCGAGTTTGGCGATATTTTCAAGGCCGACCAGGTGGATGGTCGCTTCGCGGTGCTGACGCTCATTTCTGCCTGCGCTGCCCTGTGTTTGCCGCGTCAATTTCACATGACCATTGTCGAAGCCCAAAAAGACCGCCCGGACAGGCTCATGCGGCTTGTCTTCCCGGCCTATCTTGTCCTGATTGCACTGGTCGTCTTCCCGATCACGGTCGCCGGAACATCAATTGTGTCCACGGGCCAGATCAATCCCGATATGCTGATGCTGGCCCTGCCGCTGAACGCGGGCGCCGACTGGCTTGCCATATTGGTATTCATCGGCGGATTTTCTGCCGCAACCGGGATGGTGATCGTCACAACTGTCGCCCTGTCGAGCATGATCACCAATGACCTGATCGTACCGCTTTTTTACCGCCGCAAGACCAACCACGCCATGCTTGGCCAGTCATTGCTGTGGATAAGGCGGCTGACTATTATCGGTCTGCTTTTTCTCGCCTTTCTCTATTATCGCACGATCAATAGCGCCTCTACGCTGGCCGGGCTGGGGACGATTTCATTTGCCGCTGTTTCCCAGTTTGCACCGGGTTTGGTTGGCGGCCTGTTATGGAAGCTGGGCCACCGGAAGGGGATGATCGCGGGATTGATCCTGGGCTTTGCGGCATGGATCATATTGCTGATTGTTCCCACATATCTCGATACGGATCCGGTCGTCCAGATTGCAGAGGATATATTGGTGTCGGCCGTAATCGTCAGTCTTGGCATAAACATAGGCGCTTATATATTATTCTCCCTCTATACCCAGGCTAATATCATCGACAAGGCGCAGTCGGCCGCGTTTATCGGAATGGATTATCGCATCGCGGACGGCAGTGATGCTTCAGAAAGGATGCGCGTTGCCGATTATCGCCTGCTGCTCCGGCAGTTTGTCGGTGACACGCGCAGTCGTGCGGCGATGCAGCAACTTGGCGAACAGTTGGGCCGTCGCTATTCTGACCTGGATATTGCCGACAACCGCCTGATCGAAATGATTGAACGGCAACTCTCCGGCGTTCTCGGCGCATCCTCAGCGAGAGCCATTATCGCTTCAACTATGGAGGGCGACCCGATCCCGCTGGAGCAGGTTGTCGCGATGTTCGACGAAACCTCGCAGCGCCTGCAGTTTAGCGGCGATTTGCTTCAGACAGCCATCGAGAATATCGACCAGGGCGTCGCAGTGGTCGACAATGATATGCAGCTGGTGGCGTGGAACAGCCGTTATGTCGAGATGTTTGACTTGCCCGATCATCTGGTTGCGGTCGGCTGCCCTATCTCGGATCTTATCGGCTATAATATCCGGCGCAACGGACTGAGCGAAAACCAGGTGGACGCGGAAGTTGCCAAACGGCTCAACCATATGCGTTCCGGCCGCAAACATGGTTTGGAGCGGGAACAGGCCGACGGCCGGATCTTGCGGATATTGGGCAATCCGACACCAACTGGCGGCTATGTGACCAGCTATACGGATATCACGGCAGACCGGCGGTCGGAACGCGCGCTGGAAGCAAAGGTCGAAGAGCGCACCTTGCAGCTCACCGAAGCCAATGTTGCGCTTGAGAAAGCAACCCGGTCCAAAACCCGCTTTCTGGCAGCAGCCAGCCATGATCTTGTCCAGCCTTTGAATGCAGCAAGATTATTCACGTCCGCGCTCGACGAGGAGATTGGCGCGCAGCAGCCCAAGGCCAAAAAGCTTGCCCATGATATTGACCGTTCAATCGAAATGGCCGATCGGCTGCTTCGCGCGCTGCTCGACATATCAAAACTGGATAGCGGCGGTTTGCAACCCGAAATAACGAAATTCCCGCTGTCGCCCTTGTTTGACGACCTGCGCTCCGAATTTTACCGGGCTTCGCAAGATAAGGGGCTAACGCTGAACGTGGATGCGCCCGAAACATGGGTTGAGACGGATCGAAATTTGCTTCTCAGCATATTGCAAAATCTCGTTTCCAACGCCGTTCGCTATACGGACAATGGGTCAGTTTCCCTGACCGTTGAATCCAGGTCCGATCAGGCGTGTATCAAGGTCATCGATACCGGGCCCGGTATTGACGGCGCAGAACATGAGCGGATTTTCGAGGAGTTCCACCAGGTCGGGCCCTATGACAAGAAGGAAGGTGCCGGTCTCGGCCTTTCCATATCCCAGCGTATCGCGCGTTTGCTTGATAGCGAAATTGCGGTTGAATCGGCACCGGGCGCGGGCAGTATTTTTTCGCTCCTGCTTGACCTGGCCCCGGCGCAGCCACTGGAAGTAGCAGCGCCCAAAGCAAGCAAATCCCGCGCGTCCGATCTGGAAGGCCGGACCATCCTGTATATTGACAATGATCAGGATGCCCTGGATTCACTTTCCGCGTTGCTCGAACGCTGGGGGTGCGAGATTAAAACCGCTTTGGGGCCGGAACAGGCTTATGCCGCCTTTGCGACCCCCCCCGACATGGTGATTTTCGACTATCAGCTCGACGATGGCTGGACAGGCGATGAGCTATTCGAGAAGCTGATTGATAAATGGGGCAAGCCGACAGTCGCGATATTGGTAACCGCAGAGGATTCTGACCGTACCAGAGAAACTGCCGCGCGATTGTCCATCGAAAGATTGCTCAAGCCGGCTTCTCCCGCAGCTCTTCGCGCATTGATCAGCCAAACCCTCCGCAAAGGCTGAGATCAGGCGGATTTGACTTCCGGCTCTTCGATATCGAGCTGCTTGGCGACCAGCACGGCCTGCGTACGATTGACGACACCCAGCTTGCGAAAAATTGCGGTAATATGGGCTTTGACAGTCGCTTCACTAATCTCCATTCGATAGGCGATCTGCTTGTTTAACATGCCCTGGCTGACGAGGTTCAAAATCCGTCTTTGTGCGGGTGTCAGACTGGCAAGCTTGTCGAACAGCGCTGTATTATCTTCACTTTCTGTCGCTTCAATATCAAACCAGACATCGCCATCGCGGATTTGCGCGAGCGCTTGACGCATGACATCCAGATTGACCGATTTGGGAATGAAGCCCGATGCGCCGAGGCTTTGGCAGGCAGAAACAACGCGACTATCCTCGCTCGCAGAGACAACCACAACGGGAAGTGCAGGAAATTCATGCCGAAAATCCAGCAGTGCGGTGAGACCGTCGCTATCTTCCATATGCAGGTCGAGGAGGAGCAGGTCGGCCGGTCCGGCTTTCGCCGCGGCATTTGCCTCGGCGACGGTCTTCGTCTCTACCAATTGGGCGTCTGGCCATAATTTCGTCACCGCCTGGCATAATGCGCCCCTAAACAGCGGATGGTCATCAGCGATGATGATGCGGGCCATAGCTTACCTGTTCAATTGCTTACCGGTTTAATCGTCCTTTGATCAGATTATCAACAACGCCGGGATCTGCAAGCGTCGAGGTATCTCCCAGGGC
>NZ_JBLWTY010000004.1:0-188382 GCF_048269915.1 Parasphingorhabdus sp.
CCACGGTCCACACCAATGACGCGGTCGGCGCGATCACCCGGATGCGTGACATGAAGGTGGAGCCGTTTCTGCTGGCTTCCACGCTGAGGGCGGTGATTGCCCAGCGGCTGGTCAGAAAATTATGCGAACATTGCCGTACGCCGATCCAAGCCGATGGCAGCCTTGCCTCCCTGCTGGGCTTTGACAATGGCACGGTGGTCTATCGTGAGACCGGCTGCGAGCATTGCAACCACACCGGCTTCCAGGGACGGATCGGGGTGTTCGAGGCCATCCGCATCGACGAGACCCTGCGCAAGCTCATCAACGACGGGGGTGATGAGGCCGCGATCAACGCCCATGCGTTCCGGAACCAGCCCCATCTGGGTGTCGCGGCGAGAGCCCTTGTTCGTGAAGGGTTGACCACAGCCGAAGAAGCTATCCGCATCTCCCGGCGCGACAGCGAGGCGGTCGATGCCTGAATTTTCCTATACTGCCATCGACCCCAAGGGACGACAAAAGACTGGACGGCTCGCCGCGGCCAGCGATGACGCGGCCCGGGCCAAGCTGTCCGAACGGAATTTCTATGTGGTCCGGATGGAACCGGCCAAGGGTAAACAAAGCAAAGCATCCGCTGGATTGCTGGGGCCAAAAAAGCTGACATCCAAGGAACTCACGCTGTTCACCCGGCAATTGTCCTCGCTGGTGCAGGTCAGTCCGCTCGAGGAAGCACTGCGGATCATCGGCAACCAGAATGAAAAGCCGCATGTGCGCGAACGGATCGGGACGGTTCATGGCGGAGTGATCGAGGGGCAACGCCTTTCCGAGGCAATGCGCCGCGAGCCGAAAAGTTTTCCACCGCTTTATCGCGCGATGATTGCAGCAGGCGAAACCTCGGGGACGCTGCCCGATATCACCGAACGTCTGGCTGACTTGCTTGAACGGCAGGCCGAGCTGCGCGGAAAATTAATTGGCACATTGGCCTATCCGGCTGTGCTGGCTCTGGTTTCGATCATCGTGGTCGCGCTGCTGATGATCGCGGTCGTGCCCAAAGTTGTCGAGCAATTTGACGATGTGAACCAGCAACTCCCGATGATCACCCGCATAGTCATCGGTATATCGAGCTTTCTGGCGGACTGGTGGTGGGCGATTGCGCTCCTGATCGGGGTCGCCTTGCTGATCGGCTGGCGTGCGCTCAAGGAGCCCCGGATCAAATATGGCTTCGACGGCTTTCTGCTGCGCTTGCCGTTTTTCGGGCGATTGCTACGGGATTTGCACGCGGCGCGTTTGGCGCGAACCCTGTCGACGATGGTGGCCAGCCGTTTACCGATTATCGAGGGATTGCGCCTAACGACCAATACGATCAACAATAGCGTGCTGCGCAAGGCTTCGGAAGATATGGTCGAGGCCATCCGCGGTGGCGGGAGTCTTTCCAGCGCACTTAAAAATACAGGCGTGTTTCCCCCCATGCTGGTCTATATGACCTCCAGCGGCGAGGCATCGGGACAGCTTGATGACATGTTGGCGCGGGCGGCGAGCTATCTGGAACGGGAATTTGACAATTTCAGCTCCACGGCCCTGTCGTTGCTCGAACCGATCATCATTGTGGCTCTTGGCGGGTTGGTCGCGCTGGTGATATTGGCGATCCTGTTGCCGATCTTGCAACTTCAGAATCTAGCCGGACTATAGGACGGAAAAAGGAATAATCATGACGACGGAAACGGAAATTGTGGCGGAAGATCTGGAGCCGGAAGCGAAACGGCGCCAAAAGCGCAACGGCTTCACGCTGGTCGAACTGATGGTGGTGATCTTCATTCTTGGCTTGCTGACAACAATTGTGGTGATCAATGTGCTGCCCAGTCAGGACCGGGCGATGGTTGAGAAGGCGCGCGCCGATATCGCCACTCTGGGGCAGGCGCTCGAAATGTACCGGCTCGACAATCTCAGCTATCCCGGTTCATCTGACGGATTGCAGGCGCTGGTTGCACCGCCCGCGTCGCTGGCGACCACCGCACGCTACCGGCAGGGCGGCTATATCAAGAAACTGCCGGAGGACCCTTGGGGGCGACCTTATCAATATGACAATCCCGGCCGCCAGGGTCCGGGTTATGATCTTTATTCGTTGGGCGCTGACGGTGCTCCGGGCGGCGAAGATGATAACGCCGATATCTACGCTGAATAAGACCGGAAGCGCGTGACCCGTTCCTTTCTTCTGACGGCCTTTCCGACCACGGATGACGAGGCACTCTATTGGTGGCACGTCGTCGATGGCAAAGTGCGCGCATGGGGATGTGATCCGGACCCGGTCATGGCTTCGCAAGCCGAGGCACAGGAAGAGCCGCCTTTGGATCTTGGCGTAATTTCTCTGCTCCCGTCATATCTGACCACGATTGCCGGTCATGAAGCGATCAGTGGCACGACCGAAAATCAGGCGCTTGCCGCCGCCGTTCTGGCAGCGAAAGCCGGGAGCCTCGATAGTGAAAATGTCCATATTGTTTCGACGATCGATAACACGGGTGCCGTAGTCACGGCTTCTGTCGGGCGCGATATATTGTCTGCCGGTCTTGTCCGATTGCAGGCACTGAATATGGATCCGGAGACAATTATTCCGTTGGGCTGGTTGCTGCCGGTTTCTGAAAATGGGCCGCTATCTGCGGATTTCGGATTTGACCGGGTGGTCCGTGCCAATAATATCATCGCGACCGACGATCCCGCGCTTACCGATATATTGTTCGCCGGTCAGGCGATCACGCCCATTACCGGTGATGCATTTGACGCCATGCTGGCTGATCCCGCCAACAAGAGCGATCTCAATTTCCGGTCGAGGATGTTTGCCAAGAAAACCAAGCGGACGATGGGTGCGGTACAAAAGCGCCGGCTCGGCTGGATGGTGGCCGCGCTGATCATATTATCGCTGGCCATTCCTTTGGTGCAACTGGTCCAATATCAATGGGCGGCCAATAGTGCTGATGAAGTCGCTCTTGCCCGGGCTTCTGCCGTCGTCGGTGCGGTCGAGAATCCGGATGTTGCGGAGCGGGCGCTCGACCAGCGGCTGATCTCCGAAAATCGCGGAAATATCATGTTTCCTGTCCCTGCGTCAGCTCTCTTCTCGGCTATTCAGCATGTACCCAATGTGTCGATTACCCGGCTGGGTTACGGCGAAAACGGGATCGTTTCGGCGACATTGTCGGGAATCCGGGCCGAAGATATCAATCCGGCCCTGATCGCGATTCAGGATGCCGGTTTCGTTATCACCGCGACTTCGCGAACCGATGCGACGGGTTCGGTGCAGGCAGATATTACGGTGAGGGCACCATGATCGATACTGCGAGAAACTGGTTTGTCGGCCTGAGCCGGAGAGAACAGATACTGGTCGGGATTGCCGGTTTGCTGTTGACCGGACTGGTCGGCTATTATGCCATTGTACAGCCGATGATCGGATCGATGACGGCGGCTGAGCAGCGATATATTGATGCGATTGAGCGGCAGGCCCGGATCGAGGCGAAGGTTGTCGCTCTCCAGCAGCCGCTGGACGGCGACACCACCAAATTTCGCGGTGCAATTGATATATATGTCAGCCAGAGCGCCGGAGAGACCGGGATTGCCGTGGGTTCGGTCGATCCACAGCCGGACAGCCGGGTCAATATGGTGGTGGAATCGGCCAAGCCTACGGCACTTTTTGGTTGGCTTGCGCGGATCGAACGCGAGGGGGTTGCGGTGGAATCGCTTAGCGTCAATCCGGCTGATAACGGGACCGTTTCAGCGACGCTGACCCTCCGGTCCCAATAGCGAAAATTTTGTTGGGGCGCGGTTATTGGGCCGGTTCGACATGACGCTGCTTGGACGCAGGGAACATCACGCCGCCGTCATCTGCTGACATGACTTCCGGTTCCGGAAGATCGGCTTTCGCCACTTTCATCGCCTTCTGGACCCATTCGCCATTTTTATTGCGAATATAGGCAGGTGCGCGCTGGACGTTCCACACCAGCCCCATTTTCTCCCACAGATAGATGATCTGGCCGTTCAGATCGAACTCCCACCATGCGACTTGCGATGACGCGGCGCGCGGGTGCTGGTGATGGTTATTGTGCCAGCCGTCGCCAAAGGTCATCCACGCCATGAACCAGTTGTTGCGCGACCCGTCCTTGGTTTTGAACCGCTGCGAGCCGAAGACATGGCCGATGCTGTTCACGCCCATGACGAAATTCAGGAAGAAGAAGTTGCGGAAGAAGCCGCCAATCAGGATGGTGCCGATAATATGCTCGGGTCCGCCGAAGGCCAGTGCCCACAGGGCCGGCAATATGATGCTCGAGAAGATGGCGATCGACCAGCGATGCTTGTGACACCACAAGACTTGCGGGTCGTCGATCAGCCCCTTGCCGTAAACGTTCATGTCCGACGTCGTGTTGTCGAACAGCCAGCCAAAATGGGCAATGCCAAGCCCCTTGAGTTTCCCCATTTTCTTGCCGTGGCCGTCGATATAGGGGCTGTGCACGTCACCCACATGATCGGAAAAGGCGTGATGGCGGCGATGGTCGGCTGCCCATTTCAGCACCGAAGCCTGACAGGCCATTTGCGCCATGATGCCGATGGCGAGGCGCATTTTTGGTCCCGCCTCGAATGCCTTGTGGGTGAAATAGCGATGATAGCCGATGCCGACACCCATATTGATCAGCGCAAAGCCGAACAGGAAGGCAGACCATTCGACCCAGCCCGTGGCATGGGTGAGGGTCCAGTAAAGCGCGCCGATAGAGCCCAGCACCATCGTGGAGAGCAAGATGCCATATTCGATGCGCTTTGCCCGCGCAGCCGGGCCGCCAATGATGACGCCATGCTGGGGGTGTTGCTCCGATGGTTGGAAATCATCGGGTTGAATGTCGCTAAATGCACTTGCCATCGACCAAAATCCTCGAAGCTTCACTCGAAACCCTAGGATATAGGCTTATTACAATGATTACAATTGTCTTAACCATTAGCCATTGAAGCAAGAAAAGCCATTGAACTAGCGGGACCTTCCGGCCCGATCTGTCCCGTTTCAACCGAATTACGGTGCGCCTTGTCCCGCTGCTGCGGCTATTCAGGAACGAGAAAGCGGCCTGGTCGTTGTCTGGCTGTTCCACTCAGTACGAAGGAGAATTTCGATGATATTTCGCAAACTGATGATTGGTATGCCTGCCGCTGCTCTGGCTGTGGCTCCCGCAATGGCCATGGCGCACCCGTCCGGTAATCAGGACCACGAGCCGATCCTGACCCGGCCGATTGGCGACAACCCCGATAATTACTGGTATGATTATCTCACCGATATCCGCGAAGCGGAACATGAACTGAAGAAGGATTTGCGCCGTGCGACCGACGAGGAAGACCGGCGGGATGCGCTCGAGGAATATCGCGCGGAAATTGCCGATGCGAACAAGGATTATAAAAAAGAAATGCGCGAACGCGGCTATCATGTCGGCCGCGTTACCGTAGGCAAGTGAATCCTGACCGGAACTAGTCGTCGCTGACTCGTTCCCGCGCGCTGCGGTTGGTCCTCGGTGAATAGCGAGGGCCTTCCGCGCGCGGTGGTCGGGATGCGTTGTCCGGCTGGTTTGCTGATGGCGGCTGAGCTTGCGGTTGCTCGGTCGCTATCGGTGGGCGCCGGTCGGCTCGCCTTGGCCGATCACTGCGGTTGCGAACGGGGGCGGCCTGATCCGTGCGGTCTCGACGCGGGGCTCTGCTTGCGGGACGGCTGTCCTGTCGGTCGCGAGTCCCTGGGCGAGCACGTGGATTGTCACGATAGTTGCGCCGCCTCGGGTCCCGTGCACGATCGCCGCGCTCATATCGTTGGTCACGCGGCACCGCGCGTCGTTCCGGAATGCGATCGCGCTCTCTGACATGGTGCCCGCCAAATTCTGCGCGCTGTCTGGCCCAATGGCGCCGGTGATAGTCGTGCATCGCGTGGCGTCTACCGCCGCGATCGAAAATATAGATGCCATAGCCGGGATAATAATATTGATCGTACCAGCCACCGCTGAAGCCGATATCGGCAAAGCCATAACCATAGTCACATGCATAATAATCATCGAACGGGGCATAGGGATCACAATCATAGCCACGATTGTTGACATAGCCGTCGCCATAGTATCCGGCGCCGCCGTACATGCAGCCGCCAACGCTCAGCAATGCACTCGCAGCTATTGCTGGTTTCAACAGCCGAAACATCGAAAAATTGATCATGGTCTTCATCCTCAGAACCACTCCCTGTGGCATCGGCCATGCAGGGCGTGATTCTTTTCCTGTTGGTGATACGGATAGGGCGGCGCGATTGAATAGCTTATGAATGGAGTAGCTTGCTGACATTGATGAAAGTAGCTAGTAAGTTACTGATAGCTTAGATCAGGAGTGCTCCCGTGGCCACTATAGCAGCGAAATCGCATGGATATCCTTATCAGGAAAGCGCCAACCCGCATTGGGTGACGCCGCCCAGTGAAGAGCAATTGGCGCATATCCCAGGCGAGCAGGGCTTGCCGATATTGGGGACGACGCTGAAGGTCATCAAGGATCCGATCGCTTTCGGCCAATATATGTTCGAACGTTATGGCTCGGTCTATCGCACCTATAGTTTCGGCAAGCAGAATGTCATGCTGCTCGGGGCCGATGCGACCGAACTGGTGATGTTCAACAAGGACAAGATTTTCTCCAGCGAACAGGGCTGGGGACCGGTGCTCAACAATCTCTTCCCGCGCGGGTTGATGCTGATGGATTTTGAGCGGCACCGGGCTGACCGCAAGGCGCTTTCGGTCGCTTTCAAACCCGGCCCGATGAAGCATCATTGCGAGGTTCTGGGGGACGGCATATTGGACCGTGTTGCCGACTGGAGCGGCACCGGCTTCAAATTTTACCCGGCAATCAAGTCGCTGTCGCTTGATACGGCGGCCAGTGCTATTCTGGGTATTCCCTGGGGTCCGGAAGCGGACAAGATCAACAAGGCCTTTGTTGACGAGGTGCAAGCGTCTGTTGGTATTGCGCGCGCGCCGATCCCGTTCACCAAGATGTGGAAAGGCGTGAAGGCACGCGAATATCTGCTCGAATATTTCACCCCGGAAGTGAAAAAGCGGCGCGCGAAGGGTGGCGAGGATATCTTCACCCAGATTTGCCTTGCTACCCATGAAAATGGCGAACTGCTGACCGAGGATGAAGTCGTTGATCACATGAACTTCCTGATGATGGCGGCGCATGACACGATCACCTCTTCGGCGACCAGCATGACCTATCTGCTGGCCAAGCACCCGGAATGGCAGGACCGGTTGCGCGAGGAATGCCTGTCGGTTGCCCCGGCCGGGAGTATTTTGACTATCGAACAGCTGGGCAAGCTGGAGCTCACCGAAATGGCGTTCAAGGAAGCACTCCGCCTGATTCCGCCGGTGCCGAGTATCCCGCGCCGCGCACTCAAGGATTTTACCTTCCGTAACTATACCATACCGGCCGGCACGAATATCGGCATCAGTCCGCAATTCGTCCACAAGATGGAAAAACACTGGCCTGATCCCGACAAATTTGATCCGCTGCGTTTCACACCGGAAAACAGCGCCGGTCGCCACAAATATGCATGGGTCCCCTTTGGCGGTGGTGCGCATATGTGCCTGGGCCTGCATTTCGCCTATATGCAGATCAAAATCCTGATGCACGCGATGTTGACCCAGAATCGCGTTGTCCTGCAGGATGGGCCAGAATACGAACCGGACTGGCAGGTATTTCCGATTCCGCAACCGAAGGACGGACTGCCGGTAAGGCTTGAGCGCCTCTAGTCACAAGGCCGGGCCGAATGGGCTGTGCAGGGCTTTGAGGGTTTCGGGAGAGAAGAGTTAAACAGGGGAAGCATATATGAACATCTTTCGCATTGTCATCCTATTGATTGGGATGATCCCGCTGTTTCTGGGCGTTACCGGTATCATTTTCGGCGCGGCGGACCATGCCGGCGGGGAAGCAGTCAGTGCCGCTCTCGATAGCCAGTATCGCTATCTCGCCGGGGTCTATGTGGCGGTCGGAGTGATGATCTTCTGGTCAGCCAGTGATATCAGGGGGCGGGCAAATTTCCTGCGCTTTGCCATGCTCGGCTGGTTCATCGGCGGCCTCGCCCGGGTGGTTTCCTGGCTGACGGTAGGTGAGCCGGCAAGCTGGCAGGTCAGCGGCATGATCATCGAACTGGCCGTGCCGATTTTGCTGCTATTATGGCAGCGGCGGGTTTTGCGGCGCTAGGAAAAATATGCGGGGAACCTGGCCTTGATGATCGCCACCAGATCGGGTTCCATGAACCTGTAATTGTCCGGAATGGCGAGATTGCGCACTGGCCTGTCTTTCAGCATCGTACCAAATTTCCGGGTGATCTTTTTCTTGTGACCGGTTTCCATCACATAGATTTCGTCAGCCCATTCAATCAGGTCACCGGACAAGGGCGTTTCCGCATCATTGTTCGTGCCGGCAGAAATGGCTGTCACTCTATCGACCCCGTTCAGCACGGCTTCGGCGGTCGGGCTGCGCAACCGGTTGCGGGAACAGACAAACAAAGGCTTCGTTTGTCCGCCGCTCACTTTGCCAGCATGTCCTTCAGATAGCCGCCGGTGTAGCTGCCCTTCACCTTGGCGACCTCTTCCGGCGTGCCCTGCGCGACAATTTCGCCGCCGCGCACGCCGCCTTCGGGACCGAGGTCGAGAATATGGTCTGCGGTCTTGATGACGTCGAGATTATGCTCGATCACGACCACGCTATTGCCCTGTTCGACCAGCCGGTGCAGCACCTGCAGCAGCTTGCGGACATCCTCGAAATGCAGGCCCGTCGTCGGTTCGTCGAGAATATAGAGCGTCTGCCCGGTTGACCGCTTCGACAGTTCCTTGGCCAGTTTCACCCGCTGGGCCTCGCCGCCGGACAGGGTGGTCGCCTGCTGGCCGACCTTCACATAGCCCAGCCCCACTTCATAGAGCATCGCCATCTTGTCGCGGATTGGCGGGACCGCCTTGAAGAAGCTCACCGCATCCTCGACCGTCATGTCGAGAATATCGGCGATCGACTTGCCCTTGAATTTCACTTCGAGCGTCTCGCGATTATAGCGTTTGCCGCCGCATTCCTCGCAGGTGACGTAGACGTCGGGCAGAAAGTGCATCTCGATCTTGATCAGCCCGTCGCCGCGGCAGACTTCGCAGCGGCCACCCTTGACGTTGAAGCTGAACCGGCCGGGCTTGTAACCGCGCGCCTGTGCCTCGGGCAGGCCGGCGAACCAGTCGCGGATATTGGTAAAGGCACCGGTATAGGTGGCCGGGTTTGACCGCGGGGTGCGGCCGATCGGCGACTGGTCGATATCGATGACCTTGTCGCAATATTGCAGGCCGGTGATCTTGTCATGCTTGCCGGCGATCACCCGCGCGCCGTTCAGCGTCCGCGCCGCTGCGGCGTAGAGCGTGTCGATGGTGAAAGAGCTTTTGCCTGAGCCGCTGAGACCGGTGACGCAGGTGAAGGTTCCGAGCGGGATCGAGGCGGTGACATTCTGCAGATTATTGGCGGTGGCGCCGTGCACGGTCAGCTTCTTGCCATTGCCCTTGCGCCGTTCGGTCGGCACCTCGATTTCCCGCGTCCCGTTGAGATAGGCAGCTGTCAGCGATTTTTTCGATTTCAATATCTGTTTGAGCGTGCCTTCGGCAACGACCTCGCCGCCGTGGACGCCGGCACCCGGCCCCATGTCGACGACCCAGTCTGCCGTGCGGATCGCATCTTCGTCATGCTCGACCACGATCACCGTATTGCCGAGATCGCGCAGCCGCTTGAGCGTGGTCAGCAAACGGTCATTGTCGCGCTGGTGCAGGCCGATGCTGGGTTCGTCGAGCACATAGAGCACGCCGCTCAGGCCCGAACCGATCTGGCTGGCCAGGCGGATGCGCTGGCTCTCGCCGCCGGACAATGTGCCGCTGGTCCGGTCGAGATTGAGATAGTCGAGCCCGACATTGTTGAGGAAACCCAGCCGCTCGATGATTTCCTTGAGAATCGGTTCGGCAATCTGGCTCTGGGTCTTGTCGAGCTTGGCGCCCAGACCTTCGAAAAATTCCAGTGCATCACCGACACTCCGCCGGGTCGAGATGGAAATATCCTCTCCCGCGATCTTCACCGCCAGCGCTTCCGGCTTGAGCCGTGCGCCGTGGCAGGTTTCGCAGGGAGCGGCGGCCTGAAACTTGGCCAGCTCCTCCTGCATCCAGGCGCTTTCGGTCTGCAGCATGCGGCGGTTGAGATTGCCGATCACGCCTTCGAACGGCTTTTTCACTTCATAGGATTTGCGCCCGTCCTGGAAGCGCAATGTGACGGGCAATCCCTGCGTCCCGTTGAGGATCACGTCGCGATGATGTTCGGACAGTTCGTTCCATGGTGTTTCGAGATCAAATTCGAAATGCCGCGCCAGACTGCCCAGTACCTGCATGTA
The DNA here is from genome assembly GCF_048269915.1 of Parasphingorhabdus sp. Taxonomy (GTDB): domain Bacteria; phylum Pseudomonadota; class Alphaproteobacteria; order Sphingomonadales; family Sphingomonadaceae; genus Parasphingorhabdus. The sequence goes on from NZ_JBLWTY010000004.1 coordinate 10,421, forward strand.
ATAAGGCGAGGGCGGGTTGGACTTGGCCCAGGGCACGACCGCGCCCTGCTTGATCGACAATGCCGGATTGGGAACAATCAGCTGGGTATCGAAATGGAGCTTCTCGCCAAGACCGTCGCAGGACGGGCAGGCGCCCTGCGGGGCGTTGAACGAGAAGAGGCGCGGGGCGATTTCCTCGATCGTGAAGCCGCTGACCGGGCAGGCGAAGCGTTCAGAAAAGACGATCCGGTTCGGTGGCAGGCCGGTGCCCTTCATTTTCTTGGTGGTGGCCTCCGGCTCCGGTTTGAATGCGGCGCTGGCTTCGGCAACTGTGTTCCCGGCCAAAGCCTCCTCAACTGTCCCGTCCGCGAGATCAACAAAAGCCAGCCCGTCGGCCAGCCGCAATGCGGTTTCGAAACTGTCGGCCAGACGCTGCTCCAGCCCTTCGCGCACCACCAGCCGGTCGACGACCACCTCGATGTCATGCTTGTATTTCTTGTCGAGCTTGGGCGTTTCCTCGATATCGTAAAATTCGCCATCGACCCGGACCCGCGTGAAGCCGGCCTTCTGCCATTCGAGCAGTTCCTTGCGATATTCACCCTTGCGCCCGCGCACCACCGGGGCAAGCAGATAGAAGCGGGTCTTGTCCGGCAGGGCCATCACCCGGTCGACCATTTGCGAGACGGTCTGGGCGGTGATCGGCAGGCCGGTCGCCGGCGAATAGGGCACGCCGGCGCGGGCCCAGAGCAGGCGCATATAGTCGTAAATCTCGGTCACCGTCGCGACGGTCGAGCGCGGATTGCGGCTGGTGGTCTTCTGCTCGATCGAGATCGCCGGAGACAGGCCCTCGATATGCTCGACATCGGGCTTCTGCATCATCTCCAGAAACTGCCGCGCATAGGCGCTGAGGCTCTCGACATAGCGCCGCTGCCCCTCGGCATAGATGGTATCGAAGGCGAGCGACGATTTGCCGGAACCGGACAGGCCGGTGATCACGATCAGCTTCTCGCGCGGCAGCTCGATATCCACGCCCTTGAGATTATGCTCGCGGGCGCCTTTTACTTTGATGTGGGTCAGACTCATGAGCGTGCTTTGCCGAAGATGCCGGAGAGAGTCCAGCGGGTGGGGGGATGGGCGTGAGCGCTCTATATGTTCTGTTTATGTTCGGTTTTCAAGGGGGGAGTTTTTGGGGGAGCGTGACGCGGGTCACGGGATTCTCAATCCCGAACAATTAAACGTCGTTTGAAGCAATCACAATTGCAGGAGGTATCCAATGACAGTATTCAGACTACTGACCATCACCCCAGTTTTAATAGCTACAACAGCGTGTTCTACATTGGAGAGTGTGAGGCCAGACATTGAAGCGCGACCAGTGCCGAGCAGATTAGATGAGACCGCATACATCAATGCACTTCGAGATGCATTTGAAGTAATTGACTCTGAAACCAATGAGCTGTGTTTTGATGGCAGTGGTTTGAAGCCATTTAAAGACAAATCTGCCCAAGGTTATTCCAACACAGCGTATAATGAAGAAAAGTTAAAAGCGCCACGATGTCTCAAATTCAAACAGGTTTCTGAAGATGAAAGAGAGGCCAAGATGAGCCAGTATATGTTGGCGGGGTTTGGCTTAACTGACCTATATTGTCAGCGGTTCTTTACAATAACAACGGCGTCAGAACGAAATCGAAGATTTGGCGAGAGCTCGGCGAATAGTTTAGATGTACTTGTTAATTCGGTGCTGACGTTGTCGAATGCTGGAAATACAGCGATTGGTGTCACCAACTCGGGATTTGGACTGATCGACAAGACATTTGAAGGATACGATGCAGCATATATGGTTTCTCCAGATATGGCTAACGTGCAGAAATTGGTATATTCCGCACAGAGTGAATATCGAGAGCGAGCTTTAAATTCGAAAGCGACAACTTTTCCTTCTGGCTACGGAGGAGCAAGATCAATAATTGAACGCTACGCAAATTTTTGTACATTTAATGGGATGAAAGCACTTCTGAATGAGTCAGTCAAAAATAAGATTGATGAGATTGACTCCTCGCTGCAGCAAAACCGCGATTCTGGAGATGAAGGAATAGAAGCAAATGGACCCAATACAGAGGTGAAGAAGAAAAACATCGAATCACCGATTCCCTAGATAAGATTATTAATATTGAGGCCGACGTTCCCGTCGAACCCGCCCAAAAGCCTCCCGATAGCGCTCAAAAAACCCGACCATCTCGGGCGACCGCTTGCTCTTCATGTCGCAGAAGAACTTCCGGTTCCAACCCTTTGCGGTGCCCAGATGGATCATCGCGTAGACATAGGCCAGCAACCCCGCTGAAAACGCAAAGGCCGCTCCCATGCCCGCCACCGCCCACACGACTGCCGCCACCAACGGATAGGCCAGCACCGGGAAACTGATCGCCTTGCGGTAATTGAATATGCCTTTGCTCTCTCTTGTCGGCAGGCCGAATTTTCCGACCAGTGTCGAGGTGAAGGGCAGGCGATTGTGGACGATCGCTGCCGGGATCTTGACCCACCAGGGCACGGGCGCCAGCAGGATAGTGGCGAGCGCCAGCAGTTCGAAAAACGGATAGCGGATGACGAGCAGCGCCAGCACCTTGTAGTCATGATATTGCTTCGCGGTGTGCTCGATCAGCTCGCCGACACCCTCTACCGCGTAACGGCCCTTTTCGCGGAAGCGGAAGACGTTGTTCGGGAACATATAATATTTCATCAGGCCCTTGATGCCCGGCGTATCGCTGCGCTTCGGCCGGATATCCAGCAGCCTGGCAACCTCGTCGGTAAAGGTACCGTACCAGACGAGATGGTCGGTCTTTTTCTCCGGCCTTCTGGCATAATAGGTGGCGTTATAGTCCGCGATCCTCTGGTCGATATTGCCGCAAATCTCGTCGCGGAAAGCCGGTTCGGTGATCATCCTGTGGGTCAGCAGGCATTGCATCTCGCTGATATTGTTGAGCCCGCCGGTAAACGGGCGGGTGAAACCGATGGTGTAGATATTGGCGAGCTTGGGGGAAACGACCCCGAGAAATTGCTCGCGGGTACGGTAGGCAAATTGCTCTCCATCGACGCTGCCCCGCATCCGTATCTCCGGGATGTTGGGCACTTCCTGATCGCCGTCGATGATCAGGTCAAAGCTGGTGGTCTCGTGGCCTTCGCTCAGTGTCATGGCCTCGCGGTCGATGGTGGTGGTACCCTTGTCCCACAGCTTCACATGGCCATGTTCCAGAAAGAAGGGCAGATCGTTGATCAGATAGCCGTCGGCGATCTTCTGCTCCAGCGTCTCCTCGCAATAGAGCTTGTAGACATCGATCGGCCAATATTTGATCGCGATATGGCCATTTTCAATCGGTGCCCTGGCCTTGAAAAAGCTGCGGATATCCTTGTGCGGCCGGATGCTCTTCGGGTGGCGCACGCCCAGGCTGTTGCGGTCGAAAATTTTGGCGAACCAGTGATGGATCAGGCCGTGGATATAGCCACCGTCGATAAAGGCGCGATAGCTCCATTTGCTGATTTCAGAAAAATTATGGCATTCGAGCTGGTCGAGCGGCACGAAGCGTGGCCCGTCATCCAGCGGCGAGAAGGTGGCGAACATCTTGTCGAGCATGATGAAGCCATTGGTGACCAGGTGGACCTTCGCACCATAAGCGACCAGTTTCGCGATCAACAGGTTGGAACTGTCGCCGGTCGAGGTGATCACCACGCTCTTGCCGGCATAGCTTTCGTCAATCCTGATCTGCTTGAGATTGGCGTTCATCTGCCGCCGGAAGGCGGTGGCGACAACGACATGGCTGGCGCGGAACTGCTCGCCGCTCTCGAGATGGACGATGCTGTGATCCGCATGATTGTCGATGCTGTCGACCCGGCCATGATGGATATTGTCGGCGTAGCGGGCCGCATATTTCTTGTGGATATCGTAAAATTCGCGTGCGGTCGGAAAACCGTCGGTGAAATTCTCGCCCTGCTCCCTGAGCATTTCGACCAGCTCGAAGGAATAGACGCTGCTCTGCAGCGAGCTCACCAGATCGAAATCCATCGCATCGGCCGCTTCCAGCTGCTGCCAGATCGGCAACATTTCCGACACCATCAGCCAGCTTGTACCGCTGGCCTCCAGTTCGCGGATCAGCGGCATGGTTGAAAAGCCACCGCCGACGATCAGGACGTCGATTGCCTGTGTTGCGATCACGTTTTTGTCCCCCTCAAGCGCTGTGCCGATCCTGCTTGTCGTAACCCGTCCGCCCGTCAAAACCAACGTTCTTTTCAGGACCAGGAGCCATCAACTGTCCCCATATTGCACGGCATGCAACCGCTTTGCACTTTCATCGACGGGCAATTGCCGTTCGTCGAATGACCGGCAGAGTCACGCCGGATTATGCTATCCGACAGATAGCTGAGTGATGATCCAGAAAAGCATAAAATGTTCTCGGGTCGCATCGAAGCTTAACCATGGGGGGTGGTGTCATGATGCGGAATCGCAAAAGGCTGAACCGGGATATATTGCCTACCGCATGGGCAAGCTCCTATTCCCGGAAAAGCTGGTCCACCGTCCGACCCCTATTGGACGTGGCCTTTGCGACGCTTCTTATGTCATCCCCCTTTTTTGTGCCGGTTCACGCGCAACCGGCACCACCGCCTGCGGCCAAAGCTCCTCCCGCCTGCGCTACCGGAGACCACCGCGCCTTTGATTTCTGGATCGGGCACTGGGAGGTGACCGCCGCCGGCCAAGACCAGCCGACTGCGGTAAACCGGATATCGCGCGAACATGGCGGCTGCGTCATCCGCGAGGATTATACCACCAAGGGCGGTTATACCGGCATGAGCATGAGCTTTTATGACGCTGCCCGCCAAAAATGGCATCAGACATGGATGGGGGCGGACGGATCGGCCCTGTTTATCGAGGGCGGACTGAATGCAGAGGGAGCGATGGTGCTCAGCAATCGCAACCCGCCTTATTACCAGGAGAATATGGCAATAAACCGGATCACCTGGACACCCAGGGCGGACGGCAGTGTCCGGCAGCACTGGCAATCCTCATCCGATGGCGGGGTGAGCTGGTCGACGGTGTTCGACGGCCTCTATGTCAGGAAGCTATCCTCGCCGGCGGGCTAGTCACTCTGCCATCAAATCCCGGACAAAGCCGATAAGGCCGGTTTGCCGCGAACGCCGCATGCGTTCGGTGGCGAGAATTTGCTTCACCTTGGCAAAGCAGGCGTCGAGATCATCGTTGATCAGGACATAATCATAGCCATCCCAGTGGCTGATTTCGCTGGCAGCGCGCTGCATCCGGTTTTCGATGATTTCGGACGCGTCGGTATTCCTGCTTTCCAGCCGATTGCGCAGTTCCTTGAGCGACGGCGGCAAGATGAAGACTCTCACGACATCCTGACCCGCGCGCTGATAGAGTTGCTGTGTTCCCTGCCAGTCGATATCGAACAGGACATCCTGACCTTCTTCCAGGCTCTGATTGACCGGCACGGCTGGCGTACCGTAACGATTGCCAAAGACCGTGGCATATTCGAGGAAGCTGTTGTCAGCGACCATTTCCTCGAATTGCTCTCCATTGACGAAATAATAGTCCTTGCCATGTTCTTCACCCGGCCGTTTGGGGCGCGTTGTCACGGAAACCGACATTGCGATTTCTTCGTCTGCCTGCAGCAACATACTGGCCAGCGTCGATTTGCCGGCGCCCGAGGGCGAGGACAGCACAAACAGCAGCCCGCGACGGTTTAACTCGCGGTGATCATTATCTATCGTCTGGGAGGAAATATTGTCGGCCATAGCGGCTATTGGCCGAGAAGGACGCACGGCGTCAAGATGCTTGTCCCGATGTTTTTCCATCTCGCGAGTTCCATGCAATCATCCTGATGACAGTCCTCCAAAAGGCAGCTATCCCAAAACCATGATTCAGGGACGCGTCAGCACGATATTTTATGCGATCGGTATTACGATCATGGTCGGCTGGCTGTTTTACGTCGGCAAGGACATCATATTGCCGATCGTGACCGCGATCATCTTGCTGCAGATTCTCTACGCCGCCAGCGCCACGGTTGCCCGGATACCCGGGCTCGGCCAGACGCCCTTGTGGCTCCGCGCCACGCTTGCCCTGATCGCCGTATTGGCCATGCTGTTCGCGATGACCCGGATGCTGGTTGCCAGCTTGCAGAATCTCGTCCCGTCACTGCCCGTCTATCAGCGCAATCTGGAAAATCTGTTCGCCGCCTGGTTCCCGACGCAAGGTGACGAGGGTATGGGTCGCCCGAAGATGTCCGAACTGATGGCGTCACCATCCGCGATATTTGACAGGGGCACCGAAGCCGTCGCCAAGGCGGTCAGCGAATTCGCAACGCGGTTTTTGACCGAGATTGATATCGCTGCGCTCGCCCAGTCGGTGCTGTCCTCGCTAACCAGTTTCGGCGGATTTGTCTTTATCACGATCCTCTACGCCTCGTTCCTGCTCAGCGAAATCACGGGCTTCCCCGAAAAGGTCCGCCGCGCTTTTGGTTCGGATGGCGATTCCACCGATACGCTCAACATGATCACCCGGATCAACCATGATATCGGAAGCTATCTCGCGACCAAGACGCTGATCAATATCATTCTCGGTGTGATCTGCTGGGTCATATTGCTGATATTGGGCGTGGAATATGCAGCGTTGTGGGCGATCATCATCGGTCTGCTCAACTATATTCCCTATATCGGTTCGTTTGTCGGCGTGGCTTTTCCGGTGCTGTTTGCCGTGGCCCAGTTCGGCAGCTTGACGATTCCATTGGTCGCCACCGGTCTGATGACGGCAGCACAAGTGATTATCGGCAATGTTGTCGAACCGAAAATGCTCAGCAAATCGGTCAATCTCAGCCCGATGGTGGTGCTGGTCTCGCTGGCGATCTGGAGCAGTCTCTGGGGCATTCCCGGTGCGATACTGGCGGTGCCGTTCACGACCATATTGATGATCGTGCTGGCGCGCCGTCCCGGGACCCGTCCGATAGCGGCTTTGCTGTCCAGCGATGGCAATGTCTAGTCGGGCGTAGCCGGCGGCTTCAGCAGAAATGCAGCGATCAGTCCGGTGATCAGCAAGCCGATGGCCGCCGCAAAGGCGATGTCATAGCTGCCGGTTGCTTCGAATATATAGCCAGCCCCGGCCGGTGCCGCCGCAGCAAAAGGCAGCATCACCGGCGCCAGCACCGAGTTGATGATCGGGAACGCACGCTCGCCGAAATAATTACCCGTCACCACCGGCCCGAGCACGAGCAAACCACCATAGCCGGCGCCAAAGACCATGCCCATGATCGACAGCAATATTACGCCCTGGCCGAGCCAGAATCCCGACAGGCCGATAATCATCAGGGAAATCGATCCGAACACCGTCCAGCGCAATTCAAACTGGTCCCCGAGCCAGCCTGCGGGAATGCGGGCCAGGCCGCTGCCCAATATCGTGATGCCCATGATCGATGCGGCCTCAAGACCCGACAGGCCGCTGTCGGTCAGGTGTAATATTCCGTGGTTGAGCAGGAAAAAAAAGGTCGCCAGATAACCAAGCGTGATCAGCATAACGAGATAGAGTATCGGCGTCCGGATGACCTGTTTCATCGTCCAGTCATGATCGGTCCTGTGAGTCTTCGGTCGCAAATTTCCGGCCAGCGGGTCACGCGCTGCCAGGGCGGGATCGACATTGTCGGGAAATTGCCCGATGTCTTGCGGCCGATTGACGATAAATTGCGCGGCGATCAGGGCAATCACAACCATCGCGGCCGCAATCATCCAGGCGGCGCGCCAGCTGTCGAACTGGTCCATCATGGTCGAGAGAACCGGCTGCGCCAAGGCACCGCCCAGCGCGCCGCCGGTCATGACAATACCGATCGTGGTCGATCGCTTGATACTGAACCAGCTGATCATGGCGGTTTGGGAGCAAATCGGGCCGGTCAGGGCAAAGGACAGACCCATGACGCCGCCCCAAACCAGGACCCATTGCCAGATTTCGGTGACGGCGAAGACCAGCAGCGTCAGGCCGGACAGCATGACGAGCAGGCCGATGGTGACAGCCTGTTTAACCCCGAAGCGGCTTAGCAAATAGCCGGTGAGCGGATAGGCCAGGCCGAGCATGATCAGCGCGATCGACTGGGCCAGGGATGCCGTGCCACGGTTCCAGTCCATTGTTTCGACCATCACCGGAAAAACCACCGAATAGGCGAAATAGACGAAGCCGGAGGCTGCGAATTGCAGGAAGAAGAGCAGGCCGACATTGGTCCAGCCATAAAATTTGCGGGGCGCTTGCCCGGATTGCGCGGTCGTCGCCAATATACTCTCCTGTGTCACGCTTTTCGCGTTTGACTGAGGCTAGTTTACAACAGTGTCAGTAGCAATCAATATTATCACCGTGGAGATAAACCGTTTCCGCGATGGCATCGGGCAATGAACCGGGGGCAGAAGGCCGCTCTTATGCCCCTTCGTTCTTTTCCGGTGCCGGATGGCCTTCGATGTCGATGACCGCTTCGGAGGCGGGAAGACTCTCGGCCTCTTTCTTATCATCATAGAGTTTTTTCGCGATCAGTACCCCGCCGACCAGCAGCGCGCCGGGGACAGACCGGGTCGCGACGCGGGCAGCCAGCATGCCGAGGCCAAAGTTCCGCAGGCCATGGCCCTTGGTGTGCCTGCGCGCTTCATAGCCGATGAACGTGGTAAATATATTTCTGACTAGCGACATTGCGTTCCTGTTCCCGGATCAGCCCTGATTGCCGATCATATTTTCAGGTTTTACATGGGCGTCATATGTTTCGGCGTCAACCAGACCCATATCCAGCGCGGTTGTGCGCAGCGTCTGGCCGGTGGCATGCGCATGCTTGGCGATGGCGGCAGCCTTATCATAGCCGATCACCGGGGCAAGCGCGGTGACCAGCATGAGACTATTGTCGACCAGTTCCCTGATCCGTTTTTCATTGGCCTCCAGTCCCTCGACACAGCGTTCGGAAAAACTCGACATACCGATGGAAATTATCTCGATCGAACGCAGCACATTGGCGCCGATCAGCGGCTTGAACACATTGAGTTCGAGATGGCCCTGCAGCCCGCCGACCGTCACCGCCTGATGATTGCCGATGACCTGCGCGGCGACCATGGTCAACATCTCGCACTGGGTCGGATTGACCTTGCCCGGCATGATCGAGCTGCCCGGTTCATTGGCCGGCAGGTCGAGTTCGCCGAGCCCGGAACGCGGGCCGGAGCCGAGCAGGCGGATATCATTGGCGATCTTGGTCAGGGACACCGCCAGCGTGTTCAGCGCGCCGGACAGTTCCACCATCGTGTCATGGGCGGCCAGTTCGGCGAATTTATTCGGGGCGGAGGTGAATTTCAGGCCGGTAATCTTGGAGATTTCCTTGGCGATATGCTCGCCGAAATTCTCCGGCGCATTGAGACCGGTTCCCACCGCTGTCCCGCCCTGCGCCAGTTTGAGCAGGCGTGGCAGGACGCTCTCGATCCGGTCCCGGGCGGCGACCAGTTGCGCCGCATAGCCGGAAAATTCCTGTCCCAGGGTCAGCGGTGTGGCGTCCTGCAAATGGGTGCGGCCGATTTTTACGATAGACTTCCACTGATGGGCCTTTTCCGCCAGCGCGTCGTGTAATTGTTCCAGCGCCGGAAATAGCTCAACCTCGAGAGCCCGGGCTGCCGCGACATGCATCGCGGTGGGAAAACTGTCATTGGACGATTGCCCGCGATTGACATGATCATTGGGATGGACCGGATATTTGCCGCCGCGGGTCCCGTAAATCGCCTCGTTGGCGATGCCGGCGATCACCTCGTTGACGTTCATGTTGGACTGGGTGCCGGAGCCGGTCTGCCAGATGGTCAGCGGAAACTGATTGTCATATTCGCCGGTGCGCACGGCATTGGCCGCTTTTTCTATGGCGGCGGCAATTTCCGGTTCCAGACCATGGATGCCATTGACCCGGGCTGCGGCCTGTTTGACGGTGGCAAGGGCGTGGATCAGCCGGATCGGCATGCGTTCCTGGCGGGGAAAGGGGAAATTCTCGATGCTGCGCTGTGTCTGGGCGCCCCAATAGGCATCCGCGGGAACCTCAATCTCGCCCAGAGAGTCGGTTTCGGTGCGGGTCCCGCTCACTTTTTCTTGCCGAAGTCCACCGTGACCACGTTGGAGCCATCGTCGACGACTTTGGTCGCTTCTGTCTCGCCGTCATTTTCTGCGGGATCATGATCATCAATGTCGCCTTCGATCTCCTCAACGTGGAACTGCAGCGCAAAATCAACCGCCGGGTCGACAAAGGATGTGATAGCCGCAAAGGGGATATGCAGCATTGAACTGATCTGGTTGAAACTCAGGCCGACTTCAAACCGGTCTTCATCAACTTTCAGGTCCCAGTAGCGGTTCTGAATGACAATCGTCATCTCGTCGGGAAATTTTGCAATCAGATGATCGGGAATATCGACACCGGGTGCACGGGTCTTGAAGGTGATGTAGAAATGATGGTCGCCAGGCAGGCCGTCTTTCTCGACTTCTCCCAGCACACGGCTAACTACAGCGCGCAGGGCTTCCTGTACGATTTCGTCGTAAGGAATCAGGCTATCGGGGGCATCATCGCTCATTTGCACTAGGTGGCGCGAAGCGGGCAGCGGGTCAAGGGCGTAAAATGAAATTCGCTTTGATCAAAGACCGCGAAATTCTTGCCTGATTTGGCCAAGCCATTATAGGCCAGTGGCATGAGAACAGCGACAATCGAACGAAACACCAAGGAAACCGAGATTTTTGTCGAGTTGAATCTCGACGGAACCGGCCAATATGACGTGTCAACCGGCATTGGTTTTCTTGACCATATGATCGAACAATTCTCCCGTCATTCGCTGATCGACCTGAAAATGCGGATAAAGGGCGATCTGCACGTGGATCAGCACCACACCACCGAAGATAGCGGTATCGCGCTGGGTCAGGCAATTGAAAAGGCGCTTGGCGACAAGGCTGGCATCGTGCGCTACGGCAGCGCCTATTCGCCAATGGACGAGACGTTGAGCCGGGTCGCGCTGGATATTTCCGGTCGGCCCTATCTGGTCTGGAAAGCCGCATTCACGCAGGAACGTCTGGGCGAAATGGACACGGAACTGTTCAAACACTGGTTTCACAGCGTCGCCGATGCGGCGGGAATCACGCTGCATATCGAACTGCTCTACGGAGAGAATAATCACCATATCGCAGAAAGTATCTTCAAGGGTTTTGCCCGCGCCATGCGCCAGGCGGTAGAACGGGATCCGCGCAAGGGCGATGCCATACCCTCGACCAAGGGGCAGCTGGGTGGCTGAAGCAATCGCGCTGATCGATTTTGGCGCCGGTAACCTGCACAGTGTGCACAATGCGCTGGAAGCGGCCGGAGCCGGGACTGTAACCGTGACTGCAGATCCGGGATTTGTGGCACAGGCCGACCGGATCATCCTGCCCGGTGTCGGTGCCTTTGGCGCCTGCCGCAATGCCCTGGCCGGAATCGAAGGCATGGTGGCAGTGATGGAGCGCCGCGTCCGCGATGACGGCGTGCCTTTCCTCGGCATTTGCGTCGGCATGCAGATGCTCGCTGACGAAGGCATTGAATTTGGCACACATGCCGGTCTGGGTTGGATTCCCGGCACCGTAAAGGCTATCGATCCGGTGGATGACACGATAAAAATCCCGCATATGGGCTGGAATGATGTCACCCCGACCGAGGGTCATGATCTGCTTGAGGCGGGCGAAGCTTATTATCTGCACGGCTATCATTTTGACGCCGCGCAAGAAGCGGATATATTGGCGAAGACGCAGCACGGCGGGCCGCTGGTTGCCGCCGTCGGCCACGACAATATCGTTGGCGTCCAGTTTCATCCTGAAAAGAGCCAGGCCTATGGTCTCGCCTTTCTCAAGCGTTTTCTGGAGTGGAAACCATGATCGTATTTCCTGCCATTGACCTGAAATCGGGTGAAGTCGTACGCTTGGCCGAAGGCGATATGGACCGCGCCACGGTGTACGGCGACAATCCGGCGGAACAGGCAGGCCTGTTCGCCGCTGCCGGTGCGGAACATATCCATGTTGTCGATCTTGACGGTGCCTTTGCCGGCTCACCAAAAAATGCCGAAGCGGTGGAAGCGATTGTCGCCAGCTTTCCCGGCTATGTGCAGCTGGGCGGCGGTATCCGCAATCGCGAGACGGTCGAGCGCTGGTTCGAACTGGGCGTGGCCCGGCTGGTGATCGGTACGGCGGCGCTCAAAGATCCCGATTTCGTCAAGGAAATGGCGAAGGAATATGAAGGCGGTATTGTCGTCGCCGTCGATGCGCGCGACGGCATGGTCGCCACCGAAGGCTGGGCCGATGTGTCGGATGTCAGTGTGCGCGACCTTGCTCGCCGGTTCGAGGATGCAGGCGTCGCCTCGATCCTGTTCACCGATGTCGGCCGCGACGGCATGCTGACCGGCTGCAATATCGAGGCCACGGTCGATCTGGCCCGCGCCGTCGATATCCCGGTGATCGCCAGCGGCGGGGTCAAGGGGCTCGACGATATCCATATGCTGGCTCAATTTGCCAAGGACGGGATTGAGGGCGTGATCACCGGGCGGGCGCTCTATGACGGACGGCTGGATCTGGCGACAGCAGTTGCGTTGGCCAATCGTGGTTGAGCGTTTGTTATCCGTTCGTGTCGAGCGCAGTCGAGACACTTTGGAATCGCGAGACAGTGTCTCTCGACTTCGCTCGAGAGGAACGGCGGAACGCGCATGACCGTCCGTATCCGCGTCATACCCTGTCTTGACGTCGCCAATGGCCGCGTGGTCAAGGGCGTCAATTTCGTCGATCTGCAGGATGCCGGCGATCCGGTCGAGCAGGCGCAGGCCTATGATGCCGCCGGGGCCGACGAGCTCTGCTTTCTCGATATTACCGCCAGCCATGAAAATCGTGACACGATCATCGATGTCGTCCGGCGCACGGCAGAAGTCTGTTTCATGCCGGTCACCGTCGGCGGTGGTGTGCGCACTGCCGATGATGCACGGGCGCTGCTGATGGCCGGAGCAGACAAGGTCGCGGTCAACAGCGCGGCTGTAACCCGGCCGGAAGTGGTCAGCGATATCGCCACCCGTTTCGGCAGCCAGTGCATGGTCGCCTCGATCGATGCCCGGCGCGTGGCCGACGGGCGCTGGGAAATCTTCACCCATGGTGGCCGCACCCCGACCGGTATCGACGCGCTGGAACATGCCGTGCGCATGGCCGAACTGGGGGCAGGGGAGCTGCTGGTGACCTCGATGGACCGCGACGGTACCCGCGACGGCTATGATCTGGACCTAACGCGGACCATCGCCGATGCCGTCTCCGTTCCGGTCGTGGCCAGCGGCGGAGTCGGCAATCTCGGCCATCTCGTAGAGGGGGTTACCAAGGGCCATGCCAATGCGGTGCTTGCCGCGTCGATATTCCACTTCGGCGAACATAGTATCGCCGATGCCCATGCTGCACTGCGCGCCGCGAAACTTCCGGCGCGCGCCTGATTCTGCGTCGCTTTCCATGCGGGCCGAGCAAACTTGTGTTGCTAGGACTTGACGAACGGGTGACCGGTCGCGCACACCGCCAGGGATGACCGATATTCTCAAATCTCTCGAGCGTACGATTGTGGCGCGCCGCGAAGCGGATCCCGATCAAAGCTATGTCGCTAGCCTGCGTGCCAAGGGGCGTGCCAAGATGGCTGAAAAACTGGGCGAGGAAGCCACGGAAGCGGTGATTGCAGCGGTGCTCGATGACAGGGCGGCGATGACCGGTGAAGCCGCCGACCTGCTCTTTCACCTGATGGTCCTGCTCGCCGACATGGACCTGTCTCTCGATGACGTGACCGCTGAACTGGCGCGCCGCGAAGGCCTGTCCGGTCTGCAGGAAAAAGCCACAAGAGGAGCAAGCTGATGGCGATCGACCCGACCCAGCCTTATGATGATGACAATATTTTCGCGAAAATTCTGCGCGGCGAAATTCCCAACAAGACCGTCTATGAAGACGAATGGGTGCTGGCCTTTCACGATATCAATCCGCAGGCTCCTGATCATATATTGGTGATCCCGAAGGGGCGCTATGTCAGCTGGGATGATTTTTCGGCGGAAGCGAGCGAAGCGGAAATCGCCGGTTTTGTCCGTGCTGTCGGCCATGTCGCCCGCGACGCCGGCATGGTCGAGCCCGGTTATCGCCTGCTCGCCAATGTCGGCCAACACGCGCATCAGGAAGTCGCCCATCTGCACGTCCATATATTTGCCGGAAAACCGCTTGGCCCGATGCTGATGCGCAGCTAGTAACGATGGTAACAAGACCGCAACCGGTCCAGAATATCGGGGAGTTCATAATATGGCAGGCGCAGTAGCACCGGGTGGTGAGGGCTGGTCCTCACGAACCGCATTTGTTTTGGCAGCGATCGGCTCGGCCGTGGGGCTCGGTAATCTCGTAAGATTTCCCGCCGAAGCGGGAGCCAATGGCGGTGGTGCCTTTGTCATATTCTATATTTTTTGTGTCCTGCTGATCGGCCTGCCGATCTTGCTGTCCGAAACGCTCATTGGTCGTCACGGTCAGGGGTCCGCGATTGAAAGCATGAAGAAGGTCGCGCTTGAATCCCGCGCATCACACTGGTGGTCGGTCGCCGCCGGTATCGGGATGATCGGTGCTTTCCTCATCCTCACCTATTATAGTGTGCTGGCGGGCTGGATTGTCCATTTCATCGGCGTGTTCGTCGGAGATTTTGCCGATGCCCTCGGTTCGGGCAACGTGGCTCAGGGCGCTTTGCAGGGCTATTCGGTCGATGAGGTTCAGGGCATATTGCCCGCTTTGCAAGCGAACAGCGGTGAGATGCTGGCGATGCACGCCATCTTCATGGCCCTCACAATATTTGCTGTCGGCCGCGGTGTCAGCAATGGCATTGAGAAAGTCGCCGTTTGGTTGATGCCGATCTTCTTCCTCTTGCTGATTGCCATCACCATCTACGGTGCGTTTACCGGATCATTTGCTGCGGCGCTCTCCTTTCTGTTTGATTTTGAACCGGCACGATTGCTTGATCCTTCGGTGCAGCTTTCGGCGCTTGGCCAGGCTCTTTTCTCGCTTTCTCTGGGGTCTGCACTGATGATTACCTATGGCGCTTATGCTGCGCGGGACATAAATCTCGCGAAAACATCCGCCCAGATTGCCACTGCAGATACGTCCGTGGCCATCATCGCCGGTCTCGCAATATTCCCAATCACCTTTGCGGCGCTTGCCCCTGCCAGCCTGACGGCCATATTGGACGGCCAGGAACAGGTGCAGGGCGGGCTCGGGTTGTTGTTCGTCAATCTGCCGGTCGCGTTCCAGACCATGCCGGCGGGTTCGCTGATCGGCTTGCTGTTCTTCATCATGGTCTTTTTTGCTGCGTTGACCAGCTCGGTTGCCCTGCTGGAGGCTTCTGTCAGCTGGGCTATCGGTCGCTTTAAAAAGCCACGTTGGCTGGTCACGATCATATTGGGCGGGCTTGCCTTTCTGATCGGCGCATGGGCAAGCTTCTCGTTCAACAGCCAGGCCGACTTTCAGCCATTGGATTTCATGATTTTTGCGGGGCAGCCGGTTTTCGGGATTCTCGATGAGCTTACCGCAAAAATACTTCTGCCCTCATCGGCGCTTCTCGTTGCCATATTTGTCGGCTGGGTAGCGGACCGGCGGTTGATTGACAGCGAAAACGGGCTCGACGGCAATTTGCATCGCACCTGGCTTTTTCTGGTGCGTTGGGTTTGTCCACTGGTCATATCGGCCATTCTGCTGTCCGGACTGTTCCCGGAACTTTTGGGGCATGGTTAGCAATTGGCTGGTACAAAACCCCCCAAATGTCCGGTATGTGGCAATCCAGGAACGGGCAAATGGACGCCATTCTGCAGCGCGGGCTGCAAGGATCGCGATCTGTTGCAATGGCTCGGGGAGGGCTATAAAATACCGGGACCAGCGGTTTCCCCGGATCAAATCGCCGATCATTTTGCCACCCATTCCGGCCGCGATGACGATGACTGAACAGCGGTAATAAAACCGCCATTTTTAGGCTGGACAAGCGGCAATCCCCCCGCCTATAGCGTCGCTTCCTAACGCGGCCAGCGCATTGCGCAGGTCCAGATGCCCGAGTAGCTCAGTTGGTAGAGCAAGCGACTGAAAATCGCTGTGTCGGTGGTTCGAATCCGCCCTCGGGCACCACGTTTTTCTCGAAATATGATATTTTGAGCAATATTCCGTGATGGCTAACGATAAACGGCGCCGATTGGCGGCGTTGCAGGGAAGCATGATGTGCGTTCATGACCCCAGAGACCTCACAAAATTAGTAATTTGGTCCTTTCCATGAAGAATCCTCCAGTCGCCAAAAGCGGCGTCACGGATCGATTTTGAAGGTATATTGTGTCAGGAGGGAATGAACTCGAACAGTCATCTTTATACCTCCCAGCGCATCGCCGGGCTTCCAATGACTGCCCGCTCTGCTGTCGATGAGGGATAACGACGCGAGCGCTTTATGTGCCGTTGTTGTTGTGGCCCGGGCACTAATATTGTAGCGCCAGCCAAACCTTACACTATAGCCTTTGTTTGTGATCGGATTCGCCGTGTACGAAGCAACCGAAACGACTCCCTTCAGGGATTTCGCGCCAGTCATTTCGCCTGTGACGCCTTTGCGCAGCGCGATTGCCGTTGCCTACCGGCGTCCGGAGGCCGATTGCATCCCGCCTCTTATTGAGGAAGCGCGCGTTTCTGATACCGAACGCAAGGCGATTGCCGAGACTGCACATGAACTTGTCAAAAGCATGCGCAAAAAGGGCCGTGGTGGTGGCATAGAAGGGCTGGTCAAGGAATATTCGCTCTCAAGCCAGGAAGGTGTGGCGCTGATGTGCCTGGCGGAAGCGTTGCTGCGCATACCCGACAATGCAACTCGTGACGCGCTGATCCGTGATAAAATTGCCAATGGCGACTGGCGTTCACACCTGGGAGACGGGCGTTCGGTCTTCGTAAATGCTGCTACGTGGGGACTGGTGGTCTCCGGGAAGCTCGTCTCGCCCATTAACGAACGGGGGCTGGGTTCGTCGCTGTCGGATCTACTCAAACGATCCGGCGAACCCGTGATCCGGAGCGGCGTCAATATGGCGATGCAGATGATGGGCGAACAGTTCGTGACCGGCGAGTCAATCGACAAAGCACTAAAGCGGGCCAACCGGAAGGAATCCGAGGGCTTCACCTACAGCTATGACATGCTGGGCGAGGCAGCGATGACAATGGCTGATGCCGACCGTTATTATGACGAATATGAGCGTGCCCTGCACGCCATTGGCACGGCATCTGACGGTCGTGGCGTTTATGCTGGGCCAGGCATTTCAATCAAGCTGTCGGCACTCCATCCGCGCTATGTCCGCGCGCAGGCCGGACGGGTGATGGATGAGCTGCTGCCGCGCGCGCGCGCTTTGGCCCTTCTCGCCAAGCGTTACGACATTGGCTTCAACATCGATGCGGAAGAGGCTGACCGGCTCGATCTGTCGCTCGATATCGTCGAAGCGCTCGCCCTCGACGAAAAGCTCGCCGGTTGGGACGGGCTGGGCTTCGTGATCCAGGCCTATGGCAAGCGCTGTCCCTATGTTATCGACTGGATTATTGATCTGGCACAGCGTTCAGGTCACCGGATCATGGTCCGCCTGGTCAAGGGCGCCTATTGGGACAGCGAGATAAAACGTACGCAGGTGGAAGGGCTGGCGTCCTTCCCGGTGTTTACGCGTAAGGTCCACACGGACGTCTCCTACCTTGCCAGTGCACGCAAATTGCTCGCCGCGCGCGACGTCGTCTTCCCGCAATTTGCGACGCATAATGCGCAAAGCCTGGCGACCATCTATCATCTGGCCGGAGATGAGTTTGCCATCGGCGATTACGAGTTTCAATGTCTCCACGGCATGGGTGAAGAGCTTTATGACGAAGTTGTCGGGCCCCACAAGCTGAACCGCCCCTGTCGCATCTACGCGCCGGTCGGAACCCATGAGACGCTGCTTGCCTATCTTGTTCGCCGCCTGCTTGAAAATGGTGCAAATTCGTCTTTTGTTAACCGGATCTGGGACGAGCATGTGTCGATAAACGACCTGATCGTCGACCCGGTGGCAGAGGCGGAACAAATCGAACCCGCTGGATCACGGCATCCGCTGATCTCGCTTCCGGCCGAGCTCTATCCTGATCGTCGCAACTCGCGCGGACTCGACCTCAGCGACGAAACGGTTCTTGCCAAAATGTCGAAAGGTCTGCGGGAAAGCGTTGCGGTTGACTGGCACGCGGAACCGATGATTGCCGGGCTCACAATTACCCGTGCGGCGGAAGATGTGCTCAATCCCGGCGACGAGCGCGATGTCGTTGGCCAGGTGATCTGGGCTACTCGGGAAGAAGCGGCTCAGGCCGCGCGTATATCGGCCGACGCATTTATTGATTGGTCGCAATCCGAGGTCGAGATGCGCGCTTGTGCATTGGAAATGGGGGCCGATTTGCTCGATCAGCGGATGGAGTCGCTGCTTGGGCTGATCATGCGGGAAGCGGGCAAGTCCCTGCCCAACGCTATTGCTGAAGTGCGCGAGGCGGTCGATTTTCTGCGTTATTATGCGGAGCAGGCCCGGGCGACGTTCGATGCGGATGTCGAACCACTCGGGCCGATCGTCTGCATCAGTCCATGGAATTTTCCCCTCGCGATCTTCACCGGCGAAGTTGCTGCAGCGCTGGTCGCCGGTAATAGCGTACTCGCGAAACCTGCCGAGGAAACGCCGCTGATCGCCGCACAGCTTGTGGCTATTCTGCATGAAGCCGGCATCCCGGAAAAGGTAGTGCAGATTGTGCCGGGCGACGGCTCGATTGGCGCCGCGCTGGTCGGCGCACCCGAGATCTGCGGCGTGATTTTCACCGGATCAACCGAAGTTGCCAAGCTGATCCAGCGGCAATTGGCCGAACGCACATTGCCGGATGGATCGCCGCTGCGGCTGATTGCCGAAACCGGCGGGCAAAATGCGATGGTCGTCGATTCATCGGCCTTGCCGGAACAAGTCGTGCGCGACGTTATTGCCTCCGCTTTTGACAGTGCCGGCCAGCGCTGCTCGGCATTGCGCATTCTGTGCGTGCAGGACGATATTGCCGACGAGCTGCTTTCCATGCTCAAGGGTGCGCTAGCCGAACTCAGGACAGGCCCGACCGACAAGCTGTGCGTTGATGTTGGTCCCGTGATAACCCGGTCGGCCAGCGAGACGATCACCGCCCATATCGAACGGATGCGCAAGGCAGGGTGCGCAATAGAGCAGCTGCAGCTGGACGAAACGACCCACAACGGCACATTCGTGTCTCCGACGATCATTGAAATCGAGGATATTGGCCAGTTGGGGCGCGAAGTCTTCGGCCCGGTCCTGCATGTGTTGCGTTATGGCCGCAAGCAAATCGGTGACGTCATGCGTCAGATTAACTCGACCGGATATGGCCTCACCTTTGGTCTGCACAGTCGCATCGACAAAACGATCGCCGAAGTCACCGCACAAGCACAGGTTGGCAATATCTATGTCAACCGCAATGTCATCGGCGCGATTGTCGGCGTTCAGCCTTTTGGTGGTCGTGACCTGTCGGGCACCGGACCCAAGGCGGGCGGGCCGCTTTATATTGGACGCCTGGTCAAAAATGCGCAGCGCAGCACCACAATTGAGCGCGGACCGGTTCTCGACCCCGATTATGAAGAACTCGCCCGCTTCGTTCGGCTCACTGAAGATGCGCCCGCGCCTTATGGCCACAAAGCGCCGCGGCTCGATTCCTTCGTCGAACTGCCTGGTCCGGTGGGTGAGAAGAACCTCTACGGGGTGCATCCACGTGGCCGTGTATTGTTGCTGCCGGCGACCGCGGAAGGGCTGCGCGATCAGCTGCTCGCTATTTTCGCGACCGGCAATTTGCCGTTTCTGCCCGACAGTGACGCGACCCGTGCGCTTGCGGCCGATCTTCCCCCATCGGTGGCCCAGCGTCTGCAATGGACGACGAACTGGCAGGCAGGGCGGCCTTTCGCACAGGTTTTGATCGAGGACACGGGCGGGGATATCCGTCCCCAGCTCAAGGCGGTGGCAGAGCAGAATGGGTCGATTCCGATCGTCCAGCTCGGGATCGGCAAAGGTGGATATCGGACCGACTGGCTACTCGAGGAAATCGCAATTTCCATCGACACCACCGCGGCGGGGGGCAATGCCAGCCTGATGGCGGCGGTGTAGTCGACTAAAAAGGCACTATATTTTTAAATCTTATGGCTGTGTACGGGCAATAATTTGCAGCCGCTGATCGTCTAGCTTTGGGCGCAAAGCAATCTTGCCTTGCGACGCTGAAGCCTCGTTACCGGTTTCTTCCAGAATAATGCACGGGCTTCACAAGTAAAACCGGTATTCTTCCCTATGTAGAATCACGCACTTTCCTTGGATTGAAAATCCGAGAACGGTAGAGTGGACCATGATCTGGTTTTACAATTCCGTTCGCCGGATATCGGGAATTGGAATAGGTCAATCAGGGGGCGGTAGAATCGGGAAAAGCAACGGTCAGCAAGATAAAGATCAGTGGCGGATAGCATATGCAGGATAATTCAAACGGCAATCAAACGCAGGAGGGACAGGTCGATCCTGTGCTGTTTGAATTCCTGAGCAACGGCAAAAGCTACGGTCTGCCCGATCATCCTGTCGAAATAATCGAAAGCCATATGTCGCTGGTCTTTCTGGTCGGCGACCGGGCCTATAAAATGAAGAAGCCGCTGCGGCTCGACTTTCTTGACAATCACGACTTGCCGGCACGCCTGTTGAACTGCCAGCGGGAATTCAAGCTGAACCGGATTTTCTCACCGGAAATATATCTGGATCTGGTTCCGGTGACCGCTAATGCTCGCGGGGATTTGGAACTCGACGGCGCGGGCGAACCTGTGGAATGGCTCGTTGTGATGCGCCGTCTGGGCGAGGAGAAGCTGCTCGACCATGCCATTCAAGCCCGTTGCGTGACGCCCGAGCATATTGCCGCACTCGCCGGGCTTCTCGGCAATCTCTACCGGCAGACCGAGAAAATCCCGATCTCGGGGCAGGAGGCGATTGATAACTGGTTATCCCTGATGGACCGGAATGAACAATCATTACGCGCTCCCGAATTTGGGCTGGACCTGACAGCAGTCAACAGGATTGCGACGGACCTCCGGCGATTTCTTGCCAGCAACAGGAATGTTATTTTTGACCGTGTGGAACAGGGGTGGATCAGAGATGGCCACGGTGACCTGCGTCCTGAACATGTCTATCTTGGGCCGCCGGTCCGGCTCATCGACCGTCTGGAATTCGACCCGCAACTGCGCTGGCACGACCCTTTTGAGGAAGTGGCCGATCTGGGGCTGGAATGCGAACGGCTTGGGGCACCCTGGATATATCCGCTGTTGAAAGAAAAGCTCGGTGATGAACTGGGGACACCGCCGTCCGAAGCCCTGCAGAATTTTTACGCCGGTGTGCACGGATGCGTACGCGCGCGGCTGGCCATTGAACATCTGCGTTTTGATCGGCAGCAGTCGGCCAAATGGCTGAAACGCACCGAAGACTGCCTGCGGATCACCGCCAAATATGCCTGCTCCTAATTATAAGGAAGCAGGTCATACAAAGCGTTGCCATTGTGCAGGCAGTCTATCGCATCGGCGAGCAGGCCAGCCACTGATATGATCTGCAAGCGATCGGATTGCACGCCGCTGGCAGCTTGTACGCTGTCGGTGACGATGATTCGATCTGGCCCCGCTTCACCGAACAATGTCGCAGCACCTTCCGTGAACAGACCATGGGTAGCCACAGCATAGATTTTTCCAGCTCCATGCTTGCGGCAAGCCTGCACCGCGCGCATGACCGTCCCGCCGCTGCCGATCATGTCATCAACAATAATCGCCGTCCGTCCCTTAACATCTCCGGCAAATAACGACCCGGAAACCACGTCTGCGCTGCGATGTTTTTCGAGCATTGCGTTGCCGACCGGCTTTCCCATATCCTTTTCGAGCACCGAACGGAACAGCTCGGCCCGCTTGGCTCCGCCAGCATCGGGAGAGACAACCACAACCGGACCGTCACCCAGGACAGGGCGGATATGGTCGGCCATTAATCGTGCCGTGGCCAGATTTTCTGCACGGCAGATAGGGAAGGCATTTTCAAAGGCCGCAATATTGTGAATCTCCAGTGTGACCAGAACATCCGTACGCATGGCCTCGAACAGGGCCGCTACATAACGGCTGTTTACCGGATCCCGCGATTTGGTGCGGCGATCCTTGCGTGAATAAGGAAGATAGGGCGCAATTGCCGTCACCCGCGCCGCGCCTGCCTGTTTCAGCGAGCCAATGAAGAAGAGCAGCTTTACAAGCTTGTCATTGGCCGATTGGCCAGCATCGCCTTCAAGCTGGTGAATGACATAGGCATCGCGATTACCGACCTCGATCAGGGACCGGGATTTGTGTTCGCCATTCTCAAAGTCTCGCTCCTCATGGGCGCTGATGGGCACCCCCAGGCGTTTCGATATAGATTGTCCCAGCGCCAGGCTGTCTTGCATGCAGAAAAGGAGCGGTGGTTCAGACACGGGCAAGATACCGATCCGCCGCGGCAACCGCAGGGTGCTCAGCTGCGGCAGCTTTTACCGCCGCAGGTATGTTGCTGAACGCGAAGGGACCCTCCAGAATCGCCCCGTCATTCAGTCGCTCGCGTGCGCGGAGGGGGTCCGTGGTAACCAGCAGCGCTGGCACATTATATTTTACGCAAATTTTGCGGGCTGCTTCCACCGGATCTCCGGAATCCAGGCCGTCGCCCACCAACAGCAAATCCGGCAGACGGGCGTCGGCAATCGCCACTGCATCCTCCTCGGTCCAAACATGGTCGAACGAGTCAAATCCAAGCTTCGACAGATGTTTCGTCAAAATGCTGCCGATGGCCATATTGCCTTCGATGATCAGTACATGCTTCATGATAGCTGCTCTTCATTCCGACCCTGGACATATCCGATATTGGAAATGGCATCGTAGCGGGATGATATCCGTTTTTCTCTAGGTAGAGTCCCTGACAATGATGCGTGGTGGCTTCATCACCAATCCAGAGCGCGACCGTGAAGATGGGCGGATGCGAGCGGACAATTGCCGGTGGTTAGTCGAAAGGCGGGTATGGCTATCGCACAGGCTGTCTCCGGAACGCTACAGCGCGACTCCGCCACTCGACTTTACGGCAGAGCGGCGTTGGTCCACGCGACGATCGAAGAGGTGGGCATGGCGCCAGCCGTCCGGGATAGCTCCTTGCCGTTCGCCAGAAGTATGAGCGACGGTATCGACTGAATGCGATATCTCGAAGCGATGGCCTGTTCCGCCTCGGTATCCAGTTTTCCCAATCTCACCCGGGGCTCGAGTTGCTGGGCTGCTGCTGAGAAGGCGGGGGCCATCTGACGGCATGGACCGCACCAGCTTGCCCAGAAATCCACCAGCAACGGTATGTCGCTCATCGCGGAATGTTTCTCAAAATTGACCGAGGTCAAGGTTACCGGCTGGCCGGAAAAAAGAGCGTTTCCGCATCGTCCGCATTTGCCGTGATCGCCCAATTTGTTCGGCGGAACGCGATTGGCGGTATTGCAGCTGGGGCAAATTATTTTCATGGTCTCGCGTGCTTTTCCTGTGTTTGTTTTTTCGCCTGATCACGCCGGATGAAATTATGTATTTCATTTCTTACTGGCGGTTCGCTGACCAGTTTCGCAATCAGGCGGTCACCGCCGCCCGATTCCGCACCTGATGAAAAAGGATTGATTCTGCGCATTATCTGGTTCGGTCTCGGTCTTGACCCTCGGCTGTCAAGAATCTCAGGCTGTATGGCAAATCAAGCACCCCTCAGCGAATCCATCAAGGAAATAATCTCGCTATCTTCCGTCTGATTGAAGTTTTGGTAAAATGCGCCGACAGCCCCGAAATCGACCGGTACGTGCAAGCATATGATTTCATCACACTGGCTTTCCAACTCTGCCAGCGTCGATCGCGGCGCAACCGGAACGGCGAGGATGGTCCGTCGGGGCCGGTTTTCCTGCACACCCTTGAGTGCGGCTTTAACCGTGCCGCCGGTCGCGATGCCGTCATCGACGATGATGATTGTCCTGTCGGCAAGATCGACGGGCTTTCGGTCGCCACAATAGATTTTCCGCCGGCGCTCGATTTCCGCGAGTTGCCGCTGCACCTCGTTGCGAATATATTCGGGGCTTGGCGCAATCTGCCGGACAATATCCTCATTCATGACCAATTGTGGATTCGCCCCGTCAATAACAGCGCCCATGCCATATTCCGGCCATCCGGGTGCGCCAATTTTACGCACCATCAGCAAATCAAGCTCAGCATCCAGCGCCTTGGCGACTTCATAGGCGACGGGAACACCGCCGCGGGGCAGAGCGAGTATCACCGGGTTTTCGGCGGCCTTGTCGGCCAACCTGGCCGCGAGCTGTCGACCGGCATCCCGGCGATCTGCGAATAATCTAGTCATTTGGTCCCTCGATGTTCCTTTGATATGGTCATTGGAAATATGCGCTAAACCATGCGCTGGTATGGACGATCACTTCTTCCAGTGTGCCCGGTTCTTCAAACAGATGGCTCGCGCCTCTGACGATGGTCATTCTCTTGGGTGCCGATATTGCATCAAATGCCTGTTTGTTCAGTTCAATTACCTGTTCATCAAGGCTTCCCACGAGCAGGAGAGTGGGCGTCTGAACATTGCCCAGCCATGCACCCGCAAGATCGGGCCGACCGCCACGCGAGACGACCGCTGCTACTTCCGGTTCATCCCGGGCTGCGGCAACGAGCGCGGCACCGGCACCGGTACTGGCACCGAAATATCCGATCGGCATCGCCGAAGCCGACCATTGTTCCCGGACCCATCGGCCCGCCATCGACAGGCGCGACGCCAGCAGCCCGATATCGAAAACATTGGCCCGTTCCTGTTCCTCTTCCGGCGTCAGAAGGTCCAGCAGCAATGTGCCAAAGCCATCGTCCCGGAGCGCGGAGGCAACATAGTTGTTGCGCGGGCTCAGCCGCCCGCTGCCACTACCATGCGCAAAAATGACCATGCCGATTGCATTGGGCGGAATGGCCAGAATCGCCCGTAGTCCGGCTGGCGCGATTTCTATTTCCATCGGTTTGATTTCTTCGGGGACATTACGGGTCATGCCAGCTCTCCTTACAGGCCGAAAGGATAGGTTTCGGGCGCGCCATGTGGCTTTTCATGGCCAAGGGGCGTGACCGCCCTGGTGGTTTCAAACCAGACATAGGCATCAAACTGGTCCGCCAGAATTGCTTCGAAATAGTGGCTGGCAAACTCGGTTTCCGGGCGGTAGACGACGCCGATCGCGCGTTCGAGCAGCGGTTCGCGCAACATATGGGCGAATTTCTGTTTCTCCCGTCCGCGCCAATCGGTCAGCGAGCGGGCATAGCCGGTCATGCGGAAGGCATGTTCGTAGCTGTCGGGCCGGGCCGGGCGTAGTTTCTTGATCTGCATGTCAGCGCCCCAGTCGCTGGCTGCGGCGACCGTACCATTGTCGGTCCCGAAGCCGATGCAGACAGCATCATCCCCGTAAGCGATGCGGGCAAGCTGTCCGATGTTAAACTCGCCGCGCCAACCCATTGCGGTTGCTGACGCATCGCCGATATGGGAATTGTGTGCCCAGACAACTGCCTTGGTGCCAACGCCGCGATGGGCAATAATCGCCTGCAGCGTTTCGAACATATGGCGATCGCGCAGGTTCCACGACGCTGCGCCGCCCTCATAGATGGCTCGATAGTAACGCTCGGCAGCGGCCACGATTTTCGCATTTTGCGCGGCATCAAACCATTTTTCGCCATCATCCTCGAGATATTTGAGCCGCTTGAAAAAGAGTTGCTGGATCTGTTCAACCGCTGCGTCTTCGCAGGCTTGCTGCTGCCCACGGACCACCGCCTTGCCATATTCGGCCGGATGGTCCTGCCAGGGTGTCAGGCAACCATAGCGCCAGCGGGCCCGCGAGGCTTCACCCGGGTCAACGGCATCAAGATATTCCAGCACGGACGCAATGGACTCGCTCAGGCTGTAAACGTCCAGGCCGTGAAACGAAGCCTGGGCGAAATCCTCTCTGCCTTCATTATGATGCCGGAGCCAGTCGGCAAAGGCCAGCACCTCCTGATTACGCCACATCCATGTCGGAAAGCGAACAAAGCTGTCTCCGCGACGGGGGCGCGGGTCATGATGGCGGACATAGCCGTCAATCCTGGCGGCATCGGGCCAGTCCGCTTCGACTGCGACAACCGTAAATCCGTGTTTTTCAATCAGTCGGCGGGTTATTGCAGCGCGCGCATTGTAAAATTCCGATGTGCCGTGCGTGGCTTCGCCGAGCAGAACCACCTGCGCATCGGCAAACCGGTCAAAAAATGCACCGAATTCGTCGTATTTTTCCGGCTGGGGGATGATCTCCGCATGGTCGCGCAGCGCTGCTACAAGCTCATCTGAAGCTGTTCGGGGCCTTCGGTCCAGGTTGATCGGTTGGTTCATCAGTCATACCTCGGCTAGCAATTTGACGATAGCCACCGTCAATCATTGATGGGCTGCCAGTGCCGGTGGCACACGATCAAGAATGACGATCTCATCATATAGGTTCATTGCTGTGCATGATATTTTTTCACGGTCAGCATTGTACCATTTTCAGTAACCTGACTCGATGGATACAGATGTTCTGTCCCGGTTGCAGTCGTGGATTCTACGTATTCGCAGAGTGGTCTTTATGGCAAGAACCGCTGCTTCGCCTTACGTCCCCTGTTGCCAATATTGCGGCAAATAGGGACTTTACCTAGCGAAATGGGTGCCAACGCGGTCTAGAATCCGAGTCGGGTTGGCAAATATAGAAGAGCAGAGATTAGTTGATGAGCCATGCATTCTTGCGATCAAGGGTCTGAAGAGGGCGATAGGACACAATGACATCCTATATTCTGGTCTGGTTGCAATTGGGTGGATGCGCTCTGGTCATCTGTCTGGCCGGCCCGTTTCTGGTACATTATGCGGAACGCATTTCCGCCAGTACAGGACTGTCGCAAAGCTGGATCGGGCTTTTTCTGCTGGCGACGGCTACATCCCTGCCTGAACTTGTTACCGGCATCAGCTCGGTTGCTGCCGCTGCCGCTCCCAATATCGCGGTTGGCGATGCCTTGGGAAGCTGTGTCTATAATCTGCTCCTGCTGGTCCTGCTGGATGCGTTCACGCGCGACGAATCCGTCTATGGCCGGATAGACCAGAGACACATATTGACGGCAGGATTCGGAGTCGTGATGCTCGCATTGGTCGGTATGCTGGTGCTTGTCGCGCGCGACGATCTGGACCTGCGCTTCTATCATGTCAGTATCTACACACCGTTGCTGATAGTGCTCTATTTCGTCGCCATGCGCGCTGCGTTTTTCTATGATAAAAAGCTCGCGATCATGTCTGACGGTCCGCCGTGGGAACCTGACGGTTCGCTTGGCAAGGCCATCCGCGGATATGCTATTGCCGCTGCGGTCGTCGTGATAATCGGAATCTGGTTGCCGTTTATCGGGCAACAGATAGCCGAGATCATGTCCTGGAAAACCAGTTTTGTCGGGACATTGTTCATTGCAGGTACCACCTCCCTGCCGGAGCTGGTGGTGATCATAACGGCGATGCGCCTCGGTCGGATCGACATGGCGATCGCCGGACTGCTGGGTAGCAATCTCTTCGATATCCTGATCATAGCCATTGATGATATCGCCTATGTAGACGGTTCGATCTATGCGGCTGCATCGCCGGTCCACGCGGTATCCGCGCTTGCCGCTGTCATGATGTCGGGAATTTTCACCGTGGCGTTGCTGTACCGCCCGGGCAACCGCTTTTTTGGGATTATCGGCTGGGTCAGCATTGCCTTGATCACGGTATTTCTGCTCAGTTCCTACATTCTCTATCTGCAAGGCGTGTAATCCCGATGCGTCGCAGGCCGTTCGCCGTGCGGCCTTGCCAGTCGGATGCGCTGCTGCCCCTCCATCGGATTTGCGGCAGATCGGTCCGTAACATTACGGAATGCGGTGCTTCCCGGAATCCGGTCCACTGTGGCCAGCAGGAACAGGGAGCATATTCTTGGTACAATGCACCATTGATGGAGAAAAGATATCGGTCGGCGCCGATACCAGCATCCTGGATGCAGCCCTGCGCGCGGGCATTGAAATCCCTGCCATCTGTCACGACGATCGCTGTGATCCGAATGGAAGTTGCCGGATGTGCCTCGTCCGGATTCAGGGGCGCGATGAACTCGTCACCGCCTGTCAGACCAGGGTCGAAGCAGGAAGCTGGATCGCCACTCACAATGCGGAGCTTGACCAGTTTCGCAAAACCGAGCTGCAATGGTATGCCGCGCATGTCTCGCCGCGTGATTTTGCAGAGTTTCCCGACAAGTTGCTCCACCGGCTGATGCGGGAATATAATGTCCCGCCGTCCGGGAAAATCTCGGCTCCGGAAGATCTTGATCTGTCGATGCCGCAAATCCGTGTCGACATGAACCAGTGCATAGATTGTCTGCGCTGCGTCAGTATTTGCGAGGAAGTACAGGGCGAAAGCGTCTGGCATGAAATCGCGCGCGGCGACGAAAGCCGTATCGTTCCCAAGCGCGGTGCGCTGCTCTCGGAAGGCGGCTGTGTCGCTTGCGGGGCCTGCGTCGACACCTGTCCCACCGCCGCACTGACGGACGCCGCAAGCGGGCAGGCAGAAAGCTGGACGCGCACCACCTGCGCCTATTGCGGTGTCGGTTGCGAACTCGAAATGGGTGTCTCGGCCGGACGGATCGTGGCGTCACGGCCCTGTCACCAGGCTCCGGTCAACAAGGGGCATGCCTGCGCCAAGGGCCGCTACAGCTTCGGCTTTACGCACAGCGAGGACCGGGTTCTGCAACCGCAGATTCGTGAACAGGGCCTCTGGAAAGCGGCCGGCTGGGACCACGCTTTAGCCGCGACGGCGGACGCGCTGCAATCGGTCATCAACGACCATGGCCCCGATGCAATCGGTGTGCTGGCGTCGTCGCGGTCGACCAATGAAGATAGTTATCTCGCCCAGAAATTTGCCCGGATGGTCATCGGCACCAACAATATCGATTGCTGCGCCCGCGTCTGTCACACGCCGACCGCGGCTGCGATGAAGGCTATATTGGGTGCCGGGGCGGCGACCAACAGCTTTGACGATATCGAGCGCGCCTCAACGATCCTTGTGGCGGGGGCAAATCCGCTGGAATGCCACCCCGTTGCGGGTGCGCGTATCCGGCAGCAGGTGCTCCGCGGCGATAGCAAGTTGATCGTCATCGATCCGCGCCGCACAGAGCTGGCGGAGATAGCCACCATTCACCTTGCGCTGAAACCGGGAACCGATATCGCGCTGCAAAATGCGATTGCCCATGTGATCATATCCGAGGGCCTTCATGACCGGGCGTTTATCGCGGAGCGGGTAGATGATTTTGACGCCTATGCGGAGAATGTGGCCGACTTGACACCCGCGCGCGCGGCCGAGATTTGCGAATTGTCTGCCGATGATATTCGCACAGCGGCGAGAATCTATGCAAGCGGCGGGCCCGCCTATTGCGCCCATGGTCTGGGCATAACCGAACATGTCCAGGGAACCGAGGGTGTGATGGGGCTGGTCAATCTGGCCCTGATTACCGGCAATATCGGCCGACCCGGTTCCGGCATCAATCCGCTACGCGGGCAGAATAATGTTCAGGGCACCGCCCATATGGGCTGCGATCCCGGCATATTGGCCGGAGCGCAGCCGGTCCGCGAAGCGCGGAAAGCTTTCGAACAGGCATGGGACACAAGCCTGCCGACTGGTCAGGGCCTTCATCTCATGCAGATGATCGACGCGGCGGCGGAAGGGAAGCTGAAGGCGCTGGTCGTGATTGGTTATGATATTGCTGCCACACTCGCCCACGAGAGCGAAGTCGCCAGGGCTCTGGCGAAAATCGATCACGTCATTGTGATCGATCTGTTCGAAACGGAAACGTCCAGACGGTTCGGCGATATTTTCCTGCCCGCAGCCTCCAGCTTCGAAAAAGACGGGACATTCATGAACGCCGAACGCCGGATTCAGTCTGTACGAAAACTGGTCGATCCACCGGGCACGGCCAGGGCGGACTGGCAGATTATCAGCGATCTTGCCGCCCAAATGGGCGCGGGTGAGGCTTTTGCCTATGCCTCACCCGAAGCGATATGGGACGAAATTCGCCAGGTTTGGCCGGCGGCGGCCGGAATCACCTACCAGCGGCTGGATGATCATGGATTGCAATGGCCATGCCCTCATGAAGACCATCCGGGAACCACCATCCTGCATGAAGAAGCTTTTCCGCATGGTCCAAAGGCGCGCCTGAGACCAATGCATTTCCGTCCCACGCCCGAGGAGACCGATACGGATTATCCGATCATGCTCAGCACGGGTCGCAATCTCTTTCAGTTCAATGTCGGGACGATGACCCGGCGTTCGAGTATTTTGCAGCTCCGGCCTACCGACACGCTTGATATGGCCGCTGCAGATGCGTCTGCCCGGGGATTGACCGAAGGCAGTTTCGCACGGGTCCAGAGCCGCTACGGTAAATCGAGGCTGCGCGTCCATATCAGCGAGCAGATCGCTCCCGGCCGGGCCTTTACCACCTTCCATGATCCCTCGCGCCACGTGAACCGGCTCACCGGTCCACATCGTGACCGGATGGTGGGCGCACCGGAATATAAGGTGACGGCGGTACGGATCGATCGATGCCGGAATGAGGAAGAGAGAAGGGACGTGAAATGACATTGTGGAGAAGGATCGCACCATGACAGTCGAACCGATCGGTAAATCTGCGGCTCAGCGCAACAGGGCCAATATGCGTGAATATAATCAGGCGGTGGCGAATTTTTCTTGGGAAAATGCCAGTCGCTCTCTGGGCGGGCCAAAGGCTGATATGCTCAATATCGCATATGAGGCGGTCGACCGTCATGTCGCAGAGGGAAAGGGCAATATTGTCGCGCTCCGCTGGATATCCCGTGACGGGGCAAGACGGGAATTTACCTATACTGATCTCAAGGTTGAAACCGACCGGTTCGCACGGATGCTGCAGGACCTGGGAGTGCAGCGTGGAGAGCGAGTTTTTTCGCTGCTTGGCCGGGTTCCCGAACTGTACTTCGCCGCTCTCGGCAGCCTGAAAGCGGGCGCGGTATTTTGTCCCTTATTCTCGGTATTCGGGCCGGAGCCGGTGCGGGCGCGGATGGAGATTGGGGAAGCCAGCGTTCTGGTCACGACCCGGAATTCCTACCAACGAAAGGTTGCATCCTCGCGCACTGACCTGCCCGCGCTCCGTCACGTCTTGCTTGTCGATGGCGGTGAAGACCTGCCAGAGGATACGATCGACATGGCCAGCCTGCTGGCCGAAACCGACACAGCTTTCGATATTGCGGAAACAGCGGCAGAAGATATTGCGCTCCTGCATTTCACCAGTGGCACCACCGGGAAGCCGAAAGGTGCACTGCATGCGCATGCCGCTGTCATCGCCCACAAGGAAACCGGTCGCATTGCGCTCGATTTGCACCCCGGTGACATTTACTGGTGCACAGCCGATCCCGGATGGGTGACCGGCATGTCTTACGGCATTATCGCGCCGCTCACCAACGGCATCACCATGCTGGTCGACTCGGGTGAGTTCAATGCCGAATCCTGGTACGGGTTTCTGGAGAAGGAACGCGTCACAATTTGGTATACGGCGCCGACCGCGATACGGCTGTTGATGATGGCCGGTGATGACCTGGTCGGCGCATATGACCTGTCCGCGCTCCGTTTCATGGCCAGTGTCGGTGAACCGCTCAACCCGGAAGCAGTGGTCTGGAGCCAACGTGTTTTTGGCCAGCCCTTTCATGACAATTGGTGGCAAACGGAAACCGGCGGTATCATGATTTCCAACTATGCCGCCATGGATGTGAAGCCGGGTTCCATGGGGAAGCCGCTGCCGGGTATTGAAGCTGCCATCGTGGACCCCGGTGACGGAGAAGTGAAAATCATCAGCAGCCCGATGACCACGGGGCATCTGGCACTGAAGCCGGGCTGGCCATCGATGTTCCGCGGCTATCTCAACGAAGAAGCGCGCTATCAAGCCTGTTTCAAGGATGGCTGGTATCTGTCCGGTGATCTGGCGATGCAGGATGAGGATGGATATTTCTGGTTCGTCGGCCGCGCGGACGATGTGATCAAATCGGCCGGTCATCTGATCGGTCCGTTTGAAGTGGAAAGCGCCTTGATCGAGCATCCCGCCGTTGCCGAGGCAGCGGTCATCGGCGTACCTGATGATCGTGCCGGCGAGATTGTGAAGGCCTATGTCCTGCTCAATCCCGGCTACCAGGGCGACGAACAGCTGCAAAAGTCCCTACTGGGACATGCCCGGAAACGTTTGGGGTCAGCCATCGCCCCCCGCCAGATCGTTATTGTTGACGATCTGCCACGGACCAAGTCAGGCAAAATCATGCGCCGCCTGCTCAAAGCGCGCGAACTAGGATTGCCGGAAGGCGATCTGTCGACCTTGGAAAGGGCATCGAAATGACCAGCCCCAAACTGAAACTCGATCATGCACATTGCCGGACGCTGCTGAAGCAGATGCTTCGCGTTCGCAGGTTCGAGGAAAAATGCGCGGAACTGTACACCACAGAAAAAATCCGCGGATTTCTGCATCTCTATATCGGCGAGGAAGCCGTTGCGACCGGCGTGATGCAGTCCCTGCGTGAGGAAGATGCGGTCGTGGCCACCTATCGCGAACATGGTCACGCGCTTTTGCGCGGGGTTCCGGCAACCGAAATCATGGCGGAAATGTATGGCAGGCAGGAAGGTTGCAGCCGGGGGCGCGGCGGTTCGATGCACCTTTTTCACGCGCCGACCCGCTTCTATGGCGGCAATGCGATTGTCGGCGGCGGATTGCCGCTGGCCGTCGGCCTCGCCCTTGCCGACAAGATGCAAGGCAAGCCAAATGTCACGACGGTCTTTTTTGGCGAAGGTGCTGCAGCGGAAGGCGAGTTTCACGAAAGCCTGAATCTGGCGGCATTGTGGAATCTGCCAGTGCTTTTCGTTTGCGAGAATAATCTTTACGCGATGGGAACAGCGCTCGAGATTTCCGAGTCCGAGACCGACATCCATGCCAAGGCCGCCGCATATAAAATGCCATCGGAGGCGGTTGACGGTATGAACGTGGTCGATGTGGAAATCGCGGCCAGAAAGGCGGTAAATGTCATCCGCCAGGGTGGCGGGCCGGTTTTTCTGGAATGTCGTACCTATCGATTCAGGGCGCATTCCATGTTCGATCCGGAACTATACCGGGAAAAGAAAGAGGTGCAGGAGTGGACCGAGGCCGGGCCGATCAAACGCTTTCAGTCATGGGCGATGCAGGCGGGTGAATTGAATCCGGATGATGTTGAGGAAATTGAAAGCGAGGTTGCTCGGGAAGTCGAGCAAGCCGTTGAATTTGCAGAAGCCGGAACCTGGGAGCCGGTCGAGAATCTGTTGGCCGACGTCGGTGCGGAGGCAAGGATATGAGCGAGCAGTTGACCTACCGGGAAGCGGTGCGCGCGGCCATCCGCGAAGCGATGATCGCGGATGAGCGCGTGTTTCTGATGGGCGAGGATGTCGGTCACTATGGTGGCTGTTATGCCGTCAGCATGGGCCTGCTGGAGGAATTCGGGGCCGAGCGGATCCGGGATACACCGCTATGTGAATCCGGTTTTACCGGAGCGGGCATAGGGGCAGCCCTTGGCGGGATGCGGCCGATTGTTGAAATCATGACCTGTAATTTTGCGCTGCTCGCTCTCGACCAGATCATGAACAGTGCGGCGACGCTTCGTCATATGTCTGGCGGGCAGTTCAATGTGCCGTTGGTCATCCGCATGGCAACCGGCGCCGGGAGGCAATTGGCAGCGCAGCATTCGCACAGTCTGGAAGGCTGGTTTGCCCATATTCCCGGCCTCAGGATATTGGCACCGGCCACGGTTGCCGATGCACGTTTCATGCTCGCGCACGCGCTCGAGGATCCCGACCCGGTACTGATCTTTGAAAATGCTTTGCTTTATAATCACACAGGAAATGTGCCCGATGATCGGGATGCCATAGACATTGATCATGCCAGCATCATGCGTGAAGGCAGCGATCTCAGTCTGATCACTTATGGTGGTTCGCTCTGGAAATGTCTGGAAGCCGCCGAAAAATTGTCTGGAATGGGTGTCTCCGCCGAGGTTCTGGATTTGCGCGTCTTGCGCCCGCTCGACGAGGCAACCATTCTTGCATCCGTATCGAAGACGCGGCGCACATTGATCGTCGATGAAGGATGGCGTTCCGGTAGCCTGGCCGCTGAAATCATGGCGCGCATCATGGAACAGGGATTCTGGACGCTGGACGCACCGCCGACCCGGCTGTGCAGCGCGGAAGTCCCAATACCCTATGCCAAACATATGGAAGACGCCGCGCTTCCGCAGGTGGCTACCATTGTCCAGGCTGCCCAGAAACTGTTGGGGGCTTAGGGGATGGGCGTGTTCACCATGCCGTCGCTTGGCGCCGACATGGCGGACGGCATCCTTGTCGAATGGCTGAAGAAGGCCGGTGAGACCGTTACCCGCGGCGATATTGTCGCTGTTGTGGAAACCGAAAAAGGCGCGATTGAAATTGAAATATTCGAGAGCGGAACGCTCGACGCCATATTGGTGGAAGAGGGCCGGAAAGTACCGGTCGGAACGCCGCTCGCGACAATATCGGGAGAAGGCGACACGGGAGTTTCGCAGCCATCCAAAGTTGCGCCGGCGACCACGCCATTGCCCGAACGGGGTGACGAAACGACAGGCATGCCTGTGTCACCCGTAGTGCCAAAGCCGGTCATGACAGCGGCGGGAACGGTTGTGCGCGCGTCTCCGGCGGCGCGGATATATGCAAGAGACAATGATATTGATCTGATGGAGATCGCCGGCACCGGCCCGGAAGGGGCGATCCAGTTGCGCGATCTGGAAAAGCGGCTCCGAACCGGAGCGCCACGCGGCATTGACCCGGACGCCATGCGGCACGCTATTGCTGCGGCGATGTCCCGCTCCAAACGGGAGATTCCGCATTATTATCTGACACAGCGGATAGATGTCTCTGACGCCACAAGCTGGCTGGAGGATTATAACCGGGACCGTCCGCCGCCGGATCGGATTCTCTTTGGCACATTGCTCGTCAAAGCCGTCGTGCTGGCGGTGCGTGATTTTCCTGAATTCAACGGCCTTTTCGAACAGGACGGGTTTTCCCATAGCGCTGCCGTCCATGCCGGTATCGCGATAACCATACGCGGCGGCGGCCTTGTCGCGCCGGCTATCCAGAATGCCGACAAGATGTCGCTTGCCGACCTGATGGTTCAGATGCGCGATCTGGTAGGGCGGGTCCGGCGCGGCAGCTTTCGCGCCTCCGAGCTGACAAGTTCCACCATTACCATCAACAGTCTGGGGGACCGGGGTGTCGAATCCGTCTTGCCGATCATCTACCCGCCCCAGGTTGCCATTGTCGGGTTCGGCAAGGTGATGGAACAGCCCTGGGTAGTGGACGGGAATATTGCCGTGCGCCCTGTCATCCAGATGACATTGGCGGCGGATCACCGCGTCAGCGACGGCCATCGCGGCGGATTGTTCGTGAACGCCATTGCAGACCGTCTCGCATCACCGGAGGGGTTATGACCCGAGAAGAATTACGAACAATATTCATCGACGAACTGACCGGGATCGCGCCGGAAATCGACGGGTCAAGCCTGGATGACACGGCAAATATCCAGGAGAGCTATGACCTCGACTCAATGGATATTTTCAATCTGCTGGCGGCGCTGCATCAACGGCTGGATGTGGATATACCGGACAATGATGCGGTCAAGCTTCTCACCGTGGAGGATGCCCTGAATTATTTGCAGCAGCGCTTGTCCGATAAGCGATGAAATCGATCAATCCCACCGGAATTGATGCCTACAAGCCATCCGAGATTTATGATCTCGTCGATCAACTGGGGGTAGCGAAGATAGGTTTATCTATCGTCCAGCTATTGATGCTTTCGGTGCTGGCGGGCGCATTTATCGCACTGGGTTCCGCCGCCTTTACCATGGTCATGACGGGAACAGACATGGCTTACGGCCCGGCCCGTTTTCTGGGTGGGATCGTATTTTCCCTGGGATTGATCCTGGTTGTGGTGGGCGGGGCGGAGCTGTTTACCGGAAATGCGCTCCTGATGATTGCGGCTGTCGACAAGCGGATATCGGCAGTCCAGCTGTTGCACAATTGGGCAATCGTATATGTCGGGAATTTTGCCGGTGCCGTGCTGATAGCCCTTCTTGTCTGGCAGGCAGGCCTGCTGGAAGGCGCTATGGGACATTCCGCTTCCGGCATCGCACAGTCAAAACTTGCCCTGAATATGCCTGAAGCTTTCGCACGCGGTATCGGCTGCAATATACTGGTGTGCCTCGCGGTTTGGCTGTCTCTCGCTGCGCGAACAATATCGGGAAAAATTCAGGCCGTCATCTGGCCCGTGTCCTGTTTCGTCCTGTTAGGGTTCGAGCATTCCGTCGCCAATATGTACTTTTTTCCGCAAGCTGTGCTGGCCGGCGCGTCCGTTGACTTTGTAGGTTTTGCGCAGAATCTGATCCTGGTCACATTGGGCAATATTGTCGGCGGTGCCGGGGGCGTGGCCATTGCCTATCGTCTTGCCTATGGCAGAAAGAACCCGAGACAGTAAGCGGAACGGTGATGGAATGACTGCAGCCCCGCCGGAACCGGTCCGGGCCGGTCGCCTGTTCAAACCGGCACCGTATTTTGCAGATCATTTTGCAGGCCAAGACTATCCACAATGATCCCGTCGGTCGCGCTCATTTGCCAGATGGACCCGTTCGGGATTTCGATCCATTCTTCATGAGTCAGTGGCTCGGATGCGACAACGATGGCGCGGTAATTTGCCTTGGGATCATGATGGATGTGCGGAAATCCGCATATCTCGCAATCATAGACGCCCTGCCGGTCAACATAGTGAAGGGTCCGGTTGAGCCGGGAACCCGCCATTCGCTGCCCGTCGGACAGGATGATATTGAAACCCAGTTTTTTCCCCGGTGCATGTTTTTCGGTCAGTTCGTACATCTCACCAACCAATCGTCTGATCGCACCCGCCAGATCGGCTTCCGGATCGACCGCGCCCGTTTCGACAAGAGTCAGGAAATAGCGAAAGACATGTTCGCTATCGGTTTCGCCTTGTATCGCCTGTCTGTGCCCGGGAGTCATGCGTTCGCGCAAAACCGGGCGGATATCGGCAAAGTTCGGAACGGTTCCGTTATGCGCAAAAACCCAGCGACCATCGGAAAAAGGATGGGTGTTTTCAATCGCAGCGCCGCCAACCGTAGCCCGGCGGACATGCGCAATAACCAGACGCGAATAGATCTGGGCCGCGGCTCTTGCGAAATGTTCGCCGTGATAGGCGGCCCAGGCCTGACGTTCTATATCCGGACCGGCATGGTCAAATGTGGCAACGCCCCATCCGTGGGAATGGCTATAGCCGGCAAGATCCGAACGACTCTGGGAGATGAGGGCATTTTGTGCGTGCACCAATGTACACTCGACCTTGGTCGGTTCGGTTCCGAAAAATCCGTATAATCTGCACATGACATGATCCGCATCAATTTACGTTGTCTTTCAGCCCTTATGATAGGGAAAAAGAAAGAGTGGATCATGACCCAGATCAATCACCCGCTATTTGACGCTTTCCGGGAAGATCATGCCGTACTGGGACGCGGACTGCATGAATTGCGGTCGCTGGTTCAGACGGACGATATCATGGCGTTGAAGACTGCGGCACAAAAGCTTGATCAAGCCGTCGGGGCGCATATTGCCTTTGAGG
Organism: Parasphingorhabdus sp.; assembly: GCF_048269915.1. Lineage (GTDB taxonomy): Bacteria > Pseudomonadota > Alphaproteobacteria > Sphingomonadales > Sphingomonadaceae > Parasphingorhabdus. Next base: position 48,353 of record NZ_JBLWTY010000004.1, read on the forward strand.
AGGAGGATTTCTACCCGGCCCTGCAGGCCTTCTTGTCCAGACAGGAAGTTGAGCAAATGTATGCTGAACATGCGCACGGAGCGGAAACCCTTGTGCAAATTGCAGCCCTTGATGACACTGCCAAGCTGGATGATGTGAGTCGCAATCAGCTGCTCGACCGGATCGATGAAATGGAGAAACATGTTTCGGAATGCGGGGAACTTTTCGGAGCGCTGGGCGGATTGGATGAAAAGCAAAAATCGGAGATTCTGGAGAAACTGATTCGTTGGCGGGAAGTCGCCCCGATATGGACGGAATATGCACAAGAAAAACCCGATAATGGATGACTGAGCTGCCTCCCTGCGACAGTGCTGACGGGGCGTCGGCACCATGGCCGATCGTGCCCGCTGCTCCGAGCGCGCTGCCGCAGGCCATTATGGACCGGATCGAACAATTGGCGAGGAAACAGTTGAGAGGTTTTCCCCGGTTGAATGATTGCTCGATTTTCGGGGAAAATCTGCGATCGGGATATCGCGAAGGGCCAACGCTCTTTCTGGAGGACCATCAGGGCATTGAACTCATGCCTCCGCACCGTGTGGCAAGTCACGAATATCGCATATTCGGATTGGCACGCTCGAAGGATTTTCTGCTGCTGTCCCGATCAAGGGCCCGGTCGTTCGAACAATATCTTGCAGGCATATTAAGTCAGGATAGCGCGCAAATATTGTGCGTCGACAGAGGAGATAGCAGAATCCCGATGGCATTGTCGGCCGCTTGCCTGAAAGATGAACCGGTCTTGTCAAAGCTTGCCGCTGCCGCATCCGCTGCGGGTACGCTGAATATCTGTCCTTATTTGTCCTCTGGTTACGATTGGTTGCTGGGAGCGGAAATTGCCCGGCGCTCGGGTTGCCCTGTGCAAATTTGCGGCCCGCTTCCGCAAATATCCCGGCGGGTTAACGACAAGCTGTGGTTTTCTGACCAGGTCCGGCAGATTCTCGGAGAAGCCTCGGTTCCACCCACCTATTCCGTTTATGGCCCGATTGCAGCGGCTTCAGTTCTGGCCAGGCTGGCGCGCACGCATGAGCGGGTCGTCATAAAGCTTCCCGCCAGCGCGGGGTCGATGGGCAATCTGGTTCTGGAAAGCGAATTTGTCCGCTCCCTTTCTCTGGCGGGGCTTCGCGACGAATTGCTCCGGCGCCTGCATGCGATTGGCTGGCAGGACCGGTTTCCGATTCTGGTCGGCGTGTGGGAAGCCGGCGCATTGTCCAGTCCGTCGGCACAAATGTGGATTCCGCAGCCAGGGGAGGGGTTGCCGGTTATCGAGGGAATATTCGGGCAGAATTTGACCGGCGTGAGACAGGCTTTTTCCGGCGCAATAGAGATTGAACTGCCGGATAATATACAGGACCGCTTGCGCCGTGAGGCATTGGCGATCAGCTATTATTTCCAATGCCTTGGCTATTTCGGGCGACTGAGCCTTGATGCCCTGCTGGTAGGAACGGAACCCGGAAATTCGGAATTGCACTGGATCGAGTGCAACGGCCGGTGGGGAGGCGTATCAATTCCGATGATGGTCGCTCGCAGATTGCCGACAGGAAATGACGCCAGGGCACTGCTGATTGTTCAGCGTTTTTTTTCGGATGCCGGGATCGCCAATTTTGATGAATTGTTGAAGCGGGCCAAGCCCTGGATTTATACAAAGACAACCGGCGAAGGCATAGTTTTTCTGGAGCCTACAGACTCGGAACAGAATAATGTGACATTTTTCGTTGTTGCCCGATCGCAAGAAGCCGCTGAGCAAATGGGCTCCGAAGCGCTGCAAGCCATTATTCCGGATTCGTCAATGCCACAGGTTACGAATATCTGACGGCAGGCTGGATTTTACGTCATCCATCTCGCCTTCCGAAATATGGTCGGCGATCACATCCAGAGCTGCTGAAACCGTAGTTTCCGGATCGGCATTGGGATCATTGCCAAAGGCTTGCTCGACCGCGGCGACAAATTCATCCTTGTGCCGGATATTGGACGGACCTTTTGCAGGGTTGTATCCTTCAAAGAATATGCCGCGGATCAAAGTCGGAAGCTGGGCGGAAAAATGCGCAGCTTCATTGGTTTGCAAGCGGTCACGCAAGACATGAAGCGTCGATCGCAAGAGCGTATAAGCCCGGTGTTTATCCTCCCAATCGAGTTCGTACATGATGTCGTTTACCCAGATATTGGCGTCCTGAATGGCTTTGTCGAATATCGGTAATCCCAGAGCGCTCATGATCCTATCCTTTCGTTTCAATATAGTGTTCGCAATATTATTGATGGGCCGTTCGTTCCAATGCATCGCGGTCACGGACGACCAGTAAATCATGGGTCGGCATTTCTATGATTCTATGCTCTCGAAGGCGTTTCAGCGAGCGACACACGGTTTCCGGCGAAAGTGCCAGATAGTCGGCAATATCAAGTTGCGGCATCGGCAGGTCAAAGCTGTTTCGATCACCCGGCAGGCGATCAATGATATTGCACAGGAAGGCGGCGACTCGAGGCATTGCGCCCTGACGCCCCAGCAACATGCCGCGACGGTAGATCGGATCCTGCTCGGCACCAATGGATCGAAGCATACCGCCATCGGTCCGGCAGCTTTCGATCAGTGCCAGACGCCAGTCATTGCACGGACGGCGCACATAGGTCACATTGGTGACGGCCTCTGCCGAATAGCGGTAGTTGGGTGTAATCGGCAGGCCGATTTGATCATTGGCGAAGAAAAAGGCGGTGACCTGCCGTTCTCCGTTTTCCGATAATGTCACGCCGCGGACGATACCGGAACATAGTTCATAGACATGCTGGCACTCGTCGCCTTCAAAGAAAAGCGTGCGTCCAGCCGCAGCGGTCGAACGTGGCTGGTGCGGAAACGCGCCTTTGGCAGTGATTTGAGTGGCAATTTGCATGATATGTTCCTTCACGCGGCCAGAACCGTTGGCGGCAAGCTCCGTACCTAGATACCGGTAATCATCGCCCACCGCAGTCGTGGATTCTACGTAGGGGGTGCCAGCCGGACCGGTCTGCGTTTATGAGGGGGCTTGGTCCAGGGCGCAGCGACATGCTTCGCGATCTCCCGAGTGTCGCGTATAGTCGGGAAATTATCAGGGAGACTACGTATGCCTTGCAGGCTATATTCAGCCTAGTTTCCGAGCGGCCTTTGATGCGGCCATGGCTGTCAATATTAGTGTGAGAAAGCGGATTATAGCAGGGAAATTGCGTGGCTGACCTTCGCCGTCCGGAGCGCCGTTGGCGCATCAAAAATCCATGGCGTGATCATGCGGTTCCTGATCGCGATGGCGACGATAGTGCACAAACCGACTGGTCGACCAAGTCCGGGTCCGAAGTCGGGGAAATTCTGGTCAGCGACGTGCGGACCGGGCTCTCTGATGCTGAGGCACAAGCCCGACTCCACCGGGACGGTCCCAATATTTTCGTGACACGCAAGAAACGGGGCATAGGCAGCCTGGTGTTGGCGCAGTTCAATGATGCGATGATCATCGTGCTGCTGATCGCGGCGGCTATTGCGGCCATGGCAGGGGAGTATAACGACGCTGCGATGATTTCGCTGATATTGCTGATCAATGCGGCGATCGGGTTGTTCCACGAATTGCGGGCCCAGAAAGCCGTCGAGGCCCTGAAGCTGCTGGTACCCCGCTATGTCACGGTGATTCGCGGCGCAATGGTGCGGAAACTCAAAGCGAATGAACTTGTCTGTGGCGATCTTGTCCAGATCGGGGCGGGAGATCAGGTTCCCGCCGACATTCGCCTGACCGAGATTGCCGATCTGGAGATTGATGAAGCGGCGCTTACCGGAGAATCGCTCAGTAACGAGAAAAATGCTGAAGTGATCGGGGATGGAAATCTGCCGCTCGGTGATCGTATCAACATGGCATTTGGCGGGACTTCGGTCACGCGCGGTACAGCCCGCGGTTTGGTCGTCGCGACCGGTGCACGAAGCGAGATTGGCAAAATTGCCGACCTGATGTCGCACGGCAGCCCAGCGCTCACACCGTTGCAACAGCGCCTCGCGCAGGTCAGCCGAAAACTCGCGGTTGCGGCGGTCTTTGTGTGTCTCGCCATTTTTGCGGTCGGATTGCTTCAGGGGCACCCGCCGCTGCTCATGTTCATGACCGCTGCCAGCGTGGCGGTCGCGGCGATGCCCGAGGCCTTGCCGGCGGTTGTTACTGTTCTGCTGGCAGCGGGAGCCCGAAAAATGGCGCGCCACAATGCCCTGATCCGGCGATTGCCAGCGGTCGAGACGCTCGGTTCGGTCACCTATATCTGCACCGACAAAACCGGAACCCTGACCGAGAATAAAATGCATGTCGCGGATTTTGTCTCCCAGGCTGAAGATGAAATGCTGGCTGCGATGGCCTTGTGTACCGAGGTAGACGGGGCGGAATCAGAGGGTGGTGAAGAGCGGCCGCAGGGAGAGCCGACGGAACTTGCCCTTGCCGCTTATGCGGCGGAAAAAGGATATGAACGGAGACAGCTTGAGCCATCCCGGCCACGGATTGCTACGTTCGCCTTCACTTCCGCGCGCAAGCGGATGACAACGGTTCATGCCGACAATGGAGGCTATCTGGCGTTCACAAAAGGCGCGCCGGAAATTGTGTTGGCTCATGCTTCCGAGTGGCGAGAAAAGGCTGATGCACTGGCGGAGCAGGGGATGCGGGTGCTGGCCTATGCCCAGCGACGCTCTGATGCGCTGCCGGTTTCGGATGAGATTGACGAAGATACCGAAATTTTGGGTCTGGTCGGATTGCAGGACCCTCCGCGTGCCGAATCTGCCGCCGCGATTGCGTCCTGCAAAGCCGCGGGCATTGAACCCGTGATGATAACCGGCGATCATCCAAAAACCGCCCGTGCAATTGCCATGAAAATTGGTCTGGCAGGGGTGGACGACAAGGCTCTGAGCGGTCCCGAGCTTGCCCGGCTGGATGACGAGCAATTTGCCGAAATTGTGCTCGACACGCGCATATATGCCAGAGTTGATCCGGCTCAGAAAATCCGTATCGTCGAAGCGCTCCAGCATGAAAACCAGTTTGTCGCGATGACCGGCGACGGGATCAATGATGCCCCCGCCCTCTCGCGGGCCAATATTGGTGTTGCGATGGGAAAAATCGGGACGGATGTCGCCAGAGAGGCGGCTGACCTGATCCTGCTTGACGATAATTTCGCGTCAATTATCGCGGCGGTGCGGGAAGGTCGCCGCGTCTTCGGCAACATCCGCAAGTTTGTCCGCTATGTGCTTGCCTGCAATCTGGCCGAGATTTTGACGATATTTTTTGCCCCGCTCCTGGGTCTGCCCCTGCCGCTTCTGCCGCTGCAGATATTGTGGATCAATCTGGTCACGGACGGCCTGCCAGGTCTCGCGCTGGCTGCGGAAAAAGCCGAGCCGGATATCATGCAGCGTCCACCGGTGCCGCCGGAACAGGGAATTTTCGACAGAGATATGTGGATGCATATATGTTTCTATGGTGCATTCATGGCGACGGTTGTGATCGGTGCCCAATATTGGGCTTTGACCGTTGGAAATGATAATTGGCAGACGATGGTTTTCACGATCCTGACCTTTTTGCAACTGGGCCAGGCCATAGCCGTGCGAAATGAAAAGCGGTCGGTCATCCGGTCGAACCCGCTCGACAACCCGTTCCTGCTCTCAGCGATATTGTTCAGTGTCGGCTTGCACTTGGGGATAGTCTACACGCCCCTGGGACAGGATTTGTTCCACACGGCAGCGCTCAGTCCGAAAGAACTGGTGATCTGCTTTCTGGCCTCTTTGGCAGGGATTATATTATCCGAGTTCTGGCGGATGATCCGTTCGCGGCGCGCCGACCCGCGCTGATCATCCTGTGCCCGTGCAACATCGCTTCCCCGGATCGGCTCCGCTCCGAGCTATTACGTAAAGACACCCGGCCGTATCGAATGGCAGCAAGGCAGGTGGAAATCGCGTTTCAATCACCAGATGGTGCAGGTGACAGCGTGTCGGCACAGATTGTTATCCGGAAGCAGCGAAGCGTCAGACAGAACCGGAGAAGGCAAACGGGTTGGAGAACTTATGGCACAGCACAAATATGTTCGTTGGCTTGACAAGATAAGCCTTGATGACTTGCCGCTCGTCGGCGGCAAAAATGCGTCTCTGGGAGAGCTGGCCGGTGCCTTGTCGGATAGCATCAAGGTTCCGGAGAGCTTCGCGGTGACCGCGACTGCCTATCGCGATCTTCTTGCACAGAACGCTATCTGGCCGGCAATCGACAAGATTCTGAAAGACACTGACTGGTCGGACATGCGTGTCGCCGGCCCGGCTTCGGCCACTATTCGCGACATGATCGTGGCCGCAGATCTGCCGGACGGCCTCGATAATGAAATCCGTGCAGCCTATCGCAAGCTCAGTCAGGAGCATGGCCGCAATGTTGCGGTCGCCGTACGCAGCAGCGCCACCGCCGAAGATTTGCCGGGGGCCTCTTTTGCGGGCCAGCATGAGACGTTTCTCAATGTCCGTGGCGGCAATGATCTGGTGGCTGCGGTCCGCAAATGCTTTGCCTCGCTGTTCACCCAGCGGGCCATTTCCTATCGCTCCAATAAGGGGTTTGAGCATCAGGAGGTCGCGCTCTCGGTCGGCGTCCAGCGCATGATCCGCGCGGACAAGGCATCCTCCGGCGTTATTTTTACTCTCGATACCGAAAGCGGCAACCGCGATGTGGTGATGATAACCGGCCTCTGGGGGCTGGGCGAAGCGATCGTTCAGGGTATTGCCGATCCGGATGAGTTTCTCGTCCACAAGCCGACGTTGAAACTTGGTTTTGACACGGTTTTGCGCCACCATATCGGGAGCAAGAAGACCAAGCTTGTCTATGCCAGTGGCAGGGCCGGGGAGCCGACATTATGGCGTTCCGTGCGTCTTTCTGATCAGGCAAGGCCCTGCCTGTCTGATCGGGAGATCGTCCAGCTGGCGAAACAGGCTGTGACGATTGAAGAGCATTATAGCCAATTGCACGGTCGTCCGACGCCGATGGATATTGAATGGGGCAAGGACGGGCCGGATGGCGATCTCTACATATTGCAGGCGCGACCGGAAACCATCCACGCCTCATCGGACAGTGGACTGCTGATCCAATATCATCTCGATGGCAAGGGCAAGGTCCTGGCCGAGGGTCAGGCCGTAGGCGACCGGATCGGCAGTGGCCACGCGCGGCTGGTGAGCGAAGCGAGGGATCTGGAAAAGGTGCAGGCTGGCGATATTCTGGTAGCAACGGCGACCACTCCGGATTGGGAACCGGTGATGAAACGCGCCAGCGCGATCATTACCGAACATGGCGGCCGTACCTGTCACGCGGCAATTGTCGCGCGCGAACTGGGAATTCCGGTGATCGTCGGTGTTGCCGATGCCTGCAGGATTCTGGCCGATGGTCAGGAGATCACGGTCGACTGTTCGCAGGGCATGACCGGACAGGTGCTGGAGGGCCAGATCGCCTTTTCCACCGAGCAGATTGATATTGAAAAACTGCAACCCGCCAACGTTGAACTGATGGTCAATATTGCCAATCCCGGGGCTGCATTCCGGGTCGCGGCCCTGCCGGTTGCCGGTGTCGGTCTGGCGCGTACGGAATTTATCATCGCCAATGAAATCCAGGCGCATCCGATGGCGCTGCTTTTCCCGGACCGGGTCGGGCATCGGGCGGTTGGCAGAAAAATTGACAAGCTGATATCCGGATATGCGGACGGTGCGGATTATTTCGTAACCCGCCTCGCGGAGGGGATCGGGACCATAGCAGCGGCCTTTTATCCGCGCCCGGTGATTGTCCGGACTTCCGATTTCAAGTCTAACGAATATGCTTCGCTTCTGGGAGGAAGCGATTTCGAGGATGCCGAGAATAATCCGATGATCGGGTTTCGCGGTGCCGCGCGCTATGTTCACCCTGCCTATCAACCGGCCTTTGCTCTGGAATGCGCGGCAATACGGCGTGTTCGTGATGATATGGGGCTGACCAATCTTGTCGTCATGATACCCTTTTGTCGCACGGTGGAAGAGGCGAAGCGCGTGATCGCGGTGATGGCGGAAAATGGATTGCGGCGCGGGGTCAACGGCCTCCAGCTGTACATCATGTGCGAGATCCCCAGCAATGTGGTCCTGATCGACGAGTTTGCGGAGCTGTTCGACGGCTTTTCCATCGGCTCCAATGACCTGACCCAGCTGGTGCTCGGAGTGGATCGCGATTCAGAGATACTGGCCGCTGATTTTGATGAAGAGAATCCGGCGGTGATCAGGATGATTGAACAGGCGATTTCGGGCGCGCATCGCAACGGCCGAAAATGCGGAATTTGCGGGCAGGCGCCTTCCGATCGTCCCGGTTTTGCTGACTGGCTGGTCTCCAGACAGATCGACAGCATCAGCCTCACTCCCGATAGTGTGATTGGTGTAATGCAACGACTTTCGGAGATGCAAGTTGAGCAGACAATAGATGAGCAGGGCTATGTGGTTGCATAGTCCCTGAGGGATGCTGGATGATAGGAAAGTGGCAAATGGATGGAGCAGTTCGGGCTCTTCGATAACCCAACGGATTGGCCTGACAAATTATTCAGGTGGCGGGAAGGTCGTCCGGACGAACTTGTCCGGGACGTCCAGGCCGGTCAAATATTATGTCATCAAGGCAGTGCGGCAGAGTATCTCTTCGAGCTTGTCAGCGGTACAATTCGATTGTCGACAGTAACGGAGGATGGCCGCAATATCGTTCTCGGTTTTCCTTCCTCTGGCGCAATTGTCGGCCTCACGGGTGCGAGTGAATATACATATAGTGCGAAAACAATAACAGCGGTGAAATTGCGATCAATAGGGCGCGTGAGATTCTACCGGGAGGTTATGCAAAACAAGCAGGCACGCGAAAGACTGATCCGCTGGATCGCCACTCAGGAGGCGGATGCACAGCAGCATATTTCGATGCTTGCGATGGCTCATCCGTCATCAAGGATAGCGGCATTTTTAATCAAAATGGCGGATCGACAAAATGCCGACGTCGGGGGACGTCCTGTCACAATCGACTTGCCGATGACCCAACGAGATATTGCAGCTCATCTCGCTATTGCGCCTGAGACGTACAGCCGGATCATCCGGAAGTTGAGAGAGGCCGGACTTGTGCAGGCAAAGCGCCTGGGTAAGGACAATAATAGTATAGAAATCTATGATATTGAGCAACTAAATGATATTGCGGGAGGGCAGAAAATTTAATTCTGAGCTTCGTGATGAAATAGATGAGCCGATCTTGACCACAATCAATTCGTGTCAGGCTCGAATCGTTAAAAGAAAAAAAGGGGGGGAATCGCAGTCAATTAAGAGGGATTCTCGCAATGCAACATAAGCCATCGACGATTATACCGCCTTTTGCCAAAAACCTGCCGGAATTCGCGCCGCAAAATGAGCGGCACGGGAACCCCCGGGGACTTCATGAAACCGCGGGTGCCAGCTTTCGCAGCGCGGTTGCTTGTGTCGATGATTCCGCTTTGGGAATATTGGTATTTCGTCATGCCAAAGCGGTCGCAGCGGGTCTGGAAATCCCGGTGAAGTTTATGCACGTCATGCCGCCCGAGACATCAGAAATTGCTCCCAGGGATCCGATTGAATGGCAACTCCGTCAGCGCGAGGCGCGGGATCATTTGTCCCATATTCTTGATTCCGAACCTGAAGGACTCGCCGCGAAGGACCAATATCTGCTGAACGGTATTGCTGGGGATGAAATTTCGCGCTGGGCAAGGGAGCATGTCGGAAACCTGTTGGTGATGGCGACAAAATGCGGATCGTCCAAGCGGGAAGCATGGGGATTAGAGGGGCAATCTTCGCTTGGGATAACGGTGCAGAAAGTTCTCGATGAAAGCGGCGCATCCATGCTGCTGGTCCCCCCTGACCAGGTCAGCGTTGACATTGTTCGTTATCACCGCATCATGGTCCCACTTGACGGATCGTGCCGGGCGGAAAGTGTGCTGCCATTCGCGGTTCGGATCGCTCGCAATTACGGCGCGGAATTGATCCTCGCTCACGTCGTGCCAAAGCCCGAAATACTGGAACCAAGTCTCCAGGACAGCGCAGCCAGAAATTTGCTTGCCGAACTGCAGAAGCATAATGAAAAAAACGCGCGCAGTTACCTCGATCGTCTGCAAACCAGATTGAGCAGCAAGGATTTAACCGTAACTGCCGTTGTTGAAAGCGACGGTGATGCCCGGGATCGTTTGGCGCATATTGCAGCAGACCGGAGGGCTGATTTGCTCGTCCTCTCCGCACGCGGCCGTGGTACGTTGACCGATATTTCCTGTGGTAATGTGGCGAGACATATTGCTGCGCATACCGCTGTTCCGGCATTGATAATTCGCCATCAAATAGCAGGACAAAAGGCTGGTTCCCAACGCTATGAAAACCAATATAATCGACATGACCGAGGAATCTTCTGGGCGCCAGCACATTAAAGCGTGATGGATAGCGCCACGGACGACGACTATATCGAATCCAGTGGCCACCAGGCCACTGTTTCCTCTGATCCGGACATTATAGTCGCAGACGATGAAGGTGTTGGCGGGCTGGAACGCGCAGCCGCCGTCCTTCATGACAGTCATAAATTGGCTGCTTTGCCGGCAAAACCCGTTCCAGCGTGGAAGAATATCGATCAGGCGGATGAATGGTTGACGCAGGCCCGAACGGCAGCAGCGCAAGCGTCAAGCGAAGCAGGGAAGGCCGCTGAATGGCTTCTCGACAATGACTATCAAATTTACCGGGCCATTCGCCAGATCAAGCAGGATTTACCATCAAGCTTTTATGAAAAACTGCCTGCCCTCGAAGCAGATTCCGATTCAGGATTTCCGAGAGTTTTCTCCCTGGCCCACGGCTTGCTCCTGGCGACCAAATTGCAGGTTACATTGCCTGGGACCATCCAGTTTATCTGTGCCTATCAGCGGATAACACCGCTCACCATTGCCGAGCTATGGGCCTTTCCAACGATGCTGCGCATAGCCTGTCTTGAAATTCTGGTTTCTTCGCTGACTGCGATATTCGAAAACCAGATTCCACAGCCTTTTGCTCCCACAAAAGCAGCAAATGCGCCTTATTCGCTGGACGATACTGAACGTGTGGCGCGATCAATTGCAAATCTGTCGCTGATCGCGTCGATTTCATGGGAAGATTTCTTTGATCAGACCAGCCACGTCGAGAAAATCCTGAAAGGCGACCCGGCACAATATTATTCAAGAATGGATTTTGAAACGCGTGACCGCTACCGGCGTGCGGTTGAAATACTCGCGTCCTATTCGGATATCAGCGAATCCGATCTTGCCACGGAGGTCATCAGGCAGGCGGATGCCGCCAATCCAGGACAAGGCAAGGATCATGTCGGCTACTGGCTGATCGGCAATGGCCGGCGTGTCTTTGAAAAGTCTCTAGGAGTAAGACCGCCGCTGGGGTTGCGGCTGAGACGGGCGGCTTTTGATCACGCAGGACCAATATATTCGATCGCATTATTGTCCTTCTGGATCGGCGCGCTTCTGATTCCCGCGCTCTATCTCCTGTTCATCGAGGTCAGCCTGGCCGAATGGATTGGTGCGTTGCTGGTCATGTTAATTCCAGCATCCATATTATCCATATCGTTGGTCCAGCGCCTCGTGACTCTTGTCGTGCCGCCCAAAGCCTTACCGAAGCTGGACTTTACCGAGGGGCTTCCGGATGATTGTTCGACTATCGTCATTATCCCGGCAATTGTCGCAAAACCGGACGAGGTGTCCGGTTTGATACAGCAGATCGAAACCCACTGGATTGCGAACAGGGATAGCAGGCTGCAGGTCGCCTTGCTCGCCGACCTGGCCGATGCCGACGCTGCCGAGATTCCGGGTGATGAGGACATAACCGGACAGCTGGTAGATCAGGTACGATCGCTGAACAGAAAGCATGGAAAGGCGCACATTTCCCCGTTTCATGTCCTGTGTCGCCCCCGCCAGTATAATCGCTCGGAAAACTGCTGGATGGCGTGGGAACGCAAGCGCGGGAAACTGGAGCAGTTCAACCGCCTGCTGATGGAAGATGATGATCGGGGTTTTTCGCTTCATGAAGGCGATCGTGCGGCCCTGGCCAATATCCGGTTTGTTGTCACCGTCGATGCGGATACCGTCCTTCCTACCGGCAGCGTGGCAAAAATGGCGGGAACCCTCGCCCATCCCCAGAACCAGGCCTATTTTGATGATGACAGCGGCCAGATGGTTTCCGGATATTCGATATTGCAGCCGCGGGTGGAAATGGCACCGCAAAATGTCAGCCGGACTTTTTTTACCCGCTTCTTTGCTGGTGATACGGCCATTGATATCTACAGCCGTGCGGTTTCCAACGTCTATCAGGATCTGTTTGGGTCAGGCAGTTTTATCGGCAAGGGAATTTATGATGTTGCCGCTTTCTATCGCTGTATAGACGGACGCATTGCGGAAAATTCAGTATTGAGTCACGACTTGCTGGAAGGCGCTCTCGGACGCGTGGGCCTTGCCTCCGATATCATCCTTTATGAAGGATTTCCCGGAACCTATCTGGAATATGTGAAGCGCTGGCACCGCTGGGTTCGGGGAGACTGGCAATTGCTGCCCTGGCTTCACCGATCGGTACGCGGGACGGCGGGACTGAAAAGGGCCAGCGGACTGTCCGGTCTGGATATCTGGAAGATCATCGACAATTTGCGCCGCAGTCTGGTCCAGCCGTCCTTGCTAATCATGGTGATCGTCGGTTGGCTGTTCCTGCCCGGTAATCCCTGGTTCTGGACGCTGCTCACGATATTCGCTCATGCCGGACAGCTGTTTACCGACCTCGTCACCGGTCTGGCACAGGGACGGAGGCGCGGGGCGGTGCGGGGGCTTTTTGCGCAGCTGACCGACCAGAGCGGGCGCTGGTTTCTGACAATTGCCTATCTGCCATATGAAAGCGTGATTGCCGTGCATGCTATAGGGATAACCTTATGGCGAAGCCTAATATCCCATAAAAACCTGCTGCAATGGACGACCGCGGCGCATGAAACAGAGCGTCAAAAAAACCTCAATTCGCGTGCCGCAATCTGGCGGAGAATGTGGCCTGGATCGGCAATATCCGTTTCTCTTGGGCTAGCGATCCAAATTATCAATCCATCATCCATGCTGGCGGCGCTGCCGCTTCTGATGCTGTGGTTCGTCGCACCGGAAATAACGGTCTTGCTCAATCGCCCGCGCCACAAACCGGCCAGACCGCTTGGAGAGACGGATAAATTATTCCTGCGCGAACTGGCCCGGCGGACCTGGCTCTATTTTGAAACTTTCGCAGGCCCGCAGGATAACTGGCTGCCACCCGATAATTTCCAGGGTGAACCCCATCCGGAAATCGCGCACCGTACGTCGCCGACGAATATCGGCATGATGATGCTCTCAACCGCAACTGCCTGGGATCTTGGCTATCTTGGTAAGGAAGAGCTGGCCGCCCGGACGGATAACAGCTTCGCCAGTCTCGACCGGCTGGAAACCCATCGCGGCCATTTTCTGAACTGGTATGATACGCTTAAACTACAGCCGCTTGAGCCGCGCTATGTGTCTGTCGTCGACAGCGGCAATCTCGCCGGATGCCTGCTTGCCTATGCCGTGCTGTTACGGGACATAGCGCATGCGCCCGCTATCGAGCCGCAACGATGGGCCGGGCTTGACGATGCGCTGCGACTGTTCGCGGGGGCATTGCAAAAACTTCCTGATGGTCTGGGCACGCTGGAAGCGGATGTAGCGACATTGCGTGCCGACCTGGATCAAATAGCGGCCAAACCACTGGAATGGCATGCGGCTTTGACCATGATTCTGGAAACAGAGATAGTCGAGTTTGAAAAACAGGTTGGGGAAGCTGCGATTGCATATGACTCCATTCCAACGGCCAGCCTTCGGGAATTGCACAGTTGGCTGGAGCGTTCCCGGCATCATCTTCAGGCGATGAAGCATGATATTGAGAATTATGCTCCCTGGTTGCGGATCGGTGACTTGCCATCGGGTCTTGTCGCGGTCCACCAAGAAGTAATGAACCTGCTGAACGCCGGTTCAAGCCAGCCGGTTTTTGACCGGGCGCTGGGATTGCTCATCAATCATCAAACCGACGACAGGCAAGAAAAATTGGGACTTCAGTCTCTTGGTGAGGCGTTGAAAACGGCACAAAAAAACCATCATCGGCTTTCGGTAAAGCTCAAAAAACTTTCGTTGAAGACGATGAAATATGCCGATCGAATGGAATTCGCACCCTTATATGATCGCGAACGCCGCCTGTTTCACATTGGCTATAACGTCAGTTCCGACCGGCTTGATCCCCATCATTATGATTTGCTTGCCAGTGAAGCACGACTCGCCAGCTATTTTGCCATTGCAAGGCAGGACGTCCCGGTGGAGCACTGGTTCCACCTTGGCCGTCCCGTGATGCGGAGCGACAATGGTCTGACGCTCATCTCCTGGAACGGCTCGATGTTTGAATATTTGATGCCACGCCTGTTGATGCGAAGCGGCCCGAATACCTTGCTCTACGAAAGTGAGAAAGTCGCGGTGAAGATGCATCAGGCCTATGGTCGATCAAATCAGCTGCCATGGGGTATATCCGAATCAGCCTATTCCGCTCGTGATCCGGACCATCGCTACCAATATCAGGCATTTGGCGTTCCCGGCCTTGGACTCCGTCGGGGGCTGGCCAAGGATGTCGTTGTCGCGCCCTATGCGTCTGCGCTTGCCCTGCAGATTACACCAGCGGACGCTGTCCAGAATCTCCGTTTGATGGATATGCAGGGGCTTTCCGGACTTTACGGGATGTTTGAGGCGGCGGACTATACGCCCGAACGTCTGCAGGATGGAAGGGACGTAACACCGGTTAACGCCTATATGGCCCATCATCAGGGCATGTTGATGTGCGCGATTGGCAATAGCCTGTGTGACGATATTCTGGTCAGGCGTTTTGAACAGGATCCGCGGGTCAGTGCGGTCTCCCTCCTCCTGAATGAACGTGTGCCGCAGGAACTTCCTTCCGAGGTAGAACGGATTGAGAGCATTGATCTCGCCAGTCGTCAGTCTGCGGCCATTCCGGCCCTGCAAAGCTGGAGGCCGGAACTTCAAACCGCCAGTCCTCAGACGCTGCTGCTCGGCAATGGCAGTCTTTCGAGCTGTATTTCAACCGGGGGCGGGGGCGGGCTGCGCTGGCGGCATCACGCTCTCACACGTTTTTTGGCCGACCCCGTGCAGGATGCCGAGGGCCTCTGGATTTATCTCTATGATCAGGATGAAGGGAGCATGTGGTCTGCGACCCGCCAGCCCACCGGTCATCGGTCAGACCAGTATGACGTGACGTTTCATTCACATATGGCGGAATATCATCGCCGCGACCATGATATCAGCCTGTCGATGGAGGTCGTGGTCGCGGTCGGCGATGACCTTGAAATCCGGCGTCTGAATATCGGCAATCTGAGTGACCACAAGCGCAATTTGCGGATCACGAGCTATGGTGAAGTGGTATTGGCGCCGCCGCTTGATGACGAACGACACCCGGCGTTCAGCAAGCTGTTTGTTGGCAGTGAATATATCCCCGAGATTGGCGGGCAACTGTTTACGCGAAGGCCGCGCAATCCTCGCGATGCTCCCCCTGTGTTGCTGCATTTCATCGTCAGCGATGACGAGAAGATAGTCCTCGCCGGGCATGAGTCGGACCGCCGCCAGTTTGTCGGTCGCAACGGAAGCCTGCGGCGGCCTGCGGGCGCGGGCAAGGAACTTTCCGGAACCACCGGCTGGACACTCGACCCGATCATGTCTTTGCAGGTGCAATGTTCCCTTGAACCCTTTGAACATACGCAGTTCTGCTTGGTCACGATAGCGGCTGCAACCCGTGAAGGGGCGATCGAAATTGCCGAACGTTACGCCACTGTGCCGTCGCTCGACTGGGCGATAAATGATGCAGAATCAGCCACCGCACACCAGATTAAACGGCTGGGTATTCCCTCCGGTAAACTCCCGGTCCTGCAGCAGCTTGGTTCGCTGCTGGCCTATCCCCATGGCAAATTGCGGGCTGATCCGGAAAGGATTCGGCAAAACCGCTGGGGTCAGCCGAATCTCTGGGGGTTGGCAATTTCCGGTGATTATCCGATTTTGATGCTGAAGGCAGCCTCGACACCGAGCGCGCTGCTCGCAGACGTGATCCGGGCGCATCAGTTGTGGCGCGCGCAAGGGCTGGAAGTGGATCTTGTGATCATGCAGTCTGCGGGGTCCGGATATATCGAGCCGGTGCGGGATGATTTGATGGAACTGCTCCACGAGGTCAACGGGCAGTGGATGCTGGGCCGCAATGCAGGTGTCCATCTTCTGTTTGCTGACCAGATTGGAGCGGATCAGGTGCGGCTGGTTGAGGCTGTATCTCGGGTCATCATCGATGATCAGCGCGGGCCGCTGGAAGATCAGCTCGCCAGAGCATTTCAGCTACGCCCCAGCTTGCCGCATTTTGAACCTGCCAGATTTCCGGTGCAAGAGACTGCAGCCCCCAAACTTTCCCGCCCGAAGAATCTGCTGATCGACAATGGGTTCGGCGGCTTTGCCCCGGATGGCCGGGAATATGTCATTCATCTGGAACCCGAGGACAGCACGCCAGCACCGTGGGTGAATATTTTGGCAAATGCTCAATTCGGATGTGCGGTTACGGAGGCCGGCGGCGGCTTTACCTGGGCAATTAACAGCGGTGAGAACCGCATCACACCGTGGACCAACGATGCCGTCACGGACGAACCGAGCGAGGTTCTGTATCTTCGCGACGAAGAAACAGCAGAGGTGTGGACCCCGACGCCGGAACCTCGTGGCCGGGAAGCCGCGTGCCAGATCCGCCACGGTGCCGGCTACACCGAGTGGCGCAAAATCTCGCATGGACTGGAACAGGAACTGCGAATTTTCGTGCCGGTCGACGATCCGGTAAAAATTGTCCGGCTGCATCTGACCAATCATACTGAGCGCCATCGCCGGGTGACGGCTACCTATTATGTGAACTGGTTGCTTGGCGCATTGCGCAGCGTTTCGCGGGAGGCTGTTCAATGCTCCTATGATCCTGAACTGCAGGCTATCCTGGCCAGCAATAGCTGGAATCCGGACTTTGCCGAGCGGGTCGCCTTTTTGACTGCGAACCGGTCGCCGCACGGATTGACCACCGACCGGCAGGAATTTGTCGGCAGAGAAGGTAATTTGGATGATCCGGCGGGCCTCCGGCGCTGGGGTCTCGAGGGGGCAGCGGAAACCGGGACGGATCCTTGCGGCGCATATCAGGTCCATATTGAGCTGGAACCAGGCGCAAGCGAGGAACTGATATTTCTTGTAGGCCAGGGTGACAATGACAAACATGCGCGATCCTTGATCGCGGAGTGGAAAAAACCTGATCAAGTCGATTCCGCCTTCCGCCAGTTGAACGGGCAATGGGATGATCTGCTGGGCGCGATTGAAGTCCACACGCCCGAGCCCGGGTTTGATTTCATGATCAATCGCTGGCTGCTCTATCAATCCATGGCATCGAGGATACTGGCTCGCGCAGGCTTTTATCAGGCGAGCGGTGCAATCGGATATCGCGACCAGCTACAGGACGTGATGGCGTTCCTCCACAATGATCCGCAGCGTGCCCGCGCCCATATATTGGCCTGCGCTGCCCATCAATTTGAGGAAGGCGACGTGTTGCACTGGTGGCACCCGCCGTCTGACCGTGGCGTACGGACACGCTGCTCTGACGATCTGCTGTGGCTCCCCTATACAGTCTGCCAATATGTTGAAGTGACCGGTGACGAGACCATATTATACGAAGAAATTCCCTATCTTCAGGCACCGATACTGTCGGCTGATGAGGCAGATCGTTATTCGAGCTTTGAGCGCAGCGTTGCTGGCCGCACCCTGCTTGACCATTGCATCCGCGCGCTGGATCGGGGGGTGACCCGGGGTCGCCACGGAATCCCGCTTATCGGAGCCGGCGACTGGAATGATGGTATGGACCGGGTGGGCGAAGAAGGAAAAGGCGAAAGTGTCTGGCTTGCCTGGTTCGCGATAGTAACGGCCAATGCTTTTGCGGCACTGGCGCGGCGAATTGGGCAGACACAAATTGCCGAAACCTGGTCGCAACGTGCCAACGAACTGCGCGGCAATGTTGAAGAAACCGGCTGGGACGGGGATTGGTATCGCCGTGCTTTTGACGATGATGGCCTGCCCTGGGGATCAGCCGAAAATGTCGAATGCCGGATAGACAGTATTTCGCAGTCCTGGGCGCTGTTTGCCGGAGCCGACCCGACCCGGACCAGAGCCGCTTTGGACGCGGCTTATCGCGAACTGGTCGATCATCAAGACCAGATTGCGCGTCTGCTCTGGCCACCTTTCGAGCATACACCGCGCGACCCCGGTTATATAAAGGCCTATCCTTCCGGAATCAGGGAAAATGGCGGGCAATATTCTCATGCGGCGACCTGGCTGGGTATAGCCTTTGCGCGATTGGGTGATGCAGAAAAAGCCATGGAGGTTTTCAATATGCTTAGCCCGATCAAGCGTGTGCAAAACCGTGAGCAGGCAGAACGATATCGTGTGGAGCCCTATGTTGTGGCAGCGGATATTGCCGGTGGCAGGCAACATGGCGGGCGCGGTGGATGGACCTGGTACACCGGGGCAGCGGCGTGGACCTGGCGATTGGGCGTCGAAGAAATTCTCGGACTGAAATTGCGCCACGGCAAGCTGGTGATCAATCCGTGCCTTCCCGGAGACTGGGACGGTTATTCCGCCATTTTGCGGCAGCCCGGTGGTTCCATTGCGCTCAAGGTCGAAAGGCATGCGGCCGGTGACAAAGTCGGCAAGCTCGTCGTAGACGGTGTCGCGCAATCGCTATCAGAGGTTCAATTCCCGGTTGACGGAAGCGAACGGAACGTCATCATTCGCATGGCCGGAGCGGCAAATGCATCCAAAAGCTAGTTTGCAATCCAATCGATGATCAATGCCTGGTGACAAACAGGGAATCTACCGGGTGTGACGTCGCCAATGATCGGGCATAGCAGTTCTGAACATACTGATTTTACAACATATGGCAGGAAATCATGCAGAAAATCCTCTCTATCTCACTGAACCCGGCCATTGATATCTCCTGTGATGCGACAAATATCCGGCCGACGGTAAAAATCCGGACCCATAATCAGGTGCAGCATCCGGTGGTTGCGGCATCAATGTGGCGCGTGTTATTGTGACGCTGGGCGGTTATCCGGAACTGGTCTATTTTGCCGGTGGCGCGACCGGTGCTCTGCTAGGCGACAGCATCGACCAGCTCCCGATCAAGCAGCATAAAATTGAAGCGTCGGGTCCAACCAGAATTTCCTACACTGTGCACGAAACGCAACTAGGGCTGGAATATCGTTTTGTCCCTGAAGGTCCGAAAATCGAGGAGAAGGAACTGGCTGCATTTATACGGCAGATAGAAAAGCTGGAATTTGACTATATCGTGGCAACCGGCAGCTTGCCCAAAAATGTACCCGATGACATTTACAAGTCGATTGCGAATATTGCGATCGGCAAAGGCGCGCGCATGATACTCGATAGCTCGGGACCGGCGCTAAAGAGCGCACTTGACGGATCCGGTGTTTTCCTTGTCAAACCCAGCCTCGCCGAACTGGAACAGCTGGTTGGCCAATCGCTCGACCGGGAGCAGGCAGGCGCTGAGGCGATCCGGCTGGTCAGGGCTGGTCAGGCCCAGAATGTAGCCGTCTCGATGGACAAGGACGGCGCCTTGCTTGCGAATGGAAACGGCCTGGTTCACGTGGCAGCGCCCCAAGTCACCGTGCGGTCTTCGGTAGGGGCTGGGGACAGTTTTGTTGGTGCCATGACCTTTGCCTTGGCTTCCGGCATTGCCGTGGAAGAGGCATTTCACTTCGCTGTCTCTGCGGGGTCTGCAGCGGTGATGACGCCGGGGTCCGAACTGTGCCGGAAGGAAGATGTCGAAAAACTCTATCGGCTGGAGCGAGAAAAAAGGGGCAAAAATGATGATGAGAATCTACAAAATATGCTGTTCCGGCAATCAAATCGAGCGGACGTGCTATAGTTCGCCCGTCGAACGGCGCGGAAAATTCTGTACCGGCTGATTATAGAAATCGGATGTCGGGCCGCAGCCGTCATGCAACCGGCGACGGGCCGTTCGGGAGCCCGATGAACACAAGCCGGCGATGAAAATCGCGGGCCGGTCCGGTTAGCCCTGATTGAAGGCTAGCCCTTCCAGAGCACCCGATACAAGTCGAAGCGGCGGTCTTTCAGATTTTGCACGGCGCCCGATTGTCTGCTGGTGAGCAGGCTGGTCATCGACAGATCAGCAATTGCGATGGTTTCGGTATTGGGTGCGGTATCTGCTGCCACACCGTCCCGTGCGAACGGGAAATCCGAGGGCGTCAGAATCGCGCTCTCGGCATAATGTATGTCCATATTCTCGACATTGGGCAGGTTCCCGACCACGCCCGACATCACGACATAGCATTGATTCTCCACCGCCCGCGCCTGGCAGCAATAGCGCACCCGCAAATAGCCACGCCGTTCATCCGTACAAAAGGGTACGAACAGGATCATCGCGCCCTGATCGACCAGATGTCTGGCCAGTTCGGGGAATTCGCTATCATAGCAAATCATCACGCCGATCGGTCCGCAATCGGTCGGTATTGCTTCCGCGCCATAGCCGCCCTTGATATTCCACCAGCGCACTTCGCTCGGGGTCGGGTGGAGCTTGTCCTGGGTGTAAATCGCACCATTGCGCAGGAACACATAGGATATGTTGCGAATGTCGCCATTTTCCATGCGCGTGGGGTGGGAGCCACCGATGATGTTGATATGGTAGGAAACCGCCAGTTTCTCCATCACTTCCTTGAACCGGTCGGTATATTCCGCAATTTTTTCAATTGCCTGTGCTGGCTGTAGCTTTTCGCCCTCCAGGGACAGCAACTGCAGCGTGAACAGTTCCGGAAAGGTGACGAAATCCGCGCCATAATCTGCGGCAACATCAACAAAATATTCTACCTGTTCTTCAAACTCGGACTGCGTGGCAATCTTGCGCATCTGGAACTGTACGGTCGCCACGCGCACCGATTGCGGCAGGCGGTCATGCGGTGTCTGTGTCTCGATCTTCGCTTCGGCTGCCAGCGGGTTTTCCCAGAACATATGCACCGCATGGCCACCGGACGCTTTGTCGCTTGGCATATAGTCTTTCAAAATTCCGATCGGAACAAAGCCCTGATTCAGCTGAAAATTGATCACCGGGTCGCGAAATTGCTTGTCTACCACTGCCGCCAGATAATCCGCAGGGTCGGGATATTTGCGCTTGCGCCGGGCATAGCCGGGCAGGCGCCCGCCGAAGATAATGCCCTTCAGTCCGAGATGCTGGCAAAGTTCCCGGCGGACTTTGTAGAAGCGCAGTCCGATGCGTAATCGCCGATAATCCGGGTCCACGCTGACTTCCATGCCGTAAAGAATTTCACCTTCGGGATCATGCCGCGCGGCAAAGCCGCCGCCGGTGATTTCCGCCCAGCTATGCGCTGCGCGCGCGGTTTTCTCAGAAATTTGGAAAGTGGCGCAATGGCCGACAATTTTCCCCTCATATTCCGCGACCAGCTGGCCGTCGGCGAAATTGTTGATCTGTCCGCGGACTTCTTCGGCTGTATAGCCTTCGCCCTTGCCGTATATCTTGCGCGACAAGGACGAGATTTTTCTGGCGTCTTCCAGCTCCGCCCGGCGGATGATTAGCTTTGGTTTTTCTGCCGTCATCCGCGCCCATTAGCGGGGTTTTAAACCGTGTGGAAGATTTGTCGTAAAAGTTCGCCGCGAAAGCCGGCCAAGCTCCCTCCAGCGGAAGCTTTCAGGTAGCAAGCGCGCCTTTCTTATTCCCGGACCGCGCTTAGCGCTGCGCCGGCGGCAAAGGGGGTAATCGCGACGAGCAGCAACGAAATTGCCGCGAGAAATAGCAAGGCGCTGCCACCTTGTGCCGAGAGGCTGCCAGCCCCGAAGATCAAAAGCGGAATGGCCAGCGGGATCATCAATAAACCGCCCAGGGCGCCTGCTCCTTTGAGGCCAGCGGTCAGCGCCGCAATCATCACCGAGAGACCAGCCAGGGCCGGCGTGGCGATCGCCAGACTGGCCAGCAACGTACCGAGGGCAGCTCCCTCCAGGCCCATCAGCCCGCTCGCCAGAAAGGCTGCGAGCAGCAAGGGCGGACCAAAGGAGAGCCAGTGCGAAACGAGCCGGACTGCAGCGATCAATTCATCGGACAGGCCGCGCACGATCAGCTGGTCATAAACCCCGTTGTCGAGATCGGGCTGGATCAGCCGGTCCAGCGGCAGCAAGGTTGCGAGCAGCGCTGCGATCCACAAAATACCGCCGCCGGTCTGCAGTAGCAGGTCGCGGTCTGGCCCCACGGCAAAGGGAAACAGCGTTGTCGCCGAAAGATAGAATATGACCGGTAGCCAGGTCCCGCCGCTGGCGTAGCTTTGCCGCACATCGCGCCAGATGATCGTGGCGATGCCCTTCATCATGAACATGTTTCCAATTCTTCCAATGGCGCGAGCTTCAATGTGAAATCAAAAGCGATTGGTAATGGTATGTGGCTCGTGGCGACAATGATCCCGCCGCCGTCTAGATGGCCTTGTAACGCGGTCCCCAGTTGCATGACTGAATCTGCGTCGAGACCATTGGCTGGCTCGTCGAGCAGCCATAATCTTGCATCTGCAAGATAGGTTCGTGCCAGCCGCGCCCTTTGTCTTTGCCCCGTCGAAAAATAGCGCACCGGGACCTCGGCGAGATGCTTGAGTCCTGCACGCGCCATGGCAGCATCGATATCCGTTTGCCCTTTGCCATCCAGCTTTGCCCAGAAGCGCAATGTGTCTTCGAGGGAAAGATGGTCATCCAATGCGAGCTTGTCGTCACATAATGCCCGGGTTTCCGGTGTTGTGCACGAACCTGTCGAGGGCGGGAGCAAGCCGGCCAGCAGGCGGAGCAGGCTTGATTTGCCGACGCCATTGGGTCCGGTCAGCAAGCCGGCCTGGCCCGGTGTCAGTGTAAAATCGAGGTTGCGGAACAATATCCGGTCGCCGCGGACGCAACTCAGCCCCTCGGCTTTTAGCTGATCGCTGCTTTCGGTTGACTGCCCCTCGCTCATGCCACAGACTTAAGACATGAATTGGCGCGAAAGCCAAGCAAGGAGCAATAAATATGGTGGCACGATTGACTGATGACGAACGCAAGGCGGCTTTCGCGAAGCTTTCGGACTGGGAATATGACCCGGCGCGCGACGCGATCAGCCGCTCGTTCAAATTTGCCGATTTTACCGAGGCATTTGCGTTCATGACTCGGGTCGCCTTGCACGCGGAAAAAGCCGACCATCATCCCGAATGGTTCAATGTCTATAATCGGGTCGACATCGTGCTGACCACGCATGACGCAGGCGAAAATGGCGGATTGTCGCAGCGCGATGTGGATCTGGCGCAGATAATAGAGCAGTGCGTCTAGGCGCTATTGTTCTTCCGATCCGGCCAGGACATCGCCAATGTTGCTGGCCAGACTGACCGACTGCTTGCGGACACGTCCGGGCATCCACCGTGCGGCAAAGGCCAGCTGTTTGGCCATTTTATTGACCGGTGTGTGAAGCTTGTCGCCATGGACAGCACCCCAGGCCGCAGGACCGATGATTGCAACCGGGCTAACCATGACGCCCGCTTCCTGAAGGCGTTCCTTGCCGCTCTGGTTGGTGCCTTCCACAACATTGGAAATGATGTTGGTGTCGATAAAGCCGGGCATTAGCGAACGGGACTTGATGCCATATTTGCGAAACTCGATGTCGTGCGATTCGGCAAGCCCGCGCACGGCAAATTTGGTCGCGCTATAGACGCTGAGATCGGATACGCCGTAAATCCCGGCCGCCGATGCAGTATACAGGACGCAGCTGTCCGGCGTGTTTTTCAGCATTTCAAAGCAGGCGCGCGTGCCGCTGATCACGCCGGTGAGGTTGATGGCGATCATCAGGTCAATATCCGCATCTTCCATTTCCTGGATCGGCCCGCCTTCGCCAATGCCGGCATTGTTGAACAGGACATTCATTGTGTCACCGGTGATCGCGCCGAAGTCGGCGACCGCCTGTTTCCACTGAGCGCGATCTGTGACGTCCAGCTTGTGGATCGAACTTTGACCTTCCGGAAGGAGCGCTGCGGTTTCGGCCATACCCGCCTCATTGACGTCAGCGATTCCAATGAACCAGCCCCGTTCGGCGAAATAGCGACCGACTTCACGACCGAGACCGGATGCCCCGCCCGTGATGAAAATCGTCTTTTGCCCACTTTGATAGCCCATGAATCCGCTCCAGTTTCGTTATTAACATTGATGTTCATTCGAGCGGTTTTTGCCGCGGACGTCAAGTGAAGTTGGACATGCAGACGAAAGCGCGTCACTATGCTCACCCATGCCCGTCTCCGGTCCTTCCATCCATCTGCAGAATGTCAGTCGCCACTATGGCGCAGTCCGGGCGGTGGATGCCGTGTCGCTGGACATTGCTGCGGGTAGTCTGGTGGCCCTTGTCGGCCTGTCTGGTTCGGGAAAATCGACCTTGCTCAAAATGATCAACCGGCTGGTTGAACCGACCGGTGGAACGATCCTCGTCGACAATGCCCCTGTCGAATCGGTCGATCCCCATATCCTGCGCCGCCAAATCGGTTATGTCTTTCAGAATATTGGCCTGTTCCCGCATATGACCATCGCCCGCAATATTGCCATCGGACTCGAACTGGCAGGCGAGAAAGAGGGCCGAGACGAGCGGGTCGCGGAACTGCTTGATCTGGTCGAACTGCCGCAGGAAATGGCGTCGCGAATGCCTGACCAGTTGAGCGGTGGCCAGCAGCAACGCATTGGCGTTGCTCGCGCGCTGGCGACACGGCCCGGGCTGATGCTGATGGACGAGCCCTTTGGCGCGCTCGACCCGGTGACCCGTGACAATCTGACCGAACAGTATAAGGCGCTGCATGAGAAGCTGGGACTGACCACCATCATCGTGACCCATGACATGGCCGAAGCGCTTTATCTTGCCGACCGGATTCTGGTGATGGAAGGCGGGCAGATCAAGGCCGATGCCACGCCTGCGCAATTATTGTCGGGCAAGGTCAGCGAAGAAGCGGAGGCGCTGGTGGCTATCCCGCGCGCGCAGGCGGCCCATCTGATCGCGTTGAGCAAAAAGATATGAGCGAGGCGTGGAAACAGGCCCTTGCGAGAGTGCCGGAGCTGCTCGCCGCCCATGTGCAGATCAGCGTATCCGCCCTGTGCCTCGCGATGTTCATCTGTCTGCCGCTGGCGATATGGGCGGCCCGCTCACCGAAGGTCGCTGCGGTCGCAATGACCGTTGCCAGTCTCATCCAGACCATTCCCGGACTAGCCCTGCTCGCGCTATTCTACCCGTTGCTGCTCGGCCTCTCGGCACTGATCGGCGGCGGTATCTCAGCATTTGGATTTTTGCCCGCGCTGCTGGCGCTGACGCTTTATGCCTTGCTGCCAATCTTGCGCAACGCGGTGACCGGCTTGTCCAGCGTCGACCCGGCGGCATCGGAAGCCGCCGACGGTCTCGGTATGACCAGCGCCCAAAAGCTATATCTTGTCGAAGCGCCACTGGCTGCACCGACGATCATGGCCGGTATCCGCACCGCTGCGGTCTGGACCATCGGTGCCGCGACGCTTTCGACCACTGTCGGACAGCCAAGTCTCGGCGATCTGATCTTTGCCGGATTGCAGACGCAGAACTGGACGCTGGTGCTGGCCGGCTGCCTGTTTTCGGCGGCTCTGGCTATTGCGGTCGACCTGCTGCTCGGTCTCATTGAACGAGGTATACGCGAGCGGCGGCGGATATTGGCCTGGGCCGGATCGGGGATGATTGCAGCGGGCCTGCTCATCGCCACGTTGCCGCTGATGATCGCGCGCGATAATATCGTGGTGATCGGGGCCAAGGGTTTTTCCGAGCAATATATTCTCGCCCGGCTGATCGGGTCACGGCTGGAAAAGGCGGGATATTCGGTCCGTTACCGCGACGGCCTCGGTTCTGCGGTTGTTTATCAGGCGCTGTCGGAGGGAGACGTAGACGTCTATGTCGATTATTCGGGCACGATCTGGACCAACCAGATGCAGCGCACCGATAGCCAGCCCAAAACGGCTATGCTCGACATGATTGCACAATGGAGCCATGCGAATCATGGCGTTAAAATGCTGGGCGCACTGGGATTTGAAAATACCTATGCCTTTGCTGTACGTCCCGAAGACGCACGAAAAAAAACGCTCCGGACACTTGATGATCTTGCCCGGGTGTCGAGCGATTTCAATTTTGGCACCGATGTTGAATTTCTTGAACGGCCAGAGTGGCAGATGGTGCAGGATGCCTATCCCATCCACTTTAAAGACGCTCGGTCTTTTAGTCCGACTTTCATGTATCCGGCCCTGGCCAGCGGCGAAGTGGACGTGATCTCTGCCTTTTCATCGGACGGTCGGATTGCGGCCAATGATTTTGTCGTGCTCGAAGATCCCAAAGGGGCGGTGCCATCCTATGAAGCGATAATGCTGCTGAACCCGGATCGTGGCAATGAAGATAAATTTGTCGCAGCGCTAAATCCGTTGATCGGTGCAATCACGGTGGAAGTTATGCGCGAAGCCAATTATATGGTTGATCGCAAAGATGACAAGAAGACACCAAGGCAGGCCGCACTCTGGCTGGACAACAAGGCGAGGGAATGACCGTGAAATTTGGTTTCGCATATTCATTGAGAATCGCCGGTCTGGCCGCTGCGCTTTTCATGGCATGTTCTTCGGTCACCGCGCGCGCGTATGTGACCGTCACTTTCTATTCGCATGATTTCGGCCAGAATTTCCCGCATGCCTTCTATGCGGCGAAAGGTGAGCTGGCGGACGGCAAAAAGGTTGATACCCGCTTTGGCTTCACCGCGATCAACGTGTCGCCCGGCATTTCGTTCGGCTCCGTCAAGGACCATGTAAAGGCGCCGTCTGCAGATTATATCGCCAGCAGCAATCCGCATTTTACCGTCAAGGTTGACGATAGCAAATATCGCCAGCTGATAGCTGTGGTCAAAAAACCGCAAACTGGAAGAAGCCCCGGTCCTTCATGGAAGAAGTCATGAAGCTCAGTTCCTTTCTCGAATAGCGGAAAAAAAGGTGCGTTATATGACGGATGTTTGCATGGTGGTCGGAGCTGGCGCGGGTATTGGCGGTCATGTCGGGAAACGCTTTGCCGAAGGTGGCTATCACGCCGCCTTGTGTCGCCGCAGCGATCAGGATGGGCTTGACCGGATGGTAGCCGAAATAACGGCGTCCGGCGGCTCCGCTTCGGGTCATTTGCTCAATGCCGTCGAAGACGGATCGATCGAGGAAGCGATTGCCCAGATTGAAGCCGAAGTCGGCCCGATCAAGACACTGGTCTATAATCTTGGCGCGCAGGTCGGCAACCGGCCGCTGGCGGATACTCATCATAAAATGTTCGAAATGGGCTGGCGATTGGGGACCTATGGGCTGTTCCGGGCTGCGAAAATCCTGATGCCGCTGATGGAAAAGCGGGGCGGAGGAACATTTCTGGTCACATCGGCCACCGCGGCTGTGCGCGGTAACAATGGTCAGCACAGCCATGCCGCCGCCATGGCTGGTCGCAGGATGCTGTGTCAGACTTTAAACGCCGAATTTGCGCCGAAAAACATCCACGTCGTACATATATTGATCGACAGCGCGGTCAACGCGCCGGATACGCTGGGCAAGCTGCTCGGGCCGGAGCGCTTTGCAAAATTGCTCGAGGCCAAAGCCCATGGCAAGGACGAGCTGATGGAGCCGAGCGCGATTGCCGATACCTATTTTCATATCGCCCATCAGCATCGCTCTGCCTGGACATTTGAACTCGACATGCGCACTTTTTCCGATACCGCCTGGTGGAACCACCCGGTCGATCTCTAGTGGCTACATCACCATCACATGATAATGGTGCCAGGTGAAAATCGCCACCGCACCACGGTGAGGGGACCAGCTTTCGGCGCGCTCGCGCACTTCCTTTTCGGAGGGACGTTCGGGCAAATCCAGAAAATTGCCAACACCGACCTGAATCGCCAGATCACCCGCTGGCCAGATATCGGGGCGACCCTGCGCGAACAGCAGATAGATTTCCGCTGACCAGCGGCCGATGCCCTTGACCTTTGTCAGCAGCGCGATCGCTTCTTCATCATCCTGCGGCAGGTTGGCGAGGTCGAGGCCGCCGGAGAGGATCAACTCCGCCAGACTACGGGCATAGCCCTGTTTCTGCCGCGATAGCCCGCAGGCGCGCAGTTCGTCAAATTCGGTGACGATCAGGGCTTCGGCCGGGCAACCGTCGCCGAGCCGCGCTTCCAGCTTGTCCCAGACCGCTGCCGCCGATGCCACGCTGACCTGCTGGCCAACAATGGTGCGAAGCAATGTCTCATAGCCTTGCGGGCGGATTCGCGGTTCAGGATAACCGGATTGTGCAATAGCCGCCGCCAGCCGCGGTTCGATTGCGCTGACATTGTTCAGTCCGGTTTTTATCATTTCTTTTGATAGGCCCATCGAATGATCGTCCCCGTTTCGGCCCTTGATTCTTTTTGACGGTCCAGACATAGCGTGCGGCAATCTTAATTAACAGTCAGTCCAAGGGGTAACTATGCCAACAATTCACGTAACCGGCCGCGATGGTGAAGAAAAAGCGGTTTCCGTCGATAGCGGAATCAGCGTCATGGAAGCGATTCGCGACAATGGCTTTGATGAATTGCTGGCGCTCTGCGGTGGCTGCTGTTCCTGCGCCACCTGCCATGTCCATATTGATGCCGACTGGAAAGCCAAATTGCCGCCAATGAGCGAAGACGAAGATGATCTGCTCGAAAGCAGCGACCATCGCGACGAGTTTTCGCGCCTCAGCTGCCAGATCGAATTGTCCGATGATCTTGAGGGATTGAAAGTCCGGATCGCCGAAGAAGACTGATTTTTTCTGACAGGTTACAAAAAAGGGAGCGCCGCGCGGCGCTCCCTTTTTTTGTGCCGGATTCCTATCGGTTCAGCTTGATGATCGCGCGTGGGCTGCGGCCAGCACTGCTGGCTTCGTCAACCTTCCAGTATAGATTTTTCATTGCACCACTGATGCTATAGCCATCCACGCTATTGTTGCTCAGAACCTCGCCATCGGTTTCGATGGTGAAATTCCCGTCAATCGGTTCCATTGTCTCGCCGCTGTCCCCGATCGGCATCGGGCCCATGGCGCCGGCCAATCCGCCCGGTCCAGCCATCGCGGGCGTCAATATTTCGATTTCTCCGCCGTTGCGACGGATGATCTGGACAAAGGGAAATTGCATCGTCGCGCCAGGCAGTGTGGGAAAGGCAAACATCTGGTCGAAATTCCCGCTGACCGCATATTCGACCTCGAACAGATTATTGCCCATATATTCAACCTTGTTCCAGCCGTCATATTTGGCGAGCTGCGCAGCGAATTTCGTCAGGCCTTCATCATCGCCCGGCACCATGCCGCCGAAAACGGAGCGCATAGCGGCGTTTTTCTGTTCATCGTCCTTCGTCCGGCTTTTGGAAGAATCATCGTCCGTCATTGAATCGGGAGAAGACATTGCGCTGTCATCCTCGTCAGCCAGCTGCATCTGGCCATTATAGGTAAAGCTGTAGGTCCCGTCGTTCATCAGCAGCAATTGCGATTCAAACTTGCCAGGAACGAGCAGGCAGCCCGCCAGCAACAGCGGCGCGATCAGGGCGAAGGCCCATTTATAATATTTTCCCACCGCTATTCTCCCCGTTTTCTGGTATATTCCGCATATAATGAGATGGCCGCAGCATTGGAAACATTCAGACTTTCCATCTTGCTGCTCATCGGCAATCGCGCCAGCGCATCGCAATGGGCCGCTACATTTTGCCGCAGTCCCTCGCCTTCGGCGCCCATGACCAGCGCAAGCTTGCTGCTTCCCATGGCGCTTTCCAGATCATCGCTGGCATCGCCGTCCAGTCCGATCCGCCAATAGCCGGCTTCGGCAATTTCCTCCAGCGCGCGCGACAAATTGACTACCCGCACCCAGGGGACGATTTCGAGGGCACCGGAGGCAGATTTTGCCAGCACCCCCGATTCGGGCGGGGCATGGCGATCCTGGGTGATGATCGCTGCGGCATCAAAGGCTGCGGCGGAGCGCAATATCGCGCCAACATTATGCGGATCGGTAACCTGATCGAGCAGCAGCAGTGGCCGGTTGCTCTGTTCGTCGAGGATATCGCCAAGCCAGAGATCGGGCAGGGGATCCACATCGGCGACCATTCCCTGATGCGGAGCGTCGCGCGGAATGACCCGGCCAAGATCGGCAACATCGCTGATCACAACCGGTATTTCCTTCGGAATATCAAGCGAAGCCAATGCTTCGCGCGTGCCCGAAATTTTCTTAATTACCCGGCGCGGATTGTTGAGCGCGGCTTCTATCGCGTGCCGCCCCCAGAATTTGAGTCCACCACCAGTTTTCTTGATTGATCTGTTCTTGCGTGCCATTTTTACACCCTAGCCGCTAAGCATCTTGCGAGCAGCCCTTTTTTTCTGCGAATTTGCATGGGCAGGCATTGACAGTTTGTATTCCCTTCGTCATTGAGCCGCTCTTGCCGGAAAATGGCAAGCCCGGGCAGCATCATGCCCATGGGGACAGGTGGCCGAGTGGTTAAAGGCAGCAGACTGTAAATCTGCCCGCGTAAGCGTACATAGGTTCGAATCCTATCCTGTCCACCATTACTCCTTACAACCGGTTGCAATCTTGCCCTTTTGATTCTGGCTTCCGTCTATGCCCGGGCTAATTTGTTTCAAAAGCAGAGAGGCAGGCCTTCGAAGCAGGCTTGTTTTCAGACGGCACAAGCTCTCACCGGCCCAATTTTGTACAGAGCGAAAAACTGGCCGGATTATTGGCTGAAGAGAGAAGGAACAATCAACGACTGGCCCGAATGATTGACGCCGCTTGCCAAGCTACGGACACAGGATGCCCGGACCATGGCTCCGCGCATATTAATCCGGAGCCTTATGGAATTTTAGGCAATTCTATTGCTTTTACGAGACCAAGCTTGCGATCGACGGCATAAATTACCTGACTATCGCCCGGGGCAAAGGCAAAGGCCTGCCCCTCGATCTCAAGTGTGATCGTGGCGACATGGATCAGATATGGCCCACTGCGGGGTGCTTCCAGAACATATATTTCGGGCCGGTCGTGGCCTGACACATATAGCCTGCCGTCAGGGCCGATTGCACCGCCAGATGCCGCATAGGGAGCCATGAGATCAGCTATGGCTTGCGGGAACATCCAGCCGCCTGTGCGCCGCCATTGTTTGTCAAAGGTTACGATGCTGGAAAAGCGATGGTCCTTATAAGGAACCCCGCGCCGGTCATAATGGGCAAAGGCTGCCAAATAGCCTTCATCCGTGGCCGCAAACCAGGTGAGCGAGCCTTCCTCCATCATACCCAGGCTGTGCGTGGCGCGGTGCTTCATGGTTTTCGTATCGAAAATTTCGATAGACGAGCCCATGGGCGCAGCTGGATAATTGGAATTTGCACACCAGAGCAACTCTGCATCAATATAGCAGCTGTTGAGATGCTCTATGCTGGGTGAAGGTAGATCGCTCCACTGCGCAACAGGCGATCCATCGGACAGCCGATATTTGCCGATAGTGCTGTTATCAATGGCATAGAAATATTGCCCATCCGCTGCTGCACCTTGATCGGCTTCAGCGGCGCTATATTCAGTCAGGGTTTTTGCGTTGAGCATGATCGGAGCCTGAACGCTATCGCTGCCATGCTGACGCAAGGCTGGCCCGCCAGTTACTTGGGCCGCTGCTTGCGCACATCCGGCCAGCAATGTGAATATGGCCCATGATAGCGTGGCTTTGATCACAATATGATCCTTCATATTAAAAAATTGAATCGGAAAGCCGGCAAATGGCGAGCGGCTTGCTAACCGCCCGCCATAAGCCGGATATGCAATCATGCCGGGTCAGAAACTGGCGCTGAACCCGAAATCAACGTTAACACCATAAGCTTCGCGCGCCGTGATCTGATTGCGCACTGCCTGATAGCCGATCAGCGGCTCCTCGGTGATATTGGACACGGAGCCAAAAAATTCCACACCCTTCATGACACGATAAGACAGGCGTGCATCCAATACGGTCCGCCCCGCAGCATAGCGATCAGTGGCGCTCGAACCGCCGACCGAAGTGAGGTAGGAATCGCGGTAGTTCAGCGCCACTCGCGCCTCAATCGGTCCCTTTTCATAGAACAGGGCTCCGCCGCCGATCCATTTGGACTGGCGGAAAAAAGGCAAATCGTCCGTCCGACCCGGAACGTTCACATTGCTGTCGACAAAGGTAACATTGGCGGAGATGCCGAGCCCATCAAACGGTGCCGGCAGGAACGTCAGCCGCCGCACAGCATTGGCCTCGATCCCCAATAGTTCGCCATCAGTTGCGTTTTGCGGCTGTGACAGACCAAGCAGGTCAATGCCCGCAAAGCTGGTGTCAACCAGACGCTGCGTGTAAACTGGATTTTTGATATGTTTGTAGAATAAGGCGAGCGAGAAAATGCTTTCGGCGTCCGGATAATATTCTGCCGAAAAATCCAGTCCCATCGACGTATAGGGTTCCAGCCCGGGATTGCCTGCCTCGCCTTCGCCATCCTCTTCTTCGAATGTTGGCACGACATCGCTATAATTGGGACGACCGATAGTATTGGTCCATGCTGCCCGAATCGCCACATTCGGCATCGGGCGATAGTTTAGCGACAGGCTAGGCAGCACATGGGTATAGTTTTGATCAAAGCTTAAGGGAGTGATATCGGAAACGGTGATTGAGCCATCCCCATCGGTGTCGCGGATAGCAAATGCATCATAGGTGCCCTCGGTCCGCTCAATCCGCGCGCCGCCAATTGCGGTGAGATCGCCCAGTTCCAGACTTGCCATCAGATAACCAGCATAGATTTTCTCGTTGATGCTATAATCTGAAGCTTTATCGTTAAAGCCTGTCGCTTCCTCGTTCAGGACTAGTGAGCCCGGATTTTGTTGGAAAAAATAGTCCAAGGTGCCGGTGTAATCCATGGCTGGCCCAAAGCGGTAATCACCATCATAGAAATTGGCAATTTCGGGCAGGGCCATCCCGGTGTCGGCAAAGGTTACGCCGACAGTCGGCGTCCATAGTTCCTGATAATTGTCGCGGTCCTTGGTCCGGTCGATATATTTCACACCAAATTTTACAAAGCTGTCGCTCACATCCGCAAAGTTCACAGTCAAGTCGGCTTTGATTGCGTGGAGATCCTCGTCAATTGTCTCGCGGCGAAGGCGAATGCGGCGCAGCGGGAAGGATGCCGGATCGAACAGACGTTCATCGATATCAACGAACGTGGGTAACTCTCCTTCAACGAGAATTGTCGAAACTGCCACGCTGCCCGAGCGATATTCGATATCGTCGCGTACCGGCGTGTGCTCCTGAGCGTGGGCATAGGTATAATTTAGCGCAAGATCTATATTGCCGAAGCTGAATTCGGCACCTGGCGAGATATTGTAAAGCTTTTGAGTTTGTTCATTCTGACGAAACTCGCGCGATGCCCGGCCAGATGAATAGGTAACCTGGTTCGGTGCCGGGAATGCTACGTCACCGCGCGCCATGTCATAGTCGAACTGATCGCGCCCTTCTACATCGGTAAACTCATTGTAGATATTACGAACATACAGGTGGGCCGCATCGCTTGGTCGCCAATCGAGGTTCAGGATGACGCCGATACGTTCCCGCACGATCGAGTAATCGAAATAGCGCATTGTCGTAGGAGCAAAAAAACCCTCCGCAACTTCTTCCCAGCCCAGTGGATCGACTAGTTGGCTATCAATGAACCGCTTGGAATAGCTGACTCCGGCGACAATTCCGAAATCGTTATTGGGGCCGACGACTTGGCCGTGCATTGCACTGGCCGCAAATCCGAATTTGTCAGAAGCGCTATTATAAATGCCGCGACCGGAAAGATACGTGAATGGCTTGTTCTGGTCGAACGCTGTCGGGGTGACGATATTGATCGATCCTCCGATGGCATTGGCGTCATAATCAGGGGTGACAGTCTTCACCACTTCAATCGCCGCCACCAAATCGGAGGGGATCGTGTCGAGGGCAACGCGCCGTCCTTCGGCCTCCGGAATGCCAACAATATTGCCATCGATGGTCACTTGATTCAGATTTGGATCGACGCCCCGGATGACCACATAACGCGGCTCGCCCTGATCAATTTCGACCGAGATGCCGGGCAGCCTTTGCAGGGCTTCGGCGGTGTTATAGTCAGGCAGCTTGCCGATACCATCGGAAGATACAATATCCGCGATGACAGGCAATGCCCGCTTGCGCTCTATCGCCAACAGGCGCGACGTGCGCGCACCAGTCACGATGATGGCATCGCCGGCGGCTTCGTTCGCGAGTTGGATGCTCGCGTTGGCAGTCACGGAGCCTTGTTCAGGGACCGTCACCGTTATGCGTTGTTCCTCATAGCCAGGCTGGAGGATACGCAGGGTATAGGTGCCTGCATCAAGTCCTAACATGGCATAGCGACCGTTTTGATCCGTGCTGACGGATTGACCGGTCTCTTCGACCACGACAGTAGCTCCGCGAGCCGGGCGGTCCAGTGATGCGCTGCTGATGGTGCCGGTGAGGTCGCCGGCCATCGCTGTACCGGGGATGACGACAGAAGCCAGAAATGCAGCGCGGATCAAGCGCATATGATGGCCTCTTCGGATAGAAATTTGATAACCCATTATAATCCCCAAGTTTTGTGTGAAACATTCTCGGGACGTCGGTTAGCTACCGATCGTGACGGCTTATTTACCGGATAGCGTAACAATTGTGAAAGTCGTGCGACCTTCGGAAAACCGCGGGGTCGATGTAATCAATATGTCATGCCTCGTTGATAGCCGCCGGACATGAGCACATCTATTTTTCCTCTGTCATATTCGGCTTTTCCTTCCCTTTCGCGCCGCTCGCTCTTGCGAGCATCGGCGGTTGGTTCGACCCTGTTCATGGCGAGTTCGCTCGAGGCCGGCGCGCGTTCCGCTTTCACTCATTCAGTCGCGAGCGGTGACCCCGGACAGCATAGTGTTACATTGTGGACCAGATATGTTTCGCCCGATGCCGAGTCCGCCTGGTTGCAGGTCGAAATCGCCGAGGATGAGCGATTCGAGCAGATTGTCTCACGCGCGGCAGTCTTGGCAGGCCCCGAGAAAGATTTCTGTGTCCATAGCAGACCGGAAAATCTGAAGCCGGGAAAATGGTATTATTACCGGTTCCGAGCCGATACTGGTGACGTCTCGCCAATCGGCCGTACGCGCACTCTGCCCGAAGGCGCGCTGGACCGGTTCCGGATTGGCGTCTTCTCCTGTGCCAACGCCACATCGGGCTGGTTCAATGCTTATGCCCATGCTGCAGCCCGCGATGATCTCGACCTGCTGGTGCACCTTGGTGATTATATTTACGAATCCAAGCTGGATCGCTCTGATGCTGTGGATGGGATGGCCGAGTTGCGGGGGATTGAGCCGGTCCATGAGG
This sequence comes from Parasphingorhabdus sp., assembly GCF_048269915.1. GTDB lineage: Bacteria > Pseudomonadota > Alphaproteobacteria > Sphingomonadales > Sphingomonadaceae > Parasphingorhabdus. The sequence continues at coordinate 84,002 of NZ_JBLWTY010000004.1, forward strand.
TGGTAAGCCTTTCCGACTACCGGAGACGCCATGCCAGCTATCGGGCCGACCCGGCTTTGCAGGAATTGCACCGCCGCTTCCCGATTATCGTCATGTGGGACGATCATGAAACCGTTAACAATAGTTGGAAGAACGGAGCGGCTAATCATGATCCGGACAAGGAAGGCCGATGGAAGACCAGAATGGCCGCTGGAATGCAGGCTTTTCACGAATGGCTGCCCATGCGCAGTGCGCCATATACGCAATATCAGATTGGCGATCTTGCCACGCTGTTTCGATTGGAAACCCGTCTGATCGCGCGTTCGCAACAGCTTGATTTGCGTGAGAGTATCAAAGGTCGCGAACAGGACGTCACCGCTGCGGCCCTAGCCTTCAGAGATGGGCCTCTCAATGATCCGGCACGCACAATGATGGGAGCTGAACAAGAGCGGTGGCTGGCAGAAGGGCTCGCCGCATCCACAGCATCGGGCCGTAAATGGCAAATTTTGGCGCAACAGGTCATCATGGGGCGGACCCGGACGCCCGAAGATTTTTCGGCTTTATTTGCTCCTGGCGCTCAGGCCAACATCAAGCAAATCGAGAAACTGCGGATGGCTGCGCGCCTTTCGGCGATCGATGTTCCTCAACATATGGACCGATGGGAAGGCTATCCTGCGGCAAGGCGGCGATTGTTGGAAGCCTCGCGCAAAGCGAATGCTGATCTTGTTGTGCTTAGCGGCGACAGTCACAATGCGTGGGCGTTCAACCTCGAACATGACGGTGAGCGGGTGGGCGTGGAATTTGCTGTGCAAGGAGTGTCTTCGCTTGGCATGGACAAGCGTTTCTTTGGCGATCCGCTTGCCATCGCGCAGGCGCTTGTCGGCGCCAGTCCTGATTTGGCCTGGTGCGATACCAGCCAGAGGGGTTATATGGTGCTGGATGTGCAGGCTGACCGTATTTCCAATGAATGGCTGTTCATTCCCTCACGTATTGCCCGCACGGTAGAGGTTCGCGGATCTCACCGAATGCAGGTGGAGCGGGGCGCGCGCAAGCTTTCGCCCGATAGTTTGCCCGTTCCTGGGAGTGCCCAGCCTGGCTAAGATAAAGCTGGTCTGGCTAGGATAAAATAAGTCCATTTTATTGCTCTGCAATTTTTGGCTTCAGTCTTCTTCCGGCGGCTCTTTGTTGCAAAATGATCCAGTGCCAAGCCCCAAAAACCGATGTTTTCCGAATTTTGCAGCATAATCCTATCTTGTCCACCATCACATCTTGACGCGCCAGAAGCTCTGATCCATGCGCAGCGCATGCGATTTTTCTCTGACAATGCTGCGTCGGTGCACCCCAATCTGCTGGAATCGCTGACCGCAGCGAATGGCCAGGACACTGCCTATGATGGCGACCATCTGAGCGCGTCGCTGAACACGGCCTTTTCCGATCTGTTCGAAACCGAGGTCGAGGCCTTGTGGGTGGCGACCGGAACGGCCGCCAATTCGCTTGCTCTCGCCGCGATGTGCCAGCCGCATCAGGGCGTGATCTGTCACAAGGAAGCGCATATCGAGCAGGACGAGGCCGGCGCCCCGGGCTTTTTCACTGGCGGAGCGAAGCTGATGCTGCTCGGCGGGGAGGGCGCAAAACTGTCTCCTGAAAGCGTGGACGCCCATTGCGCAGCGATCCGCGATGATGTCCATCAGGTTCAGCCCGCTGCCGTTTCGATTACCAATGCCAGCGAATATGGTCTGGTCTATCGTCCCGATGAAGTCGCCGGGCTGGCGGAAATTTGCCGCGCACGGGGGCTTGGCCTGCATATGGACGGCGCACGTTTTGCCAATGCGGTTGCATCCCTCGGCTGTTCACCCGCCGATCTGACCTGGAAGGCGGGCGTCGATGCGCTGAGCTTTGGCTTTGTCAAAAATGGCGGAATGAGTGCAGAGGCGTTGATATTTTTCGACAAGGCTTTGGCCGCCGATACCCGTTATCGCCGCAAGCGCGCCGGACATTTGCAATCCAAGGGCCGCTTTCTGGCGGCGCAGATATTGGCGATGCTACAGGATGACCTGTGGCTCGACAATGCACGGGCGGCCAATGCCGGTGCCCAGATCATTGCCGATGCTGCCAAGGAACGGCTCCTCTATCCCGTCGAGGCGAACGAGGTTTTTATCAAATTGGCAGCCGACGAAGCGGCGCATTTGCGCGGCCTGGGGTTTGATTTTTACGACTGGGGCAAAGGTCAGGCGCGGCTGGTCACCAGCTGGAACCAGAGCGCTGATGATATCCGTCCCCTTGCCGAGGCGATTGACGCCTTATGAGCGCCGACGAGAGTGCTGAAGTCAGCCTCCTGACCCCGCGCATCCTGATCCCGTTTCTCCTGGTCTCTTTGATCTGGGGCTCGACATGGCTGGTGATCAAGGACCAGATTTCCGAAGTGCCGCCCAGCTGGTCGGTCAGCTACCGCTTCCTGATCGCCGCCGCTGCGATGTTCGGGCTGGCGGCGTTCAAGCGCTTGCCGTTCCGGCTCGACCGGACCGGCTATATTTTTGCGCTCATCCTCGGGCTTTTCCAATTCTCCTTCAATTTCAATTTTGTCTATAATGCGGAGCTGTTCATCACTTCCGGGCTGGTCGCGGTATTATTCGCGCTGCTGATGGTTCCCAATGCGCTGCTTGGTCGGATTTTTCTGGGACACAGGATCAGCGCTCCCTTTCTCGGCGGATCGGCGATTGCCGCGGTCGGCATTGCCCTGCTGTTCTGGCACGAATATCGTGCGTCTCCGGCTAGCCTTGAACAGGTATTGCTGGGCGCGATGCTGGCCTTTGGCGGGATTATGTCCGCGTCGATCGCCAATGTGATGCAGGCAGGCGAACGGCTGAAATCCTATCCAATCATCACCCTTCTCGCCTGGGCGATGTTCTTCGGGGCGCTGATCAACGTCGCGGTCTCGTGGGGCACCGTCGGGCCGCCTGCTTACGAATTGCGCACGGCCTACTGGGCCGGGATCGTCTATCTCGGCGTTATCGGGTCGGTTGTCACCTTCCCGCTCTATTTCTCGATGATCCGCGAAGTTGGGCCGGGCAGGGCCGCTTATTCCAGCGTGCTGGTGCCGGTGGTGGCGATGATCCTGTCGACGATATTTGAAGGCTATGTCTGGACCTGGCTGTCCGCCGGAGGGGCGGTTTTGGCAATGACAGGACTGTTGGTGGCGCTGCGGGCACGCAAGCCGAAGCTACCCCGCATTCCTGCCTGAATATCAATCCAGCAAGGATTGCAGACCGGTCTTGTAATCCGGATATTGGGGTTCCCAATTCAGCAACCGTTTCGCTCTGCCATTGGCTATGCGGCGGTTTTCTTCATAGAAACCCAGCGCGGCCTGCGACAGATTGGCGTCCTCCAGTGACAGTAACGGCGGGACATCCACGCCCAATAATCGCGCGGCATGAGCGATGACCTCCTGTTGCGGTGCGGGCCGGTCATCGGCAATATTATACACCCCGGAGGGGCTGTCGAACGAAGCGATTAAGGCTGCAACAATGTCGTCGACATGGATGCGGCTGAATATTTGTCCGGGCATATCGACGCGTTTGGCTTTGCCTTCACGGAGCCGGTCAAGCGGGCTGCGACCCGGACCGTAGATGCCGGGCAAGCGGAAGATGTGCATATCATCGCGCAGGACCTGCCATCTTTGATCGGCGTCACTGCGGGCCTTGCGGCGACCCGAACCAATTGGCGCGCTCTCGTCGACCCAGGCACCGTCGACATCGCCATAGACGCCGGTGGAGGAGAGATAGCCGCTCCATCGCAATGAAGCAGACCCGATCGCTTTCCCATAATGTTCGAGCACCGGTTCGCTGTCGTCGTTCGCTGGTGGAACAGAGGACAAGACATGGGTCGCCGATTCCAGCGCCGCCAGAACGGATGGCGCATCATCGAAAGCCAGCGCGCCATCCCGCGCTTCCCGCCGGGTGCCAATCACCTCATAGCCTTCCGCCCGCAGCCGGTCCGCCAGCCGCGAGGCCGTATAGCCCATTCCAAAGATCAATATGCGCGGCATCGCTGGCTATTCCTGCTCCAGCTTGCCCGGCTTGACCATCCCGGGATTTTCCACATGGTCGGCCTTCCATTGCATCGCCATGCGCACCCGGGTCGCACCCGAAGGATGGTCGAAGAACAGCATTTCTTCCACCGGGCCCGGTTCGATCTTGCGATATTCTGACAGGCGCATCGACACTTTGGCAAAGCCATCCGGTTCTCTCGCTGTCTCGAGGCCGAACCGGTCGGCTTCACTCTCGTTGATCCGGATCAGGCTATTGATCGCCGGTGTCGCGGCGAAGAAATAGGCCGTCAAAATGAGACTGAGCACAGGAATGGCAGCCGGATCCGAAACGCTCCGCACGCCCCATCTCGTGCCATGGCGTTCAATAAGCTGCGGGGCGAGGCGAGCGGTGATGAACAGTCCGACGGCCATGATCAACGCCAGTATCAATACAGTGCGCCAGGTATGACCGAGCACATAGTGACCCAGTTCGTGGCCCATGACTGCGGCGACTTCCTCGGGCGCTGTGCGCTCGAGCAGATTGTCGTTCAGAGAAATCCGGATCGTCGGTCCAATGCCGGAAACATTGGCCGATATTCGTTTATGCTGGGTGGACTGGTCGAAAACATAGATATTGTCAGCGGGAATATCATATTCCGCCGCCATCGCGACAATCCGGTCGCGCATCGGCCCTTCGGCCATTTCCTGATAGTCGTTGAACAGTGGGGAAATGAATATCGGGCCGAGTAGCAGACCAATGAACAGGAAGATTGCAATCACGCCCGTTCCCCATAGCCACCAGATTTTGGGTGCACGCCGGATGACCGCAAAAATTGCCATGATGAGCAGTGGAAATATGATCAGTGAAATGGCCAGGCCGATCATCTGCTCGCCAAACCATGCGCCAAAGCCCTGATTCATCAATCCATATTGTTGTTCCCGGAAAAAGCCGGTGTAAATCGACCATGGCAGGGTGAGCAGGAAGCCGGCAATGACATAGGGAAGCGTATAAAGAGCGGGCTGCAGCCATTTGCGGCGGGTTACCCGTTCTGCCCAGTCGCGAAAGCGGGCGGACAGGCGCGACTGGAGGATCAGGAAATCTATCAATATGCCGATCAGCGCGCCCCACAGGATCAGCCAATAGCCGCCTTCGAAATATTGGTTGGATTTCTCCAGTTCGGCGCCCTGCAACGTGTCGATATAGGCGCGGCTCGCTTGTTCGACACCAAAGGCCGGAGCAGAGGCTTGGGCGAAAACGGTTTCCACTGACAAGCCGGTGAACAGCATCCCGGTGATCAGGATCATCAATATTCTAACCATGCCACTCTCCCTATTGCGCTTCAGTCCAAGCCATAAACGCAATTGCGCGGGGTGCAAATGGCTCTTATGGCAAGGGCCATGCTTGATGTTCAGAAAACCACCAATGACGAAATGGCCGATGCCGCGCCGGCCCCCAGAGACCCGGCAACGATCCGCCGTGAAGATTATCGCCCGCCCGCCTGGTTCGTTCCGGAAGTGGTTCTCGATTTCGATCTTGATCTGGAACGGGTGTTGGTGCGCTCGAAACTGGATGTCCGGCGGTCGCAAAGCGCCGGCCCGGACGAACCGCTGGTGCTTCAGGGCGATGATATCACCCCGACTGCGGTCAAGGTAGACGGCGCGGCCTTCACCGGCTGGAAATTGGTCGAGGGTGATCTGGTCGTGCCGTTGACCGGCGCGGCGCATATGGTGGAGATCGAGGTCGAACTTGATCCGTCGACCAACACGCAGTTGATGGGCCTTTATGCTTCCAACAACATGCTGTGCACGCAATGCGAGGCGGAAGGTTTTCGCCGGATCACCTTTGCTCCCGACCGGCCGGATGTGCTCAGCCGCTATCAGGTGCGGATGGAGGCGGACAAGGCGAAATTCCCGGTGCTCCTTTGCAATGGCGACAAGGTCGATCAGGGCGATGGCGAGAATGGCCGTCACTGGGTGCAGTGGAATGATCCCTGGCCGAAACCGAGCTATTTGTTCGCGTTGGTAGCCGGTGATCTGGTGGCGAATAATGACAGTTTCACCACCCGGTCGGGTAAGCCGGTCGAGCTCAATATATGGGTCCGCGACGGTGATCTTGATCGCACCGGTCATGCCATGCAGGCGTTGAAAGATTCGATGCTATGGGATGAAGAAACCTATGGCCGTGAATATGATCTTGGCCTGTTCAACATCGTTGCTGTTAACGATTTCAACATGGGCGCGATGGAGAATAAGGGGCTGAACATCTTCAACTCGCGCTATATTCTCGCTGATCCCGAGGTCGCCACCGACGCCGATTTTGACGGAATCGAAGGCGTGGTCGCGCACGAATATTTTCACAATTGGTCTGGCAACAGGGTCACTTGCCGCGACTGGTTTCAGCTTAGTCTGAAAGAGGGTTTTACCGTCTATCGCGATCAGAGCTTCTCCGCCGACATGGGCTCGGCGGCGCTGAAGCGGATTGAGGATGTTCGGATATTGCGGGCGGTACAATTTCCCGAAGATGCCGGTCCGCTGGCCCACCCGATCCGTCCGGAAAGCTATCAGGAAATCTCCAATTTCTATACCGCCACCGTCTATAACAAGGGCGCCGAAGTCATCCGGATGATGACCACGCTGATGGGGCCGGACCGCTTCCGAAAGGGCACCGATCTGTATTTCGACCGGCACGATGGCGAGGCCGCGACCTGCGAGGATTTTGTCACCGCGATGGAAGATGGTGGTGACATTGATCTCAAACAGTTCCGTAAATGGTATGAAACGCCGGGCACGCCCAGGGTGACCGCGAAACTGGCTCACAATCCGCAAACCGGGACTGCGACGCTCCACCTGACCCAAAAAATTGCTCAAAATGGTGAAATGCCGAAGGCCTCGGATCTCGTCATTCCGCTTAGAACGGCGCTGCTCGATCCGGAAACGGGTGCCCATCAGGGCGAGCAGTTGCTGCTGCTCGACAAGGCAGAACAAAGCTTCGTTCTCGACGGGCACAAGGACCATCCGATTCTGTCGATCAACCGCGGTTTTTCAGCGCCGATCATTCTCGAGAGCAATCAGACAGCCGAAGAGCTCGCGTTTCTTTCGGCCCATGACGACGATCCATTCTCCCGGTTCGAGGCGATGCAGCGCCTGATGACCGGCTATTTGACGGCCAAGGTTTCCGGCACCCCGGTCGACCGCGATATCATCTTGCAGGCGGTGGCGAAAATTCTCGCCGACACGTCGATTGATCCTGCTTTTCTCGCCGAACTGATCCTGCTCCCGAGCGAAGGCTTTCTCGGGGACCAGATGGTCGAGGTCGATCCGCAGGCGATCCACGAGGAACGCGAAAAATTGCGCGGGAAAATCGCGGTGCAGTTCGAACGGCAGTTCCGCAAGCTGTACAAATCCTGCTGGCCGGGTGAATTTTCGCTTGATACCGAAGCGCGGGCGAAGCGCAAATTGCGGAACGTTACATTGGGCTATCTCGCCGCTTCGTTCACCGAAGATGCGGCGGAAATCGCCTTTGACCAGTATCGCGATGCGGACAATATGACCGCCATGCAGGGCGCACTCGCTGTATTGTCCCATCTGGATTGCGAAGAGCGCAGCGCAGCATTCGATAATTTCTACAAGAGATTCAAGGGGAACCCGCTGGTTCTCGATAAATGGTTCAGCCTGCAATCAATGTCGCAGCGTGGCGACACGTTGAAACGGGTCGACAGCCTGTCGCGCCATCCCGATTTCACTCTGTCCAACCCCAATCGTGTACGTGCGCTCTACGGCGCATTCACCGGCAATCAGGTCCGCTTCCATGATCCGTCGGGCAAAGGTTACAGCTTGATCGCCGACATGGTGATCGCGCTGGACAAGCAGAATCCGCAAACTGCGGCGCGTTTCATCCCGCCGCTGGGGCGCTGGCGGCGCTACGAACGGGGGCGCTCGGAACTGATGCGTCTGGCGCTGGAAAAAATTGCCGGACAGTCCGACTTGTCGAAAGATGTTGCCGAACAGGTCCACAAAAGCCTTGCTTGATATCACCACGTCCCCTTTGCTTGATGGCACAATACATGGCTTTCTCGGCCGGGCAGGGGGCGCTTCGGAAGGTATTTACGCCGGGCTGAACATTGGTCTGGGCAGCGATGATGATCGCGAGATCATCATGGAAAACCGCCGCCGGGCGGTCGACGGCCTGATGCCGGGCGCAGAATTGGTGACGGTGCATCAGGTGCACAGCGCCGATGTTGTAACCGTGACCGGACCGATAGCGCTCGACCAGCGCCCGCAAGCCGACGCGATGGTGACCGACCAGCCGAACCTGCTGCTTGGTATCCTCACCGCAGATTGCGTGCCGGTGCTGTTTCACGATCCGCAAGCGGGGGTGATTGGCGCGGCCCATGCTGGCTGGAAGGGTGCGCTTGCTGGCGTGACTGACAATGTTCTCGCGGCAATGGAAACAATCGGGGCCGATCGCGGCCGGATTAACTGCGCCATCGGCCCCTGCATCGCTCAGGCCAGCTATGAGGTTGATGCGGCTTTTCGCGAGCGCTTTGTGGACGCCGATACGGACAATCAACGCTTTTTTGCGGCGGGCAAGCCGGAGCATTTCCAATTTGATATCGAGGATTATGTCGCGGCCCGGCTGCAAGCGGCGGGGGTGAGCCAGATCGAAAAGCTCGGGCTGGATACCTACGCCAATGAGGACTGCTATTTCAGCTACCGCCGCTCCTGCCATCGCGGCGAAGCGGGCTATGGACGGCAGATTTCGCTGATCGGCTTGAAAGGCGCGCGCGATGAAAGCTGATCGTCTTGGCCTGTTCGCCGGTTTGAGTATCTTCATCATCATGCTGCTCGTGCCAGCGCCGCAGGCGATGGTACCGCAGGCCTGGCATGTCGCGGCGCTAACCATCTTGATGGCAATCTGGTGGATGACCCAGGCTGTGCCGCTTACGGCTACCGCGTTGCTGCCGTTTCTGGCGCTGCCGACGATGGACGTAATGACTGCGGGAGAAACGGCGAGCCAATATTATTCGCCAATCCTGTTTCTCATTCTCGGGGGCGCTTTTCTGGCGCTGGCGATCGAGCGGGTCGGCTTGCACCGGCGGCTGGCGCTGGCGATCATCGGCCTGTCGGGAAAAAGCGCCTGGGGCATCTTGTTCGCCTTCATGATCGCAACCGCCTTGCTCAGCATGCTGATTTCCAACACCTCGTCGACGCTGATCATGATCCCGATTGCGTTGGCTGTGCTGGTCGCCGGCGGTATCAGGGACAAGGAAACCGAAGGCTTTGCCGGCGCCCTGATCATGGGTGTCGCTTTCGCAGCGTCAATTGGCGGTCTCGGCACTTTGGTCGGTAGTCCGACCAATGCTATTGCGGCGGGTCTGGTCAACAAGACGCTGGGCATGCAGCTCGATTTTCTGGGCTGGCTGAAATTCGGGTTGCCGATCGTGATCGTCGGAATTCCCGTTCTCGCTATCATTCTGATCGTCGTTCAGAAGGTTGGGCGGAACAGTTTTGACGGGGTCAAAGCGAAGATGGCGATCGGTTCTCCGGGGCCGTGGAGCGTTCCGGAAAAACGTCTGCTCCCGGTCGTGGCGATCGTGATGCTGGGGTGGTTGTTCCTGCCGGAAATAAAGACGCTGTTCCCTGACGGTGCGCTGCACGACGGGAGCATCGCAATTGTCGGTGGTCTGTTGTTATTCATGCTGCCCGATGGCACCGGCCGACGCCTGCTCAGCTGGGAGGAAGCCGATCGTGCGCCCTGGGGCGTGATCATGATGTTTGGCGGGGGGCTGGCGTTGGCTGCAGGAATTATCGAATCCGGGCTCGCGGACTGGCTGGGCGGTGCGCTGGAGCCGCTCAAGTCGGTGCCGGTGATCGTCATCGCTATCGCGCTGGTAGCATTGGTTGTTCTGGTGACGGAATTTGCTTCCAATGTTGCCACGGCAAGCGGCATCATGCCGGTGGTTGCCAGCCTGATCCTCGCCACCGGCGTCGATCCGGTGCTGCTTGCGGTGCCAGCGGCGATGGCGGCGAGTTGGGGCTTCATGCTGCCATCCGGTACCGGACCCAATGCGATAGCCTGGTCAACGGGTCATATCGATCTTCCGAAAATGCTGAAATCGGGGCTGTTGCTCGATCTTGCCGGAATCCCGATCATAATCGGCTGCATCTGGATGGTATCAGTTGTAACCAGTTAGCTTTTCAGGCATGGTTTATCCAGACTCATCAAGGGTGAAGGACGAAGATAATGGCGAAGCAGAATGATCCATCGGCGGCTGTGCCGGTTACTCGGCGGATGCCCAAGGCGCCGATTGACGAAATCGGCGGGCGCAAGCTGAAGCCGGCAACCTTGATGATGGGCCACGGCTATGATCCGGAACTATCCGAAGGCTCCCTCAAACCACCGATTTTTCTGACTTCGACCTTTGCGTTTGAAAATGCCGCCGCCGGCAAACGCTTTTTTGAAGGCATTACCGGCAAACGCCCCGGCGGCTCTGACGGTCTGGTCTATTCGCGCTTCAACGGTCCCAATCAGGAAATATTGGAAGACCGGCTGAGCATCTGGGACGAGGCAGAGGATGCGCTGGTATTCTCCAGCGGGATGTCGGCCATTACCACCGTCTTGCTCGCCAATGTCAATCAGGGGGATGTCGTCGTTCACAGCGGGCCGCTCTATGCCGCAACCGAAACGCTGATCAACAAGATATTGGGCCGTTTCGGCGTGACCTTCATGGATTTTCCGGCCGGCGCCGCACCGGCAGAAATCGCGTTGATGCTGGAACAGGCGAAGGCACAGGCCACGGCAAATGGTGGCAAGGTGGCGATCATCTATCTCGAAAGCCCGGCCAATCCGACCAACGCTCTGGTCGATATCGAAGGCGTCGCCGATGCCCGCAAACAGGTGTTTGGCGACGAAGCCGCGCCACCAATCGCCATCGACAACACCTTCCTCGGGCCGCTCTGGCAGCAGCCGCTCAAACACGGCGCCGACATCGTCATCTACAGCCTGACCAAATATGTCGGCGGGCACAGTGATCTGGTCGCCGGCGGCGTGCTCGGCAGCAAGGCCTATATGGACCCGATCCGCGCGATCCGGAACACCATCGGCACGATCTGCGATCCGAACACGGCCTGGATGCTGATGCGCAGTCTCGAGACGCTGGAATTGCGCATGACCCGCGCCGGTGAAAATGCCGAAAAGGTCTGCGCTTTCCTGCGCGATCATCCCAAGGTCGAGGGGCTCGGCTATCTCGGCTTTATCGAGGACGCGCGTCAGAAGGATATTTACGCTCGCCATTGCAGCGGTGCCGGCTCGACCTTCTCGGTCTTCATCAAGGGCGGCGAGGCGGAGGCCTTCCGCTTCCTCGACGCGATGAAAATTGCCAAGCTGGCGGTGAGCCTGGGCGGCACCGAAACGCTGGCCAGCCTGCCCGCCGCGATGACCCACATATCCGTCCCCGACGAGCGTCGCGCCGCACTTGGCATCACCGACAATCTGGTACGGATTTCCATCGGTGTCGAGGATCCGGATGATCTGATCGCCGATTTTGATCAGGCGCTGGCGTCCGTCTGACTGTCACCCGTTACCTGTCGCCCGTTACCCGTCGCGGCCTGTGAAGTTCGAGGCCAACGCGAATTGGATGGGTGCAAGATAACGTCCCGTGCGGGCGGCTGAACGGGTCGTCGTCAAGGTGCGGAATCCAGCCCGGTGAATCCAGCCAATATGCGGTGCAAGACGCTGCTAGCGGCCGGTCAGGGAGCCGATCACATGGGACAGTTTTTCCCGGACGGCTTCGGCTGCCTTTTTCAGCTGTGGATTGTCAATCGCCTGCATTGACGCCGTCGGGTTGATTGCGGCCACTTCCACCTGTCCGCTGCCTTTTTGCTGGACGACTATATTGCATGGTAGCATTGTCCCGACCTTGTCTTCCAATTGCAGTGCTTCGTGAGCCAGCACCGGATTGCAGGCACCAAGGATGGTATAGGGGCGAAAGTCCACGTCGATTTTGTCCTTGAGCGTTTGCTGGACATCAATGCGAGTCAGTACCCCGAAACCTTCGTGTTTGAGCGCCACTTCCGTCCGCGCAACGGCTTCGTCAAAATCGGCCTCCATGGTTGCGGCCATATAATAGCTCATAAATATCTCGTTTTCTGGATTGTCGTGGTCATTCGTCTTCCCGTGTTTCTTCATGCTCGTCGTCATTCTGGTACGGTTTGCCTGGATCATGTTCACCATATTCTGCGGATTCCGTTGAACGTGGCACAAATGCTTGCGGATCGATTCTCAGAATGCCGAACAGGGCGGCAACGACCACAGCAAAGCCGGCAAGATAGGCGAAAAGCGAAGGCGCGCGCGCGTCTCTGCCCTCCGGATGGTGCTTTGCAGGCTTGGCGCCGGTCACCATCGCCCGTATCAGATTTTCGCGGGTCAGGACCGACATGACGACCACTGCCAATATATGGACCGCCACTAGCGCGAGCAGGCTCCAGCCAATTACTTCATGCAGTTCTTCGGCGGCTTCCCCGCTACTGCTCACGATCATCGCGCCGGTCCAGATGACCGCTGCGGTGACGGCAATCAGCAGCAGGGCGGATATCCAGCCAAGCGGGTTGTGGCCAACGGCTGGGGCGGGCTTGAGCCGCACCATTTCCCCGATATGATGGCCGAGTCCGCCTTCTCTGAACATCCCTGAGAAGCGGGCATATTCGCCGCCGACAAAGCCCCAGAGAAGGCGAAAGGCGATCAGAATCGCTGCGGACCAGCCAGCCATGATATGCCAAGAGTTGAGCGGGCTATTTTCTTCGGCTGACAGAAATGCAACCGCGATCGCAACGACGAGGAGCCAGTGGAAAAGGCGCAAAAACCCGTCCCAGACTTGAATGCGCGAACCACCCGCGACGGGATTAGTTTCGGTCATTGATAGTTCCTCCGGCTGAGTGGCTTTTGATAACAGCCATTTTCTCGAATATTGGTCCCCTTTGATAAATAGGGGAATTTACGGAGGCTTGTCCGATGGCAGAGCGCAAGCAGTCTGATTATCGGTACCTTCCTTAAGTAACAATACGAGTTTGTTCTCGCCCGGTTGTGGGCGATTATCGGGGCGCTTGGTTGGAGTCGGCTCCTCTCCCTCTTCTCTTCGGGGGTTGAGCATTGCTTTGGCGAGGCAAATAATGGCTTTTCGCTGGCATTGGTGGCTGTTGATATATGCTCTCTTGACGCAATCAATGGCGGACCGTTCTGGCGCAAATTGTGGAAATCGGAGAATGAAATGTCCAACAATTCCTCGAATTTGATGAATATTTGTCTGGCTATCACCCTTGGGCTTGCCCTGACATCCCCCGTTTTGGCGCAAAGGGGCGGTCGCGCGTCTCCCACTCTCAGGCCGCCCGCGACGGGCATGCCGGCGGGGGACAATAGTCGGGATCGTACCCGCGACCGACTTGATACGCCCGATCAGGATCGTTTGCGTGGCCGGGACCGGCTCGATTCAGCCGACCGTGATCGCATACGAGATCGTGACACTCTCTATCTCGGCACCAGAGACCGGCTGCGGACATTTGACCGTGATCGCGACGGCAGCATTAATCGCTCCGAGTTTCATCAATGGCACGATTCCTCATTCGAAGCGCTAGACAGCGATGGCGATGGAGGATTCAGCTTGCAGGAATTTCAGGCGGTCGGGCTTGGCCCCGGCCCGATGGGCAGCGCTTCTCTCCAGCGTCAGCGCAGCGAAGAACGTGCCCAGCTTCGCAAGGCCGAACGGTTCCGGGTAATGGATGGCAATGATGATGGCACGGTTAGCCGCACCGAATATATGAAATTCGGAGAACTCAACTATCTTGATGCCGATACCAATGATGATGGCAAGCTGAGCTATGGTGAATTGCAGCAATTCCATCGCGGTTGGTGAGTGGATCGGGCGTTCGTTGCAAATCTGGCAAGGATTCGAAAAATAAGGCCAGCCGGAACCGCGCTGGGCGAGCTTATCGCCAGTCGACGATTTTCCAGCCGCGCATCTTGGCCATCCGGCGCAATTTGGGCGTCGGGGTCGTTGCAATTGCCTCGTCGGCAAATTCGAGCATCGCCCGATCGCTGACATGGTCGGAATAGGCGCGGACGTGGCTTTTGGCGCGCCGCCAGCCTTGTTCCGCGAAAAGTGCCTCGATCCGGTTGATCTTCTCGTCATCATAGCAATTCTCGCCGATAATATGCGGGCGCACACGTCCGTCTCCGTCAACTTCGAGACGGGTTCCGATGACATGATCCATATCGAGATGCCGGACGATCGCATCGACATAAAGCTCATAGGAGGCGGTCACCAATACCAGCGTCCGGCCATCGGCGCGATCCGCCTCAATCTGGTCGATCGCCTTGCGATGGATATTGGAACGCATGATCTTTTCAGCGAAACGTTCGATTTCGGGCTGCAAATCCGACAGCCTCGGAGCGCTGCCGAGTAACATCCTCTGGTTGAAAGTTTTGAGCTGGCCACGGCTGATCAGCTTGAGCCCATAAGCAATGAAGCCAAAGGGCAATATGGGCAGGAAAATCAGCCGCCACGGTGCTCTGGCAAAGATCATGTGGAGCAGAAAAGGCGTATAGGTTCCATAGACGGTGATCGTCCGGTCCATGTCGTAAAGCGATATTTTCTGCATTGCCGTCCTGAAATTCCCGTTCGCGCGCTGCTTAGCAGCGTGCGGCGAAAAGCGCCAAATATTTGAGCGGTTTAATCTCTTGAGCTTTGGGTTGTTTTCATTCACCTATAGACGCGATGTCGATACCCAGCGATTTTGTCGAAGAGACAGCCGAAGACGGAGCGGTGACGCTTCGTTTTTCTGGTGATCTTTCGATTGCCAGCATGGGAGATTTGCCGGAACGCTTGCGCGACCATGCTGATGAAGCGCAGCGGCTGGATATTTCTGATATCGGCTATATCGATACGGTGGGAGCCTGGCTGGTGCATCGCACCGCCCGCGATTTGGAGGCCGAGATTGTCGGCGCTGACGACGATGCGCAGCGACTGATCGCGGCCGTTGCCGGTGCCGATCAGCCAACCGACATCCGGCCGGGTACGATCAACCCGGTGCTCAGGGTGCTCAACGAAATCGGCGAGGCCACCACCATCGCCTTCACCACCCTGGCCGGATTGACCGGTTTTTTCGGAGCGATCATGATTGGCTTTTTCCGGCTGGTCCGCCATCCGGGAAAAATCAGATGGAATGCCGTGGTCGCGCGCTTTGACGTCGTGGGCGTACGGGCCCTCGGCATTATCGGGCTGATGAGCTTTCTCATCGGGCTGGTCATTGCGCAGCAGGGCGCGGTGCAGCTGCGCCAGTTTGGTGCCGAAGTATTCACGGTCAACCTCGTCGGTCGTCTGACCCTGCGCGAGTTGGGTGTGCTGATGACCGCGATCATGGTGGCCGGGCGCTCCGGTTCCGCCTTTGCCGCGCAAATCGGTACGATGAAGCTGACCGAGGAAATCGACGCGATGCGTACAATTGGCGTGTCCCCGGTCGAAGCGCTGGTGCTGCCGCGATTCATCGCCGCCGTCACCATGCTGCCGTTGCTCGGTTTCTATGCATCGATGGTGGCGATCATTGGCGGCGGCCTGCTCAGCTGGGTCGAGCTCGACATTCCGCCGGCAACCTTTTTCTCGCGCATTCGTGAAGTTGTTCCGCTCACTGACGTCTATGTCGGGCTTGTGAAGGCACCTGTATTTGGCGCGATCATTGCGATTACCGGCTGCTATCAAGGCATGCAGGTCAAGGGCAATGCCGAGGATGTTGGCAAGCGGACCACGGCAGCAGTGGTCCAGGCCATCTTCCTCGTCATCGTGCTGGATGCCTTTTTCGCAGTCTTCTTTACCTGGATCGGATGGGATTAATGCTCGAATCCAAGGCCATCGCTTATAATCCTGATTATGAAGGTCCGATCATCAGCGTCCATGGTCTGCGCAACGCCTTTGGCGATCAGGTCGTGCACGAAGATCTTCATCTCGATGTCCATCGCGGCGAGATCATCGGGGTGGTCGGAGGGTCCGGCACCGGCAAATCTGTCTTGATGCGCTCGATCATCGGGCTGCAGACTCCGCAGGAGGGCGAAGTCAAGGTATTCGGCGAACAATTATTGGGCAAATCCGACGCCGAGACGATCGAAATTCGCAAGCGCTGGGGCGTGTTATTTCAAGGTGGTGCGCTATTCTCGACGTTGACAGTGGCCGAAAATGTGATGGTGCCGATCCGCGAATTCTATCCGGACATGGATCGTGAATTCCGCCGCGAAGTCGCCAAATATAAAGTCTGCCTTTCCGGACTGCCACCCGATGCCGCTCCCAAATATCCGTCCCAATTGTCCGGCGGGATGCGCAAACGGGCTGGGATAGCGCGGGCGCTGGCGCTTGATCCGGAACTGCTTTTTCTGGATGAACCGACCGCCGGGCTGGACCCGATTGGCGCTGCTGCCTTTGACAATCTTACCAAGGAATTGCAGCAGACAATGGGGCTGACAGTATTTCTGATCACCCATGATCTGGATACGCTGCATGCTATTTGTGACCGGGTTGCGGTACTCGCTGACCAGCAGGTGATTGCGGTCGGTACGATTGATGAACTGCTTGCGCTCGACCATCCGTGGATACAGGAATATTTTAACGGTCCGCGTGGCCGGATGGCATCCGCCGGGAAAAAAATGCTGGGATGAGAATGGTGAACCGGTTCAGAGAATTCTTGCAGGCGACGGCGCCGCTCGTCATAGAGGTGAAATAAATGGAAACGCGCTCCAACCATATCCTTGTCGGTGTTGTCACTTTGGCGATGCTGGCTCTTGTGGCCGCCTTTCTGGTGTGGATCGTCCGCTTCGGCGAGGGTGAGACCAAACAATATGACATATTCTTTGCGCAGTCGGTAGGTGGACTGGCTTCGGGTACCGGCGTCACCTTTGCCGGCGTGCCTTCCGGCCAGGTGCTCAAGGTCGAGTTGTGGAAAAAGGACCCGAATTTTGTGCGTGTCCGCATCGCGGTAAGCAAAGATACGCCAATATTGGAGGGCACCACTGCAACCATCCAGAGTGTTAGCTTTACCGCACCGCCCAATATTCAACTCGACGGGGCGAAAAAGGGTGCGCCGCCGATTACCGATCTCGGCCCCGAAGGAGTGCCGGTGATCCCGACCAAACCGGGCGCGCTGGGGGAATTGCTGAACAGCGCCCCTTTGGTGGTCGAACGGCTCGCAACCCTGACCGACCGGTTGACCTTGCTACTGTCGGATGAAAATCAGAAATCGATCAGCGGCATATTGGCCAATACCGACCAGATGACGAGCAGCTTGGCGAAACAGGCGCCGGCGCTTGAAGCCTTGATGGAAGAGTCGCGGATCGCCATCCGCAATGCCGGGCAGACTGCCGAGAAGCTTTCGCTTGTGGCGGACAGTGCCAATGATTTCCTGACCAGCAACGGTCAGCCGGTGGCCAAAAATCTTGCCAATACGCTCGACGCCGCCGACAAGAGCCTCCGTGCCTTGGAGGGCGTATTGAAAAATGCCCAGCCAGGCGCCGAGCGTTTCTCCAACAAGACTTTGCCGGAAGTGGATCAACTGGTGGAAGATATGCAGGCGCTGACCAAATCCCTGACCAACGTGACCGACCGGCTTGATCAGGGCGGGGCGGGATCATTATTGTCGGCACCAGCGTTGCCCGACTATGAACCAGGGCAGTGAAGGGGCAGATATGATGCGCGAATTTCGACCTTTGAAATCTGTTGGCCTGCTGGCGGTGACTGCCGCGCTCAGCGCCTGTGTCAGCTTTGGTGGCGCCGAACCGCCACCATCGCTGCTGTCGTTGTCTCCTGACCAGAAGCTGACGGCAGGGGCCATGCGCAGCGGGCCGCAATCCGGCTCGCTGGTGGTTGCTCTGCCAGCTGCCCCTCAGAAGCTTAACACGATCCGGGTGCCGGTGCAGACCACCACTACCGGTATTGCCTATTTGAAAGAGGCTGTCTGGGTCGACAAGCCGGCGCGCCTGTTTCAGGATTTGCTAAGCGAAACCATTGCCGCGCGAAATAACCGGCTGGTGCTGACCGCAACCGAAGCGGGCGGCAATGCGCAGACCTATATCACCGGCGAACTGGTCAATTTCGGCCTCGACGGTCCCAGCCTGACGGTCAGGGTCACCTATGATGCGGTGAAAATGACCAAGGACAAGCCGGTTGAAAAGAAACGCTTCGAGGCTAGCGCACGTGTTTCTGCGGCGGAACCGGGTCCGGTTGGCAATGGCCTTAACAAGGCCGCCAATGACGTAGCAGCCCAAGTTGCCGAATGGGTCAGTTGACGGCATTACCGCCGGGCTTCTAGATTCGCAGCGCCTCCACTACTCCGCCGCGTAACTGAACCCTTCCGGTTCCGGCCAGTCGATCGGGGTTGCCGCCATCACCCGGAACAGTCGCCCCATTTCGTCGACATGGGTGAGCCGCTGATGCGCGGCGCGGATGCTATGGGCCAGTTTCGGGCTTGCTTTCATCAACGCCTCGGCGCGCTGGTCTATCCCCAGCGACTTGAGCCACTGCCCCTGTTCTGCCGGTCCGTGCACTGCCAGCAAGCGCGTCCGCACGATATTGGCCAGCGTGTGGAAATCGACATGGGCGGTGAGATCGGATGTTCCCGGGCTGTCATAAGGGCTGATCGGCAAATGGTCCTTTACCGCTTGGAGGGTGCTGCCGGTTCCCGGTCGATCATAGCCATAGTCGATGACCAGCAATGCGCCGCCCTGCTTGGCCAGACGATTGGCAAGCTTGCCAGTCCATTCCACGCTGACCGGCGAGCGCTCCAATATTGTTCCTTCCGGAAAGCCGCTGGTGACACTGCCGATCTGCTTTTCGGCAACCTGTTCGCTGGCCACCGCGACAAATTTGCTGCGATCACGCGCGACCATCTGCTGACGCCAGCCATCAGCGGCTGCAATGAATTGTTCGATGGGCAGGGCATCAAAAAATTCATTAGCGACGATCAGCAGCGGTCCGTCTTCCGGCAGGCTTTCGATATCGTCATGCCATTTGGCATCCGGGTGCAACGCCGCCTGTTTGGCTTTCAATACCGGGCTGGTCTCGATGAAATGCACCGTTGGATTGCAGCCGAATCTCGCCATGGATCGCAGCGCGTCTTTCGCCAATGTGCCGCGTCCCGGTCCAAGCTCGATATAATGGCAATGATCCGGAGACCCTTTGCGCAACCAGAGATCGGCCAGCCAGATACCGATAATCTCGCCAAACATCTGGCTGATTTCGGGGGCGGTGACGAAATCCCCGTCTTCGCCGAGCGGGTCTTTGCTGGCGTAATAATGAGTATTGGCAATAGCCATATAGTCGCCGAGCGGGATCGGGCCTTCGCGGTCGATCCTGTCCGCGATTATATGGGCAGCACTGGGGGAGTCCGCTTTGACGCCGTCAGGCAACGCTCTTGTCTCCGGCCACCGGTTCGATACGCGCGCGCCGGCCTTTCGCGGTAAACACCAGCCAGGTGCCAAGCAATATCATCGGGACGGTCAGCCATTGACCCATGCTGAAACCCGATTGCTCGACCAGCCAGGTGAGCTGGGCGTCGGGCTGGCGGAAAAATTCGACGGTGAAGCGGCTGAAGCCGTAAACCAGCAGTCCGGTGCCAAGCAGCTTTCCCGGCTGGTAACGGGCGTCGGTCTTCCAGAAGAGCAACGACAGGATGATGAAATAGAGCAGACCTTCGAGCCCGGCCTCATAAAGCTGGCTTGGGTGGCGTGCGACTTCGCCGCCCATCGGGAATATGATCGCCCAGGGAACCTCCGTTGCCCGGCCCCATAGCTCTCCATTGACGAAATTGGCTAGCCGCCCGAAGAACAGGCCGAACGGGATGACGCAGGCGATATAATCGCACATCCGCAGAAAGCTGAGCTTCTCTCGCCGCGCAGTCCACCATAGGGCAAGTATAACACCGATCGTGCCGCCGTGCAGCGACATGCCGCCATTCCATACCTGCAATATCTTGAGCGGTTCCGTCAGAATCTCGGGATTGTAGAAAAACACGTAGCCCAGTCTGCCCCCGACAATGATCCCCAGGGTCGCCCAGAAGATCAGATCATCGGCATGGCGCCGCGCCATGGGTGAACCGGGCTGGGCAATCAATTTGGTCAGATACCAGTAGCCGATCAATATCCCCGCCAGATAGGCCAGCGAATACCATTTCAGCTGGAAAAAACCGAGATCAAGCGCATTGGGGGAGAGGCCAAGCTCCTCAAACCGCGTAAACTGCGCCGCATTGGCCAATATAATATCAATCAACTCTTTTCCCCGCGTGGTTTCCTGTCCATATAAAGGGAAATTCCCCTAGACCAAGAGGGAACAACGGGAGACTTGAATAATGGCGACTTCGGAATTGGATGCGGTAATCGACAAAACGCTGGAAGCGCTGACGCAGCCAGGTCAGCTGCTCGAGCTTGACACGGTGAATAAATATGGCGTGGATATGCCTATTTTTAAGAACGCGCCGCAGAATGTGTCCGACTATCTCGCCTATTTTTGCCATCAGCACGCGGACAAGGAATTTCTTGTCGATGGCGATATCCGCCTGACCTTCGGTGAGACTTATGCAGCAGCGCGCGCGCTGGCCGGTGGACTGGTCGATGGCTATGGCGTGCAGAAAGGCGATCGCATCGGAATAGCCGCGCGCAATTCGGCCAACTGGGTTGTTCTCGATATGGCGATTACGATGGCGGGCGGCGTTTCCACCAAGCTGAACGGCTGGTGGCAGGGCGATGAACTGGCCGACGGAATTGAGGATGTCGGTTGTTCCCTGGTCTTCGCTGACTATCAACGGGCCCAGCGTCTGGTTGAATCCGAGCGCAATCACGGCGCCCAGCTGCTGGTGTTCGAACATGACAAGGTCCCCTTGGAAGGGCTGAAGGTGATGTTGGAAAAAGGGGGCGGAGCCGAGACTCCGTTGCCGCAAATGGCCCCCGAAGATAATGCGACAATCCTGTTCACTTCCGGCTCCACCGGTCGCTCGAAGGGTGCTTATGCCGAACATCGGTCGGTTGTTCAGGGCGCGATGAGTTTCGTCGGTACAGTGCTGGTGCTGGTCAATATCATGGAAAAACAGGGCAAGATGCCTGAGGGGCAACCAACGGCAATGGTGTGCGTGCCTCTGTTTCACGTTACCGCTTCGGTGCCGCTGGTGCTGGTAAGCTATGCAATCGGACGGAAGCTGGTGTTCCTCAACAAATGGGATGCAGAAGAGGCGATGCGTCTGATCGAAAAGGAACGCGTTACCTATTTCGTCGGCGTGCCGCTGATGAGCATGGAGATTTATTCGCATCCCCATTTCGACAAATATGATCTCAGCAGCTGCGTCACCATGGCGGCTGGTGGCGCGCCGCGTCCGGCCGAGCATGTGAAGCGGATCAAGGATAAAATGGGCGATGGTTTTCCCGTAATCGGCTATGGCCTGACGGAGACTAACGGGGTCGGCTGTTCCAACCAGAATGAAAATTATCTCGCCAAGCCGGACAGTACCGGGCGGGCCACGCCGCCGATTGTTGAAGTCGCGATCCTTGATGATGACGGCAACAAGGTGGCGCAGGGCGAGCGCGGCGAAGTGTGTATCCGCACCGCTGCCAATTTCACTGGCTACTGGAATAATGAACAAGCCACCCGGGATGCCTTCACCGATGACGGCTATTTCCGCACTGGTGATATCGGCTATCTCGATCCCGAAGATTATCTCTTCATTGTCGACCGCAAAAAAGAGATCATCATCCGCGGCGGCGAGAATATCAGCTGCCAGGAAGTGGAGGCTGCGGTCTATGCGAATCCGGCGGTTGCCGAAGCCTGTATCTTCGGCGTGCCGGATGAACGTTTTGGCGAAGTTCCGGCGCTGGTTTATCATACCAAGGAAGGTCATAGTCTAACCGACGAGCAACTGCTGGAATCGCTCCAGCACCAGTTAGCCCCCTATAAAATGCCAGTTCATATTTGGCAGTATGACGAACCGTTACCGAAACTCGGTACCGCAAAAATCGCAAAGATTGTCCTCGCTAAAAAGCATCGTGAGGAATTGGCGGCAACGGGATGAATATACGCGCCAATATCCCGGCCGCGCCGGCTGATCCGGGGAAGCGGATCGTCCGGCAACGGGATATTATCAACCGCCGGGAGCTGGCGGAAGAAATTGAGGCGCTGATCGCCGAACATGGCATGCCTAGAGCCCGGGAGAAGATTCTCCCGCTCCTGCAGGATGCGCTGGCAAATGGCCGTGCGGAGATCAGCAAACGGCTGCTGGAAAAACCGTCGGCCGGCCATGAAATGGCGGCGGCCCAGTCTTTCCTGATCGATCAGCTGGTGCGGCTGATCCACGATATTGCCGTGCAACATCAATATCCGGTGGGCAATCCATCATCCGGCGAGCGCATAGCGGTGATGGCCGTGGGCGGCTATGGTCGCGGCGAAATGGCACCCCATAGCGATGTCGATATCGCCTTTCTGACCCCGTATAAGGCGACAAGCTGGACCGAGCAGGCCGTCGAAGCGATGCTCTACTGGCTCTGGGATCTCGGATTGAAGGTCGGGCAGAGCAGCCGCTCGATCGACGAAATGGTGCGGATGGCGAAGGACGATCTTTCGATCCGGACCGCGCTGTTGGAAGGCCGCTATATCTGGGGAGATACCGGTGTTTATGAAGAAGCGAAGCA
Organism: Parasphingorhabdus sp.; assembly: GCF_048269915.1. Taxonomy (GTDB): domain Bacteria; phylum Pseudomonadota; class Alphaproteobacteria; order Sphingomonadales; family Sphingomonadaceae; genus Parasphingorhabdus. The sequence continues at coordinate 106,711 of NZ_JBLWTY010000004.1, forward strand.
GCGGTTTTTCAACGATGTCGTAGCCGGGACTGACAGCACGTTCGTAGCAGAAAAACTCGCCGAACGCGACGCACGGCACAAGAAAATGGGCGACAGCCGCTATGTCGTGGAACCCAATGTCAAAGAAGGCAAGGGGGGGATGCGCGATCTGCAAACGCTCTACTGGATCGGCAAATATATCTATCGCGTGGCCTCTGCGGAGGATCTTGTCGATGTCGGCCTGCTCACCGTTGACGAATTCAAGCGCTTTCGCAAAGCGGCCAATTTTCTCTGGGCGGTGCGCTGTCACATGCACGATATTACCGGTCGCGCAGAAGACCGGCTTACCTTCGACCTGCAGCCAGAAGTGGCCCGGCGGATGCACTTTGCCGACCGGCCCGGCAAATCGTCGGTTGAGCGGTTCATGCAATATTATTTTCTGAACGCAAAAGTCGTTGGCAATCTGACCGGTGTGTTTCTTGCACATCTCGACGAGACGCATAACGCCGGAGTACGCCGGTTCCTGCCATCGCTGACCCGCAAGCCGAAAAAGCTCAATGGCTTTGTGCTCGATCGCGGCCGGCTTGCACTGCCGGACGAGAAATTCTTCGAGGAGGATCCTGTCCGGTTGCTGGAGATTTTCTGGCTCGCCGACAAGCACGGACTGGAAATTCATCCTTTAGCGATGCGGGCGGCGCGGCGGGATGCCAAGCTGATCGACAACAAGGTCCGCAAAAATCCCCGCGCCAACAAGCTGTTTCTGGATGTGCTCTGTTCGCCGCGCGATCCCGAACTGGTCCTGCGCTGGATGAACGAGGCAGCGATTTTCGGCCGTTTCATCCCTGATTTTGGTCGGGTCGTCGCGCAGATGCAATTTGATATGTACCATCATTATACGGTTGACGAACACACGATCCGGGCGATTGGCCTGCTTGCCAAGATTGGCAGGGGCGATCTGGCCGACGACCATCCCAACAGCACTGCGACGATGGAAAAATTGCAGAACCGGCGGGTAGTTTTTGTCGCGACGCTGTTGCATGATATTGCCAAGGGACGCGGCGGCGATCACAGCATATTGGGTGCGGAGGTGGCGATGAAGCTGTGTCCGCGGCTGGGTCTGAGGCCGCATGAGACCGAACTGGTCGCATGGCTGGTCCGCAATCACCTGCTGATGTCGGCTGTTGCATTCAAGCGGGATTTGTCCGACTTCAAGACCATTCAGGACTTTGCCAGCCAGGTCAAAAGTGTCGAGCGTCTCCGCCAGCTCACGGTGTTGACCGTCGTTGATATCCGCGCGGTAGGACCTGGTGTCTGGAATAGCTGGAAACGACAGCTGCTGACCGATCTGTTTGAATCCGCACAGGAAATGCTGCTGCTGGGTCATAAACAGCGCGGGCGCAAGGAACGGATTGACGAGAAAAAAGCGATTCTGGGCGAAGCGCTGAACCTGCCGGATGACGAATTCAGGAAGCTGGTCAAGCGATTCTCTGACGCCTACTGGATTGCCGAACCGGATGACATCATTGCCCAGAATGCCCAGCTTGTTCTGGAATCCGGGGATACAAATCTGGCGATTTTCGCAGATGTCTATCCCGAGCGCGGGGCCACATTGATAACGGTTTATGCAGCAGATCATCCCGGTCTGTTCTACCGGATCGCCGGTGGCATCCATGTGTCGGGCGGAAACATCATAGACGCGCGAATCCACACCACCCGCGACGGCATGGCTTTGGATAATTTTCTTGTCCAGGATCCCCAAGGCAAGGCTTTTTCCGAAAAAGCGCAGCTCGAACGGATCAAGCAGGCGGTTGAAGATGCACTGGCCAACCGGACAAAACTATCCACCAAGCTTGATGCGCGTCCATTGGCACATTCGCGGGCCGGTGCCTTCCGCATCACGCCTTTCGCGCTGGTCGACAACGACGCCTCCAACCGGTTCACGGTCGTCGAAGTCAATGCCCAGGACCGGCCAGCATTGCTCAACGCCCTGGCCTATGCGCTGTTTGAATCGAAAGTCACCGTGCATAGCGCTCATATCGCGACCTACGGGGAGCGCGCAGTGGATACGTTTTACATCACCGATCTGTTGGGTGGCAAGATTACCAGCAAGCAGAGATTGAAGGGCCTGCAAAAACGCCTGACTGCTGCTGCCGCAGACAAGTCCGACGAAAAAACGGCTTAGCCAAGCTTGTCCTTGAGCGCCGCCAGAGCGCCAAACGGACCGGCTTCCTCTTCGGACTTCAGGCCTTTTTCCCGGGCAACCGCATCGGCGTCCGGGCTGCGCGGATAGGGATCGAGCGCGAGATACAGCGTTTGCGCAATCGCTTCGCCGAGATCGATCTGGGCTTGCTCAAATTCGATGATGTCGCAATCTTCTTCACTCAGCTCGACCTCTTCCTCGGTATCGGCCGCCGCCATTCGGGGTACGAACAATATGTCAAAATCTTCGCGCACCCGAGTCGGGAAGGAATTCCCCGTTATCACGCAGTTTTGCTGCAGATCGGATTCCAGTACGCCGGTGAAGATTATGCCGCGTTCACTGGCTACCAGCTTATATGTCGCTGTCAGTGAGGCAATCTCTGGCAGGTCGAACCTGTGTGCAAGTTTTTGCCGCTCGCCCTGGCTGGGCTCCAGTTTGCCGGTTGCCGGCTTCGAACCGATTTCTGATAGCTTGCGGATATGGGAAAATTCAGGCGCATCCATTATGCTATCGCTCCGCTGTCCGGGATATTGCCGGTTACGATGGCGCTGGGATCGCAGGCCTGCAGCGTGGCATGATAAGCGGTCAGGCCTTTGGCAAGATAGGTCAGCGCCGTGTCATCCGGCGTCTCGCCGCGAAAAATATTGCGGATTATCGTATCGCGAAGGTCCGCACCATTTTCCAGCGCTTCGCGATAGGCGCCAACCCGGCCGCCGAGCGCGCCCATCATCCGCCCGACATGTTTGCCGACCACCATGTCGCCAATGCCGATCTGGCGCAATTGTCCGTCCATGTCGGCGATAAAGATTTCCGTTAGCCATGCAATTTCCTGACCAAGAGTCTCATCCTTTTCGAGCCGGATCATCACCAGTGAAAATATCGCCGCAATCATGTCGAACCGGCCGTCGATACTATCCGGTACCTGGCCCTCTTCATACCAGCCGAGCCGTCGTCCCTCCCGGACAATCGCCTGGTATAAGGGACGCATGCCCGCGTTGGACTTGTCCCTGGAAAATATCTTGCTGAAAAATGACATTGCTGGTTCCGCTGGTTGGATCGCAAGTTTATGGACGATCGGGCCACTTGTTAAGTCTGGATACAGGGCATATTGATATTTATCGCGCGAGATGCAATGGGCGATGGCTAGTCAGCCAACCGATATGGTGCTGGCTGCATAGTGGAGAATGAGTTCGATGGTCGGCAATATCAAAAAACACAGTCTGTGGCTTGGGCTCATGGCCGGCGCCATGACAATGGCCGGATGTACCCAGGTGCGCGGTCATCAGGGATATATCTCCGATGAAGTGCTGATGTCCGCCATTCAGGCCGGCGTCGACAACCGCCAGTCGGTTGAGGCATCGCTCGGTCGGCCAACCTTCACGGGCCAGTTTGATGATAACACCTGGTATTATCTGTCTCGTGACACGCGCCAATATGGCTTTAATAATCCGCGACCGCGTGATCAGCAGGTCATGCGGGTGACATTTGATGCCGCTGGCAATGTCACGGCCGTGGACCGCACCGGACTGGAACTGGTTGCAAGCATCAGCCCGGATGGCGACAAAACGCCGACTCTCGGGCGAGATCGCTCCTTTTTTGAAGAATTATTCGGCAATATCGGCGCGGTCGGTGCACCGGGTGTCGGCGGGGCCAGCAACGATCCGACCAAGCCTTAGCAACTTTTCCTCAATTCAGCCCTAGGCGGTCGCCTTTATTTGGCGATACCGCTGGCGGCCAGTACTGCAAGCGTCACCAATTCCGATGCGGCGGATGCCATGGTGGCAATCTGTACCGATTTTTCCAGACCGACCAGCATCGGCCCGATAACCGAATCGCCACCCAGTTCGCGGAGCAATTTTGCTGACAGGTTGGCCGATTGGAGGCCTGGCATGACCAGCACATTGGCGGGCTGTGACAGTCGGCTGAACGGATAGTTCGCCATAAGCTTGGGATTGAGCGCGACGTCAGGCGCCATTTCACCTTCATATTCGAAATTGACGCGCCGTTGATCGAGCAGCGCCACGGCTTCCCGCAGATTCTCCAGCCACCGGCCTTCCGGATTGCCAAAGGTCGAATAGCTGAGGAAGGCGACGCGCGGCTCGTGCCCCATTTGCCGGGCAACCGCGGCGGTCTGTTCGGCAATATCCGCCAGTTCGTGGGCCGTGGGGCGCTCGTTGACGGTGGTGTCGGCCATGAAAACCGTATGATGCTGGCCGACCATGATATGAATGCCAAGGGCGGTGCGGCCTTTCTCGACATCGATTACTTTGGCGACATCGCGGAAGGTTTGCGAATAGGGGCGGGTTACGCCAGTGATCATGGCTTCGCCCTGATCCATGGCGAGCAGCGCAGAGCCGAAGATATTGCGATCCTGATTGACCATGCGCTTGATATCGCGCTCCATATAGCCGCGGCGGTGGAGGCGTTCGTACAGCATGTTCACCATATCGGGCACCAGCGGGCTGTTGCGGCTATTATGTATCTCAAAACTGTCCGGATCGCTCACGCCCAGCTCCTGGAGCTTGTCGCGAACCCGATCATCGCGTCCAACCAATACGGGTGTGCCATAGCCGCCATCACGGAACTGGATTGCCGCGCGCAGCACGACCGCTTCTTCAGCTTCGGCGAAAATGACCCGTTTTGGGGACAAACGGCAGGCTTCATAGGCCTGCGTCAGAACCGAAGTCGTCGGGTTGAGCCGTGCCTTGAGATTCTGGCGATAGGCGTCGAGATCCTCGATCGGTTTCTGGGCCACGCCACTATCCATCGCGGCCTTGGCGACCGCGGCAGAAACCACATCCATCAAGCGCGGATCAAAGGGGGCGGGGATGATATATTCGACACCAAAACTTGGCGCCTTCCCGCCATAGGCGGCGGCCACTTCTTCCGGAACCTGCTCGCGGGCGAGCTCGGCAATGGCGTGTGCCGCAGCCACTTTCATTTCCTCGTTGATACGGGTCGCCCGGACATCCAGTGCGCCCCGGAAGATGAATGGAAAGCCGATGACATTATTGACCTGATTGGGATAGTCCGAACGCCCGGTGGCGATAATGGCATCGGGCCGGGCTGCTTTTGCATCAGGCGGGGTGATTTCCGGATCGGGATTGGCCATAGCGAAAATAATTGGCTGGGCGGCCATGTTCTTGACCATTTCCGGCTTCAGGGCTCCGGCGGCGGACAGGCCAAGAAAACAGTCGGCCCCCTGAAGCGCATCCGTCAAGTCTCGCGCGTCCGTATCGATGGCATGGGCGGACTTCCACTGGTCGACATCGTCGCGGCCCCGATAGATGACGCCCGACCGGTCGCACATGATAAGATTGTCATGCGGAACGCCGAGGCTTTTGATCAGGGATGCACAGGCAATGGCGGCAGCACCGGCGCCGTTGACCACGACCTTGATATCCTCGATCTTGCGATCGGTCAGCAGGCAGGCGTTGATAAGCCCGGCGGCGGCGATGATCGCTGTGCCATGCTGGTCATCATGGAAAACCGGGATATTCATACGATCGCGCAAAGTTTGCTCGATGATGAAGCAATCAGGCGCGGCAATATCTTCGAGATTAATGCCGCCAAAGCTTGGTTCCATGATTTGCACGGCATTGATGAAAGTCTCGGCATCCTCGGTGTCGAGTTCGAGATCGATGGAATCGACATCGGCAAAGCGTTTGAAAAGCACCGCCTTTCCTTCCATCACCGGCTTGGAAGCCAGCGCGCCAAGATTACCGAGGCCAAGGATTGCGGTGCCGTTGGAGATCACTGCGACCAAATTGCCTTTAGCGGTATAATCATAGGCTTTCGACGGATCTTCGGCGATGGCCCGGACGGGCACGGCGACACCGGGAGAATAGGCGAGGCTCAGATCACGCTGTGTCGCCATCGGTTTCGAGGCGATAATCTCGATCTTGCCGGGACGGCCATGGGAGTGGAAAAGCAGAGCTTCCCGCTCGGAAAACTCTACATTGCTATCATTCTTGTCAGCCAAATCATTCCTCCGCAAATCAGGGCTCGGCTTGATCAAGCCGATCGCGCGTCGCGTTCCGGCTCAACGCCTACCCGCTTTGGTGATGGGTCGCAATATCAAGTAAATTTCAATGGCATCTGATCGCTACTCTTTTATGTATCGCAACAGTCGGCTATCGCGATGCCATGGCAAGCCGGACTCAGGACAAAGTAACAAGCAAGGCAAAAGACCCTGCGCCGATCGCGGCCAAGATCACGCCGATGATGGAGCAATATTTCGCGCTGAAGGAAAAGGCGGACGATTGTCTCCTCTTTTACCGGATGGGCGATTTTTTCGAGCTGTTCTACGATGATGCAAAGGCGGCGGCGGCGGCGCTCGACATCGCGCTGACATCGCGCGGGAAAAATGCCGGGGAATCGATCCCGATGTGCGGGGTGCCGGTCCATGCGGCGGAAAGCTATCTCGCCAAACTGATCCGGTCGGGCTTCAAGGTCGCGATTGCCGAACAGACAGAAACCCCGGCGGAGGCGAAGGCGCGTGGCGGCTACAAGGCTTTGGTCGCGCGGGATATCATCCGCTATGTCACAGCTGGAACCTTGACCGAGGATACATTGCTCGATGCAAGGAGCGACAATATACTTGTAGCGCTGGCACAGGTGCAGGGCGAGATCGGGTTGGCAGCAGCCGATATTTCGACCGGAAATTTCGAACTGGCTACGATTTCCGACGATATCCTGGACGCAGAGCTGGCCCGGCTCGCGCCATCGGAAATCATCTGCCCGCCAGCGCTGCTGCCAAGGCTTGTGCAGGCGACCGGCTGGGGCAAAGAGCATTTCGAAAGCACCGGCGCGGAAACGCAGCTGCGGGAGCATTTCGGGGTAGCAACGCTTGACGGCATGGGGGAGTTTTCGCGGGCCGAGCTTGCTGCAGCCGGCGGTCTGGTCGCTTATGTCGAGCATGTATCCCAGGGCAATGCCCCCTATCTGCATCCGCCCAAACGGCGCGAAACGCGCGAGTTTCTCTCGATTGACGGCCCGACCCGCGCGAGTCTGGAGATCGACCGGACGCTGGCCGGTGCGCGCGAGGGCAGCTTGCTCCACGCTATTGACCGGACCGTCACTCCCGCCGGTGCCCGGATGCTGGCCCGGGATTTATCCGCACCGCTGTTCGAGGAGCACCGGATCAACCGGCGGCTGGGGCTGGTGCAATGGTTCCATGAAGGCTCGGCGGTGCGCGATGATATCCGTACGGCGCTCAAGGCATTGCCCGATATTGGCCGCGCGCTCGGGCGGGTTTCGGCCGGGCGGGGCAGTCCCCGGGATCTCGGCCAGATTCGCGATGGCCTTGGCGGCGCGCGCATTCTCAGGGAACGGCTGACAAAAATGGCAGGCTTGCCGGAATTGCTCAACACGCTTCTGCCCGCGCTCGACGGACATGGCGCGCTGGTCGATCTGCTCGAGCGCGCGCTTGTCGAGGCCCCCCCAACCGATATGACCAATGGCGGCTATATCGCGGCTGGCTTTGATCCGGCGCTGGACGAATTGCGCAGTGCCGGTTCCGATGGTCGCAAGGCGATTGCGACGCTTGAAGCGCGCTATCGCGAGGCGACCGGCATCAGTACGCTGAAAATCAAACATAATGCCGTGCTCGGCTATTTCATCGAGGTCCCCGCCCGGCACGGTGACAGCCTGATGGCGGAAAATAGTGGTTTTACCCATCGCCAGACGCTGGCCGGTGTCGTCCGGTTCAATTCGACCGATCTGCACGAAGAGGCGGTGCGCGTATCGCAAGCCGGCGCTCATGCTCTGGCCGCGGAAGCCGCGCATTTTGAAGCGCTGGTCGACAAGGTTTTGGCGCGCAAACAGGAAATTGCCGAAAGCGCCGATGCGCTGGCGCGGATTGATGTTGCCGCAGCGCTCGCCGAGCGCGCAGCCGAAGGGCAGTGGTGCCGTCCCGAATTTGTCGATGGCAATATGCTTGATATCCAGGCTGGTCGCCATCCAGTCGTCGAGGCGGCGCTCTCGGTCAAAGGTGATCCCTTTGTCGCCAATGATTGTAGCCTGTCCCAGGATGAGCGGCTGTGGCTGGTCTCTGGCCCCAATATGGGCGGTAAATCGACCTTTTTGCGGCAGAATGCGCTGATTGTCATATTGGCGCAGGCAGGCGGATTTGTTCCGGCGGCCTCGGCGAAGCTCAGTCTTGTCGACCGCCTGTTCAGCCGCGTCGGTGCTTCCGATAATCTCGCGCAGGGCCGTTCGACTTTCATGGTCGAGATGGTGGAGACGGCAGCAATATTGTCCCAGGCGACCGAGAAAAGCTTTGTCATTCTTGATGAAGTGGGCAGGGGGACGTCTACCTATGACGGGCTGGCGCTGGCCTGGGCGGTGGTCGAGGCGGTGCACGAAACCAATCGCTGCCGCTGCCTGTTCGCGACCCATTACCATGAGCTCACCCGGCTGGCCGACAGGCTCGATGCCCTGTCGCTGCACCATGTCCGCGCGCGCGAGTGGAAGGGCGATCTGGTCCTGCTTCACGAACTGGCCAAAGGACCGGCCGACCGCAGCTATGGTCTGGCGGTGGCCAAGCTGGCGGGTATCCCCAAACCGGTTCTCGCGCGGGCCAAGGCGGTGCTTGACAAGCTGGAGGCGGGCAAGGCGGAAACCGGAGGGCTGGCTGCCGGACTTGGTGATCTGCCGCTTTTTGCGGCAAGCCTTGCAGAAGTCGCAGAAAAATCCGATAGCTTGCGTGAGGCATTGGGCGCGCTTGACGTGGATGCACTGTCCCCGCGCGAGGCGCTGGACCAGCTCTACGCGCTGAAGGCGCAACTCGAACAGGAATGACGATATGAAAAAATGGATTTTGATATTGCTGGCTGTCGCGGTCATCGGTGGCGGTGCCTTGGTCTATTATGCTCGCAGCGCCAATGCGGAACCTCTCGAAATTGGAGCAACTGCGCCGGATTTTACCACCACCGGGGCGTTGGCCGGAGAAGAGTTCGAATTCTCGCTGGCCGATAAATTGAAAGACGGACCGGTCGTACTCTATTTCTTTCCCAAGGTATTCACCGAGGGCTGCACGATTGAGGCCAATATGTTCGCCGAGGCGACAGCCGAGTTTAATGCAGCGGGGGCTACCGTGATCGGTATGTCGGGTGACGATATTGACGGGCTTAAGAAATTTTCCGTATCCGAATGCCGCGACAAGTTCGCAGTGGCCCGGGCGGATGATCAGATCATCGCCGATTATCAGGTCCGCATGGCCCCCGGTCTCGCGATGACCAACCGGACCAGCTATGTCATCAGTCAGGATGGCAAGATCGTTTTCGTTCACAGTGCGATGAAGCCGCAGGGCCATGTCACGGGTACGCTCGAAAAAGTGAAAGAGCTGTCCAAAAGCTGATTAAACACTTGCTTTTGTCGTCCGTCTCGACAGAAAGACGTCCATGACCGATCACGCACCCGATCCCGCCATGCTTGCAAAAGCGGAAACGCTCACCGATGCCTTGCCTTATTTGCAGCGCTATGCGGGCAAGACCTTTGTCGTCAAATATGGCGGCCACGCCATGGGCGATGCCACGCTGGCGCGCAATTTTGCGCAGGATATCGTGCTGCTCAAGGCCGTCGGGATCAATCCGGTGGTCGTGCACGGCGGCGGGCCGCAAATCGGTGCAATGCTGGCACGGGTCGGGGTAGAGAGCGAATTTGTCGACGGCCTGCGGGTCACCACGAAGGAAACTGCGGAAATCGCCGAAATGGTGCTTTCCGGCGCGATCAACAAGGAACTGGTCAGCTGGATCGGACAGGCCGGCGGCAGCGCCATCGGCATTTCCGGCAAGGATGGCGGGTTCGTCAAAGCGTCGAAACTGCGGCGCACCGAGCGCGACCCGGACAGCAATATCGAACGGATTATCGATCTCGGCTATGTCGGCGAACCCAGAAAAGTGGATCGCAGCGTGGTCGACAGGATTTCCGCTGCCGGGATGATCCCGGTCATCGCGCCCATCGGCGTGGGTGACGATGGTGCAACCTATAATATCAACGCCGACACCATGGCCGGAGCAGTGGCCTCGGCCTTGCGCGCGGCGCGCCTGTTCCTGCTGACCGATGTCCCGGGCGTGTTGGATAAACAGGGCGAGCTGCTGACCGATCTCGACCCGACCAAGATCCAGGCCCTGGTCGACGAAGGCACTATTTCTGGCGGGATGATTCCAAAGCTTGAGACCTGTGTGCGGGCGGTACAGGAAGGCGTTGATGCAGCGGTTGTCCTTGATGGCCGAATTCCGCATGCGATGCTGCTCGAAATCTTCACCAGCAAGGGCGCGGGTACGCTGGTCAAGGATGATTTTCAGACGGTTGCATAATTGCTCTGCTGTCTTATATTGATGGTACAGTAAATTTCTGGCGCTATTGGCGACAAACCTCTAGCCGCTATCCCAGAATATCGATAAAGGGTCCGTCCATGGCATTCGCAATTCTTCAGATTATCGCAATCCTGCTCAACGTGGCTATCACCGTCATCATTGTGCAGGCCATCATGAGCTGGCTACTCGCTTTCAACGTGATCAACCTGCAAAATGATATTGTCCGCGCCATCTGGACCACGCTTGATGCCCTCACTGCACCAATTTATCGGCCGATCCGCAAGATCATGCCGGATTTCGGTCAGATTGACTTGACCCCGATGGTCGTCATCATCGGTATCATCATCCTGCAAGACGCTATTTTGCCACCTCTCGCGCAGGCCCTCCTGAGTTGACAACAGCGCAGATTATCGACGGCAAGGCGTTTGCCGCTAGCCTGCGTGAACGGATCAAGGCTGCGGTACCTGCCTTTCAAAAGCAAACCGGCCGCGCGCCCGGTCTGGCCGTGGTTCTGGTCGGCGAAGATCCTGCCAGCCAGGTCTATGTCGCCTCCAAGCACAAGGCGACCATTGCCGCCGGCATGGAAAGTTTCGAACACCGGCTACCCGCCGATGTCGCGCAGGAAGACCTGATAGCGCTGGTCGAGCAGCTGAACGCCGATGAGACCGTCGACGGAATATTGGTGCAATTGCCTCTGCCAGAAGGTCTCGACGAAAAAGCTGTGGTCATGGCGATCGATCCGGACAAGGATGTTGACGGTCTGCACGTTATCAACGCCGGCCGGCTGGCCAATGGCGAAGAAGCGCTGATCCCTTGCACCCCGCTCGGCAGCCTGATGCTGCTGAAAGATACGTTGGGCGATCTGAGCGGTCTTGATGCTGTCGTGGTCGGCCGCTCGATATTGGTCGGCAAGCCGATGGCGCAGCTGCTGCTCGGTGAAAATTGCACCGTTACCATGGCGCATAGCCGCACGCGCAACCTGCCCGATGTGGTCCGCCGCGCCGATATTGTTGTCGCCGCCGTTGGCCGCGCCGAGATGGTCAAGGGGGACTGGCTGAAAGACGGTGCCGTCGTGATCGATGTCGGTATCAACCGGCTCGCCCCGGAACCGGGCAAGGACAAGGGCCGTCTGGTCGGCGATGTCGCCACTGCCGAAGCGCTCGACCATGTCCGGGCGATTACCCCGGTCCCGGGAGGGGTTGGCCCGATGACCATTGCGGTGCTATTGCGCAATACGCTGGTCGCCGCATCCGCGCGCGCCGGACTGGAGAAACCGGAGGGTCTGTAATGCGCCTGTTTGCCGCTATCGGAATCGCGCTGATGCTTTCGAGCTGTGCCGGCGGTGGGGGACGCCCAAGCGATCGCGATCATTTTAATCGCGCTCGCGGCAAGCCGGTCGCCAATCCCAGCGCCATCGTCAAAGCAGAATTATCCTTTGCCCGTCTGGCACAGGAAAAGGGCCAGTGGTCCGCCTTTCGCGAAACGGCGGCTGATGATGCGATCATGTTCACGCCTGATCTGGTCAATGCGCAACAATGGCTGAAAGGCAAGGCCGATCCTTCACAAGCGGTCGATTGGCAGCCTCATAAAATATTCATGTCCTGCGACGGCAGCATGGGTGTTTCGACCGGCGCCTGGCAAAGTGCCAGCGGCGGAACCGGTCATTTCACCACCATCTGGCAGCAGCAGGATTTTGGCACACGCCGGCCCGATAAGGAGGTCGAGTGGAAATGGATATTCGATGATGGCCAGCCGCTGGCCACGCCGCTTGCAGAACCCGATTTTATCGAGACGGAAGTTGCCTCTTGCAAAGCTGGGATTCCGGATCGCTCTGCGCCAACGGGACAGACGGAGAAGGGCAAGACTGCGGCCTCGACTGACGGCAGCCTGATCTGGAGCGCGGCTTTTGCGGCAGATGGCGCACGCATTGTCTCTGTCGATCTGGCGGAAGATGACGGCGGTTTCCGGCGGGTTCATGAATATCGGGTTGCCGCGCCAACGAAATGATCGAACTTTTCATCTCTGCCTTCATCACCTTTTTTGTCGTGATTGATCCGCCCGGTTGCGCGCCCATCTATGCCAGCCTGACCAGCAGCGCGCCGCCGCGCGATCGCCGGGTGATGGCTATTCGCGCGATCATGGTCGCCGCGATCATTTTGCTGGTCTTTGCGCTGTTCGGCGAACAGATGCTTGGTGCGCTGGGAATCAGCCTCGACAGTTTCCGGATCGCCGGCGGCATCATGCTTTTCCTGATCGCTCTGGAAATGGTGTTCGAGAAACGCACCGAACGGCGCGAGGACCGGGCACAGGAAATTATCGAGCATCCCGAGATCGAGGATGTGTCGATCTTTCCCATGGCTATGCCAATGATCGCCGGACCGGGTTCAATTGCTGCGGTGATGCTGTTGACGTCCCAGCATGATGGCATTGACAACGCGCTTGTCATTCTCGCTGCGCTGGGCTCGGTACTGTTGTTGACATTGATCGGATTGCTTGCCGCAGGGCCGCTGATGCGAGTCCTCGGCAACAAGGTGGAAGCCGTCATTACCAGGGTACTCGGTGTGCTTCTGGGCGCGCTGGCGGTGCAATTTGTGGTCGACGGGCTGAACGCGAGTTTCTGAGCTATTTGCGGGCTTGTTCGTCGCTGATTACACCAGTTTGCGAAAGCAGCACGAAAACACGATCGGCCAGATCGGGATTGATGATCAGACGATTGAGCAATTGCTCGGCGCTTTCATCATTTTCCTTCCCATATAGTTCGACGAGCCGGTCCCATGATGTTTGAGATTCTTCGTTCCGGCTGTTGCTCGCATAAACCGCGGCCATCGCAATGTCATAATATGGACCGACACCGGTGCTCGACGGGACGATTTTTTCGGCAAATTCCAGAGCTTCCCTGTTCTTGCCTTCTTCCAGCAAACTCAGCACGAGCGCTGTTTCTGCAACGATGGAGCCACGGGGGTCCAACGCGATAGCGCGTCTCAGATATTTGGTCGCATCGGGATCGTTACAGCCAAACAGATAAGCGCCGGTCTGGGCCTGGACGGTTGCTTCATATGGGGCCAGTTCGACTGCTTTTTCTGCGAATTCCTTCCCGCGCGCGCAATTGCCGTTGAAGAAGCTGGACCTGGCGAGAGCGAAATTGGCTGATGCATCCTCTCTGCCAAGAACCATCGCGCGGCGTGCGAATTGAAACCCTGCCTTGGGATCGGGTTTTCTGCCGGTCGCCTCTTCCCGCAAATAAGCCATGAACGAGGCGGCGGCAAGAATCCGGCTGTCCAGAGGGTCGGCCGCCAGCGATTTTTCAATGCAGGATTCAACTACTGACAGCAAGTCGGGTTCGCGATGGGACCGATAATTCTCAAATCGAAGGAGACAGGCATAGCCGATCATTGCATCATCGGGCAGATGTTTGCGCTGGTCGGTAGAAATTACCCCGTAAATACTCGCTATACGTCCGGCAAGGGGGCCAAGCTTCTCGGGATAGTCATCGGGCGAATCTGGCAGGGTGACTATCGATGACCATATGTTCTCGTCCTGCATCAGTGACGTTAAAGAAAATTTGACTCTCGGTCCCGTCTGGCCCGCGACCAATTCGCTTTTGAACAAATAGGCATTCTCTCCGTCTGTTTCTTCGAACGCACCCCCTGGTCTGTCCGCGACCGCTAACCGCACCTGCGACGAACTGGCAAAGGCGTCTTCGAAAAAAAGCTCGAGTTCGTTGGTTTTCTCTTTGTCTGGTCCCATTTGTGCCCGTTGGGGGCGCTCGATATAAATTTTGGGAGGCAAAATATAGTCAGAGGCATTTGCTGTGCTGAAAATATCCTGTCTGTCGCTATTGAGAAACCAAAGCAGACCGACTGCACCGAGAAAGACCAAAGCGGCCAGTCCGTAGGTCGCGGGTCGATGGCTCAACCACCGTTTCAGGCCCTTTTCCGCTGGTAGCGAGAGAAAAAGGCCGTCGTCAATTGGTGTAGCGCTGCCCGTTTTTCCTTCCGCCGTGATACCACCCGTCTGCAACTCGACCGCATAATGACCGATGGGAATACGCAACCTTTCGGCAGTGCCGCGTGCGGCATAATAGGCGGCCAGCATCTTGCGCAGCCGGCCCACCTGAACACGAGGATAGCTGTCGGTCTGGACGTCAAAATCATCGGTACGTCCGAGCCCATCCACTGCGACCTGATAGGCTTTCGGTGGATTGTTCGGATTGGAAATTGCTTCTTCGACCAGATAGCGCAAGAGCTGCGACATGACGGGAGAGCGGATAAAATCTGGTGATTGCAGGAGAGTTTCGGTTTCCGCGCGGAGCATTTTTGCCCGCTGCTCCATGTCGTCTGATGTTTCCATTATCTTATCCTCTCAGACACTGAGGCGCGACCGATGTGAAGTGGACGCAAATCAGGTGTAAAAGTCGTTCAACATATGACCGTTTTTGATGGCCGACCCAGCCCTGGCGATCGCCGATGATCGGTATTTGGGCGGCCAGCAGTTGCCCCATGATCTTGCCGATCATTACCCGCTGTTCTGGTCGTACCGATCGCAGCCTTTCGCCGTTCATATCGGGTGCTGTTCCGATTTCGCCGACAACAGGTTTCCTGTTATGGTTCTGCGAACATAGGGGAAGGGCTGCTTCTCCATTTTTGTTCAGATTGTCGGAAGCCATTCTGGTCATCAAAAGGGCATAAGTCAGGGATGTCGATTTGGCAAAAAAGATCGACTCGATAAACTGTACCCGGGCGCAAGTTTCACTTGTAAAATCCATATTTTGGCGTGCTATCCTGGGGTTAAATCGAATGTTACCGCTACAAAAAGTTAATGAAAATATCCAATATTTCCCTTGGAATGGTAGGTTTTTGGCTCTTCAAAGAGGGGTAATATTAACTTGTTACCCCATTCTCGCCGGTTGACACGGGTTGAAACTCGAGACCGCCAGCCGCTTGGTTCATAACAGTCGTCGTTCGGCAGGAAGGCCTTGACAATGGTTGATTCGGAACAGTGGTACGACGGTTCTGGTCCCCCTGAATTCAAGTCCGCTTCTTTGAACAATCATTGGTGAAGTGAACGGGGTATTCTGGTCAATACTCAATTTGCCACAATGGTTTTTCTGGCCGATCCTAGAGAAGCGATCGAATGCGATCTGCTTCTTTAGACAGTCATTTTCGGGTCGATCCTCTTCTCCCGTAATTGGATTGACCCGAAAATGAAGGCGGCGTCCGAGACAAGTTTTCTAAAATTTGTCTCGTTGTGTCTGGTACGCCCGATGGTTCCGATACACCGTGTTTGGGTGATCGTGGAAGAGGATCGCGGGCGCATTGAGTAATGTAGTAAAGTAGTAAAGTAGTAAAGTAGAGTTTGAAAAAGTCATGTCGACACCGGAAAAGAAAAACCTGAGCCAGCGGGATAAAGAGTTGCTTCTGGGTAATCTTGTGACCTGGGGTTCCATCGGTACCGCATTTGTCTTGGCGATTTTGCTGGCTCCCGGCAGTATGGTCGAGGTTAACAGTGCTGGAGCCGGTCCGCTCGGGGAGGTTGTCGCACAAGCTGACCAGCAGGATTCTGGCACGGAAATGTTCAACTGATAGCAGCGCTATCTATGTCGTAGCCATTACGCCAAGCTATAATCTGCGCGCTTCTTCGATCAACATGACGGGAATGCCGTCCCGTATCGGATAGGCGAGGCCTGCAGCCTCGCTGATCAGCTCTTGGGCTTCGGGATCATGGACAAGGGCGGTCCGCGTCATCGGGCATATCAATATTTTCAGCAGTTCCGGATCAATGGACGCTTTTTCGTCCCTCATTGCCTCGCTCATTGCAGGGTAATCCGGTCATCGTCGCCATCTTGCCGGCCAAAAAACTGCAGCAGCTGGATGATCAGTTCCGCGCGATTGGCAAGGCCGTCCACTTCCAGCAAAGCCTGTTTCGATGCTGCATCAAATGGCGCAATTTGTGCGATACCATTGACGAAGGCCATATCGTCGAGCCGACCGATACTGTCCCAGTCAACCTGATAGCCCTGCAGCTCGGCAAATTTTCGCGACTCTATTTCGAGCGCAGCGCGCTCGGCGCTGGCCAGCACTTCGTCGATTTCCTGTTCGCCTTCTATCTCGGCCCGCACTTGTCGAAATGCGGTGGACGCGTCGATTTCCTCGATGATGCGGAAACGGGCCACGCCTTCCAGGACAACGTTGAAGCGGCCGTCGTCGAGCGCCTCGATATCGATGATCTTGCCGAGGCAGCCGATATCGAACAGAGCTGGGTGATTGCCCGCTTCCTTGGGTTGGATCATCCCGATCTGCCGGTCGCGTGCCATCGCATCGTTGATCAATGCGCGATAGCGATCCTCGAATATATGGAGCGGCAGATGCATGCCGGGAAAAAGCAACGCACCGGCCAACGGGAAAATTGAGAGTCTCTTGGTTTCGCTCATCCGAACAGCAACGCGCTAAGCTTGCGGCGGGTGGCGGCGACCCATTCGTCCTCGAGGCCAACCATTTCGAATAAAGACAGCAATTTTTGACGTGCCGCGCCGTCGTTCCACTCCTTGTCCGCCGCGATGATGGTCAGCAAATGCTCGGCGGCAGCGTCATGGTCGCCCATGGCGATAAGCGCGCTGGCAAGATCGAATCGCGCCTGATGGTCTTTGGCATCGGCGGCTACGGCGGCTTCGAGCGCTGCCAATGCGCCGGCATCAGGCTTGTCTTTGGCGAGTTGCAAAGTTGTCTGCGCCCGCTCGATTGCGGGGTCGTTACGCAACTCTTCCGGCAATCCGGCAAGTGCCGCTTCCGCCTGCTCTATATGGTCAGCCGCAACCAGCGCGCGAATCAGTCCGCCCACCGCCTCGACATTATCCGGTGCCATGTCGGCAATCTGCGCGAAAATCCCGGCAGCTCGCTCGGCATCGCCTTCACCCAGTACTTCCTCGCCCATCGCGAGCAAAGGCGCGATATCCTGTTCCGGCGCTGCTCCGCCGCCAACCGGCAGCTTTTCGAGCAACTGGTCCAGCGCTCCGGTCAGCTGACTTTCGGAACGGGCGCTGGTGAGATCGGCAACCGGCTTGCCCTGAAAAATCGCATAGACCGTCGGGATTGACTGAACCTGAAATTGCGCCGCGATAAATTTATTTTCGTCGACATTGATCTTTGCCAGAACAACGCCCCTGTCGGCATATTGTGCCGCGACCTTTTCCAGCAGCGGCGTCAGTGCCTTGCATGGGCCGCACCATTCTGCCCAGAAATCGAGAATGACGAGCTTGTCCATGCTCGGTGCCACCACCGTTTGCTGAAAAGCTTCCACCGCTTTTTGTTCTTCGACTGTCAGTCCTGCTGTTGCCACATCATGCTCCTGTTACGGCGCGGGCCAAAGGCCCGTAATCGCGCTCAAATCGTTCATCTTGTGCGCTTTATGTGGGGAGCAGCCCACCAATGCCAAGCATATTTTTGCATTTGTAGTGAACTAGGGGTTGATTGGGGCTTGCGGGGTATAAAAACCCATGCTAACCGCGCGCCTCAATCTGCTGATGACGATACCCATGTCACAGCCGCCGAGCGGGCGTAGCTCAGGGGTAGAGCACAACCTTGCCAAGGTTGGGGTCGAGAGTTCGAATCTCTTCGCCCGCTCCAGTTTTTCTGGACATTGATAAATTCGCAAACCGGTGCGAAAGGTCAAGCCCCGGGTTTCCCGTCGAGAGCGACCGAGAATGGTTTGGATTTTGGTTGCGACCGAAATGTTGACGGGTCTGCCGGCCTTGCTTTTTCTCTGCTCCAGAATCCCGATCACCAGTGCAAGGTCGCTCGGCTTGTCGACGTCAATCGCCGCTTCTGCGATCGGCAGTTCAACAGCGTGGGCGCGCAGGGACAGGCGATGGCAGGGCAATCCCAATTATGAACCTTGGACATTTGGCCCCGTGCTCGATGATATCGCAGATCTCGGGACGACATTGGCCGAAGTCGCGCCGCTACCGGTTTCATATCGACAGGCCCAGACCAGACCCGGGCCTTCGCTTATTCGTTCGATAGGAATGACCGCAAATCTCCAGCGCAGCGGGCGGCTGCTGACGCGATAGCCGAATTTCTGGACCTTCCGCAGCGGTCGAAACGGAAAATCACCAGTCTGGCGTTTCGATCGTCAGAAAATCCCTGATCTCCACGGAATTTGGTCCCAGAGTGATCGGATTTTTGACGCCCGGCAGGACACAGATGTCGAACAATTCAGTAATCGCACCATCGAAGCGCAGCCAATGGGCGGGCTCGCCATTGGACAGGGCCGCAATCTGGATGCCACACCAGGCTTCGCTCTCTTTTTCTTTTTCTTTCAGCCGGTCATCCAGCGCCAGTCCCTCGAAATGCCCCTGCCGGGGTTTCGACAGAGTTACAAAGGCATGATCATTGTGAAAGGCCAGTCCACGCAAGAAGCCGGGGAAGAAGGCCAGCGGCACAAAGTCACCGCCACCGGAATCGACCCAGCCCAGTTCGCCGGTTCCCGAGTTCAATATCCAGACCCGGCCATCATGAAAGCGTGGACTATGCGGCATCGACAGGCCCTCGGCGATGATCGCGTTATTTTCTACATCGATGATCACACCGCCGTCCTGCCGGTGATTGCGCCAGCCATTGGCGACGTTTGAGCGGGATATGGCGCTGACATATTTCGGCTGCCCATCTACCATCGCCAGACCATTGAGATGACAGCGGTCTTCCGCCACGATTTCACTGATAAAGGCCGGTTTCCAGACCGGTTTGAAACTATGCGTCAGACTGGGCTCGCACAGGCAATTGTGACGGGTATTGACGAAGACGATCCTGCCATTGGCCCGGATACCCAGTTCGTGAATATCGACATTGCCGGTGGTCTGCAGGTTGCGCGGCACATAGACTCTGTCATGTACCTGATTGGCCGTCTGGCCTGGACCGAGTACATTTTCCATTCGCACGATCTGGGTGAGCGTGCCCAGATAGACACGACTGGCGTCGCCGGCTACGCCCATTGCCTGCGGATAGACTGCTTCGTGCAGTGCGAGTTTGCTGTTCGGGCCGTGGCCGATCAGATAGAGCCGACCGGTCTGGTAAGAGGTGAAACCGATCGCGATATCCTGTGCGGCCAGAAACTCAGCCAGTCCTGATGAGAAACTTATATCAATTTGTCCCGCTTCGGCAGCAGCGGTCGGTGCGGCGGCCGTCGGTGTATTGCGGTTTTCCGGCGCTACGGTTTCTCTGTCAGGCGTGCCCCGCTTGTCGTCGTTCATATAATCGCTCCGGCTCGGCATGATGCCTTGCTCGGGGATATTTTCTTGGCACGGTCCCGGAGCATCAGAAATCCACCGCGATACCCTTATGCTCCCAGTCGCCATAGCGGGTCGGCCCGTTCTGCTCCGCAATCTCTTCCGCTTTTTCCAGCGGATCTGGTTGCGGTACCGGCTTGTTCCGGGAAAGATGCGCGGGCGGCTTGATATGTGCGGGCCGTTCACCGGGTTTTCTGTTATTTTCGGTCATGTTTTGCTCATCCGCCAAATTGAATCCTGATGTTTCAGTGCCTATATTGAAGATAGTAGGATCTTAATCAAGCGAGCGCGAGCGATGAACTTTATGAAAACAACCATGCTGCTGGCGGCGCTGACGGCGCTGTTCATGGTCCTGGGCTATTCGCTCGGGGGCAGTGGCGGTGCGATTTTTGCGCTTGTGATCGCCGCGGGCATGAACCTGTTCACCTACTGGAATGCCGACAAGATCGTCCTGAAAATGCACAAGGCGGTGGAGGTGGACGCGTCCAGCCATCCCGAATTTTACAATATGGTCAGAAACCTGGCACAGCGCGCGCAGCTGCCGATGCCAAAGGTCTATATTGTCGACCAGCCCCAGCCCAACGCCTTTGCCACCGGCCGCGATCCCGAGCACTCGGCGGTGGCCGCAACGACGGGTCTGCTCGAAATGCTCAGCCATGACGAGATCGAGGGCGTGATGGCCCATGAACTCGGCCATGTGAAAAACCGTGATACATTGATCATGACGATGGTCGCGACCATCGCCGGTGCCGTCTCGATGCTCGCCAATTTCGGCATGTTTTTTCGCGACCGCAACGCCGGGATTGCTGGCATCATGGCGGTGCTGATTGCACCCTTTGCCGCGATGATCGTGCAGATGGCGATCAGCCGCACCCGCGAATTTGGCGCCGATGCCGCCGCCGCGCAGATCAGTGGCAAGCCCCTGTCGCTGGCCTCCGCACTCGCCAAGATTTCCGGCCAGGCGCAGCGCATCCCCAACCCCGTGGCCGAGCGCAACCCGGCGGCGGCGCAGCTCTATATCGTGCCGGGCGGAGTCCGCCAGATGTTCTCCACCCACCCCGCCACCGAAGACCGGATCGCCGCGCTGGAGGCCATCGCGCACGGCGGCGGTTCCGGCGGCTGGTCCGACCGGCCCGACGAGGTCGGCGACATGAGCGGCCTGCGCAAACGGAGTGCGCTGGATCCGACAAGGTAGGGTTACTTCAAATGTGCTTCGGCTGGAGTCACTGCTTGTGGTGATCAGCCGAATTTTACGCGGATTATTGGACTGCGCTGAAGAAGGCGGACGTTCAAAATTTGTGCCCTGAAATTCATGCCCACTTTATCCCGAAAGCTAAATTTAGCTTTAGCTATTTTTGGTGACGCCAACTAGGTGGATAGCGGACATTGACTATACTGCACTTATTGATGATATAAACTGGATGCACCCGTTTCCAGAGGCCTCCGACCTCCAGTTCCTCGTCGGAACAGAACTCAACCAGATTTGCCTCGGAAAGTGGCAGATCCAATTGAATTTCGAATCAGCTCACATCGCCGTTGAGGGGAACCTTGAGCATATAGACAAGACGGGGACGGTTCGGAGGCACAACACCGATGAGAGTCGTCTCGATCCCATATTTTTGCACCATTTGATCGGTCAGAAAGTCCTGATGCTGGAAGTCGAACCATTTCGTCTTATACTTGCCTTCGATGGCGGCGACATCCTCCGCATTTTTAGCGATGAAGGGCCATACGAATGCGGCCAAATTTCCGATGAAAATGGACTGCAGACCATATTCTAATGCGCGAGTTCGGGGCGTAGCTGACCAGCAACTCCTGCATCCGGAATATTTGCTTTTCATCCCAACCCCATTCCATCCAAAAGCTTGATCAAAACGCCGGAAGGTCTATGCGGTCCAACAGAGCGAACCATCCGGGTTCTCCAAGCCAAATCATCGCGGAATAAAAATGAACCAGCCCAACAAAGCCATCCCCGGACTCGCGACGCGCCAGTCCGCCTTGCGCCTGCTCGACGCGGTCTGCCGGCGCGGCGAGACGCTGGATCAGGCGATGCCGGCCGCAACCGGAAAGCTGTCCAATCCGTCGGACAAGTCGCTGGCCCATAATATTGCCGCCAATGTGCTGCGCTGGATGGGCGCGCTCGATGCGATGATCGACAGCGCGACCCGCAACCGGCTGGCCGATGATGCCAAGGCGCGGATGGCGCTGCGCATCGCGCTGGCGCAGGTGCTGATCCTCGACACGCCGCAGCATGCCGCGATTTCTACCGCTCTGCCGCTGGTTCACGGTGGCCCGCGCCGGCTGGTGCACGGTGTCTTCTCGACCGTGATGCGCGGCGTCGAATCGGGTGAATTGAAATTGCCCGAATATCCCGAAATTCCGGGCGAAACGCTCGATCGCTGGACCAGTAACTGGGGCGAGGACGTCGCCAATGCCGCGAGTCAGGCATGGGCCAGGCCCGCGCCGCTCGACCTCAGTTTCAAGGCTGACAATGTCGGAACGCTGGATGGGACCCGGCTCGCCCCGAAACATCTCAGGATGCTTCCAAATCTTCCAGTTACCGGGTTGGACGGCTTTGATGAAGGCCAGTTCTGGGTACAGGATCTGGCCGCCTCGATTCCCGCACGGCTGCTCGGTGAGGGCGACGGGCGCACCGTCCTCGACCTTTGCGCAGCCCCCGGTGGCAAGACCATGCAGCTGGCCAGCGCCGGCTGGAAAACCGTCTCCGTCGATAACAGCGCCAAAAGAATGGAGCGGTTTCAGGACAATCTCGAACGCACCAAATTGCAGGCCGAAGAAGTGATTGCCGACCTGATGCAGTGGCAGCCTGAAGAACCCGCCGATGCTGTCCTGCTCGACGCGCCGTGCAGCGCCACCGGCATCTACCGCCGTCACCCCGATGTGCTGCACTGTATCGGCTCTCGCCAGATCGAGGATCGCGCGGAAGTGCAGCGCGCGCTGCTCGACCGCACCGCGGCCTGGGTGAAGCCCGGCGGGACCCTGGTCTATGCGGTCTGTTCGCTCGAGCCGGAAGAAGGCGAGGAGCAGATCGATGCCTTTCTTGAGCGCCACGAGGAATTTGCGATTGATCCGGTTCGTGCTGATGAATTGCCCACCGGCATAGCGCCGACCGACTCCGGCTGCGTCCGGACCTTGCCGGATATGCTTGCCGAACAGGGCCATGTCGACGGATTTTTCATCGCGCGATTGCGCCGGAAAAGCTGATTTCCCATATCTTGTGAACCTGTCCCCAAACTGTCCACAAGGGACTGTGGCAACAGCAGAATAGCGCCTTGCTTGCGCCGTTCAAAAATCCTACAGCCGGGCGCAGTTTCAAGGAATTGCCATGTCCGACAGCATCCGTATCGCCCCCTCCATCCTTTCCGCCGATTTTGCCCGCTTGGGCGAAGAGGTTCAGGCCATAGACAAGG
Source organism: Parasphingorhabdus sp. (assembly GCF_048269915.1). Classification (GTDB taxonomy): domain Bacteria; phylum Pseudomonadota; class Alphaproteobacteria; order Sphingomonadales; family Sphingomonadaceae; genus Parasphingorhabdus. The sequence goes on from NZ_JBLWTY010000004.1 coordinate 129,922, forward strand.
CCGGTTGCGACTGGGTCCATGTCGACGTGATGGATGGCCATTTCGTCCCCAATATCACGATCGGGCCAGCGGTGGTCAAGGCGCTGCGGCCGCACAGCGCCAAGCCGTTTGATGTCCATCTGATGATCTCGCCGGTCGACCAGTTTCTCGAGGATTTTGCCGAGGCCGGTGCCGATATCATTTCCTTCCATCCGGAAGCCGGCCCGCATCCGCACCGCACGGTGCAGACCATCCAGTCGCTCGGCAAGCAGGCAGGCCTGGTGCTCAATCCGGGGACTCCGCTCGACATACTCGACTATCTGATCGACGATCTCGACCTGATTCTGGTGATGAGCGTCAACCCGGGCTTTGGCGGGCAGAGCTTCATCGACAGCCAGTTGCGCAAGATCGAGGCGATCCGGAAGCGGATTACCGCAACCGGCAAGGATATTCGTCTGGAAGTGGATGGCGGTATTGATCTGAATACAGCACCGAAAGCCATTGCCGCCGGTGCTGATACTCTGGTGGCGGGGACTGCGACCTTCCGGGGCGGACCGGATCACTATGCCGCCAATATCCGCGGCCTGAGGGGTGAATGAGCAGCGGACAATCCGACCGGCTTGAGTTGGGCGACGGTGACCCGGACGATCCGGCGACCCATGACGAGAATGATAGCATAGGCGAAGGCCGTAGTCTGACCCTGCGCCACGACCGGAACCGCGGTCAGTCGCTCGCCGAGCAGGCGACAATGCTTTATTACCGGATGACATGGCGGATGCCGATGCATAGGCTCCGCCTGTCCGGCAAATTGCCCCTGCGCCTGCTCGCCGTGCCGGTTGATCCGGTCGATGGTGACCGGACCCAGGGCATGGCGGTCCGTGCGGGATATTTCCTATTCCGCGGTCTCAAGAAAAAGCATGAAAATATCGATTTTGCCAACCTCAAACTGCCGCCGCAATTTGAAGATTATGTCCATCGCTTTCAGTGGCTGCGCGATCTCGATACCGCCGCGTCGCGCGATCAGGCGGTGCCGGTCGCGGAAAAGCTGATGAGTCAGTGGCTGGATGCCAATGGCGGGAATATTCGCCAGCCGGCATGGCGGCCCGATAATTGTGGCTGGCGGTTGCTGATCTGGGCCAGCCATGCACCACTGATCCTCTCTTCCCGAGACCTGATTTATCGTTCAAAGCTGCTCAACAATATCGCGCGCACCGCTCGCCATCTCGACCGGACGGCGGACAAGGCGGATAGCAGCCTCGGTCGGCTGGTGGCGTGGAGCGGCGTGGTTGCGGCCTCCTTGCTGCTCCCCGAAGGGCGGGTGCGCCAGATCGTCGGCGAAGCGGGACTGGAAAAGGCAATGGGCGAATTTTTCTTCGTCGATGGCGGCTCGGTTTCCCGGTCCCCGCTAACCCAGATGGATGCAGTAATCCTGCTGTCGATGTTGAAACAAGTCTATCTGGCGCGCAAGGAAGATCCACCGGCATTTCTCGAAGAAGCGCTTAACAAAGCGGTTCCGCCGCTGACTGCGCTCACCCATTTTGACGGGACGCTGGGTAACTGGCAGGGCAGCGGCGCCACTTCTGCCGAACAGGTGGCGCAAGTGGTAGAGGCCAGCGGCGTACGTGCCCGGCCACTGCGACAGGCCCGCGACTGGGGCTATCAGCGGGTGTCATCCGGTCGCTCGGTGCTCATCCTTGACGCCGCACCACCGCCGATTGCGCGGATGGCGGTTGCCGGTTGCGCGTCCACCCTGGCCTTTGAATTTTCCAATGGTGATTGCCGGATTATCAGCAATTGTGGCGGGGCAGGACTGGTCGGGGCAACAATACCGGCGACGCTTGCGCGGGGCCTGCGAACCACCGCCGCGCACAGCACATTGTGCATTGCCGACAGCAACAGCACCTCGATCCTGGCCGACGGCAAGCTCGGGCGCGGGGTTAGCGAAGTCGAGCTGTTCCGCCGCGATGTCGAAAATGCCACGAGGCTGGAGGCCAGTCATGACGGCTATGCCCGCCGCTTTGGCCTGATCCACAAACGCTTGCTGCTGATGCGGTCGGACGGTCTCGAACTGCGCGGCGAGGATATGCTGGTTCCCGATGGCAAGAAGCGCCGGCGCCGCAAGGATGATTTCGCCTATGCGTTGCGGTTCCATCTCGGTCCGGATATCGAAAGCGACCTGATTTCGGAAGGCAAGGGCGTGCTGCTGCGGCTGGAAGACGGTAATTTGTGGCAATTCCGCTCGACCAGCGGAGAAATTCAACTGGAGGAAAGCGTTTGGGTGGACGGCATGGGCATAGCCCATGAGGTCAAGCAGATGGTGATCAACGGAACAGTGGGCAGCGGCGGTGGAGCAACCGGCTGGCTGCTCAAACATATGGGGTAGAAATGACGGAAAATATCAAAATTAAACGCGCGCTTTTGTCGGTTTCGGACAAGAGCGGCCTGGCCGATCTCGGCAAGCAGCTGGCGGCCATGGGCGTCGCGCTGATCTCGACTGGCGGCACGGCCAGTGCGCTGCGTGAAGCCGGCCTTGAAGTTGCCGATATCAGCGATGTCACCAATTTCCCCGAAATGATGGATGGCCGGGTCAAGACCCTGCACCCCAAGGTTCACGGCGGCCTGCTGGCGCGCCGCGATGATGCCGGCCATGTCGCATCGATGGAAGAACATGATATTGCCGGAATCGATCTGGTGATCGTCAATCTCTATCCCTTTGCCCAGACCGTCGCCAAGGGTGCGGAGCGCCCCGAGATTATCGAGAATATCGACATCGGCGGCCCGTCGATGGTTCGCAGCGCGGCGAAGAATCACGATTTCGTCACCATCGTCACCGATCCGTCGGACTATGCGACATTGCTGGCCGAGCTGCAGCAGAATGACGGCGGCACATCTTTGGCCTTCCGCAAGAATATGGCCGCAAAAGCCTTTGCCGCGACCGCCCGTTATGACAGCATGATCGCCCAGTGGTTCGGTTTCGCCGATCAGGGCAAGATGTTCCCCGATACGCTGCCGATCACCATGAGCCGTCCGGTCGAACTGCGCTATGGCGAGAATCCGCATCAAAGCGCCGCGCTCTATCTGCCCGACGGCCCGTCCGCCAGAGGCATTGCGCAGGCCGAGCAGCTGCAGGGCAAGGCGCTCAGCTATAATAATTATAACGACGCCGACGCCGCGCTCGAACTGGTCAGCGAATTTCGCGATGGTCCGCCGACGGTGGTGATCGTCAAGCATGCCAATCCCTGCGGTGTCGCGAGCGCTGACAATATCCTCGATGCCTATAAGGCCGCTCTCGCTTGCGACAGCGTCTCGGCCTTCGGCGGTATCATCGCGGTCAACCGCCCGCTTGACGGTGCGGCGGCGGAAGCGATGACCGGTATTTTCACCGAAGTCGTCTGCGCACCCGATGCGGATGAGGAAGCCAGGGCGATTTTCGCCAAGAAGAAGAATCTCCGTTTGCTGCTCACCGGCGAACTGCCTGATCCAGCGCGCACGGGCATGAATATGAAAAATATTGCCGGGGGCTATCTGCTGCAAACCCGCGACAATGGCCAGATCGCCCAGGCTGATCTGAAATGCGTCACCAGGCGCCAGCCGAGCGAGCAGGAAATGGCCGATTGTCTGTTCGCCTGGACGGTCGCCAAACATGTCAAATCCAACGCCATTGTCTACGCCAAGGGCGGGTCAACAGCCGGTGTCGGCGCAGGCCAGATGAACCGCCTCGAATCGGCGCGCATCGCGGCGTGGAAAGCCAGGGATGCGGCGGAAAAAGCGGGCTGGAGCGAGGCCCGCACCATCGGGTCTGCGGTCGCCTCCGACGCCTTCTTCCCCTTCGCCGACGGCCTGCTGGCGGCAGTCGAGGCGGGCGCCACGGCCGTGATCCAGCCCGGCGGTTCAATCCGTGATGATGAAGTGATTGCAGCAGCGGACGAAGCGGGCCTGGCCATGCTGTTCACCGGCATGCGCCATTTTAGACATTAGGGCCCGGTGCCCCGGCGAAGGCCGGGGCCCATCTCCCGAACTATCGTCTGCACATTGGGGTGGCTAGTATCGTGCGCTGCAGGCTCGAGCGCTTTTGCACTCCAACCAAATATTATAAGCAAAATTTCACGAGATGGACCCCTGCCTGCGCAGGGGAGCAACTATTCCGGCGTTGACGCCTGTGCGTTCTGGCCGTCGCCTTCCGGTGCGGCGATGATGTCGCGGGTCACGCTGCCCTTGTCGACGGTGAAGGTTTCCGGATCACCAACCGAGGAACGAATTCCGGCGTCGGCGTCACCCGCCTGACCGACCACGGCCGATTCTGTCACGCTACGCGCTTGCGGACCGCCGAACAAAGCTTCCAGAGTCTGCTGCTGCAAACCGCCGGTTTGCGGACGAGGCTGGCCCGGCTGGGGCGGGGTCAGCGTGAAATCGGGCGGGATCACCAGCGGTGGCTGGCGTGATACGGCAAATTCATCGGGCCGTTCACGGTCAAACAGGCCGGTGGAACCACAGGCCGTCAGGCTGGCCAGCGAAACAAGGCTGATGGCGACGGTGGATTTACGCATGATATTATCCCTCAAAAATCTCTTGTGAAGCCTGATAGCGCGCTCCTGTCACAGGTCAACTTTCCTCAAGCTGAACGCTGTTTTTTGTCTCGTCCTTCTTTTCGCGGATAAGCAGCGCCCGCGCAAGCAGGATCACCACACCGATGCTGATACAGGCGTCGGCGAGGTTGAAAATCAGGAACGGACGGAAGTCACCGACATGCAGGTCGGCAAAATCCGCGACATAGCCGAGCCGCGCACGATCGACGATATTGCCCATCGCTCCGCCGAGGACCATGCTGAGTGCGATAATGTCCCATTTCGCGGTTTCGCGGTTCATCCAGACAAAGACGGCAACACCAATCAGGGCGGTCAGCGTGACCAGCGCCCAGCGCTGAAAATCGCTGGAGGCGGTGAGGAATCCCATCGAAACTCCGTAATTTTCCGCCCAGGTCAGATTGAAAAACGGGATCAGCTCGATCTGGCCTCTGGACGGCAGCTGGAGAGTTTCCATGATGACAAATTTCGATGCCTGATCGAGGGCGAAGATCATAAAGGCAATGATCAGACCGGCGCGCCGGTATTTCTTGATTTGTGCACTATCAGTCATATCAAATTCCGTTCGTGTCGAGCGTAGTCGAGGCACATGGGTAGGGCGCAACGCGTCTCTCGACGTCGCTCGAGACGAACCGAGAGGCGTTCACGCCAATACCTCCGCACAACGCTCACAAAGCGCGCCGTCTTCTTCCACCTCGGGAAGCAAACGCCAGCAGCGACCGCATTTGTGATTTTCGGTCTTGGTCACGCTAATGGCTTCGCCATCGGTGACATCCGCGACAATCGCCAGTTCGGCAAATTCTTCGGTGCTGATCGGCAGATCGGCCATCGGGAAGACAACCTCGGCTTCCAGACTGGAGCGAATGGTTTTCTCACGCCGCAATGGTTCGATGGCTTCGGTGACTTTTTCACGGGCATCGCGAATTTTCTGCCATTTCCCGGCGAGATCAGCGTCCGTCCAACCGGCATCAACCTCAGGCCATTCCTTCAGATGAATACTGTCTTCCTCATCCGGGAACCGGCTCTGCCAGATTTCCTCGGCGGTAAACACCAGCACTGGCGCAATATAGCGCGTCAATGCGTGGAACAATATATCCATCACCGTCCGGTAGGCCATGCGCTTGGGATCGTCCTGTGCATCGCAATAGAGGCAATCCTTGCGGATATCGAAGAAGAAGGCGCTCAGGTCTTCCTGCGCAAAGGCGTTCAATGTCCGCATATAGGGACCGAAGGCAAAATCATTCACATGGCTCTTCAGCTCCGCGTCCACTTCGGCAAGCCGGTGCAGGATATAGCGTTCCAGCTCCGGCATGTCGGCCACGGCAACCCGCTCGGCATCGGTGAAATCACCCAGCCCGCCGAGCATATAGCGGAACGTATTGCGCAATTTGCGGTAGCTGTCCGAAACCCCTTTCAGGATTTCATCGCCGATCCGGTGATCCTCGGTAAAATCGACGCTCGCCGCCCACAGCCGCAAGATATCCGCGCCCTGCACGTCGATGATCTTCTTCGGATCGAGCGTGTTGCCGAGCGACTTCGACATTTTCTTGCCGTTCTTGTCCAGCGTCATCCCGTGGGTCAGCACCGCCTTGTAGGGCGCGCGGCCTCTTGTGCCGCAGGACTCCAGCAGGCTCGACTGGAACCAGCCGCGATGCTGGTCGCTGCCTTCCAGATAGAGGTCCGCCGGGCTGCGCTGCTCCGGCCATTTGCCGCTTTCTAGGACAAAGGCATGGGTGCAGCCGCTGTCGAACCAGACATCGAGAATATCGGTGATCACTTCATAATCATCGAGCTGATGGTCGTTGCCGAGAAAATCCTGGTGATTGGCATTGAACCAGGCATCGGCTCCGCCGGTCTTGAACGCTGCGATGATCCGCGCGTTGACCGCCGGATCATTGAGATATTCGCCGCTCTTGCGGTTGACATAAAGCGCGATCGGCACGCCCCAGGCGCGCTGGCGCGACAGCACCCAGTCGGGGCGACCCTCGACCATCGATTCCAGACGGCGCCGCCCACGTTCCGGCACGAAGCGGACCTTGTTGCGGATCTCGTCGAGCGCGACATCGCGGAGGGTGGCCGAATCCGTTAGCCCTGAGCTTGTCGAAGGGCGCTTCTCGTCCGAGAGGCGTGGTTCGACAGGCTCACCACTAACGGCTTGGCCAACCTGTGTCTCGACTTCGCTCGACACGAACGGAGTTGTTGCGCCCCCATTCCCGTTCGCATCGAGCGAAGTCGAGATGCCCTGAGGAAGAGGTCTGTCCATCGGTACAAACCATTGCGGCGTGCAGCGGTAAATGATCTTCGCTTTCGAGCGCCAGCTGTGCGGATAGCTATGCTTGAAATCGGCGCTCGCCGAGAGCAGGGCACCCGCTTCGCGCAGGTCCGAACAGATCGGGCCTTCCGGACCGTTGAAATTCTTGTTGATCACCCCGCCGGCACGATCGTCGCCACGCGGCAGCCATTCCCAGTCGTCGCGATAGACGCCGTCGGCATCGACCGCGAACACCGGATTGATACCGTTTTTCTTGCACAGATCGAAATCATCCTCGCCGTGATCGGGCGCCATATGGACCAGACCGGTACCCGCATCGGTGGTGACGAAGCTTGAGCCATCGAGAAACGGCCGCGGCTTGGTGTAGAATTCGCTGTCCGGGAATTTGTCGGCCATCGGGTGTTTGGCGGTGGCACCGGCGAGTTGGGAGCCTTTGAAGCGCGCCAATTCTAGCGTCCGGTAGTGTGCTGTCACATCAATTTCTGTGTCTTGGAGTAAACGCGTTAAATGATCCGCGATACGTTGGTCAAAAGCCTCTTTGAGGGCAGCGGCAACAAGAAACTTACAATTAAACAACTTCCGACCGGGGTTGGCATCTGCAGCGGCACTCTGATCACCCCAGCCGACTATTCCAGTACTAACTGTTTCAATCAACACATATTCAACATCCGCCCCATAAGCCAACGCTTGATTAACCGGTATCGTCCAGGGCGTCGTCGTCCAGATTACGGCATGCGCGCCAACCAGTTCCGGCGCATTGGGCGCATCAACAATCTCGAACGCCACATCAATCTGCGTCGAGACAATATCCTCATATTCCACCTCGGCCTCGGCCAACGCAGTTTTCTCGACCGGCGACCACATCACCGGCTTGGCGCCGCGATAGAGCTGGCCGGCTTCGGCAAATTTCAGCAATTCGGTGACAATCGCCGCTTCGGCGTCATAGTCCATCGTCAGATAGGGCTTGTCCCACTCGCCCATCACGCCGAGCCGCTTGAATTCCTCGCGCTGCACACCCACCCATTGGTCGGCATAGGCGCGGCATTCGGCGCGGAATTCGCTGGCCGGAACCTCGTCCTTGTTGCGCTTTTTCTTGCGATATTGTTCCTCGATCTTCCACTCGATCGGCAGGCCGTGACAATCCCAGCCCGGTACATAAGGCGCGTCCTTGCCGAGCAGGCTCTGCGAGCGGACAACCAGATCCTTCAGCGTCTTGTTGAGGCTGTGGCCGATATGGATATTGCCATTGGCATAAGGCGGGCCATCGTGAAGGATGAATTTCTCGCGCCCGGCGCGGGCTGCGCGCAGCTTTTCATAGAGACCGATCTTCTGCCAGCGCTCCAGTATCGCCGGTTCCTTTTGGGCAAGGCCGGCTTTCATCGGGAAATCGGTTTTCGGCAGGAAAACCGTGTCTTTATAATCTGCTTTGGGATCGGTCATGATCGCGGGGATTAGGGGAGGTTGCGAGCGTGTGCAAGCATGGTTTTTGCAGTGCGATATGAGGAATTTTTTCCTCATCCGTTGGCCCTGAGCTTGTCGAAGGGCGCTTATGGTCTTGAGGGGGCGTTGGACAGGCTCAGGGCTAACGGCAGCCAGACTCACCACGAACCGATATACTCATGCCAACAACTCTTTCGCCTTGGTGCAATCCTTGTCCATCTGCACTTTGAGCGCCTCGAGATCGTCAAATTTCTCTTCGCCGCGCAGGAAATGGTGTAGCTCAACTTCAATGGTCTGGCCGTAGATTTCCTCGGCAAAATCGAAGAAATGGGGTTCGAGCAATTCCTTCGGCGGGTCGAACATCGGGCGGACGCCCAGGCTGGCCGCGCCGTTCAGCACCCGGCCATCGGGCAGGCGGCCCTTGACCGCGTAAATGCCATATTTCGGGCGCAGATAGTGGCCCATGTCTATATTGGCGGTGGGATAGCCAAATTCCCGTCCGTTCTTGTCACCGTGGATGACCTCGCCCTGAATCGCAAACGGACGGGTCAGCAGGCGGTTCGCTTCTTCGCAATCGCCGTCTTTCAGCGCCCTTCGGATGCGGCTCGAGGAGATGATATCGTCGCTGTCGCTGATCGCCCGCACCGCCTCGGTCTTCAGGTCGTGCGCCGCACCGACCTCGCGCAGCATATCGATATTGCCCTTGGCCCCCTTGCCAAAGGTGAAATCCGCGCCGGTAACCACGCCCGCCGCACCAAAGCGTTCGACCAGCAGCTTGGCGATAAAATCCTCTGCCGTGGTTGCCGCAAGCCCACCGTCAAATTCGAAAACCAGCATCGCGCTCGCCCCGGCGTCGGCGAACAGCCGCTGGCGCTGATCGAGACTGGTCAGGCGGAAGGGGGCGACATCGGGTTTGAAAAAACGTACCGGATGCGGATCAAAAGTCGCGATGATCGCCGGTCGGCCTTCTTCCCGCGCCCAGCGCAGCGCCTTGCCCGCGACCGCCTGGTGGCCGAAATGAAAGCCGTCAAAATTACCCAGCGCGATGATCGCACCGCGCAGGTCGCCTTCGATCCGGTCTTTTCCGTTTAGTCGTTGCATGGGATGTTCATTAGCTACAAATTGTCATTCCGGAAGCAGATTTCTTCCAAATCTATGATTTGGTTAGGAAATCTAGCTGTCCGGAATCCAGTGTCAGGCTGTTCAGACGAGAGGTGGATTCCGGGTTCCAAGATATGCTGATGAAAAACATACTGTTTTTCAAGCATTTCTAGGCCCCGGAATGACAATTTGGATGGATGGACCCTTGAAGGCTGATCAAGTTGCCGTCGTGCTAGTGGCTGGTTCAACCGCTTCTTGCGGAAGATCCTTCATCGGCACCAGCCCCGCCTTGATCACCCGCAGTGCGTTCAGCCCCATCACCGCCCGAATTTCCGCCTCGCTAAAGCCGGCGTCCATTAGCGCCTGGGTGATCTGGACAACGCCGCTGGTGTCAAAGCGCGTGGTCACCGCGCCGTCAAAATCGCTGCCCAGCGCGACATGCTCGATGCCGACCAGATCGCGGACATGTTTCGCTGCTTTGGCCACGGTCGCCGGATCGGTGTCGCACATTGCGCCGTCCCAGTAACCCAGGCCGATGACGCCGCCGGTTGCGGCAACACCCTTAATCTCTTCGTCGGTCAGGTTGCGATTGACTCCACACACCGCCTGCACGCCGCCATGGCTGGAAACCACCGGCCGCCGCGCCATTTTGAGAATGTCGGCTACGGTCGCGTGGCTCGAATGGGCGATATCGACGATCATGCCCATCGCCTCCATGTCGCGAACGATATTACGACCGAAATCGGTGAGACCGGCTTTTTCAATGCCATGCATTGATCCGGCCAGTTCATTGTCGAAAAAATGCACCAGCCCCGCCATCCGCATGCCGGAAGCATAAAGTTTTTTCAGATTGGCGCGCTTACCTTCCAGCGTCTGCAGACCCTCGGCGGAGAATAATACGCCTATCGGCTTGTCCTGCCCTGCGCGTGCGCTGGCGAGTCGATCAAGATGTGCCGGGGTGCGCACCGAATGCATCGCACTGCCGGATTGTTCGACGGCCCGGTCCAGTTTCTGCGCGTGATACAGCTGCCGTTCGAGCAGCGAGAACCAGGTTCGCACCGGCTGCAACTGAGCCATGGCCAGCAAGGTGATATTGTCCGTGTCGGCGCTGTTGCTGTCGTAATTCTGGCCTTTGGGTGTCTTGGTCACGCTGGAAAAAATCTGCAGGCCCACATTCCCCTTCTGCAACCGGTTGAGATCGATATGGCCATAGTCGGCGCTGTCCGTGATCTTGCGTTTCCAAAGCAAAGTGTCGCCGTGCAGATCGACGATCATCAGGCTGTCGTGCAGTTTCTGGGCGTCCGCGCGGATTTCGGGTAGCGGCTTGCCATCGACCATATTGGTCTGCTTCTCGAACCAGGCCGGACCGAAAATCAGAAATCCCGCAAGCGATATCCCGATCAGGCTGAGGAGCGTCAGCAATATTTTTTTCATGGTGTTTTTCGTATCAGGGTTACGAAGCTGTAGCCGGGCTGTCCGTTTTTCGCATCGTGATCCTCGCGCGCGGTTTCTTCCCAAAGGGCTTTGTCAAACGGCTTCATCTTGATGTCGCCTTTCGGTTTTATATGCACTTCGGTGAGTTCGATCCGGTCCGCCCTTTCCAGAACGGCCTTGTAAATTTCCGCTCCGCCAATCACCGCGATATGCGGAGCATTGGCCTTTTTCAGCGCTTGATCAACGGTGTGTACGATCTCCACCCCATCGGCTTCCCAATGCTTGTCCCGGGTCAGCACGATATGGCGCCGCCCGGGCAACATGCCGGGCAGGCTGTCAAATGTCTTGCGGCCCATGATCATCGGTTTGCCCATGGTCATGCGCTTGAAGCGCCGCTGATCTTCCGGCAGGCGCCAGGGTATGGTGTCGCCATCGCCGATCACGCCGTTGTCGGCGCGGGCGAGGAATAGGATGATTTCAGGATGGTTCATGCGCGAGGCCTAGCGCAGTTCCCGCAGACTGCAAATTAGAAATGCAATTTAGTGACATGGCCCATTTTGCGGCCCGGCCGGCTTTCGCCCTTGCCATAGAGATGCAGGTGGTTGGCACCGTCGGATAGCAACGCCTGCCAGTCACCGGCCTGGGCCCCGATCAGATTGTGCATCTCGACCTTTTTCGCGGTGAGTCCGGTGTCGCCCAGCGGCAGTCCGCAGATCGCCCGAATATGGTTTTCAAACTGGCTGGTGACCGCACCCTCGATGGACCAGTGGCCGCTGTTATGGACCCGGGGTGCCATTTCGTTAAACACCGGGCCATCCCCGGTGGCAAAAAATTCGCAGGTGAGAACGCCGACATAGTTCATCGATTCAGCCATTTTTGCGGCCAGTGCGCGGGCATCGTCCTGTTGCGCCGCTATCGCGTCCGGGGCGGGAGCTGTGGAGACGGCCAATATCCCGTCCACATGCACGTTATGCGGCGTATCCCAGAAGCGGACTTCGCCATCCTGTCCGCGCACCAATATCACCGAAAATTCATGGCTGAAGGTGACAAAGCCTTCTGCAACGCAGGGCTGCTGTCCGACCGCATCCCAATGTTCGTCAAGATCATCGCCTGGCTGAATCCGCGACTGGCCCTTGCCGTCATAGCCCATGCGGATGGTCTTGAGAATCGCCGGCGCACCAATTTCGGTTATCGCCTGCTCGAGCGATGCACGGTCGGTCACTTCGGCAAAGGGGGCAGTAGTGCCGCCATGATTCCGGGCGAAATTCTTTTCGGCAACACGGTTTTGCGCAATGTCCAGCGCGGCAATCGGCGGATGCAGTGGCGCGCAGCCCGCGATTGTGTGCAGCGGATCGACCGGCACATTCTCGAACTCGAAGCTGATCACGTCGCAACTCTCGGCGAAGCGGGTCAGGGATTCAATGTCGTCATCCTGCGCGCAGGTAAATTCTGCCGACACTTCGGCGGCAATGCTGTTCGGGTCCGGTGCATAGATATGGCAGCGATAGCCGAGCTGCGCCGCTGCCACGCTCAGCATCCGGCCGAGCTGGCCGCCGCCCAATATACCGATGGTGGATCCGGGAGGGAGCGTCTGCATATATTTCGGCTATTTCGGCTGGGCAGCGACGGCTTCGGTCTGCGCCGCACGCCATGCGTCCAGTCGTTCGGCCAGCGCCGGGTCCGAATTGGCGAGGATCGCCGCTGCCAGAAGTGCTGCATTTTTTGCGCCTGCTTCCCCGATGGCGAGAGTTCCCACCGGGATGCCCGCGGGCATTTGCGCGATCGAAAGCAGGCTGTCGATGCCGTTCAGTGCTTTCGACTGGATCGGAACGCCAAGCACCGGGATGCGGGTCATCGATGCCGCCATGCCGGGCAGATGCGCTGCGCCGCCTGCACCCGCAATAATGACCTGCAGGCCGCGATCCGCCGCCGTCGTTGCATAATCATAAAGCCGGCCAGGGGTCCGATGCGCCGAGACGATTTTCTGTTCATGGGCAATGCCCAGATCGGTCAAAAAATCGCTGGCAAGCTTCATCGTAGCCCAGTCCGACTGGCTGCCCATGATAATTCCAACAGGAGGTGATGCTTCGACCATTTTCGTCCCTGACAAATGCTGCGGAAGCAATGTGGCTTAGTCGGGAATTGGTGCGGACGCAATGACACATATTGCCCCAGGCGGATTTCGTGGTGCGGGCCGCTTTGTGACGGCTTGATTGTGGTGGCTGGAAATATAATCGAAAGTTGGGTAGTATCGACAATAAATAGTCCCGTTATTCCTGCAAATAGATGCAAATATAGTTATATCATAACAAAGGGCAGTGATTAATATGCAACAGCATCATGAGAGCAATGATCATGAATGCGTCAATTGCCGCCGACTTCAGCAGGAAATAATTGCGCTGAAAGAAGAGCTCGCCGAAATGAAACGTCATGCTTATCATGACGCGCTGACCGGCTTGTCGAACCGCCGGTTCTTCATTGAAAATGTAGAAAACCGGATTTCGCGGTGCATGCGATATGGTGACAAATGCGCCTTGCTGTTCCTCGATGTCGACAATTTGAAAGCGATCAATGACAAACATGGTCACGTGGCTGGCGATCTGGTGCTGGTGCGGTTGAGCGAAATATTGAAACGTCACACCCGGACATCGGATGTGGTGGCACGGATTGGCGGCGACGAATTTGGCCTGTTGCTCGACAATCTGGATCGCGACCAGGTGTTGGCCAAAATCGCCTTTTTCATGAAACGGTTCAGCACGGCCAATTGCACCCTGAACGGCAAGCAATTGCCGCTTGGCGCAGCCATTGGTTACTGCTTCGTCGGTCCGCAAGATACGGTGGAAGGACTAATGTCCCGCGCGGATGCCGCGATGTACCGCGCGAAAGACAAGTTCGAATAATCGTCGGGGACTATCGTTCGGAAAGATAATAGCGCTCGATCTCGCCCAGGTCATCATCCAGCTCATAGATGATAGGCTGGCCGGTCGGTATCTCCAGTCCGGTAATTTCGTCGTCCGGAATTTTCGAAAGATGCTTGACCAGCGCGCGGAGGCTATTGCCATGCGCCGAAATCAGGACTCTTTTGCCATTCTGCAATTCCGGAGCGATCCGGCTCTTCCAATAGGGCAAGACCCGCGCGATCGTGTCCTTCAGGCTTTCGGTCGCCGGCACTTCTATGCCCTTGTAGCGCGGGTCGCTGGACATTTGATAAGGACTGTCCGATGCCATTGGCGGTGGCGGCGTATCAAAGCTGCGGCGCCAGATATGGACCTGCTCGTCACCGTGTTTTTCGCGCGTTTCCTGCTTGTTGAGACCCGTCAGGCCGCCATAGTGGCGCTCGTTGAGCCGGTAATTTTTCTCCACCGGCAACCACAGGCGCCCCATTTCCTCCAGCGCGAGATTGAGAGTCTTGATCGCCCGGGTCTGGACGCTGGTGAAGCAGACATCCGGATCGATGCCCCGTTCCTTCATCAGCTGGCCGGCTGCCCTGGCTTCCTCAATGCCTTTTTCGGTAACATCGACATCCCACCAGCCGGTAAAGCGGTTTTCCAGATTCCATTGCGACTGGCCATGGCGAAGAAGGATGAGTTGCGGCATCGGTTGTCCTTATGCTTGTGTTTGCTGTCCTCTAGCGACGATGACTGGGGTCGCCAAGTCCGATTTCAGGGGAATATATGTCTCGGCGCGGAAAAGGCACCAGGCGAACTGACCGGACAAGGGCCTGGCCACGTCGGCATTTTCGGCCAGTCAGATAGCAGGCAACCGACCAGCCAACGAGAGTTTGTCAGGGCAGTAACATATAGAATCTGAGCCCGTTCATTATCCAGATGGCCCCGGCTGGACAGCATATGCTCTGCGCCGACCGACAGATAGGCGAAGGCGCGCGAATCATTCGCCGTGGCCTGCTAAAAACGGGCATTGTTTATGTGGTATTTTGACACCTACTCTTAGCCATAAGCGCCAATTTCCGCGCTTTTCTTGCCGGGGAGATTGTCGCATAATTGCAACATTCTCTCTGGAATCGGGCCGGATTTCCCCTCTCTGCTTGATTTAACGGCTCAATTAAACGAGTCCTCCATGCGTAGCTGTCGTAATAAAAGCCAGGTCCCCCAGGAAAAAGGCGACGACGACAGTGAGTTTAACGGGAGAAGATACATGAAAACCATCAATAAATTTCTCATGGCGGCACTGTGTACCACGGCCATGACCACCCCGGCTTTTGCGCAAGACCAAGCGCAGGAAGCGGAAACCTTCGACGATGATATTATCATCGTGACGGCAACCCGCCGGGCCGAAGATGTCCAGGACATTCCAATCGCCGTGACCGCGGTGAGCCCTGTTCAGCTTGAGCAGCAGGGCGTCGTCAATGTTCAGAATATCGGCAGCGTATCGCCAAGCTTCTCGACCTCCAACGCGCAAACGGCGTCAGGAACAGTTGTGCTTCGTATTCGCGGTGTGGGTACAACGTCCAACAATATCGGCTTTGAATCGGCCGTGGGTATCTTCGTAGATGGTGCCTATCAATCCCGCCCCGGTGTTGCGCTGGGCGAATTTGTCGATGTCGAACGCGTCGAAGTTCTTCGCGGTCCGCAGGGAACCCTGTTCGGACGTAACACCTCAGCCGGTGCCTTGAATATCACCAACAAGCGCCCCGATCTCAATGATTTTGGTGGCTTCGTGAACGCGACCTATGGCAATTTCGACCATTTGAGCGTGCAGGGCGCGATCAACGCTCCGATCATCGAAGATACACTGGCGCTGCGCGTGACTGGTGCTTATCGGAAGCGTGATGGTTTCGTGAATATCATCGACAGCGCCGGCAACAGCGTTGGCGATTCCAATAATGTTGATCAATATCTTCTGCGGGGCCAGCTTGGTTTCGAAAGCGAAAGCGGGATCCAGGCGCGCCTGATTGTCGATTATTCCAAGAGCGATGCCAGCTGCTGTGCGGCGATCGAACTCCTCCAGTCCGGTGTCGAAACCGCTGGTGTGTTCGGCGCTGTCGGACTGGGCGCGCGCGGCGGGATGGCGGCTCCCGACGTAGCGATCAACCCGTTCGACACGGTTGCGGCGCAGCGTGCGGTTGATAATCGTATTGCAACTTCTGATCAAAGAGCGAATCCATCCAACGATCAATGGGGCGTTACAGCCGAAGTTGACTTTCCGATCGGCGACAGCGCGGACCTGATTTATATCGGCTCCTATCGTGAGTTCCGCGCGGAAGAAGCATATGATTCCGATTTCTCCGGCCTCGATGTTTTTAACGTCCTTCCCGGCGGCGGAACAGCGATTGACACCATGACCCATGAATTGCGTGTGCAGGGTGAAGCCTTTGACGGCGCGCTGAACTGGCTTGTTGGCGGCTATTATTCTGATGAAGATATTTCGCAAACGGTCAACTTTGGCCTTGGCGTGGATTATGATCGTCTGGTTGGCGCTCTGCTTGGTGCCGGCACGGGGGGTGCGACATTGAACCCGCTCAGCCCGATCTTCCTTGGTGCAACACCGTTCCAGACGTTGACTGGTGTCGATCCGGCGACTGTGCGTGCGACCAACGCCTATACACAAAGCAGCAAGAGCTGGTCGATCTTCACGCATAACACGCTGGAAGTGGCCGAAGGACTGAAGCTGACCCTGGGTTTGCGTTATTCCGATGAAAGCAAGGATGGATCATTCTCGCAACCGGCAATCACCAACAACCTCTGCCCTGCAGTATTGGGCCAGATTGGTGCAGGCAATGTACCCGCCCCTCTGATCTCCAATATTTACGGCCTGGGTTGCTTCGCCTTTACGGCGCCGGCAATTGGCACCGATGCCATTCCTTTCCCGCTACCACGGCCTTTCGACACCAAGTTTAGCGACGAGGAGCTGATCTACACGGGCAAGATAAGCTATGAATTTGCTGCGCCGGTTACCGTTTATGCCAGCTTTACCCATGGTTATAAGTCTGGTGGTTTCAACTTGGACTCGACAGCGGCCTCCGGTGGTGCGGACCCCCGCTTTTTGTCGGAAGAGGTTGATGCCTATGAAGTGGGCTTGAAGGCAAAGTTCCTCGATAATGCGGTTACTCTGAATTTGGCCGGGTTCCACGAGAAGTTCTCGAACTTCCAGGTGCTGGAATTCACCGGTGCGCAATTCACGACGTTCAACGTGCCTATTGCAAAATCAACCGGGGTTGAACTGGAAACGGTTATCCGTCCCAGCAGCAATCTGACGATAAATGGCGGCCTGACCTATACGGATGCCAGATATCCGGACAATTGCGCCGGAACACAAACCTCTGCCAACGTGTTGAGCCTGTGTGGTCATTCGCTGACCAACGCTCCGAAATGGGTTGGCATCATGGGGGCAACCTATGACCGCGATCTGGGCACGAACATGAAGTTTTTCGTGAACGGCCAGATCCGCATGGAAAGTGATCGTCGGACCTCGACGCAGGCGATTGTCGTTCCGAGTGCGGCAGCGATTGCGGCAGCAGGCAGCGTTCAGGCAGCGGTCGATGTTGCTGCGCTTAACCCGTTTGATGTTCAGGACAGCAATGTAAAGATCAACATGCGCGCCGGTATCGCTGATATCGACGACGCATGGGGTATCGAGGCCTGGGTTACCAACCTGACCAACGAAGTGACCCGCGGTGTGACGTTCAACACCGTGCTTCGTTCGGGTTCACGCTCGGCCTTCATTCAGGAACCCCGCATGTATGGCCTGACCCTGCGCGGCAAATTCTAGGCGCGACCGAAATGGAGTGACATTTCGTCACCAGATAACAGGGGCCGGTTTTCCGGCCCCTTTTTATTGCGCGGTCGGGCCATTGGTGCAAAAGACCGGGATATGAAAAACTTTATCTTCCAGACCGTTCCCGTGCTCCACTTTGGCGAAGGCTGTCTCGCCGAACTTCCTGGGCAAATCGCGGCGTTGCGCGCATCCCGGCCGATGATTGTGACTGACAAGGGCATCGTCGGTGCCGGTCTGATCGCACCGGTTGAAAAAACATTGTCGGATGCTGGGCTGGCGGTTGAAATATTCGATGCGGTGGTCGCAGATCCGCCGGAAGCCATTGTCGAGCAGGCTATCGCTGCAGCGCAGGCAGCCGGCGTGGATATTGTCATCGGGCTGGGCGGCGGCAGTTCGCTCGATACTGCCAAGGTGGTGGCCGCTCTCTCCGTCGATGGCGCGCAGTCGCTCGCGGATGTTTACGGTGTCGGCGCGCTCGAACGAAAAGGCCTGCCGACGATCCTGATCCCGACCACGTCCGGCACCGGATCGGAAGTCACGGCCATCTCGATTCTGACCACCGGCAAAACCACCAAGGCGGGCATTGTCTCGCCGCATCTGGTTGCCGATGTCGCCTTGCTCGACCCGGCGCTGACTCTCGGGCTGCCCGCCGATGTGACCGCCGCGACCGGAATCGATGCGATGGTCCATGCGATCGAATCCTATACCAGCCGGAACGGCAAGAATCCGGTTTCCGATATGTTCGCTGTCGAGGCGCTGAAATTGCTCACCGCCCATATCGAGACCGCCTGTTCAGATGGGCAGAACATGCAAGCCCGCGAAGCGATGCTGCGCGGGTCGATGCTCGCCGGGCAGGCCTTTGCCAATAGCCCGGTCGGCGCGATCCACGCGCTCGCCTATCCGCTCGGCGGCATTTATCATATCCCGCACGGCCTCTCCAACGCCCTGGTCATGCCTTATGTGATGCAGTTTAATCTCGAGGCCGCCGCGCCGCTTTATGCGGAACTGGCCGATGCGCTCGACATCCCCCGTGGCGCACAGAATAGCGTCGAGGCAAGGGCGCAGCAGCTGATCGACTATCTCGAAGCGTTGGCGGTGAAAGTGAAAGCGCCGCGCAAGCTGCGAGAGATTGGAATCGCGCAGGACGCGACAAGCGAACTGGCGGAAGCGGCGATGCTGCAAACCCGCCTGCTGGTCAATAATCCCAAGGAAGTGACGCTGGCTGACGCGCAAAGGATTTACGATGCCGCCTGGTAAGCAATCAAGAGCCGCGCCACCGGTTCGGGCGGACTATCGCACCGGGTCCGCGATCACGACGCGCTGGAACGACAATGATCCTTATGGTCATGTCAATAATGCGATCTATTATTTCTGGTTCGACACAGCGGTAAACCGCTATCTGATAGAGCAGGGGGCGCTCGACATCACCGGCGGTGAAACCATTGGTCTGGTGGTGAATACCAGCTGCGATTATTTTGCGCCGATTGCCTTTCCCGATGCGGTGATGGCCCGCATCCGGGTCGACCGGCTCGGCAATAGCAGTGTCACCTACGGCGTAGGCCTGTTTCGCGGTGACGAGGACGTGGCTTCGGCCGCGGGCAGCTTCACCCATGTCTATGTTGATCGCGAAACCCGGCGCCCGGTTGCTCTTCCCGCCCTCTTGCGTTCGGCGCTGGAAGCGATAGAGGTTTAATCAGACGATTAAATCGCCAGGAGAGAAAAATGCTACGTCCCTTTGACAATGACGAGCGCCGCCAGTTTCGCGAAACCTGCCGCCGCTTTGCCGAGACCGAATTGCAGCCTTTTGCCAATGACTGGGATGAAGCGGGAGAAATCCCCTGGGAAATGCATGAAAAAGTCGGCGCGCTGGGGGTCTGGGGCTTTGGCGTCGATGAACAATATGGTGGCCTCGGCATGGATGATATATTCATGCGCGCAGCCTGGGGCGAGGAAGCGGCGCGCGCGCATAACGGCGGCACGCTGGCCGCGCTCGGCGGGCGATCGATCTCGATCGGACCGATCCACAAGCTGGCCTCGCAGGAGATCAAGGACCGCATCCTGAAAGACATCGTGCTCGGCAAAAAGGGTTCCAGCCTCGGCATTACCGAACCGGGCGGCGGGTCCGATGTTGCCAATATGCAGACGACCGCGCGGCAGGACGGCAATCACTGGGTGATCAACGGCGCCAAGACCTTCATCACCGGCGGCATGACTTCGGACTATTTTGTCGTCGGCGCGCGCACCGGCGGCGAAGGTCTGCATGGCATTTCGCTGTTTCTCGTCGATGCCGATGCGGAAGGCTTTTCCCGCACATCGCTCGACAAGAAAATGGGCTGGTGGGCATCGGACCAGGCCTCGCTCTATTTTGACGAGGTTCGCGTGCCGGCCGAAAATATGCTCGGCGAGGAAGGGCGCGGCTTCATCCAGATCATGCACAATTTCAATCACGAGCGGCTCGGCATGGTGGCGCAAAGTCTGGGCATGATGCGGGTCTTGCTCGAGGAGTCGATTGCCTATGCGCAGCAGCGCGAGACCTTCGGCAAGCCGATGATCAAGCATCAGGTCATCCGCCACAAAATCGCCGAGATGTCAGCGCGCGTCGACCGTCTCGATGGCTGGCTGAGCCAGATTTGCTGGCTCGCCGAACAGGGTGAAATGCCGGTCGCGCAGATTTGCAAAGCGAAGTTCAGCGCCACCAAGGATCTCGAATATTGCGCCAGCGAGGCCATGCAGATTCTCGGCGGTGCCGGTTATTTGCGCGGCAATCCGGTCGAACGATTCTACCGCGAGGTCAAGGTCATGGCGATCGGCGGCGGCTCGGAAGAAATCATGCGCGATCTCGCGGTCCGGCAAATGGGTCTCTGATCCCGCTTGCCATTTGCTCCGGCCAGGCGATAGCAAAGGCCGGACGATAGCAAAGGCCCGACGATAGCAAAGGAAAGCCCTGCGAATCGCCGGGTCTGATGGAAAACAGAAATGCCCGACTACGAACCGGCCCAGCCCGATCCCGATCATGACGTGCCGCTGTTGCCGGCAGGCTCGGTGCTGCTCGGTCTGTTGAGCTTCTCGATGATGGACGTGGTAATGAAGAGTCTGTCGATCGAACTCGGTGCCTATAATGCCCTCCTCTGGCGGGTGCTGGCCTCGCTGGCGATTGTCTCGGTCATTTTTTTCGCCCGCCGCCCGCGCATGCCGGGCCGGGCCGCGCGCAAGGTCCATCTTCAGCGCGGCATCATCATGGTCTTCATGTCCTATCTGTTTTTCTGGGGTCTCGCCCGGGTGCCGCTGGCCGAGGCCATTGCCCTGTCATTTATCGCCCCGATTATCGCGCTTTATCTCGCGGCGGTCTTTCTGGGCGAGACGATTCATCGCAACGCCATCCATGCCTCGGTGCTGGGTTTCAGCGGCGTGCTGGTGATTGCCTGGGGCCGTGCGAAGGGTGAATTTAGCGAAGAATCAATGCTCGGCATCGGCGCGATCCTGGCATCGGCGGTGCTCTATGCCGGCAATCTGGTAATCCAGCGGCGACAGGCCCTGCTCGCCGGTCCGATCGAGATCAGCTTCTCGCAAAATCTGATCGTCGGCGCGGCCTTTCTGCTGCTTGCCCCGTTTTTTGCGGTCGTTCCGGACCAGGAATCTTTGCCGCTGATCGGTGTCGGGGCGATATTGTCGGTGATCTCGGCGATCTTCATGGCCTGGGGCTATGCCCGGGCGGAAGCGCAGAATCTGATCAATCTCGAATATAGCGCCTTTGTCTGGGCGGCGATCTTTGGCTGGTTGTTCTTTCGCGAACCGATCACCCTGACGACGATCGCGGGCGCGCTGCTGATCGTCGCGGGATGTATATTGGCGAGCCGGCGGCAGAAAAAAGTCGCTCATATCGAAACCACGGTGGTCTGATCGCGATGGCGCTGCAAATCACCAACCGGCGCGCGCGCTGGCTCTGGCTGCAGGCACAGGGTCTCTCCGAAACCCCGACCGGTCCGCTTGACCTGCCGGAAATGATCCGCCGGCTCGGTTTCGTCCAGCTCGATACAATCCAGAATGTCACGCGCGCGCACCACCATATCCTGTGGAGCCGGAACCAGAATTATCGCGAACCGATGCTCGACCGGCTGCTCGGCGAGGACAGGGCGGTTTTCGAACATTTTACCCATGATGCCTCGGTGCTGCCGATGGAATTTTACCCGATGTGGCGCCGTCAGTTCCGGCGGCTGGGCGAGAAAGTGGCGGGCCACACCTCGTTCCGCAAAGCGGTTGCGCAAATCGGCGCGCAGGAGATCAAGGACCGGATCGATCAGGAAGGGCCGCTGTCCACCCAGGACTTTGACACGAAAGTCGAGGGCACAAAACAGATGTGGGACCGGCCGCCGCACAAGAGGGTGATGGACCAGCTCTGGTATGCGGGGGAACTGGCGACTTCTCATCGTCTCAATTTCACCAAATATTATGATCTCAGCGAACGGGTCATTCCCGCGCGCCATCGCGAAGCGGAGCATGATGACGCGGAGCAAATCGACTGGCTCTGCCGCAATGCGCTCGACCGGCTGGCCTTCGGGTCGCTTGGCGAAATCCAGCGCTTCTGGGACGCTGTTGACACAAAGGAAGCGCGGACCTGGGCGCAGTCCGTCAGCGATATGGTCGCCGTCAAACTGCAACGATATGACGGACAATGGGTGCAGGCGCTGGCCCCGCCTGATATTGAGAGTCGCCTTGCATCCGTCAGCGCACCGACCTCGCGGCTGCGGATCGTCAATCCTTTCGACCCGGTTGTCCGTGACCGGGGCCGGTTGCTGGCCTTGTTCGGCTTTCATTATCGTAACGAGATGTTCGTGCCCCCGGCTCAGCGCCAATGGGGCTATTATGTCTATCCGATACTCGAGCGTGACCGCTTTATCGGCCGTATTGAAATCAAGGCGGATCGAGGAAAGGGTCGCTTGCGCGTCACCCAATTCTGGCCCGAACCAGGGGTTGGCTGGTCTGGCGAACGCCGGGAAAAACTGGCAGCAGAACTGGCGCGGCTGGCGCGTCTGATCGGGGTCGGTGATATATTATGGGAATGCGCCCGCCCGTGAAGCGGCAGCGTAGCGCTATTTGACGATGCCGCGAAAATGCAGCTCGCCTGATGCACCCGGCTCTATCGCCGACGTCAGGGTCCAGCGAATATGGGTGACATCCGAAGGGAGGGCCGGGCGCTTCCTCTGCGATGCTTCTCCATCGGCGGTTGCCGGTACGGCTTCGATCACGCTCAGCGTTGATAATTTGCCGAAATTCTGTCCGCCATCGACCGAAACCACGGCCCAGTCTTCGACAACCTCGATTAAAGCCACGGCGGGATGGACCGGATTATTGAGGACAAATCCCGTCACGGCATTTTGCCCGATATTGCGGTAGGAATTGACGAACAACAGCTTGTCGCCGGGAACGACCTTGATGGTTGCCGGATCAAGCAGCTTGGTGACCATTTCGCCGGAAGCCGACGGTTCGGTCCGTTCCAGTAAAATCTTGCTTTCAATTTTTACAGTGGCCCGAGGGTCGGTTGCCGCCCCCTGAATGGAAGCCGAAAGCGGTGCTGCTTGGGCGGCCTGAGACGCCGACAATCCCGCCACCAACATAGCTGCGATCAGGGTCGCTTTAGTCAAAATCATACGCATATCTGGCATTTAGAGCATCCCTCCTGAATGATAGCTGACCGGACAAGAGTGGCCGGCCGGTAATGGTCTGGAAATATGGACTAACGCGGTTAACCAAAGAATAAAATCACCATGAAAGCAAGTGTTCAGTGATAGGGCGGGATATCGTACAAAAAGAAACGTTTGCCGGAAACGCGATCTTATTCGTTGGCGTCGTGATTCAT
Source organism: Parasphingorhabdus sp. (assembly GCF_048269915.1). Lineage (GTDB taxonomy): Bacteria > Pseudomonadota > Alphaproteobacteria > Sphingomonadales > Sphingomonadaceae > Parasphingorhabdus. The sequence goes on from NZ_JBLWTY010000004.1 coordinate 153,323, forward strand.
CCGCCGCTAAAGAGTGGGTAATGGGTCTGACCGCATATCGTTGCTGCCTAGGCATGCTGGTTCTCTTGCAGATGGGTTTGCCCATCTCGTCAGGTCATGCCCAGGCGGAATTTCAGCCGATCGCTGGATCGTCGGATGAACCGGAACTCGACGCGCCGCTCGACCCGGATCAGCCGCTGACCGAATTTCCGGATTTCGGGGTCGAATGGCCCGATCTGGATCAGGTAGCGGAACCGCTATTGGATGACAGTGAAGATCCGGGCGCGCCGGCGGAGGAGACGACCGGGACAGCGGCAGAAGATCGCGTGGATCAGGAAGCACAGTCCGCCGAAGAGCAACTGGCGGAAGGACTGCCACTCAACGAGTATCGACCGACGGATGCACTGGCGGAAACCGCGTATCGGATCAGCTTCGAAGGCTTGCCGGAGACGATCGAAGACGCGTTTAACATCCGTTTCGATGGCCTGTCAGCTCTTGAGCAATATCGCGGCGATGATGCCAATTTCGCCCAGATTCGGCGCCGCGCGCAAAGCGATGCCGACCTGGTTGAACGGTTGCTGCGCATTCAAGGCTATTATGATGCCGTGGTGCAAACGCGCTTCAAGGCAGACGGTGCGGAACGGGTTGAAGTGATCATCAACGTACAGGCCGGGCCGCAATATCAGCTGGATGCAATCGCCTTGCCTGGTCTCGAAGCTGCGGTTGCACCAGATCCCGAGAAATTCAGGGAGAGCTTCGGGCTGAAATCGGGCGATATTGTCAACAGCGACCGGATCATGGATGCGATCGGCCGTCTCGATGGAGCAATGGCGGAAAATGGCTATGCTTTTGCCAAAACAGGCGCGCCGGAACTGGAAATAGATCATGCGGAACGGCTCGGCGATCTGGAAGTCCCGGTCACGCCAGGGGGGCGCTATAATTTCGGCTCGATTGTCATGGGAGAGACCGGGCTGTTCGATGCCGATCACGTCCAGATGATCGCCCGCTTCGATCCCGGCGACATCTATCAGGCGTCCGAGCTCGAAGATTTGCGGCGGGCGTTAATCGCGACCGGACTGGTTTCCACGCTGTCGATCGATCCGGTTGTCGGCCAGGACCCGGCTGCGGTCGATATCGCGGTCAACGTAACTCCGGCGCCGTTGCGAACCATTGCCGGCGAACTCGGCTATGGCACCGGAGAGGGTGCCCGGGCCGAGGTCAGCTGGGAACACAGGAATTTCTTTCCTCCGGAAGGCCTGATCCGGCTGACCGGCGTGCTCGCGACGCAGGAACAATCGGGCAGCATTGCTTATCGTCGGAATAATTACCGTCGGCGGGACAATGTCCTGAACGGGCGCACGGCCTTGAGCGTCGTCGATCAGCCTGCATATAAAGCGCAGACTTTTTCGGTCGCCGCGAATATCGAGCGATTGAGCAATCTCATTTACCAGAAGCGCTGGAGCTGGTCAGCCGGGGTTGAATTGATCGCATCGCGGGAAGAGGATGTGACCGGAACCGTCGACGCGACCGGTCGTGAAACATATTTTATCGGTTCGCTGCCGGGTTTGGTCACCTATGACGCGAGCGACGATTTGCTTGATCCGACCGGGGGCTTCCGATTGAGCGCGCGGGTTGCTCCAGAAGTGTCATTCCAGGGCGGCAGTTTCTTTTATGTTCGCAGCCAGGTGGATGGCAGCGCCTATTTTCCGGTGTCAGATAAAATTGTGCTGGCCGGACGCACCCGATTGGCTTCGATCATAGGTGCGGGCAACAACAGCATCGCTCCCTCGCGCCGGCTCTATTCTGGCGGTGGCGGTTCGGTGCGCGGCTATGGTTACCAGAGTATCGGACCGCGCGACGCCAATAATGACCCGGTGGGCGGGCGTTCGATGGTCGAATTCTCCCTGGAAGCGCGCATTCGTACAGGCATTTTTGGCGGCAATTTTGGTGTTGTGCCTTTTGTGGACGCAGGCAATGTCTACACCAGCAGCACCCCCGATATTTCAAATCTGCGTTACGGCGCCGGTGTGGGACTCCGCTATTATAGCGATTTCGGACCCATTCGGATCGACGTCGGCACGCCGATCAATCCGCAGCCCGGTGACACCCCGATCGCAGTCTATGTCTCGCTTGGTCAGGCTTTCTAGATGGTTGAGAGCACAGGAAATCCGCGTTTCAAGCTGATGACTTGGCGCTGGCCGATGCGCAGCCTGCTGGCCGTGGTTGCAGTCCTTGTCCTTGCCCTGGTCGGAGCCGCTATATGGCTGGATAGCGATTCTGGACATCGCTACATCATCAAGCAGGTCGAGGCGCTGGAACCCGAAAGTGGCTTGCGTATCGCTATCGCGAAAATAGACGGATCAATTTACGGCAAGGGAGAAGTGCAGGGGCTTCAGCTTAGCGATCCCAAGGGTCGTTTCTTTTCCGCCGGAACAGTGGCGGTCGACTGGAACCCGCTGGCCTGGATATTTAACGAACTGAATATTTCCGATGCGGTGATCAAAAAGGCGCGGTTCGACCGGTTGCCGGAATTGATCGATAGTGGTGAAGACAAGCCGCTTCTCCCGGGCTTTGATATATATATCGGGACTTTTCGGGCCGACAATCTTGTGCTTGGCAAGGCGATTGCAGGCACAGAGCAATTTGCCAACCTGTCCGGCTCGGCCGATATCAGGGCCGGTCGCGCCATGGTCCATCTCGACGCGGTCACGACCCGCAGCGGCGATAAATTGCTTCTTGCCCTGAATGCGGAGCCGGAACGCAAAAAGCTCGATATTGATGCCGAAATCATCGCTCCTGCTGGCGGCGTACTGGCTGGCGCTCTGGGATTGGAGCGCGATCTGAATATCACCCTCAAAGGTGATGGTGACTGGCGCAAATGGAACGGCGAGTTCAACGCGGTCGGCAATGAAGAACTTTTGGCGCAATTTACCGTCGAGGCCAAAGAAGGTCTGTTTGCATATGATGGGAAACTGACCGGATCACTGATGCCCGCCGGGATTGCGCAGAAACTGGCATCGCCCGATCTGACGTTGAAGGGAACGGCCAGTCTCGAGGACCGCCTTGCTGCACTGGATCTTGAGGCTCGCTCCGCCGCGCTGTCCTTCACCGCAAAGGGCGGGGTTGATCTTGGCCGGAACAGCCTCGATGCAATGCGGCTCGAAACCCGGTTGATCAATCCATCCGCGCTGGCGTCCAATATGAAGGCGCAGGATTTCGAATTAAAGGCCCTGCTGAACGGAAAATTCTCCGAACTGCGCTATCAATATCTGCTCACCGCGCCGCAACTCGCCTTTGGCAAGAGTCTGCTGACCAATGTACGCGGGGAGGGCAATGGCCAGCGCGATGCCGGTGGCTGGGATATACCCGTCGCGCTCTCGGTCGACCGGCTGATCGGCAATGGCGAATTGCTGCAGCAACTGCTCTCGGGTTTCACCGCAACTGCAAATCTGCGATTTGAAAAGGATCGGCTGTTTGCCGAGCGTGCCCGTGTTGCCACCCAGGCGGCGCAAGGTACATTGGATCTGGAAGTGCGTCCCTCAACCGGTGATTTCGCTATTGATATCGCTGCCAATGCTCCCGGTTTTGCGGTGCGGGGGGTTGGTATAGCCGATATTATCGCCGATATTAATCTCGGTCCCGCGCCATCCGGCTTGGCGCTCGACGGGCAGGTTGACGCGCGGCTCCGCCGGTTCGATATCGGCTTTCTCCGCGAACTGGCAGGCGGATTGCCGCGTGTTCAAACCGGACTTTCGCTCGGACCGAACGGACTATTGCAGTTTTCCAACCTCAATCTTGCGGCTCCCAAAATTGCGTTCAGAGGGTCCGGCAACCAGACCGGTGCCGCGACTTTTGCCTTCCGGGGTTCAGGCCGGCAAGAATCTTATGGGCGCTTTGATCTCAAACTCGACGGACCGCTGGACCGGCCCCAGATCGCCTTGCTGCTCGACAGTCCGCTACCCGCCGCCGGGCTCTCGGCGGTCAGCCTGAAACTCGCGCCGGTTGCAGCAGGATTTTCCTACACAGCATCCGGGGGGTCGACCCTGGGGCCATTCAGCAGCGACGGAACGATCCTCACCGTTGCAGGGCAGGATGCCGCCGTCCGTGTCGATCGCCTGCTGGTGTCCGATACGCTCGCGACCGGCGTGATCCGGCCGACCGCGCAGGGGCTGGCCGGAACACTCGACATTAGCGGCGGCGGTATCAACGGCGATGTCCTGTTCCAGCCCGGTGACGGGCGGCAGCTCATCCGCGCGAATCTCACCGCCGAAAATGCCCGGTTTGATGGCAAACCCCCGATCTTCATCCGGACCGGTGCGCTGAATGCGGATATTGTCCTCATCGATGGCCAGTCCAACATCGACGCGACGGTTCGTGCCCAGGGAATCAGCCGCGGCGAACTGATGGTCGGCCGGATCGCGGCCAATGCCAAGCTGACCGACGGCAGTGGCACGGCAACCTTCGCCGTCGCCGGGACCCGGGGCAGTACTTTCGAGTTTCAGGCAAAGGCCGATATTAGTCCGGATCGCTACCAGATTACCGGAAACGGGCAGTTTGAAGGTCGCCGTCTTCGCCTGTCGCGGGCGCTTGATGTCCGTCGGGTCAGTGATGGCTGGACGGTTTCCCCGACCACGATCAGCTATGGCAGCGGCAGCGTCCGGCTGTCCGGACGATGGGGCAGCGGGACGTCCCGGCTGGACCTGATCATGGCGAAAATGCCGCTATCGCTGATCGACATTGGCTATCCCGACCTCGGGCTCGGCGGCAGTGCCAGTGGCACGGTCAAGCTGGTTCAGTCGCGGTCGCAGATACCGGTCGGTGACGCCAAGCTGATGATCAAGGGCCTGACCCGGTCGGGATTGATCTTGACCTCCGAACCCGTCGATGTCGGCCTCAATATTGCAATTTCACAACGCAACGCGGCCGCCCGGGGGATTATAAAATCTCCGGCTGGCAAGACGGTCGGACGGTTCCAGGGGCGGATAACCGGGCTCGGCAATGGCAATTGGCAGACGGAGCTGATGCGCAAACCACTGTTCGCCCAGGCGCGCTTCAACGGCGGCGCGGAGAGCCTGTGGCGGCTGACCGGAGTCGAAACCTTTGATCTCACCGGCCCGGTGGCGGCCAGTGCCGATGTCAGCGGCACCCTTGCCAATCCGCAGATCCAGGGACTGGTCCGTACGAGCAGCGCGCGGCTCGAAAGCCCGCTGACCGGTACCGTTGTTTCCAATATCAAGGCGGTCGGCCGGTTTGACGGTTCGCGTCTGGTCTTGCCCAAGTTGACCGGCACAACCGCCAGCGGCGGCACGCTTAGCGGCAGCGGCAGCTTTAACTTTGCCGTCGAACCGGGTGAAGGCATTGGCATTGTGATGGACATCAACGCCCAACAGGCGGCTCTGATTGCCCGCGATGACTTTGCCGCTACGGTGACAGGCCCGATCAAGATACGCAGTTCCGTGGAAGGCGGTCTGATTTCGGGCGATGTGACCCTCAACCGCAGCTTCTTCCGCTTTGGCCAGGCCGCGGCCACTGCCAGCTTGCCGGATATCAAAACCCGCGAGATTAATCGTCGTGCCGACGAACGGCCGGTTAAGGTTCGCAGCCGACCCTGGCGGTTTGACCTCGCTGCGGATGCACCCAACCGGTTGCGGGTCGAGGGGCTGGGTCTGGATAGCGAATGGGCCGCCAACCTCAAGATTACCGGCCCGGTCGATAATTTTGCAATGGTTGGCAACGCCAATCTCGTCCGTGGCAACTATACTTTCGCCGGTCGCCGTTTCCGTCTCGAGCGGGGCCGCATCCGCTTTGTCGGCAACCAGCCGGTCAATCCGATATTGGATATTGAAGCAGAAGCCAATCTGACCGGCCTCAACGCCACGATCAACGTCACCGGTACCGGTAACCAGCCCGAAATCGCCTTCACCAGCATCCCGGCGCTGCCCGAAGACGAATTGCTCTCGCGGGTATTATTCGGGGCGTCGATTTCCGATCTGTCTGCCCCCGAAGCGGTCCAGCTCGCCGCTGCCGTAGCTTCGCTCAACAGCGGCGGCGGGCTTGATCCAATCAACCAGTTGCGCAAGGCAGTCGGTCTCGACCGTTTGCGAATTTTGCCGTCCGATACCGATACCGGATCGGGTACCTCGATCGCCGCCGGCAAATATATTACCCGTCGCGCCTATGTCGAGCTGATCTCCGACGGTCAGGGCTATAGCGCGACCAGTCTCGAATTCCAGATTACCCGCTGGCTGTCGATCCTGTCGACCATCTCGACCCTCGGCCGGCAGAGCGCCAATGTGCGGGTGAGCAAGGATTATTGAGCCGGGGTCGTTATACACGGAAATCGGTTGTTGCAGATGCCATAGCAGTTTGTCGGCTGGTCTCTCCCCGGCGTTGCCGTAACAGCGACCAGAGCCAATGTTCGCTTTCATTATGTCAGAGAATCCGACATCTCGGATGTGCCAGGTTAGATATCTCCTCTAAAATCATAGCGTTAGAATGGCGACTGTGTAATGTTGGGCGCATTGGGGAGGAGATTCATGTATAAAATTGAACTTACCGAGTCATATTTTCCGGCCCAGGGCGGACCGGAGCCAGATCCCATGACGATTGGCGATATGTTGCGACAATCGGTGGCGGCCGCGCCTGATCAGATCGCCCTGAAGGAGCTGACCTATGAAGGCGAGATCGCCCGCACTTGGACCTATGCCGGACTGCAGACCGATGCGGAGCGCCTGGCCCGCGCTCTTGCCAGCCGTCATGCCGAAGGCGCGCGCATCGCGGTCTATGCCAACAACCTGCCGGAGTGGGTACTGCTGGAACTGGCCTGTGGCCTCGCCGGCATCACACTGGTAACCGTCAATCCCGCCTATCAGAAACGCGAACTGAAATATGTTCTCGAACAATCGCGTTCCGAAGCAATTTATTATGTAGCTGACTTTCGGGGAAATCCGATGAAAGCGATCGCTGACGCTGTCTGCGACGAAATTCCCGCTATTACGCACCGTATTCTGCTAACGGACCATGAGGCCCTGTATGATGGCGAGGACAGCGGGGCGCTGCGCGATCCCAAGCCCGGCGATGCAGTGCAGATTCAATATACGTCGGGCACCACCGGTTTCCCGAAGGGCGCACTGCTGCACCACAACGGTCTGGTACGCAACGGCATTGACACGATGACCCGCGCCGGCCTGGAACAGGGCGATACTTTCGTCCACCAGATGCCACTCTTTCATACGACCGGCTGTGGCATCCTTGCTCTTGGCGGTTTCGGCACGGGCGGCACGATGCTCCTTGCCCCCCTGTTCGATCCGGAGATGATTGTCCGGGTGATTGAACGCGAACGGACGAGGTTCCTGCTCGGCGTGCCGACAATGCTGGTGGCGTTGATCGACGAAGTTCGTTGTTCGGGCCGGGATGTTTCGTCGACGCGACGGATCATGTCTGGCGGTTCGATGGTTGCGCCGCAGCTTTGCCGCGATGCCCAGGCGGTCTTCGGCGCGCCGATCCAGATCGTTTACGGCCAGACCGAAACCTCGCCGGTCCTGACACAAGCCTGGTACGATGACACGCTGGAGGACCTGACCGAGACAATCGGCCAGCCGGCCCGCCATACCGAAATTTCCATCCGCGATCCAAATGGCAACAAAGTCCTGCCGATAGGGAAACAGGGCGAAATTTGCGCGCGGGGATATAGTGTCATGCTGGGTTATAATGACAACCCGGAGGCCACTGCAGCGGCGATAGACAGCGAAGGCTGGCTGCACACCGGCGACCTCGGGCGGATGGATGCGCGCGGCTATGTCAAGATCACGGGCCGGGTAAAGGAGATGATCATTCGCGGCGGCGAGAATCTGTTCCCCGCCGAAATCGAGAATGCGATGCTCGAACATGAAGCCATTGACGAGGTTGCCGTTGTCGGAATTCCGGACGACAAGTGGGGTGAGGAAGTGGCGTGCTTTTTCCGTAGCAGTTCCGGTGAATCCTTGCTTCCCGGCGAACTGAAGAGCTTTGTCCGCGAACGCCTGTCACCGCAGAAAACACCTGCCTACTGGATCAGGCTGAACGACTGGCCGCTGACCGGTTCCGGGAAGATTCAGAAGTTCAAGCTGAAAGAAGGATTTGAAGCCGGCAAATATGAAATGTTGAGATAGCTGGCCTCGATGATTGCCGCGTTCGGCATTTTGCAGTCATAGGCAAACAGGCTACTCGATGACCGCAAACCATCTAATTGCCGTCCCGCCACGTCCCAGCAAATAGCTGCGTTCGGAACGCCCATCTGAGCAGAGGGTATCTGCATATTGAAAAAGCCCGGAGCAATTGCTTGCCCCGGGCTTGTTGTTTTCAATCTGCCCAGAAAGATCAGCTCGAATAATACATGTCGAATTCAACCGGGCTCGGTGTGGTTTCGAACCGGCTGACTTCTTCCCATTTCAGTTCGGCATAGGCGTCGATCTGGTCTTTGGTGAACACGTCGCCCTTGAGCAGGAACTCGTGATCGGCTTCGAGAGCCTCCAGCGCTTCACGGAGCGAACCACAGACGGTTGGCACTTCGGCCAGTTCCGCCGGTGGCAGATCATAAAGATTCTTGTCCATGGCTTCGCCGGGATGGATCTTGTTCTCGATGCCGTCGAGACCCGCCATCAGCAGCGCAGCGGCCGACAGATAGGGGTTGGCAAGCGGATCGGGGAAGCGGAATTCGACGCGCTTCGCCTTGTCACCCGCGCCATAAGGAATCCGGCAGGAAGCGGAACGGTTGCGGCTCGAATAGGCGAGCAGCACAGGCGCTTCAAAACCGGGCACCAGGCGCTTGTAGCTGTTGGTGGTCGGGTTGGAGAAGGCATTGACCGCCTTGGCATGTTTGATCACGCCACCGATATAATAGAGACACATGTCCGACAGGCCGGCATATTCGCTGCCCGCGAACAGCGGCTTGCCGTCTTTCCAGATCGACATATGCGTGTGCATACCGCTGCCGTTATCGTTCTTGATCGGCTTGGGCATGAAGGTTGCGGTTTTGCCATAGGCATGGGCGACCTGCTGCACGACATATTTGTAGACCTGGGTGCGATCCGCGGTTTGGGTCAGCGTACCGAAGGTAATGCCCAGCTCATGCTGCGCAGAAGCCACTTCGTGGTGGTGCTTGTCCATCGGCAGGCCCATTTCCAGCATGGTCGCAACCATTTCACCGCGAATGTCCATGCAGCTGTCGACCGGAGCAACCGGAAAATAGCCGCCCTTGGCGCGCGGCCGATGGCCCATATTGCCGACATCATAGTCGCGGCCGGTGTTGGTTGGCAGCTCGATATCGTCAATCTTGAATCCGCTGCGGTCATAGCCGTCTTCAAATTTGACATCATCGAACATGAAAAATTCGGGTTCCGGTCCGACATAGATGGTGTCACCAATGCCAGTGGATTTCAGATAGGCTTCGGCGCGGACAGCGGTCGAACGTGGATCGCGATTGTACAGCGATCCATCACCCGGTTCGACGATATTGCAGACCAGGATCATCATCGGGGTTGCGGAAAATGGGTCCATGTAGACCGCGTCGAGATCAGGACGCAGGATCATGTCGGATTCGTTGATAGCCTTCCAGCCCTCGATCGACGAACCGTCAAACATGAAGCCTTCTTCCAGTACATCTTCATCGACGACGTCGGCGCACATGGACAGATGCTGCCATTTGCCGCGTGGATCGGTGAAACGCACATCGACCCATTCGATTTCGTTTTCCTTGATCATCTTGATAATATCGGATGCAGAATTGCCCATGTTTTAGTCCCTTGGTTTTGGTTTGTTTGGATTGGTTGCGATAGAAAATCAGATAGCGTCGTTGTCGCGCTCGCCGGTACGGATGCGCAGCGCCGCTTCGACCGGAATGACAAAAATCTTGCCATCACCGATGCGGCCGGTTTGGGCCGCGGCGGAAATTGCTTCAACGGTGCGGTCGGCGAGGCTGTCCTCGACGACAACTTCAAGCTTCACCTTGGGGAGAAAATCAACGACATATTCCGCGCCGCGATACAGCTCGGTATGGCCTTTCTGCCGCCCAAAACCCTTGGCTTCGGTCACGGTGATCCCCGACACACCGACTTCGTGCAGCGCTTCTTTGACTTCATCAAGCTTGAATGGTTTGATTATGGCTTCAATCTTTTTCATTATTTACGTCCCCGTGTACCTCTTCTTCGGCCTATCCCCTTGCACAGGGGGAAAGCGCCTCGGCCGGACACAATTGCCCGATCATATTCAATTACCATGCCAGATTCGATTCGCGAACAGAATCACCGGAATGCTTGTGTACCTTGCTAATCCCTAATCGAACGACTGACAATGCCGCCCAAAAAACGGGCATTTACACTGATAAATGACCATTATTTAGGCAGTTTATTGCCGCATAATCAGCGCGGCGTCGGCGCGGTCATCTCGGGCAGGTTCGCCTTTGTCCAGTTGGACCGGTCCACGACATAATGGCGGATATTTTCCACCTGGGCCGAATTTAACTGTGATCCGAAGCCGACCATGCCAGCGTGCTTCAACGCCCCGCCGGTGACGACCGATGCCCAGGCTTCGGTGTCCGGCAGCACGCCGCTGATCCGAAGGTCGGGTGTGAACCCGTTGCCAATCGCGCTGTCACCGTGGCAGACGAGGCAATTGCGACCGTAAAGTCCCTTGCCGGCGGCAATCTGTTCGGGAGTGCCGGTCTGTACCGGCGGATCCCAGGCCACTTCGCCTTTTTCAGGCAGCGCTGGCAACGGGGTCTTTCCGCCCAGCTTCAGCACCACCAGCCGGGGGATATTCGGCAGCTGGCGGGTGACGCCACCGGCGACACCGGCGACCAGCGGAAAGGCACCGCCCTTGCTGGTCAGGAAGGCAACATATTGTTCGCCGTCGACCATATAGGTGGAGGGGGCGCTGACGATGCCGGATTGCATCGGCAGGCTCAGCAATTCCTTGCCCTTGTCCGCCGAATAGGCCTTGAAAAAGCCGGTGCTGGTGCCTTGAAACACCAGATTGCCGGCCGTCGTCATCGTGCCGCCATTCCAGGCAGCCGGATAATCCGCGCTCCATTCGACCTTGCCGGTTTTCGGGTTGAAGGCGACCAGCTTGCCGGTGGTTGCAGCAACCGCGGCCTTGTAGACATCCTTGTCGTCGGGCAGCTGGCCGATCGCCCAGCCTATGCCGACGTTGAAGCCCAGTCTTTCGCGTTTCTTGTCGATATCCGATACCGGCACTTCATAGCCCTGCGGAATTTGCTGCGCCGGGATATAGACCAGTCCGGTCTTCGGATTATAGCTCATCGGGTGCCAGTTATGCGCGCCCAGCGCGCCGGGGATGGCGATGAACGGCTTGCCGGTCTTGTAGAATCGCGCTTCGGGATTTTCGATCGGACGGCCGGTGGTCAGGTCATAGCCTTCGGCCCAGTTGATCCCTTCGACGAAGGGCTCGGCGCTGATCAACGTGCCGTCGAGCCGGTCGATAACAAAGAAAAACCCGTTTTTCGGCGCATGGTACAGGACCTTGCGCATCTGGCCGTTAATCTCGAGTTCCGCCTGGATGATATGCTGGGTCGCGGTATAGTCCCAGCTTTCTGCCGGCGTTTCCTGATAATGCCAGAGATATTTGCCGCTATCGGGATCGACCGCGACGATCGAGGAAAGGAACAGATTGTCACCCTCGCCGCCGGACCGCAGGCCGTGGTTCCACGGGTTGCCATTGCCGACGCCAAAGTACAGCTGGTCGAGATCCTCGTCATAGACGATGCTGTCCCAGACCGTGCCGCCGCCGCCGGAGACTTTCCATTCGCCGTCGCTCCAGGTCTTCGCCGCCGCCTTGGCAAAAATCTCGTCGCTCGCTGCGCCGTCCGCTTTGCCTTCGGGATTGGGCACCGTGTAGAAGCGCCATTTCAGCAAGCCGTCACGGACATTATAGGCGGAGACATAACCGCGCACCCCGAATTCCGCGCCACCATTGCCGATGATCACCATATTTTTCACCACGCGGGGGGCACCGGTGATAGTATAAGGTTTGCTGTTGTCGGTGGTCTGGGTTTCCCAAAGCCGTGCGCCGGTCACCGCATCCAGCGCGATCAGCCGACCGTCGATGGTGCCGAAAAACAATTTGCCGCGGGCAATCGCAACCCCGCGATTGACCACGTCGCAGCACGCATCAACGGCCTTTTCCCCGGACACTTCGGGATCATAGGACCATAGCTCCTCGCCGGTCTTGGCATCATAGGCAAAGACCTTGGACCAGGCGGTGGAGACATAAAGCTTGCCATCGACCACAAGCGGCGTCGCTTCCTGGCCGCGCGCGTCGGGGAGGTCCTGAAACCAGGCAATGCCGAGGGTGCCGACATTGCCGTCGTTGATCTGGTCGAGCGGGCTGTGGCGCTGCTCCTTGGCGTCAAAGCCGATATTGTTCCAGTCCGCATCGGTGACAACATCCACCGCATCGGGCGCGCTGGTCTGGCTTTGACAAGCCACCAGCATCAAAGGAGCCAATAACAATCCCAGTCTGCGCATCACCCGTCTCCCTGAACTGCCGGACGGTAGGCCGCCCGTGCGATTTAACTGACTAGCTAAATTGATGGCGACAGGTCAAGCGTTATGGGGAGGGGGGAGGTTTGGATTGCCGGCTGGGATCTGCCTGCGGCTTTATGGGAGTCGTCGTTCAATGTCCGCGACGCGCCCGATGGCCACCATGGCAAAGGCGCGCAGGCGGGTTAGCGCTGCTTCCTGGTCGTGGCCGCGTTGAAGTCCGGGGCCTTTTTCGCCACCCAGTTGACAAATTTGCACACCACCGGATCGGCGAGCAGCGCGTCGACGTCCATGGCGTGGCGCTGCAATTCGCTATTGGTGAAATGGGTGATGATGGTCTGCTGGCAGATCGGATGCATCGGCACAATATCGCGCCCGCCCCGGCTTTTCGGCACCGGATGATGCCAGACAATGGTCTTGCCGGTCGGCCGCCCGCAGAGCCAGCAATCCGGCACCTCCGCCGGAGTGTCGGTCTCCTCGGGCAGGTCCTTGTAGCCACCATGTTTCGAATGTTTGCGGGCCATGTTTTGGGGTCTCTGTTGGTGGGAGGTGAGGGGGTTGCCTAGGGGGATGGGGGCGGGATTGCTAGGTAAAGGTGGATGGCGATGCCCCCCGCGCGCCGTGTCCGCTCGGTAGTAACGGAACCGCCACGGGATACCCACTGGTTTCTTTCCTTTGCACGTCACGCCCTTTTTGGTAAGCAACTTGGTATGAAATTTGAGGTTGAGGGGCATATGGAGTATTCGGCTGGAGATGCACTCGATTCACCTAAAGAGAATGCCGAAGAAGATGGGCGGACATCTGACCGTAGCGATCCTCCCATGAACGAAAGGTCGAAAAAGCGGTTCCTCAAAGAAACAGCAAAAAATCCACCGAAGCCTCGATCGTTTTTGGCTAGTGTTGATGACGAGGACATTGCAATCTCTGAGCCTAAGCCCGCTAGGAAACGATCCACTAGATTGACAGCTGCGGCAGCTGCAAGGGATGGCTTTGGTGGCTTGGTTGAAATTTCCAACCCTATTCGACCTGCGTCGGATTTGATCCTTAATCGAACTAGCGGCGCAACTCTGCTTGGCGTGGCTAATGAGTTTAGAAGAAGCGACGAGATCCGCCGTCACGGTCTGCATGTGAGATCAAAGCTTTTGTTTTGTGGCCCACCTGGTTGCGGAAAAACGATGTGCGCGGAGGTCATGGCCTCGGAATTACACATGCCACTTGTAGTTGCGCGTCTTGATGCGATAATCGCGTCGCACTTGGGGGAGACAGCATCCAATCTCCGTAAGCTTTTCGATGCGGCTAAAACTCGTTCAATGGTGCTGTTCTTGGATGAATTTGATGCTCTTGCTAGAGCTCGAAGCGACGCGACGGAACATAGCGAGATAAGACGTGTCGTTAACAGCCTTTTGATGATGATTGACAAATTTGAAGGCAACAGCATCCTAATTGCTGCGACAAACCTCGAAGAGACGGTTGATCGCGCAATTTGGCGCAGATTTGATGAGGTAGTGGAATTTGAGCTTCCAACAAAATTCCAAATCGCTCGCTTGCTCAAAATCAAGACACGCAATTTTCCTGCATCATTCGATATAGCAAAGTTCGCAGAAGCATTCGAGGGCATGTCATTTGCTCAAGTTGAGCGCACCTGTCTGACAGCCATACGAACATCAATTCTCTCCAAGAGAGACACTATCCAAGAAAAATCTTTCAAGTCCGCACTCGAACATGAAAGACGTCGGGCAGATGTTGAAAGAAAAATCCTAAACTGATTAGATGTTTAGGCTTGGGAGTAGCTGTACGCGATGGCCGAACATGAGCATCTCAAATTAAAGCGCCTCGAGGGCGAGTTGCAGAGGCGCAAGCCGCACGGATTTGGCGGTGGGCCTGAGCGAACGCCGGGGGAGCACGGGCCAAAAATTGAATCAGACGTTGCTTCGGTGCTTGAGGCGCAAAGCCAACTACCCTCAGTAGAGGGTGTTGATCCGTCTTTGATTCTACGGGTGGAGCTTTCGGGTTTGATTGACGAAAAAACATGGGCTGCACTTGGCCTCGTGGTTTTGTCGGAAGACGCGGACAAAACATTACTTCTGTTTGCTACAGACAAGGAACTGACGGAATTCCGAGCGAGAATTCAAGCCTATCAGGGGGATATCCCTCCGACACAGAAGAATCCCAGATATGCTGGATTGATTGAAGCTATTGATGCTGTGGGCATCGCTGGTCCAGTAGATCGTATGGGGAAAAGCCTTTCATTTTTTGGATTGCAGCAGCCTTCCGATTTCGATGATGATGCTACCTATATTTTGGATATCGAGCTGTTTCATCCAGGCGCCAAAAGCGACTGTGATATTTTCGCTTATCGGTTGGAGCAATGTCTCAAAGCGAATGGAGGAGCGATCCTTAATACTTATGCCGGTGATAGACTTTTTCTATGCAGGGTTGAAGCGAGTGGCTCCGCGATCAAAGCAGTTTTGTCGCTACCAGAAGTGGCGAGTGTAGAGGCTCCCCCGCGACCGGACTTACAAACTAACGACATCGGCGGTTTCAGTCTTGATGATATATCAGCGGGGTCGCCGCCATCAAATACAGCTATCGTAATTGGTGTCATCGATAGCGGGGTCAACTTTGGCCACCCGCTATTGACTTATGCTGAGCGTGGAGCGTTCTCTCAAGATTCTAACTGGTCTCCGGCAGATGACGCCGGACACGGTACGTCGGTTGCGTCTCTGGCGGCATATGGTTTGGTCGAAGTTTGTGTTGAAAGCGGAAATTTCGACGATCCTTTTTATCTCGTCAGTGCTAAAGTAGTTGATGGAAACGGGGAGTTTCCAAAGGATGTGACGGTCCCTGAGGTTATGGAAGTGGCTATCCGACGATTGTACGGAGAGTTCGGTTGCCGCATCTTCAATGTATCGCTAGGCGATCCGCATTTAATCTACTCAGATGGTAAGGCGGGTATATGGGCTTCTACATTAGATGGCTTGGCAAGAGAACTCGATGTTCTGTTCGTAGTTTCGATGGGAAACCAGAGTGATCTATTTAACAAATACGGCGAGGACATTCTCAATCAATATCCCAACTATCTGTTAGATAGTTCATCTCGGCTGCTTGATCCGGCTACGGCAGCCAATGTTCTATCCATTGGCTCAATTGCCCATTCCAATGGCTTGGAAAAAGATGACGAAGAGTTTGTAGGCGTAAGGCCCATTTGCGAAGCGGATGCTCCAAGCCCATTTACCCGTTCTGGTCCGGGTATCCGCGGCATGATCAAGCCTGATCTTGTCGACTATGGCGGAAATGCAGTTTGGGATGGTCCCGTCAAGGCACTTGTCCACGGTGGTCAAAAGAGCTCTGCTGGAGTATGGGCGTTTCATAATAAAGCAATCACAAATCAGCTTTTCCGTTCGCGTTCGGGGACTTCCTTTTCCACACCGCTTATAGCCAATAAGGCTGCATCGCTTTTGGCTAATTACCCAGATGCACCCGCAAACTTTTTGAGGGCGATGCTTGCGCTGTCTGGTGAAACGACTCCCCAGTCCTCCCAACTTTTCGACTCACGTCCGAAACAAGATTTGTTGATGGTGTGTGGTAATGGCATACCCAATTTGAATCATGCTCTATCATCAGATGACAGCCGTGTAGTATTCTACACAGATGACCAATTAGACCTCGACTGTTTTGCAGTTTATGAATTGCCAATTCCTGAACTATTCCAGACAACTAATGGTCTTAGAGAAATCAAGGTCTCTCTGGCGTTCGATGCGCCGGTTAGGCGAACCAGAGCGGATTATCTCGGGGTGACGATGGGTTGGCGGCTATTGCGTGGCACCAGTGAAAAGGATGTTTTTGACAAGTTTCGTATCTGGGAAGAAGCCGAGGGCGACCCACCTGAGTTTCCGGCAAAAAATGTTTGTAAGACATTTCCGGGTTCGCAGCTTCGTGAAAAAGGCACGCTCCAATGCGCTTCTTTCACGGCTCAAACCAATATTTCGAATTACGGATCTAAGTACTACATTGCAGTTTGGTGTCGCAGACGCTGGGCGCCAGATGACATCAAGATGCAGCGCTTCTCCTTAGCCGTTCAATTGCGCCACGAAGCAGATATTGAATTGTACCAAAGCTTGACCGTACCCGCGAAACTAAAAGCATAGTCGCGCATGATGTCGTTGATCACGGCCTAAGGTCCTTTGCAGTTAATAAGGTATGGGTTGTCCGATGTTAGCTATCAAATAGACCTCGCAAGCTACCGTACCAAACCTAAGTGCCAAACCACCCCCTAATAAGGCGGCATATCCAACCCAGCCGCACTCTTCGTAAATATCTCGCAGCCGTCCTCGGTAATTCCGATACTATGCTCGAACTGCGCGGTCAGCGAGCGGTCGCGGGTCACCGCTGTCCAGCCGTCATCCAGCATCTTGCAGGCATATTTGCCGATATTGATCATCGGCTCGATGGTGAAGAACATGCCGGGGCGCAGCTCCGGGCCGGTGCCGGGGCGGCCGACGTGGACGACTTCGGGGGCGTCGTGGAACATCTGGCCGAGGCCGTGGCCGCAGAAATCGCGGACCACCGAATAGCGGTTGGCTTCGGCGTGGCTCTGGATCGCGTGGGCGACATCGCCCATCCGGTTGCCCGGTTTCGCCTGCTCGATGCCGAGCATCAGACATTCATAGGTGACCTGGACCAGCTTGTTCGCCTTGATCGGGGTCTTGCCGACCAGATACATGCGGCTGGTGTCGCCATGCCAGCCGTCGACGATCACGGTCACATCGATATTGACGATATCGCCCTCGCTGAGCTTCTTGTCGCCGGGGATGCCGTGGCAGACGACATGGTTGATCGAGGTGCAGCAGCTGTGGGTGAAGCCGCGATAGCCGAGCGTCGCCGGCACCGCGCCGGCGGCAAAAGCCTGCTGCCGGACCATGTCGTCGAGCGCGCCGGTGGTCACGCCGGGGACGACGTGCGGGACCAGCGAGTCGAGTATCTCGGCGGCCAGCCGACCGGCCTTGCGCATGCCGGCAAAACCTTCCGGCCCGTGCAGCTTGATCGCGCCGGTGCGGGATTGCGGGGTGGTGTCTTCTACGGTCATATAGTCTGTCATGCCGCCTATATAATCATCGCACCCCGATTTGGCGAGACCCCAAAAAATCTGCGGCTTTCGGCGGATATTAACCAAGTGGGGCTATGGGGTCGGTGATGAAATCGCAAAGAATTTCAGGAGTTTGATGCAAAATCGCGTGAAATATATGCTGATCGGCCTGTTCCTGCTGCTGGGCGGCGGCGAGATTTGGCACCGGCTGGAGATGCTGGTGACACCGGAGTGGCAGCCGGCAGGGCTGATCGGCTTTGTCGGCCTGTTCCTGCTGTGCGCGATGAGCCTGCTCGGCTTTGCCCTGTTCCAAAGCGCCTGGCTGCGCTGGCCGCTGGCGCTGTTGCTGGCGGCGGCATCGATGCTGGTCGACGGCTATCAATGGGCGGTGGGCGATTATATGCGCTATGAAAGCTTTCTCACCATGGTCCAGAGCGCGGGTGATATCGGCAGTGCCGCATCCCAGCAGGGCGCGGCGATGCTGCTGGCCGGGGGCAAGGCGGCGCTGCTGTTGCTCGGCATCGGGCTGAAACCGCAGGCGAGCCCCGCCCGGGTGGCGCGGGTGGCGCGGGCGGCAAAATGGATGGCGCTGCCGCTATTGCTGGGCCTGTCGCTGCTGCTCTATTTTCGCGGCGGGGAAGGGGCCAGCGGCCTGCCATCCTCGCATAGCGGGACCAGCTTCGCGCTGCTCTATGGCTATGATATGGCGACCACCGCCCGGGGCCCGCGCGAGCCCGTGGCAATCGCGCCGGAGGGGCCCGCGCGCACTTCCGATATCGTGCTGATCATCGACGAGAGTATCGCCGGCACCTATCTCGACATCAACAGCGCGAACGGCGTCTATTCGGGGCTCAAGCCGGCCGGCAGGGCGCGCGCTGACCAGCCCCCGGTCCACAATTTCGGGCTCGCTACCTCGATCACCCATTGCAGCGTCGGCAGCAATATCGCGCTGCGCTTCGGCGGGACGCGCGACAATTATCGCGAGACGATCCGCTCCGGCCCGTCGCTCTGGTCTTATGCCAAAGCGGCGGGGCTCGGCACCGTCTATCTCGATGCCCAGCGCACCGGCGGCCACTATCAGAATGCAATGGACGATCGAGAGCGCGCGCAGATTGATCACTGGCACCAGTTTGGCGACGTGCCGGTGGTCGACCGCGACCATCGGGTGGCGGACAGGCTGGCGGATTATCTGAATGACGACGAGGCGCAGCTGATCCTCGTCAACAAGGTTGGCGGCCATTTTCCGGTCAGCGACAAATTTCCGCTCAGCCACGCGCTTTACCAGCCGATATTGCAGCGCGGCCTGATGCCGGAAGTCACCGACATGGCGGGCCGCGACTCGCTCGACGGGCGCGCCAATAACTGGCGTCTCTATCGCAACAGCTACCGCAACACCCTGGTCTGGAGCGTCGGCGGCTTTTTCGACCGGCTGTTCGCGCGCACCGGAAACGGGGCGAAAATTGGCGAGGCGGCGATCCTCTATACATCCGACCATGGCCAGGGCTTTCACGAGCGCGGCGACGGCGGCGAGGCGACTCATTGCACGCCCGATCCCGAGATTGAGGAAGGCATTGTGCCGCTGGTGGTGATCGGCGACCGCGCCCGCAGCGCGCGCTGGGCAGAAGCGGCCAGGGCCGGCCATGACAAAAGCTCGCATTACCGGATATTCCCGACCCTGCTCGCGCTGATGGGCTATGCGCCCCGCGACATTGCCCCGCGCTACGGCCCCGACCTGTTCTCCGCCGCGCCTGATCCGTTCACCTTCAATGTCCGCTTCAACGCGCGGCTGGGCAGCGAGCCGCATTGGCTCCCCGTCCCGCTCGACCAGATCGCCCGGCCGCCGGTCGCCGACTATCGACCCGCCACCGGCGCCAAATAACCTGTTCCCAAGACCCGCGTCATCGCTCTATAGAACCGCCATGAGCAAAGATAGAATCTGGACCGCCGCGCTGATCGTGATCGGCGACGAAATCCTCTCCGGCCGGACCCAGGACAAGAATATCGCGCAGGTCGCCAGCTGGCTCAACGTCCAGGGCATCCGCCTCGCCGAGGTCCGGGTGGTGGCCGACGACATGGACCATATTGCCGAGGCGGTGAACATATTGCGCGCCCGCAACGACTATCTGTTCACCACCGGCGGCATTGGTCCGACCCATGACGACATCACCGTCGACGCGATTGCCAGGGCGCTCGGCGTCGATGTCGTGATCCATCCCGCGGCGCGCGCGATCCTGGAAAAATATTACGCCACCCGCGGCGGCCTCAACGAAGGCCGGCTGCGCATGGCCCGCGTTCCCGCAGGCGCCGAGCTGATCGAAAATCACATGTCCGGCGCGCCGGGCATCCAGATCGAGAATCTCTACATGATGGCCGGCGTTCCCCATATCACCGCCGGCATGCTCGATGCGCTCACCGGCACGCTTGAGGGCGGCGCGCCCCTGCTCAGCGTGACGCTCGGCGCCTGGGCCCCGGAAAGCGAGATTGCCGGCGTCCTGCGCGAGGCGGAAAAGGCGCATGAAAGCTGCGTCATCGGCAGCTATCCCTTTTTCCGTGGCGGCAAGGTCGGCGCCAATTTCGTTGTCCGCTCGACCGACCCGCACGAGCTGGAAACCTGCCGCGCGGCGCTCAAGGCGGGTCTTGAAGAAGCCGGCTACGCGGTCACCGACGGCGGGATATAGATTGGGCTAGGCGGGAATCTGTCATCCCAGCGCAGGCTGGGATCCATACCAATGGCAGCTGGTGACGCTAGATTGGGGTCGGACGCGATATTGGTTTAGGCCCCAGCCTCCGCTGGGGCGACACTGTCTAATCCCCGTCCCCGATCCCGTTGCGCGCCTCCAGCTCCTCCGCCCGCGCCTCGGCCGCCCGCATCCGCTCTTCCGCCTTCGCCCGCCGCGCGAGCAGCTTCATCCGCATGTCGCCGAGCTTGGTATCGAGCGATTTGCGCACCGCGTCGGCCTCCTCGCGCTCGTCGATCTTGTTGCCCTGCTCGTCAAAGCGGATGCCGCGCTGCCATTCGTCCCATGTAATCAGCTTGTCGGCGTCCAGTTCGCCGAGCTTGCCCTGTTTGATCAGCAGCGCGAGGATCGCATCCGACGGCGTGATCCGCCGCTCGAATTCCTTGCCGCCGCGCATGATCACCGTCTCGCGTCCGACCACCGCGCGCTCATGGGCCACCGCGATCAGCCCGGTGCGCGCAGCCGCCTGCGCCTTTTTCCACTGCTCGGCAAATTCCCCATCGCGATCGCGCAGCCGATAGGCCGAGGTGCTCGACATCCCCGCCACCCGGCAGGCATCGCGCACACAGCCCGCCTTGCGCAGCGTCGCCAGAAACACCGTCCGCGTCGCCGCGGTCCAGCCGTCATGGCGGGCTTTCCTGGGCGTCCCGGGCTCCGCATCGGGCGCGGCGCACAGCGGTCCCGGTGGAACCATATTGCCCGCGGCAGGTTTCTTCTTGGCCATGGCAAATATATATCAGAACCGCCGACCTGTAGGAAAGCCCCCCCCTATGTAACTTCCCGGATAGCCCGCCGCGCGCGCCTGCCCGAAACAGTTGTCCGAAACAGCAACAAAACCGCAAGGAGACGATCATGCCCAGCCTTCCCTTTGACGATGCCGAGATTGAACAGATGGTCGTGCGGTTCAACGCCGTGATGGCCAAGGAAGGGACCGATATCCCCAATCTTGGCGGCAATGCCGCGGATGACGAGGTCGCCGCGACGCTGCAGGAGACCGCCGGCGATCTCAGCCGCGACGAGCTCACCCAGGAAATCGAGTCCATGAATGACGAGCAACAGGACGCGCTCGTCGCCCTGTTCTGGATCGGCCGCGGCGATGCCGAGCCGGAAGAATGGGAAGCCACCAAGACCCTCGCCCGCGAACAGCATGTCGGCCCGGTCAGCGCCTATCTGCTCGGCCAGCCGGAAGCCGGAGAATTTCTCGCCGAGGGGCTGGACAAGATGCTGCAATTTGGGGTGGATTGAACGCGGCGGCGTGTTGGTAGCTAGTTGCCGTTCGTCCTGAGCCTGTCGAAGGACATTTCTCGACGCTAGGCGCAGTTAGCTGCGCTGGCCTGCGGCTCGACAGGCTCAGTGCGAACGGAATGCGGCGACTATCCCCGTCACTCCAACGAAGGCTGGGGCCTAGTTGGCGTTCGCCGCCGAAGGGCGGCGCCCAGAACAGTCCTGTCCGATCGTCTGGACCCCGCCCTACGGCGAGGCACAGGAAAGATGAGGTCAAGCATAGGCGAAGGGTGGGTAACTAGTGCACTGTCACCGTAATTCCAGGTGTGTAGGAAAGGGTGTTGGACCGAGAAAATTGTGCGGTGTTATCGTTGCTGAAGTGGGAACTGGCCTCACGCATTTTGTGTGTGCGGTCAGACCGCTCGTTGATCAGTGTGAGTAAGCTAATTAGGCCTACCCAAATCTGGAGAAACGTCAGACGCAAAGCGAGCTTTGCGTATAGCGAATATTGTCCAGCTCCCATCTTACCGTACCATTTTAATAGACAGCACTCAATTCTTTACGTTTAATCATGTTCAAAAGATCTATTCGTTGCCAGTTTACGAACCAATGATTGAGTTCCAGCTCTTTGACGATAGCCAGTCTCCTTGCCCTACCTTTGGTTGGCAAACCCATCTGCTCATTGACCAATTGAACGATCCGTTCCCGGTTTCCAAGGCTGATGTAAGGACATACTATATAGTCCAAAAACAAATGAGCATCGTGAGAGTTCTTTTTGACATCTGCGATCTTCAAAAAATAGTGTCTCACATTTTCTTCGATCTGGTTTTGCAGGGCTCGATATTTTGGTTGTTTACGGATGAAAAAAAGTAACGAAACTGTGGAAAAATAATCCAAATTGTCAGTATCAAGGATTGTTTTTTTTAAAAAATCGCTAGAAATGTGAGCATCCTTGCTCGATTCACTCAACGCAAGAACAATGTTTATTACTTCGACGGGGATTTTTTTCGTTTTTAAGTGAGTGGGAGATTTTTCGATCGATCTCAATAATTCCAACGTCCATTTGGTTAATATTTCGATCAAGAAATTTGACCTATCTAGGTCATGTTTTTCAGTAAATCGAATTGACTGAACGATGGATTTAGACATGCTGAAGGACATGCTGACAGTTGGATTCACAGTATAAAAGAAAAATAAAATATCTAATATTAAAACTATAAATTTATGATAAGTATCTATTTCTTTCCGTTCCGAGGTCGGTATCGTTGTATAACCCTCTAATACATTCTCCAGGAGATTTGAAAGACTGGCGACTACGTAGTTAGATACCATGTCGTAACCTACTTTGTTTTCGGTGCAGGTTGATTTGATTTGCGTTAAAAACGTACGTCTAACGCTATCGGTGCGGTAGATATTAGCTGGTGCTAATTTTTTTCCTTCGGACGTCTCGAGATACTCTGAAACTACGCTTGAAAATTCCGAAAGATCGATTTTTAGTTTGTGAATTATGTTTGATTTAGGCGTATGAAACGGTCTCTTAAATTTCTGCAGTTTTAGGTCATTCAAATGAAGATTGAACTGCCCTAAGCTGTCCTCAAATAGCTCGTATATTTTTTTGGAAATCTCGTTTGATTGAGCAAAAATAATAATGTCGTCTACATAACGAAAGCATTCATAATCTTTCTTTTCAACTAACCCAATTTTTGACGCGGTTTCTGACACGTTGCAATCTACTTTTTGTAGAATTGTCTCTGCAAAAATTCGACTGGTTTCGGGACCAATGCAAATACCATTGGTTTCATTGTAATTCATTTTTTGCATCAAGAGATCAAAGCTGTTTCCGAAAGATTGCGCCGAAATATTTTCCTTAGCAGAGGGCATGTCTTTAACGGCCCAAGTCAAAGTATGAGTGTAGATGCTATCGAAGCATTTGCTGACATCGCCGAACCACATTATCGGAAATTTCTTTTCCAACCTTTCGAACTTGCTAGATTCAAAGAACTTGTAGAGCCGGTCGTGTCCCTGATACGCGAAATATGATGCTGGATTTCTAACTCTTTTTTCAAATTGCAACGTATCGACTGAATCAGTTTTATGCCTATTTTTGTCTGAAATCGAACTGCGATAAAAATATGTACTACCCACCTTGGTAGGCGCTCGGATTGAAAACGTGCTCCTTGAATTATAATAGCAAATAAGCTCTTCGAATTTGCGATAAAATTGAGTTACTGAAATCTGTGAACGAGGGTGTAGTAGGCTCAATCGCCTAGTGCTAATCGTATCTTTTGTGACGCGGTAGCGATACGGTATATTATAGCGCTTGCTGTTGGGTTCCGTGTCCAAGATTGCATTCAAAATGTTTTTAGCATCTGCGCTAAGGCTATCCCTTTTTCTTTCATTTAGATAAAAGCCGTCGTTGGAAAAAATGATTGGCACTTCTGCGGGTAAAGTATCTGTGACCAAGGCTCTCAAATGGTCATCCCTATGGATGTTACCCTTTATAAATTTTCTTTTACGCATACTTCCAGCATTCCATTAAACGGACCAAATCGGGGGGGGAGAAATGATAAAAGTCACGGTTTTCAAAACCGCGCTTAAAACTCATTTTCAGGATGGCGCGTCTTTGGCTGTCATCAAGGTTTAACCTGAGTTCCGAACACAATTTACCGTTGCCCGATAAAACGAACCCTTTCAAAAACGTGTCCAGTTGATGAAGGGAATGCGAATTGGGTCCGTCAGCCATCTGATAATTGTAATATATCCCTGCTTTACGTTTCACCCCTCGAGCGTGATCAAAAATAACGTAGTTGCCAGTGAGCAATTTTAGCCTGCCAATTAGATCGGCATACTCGCCGTCTCTGCAAAATTGGATAAAGGATTTGATAGCTTTGGATTTAATTTTGTTTGCTTTGGATTGCGATATATCAACACGTACAGTGCGACTAATTCCTGGATCGCTCCTCTGACGTTGGAGCACGTCGAATTTATATCCCAAAAAATCAAACTCGATTTCAGTTGTTGGTGTCTCCGACTTTTTTAATGTGTTTTCCAACAAATTATAGAATCTTGTTTTGTTTGCGTTAAACTGCAAGCCGAAGGGCAAATTTCGCTTGAGTTCCTTGAGAAACTCTTTCGGCACTTCTCGTCCGCTAGTTATTAGAAATATGTCATCTACAAAGCGGGCATAGTAAAAGACTTCTGGATTTGAATTTGTTTTCTCATCGAACGGTCTCATGACATATTCGGCGAGTGTTGCGCTTAGGGCGATGCCTCTCGGTAGTCCGCTAATCATTTGAGTTCGCAAATGTTCGAAAAACGAGTCCAAAATGGCAAGAGAACTTCTAGAAAACCCGTTATCGGTTTCCAGTTTCGTCAATATTTTCGGAACGGCTACACTTTCATAGAAGCTTTTGATGTCCAGTTTGTAAATTCGACAGTCGTAACCTTCTTGAAGCAAACAACTCATCGCTTTTGCGATAGATAGCCGGTTGCTTTGGCGTACTCCCGATAGCCGACTAATGTTTTTGGATATAATTCTTAAAACTAGTTCGTCTGAGAAATTCTTCAATTTGTAAGTTGGTTTTCCGCCGAAGGACGCTCTACTTAACGGTAATCTTAAGAATCCAGAATTTCCAACTTTTGTGGCCCTTGCAATAATTGCATCAAGTTTGGTTGGATTCAAAAGGTCGGAATGCTTCGCAAAATCGGACTTGCGCAATCCGTCTCGTCTAAGTGTTTTTTCATGGATTGTTAAGTCGTATGCCACTTAATATTTGTCCATTTAGATTTCTATTTAATCACTACTAACACCAGGTGGAAGTTATTTGGCCAGAAAAAAATGTTATTATTTCGACAACAAACATTTCTGATCAATGGCGTCAACATCGGAGCTCTCAGATAATGGTATCATAGCTTTCGCCTCTTCCCCAATTCCCCCACTTCAGCTAAAGCGCTCCCGAACGCGATTCATCAACCGTTTCGTGCTGCCCGCAGCGCGCTCCCCATTCGGTTGAATCAACGATAAAAACGGAGCAGAAAATCCATGACAACCACCGGCAAAGACTCACTCGGCACCCGCTCGACGATGACCGTCAACGGCACCGAATATAGCTATTACTCGCTCGCGAAAGCGGCGGAAAAGCTCGGCAATATCGACAAGCTGCCCTACACGCTGAAAGTGCTGCTGGAAAATATGCTGCGCTTTGAAGATGGCGGCTTTACCGTGGATGCGAAGGATGCGCAGGCGGTGGTCGACTGGCAGAAGGAAGCGAAGAGCGCGGCGGAGATTCAATATCGCCCGGCGCGCGTGCTGATGCAGGATTTTACCGGCGTTCCGGCTGTTGTGGATCTCGCGGCGATGCGCGACGGGATCAAGGCGCTCGGCGGCGACGCGGAAAAGATCAACCCGCAGGTGCCGGTGCATCTGGTCATCGACCATAGTGTGATGGTCGACGAATTCGGCACGCCGCAGGCGTTCGAGCATAATGTCGAGCTGGAATATCAGCGCAACATGGAGCGCTATGAATTTCTGAAATGGGGCTCGAAGGCGTTTGACAATTTCTCCGTGGTGCCGCCGGGCACCGGCATCTGCCACCAGGTGAACCTGGAGAATATCGCCAAGGCG
Organism: Parasphingorhabdus sp.; assembly: GCF_048269915.1. Classification (GTDB taxonomy): domain Bacteria; phylum Pseudomonadota; class Alphaproteobacteria; order Sphingomonadales; family Sphingomonadaceae; genus Parasphingorhabdus. The sequence goes on from NZ_JBLWTY010000004.1 coordinate 179,510, forward strand.
GTCTGGTCGTCGAAAGATGCCGACGGCAATCTGGTTGCCTATCCCGACACCTGCGTCGGCACCGACAGCCACACGACGATGATCAACGGTCTCGGCGTGCTCGGCTGGGGCGTTGGCGGGATTGAGGCGGAAGCCGCGATGCTCGGCCAGCCGGTGTCGATGCTGATCCCCGAAGTGGTCGGCTTCAAGCTGACCGGGCGGCTCGCCGAGGGCATTACCGCGACCGATCTGGTGCTGACCTGCGTGCAGATGCTGCGCGAAGTCGGCGTGGTCGGCCGCTTTGTCGAATTTTACGGCCCCGGCCTGAAGGACCTGTCGCTCGCCGATCGTGCGACCATTGCCAATATGGCGCCGGAATATGGCGCGACCTGCGGCTATTTCCCGATCGACGAGAAGACGCTGGAATATCTCGAGCTGACCGGCCGCAGCGCCGACGAGATCGCGCTGACCGAGGCCTATGCGCGGGAGCAGGGCTTCTGGCGCTATGACGAGACCACCAAGGACGCGATCTACACGCGCACGCTGGAGCTTGACATCACCAGCGTGGTGCCGTCGCTGTCCGGGCCGAAACTGCCGCAGCAGCGCGTCTCGATGAGCGAGCTGGACGAAAGCTTCAACAATGATATCACCGAGGTGTTCAAGTCGACCGATCCGGACAAGCGGGTGCCGGTCGAAGGCGAGGATTTTGATCTCGGCCACGGCGACGTGACCATTGCCGCGATCACCAGCTGTACCAATACCTCCAACCCGAGCGTGCTGATCGCCGCCGGGCTGGTCGCGAAAAAGGCACGCGAGAAAGGCCTGCAGCGCAAGCCGTGGGTCAAGTCGTCGCTGGCGCCGGGATCGCAGGTGGTCACCGACTATCTCAACAAGGCTGGGCTGCAGGACGATCTCGATTATCTCGGCTTCAACCTGGTCGGCTATGGCTGCACCACCTGTATCGGCAATTCGGGGCCGTTGCCGGCGCCGGTTTCGAAGGCGATCAACGACCATGATCTGGTCGCCGCCTCGGTGCTCTCGGGCAACCGCAATTTCGAGGGCCGCGTGTCGCAGGACGTGCGCGCCAACTATCTCGCCTCGCCGCCGCTGGTTGTGGCCTATGCGCTGAAGGGCACGGTGCGCGAGGATATGTACGAGACGCCGATCGGCCAGGGCAGCGACGGGCAGGATGTCTGGCTGAAGGATATCTGGCCGACCAATGACGAGGTCAATGCGGCGATGGGCGGGGCGGTCAGCCGCGAGATGTTCGTGAGCCGCTATGCCGATGTCTACAAGGGCGATGCCGCCTGGCAGGCCATTGATGTGACCGGTGGTGATACCTACCAGTGGCGTGCGGGCAGCACCTATGTGGCCAATCCGCCCTATTTTGAAGGCATGGAAATGACCCCGGCGCCGGTCGGCGATATCATCGAGGCCAAGACTCTGGCGCTGCTCGGGGATTCGATCACCACCGACCATATTTCACCGGCAGGGGCGATCAAGGAAGACAGTCCGGCCGGAGAATATCTGCAAAATCATCAGGTTAGCAAGCAGGACTTCAACAGCTACGGCTCCCGCCGCGGCAATCACGAAGTCATGATGCGCGGCACTTTCGCCAACATCCGGATCAAGAATGAAATGGCCGATGGCAAGGAAGGCGGTTACACCAAATATAACGGCCAGATCATGCCAATCTACGACGCCGCGATGCGCCACAAGGCCGACGGCACCCCGCTGGTGGTTATCGGTGGTGAGCAATATGGTACCGGTTCTTCGCGGGACTGGGCAGCGAAAGGCACCAACCTGCTCGGTGTCCGGGCGGTTATCGTCGAAAGCTATGAACGCATCCACCGGAGCAATCTGGTTGGCATGGGCGTGCTGCCGCTGCAATTTATCGATGGCATCGACCGCGAAACGCTGAGCCTCGACGGCACCGAAAGCTTTACCATCAAGGGTGTTGCCACGCTGAAGCCGCTGCAGGAAGTCGAAGTCGAAATGACCCGCGCCGACGGCACGGTTTCGACCTTCAAAACCCAGTGCCGGATCGACACCGCCAACGAGATGGAATATTTCCTGAACGGCGGAATCCTGCACTATGTGCTGCGGAATCTGGCGGGCTAGCAAGCCGGTCAAAATTGTGCATAGTCGGGGCACAGGAGAGAATCCATGCCCCGACTACGCGAAATCCCGCGGGCCGAAGTCACCGACGACTATGTCCTCGGCCTCTACAACATGCTGTTCGGAGAACGCGATCCGGTAGCGCAGCCCGGCACCGCACCCGGCACAGCGGGAAACTGGTGGACTGTGTTTGCCCAGGTTCCCGATGCGTTCAAACATATTACCGAGGGCTTCGGTTTCTACCGCTCTCCCGATAGAAAACTCGACCCGAAACTCCGCGAACTCGGCCAGATCCGCGCCGGCTATGCGGTGGGCTCGCAATTTGTCTTTTCACAACATTGCAAGGCGATGCGCTTCGAAGGCTATTCCGAGGAACAGGTCAAAGCGATCCCCGACTGGCAGGTCGCCGACTGTTTCAGCGATGTCGAACGCGCGGTGCTCGCTTACACCGATTGCCTGGTGCTGGACCGGGGCAGGGTGCCCGACGGGATTTTCGCGGCGCTGAAAAAACATCTGGGCGAAGTCGAGATACTCGAACTCACCTACATCACCTGCACCTATATGATGCACGCGGTGATGAGCCGGGCGCTGAAACTGGAATTTGACGACGTGCCGGAACGCATCGTCGAAATACCCGCTCCCGATGGCGCCACGGCGGATGTGATGGGCATGGTGGACGAAAGAAAGGATGCTGACGCATGAGCTATCACCATCTGGCTTTGGCTGCGAAGGACATGAAGGCAATCCACGCATTTTATGAAGACGTGATGGGCTTCGAACTGGTCAAGGTTGAAATTGCGCCCGTCATGGGCGGTGGCTGGGGCAAACATTTCTTCTATCGGATGGACGGCGATGACAGCAAGTTTATCGCCTTCTGGGAGTTGATGGATACGCCCGGTGCAGGGGGATATTCTTTCGATCTGAACGAGGCTGCCGGCACTCCGCAAGGTACCAATCATTACAGCTTTTCTGTCGACACCGCTGCGGAACTGGTCGTCTGGCGGGAGAAATGGAATGCGGCGGGACTCGACGTGCTCGAGATTGACCATAATTGGTGCCACTCCGTCTACACCCGGGATCCTAATGGCAACATGGTCGAATTTTGCCTCACAACCGGTCATTTCGATGACGATGATCGCAAGCGCGCCCTGGCGGCATTGGACGAGACCGAAATGAACCCGTCGCCACCACCTGCGATGGTGAAACAGTGGCTGGCGAAGGACGCCTAGCCAGCGATATGCAATCCCGGCTTTAATCTGTTTTGCTCAGTAGCGGACTGCATGCCGTTCAAAATGGTGTTGATCACAATCCGGAGCCGCTCTTCGGTCGCTACATGCATCATCTGCATCATGATCCTGGGATTGCAAAAAGGCTGCATCATGCTGTTCACGAGGGAGACGATGGCATCGAGCTCCAGCCCCTTGAAATAACCTTTTTCCATCGCTTCGGCGAGGATCGAGGCCATATAGTGATCGGCCAGATCGACATAGCCCTTGATGACTTCAAAATGCTCGTCGCCGAGATCCATATAGGCTTCGAACAGTTCGGGGTCCTCTTCGTAACGCGCGCGCTGGACCACGAGACGATTGGCGAAAAACTGGTAGAGTTTCTCCTCGACCGGTATATCCGCCGAGACCAAAGCCTCCATAATTTCCTGCAATTCGGCGAACCAGTCACCGGCCATGGCCTCGGCAAGGGCATCCTTGCTCTCGAAAAAACGATAAAGATTGGAAGGAGACATGCCGACGGCCCCTGCCAGGTCGGTCATCGTAAAGCTGATCGCGCCTTTTTCCTGTATCATCCGGTCAGCGGCATCCATGATTCGAGTGCGCGTGGCTTCGACGTCGGTTTGGGGACGGGGCATAGACGGGCTCCTGTAAAAGCTCCTCGGGCAGGCAGAATAGCCAAATGTGACCTATATAGGTGATACGGTTTATTGATAAAAGATGTCTCGCTTCATTTTTCAATTATGCGGCATGTGATCTTTGACTATTCCCACGCGCAGTGTAGCGCTAAAGGAGCGCTATGGAAGACAATCAAGTCAGCACGGCAGGTCCGGAAATGCCGAAGGCAAAGCAGTCATCCGGTCCATTCGCGCCGGTTACGGGAAGCGTTCGTTTGTTCCGTCGCTGGTGGCGGGTTGCGGTTCGTGCCGGTATTGACCAGCAGGCGGTGATCGACAAGGTTCGTGAAGATAGCGGGTTCACACCGCATTTCGCATTCATGACGTCGATGTCCGCAGGTATCGCGATACTCGGACTGCTGCTGTCCTCTCCGGCAGTGGTCATCGGCGCGATGCTGCTTTCACCATTGATGGGTCCGATTATGGGAGCCGGTTTTGCGCTGGCAGTTGGCGATTCCGTGTGGCTCAAGGAAAGTGGCAAAGCCATTCTTCTGGGGACGATTATCTCGATATTATTCGCAGGCCTGGTGGTGACCATGTCGCCACTCCAGATGGTCACGGCCGAGATTGCTGCGCGAACGAGACCCAATCTTTTTGATCTCGCCGTAGCTCTTTTTTCGGCAATGGCCGGCGCCTATGCGATGATTCGGGGGCGAATGGGTACCATTGTCGGTGTTGCCATTGCCACCGCCCTGATGCCGCCGCTCGCGGTTGTCGGTTTCGGGCTCGCGACGTTTAACTGGTCGGTATTCGGAGGTTCGCTGCTCCTGTTCTTCACCAACCTGATGACGATCGCATTGACCGCAACGGGGATGGCATGGCTCTATGGCTTTCGTTCGCATCTTTCCGAACGACAGTCGCAGGTCCAGGTGGCTATCATGGCGGTTGTGTTTATTGCACTTGCAATACCGCTTGGACTGTCGCTCCGACAGATCGCATGGGAGGCCAATGTCTCTCGTTCAGCCAATGGTTATATCAAGGACCAGTTTGGTGATAGCGCAAGCGTATCCAAGATTGAGATAGACTTCGACGCCGACCCAATCGTGGTGAACGCGACCGTTTTCACCCCGAAAATATTGGCTGGTGCCAATGAACAAAGTTCAAGGGTGATTAGCCGCACATTGGGGCGTGAGATTGCCGTCAAGATTACGCAGTTCAAAGTAGATTCCGGGGCAGACGCCCAATCAGCTGAATTGGCTGCCGCCAGAGCGCAGGCGCTGGCTCAGGAGGCGGAAATTCAGATAGCCAGACTGCGCGAAAATCTTGCTCTGATAGCCGGAGTTTCGGTAGATGACGTAACCTTGGACACCAGCAGGAGGCGCGCCATGGTCGTTGCTAATGCGCTTCCCGGTGCATCGCTGGCGTCCTATTATGCACTCGAGCAACGCGTGGCCGCTGGAGCAAAGGGCTGGAAAATAAAATTGCAGCCGCCCGCAATTGCCCTGCCGGATTTGATCATCACAGATGGAGCCGTGGCCGAAGCGTCGAGAGACAATCTGGAAGTGATAATTTGGGCCTTTGAGAGAATGAATCTGCCGTTGGGCATGAACGGATCTGCCGAAAACATGGCTGTGGCGAGGGATGTTTTACAGGCCAAGAATGTTACAGTTGCTGAGGAATCTGAAGCCGCTGTTCCCAACGATGGCGTACGTTTGCGCTGGCTGGCTCCGCTGGACACTACGAGCGTCCAGCAATAGCCATTTAGATTATTTTAATTTTCAGTTGGCGAGCGTCAGATTTCGATAGGGGAGTGAATATGTTCGGTTTACTGCTTTCCTTGGACTATTGCCCGCGACTGCGGCTTCCCCGGTGATCAGCCAGCCTAAGGCTATGTCTCGTATCCCTGCCAATCCAGCGACCGTATGGCGCTAACCCAGGGCGCCGTCCTATTCGGTGTATTTCTTCTTGGATTCCTCCGGAATCACTCTTGGACGATGGTTTTCGTCCAAAGCAACGAAGGTAAATAATCCACTGGTCACTGGAACCTGCTCTTCCCCCAGATTCCGCGAAGCGATTACGTCGAGCCGAATTGCGATCGACGTTCGTCCGACGCGCTCTACCCGCGCATAGACCGAAATCAAATCGCGAGAGAGTATCGGTGCAATAAATTCCATTGCTTCGATCGCCACGGTTGCCGTTGACCCGCGCGCTACTCTTGCGGCCATGATCCCGCCAGCGATATCCATCTGTGACAATACCCAGCCGCCGAATATATGGCCATTGTTATTCAGATCGCGCGGCTGCGGCGCAACCCGCAATACCGGCTGCATTTTGGCCAGTTGTTTTAGGTCGTCGTTACCCATGGGGGTTAATATCCTTTGAAACGGGGTCATCGATTGATTCATCGTGGCCGGAGCCGCTTGATAAAAATACCAGCCCCATCAACGCCGCCATCAACATCAATGCGAATCCCACGCCGCCTGCGGTTGCGATATACATATGAATCGATACCCAGCCATGCACATAAAAAAGAATGGCGAGGGAGACGGAAATGCAGAAGACGGTGAATAATGCCATCCCGCGCATCAATCTCCAATATCGGGCCCAGGCAACGCTGGCGTAAAGCGGGTCATCCAGACGGGACGGTTGGGGCAAGGGGGACTCCATTTGTTTTCGGTGCATTGGACGCGAATCCTGCTACCATCAAGCGCAATCGCGATCAAATTTATGCTATAGACATGCCATAAACGGAATCGAAAAAGAGGAGAGGGACGATGACTATTCAATCGATTTTGCATACGCGCAGCGGCGAAATATTCAGTTGCACTGCTGATATGTCGGTTTCGCAGGCAGTGGAAATATTGGCAGAAAAGCGGATTGGTGCGCTTCCCGTACTCGACGGTGAAGCGGTTGTCGGGATTTTTTCCGAACGCGATGTGCTTTATTGTATTCGCGAACTTGGTCACGATGCGATGGATCAGCATGTGCGCGATGTGATGACAGCTGATGTTATTTCGGTCGAACTCGGCAAGAGCGTGATTGGTGCTCTATCCCTAATGACCAAAAGGCGCATCAGGCACTTGCCGGTCGTCGAGGATGGCAAGTTGGTCGGCTTTATTTCGATCGGCGATCTGGTCAAATATCGAATCGACAAGATCGAAAGCGAAGCGGCTGCAATGCGGGACTATATTCAATCGGCTTAATAGATTGCGGCGAACAGCATCGCTGTTGCCCTTTATACCGTTTCTGACCGAAGTTCTGCCGGGCTTGGTTCTGGCGGTTTGCGGCGGACGATCAGGCCAACCACTTCCAGCAAAGTCGGCTTGGCCAAAATATATAACAAACCGACATAGGCAAGGCCTCCCGTAACGACCAAAATCGCCAAGCGCGTGTATACGACCATTTCGGGTAAAAGGTGGTCGGCTAGATATACAATGGCTGCCATTGCGACAGAGGCGGAGACGCCAGGCCACACGGCTTTGCCAATGTCCCCGGCAGTGATGCCAATATACCGATTCGATTGTGAGAAGGTAAAAATCGTGAGCAGCGGGAAAGCGATGACCCAGCTCCAAGCGAGGCCGTAAACACCATATTGTATGCCTATCAAAAACGTAAGCGGCATAAGGATCGCGCCGAACATGTTTGTTCGCGCGGTAATTTGCGGGCGGCCCAGGGCATTATTGGCAGGGGTGAACAATATCTGCAAGGTCATCACCGGCATCGCGAGAGCAAGTATGGCGACAAAGGGGGACATCTCGATCCACTTGGTCCCGAACAATGTTTCCACCAACGGATAGGCAGTAACGGCCATACCCAGATACAGAGGGCAGGAGATGAGCATGATCAAGCGAATCGCCTTGAGAAACGACCATGCCAGTGCGCGTGGGTCTGATTGCAGGCGCGAATAGGCCGGGAATGCGACTTCGTTTAATGGCGGAACAAATTTTGCGGCAAAGATTGTCGTAAGAAATAGGGCTTCTGCATAAAGGCCGAGGTCATGTGGATCGAGATAACGACCGGCAATAAAAATGTCGGACTGGCTCTGGATGGTCCAGAAGAGATGGCTGGCTAGCAGAGTCGCGCCGAATCCGAACATGCTGCGGGCGCCTTTGAAATTGAAAGTCGGGAGAATATAGAATTTGACTGCTATGACGAGGCAGATCCCCCGGCTCCAGAATATCGCGAGTGGTGCGTAGACCAAAGTCCACACGCCATAACCATTATAGGCACAATATAGGGCGGTGATTGCGCCGACCACCGCCGAGATCAGATTGATGATTGCGGGCTTTTTAAACTCCAGATCGCGAATCATCAGTGCTTCGGGCAATGCCATGAAGGGCGTGGCCAGAAAAATAAGCGCCTGAACCCGCAGCAAATCAGCGACAATCGGTTGCCTGTAATATTCTGCGGCAAAGGATGCGAGAATCAACTGGAGCAAGGCGATTCCGCCATTCAGCAACAAAAGCATGCCAAAGGCTTGGCGAATCTGGATCGGTTCGACTTTCTCTGCCTGGATGATTGAGCTGACCAGGCCATATCCGTTCAGAAAACTCAAAAAAACGAGGACAACCTGCGTCATTGCAAATATTCCGTAATCTTCCGGGTTCAGGATACGGATGACCGCCAGAGTCGCGCCCCAGGCAACGACTTGCGACAATATTTGAGTGCCAGAACGCCAGAAAACCGCGCTTCTTACGCGGCTCCCGAAGCTATTGTCGGCGGTTGGTGGGGTGGTTTCATTCATTATATATCAGCGATCTTTATGCCTTTATCCGGCCAGAAATCGGACGATAGCGACAAAATACAAATATTTTTGAAACAAAATTGAAAAAGTGTGTTGACGGAATCGGAGCGTCCATCTAGAGACCTTTTCACCGGCACGACGCGGCTCTAACGGGCCCCACTTTGTTGGTCGTCAAAATTTAGTAACAAC
>NZ_JBLWTY010000005.1:0-148554 GCF_048269915.1 Parasphingorhabdus sp.
CGAGGATATCGCCAAGACGCTGGCGATGTTCGGCGGCTTCACCGAAGGGCTGCAGCTGTTCGCCAGCTTCGCCATGCTGATGAACTTCCCGCGCTTCAACAAGATGAAGGGCATGGGCCAGATCGTCTCCTGGTCGGTCCGCGACGAAAGCCTGCACTGCGAGGGCATCATCAAGATGTTCCACACCTTCGTCGAGGAACGCGACTGCCTGACCAAGTCGGTGCGCGACGACATCATCGACTGCTGCCAGAAGACCGTGCGGCTGGAAGACGCCTTCATCGACCTCGCGTTCAGCGACGGCCCGGTCACCGGCATGACCGCCAAGGAAATCAAGCGCTATATCCGCTACATCGCCGACTGGCGCCTCGGCCAGCTGGGCTTCCAGCCGATCTACATGATCGAGGACCATCCGCTACCCTGGCTCGCGCCATTGCTGAACGGTGTCGAACACGCCAACTTCTTCGAAACCCGCGCCACCGAATATTCAAAAGGCGCGACCAAGGGCGACTGGAACACCGTCTGGAACAGCTTCGACCAGCGCAAGGGCAAGGTCGCGAACGAGGACGAAGCCGTCGCCGATGACGGGCCGGATATGTTTGAAGAGGCGGGGGTTGCTGCGGAGTAGGGGGCATCAGGTCCTGAACCAGAATGGCTGGGGTCTTCGTTCATCGCCGCGATACGCACTATGCCGACAGACCGGACGAGCATTATCAGTTTCCCAAAAACTATTTGTCCCGTGCGTCCCTGTTTAAGGGTGATTGGGCAGTTTACTACGAGCCGGTAAAAGCCGGTGGGCGGGGGTTTTATGCAGTTGCGTTCGTCGAAGATATTGTTCCTGATCCCACGACACCGGATCACTTTCTCGCATTGATTGAACCGGGCAGCTATCTCGATTTTGGTCAGAATGTTCCCCATCGGATCGACGGAAAACTGGTCGAGACAGGCCTACGAAATGCACAGGCTGCCGTTAGACCGTTGATAGCCGAAGATTTTGTGCGAATTATCAATCTCGGTCTGGGCGAAGATCCATCCGTACTTCCGCGAACAGATTTTGCCGACAATTCCACCTTGGCCGAAGAGCGTGCGCCATATTTGTTTGCAAGCGAACAGGACCGCGAGAGAATTCTTACCTCCAGAACGGCGAGAGATGCGAATTTTCGCAAGGCCATCATTCGGGCCTATGACCGACGCTGCGCTTTCACTGGTTTGCAATTTATCAACGGAGGTGGGCGTGCTGAAGTGGAAGCAGCACATATAAAACCTGTATCCGCCAAAGGACCCGACAGCGTAAATAATGGGCTTGCGCTGTGCGGAACGATGCATTGGATGTTTGATCGTGGCTTGCTGTCGTTGGGGGACGATTTTTCGATCATGGTTTCACGACACGTGAATGATATCGGCAGTATTGATCGCCTCTTGTTGCCGACCAGAAAAGCCGTGGCTCCTGATGATCCCAAAATGCGTCCATATCCTCACTTTCTGGAATGGCATCGGGAGAATTGTTTCAAACGCTAGTTGGAATCACCCATTGTCATTCCCGCGCAGGCGGGAATCTCGTCCGAAAAAATGTCGCGAAGCGGCCTTGTTCATTCACTGGATCCCCGCCTGCGCGGGGATGACGATCCTATCTTCAGAATGACGATCTATTCGACGGACGCTCCCAGTTTCACCAAAATTTAAGCATGTTCCCGTAAATTTGGCCGATGCTGACCGCGACCAACATTCTGCTGGCTGTCATCCTGATCAACGGATGGACCTTTCTCCTGTTCGGCTGGGACAAGATTCAGGCGGAAAAATTCCGGTGGCGGGTGTCGGAGGCGACTCTGTTGAAGTTTGCGCTCTTTGGCGGTTTTCTCCGCGCTTATGCCGGCCGGGCTTTGTTTCGCCACAAGACCCGCAAGCAGCCGTTCAACAGCAGATTGCAGAATATCGCGATGATCCAGCTGGTCGGCCTGACCTTTTGCGGCGTCTATTTCTACGAACCGGGCGGTCTGTCCGCACCGGCGCAGGCCGGGAAGGTGCAGGCCTTCGCCCAGCGGCCGCAATCCAGCGCCTATTATCCCAATTGCACCGCCGCCCGCAGCGCCGGCGCCGCGCCGCTCTATCGGGGCGATCCCGGCTACCGGACGCCGCTCGACCGCGACAATGACGGCATCGCCTGCGAGCCCTATCGCGGGCGTTAGTAGCGGCGGCTCACCATCGCCGCATCCGGCCCTTAAACCGCCACAGCAACCGTCGGCTATCCTGCCACAGGATCACCACCAGACAGGCCACGATAACCGCCAGATCCACTACCGAATCGGCAGGGGTATATTGCAAGCCGCCGAGCGCCGCCAGTCCGCCAATCACCGCCCAGACAACAAATAGCTTGCGCCCGCCATCCCAGCCCTTGACCAGCCCGATCCCGGCGGCAAACAGCAGCATCGGCGAAAGCATGATCAGCACCGGGCCGATCGCCGGCAGCAGCAGGAGGGCAGATGCCGACAGCATCGGGGGCAGTGCGGGCAGGGGAAGGGGGAGAAAATTGAGCGCCGCGACGGCGATCGCGCCCCAGCCGATAGTCTCGCGATATTTTTTCATCCGGAAGGAATATCAGGACTGTCGGCATTTGCTATCCCTTGCGGGTATTTCCCGGTTCGGATCTCTGTCCTACAGCCTTCGTTTATGCTAAAAGTCAGATCATGTTAGGGCCTGCTCTCATCCTCGTTGAACCTTCTGATAAAAAACCAAAAATCACGATTTCGGGAGGGGCGGATATTTTTCCTTTTAACACTGTCAAGTTTGTAAAGTTCAGGCCCGGTCCATCATAGAATCTGTGCCCCCATTTTATCCTCGCCGCCGCCCAGGAATTTGTCCCGCTTATCCGGGACTGTTTCATATTCAGGAAAATAGCCTCGAATATGAACCTGAGATAAAATCGCCATTCAGTCTTCGGACAAGACGGCTCCGCTAGAGCTTCAATTGTCGGGCAGTAATTGATTCGGGGTTTGGATAACCCCTTTTGGAGTGAAGATTATGATCAACAAGATTTTGGGAAGTTTGGCGATTTCAACGGCGGCTATTGCAACCATGGCTGTTGCTTCGCCGGCGGAAGCGCGTGGCGGCTATTATAACGGCGGCTATTACGAGCAAGTCCGCGGCAATGGATATCGCGAATATCGGCGCGGAGATTATTATCGTGGTGACCGTTATCAGGATCGCCGCGACTATCGCGACCAGCGCCGCTACCGCGACAATCGTTATTATAGCGATCGGCGCTATCGGGGCTGCGACCGCGGCACCGGCGGCACGATTATCGGCGCGATCGCCGGTGGTCTGCTTGGCAATGAAATCGCTGGCCGCGGTGACAAGACCGAAGGTACGATTATCGGCGGCGCCGTCGGCGCGTTGGCCGGTCGCGCGATCGACGGCAACTGCTGACCTTTTCGGTTCACAAGCAATCTCGTTATCACCCTGCGTCTCCGGACGCAGGGGCTATAATGCCTCCGAGTAGCGTAGCGGAGGACAGGGGGCCGGTGCTGTCAAATAGCGCGGCCCCCGTTTTATCGTTTGGCGAGCATTGCCGGTACCGGTCCGATCCAGTCTGCCAGATCGGCCTCGTCCTTGACAAAATAGGGCTTGCCCTTGCTGTTCAGGTAGAAGCGCTGCATTTCGCTACGGGTGAACGGGCGAGAACCCAGCCGCCCGAAGACGGCCATCTGGCCACCCGTCTCATCCACTGCCCGGTCACGGTCCAGTCCCTTGGACAAGGCTAGGGCCGGTTTGGGTGTTCGGGCAAAGGCGATAAGTTCCGGCTTCGGTGCCGGAGAGAAGCCATAATAGTTTTTCTGGCTATCGGGCGAGGTCAGCTGGATCACTTTCAGGCCATTGCGACCATCGGCAACATAGGCAAACAGGGTAGCATTGGTCGACCCGACAATCACATCTTCCGCATCGTTCATCGTGCCACCGAATGTCTCTTTCCGGTAGACAACAGGCGCTTCCGGCTTGGTGATATTCGCGATCACCAGCCCTTCTTCCTTGGCCGCGATATAGGCATAGGTACGGGCGAGATAGAGGCGCCGGGCGTTGCGGAGCGCTATCGTGCCGGATGGCACGGCCACCGGCATTTCCATATCCGTAACATCAAACAGCTTCACACCTTCGGCATCCGTGACCCAAAGATAGCGGAATTGCAGCGCCGATGCCCGCGCGTCGGTCATTGGGATGGTGATCACGTGACGGGGTTTCAACGGCTTGTCTAGATCGATCAAAGTCAGGCCCGCCCGCGTCGTGATATAGGCATAATGGCCAGCCAGCGTGATATGCTGCGCGCCATCCAGTACGCCGCCTTCATTCCAGGTCAGGCTGCGCTTGAAGAAATTGTTGCGGAATTCGCCATCGGCCAAAGTGTTGATGTCGACCAGGATCAGGCCTTCCTCGCTGTCGGTGACCACTGCATAATTGTAGATGGGGTGGAATGGCTGCTCTTCGTTAATCTCCCGCAATTCCTTGGTGTTGCGGGTTGGCGCAATCGGCTGGTTGGTTGCCAGCGCCATGCAGGTTGCGTTCTTTGTGTCGACATGGGTGTCATGACCCAGCGACGAGAAGGGCGCTTTGACGATACGTTCCGAAAATCCCTTGTTGCCGATCGAGGCAACATCATAGGCGCGGAAACCGCCTTTGCCTTCCGCCACGAACATATATTCGCCGCGCAATTGCAGACAGCGGACGGCATCGCCGGTTCCCTGAATGACATTCTTGAATTCTTCGAGTGCCTTGGTCTCGCCGGACAGGTCCTTGTCCAGTCGCTCGCCGCGGACCCAGTTGATCAGCTCCCGGTCATTGTTCTCGACGTGCATCCGCCAATAGTCGGGATAGGCATATTTCTGGAGATAGGAGCCGATAACCGCCTGTGGCTCGTCCCACTCCGTCACCCGGACCGCTTCAAAGCCCTTTTCCAGACCGACCCAGGCGTGGAGGCCAACGAAGTTCACGAAATTCGTTCCCTGTAACAGCGTTTGCGCCATGATCGCATTATTGTCATTGGCGGCACTGACGTGACAGTCGGAACATTGCTTGCTCTCGGTCTTGCGCACGGTGTGCGGGAAATGCGGTGCGAAAGCTTGCGACGAGAAGCCGATGCCGGAAATCGGCGGCTGCTGCACATAGATGCGTTCGCGGTTGATATTGGTCGAGGATAGAACCAGAGCCGAAGTCGAACGAACCGGGGCGATAATATTGCCCTTGCTGGTCTGGTGGCGGCCGAGCTGGAACATCTGGTCGCGGGCGACCTGCGGGTTATAGGTCGCATAGTTCCGTGTCGTGCCGCCTTCATATTTGTGGCTGTCGGCCTGCCAGTTTGCCTCGATCGGTAAGTGGCAGCCGCCACAGCTGGTTGTCCAGCTCAGATGGCAGGTGAAGCAGACCATATTTTCATCTTTATGCGCCCGATCCTCTTTCAATACACCGCTGCCGAAGGCAAATTGTCCCGTTTCTGCACCGGATTTGGACATGAGTTTCGCCCGCGCGGCCTTGAGATTGAAATCGGGGTGCGACCGGTTGACGCTGTCTTTGACAAGGCTGACCCGCCAGCTGAGATCGGGATCGACAATCGAGCGCTGGATCAGCACCCGGCTGCCGTTGGGATCCTCGAACCATTCAAAACGCCGCTCGCCATTGGGATTGCGGAGCAGACCGAGGTTCTTGCCTTTCGGCCGCGCTGCCAGATTGCTGGTCAGCAGGGTCGGATAGGCGTCGGCCGTGCCATGGCAATCCTTGCAGCTGATTTCGACGGCATTGGCAACTTCGCCGTAGATCAGTCCATTGCCATGGCTGTCCTGGGCAAAGTGGCAGTCCGCACATTGCATGCCGACTTCGGCATGGATGCTCATCATATGGACCGATTTGCCGGGATTGGTGCCCGGTTCGACAAATTGCCCTTCGCCTTTCTTGCGGAATTTTTCCGGATCATCATTGGCGACGATATTGTCGGTATCGGTACTGTAGCTTGCCTGGTTCCCTTCCGCGTCGAGCAAATTGCCGTCGCGGTCACGTTTCAGGATCGCCCGGAAATTCCAGCCGTGACCGTGATAGTCGGCAAATTGTGTATCCTTGGTCTCACTGTTCAGATCATAGACGTTGCGCAGGAAATCAATGTCAGCCCAGAGCCCCTTGGGCGAGGCACCCTCCGGATTGCGGTCGAGAACGGCCCGGACTTCTGCTGCTGTCGGATATTTCTGCTGCTTGTATTTTTTCTCATATTCCGCGTCACTCATGCCTTCCGGCTTGGGCGTCTTGTTGTCAGGCCCCGGCCACATATAGGGTGCATCGGATTCATAATCCCACATGGTGTAGCCAAGATAACTGTTCAGGAAGATATTCGGCTGGTGCATGTGGCAGTTCATGCACTGGGCGGTCGGGATGGCACGGGTGAAAGCATGTTGCAGCGGATGACCTTTCTCCCGCGTTGCAGGGTCTATGTCTTTCGCATGTTCATCGCCATGGCCTTTGCTTTCGCCATGGCCGACATCTTCACCATGTGAATCTGCTTTTGTGTCATGTTCACCACCATGGCCGCCTTTTGCACCATGCGAAGCATCATAGGTACCGTAGCTGCCGAAACGATGTTCGCCCTCTTTCAGATTGCGGATCGTCGGGTCGACGGTCTGGGTCTGGCCGTCGCGGCCATATTTTGCCCAGATCGAGCTGTGCCGCGGTTCGCGGTCATTGGCATAGACAACGTGACAGCCGGCGCAGCCCGACTGGCGATAATCGCCCGGCTGGTCATTGGTTCCCATGAACCACATGAACGGGTCATTGAGCCTGGTCTTGTGAATATTGAGTACTGGGATGGCAACGCGCAGGCCGGTGCCGGGGCCGCGATTGGATTGCTTCAGGTCGGGTCGGCCGGGCTCTTCCAGCCGCTGGATGATGCCGCCGATATTGGGAAGTCCGATTTCCGGGAACTGGGTGTTGATATTGCGCCCGCCACGCTCGAACACGCGGAAAATATCTCCCGGCGGAACCGTATGCCAGGTTGGCAGAGGATAAAGAATCGGCAGCGCGCCACGCTTCTTCTCGGCATCGGTCACCGTGCCGTGCGGATTACCCGGCGACTTGATCGTCGCGGGTTCGCCCGTGCGGGTGTAAGCCTCGCCGAAAACATAATTTTTGAACGGGACAATACCGTTATTATAGGCACCCCCGCCCCAGAGCATCGCGCCGGTGGCCATCAGCGACCGCTCGGACGCTTCAATGATTTCCATATGGCAGGCACCGCAGGATTCGCGCGCCACCCGATAGTCTGACGGATTGACAAACCGTACAAATTCCGGGGATTCCTTATTGAGCAACGAATAGCTGCGCTTGGGATTGGCGGAGGATGGCCAGTGCCAGCTTTCCGGATATTTGGGCAGGACATGGGCTTTTGTCAGCGCATCCATATAGGCGAGACTGTTCTTGCCCCAGCTATTGTCGCCGACCACGCTGGCATCGCCGCCATGACAATCAACACAGCCGAGAACCACGGCAGGGGTCTCGTGCATGGTCTTCTGGTCGCTGTCGGTATGACAGGTCTGGCAGCCGCTGCTCTTGACCTGCGCTTCGTCCCAGGTCTGGTTTTGCGGGGCAGGGGGCGTGAAACTATAATCGACCTTTTGCGGCATTTCCTTGCCTGCCGCCAGCAACAACGAGGCCGGAGTGACGGTCAGGGCCAAGGCGCCCAGTCCCGCGAGGATCAATTTGCTATTGCCGGTCATGAGGTTCCGCCAGCGCATCAGAAAGCCAGTATCGCGTTGAGCAGGATCGAATAGTGGAAGTCGCGTTTATCGGTCTGGTCGAACAAATCCTTGAATCCTTTTCCGGGTATCAAAGCAGCGCCCGAGAGGCGGAATACCATATTCTGCGTGGCTTTCGGGCGGTAGATGGCAGCCAGCGACAGATCCCAGCCGATGTCCTTCGGAATCGACCCTTCGACGCGCAAGGCTTCCAGGCTTTCTGTCTTGTGGAACCAGAGATGATTGGCATTGCCGGAAAGCCTGAAATCGGGAGTCAGGTCGGCATCGACGCCAACGCCGGTCAATATCGTGCCGGGATTGTTGAAATTGCTCTGACCCTGCTCCTTGGAGGAACGCAGCGAATTGAGGATACCATTGCGGCCGTTGATCGAGATCACCCGGCCGCCGCCGGCGAACGGGATGGTCTGGCGGATCCAGTAGCTGGTGTCGGCTCCGGCGAAAATCGGATTTTCGAAGATCGCATCAAAACCGGCTTCGGTATTATTATAGGGATTGCCGTCACCGCTGGCGAACAGGCCGGAGGCGCGGAAGCGCAGGAAGTCGACGTCATAGCTGGCTTCCAGCGCACCGAAATAGGCTTCGATTTTCGCCGGTTCGCTGGTGAAGAAGCTGTTGCGATCCTCGCCAAAGGCGCCGTAAACCTGCCCGGTGAGGTTGATCCGTCCGATCCGGCCGTCAAAGGCATAGCCGGGATAAACGACATCATAGGCGCGGCCCCTGAGGTCGCCAAGCAGCGCCGGACGTACCGGAAATCCATTATCGTCAATTTCGACATCGGACTTTTCGCGGTTCATATTATAGGTGACGCTGAACTGACTGGTCAGGCCGACAAAGGGCAAATCCTGCCGGTATAGATTGGCGAAGAAAATATAGCTTTCGCGCGGGGTCTGGGTGATATCGTTGAGGCCGGAATTGGTGTCTTTTTCCAGCTGGACGAAGGCGCCGAGATTATATTGCACTCGGTTATTGTCACGGGTGCCGAACAGGCGGAAGCCGAGCTGATTGTCCTGGAACAGGAAGCCGCGGAAATCTGCCTGCATCGGCTGGATACCGATGCGGAAACTGTCAAAGTCATAGCGCGCCGAAGTGTTGCGGATATGATAGTCGAAAAACGCTTCCTGCACGCCGACAAACCAGTCGGTGCGGTGCGACGGTTTCGACGGCTCGACGAACAGGACCCGGCGTTCCGGCACGTTCACATGATTGACCTGCGTGGCCAGCGTCAGCCGATATTCCACATCGGGCGGTTTGTAGGCGGTGGAGCCCTTGATCAGGGCAAAACCGGTGATGAACGTCTGGGCATAGACTTCCGAACCGGAGCGTCCGAAGACGTCGATACTGTTCGGACGCTCGGTGGTCTGTACGCCGACGGGGATGGGAAAACTGCGGGGTTCGACGACCGTATCGGAAATCACATTGGCGACGAAGAACCAGTCATCGCCTTTCAGAAAACCGGGTCTCTTGTCGGCCGGGATCGGCTTGTCGCCCTTGAGAACATTCTGGTTATAGGGATTGAGCGTGCTGTGGCAGTTGTTCCGCAGCGCTCCGAACAAGGTATAGATCGCCTCATCGCCGCCCTTGGCGGGGCAGAGGCTCTGCATGATCCGCCAGCGGTCGGGGACCGGGAATTCGTCGGTCGGGAAGGCTTCCGGCGGTGGTGCGTTGACGGCACCGGGATTATTCTGGGTCACTGGATCGGGCAGCGTTTTCTGAACACCCGGTCGGCGGCGACCGTCGATCAGGGCGTCATCGGCTGTCAGGCTATCAACGTCCATTTCCAGTTGATCTGGTGTTTCGGATTGCTCCGGATTGGAAGAATTGGAAGCATCTTTTGGGGTAGAAGGGGCAGCTGCAGCTTTTTCGTCCTTTTCTGCCTCTTCTTCGTCCAAATCTGGTCCACCCATGCCCGTTTGTGGACCAAAATCGACAGATTTTGTACGAATCCAGTCAAATTTTTCCCCCGCCAGCAAAGCCGTCAAAGACGCTTCCATATCCTCGACCGAGGCGCGTTGAGACTCCATCTGCTCGGCTTGGCCCGACATCACCGCCAGGATCGGTACAAAGGAGGCTGAGAGTCCCGCCATCAGTCCTACAGCCCCTCGCAGACATTTTGTTCGTTGCTGTCGAGGAACGGCGCGAAGGGGCAGTTCACGTAGCGCAACCGGACATTGGCATTGCCCAGATCGACAACGATATTGTCGGCGCGAATTGCCTTTGGCGCGTGGCCGATGCTGCCGACGCGCTGGCCGGCGTTATACAGCCCGAGGAAGCTGGCCATATCGTCCTGATCAATGCCATCGCCGGAAACGCCGATACCACCGATGAGCTTGTCACCGCGATAGATCGGGACGCTGCCGGGAAAAATCTGGATTCCGTTGGAGAGACGGACCTGTCCGCCGGTTCCGCCTATGGCCGGCAATTGCGTGCAGCGCTGGTCCGTGTCGGCGCTGGCCCCGTTGGACCGGACAAAGGCCACATGCTGCACGATGTTGGGAAAGACCAGATCAAGCTGCAGGCCGACCGCGAACGGGCTGAACCGGGAGGACTGTTCGATCGACAGCGGTCCGGGCGGGCGCCCGATTTCGCCATCCGGAAAATAAGGCCGGGACAGATTGCCTCCCGAACGATCGGCGAAAGCGACGGTCCCGGTCAGGGCATTGGGATCGCCAAGAAAATTGCGCACCCGCTGCACATGGGCCGGCACATTGGCGAAGGGAGCGAAGACCGGTGTTGCGAGCAATTGCTGGCCCGCGACCGTATTCGAGAAAAAGGCCGCTGTTCTCGCCTTTTGCAGCGACACGTCGGTGCCGAAAATCGGACCGTCAGGTGTCCGCACGATGCCCAATATCTGGCCATGGGTATCGACGACGCTGACGGTGGCCTGCATTCGGCTGTCCAGCGGCTGGCGGATCTGCGCTCTGGCACGGCTGACCACAAGGAATGCTTCTTCCAATATCGCACGCACTTCGCTTGCGGTTAGCGGAGCGGTCACCGCCGCCGCATCGGTGCCGCCGCGGATCGGATAGCGATTGGCGCCGGTTCCGTCGGTCAGCACGAAGGCATCGCTATTTTTGAATTCGGTCGCCTTCGAGGCCCGGATGCCGGATGCTTCCGTTCCATAAGCGGTGCCGGCGACGATCGGGCCATTGGTATAGCCCTTGACGGCGATCAGCTGGCCGATGGCGATATTGTTTATGGCGGCAAAATTATTCTGCAGCGGCGACAGGTCGGAGACAACCATATCGCTGAAGCGCAAGGATGTGCCATCAACGGATATCCGGTTGGCAGTAATCGACGCGGGCGGCGCAAAGCCCTGCGTTCCGGCAAGGGCGATGGCTTCCTCGTCATCAACATCGACATCCAGAATATTGGGGTCGAAGCCATAGTCACCGTCGCCCATGACACCGATGCCGCCAACGACGACGCCGTCCTTATAGAGCGGCAGTCCGCCGGGATCGGCGGCCAGGCCAAGCGGCGATCTTTTCGGGCCGATCAGCGCTCCGGTTCCGCCCATGGAACTGAAACGCTGCGACAGGTCCGAACAGGGAAGCTGGCTGAACTGTACGCCGAAAAGGGGTCCGCTTTCGAGACCGACGGTGGTCGGTGCTGGCGGAAAATGTTCCTGGGCGATCTGGCTGGCGGTTCGCGAAGAAAAGGCGTTGCCGCTGCTTGACAGATAGGCTCCGGTTACCGCCTTGGCTATCGCCGCCGCCGCAGCCGGGACTTGCTGGCCCTGCAGCCCGACAAGATCTGCCGGACCGGCGAGGCCGCCAATCTGCCTGTTGCTGATCGTGATCTCGGTCGAGCCGTTGTTCGAACCGTTCATGTCATATACGGCCAGCACATTACCAACGCGGTCGACCACGGCGATTACCGACGGCAGGTTGCGGGCCTGAGCCTCACCAACGGCCTGGGCGATGATTGTTTGTACATCGGTTACCGTCAGTGACCTTTGTGCCGGTGGCGTGAACAGGCCGCCGGTTCCGGTTGGCGGCGGTGTCGGGGCCGGTGTTGGAGCGGGCGATGGCGATGGTGTGCCGCCAAAATCATTGCTGTCACCACCGCCGCCACATGAGGTCAGCAGCAGTGCTGCAGCAGAAATGGCGGAGGTGAAAAAGGGTTTGCGCATCACCAAATCCCTTATCTGAGCGACCGGATCGTGCGGACGGCGCTGCCCAGCGCGCGGCGAAATTTCAGCGGCTCGTAACCATTGGGTTCGGCGACGGCAGCATAAGCAACATTGATCTGGCCGCGGAGGCTGGCGGCTGCGGATTCGCTGACCTGACCGCTATTGACCAGTCCGTTGAGCAATGTGTCGATCGCCATGACCGCCTGTACGCTGCCTTCATAATCGGTGAAGCGCGGCGAGATTGCCTGACCGGCGATGGTTTCCATGATCTGGAACGTCTGATCGCGGCCAAAGCTGGCGCGGGAGAAACGGTCCGCAAGCTTGGTAGCATATTGCCGCAAACGGGCGGCTTCCTCAACCGCAGGACCGCGGCCTTGCGCCATGGCGGCATGAAATGCCTTCGACCGGCCGTCGAATTCGCCCGCAATGTCCGGCGCTGCCACTTTGATAGCCGCGCTGAGCATGATCATATTCTCGTCATTATAAGGCGGCATGCCTTCAGGGATCGAACGTCCGGGATTGGCGACGGACGTCGGACGGGCGGACGCGTCGTCATAGATCCGGCGATGGCAGCTATGACAATCGTAAAAATAAAATTCCGGGAATATGCCTTCTGTGGCAAGGGCCGGTTTGGTGAACAGATTTAACGAACGTTCCAGCGCCATGGCTTGACCCACAGCCCAGAACTGGACGCTGTTGGTGCGACCTTTGCGGCGGATATAGTCGACGTCCTCGTCATGATGTTGCTGCAGGGTCGAGAACAGGTCCATCTCGAAGGAGATGCGCGGATGACCGGCGGCCATGATCCGGTGATCGACAAATTGACCCTTTTTGGCGCTGCCGAAATGACAGTCGAGGCAGACGCTGGCCCGCGCCTTGGGATTGTCGAGTGGCACCAGCCCCTGCGACACATTGCGCGCGTGGTTCGCACCCACGGCGTAATGGCTCGCAAGCCAGGCCGAGGATGGGCCATGGCATGATTCGCAGCCGACGCCATCATTGCGCTGGAATCGCGGACCTTTGCGGGCGGCTGCGGTGCTGTGGCAACCCAGGCATTCCGGTGCTGATGCCGCATCCTTCAGGCCGAGACGCTTGGCAATCGCGATGCTGCGCGGTTCGCGTAAGACGCGGAAAGCGCGGCTATGGGCTCCGCCGGGCGTGGATTCTTCCTGCCAGCGCATGATTTCGTCCTGCCGGACAATCTTGCCATCGGCTTCCTGTCTGCCGTGGCAGGTCGTGCCACCGCAAGTCGCCACACCCAGATAGGTGCCGTCGGTCAAATCCGTGGCGGCCTCGACCGGTGTCGGGTTTACCATGGACGAGAGGAACAGCGCTGTCCCGGCAAGCGCCGAGCAGAACAGGCTGGCGGCCAGCGCTGGCCAGCCTGGTACCCACGAAAATTGTTTCCTCGTTTGCATCGTTGCCCATTCCGGTTCGAAACCGGTCCCCTCATTCAGCACGACGCGACCCTTTGCCGTTTCCCCGAACGACCATGACACTTATCCCCCAGTTTCAGCCCAATGCAACCGAAAATCGACCAATTTCTGTTATTTTCTAGTCATTTGATACGCGATACATGTGCAGTTTGTCACATATTGTCGCCAAATCGCGACGGAATTGAGCGAGTTCTCAACCGGGTTTGCGGCGGATCACCAAATTGCGGATTTCTGTCATGTCCTCCATTGCAAATCTTATGCCCTCGCGGCCAAGACCGCTATCCTTGACGCCGCCATATGGCATATTGTCGACGCGGTAGGACGGCACGTCGTTAATCACTACGCCGCCAACATCAAGATGATCCCATGCATCAAGCGACTTGAACAGGTCGCGGGTGAAAATGCCGGCCTGCAAACCGAACTTGCTGTCGTTCACCTCGTTCAGCGCCGCACCGAAATCGCTGAATTTGGAGAGCAGGGCGAGCGGACCAAATGCCTCTTCGCGATAGGCGTCCGCATTGGTGTCGACATTTTCGAGCAGCGTGGCTTCGAGCATATTGCCGGTCCGGTTGCCGCCACACAGCAGCTTCGCACCACCGGCCACGGCGCTTTCGATCCAGCCGTGCAGCCGGCTGGCTTCGCCTTCGGAAATCATCGGACCGATGAA
The DNA here is from genome assembly GCF_048269915.1 of Parasphingorhabdus sp. Taxonomy (GTDB): domain Bacteria; phylum Pseudomonadota; class Alphaproteobacteria; order Sphingomonadales; family Sphingomonadaceae; genus Parasphingorhabdus. Next base: position 14,011 of record NZ_JBLWTY010000005.1, read on the forward strand.
TGTGTCGCGATCCTTCGGATCGCCAGAGACCAGCGTCTTGGTCTTGGCAACCAGCATGTCCTTGAACTTGTCGTAGACGCTTTCATGAATAATGATGCGCTGTACACCGATGCAGCTTTGGCCGGATTGATAAAATGCGCCAAAGACAATCCGTTCGAGCGCATCATCGAGATCGGCGTCATGGTCGACGATCACTGCGGCATTGCCACCCAGTTCGAGAACCACTTTCTTCTTTCCGGCCTTGGCCTTCAAGTCCCAGCCAACACCCGGCGAGCCGGTAAACGACAGGAGTTTCAGACGCTCGTCGACGGTGAATAAATCGGCGCCATCCCGACTTGCGGGCAAAATCGAGAAGGCGCCTTTTGGCAGATTGGTCTCTGCCAATATCTCGCCCATGATGATCGCGCCCAGCGGTGTCTTGCTGGCCGGTTTCATCACGAACGGACAACCCACTGCAATCGCTGGCGCAATTTTATGCGCTGCGAGATTGAGCGGGAAATTGAAGGGAGAAATGAAACTGCACGGTCCTATCGGGACGCGTTTCCACATCCCCATATAGCCTTTGGCGCGTGCTGAAATGTCCAGCGGCTGGACTTCACCGTAATTGCGCACGGATTCTTCCGCGGCGATGCGGAACGTATCGATCAGGCGTCCGACTTCGCCTTCCGCATCCTTGATCGGCTTGCCCGCCTCCACGCATAGCGAATAGGCCAGCTCGTCGAACCGCTCCTTGAACCGGTCAACGCAATGTTGCAGCAAATTCTGCCGTTCGAAGCTCGCCATCGCGGCCATTGGCTCGGCAGCGGTCACCGCACCGGCGATTGCTTGTTCGATAATATCGGGTGTGGCTACGGCCGTGCGGAAAGCGACTTCATTCGTGAATTTGTCAGTCACTTCCAAATCTGTATTCGGCTGCACCGCTTCATTGTTGAGATAAAGCGGATAGACGTCTTTTAACTTGGTCATATGGGTCTCGATCAAACCTTTGCGCTGAGTTCCTTGATTTCGTGATTCAAGATACGATCATTATCGGAATAGTCGACCGGGCAATCGATCAGATGAACGCCTTCGGTGCCGAGACAATGGTCGATCGTTTCCTGCAGGTTCTTGGCGCTGCTGATCCGGTAGCCATTAGCACCATAAGCCTCGGCATATTTGACAAAGTCGGGATTGCCATAGGTCAGGCCCCAGTCCTTGAAGCCCATGTTCGCCTGCTTCCAGCGGATCATGCCATAGCTGTTGTCGTTGAGAACCAGCACGGTGATGTTGAGTTTCAGCCGGACGGCGGTTTCCATTTCCTGGCTGTTCATCATGAAGCCGCCGTCGCCGCAAATCGCCATCACCTTGCGGTCGGGATAGACCATCGCCGACGCCATGGCCGAGGGCAGGCCGGCCCCCATTGTCGCCAGCGCATTGTCAAGCAGGACGGTATTCGCCTGACGGGCTTTATAATTGCGGGCAAACCAGATTTTGTAGACACCGTTGTCGAGGCAGATGATGCCATCGGCCGGCATTGCCTCGCGTACCACCTTCACCAGATGGGGAGGGTAGATCGGGCAGCGCATGTCGTCGTCCATCGAATCGGTATGCTCTTCCTCGGCCCGGCGCGCCTTGTACATCGCGTCGAAATTCCAGCTGCCGGAAGGAACAATATCTTCCTTCATTTGCCAGATCGCATTGCCGATATCGCCGATCACCTCGATCTGCGGGAAATAGACCGGATCGACCTCGGCGCTGTTCATCGACACGTGTATCACTTCCGTGCTGCCGGGTGCCATGAAGAAAGGCGGCTTTTCGATCACGTCATGGCCGACGTTGATGATCAGATCCGCGGCCTCGATCGCCCGATGCACGAAGTCATTGGCGGACAATGCCGCGCAGCCCATGAACTCCTTGTGGGTTTCATCGACCACGCCCTTGCCAAGCTGGGTGGTGACAAAGGGAATGCCGGTCTTCTCGATAAATTGCGTGAGCATGCGGCCGGTGGTCGTCCGGTTGGCACCGCCACCGACGACAAGGATCGGAGATTTGGCATTTTCGATTTTCTGGGTTGCGGCGCGCACGGCTTTCGCTTCGGCAACCGGTCGCCGGGTCAGGCTCGGCGTAATCGGAGTGGAGTCTGTTTCCTCGTCGGCGATATCTTCCGGAAACTCGATATGGGTGGCACCGGGTTTTTCTTCTTCGGCCAGGCGGATTGCCTCGCGCACGCGGCTCGGGATATTGTCGGCCGAGGCCAGCTGATGGGTGAATTTTGTGATCGGTCCCATCATGTCGACCACGTCGAGAATCTGGAAACGGCCCTGTTTGGATTTCTTGATCGGTTTCTGGCCGGTGACCATAAGGATCGGCATGCCGCCCAATTGGGCATAGGCCGCCGCGGTCACCAAATTGGTCGCTCCGGGTCCCAATGTTGCCATGCAGACGCCGGTCTTGCCGGTATGCCTGCCATAGGTCGCGGCCATGAAGCCGGCACCTTGTTCGTGACGGGTCAAAATAAGTTTGATTTTCTTGGAGCGCGACAGGCTGTCGAGCATATCGAGATTTTCTTCGCCGGGGACGCCGAACAGATATTCAACGCCTTCATTCTCGAGACATTCTACGAACAGATCGGATGCTTTGGTCATGTGGGTCCTTCCCGGATCGTAATGATCAGTGGTTGTACGAACGAATGGCAACGACCCAGATGACTCTCATCCCCCTCAAGAAGGAGACTCACCTTACCCCTATGTTCTTGGTTGATAAGTTAAAATAGGCGGTGAGTCACCCCCCTCAATATCCACGATCAAAGTCCGCCACGGCGATCATCTCGCTGCCATCCAGGTAGCGTTTCAGGTTTTTGACAAAGCGGGCAGCGGCGCGCTGAAACATGCGTGTTTGGGCTTGTCCGGACAGATGCATGGTGATCATGCAATTGGGTGTGTCCCAGAGTGGGTGGTCGGCTGGCAGCGGTTCGGGATCGGTGACGTCGAGCGCCGCACCGCCGATCGCCTTGTTGTTGAGCGCTGCAAGCAATGCATCCTGGTCGACCAATGTGCCGCGCGCGACATTGACCAGCCAGGCGGAGGATTTCATCGCGGCAAACTCGTCCGCACCAAACATATGTTTGGTGTCGCTGGTGGCGGGGGCGGAAACGAAGACCCAGTCAAATTCGCCGAGCCGGTCGCGCCAGTCGTCCAGCCCGATGACATTGGGCTCGCCGGTCGCGGTGCGCCGGACAGCGGTCACGTCGACGTCAAAGCCGGACAGCTTTTTGGCGATCTGCTGGCCGATGCCGCCATAGCCGATGATCAGCGCCTTGCTGTCGTCAATTTCTGCTGTGCCGGGCGGTGTTTCGAGCCAGTTGTGCTGGCGCTGGTTGTCGAGGATGACATCGCTGCGCTTGGCGGCGGCCAGCATCATCATCACCGCAAATTCGGCGATGGGAGCGCTGTTCAGGCCAGCGCCGTTGGTCAGGATCGTGCCCTGCGCCTTGAGCTGCTCGAGCGGAAAATGTTCCACTCCGGCATAGATGCTGTTGAGCCATTTCAGGCTGGTCGCCGCGCCGATGATCTCGGCCATCTTTTCCTTGTCATACATGTCGAACCAGCCGATCTCGGCATACGGCGCAACTTCCATCGCTTCCTCGGTGCTGGTGAACCATGTGACATCCAAATCGCCGCAATGCGGTTCGACCAATGGACGGACGAGAGATGCCATGGCGGCTTTGGGTTTCGTGGTCATGATATTCGGTCTCCTAAAATCTGTTTTCGCGAGGGCCGGAATCTGGCGTTCCGATGCGTCCGCGCTTATGGGATCCTACGTCTGTACGAAGGTTCCCCAGGGAAAAATCTAAATCTCTATCGCCCAGTCCCAGCGCAGCGGGTCGCCGTCCATCAGTTCCACGCCTTTCGCGGTCAGTTCATCACGGATCGTGTCGGCGGTTGCGAAATCCTTTTCCGCTTTGGCTTGTTGACGCTGATCGAGCTTGGCTTCGATTGCAGCTTCATCAATTTCTGCACCTGCCGGACGCACCCGCAGTTCCTTGCGCGTCAGGGTGGCCATCTGGAGGCCCAGAACCGAGTCCATCTCCGACAGCAGCGAGAGCCTTTGTCCGGCCGGCAGCTTCTTGAGCGAAAGCAGTTCTTCGAGCAGCGGCAGGCATTTCGAACTGTTCAGATCCTCGCTGAGGGCGGCATCGAACTTGTCCCGCAATTGCACGAGGGCCGGATGTTCTATCGTCGCTGTCTGTCCATCCGCTTTCTCCCGCAGCCGTTCGACGCCCATCACGATCCGCTTCAGCCGAGTCAGCGCCGCGACCAGATTGTCCCAGCTAAATTCCAGCTCGCTGCGATAATGGGCCTGCAGGCACATCAGGCGGTAGGCGAGGGGGTGGAAGCCCTTGTCGATCAGCAACTGCACTCGCAAAAATTCGCCAGACGATTTGGACATTTTGCCGGTCCGGTCGATCAGGAAATTATTGTGCATCCAGATTTTTGCGCCCGAGTGATCGGAGCAGCTATGCGCCTGATTCTGCGCGATCTCGTTGGGATGGTGAATCTCGCGATGGTCAATGCCGCCGGTGTGGATGTCGAACGGGAGACCGAGCAAGGCCTCCGACATGACCGAACATTCCAGGTGCCAGCCCGGCGCGCCCTTGCCCCAGGGGCTGTCCCATTCCATCTGCCGCTTCTCGCCCGGCGGTGTCTTGCGCCAGATCGCGAAATCGGCGGCGTTGCGCTTGCCCTCTACCGTCTCGATCCGGCCCTCGCCATCGTCGGTTGATGCGCGGGCGAGGGTGCCGTAATTTGCCACGGTAGAGACATCGAAATAGAGGCCACTGTCCAGCTCGTAGCAATGTTTCTCGGCGATGCCTTTGGCATATTCGATCATCGCCGGCACATAGTCGGTGGCAATCGACCAGTGTGCCGGTTGCCGGATATTGAGCGCCTTGATATCTTGCCAATAAGCCTCGGTATAATGTTTTGCGATATCCCAGATTGACTGGGCTTTCTCAGCCGCCATTTTTTCGAGCTTGTCTTCACCAGCGTCGGCATCGTCGGTCAGATGTCCGACATCGGTGATGTTGATGACATGGGTGAGCTTGTAGCCCTTCCAGCTCAGCGTCCGCCCGAGAAGATCCGCGAACACATAGGCCCGCATATTGCCGATATGCGGGTAATTATAGACCGTCGGGCCGCAGGTATAGACGCGTGCTTCGCCTTCATGGACGGGCACAAACTCTTCCATCTGGCGGGTCAGGCTGTTGAACAGTTTCAGCGGATGTGCGGCAGTGTCAGTCATCGTCCATCGCCTAATGGCTTTCCGCGCAAAAGGTCAACCGATCAATTGCTCGCGGGCATCATTCGGCCGGTCCGAACTCTTCAGGTTTATCCGTGCTCATGCATTTTTGGCTGTCATCGCGTTCGCAATTGACTCCGCTTACCCAAAGGTCGTCATTTCCCGCCCCGGTTACCGGCTCGTCGATCATCGGATTGTCAACGGAATCCACGTTTTTCTTTATCGTGATGAGATTGGTTTCAAAAGGGTCTGACGTATATATTTCTGGTGTTACTTCTTCTTCAATCACATCCTGAACCGGATCATCAATCTCAGGCGTGTTGGAGGTAGGGGTAGGGGTAGGAGTAGGAGTAGGAGTACAACTCGCTGGATTGTTGATCACACAGCCGTTAATCGTCGATGCAGGATCGAAGCCGGCTCCTGCAATAGTCGGCGCGGTTACGACGGGAATACCTGTCGTCAGATTACCATTGGCATCGCTTATCACACCGTTGATAACTATTGGTGTTACGCCACTGGGTCCGGTCGCGATGGTAAGCCCGCCAGCACCAACGACAAAGCCGCGCCGGTCATCGAAATCTGTTCCTTCCCCGCTATTTTGAACGTAAAGCTGGCTCGCGAGCAGGGTCATGCTGATCATATCAGCCTGGAAAAACCCTTCCTCGCGGATGAAGCCGTCATTATTTGCCAACCGGATATCAATCTGCTCGGTCGTCATGCCGTTGATATCCGTCCGTGCGCTATCTGACAGCGCAAAAATATTGCGGGCTGAGAGTTCAAGTTGTCCCGCTACCACTCCGTTTCCGTCGAGCAGACCGATATTTCCGGCACTGGCGTCCAGCCTGATGGTGTCGCCGGCATCCAATCGGACAATATTGTCCGCTGTAGCCTGGCCGAGTGCGAGTTTTCCCTCGACCCGGATGCTGCCATCGCTGACAAAAGCCAGTGATCCACTGTCGCCGATATTATTGCCCGATAGGACATCGAGTTCGCCAATGATAAGATCGCTTTCGGATGTACCGGCGGCGATGCCAGTGCGGAAACTCAGGTCTCCGCCAAAGACCCGCGAAAATTCGTCATTGTCCAGCTTGTAGGCATCTGTTGGATCATTGGTCCCGTTGCCGACCACCATTTGCCCCGGACCGGTGTTCATAAACTCGATGGACCCCTTGTTTCCGGGGTTTCTCAAGTCGCCATCCGCGCCGATATTAATATCGGTGCTTTCCGTCTGAATATTGCTGCCCGAGGCACTTGCCTGAATGTCGATCAGACTACCAGCCGTGATCTGCAGATCATTTGCCGCACTCACCGAGCTGTTAATCAGCACATCGTCGACGGCGGTGACGATAACGTTGCTGCCATTAGTGATTGCAATTTGTGCTGCAACGGGACTGATCGATGCAGAATCTGTGATAATATTGGCATCGTTAAGCGAGACAGACCCACCGGCGGCGATCGTGATATCGCCGGTTGCCTGTGCGCCCCGCACATCCAGGTTTCCAGCAGAAGAAAGCCCTATATCGCCATCAGTTGCTTCAGCATTGACCATCATATCTTGTTGGGTGACAATGGAGATCGCTTCGCCGGAAGCGCTGAGACTATTGGTCACATCGACGTTATTTGTTACTTTTACCAAACCGTTGACTGCGGTCAGAAATATGTCGTTGCCGGAAATATTGTTGAGACCAATACCGTTGTCGGAACGAATATTGACGGAACCTTGGCCGGTCTTGGCGGCATTCACTTCGTCGGCGACAAAGGCGCCTTGCAACCGGACAGACACATTTGTGCTACTGTTGAGTGATCCTACCGTCACGTCGATGCTATTGTTACCTATAATCTGGACATTTGCACCGCCGGAGACATTGCCTAGCAAAACATCACGACTTGAAATTATCGAAACCGGACCGCTGGCGTCGATGTCCCCGCCAGTAAGGTCCCCCACTGGAGTGCCGGCAGTCGTGTCGATGTCCACCCCGCCTGATGCGTCAATCGCCACAAAGGTAACCGCCCCATTGCTGACAATATCAATGGCGCCACCGCTCGCCGTGGCAAAGTCGATAGTTGTACCATCGATCATGATATCTCCGCCGCTGGTCAAATTGTCGCCGTTGATGCCACCGCCGGCATTCAGGTTCATGTCTTCGCTGCTGGCAGCATTTGTGAATTCTATATTGCCTCCCGCGTCGACCGTGAAGGTGCTGCCTTGAGCATCAAGATCACCAAAACCAACATTGCCGGTGGCATCCAGGTCAATAGCGCCGCCACTGGTCACGACACCATTGCCATCGACATCGCCTGCCGTTGCGTTGAGGGTCAGATCGCCGCCTATGGTGCCGTTGTTCAAGGTTACGGAAACACCGCTGATACTCGTGTTGCCGCCGCTGAGCGCATTGGCGATGGTTGGCGTGCCGCCAGCTGTTGCGGTGATATTCGTTGCCGCATCAAGCACGCCGGCAGCAAGGTCGGCACCGGTTGTGAGGACGATCGATCCTTGCGATGCAACATTGCCTACATGGCCCGATCCGTTGATGGCGGACAAGCGGAGAGCAGTCGTATTGCCGTTTGTCGCAGAGGCGATGTCGAAATTCTCACTTGCAGAAAGTGTAATGCCGAGGCCTGCGTCCAGAGCGCCAGTGGTTATGCTACCGGTGGTTGCATTGATCGTCAGATTGTCACCTGCGGTGACATCTCCGACAGAGATATCCGTGCCATCTATATCGACGAAAGCAACAGCGTCGATGTCGCCGCCAGTAATCACCGTGCCATCAATATCGACGAGGCGGCCTGCTGTGATTGAGCCGAAATTGGCCGTTCCGCTTGCTCCGACCTGGACATCGCTGGCACCGCCACCAGTAGCGCTCAAATCGCCGGTCGAGACATTGCCGTCGAGCGCGCGCGCGAGTATCGATGATCCCGTGACGTCGGCGGTGGTGACATTGCCGCCGGTTGCCAATGCTTGAACAGAATTACCAGAAAGCGTGCCGCTCGCGATATTTCCGTTTGATGCGATGAGTGTCACGATCCCGTCGGAGGCCACATCGCCGGTTATAATGTCATCCGCCTCGATACGGACCAGCGCGTTGCCGGTAATATCGCCAAAATTGGCAGATGCGGCATCGACATCGACGATCTGGTTGGCGACCATGGTGGTGACGGTCGCTGTTCCGCCGGAGACCAGATTGATGTTCTGGTTGGCACCGGCGTTGGTTGCTGTCAGTGACGTGCCGGTAATATCTCCACCTGCTGTCAATCCGATTCCGCGGGCGGTAATATCGGCAAAATTGATCGAACCATTGTTGGCGAGCACGGTGAATCCGCTGGTTGTGCTGGCAGTCATCAGGTTTACATTACCCGTTTGCGATTCCAGCCTGATCGAGCTTTCACCGACGATATCATCAATGGCAAGATCGCCGCCGGTTGCCGTGATATTTCCGATTTGGGCCGAGTTGAGCGTTGTAACGTCAACCGCTGCGGCGGTGATATCGACAAGGAAATTTCCGTCCAGCAAATTGGCGGTCAAGGTTCCACCAACCGTCAAGTCGAGTGTATCGGTTGCGGTGGCTGTGCCGAGCGTCATATCCCCGCTAGCGGTCATCGCCAATGTATTGGGACCGCCGCCGGTTACACCCAATGACTGAATGATATTTCCGGTTATATTGGTGGCATTGATATTGGTTCTGAATGCTTCAACCGTATCAAAGTCAAAATCATCACCCGCGGTGACGTTGATGACCACGCCGCCGCTCACTGCTCCGACCGTGATCGAGCCGGTTGCGTCGAGATTGGTGCCGCCGCTCGCGCCGCCAGTCAGATCACCGATATTAATGTCTCCTCCAACCGCTTCTAAATCGGTGGTGAAGTTGGCCAGCGCATCGCCGCCGGTTATGCTGCCGTTTGTTGCCAGTATCGTGATACCGCTGATTACAGAAACTGTGGAATCAAGACTGGTGAAACCGACATTTTCGCCTTGAAGGCTTATATCGCTTGCCCCGTTCGTGGTGCCGAGAAACACGTCGCCCGGGCCCGTTTGTGCGGCTAACAACTGGATTTCGCGATTGGGAACTATAATCTCGTCAAAGCTTATATCGTTGCCGGCCTCCACGCGGAATCGAAGGGCCGTGCCCTGAGTATATGAGCCGACGGCGATGCTGCCAGGCACAGTATAGAGGCTTTCCGGCACACCACCGACATCGGCGACCTGGGTCAGCTGACCGTCGGTCGTGATGGACGCGGCATTTACGTCTGCGCCCACCGTTATGCCAATATCATTGGTGCTGGTGAGGTTCGCTGATCCCAGCAAGCTACCCGCGGCGTTGATGGTTATGGCGTTGCTGATTGCAGAAACATCAGCGAGGTTGATATTCCCCTCGGTGCTTTGCAAAGCCAATTGATTGGTCGCATTTAACGATGTTGCGATGCCAGTCGTCCCCAAGATAATATCACGACGCGTCGTCACCAGTATTTCGTTGGCAGTGACCGTGCCGCTCTCGACAAATGCCTGGATTACATCATTGTTACTCGCCTGACCGATATAGACAAGGTTATCCGCTTGGAGCGCGCCCAGGCAAATATTACCTTCGACGCATTGGGCGCTCAGCAAGCTGTTATCGTCGCGCTGGACCACGCCGTTGGCGGGGGCGTCGTCGATATCGACGCTGATCGAACTGGCGCTGATCGTGCCACCCAGGCCATCAATCGCGTTGGCGGTCATGACGACCGCGAAGCTGTTGGCGTCAAGATCGCCTGCCGCCACGATCGAGGAAATCGGCGTCAGCGTTGTCGTGCTGAGCGGCGTGAGAGCCCCGGCCTGCAGCACCAGATTGTTAAAGGTGAAGGGGTTTGTGCTATTGGGCGTGGTGGCGGGATTGGCTGCCGCGATAACGCTGGCGCCAGTCGCAATGACGATGTCATCCCCTGTCTGGACGGTGAGGCCATTGTCCGAAATCGTTCTGCTACCGTTTGCAAAAGTGGCGTTGCCGCCTGCATTGACCACGATATGCCCGGCCGACGTGACCAAGCCGTCGATTGTGGCATCGTAATTCGGGTTGTAAGTGGGGGTAGGTGTTGGATTTAACCCGGCTGCAATGGTCAATTGTGGCCCTAGGACGAGCGTTCCGGCGCCCAAGGTGACCGTAGTCGTTACCCCGGAGACGGCTGCGTTGGTGACATTTACATCCTGCAAGGCAGAAATATTGACAAGTCCGATACCGGCTATGTCGGCAACCGTGGCATTTTGTTCGGCGCGCACCGTTGCTATGCCCGCCGCATTGACTTGAGACCCGGCGGTGCTGACGAAATTGCCTTGCGCTGTAGCCGCAAAAGTGCCGGCCACGTCAATGGAGTTTACCGGTGACATATTGTTGCTATGGGCGATCAGGATATTCTGACCGCTGTTCAGGATGGTGTTACCACCAACCGTCATCTGGCCGTCGCCGTCCAGACTATATTCGATATTGCCCGCGACATTGACGGTCAGGTCACCGACTATGGACATTGCACCGCTGTTACCGGCAACAAAAAATCCGCCGAGCGGAGCAGAGTTGGAAAATGCCGCTGCGCCTACCGCAGTGTCAAAGGCGTCGACGGTCAAGCTGTTCAAGCTGATCAACCCGGCCGGATCGATCGAGCTGTCGGTAATTTCAATCCGGCCGCCGGCACCAACGCCGCCAATCGGTCCGCCACCACCGGATCCATTGGCTTCCATGATCACATTGGCGAAGTTTATGATCCCGGGGCTACCTTCCTGGACTTCTATAATATTTGTACCGCCGGTTCCATCACCGCCGGTTCCGCTGATCCCATTGGTGCCATCGATTCCATAGCTGCCGCCATTTCCTCCGTCGCCCGCTTGACCGGCGGTTGTGAGTATCAGGTCGTCGCCGGATATCGTGGCACCCTGGGCCAGGAGACGGGCCGTTCCGCCGGTAGCATCGCCGCCGTCGCCACCATCGCCACTGTCGCTGTCATAGGAATTTCCGCCGTTGCCCCCGGCACCGCCGGTACCTGTGCTGGTCATGCTAAAGTCGCCAGTGGAAATTGTGATCGTCGCGCCGGTGCGGGCGATGATTTCGACCGCCCCGCCATTGGCCGTGCCGCCGGCACCGCCGTCGCTCCCATCAATGCCGCTGCCAAACTCATAGAAACCTGTCGCACCCGTGCCGCCCGAGGCATTGGCTTCCAGCGTGATGAAACCCACATCAATACTGCCGCCGGCACCCGTAACTTCCAATCTTGCGGTGCCTGCGTTCGCGCTTCCGCCATTACCGCCATCACCGGGCGCGCCGGTTACGATATCGCGCTTGCCGGCACCGCCGGAGCCGCCTGTCGCATTGGCAATAACAGAAGGATCATCGGGATTGGCGACAGCATCGATAATGTTTATTGCTGCGATACCGCCGATGGCAGAGCCGCCATCGCCCCCGGCCAATCCGTCGCCGCCGTCGCCACCAATCCCGCTAGCATTGACGACATAGACGGGGTTGTTCAGATCATCCTGATTAATATTAATTGTGGCACTGCCACCCGTTCCGCTGCCGCCATCGCCGGCGATATTGTCCGCCCGACCGGCGGGACCGAAAACATCACCGCCATTGCCTCCGGTTCCAGTAGAATTCACTGTAAGCTGGCTAAAGTTCAGTGTGCCGGCGTTGTTGTTGAACGTGGCATCACCGCCCACGGCATCGCCGCCCCTGCCGCCGATACCTGCCTGTACCGGATTGCCTAGACCATCAGTCGCGCTTCTGCTTCGTCCTCCATGACCACCGCCTGCGATCGTGCTGATGACAACGTTATCGGCATTGATTGATGCACTACCGTCCAGATTAAAGGTCGCGGTCCCACCGATGCCTGATCCGCCCGCACCCCCGTCCGTGCCAAAGCCATAACCTCCTCCTCCCGTGGTTGGGTAAGGCGCTAGGCTTTGGTCGTTGCCGGAAGCGGACACGGTCAGGGTGCTGGTGATTGTCAGGTTTCCGGCCAGGGCATTGAAGGTTGCGTTGCCGCCCAGTCCTCTGCCGCCTCTGCCGCCGGCAGTCCCCGAATCTGTATAGCCCTTGGCACCGTCGCCACCGAATCCGTTGGCCGAAATTGTAAGGTTGGTAACAGCCGCACTGCCGCCATTCAGGTTGAAGGTTACATCGCCGCCTTGTCCTTCTCCGCCATCGCCAGCTGATATGCCTCCGGAAAGGGGCGCAACTGAAGCTGCCGCTGCAACACTAAGGTCCGCCGGAAGTGCCAGCGCTGCAACCGAGCGCGCGAGTCCGGATGCCGCCGGCGTGACCAAATCGCCACCACCTCCGCCCAAACCGTCCGAACCTACTATAATGTCGGTCGCGATGAAGGTCCCGCCGAGCAGATCGAATGTGATGTCTCCGCCAAACCCAAGGCCACCATCTCCTTCGAATGGCGGCGCCCCCCCTTCGCCACCATTGGCGATGGATCCGTCAGAATCCAGATCCAGGTCAGTGAATGACATCGAGCCGCTCGCACCTTCCACGCGGAGTGTTAGCGTGCCGCCTCGTCCTACCCCGAGAGTGTCCGGATTGTCGCTATTGCCACCCACTCCGCCAACGCCGCTGGCATCGATCGAAACGTCATCGGTGAAATTTATCGTCCCGCCATTGGCATGGAAGAGAAGGTCGCCGCCCGTGCCGTTGCCGGCATTACTGTCGTTGCCTGTGCCGTTTGCGGAGAAAAAGGACTGTCCGGACGCGCCGGACGTAAAGGTGCCGCCATTTTGGGCAACAATGCGAATATCGCCTGCCTGAAAATCGCGGCCTTCATCGCTGAGAAAGGTCGAAGAATGATTGTTCGGCTTGGCGGAGGTGTCGAGTATTATTCTACCGAGAGTGATAGCGGCATTGTCCGCGAGAAGCGAGACAGATCCTCCTCCGCTGATAATGGTGTCAGTGCCATTCAATCCCAGTGTCTGGATATAGAAAAGATTACCTACGGTCAGAGCTCCCCCATTCTGAACCGTCAGACTAGCGCTGTTGTCGGTGCTAACAGGTGTAACGCCATATGTGATCAAATCGGCATCAAAATTCGAATTGACCGTCAGGCTGCCGCCATTGATCAGAACGTTCGCGCCGCCAGACTCAGCAGATCCCGAGATTTCGGTACCGGCGGTGTCAAAAGAGCCGGAACGGCTATCAGCAACCGCGTCGATTTCGAGATCAGCAATGACATGCGTCCCGCCGGTCACCGTCAGATCGAACGCACCGGCGGTGGCATCATTGCTCTGTGCGCCGCCCGGCGCGGCTCCGGATGACGCAACGGCACCAAGCTGAAAAGACATATTTCCGGTCGTGACGGAGCCACCGGAAAGACTAACACTGATGTCACCGGCGATACTGTCACTACCGATGAGGCCGGAGCCATTTCCGCCGACTTTTCCGTTTTGTGCAGAAACAACCTCGGAATTGAACGTTGTCGTCCCGGTCACGTTGATCGTCCCGCTGGACATATTCAGATCAATATTTCCGCCTTGACCGGAGCCGTTCAGATTCTCTCCCTTGCCGCCTTGGGCAGTGGCTATAAACTGCGCCGTACCGCCGACAACTAGATCGCCACCGCCATTGATATTGATATTTATGTCACCGCCAACCGCATCCTCCCCGATGCCGGTATTGCCATTGTTGCGTACGGTGAAAAAATCATCCAGCCCAGTGGCGCTGGTATCGACGACCAGATTGCCGGTCGCGATTAATCCGCTAACTATCGTATCGGTAAAACCGGTTTGGTCGGCATTGATATTGATCGTGCCACCGGTATTACCGAATCCTGCCCGCAGGGTCACGTTGCCATTGGCTCCGATAGTTCCGCCGCCTCGGGCGTTGATATCAATCTGGTCCCTCGCTGCGAGCGAGAGATCTTGCGTCCCCTGGGAGTTGTTGGCGACGACGAAATCAGTCGCCGATGAAGTGGATGCAATTATCCCGTTTGTCGCAAAGGCGGAAACCGACGACCCGAAGGTGACATTTTGTAACTGGATATTGGAATCTGAATCCGGAGCGTCTGTATCAAACGCAAATCCGGTATTGGTTATATCGCCAGTTGTAGCGACATCGGCACCTGCGCTGAGCACAACACTGCCGTTGATGATCGTCGCGCTGGCGGCTGCCTGATAACCAAGGCTACCGCCGACCAGCATGGTAACAGCATCATTTTTGGGTACCGAAACCATGTAAATGGCCTGAGCATCGGCGTTGGTGACATCGCCGGAGCCGTTAAATGTCGGCGTGGATGATGGCCCGGTTGTCAGTCCGGTGTGAACGACACCATTGGTATCGGTCGTGCCGACACCGATTGAAATATCAAACAGACCATTGTTGATTGTCAGGTCAGCCTGTTCTGCCGCCACATAGGCCACCGATCCGTTGACACTGACGTCCCCACCCTGCTCGATCCGGGGGGCAACAATTGCCAGATAACTGCCTTCGGTGGCCTGCCGAATTTGCGGAGTCGCATCATTATTGGATTGGATGATGACAGACGAATTGTTGTTGACGCCGCGAAACCGGATTTCGCCTTCAGAGCCAAATAACCCGCCTGTTGTATCGATATCATTGCTGGTCAATACCAGACTGCCGACATCAAAAAGCGCTGTGCTGCCTACAATAATACCGCCGGGACTGTAGAACCAGACATTTCCCCCTGGCGCGCCACCGATCAAACTTTCGACCGTGCCGTTAAACTGGATCGGTCGGCCATCTGCGGTCGCGGAGGGAAGTATCCGGTTGAGGACGGTATAATCGGTCCCGGCGGACTGAAATCTCAATGTCCGGCCGCTGGGCAATATATCAATAGGATTGTTCACCAGACCGCTAACCGGATCAAAGGTTGCGGCGTTGGTGTCGAGGGGCTGCCAGTTAAGGAGCAATTCGCTGCTCGTTACCGTCACAATGTCTAAATTGGCTGTAGGGACAAAGGAGCCCGTGCCAGATGCAGATGTGAAGTTGACCTGAAATGCCCTGTTCGGATCCGGAGAAAACGTCTGCGCCCGCGCAGGGGGCACAGACGACGCCAGTATGAATGCTGCGGCGGCCATCGAGCTTCCGGACAGCCAGCACATTTTCTTGGTGACACGTGAAGAATATTTCGGGCTTCGAGCCTGAGATGGTTTGCTCATGATGCTGTCCTAGGTAGAACTTCGGTTGGTCGGGGGTGGCAAAACGGTTCCATCATCTGCGCGCCCAGGGAGCGAGTTGGATGGTTAAGGTCAGCAAGGCCCGCGCACTGTCACGCCGTGTCTGTACCGCGGCACGTTTCAGAGGCACGACTGTGGTCAGGTCTAGGCTGGCGTGCCGGCCAATCGTTGCACGCAACCCGCCGCCGGCAGAATAGAGTTTCTGGGGGTCACCCGGGAAATTTTTATTCCAGACACCCATCAGGTCGAAGAACAGATAGGGCTGGATAGCTATGCCTTCGACTGAGTCGGGCAGCAATGAGCCGTAGCTGACTTCCGTTTGCAGGCCATAGCCGCTGTCGCCGATGATCGTGCCGGGATCATAACCACGGCCCGTGGTATAATTGCCGCCCGAAATTTCTTCATAGGAGAACAGGGCATCCGGAGAATATTGCAGTCGCGGTTGAAGAGTGAATGCAAGGAGCGGGGTTGGTCGATAGTCAATTTTTGCTTGCGCTCTGATCACGGACGCTGTCGGATCGCCGTCCGCCCGTGTGGGAATTACGGTCTGACCAATGCAGTTGATGAACGCCGCGCCACATCCCTTGCTTGCACCCAAAATATCAAGACCTTGCCGGATTTCCAGTGAGCCGCCGAAGCCCCATTTCGGTTCAAAGGCGGAATAGCCGCCCTGTCCCGAAATACTGCCCGACTCGATTTGATTGAAGTCGAGACGCGCATAGGCAATGCTCAGCCGGTCCTCATTGGTGCGGACGCCCAGAATGTTGGTCCGTTGATCAACATAGTCCAGTCCGATCGTTCCGAATAAATTGCGCGATTGCTTACGGATGAATGGGTAGGTTGCGTAGCCACCGGCCACCAGCGTTTCCGACTGGATATCAAAACCGCCGGGCAATTCCGGCTTTGTCCATGCATAGGTAAAATTGCCCCCGAACTTCAGGCCTTCGCTTCCGACCCGGAACTCGTGGCTGGCTTGCAAGACCTGCTGTTCCTTGAAGTCTGCTGTCGAAAAGCCGCTGATGATCGTTTCATCGCCGAGCCCGGTCAGTCCATTGAACCGGATACGAGCCAGTCCACCGAAACGGCCGACTTCCTCGGATCCGAAATTCTGAATGTTGACATCGGCATAAACCGGCGTGCGGACGACATTGAATTCGCCGATGACTTCACCCGGCTGGCCGCCGAGTTCAGCAGAAACCGGCCGGAGCGAAAGCCGAACGTCAAGCCCCGGTATGTCACGCGCGAGCAACAGATAGCGGTCCGCTATATTAATATTGAACACGGGTTGTTCGGAGAGCTTCTCAATATATTTCTGCAGCAGGCGCTCCGATGCACCGGCATTGCCGCGAACCTGCACTGATGTCATGCGGGCCATCAGCACATCGAACCGGACATTGCCCTGATCGATCGTCTGAGGCGGGACTTGCACAGCTGCCAGATAGCCCTTGCTGCGGAGCATTGTGGCCGCCCGGTCGCGGATATCACAGACGACCGATACCGGAACTTCCTGTCCCACATAGTCGGAATAGGAGGAGGTCAGGGAGGCAGGGTTAACCGAAATCAGACCGGTAAAATCGACCGAATTCAGAGTGAACCGCACATCGGCAAACTCAGGACCCGCGAGCGGGCATGCCGAGCGCTCTACCTGTCCGTCGATGGCCAAGGTTTGTGCCTGACCCTTCAATGCTTGGTCGATGATTCCGCGCTGGATTTCTTCCCGGGTCGGCGCCGCTGCGGAAGATTGTCCCCAGGCCGGCACGCTGGTAGCGAATATGGCAAGGCTTGCGGCCAAGGCGGTGGTGTGAAAAGCTGTGCTCGCTCGCGGCATAAATTTCCTCGTGTGGTGATGTTTCCTGACGGAACCATCTCGTTGCAACTCTTCCGTTCGGCCCTCATTCCGCGCGGCAGAATTTCATCAATAGCTAACCCTGGTTTGCTGAATCCCCGTTGTTCAAGTTGAGCGTCTCGACCAGCAAATCGAGTTGACCAGTGCATCCGTTTTCGATCAATATGGATGCTGCATCATCGAGGTCAGTCGGCCGGTTTTGTAGGACAACAAAATCCACCTCGACAGATTGCGGAACATTCGATCCGAGCAGGCGATAGGTCGCCCCGTTGGTCACCGGCAGAACGTCCTTAGGCCACGCTTTTAGCGGGTTGCCTTTCCGCCAGATTATTTCGGTGACCTTGCCATTTTCCGGTTCGACGATCGAAGCCGTTGCGGAACCGGTATAATCCGGTCGCCAGACCACCAGCGCATTGGCATCCGCTACGCAGAATTTCCCGCCCTTGGTCACGTCGAGGAACCAGAGATTGGGATTACTTGGGGTCTCAACGGCGACGTTACCGGCTGCGCGGACCGCCCCGGTTCTCGCCCGGCTGCTCCCGCGATTGCTGATGAAACTTGACAGTCGGCGTGATGCGCTTGCGGCTGATCCGCTTCCCTCGGTAAGCGAATAAGTGCCGGGTCCCTTGAGAACGCGGGTTCCTGATTTGGTCAGGATTGTCACCTGATCCTGTGCCTTCAGTGAAATTTTGGCGTCGTTCGCCATTTTTTTACCGGCTGGGTAGCTGCTCGCCGAGGGACCGGTCGAGCGCACAACCATATTCTGAGCCACGGCAACGCCGCTAACGCCGAAAAGCATAAGCGAACCAAGCCCAGCCTTAAAAAAACGTGAGATAATTTTGCCGGATTTCGTCGGACTATTCTTATCCAAGTGCATAGCTTTCTCCATTTTTTGTCTTTTTTAGTCTTTTGAGCAGATTGGCGAGGCCCAAGTCCCCGCCAAATTGCTTGATCACGACACTCAGTGCCTGGATCGCAGCGATATCACCCTTGTCATGCGCCGCTATGACGGCGGTCACTGCCGCCCGATCTTTTTCGTCCCACTCGGGGACCGGTTCGAATACTTCTACCGGTGTGGAGCGCCCGCGCAGAGTGATCCGGCCCATCGGCCTGTACCAGTCGAGCCCCGTCCGCTCCATTGCCTGTCGGCTGAGCAATATTTTGGTCTCGAGAGTCTTGTTGGCCGCCTCCAGCCGTGCTGCGGTGTTCATGGCATCACCCAGAGCAGTGTATTGAATCCGGCCTTCACCGCCAAAATTACCGACGATGGCATCACCGTAATGCATGCCGACACGTGTTCGACCGATGGGCGGTACGCCTTCGGGAATGTTTTTGCGAAATTCTTCACCGGCCAGATACAGTGCCCAAGCTGCCTTGGCTGCCCGCTCGCCATCATCGGGATAGGCGATGGGTGCCCCCCAGAAGGTGACCAAGGCATCACCAACGAACTTGTCGATCGTACCGCCATATTGGAGCGCCACTTCGCTCAACCGGTCCAGATAATCGTTCAACAATGTCGCGACCATTTCTGGTTCGATTGCATGGGTCAGTTTGGTAAAGCCTTCGAGGTCAGTAAACACCGCAAAAATCTTGCGTTTCTCGCCATGCAGAGCCAGTTTTTCCGGGTCTTTCAGGATTTCGGTGGCAATCGATTTCGGCAGATATTTGCCAAGCGCATTTTGTGCAAATGCACGTTGTTTGGAATTGACGGTTCGCGCGGCCGAGCCGACGGAAGCATAGCCGAGTAACCAACCAACCGCCCAGCCAAAGGCGGGAAGCGAAAGGGTGTCAATTCCAGTATTCTGCAACAAGAACGGAAAGATGAGAAAAAATGCGAACTGGCTGATAAGTATAAAGCCAACTTTCAAGGCGTTCCCGACGATCAAAGCGGACAAACCTCCGCAAATCGCAACAATCAATGCGGCCAACCACAAGCTCCAGACCGGAATGGGGGAGGGCAGATCATCATTTAGCAATTGTGCAAGCATATGAGCATGCACTTCCAGCCCGATCATTTTGCCGTCATCACCCTTGATGTCGGCCAGTCCGCCCACCGGCGTTTCAAAACGGTCCCGATCGATGAAATCGCCGCCGATCAGTACGTGCTTGCCGGCGATGAAGGGGCCAAGCATTTCTGCAATTTCCGGATCAGCGAAGCTTTCAATTGGAAATTTGTCGAATACCGGCACATCTGTCGTCGTCGGGACATGATAGCGGATGGCCCCGTCATTT
Source organism: Parasphingorhabdus sp. (assembly GCF_048269915.1). Classification (GTDB taxonomy): domain Bacteria; phylum Pseudomonadota; class Alphaproteobacteria; order Sphingomonadales; family Sphingomonadaceae; genus Parasphingorhabdus. The sequence goes on from NZ_JBLWTY010000005.1 coordinate 33,516, forward strand.
TGGGCAAATTTCGGGTTGGGCCCCGTTAGCGCAATTGCCATGAACGGAGGTGCTCCGGGCCTGTGCGGTGTCCACCTGCGCTGGACTCCGTCGCTGTCTGTCTCGAGCTTAATATTAGTCGGTTCAATATTTTTGCTGCGGGCCTGTTCAAAAAACTGCTGCAGAAATTCATGTTCGGCGAACGTAATTTCAGGATTTTCTGCAGGGTCGGCATAAGCTAGAAAAGTCGGCGTTTTTATGTTCTTGAAGGCAGAAATGAGCAGGTCATCATCATCCTGCGGCATGGTGAAAAGGACATCAATGCCGATGGATTTGGGGTGAGCTGCGTCAATCGATTCAAGTGCCTGGGCCAGAATCGTGCGGTCAACAGGAGATCGCTGGCCGGTCAGTTTCAGCGTGTCTTCATTGTAGACGACCATGACGATGTTTTCGTCTTTCTCGACTTCTGGCGCGAATACAGAGGCCCGTAAATCATAGAGTGCACGCTCGGCTTCCTGAATCAGTGGCGTTGTCCAGCTGAAACGGGCGACAAGAAGCGCAAGGATCAGGAACAGCATCGTCGATGCCAGGCGAATTGGGCCCAGGTGATCGAAAAGACGGCGCAGGGATTGCAGCACGCCTCTAGCCCCCTCTTTCACGTCGCGGTGATTATTGATCGGGGCCGTTGGCATGGTAGTTTCCGTCACTATTTCCAGCTCGCTTTTGTCGCTGCGGCTGCCACGTCATTACCGGCCAGCGGGTCGTTGACCCTTGGTAAAAACAGCCGGGCACCGTCTCCGATCAAGGCGAACCCCGACCAATAATAGGGATGGGATGTGACCGGGTCGTTCATCAAGTCCAGTTGGGATTTTCTGAGCGCACCGGTGATTGATTGATCGCGCCCTTCACTGAACAGTCCGTTTATCAGCCGTTCCGTAGCGCGAAAATCATCTGGAGCAGGCCAATGGCTTGCCAGTACGGACCGCCCGCCCGCTCCGATAAAGGATCGAACCAAGCCATCGAGAGCCGTTCCGCCACCGCTGCTGACACCTGCTTCCCGGGTAACGGCTATACTAGCTTTGCCCGCTGTATCGCAGGCGGAAAGAATGATGATATCCGCATCCAGTTTAAGATCGAAAATTTCATCAAAAGCCAGCAGTCCGTCCGATCCACTGTCCCCGAAAGACGTTAGTAGTGCGGGTTTGGCCGGGCAGGAAGGGCTGGGCGCAGTCACCAGCCCGTGCGTCGCAAAATGCAAAATGCGATAATCGCTGATTTTTTTGTTCGACAAAATACGGGTGTCGGTAAACGCCGCACCCGTAATGATGTCGGAATTTTCTGCACCAACCAGAGACCTTGCTTCCTGCAGTTCGCGATCGGATATGGGGCTGTTCCACTGGCTGAGCGGCCATTCGCAATTACCATTTCTATTCTCGGAACCATCGCGAATACTAGCAATTTTGGTGTTGGCCAGGATCGGAAGGTTCCGGCCCATTCCCAAATATTGCCGGGAGGCGCCGGATTGGGGCGCCATCCGGGCATCGGCAAATGCCCGGGCAGATACAGCAGTGCTGATATCGATATCCTTGCCGAGCCATTTAACACCGGTAAAATCAAAAGCGTCTCCATCGGGTGCTTCGGTTCTGGCAAGATATTGGGATACCGACGCATCATCAGCGACAAGCAAATTAATTGGCAATCTGAGCATCGCCCCATCGGGCTCGAATATTAAATGTGTCTTGCTCGCAAGCCGGTCAGAAACCGGTTCAAAAAGATTCGAATAAAGCGCGCGCGCCGCTTCGATGTCGAAAGGATAGGTTACATATTGACCATTTTCGAAAACGGAGATTGAAGCGCGAATTGTATCGACCGTCCGGTCGAGCGCATCTTCGTGAAGCGGAACCTTGTAAGTTTCCGCTTCTGATTGATCAGCGTAGAATATGAAAATATCGCCACCAATAATTGCCATGCGTATATAGGCTTCCCCGGCGTGCATGGTACTGCGCAATTCGTCGAGACTTAGGAAACGATCGGCAACCGCGCGATATTGCGGGAATTCTGCAAGTCTGACCTGGGTGAGCTGCTGACTTCTCTCCAATGCTTCAATTTCTGATGCCATATCATCGCGTTGCCGGCGAACGGCCGCTGTTTGGTTTGTCTTACCCAGTGCCGAGAACCGGATTCTCAGTCGTTCAATATTGCGGGCAAGATTGGTCGATTGCCGGAACAGCCGAGCGGCGTCATCAGTGCCGCCGCTCAGTTCGCGGGACAGAACGGCTTGAGTTTCCGCAACACCGGGGCGGATCAATATCTGGGAAGCTTTGAAAAACTGCTCGGTCGCTGTTTTGTCTGCTGCCAGCAGGGCGAAATAGGGAGCCAGCTGGTTAGCCATGCCAGAAATCGCACTTCGTTTCCCCAGCGAACTATCAACAACTTCGCCATATAGTTGGCGGGCTTCAGGTTCCTCTCCGTGCCGCAGGAGAAAAGCGGCCAAGCGCGCTTTGGCGCCATTGACAGCGCGCGTCTCCGGATATTGGACACTCAGCAAATCCAGACCATCGCGAAGCAGCTGTTCGGCTTCGTCCAAATTGCCCTCGGTTTCTGAAAGCAGTGCCAGCTCCGCCAATGTCTGTGCTCTCAGGCGTGTGATTGACGTGACCCGACCGTCACGAATAGCGACAGCGCGATTATACGCGGAGATGAGCGAATTTCGTGCAGCCGTGCGGTCGCCGTTGATCCGTTGCGCGGTGCCTATGAGTTGCAGCGCCTGCGCGTCAATAATCTCTGCGCGTTCGGGCACGCTCAATTTCAATTCATCAACGAAACCGAGCAGACTGCGGGTTCGAACGCTGCCGTTGATCCGGGTCGAGATCGGAGTGGTGATTTCCAGGCGCTTGGACAATGCGCGTTGTTCTACTAGCGACGTCTGGAGTGGCATATTTATCCGCTCGACCGCTGCATTGAAAAAGCCCTGATTAAGCATGTGCATCGCTTCAAAATTTCGTTGTAGCCGTTCGGTCACCGGGTCAACGGTGTTCAGCTCTCTGGCTTGTTCGAACAGATCATCCGCTTCGGCAAATTCACCCAGATTGGACTTTTGAAGGGCGCGGTTGATCAAATACTCTTCGGGGTTGATATCTTCCCCATCCATGCCCGATGTGCGCTGCTGCAGCGTTTCAAAAAAAGCAGCAGCTTCTGCATAATTGCCACTGAGATTTCGTCTATAGCCTTCCGCCAAGGCCTGGTCGGGTCTGAGCGTAGCGGCCTGTACCCGCGCAAAGGCAAAGGGATCTTCAACTGATGTCGACGCGACATCAATTTTGCCTTCGGCGACCGAGTCGCTCAGAATCGACCTTAGCGCCAGTAGCGTAGCACTATCATATGCGGCCAAACCTTCCGCAATATAGGTCAAACCGTCCTGTTGGCCGACGATCAGTGAATATGCGACTGGTTCCGCTGAAAGGCGGCATTCCGTGTGGCGAAAGCTTGCGAGAGTGGGGCGGGTTTCATTGCTGGTGCAAATCACAGATTCGCTGCGATAGGGGATGATGCGCTTCAGCAGATCCTGTTCAGATGCCCGCGACGAATAGACATAGCCGACCGGTCGGGCGGAATCCCGACAGACGACAGCCCAGCTGCGGTCGAACATATTGGCCTTTGCCTTGTTTTCGATACTGCGATCCTGAACTTGGCATAAGATGCCCTCGCTGCTTCCGATCGGGAAACTGTCGCGCAGAGAAACCGGTGTCGACTGAGCAAGGGCCACCGTAGGGCTGGTTACCAACCCCAAAAATATCAATAGAGTGCAAATCCTTGTTCGGCGCACGATATTCTCCCACAATATTTGTGCGTTGCCCGGTTCCCTCAAACGCAAGCAACGATCATTGCGACCCAGAATATTCTAATAGTTACATGTGCTAGCGGGTAGGTCCGAGTCTCTAATAGTAAATTATCGACTCTGGAGTGAGATTGAGTGATTGTTGTCACATCGCGGGACATTCTTCAGATTTTAGTCTGAAGATCAAAGGTCTTGTTGGTTAAAAACCCCGAAACTCTATGGCGTCGCTGATCGGGACGCGAGACACTTTGAAATTGTTGATCGGCGCGTCCGGATCGCGATATCCGATCGCCATGCCGCAAAAGAAGATATAGTCATCGCCGATGTCGAGCAATTCCCGCATATAGGTTCCGTACATCGCCCAGATTTCCTGAGCACAGCTATCCAGACCTTCTTCGCGCAACAGCAACATCACTGTCTGCAGCCACATGCCCATGTCCGACCATTGCGGGGGACCCATATATTTCTTGGTGTAGGTGAACAATTGCACCGGCGCGCCGAAACTGTCCCAGTTCTTGGCCATTTGGGCGATGCGTCCCGCCTTGTCCTCACGAGCGAGTCCGATGCTGTCGAACATATCCTTGCCTACCGCCCGGCGCTGTTCTTCATATCTGCCGTCCAATTCGCCAGGGTATATGGCATATTCATGACCTTCACCCATGGGTGCAGAAAGAGCCTTGGCCTTGATCGCGTCGGTGATCCGGGTCAGCTCGTTGCCGGTGACGACAACGGCACTCCATGGCTGGGTGTTGCCGCCGGAAGGCGAGCGTTGAGCTGTTTCCAAAACCCGTTCGAGAGTCGCTTTGTCGACAGGCTTGTCGAGAAACTGGCGAACGGATCGCCGGGAGGTGACGGCTTCGGTTACGTTCATGGCATCATTCCTCATCAAATAGTCCGGCCAGTTGCTCGACCATGGTCCCGCCCAGCTGCTCGGCATCCATGATCGTGACGGCTCTCTTGTAGTAGCGCGTCACATCATGGCCGATGCCAATCGCGACGAGTTGCACCGGCGAGCGGCTTTCGATCCATTCGATAACCTTGCGCAGATGGTTTTCCAGATAGGCGCCGTGGTTGACCGAGAGAGTGCTGTCATCCACCGGTGCACCGTCGGAAATCACCATCAATATCCGGCGTTCCTCAGGCCGGGCGATCAATCGGCTATGGGCCCAGAGCAGGGCCTCGCCGTCGATATTTTCCTTGAGCAGGCCTTCGCGCATCATCAGGCCGAGATTTTTCCTGGCATGCCGCCAGGGTTCATCCGCTTTCTTGTAGACGATATGGCGCAGGTCGTTGAGCCGTCCGGGATTGGCCGGGCGATCCGCCGCGAGCCAGTCTTCGCGGGTCTGGCCGCCTTTCCAGGCGCGGGTGGTAAAACCGAGAATTTCGGTCTTGACGCCGCAGCGTTCCAGCGTGCGTGCCATGATATCGGCAGAGATTGCGGCAATCGATATCGGCCGTCCGCGCATCGAGCCGCTATTGTCGATCAGCAGGGTCACGACCGTGTCGCGAAATTCTGTTTCGCGCTCAATCTTGTAGGACAGGCTGTGTGACGGGTTGCTCACGACCCGGGCAAGGCGGGCGGCATCGAGCATGCCTTCTTCCTGATCAAAGTCCCAGCTGCGGTTTTGTTGCGCCATCAGCCGGCGTTGCAGCCGGTTGGCGAGCTTGGTCACCGCGCCCTGCAAGCTGGTCAGTTGCTGGTCGAGGAAGGCGCGGAGGCGCGTCAGTTCCTCTTCATCGCACAATTCCGTGGCGCTGACGACTTCGTCATATTTCTCGGTCCATGCGGTATAGTTGAAACCGGGAGGCAAGTCGGACATCGCCCGATTGGGCCGGACTGGCATCATGCCATCATCGCCGGCATCTCCCATTTCCTCTTCAGCGCCTTCCTCCAGTTCCTCGGCGTTCTGATCGCTTTCACCCTCCTGGCTATCGTCATCGGAGGGTTCTGACCGCATTTCGGACTCGCCCTGATCGCCGGTCGCTTCCTCGTCGGCACCGTCATCGGTGCTGTCGTCGCTGTCTTCGTCGCTATCGTCGTCGTCGCTGTCTTCGGCTTCCGACTCCTCATCGCTCTTGATCAGGTCGAGATGCTGCAGCAATTGCGTGGACAATTTTGCGAAACTGTTCTGATCGTCGAGTGTCAGGTTGAGGCCGTCGAGATCGGCGCCGGCGCTTTCCTCGATCCACTCGCGTAGCATGTCGAGGCCCTTGATCGTGCCTTGCGGCGGGGCCTGTCCGGTCAGTTTTTCCCGTGCCAGCAACGCCAGAGCTGTAGAAATCGGGACTTCATCCCGATTTTGTGCCCGGGCAATCGGATCGGACCGCATCCGCATTTCCAGCGCCGCGTTGAGATTATCCTTCGCGCCCGCCATATTGCGCGATCCCAGCGCATCGGTGCGAACCTGTTCGAGGGCATCGAAACAGGTGCGGGCTACCGCTTCCTGAGGTGCATTCTTCCGATGCACCGCTTCGTTATGATGGCGCAATTTCAACGAAAAACTGTCGGCAAATCCCCTTGCTTCGGCGACTTGCGCCGGAGGCAGATCGCGCGCCGGCATCGGTACTTTGAGATGCTCACCGGATTGCGAAGGTGCTTCGGCGGTATAGGCCAGTTCGACGTCCGGAACCTGGGCGATGGCGCGTGCCGCGCCGCCGAGCACGTCTTTCAGGTCATCAAGTTTGGAACGATCGGCCATAGAAGCGAACAGCTTTAAGCGGAAAGGTGTGGGGAATCAAAGACCTAATTTCCTACTTTTTTGTCGGGCGGAACCCCGCGGCTAGCGATCCGGTGCGGATGGATTTTCCTCCTGGCGCCGTTCAATCGCTACACCATCGCCGTTAATCTTCAGATCGATCGGCACGCCCCCGATTTCCGTGCCAACCCGTACGCCGGAATTGCCATTTATTCTGATTTCAGATTCCCCGATATCTACCGGGATTTCGGGCACCTCGGGGAGGTCGAGCGGGATGACCGGGCCTTCCGGATCGGGCTTTTTGTCTGGTTTGATGGGAGAAGCGGGCTTCTTTGCCTGCACAGCCTGCTGCATGAAATCCTTCCAGATACGTGCTGGCAGGTTGCCGCCACTGACGCCCTTCAGCGGTTTATTATCATCATTGCCGATCCACACACCGACGACCAGCCGCTCGTCGCCGTCGCCGGCATAGCCGACAAACAGCGCATCGCGATTGTTCTGGCTGGTACCGGTCTTGCCATAATTGGGGATCGACAGCATGGCCCGGCGTCCGGTGCCATCATTGACTGCGGATCGCAGCAGCTCCTCCATATCGGCGTGCGTTTGTGAGCTGTAGCGACCCGGCCAGTCGAACAGCCACTCGAGCCAGGTCTGTTTTTCCTTCTTGAAGGCATAAGGCTCAACCGGCCAGTTATTCCCCGCCACCCCGGCATAGGCCGCGGTCAGTTCCATCAGCGTCATCGTCGATGTTCCGAGGGCCAGGCTGGGATCATCCTCGGCCAGCCGCGACCGGATTCCCAGATTGCGCGCCTCGCGGATAACGGCCCGGTCACCGACCTGGCCGAAGAGCCGCACCGCCGCGACGTTGCTCGACTTGGCGAAAGCTTCTTTCAGGCTGATTGGGCCGCGATATTTTTCGCCTGCATTTTTCGGGAGATAGCCGCCCCTTGTGATCGGACTGTCGTCGACCATATCATCGGGTGTCATGCCGGAACGGAGCGCCGCCAGCCAGACGAACAGCTTGAAAGTCGATCCCGGCTGACGCTTCGCCTGCGTGACCCGATTGAAGGCGGATTGGGCATAGTCCTTGCCACCTATCATTGCCACGACTTCGCCATCGGGGCGCATCGCGACCAGCGCAACCTGTGCCTGACCAAGCGGCGCCCGGGCCACTGCACGGCGGGCAATCTCCTGCAGGCGGGAATCAAGCGTGGTCGTCAGATTGAGCTGTTCGTAACTCAGGTCCGTGAGTTCGCGCGCCTGCGGTATGGCCCAGTCGGCGAAATAGGTGCCGGTGGGCAGGGCATTTCTGGCGCGAACGTCGAGCCTCGCGGTTCCCAGCCGGTCGGCTTCCTTCTGGGTCAGGTAGCCGGCGCTGACCATCGCGGACTTGACGAGACTGGCCCGTTTTGCTGCCAGTTCAGGATTGCGCGTGGGTGCCAGACGGGACGGTGCCTGAACCAGTCCGGCGAGCATGATAGCCTGTTCCAGCTTCAGATTTTCCGGCTGGCGATAATAATAATGCAGCGATGCCGCGCGCAGGCCGTAGACATTATCACCGAAATAGACGTTGGACAGATAGCGTTCGAGTATCTCGTCCTTGGTCAGCCAGGCTTCGAGCCAGAAGGCGATCATCATTTCCCGTGCCTTGCGGGTCAGGCTGCGTTCCGGAGTCAGAAAAGTAGTCTTGGCGAGTTGCTGGGTAATCGTGCTGCCGCCCTGGGTCATGCCGCTGCCGGACAGGTTGCTGAACAATGCCCGCGCCAGTCCCCGGGGATCCACACCCCAGTGCGAATAGAAGCGCCGATCCTCGATCGCCATGAAGGCTTCGATCACATGATCGGGCAATTTGGCAACCTGAACGGGGTCATCGACGACCGCACCATTGCGAGCAAAAGGCTGCCCGTCGGATGTCAGCAGCGTGATTTGCGGCGGAGCGATCGGTTGCAGCGATTTGGACAAGGGTGCGGTAATCGCGAGATAGGCGACCAGCAGGATGAACAGCAACAGGGCCGCCGCCACGCCGCGGCTGAACCACCACCATTTGCCGCGCGGCTTCTTGAGCGGGGCAACCGGTTCGTCGATGCGCGGCGGGATGGCGTCGCCATAGGGTTCGTAAAAGGTGGTTTCTGCGGCCTGTTGCTGACCAAATGGCCAATACCAGCGCCTTTTGACGGAAGAATCTTGGATATGCTCAGGCATGTGCAAGCTGTGTTGCCATAATAATACGGCGCTGGCGAGAAAGAAGTTTGGAAAACATGAACGGTTTGCTAGTCAATGGGCATATCTCGGGAATGGATGATGCTAGGAAAACTGTTTAAAATCGGGAATCCGTTTAAACTGACTCAGCGCGAATATGAAGCGACGATCAACGCGCTGAATATTTTCTTCGGCGCCATCATCGGTGTCAGCTTGGGCAATATCACCGAAATCCCGATGGATGAATATGTAATTTTGCTGATCATCATCTCGGTGCTGGTGAGCAGCATCCTGCTCGTGACCTATAGCCACCGGCGAATCTGGAACAGCATCATGCTGGCGGGGGCCTTGCTGGCTGCCTGGTATGCAGAAAGCGATAATGGCGGCGGCGCCATTGATTTCCCCGATCGCGTGTTGCCAACGCTGACCGTTTGGGCGGCGTTGGCCGTGATGACCGAATTTTCGGATCGTGCAGAAAATCCGCCATCCGACGAAAGCTGAGTCTGACTAGCCGCCCATCACGCTTTCGGGCAGGTCTTCGCCAAACACCCGCTGATAATATTCCGCCACCAGCATCCGTTCCGCCTCGTCGCATTTGTTGAGGAAGGAAAGACGGAAGGCGAAGCCGATATTGTTGAATATCGCAGCGTTCTGCGCCCAGCTGATTACGGTCCGCGGGCTCATCACGGTGGAGATATCGCCGTTGATGAATCCCTGCCTCGTCAGATCGGCGACCTTGATCATGTTCTGGACCGTTTCGTCCCCTGCTTCCGGCACCTTCGACAGGATCACCTTGGCTTCGGTCGCAGCGGGCAGATAGTTTAATGTCACCACGATATTCCAGCGGTCCATCTGGCCCTGGTTGATCTGCTGGGTGCCGTGATAGAGGCCGCTGGTGTCGCCGAGGCCGACCGTGTTGGCGGTGGCAAACAGGCGGAAATAGGGGTTCGGGCGGATCACCCGGTTCTGGTCGAGCAGAGTCAGCTTGCCTTCCGCTTCCAGGATGCGCTGGATCACGAACATCACGTCGGGGCGACCGGCGTCATATTCGTCGAACACCAGCGCGGTTGGCGTCTGCAGTGCCCATGGCAGCAGGCCTTCGCGGAATTCGGTGACCTGCTGGCCGTCCTTCAGGACAATGGCATCGCGGCCGACCAGATCGATCCGGCTGATATGCGCGTCGAGGTTGATCCGGATACAGGGCCAGTTGAGGCGCGCGGCGACCTGTTCGATATGGGTCGATTTCCCGGTGCCGTGATAGCCTTGCACCATCACCCGGCGATTATAGGCGAATCCGGCGAGGATCGCGATCGTGGTTTCCGGATCGAAAACATAGGAAGGATCGAGATCGGGCACCCGCTCGTCTTTTTCGCTGAATGCCGGAATTTGCATATCCACATCCACACCGAAGACTTCGCGCGCATCGACGGTTATATCGGGAGCGTCCAGAATAGTTTCGCCGCTGGCGTCGGGGTTGATATCGGGAATGTTGGTCATCGTCGTCCTTCGAAAAATCTCTGCCGCCCTAAGAAATGCAATAGGGGCGGGCCACTATCTAAAATCTGGTGATTCCTTAAGCTGCGTATAGGCCTCGATCACTTTTGCCAACTGTTTCTCGTGGCTGCGGTCACCGCCATTGCGATCGGGATGATATTTGCGGACGAGCGCGGAATAGGCGCGGCGAATGTCACTGCGGCCGATGGATCGGGAGTCTGTCACGCCAAGCCCTAGCGTCTCCAGCGCTTTCTGGTCGACACGGGAAATGGTCGGGCCGGCGGTCTGGCGTCGGTGAATTCCGGCTGCAAACCGTGCGCCAATGGCATCGAGCGGATCGGTGAAGTCGGCCCAGGCCGGTTGGGCACCGGCGCCGCCTTCATAGATTCGGCGGGATGAATCCCACCCCCGCACGGGGTGCTGTGCCTCGAATATCTGCTCCTGGTCCATGCCCTGAAAATAATCATAGCTCTGGTTAAACTCGCGCACATGGTCGAGGCAGAGCCAGCGATACTCGCCGGGACCATCATAGCTGTGCCGGACGCCATAGACCGGTGGTGCCCGAAACTCGCCTTCATGCGCACAGCCTTCGATGGCACAGCGCTGACCATCGGTTTCGACGCGGCCGTGAAAGCGGTTTGGTTTTCTTTTGGGGGAAACGGTCAATGTTACTCCGTTGGTCCGGCGCTCGTAGCCGGGCTGTTTGAAAGCCGTAAACGCACTTCGACAAGCGTGGTGGGAACAGCTAATATGGCCAATGAACGAGCAATATGGAGATTCGATGTCCAAAGGTCCAGTGCACAGCGAGATTGAAAAGCGGCTTACCGCAGAACTCGCGCCAATATCGCTTGTCGTCACCAACGACAGCGCCAGCCATCACGGCCACGCCGGCGATGACGGCAGCGGGGAATCGCATTTTACCGTCGAGATTGTCTGCGCGGCCTTTGAAGGCAAGTCCCGGCTCAACCGGCAGCGCATGGTGAACAAGGCGCTGGGCGATCTGATGCGCGACAAGGTCCACGCGATGGTGATCAAGGCCAGAGCGCCGGGGGAGTGATCGAAAAAGTCAACCTCGCCCAGGCATTTGCCGGCTTTTCGGACCACTGGTCCCCGAAAATCGCAGGCGACATCAACGATATGCAGATCAAGCTCGTCAAATTTGACGGGAAGTTTGACTGGCATCGGCACGACAATGAGGATGAACTGTTTCTGGTCATCAAGGGCGTCATGCGTATGGGCTTGCGGACCGGTGATATCGATGTCGGCGAAGGGGAATTTGTCATTGTCCCGAAAGGCGTCGAACATTGCCCGAAAGCTTTGGACGGCGAATGTCATGTGGTGCTGATGGAGCCGGGCCAGACATTGAATACCGGCAATGTCATCACGGAAAAAACCGTCAGAAATCCGGACAGGCTATGACCAGCATCATCCAGACCATCACTCCCGCCACCCATGATCTGGGCGCGTTTCAGGTCCGCCGGGTGCTGCCGTCGCGTCATCGGCGGATGGTGGGGCCGTTTATCTTTGTCGATGAATTTGGACCGGCTACACTGCCGGAAGGGCCGGGTATGGGGGTGCGCCCGCATCCGCACATCAATCTGGCAACGGTGACCTATTTGTTCGAAGGCGCGATTGATCATCGCGACAGTCTGGGCACCCATCAGACAATCCGGCCGGGCGAAGTCAACCTGATGACCGCGGGCAGGGGGATTGTCCATTCGGAGCGATCTCCGCTTGCAACAATAAATGAGCCAAAGCCGATGTTCGGGATGCAGACCTGGCTGGCACTCCCTGATGGCAAGGAAGAGATGGATCCAGCGTTCGAGAATGTCGGCGCGAGTGATTTGCCGCTGGTCGAGGATGGTGGCGCAAAAGCCCGGATCATCATGGGTAGACTCTGGGGGCAGACGGCGCCGACCACCTGTCATACCGAGACGATTTATGCCGATATCCTGCTCTACGTCGGAGGCGCGATCCCGATCGATGCCGAGGCCGACGAACGGGCGGTGATGCTGGTCGACGGCGACGGCGCGCTGGATGGCGTGTCGCTGGAAAAATATATACTCTATGTGATCGCGCCGGGGGCGAAGGTCTCGCTTACTTCACTGTCGGGAGGGCGCGCGATGCTGCTCGGCGGCGAGGCTTTTGCCAGCGAACGGCATGTCTGGTGGAATTTTGTCTCGTCGAGCAAGGCGCGGATCGAGCAGGCCAAGGCCGACTGGTTCGAGGGGCGCTTTCCGATCGTTCCGGGGGATTCGGATGAATTTATTCCGCTGCCCGAGGGGCGGCCGAAGACGGTTACGGATTGAATTGCCCTCTCCCAGAGGGAGAGGCAACAAGCCTTGGCAATTTATTGCCTTAGGCGCAGTCGGTGAGGGGTTTTGCCTTCTCGACAGTCGAACCCCTCACCGAGTTTCGCTAGTCAGCAAGCTGACAAGCTACACTTGCCTCTCCCTATGGGAGAGGGCAATTTACGCTTTCCCGTTAGCCTTCAAACCACTCGACCCAGGCGCCATGGGCGTGCGCCCGGCCCAGCAGAGCCGGTTCCTCGCCGCCCGGCCAATAGCGGATGATCAGTTCGTGGCTGAAGGTCTTGCGGTTGGTTTCCAGTGACATCCATGCCAGCGGCCTGTCCGCAGTCGCCGCTTTGCCCGCCGTTTCCATGGCTGAAGTAATCCGGTCCTTGGTTGTCTGTGGCAGATATTGCCAGACGATCGAATGTATCAGCACCCGGGTGACGCCGCTTTGCTGGGGCAGGAGCAATTGCGCTTCGACCCAGTCGGCGCCATCGGCTTTGGCGACATCGGGTGCGTCCTGTTTGGCCAATGCGATAGACGCCTCCATTCGCTCGAATCGCGCGGGCATTTCCGGCCAGATATAGCCTTTGAGCCGTGCAGCGGTTTCATCATCGGTGAGATCAATCGGATTCTGATCACAACCGTGGGTGCTGACAATCTCGACCGGGGCCTGCGGGGGAGGGGGACCGCGCCATATCGGCTTGATCCGCATCGGCGAATCCTCAGGCCCGGCAAGCACGCCATTGAGGTCGTAATGATAGCGCTCCATCATCGTATTCACGCCAGCACTGGCCCCCAATTCGAGCAGTTCGAATCGCGGGCCGATACGCCCCGACAGCCACAATAGCCCGGCCATGAAGCTCGCCGACCGGCCGGATTCATTGGTCTGCGGAGGATTGTCGAACCATGGCAGCAATTCTGCATCATGGTCGGCAACGACGTCAGCAACGATCGCGTTGATCGCTTGCTGATCGGAAATTTCGCCTCCGTAAATCGGCCCCAGCCGCGATTCCCGGCCCGTCAGATGCAAATAATGCAGCCCGCCGGTCAGCCGCAGCGGCATCGCATCTTCCAGTGGTTTTCCGGGCCAGTTGCGGATTGTCTGTCCGCATTGGGTGTCGCCGTCCATCAGCGCTATCTGGGCCAAAATGATCGACGCGGTGACCGGGGCATCGTTGCGCCGGCAATGTTCCGCCTGACCGCGCATTCCCTGCGCGATATCTTCGACGTCCAAAATGTCCATAACTCGTTGCCCTTTCATCTGCGAAGCCGTAAAGCCGCGGCCATCATGGCCAAACCACTAATCTTTGCAATTCCGAAAGGGAGGATTCTCGACGATGCCTTGCCGCTCCTGGCGCAGGCCGGGATCGTGCCAGAGGACGCCTTTTTTGACAAGTCCAACCGCAGTCTGCAATTCGCGACCAATCTCCCGCATATGTCGATCATCCGGGTGCGGGCATTTGATGTTGCGACCTTCGTCGCCCATGGCGCCGCGCAAATCGGGATTGTCGGGTCGGATGTGATCGAGGAATTCGGCTACAGCGAGCTATACGCCCCGGTCGATCTTGGTATCGGCCGCTGCCGCCTGTCGGTGGCGCAGCCGAAGGACGATGCGGAGCAGGTGGGCAATATCTCCCATCTCCGGGTCGCCACCAAATATCCCAATCTCACCAGCCGCTATTTCGAGGGCAAGGGCATCCAGGCGGAATGCGTCAAGCTGAACGGCGCGATGGAACTGGCGCCCTCGCTGGGCCTGTCGCGGCATATTGTCGATCTGGTCGAATCCGGCAGTACGCTGAAAGCGAATAATCTGGTCGAGACCGACCGGATACTGGATATTTCTGGCCGGCTGGTTGTCAATCGCGCAGCCTACAAGATGCGCAGCGCTGAATTGACACCGCTGGTGCAGAAATTTCGCGAGCTGGCGGGGCAGGTCTGATGCCATTTCGGATGGCTACAACCGACGCCGGTTTTGCCGAGGCCTTCGATGCGCTGGTCAACGCCCGGCGCGAGGCGGATGCGGATGTCTCCGCTGATGTGAAGGCGATCATCCGGGATGTTCGCGAACAGGGCGATGGCGCGCTGCTACGGCTGACCAGCAAATTCGATCGTCACGATCTCGAGCAGACCGGCTGGTGTATTTCCAAAGCCGAATCCGCTGCCGCATTGGAAGGATTGGAAGCATCTCTGCGCATTTCGTTGGAGCTGGCAGCCTTAAGAATTCGTGACTATCATGAGGGGCAACTCCCTGATAACCGGGACTATATTGACGATGCCGGAGTTCGCATCGGGGCCCGGTGGAACGGCGTGGAACGGGCAGGTATCTATATTCCGGGCGGTCGTGCGGCTTATCCGTCGTCGGTGTTGATGAACGCGATACCGGCCAAGGTGGCGGGGGTTGATCAGCTTGTCATGGTGACGCCGGCCTCCGGAGGCAGCATCAATCCGCTGGTGCTGGCTGCCGCAGAACTGGCCGGTGTCGATGAAATCTGGCGGATTGGCGGGGCGCAGGCGATTGCAGCGCTGGCCTATGGCACGGACAAAATCAAACCGGTTGATGTCATAACCGGACCCGGCAATGCCTGGGTCGCGGAAGCGAAGCGGCAAGTATACGGCGTCGTCGGGATTGATATGGTTGCCGGCCCATCGGAAATCGTGGTCGTCGCCGATGGCAAGAATAATCCCGACTGGATTGCCGCCGATCTGCTCAGCCAGGCGGAGCATGATCCGACCAGTCAGTCGATATTATTTACAGATGATCAAAAGTTTGCCGATCAAGTTGTTGAAAAAATAA
Organism: Parasphingorhabdus sp.; assembly: GCF_048269915.1. Lineage (GTDB taxonomy): Bacteria > Pseudomonadota > Alphaproteobacteria > Sphingomonadales > Sphingomonadaceae > Parasphingorhabdus. The sequence goes on from NZ_JBLWTY010000005.1 coordinate 48,813, forward strand.
ATGAACAGCTGAGCATTCTTGCAACATCCGAAACCGCGACGACCAGCTGGAATGACAATGGTGCAATCATCATCGTCGAGCGGCTGGACCAGGCTGCACCGCTGGTTGACCGGCTGGCGGCCGAGCATCTCGAACTGGCGATCGATGACCCCGAGGCTCTGTTCCGGAAAATCCGCCACGCCGGATCAGTCTTTCTTGGCCGGCACACGCCCGAGGCGGTCGGCGACTATGTTGCCGGTCCCAACCATGTCCTGCCCACCGGTCGCCGGGCACGATTCTCGTCCGGTCTGTCTGTGACCGATTTCATGAAACGCACCAGCTTCATTCGTTGCGACGAACAAGCTTTGCGCAATATTGGCCCGGCCGCGGTCGCTCTGGCAGAGGCAGAGGGCTTGCCCGCGCACGCTGCCAGCATAGAAAAGCGGCTTGACCAAAGCTGACAGTCAACAGAAAGAAAATGCCATGACCATTTCACTATATGATGCCATAATTCCAACCCAGCTCCAGATTATCGCTGCCGTCCGTGCACTGGTCGACAAGGCAAAAACCCATTGCGAGGACAAGGGCACGGCGCCGGAAGAGATTATCGGCGCGCGGCTGATTGAGGATATGCAGCCCTTTTCCTATCAGGTGAAAAGTTGCCGTGAGCATTCGCTGGGCGCGATTGAAGGGGTGAGAGAGGGCATGTTCACGCCAAGCCTCGTCGCCCCACCCAATGATTGGGAGGGCTTGTACGAAAAACTCGATGAAGCGAAGACTGGGCTGGAAGCGGTCAGCGCAGCCGAGATGGAGGGCTTTGTCGGCCAGCATATGGAGTTTCGCTTCAAGGACGCGGTAATGCCTTTCACCGCCGAAAATTTTCTGCTGAGCTTTGCCCAGCCCAATTTCTATTTCCATGCAACGACTGCCTATGACCTGCTACGCGAGCAGGGCCTCCAGATTGGCAAGCGCGATTTTCTGGGCACTCCAAGGATTAAAAGAGCATGACTGCAAAATCTGCATCCCGATCTGCCGCCCGTCTGGCCGCCGTTCAGGCGCTTTTCCAGCACCAGATGGAAAAGACGCCGGTGCCAAAGTTGATCAAGGAATTTCACGATCATCGGCTGGGTCAGGAAATTGAGGATGATCAATATCATCCGGCGGAGCGGGATTTCTTTGATGACATTGTTATTGGCGTGACCTCCCGGCTGGAAGAAATCGACGATCTTGTAGATGCAAAGCTGGCTTCCGGCTGGACATTGGGCCGTCTCGACAAGACGATGCTCCAGATTCTCCGCGCCGGGACATTTGAATTGGTCGCACAGGACGATGTGCCGATCGCAACGGTGATTGACGAGTATCTGGATGTAGCGCATGCCTTTTTTGACAAAAAGGATGCGGGCTTTGTCAATGGGTTGCTGGACGCCATCGCGAAACAGGTAAGGGGCTGAACCGCACCCCCTTGTGTTTGGGGGGTAGGATTATTGTCTGATTTTCTGGACCGGCTGGATCCCGCATTCCGCGACCTGGTCCCGGATGTGTGGCCCAATATTTTCGGCATATTAAAGACCGATATTGCCCGTGCAAGAGCGATACGGGATGGGCGCTTTGCCGAAATGGCGGCTCTGGTTCCCCCATTTGAAGGCCAGAGCGATGAATATCATATAGCCGGATTGGCGGGGGACCCGGACGTTGCGGTGATCGAATTTCGCGCGCGCGACATGCTCTATCCGGATTGCACGATCATCTGGCTACATGGTGGCGGTTATCTGATGGGGAATGCCGATGACTTGTCGGCGAAAAGCTATGCGTCACTCGCACCGGTGATATCGGTCGACTACCGGATGGCTCCGGAGTACCGCTCTCCGGCAGCGGCCCGCGACGTGTGTGCGGTGATTGAAGGGGTGGCTGAAAACCGCAATCCGCGCAAAATCATTCTTGCCGGCGCAAGCGCAGGAGCCGGACTGGCGGCGAGCGCCGCGTTGCTGAATCGCGACCGTGGTGGCCCGGACATCGCGTTCCAGCTACTCGTTTACCCGATGCTGGATGATCGGCATGATACACCATCGGGGCGGATGGATATTCCGCCATCCTTCTGGACCCGGGATGTTTCGCTGCATGCCTGGTCGCTCTATGCGGAGGAAGACGGTGCCAGCCCCTATGCAGCCGCAGCGCGGGCAACCGATCTCGCTGACCTGCCTCCGGCCTATATCATGTGCGGCGATCTCGATCTGTTTCGAGATGAAGATATTGCCTATGCCAACCGCCTTCGTTCATCCGGCATTCCGGTTGAACTCGCTATCTACCCCGGCGCGCCGCACGGGTTTAACGGATTTGTCCCCCAGGCAGCGGTCAGCAAGCGCGCCAACGCTTCCATCAGAATGGCACTGGAGCACGCTCTCTCTTGAACGAACTGGAATTTATTGACCGGCTTAAGGCCATTACCACCCATCCTGCTGCGCGTGGTCTGGCTGACGATGTCGCGATGATGCCTTTTGGGCGCCACAAGTTGGTGATGACTCACGACATGATGGTCGAAGGTGTACATTTCCTACGCGATGCCGATCCTGCTGATGTGGCCTGGAAACTGGTGGCGGTGAATCTTTCCGACCTTGCGGCCAAGGGCGCGAAGCCGCTCGGCCTTCTGCTCGGCTATGGCCGGACGTCCGGAGACCGGTGGGACGCTGCTTTTGTCGAGGGCCTGAAACAAGCGATTGACCGCTTTGCCGTGCCTTTGCTCGGCGGTGATACGGTGGCGATGGGAGAAGGTGCGCCGAGAACCTTTGGCTTGACCGCGATCGGCGAAGCAAAGGGCCATATCGTGCCCTCGCGCAGCGATGCGAAACCGGGGCACGCCGTTTATGTTACGGGTACGATTGGTGATGCCTGGGCGGGCCTGCAAATTGCAACCGGCTTGTTGCAGTCTCCGGATATCGAGATCACCGCGTCGTTGCTGAAAGCTCATACCCGTCCGATGCCGCGGGTAGAAGAGGGGAGAGCGCTGTCCAATCTCGTCAGCACGATGATGGATGTTTCGGACGGCCTGCTGCTTGATGCATCGAGGATCGCCAAGGCCAGCGGCGTCCAGATCGAAATAGATCTGGCGGAAGTGCCGCTATCCAGACAGTTTCAGAGCCTTTTGGGCGACGACCAGGAGGCCCGGCTCAAGGCGGTAACCGGCGGTGACGATTATCAGTTGCTGCTTACTGCCAGTCCCGAGACCGTTCTGCCAATTGCGTTGACATGCGTGGGAACCTGTCGCCCGGGATCGGGCCTCACCCTGCATAGTCATGGCGAACGGCTGGAGCTTCCTGAACATCTGGGTTTTGTGCACATCTGACCCGTCGGGCCCGGTCTGGTTCCACAGCCGCGGTTGCGCCTGTCAAAACGGGTAAAATCAAGACTTGCACGTTTTTCGTCCCGCCCTATAGTTTGGATGACAGCCCCGCGTCTGACGGGGCGTTTTATTGTAACAAACGGAGGGGATTTGAAGCGATGACCGTCGTCACCATTTCAATTTTATGCGGGTTTATCGCCATATTATATGGCTTTATTACCAGCCGACAGGTGCTCAGTGCGCCGGCTGGCAATGAGAAAATGCAATCTATCGCAGGCGCGATACAGGAAGGTGCACAAGCCTATCTGAACCGCCAGTACCGGGCCATCGGCCTTGTCGGCATTGTCGTTGCGGTTCTCGTTTTCATCTTCCTCGGAGGCATTTCCACCGTAGGTTTCCTGCTCGGGGCGATACTGTCCGGCGTAGCGGGCTATATCGGCATGAACATTTCGGTTCGGGCCAATGTCCGCACGGCTCAGGGTGCGAGCGAAAGCCTGCAAACCGGTCTTACCGTCGCCTTCCGCGCTGGTGCAGTGACCGGTATGCTGGTGGCTGGCCTCGCATTGCTCGCGATCTCCATCTTCTTCTATGTATTAACCACCCAGATGGGCATGGCCGCCAATGACCGCACGGTCATCGACGCGCTCGTCGCTCTGGCCTTCGGTGCCTCGCTGATCTCGATCTTTGCGCGTCTTGGCGGTGGTATCTTCACCAAGGCCGCCGACGTGGGTGCCGATCTGGTCGGCAAGGTTGAAGCAGGCATCCCCGAGGATGACCCGCGCAACCCTGCAACCATCGCAGATAATGTCGGCGACAATGTTGGCGATTGCGCCGGCATGGCGGCTGACTTGTTCGAGACTTATGTCGTGACGGTCGGAGCCACCATGGTCCTTCTGGCGCTGTTGTTCGGCGATCTCGTTGGCAGCGCAATGCTTTATGACCTTATGTCTCTGCCTCTCATCGTCGGCGGTGTCTGCATCCTGACGTCGATTATCGGTACCTATATGGTGCGGCTCGGCAGCGGCACGAACATCATGGGCGCGCTCTACAAGGGCTTCATCACCACTGCGGTGCTGTCGATCCCGGCCATCTATTATGTGACCATGCGCACGCTCGGTGACATGAATACGCCGATCGGTGTTGCGCTTGACGGAACTGGCGGGTTTACCGGCATGGCCCTGTTCTGGTCGATGATGGTGGGGCTGGCTGTGACCGGCCTGATCATCTGGATCACCGAATATTATACCGGTACGGAATATCGTCCGGTGCGGTCGATCGCCAAATCTTCGGAAACCGGCCACGGTACCAACGTGATCCAGGGGCTGGCAATTTCGATGGAAGCAACGGCCTTGCCAACGCTGGTCATCGTCATTGGCATTGTCATCGCATTTCAGCTTGCCGGTCTGATCGGCATCGCCTTTGCGGCAACCTCCATGCTGGCGCTTGCCGGAATGGTTGTGGCTCTGGATGCTTATGGTCCGGTAACGGACAATGCCGGCGGTATCGCCGAAATGTCCGGTCTGGACGAAAGCGTCCGCGAGAAGACCGACGCGCTTGACGCGGTTGGCAATACGACCAAGGCGGTAACCAAGGGCTATGCCATTGGTTCGGCCGGTCTCGCGGCGCTGGTGTTGTTCTCGGCTTATACCGCTGACCTGAAAGAGTTCTTCCCGAACCTCGAAGTCAGCTTCAGCCTGGAAAACCCCTATGTGATCGTCGGCTTGCTGCTCGGCGCGCTCTTGCCCTATCTCTTCGGAGCCATGGGCATGACCGCTGTCGGCCGTGCTGCGGGTGACGTTGTGAAAGACGTTCGCGCGCAATTTGCTGCCGACAAGGGTATCATGGACGGTACTTCGCGTCCCAATTATGCGCGCACGGTCGATCTCGTGACCAAGGCTGCGATCAAGGAAATGATCCTGCCATCGCTGCTGCCGGTGCTGGCACCGATCGTGGTCTATTTCGTGATCACCGCGGTTGCGGGACAGGCGAACGGCTTTGCCGCACTTGGTGCTCTGCTGCTCGGCGTGATCGTCTCCGGCCTGTTTGTTGCCCTGTCGATGACGGCAGGTGGCGGTGCCTGGGACAATGCCAAGAAATATATCGAGGACGGCAATCACGGCGGCAAGGGCTCTGACGCCCACCATGCTGCGGTGACTGGCGATACCGTTGGCGATCCTTACAAGGATACCGCGGGTCCGGCCGTCAATCCGATGATCAAGATCACCAATATCGTCGCCTTGCTGCTGCTAGCAGCGCTCTATGCGGCGCAGGGCGGCATCCACTAGGACGCTGAACCTATCGATCTCAAAAAAGGCCCCGCCGGAAGCGATTTCGGCGGGGTTTTTTCATGGTCGGAGCCGGTCTGCGTCCGTCGACCGAGCGTTAATCACATATTACCCCTTTGTCCCTAGCATTGCCGCTAGATCGAAAAACGGACGCGGGGCATAAAATTTGATGGATCTAAGCGGGTTACAGGACGCTGCTTGCAAACAGGTTGGGGATGACCGGTTCCACGATCACCTGTCCGCGTCCACTCCCCGAGCAATATTCCTTCCGGTCGCGGACATTGATGCCCATCTGGCGGAGGCGTGGACGGATCTTGCTCGACAGGCGAGCGAGCCGAATATCTTTTACGAGCAATGGTTTCTGCGTCCCGGCCTGACTCAATTTGGCCAAGACCCCGAGCTGCGACTTTTCCTCTTATGGGCGGGTGAGCCTGGTCATTCGCCGCTGCTCGGGCTGCTCCCGCTTGGCCCCGTCGACCGCTTTGGTCGCTTGCCGGCAAGGCATGTCCAGAACTGGATGCATCACAATTGTTTTCTCGGCACGCCGCTGGTCCGCACGGGATTTGAACAGATATTCTGGGAAGAGTTGCTGACCGCGCTCGACAGCAGCGACTGGCCGGGTTTTCTGCATATCAATGGCATGACGATTGGCGGCCCGCTGGATCAGGCCCTGCGCGCGGTTTGCAGTGACCAGAAGCGCTGCTGCGATCTGGTGCACAGTACCGCGCGGGCGCTGCTCCAGAGCGACCTCAGCTCTGATGCCTATCACCGTGCCACGTTGCGGGGGAAAAAGCGCAAGGAATGGCGGCGGCTGGGCAAACGGCTGAACGAACAGGGCGATGTGACCTTCGGGCAGCATCTCGGTGCAGCGGGCCTGGACGAGTGGACCGACGAATTTCTGAGGCTGGAAAAGGCCGGATGGAAAGGTAAAAATGGGTCGGCACTGGACAGCTCTCCGGAAACCAGCGCGTTTTTCCGGCAGGCGCTTGCCGGCGCGGCGGCGGCGGGCCAACTGGAACGCCGCGATATTCGTCTCGATGGAAAGCCGCTGGCGATGCTGGTCAACTTTCTCTCCCCGCCCGGCGCCTTCGGCTTCAAAACCGCCTTTGATGAAGAATATTCCCGCTTTTCGCCCGGTGTCCTGTTGCAGATTGAAAATCTGAAATTTCTGGATCTGCGGGCGCTGCAATGGATCGACAGCTGCGCGTCGCAGGATCATCCGATGATCGACAGCCTGTGGTCCGATCGCCGCCATATCGGCCGCTTCTCGATCGAATTGCAGGGCCTCTGCCGTCGCGCCGTCTTCCGCGGAGTCAGACTGGGAGAAACCTTGATGACCAAAATCAAGGGGCGCACCATTGTCGACCCGACGGAGCGTTCGCAATGAACCGGATGTCCGCCAAGGCGAGCTTTCAGCCGCAGGTTTTCGGTGCCGAGATGCGTCGGCAATTCGATGCCTGTTATCCTGAACAGGCGCGGGTGCTGGATCATAATATGGTGTCGCATGAATTGCTGACACTGGACGCCTTGGCGCGATTGGGGGAGGTGCTCCCTGAAAAGAGCATTGAATATAATCCCGGCGATCTGCCTGTCGGCATCAAGCCCGAGCATGTGCCGAGCAATGGCATGACCATTGGTGACACCATCCGGATGATCGATCGCTCGGCCAGCTGGGCGGTGCTCAAGAATATCGAGCAGATGCCGGAATATGAAGAATTGCTGCGTTCGCTGCTAGGTGAAATCCGACCGATACTGGAAGCCAAGACCGGCAAGATGCTCAAGCCACAGGGCTTTATCTTCGTGTCGTCACCCGACGCGGTGACGCCCTATCATTTCGATCCGGAGCATAATATCCTGTTGCAGCTGCGCGGCGAAAAATGGATGACGACTTTCCCCGCCGGTGACGCCCGCTTTGCGGCAGACGAAATCCACGAGGGCTATCATCTCGGCGGGCATCGCAATCTGGTCTGGCGGGAAGGGTTCGAGGCCGAGGGTAGCCGTCACCACCTGACTCCCGGCAAGGCGATTTTTGTGCCCGTGATGGCCCCGCACCATGTGAAGGTGGGCGGCGAGTCCAGCATCTCGCTCTCGATCACCTGGCGCAGCGACTGGAGCTTTGAAGAGGCGGACGCGCGGGCGTTTAACGGCTGGCTGCGCAAGAGGGGCGTGACGCCCAGGGCACCGGGGCGCTTTCCGGCACGGAACAAGGCGAAGGCGCTGGCCTGGCGGGTGCTGCGGAAGCTTGGTATGATCGGATAATCGCAAGTGATCATCCCGGCTTGACATTCCGCCCGCCACCGTCACTCTCCCCTAAAAAAACAGGGAGTGAGAATATGGCCACCAATATCGCTGCAGTACCCACCACCATGGATGCTTTTATCGAAAAGCAGGCGCGGGCGGATGCGGTGGTGAATATCGTGCTGGCGGGCGGGATCAATTACTGGCTGACGCGTGATCTGCCTTTTATTCCGGCGGTTCTGCCTTTTGGCGACCCGGCGCCCAATCTGGGCGGAACCCTGATTGCCATCGCAGTGCTGATGAGTGTGTTGCTGTCGCTGATTGTCTGGGCGATCACGGTTTCGCAGCGCAAGGCGGGCAAGATCGTGCCCGGCCTGTTGGCCGATACAAGGTCAGGTTTTACGCCGCTGGTTCTCGCGCTGAAACATCTCATGTTCACTCTGGTCCCCGCCATCCTGATCGTCATGATTCTGCAAGGTGCCGCGCCGGAGCTCCGCTTTTCGCCGATGGTTTTTACTGCGATTGTCACCGTGATTGCGGCGGTACTGGCTTATTTCATGTCCAAGAGCACAACCCGGGCGACGCTGCAGCTCTGACCATTTCCAAACCGGCCTGATTGAGCTAGTCGTGGTGCATGATCATTATCACCGCCTCCTTCGCCGTTCCGCCCGCCAGGCGCGAAGATATCATCGCGCTATGTGTGGAACATAGCGCCCGTTCCCGCGCCGAGCCGGGCTGTATCTCGCACCATATCCACGCCGACTGCGAGGATCCGGAACGTCTGTTCTTTCATGAGGAATGGCAGGACGAAGCCGCCGTCGCCGCGCATTTCGCGGTTCCGGAATCGGGCGCGTTTGTGAAGCGGTTGACGGCGCTGGTGGGCGAACGACCGGAGATAAAAATATATCGGGCGGAAGCAGTTTCGATGGCGGAGCTGGGTTAAATCGATCCGCTAGCCCTGAGCTTGTCGAAGGGCGTCTATCGACGAGAGACGTGGTTCGACAGGCTCACCACTAACGGCAGTTCCTGAAACGAATTTCGCATATCCCTAAAACCGCTTGCGGAAATCAATCTCGACATAGCGCCCGACCGGATCGACATAGCCCTGCTGATAGCTGAGCGGGATCAGGCCATTGCCGTCGCGGACGGTCTGGATATCATTGAAGATATTATCCACCTTGAAGGCGATCCGGCTGTTTTTCAGGAACGGGACATTCTCGGTCAGATTGCCCCGATCATCAAGATTGATGAACGTCCGCAAATTGACCGTGGTCAGGTCGGAAAAGCGCAGGTCCGAGCCGGTAATCCCGCCATCGACACGGGTCGAGACCTGGTGCTTGGCATCGAGCCGGAAACCGAGGCCGTTGTTGAACCAGCCGCCGTTGATCTCGAACTCGTGACGCGGGCTGCCGCCAGTGGAGCCTGTGGCCGATCCGTTCAGCAGATCCAGTTCCTCCACACCGGGACGGATCAGGATGCGGTCCTCGAGGCGGATGGTGTGAAAGGCCGAGAGTTGCCAGCGTCCGCCGCGTGGGCGACCGCTTGCTCCGGGGCCGCCGCCGCGGGGAGCACCCGAGCGTGAACCCGGTCCGGCTCCGGCAGCGGTTCCCTCTGGCGGCTTGCCCTCCTTCGTCTGGCCGTCTGGTGAGCCTTCGCCTTCGGGCTGTGGCGGTCGGGCTGTTGGCATGGGGCGACCCCGCATGCCGCCACGCTGCTCGCCAAAGCGTTTGGAAAAATCGATCCCGTAACGGATGCGCTCGCTGTGGACATTGGCGTAGCTGACCGGCCGCCGGTCGATCGCAATCAGCTGGCCGCTGGCATCGCGGGTGACGCGGTCGGGAAAGGCGGCTTCGATCTCGGGCGTGAGCAAGGGGAAGCTGGACGCGACATTGTCACTGTTGTTGCGGAAATATTCGCCGAGGAAGGTGAAGCCATCGAGCCATTCGGGCCGATAATTGACCGCCAGCTTGATATCGCGCCGGGTTTCCGCTGGCAAAGCCAGATTGCCCCCGGTTGTGATCGCCGCGAGCACGGTTTCGCCGTTGGTAAAGTCGAAGGTTGTCACATCCGGCGTGACGATTACCGGGTTGCCCAGCTGGGCGATGCCGGGTGCGGCTTCCTCGCCGATGGCGGAAGCAGTGAAGACCAGACCGTCCAGCGGTTCCCAGTTCAGGCCGAAACCAAATTCCACCAGTCCGCCAAAGTCGGACAGGTCGGAATAGCCAAGATTGCCGTTGATCGACAGCTTGCCGATTGCTTCCGCGACGTCGATATTCTCGTCGGCCAGCGGGATATCGATATTGATCCCGGTGCTCAGCTTGTCCCGGCTGAGGCTGGCGGCGGTCACTATGCCGCTGCGGATATCGCGGCTGTCGAGATCTTCCCGGTCATAGCCGCCGCGGATCGTCGTCGTTACCGCGCCGGACGGCAGGACGAACAGGGTCCCGGAGAGAGTCGCAAGATTGCTGATTGTCTGGTCGACCACGCGCGCACTATCGGTGACCGGAGCGCCGAGCAAATTGCCGAAACTGGTCGCATAGGGATCGGCTGTCCCGGCATTTATCGCCGCCTGCAGCGCGCTGATGTCGCCCGACCGGTCGGTGTCGGTATTGACCTGTGCCCGTGTGTAATCGCTGGTCAGTGACCAGCGCCAGTCGGAGAGCGAGCCGTTCAGCGACAGTCCTGCCTGGGCTGTGTTGCTTTCCTGTACCCGGCGCAGCGGGCCATATTCGGTAAAATAGCGGAACAAGGGCAAGCCTGCGACTTGCAGCGTTCCGCTGGGCAGGCCCTGCAGGCCGCGCGACTTGTCGTAGACATAGCCGCCGTTCAGCGAGAGCGCCATGCCATTGTCGAAGCTTCGGCTGTAATTGGCGTTGAGCTCGACATTGTCGGTCGGTGCGACCAGCGTGCGGAAGTCGCCGAGACCGACCAGGTCACCGGCCGCGTCCTGGATGATATCGCGCTCGCTTTCGGTGATCGCTGTGTTGTTCTGCCACTCCAGATTGATGTTGATGCGGTCACTCTTGCCGATATGCGTGACATTGGCTTCCAGTTCCGACCGGCCCTGTCCGCCCTGCGTCGGCACACCATATTCCGCCGATGCGCTGACCCCGGTATATTGATCCTTCAGGATGAAATTGATCACCCGCTGATCCGGACGATAGCCATATTGCAGCGCCAGCTCTTCCGGGAAGACCTGCACCGTGCGAATGGCTTCGGGCGGCAGATCGCGAATTTCGCGGAAGCCGGAGGTGCGCTGACCATTGATCAGTACCACCGGGCGTCCGCTGCCACGGCCGCGACTTGATGTTGTCTGGGAAGAGATTGCCTCGAGCAGATCCTGAACCGAGGAGGCCCCATAGCTGGCGATGTCGGCTTCGCTCAGTTCGACGACCGGCGGTATCTCGGTGACTATTGCGCCGCGGGGGCGTTCTGCCGTGACGACAATCTCTTCGTCGGGATAATCCCGGTCGGGGTCGGAAAGTTGTGCGCTGGCGGGCGCGGTGAAGAGCATGGCCGCCAGCGCAAGGGGAGAAGCGTTAAAAAAGGTTCGGGGGGAAGACATCATGATTTGGTTCAATAGCTCGAATAAGGGGGAAGTAGATGTCGGAAATGCCATGTAAGTCCTGGCCTTGGAATATTTTCTTTGTATTAAATTGTCGCAGCGCCATCATCGGGCCCGGTACCGGATTAGTCTGTATCTGGCAGATGCAGCTAATCCTTCCCTTTTGGCGCATTTGCCGTTATGGCGCACTGCAACACGCGGAATTGCCGCAATATTAGGGAAATAGCAGCGCCATATGGCAAAAGAAGAATTGTTGGAAATGAAGGGAATGGTTCGCGAACTGCTTCCCAACGCGATGTTCCGGGTCGAGCTGGAAAACGGTCATGAAATCCTGGGGCACACCGCCGGCAAGATGCGCAAGAATCGTATTCGTGTGCTCGTCGGTGATGAAGTGCTCGTGGAGCTAACCCCCTATGACCTGACCAAGGGCCGTATCACCTATCGTTTCAAGTGACGAGTTTTGGCCCGTCATCCCGGACTTTTTCCGGGGTTCCGTGCGGTTGGAAAACGGCGCTTGCGCTTTGACGTCGGGAGTGCTGAATCAAGTTCAGCATGACGGAAAATAATCTATGAAAATCGTCCTCGCCTCGTCCAGTCCGCGCCGTCTGGAACTGCTCGGTCGTCTTGGCGTTACGCCGGACCGGATTGTCTCTCCCGACATTGACGAGTCTCCCCGCAAGGGCGAACTGCCGCGCGAATATGTCGTTCGGATGGCGCAGGAAAAGGCCGCCGCCGTTGCGCGCGAAGATGATGAAATTCTCATCGCCGGAGACACAACCGTTGCCGTGGGCCAGCGGATTTTGGGTCAGGCCGCCGATGCCGCTGAGCAGCGCAAGTTTTTGCAGCTGCTCAGCGGGCGGCGGCACCATGTGATGTCGGCGGTCTGCGTGATTGCCGCCGATGGCACGGCGCGCACCAAATTGTCGGACAGTGTTGTGAAGTTCAAACGCTTCGAGCCCCGCGAAATAGACGCCTATATTGCCTCGGGCGAAGGTCAGGGCAAAGCCGGCGGCTATGCTATACAGGGAACGGCGGAGGCCTTTGTCACCTGGATGGCCGGCAGCTACAGCGGGATTATGGGTCTGCCGCTATATGAAACCAGAAATCTTCTGATCAGCGCGGGCTATCCTCTTGGCTGATTTTGCTGACGGCTGGCTTTACGAAGCCGGGATCGGTGAAAACCGGGCGTTGCGGCTGGGAAATAGCGCGCTCGTGCAAATACGGGTCGAACGTGCCGATGGCAGTGCCAGGGCCGGCGCGGTGGTCGATGCGAAATTTACCCGGCAATGGGTCGCCGGGAAATCCGGGATTGTGGTTCTGCCGGACGGGCAAGAGGCTCTGCTGCAGCCACTCCCCAAGGGATTGACCGAAGGCGCGATATGCCGGGTAGAGATCGTTCGTGCGGCAATGATCGAGCGCGGGGGGCAGGCCAAGCGCGCCAAGGCTCGGCCCGCCGACAAAGATGCCCCGTTGCGTGATGGGCCGGGCTTGCTGGCGGAACTCGAAGCATCGGGATATCCCCTCAAACATGTCCACGCGCACGGAGAGGATTTTCTGGCGCAACATGGCTGGCATGAAGCGATTGAACAGGCGGAAAGCGGGCGGATCGATTTCGAGGGCGGGAGCCTGTTGATTGCGCTCACGCCGGCCATGACAGTGATTGATATCGATGGGCCGCTGGCACCATTGGAACTGGCGAAACGGGCAGCGAAGGAAATAGCTCTTGCGCTGGTGCGCTTCGACATATCCGGCAATATCGGCCTTGATTTTCCGACGCTGGAAGCGAAAGCGGAACGCGCCGCTGTAACCGCAGTCTTTGATGAATATATGGCGGCCAATTGCGAACATACGGCGATCAACGGCTTCGGTTTCATGCAGATTGTCAGCCGCAAGGTCCGGCCATCGGTGTTGGAAATCATGCAGGCCAACCGCTCGGTCAATGCGGCGCTGAAACTGCTTCGGCAAGCAGAGCGGGATCGCGGTACCGGCACCATGCGCATGGAAGTGCATCCGGCTGTAGCGACCAAGTTGAAAGCGGAATGGCTGGAAGAACTGGCAAGGCGTACGGGCAGGGTGATCGAGGTTGAAGCCAAAGGCAGTATTTCCATCAATGGCGGTATGACAGGATAATCTACTCCCCCTTGCATTTCAGTCGCTCACTCTTCAAAGCCAGCGCATGACCGATATCATCCTTTACGACTATTGGCGAAGCTCGGCGAGCTACCGCGTGCGCATCGCGCTCAATCTCAAGGGCGTGTCCTACACTGCGATCAACACCAGCCTGCTCGACGGGGATCACAAGGCGGCGGACTATGTCGCGCGCAATCCGCAGGGCTTTGTGCCGATGTTGTCGATTGACGGGCATGACCTGACCCAGTCGCTGGCGATCATCGACTATCTAGATGCAAAATATGATGATCCGCCGATGGTTTCCAGCGACCCGGCCGAGCGAGCCAAGACGCTTGCCCAGGCACTGGTTATTGCCGCCGATATTCACCCGGTAAACAATCTGCGGATATTGAAATATCTGAAGAATGAACTGGGGCACAATCAGGACACTATCAACAAATGGAACCGCCACTGGATCGCGGAAGGCTTTGCCGCTCTTGAGACGATGGCGCCCGAAACCGGCCTTTTTGGCGGGGAGCAACCCAATCTTGTCGATGTCTGTCTGGTTCCGCAAATGTACAATGCGCGGCGCTTTGAGACAGATTTGAGTGACTTTCCCAGGCTCGTGCGAATTGACGCGGCGTGCAATACTCTAGAGGCGTTTCAGAAAGCTGCGCCGGAAGCGGTGAAACCAGTATAATGAAAAAATGGATTTTGGCGCTGCCGCTGCTGGCAATGAATGTTCCTGCATGGGGGCAGACTTTGGATGACGAGCTCCCTGAAGAGCTTCCTTCCATTGCGGGGACGAAACTTCCTGCTTCGATCATCGTGACCGGGCTATCGCTATCAGATGCCGACGAAGTCTATACCGTAAGGTCTCTCGAATTTGAAAAAGCGGAGCGGGTGGAAAATGCATTGCGCAATGTTCCCGGCCTTCAGCAGTTTCGCCGGTCCGATGCCCGTTCAGCCAATCCGACAAGCCAAGGTGTAACTATCAGAGGTTTAGGGGGTAACGCATCCTCCCGTGCCTTGCTGATACTGGATGGTGTCCCGCAAGCTGATCCGTTCGGTGGCTGGGTTGCCTGGCCCGGCTATGATGCACTTGCTCTGAACAGCGCCCGGATAACCCGAGGTGGTGGCAGCGGTGCCGACGGGCAGGGTGCCATTGCCGGAACCATCAAACTGTTTAGCGACAATGTCGGTGATCTTGTGGAACTGGGCGCTGCCTATGGCAGCCGCAACAGCATCGATGCCGATTTGCTCTTTGGTCGCGAACTGGGGCAGGGGCAGCTGACCATTTCCGCCAACTATGCCCGCGGCGACGGCTTCATCCCGATCATCGAAGACCAGCGTGGTTCGGTTGACCGCCCGGCGGAGTACGAGCAGGCCGGTCTCGCCGCCCGCTTCGTTGCACCGCTATCCGAAACGGTTGAATTGCAGGCCAATGTTCGCGCCTTCACCGATGATCGCGAACGCGGCTTTGCCTTCAGCGAAAACCATAATGACGGCGCCGATGCCAGCATCCGACTGATTGACCGGACGTCGGACTGGCAGTGGTCCACTCTGGCCTATGTCCAGATTCGTAATTTCGATGTCAGCTTTGGCGGTGTCGCTGATGACCGCAATTCGGTGAGCCGCGTTTTCGAGCAATTTAATGTGCCGTCCACGGGACTGGGCGCGCGCTTTGAAGTACGGCCTCCGGTGGGCGACAATGTCGAATTGCGCCTGGGTGGTGACTGGCGTCGGACCGAAGGCACCACGAACGAAAACTTTTTCTTCGCCGACAATGACACACCGCGCCGCAGCCGCAGGGCCGGAGGCAGCACGGCCACCTATGGCGGTTTTGTCGAAGCGACTGTGCACGCCAGTGACGCGTTGCTTTTGACCGGTGGCGGACGTGTGGATTTCTGGTCGATCAATGACGGTTTTCGTAAAGAGATAGAGCTAATCAATCCATTCCCCGGGTCGGTTCGTACGGATGAGATGTTCACCAATCGTAGCGACACGGAATTTACCGGCCGCGGCGGTTTTGCCTTTGATGCAAGCGATGCGCTTACCCTGCGCGGCGCGGCCTATCTCGGCTGGCGCTTGCCGACCTTGAACGAATTGTTCCGGCCTTTCCGGGTCGGCGCGGATGCGACGGCCGCCAATGAATTGCTGGAGCCGGAGCGGGTCAAGGGCGCAGAACTTGGGCTGGATTGGGAGAGCGGCCTTGTCACGCTGGGTATTACCGCCTTTTACAATCAGCTTGATAATGCTGTCGCAAACGTGACCCTGGCCAATGGACCGGGGGTCTTCCCCGGCGTCGGATTTGTCTCGGCGAGCGGCACATACAGCCAGCGCCAGAATCTCGACGCGATCAAATCCACAGGCGTTGAAATCGATGCCGCCTTTGATCTCGGTGAGCTGGTGGATGGGCTGACCATCCGCGCTGCCTATGCCTTTATCGATGCCGAGGTGGACGGGTCCGGTGATGCGGCTGCGGTCGATGGTTTTCGTCCGGCCCAGGTCCCCCGGCACAATGCGTCCGGCTCTATCCGATGGGAAAAAGACAATGGCACTGGTGCGAGCCTGTCGGCGCGCTATGTCGGGCAGCAATATGAGGATGATGTCAATATCCTCAGTCTCGCCGACGCTTTCACGATAGATGGTCGGATGGCGCTGGCCGTTACAGATCGGCTGCTGGTCGAAACCCGGGTTGAAAATCTTCTCAATGCCCGGGTAGAGGCTGCGATCAGTAGCAATGGAATTATAGAGCGTGCGTTTCCTCGGACATTTTGGCTTGGACTTCGCGCAAAAATTGAATAAATATTACTTATGACCGTACGTCTTGATGAATTTCTGCCTTACCAGCTTTCTACGTCGTCCAACGCCGTTAGCGACCTGATAGCGAGCGAATATAAGAGCCGCTTTGGCCTCAAAATTCCAGAGTGGCGGGTGATGGCGGTGCTCGGCACACGCGGCGCTTCAACGCAGCGGCATCTGGTTGAAGCGACTTTGATGGACAAGGTCACAGTCAATCGGGCGGTGAAAAATCTGGTCGATCGCGCTTTGCTCGACCGCAGTCCGAATAGCGCTGACGGTCGTTCTCACCATTTGTTGCTAAGTGGTACCGGCCGCGATCTCTATGAGCAGATCATGCCCGCTGCCCAGGCGATGGAAAAGAAGATCATGGCCGTGCTTAGCCAGGCGGAAAAATCCCAGATGTCAGCGATGTTGGCAAAGATCAAAAAATCGGCGGACGACATTGCGGCGGAATAAAAAAGAGCGGCGGAAATCGCCGCTCTCTTGAATTTTTGGCAAATTCCTCCCGCTATATCAGCGCATCGGAGATCGAGCAGGCCGCGGGGCCGAGAATCACGATAAATAATGTCGGCAAGATGAAAAGAATGAGCGGTATCGTCATGATGGCGGGCAGCCGGGCAGCCTTTTCTTCGGCGCGCATCATCCGGTCATTACGGAATTCGGCGGACAGAACCCGCAAGGCGGATGCCAGAGGCGTACCATATTTCTCGGTCTGGATCATCGTCGTCACCACGCCTTTGACATGCTCCAAAGCCACGCGATAGGAAAGATTTTCAAAGGCCTGCCGTCGTTCGGTCAGAAAACCCAATTCAATCGATGTCAGCGAGAATTCGTCGGCCAATTCCGGGTAAGCGCTGCCCAGTTCCTTTGCAACCCGGCCAAAGGCCGTGTCGACGGTAAGCCCGGCTTCCGCACAGATGACGAGCAGGTCGATCGCGTCGGGCAGGCCTTTGCGGATCAGATCGGTCCGTTTGGCGATGAGATTGTTGACATAGAGATCAGCACCTTTGTAGCCGAGAATGGCCGCGCCCGCGAACACGGCAAAACGTTTCAGATCAGACCAGTCGGCGAGATAGTTGAAGCCATATATGGCAAGTGCGGCACCGCCACCCAAAATGATCGGCAATACCAGTCTGCTGAAGATGATGACAAACGCCATATCCTTCGAACGGATGCCGGCCTGCGCCAGTTTTTGCTGCGCTTCCTTAACCTGGGCATCCTGCAATACTTGCATCGACGACAACATGTTGCGCATGCGATCGGTCGTGTCATTCTGTTGCACAAGCTTTGCGCGCTTTTTGGTGGTTGAAGCGGTGATACCCGCCTTCAACTGTTCGCGCCGATCGTTCAGCGCCTTGACCCGTTTTGCCATTGGATCGCGAACTGTTATAGCGGCATATATCGCGAAGAATACTGCCGCTGCCGCGACGGCAGACAAAATTGTCGCCACCCACAGGACGTCAACGCCCATTAATGTTGGTCCGCCGCTGGTTGTCATTTGCCTTGCACCTTCACACTAAATCTCGAAATTGACCATTTTGGCCATGATGAACACGCCAATGCTCATCCAGCACAGGCCGCCAAGACCTGCGATGATCAAGCGGTCCTCGTAGAAAAATCCCGCCAGATAGGTCGGGTTTACGGTGTAAACCAAACCAAAAACGATGAACGGCAGCGACCCGACGATATAAGCCGAGGCTTTGGATTCCGAGGACATCGCCTTGATCTTGAGCTTCATCTGGCCACGCTTGCGAAGCACGTCGGCAAGGTTGGACAGGGTTTCCGCCAGATTGCCTCCGGTTTCCCGCTGGATTGCCAAAGTGATACAGAAGAACTGGAATTCTGCTGTTTCCATGCGCTTGGCGCTCTCTTGCAGCGCATCCTCCATGGTTCGACCAATCTTGATCCGGTCAACCACCTTCTGGAATTCCTCGCCAACGGGGCCGCCGATTTCCTTTGCAACCACGCCGATCGTCTCGGTTACCGGCAAGCCGGACCGCAGGCCGCGGACAAGCAATTCGATGGCATCGGGAAATGAAGCCGTAAATTTGTTGACGCGGCGGTTAATCAGAAAGCCGACGATGAAATGCGGTAATCCGGCACCGGCAAGAAGGCCGACAAACAGGGACAGCAATAGCGGAGCTCCCTTGAGCATAAGAAGTCCGAAAACGACCGCGAATATGCCACCTACCGCATAGAAAAAATAGGAGAGGGGCCACTGATGGCCGGTTTTCTCCATCCGGATCGCCAATATTTCCATCTTGGTCATGTTTTCGCCCATCGGGCGGGTGGTTTTACGCCGCGCCGAAAGCGCTTTTTTCATCTGGGCTTCAACCCGCACATCCGCATTGTCGGAATGGCGCAATTTGAGCTTGTCCAGACGCCGTGTTTTGGCCTGTGACAGCGATGGGCCTGCAAATGCGAAGATGAGCAGAAGCAACACTGCCAAAACACCAGCGCCCAATATCGCAATTTGCATCATACCCATATTCTAGTTCCTTAAAAGCTGAAGAATGTTTGCACCTGCTTCAGACTTTAGCGGCATCCTCGTTGAGTTTTTTCGACGGAAGCAAAGATTTCAGATCACTGAGCTTGTTCATGAACGATTTCTTGCCGTCGGCATCGCCGCCTTCGCCAGCGTCGACGGATCCGAGCACAATGTCGGTCAACTCGGCAATTCTCGCAGAGGCTTTGCTTGCCTTTCCGGATTCCACCAGAGCCTGGCCCAATTTCGCAGACTGTGCCGCGGCCTTTGGATCATAGGGGATCATTATGTCGATCTTGCGCTCGATTGAGCTTTCGAAATCCTGCCGGCCAATTTCCGTGCTGTGGGTTTGTACCTTGTTGGCGACGATATAGACCTTGCTTTGTGCTGCGTGGGATTTCAGCCAGGACAGCAGGCGAATGCAGTCACGGGCGGAAGCCAGGGTCAGTTCAGTCACGATGACAGTTGCGTTCACATCGCCCAGAAGGTGAGGATAGTTGATCAGCATGTCGCGCGGCAGATCAATCACCGTACAATCAAATGCAGCGCGAAATTCTTCCTGCAATTGGAAGAAAGCGGAGCCATCGGTCATTATCGGCGAGTTGATCGGCGCTTCCGCAGACAGCAACGATAGCTTGTCATTGGCCTTGATCATGGCACGTTCGATGAACAGGCCATCGATCCGGCTGGGGTTGTCGATCGCGTCGGTAAGGCCGCGACCGGGCTCCAGATCCAGCGCAAGAGCGCCCGTGCCGAAATGGACATCCAGATCAAGCAGGGCAGTCAGGCGTTCCCTGTCATTGCTGAGCAACCACGCCATTGACGTGGCAATTGTTGAAGTCCCGACGCCGCCCCTTGTCCCGATCACAGCGGTCGAGACATGTGGCTTTTCGATGTGTTGATCATCGCTTTTTGGCGCGTTGAGCACCGCCTGCGCGTGCGACAATACGTCGCGCAACTGTTCGGGGCTAAAGGGTTTCAGGAGATAGTCCTGCAAACCGCTCACGATCAAATCCCGATACAGGCGAACATCGTTGACCTGGCCCATGGCAATCACAACGGTGCCTGGTTCGCAGACTTCGGCCAGCGAGTTAATGTCGTTTAGAGGGTCGCCCGATTCCGACAGGTCGACCAGCAAGATGTTGGGGCTGGCAGAAACGGAAAGGGTCTGAACAGCGTTGCGCAGGCCACCTCTGCTACACTTGTCGATCGGCCAGCCCATTTCTTCGACCACCGGACGGAGCATCTCGAGCGTGTCTTCATCGCATACAAATGCGGCAAACGGCTCACGTCCGTTAACCGAACCGGGTTTCCAGGGAGCGTTCATTATTGTCCTCCAACTTTCTTGTCGCGATAAGCTCGGATCGCTTTGGAAGCGCGCGACTGATCTTCACCGTCGGCATTTTGGCCGCGGACCAGATCTTCCGGATCAGCAATCATGGCAGCCAGGGTGCTGTTGGTTCCGCAACCATAATTTTCGCTCGTGCGCGCTTGAAAATCGGTGTGGCTACGATAGCTATAATCAGGGCATCCCGGTACCGAAGCCGATGCGCGTGTGACAACAACCCGCATTTGGCCCGCTGGCACATTGCCTTCGGTAACGGGTGCGGTTTCGCTGATCAGCAATCCGTAGCTTGCAACAATGGCCTCGACGGCGGTTTTTGCCACGGGGCTCGCGGAATAACTCGGATCGTCGATCGAAACGCGATCGCCATAACCAAGGTCCAGAGCATCGAACCAGCCGGACAGGCGGTTTTGCTCTGAGGACGACAATCCGCCATTGCCAGCACTCAGGTCCAGAACGAAATTCGTTTTGGAAACAACCGGCTGGCGCTCGCTATAGACGCTGCGGTTGGCGGTTGTGCTGCCACATGCCGCAACCGAGAGCCCGAGGGCGGTGATAAGTGCCATTGAAACGATGCGCATGATCTGTTCTCCTGATCGGGCTTATTTGTCGAAACTGAAACCGGGAGCTGTCCCGCCGGATTTTTTGGATTTTTTCGCCGATTTGACTGGTGCCTGTGGTGTCAGGCTGCCAAGAGCCGGGCCTGTCGGCGTAGGCGGCGCAACGCTCGGTTTGGGTCTGTCTCCGCCGGTATCGGAATGGTTGCGGTTCAACAGAAAACGCTCTGCATCATTAGCCGCTTTGAAGCCATCGGTCGGGAGCACGATCTCGCTGTCGCTTACAGGTTTTACGAGATATGGCGTGACCACGATCATCAGTTCGGTTTCGTTGCGACGATAGCCGTCGGACTTGAACAACGTACCGAGGATTGGAACGTCTGCCAGCCCCGGCGTCTTGTCGATTGCCGAATTGTAGCTATTCTGCATCAGACCCGCGATCATGAAGCTTTCACCCGAACCCAGCTCCACGGTGGTTTCCGCTCGCCGGGTTGAGACGGCGGGGATGCTGAAGCCATTGAGGACAACAGCGCCGTTAGAAGTGATTTCCGAAACTTCCGGGGCGACGCGGATGGAAATCCGGCCGTTGGATAGCACCGTGGGCGTGTAAGACAGGCTCACACCAAAATTTTTATACTGGACGGAAACTTCACCCAGCCCGGTTGAAATCGGAATAGGGAACTCGCCGCCAGCAAGGAAGGTCGCGGTTTCACCAGAAATGGTCGTCAGATTTGGTGATGCCAAAGTGCTAACCAGACCAACCCGCTCGGAAACGTCAAAAGCGGTGGCGATATCCAGCCCGAACAGGCGGCCTGCCGCCTGAATGGTATTCAGGCCTGAGTTGCCCGTATAGTTGAACGCGGTTCCTCCCGCTGTAACGAACTGGCCGGTTGCCGGGTTGAACGGCAGCGAAATCGAACCCGCAGGCAAGCCAAATAACTGCGATGCATCGAGCTTAGGGAAGGCGGATGTGAAATCGTCGATGGATCCGAAGTTGCGGCCGCGCGACACACCAAATTGGAAGCCACCGGTTGTATCCCGGGTCAGCAAATTACCGTTAATTTCTTTGGCCAGCGATCGGCTGACTTCGGCAAAGCGGACCTTCAGGTTGACCTGCATCGGGGTCGCCGTTTTCAGGCGACTGACAACACGGGTCGCATCGCCGACAAAGGCTTGCACCAAGTTTTCCGCTTCTTCTGCGTCGTCGGGATTGGCGATAGTTCCTGTTAGCAGGACGAAATTATTGGTCGTGCTGACCGCAATATTCGCATCGGGCATGGCCAGGCCAAGCATTTGATCAATCGAAGAAATTTCCGCACCGACGGAAACTTCGGCTGAGTATATGACTTTGCCGGAGGCGCTTGTCGCATAAAAGCTGGTCTGCCCCCCTTTTTTGCCGAAGATATAAATCTGGCGTGGCGAACGCACCTGAACATCGGCAATATTATTTTCGGCAATGAAGATATCTTCAATGGGAGCGGGTAGCGAGATCAGCTTGCCACGACCAACCGAAAGGGAAATGCGAGAATCTGGTTGCGATATATTGACCGACTGAGCGTTCACTGCGGTGGAGTTATTGGCAGCCAGGGCCAGGGCGAGAACGGCAGCGACGGCAACACCCGTAACTTTTTTCGCCGAACGGCTATGCTGTGCATATTCTACGGCCATTACTTGTCTCCAAACTCGATTTCATTGATCGTATTGCCGCGCGCGACGCGGACTACCGGACCTTTGGGTTTTTCTTTTTCGGCCAGCGGCGGGGGTGAGCGCGTTTCAAAGCGCGACACATCGCCTCCGGTCGAGAAGGTTGATTTCGTGCTGCTGGGCCGAGCTGCGAGTGACCGGATCATATCGGCTTCAGCAACCGGATCGTCCGTTTTCGGTAGTTTGATTGCGCCGGACGCGATGGCTTCTTCCAACTCTGCGGCGCTGTCGGCCAGCGAACGTAGCGAGAGGCTCAACGTACCCAGGGTCTGGGCAACCGAAATCTGCTCGGCAATTTTCGGAGTGGCTTCCAGGGTAACAAGCTTTGCTTTCTGGGCGAATTGCTGTCCCTGTTCATTCTTGGACGCGGTCACCCGGTTGTCGGTGGCCAGCACCCGCAGATTGCGGATGACGGTTTCGGAAACCTTGAGTTCCGGACCCTCGCCTTTCACCGACTGGGTCAGCATCAAATCCACGCGGTCTCCCGGGAATACAAAACCCGCAACACCAGTCAGACCGGATACCGGGATTGTGACGGCGCGCATGCCGGGGCCGAGTGCAGCGGCAAGGAAGCCGCGATCCCCCGGCGCAACCAGCGCGCCTTTGGTGAGCGGCTGACCAGCAGTGATCGGATTGCGGACCACGGTACCAGCAAGCGATTCGACGTTGGTGCCTTCCTTCATGAAATAGACGTCTTCGATCAGGTTCTTCGGCCAGGGCTGAAACCGGAAACTGTCGGGCGTGATAATCGTGCCAACCGGAAGGGCGCGGGTTGCAACGAGCACCTCGTCGCCAACGACTTCCGCTTTCTTCGCTGCCACTTGAGGTGCGGACGCACCATCAAACATGTTCTTGGCGAGCAGTGCCGTGACCGCCGCCACGATCAATGCGCCAACCAGCAAAATGATCTTCTTCTTGTCCATGACGTCTCACGCCTCCTGAATGCCCCCGCCCAGATGGTTCCATCGGCGGTCTTTTTCTCTTTCGAGTAAAATGGTTAAAATATCGTTTGTGAATTTTGTGCTGTAATGCCCCAGATGGTCCACAAGCCCGAGAAAGCGATGGCGACGCCATAGGGAACTTTTATAGGCCCCTCGGTCTTGTGGATTTTCTTCCCGATCACCATCAACAGCGTCAGCACTCCGCCCGCGATCGACATGACCACCAGTAACTCCAGAAACGTCAGCCAGTGCATCCATAAAGCAATTGCCGTCAGCAGTTTGACATCACCACCACCCATCGCACCTATCGCGAACAGGCCGGCAAATATGGTAAATATGATAGCAGCCAAACCGATTTGACCGACCATTTCGGGCCAGAAAGACATGCCGCTGAAAATCCAGAACACTGGTGCGCCCAGGGCAATGGTCAAGTTGAGCCAGTTTGAAATATGGCGTCTTTTGAGGTCGGTGATCGCGGCCACGATCAGTGCAATTGCCAATCCGCCCCAGAGCAAGTAGATGAAGTTTTCGCTATTCATAGACTGACCGTCTAGTTAATTTGCCTTACCAAATAGTAACCACGATTTCTGGAGCGCTTTTGTCGTCCGAGACTGTGACAAAGATAAAGCTGGATATGACAGACTTGAACGATGAGCACTTTGACCGCCGGTCGATACCGACAGCAGCGGTAGAAGAGCCCTGGATCGGGACTGATAGTTGGAAATTCCGGAAACTGGACTGGCCGCAAGACGGGCCGGAAGATGACGCTCGGGGCTCTATCCTGTTCATGACGGGGCGGGCGGATTTTTACGAAAAATACCTGGAAACATTCCACGACTTCCATATTCGGGGCTGGAACGTCACCTCGGTTGATTGGCGCGGGCAAGGCGGCTCCGGACGGTGCGGACCGCATCCACATGTCGGCCATATTGATGATTTTGGAACCTGGGTTGGTGATCTGGAAGCTCTGTTTGCCGATTGGCGCGCCAGTCATCCCGGGCCGCATATAGTGATTGGCCATAGCATGGGCGGGCATCTGGTGTTGCGTGCGCTGACCGAGCAGCATATCCTCCCGGACGCGGTTATTTTGAGCGCGCCGATGCTGGCCCCCGCCGGTGGCGGAATGCCGGAATGGACCGCGCAATGGATTGCCAAATTCATGTGCGTCATCGGCCGCGCCAAACGGCGGGCCTGGAAACCGAATGAAAATCCACTGGAACCCTATGTGCCCCGGCAAGCTCTGCTGACCCATGATGCCGATCGTTATTCCGATGAGTTTTTCTGGTTTCGCAAGCGGCCCTTTGTCCGATTGGGTCCGGCAAGCTGGCGCTGGGTTGAGCGAGCCTATGCCTCGACACGGTTGCTGCGCAATCGGCAAAAATTGATGCAGACGGATGTTCCAACCCTTATACTGGCGGCGTCAACTGACGAACTGGTTGATCATCCAACAATCGAGCGTGCGGTGCATTTGATGCCCAGGGCCGAGCTGAAACTATTCGGTCCGGAATGTGCTCATGAAATTTTCAGGGAAGTTGACGCTGTGCGCAACGTTGCGCTCGCGGCCTGTTTTGCGTTTCTCGATCGGGAAGCAGCTAAACAATGAAGCAATTTGATGTCGTTATAATCGGTGCCGGGATAGCCGGTGCCAGCATCGCTTCGGAAATCGGTGCCGATCGCTCGGTGCTGCTGCTCGAGGCCGAAGACCATCCCGGTTACCATTCGACCGGTCGTTCTGCTGCTTTCTGGACGGAAAGCTATGGTGGGCCGCTGGTGCAGCCGCTGACCTCCGCCTCGCGGGCATTTCTGGACAATCCGCCAAGGGAATTTTCACCATCAGGGTTTCTCGGCCCGCGCGGCGCCGTCAACATTGCCCGGGATTGCGAACAAAATCTGGTGGATGAGTTTCTGGCAGATTTTGCCGACAGTGGTCTCGCGATGGAGCGCTGGGAATGGGAGCAAACCGCTTCCCTTGCACCTGGTCTTAAGCCGATATGGAAACACGCGATCCACGAACCGGATTGCCGAGATATCGATGTCGCAGCGCTCCACGCGGCCTATCTCAAAGACGCCAGGCGCAGGGAGGTCGAATTGGTTTGCCGGGCACCGGTGACCCAGATTGAAAAAATGGACCAGACCTGGACATTAATTGCTGGCGGAGAAACTTATCATGCGGGGGTGCTGGTCAATGCAGCCGGGGCCTGGGCCGATACCATTGCCCGGCTGGCGGGCGCGAAACCGATCGGCATCCAGCCGTTTATCCGCAACATGGTCCAGATTGAAACCGACCCGCCATCATCGTCGGACATGCCGCTCGTTGTCGGGCTGGATGGCAGTTTTTATTTCAAGCCTGATGGGAGCGGTAGCTATTGGCTCAGCCCGCATGATGAAATACCATCCGAGCCGGCGGACGTCGCGCCGGATGAGCTGAGCGTGGCGATCGCGATCGATCGGTTTGAAAAAGTCATGGATGTAGAGGTCAAGCGGGTTAGCCGGAAATGGGCTGGCTTGCGAAGTTTCGCGCCGGACCGTTTGCCCGTCATAGGATTTGATTTTGCCGCTGACGGATTTTTCTGGTTCGCAGGGCAGGGCGGTTTCGGTATCCAGACCGCCCCTGCTGCTGCAAAACTGGCCCGTTCCTTATTGCTGAAACAGCCGCTCGATGACAGCCTGCATGCGATCGATGCCGACCTCTATAAGGCTTCGCGTTTTTCTTAGGAAACATCGTTTTACAACAGGATCATTGCACTGGCAGTCTTATGGCTTATTGTCGCTCACATCCAACAGCAGGAGAGCATCAAAATGGCACATAAATTTGAGATTTGGAAAGACAAGAAGGGCGAATTCCGGGTTCGCTTCAAATATAATAGCGAAGTCATTTTCTCGACCGAAGGCTATTCCAGCAAGGCCAGTGCAAAAAATGCGATCAGCTCGATCCTGAAAAACGGACCGGCTGCCGAAATTGAAGATAATAGCTAGTAACTATTAAGATTGCGGGCGGCGTTGATCGCAGCGTCGCTCGCCAATTGATCGGCGCGCTCATTGTCGGCGTCCCCGGCATGGCCCTTGACCCACTGCCATTCGATCTGATGGCGGTCGACGGCCTTTAACAGGTCTTGCCAGAGATCGGCGTTCTTGACCGGCTTTCGGGCGGCGGTCCGCCAACCGTTCTTCTGCCAGCCGAAAATCCATTTGGTGATACCGTCTTTCACATATTTGCTGTCGATCGACAGCTGTACCCGACATGGCCGCTTCAGGCTGTTGAGCGCCTCGATAGCCGCGCGCAGTTCCATACGGTTGTTGGTCGTTTCCGGTTCGCCTCCGGAAATCTCTTTTTCCTTATCACCGAAGCGAATCAACGCGCCCCAGCCCCCCGGACCGGGATTGCCCTTGCACGCGCCATCGGTTGCGATTTCTACGGTTTGTAATTGAGTCATGAAGTGAAAATATCCGGGTGAGTCTGATAATGTCGCAGACGGTGGAGAAAGGCCTGGGGGTCTTTGCGCGTGACCATCGCATCGGCCGGAGTATTGATCCAGTCATAAGCCCGGGTCAGCAGAAAGCGCAGCGCCGCGCCGCGCGCCAATAAGGGAAGCGCGTCACGTTCCGCATCGCTGAGCGGGAAGGTTGATTCATAGCCAGCGATCAATGCGTGCGAAATGTCATCGTAAAACTCTGTGCCATCTTCGGAAAAGCACCAGGCTGCGTGGGTCACGGCCAAATCATAGGCGCGGATGTCGGTGCAAGAGAAATAAAAGTCGATCAGGCCGGTCACCCGGTCATCAAGCATCAGGACGTTGTCGGGAAATAAATCCGCATGAATGGCTGATCGAGCCAGATCATGAGGCCAGTGCTCATCCAGTTGGTCAAGCTCTTGAGCAACCGACTTCGCCAGCCCGGGAGCAATCCTGTCGAGCTGCTCCGGACCACATTGTTCCGCCAGCGTCCGCCAGCCGTCATGGTCCATGCTGTTTTGGCGTTCCTGATCAAAATTCGTCAGCGCGTCATGCATCGTGCCCAGCGCCTGTCCCGTAGCCTGGGCCTGGGCAGCTGTTGGACTGCTCACCGAGACGCCGGGCAGAAAGGTAATCAGACAGGCGCTGCGGCCGCATAGCGAGTGAATTTTCTGACCGTCCCGGTCGGCAATCATCGGTGGCACCAGACAGCCACGCTCTGACAAATGATCGAGCAAAGCGATAAAAAACGGCAGGTCGGCCGGGTCGACGCGCTTTTCATAAAGGGTCAGAATATATTTGCCCAGCGTCGTTTCCAGCAGATAATTGCTATTTTCGACACCTTCGGCAATGCCTTTCGCGGACACGAGAGTGCCGACATCGAAGCGGGTGAGGAACTGACCGATTTCCTCTGCGCTGACCTTCGTATAGACGGCCATCAGGCTGCTTCTAAACCGCGCGGAAGTTTGAAGACCATGCTTTCGTCGGCGGTCTTGACCTTTTTCTCTCTTATGTCGAAATGCTCTGCGAGCAGGTCCGCGACTTCGCGTACCAAAATTTCCGGTGCCGAGGCTCCAGCGGTCAATCCCAGCGTGTTGACACCTTCCAGCCAGTCCAGATCAATTTCATCGGCGCGCTGGATCAGCTTGGCTGTCGCGCCTCCGCGTTCGGCGACCTCGACCAGACGCAGGCTATTGGAGCTATTCGGTGCGCCTATGACCAGAACCAGTTGGCAGATTTCCGCTATTTTTTTCACGGCATCCTGCCGATTGGAAGTGGCGTAGCAAATATCTTCGCCTTTTGGCCCGACAATATTGGGAAAACGCGCCTGCAGCGCATCGACAATGGCGCGCGTATCATCGACCGACAAGGTCGTCTGGGTCAGAAACGCCAGCGCTTCGGGATCTTCCGGTTTGAGCGCGTGCACATCGGCCAGTGTTTCCACCAAAGTCATACGGCCATTTTCGACCTGTCCGAATGTACCAATTACCTCTGGATGATTGGCGTGGCCGACGAAGATGATATGCCGCCCGGCTTGCGTTTGTCGTTCCGCCTGACGATGTACTTTGGATACGAGCGGGCAGGTCGCATCAAGATATTCCAGTCCGCGCTCTTCCGCTTTATGCGGGACAGCTTTGGGAACGCCATGAGCCGAAAATACTACCGGGACACCGTCGGGTACCTCGTCCAGTTCTTCGACAAATATTGCGCCGAGTTTCTTCAATTCATCCACGACATAGCGGTTGTGGACGATTTCGTGCCGCACATAGACCGGTGCGCCATATTTTTTGATCGCCAGTTCGACGATTTTTATCGCCCGGTCGACGCCAGCGCAAAATCCGCGAGGCGCTGCTACAAGCAAGTCAATCTGCCGTTTTTGCTTATCTGAATGAATCATGTTCATGCCCTTAGGGAATAACTGGACCGGCGAAAAGCCCGTCTGTTCATCTTATGGACGGTTGCACCGCATTAAAGGCACAGATAAGGGTTGCGAAATTTTTATCGATGCGCATGGAGCCTATGTGTGTTGCCCGTGATCAAAGGCAAGGATTGAGAATGATGACGAATGGCCGGTTGAAAAAAGTTATTTTGGCGGCGGTCACTGTTTTGGCTGTTAGCGGATGTGCAAAAGAAGGCGCGCTCGATGTCAGTTCAGGCGTGGGCGTTTCTGTCACCCGGACCGGCTGTCCCGCCGTTGCGGTACCGGATCATACCGGTGATATCACCATCTTTGATCCCGTCGGTAGCACAAATGCCAGCGCCATCGATATTGTCGCGAATATCACCAATGTTCGCTCTACCTGCAACAGCGAAGGCGCGCGGATATACTCTGAAGCCACGTTCGACATTTACGCCACGCGTACCCGTCCAACGGGTGCTCGTACGGTCACCATCCCTTATTTTTCAACGGTTGTGCAAGGCGGCACGGCGGTGGTCGCCAAGCGGGTTAAAAATGTCACGCTGCAATTTGCCGACGGTCAATATCGGGCAACGGCTTCGGGCAAGGCTGGTGCCTATATTGACGCGAACGCGGCCCGCTTGCCAGATGATGTGGTGGAGCGCCTGACCCGCAAGCGTAAGCCTGGCGATCCCGATGCAGCCCTCGACCCGCTGGCCGATCCAACCGTTCGTGCAGCTGTCGCGCGGTCTTCGTTCGAACTGCTTATCGGTTTTCAACTGAGCCAGGCACAGTTACAATATAACGCAACCCGATAGGGTCGCCCGAATTGAAAACTAACCGCGCCTGATCAAGTCGGGCCCCTGTTCCTATGACGAATTGAACCAATCATGCTGTTCCACATTTTTCAAAAGCATATTGATGCTATATTGGATGAATTGACCGAAGCGGAAGTTCTTCCGGCCGGAATCGATCGTTCGAATGTCACGCTAGAGCCGCCCCGCGATCCATCGCACGGTGACCTGTCGACCAATGCGGCGATGGTGCTGTCAAAGGCGGCGGGCACCAAGCCGCGCGATCTGGCAGAGAAAATCGCGGAAAAGCTTAGCGCGCTGCAGGATGTGCAATCGGTCGAGATTGCCGGCCCGGGGTTTATCAATCTGCGCGTGACAGCATCGGTGCTACGGGGTGAGCTGCTTGATATCAACAGGCGGGGGCCAGAATATGGCCGTTCCGACAAGGGCAAGGGTGTCACCGTCAACATCGAATATGTATCCGCCAATCCGACCGGACCGATGCACATGGGCCATTGCCGTGGTGCCGTTGTCGGCGACGCCCTGGCCGATTTGCTTGAGGCGGCCGGCTACAAGGTGATCCGCGAATATTATGTCAATGATGCGGGATCGCAGGTCGACACGCTCGCCCGTTCGGCCCATTTGCGCTATCTGGAAGCGCTGGGCGATGATATCGGAACAATCCCCGAAGGGCTCTATCCAGGGGACTATCTGAAACCCGTTGGCGAAGCTTTGGCCGCAGAATTTGGTGACAAATACAAGGGTGCGCCGGAATCCGAATGGCTGCTTGTTTTCCGCAAGGCGGCGGTCGCGAAGATGATGGACATGATCCGTTCGGATCTGGCTCTGCTTGGCATCCGGCATGATGTCTTCTCTTCCGAAGCCGAACTGCACGAAGCGGGCAAGGCGGATGCCGCCGAAGCGGAGTTGCGCTCCCGTGATCTGGTTTATGACGGGGTGCTGGAGCAGCCCAAGGGCAAGGTGATCGACGATTGGGAAGCGGTCGAGCTGCCGCTGTTCCGTTCCACGCAATTTGGTGATGACCAGGATCGCCCGATCAAGAAATCCGACGGTCGCTGGACCTATTTTGGCGGCGATCTGGCCTATCATTTTCAAAAGGCGCAATCGGCAGATGAACTGATCGATATCTGGGGCGCCGATCACAGCGGCACGGTCAAGCGGATCAAGGCGGCGGTCGCGGCGCTGACCGGCGGCAAGACCAAATTTGATGTGAAGCTGGTCCAGATGGTGCGCCTGCTGCGCAACGGCGAACCGGAAAAAATGTCCAAACGGTCTGGCAATTTTGTCACCATTGCCGATATGGTCGAGGAAGTCGGCAAGGACGCCGTTCGTTTCACCATGCTGACACGCAAGGCCGATGCCCAGATGGACTTTGACTTTGCCAAAGTCATGGAAGCCTCGCGCGACAATCCGGTTTTCTATGTGCAATATGCCCATGCCCGGATTCAGTCGACCTTGCGCAAGGCGGCTGATGAAGGGGTTACGCCCTCGGCCGACTATCTCGACCGGCTGGGCGAAGAGGAAATGGACCTCATCAAGATGGCCGCGCAATTCCCGCGTATTGTCGAGTCCGCAGCGGCGTCGCGTGAACCGCACCGAGTCGCATTCTATCTGAACGATCTCGCAGCCGCTTTTCACGGCTTTTATAATCTCGGCAATGATCGGCCTGAGAAGCGGATCATAATGGTTAATGACCCGGAAATGACATCGGCGAGGCTTTTCTTAGCCAAGAATATCGGGCAGACTATCAAGAATGGTCTCGCCCTGATGGGGGTCGAGGCGGCAGAATCGATGTGATCAGCCTTTTGGCTTACGGAGCGTATAATGTCAGATACCAACAGCGACAGTCTTGATCTGGACGACGAAGATCGTTTGCCCTGGCTGGAATCAGCCGATGATTATGACGAGGACGGAGAATATTCCCCGGTCCGGGTGGCGCTGTTCGTCGGCGCTGGTTTGCTACTGCTCGCGGCGATTGTCGGCGGCATTTACTGGTTGCAAAATCGTGATGGTGGCGGACTGGACGGAACCGGCGAGCTGATTGCTGCGCAGGAAGGCGACTATAAGGTTCGCCCGGATGATCCCCAGGCAAAACAGTTTGAGGGCGAAGGCGATGCCAGCTTCGCGGCCAGTGAAGGAAAGGACACGCCCGCTCAATTAGGCGATCCGGTAGAAAGGGAAGCGCCGATCCGCAAACCGGATGTTGCGCCAGCCACAGAAAATGCGGAATCTGCTCTGATCCAGCTTGGTGCATTCAGTTCAGCCAGTCTCGCGGACAGAAGCTGGGCGGGCTATGCGCGGCGTTTTGAATCGATCGGTTCGCTACCGAAAAAGATTCTTCAAGGAACCGTCGATGGCGGCACGATTTACCGGCTGAATGCGGTGGCGCCAAGCCGTGAGGAAGCGCAGGAGATATGTAATAATCTGAAGGCGGCTGGGGAAAGTTGCCTCGTCGTTCGCTAGATTTGAAGCAATAGATGGTTGAAGCGCTGTGGATAACGGCGCTTTCGCCTTTACCCGGCCTTGAATCGGGGCGAATATAAGACATGTTGCGTGAGAAGACATTAGCATGGCCATGACACCGGCGGTTTTTGGAATTGCGGGCCTGAGCCTAAATGCCGACGAAAAGTCGTTTTTCCGCGACAGCGACCCTGCGGGCTATATTATCTTTGGCCGGAATATCGAGAGCAAGGCCCAGTTGCGGACGCTCACCGACGAACTTCGTGCGATCCATGGCCGTGACGATCTGGCAATATTGATTGATCAGGAAGGTGGTCGTGTTGCGCGGATGCAGGAACCGGTCTGGCCCAAATTCCCGGCGGGAGAGGTGTTCGACAAACTCTATGATATTGCACCGGCCACCGCGATCGAAGCAGCCCGTTATAATGCGCAGGCGATTGCCGTCAGCCTGAACGAAGTGGGAATTACCGTCGATTGCCTGCCGCTGCTTGATGTCCGCCAACCGGATGCCGACAATGTCATCGGCGACCGCGCCCTCGGCAGTGAACCGATGCGGGTGGCGGCGCTTGGCCGGGCCATTCTGGATGGTTTGCAACGTGGCGGTGTGGTCGGCGTGGTCAAGCATCTTCCCGGTCACGGCCGGACCAGCGTTGACACTCACAAGGCTTTGCCAACCGTGACGGCCAGCGACGAAGAGCTGCAGCTCGATCTGGCCCCGTTCCAGGCACTGAACAAGGCCCCGATGGGCATGACCGGGCATTTGCTGTTCACTGCATGGGATACAGAAGCGCCTTCAACGCTGTCGAAAACCGTCATTCAGGATATTATCCGCGATCGGATCGGCTTTGACGGTCTGCTGTTCACTGATGATCTCGATATGGAGGCGCTCTCCGGGACCGTTCCCGAACGCGCTCGGCGGGCTCAGGAGGCTGGCTGTGATATTGCTCTCAACTGCTGGGCCAAGATGGACGATATGATCGGTATCGCTGAACATCTGACACCGATGTCAGACAAAACGCAGCAGCGACTGGATCTGGCCATGGCGACCATTGCCGATACCAGGGATACTGATTGTGGAGACGAACTGGCTGGATTGCTGGAGCGGCGTGATCAGCTCTTGGCTGCGGTGACATGAGCGAGGAGCCAAAAGACGAAGGTTTCTTTTTTCCTGCTGAACCGGTGGTTTCGGACGAGGGCGCGCTGACCCTGAATATCGACGGCTGGGAAGGGCCGCTGGATTTGTTGCTTGCCCTGGCGCGCAATCAGAAAGTCGATTTGCGCGAGATATCGATCCTCGAACTGGTCCAGGAATATCTCAAATATATCGCCAGTGCCCAGACGCTGCGTCTGGAGCTGGCGGCCGATTATCTGGTCATGGCGGCCTGGCTCACATATTTGAAATCCGGTCTGCTATTGCCCAAAGATCCGGAAATTGATCCGTCCCCCGAAGAACTGGCGCTCCGCCTGCAAATGCGGCTGGAACGTTTGAATGCGATGCGGGAATCAGGCTCACGCCTGCTGGCGCGGGACCGGATTGGGCGGGATATCTTCATGCGTGGTGCGCCGGAAGGTTTGCGGATAGTGAA
The DNA here is from genome assembly GCF_048269915.1 of Parasphingorhabdus sp. GTDB lineage: Bacteria > Pseudomonadota > Alphaproteobacteria > Sphingomonadales > Sphingomonadaceae > Parasphingorhabdus. Next base: position 82,373 of record NZ_JBLWTY010000005.1, read on the forward strand.
GGAACGGCAGTGGCAGGCCGAATATTATGACCTGATTGCCGCCTATTCCCGGGTGAAGGTGCGCAGTGCCCCTGCAATTCACGTCGTCAAGCAGCGCATGGTGATGACCCTGGAGGACGCGCTCGCGAGGGTGTCGCTGATGCTGGGCGAAGCGATTGACTGGATGGATATAAGAGATTTTCTGCCGCCCGGTGCATCGCCGGAACTTCGCAAATCGGCGCTGGCTTCAAGTTTTCTCGCGACACTGGAACTGGCCCGGCAGGGCAAGCTGCAATTGCAGCAGGAAGAGAGCTTTGCACCGCTCAGAATCAAGGCGACTAATAATGGATGAACATGATCAAGAAGATATCAGTCTGATCCGGCCGGAACCCGAAACGGCGGATATTGGCAAACGCGCGATCGAGGCGACTTTATTTGCATCGGAAAAACCGATGACCATTGCTGATATCAAGGCCTATGTTGGGGAGGAACTCGACATTCGGCAGATATTGACCGAGTTGCAAGCCGATTACGCGCATCGCGGGATCATCCTTGTGAAAACGGGAGACCGATGGCATTTTCAGACTGCTCATGATCTGTCGCATCTGTTGCGCCGCGAACGGGCAGAACTGCGCAAGCTCAGCCGGGCCGGCATGGAAACGCTCGCCATTATCGCCTATCACGAGCCGGTCAGTCGCGCGGAAATCGAGGCGATCAGGGGCGTTCAGGTGGCAAAAGGTACGCTCGACGTGTTGATGGAAGCGGGATGGGTACGTCCGGCGGGCCGTCGCGAAGTGCCGGGGCGACCGCTAATTTATGCCACCACGGCGGAATTTCTGACTCATTTCGGCTTGCAGAGCCGTAAGGACCTGCCTGGCATTGACGACCTGAAAGCCGCAGGATTGCTGGACCCTGTTGATTTTGCGATGGAGCAGATGGAACTGGAAACAGAAGCGGAAACGCAGGCGGACTACGAATTGGAGGAAGCCGCGGCGCAAGAGATTGCAGATGATGATGGTGTTTTGCTGGAAAACGAAATCGAAAGCGCTTAAATAGGGCTTATAAGGAGAATATCGCATGCAACCGAGTGTTTGGCAGATTTTAATTGTAGCGGCGCTGGTTCTGATTCTGTTCGGCCGCGGCCGGATTTCCGAAATGATGGGGGATGTGGGCAAGGGCATCCGTTCGTTCAAGCAAGGCATCACTGATGAGGAAGCGAGCGCAGCTAAACCGACCCCCAAGATTGACAGCAAGACCGACGATGTGTCGGCAGAGACCAGCAAGACCATCGACAAAACGGCTGGTTGATCGGGCTGGCCTTCACTATTCAGGCCGCATAGACCATGTTTGACCTTTCTATTTCCGAGATCGCGATTATCGCGATCATTGCTACTGTCGTCATCGGCCCCAAGGAATTGCCCCGAGCGCTGGCAACGGCCGGCAAGTGGATGGCGAAGGCGCGCGGTGTGATGGCCAATTTCCGTACCGGGCTTGATGCCATGGTTCGCGAAGCCGAGCTTCAGGAAATGGAGAAGAAATGGGCGTCCGAAAATGACCGGATCATGCGCGAGCATCCGGTGCTTCCCGATGACAGCGTCGCAGAAGCGCCGAGAATGGAACCGCTGGACGGATCGGCCGCGGATGTGCCTGACATTGTCGATGACCGGCCCGACTTGCCGCCCGAGGCTGATCCCAAGCCATGAACGACCAGAGCAAACCGGATCTGGACGAAAGCAAGGCACCGCTGATCGAGCATCTAATCGAGCTGCGTCAGCGGCTGTTATGGTCGGTTGCGGCGCTGGTCGTCGCGTTTCTCATCAGCATATTTTTTGCCGACGAGATTTTTGGTATTTTGGTCCAGCCGCTCACCGATGCCTTTCCTGCCGGTGAAGGCAGGATTATCTACACCAAGCTTTACGAGGCCTTTTTTGTCGAGATCAAGGTGGCGATGTTCGCGGCCTTTTTTCTCGCCTTTCCGATCATTTCAAATCAGCTCTGGGCCTTTGTCGCACCAGGGCTTTATAGCAACGAGAAAAAGGCATTTCTGCCCTTTCTCATTGCCACGCCGCTGTTGTTCATAGCGGGCGCATCGCTCGCCTATTTCGTCGTCATGCCGACTGCGTTCCGGTTTTTTCTGGGGTTTGAAGGGCAGGTTGGTGGGCTGACCCAAGAAGCCATGCCCGCGATGGGTGACTATCTCTCCCTGGTCATGCAGTTCATTCTGGCATTTGGGGTGTGTTTCCAGCTCCCGGTGCTGTTGCTGCTGCTCAACCGGGCAGGCATTGTTTCCCGCCAGCAGCTAAAAGGCTTGCGTCGTTACATGATCGTTGGTGCGTTTGCGCTGGCCGCGATCCTGACTCCCCCCGATGTTGTGTCGCAGCTGATGCTCGGTATTCCGCTAATCCTGCTCTATGAGGTCTCGCTGGTGATCATGTGGTTCACCGATCGAAAAAAGCGCGAAATCATCGCGCCCTGATTTTCTATTGGGGGTTGCTAGGCTTGAAATTAGAGCGATTGAGGGCCTGTCTGGCCAAAAGGCGTGACAGGCCCCTGATCAATGGCTTCAATCAATCGCGTCCTGGCCGGCTTCACCGACCGATTCAATATCCCGGCCAACGCCTTTGACGGTGGCGCAGGCGCTGAGCAGGAGCATGGATGAAATCATGATTGCTGCGGTAAATTTCTGCATCTCAAAATATCCTAAAAACTGAACTTTGCACTGACGCGAATATCACGACCGGACAAAGGTACATAGTCTTTAGTGAACGACGCATGACGACGAGCCGAGACGTCGAAAATATTATTGGCAGAGGCAAGCAGCGTAACCCCGCCGTCCTTGCCGAACGGGCGCCATGCCGCCGATGCATTGACCATCGTGAAGCTGTCGGTCGGAGTTTCAAAGGCCGCGACCTTGTTCTGACTGTCCGACCATTCCAGCTCGGCGCGCAGGTCGAGATTGTCGCTATGTGCCTTGACCCCACCGAGCAGGCGCAATGGCGGGATGCGCGGGACAGGGCCGCCGCCATCGTCGATCTTGGCCCGCACATAATCGGCCACGCCATCGACGATCAGGTCAAAATCACCAGCATGGCCGACGACGGCTGATGCGGAGGCTTCAAATCCGTAATAGGTCGCGTCACGCTGAAGATACTGGAATATCGGCAGACCATCTTCCTCGACGCCTGTTTCCGCTTCGAAAATATAATCGTTGAAGAAATTCGCATAGGCCGTCGCGCTCACCTTGACCGCGTCACTTTCCCAGCGTGCATATAGCTCCCCGCCCCAGCTTTTCTCGGTGGTGAAATCGGGGTTGCCGATTTCAAAAGCCTGGGTCGCAATATGGGGGCCGTTTGAGAGCAATTCCTCGGCCGATGGTGCGCGTTCGGATCGCGAGATATTCGCGCCGATCTTGAACGCCGCGTCATCGGGGGCATAGGCCAGACCAAAGGCGCCGGAAACGGCGTTGAAGCTGCGGTCGAAATTAAGGGCATTCGCCGAAATTGTAGTCTGGTCGAAACGCAAAGCGCCTTCCAGCTCGATCGAGCCGAGATCGACTTCCTGCACACTGAACAGCGCCCAGCTTTCGACACTGTTCTTTGGCACGAAGGCTTCCGCACCGATCGCATTAAAGTCGCGCACAAGCAGCTGGGTACCCAATACACCGCGCCATCCATCATGATCGGCTTGCACCAGTTCGGCGCGCGCCTCGATTCCAGACACGGAGAAGACCGTGCCGATCTCATCGCCTTCAAACTCGGTATGTTCATAATCCGAATAGCCGGCCCGGAAATTCAGCGCTTCGAAAAATCCGCCCATGTTCACGCCGCCGCGCAGGTCCGCCCGGACCTGTTCGAGACCGATGGTCACCGGGCCTTCTTCTTCTTCTTCTTCTTCTGCGCCAGCACCGCCAGGATCTTCATGGGCATGACCGGCACCCGGCCGTGCCGGAACACCATAGTTGGTATCATAATAGCTTACCGAGAATCCAAGATTGCCGCCATCATCGATATAGGCAATCCCTGTTCCGGCCGTCTTTGTCCGGCTGGCGGTATTGGCAACGCGACCCGACTGGTTCGCGGCTTCTGTCAGTTCGGCTGCTTCGTCGAGATGGCCTTCGCTCGTTTCCTCTGCTGCATCATCCAGTAGCTCCGTGCGCAAGGCAGGTGACAGGACATATCCCGGAACGCGCAGGTCACTGGTGTCGCGGAAGCTGCCGTCCGCATGGATCACGAGTTTGGACGTCAGCGGGACATCGACCGATCCGGCGGCGCTCCAGTCGTCAGCGGCGCTGCCGTAGCCGCCGACGGCATCTATGTGCAAGTCATCATCGGGAATATCGCGGGGAATACGCTTGTCGATGACATTGACCGCGCCGCCAATCGCATCACCGCCAAATAGCAGCACGGCGGGGCCGCGTAATATTTCGACGCGCTGGGCAGTCAGGGGATCAATCGTAACCGCGTGATCGACCGAGGTATTGGATGCATCCAGTGAGCCGATGCCGTCGGTCAGGACACGCACCCGCGGTCCCTGGAATCCGCGCAGGACAGGCCGCGATGATCCGGGTGAGAAGGATGTCGAGGATACGCCGGGCAGACTGGTCAGGCTATCGCCGATCTGGCCGCGTAGGTCTTCCGTCAGATCGTCGCCCGACAGCGCCGAAGTTCCGGCCAGGAGATCGAGCTGGTCGACATAGGGGGCGGTGACGACAATCATGTCGTCATCGTGAAAATCATCCGACAGTCCGCTCTCGCGTGGGGGAGGGTTCTCGCTTTGCTGGGCGAGCGCCGGGGTGATCGGAAGTGCAAATATTGCTGCGGAAATCAGGAATTTTCTGTGCGACACAAATTTCTCTTTCGGGCTGGGGAACGGGAGAGTGACTCAAATAGGGGTTATGATATAATATATCAATTATTAATTTACGCCCTGTCGCCAGCCCGAGTGGATTTCGCTGTAGATCGACGAAATAGGGGAGCGGGCGCATGGTGGGCAGGAACGAAGAAAAGGATATTTAGTCCAGTTCATCATCCTGACCCTGATTCAGGATGACGGGGCTATTTCAGGATGACCGAGTCCTCTTGTTTGGCTATGGCTGATCATCATGACCTACACCAAAAAAATTCTCCTCCTTGGTTCCGGCGAACTGGGCCGTGAATTTACCATTTCTGCCAAGCGGCTCGGGGCCTATGTCATCGCCTGCGACGCTTATGATGATGCGCCTGCCATGCAGGTTGCGGATGACCGTGAAATTTTCTCGATGCTCGACGGCGAGCAATTGCGCGCCACCGTCGAGAAGCATCAGCCAGACTTGATTGTCCCCGAGGTCGAGGCGATCCGTACCGAGATACTCGCCGAGCTGGAGGCTGAGGGCTTCCATATCGTGCCGTCCGCCCGCGCGACCCAGCTGACCATGAACCGCGACGCGATCCGCGATGTCGCTGCAAAGGAACTCGGCCTGACGACCTCGCGCTATCATTATGCCGAAAGCTTTGCTGAAGTCGCCAGCGCGGCGGAGGATATCGGCCTGCCGCTGGTGATCAAGCCGGTTATGTCCTCTTCGGGCAAGGGGCAGAGCAAGGTCGACAGCGCCGACCAGCTGGAAGAGGCGTGGACCTATGCCGTCGCCAATATGCGCGGCGACCGCGCGCGGGTGATTGTTGAGCAGTTCATCGATTTCGATTATGAGATCACTCTGCTGACGGTCCGCACCCGCGACGGTGTGCTGTTCTGCCCGCCGATCGGCCATAGGCAAGAACGGGGCGACTATCAGGAAAGCTGGCAACCGGCGGCAATGACCGATGCGGCGCTCGCCACAGCTCAGGACATGGCCTGCAAGGTGGTCGAAAATCTCGGCGGTAAGGGCAAGGGCTGGGGCCTGTTCGGGGTCGAGTTTTTCGTCATTAAACAAGGCGAAGTGATCTTCTCTGAACTAAGTCCGCGTCCGCATGATACCGGCATGGTGACCCTGATCGGTCAAAATCTGAGCGAATTTGACCTGCACGCCCGCGCGATCATGGGGCTGCCCATCCCGCATATCGCGCTGACCGCACCGGCCAGCGCCAGCGCGGTGATATTGGCGGATCGCGACAGCGAGCAGTTTGAATTTACCGGCGTCGGAGATGCTCTGGCATTGGGCAGCGAAGGCGCGGAAACGGATGTGCGGATTTTCGGCAAGCCGGTGACGAGACCATACCGGCGTATGGCTGTGGCGCTGGCGACGGGAGCGGATACAGATGCGGCGCGGGCGTTGGCGAAGCAGGCAGCAGATGCGGTTGGAATTGAATATGGGTGATCTGGCCTGAAGGATTTTACCAATCCCTCGCGGCTTCACGGCTTCGTGCGATAAAGTTCTTCACCCTTGAGGGAGAAGGGTTTTCAATCTTTCGTCATTCCGGCATGACGCTCCCAAACAACCGGAGAAACATCCTTATGGCCGCCCCTTATATCCTCTACGGCTCACCTTTATCCCCTTTCCAGCGCAAGGTGGAGGCGGTGATGGCGCTCAAGGGGCTCGACTATGATTGCGAAGACATCAATGTCATGGGCATGCCGGACTGGTATAAGGAAATCAGCCCGCTTGGCCGCATTCCTTCGCTGCGTGACAGGGAGATTGCCGAGGACGGCCCCGCCGGGACGATCACCGACAGCTCTGCGATTTGCGGCTATCTGGAAAAGCGGCAGCCGGAACCGGCCGTCTATCCCGCCGATGCATTTGACCATGGACGGGCGCTTTGGCTGGAGGAATATGCCGACACCGGCATGGCGATGGCTGGCGGCATGGGGCTGTTCCGGCCGATTGTCTTCAACCTGTTCCAGCGCCAGGCGCCCGATCTAGAGACGGCGCGCAAAACCTGGAGCGAGAAGTTGCCACCGCTGTGGGATTATCTCGAGCAATATCTTGATGGCGGATCCTATTTTGTTGGCGACACGCTCACGATTGCCGACATCGCGGTTGCCAGCCAGATCGCCCAGACCGATATGCTCGCGGGCCTGCCCGATGCATCACGGTGGCCAGCCTTGGTCGCCCATTATGAAGCGATGAGAGCGCATGACTGCTTCCAGCGCAACAATGCAGGCTGCGCCAAAATACTGTCCAAGATCGTCCCCGAGAAATTTGATCTTTCCTGAACAGACGGGAAAGCTTGGCTATGCGGCAGGAAATTCATCCCTTCTTGCCGCGCCCGCTGCCAGCGACTATTAAACAGTCATGATCATCACACCAAATAGCCTCGCCCTGATCGGCAACACCCCGCTCGTCCGCCTTGCGGGCCCGAGCGAAGTCGCCGGTTGCGATATCTATGGCAAGTGCGAATTTGCCAATCCCGGCGCTTCGGTGAAAGACCGGGCCGCTCTGTTCATCATTCAGGATGCCGAAGAGCGCGGCCTGCTGAAGCCCGGTGGACGAATTGTTGAGGGGACTGCGGGCAATACCGGCATCGGTATCGCGCTGGTCGCCAATGCCAAGGGCTATAAATCGACTATTGTAATGCCGGAAACCCAGAGCCGGGAGAAAATGGATACGTTGCGCGCACTTGGTGCAGAGTTGATCACGGTGCCAGCTGCGCCTTATTCCAGTCAGTGCCATTTTGTCCATCAATCGCGCCGGATTGCGGAAGAAACCGAAGGCGCCGTCTGGGCCAACCAGTTTGACAATGTCGCCAACCGCCGCGCCCATATCGAGACCACGGCGGAAGAAATCTGGGACCAGATGGATGGCAAGATTGACGGTTTCACCTGCGCCGTCGGCACCGGCGGGACGCTCGCTGGCGTCGGCATGGGGCTCAAGGCGAAAGACGAGAATGTGACGATCGCTCTGTCCGACCCGCATGGTGCGGCCCTATATGAATTTTATGCACATGGAGAACTCAAATCCGAAGGCAATAGCGTTGCTGAAGGTATCGGCCAGGGCCGGATTACCGGCAATCTCGAAGATGCACCGGTCGACCGGCAATATCGCATCTCCGATGAGGAAGGTCTGGCCTGGGTTGAACGGCTGCTAATGGAAGAAGGTCTGTGTCTCGGCCTGTCATCGGGCATCAATGTAGCGGGTGCCATCGCACTGGGCAAAGAACTGGGGCCGGGAAGCCAGATTGCGACGATCCTGTGTGACACCGGTTTTCGCTATCTCTCCTCGCTCTACAACGCCGCCTGGCTGAAAGAAAAAGGGCTGCCGGTCTTCCCGTGGCTGGATAATGATGGATAAGCTGGGGCAACAGGATCGGGGTCGTCAGGATACGATGCAGCGTATCCAGGTGGGGGTGGTTGGTCTGGCCGCGGTGCTTTTGCTGGTCAGTATCGCCAATTTTGTCATCCAGCGGGCCAGTCACGAGCAGACCGTGATCGAGGAAATGCAGGGCGAAGCAAAGGGTGGCGTGCCTCCGATCGCTGCTGGCAGCGAAGAAAAACCCGCCGAGCCGCTGGCCGAATTGGGGATTACCCCGGCACCGGCATCGGGAGCGGGGCAGGCAGAAGTCCAAAAGCCGTCAGCAAATCTCCCCGGTCAGACCGTTCCCGACCTGAAGCCTGACCCGAATCTGGATGCGCCAATGGATCGGGAGCGACGATAGTTGCCGGGTTTCTGGCGGACCGCTCCATCGGCCTTGTTGGCACTCGCGGCTCTTGCACAATGTAGTCCCGCTGACTCGCCGCCCGAACCCAGACAAACCAGGCCCCGCATCCAATTGATGACCAGCCTGCCGCTGGTCTGGGGTGAGGGTGCATCGATGGATTCCATCTTGTCTGGCCGTTCGGAGCCCGCTCCCATCTATCGATATTGGCAAGGTCGATATGAGATATCGGCGGTCGACAGTCTGGAAAATCTTGCACAGGATGATCCGGATATTGTCATTCTCGCGCAGCCGCGCGCGATGGACCCTGCCGATCTGACAGACCTCGACGCCTGGGTCCGCGCGGGCGGCTATGTCATCATTTTTACGGATCCGGAACTGGTCTGGCCATCGTCATTGCCTCTGGGTGATCCACGGAGGCCGCTGACCACCGGTTTATTGTCGCCGTTGCTAGATCACTGGGGGTTGGAACTGGTCGCCCGAGGCGGAGCCGGCGCAGGAGACGTCGAACTGCAGTTTGAAGATTATTCCGTCGTCACTCGCGGCGTTGGCGCCTTTGAACGGGCGGAGGCGACGAAGAGTTCCGACGTGCGCTGCGAACTGAGCATGGCTGGTGCTATTGCCCGATGTTTGATCAACAAGGGGAGGGCGTCTCTCGTGGCAGATGCAGATTTCCTGAATGCGCGCTCCTGGCCTGAAGATAGTCGGCTTGCTCCGCATAAAAGCGCCGCCAGCCGGTTTGTCGACTCGCTTGTGCGCAACCATTTCAACTCCGAAGCCAGCAAGGAATGACGGTGTTTTTACATTTTCGGACATTAGGTCTGAAAGTTTTGGCGGGGGAGAAAGGAGTCTCTAAATTAAAATCGATATATTTCAACGATTTATATATTAATACCCATAAAATCCCGTAAAATCCCCTTTCATCCCCGGCTGTCCCCTGATAACCCTGATTTGTTATCGGGGTATTCTTCCTGTCCGGGATTCTATTTTCGGGAGGGCGCTGAAAAGCGCGCTTTCGAAGCGGGAAGACTATTGCTCCGCTTCGATTGAGGGATTGCGGCTGTGTCAGGTGCTTATGCATATTCAGGATCTGCATTATCAGCGATAGACGACAAAGGCCGTCTGTCGGTGCCAGCTTTCCTGCGCAAAAACCTGGTCGAGAGCAGCGATGGTCGGACGCTTTGTCTGGGCACGCATGAAAAATGGGATTGCCTGGTCGGTTTCGGTCTCAGCCGCAAAGCCGACATGCTCGCCGAAATTGAAAAACAGTGGGAAGCGGCGATTGCGCGGGGGGACTCGTTTGACAAGGATGCTGCTGGCGCCCGGAGATTCTCTTCGCTGCAGGATCTCAGCTTCGACGCCAGCGGCCGTTTCATTCTTCCTCCGCAGTTGAGGGAGATTGGCCAGCTCGACGGCAACGTCCTGTTTCACGGTATCGGTACAACCTTTTGTCTCTGGAATCCCCAAACATTGCTCGACACGACAGATGATGTTCCGGTCGACCGGCGTCTGGTGGAGCATCATCTGAAAGAAGCGGGCCAGAAAGGCGGAGGGAAGCAGAAATGATCTCTGCCGCAACCGCCCCCCATGTTCCCGTCCTGCTCGATGAAGTGATCGATGCGCTTGCCATTACCCCCGGTGAAACGCATGTCGATGGTACATTTGGTGCCGGCGGCTACAGCACCGCAATGCTGGATGCGGGTGCGACGGTGCATGCCTTTGATCAGGATCCCGATGCAATCGCGAGTGGACAGGCATTGGTTGAGCAGTCCGATGGCAAGCTGAAGTTGCACCACGCTCGTTATTCCGAAATGGCGGATATTCTGGTGGAAGAAGATGTTGACGGCGTCACGCTCGACATCGGCGTGTCATCGATGCAGCTGGATCAGGCCGACCGCGGATTTTCATTTCAGAAAGACGGTCCTCTCGATATGCGGATGGCTCGTGATGGCGAGAGCGCTGCTGATTTTCTCAACGAAGCGGATGAAGAAGCGATTGCCGATGTCATCTATCGCTATGGTGAAGAACGCCGGTCGCGGCGGATCGCCAAGGCAATTGTCGCAGCGCGGCCACTGACCCGGACATCCGAGCTGGCGCAAGTGGTCAGAAAAGCGCTCGGCTTTCGTGCGGGTGACAAAAAGGACCCGGCGACCCGGACCTTCCAGGCGATACGCATTCATATCAATCGCGAGCTGGGCGAACTCGAAGATGGCCTGGTTGCAGCGGAAAAACTGTTGCAGCCCGGTGGCCGTCTGGCGGTGGTGACATTCCACAGTCTGGAAGATCGTATCGTCAAGAATTTCCTGCGGGACCGCAGCGGGCAGAAGTCCGCCGGATCTCGTCATCTCCCTCAAGTTAATAATCAAACACGGCCGGCACCCACCTTTCATAAACCAGCCAAAGCGGTGCGTCCGGCCGGGGCGGAGCAGGCTCTTAATCCCCGAGCCCGCTCCGCCACCCTTAGATCGGCGGTGCGCACAGATGCACCCGCTGCCAGTGGGAGAGAGCAATGAAACTCGCCGTAAAGCGTCTCGAAGGAATGGGATGGATTGCCCTGGTTTTTCTGGTGGCGATTTTGCTTTATCCGTTATCGCTCAGTGTCGCTACTCTGCGCGGCGATCTTGCGCGGACAGATAACAAGATTGTCGAGGTCAAAAAGGAAATCCGCTATCTGGAAACAGAATTCAGCGCGCGCGCCAACCTGCGTCAGCTGGAAGAGTGGAACAAGCTGGAATTTGGTTATGCTTCGCCGCGGGCTTCACAATATCTGGATGGCGAGAGAGCGCTCGCAAATCTTGGTGGCAAGGATTTGCGCAAGCCGGTACAAGTTGCGGTGATAAGTTCAATGGAGGGAATCAAGCCGGCGGGAATTATCGGCTCGGTTTTCGGTACGGCCAAAGCCCAGGATAGAAATCCCGATGGCAGTGCGATTGGTCGCGATCAAAAATTAGTCCCCATGGCAATGGCCTCCAATCTGGAAAAAGGCCCGACTATCGCACAGAATCGCACAACCAGAGTGGCGCATATCGAAGACAAGCTGCTCGATGACGGTCTCGTCCGTGATCTTGGTCGGAAAGCGATTGCCGAACAAATCGCCGGCATGACCGAATGACGACGCTTCTCGCCAACAGCAAGAAGGTGCAATTTTCAGGAAGAGCCAAGGAAATTACGGCAAGCGCGCATTTCCGCCTGATGATATTGTTACTGGTATTTCTTGCAGCATTCACGATTATTGTCGGGCGACTGGCCAGCCTCACGATTCTGGAAGATGCAACACCCTATCGGGCGTCAAGCAGTGCCTTCATTCCGCCGCGCGGGGATATTGTCGATCGTAACGGCGTGGCCCTGGCACGGACGATGCGGGGCTATGCTATTCGTGTGGTCCCGGCCCGGTTGTTGAGCGACAAAGAGGCTTTGGCGCGACAGCTTGCGTTGATTTTTCCCGACACGAGCGCGGCAAAATTCCTTGAGAAGCTTAACAGTCCCCGTCCCACCTATCTTCGTCGTCGCGCACTGCCCGAGCAGGTCAAGCAGGTTCATGCGCTGGGTGAAATCGGAATCGAGTTTCCGCGCGAGAATGAACGTCTCTATCCCCAGCGTAATCTGGCTGCGCATGTACTTGGATATGTCGATGCTGATGGGAAGGGCGTGATGGGCATGGAGCGGGCGCTCAACGGGCGTCTTACTGATAAGAATCTGCGCGGCTCTCCTGCGGTGTTGTCGGTCGACAGCCGGGTGCAGGCTGCGTTGGAAAGCGAGCTGCAGGATGCGATGAACATTACCGAGGCGCGCGGTGCTGCGGGTATCATATTGGATGTCGAGACCGGCGAAGTGATGGCGCTGGCATCGCTGCCTGTGTTCGACCCGAACAAAATCCGCCGCGCGTCGATGAAGCATCAGAATAATGAAGTAACCCAGAGCGTGTTTGAACTGGGTTCGACGTTTAAGCCGCTGACCATTGCCGCCGCCCTTGATGCCGGTACCGTTACCGACCTTGCCGTGCGATACAACGCAATGGAACCGATCAAGGTTGCTGGTTTTACAATCAAGGACGATCATAGCCAGGGCCGCTACCTGAATGTACCCGAGACGCTGGTGCACAGTTCCAATATCGTCACCGCTCGAATTGCCGATAATCTTGGCAAGGAAGCCATGGAAAATATGTTCCGCCGGCTGGGCTTTGATGAACGTCCGCATATTGAACTGGCCGAAAAAGGCCACCCTATATGGCCACCAAGCTGGGGACGGGTTACTAATATGACGGTGGCTTATGGCCACGGCATCGCAGTCACGCCGCTCCATCTCGCCAGTGCCTATGCCGCGCTGGTTAATGGTGGAATCTGGCGGCCTGCGACGTTGTTGAAGGTGAAGCCGGGCGAGGAAGCCAAGGGGCGCCGAGTATTCAAGGCTGCAACCAGCGCCCGAATGCGGCAATTGTTGCGGATGATTGTCTCGGACGGCACCGGTCGCAAGGCCGATGCACCGGGATTTCGGATTGGCGGCAAAACCGGGTCGGCAGAAAAACCGGCAGCGGGCGGCTATAATAAAACATCGCTGGTTTCGACCTTTGCTGCGGCCTTTCCGATGGATAACCCGCGCTATGTTGTCATTACCATGCTTGATGAACCGAAGGGAACGGCGGAAACATCCTTTCAGCGAACGGCCGGGTGGACTACTGCGCCTATTGTACGAAAGGTCGTGCAGCGTGTGGGGCCCATGCTTGGCGTTATTCCCGATGAACATCGCGATGTTGACGTGTCTGAACTGACGCCGCTGCTCTGGAAACCAAAAGATACATCCGATGAGCAAAGCCATGCTGCTGAATAATTTGGTCCCAGGTGTGAACCGGGAGGCCGGTCAACAGGCCGTTACCGGCTTTGCCATTGACCACCGCAAGATTGCCCAGGGCAATATTTTCGGCGCTTTTCGGGGCGAGAAATTTAACGGTGAAGATTTTATCGAGGCAGCCATCGAAGCCGGTGCAATTGCTGTGGTCGCGCGTCCGGAGGCCGAGGTCAAAGGTGTCGTGCATGTCGTCGATGAAGAACCACGGCGCCTGTTTGCCCAGATGGCAGCGCGCTATTTTACACCGACACCGACCTACGTTGCCGCTGTCACCGGCACGAATGGCAAGACATCGACCGCTGAGCTCACCCGTCAGTTATGGCGGATGGATGGTCATAACAGCGCATCGATTGGGACGCTCGGCGTCACAACCGCCGATGATCAGGTCAAGACAGGTTTGACCACGCCCGATATTGTAACCTTCCTGTCCAACATGTCCGGCCTTGCACGGGAAGGAGTCAGTCACGCGATTTTTGAAGCGTCGAGCCATGGATTGTCACAATATCGTACCGAAGGTCTGCCGGTTCAGGTCGCCGCCTTTACCAACCTGAGCCGTGACCATCTTGACTATCATGGCGATATGGAAAGCTATTTCGAAGCCAAGATGCGGTTGTTCGACGAAGTCGTCGCTTCTGATGGCACTGCCGTCATCTGGGCCGATGATGATCCCTGGTCGGACATGGCAATCAAGCGTGCGACTGATCGTGGACTCAAGCTGCTGACGGTCGGAGAAAAGGGATCGACGCTGCGACTGGTGTCGCAAACGCCGACCCATTTGGGTCAGGTTCTGATGGTCAAGGCGCAAGGTAATACCCATCGCATTTCGCTACCGCTAATCGGTGCCTATCAGGCCGCAAATATTCTGTGTGCGGCGGCGATTGTGCTGGCGACCGGTGGCCGGCTGGGCAGTATATTTGATCATATGCAGCGGGTGCAGCCGGTGCGTGGCCGGATGGAGCGCGCGGTCATCACTCGCGCAGGTGCCCCTGTCTATGTTGACTATGCGCATACGCCGGACGCTCTGCGCGCTGCGATCGAAGCGTTGCGGCCTCATGTGAACGGCCGGTTGATCACGGTATTTGGTGCCGGCGGCGACCGAGACCGGGGCAAGCGGCCTGAAATGGGCAGGATAGCCACCGAAATGTCCGACCATGTCATTGTCACAGACGACAATCCGAGGAGCGAAGATCCCGCTTCTATCCGTGCTGAAATCCTCGCAGGAGCTGGAGGAGCAGAAGACATGTCCGACCGGCGGGTAGCAATTGCGAAGGCGCTTGCAATGGCTGACGCAGAAGACATTGTTCTGCTTGCCGGAAAAGGCCATGAACAGGGGCAGATTATCGGCGATCGAACCATTCCGTTTGACGATGTAGAAGTGGCGCGAGAATGTGCCGGAGCGCAAGTGCTGTGACAATATTGTGGACATCAGACGCGATAGCGAAGGCGACTGCAGGGACGGCAAATATTGATTTTACGGTGAATGGCGTCGCCTTTGACTCGCGCGAAATTGGCCCGGGCGACCTGTTTGTTGCTCTGAAGGGCGAGCATAGCGATGGTCATCTCCATGTGGAGCAGGCCTTTGCATCGGGCGCGACTGGAGCGATTGTTAGTCAGCCTGTCGACGGTCCTCATGTACTGGTGACCGATACGACCGTGGCGTTGGATGAGCTGGCGAAAGCATCGCGGTCCCGTACCGATGCCAAGATCATCGGCGTGACGGGGTCGGTTGGCAAAACCGGTACAAAAGAGGCGCTATATGCTGCATTAAAGCGTTGCTCCTTCGGTGAGGCGCACCGGTCGGTCAAAAGCTACAATAATCATGTGGGTGTCCCACTCAGCCTGTGCCGTATGCCGCAAAACAGCAAGTTCGGCATTTTCGAAATGGGCATGAACCATGCGCACGAACTCTCGGCGCTGACTCGTCTGGTCAGACCGCATGCCGCGATCATCACCGCTATCGCGCCAGCTCATATCGGTAATTTCCCCACGGGCGAGAAAGGTATTGCCGATGCCAAGGCAGAGATATTTGAAGGCCTGATGCCTGGCGGCACGGCAATTATCCCGCATGACAGCGCGCATTTTCAGCGGTTAAGGAAAAAGGCAGAACGGCATGCTGACCATGTCATATCCTTTGGATTTGAAAAGGGTGCCGATGTCCGTGCCGTTGATATTGTTGGCGCGCCACATGGCGGCTCGCTGGTCACCGCGAAACTGGGCGATCGCAGCCTTTGCTTCACGATAGCAGAGGCCGGACGGCACTGGGTTTCCAATTCTCTCGCGATTTTGGCCGCGGTGCGTGCCGTGGGCGGCGATTTGGCCAGTGCCGGCCTCTCACTGGCCGAAATGAGTGGCATTGATGGTCGCGGCAGACGTCATCTCATATCGCTCAAATCGGGCGGTAAAGCGGTCATTATCGACGAAAGTTACAACGCCAATCCCGCGTCGATGAAGGCCACGCTGCAGCATTTTGCCGACGAGAAATGCACTGGCCGGAAAATCGCGATTTTGGGCGCTATGGGAGAGTTGGGAGAACAATCCCCCCACTTTCACGCTGCGCTGGCCGATGACATTTTGCTCAGCGGTGCCGAAGCGGTTATCTTGGTCGGCGAAGATATGGCACATACTGTCGCGAAACTCGGACAGGGCCTTGATCAAGGCGTGAAAATATCACATGTCGCGAGCGCTTCGGACGCGCTGACCGAGGTCGCAAAAATGATCAGCGACGGAGATATTTTGCTGATCAAAGGGTCAAATTATCTGGGGCTTTCCACTGCGGTTTCCGCGCTGGTGAGCGGGGAGTATTAATGTTTTATTTGCTGGCCCAATGGCTTGAGTTTGAGGGCATTCTGAATGTCTTTCGCTACCTGAGTTTTCGCTCGGGAGCCGCCGTATTTACGTCCCTGTTCATTGGCCTGTTGATCGGTCCCCGATTCATTAACATGTTGCGCATGCGCCAGGGCAAGGGACAGCCGATCCGCGAAGATGGACCGATCACGCATCTTAAAAAAGCCGGCACACCCACCATGGGTGGCCTGATGATCCTGATTTCGGTGGTTACCTCGCTGCTCCTTTGGATGGACCTCACCAACATGTTCGTTTGGGCCTGTATTTTTGTCACCCTTGGTTTTGGGGCGATCGGCTTCATGGACGATTTTGACAAGGTCCGCAAAGCCAGCCACAAAGGCGTTCCCGGGCGGGTCCGGCTGTTGCTGGAATTTGCGGTTGCAGGCTTCGCAACATGGTTGATCGTGCAGCAGACCGGAACCAGCCTGTATGTTCCTTTTTTCAACGATGTGCATATTGAGCTTGGTTATTTCTACTTTCCCTTTGCCATGTTCGTCATCGTTGGAGCGGGTAATGCGGTTAATCTGACCGATGGTCTGGATGGGCTTGCCACCATGCCGGTGGTGATCGCCAGCGCCACATTCCTGATTCTCGTCTATCTGTCCGGCAATGCTGTTTTCTCGGAATATCTGGGGATTCCCTTTGTCCGCGGTGCAGGCGAACTGGCGATTTTCTGCGCCTGTGTGATTGGTGCCTGCCTTGCTTTCCTGTGGTTCAATGCCCCGCCTGCGGCGGTTTTCATGGGCGATACGGGCAGCCTGGCCCTTGGCGGGGCGCTGGGGGCGATTGCAGTTTCAATCAATCATGAAATAGTGCTCGGAATCGTCGGCGGGCTGTTTGTCCTGGAAGCGGTATCGGTCATTGTGCAGGTATTTTTCTTCAAACGTACCGGCCGCCGGGTGTTCCGCATGGCTCCTATCCATCACCATTTTGAACAGCTTGGCTGGTCCGAGTCCACCATCGTGATCCGCTTCTGGATCATCAGTCTGGTGCTTGCGCTTGCTGGATTGGCGACGTTGAAGCTCAGATGATCACTTCCCCCGCCTTTGCCGGAAAACGTTATGCCATACTCGGCCTCGCTCGTTCCGGCATGGCAGTGCTGGAAAGCCTGTATGCCAGTGGGGCAGAATTGCTTGCCTGGGACAGTCGCGAAGAATTGCGCGAAAGCGTCGCTGACAAGGCGGTTATTGCCGATCCTCTGGATACCGACCTGACTGGCTATGACGCGATTGTTGTTTCACCGGGCGTACCTCTTAACGGCCACCCGATTGCGATAAAGGCAAAGGCGGACGGCGTGCCGATCATCGGAGATATTGAGCTGTTCGCTCAGGCCCGGGCTTCGCTGCCTCCGCACCGGGTTGTCGGAATAACCGGCACCAACGGCAAGTCTACGACCACTGCGCTGATCCATCATATTTTGGCAAATGCCGGAATTCCGACAATAATGGGCGGAAATATCGGAGTGCCGATCCTCTCGCAGGACGCTTTGCCGGAGGGTGGCATATACGTACTGGAACTGTCGAGCTATCAGATTGACTTGACCAATAGCCTCGACTGCGATGTGGCGCTCTTGCTGAATATCAGCCCTGACCATCTTGATCGCTACGACGGCTATGATGGCTATGCAGCGTCAAAAGCGCGTCTGTTCGATATGTTGGGTTCGGATCACACCGCAATATTCGCCAGCAAGGATGAAAAATCGCGCATGGCGCTTGACGGGTTGCGGGATTTGGGGCGGGTGCAGAATATTATTGATGTCAGTGCGAAACAGATCGCCGGGCAGGCGGATTGGCCGTCGCTGCAGGGCCCTCATAATCTGCAAAATGCAATCGCCGCCATCGCCACGGTAGAGGCTCTGGGTTTGACTGAAGACCAGTGGCGTCCGGCGCTGGAGTCTTTTGCCGGTCTTGCCCACCGGATGGAGCGTATTGCTGAAGCTGAGGGTGTCCTGTTCGTCAATGACAGCAAGGCGACCAACCCGGCCTCGACTGGTCCTGCGCTTGGAGCCTATGGCAAAATCCACTGGATCTTGGGCGGCTTGCCGAAAAGTGACAATTTGGCCGAGTGCGAACCTTTTTACCAGAATGTGGTCGGTGCCTATACGATTGGTGAAGCCGGTCAGATGTTCGGCAAATTGCTGGCTGATCATATGCCGGTGGAATCCTGTGAAATGATGCTGACGGCGGTGCAAAGGGCGGCGGCGAATGCCAAGCCGGGCGAAGTGGTTTTGCTGTCTCCCGCCTGCGCGTCATTTGACCAGTTCCGGGATTTTGAAGCGCGTGGTGAGTGTTTTCGCTGTGCAGTCAATTCAGTGATTGAGAATAAGTTGATCGGCACCACGTCACGGGAGACGAGTCAATGAGTGGGTCAGAACAGAGCTCTCCAACCGCATTTCCACTTCCGGAAATTGCCGAGGGCCTCAGAAAGAAACGCTTCCAGTTGCAGTCGCGACTGGGACGCAGTGATCGTTCTCCGCTAGCGATCTGGTTTTGGGAGCTCGACCGTGTTTTGCTCGGACTGATTTTGACCTTGGTCGCAATTGGTTTGATCGCGATCGCCGCCGCATCTCCTGTTACGGCGCTGAAACAAAGTACCAATTCGGTAACGATCGAGCCCCTATATTATTTTTATCGCCAGCTCGGCTGGGTGGTGGTGGGTATTCCGCTGATGCTCGTGGTGTCGATGCTGCCAAAGGAGCAGGCCCGGCGCTTTGCGATTCTTGCCGCGGTCGGGGCTCTTGTGCTGCTTTTTCTTGTTCCGGTTTTGGGAAAATCCGTCAACGGCGCACAGCGCTGGATCGGCTATGGCTTTGCCACTATCCAGCCTGGCGAGTTTCTCAAGCCGCTATATGCGGTGACGCTGGCCTGGTTGCTATCACTAAGAGTCAAGGATCCGGGCTTGCCGGTGATTTCGCTTTCGGTTGTGCTGACCGGGATTATCGCGGTCCTTCTTCTGAGTCAGCCCAATCTGGGACAGACGATTGTTTTTTGTGGTATCTGGTTCGCGGTCATGACCGTTTCCGGTTTGTCGGCCCGTTTGATCACAACGGTCGGCATTACCGGGGTGGCTGGCCTGGTCGCTGCCTATTTTCTATACCCCGTCGCGACCCAGCGGATCAATACATGGCTGTTCGGCGGAGATGAATTTGACCAGGTGATGCTGGCGCACAAAGCTTTGACCGGTGGCGGATTGCTCGGGACCGGGCCCGGGCTGGGCACCGCCAAATTCAAGCTACCCGAGGCGCATACAGATTATATTTTTTCGGTCATCGGCGAAGAATTCGGTTTGCTCGCCTGCATGGCCATAGCGCTCGTCTATCTCGCAATTGTCGTTCGCGTATTTCTTCGTCTTCTTGATGAAGAGGATAATTTTATCATCCTTGCGGTCACCGGCCTGACCGCCCAATTTGGTGGGCAGGCATTAATCAACATGGCGGTAAATCTACAGCTTTTCCCTTCAAAGGGTATGACTTTGCCATTTGTCAGCTACGGTGGGTCATCGATATTGGCGCTATGTATCGGAATCGGACTTTTGCTCGCATTTACCCGCCGAAACCCGTATCTTGACCGTTCACAATATGTCTCGGCCTGGCCCGAGCAAGGACGGATAGCGGTATGAGTTTTTCGAAACATTATGTGCTCGCGGCGGGCGGCACTGGCGGACATATGATTCCCGCCTATGCGCTGGCAAGGGAACTGGTTTTGCGCGGCCATCGTGTAGCGCTGATTACCGATGAACGCGGCGAAAAAATACCGGGCATGGTCGAAGAGGGGCAGGTCCATGTTCTGCCCGCTGGCCGGGTCACAAAGGACCCGCGCAGCTGGCTGGGCGGAACCCGAGCCATTCTTAGAGGGCGTCGGATGGCGATGCAGCTTTACGACACGTTCCAGCCTTCAGCAATTGTCGGCTTTGGTGGTTATCCAGCCTATCCGGCATTGCTCGCGGCGAACAGCAAGCATATCCCCACCATCGTACACGAACAGAACGCCGTGCTGGGCCGAGTGAACCGGCTCGCCGCCCGGACCGTCAATGCGATTGCTACGGCCTATCCCGATGTTCTGCGGATCAAGCCGAAATATCAGAACAAAGTCCATCTGGTGGGCAACCCGGTGCGCGAGGACGTAGTCGCGCTGCGCGAAGAACCCTATCCATCTTTATCCGAAGATGGCATTTTTCGCGTGCTGGTCACTGGTGGCAGTCAGGGTGCGTCGATCCTGTCCGACGTCGTGCCGGATGCGATGGCGATGCTGCCGATGCATTTGCGTCGCCGTCTGCAAATCACCCAGCAATGCCGCGAAGATGATATTGAACGCGTTCGGGAAAAATATGCGGAGCATGATATTCCGGCAGAACTGGCGACCTATCTGCCGGACTTGCCGCAGCGTCTTGGGTGGGCCCATCTTGTGATTGGCAGGGCAGGCGCTTCGACTATTGCAGAACTGACTACCGCAGGCCGACCCGCTATTTTAATTCCCCTGCCAAGCGCGATGGATGATCACCAGACCTATAACGTCAAGGAAATGGTTGCTTCCGGCGGCGCGCGTTCGATCCCGCAATCAAGATTCACCGCAAAGGAGCTTGCCAAGCAGATGCAGAAAATGGCGTTGCAGCCCGGCGCGCTGGAAAATGCAGCGCGCTTTGCTGCAAAATGCGGCCGGCCCGAGGCGGTAAATGACCTTGCTGATCTGGTGGAAAGCTTCGGCACATCGCCACTGGGCAAGACGATGAAGGTCATGAAAGAAAAGCAGCAGATCGTCTCCTCTCACAAGGAAGCGCTGGCAAAGGACAGCGCGCAGTGAGAGGCGTCGGAACCGATATCGGGAAAATTCATTTCGTTGGGATTGGCGGCATTGGTATGTCCGGCATCGCCGAAGTCATGCACAATCTGGGCTATCAGGTGCAGGGCAGCGATATTGCCGAAAGCTATGTGGTCGAAGGCCTGCGTGGCAGAGGCATTGACGTGAAAATCGGTCACGCCCCGGAGAATGTGGAAGGCACGGCGGTTGTCGTGACCTCCACTGCAGTCAAGCGGGGGAATCCCGAAGTGGAAGCGGCGCTCGCCAACCGGATACCATTGGTCCGCCGAGCGGAAATGCTCGCTGAGCTGATGCGGCTCAAATCGACCATCGCGATTGCCGGGACGCATGGCAAGACGACCACCACATCCATGGTGGCAGCGATGCTCGACGCAGGCGGCATTGATCCGACTGTGATCAACGGCGGAATCATAAACCAATATGGCTCCAATGCCCGGCTTGGCACGGGCGAGTGGATGGTGATCGAGGCCGACGAAAGCGACGGCAGTTTCCTGCGGCTCGACGGCACAATCGCTGTCGTAACCAATATCGATGCCGAGCATCTGGATCATTATGGCAGTTTTGACAAGATCAAGGACAGCTTTGTCGAATTTATCGAAAACGTCCCCTTCTACGGCGCCGCCATTCTGTGCATTGACCATCCCGAAGTGCAGGCGGTTCTGACGCGCATCCGTGATCGCCGGATCATTACCTATGGTTTTTCCGCACAGGCTGATGTGAAGGGAATCAATGTTACACCGATACCGGGTGGAAATCGGTTCGATGTGGTTGTCCGCGACCGCGATGGCGAGACGCGAACCATTGAAAATATCACTTTGCCGATGCCGGGTCGGCACAATGTCCAGAATGCGATTGCTGCCGTCGCGGTTGGCCTCGAAATGGGCATGACCGACGCCCAGATCGTCAAGGGTTTCGATCATTTCGGTGGCGTCAAGCGGCGCTTCACCAAGGTCGGAGAGGTTGATGGTATTACGATTATTGACGATTACGGTCATCATCCTGTGGAAATCCAGGCGGTGCTCTCGGCAGCGCGCGAAGGCTGCAAGGGTCGCGTGATCGCTGTGGTCCAGCCGCACCGCTTTACCCGGTTGCGCGACCATATGGCAGATTTCCAGGGCGCGTTTAATGATGCTGATATGGTACTGGTAACGCCGGTCTATGTGGCCGGTGAAGACCCGATCGAAGGTGTTGATAGTGAGGCCCTCGTCGCCGGACTGAAAACCCGCGGCCATCGGCTTGCGGAAACGGTTGCCGATCGGAAGGCTCTGGCCAAGCGGCTGGCCGGCATTGCGCAACCGCAGGACATGGTCATCTGTCTCGGCGCTGGCGATATCACAAAATGGGCGGCCGGACTTGCGGATGATATTGCAGAGGCGCGAAAATGAGCGCCGTTGCGACCCTGCCGGCCACGCGCGGGAAATTGACGAGCGATGCCGCTCTGGCACCGCTCGTCTGGTTCAAAAGCGGCGGGTCCGCGCAGTGGCTGTTCGAGCCGAAAGATATTGAAGATCTGCAGAATTTCCTGCGGGACATTGATCCGGAACTGCCGGTCTGGCCACTGGGGCTAGGGTCCAATCTGATCATCCGCGACGGGGGCATCCAGGGTGTGGTGATCAGGTTGGGCAAGGCATTTGCCGGGATCGAGGTCGACGGCATGACGCTTAGCTGCGGCGCTGGCGCGCCGGGAATTTCCGCTGCCAGCAAGGCCCGCGATCATGGCATTGCCGGAATGGAATTTCTGCGCGGCATTCCTGGCACCATTGGTGGCGCGGTGCGCATGAACGCCGGCGCCTATGGACGGGAAGTCTGCGATATATTGGTGAGCGCCGACGTCGTTTTGCGCAATGGTGACCTGATCACGATCCCGCTCTCTGACATGGGATATAGCTACCGCCATTCTGCTTTGCCCGAAGGATCAATCGTGGTCGGCGCAACCATGCGCGGGGAAAAAGGCGATCCGGAAATCATCGGCGCGGAGATGAAACGCATTGCCGACGAGCGTGAGGCTTCACAACCATTGCGGTCGAAGACGGGCGGCTCCACTTTCAAAAATCCCGATGGCAAAAAAGCCTGGCAGCTGGTCGACGAAGCCGGATGTCGCGGCCTGCAGATGGGGCAGGCGCAGGTGTCCGAAAAACACTGCAATTTCCTGCTCAATCTGGGTGGTGCAACTTCGGCGGATATCGAGGCGCTGGGTGAAGAAGTGCGCAGGCGGGTGAAGGCGCATTCGGGCGTCGAACTGCATTGGGAAATCCAGCGGGTGGGAAACGAAATATGACTGACAAACTGCACGTGGCAGTATTGATGGGTGGCTGGTCCGCCGAGCGTGAAGTGTCGCTCAGCAGCGGCAATGGCGTGGCCGACGCGCTGGAGAAAAACGGCCATAAGGTGAGCCGCGTCGACATGGACCGCAATGTCGCGCTGGTGCTTGACAGCATCCGGCCCGATGTGGTGTTCAACGCGCTGCACGGCGTGCCGGGCGAGGATGGCAGCGTGCAGGGTATGCTCGATATCATGCAAATTCCCTACACCCACAGCGGGCTTGCGACGTCGGTGATCGCAATCGACAAGCAGCTGACCAAGCAGCAGCTGGTACCGGCTGGCATTCCGATGCCCGAGGGCAAGATGGTGCGCAGCGAAGATTTATATGCTGCCGATCCGCTGCCGCGCCCCTATGTCCTGAAGCCGGTCAACGAAGGATCGTCTGTCGGTGTGGCGATTGTCACTGATGACAGCGATTACGGCAATCCGATCGGCCGTGACGTTGTCGGGCCGTGGCAGGAATTCGAAGAACTGCTGGCCGAACCGTTCATCAAGGGGCGCGAGCTGACCACCGCGGTTGTGGGTGGCAAGGCCTTGTGTGTGACCGAACTCAGGACGGCGGAAGGCTTCTATGACTATCAGGCCAAATATACTGAAGGCCTGACCGAGCATGTTTGCCCCGCGGATATTCCCGAAAATATTGAAAAACTGTGTCTCGACTACGCCTTGCGCGCCCATCAGATTCTCGGATGCAAAGGCACGTCGCGGACCGATTTCCGCTGGGATGACGAGCAGGGCGCAGCCGGCCTGTTTGTCCTCGAAACCAACACCCAGCCCGGCATGACCCCGCTCAGCCTGGTCCCCGAACAGGCCAAGCAAGTGGGGATCAGCTATGAACAACTGGTCGAATTGATTGTGAGAGAAGCGCTATGACAGCAACCCAGAAACGCACCAATCGCAATGCCCGAGGCAGGCCGCGCAAACAGGCTAAACGCACGGTCAAACATGTGTCAATTTTCGACAAAATCCTGCGCGCGATGCCGGTTACAGAAGCACAAGTCCAAAAAGGCCTTACTGTGGGGCTGGTTGCGGTGTTCATTCTCGGCGCTTACAGCGTCGCCCATTATTCGGGCATCAACGAACGGATCAAGATCGAGCTTGCCGAGGCCGTCGGCAATGCCGGATTTGAAGTGAAGCGGGTCGAAGTCAGCGGCGTCAATCGCATTGACGAGCTAAAAGTCTACGAAATTACCCTGGCGCAGAAAGACCGCTCAATGTTGCTCGTGGACATTGACGAGGTGCGCAAGGACCTGCTCGCCAATGGTTGGATCAAGGATGCGCGAATATCCCGCCGTCTGCCGGACACGCTGGTCGTGGATATTATCGAACGTGTGCCTGTTGCTGTCTGGCAGAATAAGGGACAATTGTCGCTGATTGACAAGACTGGTTACCCGCTGGAAGCAATTGCCAGGGAAGAAATTCCGAATCTGCCGGTGATCGTCGGCAAGAAGGCCAATATGCAGTTCACAAAACTGGATGCATTGCTCGATGTTGCGCCCGCGCTCCGTCCGATGGTCACGGGTGCGACCTGGATCGGTAACCGTCGCTGGAATCTCGAATTTGACAGCGGCGAGACGCTGGCTCTGCCCGAAGGGGAGGAAACCGCTTCTGCGGCCTTGCTGAATTTTGCACGGATGGATGGTGTCAACCGTTTGCTTGGACGCGGTGTGGTTCATTTTGACCTGCGTGATGCGGAACGGGCCTATTTGCGGATGCCGCCGAAATCGGAACCGGCCGATCCGGAAATTTGATGGTTTTGTGATCTTGTTGATCGAGGTGAAGGATTAGAAAATGGCAGCACGGGTAGAAAAAATCTTCACGGCACTGGATATCGGCTCGTCAAAAATCTCCGCGATGATTGCCGGACGGATGGACAATGGCGAGATGACCGTTCTTGGCACGGGACAGCGGGCCAGCAAAGGTGTGAAACGCGGCTATATAGCAGATACTGAAACAACCGAACTGGACGTCCGCGATGCGGTGGAGCAGGCCGAGCGTATCGCCGGTACCAATATCGATGATGTTTGGGTCAGTTTTTCGGCTGGCGGTTTGCAGAGCATGCTGACCTCGGTCGAAACCGAACTGGGCGGCCACCGGATTGAACAGGAAGATATTGATCTGCTGCTGGATGCCGGACGCAACAGCATAGACCCGAAGGGCAAGATGGTGCTGCACGCACAGCCGGCTCTCTATACGCTGGATGGCCTGAACGGGGTGAAGAAACCCAAGGGCTTGCATGCCGATCGTCTGGGCGTGGATATTCACGTGATCCTCGCTGAAGGCTCACCGGTTCGCAATATCGATATGAGCGTGCGCGGTGCGCATTTGAATGTGAAATCCATCGTCGCTTCCCCGATTGCGGCGGGCACCGCCTGTCTGTCGAGAGAAGAACGCGAGCTGGGCGTTGCGCTGGTTGAATTGGGGGCAGAAGTGACCAATGTCTCGCTCTTTGCCGGCGGTATGCTGGTCGGTTTGACGACTTTGCCTTATGGTGCCGCCGATATTACCGACGACATCGCTTCGTCGTTCGGTTTGCGGCGCGCGCAGGCCGAGCGGATCAAATGTTTTTACGGGTCCGCCACCACCAGCCCGCGCGATAATCACGATGTTATCAACCTTGATCTCGAGAAAACGGCGGAAAATACTGATGAAGACGGGCGGATCACCCGGGCGCAGCTGATCGCAGTCATCCGGCAGCGGCTGGACCACCTGATCGGAGAAATTGGAAAGGCCCTGAAGGAATTGGGCTTTACCGGACCAGTTGGTCGACAGGTGGTCCTGACCGGCGGCGGTGCCGAACTCAAGGGCATAGCCGATTATGCGCAATCGGCGCTGGGCCGAACTGTGCGTGTCGGGCGCCCATCGGGACTGAGCGCTCTTCCGGAAGCGCATAGCGGTCCGGCCTTCGCCGGTCTGGCGGGGTTGGCGCTTTATGCGTCCCAGGATCCGGTTGATCTGAGATCGCTGTCCAGCAGCCATCAAAATGTCCATAATTATGGCGGATCAGCGGTAATTGGGCGACTGATGTCTGCGATCCGGGGAAATTTTTGAAAATTTGACAAAATAAATTAACTTTTCGGGTGATTCCCACAGGAAATTTGTGCAAAGCGTTAACAAAATATGACAGCACGATGAAATGTCTCGGGAGACAGTGAGATGAGTATCAATATTGGCCCACCGGAAGTCGAGGAACTGAAGCCGAAAATCGCGGTTATCGGGGTAGGCGGCGCAGGGGGCAATGCCATTGCCAACATGATTGCGGCTCAGGTTGAAGGTGTGGATTTCATCGTCACCAACACCGATGCGCAATCGCTCAACAGTGCGACTGCCGAGCGACGTATCCAGCTCGGGCCGGATATTACGCAGGGATTGGGCGCAGGATCGCGCCCGGAGGTAGGCCGGGCGGCCGCCGAGGAAACCATTGATCTTGTCGAGCAGGCGCTGGAAGGTACGCATATGTGCTTTATCGCCGCTGGCATGGGTGGCGGTACGGGGACCGGCGCTGCTCCAGTGATTGCAAAAGCGGCACGCGATCGCGGTATTTTGACCGTCGGTGTGGTGACCAAGCCGTTTACTTTTGAAGGTACGCGCCGGATGAAAGCCGCCGAAGCGGGCATCGAGGAGCTGCAAAAGAACGTCGATACATTGATCGTCATTCCGAACCAGAACCTGTTTCTGGTCGCAAATCCGAACACGACCTTCAAGGAAGCCTTTTTGCTTGCCGACGAAGTTTTGCAACAGGGCGTTCGCGGCATTACCGATCTCATGGTCATGCCTGGCCTGATCAACCTCGACTTTGCCGATGTCCGCAGCGTGATGCACGAAATGGGCAAGGCAATGATGGGCACCGGCGAAGCAGAAGGCGACGGACGTGCGCTGGAAGCTGCTGAGAAGGCAATTGCCAATCCGTTGCTCGACGGTGTCTCGATGCAGGGCGCGAAGGGCGTTATCGTCTCCATTACCGGCGGCGAGGATATGCGCCTGATGGAAGTCGACGAAGCCGCAAACCATATTCGTGAACTGGTCGACCCCGAAGCCAATATCATCTGGGGCAGTGCCTTTAACGAAAATCTCGATGGGCGTATTCGTGTCTCGGTTGTCGCCACCGGTATTGATAGCGATGGCAGTATGTCGCCCTCTAAACCGGCACCCTCCTTTGCGATGAGCAGTCCGGTTAGCAAATCGGAAGACACCCCGGCTTCGTCCAGTTTTGCCTCGTCCATTGCCAGCGACGAGAGCGTAGAGGAAGCAGACGAGGAAGCTGAAATTGCATCCGCACCGGTTTCAGAGCCTGAGCAAGAGCCGGAAACCGAAATCGAAGCCGAGGTGGCAGCATCACCGGCTCCTGTCGCGACCTATGGCGACGATGATCTGGAAGATATGTCGCCTGCAACCCCGTCTTTTGCTTCTCTGACGCCGGGAGTAGCGGCATCAAAGTCTGCGCCTGAAGAGGATGAGCTGGTGCTTGGCCAAGATGCCATTCAGGCTGATGACGAGGACGACGCTGTTGCGGAAAATCCGGTGCCACCGGCCCCGCGTGTTGCCACAGGTGGCGGAACATTATTTGAACGTATGTCCAACCTGACTCGAGGCGGATCGAAAGCTGACGAGGATGAAGATGGTGAGGGTGAAAAGTCTCGTGACCCACTCGATATTCCACGGTTTTTGAACCGGCAGAATAATCAGTAGTACTCGGGTCGGTTCAAGCGGATTTTTACGCTGATGGAGTGGCACGAGGGAGTTTGTCTTTCGCGTGCCACCATTGGCCTTGCCGGATGGCAGGAATGATTGATTTCATAAGCGATCGTTCCTTTATGTATTTTGTGAAACATAGATTCAAATTCTTGCTGATATTGTCAGCTGCGATGGTGGGCACGAGCATAGCCGCTCTGCCTGCCATAGCCCAATCCAGCGTGCAGCCCAATTCCGATAATCTGCAGGATGCGCTCCGCCGAATTGCGATTAACTCGAATGATTCTTCTGCTCTTGCTGATGCCGGGCTGGCCGCGCTTGAATTGGGCGATATGCGCGCTGCAATCGGCTTTCTGGCCAAGGCAGACCAGATTTATTCGACGAGCGGCAGGGTTAAGGCCGGACTCGGCAGAGCGCTGCTGGCCGAAGAAAATCCCTTCGGAGCAATCCGATATTTCGACCAAGCGGTGGCCAATGGTATTCCGCTGCGCGAAATTGCTGCGGATCGGGGCCTCGCTTATGACCTGATTGGCCGGAACCGGGATGCCCAGAAAGATTATGAGCTGGCCATGCGCTTTGGCAGCAATGATCAACTGATTGAACGCTATGCCATATCTTTGGGCATCAGCGGCGATGTTGAGCAGGCTGAGGTACAGCTCAATCCTCTGCTTCAGAAGAGCGACCGGGACGCTTGGCGCAACCGGGCATTTATCTATGCGATGAATGGCAGGAAAAAGGACGCCAATAAAATAGCCGAACAGACTATGGATCGGACAATGGCGAAGGCTATCAAGCCATTTTTCGATGGCATGCCGAAACTGACGGCGGCCCAGAAGGCGGCGGCAGTGCATCTCGGCCATTTCCCGGCCGATGAAAATATCGGTGTCGATGTGGCAGCGGTGCAATTGGCATCCAACATGGCGGTGCGCGGCGGCGACGGCGCGGATGCCGGCCTGATCCCGGTGGGTGAATCTTTGGGTGCGGATGTCGACCGGCCGCGCGTCGTCGCCATGCCGGACAAGTCCCCTCGCAGGCGTCCCGGCGCTGCAGACCGCAGAATGACTGACCGACAAGCAAGCCGTCGGTTGAAGAAGAGTGAAGTGGTGGTCTTGTCCCGAGCAGAACTGCCCGCGCCCACGGGTAAAAGAACGGGACGATTGCCGACCAATTCCCGCGCTGCTGAGTCAGTGACATTTCCTCCCGCAGCATCGTCCGGATCTTTGTCGTCGCAGAGTAAGCCTGAGCCATCCATAAGCACGGAAAATCAGCCGGATACAAAACCTCCCTCTCCGGGTTTCGCAACTGCTGTCGGCGGTGGCTCGTCTTCCCCGCTGGTGTCGCAGACGATTGAACGCAAGGTAGAAATTGCCGGTCGTCAGCCAGTTTCCAGACCTTTGACTGAGCCTGCCATAGAGAATTCGTCTACCCCAAAGGCCCCGACATCCGGCCCGGTCAACTTGGTTAATTTCGATCTCGCCCAAACGCAGCCAGCGGCGGTTGAAACGGCAGCAGCTGCACCGGCTACGAAACCGCTTTCCGACATTATCAAGGGCATAAATATACCGGAACAAGAAACCCGGACAGATGTGGTGCCTGTCGATCTCGACGATATTGAACCAGCGAAGCCTCAACCAAAAATTCTTCCCAAACCGGTTGAAAAAAAGCCGGTGAAACCGAAGCCACCGGAGCATCCGAAGCGCTACTGGGTGCAGATTGCGACCGGTTCCAGCCTCAGTGCGTTGAAATTTGACTATCGTCGGATGTCAAAGAAACAGGCAGAGCTGTTCAAGGGGCTCCAGGGCTGGACTTCGCCATGGGGCCAGACTCGTCGGCTTGTGGTCGGGCCGTTTGCTGATTTCAAGGCCGCCAAGGCGTTCGAAGTCGATTACCGAAAGGGTGGTGGCGATGGCTTTGCGTGGGCCAGTGCCGATGGTGTCGAGGTCAACGAGCTGACCAAATGACGCCATTGCAAAGCTATGCCAGTGATCCGGCCAATAGCCGGGGGCGGCTGCATGATGAGAAACGTGATGTAACCCGCGGTCCGCGCGATGATTTTCAGCGCGATCGCGACCGGATCATCCACTCGATCTCGTTCCGGCGCTTGCGCTACAAGACTCAGGTCTTTGTCGCGCCCGATGGTGACCATTACCGGGTGCGCCTGACCCATAGCCTGGAAGTCGCGCAGATCGGCCGGACGATTGCCCGCGCTCTGGGTCTGAATGAAGATCTGACCGAGGCGCTTTGTCTCGCGCATGATATTGGTCATCCGCCCTTTGGTCATGCAGGCGAAGACGCGCTGGAAGCAGCACTCGCAGATTTTGGCGGTTTTGATCATAATGCCCAGACCATCCGCACGCTGACGTTGCTCGAACAACCCTATCCGCGCTGGAAGGGGCTTAATCTGACATGGGAAATGCTCGAAGGGCTCGCCAAGCATAATGGTCCGGTTCGCAAACCAACCTGGGCCTTGGCAGAGGCCAATGAAGCAATGGATTTAGACCTTGATAGCTGGCCATCGCTGGAGGCGCAGGTCGCTGCAATTGCGGACGATATCGCTTATGACAATCATGATATTGACGACGGGATAAGGGCAGGTCTGCTAACCCTCGATCAATTGCTCGAATTGCCCTTTATCGCCGAACGCTGGCATGCCATTTGTGATCGGTTCGCCGATGTCCCCGAAAAACTCCTGCTGCCGGAGCTGATCCGCGACCAAATTGGCCTGATGGTTAATGACGTTCTCGAAACCACCAGTGCACGTATCGACGGGCTGGGGATAGAAACCGCGCAGGATGTGCGTCAGGCGGGTCAGATGATCAGCGGCTTTTCCGATGCGATGGCGAAAATGGAGCGCGTGCTGAAAGGCTTCATGTATGACAATCTCTATCATCACCCCAAGCAAATGGCAGCGGCAGAAGCGGGCAAGATGATGGTGAGTGATCTGGTGCAGGCCTATCGCGAACAGCCGGATCTGATGCCGGAGGATTGGACCTCGGCGCTGCCAGGCGAAGAACCCGC
Source organism: Parasphingorhabdus sp. (assembly GCF_048269915.1). Taxonomy (GTDB): domain Bacteria; phylum Pseudomonadota; class Alphaproteobacteria; order Sphingomonadales; family Sphingomonadaceae; genus Parasphingorhabdus. The sequence goes on from NZ_JBLWTY010000005.1 coordinate 113,457, forward strand.
GCGCATCCGCCATATCGCCGATTTTCTGGCCGGGATGACCGACCGCTATGCCCGGAACCGGCACCGCGAGATTTTTGGCGATCGGGCCGGCCGAGCGTGACTCCGTCGCCCCCGCGAAGGCTGGGGCCCAAACCAAGCTTGTGAGTCCTCCAGAAATCGGTTTAGATACCAGTCTTCGCCAGTATGACGACTTATTATTAGCGAGCTTTTGGAGATCCTGACCATGGCCGATAAAATCCTGATCGTTGGAGCCACCGGTCTGATCGGCGGCCTGCTGACCCGTAAACTGGTCGAACAGGGGGCGGACAAAAGGCTCCATTTGCTGCTCCGTCGGCCCTACCGGGAGGATGTCGGCAAGGCGAAGGTTCATGTCCAGCTGCAAGAAAACTGGCCAGCGATCATTGCCAGGATCAAGCCTGATATCGTGATATCCTGTCTCGGTTCGACAATGAAAAAGGCTGGGTCGAAAGAGGAGTTTGCAGCGGTCGATCGCGATCTGGTCGGCGCGGTAGCAGCCGCGGCCAAGGCAGCGGGCGCGAAGCAGTTTATCGCGGTTTCCTCGACCATGGCGGACAGCAGCGCGCCGAGCTTCTATCTGAAGACCAAGGGCGAGGCTGAAGACCTGCTGCGCGCGCAGGATTTCGACCGTCTTGATATCATTCGCCCCGGCCTGCTACGTGGTGAGCGCAACAATGACAACCGATTGGGCGAAAGCCTCGCTATTGCCGCGAGCCCGTTGCTTGATCTAGTGTTGCATGGAAGGCTCCGCCGCTACCGCTCGATTCTGGCGAGCGACGTGGCAGACGCGATTGTGGCGTTGATGGCGGAGAGTGGGGCGGGCGCTTTTGTGCATGAGAATGATGCGATTTGGCGGATGGTGTGAGGGGTAACCCCATAAAATACCGCACCGCACAACAGAATCATTGACTCCTCTCACCCGCTCATCCAATCTCGAATCTGCTTTTTGATCGGTGCCTTCGGGCAAGGGTCATGAGATGTTGCGGGAGAGCGTTTTGCTGTCTCACTGGACAGAAAAGCCGCCGAAGGAGCAACCGCCCCGGAAACTCTCAGGCCACTGGACCGCAATGGCTTCACAAGCACTCTGGAAAGAGGGCGGATGGTCGCAACGACCGGCGCTCCACCGAAGGGGTAAGTGGTGTTTCGACAGGCCGGCAGGAGCGGGCGTCGCAGCGGACAGCCATGAAACTCTCAGGTTCCGTGACAGAGGGGGCAGTTTTGCAGGGCTTTGCTGCGGGCTGTCTTTTATGTTGTGGAAAATAGATGAGTGAAAACGCCAACAATCTGAAACAACTGCCGCTCGGTGACTGGCACCGCAGCCTTGGCGCGCGCATGGTGCCGTTTGCCGGCTATGAAATGCCGGTGCAATATGAAGGCGTCATGGCTGAACATATCTGGACACGGACCGAAGCGGGTTTGTTTGATGTCTCCCATATGGGCCAGTTGCAATTGATTGGCGAAGGCGCGGCGGAAGCGCTGGAGGCGATCACGCCGGGCAATTTGTCGGCGCTGGGCGCAGGCAAGATCCGCTATACATTGTTGCTGGCACAGGATGGCGGCATTCTCGACGATCTGATGGTGACCAATACGGGCGATCATCTCTATCTGGTGGTCAACGGCGCGACCAAGCATGATGATATTGCCTATATGCGCGATCAGTTGCCCGGGAGCATCACCCTCAACCATCTGGAAGATGCGGCCTTGCTTGCCTTGCAGGGGCCGAAGGCGGCGGATGCACTGGAGAAACTTGGTATCGATCCGCACGAGCCGGACTGGCCGTTGCCGACCCAACTTTATTTCATGGAAGCGGGGCCGTTTCTCTGGCGCGGTATCCCGCTCGGCATCAGCCGGTCCGGCTATACCGGCGAAGACGGTTTCGAGATCAGTGTCCCTGCCGAACATGCGCAAACACTTGCTATGGCACTGCTCGAGCTGGATGAAGTGCGGCCTATAGGGCTTGGCGCGCGCGACAGTTTGCGGCTGGAGGCGGGATTGCCGCTTTATGGCCATGACATGACTGCCGCAACATTGCCGGTCGAAGCGAACTTGAATTTTGCCCTGTCGAAAGCGCGGCGCGAACAAGCCAATTTTGCCGGAGCAGAGCGGGTGCTGGCGCAATATCCGGACAAGGCCGAGAAAAAGCGCGTTGGCCTGTTCGTTGATGGCCGCCAGCCGGTTAGGGAAGGCGCTACAATTGTTGATGCATCCGGCACCGCCATCGGCAATGTGACGAGCGGCGGCTTTTCTCCTACGCTCCAGCGCCCGATCGCCATGGCCTATGTGCCGACGGATATGTCTGACACCGGCACGGCGATCACGGTCGAACAGCGTAAGAAGAAAATTTCCTGCACGGTCGCGGACATGCCGTTCGTGCCGCATCACTATCACCGCAAATCAAAAGCTTAGAATTTACGAGAAGGGGACAAGAATATGAGCCGATATTTTACCGACGAACATGAATGGGTCGAGGTCGAGGGAGACACCGCGACGGTCGGGATCACCGATTATGCGCAGGAACAGCTCGGTGACATTGTTTTTGTCGAGACACCGGAGGTCGGTTCCCAGCTCGATCAGGGTGATGATGCCGCGGTGGTAGAATCGGTCAAGGCGGCATCGGATGTTTATGCGGCCGTGTCTGGCGAAGTGATCGAAGTCAACGAAGCGCTGGAAGATGAACCCGGGCTGGTCAACTCCTCGGCCGAGGAAGACGGATGGTTTTTCCGGGTGACGCTCTCCGACAAAAGCGAACTCGATGATCTGATGGACGAGAAAGCCTATAAGGCGTTCGTCGACGGCCTTTAATCAAGTCAGGAACCTGGAATGCGTTATCTCCCGCTAACTCCCGAAGACCGGCAATCCATGCTGGCCACGATCGGCGTCGAATCCGTCGATGATCTGTTTGTCGATGTGCCCGAGGAAGCCCGGCTGACGGGACCAATTGATGGTCTTCCCATGCATGCCGGAGAAATGGCGGTGGAAGCGCATATGAAAGCGCTGGCGCGGAATAACCATGCTGCTGGCGACATGCCGTTTTTTCTGGGGGCAGGGGCCTATCGCCATCATGTCCCGGCGAGTGTCGATCATATCATCCAGCGCGGAGAATTCCTGACTGCCTATACGCCCTATCAGCCGGAAATTGCCCAGGGTACGTTGCAGACCCTGTTTGAATTCCAGACTCAGGTTGCGCGCCTGCTGGGTGTCGATGTCGCCAATGCCTCGATGTATGACGGCTCGACCGCCTGCTGGGAGGCTATTGTGATGGCGCGGCGGATCACCAAGCGGAGCAAAGCGATCCTCTCTTCAGGACTGCATCCGCATTATGTGTCGGTGGCCAAGACCATGGCCCGTTTTACCAAGGATGTCATCGCCTACGAAGCGCCGCGCCTCGAAGCGGCATCCGATGGCCAGAGCCTGCTCGACCAGATTGATGACGATACAAGCTGCGTGGTGGTGCAATATCCGGATATATTGGGCCGCATTGCCGATATGTCCGAGCTGGCAGAAAAAGTGCATAAACACAAGGCGTTGTTGATCGCTGTTGTGACAGAACCTGTGGCCCTGGGGGCGATCAAGGCACCGGGACAGATGGACGCGGATATCGTGGTTGGCGAAGGCCAGTCGCTGGGCGTGGGCCTGCAATTTGGCGGGCCTTATGTCGGACTGTTCGGTTGCAAGCAGAAATATGTCCGGCAGATGCCGGGCCGGCTGTGCGGCGAAACCGTCGATGCCGAAGGCAAGCGCGGTTTCGTGCTGACCCTGTCGACCCGCGAGCAGCATATCCGCCGGGAAAAGGCGACGTCCAATATCTGCACCAACAGCGGCCTGTGCGCGCTGGCTTTTACCGCCCATATGACCCTGCTGGGGGAAAAGGGGCTGCGCGAACTGGCGATGCTCAATCACAAAAAGGCGGTGCAGACTGCCGACCGGTTGTCCCGAATCGACGGCGTGAATTTGATGAATGACAGTTTTTTCAATGAGTTTACATTGATTCTGGATAAAGATTCTCGCCCCATTATTCGCGCTCTGGCGGACCAGAGAATACTCGGGGGCGTGTCCCTTGGTCGGCTCTATCCGGAACAGAAGGAGCTGGCGCACGGTCTGCTTGTCGCGGTCACCGAAACCAGCACCGAGGCGGAAGTCGAGGCCTTCGCTACAGCTCTCGAAGGAGCACTGTCATGAATATGCTCAAAGAAGGCCGCCCCACCCGGCAGGAAGACAATCTGGCCACGCCCGACCAGAATGCGGTCGCCACTCATACCGGGAATCGCGCCTTGATGGTCGATGAGCCGCTGATTTTTGAAACCGGCTCACCGGACCGGACCGGTGTGGATCTGCCTGAGGCGCCGACAGTGGAAAGCCGCCTGAACGGTCTGGATCGGGCGGAACCGATCGGCCTTCCCGGCTTGTCCGAAGCCGAAATGGTCCGCCATTATACCCGGCTCAGCCGCCAGAATTATGCGATTGATGTCGGCCTGTTCCCGCTTGGCAGTTGTACCATGAAGCACAATCCCCGGCTGAACGAGAAAATGGCGCGTCTGAAAGGCTTTGCTGACATTCATCCCTTGCAGCCGGTCGACAGCGTGCAGGGCGCATTGGGCGTGATCAATGAACTCGCCGTGTGGCTGATCAAACTGACCGGCATGTACGGTGTCGCGATGACGCCAAAGGCTGGCGCGCATGGCGAGCTATGTGGCATTCTTTGCATCCGTGCCGCTCTGGAAGCGCGCGGCGATGCTCGCGAAGTGATTCTGGTTCCGGAAAGCGCACACGGCACCAATCCGGCAACTGCGGCTTTTGCCGGCTACAAGGTCGAGGATATTCCCGCCAACGCCGCCGGGCGTGTCGATCTCGACGCCTTGAAGGCACGTCTGGGGCCGGATGTTGCCGGAGTGATGATTACCAATCCCAATACCTGCGGCCTGTTCGAGCCAGACATGAAGGCGATTTCCGACGCGGTCCACGCAGCGGGCGGCTATGTCTATTGCGATGGTGCCAATTTCAACGCGATTGTCGGCAAGGTGCGACCCGGTGATCTCGGCATTGATGCCATGCATATCAATCTCCACAAGACCTTCTCCACCCCGCATGGCGGTGGCGGTCCAGGGTCCGGGCCGGTGGTTTTGTCCGAGGCACTTGCGCCATTTGGTCCGCTTCCGTTCACCGAGCGCCATGCCGATGGGCATATCACTCTGGTTGAAGAGGAAACGGTGGAAGACCGTCATCCCGATACATTCGGCCGGATGAGTGCTTTTCATGGCCAGATGGGCATGTTCACCCGTGCGCTGACCTATATACTCAGCCATGGAGCGGATGGCTTGAAGCAGGTTGCGGAAGACGCGGTGCTCAACGCCAATTATGTTCTGCGCAGTCTCGAAGATGTGCTGGATGCGCCGTTCGCCGATAGCGGTCCCTGCATGCACGAAGCCCTGTTCTCGGACAAAGGCTTCAGCAACGACCTGTCGACGCTCGATCTCGCCAAGGGCATGATCGACGAGGGCTATCATCCGATGACCATGTATTTTCCCTTGGTGGTGCATGGCGCGATGCTGGTCGAACCGACGGAGACCGAGAGCAAGGCCGCGATTGATCAGTTTATCGGGGCCTTCCGGTCGGTGGCCGAGCGGGCCAAGGCCGGGGACGAACTGCTGAAATCCGCGCCTCATTTCGCTCCGCGTCGGCGGCTGGACGAAACCCAGGCGGCCCGCAAACCGATATTAGTGTGGACGGAAGACGAGGAATTTGCTCAAGCCGCTGAATGATTCAACGCCTGACCAGCCTGTTTGCCCTGTGGACAATATTGGGGACAGCTTGGGCATGGTTCGTCCCAGAGCATTTTCTGTGGGTCGTTGACGGTCGCTTCCGGCCACTCGGCCAGCCGTTTATCAGCGTGTTGCTGGGCCTGGTCATGCTTGGCATGGGCCTGACTCTGTCGTTCGACGATTTCAAACGGATTGCAAAAATTCCGCGATGCGTGGGGGCAGGGGTTGTGCTTCAGTTCACCGTGATGCCGTTGGCGGGGATATTGCTCGCGATGGTCTTCGGACTGGAGACCGGTCTGGCGGTTGGCCTGATCCTCGTCGCCTGTTGTCCCGGTGGCACGGCATCCAATGTCGTCGCCTATCTCGCAAACGCCAATCTGGCGCTATCGGTTACGATGACCATGGCCTCGACCTTGGTCGCGGTGATTGCAACACCGTTGCTAACCGGCTTGCTCGCCGGGAAATATGTCGAGATTGACCAGTGGAACCTGTTCGTCAACATGGTGTCTATCGTGCTCCTTCCGGTCATCGCCGGAGTCCTGCTCAACCGCTATCTGCCAAGGCTTACGGATAAGGCTGCGATCATTTCTCCGCTTGTATCGGTGATTGTGGTCGTGCTGATCGTTGGCGGGATTGTCGCTAATAGCAAGGCGCTGATCGAAGCATATTTCGGGGTGCTGATGCTAGCGATTTTATTGCTCCACCTCTTCGGTTTCGGTCTTGGCTATCTGATAACCAGGGCGATCGGTTTCGGGGTGCAGGAGTGCCGGACGATCAGCATCGAGGTGGGCATGCAGAATAGCGGTCTCGGCTCCAGCCTGGCGTCTACGCCCGCCTTCGCCGCGCAATTTACCGCCCCGATGCAGGCCGCTATGGCTCCGGTCCCCAGCGCGATTTCGGCAGTCTATCATGTTGTGATTGGCAGTTTTCTTGCCGCAATCTGGCGGCGCATGGATTAGGCTCTGGCCCTAGAGCCAGCGGCGTACCTTGGCTTTGTAATCGAGATATTCATCGCCGAATTTCGCTTCCAGATAGCGCTCCTCACGTGCGATCACCTGCGTCCGTATGACGAGGAGTGCGACTGGTAACAGGATCACGGCCCAGCTGCTACGGAATAGCAAGGCGAGGGCGAGACAAGCCAGTGCCATGCCGAGATACATCGGATTGCGGGTGAAACGGTAGATGCCCGAGCTGACAATCTGGTTGGCATGTTTCCACGGTTCAAGATTATTGCCCAGCTTTCTGAAGCGGCTGGTACCCGCGATCATGAAGAAAAAACCTGCCAAAAGCGCGACCCCGCCAGCCACCATGACCCAGGCCGATACCGGAATGAAGTCGGGCATTCGGCCGCTCAGCCGATCGAGCAACTGTCCGGTCAGCAGAAAAGCAATATAAACTAGCGGCGGCGGAAATTTCACTTGCGCGCTGTCTTCTTCGGGGCGAAATACTTCCATCATGACCGAAAGCAATATCCCAACTCCACTGTCCACGCAAATGGCGCGTTATTGAAATGGCTGATGCAAAACCCTGGCTCACCGATGTGCCTTCTTCCATTGAGCAGCGCCACGCTCCTGCGACGATGCGTAATCGTGATGCGATTGCGGATCTGTTGCGCAATATCTTGCCCGCACAGGGCATGATATTGGAAATCGCAAGCGGCACCGGCGAGCATGCCGTCTATTTCGGTCAGCAGTTTCCCGAGCTAATCTTTCAGCCCAGCGACCCGGACCCGGAATGCTGCCAGTCGATCGCCGCGTGGACGAAGCGCGAATCCATGTCCAATGTCCTGCCGCCGCTGCAGCTGGATGCGCAGGCCGGGCGTTGGGACGTAGCGAAGCCAGCGGCGATCCTGTGCATCAACATGGTCCATATCAGCCCGTGGGAATCCAGTATCGGTTTGTTTGCAAAGGCCGCCAGCCTGCTTGATCCCGGAGCACCGCTTTATCTCTACGGTCCCTATCTGCGCGATGGCGTCGAAACGGCACCGAGCAATCTCGATTTCGAACGCAGTCTGAAAAGCCGAGACCTGCGATGGGGATTGCGCGATGTTGGCGACATGGATGCGCTGGCGGCGCGCAACGGTTTTGATCGCGAAAGCTTGGTCGAAATGCCTGCTAATAATATTTCGCTGATCTATCGGAAAAGCTGACATAGTCGCTCTTGCCTTGTCTTAATCGTCCGATTAACAGAAAGGAAATAAATTTCAGGAGCGGGCAAATGACAGAGACACGCAGATGTATGGGGTCTGCCATTGCCCATTGGGCGACAAAAACCCCGGACAATATCGCAATTGATGATTCCGAAGGTCAGGTCAGCTATGCAGAACTGGACAAGCGGGTCACCGAATATGCGCAGGCTTTTGCCGGGTCCGGCCTGTCTCGCGGCGACCGTATCTGTTGGCTCGGCAAGAATAGCGGGCTTTATTTTACCCTGTTTGCCGCGGCCAACCGCGCCGGAATGGTTATCACTCCGATTGGCTGGCGTCTCGCCGCGCCGGAAGTCGCCTATGTCCTGAAAGACACGGGTGCGCCATTACTGATCTGTGAACCGGAGTTTGCTAAAACGGCGAAGACGGCAGCGCGCGAGGCCCCTGATACCAAGAATATTATCTGTACCGGTGCCGGGGCCGACCTGCCGACATTGGCGGATTTCGTAGCCAAGGCTCCGCCCGGTGACCTGCCCCAATGCGACCCGGCGGATGGTGTGCTGCAACTCTATACCTCCGGCACCACTGGCAATCCCAAGGGTGCGGTGCTGACCAGCGACAACCTGTTCAAGATGCGCCCTTTAATCGAGGACAAGCCGGAACATGCCTGGATTGATCTGAAGCCGGGTGACAGTACATTGGCCGTCATGCCCTGCGCGCATATTGCCGGTTCCGGCATCGGCCCGATTGCTTTCTTCAATGGTGCGACGATGATGGTGATCCCCGAATTTCACCCGGACAGTGTGCTGGATTGCATCGACAAGGGGCTCAACCAGTTTTTCCTCGTGCCGACGGCGCTGCAGATGCTGGTCAACTGGCCGCGCGCGAAAGACACGGATTTTTCCAGCGTACGCAGTGTCACCTATGGTGCCGCGCCGATCCCGCTGGAGCTGCTGCGGCAATGCATCCAGACCATGCCTCAGGCGCTGTTCTGCCAGCAATATGGCATGACCGAGACAACCGGTACGATCTGCATCCTGCCGCCCGAGGATCATGACCCGGCGGGCAATGACCGGATGCGCGGCATCGGCATCCCGCTGCCCGGTGTCGAGATGAAGATCGTCGACGAGGACCGGCAGGAACTACCAGCTGGCACGATTGGGGAAATTGCCACGCGTTCTGGCCTCAACATGCTGCATTATTATGATAATGAGTCGAAAACTGCGGAGACGGTGGACGCCGACGGCTGGCTCTACACCGGGGACGCGGCAATCATGGATGAAGATGGCTATTTCTACATCAAGGACCGGGTCAAGGACATGATCATCTCCGGTGGCGAAAATGTCTATCCGGCGGAAGTCGAAAATGCGATCTTCGGCCATCCGCAGGTCAACGAAGTCGCCGTTATCGGCATTCCGGACGCAAAATGGGGAGAGGCGGTCAAGGCGGTTGTGTCCCCCAAGCCGGATGCTGGCGCGGTCGACACCGATAGTATCATCGCCTGGGCCAAGGAACGCATCGCCGGGTTCAAGGTCCCGAAGACAGTCGACGTGATCCCGGAATTGCCGAGAAACGCGAGCGGCAAGATATTGCGGAGGGAATTGCGGGCACCTTATTGGGAAGGCAATGATCGTGGCGTGAATTGAGGAGTTGGCCTAAAACCAGAACCGCACTCCCACCACATAGTTGGTAACGCCCGAATCTTCTCCGGCAAGCCGGGAAAAATCGCGACTGCCGCCCAGTTTCCATTCTTGCTCGATCCCGACATAAGGTCCGAATTCCGGCACGATCTCATAACGCAGGCGTAGACCCAGTTCGATATTGTCGATGCCGCTGCCAATGCCCAGTTCCGGAATATCCTGAGCCGACAGATTCACTTCGGCGCGCGGTTGCAGAATCAGGCGCTGGGTGAGACGCTGGTCATATTCGGCTTCGATCCGCGCGGTCAGTTCGCCCTTGTTGGAGAGGAACGCGGCGGTATCGACTTCAAACATATAGGGCATCAAACCCTGGATGCCGATCACCGCATGGGTGCGGTCCGGGCCGGTCAGGTCCTGCCGGATACCCGCTTGCAGATCGAAGAAAGGCGCGATCGCGCGGCTGTAGAGCGCCTGAACTTCGGCGCTTTCAATCGGCTCGCCAAAACTGCCTTCGCCTTCGCTCTTGAACCAGAATTTGTCGAGGTCGCCGCCATAATAGCCTTGTAGGTCCCAGAGATATCCATCCTTGCCCGCGCGTGCGCGATATTCCAGCCGGTCGCCCTGGAACCAGAATATCTGCATATTGCCATGCTCTTCATAGATAGCCTCGCGCGATGGCCGCATGGCTTCCGCACCCCAGATCGCATCCGCCGCATTGGGCGGGCCGGTTACGCTGTCCGGCGTTGATGTGTGCAAGGCGGCGGGGCGGGAATGTCCCATCGCGCCATGGTCCATCTGACTGTGATCGGCTTCTGGCTCGGTTTCGGGCGGTGCGGGCATCTGATGTCGGCTGTGATCCATTTGGCTGTGATCTTGTGCCATCAGTGGTGTCGCAGCGGTCGAAGCTGCTAATAATGCGCTAAAAAACCTTCGCATCATACGTCCTCCGGAAAGGCGACGCTAACCGTCTGCATCATGCCGGCGTGCATATGGTAGAGCAGATGGCAGTGAAAGGCCCAGTCGCCCGGCTCATCGGTGGTCACGTCAAAAGTCGCGCTGCTCCCCGGCTGGACGATCACTGTATGCTTTTTCGGCTGGTGGTGGCCCTTACCATTGACCAGTTCGAAAAACATACCGTGCAAGTGGATCGGATGCGCCATCATCGTGTCGTTGACCAGCTTGACCCGCACCCGCTCGTCATGCGCAAAGCGGATCGGCGCGTCGCCGACGGCGCTGAACTTCTTTCCGTCGAAGGACCACATATAGCGTTCCATATTGCCGGTCAGATGCAATTCCATTTCCCGTTCCGGTGCGCGCTTTTCGTGATCCATCTCCAGCGACTTGAGCATGCGATAGTTGAGCACCCGGTGCGGGACATTGTCGAGACCAAGGCCGGGATAGCCGGTCCGGTCCTGCGGGTGTGTCGACACCATGTCGATGCCGGGCCCGACTTTTACGGTTGCGGGCAGAAGCGACGTGTCGCGCATAATCATGCCGCCAGTCATGTCCATTGCGGCCATATCATGGCCCGCTACGGGTTCGGATGCACCATGACCCATGGCGGCGTGGTCCATCTTGCTATGATCCATTGGCTCGGCCGGTTTTGCATCATCACCGTCGTGATCCATCCCGCCGCCGTGTGAACCATGGCCCATATCGACCATCGTCAGCAAGGGCGGATCGCGCAGCGCAGGGAAGGCGGCCTTGCGACCCGGCTGAGAGGTCAGCGAGGCTTGCGCCATGCCGCTACGGTCCATGCTCTCCGCCACGATCGCAAAACTGCCCTCTGCAGTCGGCGTGACAATCACATCATAGGTTTCGGCGACTCCGATCTGCAATTCGTCCACTTCTACCGGTTGCACATTCTGACCATCGGCCTGGACCACGGTCATCGGCAGACCGGGCAGGCGGATATTGAAGAAGGTCATCGCGCTGCCGTTGATGATCCGCAGCCGGACCCGTTCGCCCGGTCTGTAGGGCAGTTCCAGTTGGTCATCAGGGCCGTGGCCGTTTATCAGATAGCTGTATGTCGGCGCAGAGACATCGGCAATATCAGTCGGCATCATCCGCATCCGCCCCCACCTTCGTCGCTCTTCACCGCTCAAGCGATAATCGTCGCTCGCGCTCGTCTTCTGACGGCTGAAATAACCTTCGGACGTTTTGAGCTTCTTCATGATCTGATGCGGGTGCATTGGCGTGAATTCGCTCAGCAGGATGATATGCTCGCGGTCATATTGCACGGAATCGGGGCCAGCGGGGTCGATGATGATCGGCCCGTAATGGCCCATTTGTTCCTGCAAGCCGCTATGGCTGTGCCACCAGTAAGTGCCCGACTGGCGCGGGGTCAGCGGCACGTCAAAGCGTGCGCCTGGTTTGATGCCCGGAAAGCTCAGTCCCGGCACGCCGTCGAACTGGAATGGCAAGAGCAGGCCATGCCAGTGGATCGAGCTGTCGACATCCAGCATATTTTGGACTGAAAGCAGCGTCTGCTCGCCCTCCTTCAGCCGGATCAGCGGCCCCGGTACCGTGCCGTTGACCGCAATCGCATGGCCCGACCGCCCGCCGGTGGAAAAACTGCCCTCGGCAATATGCAGATCGATCTTCGCGCCGGAAAGCTCGTGTATGCCTTTGTGCACATGGCCTCCCCCATGCCCACCCGTCTTGCCGGTCGCCCATGCGGGCATGGGCAGGGCGGCAGTACCGGACAGAGCGGCCAGACTGGTGACCATCCGGCGGCGGGAAAGGGAAATGTTGCTTTTTATCATGGCGGGGACCATATACCCCCCATAGGTATATGACAAGAGTCGATGCTATGGTCTGGGTCGAGGCAAAGTCCGCCCACCCGACCGGGCAAAATCACAAGTTTCTCGGAACAACCCCTTGGTTCATGCGTCATTGAAATAGCCGTTAATGCAAACAGGAAAGGAGCGCACGGACGATGTCAAAATATCCAAGATTTATCGTGATGATCGCCACCTCGACGCTGGTGATGTTCGGTTTGATGTATTTGAACAGTTATTCGCTGGATCACGTCTATTTCAGCGAAACGCGGAGCTGGATGGCGCTTTATATGGGCGGCGCGATGGCCATCGTCATGCTTCTCTTCATGCTCGGCATGTATGACGACAAAAGGAAGAATGCGCTGATCCTTGGCGGGGCCGCTGTGATGTTCGCCGGCTCACTCTATCTGGTCCGCTCGCAGGACATGATTTCCGACTTGGCGTGGCAGAAAGCCATGATTCCCCATCACTCGATCGCGATCCTGACCAGCGAACGCGCCAATATAGAGGACAAGCGTGTGCGAGAACTGGCCGATGGCATCATCAAGGCCCAGCGCCGCGAGATCAAGGAAATGAAATGGCTGATCGACGATATCAGGACCAATGGCAAGGCGGTCACCGAAGCAGAGGCCAAGACGCGGCCAGTGCCGGATTTTGAGGGTGCGTTATGAGCGACAAAATTACCGTAAAACTTTTCCGGATGGTGATGGATAGCCATGTCTGTCCCTACGGATTGAAATCGAAGGATCTGCTGGAGCGTCAGGGGTTTGTGGTAGAGGATCATCATCTAAAGACGCGTGACGAAGCCGATGCTTTCAAGGACAGGCATGATGTCAAAACGACACCGCAGACGTTTATCGATGGCGAACGGATTGGTGGTTATGACGATCTGCGCGTTCATTTCGGCAAAGATGATCCGAAAGGCAAGCAGGATGGCAGCAGTTACCAGCCGGTTATAGCGCTGTTTGCCATGACCTTCCTGATGGCGCTGGCTGCGGCCTTTGTCGCTACCGGTTCCTGGTTTTCGATATTGACGGTGGAATGGTTTGTTGCCTTTTCCATGTGCGGTCTTGCCTATCTGAAATTGCGCGATATCGAGAGTTTCTCGACGATGTTCCTCAATTATGATCTGCTCGCCAGGCGATGGGTGCGCTATGCCTATCTCTATCCTTTTGGCGAGGCCTTGGCGGGTGTGCTGATGATTGCCGGTGTTGCCATGTGGCTGGCGATCCCGGTGGCCCTGTTCATCGGAACGATTGGCGCGGTGTCGGTGTTTCACGCCGTCTATATCCAGAAACGCGAACTGAAATGCGCCTGCGTCGGCGGAGACAGCAACGTGCCGCTGGGCTCCCTATCGCTGACTGAAAATCTTTTCATGATCGGCATGGCCTTGTGGATGAGCTACAAGCTGTTCGTTGCCTGATGACGGTGGAGGGAATGCCATATGGGAAAAGATAATATCAGCGCGAAGCTGAACCGCCTGAAACGGATCGAGGGTCAGGTGCGGGGGATCGCGAAAATGGTCGAGGAAGACCGCTACTGCATCGATATATTGACCCAGATGCAGGCGGTGAAATCGGCTTTGTCCAAGGTCGAGAGCCAGATATTGAAGGACCATACAGCGCACTGTGTCGGCGAAGCAATTGCATCGGGCAATGCGGCTGACCAGAAAGAAAAATTCAACGAACTGGTGGATTTGTTCGAGAAGATGAAGCGCTAGAAATCAGCGCCCAGATCAATCAATATCTTTCCGACTGGTTGTTTCAGGCAGGCGCTCTACGGATTGGCGATCCGCCTTCGGGTCAGGGTGTGACCAGTCCAGGAGATTGGCAGAGTTGACCAATGATCGCCGCTACGATGCTTAAGCGCAACATATCTTTTGCCTACTATATAAATCTTGTCTTCAAAATGCGTTAGAATCCTTCTAGGAGCATCTTAATTACAAAAAATATAGAGAAATGTAAGGACGGAAAATGAGCTTCCCGCCACGGCAAGGCCTGTATGATTCGAACAACGAGCATGACGCATGCGGCGTCGGCTTTGTAGCGAATATCGAGGGCGAAAAATCTCACCTCACTGTGAAACGGGGTCTCGAAATTCTGGTCAATATTGATCATCGCGGCGCGGTAGGGGCTGACCCGCTTCTGGGCGACGGTGCCGGCATATTACTGCAGATTCCTGACGCGCTTCTGCGGGACTGGGCGGATTCCGAGAATTTGAACCTACCGGCAATTGGCGACTATGCTGTCGCGATGTGCTTCTTTCCCCGGGATCAGGAAGAAGCGGATTATGCGACAGCGCATTTTGAGCGTTTTGTTGCCAAGGAAGGGCAAGTTTTGATCGGCTGGCGTGACGTGCCGATCGACACAACCGGGATCGGCAGAGCCGTCCTCGATCAGATGCCAATGATTCGCCAGGCGATTATCGGCAAGGGCGAATCGATTGCTGATCAGGACGCGTTTGAGCGCAAAATCCTGGCCTTGCGCAAACAGGTTCACAATCCGCTGGATGGCCATGCAGAAAAACATGGAATGCCCGGACTGTCCGAATTTTACATGCCGTCATTTTCGACACGAACCATCGTTTATAAAGGATTGCTGCTCGCTGATCAGGTGGGGTCCTTCTACAAGGATCTCGACAACCCGCTGACAAAATCCGCAGTGGCTATGGTCCATCAGCGCTTTTCAACCAATACATTCCCGTCGTGGAAATTGGCCCACCCCTACCGGTTCATCGCCCATAATGGAGAGATCAACACGGTTCGTGGCAATGTTAACTGGATGAATGCCCGCCGCCGGACAATGGAATCCGATCTCCTGGGCGCGGATCTCGACAAAATGTGGCCGCTGATCCCGCACGGCCAATCCGATACCGCTTGTCTGGACAATGCCCTGGAACTGCTTATCGCGGGCGGATATTCCTTGGCCCATGCGGTGATGATGCTGATCCCGGAAGCATGGGCGGGCGATCCGACCATGGATGCCGACCGCAAAGCATTTTACGAATATCACGCTGCCTTGATGGAACCATGGGACGGCCCCGCCGCCGTGGCCTTTACCGATGGTCGGCAAGTCGGTGCGACACTCGATCGCAATGGTCTTCGCCCAGCGCGTTTTTGTGTGACAGATGACGGTCATGTCATCATGGCGTCGGAATCCGGAGTGCTTCCGGTTAAAGAGGATAATATTGTTCGAAAATGGCGGTTACAGCCCGGTAAAATGCTGCTTATCGATATGGAGCAGGGCCGGATTATCGAAGATGAAGAAATCAAGGCCGACCTCGCCCAAGCGAAGCCCTATGCAAAATGGCTGGAATCGACACAGTATAATCTGAAAGACCTTGATCTTGATGATCTCGACGATGTCGATGCTCCCGAAGCAAATGGAGAAGGCGATCCGGCGGCGCTGCTTGATTGTCAGCAAGCATTTGGGTTCACTCAGGAAGATGTAACCAAATTCCTCGAACCCATGGCAACCGATGGCATGGACCCGATTGGGTCCATGGGCACAGACACGCCCATTGCTGTCCTTTCTGGCAAACCGCGGCTGTTATACGATTATTTCAAACAGAATTTCGCCCAGGTTACCAATCCTCCGATTGATCCGATCCGCGAAGAACTGGTCATGTCGCTGGTCTCGATGATCGGACCGCGCCCCAATCTGCTTGGTCATGACGCCGGCACCCATAAACGGCTCGAGGTTGATCAGCCGGTTTTGACCAATGCGGATTTGCTGAAAATCCGTTCGGTCGAAGAAGCGCTGGACGGTGCTTTTCGAACGGAAACTATCGACATCACCTGGGATGCTGCAACCGGTGCTGCCGGTCTGGAAATGGCGCTCAAGGAAATGTGTTGGGCTGCCACGGAAGCCGTGCTCGCCGACCGCAATATCCTGATCCTTTCGGACCGTGCCCAAGGCCCGGACAAGATCGCAATGCCCGCTTTGCTTGCGACCGCCGCTGTACACCATCATCTGGTAAGACAGGGCCTTCGAATGCAAACCGGTCTGGTTGTGGAAACGGGCGAAGCCCGGGAAGTCCACCATTTCTGTGTGCTCGCTGGCTATGGAGCCGAAGCGATCAATCCTTATCTGGCTTTCGAAACTCTTGAGGAAATTCGGGTGCGCCGCGAACTTCCATTGACCACGCAAGAAGTGGAGAAAAATTACACGAAAGCCATCGGCAAAGGCATTTTGAAAGTCATGTCGAAAATGGGGATCTCGACCTATCAAAGCTATTGCGGTGCGCAGATTTTCGATGCCGTTGGCCTGTCCAGCGAGTTTGTCGAGAAATATTTCACCGGTACAGCAACGATGATTGAAGGCGTCGGACTAGCCGAGATTGCCGGAGAGACCGTGTATCGTCACACGGAAGCCTATGGCAATAATCCGATATATAAAAACATGCTCGATGTTGGTGGTATCTATGGCTACCGGCTGCGTGGCGAGGATCATGCGTGGACCCCCGCCAATGTTGCAAACCTGCAGCATGCGGTGCGCGGCAATGATCCAAAAAATTACGAAGAATTCGCTAAATCCGTCAACGAGCAGAATGAACATCTGCTCACCATTCGCGGGTTGATGGAATTGACGAAAGCCGATGAGCCTCTCGACATTGATGAGGTGGAGCCGGCGAGCGAGATCGTTAAACGCTTTGCCACTGGCGCGATGAGCTTCGGTTCGATCAGCCGCGAAGCGCATACCACACTTGCGATCGCGATGAACCGTATTGGCGGAAAATCGAACACGGGTGAGGGTGGCGAAGAGCCGGATCGTTTCATCCCGATGGCCAATGGTGATTCTATGCGCTCTGCCATCAAACAGGTGGCAAGCGGTCGTTTCGGCGTTACCGCGGAATATCTGGTCAATGCCGACGATATCCAGATCAAGATGGCGCAAGGTGCCAAGCCCGGCGAAGGCGGACAGCTTCCGGGCAGCAAAGTCGACAAGAATATCGGCAGGGTGCGTCACTCAACGCCCGGTGTCGGCCTGATTTCGCCGCCACCGCACCATGATATCTACTCGATAGAGGATCTGGCGCAGCTGATTCACGACCTCAAAAATGTGAACACTGGCGCACGCGTTTCGGTGAAGCTGGTTTCCGAAGTGGGCGTGGGTACGGTTGCTGCCGGTGTTTCCAAGGCGCGCGCCGATCACCTGACCATTTCCGGCTATGACGGCGGGACCGGGGCGTCTCCGTTGACGTCCCTGACTCATGCTGGTTCCCCCTGGGAAATTGGTCTGGCTGAAACGCAGCAGACATTGCTGCTAAACGGACTGCGCTCCAGAATTTCCGTTCAGGTCGACGGTGGCCTGCGCACGGGCCGGGACGTTGCTATCGGTGCTTTATTGGGTGCCGATGAATTTGGCTTCGCAACGGCCCCGTTAATCGCCGCCGGTTGCATCATGATGCGCAAATGTCATCTCAATACATGTCCGGTCGGCGTGGCGACGCAGAATCCCGAATTGCGCAAGAAATTCACCGGACAGCCAGAATATGTAATCAACTATTTCTTCTTCGTTGCCGAGGAATTGCGCCAGATCATGGCCGAAATGGGTTTCCGTACCGTTGAGGAAATGGTGGGGCGCGTCGACAAAATCGATATGAACAAGGCGCTGCACCATTGGAAAGCGGAAGGCGTCGACCTGTCGCGTCTGCTGCATCAGGTTGCACTGCCAGAGGGTGAAACGCTTCATCAAACAATAGCTCAGGACCATGGCCTTGACGCGGCGCTCGACAAAGACTTGATCGCGGCTGCTGCGCCGGCTCTTGAAAATGGCCAGACAGTCAAAATTGACCGAAAAGTGAAAAACGTCAACCGTACCGTTGGCGCAATGCTGTCGGGTGAAGTGGCGAAAATTTACGGACATGCCGGTCTTCCGAGCAACACCATCCAACTGGCTTTTGAAGGCGTTGCCGGTCAAAGCTTCGGGGCATTTCTGGCGCATGGTATCAGCGCTGAACTGACCGGTGATGCCAATGACTATGTTGGTAAGGGCCTTTCCGGTGGCCGCGTGGTCGTAAAACAGCCCACCCATGTCGATCGCGATCCCAGCGAGAATATCATCGTTGGCAATACGGTCCTTTATGGAGCAGTTGCTGGTGAAGCCTATTTTAACGGCGTTGCGGGAGAGCGTTTTGCGGTTCGCAATTCGGGCGCGGTTGCGGTCGTCGAAGGGACCGGCGATCATGGCTGCGAATATATGACCGGCGGCGTTGTTGTTGTGCTGGGCAAAACAGGTCGCAATTTCGCTGCCGGCATGTCTGGCGGCGTCGCTTATGTTTATGATGAGGACGGTTTGTTTCGCCAGCGGTGCAACATGGCGATGGTGGATGTCGCGGCTATCGACCCTGATGCAGACGACGGGGAAGACACTGCCTTGCCGCAGCAATTGCCGGTGGATGTACATGACTATGGCATGGGTGACATGCTCTATCATGACGTCGCTCGACTGCGCATATTGCTGGAGCGTCACAAACTCTACACCGGCAGCAACCGGGCAAGCGAAATTCTCGACAATTGGGAAGAGGCTCTGGGGCGTTTCGTGAAAGTCATGCCGCGCGATTATGCTGCGGCGCTGAAGCAACTTGAGGCCGAGCGTCTCGACGCCATCGTTGCCGCAGAATAACTGAAGATATTGGAGTAAACCGTGGGTAAAGTAACAGGCTTTCTCGAGATTGATCGCAAAGAAGCGACTTATGCCGATCCAAAGGAGCGGCTGACGCACTATAGGGAATTTACCAATCCGCTCCCGGAAAAAGATCTAAAAGATCAGGCCGCGCGGTGCATGGATTGCGGCATTCCCTATTGTCACAACGGTTGCCCGGTCAACAATCTCATCCCGGACTGGAATAATCTGGTTTATGAAGGCGATTGGAAAATGGCGCTAGAAACGCTCCAATCGACCAATAATTTTCCCGAATTTACCGGTCGAATCTGTCCCGCACCTTGTGAAGCCAGCTGCACTTTGAATATTGATGATGCGCCGGTGAACATCAAATCGATAGAATGTGCAATTGTCGATCGCGGTTGGCAAGAAGGCTGGATCACACCCCAGATTAACGAAAATAAGACCGGGAAATCGGTTGCGATTGTTGGTTCGGGCCCCGCAGGCATGGCTTGCGCCCAGCAGCTCGCTCGCGCTGGCCACAACGTCACTCTATTTGAGAAAAATGACCGCATGGGTGGGCTGCTTCGTTACGGTATCCCCGATTTCAAAATGGAAAAACATCTGATCAATCGCCGCTTGGTGCAAATGGAAGCAGAGGGCGTCGAGTTCCGCACCAGCACTGAAGTTGGCGTGGCTATTTCGGTCGAATCGCTGCAGGAAAATTACGACGCGGTTGTCATGTCCGGTGGCGCAGAAAAGCCGCGTATGCTCGATATTCCAGGTTATGAAATGTCCGGTGTCCGGCTGGCAATGGAATTTTTGACCCAGCAAAACAAGCGCAATGCGGGCGATGATGAAATGCGCGCTGCTCCGCGCGGCACAATATCCGCTACCGGCAAGCACGTCATTGTCATCGGCGGCGGCGATACGGGATCGGACTGTGTCGGTACTTCCAATCGGCAGGGTGCTGCGTCTGTCACCCAAATTGAAATCATGCCACGGCCACCGGAAAAAGAAGATAAAATGATGTCCTGGCCGGATTGGCCGTTAAAATTGCGGACATCCTCCAGCCACCTGGAAGGCTGTGAACGCGATTGGGCAATCCTAGCAAAACGTGTGGTGGGAACGAATGGCAACGTGGAAGGCCTCGAATGTATTCGCATCGAATGGGTCGACGGCCAGATGCAGGAAATCGCGGGTAGTGAATTCACTCTGAAAGCCGATTTGATCTTCCTGGCGATGGGTTTTGTGGGACCGCGCAAAATGGGACTTGTCGATCAATCGGAAGTAGAACTTGATGCGCGCGGCAATGTCGCTGCCAATGACACAAGTTATACAACCAGCAAAAGCGGTGTTTTTGCGTGTGGAGATATGCGTCGCGGCCAGAGCCTGGTCGTCTGGGCAATCCGCGAGGGGCGGCAATGCGCCCGCGCGGTCGATCTGCAACTCATGGGGCATAGCTTGCTGCCTCGTTGATCGAAGCAATGGGGGCAACGGCCGGAGAAAATAGCGGATAAGTGGGGTGCCGCCTCTTCCGATTACACCCCATGTTCACTCGCTGGCCGGACAGGTCCAGCGCTGACAGCATTCTATCGCTATCAGTCTGCTATCCGATCGCGGGCTAGCTTTTCGAAAATCGGTCCGTAAGCCCCGGCCTTCTGGTTGAAGTGGCCCTATCAAATCCATTCCAGACACGACCATCCTTGGCTTGCTGAACAAAATGCTGTTGTTTGTTGTCGTCTGTGAAATTGAAGAGATCAACATTGACAGGTTCCGAGAAATAAACCCCGAAATTTTTGCCATCAATCCATCGAACCTCACCGGAAATGCGACCATATCCCTTTTTAATGATTGTGATCAGATCAAATGGTTGAAGCTCACCGTCGGTCCGGCCACCCATTCCATGTGCGGATAAATTGGTTACAAGAGCCGAGAACACAGGGGTATTTTCTCGTTCGATTTCTACCCGTATCAACTTGCGCGCGCGCGATGCCCGTTCTGCAGAAGGAGTCGCTTCCTGAGAATTATCAGAGCCAGAATTCGTCATTCTATATTTAACGGCCAGTTCCTCGAAACTCATTTTACGAGGTCAGTATCCGCAACTACTCCCTAAAAAACTGCTTGTATCTTACAGCAAAAGGCTAACCGTTGCAATGCGAAAGCAAGAATCTCGACCATTTACAGGTACCCAGTGATTGTGGTCAGCGTATAACGGGATTTTATCGTTTCCATCACCCGTGACAGGGCCACAAGTATTCTAGAGATATTCTTCCGGCTTGTTGGAGGCGCCCGCATTCATGATATCATCAACGGGATATCGGGGTGCCCACCTTCAGATGTTCGCGCCAGGCGATGAACAGGCCGGATCCGATGATGATCGGCGCACCCAGCCAGATCGACAGGCCAGGATATTGACCAAAGATCACAATACCGAAGAAGGTTGCCCAGATTAGTGCGCTATAGTCCATCGGCACAATCGTCGAGACCGGCGCATAGCGTAGGGACTGGGTTATCCCCAATTGCCCTAGCGCACCGAATAGCCCGATGCCAAGCAGATAGCCCCATGTTTGCAGATCATGACCGCCGCCGTAATAAAAGGCGCAGGCGGTCAGCACGGGCAGAGTGTAGACCGAGAACCAGAAAATGGTCGATGTGCTGGTTTCGGTACGGCCCAAAATGCGGATGATCTGAGTCACACCCGCCGTGACCAGCGCTCCTGCCAGGGCGATCGCCGCGCCGAAGGCGGGGATCAGCGATCCGCCCGGCTGGACAACGATCAACACGCCGACAAAACCGATCAGAATAGCCGACCAGCGGCGCATACCGACCTTCTCCCGGAGGAAAATAGCAGCGAACAGGGTCGCGAAAATCGGCACAGTGAAGCTGATCGTGGTAGCATCGGCAAGCGGGAGCAGCGTCATAGCCCAGAAATTGAGTCCCATCGCGAAAATGCCAAGAACCGACCGCAGAATGTGCAGGTGGTGCTTGTTGGAGACGATCGACGGCCAGCCTCTCTGGCTGCGCCAGATCAGGAAACAGATCAGCGGTATCGCGATTAACTGCCGATAGAACAGGCTTTCGGTGACATGCACGCCATGTTGGCCCGCCAGTTTGACGAATGCGAACATGATCGCCAGCGAAAGCATGGCACCGAGCCGGGCGAGGATCCCTGCGACAGGCCGGTTTTGTCCGATGCCACCATCATCGCTCATGCATTATTGCCATAAAAGATAGCGCTTCGGGAGTTGTGCATTGGCGCGGTTAATAGCATATAGCCCGCAAAAGCAATCAGGAGTATTTTCAATGCGCACGATTACCCATGTCCTTGCTTCCGGCGGGACCGCAGAAGCAGCACGCCAGAGCGAAATATTTGACCCTAATAATGGCGGAGTTCAGGGAAAAGTCGATTTGGGTGATGCAAAGGTTCTCGAAACCGCTGTCCAGTCCGCTTTGGCCGCCCAGCCGGAATGGGCGGCAACCAATCCGCAGCGGCGCGCGCGGGTCATGTTCAAGTTCAAGGAGCTTCTCGAGGCCAATATGGACGAACTGGCCGAATTGCTCAGCCGCGAGCATGGCAAGGTGATCGCCGATTCCAAGGGCGACATCCAGCGCGGGCTCGAGGTTATCGAATATTGCTGCGGCATTCCGCAGGCGCTGAAGGGCGAATATACGCAAGGCGCGGGTCCCGGAATCGATGTCTATTCGATGCGCCAGCCACTCGGCATCGGCGCGGGTATCACGCCATTCAACTTTCCGGCGATGATTCCGATGTGGATGTTCGGTCCGGCAATCGCGACCGGCAATGCCTTCATATTGAAACCTTCGGAGCGTGATCCGTCTGTGCCGGTCCGGCTCGTCGAGCTCATGCTTGAAGCCGGTCTGCCCGAAGGCATTTTGCAGTGCGTTCACGGCGACAAGGAAATGGTTGATGCGATTCTCGATCACCCGGAAATCGCGGCTGTCAGTTTTGTCGGTTCTTCCGACATTGCCCATTATGTCTACCAGCGCGGGGTCGCGGCCGGCAAACGCGTCCAGGCCATGGGCGGCGCGAAAAACCATGGCATCGTGATGCCCGATGCCGATCTTGATCAGGTCGTGGGTGATTTGTGCGGGGCCGCGTTCGGTTCGGCCGGCGAACGCTGTATGGCATTGCCAGTCGCCGTTCCGGTGGGCGAGGATACCGCCAACAGGCTGCGCGAAAAGCTCATTCCGGCGATTCACGCGCTCAAAATCGGTGTTTCGACCGATCCGGACGCGCATTATGGACCGGTCATCAATCATGCTCACAAGGACCGGGTCGAAGGCTGGATCCAGAAAGGTGTCGATGAAGGCGCCGAACTGGTTGTCGACGGTCGCGGTTTCTCGCTTCAGGGTCATGAGGAAGGCTGCTTTGTCGGTCCGTCCCTGTTCGACCATGTCACCACCGACATGGAAAGCTACAAGGAAGAGATATTCGGACCGGTGCTGCAGTTGGTCCGCGCCCATGATTTTGAAGAAGCCCTCCGCCTGCCGAGCGCACACCAATATGGCAATGGCGTTGCGATTTTTACCCGGAACGGGCACGCGGCGCGCGAATTTGCCAACCGCGTCAATGTCGGCATGGTAGGCATTAACGTGCCTATTCCGGTTCCGGTCAGCTATCACAGCTTTGGCGGCTGGAAACGCTCCGGCTTTGGCGACACCGATCAATATGGACAGGAAGGCATCCGCTTCTGGACCAAGGTCAAGAAGGTAACCGCCCGCTGGCCCGATGGCGGTGGCGACGGATCCAATGCCTTTGTCATCCCCACCATGGGATAATGTCGCGGTAGACCTCGACTGAGTTCCAAATCAGGACAATCGGCCCAAAATGCTGGAGTTTTCGGCATTTTGGGCCGATGTTCTGTTGATGGAGGCGAATATGGCTCAGCTTGGGCGGCAGCGTTGCTAGCGCTGTCTCCACGGACTTTCCTGCCGTCGGTGTTGCTGGCGATTGTGCTGTTCGCCTTTTTCCGACCGGACCATTTTGCGGCCGTGCCTGTATCAGAAGCAGCTCCCGCCTCTAGGCCTGACAAGCGCATCGCCTTCAGCTTTGATGACGCCCCGCGAAGTGCAGGCGCCTTTCTCGATCCGGATGAACGACCCCGATTGCTGATCGAGGCGCTCGAAACCGCCGGAATCGAACAAGCAGCTTTTTTCATCAATCCGGGACGCATTACTGCGCATGACAATGATGCCGCCGATATTGCGGCTTATGCAAGGGCAGGCCATGTTCTGGCCAATCATACCGCGAGCCACAGCAAGCTTTCCGCGGTATCGAGCGCTGTGTTCCTCGCCGACATTGATGCCGCGGAGACCTGGCTCAGGGACAAGCCCAATTATCGACCGTGGTTCCGCTTTCCGTTTCTTGACGAAGGCAGAAAAAACCGGGCCAAGCGCGATAGGATTCGTGCCGGTCTCAAACGGCGTGGCCTGATGAACGGCTATGTGACCGTCGATGCTTCCGACTGGTATCTGGAGGATATGGCGGTTGCGGCGACGAACGCGGGCAGGCTCATGGACTGGAACGCGCTCCGCGATCTGTTTGTTGAATCCTATGTGCAATCAGCGCGCTTTTCCGATGAGCTGGCGTGGCGGACACTGGACCGCGCGCCGGTGCAGATGATTTTGCTGCACGAAACGGATATGGCTGCGATGTTTGTCGATGATCTGGCAGCGGCGCTGAAGCGGGATGGCTGGACCATTGTCACCGCCGACGAAGCCTATCGCGATCCGATCGCTCATATGGAGCCGGATGTGGATTTCGCCGACGGGACACGGATCCAGATGCTCGCCGCCGAACGGAATGTCGGCAATCGCTGGTACGAGCGCAACAATCAAAAAGTAGCAAAAAAGCTATTTGCCGAGCGGGTATTACGCGACTAGACATCGCCGCATGAAGACGGGCAACATTATTCGCATCGCAATGCTGAGCATTGCTGTATCAAGTGCTACATCGTTGACAGCTCAGACGCCGGAACAGGTCGCGCAGCAGGTGTTGAGCAAACAGCCGGTTATCGATGGTCACAACGATGCGCCGGAGCAGATAACCGAGCGGTTCTCAGGCGATTTTTCGCAATTTGATTTCCGCAACACACTGCCGACCGCCGGAACCGGTCCGAAACCGATGCACACCGATATCGCCCGGTTGCGGCAGGGCAGGGTCGGTGGCCAATTCTGGTCGGTCTGGATCGATCCGGAACTACCGGAGTTTGAAGCCGTGCACCGGGTGATAGAGCAGATTGATATTGTTCACCGGCTGATCGCGCAACATCCGGAAGACCTGCAACTCGCGTTGACGGCTACCGATATCGAGGCCGCCAGGAAGTCGGGTCGCATTGCCTCGCTGATTGGCATGGAAGGGGGCCATTCGATCGGCAATTCGCTCGCGGTGCTGCGGCAAAGCTATGCGCTCGGCGCGCGCTATATGACGCTCACCCACTGGAAAACGCTCGACTGGGCAGACAGCGCGACCGATGCGCCGAAGAGCGGCGGCTTGTCCGAATTCGGCGTTTCGGTGGTGCGCGAAATGAACCGTCTCGGCATGATCGTTGATCTCAGTCATGTGTCGGAAGCCACAATGAATGACGCACTCGACGTGACCCGTGCACCGGTGATGTTCAGCCACAGTTCTGCCGACGGGGTTACCCGGCATCCCCGCAATGTGCCGGATGAAGTTCTAAGGCGGCTGCCCACCAATGGCGGGGTGGTGATGGTCACGTTCGTACCATCCTATGTCAGCGCCGCGAACCGCGACTGGGACGCCGCGCATAAAGCGGAAGAAGCTCGCGCGGCGGCCTTGCATCCTGGTGATGCATCAGCCCGCGAAGCCTATCTCGCCAGCTGGCAGGACGCCAATCCGATGCCACTGGTGACCGCCAAGGATATCGCCGACCATATTGATCATATTCGCGATGTCGCGGGTATAGATCATATCGGTATCGGTGGCGATTTCGATGGCATCAGCTTTACCCCTGATGATCTCTCGGATGTATCGACCTATCCTGTGCTGTTTGCCGAACTGGCAAACCGTGGTTATAGCACAGCCGACCTTGCAAAAATTGCTCGCGGCAACATATTGCGGGTAATGCGAGAAACCGAATCAACCGCCGCTGCTGCGGCTAAAAACAAGTAAATAAAATGACCCAATTTTCCCTGACTGAAGACCAGCTTGCCATTCAGGAAATGGCGCAGAAATTCACCGCTGATGCGATTACGCCCTATGCGGCCGAGTGGGACGAAAAACATTTTTTCCCGCGCGACGTGATCCGGCAAACCGCCGATCTCGGTTTCGGAGGTATCTATATCAGCGAGGAATCGGGGGGAATCGGACTGGGCCGGCTCGAGAGTGCGATTATCATGGAAGCCATGGCATATGGATGTCCCGCGACCAGCAGCTTCATTTCGATCCACAATATGGCGAGCTGGATGATTGACTGTTTCGGATCGCAGATGGTGAAGGACAAGTTCCTGCCCGATCTGATTTCTATGGAGAAGATTTCCAGCTATTGTCTGACCGAGCCGGGTAGCGGTTCGGATGCAGCGGCACTCAAGACCAGCGCCCGACGGGACGGTGACTTTTATGTCGTCAATGGCGGCAAGCAGTTCATCTCCGGTGCCGGCGTCAACGATGTCTATGTCACGATGGTGCGTACCGGTGATGACGGTGCGAAAGGCGTCACCTGTCTGGTTATCGAAAAGGATATGGACGGCGTCAGCTTCGGAGCGCCCGAGCGCAAGCTGGGCTGGAATGCCTCACCCACGGCGCAGGTGCATTTTGACAATGTGCGCGTGCCGGTGGAGAACCGCGTCGGCGATGAAGGTGAGGGCTTTCGCATTGCCATGGCCGGGCTTGACGGCGGACGGCTGAACATCGGCGCCTGTTCGCTGGGCGGTGCGCAGCGTTGTCTCGACGAGGCGGTAAACTATACAAAAGAGCGCAAGCAATTTGGCAAGGCGATCAGCGATTTCCAGAATACCCAGTTCATGCTTGCCGATATGGCAACCGATCTCGAAGCATCGCGGGCCTTGCTCTATCTGGCCGCCGCCAAGGTGACCGAAGGCGCGCCCGACAAGACGAAATTTGCCGCCATGGCCAAAAGACTGGCGACCGACAATGGCAGCAAGATTGCCAATGATGCGTTGCAGCTTTTTGGTGGCTATGGCTATTTGCAGGATTATCCGGTCGAGCGCTTCTGGCGCGATCTGCGGGTGCATAGCATTCTTGAGGGTACCAATCAGGTCATGCGGATGATCGTGTCGCGCGAAATGCTCCGGCAATAGGGAAATTATGACAGAAGATCTCATCATCAGAAAAACCGGGCGGGTTGGACATATCAGTCTGAACCGGCCCAAGGTAATTCACTCGCTCAATCTTGAAATGTGTCTGGCAATGACCGACGCGCTTCTCGCATGGCGCGATGACGATAGTGTCGAAGCGGTCATCATCGACCATAGCGAAGGCAGGGGCTTTTGCGCTGGCGGCGATATCGCGATGCTGCGTGAATCCGGCATGACTGACGGCAAAGACGGGCGCGCGTTTTTCTATAACGAATATCAGCTCAATCACCTGCTGTTTGAATATCCCAAGCCCGTGGTTGCCTTCATGAACGGCATCACCATGGGCGGCGGCGTCGGCATTTCACAGCCTGCCCAATATCGAGTGGCAACCGAAAATACACGCTTCGCTATGCCGGAAACGGGTATTGGCCTGTTCCCCGATGTTGGCGGCGGCTGGTATCTGTCGCGGCTCGAAGGGCGCCTGGGGCAGTTTCTTGCGCTCACCGGTGCACGACTGGATGGAGCAGAATGCAAGGAAGTGGGGCTGGCTACCCATTATTTGCCGTCGGACGCATTGGAAGAAGCCAAACAGCGAATTTCCGAAAAGCCCGACCGGATCGAAGGCATATTGGGGCAGCTATCCGGCAATATTCCCGAAGCGCGGATTGCCAAAAACCTCGATAAGATTGACAAGTTTTTCGCTTCCGACCGGTTTGAAGACATATTGGCGGCGCTGGAAGCCGACGACAGCGACTGGGCGGCGAAGGAACGCGATACATTGGGTACCAAAAGCCCGCAGACCTGCAAGGTTGCCCTGCGCCAGCTCAAGGAAGGCGCGGCGATGGACAGCTTTGCCGATGAAATGCGCAACGAATATCGCATCGGCTATCACGTGCTGGTGATGCACGATTTCCTCGAAGGCGTACGGGCCTTGATTGTCGACAAGGACAATGATCCGAAATGGAATCCGCCCACGCCGGAAGAGGTGACAGATGAGTGGATCGACGCGATTTTCGCGCCGCTGCCGGCAAATGAAGAATGGAAACCTTTATGACCTATGAAACCATCCTGACCGAGAAAAAGGGTGCCGTCACGCTGATTACCCTCAACCGGCCAAAGGCTCTCAATGCGCTGAACAGCCAGGTTCTCGACGAGCTGATCGACGCTTTTGCCGCGTTTCAGGCCGACGAGTCACAGAATTGCGCCGTCCTGACCGGTTCAGGCGACAAGGCTTTTGCCGCCGGCGCTGACATCAAGGAAATGTATGACAAGTCCGCGGCCGATTTCTATCTCGAGGATTTCTTCGCCAAATGGACCAGCCATATCGTCAAGGCGACCCGCAAGCCGTGGATCGCGGCGGTCAACGGCTTTGCGCTGGGCGGCGGCTGTGAACTGGCGATGATGGCGGATTATATCATCGCCAGCGACAGGGCGAAATTCGGACAGCCGGAAATCAAGCTCGGTGTTGCGCCTGGCATGGGCGGATCGCAGCGGCTGACCCGCGCGATCGGCAAGGCCAAATCGATGGAAATGTGCCTGACCGGCCGGATGATGGATGCTGAAGAAGCCGAACGTTCCGGTCTGGTGGCGCGGGTGGTGCCGCATGATGATTTGCTCGATGAAGCGCTGAAATCGGCTGCACTCGTTGCCTCGATGCCGCCGATGGCCGCTCAGGTGAACAAGGAAATGGTCAACGCGGCCTTCGAGAATAATCTTGAACAGGGCCTGGTCCACGAACGCCGTCTGTTCCAGATTTTGACAGCCACAGAAGACAAGAAAGAAGGCATGGCGGCCTTTATCGAAAAGCGCGAAGGCCAATGGAAGGGGCGGTAAAAAGCACTTTCAATCACTATGGATTTTACGGCTTTGATCGCTGACACATATTGGAGACTAAAATGAAAATCGGATTTATCGGCCTCGGCAATATGGGCGGCGGCATGGCTGCCAATCTCGCGAAAGCGGGCCACGAGGTCTATGCCTTCGACCTCTCCGGCGAAGCGCTCGCGAAGGCGGGTGAAGCCGGCTGTCATCCGGTCAGCGATGCCGCACAGGCGGTCCAGAATATGGAAGCCGTGGTGACAATGCTTCCGGCCGGCACCCATGTTCGCAAGGTCTATGAATATGAGATCATCATCAATGCCAATCCCGGCACATTGGTGATCGACTGCTCGACCATCGATGTCGACAGCGCGCGTGATGTGGCGACGATGGCGGAGGCCAAGGGCCTTGTGCCGGTGGACGCTCCGGTGTCCGGCGGCATCGCGGCGGCCAATGGCGGCACCTTGACCTTCATGGTCGGCGGCAGCGACGAAGGCTTCCGGCGCGCCGAACCGATCCTGTCCGACATGGGCAAGGCGGTGATCCATGCCGGCGGCAATGGCGCGGGGCAGGCGGCAAAGATCTGCAACAACATGCTGCTCGGCGCATCGATGATCGCGACCTGCGAGACCTTCAAGATGGCCGAGAAGCTCGGCCTCGACCTGCAGACATTCTACGACATCTCATCCAAGGCTTCTGGCCAGAACTGGTCGATGACCAGCTATTGCCCGGTGCCCGGCGTCGGTCCGCAAAGTCCCGCCGATAATGGCTATGATGGCGGCTTTGCAGCCGCGCTGATGCTCAAGGATCTCCGGCTTGCAATGGAAGCGGCCCAAAGCGCCGGCGCAGACGTGCCGATGGGCGCGGAAGCGGCAAAGCTTTATGAGCAATATGCCGAAGCACAGGGGCAGGGCGGCAAGGATTTCTCTGGGATCATCAACATGCTCGACAAGGGCTAATCGCTCATGCCGCCTCTATGGATGCTGCTATGCGGCTTGTCCGGCACGATTGCCGTGATTTCGGAGCTTGGCAACCGGCGCCGCAATAATCGCCGCGACATTGAAGATGTCGGCTTCATGCCGTGGTCTACCGTTACAGCTATGTCTTTGCTGACCTTCGGGATATCCTTTGCCTTTGGCATCGGGCTGCTCTCAACAGCGTAATCAGTCGCTTACAGGCAGGCTTCCAGAAAAGGCTGATCAAAGCCATATTGCCGTGCTTTTTCGAGCGTATAGGGTCGCAGGCCGGCCGATTGATATTCGCCGATGATCTTGCCGTCGGCATCCTCGTCGAGATATTGATATTTGAACAGTTCCTGGGTCACGATCACGTCGCCCTCCATCCCGATTACCTCGGTGATATTGGTCGTGCGGCGTGAACCGTCGCGCAGACGTTTCACCTGGACGATCAGATCGACCGATTCCGCAATCTGGCGGGAAATCGCCTCTTTCGGGATCTTGATATCGCCCATCAAGATCATGTTTTCCATACGGCCGAGACATTCGCGCGGACTGTTGGCGTGGAGCGTACACATGGAGCCGTCATGGCCGGTGTTCATGGCGGCGAGAAGGTCGAAACATTCCGCGCCACGAATCTCACCCAGGATGATCCGGTCGGGACGCATACGCAGGGCGTTCTTGACGAGGTCGCCGATGGTGATTGCACCTTCGCCCTCAAGGTTCGGCGGGCGGGTTTCCAGCGGCAGCCAGTGTGGCTGCTGCAGACGAAGTTCGGCAGCATCCTCGATGGTCAGCACGCGTTCGCCGGGATCGATCATCTTCGACATCGCGTTGAGCATGGTCGTTTTACCGGAACCCGTACCGCCGGAGATAACCACGTTGAAGCGGCAGGCACCGGCAATCTTGAGCGCGGTACACATTTGATCGGACATGGATCCGAAGCCCTTCATCATGTCGAGGGTAATCGGCTTCTCGGAGAATTTACGAATGGAGATTGCCGTGCCCTTGAGGCTCAGCGGCGGCACGATCACGTTGACACGCGAACCGTCTTTCAGACGGGCATCGGCAAGCGGCGTGGTCTGGTCGACGCGGCGGCCGACCTGGTTCACGATCCGCTGGGCGATCTGGAACAGATGCTCTTCATCGCGGAACTGGATCGGAGCGATTTCGAGCTTGCCCTTGATTTCAATATAGGTCTGTTCGGGGCCGTTAACCATGATATCCGATATATCCGGATTGCCGAGCAACTCTTCCAGCGGTCCAAAGCCAAGCAGTTCGTCGACCAGCACTTTTTCCAGTGCAAATTGTTCACGCCGGTTGAGTGTCAGTTTCAACTCGGTCAGCACTTCCATGATGATCGGGCGGAATTCTTCGGTCAGCTCTTCCTTGTTCAGCGTTGCGGCGGCCTCAGGGTCGACGCGTTCAAGCAGTCGCGGGAGAACCTGTTCCTTGATTTTATGGACCGAGGCACCGAAGCCCTCATCCTTGTCAGCTGCTTCGGCCAATGGCTGCGAGCGTTCGGACAGTCGCGCCATCGCATCGCTTATCTGTTGATTTCCGGCAGATGGTGCACCGTCGCCAGAAAGCGGGTCGGATCCGATCGGAGGAAATTGGTTGCCACCCAATTTATCCTCGGGATTTTCGGAATCGGTAATCTTCTTGCCGCCCCCGCTCATCGGCTTTGCAACCCCAAAGGATGGCTTGCCGCCACCCAGTCCGTTTTTCTTGCCAAATGCGCTCATGCTGTTCTGTCCGATATGTCTGATATCATACGATCCGAGTTTCCCCTTTCTCCGAAAATGGTTAATAAAACGAAAAATTCGTCCGATTGAGTGTCGCGGTTGTTTGTCGCTTGCGTGGCGGAGAACAGCCGCTAAGCCATGAAAATGGACAAAAAACGAGCTTTGGGTGCTGACCATTCCGGTGAGCGGATGACTGCTGCAGGTGGCATCACACTGGCGCTTGTTGCCTTTGCCGGTTTTCCGGTTGGCGACGCCATCATCAAGTCGATGGCCGGAGACTGGCCCGCACAAGCGGTTGCGGCATTGCGCTTTACCATTGGTGCATTGGCTCTGTCGGTTATATTATTCCTGAGGGAGGGGCGGCGAGGCTTTTACATCAATCGGCCGTGGCTCCACATGGCGCGCGGCTTTGCGTTGTTTGTCACAACGATCACCTTTTTTTCCGCGATTTATATCATGCCGCTGGCCGATGCAGTGGCGATATCGTTTATCAATCCGATTCTGACGGCGCTATTTTCTGGCTGGTTTTTGAAGGAGAAGATGCGGCCCGGCACCTGGGTGGCAACGATCATTGCTTTTTGCGGAGTGTTGATCATGTTGCGGCCCAATGTGGCGGCTTTTGGCTGGGTAGCCATTTTACCTCTGATCTCTGCCCTTTCGATGTCGACAATGCTGATTCTAAACCGGATGGTATCGAGCCAGCGGTCGATATTTGCGGCGCAATTTTACATCGCCTTCTGGGCCGCTATATTTCTGATCATCGCTACCGTGATAGGCCATTGGATGGTCCCGGTCATGGCAATTCCTGATATGCCCGATTGGGACGTTGTCTTGCGCTGTGTGCTAGTGGCACTGACTGCAACCGGTTGTCATTTTCTGCTGTTCATGGCGACGATGCGGACGACGGCGGCAGCAATCGCCCCGATCGTCTATATTCAACTGCTTATCGCGACGTTGATCAGTGTTTACGTCTTTGGTGATCCAATTGACCGGACCGCTATGCTGGGCGGATTATTGATAATTTTCAGCGGTTTGCTGCTGTGGCGCAGCGAGCGGCGAGCCTAGCCGGTCTCGGAAGCTTAGCGAGTTTCGGACGCTTGTTTCAAAAGTGCTAGATGCTGATCGACACTATTTTCGATGGAATTGGAGCGTGCATGTTCTTAGCGCCTCAATCGGTTGTGCGAGGGTAGAATCTGCTCGACAATGGCTTCAGCGAGGGCCTCGGGGTTCAAAAAGCTACCGTGTCCTGTCCGATATCACGTAGCAGCTGGCTTCCTATAGAAAATGAACGACAGGCTTGGAAATGGAACTTGTCATCGACCGTTCGATGGCCGCACTATGAAAGATATTCATATCGGCCGCGTGCTCTCCCTGCCATTGGTCGGCAAGAGGTGAAATAAATGCAAATATATCTCACCAAGGACGGCGGTAGTAGCGAAACTAGCTAACAGCTTCCGCCAGGACAGTCAGGCCGTGTTCGTTCACTTCGGCAAAGCCGCCCTGAACGCTGATCGTTTCCGGTGCCGCGCCTTCGCTGGCGTAGATGACCAGGTCGGCATCGCGAATTGTCGCCATTACCGGTGCATGATTGGCGAGCACGCCGAAATCACCTTCGGTGCCGGGCACAACCACCATGAACACATCATCCGACCGGACGAGCTTTTCAGGGGTTACGAGTTCGAAATGCAGGTTTGCCATGTCTTTTCAATTCCCAAGCCCTCTCCCGTGAGGGAGAGGGATATAGTGGATTAGGCCGCTTCCGCTGCCATTTTCTTGCCTTTTTCGATCGCTTCCTCGATGCCGCCGACCATGTAGAAGGCGTTTTCCGGAAGGTGATCATATTCGCCGTCGACAACTGCCTTGAACGACTTGATCGTGTCTTCGAGATCCACGAACTTGCCGGGGATGCCGGTAAAGACTTCCGCAACGTGGAACGGCTGCGACAGGAATTTCTGGATTTTCCGCGCACGGGCAACGACCAGCTTATCTTCTTCGGAAAGCTCGTCCATGCCGAGAATGGCGATGATGTCCTGCAGCGACTTGTACTTCTGCAGCACTTCCTGAACCGCACGGGCGGTATCATAATGTTCCTGGCCAACAACGCGAGGCTCCAGAACGCGCGATGTCGAATCGAGCGGGTCAACAGCCGGGTAGATGCCTAGCTCCGAAATCGCACGGTTCAAAACGGTCGTTGCGTCAAGGTGGGCAAAGGATGTTGCCGGGGCAGGGTCGGTCAAGTCATCGGCAGGAACATAAATGGCCTGAACCGATGTAATCGAGCCCTTGTTGGTTGAGGTAATGCGTTCCTGCAGTGCACCCATGTCGGTCGACAGGGTTGGCTGATAGCCCACAGCCGAAGGAATACGGCCGAGCAGTGCGGACACTTCAGAACCAGCCTGGGTGAAGCGGAAGATGTTGTCGACGAAGAAGAGAACGTCCTGGCCTTCCTGATCGCGGAAATATTCAGCGATGGTCAGACCGGAGAGAGCAACACGCGCACGCGCTCCGGGAGGCTCGTTCATCTGGCCGTAAACGAGAGCCACTTTGGAACCTTCGGAGGTCGCTTTGCCGTCCTTGTCCTTGGCGATCACGTTGGCGTCGAGAAATTCGTGATAGAGATCATTACCTTCGCGGGTACGTTCACCAACACCGGCGAACACAGAGGTACCGCCGTGGCCTTTTGCGATATTGTTGATCAGTTCCTGAATAAGCACAGTCTTGCCCACGCCGGCACCGCCGAACAGGCCAATCTTGCCGCCCTTTGCATAAGGTGCGAGCAGATCGACGACCTTGATGCCGGTGACGAGAATTTCATTCTCGGTGGACTGATCAACGAAAAGAGGGGCTTCTGCGTGGATCGGTGCGGAGGATTTCGCGCCAATCGGGCCAAGTTCGTCAATCGGCTCGCCGATCACGTTCATGATCCGGCCAAGCGTTTCAGGGCCAACCGGCATCATGATCTGCGAACCGGTGTCGGTGACTTCCTGACCGCGGGTCAGGCCTTCGGTCGCATCCATGGCGATAGTACGAACCGTGTTCTCGCCGAGATGCTGTGCTACTTCAAGCACCAGCCGGTTGCCGTTATTGTCGGTTTCCAGAGCCGAGAGAATTGCCGGGATATCCGCGTCAAAGGTTACGTCGACGACAGCGCCGATGACCTGTGAAATGCGGCCTATATTTTTGGTTTTTGCCATTTTTCCGTTTCCTTGCGTACGTGCTTTAGAGCGCTTCAGCGCCAGCGATGATTTCAATCAATTCGGTGGTAATCGCGGCCTGACGGCTGCGGTTGTAAACAATCGTGAGGTTGTCGATCAGATCGCCGGCATTGCG
>NZ_JBLWTY010000006.1:0-137192 GCF_048269915.1 Parasphingorhabdus sp.
GTCTTCGCCACCGAGTGATTCGTTTAACATTGCCGCGAAATCGTCGCGGGTTGGAAATGCCGTTGAGGCCATATGGTTTAATCCTTGATAGTCAATTTTTCTGGCCAGGCGGTTGGTTCCGCCGGTCTTGGACCAAAATTGCCACGATCACCCCATGTGATCGCCGCATCCACCAGAAAACTGCCAAAAATAGTGTATGTGAAGTCAAGCGCAAATGGCAAATGCTACGCTAAAGCCGGGCCGGTTCTGCACCAACCTGTCTCGCGCATCATTTGTCTGCTATGCCGGATCTTTGTCGCGCCGGCCGCTTATCTTCGCATTCACCATGGCAATTGCCTGCTGAACGGCGGCGTCTATAGTCAAATCGGTGGTATCAAGCAAGTCCGCATCTTCGGCGGGCTTGAGCGGCGCGGTAGCGCGATTTTTATCGCGCTCGTCGCGTTTTAAAATATCGGCGAGAATGTCATCGAAATCGGCAGGATCGCCACGCCGCTTCATTTCCTCAAAGCGCCGTATTGCTCGCGCCTCGGATGAGGCTGTCACGAACAGTTTTACATCGGCATCGGGTGCAATGACGGTGCCGATATCACGGCCATCCAGAACCGCTCCGGCGGGTTGGTAAGCAAAGTCTCTCTGGCGCTTGTCCAGCGCTCGCCTTACCTGTGGATGGACCGAGACCCGGCTGGCCAAACCGCCTACGGCTTCACTGCGCAGGGCCGGATCGGACAGCAACGCGCTTTCAAACTGGCAGGCGGCCAACGCATCAGCCGGGTTGTCGGCATCTCCGCCTTGTTCCCTGAGCGTCCAGCCTACGGCGCGATAGAGCAGGCCAGTATCCAGAAAGGGCAAGGCAAAATATTTTGCCAGTTGTTTGGAGATCGTACCCTTGCCAGAGGCGGTCGGACCATCGACGGCAATGATCATGTGCTTTGCCTTTTGTGGTTCCTGTAGGCCTTGAAAAGGCCGCCAACAGCAGTGATGATCCAGACGATTTCAAGCAGAAATGATGCCAGGTTGAAATGCACCATGAGGGAGATCGTCAACAAGATCGCCCCGATCAGGTTCGTGCCGTTATAGATGAATGCGTTCACTGCATCGGCATAGACGTTATAGGCATAAGCAACGACGATCAAAATGCTGCCCGATATGCCGATCACATTGGCGGAAAATCCATCGATCATCGGGATGCGAGCGCCGCTATGAGATTTTCAAATTCCGGAAAGCTGGTTTGTGCCGGTGTAATATCGTCGATAGCGACGCCGGACTTGGTCATCAGCCCCGCAACCGCGAAACTCATGGCAATGCGATGATCGAGTGCGGTTTCGATCATTTTTTTGCCGGTACTGCCGACGAGCAATTTGCCGCTGCTACCGATTATCGTGAGTCCGTCTTCTCGTTCCGTTACATCGACGCCCAGCAAACGGAGTCCCTTGGCCATTTGCGACAGGCGGTCGGATTCCTTCACCCGCAATTCGGACAAGCCGCTGGTTGTTGTTTTGCCGTCCGCCAAGGCTGCCGCGATAAACAATATGGGAAACTCGTCAATCATACTGGGCGCAATATCACCGGGCACGACGATGCCGGAAAGCGCGCTATGCTTGACATGGATGTCAGCAACCGGTTCTCCCCCCACTGTCCGTTTTTTCCGGAAGCTGATGTCGCCACCCATGGTCTGCAACACCTCAAACAGACCGGCGCGGGTAGGATTAATGCCGACATTTTCGACGACGATATCCGATCCGGGAGTGATCAATGCGGCGACGACGAGAAATGCGGCGGAAGAAGGGTCGCCGGGCACCTTGATTTTTTGCGGCTGAAGCTCCGCTTCGCCAGTCAGCGATATGACCCGGCAACCCTCGGCATCTGTTTCCACGCTGATTTGCGCACCAAATCCCTTGAGCATGGTTTCGCTATGATCACGGGTGAGAACCGGTTCGATGATCCGGGTGATTCCCGGTGTGTTGAGACCCGCAAGCAGCATTGCCGATTTGACCTGCGCAGAAGCGACCGGCAAGCGATATTCCAAAGGGACCGCAGGGCAAAGCCCCCGCACCGTCAGGGGCAGGCATGCTTTGTGGTCGGCTGTCTCGCGCGCGTGAATATCGGCGCCCATTTCCGACAGCGGATCAATTACCCGGCCCATGGGGCGTTTTGACAGACTGGCATCGCCGATGAAGGTGGCTGTGATTCCGTGCGACGCGACCAGGCCCATTAATAGCCGCGTCGATGTCCCGCTGTTGCCCATATCGAGGGCTTTGTCCGGCTGCATCAGACCGCCGACACCGACGCCATATACCGTCCAGACGTCATCCTTTTTTTCAACCTTTGCACCCATTGCCCGCAGGGCGTCGGCCGTCGCCAGGACATCCTCGCCTTCCAGCAGGCCGCTAATCCGGCTTTTGCCAATGGCAAGCGCCGATAATATCAACGCCCGGTGCGAAATGGATTTATCTCCGGGGACGGAAATTTTGCCGGTGAGCGGGCCAGACGGTTTGAACGTGACTGGCTGAGGAGATTTACTGGTCATGACAGAGCTTTATTAGCGGAACGCACGTATGATTCGTGCAGGAATACCAAACGGCTTTTGACAGCGCCGCAAAGCTATGGCAAGGCGCGCCGGATTTCGCGGGTGATTTTAGGAGAACTTGAATCGCCGCATAACAGACTTACCTATCAACGAATTGATTTAGACAGGATTTGGACACCAGCCATGGTTAAACCGGAATGGGGCACAAAACGCACATGCCCGAAATGTGGAACACGCTTTTACGATCTGGGCAAAGAAGACCCGGCTACCTGCGTTGAATGCGGGGAAAGCTTTGTGCCGGAAGCGGTGCTGAAATCCAAACAGCCCATGCCATTTGAAGCCGCGCCCAAGAAGGATGCGAAGAAGGAAGAGGATGCGGTTGACGATGATGACTTGGACATCAACATCGACGATGATGAGCCGTCCCCGGACAATGAAGTTGATCTCGGCGGTGACGATGATTTGGGCGTTAGCAAGGGCAAAGGTGACGACGAACCGGACGACACCTGATTTTTGATTTGCATTATGGAGGGCGGCTGGATTAAAGGCGCTCTTCATTGGGGGCCTTAGCTCAGCTGGGAGAGCGCTTCGCTGGCAGCGAAGAGGTCAGCGGTTCGATCCCGCTAGGCTCCACCAATTTTTCGGGAACAAGCCCGTCCGGCGGACGGGAGGCCGAAAAATTCCCGAGCAATAGCGAAGGGCCCGGAGCGGGCGGCACTCGCGAAATCTCTTCATTTTGTGAGTTTTCGATAAACCATGCCCAATCTCCCCACCCATTATGACGCGATAATCCTTGGCGCAGGCGGAGCCGGTCTGATGTGCGCCGCCGTTGCCGGGCAGCGCGGGCGCAAGATATTGCTGATCGATCACGCCGATGAACCGGGCAAGAAAATCCTGATTTCCGGCGGCGGGCGCTGTAATTTCACCAATGTCGGGACCGCGCCCGATCGCTATTTGTCGCAAAACAGGCATTTTTCCAAATCTGCGCTCAGCCGGTATTCGGCTAACGATTTCGTCGGCCTCGTTGATCGCTATCGAATCGACTGGCATGAAAAAACACTGGGCCAGCTGTTTTGCGACGGCTCTGCCCGGCAGATTGTCGAAATGTTGCTGGCTGAATGTCCACATCAGACGGTCAAGCTATCGCTTGGCAAGGCGATAACCGATGTCAGTCACAGTGACGGACGATATCGAGTCGAATATGGCGGAGAGACCGTGTTCGCGCCTTCCCTCGTGGTTGCTACAGGTGGTCCGTCGATCCCCAAAATGGGGGCAACCGGCTTCGCCTATGATCTGGCGCGGCAATTTGGTCTGAAAATCGTCGAGCCAAGGCCAGCGCTGGTTCCATTGACCCTGGGCGGAGAAGAAACATTGTTCCGGTCCCTGTCCGGCGTCTCGGCACCGGTTATCGCGCGATGCGGAAAAACCGCATTCCGCGAAGCTGCCCTGTTCACGCACAAAGGATTGTCGGGGCCGGCGATCCTCCAAATTTCATCTTACTGGCAGCACGGCGAATCGGTCGAAATTGACTTCTTGCCCGATTTGCCGGGTGATTGGCTCGTTCAGGCAAAGAGGTCGTTGCCCCGAATCTCGCTAAAGCGGGCAATGAACGCCCATCTGCCAGCGCGATTGACCGACACACTGATAGAACGGATCGCGCTCGACGGTGAACTGGGTAATCTGACCGACAAGAAGCTGGATGAGGCAGCACGGTGCCTGTCCCACTGGCGATTCATGCCTAATGGAACCGAGGGATTCGCCAAGGCTGAGGTCACGTCCGGCGGGATCAGTACGGCGGAACTTTCGTCCAAAAATATGGAAGCTAGGCAAGTGCCGGGCTTTTATGCTATCGGAGAGGCGGTTGATGTTACCGGCTGGCTCGGTGGCTATAATTTTCAATGGGCCTGGGCGAGTGGCCATGCTGCCGGTAAGGCAATATGATCCCCAGCGCGGACCGTTTAATAACAACACAATATTCATAAACCGCAGGCGACTGGCATTTCCGCGCGGCTTTCACTTTTGCCACGGAATTTAAATATTATGCCTTTCTCCAAAATATCTCCGCTTCTCGCCGAGGCGCTCACGGCACGCGAATATGACAAGCCGACACCTGTTCAGGCCGCAGTGCTTGAAACCGAAGCGGAAGGCCGTGATCTTATCGTGTCGGCTCAGACTGGCTCCGGCAAAACCGTAGCCTTTGGTCTGGCGATGGCACCGCAATTGCTCGACGACAATGGCCGCTTCCCGTTTCTGGTAGAGCCGCTGGCACTGGTGATTGCGCCGACTCGCGAACTCGCACTTCAGGTGAGTCGCGAATTAACCTGGCTTTATCAGCCTGCCGGGCCACAGATCGCGACCTGTGTTGGTGGTATGGATGCTTCGAAAGAGCGCCGGACCTTGCGCCGTGGCGCGCATGTCATTGTCGGCACGCCGGGCCGCCTGCGGGACCATCTTGAACGCGGCGCACTGGATTTGTCGAAGCTGCGTGCAGTGGTTCTCGACGAGGCCGATGAAATGCTCGACATGGGTTTCCGCGAAGACCTGGAAGAAATTCTGGATGCCACTGGCGAGGAGCGCCGGACATTATTGTTCTCGGCGACCATGCCCAAATCTATCGTCAATCTTGCCAAGCGCTACCAGAATGACGCGCTGCGCGTTTCGACCGTCGGCGAAGATCGTGGACATGGCGATATCGCCTATCAGGCGATTACCGTCGCCCCGGCCGACACCGAAAATGCGGTGGTCAACCTGCTGCGTTTTCACGAAGCGGAATCGGCGATGCTGTTCTGCGGCACGCGCGAAGCCGTGCGCCGTCTGCACGCCAGTCTGGTGGACCGCGGGTTCAGTGCGGTGGCGCTGTCCGGCGAACATACCCAGAGCGAACGAAACCAGGCGATGCAGGCGCTGCGCAGCAAACGCGCGCGTGTCTGTGTTGCAACCGACGTGGCCGCCCGTGGTCTCGACCTGCCGACCTTGAGCCTGGTCATTCATGTCGAAATTCCACGCGATGCCGAGACGTTGCAGCATCGCTCCGGCCGGACTGGCCGCGCTGGCAAGAAAGGCACGGCGGTTATCATCGTGCCTTACCAGCGGCGCAAGCGGGTTGAGTCCATGTTGCGCGGTGCCAAAATCAATGCCGAGTGGAAAGACGCGCCGACACGCGCCGACATTCGCAAGAATGATGCCGACCGACTGATTGAAACCTTGCTGCAGCCGGTGGAAATTGATGAAGACGACATGGCTCTGGCACAACGGCTGATGGCCGAAAAGACACCGGAAGAAATTGCCGCGATGCTGGTCCAGTCACACCGCGCCAAATTGCCCGCCCCGGAACAGATGCTGGATCGTGGTGCGCAATCCCAGTCCGCACCGGGTGGCCCGCGTCCGGGATTTGAAGATACCGTTTGGTTCAAAATGAACGTCGGCCACAATCAGCGCGCGGACGCACGCTGGCTATTGCCGGTGCTGTGTCGTCGCGGGCATATCACCAAGAATGAAATCGGCGCGATCCGGATCAATGGCGACGACACATTGTTCGAAATTCCGCGCCGGGTGGTCGATAAATTTACCGCCGCCATTGCTGAAAAAAGGGAAACCGGGGGAGATGATACTGACGATATCATGATCACCCAGTTCGAAGGCAAGCCGCGTGATGAAGCAAAGCGCAATCGCAAGGGCGGCCGCGGCGACAATGCCGGGGGCAAGCGGGATTATAGCAACGCCAGCAAGAAATTTGGCGGCAAGAAGTTCGGCAGGAACAAGTTTGGCGACAAGAAATTTGGTGACAAATCTGGCGGTGGCAAGCCGTATCAAAAGCGCAAACCGGAAGGGGAAGGCGGTTCTGATGGTGGCGGAGCAAAACGCGAATTTGGTGAAGGCCGCAAAGAGAAGTCCGCCTATAAAGGTGATCGCAAAGGCGGCGCCAAAGGTAATTTCGGCGGCAAAAAGAAAAAGCCCCATCGCGGGAAGCGTGCTTTTGAAGGCCCGAAGACTAACGGACCCAAAGCCAACTGACCCTGTTGATGACCGATCCCATTCAAATATTGGTGGATGCTGATGCCTGTCCGGTAAAGGACGAAATTTACCGGGTCGCAGAACGTCATGAAGTGGCCGTGGTGATTGTCAGCAATAGTCCGTTTCGCGTTCCGGCTCACCCGCTGGTTAGCCGGGTAGTGGTCAGCGACGCCTTTGATGCGGCCGATGACTATATCGCCGAACGAACGCGGGCCCGCACTGTCGTAGTTACCTCCGACATATTGCTCGCAGATCGATGTGTGAAGGCGGGTGCGGCAGTGGTCGCATCCAATGGAAAGCCCTTTACGGCCGACTCGATCGGAGCGGCAGTGGCGACCCGGGCGATCATGGCCGATTTGCGCGCCGGCATGGGAACGGAGAATATCGGCGGTCCGCCGCCATTCGGCAAAGCGGATCGCTCCCGGTTTCTGTCGTCACTCGATGAAATTCTGGTACGACTGAAACGCGGCGGTTAGTCGATTGTAACCCGAAATGTGAGTGCCATGGTGCTGCCCGCGTTCAGTGTCGTCGCTGTTGCCGTGATGGTTGAGCCAGAAATCGATGCACCGATGGGGCTTTCATCGGCACCTATATTATTGTCGTCTTCCAACTCGGTGGCCGATCCACAATTGACGCCTGTCCTCATCGTTCCCGGATTATAGGTAAACGGCCCTGCAAGAGTGTCAGTGGTTACCACCATATCCGCATTTGTGCCGCCGCTGTTGCTGATCAGGATGCAATATTGGACGATCGCACCCGGAATACGCTTGGGGGTGGTTGTACCGTTGATCGGATCACTGATGATCGAACTGATTTTTGTTACGCTCAAGGTTGTCGAAGGGCGGCAGAAGGTAAAGTCGTGGATCGAAATAGCCTGAGTTCCCGAGTTGTTCGGTGTGGTGGGAATATGGTTGCCGTGTGAAATCTTGATTTCGCTGACGGGAGAAGCAAAACTTACCACGACATTGCCAAATGCGTCCGTGGCTCCGGACTGCCCATCACCGATGGCGGAATTTCCATCAATATAATTGGCCGTGCCATTGGATAAG
Source organism: Parasphingorhabdus sp. (assembly GCF_048269915.1). Taxonomy (GTDB): domain Bacteria; phylum Pseudomonadota; class Alphaproteobacteria; order Sphingomonadales; family Sphingomonadaceae; genus Parasphingorhabdus. Next base: position 7,591 of record NZ_JBLWTY010000006.1, read on the forward strand.
ATCGGTAGCACCGTATTACCATTGTGGGTGCCCGTTATGGTGACTTTGTCGGTGAATGCGTTCGGCGAATAGTCTACGTCAAATATCTTGAACTGAAGGCCCGGGACAGCCGCCGGCAAAGTGATGGTTGTTGTGGATGTTTCTGTATTACTATTGTTATTCATAATCAAATAGAGCGCGAGCGTGCCCGCAGCGCCGCCACCGGTATTGCCGGTTGTTATTTCCGGGGCATTGTTGATAAAACCAGTTGGCGTAGGTGCAACCGTGATTTTAATATTGCCAAGGCCCGTCACGTTATATTCATGCATTAGCGACCCGGCAGGCAGCCATGTCGTTGGTGCCGCCCAACTAAACCCGAGTTGGTTGCCGATTGAACATATTTTGGTCAGGGGAGGGACGTAACCGGGAAGACGGATGTTGGAGACAAAGCTGACTTCTGCATAGTCATCTTCGCTTGTTACCCCATTGCCCGGAGTTGAATCATAATCATAGACGGACGAGGTCCGAATTTGGGCTGTATTCGTAATCGTGCCGGACGTCGCGGTGACAATGACATCCAATTCAATCGTGACGGTTTCTCCTGGTGCAACCGGGGTTCCCAAAGTCCAGATGCCGCCGCTGTACGTGCCAGTACCGGATGTGCTCAACAAGGTGACGCCGGCTGGCAGCGTATCACTCACTGTCACCCCTGTTGCCGTCAATTGAGATTCTGGGGCGTTGGTGACAGACAATGTATATCGGCCGGTGTTGGATGTTAGTCCGCCGAAGGTTTTTGTCAGAGAAAGATCGGCTGCGGGAAGATCAAACTCCATGTCGGACAACCCGATATATTGATTGGGGCCGCTGGGGTCGCCAGTTTCGCTCTCTCCCGAGAAATATATGATGCGCACACGTTTGATCGTTGTCGCACCAAAGTCTATGCTCACGTCGCCGGCTGTAGAAGTGAGTCCGGATGCGCTATTGCCGAGAAAGCCGGTCATATATCCGTTTGCAACGCGGCTGTTGGTTGTTCCGACCGTATAGAAAGCGGGCGTATTGGCGGCGTTCTGCCAGCTCCCGGAACCGTTGTCGTACCATATCTCAACCGCATCCTGGGCGGCCCCTATATTGCGATCAACATCGAGCAACCGGAAGGCCAATCCGGTCACAGCCGCATCAAACGTATAGGTAGTGGTTATTTTGTCATCAGCATCGAAATTGCTATTATCAAAACTATACAGCAAGGGGCCCGCCTGGCTGCTGATATTGCCGTTATAATAGGAAAGAAAACCACTAGAATAATGTGGCGTAAAAGTACCGCCGCTAATGGTGCTGGTTTGATTGATGGTGATCGTCCGCGGGCCGACGGTCAGCGTCCCCCCATTGGGAACAGCCTGGAAATTGTTCAGCCCCAAGCCGGTCCAGTCGGCCGTAGCCTGTGCATTTGCATCGTCCGGAAACAGCGAGGCTATGGCGAGCAGGCACAGCAGTACAATACGCAGCGCGCACGCTGCGGCTGCTTCAAGGCGCTCGCCGCTCCATGAAGGAAGGCTGGCCTTTCCAATTTTATATTTCGACGATCGTAATATCACTCGGCCTATGTAACGATTTTAGCTGAATATGCGGCAACAATTTCGACAAAAGGGAAGTAATTAACGACATTTTACAAATGGCTGAGCAATATGACAGGCCAAGAATTGCAGGCGATTCAGGACGCCCAGCCGGCGTTTCAAGCCATCAACAGGCGGATTGCGGCCAAAGCAGCCGTTCCGGCGCGCAATGGAAGCGTCATGACTAGTTTATCGTAACTTGAAATGTGAGCGCAAAGGCGGTTGTTGGAGCCAAGGTCGACGCAGTCACGGTGATAGTCGAACCAGAAATAGATGCATGATAAGGGTCAATTTCGCCGCTGTCTGCCGCATCGTCATCCTCCGGCGTTGTCGCAGATTGACAATTGGCGCCGCTGTTCATCGTGCCGGGATTATAGGTGAAAGGTCCGGAAAGGCTGTCGGTTGCTACGATCGAATCCGCATTTCCTCCGTTGCCATTGCTGATGAGGATACAATATTGGACGACTGCACCGGGAATTCTCTTGGGATTGGTGGTGCCGCTGACCGGGTCACTGATAATCGAACTAATTTTAGTGACCGACAAATTGGCAGGAGTGTCGGTGAGATAAAGTTGCCCGTACTGGAATTTCCCGTTATTAGATCCCTGCGAAAGTTCGCAGATTTCAAGTCGCCATGTGCCAGCGCTATTTTCATTATTGAAGGCGGACAACGGGTTGTTCGGAATGAAATTATGCTGGAATGGAGGCGGTGCAGTGGTCGAATGGTTGACCGTATTGCCATCTGTGTTCACCGTTTGCGTGCCGTCGTCGTTCAACAAGACGTTGAAATTGTCTCCGCTGATATCGGCGACATTCCCATTGACCAGTTGCACCCGGGTGCCTGCCGGAGATTGTAGAGTCATCCGGATTTCGCCGCGCGCTTTGTGGGTTGCATAGACGCCGATATCGACGTCGGAGACCGTAAAGCTGGCGGCGACTACGAAATTCCGTACCAGCGGTGTCGTACAAGGTCTCGAGCTGTTGATATTGCCTTTGGCCGAATTTACATATGTTGTCACGGTTTGTGCGTGGCTGGCAGCTGGAAACAGCAGTATCGCGCCAGCAATGAGCAAGCACAACAGGCCTTTGACCGGACCGGTCAGATAGATGGCATCTACCTTATCAAGCGCTGAAATCGCCAAGCTCATTGGCAGAGCATAGTGACATAAGCTAAATATTTTGCAAATATTTACCAGATCAACGAGTTTAGGGGGACCAGTCTCCGCGCCCGGCCATCCACAGGCTGATGGCGGCCAAAGCTGCGGTTTCGGCGCGCAATATCCTTGGACCCAGCGATATTGGTACTGACTGGGGCAGCGCGCGGATCATTTCATTCTCGGAATCGGAAAAGCCACCTTCGGGACCGACGAGGATTGCAGCAGGGCCATCATGGGCGACCAATGCCTTGCGGAAACTGCCTTCGCCGGTCTCGTGCAGGCGCTCGTCGGCAAAGAATAAATGACGGTCTTCTGGCCAATTTTCCAGCATTTCATCCAGTTTTACGAGCGGTGCGAGGACGGGGAGGGCAGTGCGTTCACATTGTTCCGCCGCTTCGATCATATGGAACCGCAGCTTGTCGGCCTTGATATGCATATTTTGTGTCCGCTCGGTCTGCACCGGAAGGAGCCGGTCAACGCCAAGCTCGGTCGCTTTTTCGGCAATCCAGTTAAACCGGTCTTTTTTGATCGGCGCGGTGCACAGCCAGAGATCCGGCACCGCTTCCCGTTCCCTTGTTTTTCCATCAATCGACAGGATCAGATCGCGTTTGCCCAGTGTCGTCACATGAGCGAGATATTCACCGGTGCGGTCATCAAACAGCTTGACCGGATCGCCCTGTTTGATTCGCATGACCTTGAGCAAATAATGGGCATGGCTGCCATCCAGCCGGATTTCCGCGCCGTCGGAAAGCTCGACATCGACGAAGAGACGCGGCGCGCTGTGCGGTGGATAGGCGGGTGTTGCGGGCATGAACATCGTTTAGCGCCGCGTTTCATTCTCGTCATGCTGAATTTATTTCAGCATCTCCTTCGGAAGAACGCACATGTTCGACGGAGGTCCTGAAACAAGTTCAGGATGACGAATTAAGGAAATGACGATAAGCGACTGTCATGTCCAATCAGCCAGATCAAATCGTTCCTGATTCCGAACATAAGGGTATCATGGGCCTGCTTCCTGCCGTCGCCCGTCCCTATGCTCTGCTCGCCCGTCTCGACCGCCCGATTGGATGGTGGTTGCTGTTCTGGCCCTGTGCCTGGGGTGTTGCCCTGGCTGGCGGCGCAATCGCGCGATGGGATTTGCTGCTCTGGCTGTTGCTCGGTTCGATTGCGATGCGCGGGGCGGGCTGCGTCTATAATGATATTGTCGACCGCGATCTTGACCGGCAGGTGGAGCGGACCCGCTCGCGGCCCCTGGCCAGCGGTGCTTTGTCCGTGAAAGCAGCATGGATCTGGTTGGTGATATTATGCCTGATCGGCCTGCTGGTATGGTCCCAGATCAACGGGACCGCAAAGCTTGTCGCCCTGGGCAGTCTCGCCCTTGTCGCCGCCTATCCGTTCATGAAACGCATCACCTGGTGGCCGCAGGCCTGGCTGGGGATGGTGTTCAGCTGGGGCGCGCTGGTCGGCTGGCTGGCGATTGATCCGCAGTTTCACTGGGCCATGACCCTGCTTTATCTGGGGTCAATTTTCTGGGTGATCGGATATGATACGATATACGCGCTGCAGGACCGGGAGGACGACGCGCTGGTCGGTATCCGTTCCAGCGCGCTGCGGCTGGGAGAAAATGTGCGTTTCGGCGTCCTGTTTTGCTATCTTGTGGCGCTTGTCAGCTGGGCCACCGCTTTCTGGACGCTCCGGCCCCAGTGGCTTGGCGTTATTGCGCTGGTACCGGTCGCTCTGCATCTGCTGTGGCAGGTGACGACGCTGAAAAGCGGTGATGGTCAGGATGCACTCGCCAAATTTCGATCCAATCGTTTTGCCGGTTTCCTGATGTTTCTTGCCTGTCTGGTTCTCGGACAGGCTGGCTAGAAGCGCAAGAAATTGCATTGCGTCTTGCAACCCATGCGGGTTAAGAAGCTTAACCGAGCAGTTAATCCAGAGCCCAATCTCCCGGAGCCGTATGCATGAAAAAACGCCGCCTGGGCCGCAGCCCGATCTATGTTTCCGAAATCTGCATGGGGACAATGACCTTCGGCAGCGGCGCTGACGAGGCCATGTCGCACAGGATCATGGATGAGTCGGTCGACGCCGGAATCAATTTTTTCGACACGGCGGAAAATTATCCGGTGCCGCCCAGGCCGGAATGGGCCGGGGAAACCGAAAAGGTCGTCGGTCGCTGGATGAAGGGCAAGGATCGCGACAGCCTGATCATCGCGACCAAGGTGTCGGGGCCAAGCCACGGGTGGATCCAGTCGGCGCAGCGCGCGGGGATGACTGCGCTCGACCGCCACAATATCGTCAAGGCTCTTGATGACAGTCTCAAACGGTTGCAGACCGACTATATCGATCTCTACCAGACCCACTGGCCCGATCATGGCACCGCCTATGACGAGACCATGGAAGTGCTCGACGAGGAAATCCGTAAGGGCAAAATCCGTGCGATTGGCTGTTCCAATGAAACCAGCTGGGGCCTGATGAAATCGCTCGAGGCCTCCGAACGGCTCGGCGTTACCCGCTATTGCACCATCCAGAATAATTTCAGCATGAACAACCGCCGGTTCGAAGATGAACTGGCACAGGTCTGCCGCCAGGAAGGAGTCAGCCTGATCCCCTATTCGCCGCTCGCGGGTGGCGCTCTGTCGGGCAAATATAATGACGGCGCGATGCCGGAAGGGGCGCGTTTCTCCGGCTATCTTAAAATGGGTGGACGGCAAAAGAAAATGGCAGAGCGGTTCGTCAATCCCAAGTCGGAAGCATCGACCAAGCGCTTCATGGTGATTGCAGAGGAACTGGGCGTGGCGCCGGTGACGCTGGCCACCGCTTGGTCAAAGCAGCATGATTTTGTCGCTTCCACCATTGTCGGGGCGACCCACACCGACCAGCTGCCCGAGATTTTTGCTGCCGCCGATCTGCTGCTCAGCGACGAGATGATGAAGCGCATTTACAAGATCAGCCGGGAAATCATGTACCCGATGGGCTGATCAGCCCGTCACACCAATGAAAGACAATATATGAACCGTTTCCTTGAACATACCGGCGCGAAATATCCAATCGTTCAGGCTCCGATGGGCTGGATTGCGCGGTCACAACTGGCGTCGGCGGTCTGCAATGCCGGGGGGCTTGGCATTATCGAGACGAGCTCCGGCGAAACCGAAAATTGCATGGCCGAGATCGCCAAGATGAAGGATCTCACCGACGCACCCTTCGGCGTGAACCTGCCGATCATGTTTTTGAAGGATCCCGCAATTCTCACCCGGGTCTGTGAATCCGGGGTCAAGTTCGTGACCACCTCGGCGGGCAGTCCGCGCAAGTTTGTTGGCCCGCTGCAGGAGGCCGGTATTGTCGTCTATCACGCGGTGCCCACCGTGGCTGCAGCGATGGGTTGTGTCGAAGCGGGAGTCGATGGTCTTGTGGTCGAGGGCGCCGAAGGCGGCGGTTTCAAAAATCCCGAGGAAGTGTCGACGCTGGTCCTGCTGCAAGCGATCCGGCAGCAGACCGATATCCCGATGGTCGCAGCCGGCGGGATTGCCGATGGCAAGGGCATGGCAGCGGCTTTCGCCCTGGGCGCAGAAGCGATCCAGATGGGTACGCGGTTCGTTTCGAGCGCCGAAAGCCCGGTGCATCACAATTACAAACAGGCCATCCTGGATGCCACCGAAACAGGTACCTATGTGCTGAACAAGAAAGCCTCACCCTGTATCCGTGCGCTTAAGACCGAGCGGACGACGAAAATTCACGAGGATGGCCTGATGCCGGCGGACACGTTCAAGGGCATTTTGGACGTCTATTTTGGTGGTGATATGGAGGCCTCCGTCGGCCTTGCCGGGCAATCTTCCGGTTTGATTGACGAGATAAAAACTGCCAGACAGATTATCGATGAAACGGTGACCGAGTTTTTTGAAATCACCGCAAGACTGGGCGCGCTCGCTGCCGCCAAAAGTTTCTAGAAAAACAAGAGAGAGGAATATCCAATGAGTCAATTTCCCGACGCAAAGCAATTGTTCACCACTGTCACCGAGGACGGCCGGTCGATATTGTCGATCGAACCTTATGATGTGCCCGAGCCCAAGGAGCATGAGGTTGTCGTGCGGATGGAGGCCGTGCCGATCAATCCTTCCGATCTCGGCCTGCTGACGGCTGCTGCCAATATGGACACGGTCCGCAGTGAAACCGTTGATGGCCATCCGGCGCTGGTCGCGGATGTCGATCCCGCGATGCAGCCGTTCTTCAAGGGGCGGGCGGGCAAGAAACTGACTGCCGGCAATGAAGGCGCTGGCACGGTTGTCGCCGCCGGATCGTCCGATGCGGCGCAGGCCCTGCTTGGCAAGGTCGTGACCATCGTTGGCGGTGAAATGTATCGCACGCACCGGGTGATGCCGACAATGATGTGCGTGCCGTTGCCCGACGGCGCACCGGCCAAGGAAGGCGCCTCTTTGTTCGTCAATCCGATGACCGCGCAGGGTTTCCTCAACACGATGCGCGCCGAAGGCCATACGGGACTGGTCCACACAGCCGCCGCATCGAACCTCGGCCAGATGCTGGCCAAGCTGTGCCTCAAGGAAGGCGTGCCACTGGTCGCCATCGTGCGCTCCGACGAGCAGAAGAAAATCCTCACCGACATTGGCCTGACCCATGTGCTGGACAGCAGCAAGGACGACTTCATGGAGCAGCTGATTGCTGCTTTGGCCGAAACCGGCGCGACATTGGGCTTTGACGCGATCGGCGGCGGCAAGATGGCGAGCTATATCCTGACCGCGATGGAAAAGGCTGCGGCGGTGCGCGGCGCGGAATTCAGCGTCTATGGTTCGACCGTCAACAAGCAGGTCTATATCTACGGCCGTCTCGACACCGGCGACACCATCCTTGGCGGCGGTCTCGGCCTCTACTGGGGCGTCGGCGGCTGGCTGCTCACCCCGCATCTGGAAAAGGTCGGCATGGAGCGGATGATGGAAATGCGCATGTACACCGTCGCCGAACGCAACGGCATTTTCCACAGCGACTATTCCAGCGAAATCAGCCTGATGGACATGATCGATCCGGAAATCGCCAAGGGCTATGACAAGAAGGCGACGGGCGAGAAGGTGCTGGTAAATCCCAGTCTCTAGGGGCTGGCGATAGTGAGATCGCCACCCCGGACTTGATCCGGGGTCCAGAGCGGCAGTGCGCTACTGTGGTGCTTGCCGCTCTGGATCCTGAAACGAGTTCAGGATGACGAGGAGGGGCGTTCACCGATAGCTCACCACTTCCCACTCTATCCCGTTCCAGTCGAAGAAATAGAAGCGCCGACCGGGTTCATATTCGTCATGGCCAAAGGGCTCCAGTCCTGCCGCCACGACTTTCGCCTCCACGCTATCCAGATCATCGACGGTCACGCCGATATGGTTCAGCGGCTCGCCTTTGTTGAACTTTGGGTCCGCAGCCTGAACGTCCGGGTTGGTGTAGAGCGCGATATATTGATCATCCCTCCCGACGTGGATGGTGTGGCCAGCCGCCATGGAGGGCCCCTCCCACCGGATATGCCAGCCAAAAAGATCGTGCAGCAGGGTGGCGCTGCGTTGCGGGTCGCTGACGGTTATGTTGACGTGCTCGAGCTTTCCGTTGCTCATTCTTCAGTTCCTTTCTTCTTGGTTGCATTGTCAATTCGCCAGGGCGGGAAGCGGCGATTGTTGCCGCCGTAGAACAGGCAGAGCGGGTTGCCCGCCGGGTCGCGGAGCCGGGCCTCGCGCCAGCCCCAGCTTTGGTCAGTGGGGCCTGTGTCGAAGGTGACGCCGGAGGATTGCAGCCACGCGACTTTTGCGTCTAGTTCGTCGCATTCGAAATAGGTCATGGACGTTGGCGCTCCGATTTCCTCCACTGCATGGATGGAAAAGGTCTCGCCCGTCGCCGTCTCGAACCGGGCATAGCGGCGCGGGGAGTCGACGATCTGGGTGAGGCCGAGCTGCCGGTAGAAGGTGACTGACCGGTCATAGTCTAGGCATCCCACGGTGACCTGATTGAGTTTCATTTGCCTTGTTTCCTTCCGATATTGGCGTCACTTCATTGGAAGAATTGGAAACATGTTTGGCGTCTCGTGATCGACTCCCGCAGCCTGCCCAATTCTCCATGCTTGTGATTCGTACAATCTTAAGCTAAGTTGAGGTCAAGCTATTATTCTGTGTTCCCGCGCAGGCGGGAGTCCATCTCGGGAAATGGCATCTGATCAGAAGGGCGGGGATGGCAAACCACCCGTGCGGCCACGCCGTATCTCAGGAGATGGACCTCGGCCTTCGCCGGGGAACGGGAACCGCGAAGGAGCCTGAAAATATGCCCGAAACCAAAGCCCTGACCATCGGCGCCCTCGCGGCGCGCACCGGCCTTTCGGTCTCCGCCATCCGTTTTTACGAGGAAAAGGGGCTCGTTGAACCCTTCCGGTCAGCGGGCGGTCAGCGGCGGTTTTTGCGGTCGGATATCCGCCGGCTCAGCTTTGTCCTGATCGCGCAGCAACTGGGGCTGAGCATCAGCGAGATTGAGCGCGCACTGGCAAAACTCCCTCATGGCCGCACACCGACCCAGGCCGACTGGACCCGGATCAGCAAAGCGATGCGCGGTGTGATCGACGATCGCATCGCGGAACTGGAACGCACCCGCGACCGGCTGGACGGCTGTATCGGTTGCGGCTGCCTCAGCCTGAAGAAATGCGCGCTATACAATCCGGAGGACCGGGCGGGATTGAAGGGGCCGGGTCCGCAGCTGGTCTTCGGCGATTGAATTTGCCCGGAGGGGGGATGACTGATGTTCGCCCGGGAGAATGCAGCACTATTTGCAAAAGGTCGGGAACACTTCGTCCTTTGGCGCGTAAGCACGGACATGAAACACTCAAAATTGCTAGACCGGAATTTTAAAGCCAAGCGTCTGGAACAGCTCCAGGGCGCTATTGGGGCGATGATCAAGCAACCACAATTCCCCTGTGTCGGAGCGAAATCAGCCTTGGCGCGCGACAATCTCAAGGTGATCGCGGGGCATCGTCTGGACAGCAATTGGGATGATCTCGAAATCCACCGCGAGCTACTCGCTTGGGCGCGGGAATATCGTGGTTCGACCGAGGGCTTGCGGAGCCTGGCGGTGATATTTGAAGGGCCGACGGATTTGTCCGAAGCCCAGTTTGAGAAATTATTGTGGACGAGAATCCAGTCGATGGCGGACAAAGACGCCTGGCTGGGTCAGTCTTATGACGATCGGGTGAGCGCGGACCCCGAGGATCCGCATTTTTCCCTCAGCTTTGGCGGTGAAGCATTTTTCGTGATCGGCTTGCATCCCAATGCATCCCGCCCCGCTCGCCGCTTTGCTCATCCGGTGCTGGTCTTCAATCTCCATGACCAGTTCGAACGGTTGAGAGAACATGGTACCTATGAGAAGATGCGCGAGACCATCCTGGCGCGCGACGAAAAGCTGGCCGGCGACATCAATCCGATGCTGGCAAAATATGGCGAGTCCAGCGAGGCGCGGCAATATAGCGGTCGTCAGGTCGGCGAAGACTGGCAATGTCCCTTTCAGGATCGGCGCAGCACATGAGCGGTGTGCGCATAGCTCCGCGCTCCGGCGTGGCCTTCCGGCTTGAGAAAGGCGAATATCTCGATGTGATCGATCCTGACGGTGGTCAGGTTTCCGACTTGCTTGCGTTCAACGCCGATGATGTCAGGGAAGTTTTGTCGAACGGCCGGACATTTGATTATGAAGAAACCATCCGGCTGAGCACCGGCAATCGCCTGTGGTCAAACCGATCGAACCCGATGCTGACGATTGTCGAAGACACGGTGGGCTCGCATGACTTCCTGCTGACTCCCTGCAGCGAAGATACGTTCCGGCATTTCTATCCCGACAAGCCGGTGCATCGCGGATGTTTCGGCAATCTGGCAGAAGCGCTGGCTCCCTTTGGCGTCGAAAAGGATGCAATCCCCTGCGCGTTCAATGTCTTCATGAATGTTCCGGTCGATCAGGCAACGGGCAAGCTGGAAGTCCTGCCGCCCACAAGCAAAGCAGGCGACCGGTTGCGGTTGCGCGCAGAAATGGATCTGGTCATCGGTTTGACGGCTTGTTCGGCCTATGCGTCGAATGGCGGTACGTTCAAGCCGATTGATTATAGGGTGGTGCCGGAGGGGGGCGTAGCTGGTTTTGGGGAACTAGAGGTTTAACGCCTTGCGCAATTCCTCATTGATCCGCGTTTGCCAACCTGCACCCGATGCTTTGAATTTCTCTAGAACGATTTTATCCAGTCGCAAAGTCACCTGCTGCTTGGGATTTTGCAGTTTCGGGCGGCCCGGCTTGGTAAGCGTACCATCGGCAGGGCGAACCAATTTGCCTTTTTTGTAGACGGCCGCGCGGCGGAACTGGTCCTCGGTCCATTCTGTCAGATCTTCCGGCTCAAGCCACGGTTCAACGATTTCTTTCGATTTCTTCGTCATGTGCATACATCATCGAAATAATGCGTCTGGAACGTCCGCGCGGCGTCCAAATAATTGCGACCCATCGGCCATTCAACTTTCCAAAAACCCGATATCGGATTTCTCCATAATCTTTTCTATCATCCAGTAGCTCAACAAAATCACCTGCAAAGACCAGCGAAGCATCACGAAAATCCAGACCACGATGTTCCAAGGTCCACTGGCGCTTTGCCGGATCGAATGTAATTTTCATACAGGTTCCTCGGAGGATTTATCATCCGAAGACCCCGTGATGGCTATAGGTCTGGCCCAATCTGCCAAATTCTTTAATTTATGTAGTTACATTTATTGAAAGAGTCAATGGCTACCCCACCGCTAGCAACTCATTAACCACATCCTGATCACCTGCCCAGAAATGGCTTTTGGGAAATTGATAGAAACGGTCAGTTGTGGTTTGCCGTTAGTCCTGAGCTTGTCGAAGGATGCCTAAAGGCTAAAAAGCCACCATGGCATTCTATGTTTATATCCTAAAATGTTCAGACTCCAGTTTCTACACCGGTCATACCGATAATCTGGAACAACGCTTTGCTCAGCATCAGAGTGGCTTCTTTACAGGATATACTTACAAAAGGCGGCCCGTGGAATTAGTCTGGTCTGAATATTTCTCGACCCGCTATGAGGCCTTGGAGGCGGAAAAGCGGATCAAGGGTTGGACGAGGGCAAAGAAGCAGGCGCTGATCGATGGCGATTGGGAATTGCTGTCGGAGTTATCGAGAAACCGTGCTCATAGACGGTAGGCGGGGTTCGACAGGCTCACCCCTAACGGTATAAGGGTGCTGCAACAAATTCCGTTAGTCCTGAGCTTGTCGAAGGGCGCTTATCGGTGGAACGCCGCCATCATTCCGCCGCCAACAACTCTTCCGCAGCATTCAGATCGACCGACACCAGCTGGCTGATCCCGCGCTCGATCATCGTTACGCCGAATAACCTGTGCATCCGGCTCATCGTTACCGCATTGTGGGTGACGATCAGATAGCGGGTGCTGGTCTCCGCCACCATTTTGTCGAGCAGGTCGCAGAAGCGCTCGATATTGGCGTCATCAAGCGGGGCATCGACTTCGTCGAGCACGCAGATCGGTGCTGGATTGGTCAGGAAGAGGCCGAAAATCAGGGCCACAGCGGTTAGAGCCTGCTCGCCGCCGGACAGCAACGTCAGCGAAGTCAGCTTCTTGCCCGGCGGCTGGGCCATGATCTCTAGGCCGGCTTCCAGAGGATCGTCGCTGTTGATCAGTTCGAGATGCGCCTTGCCACCATCGAACAGGGTGTTGAACAGCCGCTGAAAATGCTGGTCGACTTCCTCGAACGCCGCGAGCAATCTTTGGCGCCCTTCGCGGTTGAGGCTGCCAATTGACCCGCGCAGCTGATGGATTGCCTCGTTCAGCTCTTCGCTTTCCTTGGTCGATTTTTCCCACTCGCCTTCGAGTTCCGCGAGTTCGTCAGCAGCCACCAGATTAACCGGACCGATCCGCTCCCGGCTTAGCGACAGGCGTTCGAGTTCCGCAGACTCCTGCGATGCGTCGCCAACCGTCTCTTCGTCAAATTCCAGTTTTTTCGGTAGCACCGGAGCGGGGCATTCAAATTTTTCGGCCGAGATCCGCCCCATTTCAACGCGTCGCTGTTCCTGATTCTCGGCCCGCGCCTTCGCCCCGGCGCGCAATTCGCGTGCCTGACTGAGCATTTCGCCGGCCTGGGTGAGCCGGTCTTCGTGATCGCGCTGGGCCAGTTCGGCGGCCTGCAGCGTGGCGTCTTTCTCTTCGACTTTGGCGTTAAGCGCCTGCTGCTGTTCTTCCAGCCTGGTGACTTCCACCTCGATTACCCGCGGACGGTCGGCGAGATTCTCGACCTCTTTCTCGATCAGCGCGCCGCGTTTTGCCATTTCCGCCATTCGCGCCTCGGCCTCGCCGGAGCGGTCCTGCCAGGACCGGATCTGGGCGCTGGCGACCGCTTTCTGTTCCTTCACCTGCGCCAGTTTCTGGTCAATCGCGGAGAGAGCAGCCTGTGATGACATGACCTGACCCCGCGCCGCATCGCGTCGGTCCTGCAGGGCGGACCGCGCCTGCTCCTGCGCTGCACCATCGGGCTGGCTGCTGCGTTCCTTTTGCGCGGCTTCCAGTTCGGCAAGCGCGGTCGCGGCTTCCGCTTTCAGCGCAGCGTCGCGCTCGACCAGACTGGCGGTGCGTTTCTGTAGCCAGGACAAAGCCTCTTCTGCCTGATCGGCTTCGCGCAGTGTCTGCCGCAGCGCTTCCTCGGCATCGCGGCGCGCTTGACGTGCTTCACCAAGCTGATTTTCGACCATCGAAATTGCTTCGCGTTCTGCTGCCAGGGCCGATTCTGCCGCTGCAACCTTGTTTTGCGCCGGGACCAGCATATCCTGCAATGCGCGCAGCCGATTGGCGCGGACCAGCCGTTCGGCGCTGGCATTGCCATCATCGCGGGCAACGAAGCCATCCCAGCGGCGCAAGGCACCTGTCCTGGTGACAAGTCGTTGTCCCACCGAGAGAATCTGTCCCTCGTCGCTATCTGCAACAAATATCTGTGACAGGCGGTTGTGCAATTCTGCCGGTGCTTCAACCTGACCAAGCAGGGCTTCGGTTCCCGCAGGCGTATCACCGGGGGCAGTCATTTTGCCGCCGGCCCAGAAGCGGTCACCTTCTTCGCCAATGGCGGCAAGCAGATCATCGCCCAGCGCCGCTGCCAGAGCACGTTCATAGCCTGGAGCAGGCTTGACCTGGTCAATTGCCTTGTTCGTGCTTTCAGCCTTGGACAGTTCACGGTCCAATGCGTCATGCTCGGATTGCAGGCCGGCCAGTTCGGCCCTGATTGTGGACAGGCTGGATTGGGCGGCATCGCGTGCGGCAGTTGCTTCAATGCGCTGTTCCTCGAGCGCTGTAATTTTGCCACCGCTGTCGTCCGCAGCTTTTTGGGCCGTTTCCCGCGCCGCAATTGCTTCGGCAAGAGCTACTTGCAACTCAGCTTCATCACCCATTTCGGCGCGCTCGGCATTCAGCCGGTCCAGTTCCACAGCCAGCCGGTCATGGCGCGTCTGCGCCGCGTCAACGGCGGCATTGGCAACTTTTATCTCGGCCTGAATCCGGGCTTCTTCGGCTACCGCCTTGGCCAGTTCCACTTCTGCCTCGCTGGCCGCCCGTTCGGTTTGTTCGGCCGCGCGCTCCAGTTCCGGACGCTCCTTGTTGAGACTGGCCAATTCCGCCGAAAGCCGCTTCTCGTCCTGTTCCAGACCAGCCAGAGCCTCCATCGCGTCGCGGGTCAGCTGGTCTTCCCGGGCATTGTCATCACGGATACGCTGGGCTTGCGTCTGCAGATCAAGCAGGCGCGATTTCAGATTGTCGCGCTCGTTGGTCAGGGTCAGCAACCGATGGCTGGATTCGCTGGCTTCTTCGCGCGCGCGTTGAACCTCGGCGCGCAATATGCCTAGCCCTTTGGCACTTTCATTTTGCGCCGATACAGCGGCTTGCTGTTCCTGCTGCGCCGCATTGACCTTGGCCTCGGCGGCTTCCGCTTCGATACGGGCTGCATCGGCGGCTGCTGCAGCCTCTTTCCAGCGCGCGTAGATCAGCCGCCCTTCGACGGTGGTGATTTCGCTGCTCAGCTTCTTGTAGCGCTCTGCCTGCTTTGCCTGCCGCTTCAAATTGGCGGCGCGCTGCTCCATATCACCCAATATATCATCGAGACGAGCCAGATTTTTCTCTGCGGCGCGCAATTTCTGTTCGGCATCCTTGCGCCGGACATGCAAGCCGGAAATACCCGCCGCTTCCTCGAGCATTTCCCGCCGGGCTTCGGGTTTGGAGGAGATGATGTTGGATATCTTGCCCTGGCTGACCAGCGCCGGGCTGTGGGCACCGGTGGCGGCGTCGGCGAAAATCAGCGCAATATCCTTGGCCCGGACATCGGTGCCATTGGCCCGATAGGCGGAGCCGGAGCCGCGCTCGATCCGCCGGACGATCTCCAGTTCGCTGTCATTGTCACCAACGTGCAGCGATGACACATCGTTGGTTTCCCGTTCCGCCGTTAGCGCCACTTCGGCAAATTGCCGTTCGGGACGGTCCTGGGTGCCGGCGAAGATCACATCTTCCATGCCGCCGCCGCGCATCGACTTGGCGCTATTCTCTCCCATCACCCAGCGGATCGCTTCCAGCAGGTTGGATTTGCCGCAGCCATTGGGACCGACCACGCCGGTCAGCCCTTTTTCAATGCGCAGTTCGGTAGGGTCGACAAAGCTCTTGAAGCCCGAGAGTCTGAGCTTCTTTATCTGCATGAAATAGCCCTCATGCGGCCTCTATCGATACCCAGATTCAAATCGCGCCCTCTCTTGCGATTGGTCCGGCGCCTATCGCGCGCCAGCCTCCTTCAGCTTGGTTTCAACCATTGTCCAGTTGGTGCCTTCGATCTTCTGACCGTTGATCAGGAAGGTCGGTGTTCCCTCGATATTATAGTCCTCGGCGGCTTTCTGGGTGCCATTCATCAGCATTTCAGCAGTTTTTGTATCTGCCAGACAAGCCTTGGCCTGGTCTTCGGAAATACCGCGCTGCTGGAAAAAGCTGATCAGGCCCAGCTGCTCGGCGAGGCGAACAAATCGCGTTTCCGGATCGGACTGCAATATATTGCTATAGGTTCCCTCTCCCATGCCCTGCGCTTTTTCAAACATCGTTCCCTGATAGCCCAGAGCCTGTTCGGTCAGCGGAAAAAATGGGCCTTCGCCACCACAGCGGGACAGGATGGCAGCGGAAAGATCCAGCGGGTCACGGACGAAATTGCGGATTTCAAAGCTGACCCGGCCGCTCTCGACATAAGTGTCGCGCAGCGGGGCAAAGGCCTGTTCGCCAAAATCCCGACAATGCGAGCAGGTGATGGACATATATTCGACCAGCTTGATCGGCGCATCGGGGTTGCCCATGACGATGCCGCCGGATTCGGTCTTGGCAACCGTCTCTGACCATTTCTGTCCCGCAGGAGCGGCGACTGCCTCGACCGCTTCGGATGAGCTTACTCCGGCCTCGCCTTCATTTGCTTCGCCGCAGGCCGTCAGTGCCAAAGCAAATGCCAGGGGAGCGATATAGTTGAGTGTGCGCATAGTCTGTTCCTGTTTTCTGATGGGTTCGAATGTCTATCGCGGCAGCGCCGTCAAGCTGGGTTGCAGGGCAGTCCAGCTGTGGACTTTTGGAAGGGGTTGACCAGCCAGCGTAAAACTGGGTGTTCCGGTCAGTTTGAGCGACGTGGTGCCATATTTGGTCATCGCGAGAATCTTGTCCTGTTCGGCCGGATCGGACAGGCAGGCGTCGATCTGGGACGCGGTAAAGCCACGGCCTTTCATCAATGTGTCGAGGCCCGCGGCTTTGGCGATTTTCCTGAGTCGCTCCGGAAGGGTGCCATCATTCAATGTCTTCATCACTTCGGGAGAGGCAGACTGAAATTTCTTCAGCCATTCCGGTTGTCGCAGCAACAAGGCGTGATGATTGCCGAAAAATTTGGTCCGCCCGCCGCAGCGGGCGAGCATTGCGGCCGTCAGGTCAATGGGGTTGAGGACCAGGTTGCGGACTTCGAAGCTGACATGGCCCTTGTTGACAAAATTTGTGATCAGGATGCTGTGGGATTCTTTTTCGAAAGCGGCGCAATGGCTGCACGTGTAGCTCATATATTCGGTCAGCTTGTGCCGGGCGAGCGGGTTGCCCATGATGTGACCGCCCATTGGCGACATTGTGACTCGTTTGGACCAGTCGGTCTGCTGCGCAAACGCCGGTGCGGCGATCATGGTTGCTGCTGCCAATGCCGAAGCAAGATACGCGCTTCCCATCTTCATGTCTGGTCCTTCTTCTTGTCACCGCCACCGATCTTGCCGATGATCTTTATACTCGATTGCGCATCTGTCTTAGGGGTCGCTTCCACCTTTGCAACTGCCGATGCCAGCGATTCGAGCACCCGGTTCAGCTCCGCATCGCCAATATCGCGCAGATTTTCGCCCAGCTGGATCGGGGCAGGTTTGAGCGAGGCCGGCAGGGCGACCCTTTTTTCCTTGTCTTTCCTTGGCGTTACGGTGCCTTGTCTGAATCGTACCTGACTGATCGCACCATAGCCGAAAAAGCGGTTTACCCGTTCGATGATATCCGGCGCGATATGCTGCATCAGCGTTGCATAAGCGCCGGAAACCAGCAGATTCAATGTTCCGCCCTCCTTCTCCCCGCGCGGGAAGCGGATCGATTCGGGGAGTGAAACCGCAGCATAGCGTTCGCCGACAATCTCTGCCCAGCGGCTGACCACCGAACTCTGGATGAAACCATAGCGGCGAAAGGCGGCGCGACCGATTTCGGGCATCAGGTCGGAGATGCTTTTCGCCGGACCGCCGCGCGGGCGCTGATATTTCTGGTATTTTTTGGCAGCGGGTTTTTTGGACGCAATCGTACCAATATGGCCGATTTTCGCCTTTTCTTCGCCAGTTGTGCCAATTTTCTTCGCCATTATGTTCATTTATGGCATGGCGCGGCCATGGCCGTCGATAGTTTCTCCGCCAAAGCGCGTAAAATTTCTGCCAATATCGGTGCACATTATGTGGATAACGCGCGAACGCTGCCCTGGCGGACGCCGCCGGGCGGTGATTTGCCCAATCCCTATCATGTCTGGTTGTCTGAGGTGATGCTCCAGCAAACCACCGCCGGTGCGGTCAAAAGCTATTTCGAGAAATTCATCCGGCGCTGGCCCACCGTCCAGGACCTGGCCCGTGCCGACGAAGCGGACCTAATGGCGGCATGGGCCGGACTGGGCTATTATGCGCGGGCAAGGAATCTTCATAAATGTGCGGTGCATATTACTGAGAACATGAATGGAATCTTTCCTCAGAAAGAGTCTGAGCTGTTAAAATTACCCGGTGTGGGTGCCTATACGGCGGCGGCAATAGCGGCGATCGCCTTTGGCGAACGGGCGGTGGTGGTCGATGCCAATATCGAGCGGCTGGTGGCGCGGCTGTTCGCCATTGATACACCACTCCCCAAAGGCAAGGCTGAAATCCGGTCGGCGATGGACGCGATTACCCCGGATCGCGGGGCCGGTGATTTCGCCCAGGCCTGCATGGATATCGGCGCAACTATTTGCACCTCCAAAAATCCGAAATGCGATATCTGTCCGGTGCAAGAACAGTGTGTGGCCCATGCGATCCGCGATGAGGAGGCCTATCCTGTCAAGGCGCCAAAAAAGGAAAAGCCCGTCCGCCGCGCGCGGTTTTTCTGGATCGAGCAGCGAGGGCAATTATTATTGTCCACTCGCCCGCCGAAAGGCATGCTCGGCGGTATGCGGGCGCTGCCGGATGATGGCTGGGCCGCCGGCAATGATGGTCATGCCCGACCACCATTGGCAGGAAAATGGCAAGTGCATGACAATATTGTTCAGCACAGCTTCACCCATTTTTCGCTTGAGGTTGATTTGGCGGTTTATCAGGATGAGAAATTCGTTACTGATATGGTTTCCCAGTTCTGGTGGCCGCTGGACAATATTGCCGAAGCCGGTCTGCCGACCCTTTTTGCCAAGGCCGTGAAATGGAAAACGGAGAGAGAAACATGACCGCTGACAAACCTGCTACATCCTCTATGGGTTCTGCATTTTCCCGACGTTCCGTGCTCGGTGGTATCGGTACGGGAGCCTTGCTGGCCGGCATGCCCGGGATCGCCTTCGCCAAAGAGGCGGGCACGAATTTCCCCGGATTGACCCGGATCATCCAGCAATATGTCGCGGAAAAGAAAGTCGCGGGCATGATGGCGATGATCGGTTTTGGCCAAACCGAGCCGCAGGTGATTGCAGCCGGTACGCTTACACTGGGCGGCGGCAAGCCCGTCGGCCCCGACACATTGTGGCGGATGTATTCGCAGACCAAGCCGATAACCGGCATGGCGACGATGATGCTGGTCGAGGATGGGCTGATTTCGCTGGATCAACCGCTGTCAGATATTTTTCCCGAATTTGCCGATATGCAGGTGCTGGTCGATCCGGAAGGCGCGCTGGACAATGTCGAGCCAGCCAAGGCACCGATCACCATCCGGCAGTTGCAAACCCATACGGCCGGTCTTGGTTATACGATCATATCGAAAGGGCCGATTCAGAAAGCCTATCTCGCTGCCGGCCTCACTCCGGGCCGCGTGAGCCGGAGCGTAATACCCGGAATCGATCCGGGTGCGCCAACTCCGGACATCATGACCTTCGTGAAGCGCCTGTCCGAACTGCCGCTGGTCTACCAGCCCGGTACGCAGTGGAGCTACTCGCTCAGCCATGATGTTCTGAGCGCCGTGATCGAGAAGGTTTCGGGCAAGCCGCTCGACCAGTTTCTTCAGGAACGAATGTTCGGGCCTCTAGGGATGAAAAACATATTCTACCAGGTTCCTGCCAATCGCGCAGTCGACCTTGCGGATAATTACGCGCCCTTTGCAGGAGCGCTGATCCCGATCGATCCGGGCGCCACCAGCATCTATCTCGACAAGCCGCCTTTTGCCTTTGGCAGCACCGGTCTTGTCGGCACGGCTGGCGACTATGACAAGTTCCTGCAAATGTTGCTTGGTTTCGGTACGTTGGACGATGTCCAGGTGATGAAGCCGGAGACGGTGAAGCTTGGCATGTCCAACCTGTTGCCGGAAACCGCCAATACCAAAGGGACCTGGGTGGCCAATCACGGCTTTGGGGCCGGTGGCCGCTCCGGGCTGGGTACGACCGTCAGTCCGGCTGGTACATTTGGCTGGGGCGGGGCAGCCGGAACATCGGCCTTTGTTGATACGGCGCGCGGTTTGCGCGCCGGGGGCTATACTCAGTATATTCCTTCAAACAGCTATCCCTTCCAGTCGGACTTCCCGAAATATGTCTACGCGGACCTGACCGGAACCACACAGGCAGGAGCGGGCAAAACCAGTCCGTAAGAGACATAGAATCCGGCCCCCTTTCAGGGGAGCACAAAATAAAAACGTCCGGGAGACAAGATGCTGACCGCCAGAAATAATATCGTGCCGACCTTCGCCGGGGGAACGCTGGACCGTACCGATCAGGTGCGGGTGAATCCCGAGAAGCTCCGCGCTGCCATGATGAACCCGCGCGCAAAGCTGCTCAAGCTTGATGGCCTGAACCCGGTTTTTGACGATCGCGGTGAACTCGCCTGGGGGGCAGCCTATGAAGCTTCACCCGACAATGATCTGCTTTTGCTCGGTATCGATGACGACACTCCCCTTTTTGCGGAGTTGAACGGAGCAGGGGATGCCGGCCCCGCTGCCAATCGCGCATTGTGGCAGACGCTGGGAGGATTGCCTGCCGATCAGGCCGCCATTTACGCCACAGCGCGCAGTCTGGTGGACTGGCACGCGCGCCATAAATTCTGCGCGCAATGCGGCAAGCCGACCGAGTCCCGCAAGGGGGGCTGGGCGCGCCTGTGTGACCCCGAGAAAGATGGTTGCGGAGCGGAACATTTTCCGCGCACCGATCCTGTGGCGATCATGCTGTCGGAATGCGAAGGTAAAGTCTTGCTGGGTCGCCAGCCACGCTTTCCGCCGAAGAGCTTTTCGGCCTTGGCAGGGTTTCTCGAGCCCGGCGAGAGTATCGAAGGCTGCGTGAAGCGCGAACTGTTTGAAGAAGCGGGAATCCATGTGCATGATGTCCGCTACGTCGCAAGCCAGCCCTGGCCTTTCCCTTCTTCGCTGATGATCGCCTGCACCAGCGTGACCGACGATCCGACGCTGACGCTCGACGAGGAGGAAATTGAGGAAGCCGCCTGGTTTTCGCGGGAAGAAGTGGAGGCGGCCATGGCCGGTGATCGGGGCGCGCTTTTTGTCGCGCCGCCTCCCTTTGCCATTGCCCATGATCTGCTCCGGTACTGGCTGGACCAGTCCGGAAACCGCTAGACCAGTCCCAGATTGGCCAGTTCGCCGAGCATCTCGGCCGGCATTTCTTCGGCCCCTTCGGCGCCGTCACCGAGATCGGGTGGCGCGTCTTTTTCCTCGAGATAGCGCCAGCCCTGATGGGCGCGTTTGGGAATTGGCTGGACAGCGACCAGTCGTGGTTCCAGCCTGATCCACTGCCGTCCCTGGCCATTTTCCATGAAGCCGATGATCGGCGACCGACCGATAATTTTCTTCGCGTGAATCCAGTAGAGCGAGCCGCCGACCATTTCTTCATGGCGCTTGGGCAGATAGCGCGTGGTTAGCCGCGCTTCGCCATCGGTTGCTGCATTGTCTCTATGCGATTCGAGCCAGTTCCGCAGCGTGGCCGGGCTTTCGCTGCGATAAGCAATCTTGGTCATGTTCAATGGCATGAACTTCATCTGTGGTGGGCGACCGGTTTAGTCAAGCGCCGCGACCGAAACTCCTGTTGTCGCAGATTATTATTGCAAATGATTATCAATATCATATTGTAGCGATAGTCGAGCAATGAGGAGAGACATTTTGGGCGAGATTCTGGAAAAGCTATTGTTGCCGCTGCCTGACATCAGGGCGTTGCCATCGGTTGAAGCGAAATTGATCATCGCCTTTCGGCTGACCGTGATCGCGAGCCAGAATGCCTATGACTGTATCGACCATTTGGCGGACAGGCTGGGGGGGAGGCTAGCGGCAACACGGATATTGATATTGGCGGAGACCATTGGGTCGGCCTGGCAGGAGCCTTTCCAAATCGGACGCCCGTGCTGTTCGCAAACCACCCATGACGAAATATGGCTGATCGCTGCTATCCGCCTGGCCGCCGGTGCGAACAGGCCGGCCTTTGATTCGCTCAGCTGCGAAATGCTCGGCGATGGCGAGCGGGAACGCATATACAATGATCTGTGCAATTTTGTCGCGGCTTATGCGCGCTCTAAAGGCTGACCATGCCGCTGCCCACCGCCAGGCTGAGAAAGGCGAGAAAGCCCATGGTATCGGTGATCATCGTCACAAAGACCGAAGACGCCAGGGCGGGGTCCTGATCCAGCCGGTCAAGCATGACCGGTACGAATATTCCGGCAAATCCCGCAATCACGATGTTGATCAGCATCGCGACTGCAATGACGCTGCCGAGCATGGGGTTGGCGAAGATCAGGCCGGTGCCCAGTCCGACCAAGACCGCGATCGTGGCGCCGTTGAGCAAGGCTATCCGGAATTCCCGGCCGATAATCCGGCGTGTGTTGGAGCGGGTCAGTTCGTTCATGGCGAGCGCGCGGACGGAGACAGCCATGGTCTGGGTCCCTGCATTGCCGCCGATTGAGGCTACGATCGGCATCAGAACCGCGAGCGCGACCATTTGCTCGATAGCCGCTCCGAAGATCGAAATGACGAAACTGGCGACCAGCGCCGTCGCCAGATTGGTAATCAGCCAGCGTACGCGCGCCTTGTAGCTATCGCGAATCGGCTCGTTGATATCGCCTTCGCCAGCACCGGACAGCAACAACACGTCCTCGCTGGCCTCATCCTCGACAATATGGAGAATGTCATCGACGGTGATCATCCCGATCAGGCGTCCGTCTTCGTTGATGACAGCGGCTGAGATCAAATTATATTTCTGGAAGCGCAGCGCGACTTCTTCCTGATCCATATCAACCGGGATCAGGGACTGTTCACGCTTCATCACATCGGCGATGGCGATATCGCGGGGGGTTCGGAGAATCCAGCTGAGCTGGCAGGTGCCGATCGGCCGGAATGCCGGGTCGACGACATAAATCTCCCAAAATTCGGTTGTCAGGTCATCATTTTTGCGCAGATAGTCAATCAGATCGCCGACCATCATATGTTCGGGCACCGCGACAAACTCGCGTTGCATGATCCGCCCAGCGGTTTCTTCCTCATAGGTGAGGGCGCTTTCGATCGCGGCGCGATCTTCGGCGTCCAGCTCGGCGAGAACGGCGCGTTGCTCGCCCTCGTCTAGATCCTCGATAATCGCGACCGCGTCATCAGTATCCAGCTGTTCCGTCAGGTCGGCAATCTGACCGGCATCAAGCACTTCGATCAGATCTTCGCGAACATGCTCGTTCATTTCCGCCAGCACGTCGGCGCTGACGAGATCACCTAGAGCTTCGGCGAGTGGTGCGCGTTCATTCTCGTCGACCAGCTCGAAAAGATCGGCAATGTCGGCATTGTGCAGCGGATTGACCAGTTCCTGCGCGAGCGTCGCATTATTATCCTCGACCGCATCGGAAACCGAGCGGACAAATTCGTCCGTCAGCCGGTTGTCATTGTCGAGGACTTCTTCGCGCTCGATATCTTCGGGCGGAGCGTCGTTGATCTCGGTCATCGCGATGCTCCCCTTCAGTGCGCGTTCGGCTGCTTACTAGTCATGACGGTGCTGCAATTGCAATCTTTTGTGACATTTATCGCAAGGCAGGGTGATTTTTTCACTCGTGCCGCCTATATGCGCCCCAACGCCCATTTAACGAACAAAAAGGAACAGACTTGATGGCACATGAAAAAATGACTCTCCACCTTGATACCGGCGATGTAGAAATCAAGCTGCGTCCGGATCTGGCTCCCAATCACGTCGCCCGGATTACCGAACTGGCATCCGAGGGATTTTACGACGGTGTTGTTTTCCACCGCGTCATCGACGGTTTCATGGCACAGGGCGGCGACCCGACCGGCACTGGCATGTCCGGAAGTGACAAGCCCGATATCGCGCAGGAATTTTCCGATGCGCCGCATGCTGAAGGCGTCTGCTCAATGGCTCGCACCATGGATCCGAACAGCGCCAACAGCCAGTTTTTCATCTGCCTTGCCGATGCGGGATTCCTCGACGGACAATATACGGTCTGGGGTGAGGTAACGTCCGGCATGGAAGCCGTTCACGCGCTGCCCAAGGGCGAACCACCGGCACAGCCAGGCGCGATCAAGTCCGTTTCCCTCGGCTGATCACCCGCCACGCGTCTTGATAGACCCAGGATCGCACGGCTCGCTGAATCAGGCCTTGATTCAAACAGCCGGGCGATGCTGGGAGAGCGTATAAATTGACGACGGCCTGACGCTCAATCCCGGCCTTGTCGCCTAAAGGCCCGCTTCAATCACCCAGTCATGGAAAATTCGCACCGCGCGGTTTTTCTTGTCGCGTTTGCGACAAACGAACCAGTAGCTATAGGGACTGTCGACGTCATGGTCGAACAGCCGGACCAGCCGCTTGTCATTGGCATCCGAAAAATGGCCACCGTGCATGATGGCGATACCAAGCCCCTGAGCTGCAGCTTCGAGCATCAGCGGACCGCTGTTGATATGGTCGATACCGGCGGGTTGTAGATCGGGCAGTCCGACAACTTCCTTCCACTGGTCAAAGGCGCGGGTCATATTGCTGTGAATCAGGATATTGTGATTTTTTAGGTCTTCGGGACTGTTGATCGCATTGGGACCGCTGGTCAGTTCCGCCGAAGCAATTGCGTAGACCTTGTTGCTGTCGAGCTTGACCGAGTAGAGATTGGGATCGACATGATCGCTGATGATGATGGCAGCATCGACGGCATCCCCCAGCATATTTTCAGCATGGGCCGACGTATCGACGTCGATATGCAGCTTGGGATAAAGCTTCTTGAGTTCCGGCAGTCGCGGCAGCAATCGTGTCGCTCCGAAAAGGGGCAGCACGCCAAGGCGCAAACGCATATCACTGCCGGTAACGGTCATCTGGTCCACGGCTTCGCCAATGGTTTCGAGGGCCGGCGCAACCGCTTTCAGCAGCATCTCTCCGTCTTCGTTCAGAACCATCGATTGATTGCGCCGTTCGAACAGCGGCTTTCCAATATGATCTTCGAGCGATTTGATTCGGCGACTCAGGGCAGGTGCCGACAGCGCGAGCTCGGCTGCAGCTGCCTTGGACGAACCGAGACGGGCCACACGAATAAACGCCTCAAGGGCGCGCAGGGGAGGAAGACGTCGCATATGCCGCGTAATATTGTTGCAAAATCAGCTTTGTGCAACGCAAAATGACCATGAATTCAAGAAAATGGCAGAAAACCGTAGCTAATAATCTTGATGGATTGCATAATGTGCAACCAACAATGTTCTTTTCGCACTTGCACAATAACCCGATTCGGTGCATTCAGAATAGGCCTTTCAGGCATCCTCTCCTAAAAACTTTTTAGGCCAGTTCTTCGGAACTGGCCTTTTTTTTGCGAAATTTTGCGTCATCGGCGGCATATTGTAATTCGAGGGTCGCATATCCGTGTGACGATCCCTATCTTGTTGGAAACAAGTATAACGATTTCCGAGGAGATACGCCCCCGTGTCCGATTCAGCGCCGATAAAAGACCAGGTTGAAGACGATAGCAATCTGCTGAAACTGCAAGTTGCCAATGCAAGACCCGAGGATAGCGGGCGGGGATTGGCCAGGCTGTCCCGCGATAATCTTGGAAAATTGGGGCTGATCGAGGGCGATGTAGTCGAAATCATCGGCAAGCAGGCGACTCCGGCGCGAGCGGTTTTGCCCTATGCGGAAGATGAGGGGCTTGATTTTGTCCGGCTCGACGGCCTGCAACGCGCCAATGCCGGTGTCGGAGCAGGAGATTTCGTTGAAATTCGCAAAGTCGAATCGAAGGTTGCCAAGAAAGTGGTTTTTGCGCCGGCCCAGAAGGATCTCCGGTTGCAAGGCAATGGCGGCGGTTTGAAGCGCAGCTTCATGGGCCGTCCGCTAAAGGCTGGTGACTTTGTTGCCACCCATGGACAGCAACAGGTGGACCGTGGCGACATGCCACCGCAATTGCGTCAAATGCTGGCAGCCCCGGCCTTTTCTCTTACACAAATACGACTCAACGTCATTTCGACCGTGCCTAAGGGTATCGTCCATATAGACGAAGAAACCGAGGTTGAACTGCGCCCGGAATATGAAGAGTCGACCGAGCACCGCCGCGCCGACGTTACGTATGACGATATTGGCGGGTTGCACGAGACGATCGATCAACTCCGTGAAATGGTCGAACTGCCGCTGCGCTATCCACAGCTATTCACCCGGCTCGGCGTCGATCCGCCACGCGGCGTGTTGCTGCATGGCCCTCCGGGGACAGGTAAGACGCGGCTCGCGCGCGCGGTTGCCAACGAAAGCGAAGCGGAGTTCTTCCTGATCAACGGACCGGAAATCATGGGTTCTGCCTTCGGCGAATCCGAAAAGAAGCTCCGCGAAATATTTGATGCGGCGACCAAGGCTGCGCCCTCAATCCTGTTCATCGACGAGATCGATTCGATCGCGCCCAAGCGCGGGCAGGTGCAGGGTGAGGCAGAAAAACGCCTGGTGGCCCAGCTTTTGACGCTGATGGACGGGCTCGAATCACGTATCAACCTGGTGGTCATTGCGGCGACCAACCGGCCCGAAGCCATTGATGAAGCGCTAAGGCGTCCCGGTCGCTTTGACCGGGAAATTATCGTCGGTGTGCCGGATATTGCAGGGCGGCGCGAAATTCTGGGAATCCACACTCGTGGAATGCCGCTCGACAAGGCCGTCGATCTGAAGGAGCTGGCGCGTACAACCTAT
The DNA here is from genome assembly GCF_048269915.1 of Parasphingorhabdus sp. Lineage (GTDB taxonomy): Bacteria > Pseudomonadota > Alphaproteobacteria > Sphingomonadales > Sphingomonadaceae > Parasphingorhabdus. Next base: position 34,259 of record NZ_JBLWTY010000006.1, read on the forward strand.
GGCTTTGTGGGCGCAGATCTTGCGGCACTGACTCGCGAGGCGGCGATCGAAGCCGTACGGCGCATCATGCCGAAACTGGATCTGGAATCGGAATCGGTGCCGCCGGAGGTGCTGGAAGAGCTGGTCGTTCAGCGCCACGATTTTGTCGAGGCGCTGAAACGGGTCCAGCCCTCCGCGATGCGTGAGGTCATGGTGCAGGCCCCCGACGTTCGCTGGGAAGATATTGGCGGTCTCGACGAGGCGCAGATGCGGCTGAAAGAGGGCATTGAGCTACCGATGAAAAGTCCTGAGGCGTTTTCGCGTCTCGGAATTCGTCCGGCCAAGGGGTTTTTGCTTTACGGGCCTCCGGGAACGGGCAAGACGTTGTTGGCCAAAGCCGTCGCCCGTGAAGCGGAAGCCAATTTCATCGCCACCAAATCCAGTGACCTTCTCTCCAAATGGTATGGCGAGAGCGAGCAACAAATTGCCCGTTTGTTCGCGCGGGCGCGGCAGGTTGCGCCGACAATCCTGTTTATTGACGAGATTGACAGCCTGGTGCCGGCCCGCGGTGGTGGCATGGGTGAGCCGCAGGTAACCGAGCGGGTGGTCAACACTATATTGGCCGAAATGGATGGCCTTGAAGAAATGCAGTCGGTGATCCTGATTGGTGCGACTAACCGTCCCGGTCTGGTTGATCCGGCGTTGCTGCGGCCGGGGCGGTTCGATGAGCTGGTCTATGTACCGGTTCCGGGCAAAGCTGGGCGGCGGCGTATTTTGGCCATTCATACGGCGAGAATGCCACTCGCCAAGGACGTCGATCTTGATGAAATGGCGGAAAGCACAGACCGCTATTCCGGTGCCGATCTAGAAGATCTGGTGCGCCGGGCCGGACTATACGCCTTGCGCGAATTCGGCGGACTGGTCGAAACCGTCCAGATGAAGCATTTTGAACAGGCGTTGAAAGACAGCCGCGCATCGGTGACGCAGGAAATGGAGGAAGAATATTCCAAAATGGAAGCGCAACTGAAGCAAAATGCGATGCGTGCGGAGCCGATCGGATTTGTCGCGCCGGGAATGTTGACGCCGATCAAGGACAGCAAGCACTAGCGGTCGGCGTCCACCTGCTCATCAAGTTTGAGCGTCTTGAAGCCCCAGGCGAATAGTAACACACAGGCGGTTGTGGCTAACCAGAAAGGCAATGGACCAGCATAGGTGTATAGCAGGACACCAATGGCGGGCGATACGATAAACGCCATGCCATTTACCGAGGCGACAATGCCTGCCACCCCGTTTTGCTCGGACCGCTTAACCGCGAGCGAGGCGCCGGCAGTGAACCCGGGACGGAACAGGCCGAAGCCCAGGGACGCCACCGCAAAGCCTATGATGATGCCGTGAAGATCGTGGGACAGACCGATGATCAGGCAGCCAAAGGCCCCCAGTATCATGCCCCACAGGACAGAGACTCGCGGCCCCATTTGGAGCAGCGGGATGAGGCCCCATTGAGCCAGCAATGTGGCGGCCGCGCCGGACATCAGCACAAGACCGGTCATTCTGATCCCCATCTCCGGGTCGCCGCGCAGGCCCAGTCGGTCGAGGACGAGAAACCCGATGATGCCAAGGACCAGGGCATGCGCGTTGCCGCCCAGAACGCCAGTGATCAACCACGGCTTGACCCGATCATCACCCCAACGCAAACGCGGCGGCAGGCCATTTTCGTCTTCGCCATCTTCATCCTCGTCTTTCAAACTGCTAGATGATGGCGCCGAACTATACGGCTCTGACGTAACCACGCCACGTGCTTTGAAGCCGGGGTTATCATTGGGCAGTTTCAGCGCCAGTGCCACCATCACGCCTATGCCAATCGCAGCAAAGGCAAACATTGGGCTCGAAAGGCCAAGCACCGGAATGACTAGCAGGGGAGCAATTGCGGGACCGACGATCGTTCCAAGACCAAAGGATGAAGCAATCAGGGACAATGCCTTTGTCCGGTCTGCGCGCGCGGTTCGAGCGGCGACATAGGCTTGCACGGCGGGTGGAGCTGCCGAACCCAGGCCACCATAGAGACTGCGGAACACGGCGAACAGGATAAAGGTCCAAAGCGCACTATACCAACCAAGAAGCCCTAAAAACAGAGCGAGGCCAGCAAGCGCAAAGGATGTCGTAAAACCGATCATGCCAAGGCGCATGAGAGCTTTGCGGCCGCGGTGGTCGGATAGGCGTGCCCATTTCGGTGCGGTATAGACCCATAGAAGAGCCGACCAGCTAAACGCCGCGCTGACCCAGAAATCCGGAATGTCGAGTTGTGTACCGATCGTTGGCAGGATGGATTGCATGGCTGTATTTCCGGATGCCGTAACCAGCATGACCGAGAAAAGCACCGCCATACGAGTGCTGTCGATTGGCTTTGCATCTGGAACGATTGCCGTTGTCCGTTTCAGTGGTTCAAGGTCGGGAGAATCAGCCATCGGCGCCCTATGCCATGCTATTTCTTCCAGTCATAGCCACGTTCTACGCGCGCGACGTGAAGACTATATTCGCTATACCATTTGCCACGCCCCTGTTCACGGATGGCGGCATGACCGGGGTGATCGCGCCATGCCTTGGCACTGGCATCATCACGCCAGTAGCTGACCGTAATTCCCAGGCCATCGTCAGATCTTGCATCATTTTTGCCGAGATAGCCGGGTTGCCGTTCTGCCAACATGGACATTGATGCTGCCGCAGCCTGATAGCCCGCATCATCCACGCCGGTACGCTGGGCGCAAAATATGATCGCGATCGAGCCTTTCGGGTGCAGAAACATGATCCTTTTCTAATCGTTCGATTGTGACGGGCAACCGGTAAAATATTTGTAACCTGTGCTGTGATGTCCTAATAAAACAGTTTGATCTGTCACCGGAGTAATGTGTTGAATAACAGTATCGCCAAAACGAAATTCGTGGACCGCCTCAAATTGCGGCTGGAGCGGCGTCTCGGCCCCTGGGGCGTCTTCTTCAAGGGTTTCCTGAAGCATCCGGTGATGGTGGGTTCGATCATCCCGTCCTCGGATATCACGGTCAGAAAGATGCTCGCGCCGGTGAAATGGGATGAATGCAATCTGTTTGTCGAATATGGACCGGGCGTGGGCACTTTCTGCCGACCGGTGCTGGAACGCATGAAATCTGATGCAACGCTGATCGTGATCGACCTAAATCCTGATTTCATTGACTATCTGGGCAAGTCGATCCGCGACAGCCGCTTTTACCCAATCCACGGGTCCGCAGCCGATGTGCAAAAGATCATTCGCGAGCTTGGTCACGAAAAAGCCGACTATATTCTTTCCGGTCTGCCCTTCTCGACATTGCCGGACCAACTCGGCCCCAAAATCGCGAGGGAGACCTATGAAGCGATCCGGCCAGGTGGGGCCTTTCTGGTCTACCAATTTGTTAAAAAGGCGCGTGATTTCATGACGCCGCATTTTGACCATATCGACAGCGGTTATTCATTCTGGAATATCTTGCCATGTCATCTGTTCTGGGGGTGGAAAGCGAAATAGCCGTTCGTCGACGAATGAAAGGTGTTTGTCGAAGGCGGCAATCCGCAAAGCCCTGTTTACCGGCATGTTTGAAGATATGTTATTTATATTATGATTGAGAGGAATATCCCGATGTCTCGTTTGTCTCGTGCGCTGTTTCTGGCGTTGACCACCACCTCCTTGACCGTCGCTGCTCCGGTGCTGGCCAAGGAACGTGAAACGGTTGCGCCAGCGCCGGTTAGTGAACTGGTGGATGCGGTGGATATTCCCTATGAAGAATTCACGCTGGACAACGGTTTGAAAGTGCTGGTCCACACCGATCGCAAGGCACCGGTTGTGGCGGTATCCATCTGGTATGGTGTCGGTTCGGCTAATGAGCCGGAGGGCAAGACCGGCTATGCGCATCTGTTCGAACATATCATGTTCAACGGTTCGGAAAATGCGCCGGGCGATTTTTTCGAGCCGCTGCGGCAAATTGGTGCAACTGATCTCAACGGCACGACCTGGCTTGACCGGACCAATTATTTCCAGACCGTTCCGACCTCCGCGCTGGATGTCGCCCTGTTCCTGGAAAGCGACCGGATGGGGCATTTGCTGGGCGCGGTGACGCAAGAGAAGCTCGACAACCAGATCGGTGTCGTTTCGAATGAAAAACGCCAGGGTGACAATCAGCCATATGGACTGGTCGGCTACCGCCAGACCGAATTGCTGTTTCCTGCCGACCATCCCTATGGCCACGACACGATCGGGTCTCTGGAAGATCTCGAAGCGGCTTCGCTCGATGATATGAAAACATGGTTCACCGACCATTATGGACCGAATAATTCCATCCTGGTTCTGGCCGGTGATATAGACGCAGCGACCGCGCGGTCAAAGGTCAATAAATGGTTTGGTGCAATCCCGCCGGGCAAGCCCATTCCGCAGCTCAACCCGGCATTGCCGACACTGGATGCACCGGTATACGAGGTCATGAAAGACAAGGTCGCGACCACGCGCATCTACCGTAACTGGGTGGTGCCGGGCCTGAACGATCCGGATTATACGCCGCTTGATGTCGGTATGACCGTGCTCGGTGGTCTTGCCAGCTCGCGGCTCGACAATATCATGGTGCGGGACGAGAAAAATGCCGTGGCTGTGTCAGCCTATGTCATTCCGTTCGTGCACGGCAGTCTGGTAAACATCCAGGCGGACGTCAAACCGGGCGAAGATGCCGATGCTGTCGCCAAGAGGCTCGACGAGATTATCGCTGACTTCATCGCCAATGGCCCGACCGTCGACGAAGTGCAGCGAGTGGCGACGCGCGATGCTGCGGCACGGATTGCCGGACTTGAGCAGGTTGGAGGATTTAGCGGCAAAGCGGTCGCTTTGGCGCAGGGCAAGCTTTATTCCGACGATCCGGAATTTTACAAAAAGGAACTCGGCCGACTAGCATCGACGACACCCGCAGCGGTCAAGGCTGCGATGCAGAAATGGCTGACCCGTCCCGTGGTCGGTATCCGGGTGATCCCGGGTGAGCGGGATGAATATCAGGAAGTCGGTGCTGGCAAGGGTGCCCGCACCGGCGTATTGACGGCTCCTGCTTTCTACACACAAGATGGTGAAGCGGCCAGCGTGCCCGCACCCGACCGGTCTCATTTGCCGCCTGTCGGCGACATTCCCAATGTCGATTTCCCGGATGTCGAAACCGCGACCCTGTCCAATGGCATCAAGGTCTATTTTGCCCATCGTGATGCGGTGCCGATGACGCGCGTGACGCTGTCTTTCAATGCTGGCATCAGTGCCGATTCTTCCGACAAGCTCGGTTTGCAGAATTTTGTAACCGCGATTCTGGAAGAAGGCACGACCAGCCTGACATCAGTCGAAATTGCCGAACAGCAGGAACGGCTGGGCGCCAATATCAGTATCGGCGGCGGTCGGGACCGGACCGATGTCGATCTGAGCGCGGTCAACCCGAATCTTGATGCCTCGCTCGACCTGATGGCGGATATTGTCAAAAATCCGGCGTTCAAGACGGATGATATCGAGCGCATCCGCGTCCAGCAGTTGACCGCGATCGACCGGGAGGAAAGCGATCCGCTGAGCATCGCCAACAATATTCTGCCGCCGGTGATCTTTGGTACCAGTCACCCTTATGGCCGCGGCCTTTCGGGCAATGGCACCAAGGAGACAGTATCCGCGATTACTCGCGATGATTTGAAGGCCTTTCATCAACAATGGATACACCCCGCAAAGGCAACCATCTTTGCCGCGGGGAAGATCGACAAGCAGGTCTTGCTCGACAAGCTCGAGATGCGCTTCGGTCGCTGGAAGGGGGCTGGAAAAGCTGCGCCGGCAAAGAATTTTGATGCTGCCATTCCGGAAGGAGATGGCCGGATCATCGTCGTCCATCGTCCCAATTCGCCGCAGTCGATGATTTTGGCGGGACAGATATTGCCGTATAAGGGCTCCGATGATCTGCTGATGCTCGGCGCGGCCAATGAAATATTGGGCGGCAATTTCCTCTCGCGGATCAATATGGATTTGCGCGAAACCAAGGGCTGGAGCTACGGCACGCGCAACAGCGTCGTCCGCGGCGAAGACCGCGCTTTCTATTCCATGCGTGCGCCTGTCCAGACCAACCAGACCGGCCCGGCTGTCGCCGCCATAGATGCGCAGGTCCGCGATTTTCTTGGCACAAACGGGGTCACGCCGGAGGAACTGCAACGCACGGTCAATGGCAATGTCCGCCAGTTGCCCGGGCAGTTTGAACGCACGCCAAGCATCATGGGCCAGATGCAGGGTGACGTGATGTTCGGTCGGCCGTCCAATTATGCAGAAACGGTGGCGGATCGATATCAGGCGATGACCGCAGATGATCTCAATCAGGCGATGGCCGAAGCGATTGACCCGGATAAATTCACCTGGGTGATTGTCGGCGACGTCGACAAGATCAAGACGCAGCTTGAGGCACTCGACATGCCGATCGAATATCGCGGCTATGAAGCTAGTGACACTGGTGTTAACAATGACAGCAGTTCGGATGATTCGGCGGGTGGTAGCGAGTGATCGTCAGCCTGAACAGAGTCAGAGCTTTGACATTAAAAGGAGAATGGAATGTCTATTGATGGAACTTATGCCTGTGTGACCAAATCGCCGATGGGAGACCAGACGTCGGAATTCACAATTGTCACCGACGGCGACACGTTCACCGGCAACAACGCCGGTGCCATGGGGTCGATGGATGTCGAAAATGGCAAGGTCGATGGCAATCACATCACATGGGAAATGAACATGACCGTTCCCATGCCAATGAAACTGGAAGGTGATGCCACGATTACCGACGGTCAGCTGTCCGGTTCGGTAAAAGCGGGTGCTTTTGGTGAAATGGCGATGACCGGCACCAAGAAATAAGCATTTTTCAGATAACGAAAAAGGGCCGCTACCTGATCAGGTGGCGGCCCTTTTTTGTCTCTGGTTTCAGGGCAATTTAACGCACCACGATGCTCACAGCACGGCGGTTCTGAGCCCAGGCACTTTCGGTGGAGGCGAGGGCTTCGGGGCGTTCCTTGCCATAGCTCACCGTCGTCATCCGCGCCGGGCTGACACCCAGCGAAGCGAGATAGTTTTTCGCCGCATTGGCACGGCGTTCGCCGAGCGCGAGGTTATAGTCGCGGGTGCCGCGTTCGTCGCAATGACCTTCGATCGTGATGCGCGCATTGGGATTTTGCGCCAGCCACTGGGCCTGGCTTTGCAAAATGGCCTGATCCTGGGGATCGATATTGAACCGGTCGGTATCGAACAAGACCCTGTCTGACATCGTATTGGCGAGAAAATCGCCCTGTGAACCTGGCGCATAGCCCGGGCCAGTCGGCCCGGTTGGCGCCGGGGTCGGCGCGGTGCCAACGGGTGCCGGTGGCAGTTCTTCGGGAGGTTTTTTGGCGCAACCGGCCAAAACCAGGCTGGTGGTAATCAACAGGGGGGTCGTAAATTTGATCATCATTCTGCTCCTAGTTAAAATTGCCCTTCGGCTTGTTGTAATCTTTTTTTAGTCGCTTGTCGTGATCCTAATTCACGGCAACAAAGGGCCCCATGCTGGATCCGAGCCGTTGACCGGAGTGGGCAGCTGTCGCTCATTGCGGCCGGTGAGGTCCACTTGCCAGATGCCGGTTTGCCCGTTGCCCTGCGTGGTCCGGAAAAACTGGATTACCCTGCCGTTGGGCGCCCATGTCGGCGCTTCGTCCTGCCAGCTGTTGGTCAGCAGCCGTTGGCCGCCACCGCTGGGGGTCATCACGCCGATGCGGAAATTGCCGGCAATTTTGGTGAAAGCAATCAGGTCTCCGCGCGGGCTCCATTCCGGTGTGGCAAAACGTCCACCACCAAAGCTGATCCGTCGCTCGTTTCCGCCATTGGCATCCATCACGTAGAGTTGCTGGCTGCCCGAGCGGTCGCTTTCAAAGACAATCCGGCTGCCGTCGGGAGAGAAGCTGCCGCCGATGTCAATGCCGGGGGAAAAGGTCAGGCGTTGCGGATTCGCACCGCCCGCTGCCGAGACCTTGTAGATATCAGTATTGCCGGCGATGGCCATCGAATAGAGGATCCACTTGCCATCCGGCGACCAGCGTGGTGCGAAGGTCGGGTTGGTGCTCTGGGTGATCAGCCGCTGCCGGCCCGTGCCGATATCGTAGATATAGATGCGCGGATTGCCGTCGAGAAAACTCAGATAGACGATGCTTTTGTAATCCGGTGAAAAGCGCGGCGTCAGGGCGGTGGCCTGGCCGTTGGTGATGAACCGGTGATTGGCACCGTCACTGTCCATGATTGCCAAGCGTTTGACCCTGTTACCCTTCGGGCCGGTCTCGGCAATATAGGCGATGCGGCTGTCGAAAAACGGCGATTCTCCGCTCAGCCGGGAATAAATGGAATCGGCGCATTTATGGGCGGCTCTCCGCCAGTCTCCGGGTTCGACAATAAAGCCCTGACGGGTGAGTTCAGTTTCCAGCGCGACATCATAGAGATAGCAGCCCACCGTCAGCTTGCCGTCCGCATTGCCCCGGACAAATCCCTGGATCAGCGCCGACGCGCTGGTGCTGCTCCAGTAAGGGAATTGCGGAGCAGTGACTTCGCCGAAGCTGATCGCGCGCACCTGATTGCGGCCAATCGGTTTGAACAAGCCGCTGGACCGCAGGTCGCTGACAATGACATCACTGATCTTGCTACCCAGTTCGGCGGTACTGCCCGCGGCTGTATCCTGATTTTGCGGTGTCGGCAGACCGGGGACCGCGATCACCAGCTCTTCTGAAGCGCTGTTGTCGACATCGACCGTCAATTGGGCATGAGCGGTTGCGGACAATCCAAAACAGGCGACGATGGCAACGATCAAAGTTCGAATATGGGTAGTGGGGATTCGCATGAATGGTCTCCTAAACACCAAGATACAGGATAGGTTCGATAACCTTCCACTCGTCATAGAATTTTTCCGGAAATGTCGTGTAAGGCGCGGCAAGCTGTACGGCGGCAATGGCACGTTCCTGGTGAACGTCGACCTGGGACCGGTTGCTCGGAGTGATGCCGGTTGTTGTCGCCGTTGGGGTGCCGATGATTCGCCCCTCGCTATCGAGGCGCGCGGTCACCTTGGTCCGCAAAAGCTCGGCGTCCGCGCCGGTTGGTGGTCGCCACTTCTGTTTCACCAGCCGGTATAATTCACGTTGCAGCGACGCGACGGTCGCTGCTGACGCCTTTTCAGCCGCAATATTCTGGTTACGACTGACCGAGGACGCGTCGGTAACTCCTTTCAGAAAATCATCACCTAGCCGGGAGCCGCGGGGCTTCGGCTTCTGTTTTGGTTTTGGCTGGGGCTCTGCTCGGGCAGTGGTGCTGGCGGGTTTGTCCGGACGTCTGCGGGGTTCTCGCGATACCGGCGCTGGTGCGACTGCCGGTGTCGGCCTTGCTTCGGCCTTGGGTGGTTCCGGCAACGGCTCCGGTTCAACAAGGCTGCTCTCTTCAGGCGCGCCCAGTTCGGGCGCGACGCTCGTCGCCGGCGTGATCATGGCTGGATCGGGTGCGGCGCTTTCGAGGCCCACTTCATCGGCGATCATCACTTCGATCGGTTTGTTGCGAAAAGCTTCGTTGGTGCTGCTCAGGACGCTTAATGACAGCGCGCCAAAAAGAGCCACATGACCCGCAGCCGCTATTCCCAAGCCAATTTTTTCAGCTTTCTCCATATCAGCTGTCCACTATTATGGTGTTTCGGATGAACCTGTAGTGACCAGCGAAACCCGGTTCAGTCCCGCCCGGTTGAGTTCACCCATCACGCCCATGACAAGCCCATAGTCGAGCGTCTTGTCACCACGCAGCATGATCTGCCGCGGATCCTCGGGATTCTGATCGGCGGCAATTTCGCGCAATCTTGTCGCCAGAGCGCCACGACTTAATTCCTCGTCCTCGATAAAAACACGGCCTTCATTGTCGATCGAAATCTGGACCGGCTCCTGTTCCTGTTCCAGCGCATTGGCGCGGCTCTCCGGCAAGTCGACGGGAACGCCGGCTACCAGCAGCGGCGCCGTCACCATGAAAATGATCAGCAGCACCAGCATCACGTCGACAAAGGGCGTGACGTTGATCTCGGCCATCGGCGCGCGTCCGCGACTGCTGCCGCGCCTCCCGATTCCGGATCCCATGTTCATCCCCATGCTCAGTCTCCCAGCTCCAGTTCGCGGCTGAGCGTGGCGTGAAATCCGTCGGCAAAGCGGCCCATACGGGCCTCCAGCTTGTTCAGCCGGTGGGAGAAGCGGTTATAGGCGATGACCGCCGGGATGGCGGCAAACAGGCCGATGGCTGTGGCGAACAGCGCTTCTGCAATACCGGGCGCGACCACGGCCAGCGAGCTGTTCTGCTCTGCGGCAATCGCCGAGAAACTGCGCATGATGCCCCAGACCGTACCGAACAGGCCGACAAAGGGAGCCACGGCACCCACGGTGGCGAGAAAATTGAGCCGGTCGGCGATGCGATCCACTTCCTCGGCGATCGTCATGTTCATTGCGGTGGCCAGCCGCTGTCGGGTGCCGTCGCGGTCAACCCGACCCTTGGCGGTCGAACGGCGCCATTCCTTGACCCCGGAGGCGAGAACTTTCGCGCTCGGCAGGTTGGACTTGCCATGTTCATCAAAAAATCTGTCAATATTGTCGGTCTTGGCAAATGCCGCCTCGAACCTGTCGGATTTTCGCGCAATTTGCCCAATTTTCATGCCAAAGCTGACGATGATCGTCCAGGTCCAGACACTGGCCAGCAGCAGGCCGATCATCACCGCCTTGACGACAATATCGGCTTCCATGAACAGCATGAATGGAGAGAAATTACCGGTGGTCGCTCCCAGGGAAAGTTGGTCTAGCAAGTTCTGTTATCCTTCATTTCAAAGCAGCATGATTCATGACGCTGGCAAAAGCTTTTGTCCACGCTTTCGGCTGTCTCCTCGGGCGTCCGGCAGGGGTAAGAAAGGCTGCGTGAACAGAGGCTGACGTAATATGATCCGACCCGCGCATGATCTTCTGGTCGATAATCACACTGGCCGCGCGCAGCGTCTCCACCGTGCTGATCACGACCAGATCGTCATCCAGCTTGGCTGGCAACAGATATTTCATCGTCAGATCGACCACCGCATAGACGCCTTCGCCGCTCTCATAGGCTGCATTCTGGTCCATATCGAGTTGGCGGAGCATGTCCGAACGGGCCCGTTCCATATAGCGCAGATAATTGGCATGATAGACGATCCCGGAAAAATCTGTGTCCTCGAAATAGACGCGGGTCGCGAAATAATGTTTTCCGCCGACAAAGCGGCCGTCGTGCGGTTTGATGTCAGCGGGAATAAGGGCGGCAATGTCCATTCACCGACTTTACGCGGTTCGATTCAACGGCGGAAGGGGGAATGTTCGACCCGTATTCGGCTGAGCGCAATTTTGAGTCCGTCTGACTGCCGAAGTCGGCAATCGCTTCGCCGCATTCCGCGCACCAGCCATATTCACCCTCGCTCACGCGGTTGAGGGCTATTCCAATGCTCGCCGGTCCCCGCCCTGCTTGTTGGGTGCCTGCAGTTCGTATTGCCAGGCGCGCAAAGCCTTCTTCAGGCCGTCGATCTGCTCGCGGGTCAGCCCCTCGTGCATCGGCATTTTCCTTGCTTAAAGAGGAGGGCAGTTGTTCCAGCCGGGTCCCCGAACGGCGCGACCCGGACGGGCTCCGGTCATCTTGCCGTCGCTCAGCACCGGTTCACCATTTACCAGCACATGGTGCATGCCGACGGCGAATTGCTGCGGCTCCGCATAGGTGGCCGTGTCGGCAATCGTGGCGGGATCGAAAATCACGATATCTGCAAAAGCTCCGGTAGCCAAACTGCCGCGATCTTTCAGCCCCAGATTGGCCGCCGGCATGCTGGTCAATCGCCGCACCGCATCGGCCAGCGTCGCCCGCTTCTCTTCCCGGACATATTTACCGAGCAACCGGGCAAAATTGCCGTAGGCCCGTGGATGGGTGGAGGATTTCAGGAACACCCCGCGAGGGGCGAGGGCCGCAGCGTCGGATCCGAAGGACATCCAGGGCAGGGCGGCCTGCCGCGCAACGTTGGCTTCATCCATCAGGAAATAGACTACCTGGACCCGGCTGCCATCCTCGATCACCAGATCGATGGCCGTGTCTTCAGCGCTGGTGCCACGCATCGCCGCAACTTCGGCGAGAGTCTTGCCGGTGAGGGGCTTCAACTGGTCATTCTTGAACCCGACGAGCATCATTTTTTCGGGACCGGCATGATAATAGAGGCTTTCCCAGCCCACCGGCTTGCCGCGCATTTCAGCCAGCACGCGCTTGCGTGTCGCGGGGTCCTGCAGGCGCGTCTTCCATTGCTCATAGCCGCCTTCCTGTACCCAGGTCGGCATGGCCGCATCAAGGCCGGTGGAGCCGGCGGTATAGGTATACATGTCGGCGGTGATCCGCAGGCCCTTCGCTCGGGCGGCCTCCACTTTCGCGATAATCGCGTCGAGTTTGCCCCAATTGTCCCTGCCAGCCTGTTTCAGATGATAGATTTCCGCAGGACCGCCGGATTTTTCGGCAATTTCGATCAGTTCGTCAATCGCTTCGAGGACCATGTCGCTCTCGTTGCGCATATGGCTGATATACATGCCGCCACAGCGCGCGGACTCGGTCGCCAGCGCGATGAGTTCCGGGGTTTCTGCATAGCTGGCGGGTGCATAGATCAGCGAGCTGCCCACGCCCATCGCCCCGTCATCCATCGCCTCGCGGACGAGCGCGCGCATCCTGTCCAGCTGAGCCGCGTCCGGATCGACATCCGCATAGCCAAGCTCGTTGATCCGCACGGTCGTTGCGCCGACAAATGTCGCGATATTGGGCGCGATACCGCGTGTTTCCATTGCGTCGAAATATTGATCAAGACTGCGCCAAGTGATCGGATAGCGTATGTCGCCCTGGCGGCTCTCGTCGGTTTGCGCCATTTTGTCTGATATCGGCGCGTCTGAGGTTCCCTCGCCGAACACCTCCAATGTCACGCCCTGACGGATGTCGCTCTCGCCAGCGCCGTCGGCGATGAGGGCATCCGCTGCCCAGCTGAGCATGTTGATGAAGCCCGGCGCGACGGCCAGGCCGCGGGCATCGATGACGCGCTTTGCGCTGCCGGATATTTCGGACGAAACCGCGACAATGCGGTCATCGCGAATTGCGACATCGCCGACATAAGGCGCAGAGCCGCTGCCATCCACAATCAATCCGTTGTCGATCAGGATATCGAATGACTGCGCCCCGGCAACGGGCTCGACGCTTGTATTCGAGACTGTCGTGCAGGATGTGACCAGCAGCAATGCCGCCGTGAACAGCAAATTCCGACGGGATGGGCGTGCGGTCGGGGAATCAGTCATTGGCTGAAAGCAGTTCAAGGGCTGCCGCGGTCATCGCTTCGGTTCCCAGCGTCACGGATTCTCTGGGCGCAATCTTGAAGAACGGCGAATGATGCGAAGGCACCGGTGCACCGCCGGCTTTCTCGCGATCGAAGTCGGCCTGCGGGGTGCCGCCGACCGAGAAATAGACGCCGGGAACATCGGTATTGGGCTCGACGAAATAGGCAAAATCCTCTGCGCCCATGCCCTCGCGCGGCTTGTTGTCGAACACTTCTTCACCGAACCGCTTGGCGAATACGTCCTTGACCCGGGCAGTCAACGCGGCGTCATTATAATTGGCCGGTGTTGATTCATGCGAAACCAGCACTTCGGGCAGCTTGTCCTCGGGCAGGCCATTCATGCGCCCGACATTGGTCGCGATGCGCTTGATCCCTTCAAGCAATTTTGCCCGGGTTTCCTCGTCGTCCGAACGGACTGTGAGCTGCAAGGTCGCCTTGTCGGAGATAATATTGTGCTTGAAGCCGCTGTGGAAGGAACCGACGGTGATCACACCCGGTTTCAGGGGCGCGATTTCGCGGCTGACAATCGTCTGCAGCGCCATGATGATTTCCGCACCCATCACGATCGGATCCTTGCCACGGTGCGGAGAAGCACCATGTGCCCCAATTCCGTGAACGATGATATCGACGCTGTCGGACGAACTGCTTTCAATGCCTTCGCCGATCGACAGCTGGCCCGTCGGCGTGTCTGCAGAGACATGGAAGGCAAGGGCGAAGTCCGGCTTGGGAAAACGGGTATAGAGTCCGTCATCCATCATCAGCTTCGCACCGCCGATGCGTTCCTCGGCAGGCTGGGCGATCAGCACCAGAGTGCCTGCCCATTGATCCTTCATCGCCGCCATCCGGCGTCCGGTGCCGATCAGCGAGGTAATGTGCACATCATGGCCGCAGGCGTGCATCACCGGCTTTTCCTCGCCGTCGATGCTGACCTGTTTTGCAGTCGACATATAGTCCAGCCCACTGTCCTCGACGAGCGGCAGGCCGTCCATGTCAGCGCGCAGCATCAGGGTCGGACCTTCACCGTTTTTCATCACCGCGACGACGCCGGTGCCACCGACTTTCTCTGTGACGGTAAACCCGGAATCGCGCCATTGCCTGGCTATGATCGCAGCAGTACGGGTTTCCTTGTAGGACAGCTCGGGATTGCGGTGAAAATCGAGAAACAATGCTTCCAGCTTATTGTCATAATCCGCTGCAATTGCGGCAGCCAGCTCGGGTGACGACGACTCCTCTTGCGCAGAGACAGGAGTATTCCAAAGCAAGGCGGTCGTTGCGGTCAAGGCCAAAAGATGTTTCATGATTTTCTCCTTGTTTATTGCCTTTCTATGCCCGATCGGCACAAAAAGCGCAAAGTCTGTTGGCGTCCGGGTTGCGAAAAAAAGACAGTGCCGAATATGTGAGGCGCGCATCAACCTAGGCAATCTTCCGCGGCGGTGATGCGGTCAGGAATAAAATAAAAGGCAGAAGCTCACGCTCCTGCCTTTTTCTATTATATTACCAGTTCGGCCAGGATCATCCGGTTGGACATTTTCCAATCCACTTGCCGTTGCTCTTGGCGGAAATATCCATTTTCATGCCGGCTGCACCGCCGTTCATATCCATAGTCATATCGTAGTTACTCGGGCCATATTGTCCGTTCATCACCATGGTCATGCTGCCGGGAGCGCCGCCCATATTGCTGCAGGACATTTCCGATGACACAGCGCCGCCGCTCATATCGAATTTCTTGACCTCACAATGGGTTTTTTCCTGTGCAGCAAAAAATTGTGCACCCGGATTGGTTGCTTCTTCCTTGGTAATGCAGGATTTTGAGGTTGTGACCTTGCCCTTCATGCTATTTATGACACCAGCCGATGCACCTTCCGGCAACCCTTCAATTTTTACGTCAACAATTTCTACGGTATTTTCCCATTCGCCGGGCTCGAGTGTGACCTTGTTCATTTCCTCGGCGACTTCGTCAGCCGTAATCTTGCCGTCGCCGTCCTTGTCGGCACCGGTATCTGAACAACCGGTGATAAGGCCGAACGCCGCCACTGATAATAGTAAATGTTTCACTTGGATCTTCCCTCAATAATGATGCCCCCGAGCAAGTCTTATACCGGAGATCATCCGATGTAAATTTTCTATCATCGCGATCTTTGGTAATTACGTTTCCGGGGATGACATTGGACCCTTTTTGTTCCATATCGTCAACATGACAGAATTGGTGATCAGAAGAGGCTTGGCGGAACCGGATACGGGCTCAAATTTTGTGCCGCACAAGCCTAGTCGTCCCGAGAAATCGGAAGGCGGAAGGCCGTTCAAGCTGGTCAGCGATTTTGAACCTGCGGGTGATCAGCCCGTTGCTATTCAGGAACTGGTTGCGGGGATGCGGGATGACGAGCGCGATCAGGTGCTGCTCGGGGTCACCGGTTCGGGCAAGACTTTCACGATGGCCAAGATCATCGAGCAATTGCAAAGGCCCGCGCTGATCCTTGCCCCCAACAAGATATTGGCGGCGCAGCTATATGGCGAGTTCAAGAATTTTTTCCCGGATAATGCCGTGGAATATTTTGTCTCTTATTATGACTATTATCAGCCCGAAGCCTATGTCGCGCGGTCGGATACCTATATCGAAAAGGAAAGCTCGGTAAACGAGGCAATCGACCGGATGCGGCACAGTGCGACCCGCGCTCTGCTTGAGCGCGATGACGTGATCATTGTCGCCTCGGTTTCCTGTCTTTACGGTATCGGTTCGGTCGAGACCTATTCGGCGATGATCTTCGACCTCAAGAAGGAACAGGCGGTCGACCAGCGGGATATCATCCGCAAGCTGGTGTCGCTGCAGTACAAGCGCAATGATCAGGCATTCGCCCGCGGCAATTTCCGCGTACGCGGCGACAGTCTGGAGATATTCCCGTCGCATTATGAAGATATGGCCTGGCGGATCAGTTTTTTCGGCGACGAGATTGAGGAGATTGTCGAATTTGATCCGCTGACCGGCAAGAAGGGCGCCAGTCTCAACCGTGTCCGAATCTTTGCCAATTCGCATTATGTGACACCGGGGCCGACGATGAAACAGGCGATGGAAGCGATCAAGCTTGAGCTGGGCGTCCGGCTCAAGGAGCTCGAGGCCGAAGGCAAGCTGATCGAGCATCAGCGGCTGGAACAGCGGACCAATTTCGATCTCGAGATGATCGCCGCCACCGGCAGCTGCGCCGGTATCGAAAATTATTCGCGCTTTCTGACTGGCCGTTTGCCGGGTGAACCACCGCCGACCCTGTTCGAATATCTGCCGGACAACGCGCTGCTGTTTGTCGATGAAAGCCATCAGACAGTCCCGCAAATCGGTGCCATGTCCAAGGGCGATCACCGCCGCAAGATCACGCTTGCCGAATTTGGCTTCCGACTGCCCAGTTGCATCGACAACCGGCCTTTGCGCTTCAACGAATGGGACGCGATGCGGCCGCAGACGGTCTGCGTTTCCGCTACACCCGGTCCGTGGGAGATGGAACAGACCGGCGGCGTATTCAGCGAACAGGTGATCCGCCCGACGGGGCTGATCGATCCGCCCGTGGAGATCAAGCCGGTCGAGGATCAGGTCGATGACGTGATCAACGAATGCCGCAAGGTAGCGGCGCAGGGCTATCGCACCCTGATCACGACTCTGACCAAGCGCATGGCGGAAGACCTGACCGAATTCATGCACGAAGCGGGGATCAAGGTCCGCTACATGCACAGTGATGTCGAGACGCTGGAGCGGATCGAACTGATCCGTGACCTGCGGCTGGGCGTCTATGACGTGCTGGTCGGGATCAATCTCTTGCGCGAAGGCCTCGATATTCCGGAATGCGGGCTGGTCGCGATACTGGACGCCGACAAGGAAGGCTTTTTGCGCAGCGAAACTTCATTGATCCAGACGATCGGCCGCGCGGCGCGCAATGTCGATGGTCGCGTCATCCTGTATGCCGACCGGATGACCGGTTC
The DNA here is from genome assembly GCF_048269915.1 of Parasphingorhabdus sp. GTDB lineage: Bacteria > Pseudomonadota > Alphaproteobacteria > Sphingomonadales > Sphingomonadaceae > Parasphingorhabdus. Next base: position 51,649 of record NZ_JBLWTY010000006.1, read on the forward strand.
GATGGAGCGTGCGCTCAACGAAACCGACCGCCGCCGCGAGAAGCAGGTGGAATATAACGAAGCCCACGGAATCACGCCGCTCTCGATCAAGAAAAATATCGGTGACATTATCGCCCATGTGGCTTCCAAGGATATGGTCACCGTGCCGATTGATGACGATACCGATCATCTCGTCGGCCATAATCTGAGGGCCCATATCGAAAGCCTGGAGAAACGGATGCGTGACGCGGCTGCCGATCTGGAGTTTGAGGAAGCGGGTCGGCTGCGCGACGAAATCCGCAAGCTGGAAGCAGAGGAGCTGGGCCTGCCGGCCGATTTGCAGCTTGCACAGCCGAAAGGCAGAGCCACCGAGGGGCGTCCGGGCACGCGCAAGGGCAAATACGGGCGCACGCAGCGCAAGATGCGCTGATCAACGCGTTTCGACCAACCGCATATCAAACTAGACTGGTGGGCGTTCAACCGCTTGTGCGAACGGTCGTACCGGTCCATGTTGGTAAAACATAATGGGGAGAAACATCATGCGTGCGTCCTATCTTTTGACTTTTGCGGTTTCTGCTTTGGCAATCGCGGTTCCGGCCTACGCGGCGGCAGCTGTCGCAGCACCGGCGACGAGCGCAGAAGAAACAGCGTCGGATTTTATGGGTGCGGTATCCGATCCGGGGCGCGATGAGGCCGATATTAAACTGGATGCGAGTAGAAAACCGGCAGACGTATTATCGTTCATGGGGCTTGAGACCGGGGATGCTGTACTCGATATTTTTGCTGGTGGCGGCTATTATAGCGAAATCATGGGCCGGATCGTTGGAGCTGGAGGCTCGGTGATCGCCGTCAACCCCCCGCAATTCGTGTCCAGCGACCAGTCGAAGGAAAAATGGGCGGGTGTCGCAGCACGACAATCCAATGTGACCATGGTGGCTTCACAATTGCCTGATTATAAACCGGCAGAAAACAGCATTGATTTTGCCATGCTACACTTGATCTATCATGATTTTTACTGGGAAAGCGAACGGTTCAAATTTGAAAAAATGGATCCAGCTGTCGTTCTGGCAAATCTGTATGCGGGTCTGAAACCCGGTGGTATCGTCGCCGTAATCGATCATGTCGGTTCCCCCGGTGATACACGCGCGGTGGTGGAAAAAACCCACCGGATTGATCCCGCAACGGTGCGATCTGATTTCCTCAAGGCCGGATTCGTGCTCGACGGGGAAAGCGAAATGTTCGCCAATCCCGACGATGATCTGGAAAAGAATGTTTTTGATTCGGCTGTTCGCGGCAAAACCAGTCGCTTTATGATGCGTTTTCGCAAGCCCGGATAACTTTGCCAGATCAATATTTGGCTGTTTTCCGTCGCGCGAATCGGTGGCAATCGCAACTATATGGAAAATAAGGCATTTTCGCTGTTGAGCGAAAATGCCGCCATCGTGCGTACAATGCTTAACGGGGCGTTATGCATAAGTTACGCAAAATTGTAATATAATTTCAATGATTTACGATATGTTACGATATGTTACGATAGTTTACAAGACTGTTCAGGTCATGTTAGCTAGAGGGCTGCTACACAGATTGCATTGATACAAACTGTCCAGAGACAAGCATCCGGTGCGCCGGGCGTCTTAGGGGTAAAAATCGGGATGTGAGCAAGTATCCATCACCATCGGCTAACGGTGGCAGATGAAAGAGTTTGACCGGCGGTGCCTTTAAATAGGGTCGCACGCTGTCGGAACAGAGGCGGGAGGCAGAACCGTGTTGTGTATTGGTTCTGTTTCCTGACCTCTCATCAGATTGTAGCGAGCACCGCTCGCTTCATATTGGGGGCCGGGGCCCTTATTGACGAGCGGCTTGCGGGGGTTAGCCTGCCACCGTCATTTCCTCCGGATCCCGGAGCGCAGGGCTGGCGCGCGAGTAGAGTTTTGCGCACCAGTCCTGCAATCGCTCAAAAATTCAGGATGCGTATTTGACCGAACAGCCATAGGGTCGCGAGTGTGCGACACTGATCTTTTCTCCGGATTTAATTTCACGCAGCGCCGCCAGGACATGATTGCGCGCGGTTTTGATATCGGCGGGGTTGGCCGTCGGCTTGTCGTCAATACCGCCCTGATATACCAATTTTCCTGCACCATCGATGATATACATATGCGGTGTCGTTTTGGCGCCGTAAGCCTTGCCGACCAGACCTTTGGTATCAAGCAGATAGTTGCTCGACTGAATATTCTGTTCGGCAATCAGCGATTTGGCTTCGGTGCCGGTCATATGACCCTGTTTTCCCTTGGCACCACTATTGATCGTCAGCCAGACCGCCCCCTGTTGTCGCGCGGCTTTTTGGGTCGCTTGCATGTTGCCGCTCCCATAATGTTTGGCCACAAAGGGGCAACCCGGGTTATGCCATTCGAGCACAACTGTCTTGCCGCGGAACTGCGAAAGTTGGACGGTCTTTCCGTTCACGTCAGTCAGCTTGAAGTCTTGGGCAACCGCACCGGTTTTCTGCGCGGCTGCGAGCGGACTTGCCAATGCAATCGCGGTGATCGTCGCAACGGCTACAGTTTGAAAATTCTGCACGATAAGTCTCCCTTCATTCAGTTCCCAAAGTAAGATTGGCGCTTTGCATTGGCCCGTTTACCAGATCGGTCAACGTCCCAACCGTAAGAATCTGCGGGAGAAAGACCGGCTCTTTTCCAGGCGCGTAATAGAGATAAAGCGGAACGCCGGCGCGGCCGTGCTGTTCGAGGAATTTGCTGATTGCCGGATCGGGTCGCGTCCAGTCACCCACGAGGACTGCAACCTTGGCAGCGTTGAAAGCATTGGCGGTTTCCTGGCGCTGGATAGCGGCGGCTTCATTGGCCTTGCAGGTGATGCACCAGTCAGCGGTGAAATAGGCAAAGACCGGCTGGCCGGAGGCGCGCAGTTCCGACAAGCGAGTTTCGCTAAATGGTTCGCCGGGGAGTGTCGCGGTGGAGGCGCTGGCGGTTTTCCGGCTGTTCATTGCTTCTTCGCCGGGCAGCGCAAATATGCCGCCCGCGACGGCCGCGAGCGTGGCGGTAACAGCAACCGTGCCGCGCGATACGCCTTTCATTTGCCCAGCGCCGAACCACCACAGGATCAAGCCGACGCCGAGCAGGAAGATCAGTGACAGACCGAGCGCATCGGTTCCAATCTGTCGCCCCAACAGCCAGATCAGGCCGATGCTGGTGAGGAACATCGGGATCGCCATGACCTTGCGAAAACTGTCCAGCCAGGGGCCGGGCTTTGGCAGGCGGTTGCGGATCGCCGGAATGAAAGCGATGAGCAAAAAGGGCAAGGCAAGACCGACGCCGAGTCCGGCGAAAATTATCAAAGCCGCGACAGGCGGCAGGACGATCGTGGCCCCCAGAGCGGCGGCCATGAACGGTCCGGTACAGGGCGTAGCGACGAAAGCGGCCAGCGCGCCGGTCCAGAAGGACCCGGCAGCGCCATCTTTCTGGGCCAGTTTGTTGCCAATCGTGAAATTGGGCAGCTCGAACAGGCCAGCCAGATTTAGGCCGATTGCGGTCACCAGCGCGAGCAGGACAAAGATGATCCGCGGGTCCTGCAGCTGGAAGGCCCAGCCGACCGCTGCGCCGCTGGCCCGCAGACCGAGCAGGATCGCGCCGAGCACGGTCGCCACAATAACGACCCCGGCGGTATAGGCGAGGGCATCACGCCGCACGACAGATTCATTGCCGCCGGCTTTGGCCAGACTGATGGCTTTCAGACTGAGGATGGGGAAGACGCAGGGCATTAAATTGAGTAGCAGGCCGCCCAATATGGCACCGCCGAGTGCGACGAACAGCAGCGAACTGCTGGCCTCGTTCGTTGCACCCCCGTTGGCGAGGGGCACGCCTGTCATGGCGACTTCGCCTTTCGTTGCCGTCAACGATAGCCCCATATGCTGACCGATTTTCAATATGCCGGTGATCGTTTCCAAGCCATCCCCGCGCGCGCCGGTTTCGAGGATCAGGCGGTCACCATCGCGGCTGAATTTTTGCGGCGCAGCATAGTCGACAATGCCGTCTTCAAGGACAAAGAAATAAGGCTCTTCCAGTTCTATATTCGCCGGCAGCGGAATCGAAAGGCGGAACAGGCCGTCGCCGACGGCAAAACTTGCATCGCTGCCGAGCGGTCGGGGCTGTGCCGCGCGAAAGCCGTTGAAGCGTGCGTCCCGGGAAGTCGCCGTTTCCTCTCCGACGACCTGTAGCGTGATTGACAGTTCGTCCTGTTCGGGCACACAAATCTCGTCGGTGCAGGACAGCCATTCCGATTTCACCGAAATCGGCAGCGGTCCGGGCGCGACCTTGTCGGACAGGTCCAGATCGACAAGAATCGCATAGTCGCCCTTGTAGACATAATTCATGATACCGGAGATCAGCAGGGTGTCTGGGACCGGGAACCGCGCTTTTTTGGCAGTCACGCCAGCAGGCAAGGTCCAGTCAAAGCTCATGCCGATACCCGCATCACCGGGATTTTCCCAATAGCCGTGCCAGGTCGGTTTCGGCTCCATGACGAAGGCGAGCGTCACACTTTGCCCGGCTTTTACCTGCTGCGATTCCGCAACCAGAGTCGCGGGTACATTTAATTCTGTATTGCCCAGCCGGTTCTGTGCCTCTGCGGCCGGAGCAAAGGCCAATGTCACAAATGCCAGCAATATCGCGAAAATGCGAAAATCAAATGTCATAAAAACTCACCATTTCCTGTTTATCCGCATTTAGGCTATTGGCGGCCTGCTTTCTATAGCCGCTTACATCAGTGAGGATCATTCGTGCAAAAACCGACCCTAGTTACAGCTCTTACCGCGCTTATCACATTTTCCGGAACCGCAAATGCCGAACATCACACGGCAGAGGAGATGGACAGTCCGAAGCTCGTTGTCGCCATATCGGTTGACCAGTTTTCCGCCAACCTCTTCAGTGAGTATCGCAGTAGCTATACTGGCGGCATGAAACGCTTGGCAGATGGCGTGGTGTTTCCGTCCGGCTATCAGTCGCATGCGGCAACGGAAACCTGCCCCGGTCACAGCACGATCATGACCGGTGTACATTCCGGGCGCGCCGGGATCATTGGCAACAACTGGATAGATCTTTCGATCAAGCGCGACGACAAAACCGTCTATTGTGCAGAAGACGAGCGGGTTGCAGGCACCAGTTTTGGTGACATTACCGCCGCTACGCAAGGGGAATATATCGCCTCGGCCTGGCATTTGCTGGTGCCGACGCTGGGCGAACGACTCAAGAAAATCTCGCCGAAATCCCGCAATGTCGCTGTCGCTGGCAAGGATCGGGCAGCCCTGATGATGGGCGGCAAGGCCGTCGACGAGATATATTGGTGGAAAGGCAAGGGTTTTGCCACCGCAGAGGGTCGCAAGACATTGCCTTCTGTGGTTGCGCTCAACGAAGCAATCGCGGCAAAAATCGACACGGCACGCCCGGCTTATGCCACGCCGGCCCAATGCGTTGCGCACAGCGCCAAAATCATGCACGGCGATGGCCAGTCCGTCGGTGACTACGCGTTCCAGCGCCCCGACGGTGCGGCGAGCATTTACCGCGGTTCTCCGGACTTTGACGGTTCGATTATAGCGGCGGCGACGATTTTGGTGAAGGATCTTGCACTGGGGCAAGGCGAGGCGACAGATATATTGTCGATCGGACTGTCGGCAACCGATTATATCGGTCATGCCTTTGGCACAGAAGGTCTCGAAATGTGTATCCAGATGAGCGAGCTGGATCGCTCGCTCGGAGAGTTTTTTGATGTACTGGATGGTGAAGGCATTGATTATGTCGTCATGCTGACCGCAGATCATGGCGGTCTCGACCTGCCGGAGCGGATGAGCCTGCAGGGTGTCCCCACGGCACAGCGGATCGATCCCGATCTCAATGCGAAGACAATCGGCAAGACGGTCGCCGAAAGCCTGAATATGCCGGGCGACAAACCTGTGCTCTACGCAGATGGACCATTTGGCGACTATTATGTCAGCCTCGACCTCTCCGAAAAGCAGCGCGAGCAAGTCAAAAATAGTGCCATCGCGCTGATTGCTGCTCATCCTCAGGTCGAAGCGGTGTTTGATCATGATGAGCTTTTGGCGATTTCGGTGCCCAGCGGGTCGCCGGAGTCCTGGACTTTGGCGCAGCGGGCCAGAGCCTCCTTCAATCCGGACCGGTCGGGCGATTTTATCGTTCTGCTCAAAAAGGCGGTCACACCAATTGCCTCAACCGCGCGCGGCTATGTCGCAACCCATGGCAGTCCGTGGGATTATGACCGCCGCGTCCCGATCCTGTTCTGGCGGGCCGGTATGCAGCATTTTGAACAGCCTATGACCGTGATGACAGTCGATATTGCCCCGACTCTGGGTGCGCTTATCGGCGTGGAAATCCCGACGGGAGAAACCGACGGCAAATGTCTTGATATCGACGGTGGTCCGGCGAATAGCTGCGAATGAATCAGGGGCGGCTGGACTAGCGCCGCTGATAGCGGGTCAAGCCGTGCCCGAGGCTGTTGTTCGCAATCCGCAGCTGATCGCCGCTCCAGTCGGCGACGAACCAGGTCTTGCGTTGCACCCCCTTCGCTAGCGACGCGCTGTTGGAATGGATGTTGAGGCCTGCCGAGCTATGGTCTCTGTCTTCAGCCGCGATGGCGATGAAGGCGCTCCAGTTTTCCTTGTTTTTGCCCTGGACAAAGACATTGCCGCTGATCACCCCGGTTGCACCGGCCGGGAGATCAATCATGTAATTGGTCGCGCGACCCTGCGTGTCGTCAAAGCTGTTGTTGTTGATGGTCGCGCGGGGCGCCCGGCTTTTGACATAATGTCCGCCGTTGCCCTTCTCGAAGCGGCTGTTGGTCACCTTTAACGATCCAAAATCGCCGATATAAATGCTATGCGCGCAGGACAGGCCTCGATCGCAGCGGCCCAATCGCTGAAAGGTCGACCGGTCGATGACAATATCTGCGGTGGAATCATCGGCGCTTAATATGCCTTGTTCAGCGTTGCGGAACATAGCGTTGTAAACATAGAGGTCACCCCGTTCAATCCGGATACCGGCACCATTGCCATCGGGAACGCGCTGGTTTTGAAAAATAATCCCGTCGATCGTTGCCGCTTTTCCACGCAGGACGAGGCTGGCCTTGCCTTCGCAGACACCGCCATTGAAGACTGTTTGACCCGGTATAGACGCTTTATAGGTGATGCGCCCGGCTTTCTGGACTGCGCAATCCCCATAGGTGCCTGGTGCGATGACAATCGTTGCATTATTGCCGCCAACGGCATCGACTGCGTCGGCTAGCCGCGAATAGGATTTTCCGGTTTCTATCACCAAAAAGGGGTCTTCGCGCTGGGCTTGGGCAGCGGCGCCAACGGTGTTCGAGACTATGACGGCGGCAATTAAAAAGGCTTTAGGCTTCATCTCGGTCATCCTGAATCGAGAAAACACGGTAGCTTCCATATCGCCAGCCGCACAGTCAAACAATGCAATAGCCTAGCCTGTCCCAGATGAATTCAGGCTGAGCGAGAGAGGTTAAAGGGTTAATTTTGCAGGCTTACTCATTGAGATTGGGCCGTAACCACTGCCGTGCCTGATCGACCGACGCGCCGCGCCTTGTGGCATATTCTTCGACTTGCTCTTCGCTGATCCGCGCCACGCCGAAATAGTCAGCCTGTGGATGGGCGAAGTAGAAGCCGGAAACCGCGGCTGTTGGAGTCATCGCAAAACTACTGGTCAGCTCGATACCCGTGTTTGCGGTTGCATCCAGCATCTCGAACAGAATCGGTTTAAGGCTATGGTCCGGACAGGCCGGATAGCCGGGAGCGGGGCGGATACCCTGATATTTTTCATGAATCAGCTCCTTGTTGCTCAAATGTTCATCGGCTGCGTAACCCCACAGATCTTTGCGAACATGTTCGTGCATACGTTCGGCAAAGGCTTCGGCGAGCCGGTCGGCCAGTGCTTTTAGCAAAATGCTGTTATAGTCATCCTTGTCGGCCTCGAACCGCTGGACATGTTCGTCAATGCCATGGCCGGTGGTGACCGCGAAGCCGCCCATCCAGTCGTCGGCCGTATCGATGAAATCGGCAAGGCAGTTGTTGGATCGTCCACCGCGCTTGACCACCTGCTGGCGCAACATCGGCAAGGTGACTTCCTCATTTTGCGGTGCGACCAATATGTCGTCGCCATCCCGCCGGGCGCGCCAGAGGCCAGCCACGCCTTTCGCCGTCAGCCATTTCTCCTCGATGATCTTGTCGAGCATAGCCTGGGCATCGCGAAACAGGTCGCTGGCGCTTTCGCCGACGACCTTGTCGGTCAGGATGGCGGGATAATTGCCGGCCAGTTCCCAGGCGCGGAAAAACGGCGTCCAGTCGATATATTTGCGCAGTTCGGCGAGGTCCCAGTCATCATACACATGCAGCCCGGGTTTCGCTGGTGCAGAGGCCTTGAGGCTCATGTCGACCTGCGCGGCATTGGCGCGGGCTTGTTCCAGCGTTGCCAGCTTTTTGCCCGTCTTGCCCGCGCGTGCGATTCGCACCTGCTCATATTCTTCCCGCGTCTTGGCGACAAATCCGGTCGCCTGTGTGTCGCTGACAAGCTGGGAGGCCACGCCGACGGCACGGCTGGCATCAAGCACATGGATGGTCGGGCCAGTATAGGCTGGTTCGATGCGCAGCGCAGTGTGGGTTTTGGAGGTGGTCGCGCCGCCGATCAGCAGCGGCATCTGCATCTTGGCCCGCTCCATTTCTTCCGCGACGGTGACCATCTCGTCGAGCGACGGTGTGATGAGACCGGACAGGCCGATAATATCCGCGTCATTTTCGTTGGCGGCTTTCAGGATATCCGTCCATGCCACCATCACGCCGAGATCGATGACCTCGAAGCCGTTACACTGCAGCACGACGCCGACAATATTCTTGCCGATATCGTGTACGTCGCCCTTGACCGTGGCCATGATGATCTTGCCCTTGCCCTTGGCATTTTCATCCTTCTCGGCCTCGATATAGGGGAAAAGATGGGCGACCGCCTTTTTCATGACGCGCGCGGATTTGACCACCTGCGGCAGGAACATCTTGCCCGAACCGAAAAGATCGCCGACGACGTTCATGCCGTCCATCAACGGACCTTCGATGACCTCGATCGGACGCCCCTTGCGATCCTGAACCGCCAGCCGCATTTCCTCGGTATCCTCGATGATATGCGCGTCTATGCCTTTGACCAGCGCGTGTTCGAGACGTTTGTGTACCTCATAGCCGCGCCATTCCGCCGCCGCTTTTTCCGCCACCGCATCGGTGCCGCGGAATTTCTCGGCAAGGGTGATCAGCCGGTCGGTAGCGTCATCGCGCCGGTCGAGCACGACATCCTCGCAATGCTCGCGCAGTTCAGGGTCGATATCGTCGTAGATGTCCAGCTGCCCGGCGTTGACGATCGCCATGTCCATGCCCGCCGGGATCGCATGATAGAGAAAGACGCTGTGCATGGCCCGGCGTACCGGCTCGTTGCCGCGGAAACTGAACGACAGGTTGGACAGGCCGCCGGAAATATGGACATGCGGGCAGCGTGCCTTGATCTCGCGCGTGGCCTCGATAAAATCGAGGCCATAGCGGCGATGTTCTTCAATGCCGGTTGCCACGGCGAAGACGTTGGGATCAAAGATAATGTCTTCGGGGGGAAAGCCGATGCCGGTCAGCAGCTTGTAGGCCCGCTCGCAAATTTCGACCTTGCGGTCTTTGGTATCGGCCTGTCCGGTTTCATCAAATGCCATGACGACCACAGCGGCACCATAAGCCATGCATTTGCGGGCATGTTTGATGAATTCCTCTTCGCCTTCCTTCATCGAGATACTGTTGACGATCGGCTTGCCCGATACGCATTTCAGGCCGGCTTCGATCACCGACCATTTGCTGCTGTCGATCATCACCGGTACGCGCGCGATATCGGGTTCGGCTGAGATCAGCTTTAGAAAGGTGGTCATCGCATGTTCGGCGTCAAGCAGGCCCTCATCCATATTGATATCGATCACCTGCGCGCCGTTTTCGACCTGCTGGCGAGCGACTTCGACTGCGGCTTCATAGTCATCGTTTAGGATGAGCTTCTTGAATCGCGCAGAACCGGTAACATTGGTGCGTTCGCCAATGTTGACGAAATTGGTGGAAGATGATGTGGTCATGAGAAGGTTATTTCGTCCGATCGTTTTGGGCGATGCCGGGAGACATATATTCTATTCTATCTGCGTTACGGCGATGCGCGACGCCGGGTTTTCCGATTGTTCAAGCCGCCATGGTGAACGGCTCCAGTCCGGAGAGGCGGGTGCGAACAGAGATTGTTGGTATCTTGCGAGGTTCTTTTCCTGCCACGGCCTTGGCAATGGCTGCAATATGCGCAGGCGTGGTGCCACAGCACCCGCCGACAATATTGACCAGGCCATCCTTCAACCAGTCGCCGATCAGTTCCGCTGTTTCTTCCGGCAGTTCATCATATTCGCCCAGATCATTGGGCAGGCCGGCATTGGGATAAGCCATGATCAGGCAGTCCGCCTCTTTTGACAGCATCGCCAGATGCGGGCGGAGCTGGTCGGCACCGAAGGAGCAGTTCAGTCCGATAGTGAGTGGTTTCAGATGCCGCACCGCATGCCAGAAGGCCTCGACCGTATGACCCGACAGGTTGCGGCCGGACAGGTCGGTCAGGGTCATCGATATCATCAGCGGTACGTCCCGCCCGCTCGCTTCGGCGGCTTCCATAGCAGCCATGCCGGCGCATTTGGCGTTGAGCGTATCGAAAATCGTCTCGATCAAGAGAAAGTCGACCCCGCCGTCGATCAACGCATCGCATTGCGCGCGGTAGACGCCCTTAAGATAATCATATTCAATCTCCCGGAAGCCCGGATCATTGACGTCGGGCGACAGCGACAGCGTCTTGTTGGTCGGACCGACGGACCCGGCAACAAAGCGCGGCCGGCCATCCCTGGCTTCGGCCTTGTCGCAGGCTGCTCGCGCGATTTCTGCCGATTTGACGTTCAGATCACGCACCAGATGTTCGCAGCCATAATCGGCCTGGCTGATTTCGGTAGAGCTGAACGTATTGGTTTCCACAATATCAGCACCGGCTTCGAGATAGGCGGTGTGAATGGCCTCTATAATATCCGGCCGGGTGAGGCTGAGCAGATCATTATTGCCCTTCTGGTCATCGGTCAGTTCCAGATTGCCGCGATAGTCCCGTTCGCCCAGCCCGTAGTTCTGGATCGCCGTGCCATAGCCGCCATCGAATACCAATATACGTTCTGCTGCCAGTTTCTGTAATTGTTCGCGTGCGTTGGTCATGCCGCTTTCTCCTGTCGCCTACTGGCGGGCCGCTTGCCGAGCAAATGGCAAATGGCGTAGCTGAGTTCTGCCCGGTTGAGCGTGTAAAAATGAAATTGGCGCACTCCGCCCGCATAAAGCTTGCGGCAGAGTTCCGCCGCCACCGTGGCGGCGATCAATTGTCGTGCTGCGGGATGGTCGTCGAGACCTTCAAACAGGTCATTCATCCAGATCGGGATTTCAGCACCGCACATGCCAGCGAATTTGCGCGTCTGGGCGACATTGGAAACCGGCAATATGCCCGGAACAAGTTCGGCGTCTATTCCCGCTGCTGCCGCCGCGTCACGAAAACGGAAAAAAGCTTCGGCGGTGAAGAAAAATTGGGTGATGGCACGGCTCGCCCCAGCATCGAGTTTGCGCTTGAGATTGTCCAGATCACTTTGCGGACAATCGGCTTCGGGATGGGTCTCCGGATAGGCTGCGACAGATATTTCAAACGGCGCGATATCTTTCAGCCCTTTAACCAGATCCGCCGCGCTGGCATATCCCTGTGGATGGGGCTCAAAAGTGCTCCCCTCTGCGGGCGGGTCACCGCGCAACGCGACAATATGCCGAACACCAGCATCCCAATAAGATCGCGCAACTTCCGCAATTTCATCTTTGCTCGCATCGACGCAGGTCAGGTGGGCTGCAGCCGGAATATTGGTTTCCTTGGCGATCCTCGAGACTGTGCTGTGGGTGCGCTCACGGGTCGTGCCACCGGCACCATAGGTCACCGAAACAAATCGTGGATTGAGCGGTTCGAGCGTGACAACGCTATCCCACAATGTTTTTTCCATCTTTTCCGACTTGGGCGGAAAAAATTCAAACGAGACATCGGCATCCCCGCTCAGTCCGGCAAACAGAGGGACATCCAGTGCCCGTTTGGCTTCTTCCAGCTCGCTAAATGCCATTGGCCGTGTGGGATTGGTCATGCTGTTGCTCTTTTCAAATTTTCAATATCGGAAGCCAGATTGCCGGCATTCGGGTGCAGGCTGGGTATCGTCGATTTCCGTGCTACCCAGATTTTGACGGTCAGTTCGCCACCATCAAGCGTCCTTGTCTGTATCAGGGGAAGCTTTGCGGCGGCAAGCCATCGCTTCATGCTGTCATCGCTGAAGCCAAGGCGCGCATGAGCATGTTCGCTGCGCAGGTCTTCGCGATCATGCGCGGCAAAATCCGCAATCAGGACGGTTCCGCCGGGCTTCAAAACCCTGGATAATTCAGCCAATACCGCTTCGGGATGTTGTGCATAATGCAAAACCTGGTGGACAATGATACTGTCCACCGCACCATCGGCCACGGGTAACTGGTTGAAGTCGCCCTGTTTCAATTCCGTTTTTTTTATGAGCTTTGATCCGTTCTCGGTTTCGCTCTCAAGCAATTTTGCCCGAGCCAGCCGCAGCATTTCCGGGCTTTTATCGAGCGCAATGACGGATTGGGCCGATGGTCCAAAAAGCTCTACCATTCGCCCGGTGCCGGTGCCGACGTCCAGCATATTTCCGAGCTGTGTGTCCCGCAGCAAGGCAAGCATTGCCCGCTCGACCTCTTCTTCGGGCAAATGGAGGGACCGGATCGCATCCCATTCTTCAGCATGCGCCGAAAAATATCGTTCCGCCATATCCGCGCGTGCTTTGCGGACTAATGAAAGCTGGGCTTGATCTTGCATGGCCTGTTCGGACTTTGCGACCTTGTCCGAACGGAAAATACGGCCCAATATTTCTAGTTCGGATGCCGGCCCGGGTTTCAGGAAAACCCAGCTGCCTTCCTTTCGGCGTTCCGCTAATCCAGCTTCGTCCAATATTCTTATGTGCCGTGAAATACGGGGCTGACTTTGATCCAAAATCTGCGCGAGCTCGCCTACCGCCAATTCCATTTTTTGCAGCAACAGCACGATTCGGAGCCGCGTAGGATCGGCGAGTGCTCTAAAAATGTTCAAGATATGGTCCATGGTTGGATGGTTATATAAAGAAATCTTTATATCTGGTCAATTGGCTTGATCTTATGGGGTTGGCTTTTGTTTGCCATGATTAACAGGGCAGAATTTACAATAGTGAAAATAGCTGAACAGGTTCTTCGTTGCGTTCGTTTCGCCAAATCGCTAAAGAATTGTCCGCAGGTTGGTGGAGCTAGAAAACTCTCATCCTGCTTGGTTTTTGAGGAATAAAATAAAGGGTTATCCCAATGAAAAAAGTTACCACATCAATCGTTCTGGCTGCTGCACTCGGCCTGGCCGCATGTTCTGGCGCAGACAATGCTGAAGCTGGCGCAGAAGAAGCAGTAGAAGGCACAGAAGCAACCGCTGAAGAAGCCGCTGCTGATGCTATGGATGCTGCTGAAGGCACCGCAGACGCCATGGGCGAAGCTGCTGCCGATGCAACCGCCGAAGCTGGTGCTGCTGCTGACGCCGCTGGCGAAGCTGCAGTTGCTGCTGGTGAATCCGCTAAGGATGCTGCTGCCGCTGCTAAAGATGCTGCTAAAGATGCTGCCAAGAGCGCAGTAGACAAAGCTGCAGACGCTGCGAAAAAAGCAGTCGAGTAAGGCTTTAGGCATTTTAAAGAAAAAGGGCTGCCTCCTGGCGGCCCTTTTTTTTGTCTTTGGCCTCGGCTCGATTGGCATTAAGGAGAGCCAATGAGAAGTTTCTTCATCATTTTAATATTAGCAAGCTTGGCGGCGTGCGGCCCTGCACAGAATGATCCGGGACCTGGTGGCGTTACCGTTGGAGAAGCCAAGGCACTGGATGAAGCGGCAAAAATGCTGGATGAACGCAATGCGGCGCCTGAATCGCTCGCGAATGATGACGCTAAAACCGTCCCTGATGAAGGCGAATAGTCTTAGTTGGTGTGGTAGCGGCCGACGGCACGGGTTACCGCCTGCATAAGGCGCATGCGTTCAGGGATAGAAGCCGTCGTGTCACCGAGCATCACAACCACCGCGTAACGCGTCCCGTCCGGCGCAGTCATGATGCCGATATCATTATATCCGGTCGCGACTGAACCAAGCACTTGCCCGGTACCGGTTTTATGCAGGAATTCCCAGCCCGCAGGAACGCCAGCCTTCAAGCGGTTCGGACCGCTCCGTGTGCGTTTCAATATGGATTGCAATAAGCGGGTGGAATTTTCTGACAGCAGCTCGCCCCGGGCCAGTTTATCGAGCGCACGGGCAATCGCTAATGGACTGGCCCCGTCAACAGGATCGGCCAGATAGGCGTTGAGCGCCTGTTGGCGTTGCTCGACCGGTATTTTCGCGCGAGCCGCGTAGAACGTCCGCCGATAGGACAGATTTTGTTTCCATTCCATGCCGGCGATACCGCTTTGCAACAATCGCTCGCCCGGACCAAAACGGATTTTTCCGAGCGTGTTTTTATCAATGAACCGGCGGACGGCATCTGGCCCACCCGCATGGCGCAACAGAGCATCATTGGCCGTATTGTCGCTACTCGCGAGAGCTTTTTCGAGCAGAGTATAGACGGATTTCACAACCGCGCCCTCGCGTTCCACTTCAACCGCCATGGGTTGGTGGAACACCGTCAAATCTTCTTTGCCAATGCGGATGGAGTCGGACAATGATGCCCGGCCCTGGTCAACCTTGTCGAGCAGCGTCATGGCGACCCAAAGCTTTGAAACGCTCTGCTGGGGAAAATATTCGTCGATCCGGTGGCCAAATTCCCAATCACCATCAATCCGTTTGACAGCAATCCCGGTTTTTCCCGGGAAACTTCGCCAGAGATCAGCGATCTCTCGGACAAGCGCGGGGTTCGGGCGTTCACGAGATTGATCGGCGCGAGGCAGGGACGATGGTGAACGATTTTGATAGGTCGGCGGGATATTGGTGGGGCTGTTGCCTGCCGGCCGGTTAGGCGCGGACACACAAGCTGCCAGCGTCGCCGTCAGCAGCAAAGTCAATAATGGCCGAATTGGAATCATGCGCGGTCGATCATTTCCTGTTGGATAGTCCATGGGCTCTTGTAACTAAGCGGTATTTTCTGAACAGAGCCATAATTGCGGATTGCGGTGAACGATTCTCCTGCTGCGGCAGATTGTTGATGCCCGTGCCCAGGTCAGAGTATTCGAGACCAGACCGCACTTATTCTTTGATGCCAAAATTGATCCGCCGCGCAACGCTATAGTCGAGCGTGTTCACCACAAAATAGGATAGAGTCCAGCGCAGGCGGTTGAGAAAAGTACGCCGGGATTTGTGCAATTTTGGGGTGATAGGCTCGGCTTTTTCATATAATATGCCGAACACCGCGCGCGCGTGATTGGCAAAATTCGCATCTTCAATCCGCAGCATCATTTCGACATTGATAAACAGGCTGCGCAGATCGAAATTTGCGGACCCGACGTAAACGGCATCATCGACGATCACCAATTTTGTGTGAAGTAGCTTGGGTTGATATTCGAAAATGCGAGTGTGTCGCTTCAGCAGATATCCGTATAGCAACCGACTGGCCCCAATCGTTGCAGCATTGTCCGTTTTGCCGGGCAAGATGATCCGGCTCTCGCCGCCCCGTTTTGACAATCGGCCAATCCGCCGCAAAAGCCCTTGGCCCGGTGAAAAATAGGCGGTGACCAGATCAAGCTTGCAGCCGTTTTCAAGATCGTTCTTGATAGCGGCTGCCCAGCGGCTCAGGCGATTGCTCGGCCCGCCAAGCAGCCAGCGAAACTGGCCGTTGCCCGACTCCCAGTGCCGCACCATCCGCTGAAGCGACCGCAGATTGCCATTGTCCTGATAGACCCAGTGGGACAACAGACGAAAATAATCGACCAGCTTCTGAACCTCCGGTCCTTCAATTTCGAGCCCGAGATCCTCCCAGCTATCGTCGATCTGGGCGCCATCCTTGTCCCGCTGATGAAGATTGAAATATGGTTCGGCGATATTGAAGCCGCCGATCAAGGCGCTGCGGTCATCGGCGATAATCATTTTCTGATGATTGCGTACGAAGTAGCTGGTTGAAAAGCGCGGGCTGAAAAACTTGAATTTGCCCCCTGCGAGCAGCAGTTGGTCAAAGAATTTTCGCGGCGTACGGTTTGATCCGAAGCTGTCGACCATCATTTCGACGGCTACGCCACGTGCACAGGCTGCAATCAAAATGTCCATGATCATCTGACCAATGCGGTCATCCTCGAACATATAGAAGAATAGTTTGAGGCTTTTTTCTGCCCCTTCAAGCATGTCGACCAGTCCAGCGAGCCGTTCAGCTGCGGTGCGGACAAGCCTCAGGCGGTTGCCGCCGACATATGACCATTGCGGTGCATCGGGTTCCAATAGTCGAATGTTCATGGGAGGGATTGGCATGGCGTTGGCATAGATTATGATCGGCTTACCGACAAACCATTAGATTGTCTGGCAATGTTTGCGCGGCTCCAGTTTTGTTGACAAATCTCGCCCATATCCCTAAATGCAGGCCTCTTTTCCAAAAGTTTGCAGAATCAGGAGCGCCTTATGGCTCGCGTTACGGTTGAAGATTGCGTTGATAAAGTCACAAACCGGTTTGATCTGGTATTGTTTGCTGCCCAGCGTGCCCGCGAGATTTCCGGCGGCGCAGAGCTGACTGTAGACCGCGACCGCGATAAAA
The DNA here is from genome assembly GCF_048269915.1 of Parasphingorhabdus sp. GTDB lineage: Bacteria > Pseudomonadota > Alphaproteobacteria > Sphingomonadales > Sphingomonadaceae > Parasphingorhabdus. The sequence goes on from NZ_JBLWTY010000006.1 coordinate 68,550, forward strand.
ACCCGGTTGTCGCGCTGCGCGAAATCGCAGAGGAAACCGTCAAGCCGAAGGATCTGGAAGAAAGCCTGATCCAGTCGCTGCAGAAGGTTCTCATCGATGATGATGATACACCGGACGAAATCGGTTCGATCAGCCAGTCGGCAGAAGCCCTTCGCCTGACCGCCGCTGCACCACCGCGCAGCGCCGGAGTTGCCGGAGATTATGGACGCCGCTAAGCGGATCGCGTTACGGCGCAGGAAATTTTAAGACACAAAGAAAAGGCCGCCGGGTTGTTCCCGAGCGGCCTTTTCTTTGCGTCTTAATTCTTTGTGTCTCAAAACGCCTCGGTGCCGATCAAGCGCCCTGCGGCTTGGGATCGCCAAACGGGCCTTTTTTCTTCCGTCCCGCTTTCGGGATCGACGTGCCACCGGCGGGAATGGCTGCCGGTTTGACGACATCGCCATCTGGCCGCGAGAATTTTCCAGTCTTGATCAATTCGTCAATTTCTTCGCCCGACAGGGTTTCATATTCGAGCAGCGCATTGGCAAGCGCATGAAGTTGATCCTCATGCGTTGTCAGCAAATCCTTTGCCCGGTCATAGCTGTCATCAATCAACTTGCGAATTTCCAGATCGATCTTTTTCGCTGTTTCGTCGGACATATGAACGCGCTGGGACTGCGAATAGCCGAGAAAGGTTTCGCCCTGTTCCTCTTCATATTGCAGCGGCCCCATCTCGTCGGACATGCCCCACTGGGTGACCATGTCGCGCGCGAGTTTGGTCGCATACTGGATGTCGCCGGAAGCACCGGAGGATACCTTATCATAGCCAAAGATGATTTCCTCGGCGACACGGCCACCCATGGACACTGCCAGATTGGCGTGCATTTTGTCCCGATGATAGCTGTAATTGTCGCGCTCGGGCAGGCGCATGACCATGCCAAGGGCGCGGCCACGGGGAATGATCGTCGCCTTGTGGATGGGATCAGACGACGGTTCATGGATCGATACAATAGCATGGCCGGCTTCATGATAGGCGGTCATCTTCTTTTCGTCCTCGGTCATCACCATGGACTTGCGTTCGGTACCCATCATGACCTTGTCCTTGGCATCCTCAAACTCGCTCATCGCGACCATCCGCTTGCCGCGACGGGCGGCCATCAGCGCCGCCTCATTGACGAGGTTGGCCAGATCGGCACCGGAAAAACCGGGCGTACCGCGCGCAATGGTCCGGGAATCGACGTCCGGAGCCAGCGGCACTTTCTTCATATGGACTTCAAGAATTTTCTCCCGGCCTTCGATATCAGGGCGGGGCACGACGACCTGACGGTCAAAACGTCCGGGCCGGAGCAGGGCAGGGTCAAGGACGTCAGGCCGGTTGGTTGCGGCGATGATGATAATGCCTTCATTCGCTTCAAAACCGTCCATTTCTACCAATAACTGGTTCAGCGTCTGTTCGCGTTCGTCATTGCCATTGCCGAGGCCAGCGCCGCGATGGCGTCCGACGGCATCAATTTCGTCAATGAAGACAATGCAAGGCGCATTTTTCTTGGCCTGTTCGAACATGTCGCGGACCCGGCTCGCGCCGACGCCGACGAACATTTCGACAAAGTCGGAACCGGAAATGGTGAAAAACGGCACGCCTGCTTCGCCTGCGATAGCACGGGCCAGTAGCGTTTTACCGGTACCGGGCGAACCGACAAGCAATGCGCCCTTGGGGATCTGGCCACCAAGCTTGGCAAAGCGACCGGGATTTTTCAGAAATTCGACAATTTCTTCCAGCTCTTCGCGGGCCTCATCGATACCGGCGACGTCCTGAAACGTAACCTTGCCTTGCTTTTCGGTGAGCATTTTAGCCTTCGACTTGCCGAAACCCATGGCTCCGGAACCACTGCCTTTCTGCATCTGGCGCAGCACGAAAAAGGCGATGCCGAGAATTAGCAGGAAGGGCAGGGACTGCACGAGAATGATCTGCCAGATGCTGGCCTGCTCCTGTGGCTTGCCACTATATTCAACGCCTTTTTCATCCAGCAGGTTGACCAGCGACGGATCGCTGCCAACCGGCGTGGTGGAAAATTTGTCACCGTTGGTGAATTCGCCGGTGATCTGGTCCGGTGAGATGGCGACGCTTTTGACGCTGCCCTCTTCAACCTTGTTGCGGAAGGACGAATAGCTGATGCCTGACCCTGCATCATTTGCAGCACCTGCACCAAACATCGACACGGTAAGCAAAAGCGCAACGATGACGCCAGCCCAGATGAACATACTCTTCATCCAGGGATTGTCTTTGGGATCCTGTTCGTCATTCATTACGCATCTCGTCCTGTAATCATTGTTGTCGCGGGCGATGGGCATCAATCCGCGATTTTTACACTCCTACAAAGATAGTCCTTTTGCAGCGGATAACAATATGGAGGGCAATGTTTTTACCGATCAGTGTGATCGGCGCGGTTCTGGGTCGGGATGATTCAGAAAATCTATATATTTCTGCGTTCTGGAGCCGCTTGAAAAGACCACGCCCCATCGCTGCGGCACAAAATATCCCCGAGAGTAACGGTATCACCCTGTTTCAGCGCGATGATCGTCTGGTCGATCTGACTGCCGCGCGGAGAAAGTGCGGGTTTGCAAATATGCAGGCATTTGAGCAACAGACGTCGCTGAATCTCGTGTGGAAAATCGGTCTTGACCAGGATGCACCCGCTATCCGTCACCCGGATATGTTCTTCGCCAAGCAGATCGACGACCCATTCAATGGCCTCGCGTGCCGCGCCCAATGCATCGGCGCTCTGGCTGGCAAGAGCAATGTCAAACCCTTCCAGATCCCTGAGCGTATTGCGCACCCGGACACGATCAAAGCCCTGATCTTTGTTGGAAGGATCGTCGACCGCTTCAATGCCCGCGTCGGCGACATAGGATTCAAGTTCAGTTTTTCGAAAATGGAGCAAAGGCCGAATGATGTTGGCTCGCTTCGCCCTTATGCCCGACATGCCGTCAATACCGCTTCCGCGCAATATGCGCATGATCATCGTCTCGAGTTGATCGTCCGCATGATGTGCCGTCGCCAGCCAGTGGAGATGATTATCCTTCATCCAGTCTTGCAGCAATCCATAGCGCGCGCGCCGGGCGGCACTCTGAATACTGCCGCGGATCGGAACAACAGGTCGCAGAATATCGTGCGGGATGCCACGTTCGCGGCAAATTGAGGCGACAAATTCCGCTTCAGTCCGGGAGGCCGGACGCAGACCATGATCAACCGTTGCAGCGGCAATGCGCCCTGGAAAGTTTTTGTAGGCTAGCAGCAGCAAAGCCATACTGTCGGGACCACCGGAAACCGCCAAACCCAGTTTCTCATCGGTGGTTTCAAACCGGGGAATAAGCCGGACAAGAGCTTCTACAAACCGTTGGTTCAGCGAGGCGCTTTCATTGTCCATGATCTACTTGCAGTTGGCGGCGGCCTTGCCTGACGTCACCCGATCAGCGAGCCGACCACTAGCAGCCTCTGGATAGACATCCTGCAATTCTGCCAGAACCCGGCAGGCATCTGCTTTTTTGCCCAGTTGGACCAGCGCCGTGCTCAGAAAATAGAGGCTGTCGGGTGCACGCTCTCCGCGTGGTCTCTTCTGGTAATTTTCGTAGAGAGCGACCGAAGCTAGTGCCGGCTTCCCATCGTCAAGATAGGCGCGGCCCAGTAAATTCTGGGCGAAGCTGGCGCGGCGGTGACCAGGCTCATCCTCTGCCATTTTTTTTAATTGTGCTTGTGCTTCGGGATAGAATTTTGCGTCCCACAGCCGATACCCATAAATATACGCATCTTCCCCGCTATCCCCCGTATCCGGCTTCACGATCGCGGCTACCCCTACAACCCGTTCCGGATCGGGTGCAGCCTCTGTCACCGTTTTTGGTTCGGAACCGGAAGAGTTTGCGCTCGTCGGACCAGCAGCGGGCATATCCGTGGCTGCCAACCGATCTTCAATTTTTTTCAGTCGAAAGCCATTTTCCTCGACCTGGCCGGTGAGGTTTGCCAAGCTGTTCTCTAGCGCATCGACCCGCGCGATAAGGTCCGTAACCGCCGATGTCGTGTTCGCGTTTGCGGATGAAGAGGGGGCACTTTCAGCGGTGATTTCAGGCTCGAAATAGCGGGTCGAACCACCAGGGAAAACCTTGCGCTGAATTGCACGTATCTCCTGCTCGAGCCGTTCGACACGTTTGTCTACATTTGCGTTCTGGGCCGCAGCTGGCGCACTGATGAGCAAGCTGGTGAGCAGGATTGTGATACCGAATCTCTTCATCGAAGTCTCCGCTGGTTTTGGCGCATATTAACCATATACTACGCTGAAAAGTAAAGAAAAACTACCCCTCGGTCGGCGCAATTCCGTAGCGCACTGCCCTGTCCTGGCACGTGCGTCGCTCAATCAACCGATAAGTCTTCCGCCGGATTGCTCGCGTCCGCACGGGCAAGCAAAGCCGCGGCACTGACGCCGACATCCTTGATTGTGCGTTCCGCAGTGCCCAGTTGCGGTACAACCTGACCATCTATGGTGACGGTTAATGCGTCGGGGCGTCCGGTAAGAATCTGTGGATTGTCGGCATCCGCCGGTACAGTGAAAGTGTCGCCAGCTGCCATTTGGTCTTCGAACAGACGTTCGCCCTCGGCATCATAAATTTTGATCCAGACCGTTTCGGTTGCGGTCAGGACTACGGTTCCTTCGCTTGATGGCGTTGGTGCTTTTTCATCGATATTCTGCAAATTGTTATTGTCCGAGGCGGTTTCTATCGCTGTGACATTTCCATCATCCGGAAGGTCATTTGCTTCCGTGGGATTAAGGACCAGCGTGCGCCAAACCAGATAACCCGCGAGCACCAATGCCGCGATGCCTGCGGCAGTCCAAACCAGAAAGCGGGGAGGGATGCTGGACGGGTTGGCCGGAGCATATCCGCTCATCTCAGGCTGGAAAGCCCCATGTCCTTGCTCTTCCATTTCTGCCCGTAGCTGGCTTCCGATTGAAGCATCGCTCAATCCGACCGTCCGCGCGAAGGACTTGGCAAAGCCGATCGCATAAGTGCGACCGGGAAGAGCTTCAAAATCGCCATTTTCGATTGATGCCAGATGGCGCTGCGGAATCCGGGTCTTTTTTGCAATATCTTCCAGCGACAAATTTTTCTGCTCGCGTGCCCGGCGCAATAGTTCACCGGTATTGTGCAGATTTAGTTCGACATTTTCGTCGTCATTGGTTTCTTCGGCCACTCTATACTCCCTTGGCCGGATCATTTTGCGACCCTTTTCGCGCACTTCCGGATAATCCATTGAAAAAAGCCAGTTTGGTGAACAAAAGTCAATGGCTATCATGGCCGATATGCTGCATTTTTGCGATTTTCGGTCAATCGGCGGAAAAATCACCCGCTGCCCGTCTGAATTAGGGTCAATCCAGGTCAACACCATTCTGAATCGCCCATTGTTCCAAGATCGCCCTTGGTTCTGCCGGTGCGTCGTTCAAAATCTCTTGGACGGCCAGTCTGGCCTTGCCGAGGTCCAGAGACCGCACCATCGCCTTGATCGGGCCAACCGAAGCCGGGGTAATGGACAAATTGCGGATTCCCAGCCCTAGAAGTGCAAGGGCGTCCAGGGGGCGGCCCCCCATTTCGCCACAAACACTGAGGTTGATGTCGAACCGTTGGGCATTGTCTGACACGCGGCGCACGAACCGGAGGATGGCGGGGCTCATCCAATCGAACCGCTCTGCCAGTTTCGGGTTACTGCGGTCTGCGGCGAACAGGAATTGGGTGAGATCATTGGTCCCGATTGACAGAAAATCGATTCGGTCAGCCATTAAATCAAGGCATTCGGCCAAGGCGGGGACTTCGAGCATCGCACCATATCGAACCTGCACGGGCGGCATTTTCTTCTGGGTTTGCAAATAGGCACGCTGATTTTCAAACACTGCCTTGGCTTTGTCAAACTCCCATGGCTCGGCGACCATCGGGAACATGACATTTAATTTGCGGCCAGCCGCTGCCTCCATCAAAGCGCGCGCCTGCACTTTCATCAACGTATCCCGTTCCAGCCCGATGCGAATGGCGCGCCACCCCATGGCGGGATTATCTTCCTTGAACTCGCTTGCCTGAAAATAGGGCAGGGGTTTGTCCCCGCCGATGTCGATGGTCCGGAATATGACCGGCTTGTCACCGGCCGCATCCAATACATCGCGGTAAAATCGCGTCTGGCCTGCCCGTCCAGGCATTGTTGCGGCGACGAGGAATTGAAATTCTGTCCGGAACAGCCCAATCCCGTCCGCACCGGTCAAGTTGAGCAGCGCCAGATCGTCGCGCAAACCAGCGTTGATGTTGACGGTGATCCGTACGCCGTCCTTTGTTATGGCTTCTTTGTCCCGCAGTTCGGAATAGGCGGCGCGCTTTCGATGGGTGAGCTCGAGTTGAGCTTCAAAAGCTTCCTCCATGGAAGGTGTGGGTCTCACAAACACGGCATTTTCATCGACATTGAGCAGAAGATGATCATCTTCCCGCACGACTTGCCGGATATTCTTGACCTGGCCGAGAATGGGAATGCCCATTGCGCGCGCAATGATTGTTACATGGGCAGTCAGCGAGCCTTCCTCCAGAACAACGCCTTTCAGCTTCCGCCGGTCATATTCCAGCAGCTCTGCGGGACCCAGATTGCGGGCAATCAAAATCGTGTCCTGCCGCAGACCCGTTTTGGCTGCGGTGCCCATTTGTCCAGAAACAATGCGCAGCAAGCGGTTGGCGAGGTCTTCCAGGTCGTGCATGCGCTCCGCCAGCAGCGGATCGTCAATCTGCCGCATTCGCATGCGGGTGTGCTGCTGCACTCTTTCGATCGCTGCTTCCGCCGTTAGGCCACTGTCGATCGCTTCATTGATCCGTCGACTCCAGCCTTCATCATAGGCAAACATCTTGTATGTCTCGAGCACTTCCTCATGCTCACCACCGACCCCGAATTCTGCCTGACTGGTCATCTGGTCGATCTGGTTGCGCATCTTGTCGAACGCGGAATAGACGCGATGCCGTTCGGCCTCGGTATCTTCTGCAACCGTATGTTCAATTTTCACTCTTGGCTGGTGAAATACGGCCTGGCCGCTGGCCTTGCCCTTGACCAGTTGCAGTCCCGAGAGACGCGTGGCCCCAAAGTCGGGTATTGCTGTTTCTTGCGCGAAATTGTCATCGACAAATTCGGCGCTTGTGATCAGTTCCGACAACACCATCGCCGCGGTTTGAAAGGCTTCAATTTCCTCTTCGGAATAGCGTCGCGGGTCGACATGCTGCGCGCATAACACGCCGATTGCCTGCTGGTTCCGGATGATCGGTACGCCGGCAAAGCTATGAAATTTCTCTTCGCCGGTCTCGGGCCGATATTGAAAATCGGGATGGCTGGCCGCCTCGTCGAGGTTTAGCGTCTCGACATTTTTTGCGATATAGCCGGTCAGGCCCTCTCCCATCGCGAGTTTTGTAACATGTACTGCTTCCGCATTCAGTCCGCGGGTGGCAAATAATTCCAATACCCCGTCGCGTCGCAAGTAGATTGAGCAGACCTCGCTGCTTACCGCCTCTGCGATTGTATCGACCACCTTGTTCAATTTTATCTGCGCATTGCCGCGCGATGCCATGATGGCTCGCAGGCCAGTCAGGATGCTGCGGGCTGTCTTGGTACTGGATGGATCTGTTGCGGGCATGATTTTCGCCTAGCAGAAAGGCCAAGTGAGTGCGATATCGAAAAGCGGCCTATCGACTAAAACGGATTATATTGCTGCCTGTTCAGTGGGAGCGGGGTCGTGCGCTCACGGCTAATTGAGCAATTCTTCTTTCACTCTAAGCTTCTCTTTTTTGAGGCTATGGATTCGAATTGTGTCGGGAAACGGCCGGGTTTCTTCTTCGTTGATCTTGCGTTCCAGCGCTTCATGCTTGTTGCGCAATGCTGACATGTGATTCTGAATCATTAAAGTCTCCTCAAAAATGTTGTTTTTGAAATTGAAAGAGGATGAAAGCTTCCTTTCCTGTTACCCCAGCATATTTTGCTGGCGTCCTGCTTCATGATTAATTTGTCTTGGTTTCGACAGGAACCATGAATAGGATTAGAATTGCAAAATTGTTGCACCGACGCAAGAGGCGAGGTTGATCCGGCATGGGGAAGAGCGATGAAGAGTTGCAAACGCAGCTTGAACTGCTGAAAATTGAACATCGCGATCTTGACCAGGCCATCGCCGCGCTGATCGAAGCCGGTAGTCCGGACCAGCTCCGGACCGCGCGACTCAAGAAGAGAAAATTGCAATTGCGCGACCGCATTATTTTGCTCGAAAACCAACTTATTCCGGATATTATAGCCTGAAGCAACGCTAGCCCGCGGGATTGGCAGTTGTTAACCAAGACTATCCACCAGTTAACCCCAGAATTCCGCACGTGTCAGATTGAAACAAAGATGTCTCCGGTCCGTCAGCGGACTGGAATTAACTGTCATTGGCCGGTGTTAATTTGCTACGGAGCAAATATGGCGGACCGTGAATCACTGTTGACCCTGAAGCTGCTGGACGCGCTTTATACTGAAGCGATGGTGCTTGCGGATGAGGCGCGGTCCTATTTCGAATCGGGCCGCTTCAATGACGAATCGAACGAAGACAGTCTTCTCGCGGTTTCTTTTTCCTGTGAATCACTCAAAGTCACAACGCGATTGATGCACTGCATCGCCTGGTTGTTGAACCAGAAAGCCCTGCACAGCGGCGAGCTGACTGAAGGAGAATCCTGGAACCATGATCGTGCGCTCGGTTTTGCGCCAGCGACCGATCGCTTGTTGGTGGAGCGCTTTCCGGAAGAAGCACGTCAGGTCATCATGGCTAGCGAAGAATTGTTTCAACGCCTGCAACGCCTCTCGGCGCGTCTGCAACTCGAAATGGAAGCCGAGTCTGCGGTACGAGACATGTTCCGCCGGTTGCAGAGCGCCTTTTAGCGGGACGAAAACCGCTCAGGCCTGCGCTGCTTCCTTTTGCGCCATCGTCGGATAGTCGACATATCCTTCCGGTCCCTGGCTGTACCAAGTCGGGGTGAAATCGATCGGATTGAGTTCAGCGCCTGCTTTAAACCGTTCCAGCAGATCAGGATTTGTCATGAACGTCCGCCCGAAACTGATCGCATCCGCCTTGTTGTCCGCCAGTGCTGCGGTTGCATTATCGTAAAAATAGTCGCTGTTCAAAACGAGCGGGCCGTTGAACACCGGACGGATATCGGGGCTGACCGCCGGAACATCGGTATTGCCATAAGTGCCGTGGGCAGGGGGCTCGCGCAGTTCGAGGAATGCGACCCCGATCTGGCTGAGCAATCTGGCTGCTGCAGTGAAGGTTTCGACCGGTGTCGCGTCATCGGCGCCTTGGGAATCGCCGTTGGGGGACAGGCGAACGGCAACCCGGTCACCGCCCACTGCATCGACGAGACGTTGGGTCACTTCTCCGAGCAGGCGGATCCGGTTTTCAACCGGGCCGCCATATTCATCGGTTCGCAAATTGGTGCCGGAACGGATGAACTGGTCAATCAGATAGCCGTTGGCGGCATGCAGTTGCACGCCGTCAAATCCGGCTTTGATCGCATTTTCCGCGGCATTTTGATAATCGTCCAGCAGGCCGGGAATTTCGGAGATTTCCAGAGGGCGTGCTTCCACATAATCTCTCTTGCCGGCATAAGTGCGCACACTGCCTGGCGCGGTCGTTGCCGAAGCTGACACCGGTTGTTCGCCGTTCAGGAAGTCGGGATGCACGATGCGGCCCATATGCCACAACTGGCAGATGATGCGGCCACCGGCTTGATGGACCTGTTCGACCACCGGCTTCCAGGCTTCGGTCTGTGCTTCGCTCCATATTCCCGGCGCGAACGGGGTGCCAAGGCCCTGCGGACTGATTCCGGTCGCTTCGGAAATGATCAGCCCGGCACCGGCGCGCTGGCTGTAATATTCCCCCATGATCGGAGTTGGGACAAAGTCGACGGTCGCCCGACAGCGGGTAAGCGGGGCCATGAACGCGCGGTTTGGGGCCTCGATGGCACCAACGGTGATCGGATCGAACAATGTGGTCAAGATGGAATTCCCTGAAACTGGAAGGGTGAACTGTTAACTAGACAATTAAGAGGCCATTCCTGCAAATGCAATGGTTTGAAACCCAGCAATTTCTGTCTATGTTGATAGCTCTGATTTCAAAGGAACTCTCATGTCCGTATCGCTTCCCGAAGATCCAACGCTGGATGAAGTGCGCGCCTTTCTCGCACCTCGATTGGCCGCACAGGCGGCATTTGACGGTTGGAACGAAAAGGCCGTTTTGGCAGCTGCGGAACTGGCTGGCGTGGATCATGATCTGGCCAGACTCGCGTTTAATGCAGGCCCGGTCGACATGATTGATGCCTGGTTTCAGGCGATTGATGCAAAAATGGCGGTGAAATATAGTGCCGATGAACTCGCCGCGATGAAAGTGCGGGACCGGATCAAGGCGCTCGTTGAAGCAAGACTCGAAGCCTTGGAAGGGGATCGCGAAGGATTACGGCGCGCGCTGGCGATACTGGCCGCACCACCCCATTTGCGCAAAGCGGCAAAAATGGGCTGGCGGGCAGCCGACAAGATGTGGCGGCTCGCCGGGGACACGGCAACCGACTATAACCATTATACCAAACGGACGCTGCTATCGGGCGTTTACGGCAGTACCCTCAGCGTTTTTCTGGATGATGAAAGCCAGGACCATTCTGACACCCGGACCTTTTTGGATCGCCGGATTGAAAATGTGATGCAGTTCGAGAAGGCCAAGGCCAAAGTCGTGGGCAGGGGTGGCGACCGTTTCAGTATCGCGCGTTTCATTGGTCGATTGCGCTATCGGGGAGCTTGAAGGCAAGCGCGCTTGCGGGGGCATTTCGGCATAGCTTGATGCGCCACTCAGTCGATATCTCCAAGATGCGGCATACCCACACAAAAAGACTCGCCAAACCTAGTCTATATTGATAATCAATCGCAATTAGAAAGGCCCCGCGCGATAAATGCCCATATCCACGACTCTAGACCAGCTGCCACTCAAGCAAAATGCCGAAGTGGTAGCGATTGACTGGAATGCAATTTCCGAGACCGAAGGGCGGCGTTTGCGGGCGCTCGGAATTGATGAAGGAGTGGCGGTCGAGAAATTACACAAAGGGATGTTTGGCCTGAATGATCCGATCGCGCTGAAAGTCGGAAGAATGATGATTGCTGTCCGAAAAGCTCATGCGCAAGTAATATCCGTTCAGCCGATTCCGGTAACGACCTTAGCCTGATCCATGACCGAAGCAGTCCCCCTCATTGTCCTCGCGGGCAACCCCAATTCGGGCAAAAGCGCCCTGTTCAACGCATTAACCGGTGCACGCCAGAAGATTGCCAATTATCCCGGTGTAACGGTGGAGCGCAAATCCGGTCATTTTTCTTTTGCTGACGGACGGCATGCCGAACTGGTCGATTTGCCGGGTAGCTACAGCCTTGATCCCACCAGCCCGGATGAGGAAGTGACGCGCGGAGTGATCATGGGGTTGCAGAAGGGTGAGCGCAAACCCGATGCCATTGTCATTGTGCTTGATGCTGCCAATCTCGACAATCATTTACGCTTTGCCCTGGAAGTAATCGCGCTCGGGCAACCGGTCGTCGTGGCGCTGAACATGATGGATCTGGCGGAACGGGACGGCTTAACCCTGGACCCGGCAAGACTTGAAGAGGCCTTGGGGGTTCCCGTGGTCCCGACTGTCGCGGTGCGGCGCCGCGGGTTAGAGCATCTGACCGCTGCGCTGGAAAGCCGGCTTCGCCAGAAATCGGGCGTGCTCAAGCCTATCGTCGTCAAAGAACGTGATCATGGCCTGCTCAAACAGGCCAAACAGATTGCCAATCAGGCGATAATTTCTGAAACCGCCAGTCGGCGCTGGTCGGAGCGGGCAGACAATCTGTTCCTTCATCCCTATGCCGGGCCATTGATTCTGTTCGCGGTCTTGTTCACCATGTTTCAGGCCGTTTTCGCCTGGTCCGAAGCGCCGATCGGCTGGATCGAAAGCGCCAGCGAATGGGTCGCGACGGCGGTGGAAACGAATATGGTGCCGGGATTTTTTCGGGATTTTATCATTGAAGGGGCTATCGCCGGCGTCGGTTCGGTGGTGGTGTTTTTGCCGCAGATTCTGATCCTCTTCCTCTTCATCTTGCTACTCGAAGCCAGCGGCTACATGACCCGTGCTGCTTTTATCATGGATCGTTTGATGGCTGGCGTTGGTCTGTCCGGACGGAGCTTCATTCCGCTGTTGTCGTCATTCGCCTGTGCAATCCCCGGAATCATGGCAACGCGCAGTATCTCCGACCCGAGAGATCGCCTGACCACGATATTGGTGGCACCGCTGATGACCTGCTCGGCACGGCTTCCTGTTTATGCAATCATCATAGGTGCGTTCATTCCGCCCGAGACGGTCGGCCCGGGCATTGGTTTGCAGGGACTGGTATTGTTCGGGCTTTATGTATTCGGCATTTTGGGTGCGATGATCGTCGCGCTGGTGTTGCGTTCGACGGTGACCAAGGGGCCGAACAGCGGCTTTCTGATGGAGATGCCGAAATATCAGCTGCCCAGCCTGCGCGACATAATGATCGGACTGTGGCAGCGTGCCTGGATTTTCTTGCGCCGTGCCGGAACGATCATTTTTGCCTCGACCGTAGTTCTATGGCTTCTGCTGACCTTTCCAAAGGTACCCGAAGACAGCGGCATGAGCCAAGTGGATTATAGCGTTGCAGGGCGTATCACCAATGTCATTGCACCCATTGTCAAGCCGGTCGGCTTCGACCGGGATATTGCACTCGCGCTGATTCCCGCCATGGCCGCGCGGGAAGTGGCGGTGGCAGCCCTGGCTACCACTTATGCGATCGACGCCCCGGATGAAGAGGCGGAGGCCAAATCGCTGACCGAGCGTCTGCAAAGCCGCTGGTCGCTGCCGACCGCGCTGGCCTTTCTCGCCTGGTTTGTATTTGCGCCGCAATGTATCTCAACCATTGCCGTCACCCGCCGGGAAACCAATGGCTGGAAATGGCCAACCTTCATGGTCATCTATCTTTTTGCGCTCGCTTATGCTGCAGCCGGTATTACATATTGGAGTGCCGTCGCGCTCGGTCTATAGAGTCCCCCAAGAATCGATAACCACGTTATATTTTTAGGGAATTTGAAATGGCCGGCGGCATCAACAAAGTCATCATCGTAGGAAATCTGGGCAAGGATCCGGAAGTACGTACCTTCGCAAATGGCGGCAAGGTCTGCAATTTCAGCGTAGCGACTTCAGAAAGCTGGAAGGATCGCCAGACCGGCGAACGCAAGGAAAAGACCGAGTGGCACAATATCTCGATCTATAACGAAGGCCTTGCCGGGGTTGCCGAAAAATATCTGCGCAAGGGCAGCAAGGTCTATCTCGAAGGCAAGCTGCAGACCCGTAAATGGCAGGACCAGTCCGGCAATGACCGCTATTCGACCGACGTTGTGCTGCAGGGCTTTGACGCCAAAATGGAAATGCTCGACAGCCGCCAGGGCGGCGGTGGCCAGGGTGGCGGCTCGAACGATGGCTGGGGCGGCGGACAATCCGGCGGTGGTTCCGGTGGTGGTTCGAACGACAGCTGGGGCCAGACCGGCGGCGGTTCCGGCGGTGGTCAGGGCGGCGGCGCCTTTGACAGCGATCTGGACGACGACGTTCCGTTCTAGGTCATTTCGGTCAGACTGAAAGAGACAGAGCCGGCGCTATCCAGAAAGCGGATAGGGCCGGTTTTCATTTCTGTGATCAGTCCCGATTTTCCACAAGGGCCTTCATCTGCGTCAGACCGGTTTTGCTGTCGCGTTCCAGAGCCTTTTTCACAAGCAAACGGATCAGAAACCGCCCGATGACGGATTGGCTGCGACTGAAGAATTTCCAGTGCAGTGAAGTTTCATTTTCCGATTCAGCGGACAGATGAACTTCCATTCGGGGATGGAGCGGGGCGAAGACTCCCTCTGTCACGAACAGCTCCGGTTGCCGGCTTTCTACGACCTTGATGGCGATTAATCCGTCTCGCCCTGTCGGCAAGCGGATGGCTTCCCTGTAGACTTTTCCAACCGTTCCGTGCGGCAGCTCGTTTGCAGACTCGATCGAGATGACCTTCGGGTACCATGAAGCGTAATTCTCGTGATTGGCCAGAAAGGCGAAAACCTGGGAAATCGGGGCTTTAATCGTGAGCGTCTGATCGACCAATGGGAGATATTGTTTTTTGTTCATCAATCAAAGTTGACATATAATGTTCAAAGTGTAAACCTAAATCATCATGACGAGCTTCACGACCACCAATGGCAAGCTGCTGGACGGGGCTATGCAGCAGTTTAACCGCCACGGTTTTGCCAAGACATCGATGTCGGATATCGCTGCCGCTGCTGGCATTTCACGGACTTCGCTCTACAAGCATTTCTCCACCAAGGAGGAGGTGTTCAAGGGTCTGAGCGAACGGATCAACGGGCGGGTATATGATGCGGTCGTCGAAGCATTTTCGGAGCAGGGGGCCTGGGATGCCCGGCTGCTTCGCGCGATCAATGCCCGCGTCAGCTGGGTCTATCAATTGTTGCACGATTCCGAATATGGACGGGAGCTGATCGACGAGAAAAACCGTATCTGCGGCGGAGAAATACTTGCGGCAAACGACCGGTTCCAGTCACTCGTCGCGGGTTTGATCGGGGAACAGGTCCATGACCGGGGACGCGCCGATCTCCTCGCCGGCCTGCTCATCCAATCGGTCAACGGCGTACTCGAAAAAGCTGAAACCAGTCGGGAGGCGCAAGCCAATGTCACCTTGCTGGTGGAGGTATTCTGCCGGGGATTGATGACGGGTTGAACAGAAAGCTCGAACGGACTGGATCACTGGCAATCGCTTGCCTCTATAATTGATGCCCCGTCCGGTCGCGCTTGGTATCAAGATAAAATTCATTATGTGGATTGGCGGCGATCTTGACCGGCAGGCGTTCTTCAACCGTTACGCCGGACGCTTCCAATCCCGCCACTTTCTCGGGATTGTTGGTCAGCAGTTTGACCTTCGGAATATTGAGCAACTCGAGCATTCGCGCCGCTATCGAAAAATCTCTGGCATCAATGGCGAAGCCCAGCCGTTGATTGGCATCGACCGTGTCAAAGCCCTGATCCTGCAAGGCATAGGCGCGCAGCTTGTTGATCAGGCCGATGCCGCGGCCTTCCTGGCGCAGATAGAGCAATACGCCCCAGCTGGCTTCGCCCATCTGCTCGAGCGCCGCGTGCAGTTGCGGGCCGCAGTCGCATTTCAGGCTACCGAGCACGTCGCCGGTCAGACATTCGCTGTGCAGGCGGACGACCGGCGTTGTCTCGTCGCGCTTGCCGACGACCAGCGCGACATGGTCGGTGGCGTCGGCGTCGCTGCGAAAGCCATAAATATGCGCCTCGCTATTGGCCGCGACCGGCAGTCTCGCATGGGCGCTGATGGCCAGTGCATTGGAATCGGCATAGGCTGCAGCATCTTCGGCCTGGAGCTGATCTTCGGCATCATCGACAATCAAAAATGCAGGGAGAAGGCCTCCTTGCCGGGCAAGTTCCATCGCCGCCTTGGCCGCCTGCGGGTTAGACAGCGGCTCGCTGCGAAACGGGCCTTTCAGCGGATATTGCATATCCAGCACCGGATCGACAATGGCGATGATTTCGGCAGCGGAAACTGGCGCGGGCAGGCTGATCTGGATCGGCAGACTGGGATCGGCCGCAGAAAACTGATTGAGCAGCTTGAGCGTATCTGCGCGGCTGGCTGAAATCAGCAGCGAGGCAGTCCCTGATGAAGGCAGGGCCTCGGCCAGCATCCCGGTCTCCACTGGCAGCAGGTTGAGCCGTTCGCCATCGGCTTCCACACCAATAGGCCAACCCCGCCGGAGCGCGTCAATCGCGCGGGCGGCGCGACGGCCGGCAGCCTTCTGGGCCTCGTCGAGAGGCGTTGCGTTCAAAATTTGAATTCCGTGATCAGTGGCGCATGGTCGGATGGCTTGCCCCAGCTGCGCGCATCTTCCAGCACAACATGGCTGACCGCCTTGTCCGCAAGTTCCGGACTGACCCAGACATGATCAAGACGGCGGCCCTTGTCTGATGCGCGCCAGTCTTTGGCGCGGTAGCTCCACCAGGTGTAGAGCCGCTCCGGATCGGGGATCAGCTTGCGACCGATATCGACCCAGCCATGGGCATCGCGCAGCTTGTAGAGGTGGTCAATCTCGATCTGGGTGTGGCTGACGACATTGATCAGCGCCTTGTGGCTCCAGACGTCGGATTCCAGTGGTGCGACATTGAAGTCTCCCATCAGGATCGTGGGTTCTTTGAGGTTTTTCGACCATTCGGTCATCCGCCCGAAGAAATCGAGCTTTTGCCCGAATTTCGGATTGATCTCGCGGTCGGCAATTTCGCCGCCCGCGGGGATATAGACATTCTCGATGCGCACCCCATTTTCCAGCACCGCGCCAATATGGCGGGCTTCGCCATTATCCTGCCAGTCAAACCGTTGGTCCTTGTGCAGCGGAATACGACTGATAGTGGCAACACCGTGGTGCATTGGCTGACCATGCAATATCTGGTGGTTATAGCCGAGGCGCCGGAACATCCCTTCGGGAAATTGGTCATCGCGCACCTTGGTTTCCTGCAGGCACAGGATATCAGGCGCTTCCTCTGTCAGGAATCGTTCGACAATGTCGAGGCGGGCACGGACGCTGTTAATATTCCAGCTGACGACTTTAAGGGTATCACTCATGGCGAGTCTACTAGCCACGGTCGCGCAGAAACCCAAGCCCAAAGGCAATAGAGTTGCATGGTAATTTACCGGGTCTGAAAAGTAAAACCCCCACCTCCGGGGGCATTAAGGAGGTGGGGGCTAACTCGCGTTCGTCACGCATAGGATGCGTTGAAACATATTTCGTCAGGTAACAGGGGGAAGACCTGACTGTCTCTTCGCATCCTGTGTTTGGTTATACTCGTGTGTTTCTGTCGCAAATATGAACGAGATATGCGGGTTGTTCTGCTGGTCGGCAACCCGCCTCGTTTCATCGCTTGCCGCGACTTTTTCGCCGGGGATCGACCCAGTTGAAACTGCTGTTGGCGACCGGAATCCCGAATTTCTGGTTTGAGAGGCGGATCGATGTGCGGTTATTTTTGGAATCCAGCGACACCCAGCCATCAAGGCTCAATCCGCCGGGCGCGCCGGGCTGTTTCGTGAAGACCATCGTGATTATGCCATATTCCGGACGCTTGGGGTCACGCACTTCGACGCTGAGCACATTGGGATTGCGAGTCGGAACGATCTTTCCGTATTTTGACAAATCCCGTTCCGGATTGAGCAGCGCGGCGAGCGGGCTGTTGCTGATTGGCCAGCGCTGTACCTGATTAACGTCATAGTCGATCAACGTCAGGGCTTTTCCGTCCCCCACGATCAGCAGATTGGCGTCCTTCTGATACTGAAAACGAACTTTTCCGGGTTGTTTCAGGGTGAGCGTCCCGGTCAGCAACTGGCCGCTGCGATCGGTCTGGGTGAAATTCGCCGTCATGGTCGACATGGACCGCAAATGGGTCGAGATTTTTGCCAGGCTGTCGGAAGGGCTTTGCTGGGCGGTGGCAGGCAGGCTTGCAGTCAGGGCCAAAGGCGCAGCGATCAAGGCGAAACCATATTTCAACATTTTGAAAACTCCAGATTATTCAGGTGATCGCCTAGCCGCCGGCGATTGAACAGCGGCTGAATTATTTTGTCAGCAAAGGACTAGAGCGGTTCACCATTTTGATCGCGTAGCACCTCGCGGCGACCGATATGGTTAGGCGGGCTGATATAATCATCTTCCTCCATCCGGTCGATGATCCGGGCGGCGGAATTATAGCCGATCCGCAATTGTCGCTGTAGCCAGCTGGTTGACACTTTCTGGCTCTCAAAGACGATCTGGCAGGCCTGAGCATATTGCCGGTCTTCCTTGTTATCGCTCAGGTCAGCGCCGTCGAGAGCAAAGCTGCCATCTTCCGGTTCCTCGGTCACCGCCTGAATATAGTCGGGCGCGCCCTGTGAACGCCAGTGGTCGGCGACGCGCCGCACCTCGTCATCCGAAACAAACGGTCCGTGAACACGCGTCAGTTGCTTGCCGCCGGGCATATAAAGCATATCGCCCTTGCCAAGCAGCTGTTCAGCGCCCTGTTCACCGAGGATCGTGCGGGAATCGATTTTTGAAGTGACGTGGAAGCTGATCCGGGTCGGCAGGTTCGCCTTGATGACGCCGGTAATGACGTCAACCGACGGCCTTTGCGTGGCCATGATCAGGTGAATGCCCGCCGCGCGCGCCTTTTGCGCGAGTCTCTGGATCAGGAACTCGACTTCCTTGCCCGCGGTCATCATCAGGTCGGCAAGCTCGTCGACGATGATCACGATCTGCGGCAGCACTTCAAAGTCGAGCTGCTCTTCCTCGTAAATCGGGCGGGAGGTCTCGGGGTCATAGCCAGTCTGCACCCGACGACCGAGCGGCTGTCCCTTGGCCTTTGCGGCCTTTACCTTCTCATTATAATTGGCAAGATTGCGGACCGAGATGGAAGACATCATGCGATAGCGTTCTTCCATCTGTTCGACCGCCCACTTGAGCGCGCGAATGGCCTTGGCCGGTTCGGTCACCACCGGCGACAGCAAATGGGGGATGTCGTCATAGGTGCTGAGTTCCAGCATCTTCGGATCGATCATGATCATTTTGCAATCTTCGGGGGTCAGCCGATAGAGCAGCGACAAAATCATGCAGTTCAGACCGACAGATTTACCCGAACCGGTCGTGCCTGCCACGAGCAGGTGCGGCATCGGAGCCAGGTCTGCGATGACCGGGTCGCCGGAAATATTCTTGCCGAGGATGATCGGCAGCTTGCCGGTCTGGTCGGCGAAACTGTCGCTGCCGATCATCTCGTGCAACACAACCATTTCGCGGTTGGTATTGGGCAGTTCAATCCCCATGACCGTACGCCCCGGAATAGCGGCAACGCGCGCCGATAATGCTGACATATTGCGAGCAATATCTTCGGCCAGCTGAATGACACGGCTCGCCTTGATACCGGGAGCGGGTTCCAGCTCATACATCGTGACCACCGGACCGGGTCGTACAGCATTGATTGTGCCCTTGACGTGAAAATCATCAAGCACGGATTCCAGCAGGCGCGCATTGCGCTCCAGTCCGGCTTTGTCGATCACATTGTTGGTTTGTTCGGGTGCAGGGGTAAGCAGGTCCAGCGAAGGCAGCACATAGGGACCGAAAAAATCACCTTGCTTGGCTTTGTCGGCGCTGGCTTTTTTCGGCGGCAATGCGCGGTCGCTGATCTCCGGCGGTGGCCGGTTGTCCGGTTTTACGGATCTGCGTGGTGCCGGCTCTTTTGGCGTTTTGATGACGTCGGGGCGTTCAGGCTCTATCACAAGCCCCTCATCTTTTTTGGCAAATGGGTTTTGCACCGACGGGATTTTGAAGGAGGCTCCGGAGAACAGAGGTTTGTCGAGCCGCAGGCTGCTATAGCCGAGGAAGAGACCACCAGCCAGAGTGACGGCAATCAGGATGCCGGAAATCAGACCGCTCCAGCTGGCAGATACCGCATTGAGGCCCGCGCTGGTGCCATTGGCCAGCAGCATTCCTGCAAGGCCGCCGGGGCCTGAGGGCAGTTCCATTTGGGAATCGGGGAACCATAAAGCCAGACCGGCACCAACCAGCAATGTCGCGAGCAGGCACCGGAGCAATTGTTGCTTCCAGCCAGGCTGTGCAATGTCTCGCCACAGCCGATTGGCCAGCACCAGCAGCAGTGGCAGGAACAGAATGACTGGCAACCCGATCAGCGACAAAAGCAAATCCGACGTATAGGAACCAAAAAGGCCCATCCAATTATGGTCGACGCTGCCTGCGGCCGTATTGAATGAAGGATCACTGGGAGAGTAGCTGATCAACGCAAACGCGAGAAACACGGTCGCCAGAATAGTCACGATGGCTCCAATCAGGGCGCCGCTGCGTAGCAGGCTGAGACGCATGATCTCGCGCCAATTCGCTTGTTTGGCTTTTTCCGCCATAATATACTCCTGCGCATCGCCCCAGCCCAAGGCGTGCATTAACTATAGGCTCCTTTGCGCGAATCGGGGACTCGCCGTCAAGTTTCTTGGCGTTATTTTACCGGATTTGCCTTTCCTTCCGTGCGGTCGATGCCTACCTAGATCGTATATTTTGGCTCGGAAAGGCGAACTCCATGGGATTTGATTCTCGCAATAGCGATATCATTATACTGGGCGCGGGCATGATTGGTCTGACTCAGGCACTGACGCTTGCTGCTCATGGATTGTGCGTCTCGATCATTGACCGCGCTGAACCGGCAGACCTGGTTAACCCGCAAAATGATGCCCGGGTTTCCGCGATCAACAGCGCGAGCTGGAACATGTTTGACGCCATCGGCCTGGCCAGCAAACTGAGACCGAATGGCTGTGACATCGCGAAAATATTGGTGAATGACGGGCTGAAACCCGGCACCCTGGATTTTGTCCCGGGTGCGGATGAAGGCCCGATGGGCATCATGGTCGAAAATGCCGTGCTTCGTCGCCTCTTGTTCGAGGCAGCACAGGCGCATGAAAATATTGCGCTGCATCTTTCGTCGCAAGTTGCATCCTGCGACCGCAATGCGCATCGCGTCGAGATCACGCTTGATGGTGGAGAACAGCTCGCCGCCCCGCTTCTGATTGCCGCCGATGGGCGTGGTAGCCGGATGCGCGAGGAGGCCGGGATCATCATGGCGCACTGGCAATATGATCACAACGCGATTGTCTGCAAGATTGCGCATGAAAAGCCGCATGGCAACACAGCCTATGAACTGTTCTTTCCGTCCGGACCCTTTGCGCTGCTCCCGATGCTCGATGATGCGGACGGCAGGCATCGTTCGGCCGTCGTATGGACAGTGTCCCGGAAAGATGGTCCTGCCTATGCGAACATCAACAAACGCGCATTCGTCGCCGAAATGATGAAGAAGACCGGTGGCTTTCTTGGCGAGATCGAGTTGCTGACCGATCGCCCGACTTACCCTTTGGGCTTCCATCATAGTTCGCATCTGACCGCCGAGCGGCTGGTGCTGGTCGGCGATGCTGGTCACGGCATCCATCCGATCGCGGGACAGGGGCTCAATCTAGGCCTCCGTGATGTTGCGGCTCTGACCGAATGTCTCGTCGATGGTGCCCGCACCGGCCTTGATCTCGGCGATGCGCAGATTCTTGCGCGCTACGACCGGTGGCGGAGCCTTGACAATATGATGGTTTCTGCAGCGACCGATATGCTTACCCGTCTGTTCGGCCTGCCGGGAGAAACCTCCTCCGCAATCCGGCGTATGGGAATCGGGCTGGTCCAGCGTATCGCCCCGCTCAAGGCGCAATTTATGGCGGAGGCCAAAGGAGAAACCGGCGATTTGCCCAAATTGCTTCGGGGGGAGATGGTCTAGGGGCAGCCGCCTAGCGAGAACCCTGGCCGTCATCGATTTTGATCACGGTTCCGGTCACTGCATCCGAAGAAGGCGACACCAGATAGAGCAAAGTGCTGTCCATCTGTTCGGGTTGGCCCAGGCGCTTGCGCGGAAAATGAACAGAAAAGTCGCCCATCCGGTCGAGCATGCCATCCATCATGTCCGATGAAAAGGCGCCCGGTGCGATCCCGTTGACATTGATGTGGAATTTCGACCATTCAACTGCCAGTGTTTCGGTTATCCGCACTACCCCTGCCTTGGTTGTCGAATAAAGTGCGGCACCATGACCGTCATAATGGGACGCGGCCATCGAGGCGATATTGACGATCCGGCCCAGCATTTTCTTTTCGATCAGCGGCCGGGCAAATTCGTTCGAGAGAATGAAGACGCTGCGCAAATTGGTGTCCAACACGTCATCAATCAATTCGATCGACATCCGCGTGGCGCGTTCCGCGTCGACGATCCCGGCATTATTGATCAATATGTCCGGCTGGCCGAGCAACTCGGTCACGGTCGGGATGATAGCCTGAAGCTGTGCGGCATCGCGTACATCTAGCGCAAAGGCTTCTGCCGCCCCGCCGTCGGCGGAGATCTCTGCGACCAGATCATCAAGCTTGTCTTTACGGCGTGCCGTGCAAGCGACCTTCGCCCCGCAGGCCGCCAGCACTTTGGCGAAGCGGCGTCCCAATCCGGCCGATGCACCAGTCACGATGGCAGTACGCCCTGTGAGATCGATGGAAAAATTGGGTCGGGTCATAAGCCAGGCATCCTCTGCAAAATTTTTGCAGAGGATGCCCGGAGCGATGCGATAAACGCAAGTGCTATATTAGTTGTTCAAGTCTTCCTGGGCGATCGGTACGATCTTGATTTCGACACGGCGGTTTGCTGCCCGGCCTTGTTCCGTGCTGTTGCTGGCAATCGGCTGGCTTTCACCATAGCCCTTGGCGGCCAGGCGCGCGCGCTGAACGCCGCTGTTCGCGAGGAAATTGGCAACCGATTCCGCCCGCCGTTCGGATAGCGACTGATTATAGGCGTCACTGCCGGTGCTGTCGGTATGGCCGAGCACGTCGACGTAGCTTTTCTCATAGCGGGAAAGCGTGTCGGCAACGTTGCTCAGAGTGGTTTGAAAGGCAGGATCGATCGCGCTGCTGTCGACAGCAAAGGTCACGTTCGACGGCATGTTGAGGATCAGGTTATCGCCTTCGCGGGTCACGTCGATCCCGGTGCCGGCGGTCTGTTCGCGCAGCTTTTTTTCCTGCTCGTCCATGTAATAGCCGATGCCCGCACCGGCGAGACCACCGAGTCCAGCGCCCACGATCTTGGCCGTCCGGTCATTGCGTCCACCCAATATGTCACCGAGCAGATAGCCGCCCACGACGCCGCCCAAGCCGCCAATGGCTGCTTTTGAAATAGTACGATTCCCGGTTTCCGGGTTTGTTACACAGCCGCTGGTTAACGCCAAAGCGCCTAGTGAAGCTGCTGTAATTATTGATCTATTCATCCGCATTTTCTTTTCCCTTGTAGATCTTCTTGTCGATCAGGAGAACGCCCCATCGGCCAGAAGGTTCCCCTTAACGCAGTATAAATGAACAGCTACTGACAGCAAACTTGAGATTCTGTAAAACTTGCTGCTAAAGGGTTTATGGCATTTCGCCCTTTCAATGGACATTATGACACCCTTTCCCTGGTTTGATGTTGCGATCATTATTCTGCTGGTTCTGATCAACGGCGTATTTGCCATGTCGGAGTTGGCAATAGTATCTGCTCGCAAGGCTCATTTGCACAGTCTCGTGGATCAAGGCAGTCGCGGTGCAAAAACCGCGCTGCGCCTGGCAAGCGATCCCGGCAAATTTCTGTCTACGGTGCAAATAGGCATAACCCTGATCGGTATTGTCGCCGGCGCGTTTTCTGGCGCCAGTCTGGGCGGTCCCGTGGCCGAACGGTTGCAGGCGTTGGGAATGAGTGCGGATCTGTCGATCACCGTCGGCTTCGTGCTGGTGATCGGCCTGACCACTTATGCATCGCTGGTGGTTGGCGAGCTGGTGCCCAAACAAATTGCCCTGCGTTCGGCAGAGCGCATTGCGGTGATCATGGCGCAGCCGATGGCGACACTGGCGCGTATTTCCGCTCCTCTCGTCTGGCTGCTGGACAATAGCAGTGCGCTGGTCTTCCGCTTGCTGGGGATGAAACGCGACGAGAAAAGCCATGTCACCGCTGATGAATTGCAGATGGTTTTCGCGGAAGCAACACGTTCCGGCGTGATCGAGGAGCATGAGCGGGCCGTTATCGCCGGTGTCGTGCGGATGGCCGACCGGCCGATCCGCGAAGTAATGACTCCGCGGACTGAGGTGGACTGGCTCAATATCGATGCAACAACCGAAGAAATTCACAAGCTGTTGATTGAATCGCCGCACAGTCGGATTCCTGTAGCGGAAGATTCGGTCGATAATATCCAGGGTGTCGTCCAGGCGCGCGATATTGTTGCGGCGCAATTGGGTGGTGAAGTGCTGGATTTGCGCAAGTTGATGAGGCCACTTGAAAAAGTGCCGGATCAACTGGATGCGCTTGACGCGCTGGACATCCTGCGGGAAGCCGACGTTCCCATGGTTTTGGTACACGACGAATATGGTCATTTCGAAGGCATTGTGACGCCCAATGACTTGCTGAGCTCCATCGCCGGTGAATTTATCTCCGACCAGGATGAAAAAACCCAGCGGAGCCTGATCGAACGGGCGGATGGCAGCTATCTGATTTCCGGGGCCATGGCGATCGACGCATTGGCTGAGCGGTTGGGCATCAGGTTATCCGAGGATCGTGACTATGCGACCGTTGCCGGTCACGCACTGGCGCAATTGCGCCATCTGCCGGAAGAAGGCGAGACTTTTGAAGATCAGGACTGGATATTCGAGATTGTCGACATGGATGGCCGGAAGATCGACAAGCTGATCGTCCGGGCCAGCAACCCCGAAATGGATTGATCAGAGCTTGCCGTATTTCTTTTCAAATCCGGCAATATCATCCTTGGCGAGAAATTTTGCCTGATCGATCCATGCGTCTCTTGTGATGCGGCCGCTGAACGAACCCAGATATTGATCGACCTCTGAAATTTCGGCCTCTTTCCAGCCGGCAATTTGATCGAAGCGCGTGACGCCCAGACTGATCAGAAGCGTATTTAATTTTGGACCAACACCCTTGATAAGGCGCAGATTATCAGGCTCTCCGACAGATGCCGGAATATTCGGCCTGTCGGCGGGAACCGGAGCAGCTTTCGGTTCTACGGCCGGTTTCGCAGGCGGCGCAGGGGATGCGACTGCCGTCGGAGCGGGGGCAGGCGCCGGTGTCGGCAAGGCCGTTGCAGGCTTGGCCGGTTCCGGCTGCGGTTCCGCCGGGCGGACCGGTTCACCCGCTTTCTCAAGCAGTCCGTCTTCGGCATCAAAACTATCAACCACAGGGGTTTCCCGGCCGGTTGCAGCCCAGACCCAGAAGGCAGTGACCACACCGATCAGCAGTGCAATCAGGTAAAATAGCCAATTGGCTGAAATCAACGTTATCATTTTGTCAAAACCCCGTTCTGAATATTAGTTATTGCCCCTGGTGGCTAATGAGCGTCATTGCCACGGCCCCAGACGAGCCAGCCAATCGCGAGGCCAATTGCAAAAGTCACAAGCAGGAGCAACAGATTTTCAAGTAAAAGTGGCATGGACTAATTCCCCTGTTGCGCTTCAGCATCATTTTTCGGCAAGCGGTCGGCGGATCCAATCCGGAATTCAATCCGGCGATTTTCCGCATCAGCGGCCGCATCCGTACCTTTTGCGCGAGGCCTGCTGGACCCGTAGCCGGTTGCCGTAATCAGCGCGCTGGAAATCCCGCGCTCAACCAAACCGGCTTTGATGCGATCGGCCCGTTCCTGCGACATCGTCCTGTTGATTGCGCTATCGCCATTGTCGTCGGTATGACCTTCCACGGATATCGATAGCCCGCCGCAGGGTTTTAGAGCCATCGCGACCTTGTCGAGGACCTGATTGGATTCGGGCGACACATAGGCACTGCCCGAACGAAAGCTGATTTTTGCCGATGCGATAATTTCATCCACATCATCCTGGCATTTCGCAATTTTTGCACGGGTGGCAGGGGGCAAGCCAGATTCAGTGATGCCGTCTCCACCGTCTTTTTCCAATATATCATCACCCTTCCAGCGGGCGTTTGAGACGCCGGGTATAGCCCTGACTACGTTCAGCGCCTCCTCTTTGGAAATGTCTGTTAGATCGCCATCGAGAATGGCGCGGCGGGACAGGGGCGCGCGACTGAAACTGACGCGGGCTGCGTCCAGTCCCCGCGCTGCCAATTCGGTCTGGGCCTTTTGTTCCAGACCGGAGACAAATTTATCCCCCGTTGCAGCATGGCCCACCAGCGCCAAAATCACTGTTGCCGCTGCACCAATTGAAATCTTGCTTCCGCTTTTCATTGGCTTGTCCCGGTCCCTTGTCTCACTCATCGCCATTTGTCGAAATGATTAATTAAAATGCCGGATAATGACGCCCGAGTCTAGTTGGGTAGCGATGGTTTGCCAGGGTCTGGCCATCGAAACCGTCTCTTTGTGGTACAAAAACGCGCACGATTAGGTTGGCCAATCCACTTTTCCGGGCCCTGTCGCTTCTAGCTGCGGCTACGACTTTGTGCCAGATCATTCAGTTTGCGAAATTCCTGACGCCAAAAATCTCCACCATCGCCGCTGAGCAATCCGATATTCTGAAAGTCATAATCGCCGAGATATTCGTCGCCGCGCAGCTTTTGACCAAAGGCGGCAACCGCCACGGCAAAGGCCATGTCGCCGGTCGGATACTTTGCCGATCGCAGCCCTTCCGATGCTATCTGGCGGCGGATCAACCGTGACTTGTCTCCGTCGGGCAATTTGTAGCGCAACTTAACCTGCGCCACCTCGCCGCTCAGGTCCCCCTGGCTGTCGATGGCCCTGTTGGCCGGATAGCGCCGCTCGGGAAGCCAGCCAGCTGCCTTGACCGGCATGATTTCATAAAGCGCGGTCACCTGGTGGCCGGCGCCAATATCTCCCGCGTCAATCCGGTCATTGGTAAAGTCTTCTTCGGCGAGCAGGCGGTTTTCATAGCCGATCAGGCGATATTCTTTAACATGTAGCGGATTAAACTCGACCTGGATTTTGACATCCTTGGCGATGGTGAACAGCGTCGAGCTCAGTTCGGCGCCCAGCACTTTGCGGGCCTCCATAGCGCTGTCAATATAGGCATAATTGCCATTGCCGACATTGGCGATGCCCTCCATCAACTCATCGCGGATATTGCCGCTGCCGTAGCCGAGCATGGTTAGCGTAACGCCGCTTTCGCGCTGTTTCGCGACATATTTTTTGAGCTCATCGGTGTTCGACGTGCCGACGTTGAAGTCGCCATCGGTGGCCATGATGATCCGGTTGATCCCACCTTTGAGGAAATTGTCTCGCGCGGTGGAATAGGCCAGTTTGAGGGCATCGCCGCCTGCGGTAGACCCGCGGGCATATAGGCAATCAACAGCCTCTTTGACATGATCCTTGTTCGAGGTGGGGGCTAGCAGCAGTCCAACGGTCCCGGAGTAAACCACGATCGATACCCGGTCATCGCTGCGCAATTCATTGGCGAGGGCGGTCAGAGTCGATTTGACCAGCGGCAGCTTGTTCTGACTGTTCATCGAGCCGGAAACGTCGATCAGGAAAACCAGATTGGCGCGGGGGCGTTCGCTGGCGGCTACATCATAGCCACGCAGGCCGATGCGCAGCAACCGGCTGGCATCATTCCAGGGGGTAGTCGAAATATCTGTGGTGATGCTGAACGGCGTTTCCCGGTTTTTCGGCCGCGGATAATCATAGCGGAAATAGTTGATCATTTCCTCGGTTCGGACGGCCGCTTGCGGCGGCAATTGTCCATCGTTGAGAAAGCGCCGGACATTGGAATAGCTGCCGGTATCGACGTCGATGGCAAAAGTGGAAACCGGCTCGTCAGCAACCCGTTTGATGC
The DNA here is from genome assembly GCF_048269915.1 of Parasphingorhabdus sp. Lineage (GTDB taxonomy): Bacteria > Pseudomonadota > Alphaproteobacteria > Sphingomonadales > Sphingomonadaceae > Parasphingorhabdus. The sequence goes on from NZ_JBLWTY010000006.1 coordinate 96,089, forward strand.
TGGCAACGGCCTTGCCATCATAACGCTCGCGGTCCTGCGTTCCGGGCCGTGGCCTTGGATAGGGATAGGGTGCGATACGGCGTTCGGCCAATACTCCGCTTGCTACCGATTTTGCGGCTGGAGAAGATACCATTGGCGGTGGCGGTGGCGGTGGCGGCGGCGGTGGCGGTGGCGCCGATTGTGTATTTCGGGAACCGGTTACCGTGACATAGGATGCAGCAGAGTTGTTCTCATTGATGCGAGAGAAAATGCTGCAGTTCACCGGATGGGGCGGAGCCGGTCGGGCAATCGATCGCGCATCCACTGACGGTGTCGCCGACGTCAGTGACAATCCGGCTACCGCCAGTACCGCCATGGTTTTTCCCAGAAAATTGATATGCTGCATAGGTTCCTCCCGCTTTCCGACCCGAAGACAAAGCTGCCAGACCCAGCCTGACTGGAAAATGAACGTATGATATAAGGTTACATTTTGGCCGCTTCATGCTCCGTCGCGGCCGGAAATTTTACCACGAACCGCCAGCTATAGCCGCGATATTGCCGGATGAATTCGCTCTGCGTTCCGGTTTCGATGTCCAGTTCTTTCAGAAATGCGCGGAGATGTTTACGCGGTTCGACATGGAATAGCGCCAGCCATTGTTGCAGCAGGTAGCGAAATGGCGCGGGCAGTTCTTCCGACTGGCCGAAATCGACAATATGCAATTCGCCGCCGGGGGCGAGCAGCGTCAGCGCTTGCCGGATCGCGCCCTGCCAGTCCGGAATCATAGACAGGCAGAAGGACAGGAATATCCGGTCGAATGCCCGATGTTCTCTCGGCATGGCCAAGGCCGGGCTTTCCGCATCTCCGTGAAACAGGGCGATCCGGTCCTCGACACCGTGACGCACGAGATTTTTGCGTGCCGCCTTGAGCATTTCGGAACTGATGTCAAAGCCGAAAAAGGAAGCCTCCGGCCAGAATTTTATTGCCTGAATGAGATTGCGGGCCGTGCCACAACCGATTTCCAGAACAGTGCCCCCGGCTGGCGGTTGCAAGGCGCTGATCAGTTCATCACGACCGAGCAGATAATATTTGCGAGTCAAATCATAGATGCCGCTTTGGCTGCGGTAGACATGATCCATCAAGTCGCCGTGCCGCTGGCTGTCGCGTTCGCGCAAAATATCACCCATCAAGCTCATTTCAGTCGATACAGGTGCATAGCGCCGTAAATAGCGGAACGGTCCCTGCGGGTCAGCGCCTGGGATTGCGTTTCGGCATAATCCCACTGGCCGAGCAGTTCATCGGACACGCGTCCGGGCAATAATGTTTCTTCTCCCGCAGTGCGGAACAACACGCGTGCCCCCGGTCTGGCGGTTCGGCTAATTTCGCTCCAAAGACGGTTGAGCTGCTTGTCAGTCATCCAATCCTGCGCGTCGAGCAGGACATAGCGGTCGAGTGAACCGGCGTCCCGACCGGCGAGAAATTCGATGAAATTCTGATGCCGGATATCGAGCCTTTTGCTGCGCTCGCCAAGCCAATCGAAGCTGGCCTGTTCAAGATAGGGCGGTACGGAGCCCGGTTCCGCGCTCTGATAGGCGCGGCCAAAGGCCTGTTGCGCGAAATAATTATCCTTGATCGCAAAATCGCAAGCCAGCTTGCGGGTGCGGTCATGGAGCACGTCCGCCATATGGCGGTCGCCGGCTAGCGCCCGATATTGCGCCGGCGGGATACCAAGGCCGAATAAAGCCATCGGGTTGGAGCACAGGAACCGCAGGAGTTTCTTCCGGAACAGTGGCGCGATTTTCTGTTCAAATAGCGCAATCTGCTCTTCGCGTGTCCGGGCGGTCATCATCACCGACGGTTTCGCTCCTCCAAGCCGCCCGAGAAAATGCACCAGGCCGATAAAATTGCCGAGCAGGCCCTTGCGGTAAAAACCCGTTGCGAAGCCATTGATCCGCCGCCGCCCGAAATGATCGCGCCCGTCCCAATATTTGCGCGAAGCCTCATCCAGATGGGGCTGCAGCTGGTCGTAATAGACCGCCAGATTATCCTTGCTGTTGGCCTGACCGAAAAAACGGTAAAATTCACTATGGTCCGTCAACTGCCGGGCCGCGACCGACTTCAACCGGTTTAACGCGATATGCGCGGCATTGAGATCAACCACTGTGACCTTCGCCGGATTGGCGCGCAGATAGGATAATGCATTGCATCCGCCGCTGGCGATGGTGACAATATGGCTGTTTGGCTGGATATCCAGCGCCTCCATATCGGCAACCGGGTCTTCCCATATCTGGGGATAGACCAGGCCGCGAAACATCAGTGAAAAAGTCCGCTCCAGCAACCCGGCCTTGCTCGCGCGGTTTTGCATTATTGCATCGTTCAATATGGTCGATTGTTTAACGGAACCGGCTTGCGCGCTCATGGAGCCTCCTCAATGGCTTTGATGATTCCGCTAAAATTAGGCTGGTCGGGTGACAGCGACATGACCGGTGAGTGACAAGTTTAAGACGCGGGCGTTGATGCAGCTTTCACCGTAATTTCGTTGAATAGAATATACTCAACTTAACTAATGAATTAAATACAGTAGAATCTGATGAACCCTAGTTTAACAGATGTATGAATTCAGTGAATGGTGAATGAATAGAGCATTCAGAAACTCCGTTCGTCTCTGTTTTTCGGTCATGCTGCCCCATTGTAAGGGAGCCTAATCTCACATCTCTGCGTTTTTTGCTCACCACATTAGGAGAAATGAGATGATCAATAACAATAACGCTTTGATCGGTAATGGCTCGCCGCGCAAAACCGCAGGCCGGCTGTCAATGATAAGCATTGTGGCGATTTCCGTCGGCATGGGGGCTGCGCCCGTCCATGCCCAGGACATGACAGCGCAAGATATGACCGCTTCACCAGCGCCGGTACAGACGCCTCCTGTCGTTTTTTCACCTCCTGCGCCGGCATCACCGCCGATGATGGAAGCGCCCTCGGCAAGCAATCTTCCGCCTGCCAACGCGGACGCAACACCGCCAGTCACTTCCGACCGAGCCGCGGATTTGGCCCGTGAGGGTGGTTTCAATGCCGAAACTGTCGCGCCCGAAGCGCTTGCGCAGATCGAGCGTGAGCAGCGAGAGCGCAAGGCCGCGGCAGAAAAAGCAGCGGCGGCAGCCGTGAAAGCGCAGGTCAAAACATCAAGCGGCGTGACCACGGCCTCGGCGAGCACCGGTGCCGATGCCGAAAACCTCGTGAATAGCGTGAGTTCTTCTCCGGACGCGCCTGATCTTGCCGTCGCCAATGGCGAGCTTTCGCCGTTCCCGGATAGGGAAGCGGCACCGGCAATGGCAGCATCGTCCAAAACATTCCCCGGTGATAGCATGGAAGCTCCTTCCGGTGAGACCGACTGGGGCCTGTTTGCGGCACTGGCCGCGATGCTGGGTATTGGCGGTGCTGGTGCCTTTGCAGTCAGCCGCCGCCGCAAAGGCAACCACCCGCAAGCCGCCGCAAGCAGCAGCAGCAATCCCCTTCCTGCTTCGCTAAATGCGGCGATTATGCCGGAGCTGCGCCGCGAGCCTTTGGATGTTGCGCCGACCCAAGCGCAGCCGAGCGCGCCCCTCTCGACCGTCAAGGCGGATTTTGCCGAATTTGTCGCGAACCTGCCGGCATTCGACGCACCGCTGGGCAAGGCCGACCGCAGCACAAAACTCGGCCAGCGCCGTGTCGCAGCAGCGCCGCGCCCCTATCTGGGCAAGGCCGACCTGTCGCGCAGCGCAGGATATTTCATGGCCAATGTCGACTCCATGCCGACGCCGCAAAACCCCTTCCTCACCCGCCCAAACCGTCTGAAACGCGCGCGCTTCCTCGACGGAAAGCTTGCCAGTACCAGCAGCCCCCTGCGCAATGGCCAGGCCAGACTGAGCGGTAAAATGCAAGTCTCGCGTCCGCTGGAACCGGCTTTTAGCTAGACCGTTTCTCACGGTTGCATGGAAAGGGTGGTCCTGAAAACCGGGGCCGCCCTTTCTTGATTTGGAGCCACGCTGACAATGCGCCAAATGGTTCAAGTGGCGATAGAAGAATATTCTGTCACCATGATTCAATATGGACCAAAATGTGGTTAGCCTTGTTCCCGCGCGACCTCGCGCCAGCCGATATCGCGCCGGCAGAAGCCGCTCTCAAAATCCACCTGGTCGACCGCAGCATAGGCTTTGGCCTGCGCTTCGGTGGCGTTTGATCCCAATGCGGTGACATTCAGCACGCGACCGCCATTGGCGACAAGTTCGCCGTCTACTTCTGCCGTGCCGGCATGGAATATCTTCGCGCCTTCCCGCTCGGCTCTTGCCAGATTCCGGATCTGGCCGCCTTTTTCCGGCGTGCCGGGGTAGCCATTGGCGGCCATCACTACCGTCAGCGCGGTTTCCGGGGCGAAATCCGGGGCGCTGGTCTGGGCGAGGTCGCCCTTGGCGGTCGCCATCATCAGCTTGGCGAGATCGCTTTCCAGCCGCATCACCAGCACCTGGCATTCCGGGTCGCCAAAGCGGGCGTTATATTCAATCAGCTGCGGGCCGGTGTCGGTCAGCATCAGGCCGGCGAACAGGACGCCGCTATAGGGCGTGCCCTCGGCAGCCAATGTATCGACGGTCGGCTGGATGATCTGTTCCATCACCTGCTTTTGCAGGGCGGGGGTGAGGACGGGGGCAGGGCTGTAGGCGCCCATGCCGCCGGTGTTCGGGCCGACATCGCCTTCGCCGACGCGCTTGTGATCCTGGGCCGAACCGAAGGGGACAACATTCTCGCCGTCGGTGATCGCGAAGAAGCTGGCTTCCTCGCCGGTCAGAAATTCCTCGATCACGACCTCGGCGCCGGCTTCGCCAAAGCTGCCGTCGAACATGTCGCGGATCGCGGTTTCGGCTTGTTCGCGGGTTTCGGCGATGATCACGCCCTTTCCGGCGGCCAGGCCATCGGCCTTGATCACGACGGGAATGGAGAAATCGTTCAGCGCGGCCAGCGCGTCGGCGGCGTTGGTGGTGCGGACATAGCCAGCGGTCGGGATGTGGGCGCGGGCGCATAGATCCTTGGTAAAGCCTTTCGAGCCTTCCAGCTGTGCCGCCGCCTTGTCCGGGCCGAAGACCAATATGTCGGCGGCGCGCAGGCTGTTGCCGAGCCCGTCGACCAACGGCGCTTCGGGGCCTACGACGACGAGATCGATGCGCTTGTTCTGGCAGAATTGGACGACCGCATCATGGTCGGCAACGTCGAGCGTGACCAGATCGGCATGCTGCGCGATACCCGGATTGCCGGGGGCGGCGAATAATTTCTCCAGAGAAGGGGATTGCGCCAGCTTCCAGGCCAAGGCATGTTCGCGGCCGCCGGAGCCAATTAACAGGATATTCATGGACGATTCCCTTTCACTAGACGCGAAGCTGTTAGCCGAGAGCGGGCAGGGTGACAACGCCCCGCCGCTCAGCGTTTCGGAAATATCCGGAGCGCTCAAGCGGGTGGTCGAGGATCGCTTCGGCTATGTCCGGATTCGCGGCGAAATTTCAGGCTTCAAGCGCGCCGCATCCGGCCATGTCTATCTGGCGCTGAAGGATGACAAGGCCGTTCTCGACGGGGTGATGTGGAAGGGCAATGCCGGGCGGCTCGCCTTCCGACCGGAAGACGGGATCGAGGTCGTGGTCTCGGGCAAGCTGACCACCTATCCGGGCCGCTCCAAATATCAGGTCGTGATCGACAAGATGGAACTGGCGGGCGAGGGCGCGCTGATGGCTTTGTTCGAGAAGCTCAAGGCCAAGCTGCTTGCCGAAGGCCTGTTCGACCAGGACCGCAAGAAGCCGATCCCGTTCCTGCCGAAAACCATTGGCGTGGTCACATCGCCGACCGGCTCGGTGATCCGCGATATTCTCCATCGGCTGGCGGACCGTTGCCCCAGCCATGTGATCGTCTGGCCGGTGCTGGTGCAGGGCGAAGGTGCGGCGAAACAGATTTCTACCGTCATTCGCGGCTTCTCCGACATGGCGCCGGACGGGCCGGTCGCCCGGCCCGATCTGGTGATCGTTGCGCGCGGTGGCGGGTCGATCGAGGACCTGTGGAGCTTCAACGAGGAGATCGTGGTCCGGGCGGTTGCAGATTGTTCGATCCCGATCATTTCCGCCGTGGGTCACGAGACCGACACGACGCTCTGTGATTTTGCCGCCGACCTGCGCGCGCCAACGCCGACCGCTGCCGCCGAAATGGCGGTACCGGTGCGGGCCGAATGGCTGGCGACCCTGTCGGAAGCCAAGGCGCGGATGGCGCGCAGCGTGCAGCGCGGGCTGACCACGGCGCAGGAACGGCTGGAGGCGCAACGCCGGTTGATGCCTGCGCTGACCGATTTGCTCCGCCCTCATCAGCAGCGGGTGGATGAAATATCCGAACAGATGAAATATCGCATGAGCCAGAATATCGCGCACGCCCGCAGCCGCTTCTCTGCGAGCGCGGGAGCCTTGCGGCCTTCTATATTGAAGCAGCGGCTGGAGCGGTCTCAGGAACGGTTCAATCGGCTCGATTTGCCGACTAGCCTGGTTCAACGACCACTGGACGAGGCACGACAGCGGCTGGACGCGCTGTGGCGGCTGGCCGAGCAGGTGTCTCCGGACGGTCCGCTGAAAAGAGGATATGCGCGCGTGTCCGGCGCAGATGGTAGCCTGATCGCCAATCGCGCCGCCGCGCTGAAAGCGGTCGATCTTGAACTTCATTTTCAGGATGGGTCGATCGGCGCCCATATATCCGAAACCGGATCGGCCAAAAAGTCGTCTAAGAAAAAGTCGTCCCAACCAACGTCGAGTCGCATCAAAAACCAGCCGGATGACAGGCAGCAGGATTTATTCTAGGCGAATTTGCGATATGCAGGGGTTGTCTATGACAATCATGTTCGTAAATCGCAGGTAAAGGCTTGAAGAGGTAAAAGCGTCCAATGTTAATGTCCAATCGCAACAAAGTGGCCAAGCTGCACTATATGCCCAATGGCTTCCGGCCTTTGTCATCCGGCGACCATGTTCTTTGCGCAGTCAGTGGAGAGGTGATTCCACTGGATGAACTGCGCTACTGGAGCGTGGAAAAACAGGAGCCTTATGCCACGGCACAGATTTCGGCGCGCGCGCATCTGCCGGAAAGCGAACAGTGATACACAAGCTAAAGACCATTTTTGCCCTCCTGACTATTTCGACTGCCGCTATTCCAGCCGCAATTGTCTACGCTGAAGCGGATGACACCGCTCCGTCTGCTTTTCGGGAAGCGGTCAAATTTGGTTTTAGCGGCGAAGCGATTCAGGGCGGGGTCATGATCGGTGATGCGCCAGTCGGGACCCGTAGCCTCACCTTTGACGGAAACTCGATTCCGATCGACAAAGATGGCAAGTTCATTATTGCCTTCAACCGCGATGCCGGACAGGCCGCGCAGTTGGTGGCGACATTGGACAATGGTCAAACCGTCAGGAAATTCATCAATGTCGCGCCACGCAGGTGGCAGATTGAGCATGTGAAAATCAATCGCCGCGCACGTACCGCCAGCGAAGCCTTCAAGCAGCGTCGCGCACCCGAGCTAGCGCAAATCAACGCCGCGCGCAGGGTCAGGAGCGACAGCGCTGGCTGGCGTCAGAATTTCGTCTGGCCGGTAAAGGGTCGGATTTCGGGCATGTTCGGCAACCAGCGGATATATAATGGTGATCCCGGCAGCTATCACAGCGGTATCGACATTGCTGCGCCGACCGGCACTTATTATGTCGCACCTGCCGACGGGGTTGTGACGCTGGCTGCATCCAGTCCATTCACGCTGGAAGGCAATTTGCTGATGATCGACCATGGCATGGGGCTCAACAGCGCCTTTCTTCATGGCTCGGAAATTTTGGTAAAACCCGGGCAGGTCGTAAAGCGCGGAGAGCCTATTGGCCGTATCGGCGCAACCGGCAGCGCAACCGGTCCGCATCTTCACTGGTCGATGAAATGGAATCAGGCGAGAATTGACCCGATTTTGCTGACCGGGCCGATGGATTAGTTGGCGATTTCGTCGCAGTTTACTGTACGATCCGTTTGACCTTGAATCCACGGCCATCATTCACCTTGGCCAGAAAACTCCCCAGTGCCGCCCGTTCAATAGTGATCGTATCGCCGGCCTTCGGGCGCCGCATGGTGCTGCGCGGTGGTTCGGTCTGCTGCCAAACAGCCCCGTCTTCCAGGTGGATTAGCCATTTGCCACTGCGAATCGTGCGCGCAGACTGGATGATTCCTTCTATTTGTTCAATCTGATCGCCTTCATCGCCATCACCATCGAACAGCTTGATGCGCGGGAGCGCAAGTCCGAACAAGCCTCGTCGGGCCTCGCGAACTTGCTCGCGATCTGCAATAACAACCTGGTTGGTCGATTGGGCCGTCTGCAGGGCAGCAACTTTTTCATCATAGCAAGCCAGGCGGGCTGTCGGTTCGGCAATATCCCTGCAAGCCACCATGTCCGTATAGATCGTCGGTGGCGCGGTTAAAGCCTTCCTGCGGTCCAGTTCCTGCGCCATTGCAGGGCTGTCGAGGCTAGCCGTCACAGTAACGGCCGCTGAAAGCATGCTTGCGAAGTACCATTTAGAACTAGCCATGTCCGATTTTCCTATCCTTCGATTTTCTGATTTCTGTGACATAAGCAATGATGACAACAGTGGCAATTCATTGTTCGCCGACCAATATCGCGGCTCTCCGTGCAGCGAAGCAAGGGGCAGTAGCCAGCCTGAATGCTATTGTTTCAGGCGCTTTGAACACTGTGACAAAATAGTTACATTCTCTACAAAAACCGCGCGCTTCCCTGAACAGAAGCTTTACAGGTCACAAGCCTTGTTGCAATTGACTGCTAACTCGGTGGTCAAATCCGTGCGTTTGGGGCGTGCAGATTGCCATCGGTCAACAACCGGGGCTTGGCCATAATGGCTAGCCTCTCCAGAATAAGGGACTGGATTACATGAGAAAATTTTCAAACCTTAAGGCATCTGCTGCGCCAATGGTGCTCGGACTCGCTATGGTTTCTTCTCCTGCTTTCGCGCAGGATCAGGACGTGCAAGACGCTGACGCAGCTGAAGAAAGCGTCATCGTCGTAACGGGTTCGCGCATCAGCAACCCTAACCTGGAGCTTTCCAGCCCGGTTGGTGTTGTGACCTCCGAAGAACTGGAGCTGCGTCAGACCAACACCGCTGAACAGTTCCTGCGCGAACTGCCATCGGCAATTCCATCAACCGGTTCTGCAGTGAACAACGGTAACGGCGGTTCTTCCTTCGTTAACCTTCGCGGCATCGGTTCGCAGCGCAATCTGGTTCTGCTCGACGGACGTCGCTTCGTTCCTGCTGACACAACCGGTCGTGTTGACCTTAACAGCATTCCGCTGGCGGTTATCGAGCGTACCGACGTTCTGACCGGTGGTGCAACGACTACTTATGGTGCGGACGCAATTTCCGGTGTTGTCAACTTCATCACCAAGCGTGACTTTGCTGGCGTTGAAATGAATGTTTCCGAGCAGATCACTGAAGAAGGCGACGGAAACGTATTCCGTACCGATCTTACCATTGGTGCCAATTTTGATGATGGCCGCGGTAATGTCGTTCTGAGCGTTGGCTACCAGGACCAGGACGCTGTTTACCAGGGTGACCGTTCATTCGGTGAGTTCAACATCAGCTCCTACACCGGTGAAGCTGGTGGTTCTTCGAACGCCATTCCTGCTGTGATCGTTGGCCCCATTCCGGGTGGCTTTGGTCAGATCGCTCCCGACGGCCAGACCGTTTTGAGCGGCGTGTTCGATCGTCCGTTTAACTTCAACCCTTTCAACATTTTCCAGACTCCATTCGAACGGTTCAACATTTTTGGTTCCGGTCGCTATGAAATCAATGAAAATGTCGAGCTTTACTCGCAGGCTGCTTTCTCGAAGCAGACGGTTGAAACGATCATCGCTCCCGGTGGCTCGTTCTTCAACAACTACAACATCAACCTGAACAACCCGACCATTCCGATTGGCATTGCCAACCAGTTCTGTGCGGGTCTCGGTTTGACGGCCGCTGAGTGTACCGCTGGCATCAACACGCCATTCGGTCCAACTCTGGCTGACGGCAGCCCGAACCCTGATTTCGTGAACATCAACACGCAGGTTCGTCGTCGTACGATCGAAGCTGGTACGCGTAACTCTTCCTACACTTCGACCCTGTTCAACATGGTCGTGGGTGCGCGTGGCGCGATCACCGACAACATCAACTATGATGTTTCGGCTACCTATGGTGAAAGCGAGCGTATCCAGACCCAGACCGGTTTTGCCCGTCGTTCGCGTCTGGACGATGCACTCTATGCCCTGCCAGACGGAACCTGTATTTCCGGCAACGAAGGCTGCGCACCGATCAATCTTTTCGGCCTCGAAGGTGATCTTGGTTCGCAAGACGCGATCGATTATGTGTTCAACCTGACGCAACAGGTTATCACCAAGACTTCGATCGCTACGGTAAACGGATCGGTAACCGGCGACCTTGGTTTCGGTCTTGCTGAGACCCCGGTTCAATTCGCTGTTGGTGGTGAATATCGGAAATTTACCGCTACACGTGTTTCCGATGATGCGTCGAAAACACCGGGTGCAGTTGTGGGTGCCGGTGGTGCCGCTCCGGACATTTTCGGTAGCTATGATGTCTATGACGCATTTGGCGAACTGAGCATTCCGGTATTTGAAGGGGAATCTTTTGCAGAAAGCCTCACCATTGATCTCGGTGCCCGTTATTCCGATTACTCCACCGCGGGTACGGAATTCACCTGGAAAGCTGGCGGTGCTTGGGAAGTTATTCCTGGCCTGACCTTCCGTGGTAACTATCAGCGTTCGTCGCGTGCACCGAATATCGGTGAGCTGTTTGCACCGGTTTCGACTGGATTGAGCAACTTGGGTAGTGACCCTTGTGCGGGTGCTGCGCCGACCGGCGGATTGCTTGAGGCTTGTATCCTGCAAGTTGGTGCAGGAACCGCAGGTGCTGCAGCGATCGCAGCGGGTACGTTGCTCCAGCCTGCTGCAGGCCAGATCAATGTCACCACAGGTGGCAACCCAGATCTGGGCACTGAAACCGCCAAAACCTGGACGGTTGGCGTAGCCTTCCAGCCAGATGCCGTTCCTGGACTGGCCCTGACTGTTGATTATTTCAACATCAAGGTCACCGAAGCTGTGTCGGCGCCAACTGTGAGCGATGCTATGGATGCTTGTTTCCTTGCTCCATCGGCAAGCAACCCTTTCTGTAGCATGGAATACATTTCGCGTAATCCGGCAACAGGTGGTCTCGACGGTGATCCGTCAACAACCAAAGGCTTGATCCTGCAACAAAGCAACCTTGGTCGTATCGCTACGGATGGTATTGATGCCACCCTGCGGTATAGCACGGACATCAATGACATGATCGGTCTGAGCCTTTCATTCGATGGTACCTGGACGAACAAAAATACGTTCCAGGCAACTTCTATCGCTGACAACCGCGATTGCGTTGGCTTCTATTCCGTTAACTGTGGTTCGCCTCAGTCGGAATTCGCCTTCTCCCAGCGTACGTCTGTGACATTTGACGAAGACTATACATTGTCATTGCGCTGGCGCTATCTGAGCGGAATCGAGTATGAGCCTTCTGTGTATGCAGCAGAGGTTGCTGCTGCCGCTGAGGCTAATGCGGCTGATCCGACGGATTGTCCCGATTTCCTCGGTGCCGACCCTGACGGCTGTATTGTGAATCCTGAATTCACGACCATCCCAGCTGAACATTATTTCGATCTGTCATTCCAGTGGGATATCAGTGAAAACGTATTGTTCACACTGACGGCGCAGAACTTGTTGAACAACAAACCGAAACTGGTTGGTTCGGATATTGGTTCGACATCGTTCAACTCCGGTAACGTATATCCATCGTCTTATGATGCTCTGGGTCGTCGTTATGGCGCGAGCGTGAAATTCACTTTCTAATCCCGGCGATTAGATTCGAAATGAAGAGGGCGGGCCATTTGGTCCGCCCTTTTTCTTTGGGCTGTTGAGTCTTTGCCAGTTTCATGTTAGATTTGCTGCATCTGCTAACATGGGGTTTCAGATGATATTCAAATTTGCTCCATGCATTTTTGTGTTCCCGGTAGCAGTATTGGGTGCTTCGCCACTATCCGCTATGGTGCAGCAGCGGCATCCCGAAGAAAAAGAAATTCAACAGGCTCCAGCGAGCTACATTACTGTGAAGGAGCTTTTCGGAGAGCAATCGGCGACGTTGGAGCAGTCTAGTTCGTCGAGAGATGTTACTGATCGACGAGATTTCGAATATGTATGGTGTCCGCTTGAGCCTGTAGTTCATTCAATTTAACAGTTTAATTAAGAAAAGTTTGGAATAATTATGAGAATTTTCGTTCAAACCCTGATATTCGGAGCGCTCGCCGCGACCTCTTTTGCTAGCCCTTCGGCTCTGGCCTCCGATGGAGACAAGGCCGAAGAACAGACGAAGAAACCGAAAAAAATCACTGACCGCCGCCATCCGGACTATGTCCGTTGCCGGAGTGAGCCGATCATCGGATCGCTTGCGCGTAAACGCCGCGTTTGCATGACCAACGCCAAATGGAAAGAATATGTGAAGGTAGGTGCACGGGATTCTAGGCAGTTTGTAGAAGACATGCAGGTGGGCGAAAACACCAGCAACTGATAAAATTCGATAGGTTGTAGTTTTGCGCCGTCAGCCGAATAGTCGGCAATCCAGATTCATCGGGATTTGCTGGCTATCGGCAACGGCCTTGGCCCATTGGGTCACCATCTCGATTTCCGCGCCGTGCAGGGCGGCCATCTCTCTTTGCTCCGACTGGCGCGCCTTGGCATCGAAAGCCGCTCCTGGTTTGGCCTGGTCAAGCTTGGAGTGGCTGTTGAAAGCCGGTCCCTCGAGGGTTGCCGAGATTTCTTCCCCGCCCATGCCGAGATCGTAAAAACGGTTGAGCGCCTCGAGCGTATTTCTCTGACTGGCGAGAAAGCTGTCGCTGTCGAGCAGCCGCACGCGGTCGGAACCGATCGTCTCGATAATTTTGGCAAAGGCTGCATGCTGGGACAGCCACCCGATCGCGGCGACCTGCAGGTCGGTTAGCTGCAACAGCTCTTCCTGAGAAAAACCGCCGATGGCATAGCCGTCCTTCAGCGTGTCGATGAGCACGTCGCGGACCCAGATACGGCCCCACATTTCCTTTTTGGCAATGGATGTTAAGAAAGATTCCAGCGGCGCGTATAGCAGCAGAGCCTTGGCGTCGGGACGCAGTCGCAGCGCCGGAATGGCCAGTGGCGTGCAGATATTGGATGGCTTGACGATCACCGCCCGATCCCTGCCCATGGGCCGCTCGAGAAGCTTCAGGGACTGGTCCAGTACGGCGGTCAGTTTCCGGTTGTCGGCACCCCGCCGCCGCCATCCGATCATGTCATTGAGCAGGACCGGCTCCTTCAGGCCCATAGAGACACCCGGAATGTCAAAGGCTCGCGCCAGCATCGTCGAGCAGCAATAGGCGGAATGGAAAATGAAATGGACGGGCGCGGTTGGCATGGACATTTGCGCCACATCCGCCCGGCTGATCAGATCATAATTGTCCACGTTCGGAAGATGCTGGTCGGTGATAAAAGTGCACTTGCGGTGCACTTCGCGCGGCACATGGACAAAGCGGAAACCATCGGCGACCTCGTCGTAACGATGCGCCAGATAATCGGCATCGCCGATGATTTCGGCTTGTCGTGCGGTCAAACTCATCAGGGCTATCTGCCCGTCGAAAGCATGATGCGCAAGACTAAGCTGCGCTCACGGGTTCCATCTTCAACGCGCCGTCGCCTTCGTCAATCTTCACCGTGCTGCCATCCGGCACTTCGCCGCGCAGGATCAGGTCAGCAAGCGGATCCTGGAGATATTTCTGGATCGCCCGCTTGAGCGGTCTTGCGCCGTAGACCGGATCATAGCCGACCCGTCCCAGCCAGCGCCGGGCCGCATCGGTCAGGTCCAGTTCGATCTTGCGGTCCTTGAGCAATTTTTGCACCCGCAGGACCTGGATATCGACAATCGGTGCCATATGTTCCTCGGCAAGCCGGTGGAACAGGATGATTTCATCCAGACGGTTGAGGAACTCGGGCCGGAAATGGGCGCGGACGACTTCCATCACCTGCGGCTCGACATCCTTGACCGTCTCGCCATCCTTGAGGTTCGCCATATACTGGCTGCCCAGATTGGAGGTCAGGATGATCAATGTATTGGAGAAATCCACCACGCGGCCCTGACCGTCGGTCAGACGACCGTCGTCGAGCACCTGCAGCAGCACGTTGAACACGTCGCCATGCGCCTTTTCGACTTCGTCGAACAGGATGACCTGATAGGGGCGCCTGCGTACCGCTTCGGTCAATACGCCGCCTTCATCATAGCCGACGTAGCCCGGAGGCGCGCCGATCAGGCGCGACACACTGTGTTTTTCCATAAATTCGGACATGTCGATGCGAACCATCGCCTGATCATCGTCGAATAGAAATTCGGCTAGCGCCTTGGTCAGCTCGGTTTTGCCGACGCCGGTGGGGCCGAGGAACAGGAAGCTGCCCAGCGGCCGGTTCGGATCCTGCAAACCGGCACGGCTCCGGCGGACCGCAGCGGACACTGCGTCAATTGCGTCTTTCTGTCCGATCACGCGCTCACCGATCAAGTCTTCCATGGCGAGCAATTTCTCGCGTTCCCCTTCGAGCATCTTGTCGACTGGGATGCCGGTCCATTTGGAAACCACGGCAGCAATATCTTCGGAGGTAACTTCCTCGCGCAGCATCGCGCCCTCGGTATCGCCGGCGGCTTCTTCGAGTGCTTTCACCAGATTGGGGATCGTGCCGTAGCTCAGTTCGCCGGCCTTGGCGAGATCGCCAGCCCGTTCGGCCTGTTCCAGTTCGAGCCGGGCATGATCCAGCTGTTCCTTGAGGTTGGATTCCGCATGGATCTTGTCTTTTTCGCCCTGCCAGCGGGTGGTCAGTTCGGCGCTATGCTGCTCCAGTTCGGCAAGTTCCTTTTCCAGCGTTTCGAGACGGCCCCTTGACGCTTCATCGCTTTCCTTGGACAGGGCCTCGCGTTCGATCTTGAGCTGGATGATCCGCCGGTCGAGCGTTTCAATTTCTTCCGGCTTGGACTCCACTTCCATACGGATGCGCGAAGCGGCCTCGTCCATCAGGTCAATGGCTTTGTCGGGCAGGAAGCGATCAGGAATATAGCGATTGGAAAGCGTAGCAGCGCTGACAATAGCGCCGTCGGTGATCCGCACGCCATGGTGCAGTTCGTATTTTTCTTTCAATCCGCGCAGAATCGAAACCGTATCTTCCACCGTCGGTTCGCCAATGAACACGGGCTGGAACCGGCGCTGCAGAGCAGCGTCTTTCTCGACATATTTCTGATATTCTTTGAGCGTGGTGGCGCCGATACAATGGAGCTCGCCGCGTGCCAGCGCAGGCTTGAGCAGGTTGGATGCGTCCATCGAGCCCTCCGAAGCGCCAGCCCCGACGAGCGTATGCATTTCGTCGATGAACAGGATGATCTCGCCTTCGGCACCCCGTACTTCGTCAAGCACGCCTTTCAGCCGTTCCTCAAACTCACCGCGATATTTCGCTCCGGCAATCAGCGCGCCCATGTCGAGCGCCATCAACCGGCGGTCTTTCAGACTATCGGGCACATCACCATTGGCGATGCGCAAGGCCATGCCTTCGGCGATGGCGGTCTTGCCGACACCGGGTTCACCGATCAGCACGGGGTTGTTCTTGGTCCGGCGCGCCAATATCTGGATCGTGCGACGGATTTCCTCGTCGCGGCCGATCACCGGATCAAGCTTGCCGTCGCGCGCGGACTGGGTCAGGTCAGTGGTATATTTCTCCATCGCTTCGTAGCGATCTTCGGCCGAGGCGGTGTCTGCGGTTTTCCCTCCGCGCAATTCGTTGATCGCGCTGTTCAGCGCATCGGCGGTCACGCCAGCCGCTGCAAAAGCCTTGCCTGCCGCCGTATCCTTGGACAGCACCAGCGCGAGCAGGAGCCGTTCTACGGTGACATAGCTGTCTCCGGCCTTTTCGGCGATCTGTTCGGCCTGATCGAGCACGCGCACCGCGTCATTGTTCAACCCAGGAGTTTGCTGTGCTCCGCTGCCAGAAACTGCGGCAATCTTGCCGAGCGCAGCGTCAATGTCCTGATGGGCTTGCTTGGCATCGCCGCCGGCCTTGGTGATCAATCCGGCAGCCATGCCCTGATCATCCTCGAGCAGCGCCTTGGCAAGGTGGGCAGCCGTGATCTGCTGATGACTCATCCGGATGGCAACGGTCTGTGCGGATTGCAAAAAGCCTTTGGCCCGGTCGGTGAATTTCTCAAGGTTCATAGGTTCGTCCTGTTCAATCTCAATAACTTAATCGCAATATGGTGTTGCAAACGTGCAACACAACCGCATTGAGCACTTTTTCCTCGGATTTTATATGGTAAGCGCTTGCAAGAGTAAAAGTATAGGCAGTCTATGTTGCGTTCCGGGAGGGAAAAATACGTGAAAACACTTAAGCGGCTCGGCATCGGATTGCTGATCACTCTGGTCCTGACGGCTGTTGGCCTTGCCATATGGGAGCCGTTGAGCATCGAAGAAGCCGCCGCTCCCACGAAACAGGCCTATGAAGCCCGTATCGTCCGTGATGAATTTGGTGTGCCGCATATTTTTGGCAAGACTGACGCAGATGTCGCTTATGGTGTGGCCTATGCCCATGCCGAAGACGATTTTTCGACGCTGCAGGAAGTGACTGCGATGACGCGGGGGCGAATGGCCACGCTCAATGGTACGGAAAGCGCACCAATCGACTATATTGCCGCTTTGCTAGACGTGCGCGGAACCGTGACACGCAAATATGATGATCTCCCGCAGGACGTCCGTTCCCTGCTCGACGGCTATGCGTCAGGGCTCAACGCCTATGCCGGTGAGCATCCTGAAGAGATCAAGCTAACCAAATTATTCCCGGTCAATGGCCAGGATATTGCCGCCGGGTTTGTGTTGCGCTCGCCATTTTTCTTCGGCTTGAACAATCCGATCGAAGCGCTGGTCGAGAACAGGGATTTGCCGCGCGAAGGCGGTCCGCGGCTGTCCGATGAGCGGGCAAAAAAATCCATCCATCCGCTCAGCCCGGAAAAAATAATCGATGGCCAGTCCGTCACGCCGGTCGGTCCCGATCCGGACGAAAATGGCTCCAATGCCTACGCCATTGCACCGGAACTGTCGCCAGAGGGCAAGACGCGCCTGATCTCCAACTCACACCAGCCTTTGCGCGGCAATGTTGCCTGGTACGAGCTGGTCGTGCACAGCGACGAGGGCTGGGATTTTGCCGGAGCCAATTTCCCGGGATCGCCTTTTCCGTTTCTCGGGCATAATAAATATCTCGGCTGGACCAACACCGTCAATCGCCCCGATCTGATCGACATCTACAAGCTCACGCTGAACGAAACGAAAGACGCGTATCGCTTTGACGGCGAATGGAAGCCGCTCGAAAAGAAGCGCGTCTGGCTCAAAATCAAATTTGGTCCCTTTGTCATTCCTTATCCGCAGGTCGCTTATCGCTCCATTCATGGCCCGGTGATCATGAACGACAGCGGTGCCTATGCGCTCCGCTATGCCGGTATCGACGAGCTCGACATGCTGACCCAATATTACCGGATCAACAAGGCGTCCAATTTCGACGAATGGCAGGCGGCGATGGCAGGGCAGGGCGTTCCCGCGACCAATTTCATCTATGCCGATGCCCAGGGCAATATCGGGCTCTATTATAACGCAATGTTCCCTGACCGGCCCGAGGGTTATGACTGGCGCTCGCTACTGCCCGGAAATAGTCCGAAGGCCTTGTGGCAAAAAACCTTGCCGTTCACGCGCGTGCCCGCCTTGGTCAACCCGGCATCGGGCTATGTCATGAACGCCAATAATACCCCCTATGTAGCTGCCGGACCGGGAGACGAATTGAACCCGGACAATTTCTCACCCCTGCTGGGCGTTGAGAATGACCAGACCAACCGCTCGCGCCGGTCTATAGCGTTACTGGAAAAGGCTATTGCCGATGGCAAGTTGACCGATGGGGAATTGTGGAAAATAAAATATGATACGGGCTACGAAAAGGCGGGCTATGCCAAGGACTGGCTGGACAGGATTGCCGCGCTCAACCTGAAGGACAGCGCGAAACTGCTCAAGGCGCAGCAATTGCTGGCCCAGTGGGACTGGAATCTCGATGGCAAGGGCGCTGCCGATGCGCTCGCGCTGATGGTCCTGCGTCCAGCTAACAAGGCCCATTATAACCGCGGCAAAACGCCCGACCCAAAACAGATATTGACCGAAACGGTTGACCATCTGACGCAATATTTCGGCAGGATTGATCCGCCGATGCTGGAGGTGCTGCGGATGCGGCAGGGTGACGTGGATCTGCCGGTTGATGGCGGCAATGACACGATCCGCGCGTCGACCCTGTGGGATGTCGATGAGGACGGGCGGCTATCGGTGCGCCACGGCGACAGTTTCATCATGTTCATGGAATGGGCGAAGGACGGCAAGGTCCACTCGCGTTCGATCCAGCCCTTCGGCGCTGCCACCACGCGACCGGACTCGCCGCATTATACCGACCAGATGCAGCTGTTTGTCGACAAGAAGCTGAAGCCGGTGTGGTTTGATCCCAGAGATCTGCAGAAGCACAAGACGAGTGAAAAAGTGGTTGGATCGGTTAGACGCACAACAGAATGATAAGGTTTTTCATATCTGCTAAGCACAGGTGGTTTTAAGGGATATTCACGACACTTGAATCATTTGAGAGAAGATCAACTGCTGGATGAGAAATAGAGATCATGGATATATCTTGGTATCGAGAAAAAGTCGGAGACCCCGGTCGACAAATAGCATTGCTATATCATCTATCCACTCAGGTGGTCGCCGGTGTCTGTATCCCATTAACGCAGAGGCAATATTCAGCCCATTAAGGGAAGCAGATGAGTAGCCAAAACATCGTTCGTATATTTTTCTGGCTATTGCTCGGTGTTATCCTTGTCATATCGACCATGCCCGCCGAAGATGCACCTACCGTCTTTGCCGATGACAAACTCAATCACATTCTCGCATTTTTCATACTTTCTCTGATGGCCCGAATTCTGTGGCCCCGCGTTAACGTGGTCATCCTCTTCGTTATGTTGATGGTCTTCGGAGGAAGCATTGAACTACTGCAACTGGTAATGGGCTTCGGGCGTGATGCAGACTGGATGGATTTCGGGGCAGACATTATTGCAATTGCAATGGGAACCCTGTCTGCACATGGACTCAATCATATGAGAAGCAAAATCGCGACTATTGAATGATTGTCCCAGCCAAGGTCTTATCCGACCATCAATATCGCGACATCATTGTATATTGGCGTGACTGGAGATTCCTAAGGCACCAAAATCGTATCCACCGCCTCTGGCAACAAATCCGGATAGTCGGTAATATAATGCAACCCCCGGCTTTCCTTCCTTGCCAAGGCTGACTTCACGATCAGATCCGCCACCTCGATCAGGTTGCGCAGCTCGATCAGATCCTGGGTCACGCGGAAATTGCCGTAATATTCCTGCACTTCGCCGCGCAGCAGGTCGATGCGGTGCTGGGCGCGTTCGAGGCGTTTGGTGGTGCGGACGATGCCGACATAATTCCACATGAAACGGCGAATTTCGGTCCAGGTCTGCTTGATCACCACTTCCTCGTCGCTGTCGGTGACGCGGCTTTCATCCCAGGGGCGGATCGGCGGCGGAACAGGCATATCCTCCCAATGTTCGGCGATGTCCCGGGCGGCGGCGTCGCCGAAGACGAAACATTCGAGCAGGCTGTTGGAGGCCAGCCGGTTGGCGCCGTGCAGGCCGCTCTCGCTGGCTTCACCCGCGGCATAGAGGCCAGGCAGGTCGGTGCGACCCGCGAGATCAATCAATATCCCGCCGCAGGTATAATGCTGCGCCGGCACCACCGGGATCGGTCCCTTGGTCATGTCGATGCCCAGCCCGATCAGTTTATCATAAATATTCGGGAAATGGCCCTTCACAAATTCCGGATCGCGGTGGGAGATGTCGAGATCGACATAGTCCAGTCCGAGCCGCTTGATCTCGTGATCATTGGCGCGCGCGACAATATCGCGCGGGGCCAGTTCCATGCGTCCGGGATCGAAGCGCTGCATGAAGCGGTCGCCGGCTTCGTCGCCTGCATCGGCGGGTAGCTTCAGGTGTCCGCCTTCGCCCCGCACCGCCTCGGTGATCAGGAAATTCTTGACCTCGAGATTATAGAGGCAGGTCGGATGGAACTGCATCATCTCCATATTGGAGACCCGCGCGCCCGCGCGCCAGGCCATGGCGATGCCGTCGCCGGTCGCGCCGCGCGGGGCTGTCGAGAAGAGATAGGTCCGTCCGGCGCCGCCGCTGGCCATGATCGTCGCGCGCGAAGTCAGCGTCTCGACGCGGCCGGTCGCATTGTTCAGCGCGTAAACGCCCCAGACATTCTTGGCACCGGTCGGGGTTTCCGCATGGCGGTCGACGATCAGGTCGATCGCCACCATATGCGGGCGCAAAGTGATATTCGGGTGGGCCGCAGCGGTATTCTGTAGTGCTTCCTGCACAGCCCAGCCGGTTGCATCATCAACATGGACGATGCGCCGGTGACTATGCCCGCCCTCGCGGGTGAGGTGCAGGACTTCCGCCTCCTTGTTGAAGGGTACGCCCATATCCTCCAGCCGTTCAATCGCGGCTGGTGCATTTTCTACCACAAATTCGACGGTTTCGCGGCGGTTCAGGCCGGCGCCCGCGACCATCGTGTCGTTGATATGATTTTCAAACGTATCGCCCGCGTCGAGTACGGCTGCGATCCCGCCCTGCGCCCAGGCGGTGGAGCCACCGGTCAGTTCCCCCTTGGCCAGCACCAGCACCTTGTGGGTGCGGGCCAGGGTGATCGCGGCGCTCAGCCCGGCGGCACCGGACCCGACAATAATTACATCATGGTTCATGCCGCTTTGGCGCGGGTGAGGTTGAGAAACACATCCTCGAGATCCGCTTCCCTGGTGGTGACATCGACGATCGCATAGCCGCGTTCCTGGATCGCGGCCATCACGCCGCCGGCGTTGGTGCGGTCCTTGTTGTAGGTGACCGCCACCGTGCGCGGCCCGATGATCTCGGCTTTCTCGAACAGGTCATTGGCCAGGGACACGGCATCCGATTCCTCCGAAAGGTCGCGATCCAGCGTTAGCTCGACCAGTTTTTCGCGCGCCATATCGACCAGCTCCGATGTCGGTTTGTTGGCGATCAGCTTGCCGTGATTGATGATGGCGATCCGATCGCAGAGATTTTCCGCTTCCTCGAGATAATGGGTTGTCAGAACGATAGTGACCCCGGCTTTGTTGAGCTCCACAACATATTCCCAAAGCTGTTGCCGCAGGTCGATATCGACGCCGGCGGTCGGTTCGTCCAGCACCAGAATGGGAGGCGAGTGAACCATCGCCTTGGCGACGAGCAGCCTGCGTTTCATCCCGCCCGACAAGGTTCGGGCATAGGCGTCTGCCTTGTCTTCCAGATGCACGGCGCGGAGCAGTTCCATGGTCCGGCGTTTTGCTTTCGGTACGCCATAGAGCCCGGCCTGAACCTCAAGCGCTTCCGAAGGCGTGAAAAAGGGATCGAAAATAATTTCCTGCGGCACGATACCGATCGAAGCTTTGGCATTGCGCGGGCTGTCATCGGTATCAAAGCCCCAGATGCTGGCGCTGCCGCTGGTCTTGCGCACCATGCCCGACAATATGTTGATCAGTGTCGACTTGCCCGCGCCATTGGGGCCCAAAAGCCCGAAGATTGAACCGCGTGGCACGTCAAAACTGACATCATCCAGCGCCTGTTTGCCGCCGGCATAGGTTTTCGAGAGATTTTGGATCGAAATAGCTGCATTGGTCATGGGTTTCGCATAACCATCTTGACGGAGACAATCAAAGGCTTTGCTGCGCTATATTCTGCTTGCCCTGACAACGGCGACACTCTTCAGCTTCGTGGCCATCAGCGGCTGGGAAATATCGTGATGGTTTTTCGATCCGGATAAACCTTTAGTGATATTTGCAGGATTGCGCAGCGATCAATCCGTTGCTAATCGCGCCTATATGATTGACGCTCCGGAAATTGTCAGAACAGCCAAAAAACGCAATGCTTGCGATGGTGCCACCGATATACCAGGGGGCGCAGCCCTCGGCCATCCGCGTGTCTGGCTCGAGATTGATGAAAAAGGCTATGTCGACTGCGGCTATTGTGATCGGCGATTCGTTTTGATCGGCGGTCCCGCAGACGCTTCGCAGGCGCACCCCGAAGAATAATCCGACATAGGGGGTGCAAGGCTCCCGATATATTTCTATATAGATGGGATGATAGAAAATCTTGATCCCCGCTCCTTTCTCTACCGTCCCGATGGCCTTGATCCGGAACGCGCCAAAGCGCTTGTTTCCAAGAGTCTGTCCGCTTGTGATGATGGTGAACTCTATCTGCAATATAGTGCGGTGGAGAGTTTCGGCTTCGACGATGGCCGTCTGAAAACCGCCGATTACAGCACCGACAGCGGTTTTGGTCTGCGCGGTGTGTCGGGCGAGATGACCGGCTTTTCGCATAGCAACGAAATTAGCGAGGCGGCAATCCGCCGCGCCGCGCAAACGCTGCAACTGCTCGATCCGGCCAAGGGCGAGAAAGCTCCACCACCGCGCGGCAGCAACCGGCATCTCTACGGCGAAGCCAATCCGCTGGAAGCTATTCCGTTCGCGAAGAAAGTCGCGCTCTGTCAGCAGATTGATGCGGCGGCCCGTGCCCGAGACCCCCGCGTTTCGCAGGTTTCCGTCGGCCTGTCGGGCAGCTGGAGCGTTGTCGAGATTGTTCGCCCCGATGGTTTTGTTGCCACAGATGTGCGCCCTCTGGTGCGGCTCAATGTCTCGATCGTCGCGGAACAAAATGGTCGCCGCGAGTCCGGCAGTTTCGGCATGGGCGGCCGTTACCTCTATGACCAGTTGTTCGAAGAGGCGCGCTGGAACCGCGCGGTCGATGAAGCCTTGGCGCAGGCTCTGGTCAATCTCGAGAGCGTGGACGCGCCGGCGGGCGAACAGACCGTCCTGCTCGGCCCCGGCTGGCCCGGTATCATTCTCCACGAAGCGATCGGCCATGGCCTCGAAGGCGATTTCAACCGCAAGGGCACCAGCGCCTTTTCCGGCAAGATCGGCCAGCGCGTGGCTGCGCCCGGAGTCACCGTAGTTGACGATGGTTCGATCAAGGAACGCCGCGGATCGCTGAGTATTGATGACGAAGGCACACCGACGCAGGAAAATGTCCTGATCGAGGATGGCATATTGAAATGCTATATGCAGGATCGCTTGAACGCGCGGCTGATGGGTGTGCCGGCGACCGGTAACGGGCGCCGCGAAAGCTATGCCCATGCGCCGATGCCGCGGATGACCAATACGTTCATGCGTGGCGGCAAGGATGATCCGGACGAGCTGATGAGCCGGGTTAAAAATGGCATTTATGCCAAGAGTTTCGGCGGCGGGCAGGTAGATATCGTTTCTGGCAAGTTCGTCTTTTCCTGCACCGAGGCCTACAAGATCGAAAATGGCAAGCTGGGCGCGCCGATCAAGGGCGCGACGCTGATCGGCGACGGCCCGACGGTGCTGACCAAGGTGACCGGTATCGGCAATGACATGGCGCTTGATGAAGGCATCGGCATGTGCGGCAAGGGTGGACAGTCGGTGCCAGCAGGTGTCGGGCAGCCGACCTTGCTGGTCGAAGGTCTGACCGTCGGGGGGACGGCTTGACGTTGGCGCGCTCTGCCATCGCTGGCTTCCCGACCAAAGGACTTTTCCGTTGAACTGGCCTGCCGAAATATTGTCCTTCTGGTTTCAGGAGCTTGATCCCAAGGACTGGTGGACCAAGAAAGATGCGACCGACGATCAGATCAGGGAGCGTTTCCTGGAACTCTGGGAAGAGCAGAAATCGAAAACCGCCGGAGATTTTCTTGCTTCGCCGGAAACCGCGTTGGCCGCCGTCATCCTCTTCGACCAGTTCCCGCGTAATATGTTTCGCGACGGCGCCGATGCCTATTCCACCGATCATCTGGCGCAGCAGATAGCAGAGAGGGCGGTGGAGCTGGAGCTTGATCAGCAACTGACCGAAGAACAGCGGCCTTTTCTCTATATGCCGTTCATGCATGCCGAGGACCTCCATCTGCAAAACAGATCTGTCACCCTGTTCACGAAGCTTGGCGCCAATGAGGAATTTGCCAATGAACATCACGATGTCATTGCGAAATTTGGTCGTTTTCCTCATCGCAATAGGGTTCTCGGGCGCGCCATGAGGCCGGGCGAGCAAGCGGCTGTTGATGCCGGGGCTAGCTGGTAGGCGCTATGTTGGTCAGGGCGGTGAAGCAGACTGGGCGGGCATTGAAAATCTGGCCAGATGCCGGTCGCTGGAAAGCGGCCGTTGGCGTTGCCGTCCCGGCAGCGGCGATTATTTCGTTGCTTGGCTATCTGGGGGAATGGCTCCATTTTGACCCGGTTGGCAATATCCAGTCGCACCTGATCACCGTCGCCATCCTGTTTTTTGTCCCCGCTTTCCTTATAGAGTTTATCTTTCGCGGTGTGCTGCTGTCTTGGCTTGCGGCATTTTCGCAGCGCTGGGGTAGCTGGCTTTCGGCCTTTTTATTCATGCTCTGGCACCCATTCCTAGCGCTGACCTTCGAGCCTCCATGGGCGGCAATATATCTGCAGCCCTCATTTCTATTTGCTACGTTCATACTGGGTATTATATTGACCCATATCCGGATTGTCTCGAAGTCGCTGTGGCCGGTTGTTGTGATCCACTGGATATTGGTAGTGCTGTGGAGACTATTTTTCGGCGGCCCATTTTACTGACCGGAGTTTGCCATGTCTGAGTTTTTTGATGCCTTGAACGACGATCATATCGCCTTCATTGCCAGGCAGCCGATCTTTTTTGTCGCAACGGCAGCGGCAGACAGCCGGATCAATCTCTCACCCAAAGGCTATGACGCTTTCCGGGTGCTCGGCCCCAATCGCGTTGCCTATCTCGACCTCGGGGGGTCGGGCAACGAAACCCATGCTCATCTGGTCGCCGACGGCCGGATCACTATCATGTTCAACAATTTTGCCAATCCGGCGCTGATCATGCGGCTCTATGGAACCGGAAAACCGGTTTTGCCGCAGGATGAGGACTGGGAGGAACTGGCGGCACATTTCGATATCCTGCCAGGGACGCGCCAGATATTCGACATTGCGGTGGATAATGTTCAGACCAGTTGTGGTTGGGGCGTACCGCAGATGGAACTGAAAGCCGAGCGCGAGACTTTGGTCAAATATCATCGGCAGGCCGATCCGGAAGCATGGATGAAAAAGACCGCGGGCCGGGTGAAGAGTATCGACGGCCTGCCAACCCGCGCGACGGACCGCTATTTTGGTGGATAGTCGCTCATGAGCCTGGTGGAACTGTCCCGCCATATGCACGGCGTGGAAGCTGAAATCATCCGCGGACGGCTGGAATCAGCCGGGATTGGCGCGGTCTGTTTTGATAGCAACGTGAATATTGTCGAAGGCGCGGGTATCGCGCTGCCCGCTCGCGTGATGGTGCTGGCAGAGGATCTGGCGGACGCAAAAGCAATATTGGCGGAGGATGTTACATTATGATGGCCAAAGACGGCGGTGCCGGGAAAATCGCGCTCGCGCTGGGCGGGGGAGCCGGACTCGGCTGGACCCATATTGGTGTGTTGCGCGCCATTGAGGATTCGCCGCTGGAAATTGCGGCTGTCGCCGGTACCTCGATCGGGGCGATTACCGGGGCCAGTCATGCCGCAGGCAAGATGGACTATCTGGAGGACATGGCCCGCAACGTCAATTTCCGCAACATGCTGCGGTTCATGGACCCCCATTTCAAGCGCGGCGCGGTTATGGGCGCGCGCAATATTGAAAAAGAGCTGGAGGCCGAACTGGGACATCTCAGTTTTGAAGACCTGCCATATCCGGTCGCGGCGATCGCCGCTGACCTGCGCTCCGGTGAAACGATTGTAATGAAGTCGGGCAAGCTGGTGCCGGCGATCCGTGCATCCATGTCGCTGCCTGGTATATTCAAGCCGGTGCAGCATGAAGGCCGTCTGCTCGTCGACGGGGGTGCCGCCTTGCCGGTGCCGGTTGCACCGGTCCGGGACCTCGCACCCGCCGCTTTGTGCCTGTCGGTCAACCTGCAGGATGACTTTATCAATCGCTCTATCGCGGCGGGAATTGCCGAAGGCAGCAGCAAGGAACCCAATAGCATCGCTATTATCAAGGCATCCGTCGGCCTCTCGCTGCGCAATCTCGGTCGCTACTCCCTCGCGCTCGACCCCCCGGATTTCGCGATGTCGCCCCCGGTGGGCCATATCGACATACAGAATTTTTTCCGCGCAGACGAACTGATCGATATCGGGCGCCGCGAGACTGAAAAGATGATCCCGGCAATTATGGCGAAACTGGCCGAGCAGTCTGCCTAAATTTTGTGCAGCTACATTGCAATGCACAAAATTTACTCGCCGTTAAGATTCAGAAATTTCAGAAAACCCTAAGAATCCATAGGCTTGCGATTCTGGCACGACCCTTGCTGAGAGTCCCCCGGTAACAACAACAGGGGGCGTAATGAAATTTATCATAGCCATAATCAAACCGTTCAAGCTTGACGATGTTCGTGAAGCGCTGACCGGTGTCGGCGTGACCGGCATGACCGTAACCGAAGTCAAGGGCTTTGGCCGGCAAAAGGGCCAGACGGAAGTCTATCGCGGCGCGGAATATACCACCAACATGGTTCCGAAGCTGAAAATCGAAGTTGCCTGCAGCAGCGATGTTGCAGCGCAAGCTGTCGAGGCCATTCAAACTGCCGCCGGAACGGAGTCGATCGGCGACGGCAAGATATTCACTCTTGGTCTGGAAGACGCGGTGCGTATTCGCACTGGGGAAACCGGCGACACAGCAATTTAATCGGGGAAGCATGATAATGAGAAAATTTTTGACGATTTCCGCAGGGCTGGCGTTGATGGCTGCGGCCGCTCCCGCGCTGGCGCAGGAGGCGGCTGAAGTGGCCGATCCCAGCGCCAATACAGCCTATATTTTCAACACCTTGCTGTTCCTGCTCGGCGGGTTTCTTGTCATGTGGATGGCCGCCGGCTTTGCCATGCTGGAAGCCGGCCTCGTGCGGTCCAAGAACGTGTCGATGCAATGTCTGAAGAATATCGGACTCTATTCGATCGCTGGTATCATGTTCTGGTTCATCGGCTACTCGATTGCCTATCCCGGTTTCGAAGGGGGCTATTTTGGCATCGCCGACTTCCCCTATGCGATGCAGGGCGTGGGCGAGGCGGATGTCGACACCGGCTATTCGGTGGCTTCCGACTGGTTCTTCCAGATGGTCTTCTGTGCCACCACGGCGTCGATTGTTTCCGGCACCGTTGCAGAGCGTGTGAAGGTCATTCCTTTCTTCCTCTTCGTCTTCGTGCTGACCGGGTTCATCTATCCCGTGATCGTTAGCTGGGAATGGGGTGCAGGCTGGCTCGACGCAATGGGCTTCAGTGACTTTGCCGGTTCCACTCTGGTCCACTCGACCGGTGGCTGGGCGGCGCTCGCCGGTGCACTGATCATCGGTCCCCGGATGGGACGCTATATCGATGGCAAGATCACGGTCATGCCCGGTTCCAGCATTCCGCTTGCGACACTGGGTACGTTCATCCTGTGGCTCGGCTGGTTCGGCTTCAACGGCGCATCGCAGCTTGCTATGGGCACGATTGGCGACGTCAGCGACGTTTCCAAAATCTTCGTGAACACCAATATGGCTGCTGCTGGCGGTGTGGTCGTGGCGATCATCCTGACGCAACTGCTGTACAAGAAGATCGACGTCACCATGGCGCTCAACGGTGCACTGGCCGGTCTCGTGTCGATCACGGCAGAGCCTCTGACCCCGACGGTGCCTTCCGCCCTGTTGATCGGTGGTATCGGCGGCGCGATCGTGGTCTTCGCGGTTCCCCTGCTCGACAAGCTGAAGATTGACGATGTTGTCGGCGCTATTCCGGTTCACCTTCTGGCCGGTATCTGGGGCACGTTGATCGTTCCATTCACCAACACCGAGGTGCCGTTCACGGCGCAGCTGACAGGTGTTATTGCAACCGGTGTATTCGTGCTGATCACCAGCTCGATCATCTGGTACGCGCTGAAATTCACCCTTGGTGTCCGTCCAAGCGAAGAGCAGGAAATGCTCGGGATGGATATCTCCGAAGTGGGCGTCGAAGCCTATCCGGAGTTTGCCAAAGGCTAACCAGTTTGGCGCCGACTCTCTCCTCCCAAAACTCGGGTCGGCGCCTCACCTTGTTCCTCCTGCGAACAAACAACTTTATGGCCGGTGATGTGAAAACATCCCGGCCTTTTTTTTCGAACGGAAATAATCGGCGTGACGTCATAAGGTGAACCTATGAACGGTTTGGACTATTCCGTTATCATCATCTACCTCGCCGCGATGCTGGCTTTCGGGATTTTCCTGAGCAGGCAAGCTGATGAAGGCGACTATTTTCTGGGGAACAAGGCCATCGCCTGGTTTCCCCTGGCCCTGTCCGCAATGGCCACCCAATTGTCAGCGATCAGCTTCATATCGGCCCCTGCATTTGTCGGTCTGAGGGAGGGGGGCGGGTTGAAATGGCTGACCTTTGAATTTGCGCTGCCGCTGGCGATGCTGCTGGTCATGTTCGTGATCATGCCGGCGCTCTATCGGTCCGGAGTGGTCAGTATTTACGATTTTCTGGAACAGCGGATCGGCCGCTCGACGCGCTTCGCCATCAGCTTTTCATTCCAGATCGTCCGCGCTTTCGGTACCGGAATCATGGTCTATGCGACCGGCCTGATTATCCATGCGGTTCTCGGCATAGCATTTATCCAGTCGGTACTGGTTATCAGCATCATCACGATCATCTATTCCTTCCTTGGCGGGATCAGGGCGGTGGTTTATGCCGACGCGATCCAGATGGTGTTGATCGTTATCGGCCTGTTGACTTGCCTGATCTTCGCGATTGCGACGGTCGGCGGCATTGAACCATTCTGGTCCGGCATCGATCCCCAGCGGCTTCGTGTGGTGGACTGGAGTTACGCCGGACTGGTCACCGATGAATTTGCGCTGCTCCCGATGCTGTTTGGCGGCTTTGTTCTCTATGTTTCCTATTATGCCTGCGACCAGACACAGGCGCAAAGATCCTTGTCCGCAAAGAGCCTGGGCGACATTCGCAAATTGCTCATGGCAAATGCGTTGCTGCGCTTTCCGATCGCTTTGCTCTATTGTCTGACGGGCCTGGCAATCGGTGTTGTCGCAGCGAGCAACAGTGAATTGTTGATGCAAATTCCGGACAGCCATCCGGACTATCTGATGCCCTTGTTCATACTGGAATATCTGCCCCACGGGGTGATCGGTCTGCTGCTGGTGGCGATCATGTCGGCGGCCATGTCAACGCTCAGCTCGGCCGTAAATTCGCTTTCGGCGGTGACGATGGAGGATATGGCCAGCTTCGGGATCAGGGCGCATAGCAAAAGGCAGGAAGTCTTCGTTGCGCGCCTGATGGCGCTGGTCTGGGGCGGGCTGATTCTGGTTTTCTCGGCCTATGCAGGGGATATTGCCGCCACCGTTATCGAGGCAGTCAACAAATTGGGTTCGGCGCTTTACGGGCCGGTGATGGGCGTCTTTCTGATCGCTATCCTGTGGAAGCGCCGCACCGTCTTGAGCACGAATATCGGTTTTCTATCGGGCGTTCTTCTCAACCTTTATTGCTGGCAATTTCATCCGCAGCTTTTCTGGATGTGGTGGAATCTGATCGGGCTCGTCGTGACCATGGCGGTTGCGATGTTGCTGTCGCTGGCAAGTGGCAAAATGCCGCTGGCGGACCGGATTTTTGTCACACAGCAGGACGGGGTATCAGGGGCCTTCGTGCTTGCCATATCCGTATGGCTATTTCTGTTCACCATTGCGATCATCCTGCTTTCGCTGTCCATCCAGTGGCTCCAGGCCGGGTGATCGCCGCCCGAGATATTGCTCAGCCTCCCATATCGGCCTTGATAAATTCCGCCGCCCGTTCACCAATCACAATGCTCGGTGCGTTGGTGTTGCCGCTGATGATTTCCGGCATGATTGAGGCATCAGCGATATAGAGACCGTCCAGACCCCGGAATTTCAATCGTGGATCGACAACTGCTGCATCGTCGGGACCCATCCGGCAGGTGCCGACGGGGTGATAGACGGTATCGGCGCGGTTCCGGATCAGCGCGTCCAGTTCGGTGTCATTGTCGATGTCGATCGGATGCCGGTCCGTCGGGGAATATTGGGTCAGCGGCGGAGTTTCCAATATCCTTTTCATATGGCGAACGCCCTTCCTCAGGGTCGCAATATCCCGGTCGTCATCGAGAAAATTCGGGTCAATGGCCGGTGATGCTTTTGGATCATCGTTGTTCAGCCGGACTGTGCCCTTGCTGTACGGTCGCAGGACGCAGGCATGACAGCTGAAGCCGTGGCCCTTGACCTTCTCGCGGCCATGATCCTCGAGCACCGCCGGCACGAAGTGATACTGGATATCGGGGGCAGGGACCTCGGGGCCGCTGCTCCAGAACCCGCCCGCTTCGGCATAAGGTGTGGTCATGATGCCGGTGCGTTTCATCCGGTGTTCCAAAATCGCCTTGGCCATGCGGGTGGTGCCTTCGAGTGAATCGCCGATCAGCTCTTTTGACTCGGTCTGATAGCCGGAAACAAAGTCGATATGATCTTTCAGGTTCGCACCGACTTCAGGTTTGTCGAGGGTGACTTCCACGCCCTTGTCCTTCAGATGCGCCGCCGGTCCGATGCCGGAAAGTTGCAGAATATGGGGTGATCCGAAAGCGCCGGCGGACAATATTACGGCGCCGCGGGCATGGATTGTCTCGCGCCCAAAACCGCGTTTGATCTGCACGCCGGTGACGCGGCCGTCTTTCACGATCAACTTTTCGACCAGAGATTTTGTCCGGATCGTCAGATTGGGGCGGGAACGGGCCGGTTCAACATAGGCGCGCGCCGCAGTCCAGCGTTCGCCGCCTTTCTGGGTCACTTGATAGATGCCCATGCCTTCCTGCTTCTCGCCATTGAAATCATCGAGGATCGGAAGCTGCAAATTGCGCGCCGCTTCCACGAAGGCGAGGCTCCCCGGATTGGGCCATTTCTGATCGGAAACAGACAGCGGCCCGTCGCCGCCATGATAATCATTGCCGCCGCGTTCGTTGCTTTCGGATTTTTTGAAATAGGGCAGGATATCATCATAGGACCAGCCAGTGCAGCCGAGAGCCGCCCAATTGTCATAATCCCACTTGTTGCCGCGGATATAGATCATTGCGTTGATCGCACTCGATCCACCAAGGCCGCGACCGCGTGGCTGATAGCCGGTACGCCCGTTCAGGCCTTTCTGCGGCACGGTATCAAACCGCCAATTGGCATTTTTCAGCAGGAACGGCATCATCCCGGGTGTCTTGACGAGGAAATTGTTATTTCGCCCGCCCGCCTCGATCAGGCAGACGGTCCGTTTTCCGTCTTCGCTCAGCCGTCCTGCGACGGCGCTGCCGGCGGAGCCGCCGCCGATGACGATGATGTCATATTCTGCCATGTTGCTCTCTCCTGCTCTGCCCAGCGCGCCTTTAAGGTCTCACTGCTTTCCCGGGAGCCGTCATGGCTCCACCCGGGCGGTTTTATCAAATAGTTGATTTTATAGCGCCACGGGGCGCTCCACAAATCCTTCGCAATGCCGACCCATTCATGAAAGGCAGCCCAAAAAATATTGAAATTATCGAGATTTTTGACGATGCCATATTGGATGTTTTCGGCATCGGTTTCCGGTTCATAGGTTCCGAATATCTTGTCCCAGATGATGAAAACACCGGCATAATTAGTGTCGAGATAGCGCGGGTTGGTCGCATGATGAACGCGGTGGTGCGATGGCGTGTTCATCACCGCCTCGAACCAGCGCGGCATCCGGTCGATCGCTTCGGTATGAATCCAATATTGGTAAATCAGATTCAGCCCCACGAGGAAGAATATCAGCGCCGGTGGGAAGCCGAGGAAAAACAGTGGCAGCCGAAAGATGAAGCTGATGGCCAAAAACCCGGTCCAGGTCTGTCGCAGCGCAGTGGTGAGATTATAGTGCTGGCTGCTGTGATGGGTGACATGGGCCGCCCAGAACCACCGGACCCGGTGAGCCGTTCGGTGGAACCAGTAATAAGCCAGATCATCGAGGACAAACGCCAGCGGCACGAGCCACAGGGCGTTGGGCCAACTGATCTCGATATCGAAAATTCTATATTGGTAAGCCCACAGGCTGAGCGCCAGAACGATTCCGCCGGTCAACAGGCCAGCAACCACACTGCCGGTGCCCAGCGCCAGCGAGGTAAAAGCATCTTTGGTCTCGTAGCGGATGTTCTTGTTTTTGCGGCTCCACCACCATTCCATAGCGACCGTTATGATAAAAAACGGCACGGCCCAGTCGGTTGGTGATGGTAGATTCTCCATGATCGGGTCTACTTACACGAATGTAAGTGGCTGTCCAGATGCTGCGATCAATTCCCGCCAGCCAGCGCATCGACCATCGCGCGCACCGGCGTGATGTCATAGCCGGCATTGCCCGCGAGTCGGGCGATTTCGTCCGGTGCGACGCCCTGTTTCGCCTGGGCCAGGGACCAGAGCAGGGTGGAGCGGGTGCCGGAACGACAATAGGCGAGCGTCTTGTCACCTTCAGCAAGGGCAGCGATCATGGCATCGACCTGTGGCCCGGAAAAACCGCTGTGGGTGATGGGAATGGACATATATTTCATGCCCGCTGCTCGGGCAGCCGCTTCGATGTCAGCGCTTTGTGGGGCTGACGGATCCTCGCCATCGGGACGATTGTTAATGATCAGTGTGACGCCCTCAGCCTTGGCTGAAGCGACATCGTCGAGTGTGATTTGCGGTGATACACTGATCATATCATTGATTTTGCGGAACATGTTACGGGTCTCCTCTGTCGAAACGGACATATCGGTTGCTGTCGCCGCACTGCAGCCGACCAGGGCCAGTGATAGCATTGTTGATAGGAATTTCATGCGCTTTCCTGTTGGGCTTCCGCGACTTCACGAATGACCGCCAGAAACGCATCGCCGTGTTTCTCCAGCTTCGCTGCGCCAATACCGGGCAGTTCGCCGAGTGCCGAAAGGCTGCGTGGTTTGAAACCGGTCATATCACGCAAAACGCTGTCATGAAAAATTACATAAGGCGGTACGCCCAATTCCTTGGCCAATTCCATCCGCTTCTTGCGCAAGGCTTCGAACAGGGGGTCGCCAAATGGATTGGGAGAAGCACTTCCGCCGCGCCGCTTGCGCGATGCGCGCTTGGGCGGTTCGACAATCGCGACTTCTTCCTCGCCCTTCAGAATCGCCCGCGCTTCGGGACCGAACATCAGGCCGCCATGATCGGTATTGCGCAGTGCGTCCCGCAGCAGAAGCGACCGGGATACCGGCTTGATCAGCGCGGCCTCTTCATCCCCGACAATATCGAAGACCGAAAGCTTGTCGTGCCCACGCGACAGGATTTTTTCGTCCTGCCGTCCGGTCAGCACCGCTTCAAGATGGGTGACGCCAAAACTCTGTCCCGTGCGATAGACGGCAGACAGGAATTTGCGTGCCAGTTCGGTTACGTTGCGGGTTGCCGGGGCATTCAGGCAATTGTCGCAATTGCCGCACTGGGCTGGCGGATTTTCGCCGAAATGGCGGAGCAGTACCGCGCGGCGGCACCCGGCGGATTCGACCAGGCCGCCCAATGCGGCGAGCCGCCTGCGTTCGCTGTCCAGCCGATTCTGGTCGATCTCGCCGAGCCGCTGACGCGCTTTGGCGAAATCATCGGCACCCCAGAACATATGGGCCTCCGCCGGATCGCCATCGCGGCCGGCGCGACCGGTTTCCTGATAATAAGCCTCGATTGATTTTGGCAGGCCGGCATGCGCGACAAAGCGCACGTCCGGCTTGTCGATGCCCATGCCGAAAGCGATGGTCGCGACCATCACCATATCTTCGGACGCGACAAAATCATGCTGGTTCTTCTGCCGCACTTCCGGCGGCAGGCCAGCGTGATAGGCGCGCGCGCTACGCCCGGTACTGGCAATCCGGTCGGCCATTCTCTCGGTTGCTGCCCGGGTCTGGGCATAGACGATCCCCGGTCCCGGCGTCCGTTCGACCAGATCTCCGATCTGCCGCGCCAGCCCGGTCCGAGGGCTGATGCTGTAGCGGATATTGGGGCGGTCAAAACCGGCGAGGATCAGACCATCCGGCTCGATTCCCAGCTGCACGAGAATATCCTCGCGTGTGTGGGCGTCGGCGGTGGCGGTGAGTGCCAGGCGCGGTACCGCACCAAAATGGTCGAGCAGCGGCCGGAGCAGGCGATAGTCGGGGCGGAAATCATGGCCCCATTCCGATACGCAATGGGCTTCGTCGATCGCGAACAGCGCAATATCGGCCTGTTCGAGCAATTCGCGAAAATGCGGCTGCGATGCCCGTTCCGGCGCGGCGTAGAGCAGGTCCAGTTCACCGGCTTTCAAGCGCGCAATAGTCTCCGCGCGGTTGTCGTCGGCAGAAGTGAGGGTGGCAGCCCGTATCCCGACCGCTTCGGCGCTGCGCAACTGGTCATGCATCAGCGCGATCAGCGGGGATATCACGATGGTCGTGCCGGTGTGGGCCAGAGCAGGCAGCTGGTAGCAGAGCGACTTGCCGGAGCCGGTGGGCATCACCGCCAGCGTGTTCTGCCGCGCCATCACGCGATCCAGAACCTGATCCTGAACACCGCGAAATTCGGTAAAGCCGAAGGTGGATTTGAGGAGCGGGAGCAGGGCAGCGGTCATATTCCAATCCCTAGCCAGACGCTGACAAATACGAAACCGGAAAAAATGCGAATGGCCGAAAATGTGCTTCGCACAGGATATGGGGCCAGCATTCTAGGCCGGTTCCTTCTGATCTTCCGCCTGCCGCTTCCACATGTCCGCATAGAGCCCGCGCTTGACCAGCAATTGCCGGTGGCTTCCCCGTTCGGCTATGCGGCCTTCGTTGAGGACGATGATCTCGTCAGCGTGGGTGATCGTCGAGAGCCGGTGCGCAATGATCAGCGTCGTGCGCCGTTCCGAAATCTTGGCGAGTGTCGCCTGGATTTCATCCTCGGTGCGGCTGTCGAGCGCCGAGGTGGCCTCATCGAGGATCAGCATCGGCGGATTTTTGAGCAAGGTGCGGGCAATCGCCACGCGCTGCTTCTCGCCGCCGGATAATTTCAATCCACGCTCGCCCACCTGCGTGTCATAGCCATCAGGCAGCTTGGCGATAAAGCCGTCCAGCGCCGCCCCGCGCGCCGCTTCCTCGATCTCGGCCTGGGTAGCTCCTTCGCGGCCATAGCCGATATTATAGCCGATACTGTCGTTGAACAGCACGCTGTCCTGCGGCACGATGCCGATCGCGCCGCGCAGACTGTGCTGGGTGACGTCAGCAATATTCTGCCCGTCGATCAAAATCCGCCCCGCTTGCGGATCATAGAAACGGAACAGCAAGCGTGCGATCGTCGATTTACCGGCACCGGACGGCCCGACAATCGCCAGCGTTCCGTCGGGCGGCACTTCAAAGTCCAGGCCGTGCAGGATCTGGCGGTCTGTATCGTAGCCGAACACAACATTTTCAAAACGCACGCTGCCATCGGATACCTGCAGCGCCTTCGCTCCCGGCTTGTCATATATCTCCTGTTCGGTGTCGATCAGCTTGAACATCGCGTCCATGTCGACCAGCCCCTGGCGGATGGTGCGATAGACCATGCCGAGCAGGTCGAGTGGCCGGAACAGCTGCATCAGCAGCGCGTTGACCAGCACCAGATCGCCGACCGTCAAATCGCCCTGTTTCCAGCCATAGACGCTGAACGCCATCGCGCCGATCATCGTCAGATTGGTGATCACCGACTGGCCGATATTGAGCAGGCCGAGCGAATTTTCCGACTTGACTGCAGCGGCGGCCCAGTCCTGCATCGCCTTGTCATAGCGCTCGGCCTCGCGGCGCTCGGCGGTGAAATATTTGACCGTTTCATAGTTCAGCAGGGCATCGACCGAGCGGCCGATTACCCTGGTGTCCATATCATTCATCTTGGCCCGCAAAGCGTTGCGCCAGTCGGTCACCTTGCGGGTGAAGGTGATATAGATCGCCACCATCGCGATCGTCGCCGCGACCAGTCCGAAACCGAACTTGACCTGGAAAATGACCAGCACCGCGATCAGTTCGACGATTGTCGGCGCGATATTGAACAGCAGGAAATAGAGCATAACGTCGATGCTCTTGGTGCCACGTTCGATAATCTTGGTCACCTCGCCGGTGCGCCGACCGAGATGAAAACGCAGCGAGAGGCTGTGCAAATGGGTGAAGACATTGGTCGCCAGGCGTCTTGCTGCCTGCTGGCCAACTTTCTCGAACACGATATTGCGCAGATTGTCGAACATCACCTGACCGAAGCGTGCCAGACCGTAGGCGGCGACGAGCGCGAGCAAAACGGTCAGTTCGCTGTTCGGGCTGTCGCCGGACATGCCGTCGACCACAGCCTTGTAGGCAAAGGGCATCGACAGGATCGCCGCCTTGGCGCACAGCACCAGCAGGCCCGCAATCACAATCCTGAGCCGCAGGGCCGGCTGGTCGCTGGGCCAGAGATAGGGCAGGAAACGCTTCAGCGTAGGGATCATCGGCGGGTCGATCTGACCCTGGGTGCTATAGTCGGGTGGCATGGGGCAGGATGTAGGGATACCCGCGAAGAATGTCTATCCGGCTAAAGCGTTCAATCGGGCCGCATGTTAGAAACTGCCGCTTACGGTCAACCGGTAAATAAGCCCGAACTGGCGGCTGCGATCCTCGATAAAGGCAATGGGGCCGTTGCGCCTGTTTGCATAGACCGTACGAGTGAAATTCTCGCGGCGCCCGAACAGGTTTCCCAGATTGGCTTGTACCGTCAGCCCCATCACATTTTTATGTTCGACAAATAACCAGCTATAGGCTGCCCCCGTACGGAAGCGGTTGATCTGGTCCAGACGCAGAAAATCCGAATAGCGGAAATCCTCGACCCCCGCGCCCCATGCCCAATTACTGCCTGGAATATCGTGGCGCAAAGTGGCTTCATAGGTAAATATCTTGTCATCACCGATCCGCCGAAAAATGCCTGTCAAAGGATCGCGCAGAGAACTTTTGCGGACCTCGCCCTCAACATCGAGCTTGGCCCCCGTCCAGCCGATCGGGTCGAGCAGGATGCTGGTGACCATTTCGACCCCGTAGCTGGTTGCGCTATCCAGATTGCCGCGAGCTTCGGTGGTTGCCGTGATCGGGATGGAGTCGACGATATCGCTGAATTTTTCGCCATAGATATTGACAGTCAGGGATCCCCACGGCCCCAAGTTCTGGGTTGCTTCCAGCTCTGTCCGCCAGCTTTGCGGTGGCACGAGCGCTGGATTGCCGGCATTGCCATTATTCTGCGCGACATCGACCGATTCGACGAAATCAAAGAAATTGAGCTGGCCGACCGAGCGTTCGACCTTCAGGCTGACATCGAGCCCCGCTTGTGGCTTCCAGGCCAGCGAGACAGACCCTTTCGGACGAATGAAAGACCGGCTCTGGCCAGCCGCACCGCTCTGGCTGATCTTGCTATATTCGCCGCCCAATGTTGCCTGAAGAGTCAGCTTCTCTGACAGCGGACGTCCATAAGAGCCGACGATTTCGCCTCGATATTCGGTGACTTTGCTATTGGCGTTGGTCAGCGCGACCGGCTGGAATATGCCTTGAGCATCGAGCACCGCCAGCGCGCCTTCATTGTCGAGAAAATTATAGGCGCCTTCCAGGCTGACGCCCCAGTCGGTTCCGCCCGAAGTCTTCCAACCATATTCGGCCCGCAAGATCGACTCGCCCTCATCTGTCACCCGGTCAAACCGGCTGCCGTTCGGCGGGGTGATACCGTCGGTAAATGTCTGGCCAAAAAAATCGCTGACCGGACTATGTTCGAAGCGCTGCAGGCCGATGATTTTCATCCGTCCGCCACCGAAGGCAAATTCATAGTCCGTGCTAAATTCCGCGTTCCATTCATTCTCGCGGCTGGAATAATATTCGAAAATATCGGGCTGACCGATTTGCGTGCGATCGGTGGCGACCGTTTCCCGGCGACGGAAAAGCTGATAGGCGGCGTTGGCATTGAACACCGAGCCGCCTTCGCCGGCGCGGCTGTAGGAACCGCTCAACTTGGGGCTATCCTGGCGATAGCGGGCGACCTCGTCGCGTTCGAACAGCAAATTGCCAAAGCGGTCGGTGACCTGTTCCGGCCCCTCTACGCCATTGCGCGCGGCATCATTTTCCAGCGACAACGTTAAATCGCCCTTGCCGAGCTTGGCACTGATTGACGCTTCTCCGGCGAACCAGTTATTGCCCGAGCGCCGCCATCGCGGCTGCCATTTGAAATTGCCGCTAATCCCTGCCGCTTCATCGGCATTGGTCACGAGATTGAGCACCTGTCCGGAAAGACCGGAGATGCTGAGCATCGCGCCGTCGACGATTTCGATCCGCACGACATTGGCGGCGGAAATCCTGCCGAGAAAAGTGAAGGCATCATTATTCTTGCCCGAGATACGCGCGCCATTGATCAGGACATTCTCGTCGGCCTGACCCAGGCCGCGTTGGCTGTCGTCTCCGGTGTCGATGATGAAGCCGGGAACCTGCTGCACCATGTCCAGCGCCGTGCGGGGATTGAATCGGGTAAATTGGGCAGCTTCATAGATTTGCCGTCCGCTTTCTATGCGGGGTTCCAGGGAAGAAATGCCTGCTGTCTGCGCTTGTGCTGCGATAGGGAATAGAGTCGATGCGATCATTGCTCCGATCGCAATGCCGCTTAAAATCCGTTTTCTTTTGCGCAAGATACCCCCCTAACGATCCGTTCTGGATGGGACGCTGCTATGCCCGATTGGTTGCACCCGATACCGACTTTCGATAAACTACATTCGTAGTCGGACAAACGGCGTGGCGCGACTTTGATGTTAAGCCACTCTATCTCAATGCTTGTTTGAAAAAAGCACCCAGGCGGCCGCACAATTGGCGAGCGTGTAGACGAAATAGAATATCACAGCGCTGAGCATGCCCATATTGGCGAAAATCATGGCTGCGGCGAGCATGAAAAACTCCAGTATATAGCTGCCATAGGGGCCGAGCATTTTCCGGAAATTACCCCGTGCCTCGGCAATCAGCGGATGATTGCTTTCGAGCATGGCCCGGTGCATCGCGAAATTGCCGATACCGCACAGGAAGATGACAATAATATACATGCCATCAATATAAGCCCATTTGACGCCATTGTCATTCGCGAGGTTAATAAACTTCCGATGCGGAACAGGCGGAACTATGTGCAGCAATGGGCCGGAGGGATGCGGACTGCTAGATAGCTTTCAAATCCGGCATGGTGCCCGGGCCTTCGCCGGATATCGCTGGTCCTGCACGGCCCATGCTCCAGTTCTTATGCATCCGGACTTTTGGATTGGGCGCACACCATATTTCACCGGTTGCATCAATCGCCGTGACCCAGAGCAGATTATGCTCTGCGCCATAGTCGATCACTGCGAAAGCCATGCCATCGCCCTTGCCAATAACAGTGAGCGGTATGGGCGGGTTGAGCTGCGTGAACATATTGGAATCCTCTACAGATAAGCTCCGCTGCGGAGCAATCTGATCAATAGATTACACGCAAAAAGGTTGCACTGATCTGGATTATGCTCCCTCCAGCAATCCTTCCTTCCTGATTTTTTCCTGCCAGACCAGTGGTGCGAGATGGTGGACGCTTTGGCCGTCAGCGTCGACGGCGACCGTCACCGGCATGTCCTGCACTTCAAACTCGTAAATTGCTTCCATGCCGAGATCTTCAAAGCCGACGACTTTGGAACCCTTGATCGCCCGCGACACCAGATAGGCGCTGCCGCCGACGGCCATCAGATAGGCGCTCTTATGTTTTTCAATCGATCCGACCGTGTCCAGTCCGCGTTCGGCCTTGCCGACCATCGCGAGCAGACCCTGTTCCAGCATCATGTCGGTGAACTTGTCCATGCGGGTGGCCGTCGTCGGACCGGCCGGGCCTACCACTTCCTCGCCGACCGGATCGACCGGGCCGACATAATAGATCACCCGGCCCTTGAACTCGACCGGTAGCTGTTCGCCTGCATCAAGCATGTCCTTTATCCGTTTGTGCGCGGCGTCGCGGCCGGTCAGCATCTTGCCGTTGAGCAGCAGCCGGTCACCATGTTTCCAGCTTTGCACCTCTGCCGGTGTCAGCGTATCAAGCTGCACCCGCTTCGCTTCCGATGACGGTGCCCAGTTGACATCCGGCCATTCGTCGAGCTTCGGCGCCTCGAGATAGGCCGGGCCGCTGCCATCCAGAGTGAAATGCGCGTGGCGCGTGGCGGCGCAATTGGGGATCATCGCTACCGGCTTGCCCGCCGCATGGCAGGGCCAGTCGTTGATCTTGACATCGAGGATGGTCGACAGACCGCCCAATCCTTGTGCGCCGATACCCAGTGCATTGACCTTGTCGAAAATCTCGATCCGCAGTTCCTCAATATCATTGCGCGGACCACGTTCTTTCAGCTGGCCCATATCGATAGGGTCCATCAGGCTCTGCTTGGCAAGCAGCACGGCGCGCTCCGCTGTCCCGCCGATACCGATGCCGAGCATGCCGGGCGGGCACCAGCCGGCGCCCATTAGCGGGACCATTTCCAGCACCCAGTCGACGATATTGTCGCTCGGGTTCATCATCTTGAACTTGGACTTGTTTTCCGACCCACCGCCCTTGGCCGCGACATCGATCGACACCTTGTCGCCCGGCACCATTTCGACGTGCAGAACGCTGGGCGTGTTATCCTTGGTATTGCGGCGGGTGAAGGCGGGATCGGCGAGGATCGAGGCGCGCAGCTTGTTCTCCGGATGGAGATAGGCGCGCCGCACGCCTTCATCGAC
>NZ_JBLWTY010000007.1:0-125845 GCF_048269915.1 Parasphingorhabdus sp.
TTGATGGAGACCGGATCATAGGACCAGTTGGAGATTTTGGTGGGCGCCTTCTGCCAGTCCAGACGCTCGGCCTGGCCAGACCAGAAACCGTCCGGATCGGTAATGCTTTGCTGATACATCCGGTCATAATCCGCTGCAGTGCAATGGGTGGGTTCATCGCTGCGCGGAGATGCGATTAACGCGACCAAATCCTTTTGCCCTGCATTATCAGTCATCTTCAGTATCTCCTTTGTTGGCGGCTGTCCGGAATATATTTCCCATCACATATATTCATTATATCACTTCTCGCCGCCCGATTCATTGCAAAAGCGTCCGGTCCAGATCATCAAGATGTTTTTTGACCCACTGGTCGCTGGGGAAGCCTTCGGCAATCCATACTGCCTCTATTTTCGCCAGAGTTTGTGCAACAATCGGGCCCGGTTTCAAGCCCCGTTCGATCAAGTCGCCGCCAGTG
Source organism: Parasphingorhabdus sp. (assembly GCF_048269915.1). Taxonomy (GTDB): domain Bacteria; phylum Pseudomonadota; class Alphaproteobacteria; order Sphingomonadales; family Sphingomonadaceae; genus Parasphingorhabdus. The sequence continues at coordinate 455 of NZ_JBLWTY010000007.1, forward strand.
ATCGGAAAAACCGGCGGTTGCCAGTCCGCAAGCTGTGCGAGACAGCCAGACAGGTCTGCGTCCTCCGCGAACAGCAGCGCGACATCGCGGGCGGTGTCGACGCTGGTGCGATAGGCGAATGCGCGGATAGCGCCGCCTGTCGGTAAAAGCCGCTCGCCAATCGCCTTTTGCATTTTTTTGGAGAGTTTTAGATTCTTGGCGATCTGGTTCGCTTTTTCTGCATCCTTGGGCAGTAGGGCCACCAATCGCCGGACAGCAACAGGCGTTACGTGCAGTTGCTGCTCACGCCCAATGAGCCTGTGGAACAATTCTCCGGAATCCTTGTCAATCTCGTCGACGACATGTTCAAATACACCAGCGTTCAACATCTGCTTCACGGCAAATCCCGGATCGTCAGTTCCGAGCAGTTTCAGCAGTTCATCGGCCACCCGCTCGCGGGATAGTGTTTCCAGTTTTGCCGCGGCTGCGGTGCAGGCATCATAGGCCTCGTCCTCAACCTGCTGCTGCCCGAAGCGCGCGAGAAAACGGAAATAGCGCATGATTCTCAGATGGTCCTCGGCAATCCGTTCCGCCGCCGAGCCAATGAAGCGGATGCGCAGCTTCTTCAGATCATCGAGCCCTCCGAAATAATCAAAAATCTCCAGCGTTTGCGGATCGGCGAACAGCGCATTGATCGTGAAATCCCTGCGTGCGGCATCCTCCTGCCAGTCATCGCTGAACGCGACCGTTGCACGGCGCCCATCGGTGGAAACATCGCGGCGAAGCGTCGTGATCTCGATTGGCCCATCGGGCAGTATGGCGGTAACCGTGCCATGCGCGATGCCAGTGGGGATGACCTTGATCGACGCTGCCGTGAGCCGTTCCATCACATCCTCGGGCAACAATGGCGTGGCGATGTCGACGTCCTTGACTTCGCGCCCCAGCAAAGTGTCGCGTACGGCCCCGCCGACATAGCGCGCCTCGCCACCAAGAGCGGTGATCAGAGCCGCCAGGCCGCGTCTTTCTGTCCAGTCTGCCGGCGGCATTTTCATGGTGTCCAGCCCAGCCTCTTTCCAAGATTGTTCAATATCCCCGCGGTAATCCCCCAGATGCGATAATCCTGCCAGTACATCTCGTAATAATGCCGTTTGCGACCGTTCCATATCCCTTCGTGGATGGTGCGGTTTTTCGGATCGAGCAGAAAATCGAGCGGTGCCTCAAACCAGCTTTCCACTTCCGAAGGGTCGGGCACAAAGGGCAGGTCGGGCGGAATAACGCTGAGCACCGGCTGAATATTATAGCCGCTGCCCGACTGGAAACTGTCGGTCAGACCGATGATGTCGACATGACCGCGTTCCAGCGCGACTTCCTCATGCGCTTCGCGCAGCGCCGCATCAATGGGGTCCTTGTCGCCTGGATCAATCTTGCCGCCGGGGAAGGCAACCTGCCCGGGATGGTTGCGCATATGCTGTGGCCGCTGGACGAAAATTACGCCCGGGTCGGAGCGATCGGTCACAGCGATCAGCACCGCGGCGTCGCGCAGCGCCTTGAGATCGTCGATATGGTCGCGCTCGTTATAGAGCAGATGGTCGAGGTCATTTTCATGGCCTTGCACCAGTGCCTTTTCGAGTCGGTCGCGCAGGGTCATGACGTGGCCTCCATCGGGAAAAAAGTCCCCTGGGACCATATCCCGACGGGATTACCTTCTTCTTCCAGCGCCATTTCCACAAGCTGATAATAGACCGGCCGGGCGAGAACCGCTTCCAGACCACGGCGTACATGCAGATAGGGTTGCGGCTTGTCGGCACCAAAGCGTAGTTGATGGTCGGCATCGGCGACCACCAGATGATCGGTATTCAGTCGAAAAGCGAGCGTGCGTTTCTTGCCGGTGCCTTCGCTTTCCACTTCCACCGCGACAAAAGGCGCGTCGTCCACGATAATGCTCAGCTTCTGGTAAGGGGTGACCAGCGCAAAGCTGCCGTCTTCTTCCCGGCGCAAAATGGTCGAAAAAGCGCGCACCATTGCCGGACGGTTGATCGGATCACCCTGATGATACCAGCTGCCATCCGCCGCGATCCGCATCTCGCTGTCGCCAGTTTCCTGCGGTTCCCATTGGTCGACGGGGGGCAGCTTCTGCGCAGCAGCCAGCTCGGCAATTTCCGCAAGGGAAAGGGAGGCAAATTCGGGTGGCGGCGTATAGGGCATGGAAATGGCCTATTGCCCGGCGTCATTTCTGTAAAGCCCTGGCCGCGCTATCTTGTCCAGGGACCGAGACGGCCAGTCGCGGGTAACGGATTGTCGGTGCCGGTTCGCACAAGTAAACGTGAGGGCTCCCATGGTCCTGGCAATGTCCATCCTCCGGTTCCTTCGGCTGTGAACCCGAAGAACCGTCCATAATATTCAGGGTCCCCGATCATCACCAGTGGCAATGGGTCATCAGGCTGGATTTCGGCCAGCAGGGCGGTCATCATCGCACGGCCGATGCCCTCGCGCTGAAAATCGGGATAGACGGCAACCGGTCCGACCATGATCATCGGGTGCATCTGGCCTTTTTCGTCGGTCAGCGCGATGGGCCAGCATTGGATCGATCCAAGCAGTTCGTGTTTTTCCTGATCCACGGCGGCGAGTGACAGGCCTTCGAGCATGTCCATGCCTTCGCGCAATTTATAGGCGGTGCGGTCGTGCCGGTCCTTGCCAAAGGCGGCGTCGAGCAAAGCCTCAACAAGTTGCGGATCGATTTCGGCTAGAGGAATGATGCTGGTCAAGTCGGTGGTCTCATATAACGGGAAAAGCGCGCGCTACTCCGGTTCGTGCTAAAAGTCGAGCCGTATAGGTTGCATTTGCATGATGACGCAGTGAGAGCTAAAAGATTGATCTGTTAAGGGAGTTTGCGCGTGACGGACCAGAATCAGGCAACCGAGCCACCCATTGCCGAAAGGCCGCCGACACCCGCGAAAGCGAAGGCGCAAAAGCTCACGTCGCTGCGCCGCGATCCCAATGGCTGGCTGATCCTGCTGCTGGGGCTGGGCGCGCCAATCGCCTATATTATTGCCGCAGGGGGTAGCGGACTCGGACTTTGGGGCTGGCAGGCGGGTCTGGCCGCTTTGCCATGGATTATATTAACCGCCCTTGCTGCGCTCGTTCTGGCGGTCGGTGTAATCATTCTTCATCGGCGCAAAGGGCGCAAGACACGTTGGCCTCTCCTTGGTCTGGGCGTGCTCGCAACGCTTGGCTTTCTGGGTTATCTGCTGCCTTATGGGGTGGCATATATAACCCTTCCAGCGATCCATGATATTACCACCGACCTTGCCGATCCGCCGCAATTTACCGCACTGACCCTGCGCCCCGACAATTGGGACAATATACCTGGCGTGGATGATGGCGATATGCGGGGCATGAATCCGCGGCAGCGCTGGGCGACCGAGCATCAGGACGCCTATCCCGACATCCGTTCGGTCCGGATTGATCAGCCGGTGGCTGTCGTGATCGAAAAAGCCAAACGTCTGGCAGAAGATCGGGGCTGGGATATCGCCAGCGTTGATCCCGCCGCCGGCAATCTCGAAGCGACCGATACAGTGTCATTATTCCGGCTTAAAAATGATGTTGTCATTCGTGCCCGGGCGGCAGAAAATGGCGCAGCCAGCATCATCGATATGCGTTCGGTCAGCCGGGTCGGGGTTCATGATCTTGGCGTTAACGCCAAGCGGGTCCGCCAGTTTCTGAGCGACTTGTCCGGAACGACAACCGCCGCTTCGCAATAATTATATCGGAACAGGTCCTAATTGGCAGGCGTCAGTTTAAGCATCCGGCCGCCTTCGCCATCTTCCAGAACATAGATGGCGCCATCCGGGCCCTGTTCTACTTCACGGATGCGATTTTCCATCAGGAAACGGTCGGCCTCCTTGGCGCTATCTCCGTCGAAGGTGACACGGATCAGTGACTGGCTGGCCAGACCGCCGATAAACGCGCTGCCCTGCCACGCGGGAAACAGACCGCCGGAATAGAAAATCAAGCCGCTGGGGGCGATTGTCGGGACCCAGGCCACTTTTGGCGCTTCGAATTCCGAATGCGTGTTATGATTGGGGATTTTCTTGCCGTCATAATGGTCGCCTTCCGACACGATCGGATAGCCATAATTGGCACCCCGCTGGACCAGATTCAGTTCATCGCCGTCGCGGGGCCCCATTTCCTGGTTCCACATGCGTCCTTTGCCATCAAAGGCGAGGCCCAATATGTTTCGATGGCCGAGTGACCAGATTTCGGGAAGCGCGCCCTCCTGATCCACAAACGGATTGTCCTTCGGAATGGTCCCGTCCGGATAAAGCCTCACAATCTTGCCGAGATTGGCCGCCATATCCTGTGCAGGGTCGAATTTCTGCCGTTCGCCCGAACCAATGAAGAGATATTGACCATCGGGGGAAAAGGCGATGCGGTGTGAAAAATGACCTCTGCCGATCACTTTCGGATTTTGTGTCCAGATGGTTTTGAGGTTTTTCAGCGATGGCTTTTGGCCAGCCAGATCAAGCTTGGCCCGGCCCACCACGGCACCGCGGGTATCTTTCTCCCCGGCTTCGACCCAACTCAGATAAACGATATTGCTGCTTGCGAAATCGGGCGCGAGCACGACGTCGCCCAAACCACCCTGACCACCATAATCCACCTCGGGCACGCCGCTGATTTCGATTTTCTGCCCCTTGGCATCAACCAGCTGCAACTTGCCGCCTTTCTCGCTGACCAGCATCCGGCCATCCGGAAGGAACGTCATTGCCCAAGGTTCATCAAAACTGGCGATTTCGGTTGTTTCAAACGGCTTGCGATCGACCGGAGAAATATCGGTTAGCGTTTGCATCTCTTCGGAACCGCCGCCCGTTGCCGGAGCTTCATCTCCGTTGGTACAAGCGACCATCAGAGCCGCAACCGCGAGCGGAAGTCCAATATTTTTTATGACATTCCCGTGTATTATCATCAATCTATTCCCATCCGCCTTTCCCGGAATATAGGGGAGCCGAGGCAATAATTCCAGGCAAATCCAAGGATTTCGACGATGAATTGTCCTGTTCACCGCTTGCTTACCATTATTGGTTAAAGCAGCTCTATGTTTGGACGAAAATCCAGAAGCGATGATCCGCGCCCGCTGTCCGCCGTTTCTCATGGTGTGGGCATGGCGGGGCTGATCGGGCTGGCGTCGTGGGTGCTGATCGCCCGGCAATATGGTATGGACGGCCCTTATTCCGCTCTCGCGGCCTGCTTGGCTTGTGCGACGCCAATGGTGATCTGGTCGCTATTGATGGACAAGGTGCATTTGCGGCCATCGACCGGGATCGACTGGCAGCGTCCGAAATCACTCAAAGAGACATTCGACGTCAGTCTGGTAAAGCTGGCTGGCCTCTGGACGACGTGGGGCATTATCGCAATCCTCTACTGTGTTGGGCGCTGGTATTGGACAGGACAATATCTGTTTTCGATGCAACTGATGGAAAATGCCGCGCCCTGGCTCTTCGTTATGTCGATTCCCTATGTCCTGTTCATGGATCGATATACTATCGAACCGCGTGACGGGGCCTGGCATTTTGGCCAGCTGCTGATCGGCAGGAGGAGGGAATTTGATCGTGAACAAATTTATCATCATCTGCGCGCCTGGGCGGTAAAAGGCTTTTTCCTCGCCTTCATGCTTTCTATTGTACCGGGCGGATTCGGTGAACTGGTCCGGCTTGATATCAGCGAAATTGTCGACAATCCGGTGGCGATCGCGCGGGGCCTGATCATCGCGATGTTCGTGGTCGATGTCCAGTTTGCAACGGTTGGATATCTGTTGACGATGAAACCCCTTGATGCCCATATTCGGACCGCAAACCCCTATCTGGCGGGTTGGGTCGCAGCGCTGATATGCTATCCGCCTTTCATATTGATGAGCGATAATGGCCCGCTCAACTATCATGTCAACATCGCCGACTGGACTTACTGGTTCGACGGTCAGACGACCATCCTCTGGATATGGGGTGGTATACTGGTTTTCCTGACCGCCATATATGCTTGGGCGACGGTTGCCTTCGGCCTGCGCTTTTCCAATCTCACCCATCGCGGGATATTGACTCACGGGCCCTATAGCTGGACCAAGCATCCCGCCTATGTCGCGAAAAATGCTTATTGGTGGCTGGCAAGCATGCCGTTTCTGGTGACTTCGGGCAGCATCACCGATTTTGTCCGCAATACGGTGCTGATGGCGGCGGTCAGCGGGGTCTATTATTGGCGCGCGAAGACCGAGGAAAAACATCTGCTGAGCGATCCCGCCTATAAGGATTATGCCCAATGGATGGACCGTAACGCGCCAATCCCGCGCGTTATAATCTGGGGCAAGCGCCGTATTGGCTGGTGGGGCCCGGATCGAGGCCCCATACCGGAAGTCCAGCCAGCCGAATAAAATTGTCGGATTCAGTCGAAGTGGCTAGTCGAGTTACATGACAGTGATTGGCTCAGACGGAAAACGCCGGTGCTTCGGGGGACAGGCAGGCAAGGAGTTTTATGGGGATTATCATGACCAGGAATGGGGTGTGCCGGTTCATGATGATCGGTTGCTGTTCGAGAATTTGATCCTCGAAGGCGCGCAAGCAGGCCTGAGTTGGGAAACCGTGCTGCGAAAGCGCGAGGGCTATCGCCGCGCCTTTCACGGATTTGATATCGAACATTGCGCTGCGATGGGCGATGATGAACTGGAAGCGCTGCGGGACGATGCTGGCATAATCCGTAACCGGTTGAAGATATTCTCGGTTCGCAAGAATGCACGCGCCTTTCTCGATATTCAGAGAGAGTTTGGCAGTTTTGACGTCTGGCTGTGGAATCATCTGGATGGCCCGCCGCCGATCCATCGGCCCCACCATTTCTCTGACATGGCGAGCACGTCTCCGATCAGTGATGCCATCTCCAAAACACTCAAGAAACGGGGCATGAGTTTTGTCGGCAGCACTATTATCTATGCCTATATGCAGGCGATCGGGATGACCGACGACCATCTTGCCGGATGCTGGAAAGCTTGATTTTTTCGACAGTTGTTCCGCGTTGCACCCGGACACCCGAGATGATCGCAGCGACAGTCTTTCAATCAGTCAGGATTTTTCAGATAAGCAATCACATCCGCGCGTTTCTGTGCGTCCGGCATACCAGCGAAAATCATCTTGGTTTTCGGAATTACGCGCTGGGGTTTCTCTAAAAACTGGAATAATTTTTCTTCCGTCCAGGTGATACCGCTATTGGCATTGGCTTCGCTATATTTGAAGCCCGCGACCGAACCGGCTTTGCGGCCGACAATACCGGCCAGCGATGGACCGGTGCGGTTCATCCCGGGATCTGTAACATGGCATGTGCGACACTGGATAAAGGCCGACTTGCCGGCTGCGGCGTCACCGGTCAGGCTGGCATAGCTGACACCGTCCAATGTCGTGACATCGGCGGCGGCTGGCGGTCCATTATCGCCTGGCTGCGGCGCGACTTCGGACTGGCCCGCTTCGGTTTTGCTGGGCACCGATTCAGTGGATTCCGAACCATTAGCCGAACAGCTTGCTGTCAAAACTGACAAAGCTGCCATCGCCGTTACTGTCTTCATGCTGACCATATTTTTTCCTGTCCTGTTGTCCTGATAGCATAATCAATAACATCATTGCCTAGTGCCAATTGATGTCCAATCAATATGCCCGTCTGTCACTTCGGTTTTTCTGGATCAAGCCTTTCATGTGCCGATCGCATCATTCATGGCCGCCGCGCTCCGATATTGCCACTTGCGACACTGGCCTCCCCTGGCGCGTAACATCATGATGGGATTTTTTGCGGTCATCCATCGGCTTCCCTTGCTTTCCACAATGCTGGAAGACGCGCTGGCAGGCGTGTCAAAAACTCGCTAACGTCGTGCAATGTCGAGCATTGCATATAGAGCGCTGACAGGGTGCAAGATGCTGCGGATTTGCGAGTGGGGATCGGCCATGCAGCTAAGAAAGAGCGACCTATGATTTTGGCAGTGAAGAAATATATTTCGCGTTTGCCGGAGAAAATCTGGTTTCGGGCGATGCTTTTCAGCGTGGCGGCGATCGCCGCAGCGGCGGCAGCGGAGTGGATTGGTCCCTTGATGCCATATGAAGCGGATCTCGAAATCGCCAGCGGCTCGGTCGGTGAAATATTGACGATATTGGCATCCAGCATGTTGGCGGTCATTGCATTTTCGGTCTCCATCATGGTGTCGGCTTATGGTTCAGCGACCAGCACTGCGACACCCCGCACCATCACTCTCATGCTCGCCGATGATCGGTCGCAAAACGCCCTGTCGACCTTTCTTGGTACATTCCTGTTCAGCATTGTCGGCATTATCGGGCTGTCGGCAGGCTATTATGATGATCGCGGCCGGATCGTCCTTTTCTTCGCCACAATCGTGGTGATTGTCCTGATCGCGGCGACGCTGATCAACTGGATTCAGCAGCTGTCGACTTTTGGTAGGATGAATGACCTGATCGACCGCGTCGAACTGGCGGCCTCAAAAGCGCTGCGCTGGCATGGCCAACACCCCTATTTAAACGGCCAGCCCCCGATCGAGATACCTTCGGAGGCGGTGCCGATCTGCTGTGACATTGCGAGTGGCCTGGTGACTTCCATTGACATGGGGCTACTGGATGAAACCGCTGAAAAGCATGGCGTCACAGTCTATCTCACCATTCATCCCGGAAAGCTGGTATATCCCGCTCGCGCCCTATTGTATCTTTCCGGTGAGGGGGCGGATCGGGTCGACGCTCAGGCCTTTCGCGATGCCATATTGGTGGAGCATGACCGCAGCTTTGATCAGGACCCCCGATTTGGACTGGTGGTGCTATCGGAAATAGCATCTCGTGCCTTGTCTCCTGCAGTCAATGACCCGGGTACAGCCATTTCGGTATTGGATAGTGGCCTGCGCTGCTTCGAGGCTTTTGCGGAAGCCAGTGCGGAGCCTGAGGAGGCGAAATATTCGAGAGTGCATGGCCCCGAGATTGAGGTGGGTGACCTGTTTACCGATTTTTTCATCAAGATCGCCCGGGATGGCGCGGGAATGGTGGAGGTGCAGCAGCGTGTTCAGCTGTGCCTGCTGGCGCTGGCACAATCATGGCCGGAGATATTTTTCACCGCTGCATCGGAAGCGTCTCGCAATGCTCTGGCCCGGGCGCTGGATGTGATTGTTCACAAGCCGGACAGAGAAGATTTGAAAGTCCGATCGCAACGGGTGGTAGACAGCTGCGAAACGTGACGACCGTTGGCGGTGTTTCTTTGCTTCTCGACCCCGCGCTATCCCTAGCTACAGCGATCGTGGCAATTGGCCGGAAAATGCGAGCCCTGACATACACAACTGGTCGGGTTCGCATTTTCCGGCGCAAACCAATGGGTCGAAGGTGAATTCGGACATCGCCCAGAGATTATGGTATTGAACCCGACACCACAAAATTGGTTGCATGATTTTTGATATTTTTGTTCGGGCCGGTCCTCGCATGGCGGAGTTTTCAGTCTGCCGAAAAAGCCGCCACGATATCTGATATGCCGGTTGGCCTATCCATTTTCTGCAGCGCCAAGATCGCGTCTTTCACGACCAGACCATATTGCGCAACTGGCCCTTCTTGAAACACGGGCTGGGCAGAGACTGCGCGGATCAGGCCAGAGGCTTTCTTGTTGTCGCGCAGGATGTCGATCCGCAACTGCCTAAGCCCTTCGCAATAGGCATCCAGAAACATCGTCATCATCAATATCCGCGCGACGCCCTGGCCGTGATAGGGGTCCAGAACGGCAATCGCGAATTCCCCTGCATCGCTACTTTCTGCTTCGCGGAAAACATGTGCTGCGGCAATGGCGGGATGATCATCGTCATCCATATTGACCACTCCCCATGCGAGATGGTTGATGCCATCGACGCTCGCCAGCCGCTCGACCACTGACGGAGGCATCGTTTTGGATCCGGAAAAAAAGCGCAGGTAGCGGCTCTGGTCGGACATTTCACTGATGCCCTTTTCGATCCGTTCACGGTCGGAATGGCGGACACGCCGAAGACATATATCCATGCCATTGTCGAGCGTAGCGTCCACCGACTGGATCTGATTCTGAAAAGCCCAGGACTCGACCATTGAATTTCTCCTCGCCCTGTTGCCATCATTATGAGCCTGGTTGGCCCCTGCTGCAACCGGTGTTGAACTGGATCAACTATCATCAATGGATGTTGGACGCCATGGGAGCCAAGGGACTGATGAATGACAGGGTTACCCATCTATCCGAAACCCGTAAAATGCGGATCGGTGACCTATCTTCTGTGGTAGGGGGAACTCTATCCACCGAGAAAGGTTGAGCAACTATGTCGACTTTATTCAAGCCCGGGGAAAATTGCTGGCGCGTGGAGCACGCAGACCGATGTGCAGTACTTATCGACGGAGAAAATTATTTTCGTGCGGTGCGGAAATCCTTGGCGCAAGCGAACCAGCGGGTCATGTTGCTGGGATGGGATTTCGATGAACGTGTTGAAATGCACGACACAACCGGGCAACCCGAAGGCCCGTTGGCGGTCGGCGCCTATTTTGACTGGTTGCTGAAGAAGAATCGCAACCTTGATATCTATGTTCTGCGCTGGGATACCGGGGCACTTAAATCTTTCTTGCGCGCAAAAAGCCTGTTCACACTCATTCGCTGGTTTTTCCACCCGAGGGTTCATTTCAAGCTCGACGGCCATCACCCCGTTGGTGCAGCGCATCATCAGAAAATTATCGTTATCGACGAGGATACGGCTTTTTGCAGCGGTATTGATGTTACCAATAACCGGTGGGACACGAGGTCACATGATGACGAACAGCGTCACCGGCATCAGCCCGACGGACATGACGCCGGGCCCTGGCATGACGCGGCAATGGTGGTGCAGGGGAATGTTGCCAGAGCTTTATCCGAATATGCCGAACAACATTGGGGGGATGCCGGCGGGAAAGAACCGAAGCCGGTAACCGCGCATGGCGATTGCTGGCCCGCGGGTCTGGACGCTGATTTTACCGATTGCCAAATTGCCATTGCCCGGACATTTCCCGAAATGGATGGTCAGCATCCGGTCCATGAAATCGAAAATCTATATCTGGACATGATCGCAGCCGCGAAACAGTTTATATATGCGGAGAGCCAGTATTTCGCGTCTGCGAGGATCGCCGCGGCCATCGCACGGCGCCTATCGGAAGTAGATGGTCCCGAGATTATTGTCATCAATCCGCAAAGTGCCGAAGGCTGGCTGGAATCCAAAGTCATGGATTCAACGCGCGCGCGCCTATATGAAGCGGTCAGAGCGCGGGATAAATATGGCCGGTTTCGTATGTATCATCCCTTTAACGGGAAGGGCACACCGATATACGTGCATGCCAAAATATTGATCGTGGATGACCAGTTTATTCGAATCGGCTCGTCCAATTTTAACAACCGATCCTTTGGCTTCGACAGTGAATGTGATGTCGCGCTCGATGCATCCGCTGCTCCCCACAAGAACTTGGCGGAAGAGATTGCCCGCATCCGGAATGACCTGCTGGCCGAGCATTTGGGGAGAGACGAGGGCGAGGTACGGAGAACAATCGCCGAGACCGGTTCGCTAATCGCTACCATAGAAACCCTGGAGCAGTCACATGGCCGGCTGCGACCATATGAAACCCCAGATATTACCGCTGTGGAAGCGTGGCTGGCTGACAATGATGTCCTTGATCCAAAAAGGGCTGACGATGTATTCGCCGGGATAATCTAAGGGATGTGACAGCTTTGTTGGGCGACGTTCAGGTCGAAGGTGGTATATCTGCCTCGTCTTTTTCCTGAATTTTCTTGATGATAATTCTGGCCGCAATGGAAATAGCACCGGCCGCAATGGTTCTGATGATGAAACGCATGTTATTTTCCTTTGATAAAGGGTTCCTGTTAATTACGGATGAGCAGCCAATAGGTTGCGATCGCCGATGAACTCGTTGATCAATTGCCGAATTTCATAGTCCAGATAGCGACAATCAGGGCGACTGCACCCGAAGCCATCATGCCGGATATGATCCGCATATTCTGGGGTTTGACGGGGGTAGCGTGATGCGAATTCAGGCGATCCTGCACCGCACAACCATTGCGCTGCGCCACCCAGAAAATGAACATTCCGATCAGCATGAACAAAGTTGCAATCGCCTTTGGCACCCAAAGCGGTTCGAGTTTGCCAAACAGGGCGTTGAAGCCCAGCCCAATGCCGACCGCCGCCAGGCCAGTGCGCATCCATCCTGCAAAGGTCCGCTCGTTGGCCATGATGGTGCGGTCTTCCGCCCATTCGGTGCGATCTTCGGCGAGCTCGGTACGCTCGCTTGCCAGCGCATTGTTGGACGATTTTTTTTCGATGATGATATCCCGATAGCTTTTCGTGGCAGTGCGCTTCTTGGTCCCGAAGCGAGCCCCATAGTCGATTTTGATGACTATCGGGGCTCGCCGCCGGCAATGGTCGAAACCGGCTCTCGGGAGCTTTGGGGCTTAGATAGCCCGCGCTGAGCCTTTTGGCCCGACAAAGAACCAGAGCAGCAATCCGATGACCGGAAGAATCAATATGATCAGGGTCCAGATGATCTTGCCGCCGGTGGTAGATCCACTTCCCCACACGCTAAGCAGCGCCCAGATGTCGAGTGCCAGTATGATCAGTCCGACTATTCCATATTCCATGACTATTTCCTTTTTCTGATATCAAAATGTTATTTTAGTAGTTCGCTCAGGAAGCCGCAGCTTCGAGGTGATCAATCAAGCGGCCGTCCGCTCGCAATTCTCCCTGATAGTTCCGCAGCAGAGTTTTTGCTGATGGTGACAGATCATCTCGCTCAAGAGCTCTGTCGAATTTCATGCGAAGATATTCCTCCCCTGTTTCAACCGCTTCGATCGCCGCTTCGTCATTGTCTTGCAGCGCGGCGCTCAGATTCATGAAAACGCGATGGGCGGAGGCGAGGATCGTGCCGTCATTTTCGGGCGCGTCACCATATGCTGTTATTTCTTTGCGAACGGCAGCGGCCATCGCCCGGCGAGCAGCGGCACGACGGGAGAAGAAGTTCTTGAAGGTATCGCGATCCGCAATCTCGGCTGCTTTTTCATAGCCATGCGTCGAATCAATGAGGGTTTCCAGAATGTCGTTCAATATGTCTGTGGAAGGGTTATTTGTCATATCATCCTCGTTTTATGTTGAATATGCTCAACCAACATCGCAGCTGCCTGTCGGTTCCCAACTATATTTTCGCCAGTCGCAGGAACTTTTGCTATGCTCCCGCGTATGCGAATATTGCTGATTGGAGAAATATGTCCCCGTATCGCCGGCTTTTAATTGTCGCCATTTTGGCAGCAGCTATTTGTGGATCTCCATTGGGTATAGCAGGGGGCAATGCTGCCCAAGCTCAAGTGCAATTGTCTGAACCGGTCGCCGAAGCAGAGCCTGCTATAGACCCGGTGGCGGTCAGCAGCGACGATGATGTCATTGCCGATCGCCTGCGCGGAATTTTTCGAGAGATTGATGGCCTCGAGAACGTCGCGGTGGCGGTCGATGCCGGTGTTGTCGGACTATCCGGGCCAATTTCTGACACGGCATCCGCCGATCGCGCGAAAGCCATTGCGCAGCGCGTGTCAGGTGTGGTCACCGTCGAAACCCAATTTGAACGCGATCTTTCGGTAGGCAATAATGTCGAACCGGTTGTCGATAAATTTGGGGTGACTTTGCAGAATTTTCTGTCTGCACTCCCGCTCATCGCGGTCGCTTTTATCGTCGCGATAATAATTGGTCTGATGGGCCATTTTATTGCCTCCCGCATGGGGTTCTGGAAGCGTGTTACACCCAATATATTTTTGGCCGAGTTGATTGCGGGGTCCGTGCGCGTCATTTTCATTGCTGTCGGGATATTCGTCGGCCTGGATATTTTGAACGCGACCGCATTGCTTGGCGCGGTGCTGGGCGGAGCCGGTGTGATCGGTCTGGCGGTAGGCTTCGCTCTGCGTGATACGGTCGACAATTACATGTCGAGCGTCATGCTGAGTATTCGCCAGCCATTTCGCGCCAATGATCATGTGCTGATCGGCGAGCGGGAAGGTCGGGTCGTACGGTTGACTTCACGCGCGACGATTTTAATGACTCTTGACGGCAACCATTTGCGGATTCCCAACGCAACCGTGTTCAAGGCTGAGATATTAAACTATACCCGCAATCCCCAGCGTCGGTTCAGTTTTGAATTGGGCGTAGATGCCGATGACGATCCCGCCGCTGCTATCGAAACCGGACTGCGGGCAATCAACGGACAGGATTTCGTTCTGGATGATCCCGAGGCAACGGCTGAAATCAAAGAAGTTGGCGATTCCAACATAGTTATTGTCTTCCACGGTTGGATCGACCAGCGCAAAAGCGATTTTAACAAGGCAAGGGGGGCGGCGATCCGCGTCACCAAAAATGCCTTGGAACAGTCCGGATTTGCCTTGCCGGAACCGATTTACCGGCTGCGTTTTGATGGTAATCCGTCGCAATTAGCCGCCAATGTCAGTCGAGCGAGCTCAGCCGGGCCGACAAGCGAGAGGCCAGCAAAACTGCCTGCAAAAATGGCTTTTGACGTGTCTCCCGAGGACCATGTGGAAAAATTGGTGGACTCAGAACGGTCAGACGATGGTTCGTCAGATTTACTGGACGATCAACAACCAGTTGAATAATGGCTTGATGAATTAACTTATGTTAGCGCAAGGCATGATATAATTGCCTAATTGATCCTTCTGAATAATCGGCTGGGCTGCGAAAACCACCGCCAAGAGAAAGTTCTGTGTGCCCCACCGATTAATTACCTCCCTCATTTATGTAAGCACTGCGCAACCCGGTTTGAGCGAGGCGGATTTTCTGGCAATCATGACGGTTTCGCAACGCAATAACCAGCGTTTGGGTATCTCGGGCCTGCTTGTGTTTAACGGGTCTAATTTCATGCAGTGCCTGGAAGGCGAGCGAGCGGTTGCAAATGATCGCCTGCATCACATTGGACTGGACGAACGTCATAGTGGTTTGACCATTGTCAGTCACCGGGAAGCGCCAGAACGGCAGTTCGCCGAGTGGGACATGGCCGGTCAATATTTACCGGTGCAGGAAGGATTGGCCCAGACCGGCCTATCAAAAATCCTTTCCGGTAATGCTGTTGCTGATACAACAAGGGCCTTGTTTCAAAGCTTTCGCTCTCTTGGTGCCCAGCTGCCGGGCCAATAACTTCCGAATAAAAGGGAGCGATTTTCATTCCGCCCCCCCTTGCTATTCATTTATCTGCGACGAGTATGTCAGGCAGCGCTATGGCCTTTGGCTGACGCTTTTCTGGCCTCCTCCAGCTCTTCCGCCTCAGCACCTTCGATCGCGCGCGCGGCCTCTTTCGCCTTGCCTTCTACATCGCCCGTTTCGACAAATGCCTGTTGGGCCTCCTGGAAACGGCGCGAACCTTCGCGGCTGCCTTCGCCTTCCATTTTCAAGTTGGATTTTTTTTCTACCGTATCGGTCATGATCCAAATCTCCTGATTTAAGTTTGTTCCTGTCAATCAAAACGAGCAGATGTGCATATTGTTCCCGGCAATTGGACATTTTTGTCAAAAATTTATATGCAACCTTTGCCAGCCTCGGGTGTTCATTCTTCGAGCAAACGAAAACGAGGCATGGTTTTGTGAACCAGAACAAAAATCAGACTGATTCATCGGAGACCGATGATGAGGCAAAGCGGTCAAGGGACATGCCGGTGAAAAGCAAGGAAGACATGCAACAGAGATTAGGCCTTGGCCTCAAGAACATGTATTTAAGCGTTCTGGACGAACCTCTTCCGGACGACATGCTGGCGCTTTTGGACCAGATGGATGCGGAAGACGATGACGATAAAGACGCGGCCTCCAAAGATCCTGCCTCCAACGACGCGGTCCCCCGTCGGCCGGAATCCAATGAGTAAGAATCAGGCTTTACAGCCCGCCCAATTCAAGCAGCAGCTGGCGGAGGCTATACCGCATTTGCGCGCCTTTGGACGGAGCCTTTGTGGCGACCGCGATATGGCGGATGATCTTGTTCAGGATACTTTGCTAAAAGCTTGGGCAGCCAGGGACCGGTTTATCGCCGGGACTTCAATGCGCGCTTGGACGTTTGTCATTTTGCGGAATACTTTTTTTTCCAGCATGCGCAGGAAAAAGTTCAGTGGTGATTATGATGAGCTGGTAGCGGAACGGATATTGTCGGCACCGGCGTCACAGCAAGATCCTCTGCATCTCGCGGATTTACAACGCGGTCTTATGGAATTGTCGGATGACCAAAGGGAAGCCATTATTCTGGTGGGTGCCGGCGGCTATTCCTATGAAGAAGCGGCCGAAATCGCCAATTGTGCGATTGGTACGATGAAGAGCCGGGTGTCGCGCGCACGCAAAACACTTGAAACTATTTTGGAAGAGGGGCGCTTCACCGCTGCATCTCACGGCCATGATAATTTGACCGAGACGGCGCTTGAAAACATTATCGGCGCGGTTGAGAAAATTGCGCCTTAGCCCCGTATTGACGGCTATCGAAAATATTAAAAGAACAGCATCATCGCCGGCCCGCTCGCGACAAGCGGCTGCGACAATGCTGTTCTCTATCGGCTCACTTCTGGCGATCCGGCGTGGCGTACACGCCGCTTGCAGCGAGCGGGGCGCCGTAATTTTCAGACATTGCGGGCAGCGGTTGAAAAGAACAGGGCCTGGCTGATCGCAGCACGAATGGCATTGGGCTGGAATGGCTTGGTAATGAGGAATGTCGGTTCTGGACGTTCTCCCGTGAGCAAGCGTTCAGGAAAAGCGGTAATGAAAATGACTGGAACGGATATTTCGTCCAATATATCCTTCACCGCGTCTATTCCCGAACTTCCATCGGCCAGTTGGATGTCGGCGAGCACGAGGCTCGGTTTTGTTTTTGCAACAGCATCCAGCGCGCCTTGATGGGTCGCCGCGGTGCCGCATACGTGATGCCCTAAACCTGCAACAATCTGCTGCAATTCCATTGAAATCAAAACTTCGTCCTCGATTATCAGCACTTCGGATTTGATTTCCCTGTCGATTTCCGAGATTGCGTCTTCCAGCAGGGCATTTATGGAATTTTCGCCTACATCCGCGATTTTTGCGACGTCACTGATAGAAAATCCTTCCAATGCCGTCAGCAGCAGCACCTGCCTGCTGATCGGTGGGATGGCGTTCAAATGATTCTGCGCGGTGTTATTGGCGTCCTCATTCAGGCTCACGTTCGCGCTTTCCCATATTCGCGAAAAAATCCGGTATAGTTGAACTCGTACATCGTTGTCGCCGGACATGCATTTCGGATCAGCGATAATCGCCTCAAGCGTCGCCTTTACAAAGGCATCACCGCTGTGCTGGCTGCCGGTTAAGGCCCGTGCATAGCGTCGTAGATAAGGCAAATGCGGCTTCAGATTTTCAGCTAGTGACATATAAATGTATCTCCATGATGGCCTCCTAACGCATTATATCGAAAAGGGTTCCACAAA
Organism: Parasphingorhabdus sp.; assembly: GCF_048269915.1. Taxonomy (GTDB): domain Bacteria; phylum Pseudomonadota; class Alphaproteobacteria; order Sphingomonadales; family Sphingomonadaceae; genus Parasphingorhabdus. The sequence continues at coordinate 17,971 of NZ_JBLWTY010000007.1, forward strand.
ATATCCTGCGTCTCGACCTGTTGAACCGAACGTGATGAATCCGCGATTTCGGTTCGGGTCGGAACTAATCAACCTGTCGGTTGTTGACTTCTTAGTAGACAAAAAATGGAGCAAATAAAATGACAGGCAATTATACTGAAGAAATGGATGCGGTTAGGTCGGACTTGCAAACGTTGAAAAACGATCTGGCAAAGCTGACCAAATCCGTCAAGGCTGACGCGCAGGCGAGTGCATCGGAACTCAGTGCCAATGCAAAAACCAAGTTTAAATCTGCGCGCGAAAATGCGGTGGATGCCGGAACAAAAGGCCGCAAAAAGGCGCAGACGACAATCAGGAAAAATCCGATTGCCAGTATTGCTGCAACGGCTGGACTGGGGCTGATTATCGGAGCCTTATCAACACGGCGCTAGGCGGCCTCACATCAAAAGCAAAAAAGGCGCCGGAATCAAGGATTCCGGCGCCTTTTTTATGGGGTTTCCGTTCCGGATCTAGGACATCAAGAAGGTCTTGTTCTTGCCAGAATCAGGTTGCTCTCCGGTAACCGTGGCCTTCGCGATTTCCCATGCCTGCACCAGCGATGATGATGCGGACGACCAATATTCGGCGATCTGCGGCCGGAAGCAGATAGCAGCGACTTTGGGATCATCCTTTTCGCATTGTAGCCAGGCTTTGGCCCACGGACCCCACAAATCGTCGATCTTTTCCAAATCGCGGCTTAGAATGGATGTGCCGCTCAGGGAAATATATGTTTCTTTTTCCGGGGAGGCGTAAGAAAGATTGCTCGTCATATCTTCCGCAATTTCGTGAATTTTTTCGGATTCCCGTTCCGCCAGAAACCATATTTCGCCACTGTCACGATATAATTTCCCAGTCATCGGACGACTGCGCAGCTCACCGGCATTTTCCGTCACCAGCATCGCAGTGCCGACGTCTTCAATCATGTCATATAATTCTTCGCGATCATCGTTATTCATGTAAATGTCTCCTTAAATGTCCATCTCTGGAGGGGTTCTGTGCTAGCAACGCGCCGATTGCGGGGTTGGTTCCGACGCCATGCAACAAGATGGCGATTGATACGTTTGTAATTTGATCTCTTGAGGGGTCGGGGAAAAAAAGGATCAGACAGGAATGCAGGCCATCATATGACCGACGATTTACCACCGACAACCGAAACTGAACGGCTGGCGACATTGAGCAGCTATGATGTCATGAATAATGCGCCTGCGGCTGCCTTTGATCGGATCACGCAATTGGTGGCGGATATTTTCGCTGCACCCATGGCATCAATCTCGTTGATCGATGAAGACCGGGAATGGTTTAAATCCGCGGTTGGCATTTCCCAAACACAGACCGACCGGAGTGTTTCGTTGTGCGCAGACATGATCGAAAATTTCGAGCCGATTGTGTTTGACGACGTTTCGAACGAGGCGCGGTTTAATCAAAACCCTCTGGTCAATAGTGAGACGCCCATTCGCTTCTACGCCGGTGCGCCGTTGATCGCGCCCAATGGACTGGTCCTGGGGGCATTGTGGACAGCGGACACGGTGCCGCGCTTCCGTATTACAAAGAATCAGATTAACCAGCTGAAGAGCATGGCCGATATCGTGATGAGCGAAATGGAATTAAGCCGCGAGATCGGCTTGCGGGAACAGGCGCAAAAAAATGCCGCGATTACCAGATCTAATCTCGATCTTACCCTGGCGCTGAGCGATATTGGCAGTTTTCGGATCGATTTGGAAACAGGGTTGATCGAATGGGGTGGCGCCTACATGAAAATTTGGGGAGAGGATGCGGGTGAGGCTGCGGCGGATGTGGAATCTGCATTTGATCGGGTCCATCCGGAAGACCGTGATACCGTGCGGGAGGCAATGAGTGCGGCCGCAGCTCCGGGTGAAAAATACGAAGCGCGTTTTCGCATCGTCCGGCCTTCCGGGGAGATTCGGTGGATCGAGGGATATGGCGATTATATCGAATCCAACGGGCGACCGACACTAACCGGTATCAACAAAGACATTACCCATTCTGTGGATCAGCAGGAACAGCTCAAACTTCACACCCGCGAGCTTCATCATCGCCTGCGTAATCTTTTCGCGACGCTGCAATCAATCATGGCGCTGACAAAAAATTCAGCAACTTCAATCGATGACTATATCGAGCGGATCAATAGTCGGCTGAGCGCACTAAACCGGGCTCAGCAAATCCTTCTCGACACCAATTTTGTGACCGGATCCTTTGCTGCGCTGGTGAGGGATCTTTGCAAGACCTATCCAAGGGTGAGCTGGTCTGGTCCCGATATTATCCTTGCCGAAAATGCGATGGTGTCCATCTCGCTGGTTCTGAACGAGCTGGCCACCAATGCGGCGAAATATGGTGCGCTAACTGCGGATAAAGGTCTGGTAACGATCAAATGGACCATCCGTAGTGAAGATGGCCAGGATACCGTTCAATTGCGTTGGTCGGAACGCGGAGGGCCAAATGCAGAAGCTGCGCCGTCCAGTGCGGGCTTCGGATCTGCGCTTATTGATCATAGCATTAGCCGCAATTTGCGCGGCGAGATCACGAGAGACTGGACGGCAGACGGTCTCATATGCACACTGGAATTTCCTGCCCCTGAAGAAAGTGCTAACTAGTGGCGCAAAAGGCGTTGTTGCGACGGATATCTTTCTATGCCGATATTGATGATATCGATCGGGATGTCATCATGCGGCTTGAGGGACGCGAACAGCATTATGAGAAAAATTCGGAAGTCGTGGACGCCGGTCAGGAACTGGATCGCGTGCTGATCGTCAAGGAAGGATGGGCGATCCGGTACAAGACACTTGAGGATGGCAGGCGTCAGGTGCTGAACGTGCTCTTGCCAGGCGATATGTTTGATCTCCAGGTCTTGGTGGCGGCAGAAGCTGACCATTCGGTAAAAACCGTCACGAGCTTGACTGCGTTGTCGGTCAAGCCATCGGTTTTTCGCCGCTTGCTGACTGAATCCGGAAAATTGACGCTCGCATTCTGGTGGATGCAGGTTCAGGAAGAGGCTTTTCTGCGAGAGCAGATCGTCCGCAACGGGCAACAGACGGCTCGGGAAAGAATTGGTCATTTTCTGTTGGAGCTGTACCGACGCGTGCAAATTACGGGCGCTCACACAGATGACGGGTTTCGTGTGCCTTTGACGCAAACTGTCATCGCCGATGCGCTTGGGTTGACCCCGATTCATACAAACCGGGTGTTGCGGCAGCTGGAACGCGATGGCCTGATAGCGCGGGATAATGGATGGATTCTCTTCAAGGACGAAGCCCGGCTTGCCGAGATTAGTCAATTTGACCCGAGCTATTTCCATCTCGATGCGTTTCGGATGCGCCTTGGTCGAGAATAATTTTTTTTGAGATGGAACCCGATGTCGAACCGGTGCGTTACATGTAACGAACCAATCAAGGGAGTTCATAATGAAAAAATTTGCAATTGTTGCGGCAATGGCCGCTGGCTTGGCGCTCTCCGCCTGCGAAGCTAATGTTACGGAAGAAGGCGAATTGCCTTCGATGGACGTGGATGTGTCCGGCGATGCGGGCAAGTTGCCTGAGATCGACGTCGAAACAGCTGACGTGGAAGTGGGCACAGAAGAAGTGACGGTCGATGTTCCCGATGTCGACGTGAAAATGCCTTCTGAAAAATAGCTGTTGCGATTTCAGCAGATTACAATGGTCAGGGCTAAATAGTCCTGGCCATTTTTTATGCGCGAATGCCTTTTCGCGGGACGGCTTCCAGCACGTGATTTAAAGTGGGGCGATATTTTTGAAAAGTGGCTGGGAAATTAGTCCGTCAGTAAACGGGGGGATACGATTCGGCGAATTTCCCAGCCGGTTTTTGAGGAATGAGCGTAATGCCGGGTCATGGCGCGACGATCATTCACACCTGACAACCATTGACATGACCATTGGTTCCCGGCGGACGGATATTTTTATGATAGCCGGGCCTGCATTCGATCAGTGGGCCGTATTTCCACATGTTGGTGGATCGGTTTATGATGCGCAGATTCCATCCTTGAATCGTCAAACGGAATGACGGGATAAACTTGCGCAGGGATAAAGTATGCAACCAATATTCGCTTCGCGCGTCTTTTCAGCAGCATGTTATCGATGGAGAGATTATGACCGACATTTTTAGCCGTCTGAAACAGGATCATGACCGCCACCGCCAAATGCTCGAACGGGTCGCCGATACAAGCGGTGATAGCAAGGAGCGGCGCGAGGCTTTCGAACAGCTGCGGATCGATGTTTCCGCTCATGCCAATGCTGAAGAGCAGTCCTTATATGCCGAAATGCTGTCTCGCCCGGACCTGCAGGACAAGGGCCGCCATTCAGTTGCCGAGCATAAGGAGGCAGACGAATATTTCGAGGATCTCGTCAGCAAGGATTTCGATAATCCTGGATGGCTTACGCGGTTCAAGACTCTGAAAGAGCGGCTCGAACATCACATGGACGAAGAAGAGAACGAGATATTCGCCGCAGCCAAAAAAGATTTGAGCAAACAACGGGCACAAGAGCTCGCCGAAATTTTCAACGAGCGAAAGCCGGTGGAAAAAACGGAAGTTGCCTGATTGTCTGAAGCATAGGGGGTATGGCATATATGATCAGCGAATGGACAGGTACGGAATGGTCGGCGGTGATGTTAATCGCACTTTCTGCTTGCGCGATGTACGCGTCGGTGATTTTTCTCACCCGGCTGGCGGGCGTCCGCAGCTTTTCCAAAATGAGTGGCTTTGACTTTGCGGTAACGGTCGCAATCGGTTCGGTGCTGGCCTCGGTCATCGTTGCCAAAGATCCGCCCATTGCCCACGGAGTTATCGCTCTCGTAAGTCTATTTGGACTTCAGATTGGAATGGCAGTACTGAGAAGCCGCTTCCCCGGCCTGCAGGCACTTTCCGACAATCGGCCCCGGCTTGTGATGATCGGCAGCGAAGTCCAGCATGACCAGTTGAAAAAGGCCAAAATGACAGAGAGCGATCTCTGGGGAAAGCTGCGCGAGGCCAATGCCTTCCAATTTTCGCAGATATTGGCGGTGATTGCCGAGACGACTGGCGATGTCTCAGTCTTGCATACCAAGGACGGTTTGCGGGATATCCAGCCGGAACTTCTGCACGGCGTAATTGCTGGCGAACGTTATAGGCAGCAGGTATAACAACCCGTTATTTGAAAGCCTCAACTTGGCCAGGCAAATGACAAGCAGGCTTCGCCGATGACTCGGGAAGAGGGAGCGTAGCGACGTTCCAAGATTGATCCATTGCCATATTGGTCAATTGCGACAATCGTGCTGCAGCGCGTGCCGTAAACAGGGTGCTGGATGAATATTCCCGAATTTTCCGGCTCCAACCGGGTTGATGCTCCCGGCGCGGAATTGTCAGTAAGGGAAAATGGGGATTTGTCGGTTAGCGCATTGAGCAGGACAGCCGGATCCTCCGACTGGCTTTGGAGCCATTTTTCCAGGGCAATATTGAGGTGTTTTGCCTTCTGCCACGGTTTGTTCAGCGGACCGTTGGACAGCCCATGAATACCCGGTTCGAGCGGTCTGCTGATACGGTCTGGCCGATTGGAATGAATCCTGGCTTCGTTGTTCGCAATGGTGATCAGGTTGAACGGATTGAAGGCTGAGAAAGGCACTGTATCGAGATTGGAACATCGGCCTTCGCCAGACAGAAAATCTTTCAAGAGGTCACCGCGAGACGCGCGATCGCTATCCGCTGTTCCATAGCCACTCAGATTTGTGACTACTGCAAAGCGACCCTGCTCGGAGACCCCCAGCCAAGTCCCTCCTGCCTGGACATCCCGTCCGGCCAACAGGTGATCGGGATTTTGCCAGCGGGCGAGGGGGGTGGCAAGCCGACCGTGCATCTCGTCACGGTTTCCGATAGCGATGAGTTTCCAGTCTGGATGCGCTTGCCAGGCGAGTGAAATAATGCACATCCAGGTCTCATAGCAAGTGGAACATTCTTGGCGACCAGTTTCTGATTCGTCGCCATTTTAATGGTGACGGCTTGCTCAATCTCTCAACTTCAAAGCCTCCCCGCCGCTGAGCTGATATATAAAGCTGCTCCGGAACGGGCGTGTCCGGCTGCTCGAGAGCATAGCTCGCCTGCGACCCTGAAGCCTGGTCTGGATCGTCATTGGTTTGTCCAACGGGAACCGATAGGCCCGTTCAATCATGGATGTGGCATTTGGATCAGGACTGTGCGGCTAGCGTATAAGTGGGTTCTGTTGCGGATCGGCCTTTGACCTGAATGTCGGCCACCTTTCTGAACGTCAGGGATGATGCCGCGTTCACGGTTGCCTGGCCGACCAGTATGTCCACGCCTTGTTCTTTGCACTGACCTTCCAGACGCGACGCCAAGTTGACGGCATCGCCGAGCACCGAATAGTCAAACCTGCGATCTGAACCCATGTTACCGACCACGCAGGTGCCGGTGTTGACGCCGATGCCCATCCGGATGACCGGTATATTGGCACCATCCGGCAGCATCGCTTGAATATCGCGATTGATCTGATCCATTTCTTCGAGCATTTCCCGTGCCGCTTCGAGCGCGTGCAAGCCATGGTCGGGATCGTCCAGCGGTGCGTTCCAGAAGGCCATCACGCAATCGCCCATATATTTGTCTATCGTACCACCATGCCGGAGGATGATGTTGGACAGCGGCGTGAGGATCGCATTGATCATTCGTGTCAGTCCCTGGGGGTCGTGGCTCATTGCTTCGGAAATCGACGTAAAACCACGAATGTCGGAGAAAAGGATAGTCAGCTCGCGGCTTTCCCCGCCCAGATTGAGCAGGCTCGGATCATCGGCAATTTTTTGCACCATTTCCGGCGCCAGATACTGGCCAAATGCATTTTGTACCTCGCGTCGCCGTCTCTGTTCCTTGGCAAAATCGCGTGTGGCGATTGCAGCAACACCCAATATCAATGCGGCTGACGGCGCCACGGGGCTAATCCAGAAGCGGCCGAATCTCAGCATGAGCCAGCCGGTGGTGACTATTCCGAGCACGGTGGCTGACAGCAGCAGGGCCTTTTTCAGCGGGGCCCTCGGGCGGGAAACGACCAGCGCAAACGCTGCGGCAAGGACAATAAGCACAAGCGAGAGCCAGGGCGGCGATTGTCCAATCGACAGCCCAGTGCGCAGATTATCGAAAATTGTTGCCTGAACCTCAATCCCCGGGGTTAGCTGGCCTGAGCGCAATGTATAGGCTGTTTCAAAAGCATCGACCCCGCCAGCGCCAACTTCGGCATTGGCCTGCAATGCAAAGCCGACCATCACAATCTGATCCTTCAGGTAGCCGGGCGGCAGATAAGTCTCGGGGTTGAGCGCCTGATAATAAGAAATTGTGGGATAGCTGCCTGCTGGACCAAAATGCTGGATTCGTCGTAACAATTGTTTTTCCGTCACCACCTCGCCGGTAATTGTCTCGAGCAACGTCGCCATGAAGCCATCCCGATAGCGCGGCATATTGCGGAGAACACCGTCGCCATCCATCGACAGGCTTGCCACGCCCATCTGGGCACCGGCCTCAACCAGTGCGGGTAAGGGTTCGGTTCGTACAAGCGTGCTGCCATAAGGGCGCTCGATCAGACTTTCATCGGTCGCCAGGATGATATCCGGACCCATCGCATTTGCGAAGGCCTGATCCTGCTCCGGATCGGTCGGTTCGGCAAAGACGATGTCAAAGGCAATCGCTTTCGTCCCGGCGTCGCGCAACTGCCGGATCAGCTCTGCATGCTGCGAGCGGGGCCATGGCCATTGCATGCCAATCGCGTCCATGCTCGGTTCATCGATAGCGATCAGTGTGATTCCGGGTTGCTCGGGCAGCGCCGGATCAATCGTCGACAAATAGTCAAAACTGCGACCATCAAGATCGCGCACGATCGCCGTCAAACTCAACAACCCAATCACCAGTGCAGCCCCGATAGCCAGCATGCCGCCGGACAGCGCGCCGTGCGCCGAAGATAGTCCGGGGATCGAGCGGCGGACCACTCAGAAACGCACCTTTGCGCCCGCAACTACCGTCAATCTTGGCGCAGCGACGCTGGTCGCCGAATCATATCGTTTGTCGAACAGGTTGAGCAGTGCAAGATTGAACGCCAGACGCCGGTCCAGCGGTTCCCATTCAAGCCGCGCATCGACCAGTGTTATATCTTCGGTCGGCATGCGCAGGTCATCACTCTGGTCGCCAATATAGCTGCCCGATAAAGTTGCTTTCAGCCGGATTGGTGTCGGCAGGCTCCACACCAGAGAGGCGCGCGCAAAATGACCCGGGACGAAGGGCAGCTGGTCACCAACTTCATAGGTGCATGCGAAGGCGAATCCCAGATCGGCCGTGGCGCAGCCGAAGCTTGGACCGATCGCCTGATTGACATTGTCGCCCGAAACAAACCCGCCCTCGATGGTGCTGTCAGTATAGGCATAAGAGGCCCGCAGCCCAATATTGCTCCCCAGCAAAAAATTGGCCTGAGCGTTGATCCGTTTGACCGACACCGGTACGCCGGTAATGTTCACCGGCAAGTCGGGAATGGCATATTTAACCGCCTCCAATTGCTGGTCCTGATATTCGATTGTGGTGAACAGACGATCGGACCATTCGGCATCCCAGCGAATGATAATATTGTCGCTGCGGCTCTGACGGAAGCTGGGAACCGAGTTGGGTTGCAGTCCGACGACCGCGGCGGGACGGAAGCTGAAATCGAACAGGCCCCGGCTCTGACGGATGAAAGCGCCGCGCAGCCACTGACCCTCTATGGGTTCGTAAGATAGGCCGAAACGCCAGTTGAGCGGGTGGCGTGTTCCGATCTCGGTGGTGCTTGCGAGTATCTCGAGCTGGCCTTGCACGACCAAGGGTTCGACCGGCTGATAACGCAAATCCAGATAGGCACGCGCTTCTTTCGTTCGCTCTGAAAAACCGTTCATCATTGCGCCGGGCGCTGTCGTCCCGGTTGTGAAATCATAGTCCATATCGGTCTCGCGCAGGCGCACATCGCTCCACTCTGCTCCAATCCGCAGGTCAAGCTTGCCGATACCTTTGGCATAACTGGCGCTGAGATAGGTGAAAGTGCCACGGTTTTGCGATAATTGGTCAGCAAAAGGCGCGGTGGTGACGGTATCGATAGAGACGACGTTTCGTTGTGATTTACCGAATCCGGCCCCGACGGTTAGTTGATCACGATAACCAAATTCGTGGCCGTACAACCCGAACAGGAAGTTCCGTTTCTCTTCGCGGTCCTGTTCCAGCGCGAAACCGTTGATCTGGTTGCCGAGAATATTGGTTTCGGACAAGCTGCTGGTGTGGTTCAACTCGCCGTTGAGCACCAGACTGTCGGATGGTGTGAGTTCCACACCGAGATAGGATGCAAGTGACCATGTCTCACCCCCGCGCCGGCGGGAGAACGGGCTGATATCGGGGCGTCGGCGCTGGTCAGATATGTCGGTGTAATCGCCACGCAGCCAGATTGCGGTGGGCAGGGGCGCATCAAAGATCGCGTCCAGGCCACCATTTATTGTTTGCTGATCGCGCAGATTCTCATCCAGCAGGGCAACGCCCAGATGGGGCTCAAAGAAATTGCCATTGTCGAACCGCAAGCGCCGTCTGGAACTGGCGACGCTCAGCGGATCGAGTGCCACCCCTTGCAGAAAGCTTGAAAGCGCATCGAAATTTTCAGCCTGCTGGCCGTTATAACTGCCGTCGGGGTTGCGGATCAGGAAAGGACCGGGTGTCTGGTTGATAGCCTGATCGAAATAGCTGGACGGAGTGAAACTATCGAACACGCGATCGGCATAATAGCGGCCCCAGCCTTCCAGATCGAGAAAGCGAAAGGCTTGGGAAACAAGACTGCCGGTTTCGCGATTTTCGGACAGGTTGACATATTCGCCGCCGCGCGCGCGATACCGTTTCAGAGCTTCGCGAGCATTGTTGATTGCGTCATCGGCCGCAAAATCATGCAAGGCAACACCGGTACGCGCCAGCGGAATGGCTGGACTATAAGGATCAAGCCGGTCCGCAGTGTCGAGCTGCTGTTCGGCCAGACCGGGTTCGCCCAATTCATGCTGAACCTGCGCCAGACCAAGGAAACCCATGCCGTAATCCGGATTATGCGCCGATGCGGCCAGCGATGCAGCCAGTGCCAGATTCAGCCGGTCCTTGCGCTCCCAATATTGTGCTAGCGCATTGCCGGCCAAGGCGTTGCTGGGATCCATTTCCAAGGCTTTGTCGATTTCGACCTTGGCGGCCGATAATTTATTCTGCGCGAGCAATATTTCGGCCCGCATGCTGACCAGTTCTGCATCATAAGGCCGTGCCACCAACGCCCTTGTCACAAGCGCGCTGGCCTCTTTCATTCCGCCAATGGCCATCCAGTTTTTGGCCTGCGACTTCTGGGCGAGAAAATTATTGGAATCGGCGGCCAGAATCGGTTGCAAAAGATCGCGCGCTGCCTTGGGGCTTCCCCGATAATCGCGTAAGAGATTGGCTTCGCCTATGACCAGAGTTGCATCCGCAGGAAAGGCTGTGCGAGCGGCGTTAATCGTCGCCACGGCCGCGTCAGCTTCACCCAGCAATGCTTCGACATCCGCTTTGGCCTGATAAAGCGGCGCAGTGCCGGGGAAAGCCTTGATTCCCTCCTCCGCAATGCGTTTCGAATCTCGCAAATCCCCAGCGTAGGCGGCGATGAGGGTGCGTGCCAGATAGCTCTCGGCGGTCCCGTCCAGTTCGGGTGCTGATGGTTCTTCACCCTGTTGTACGGCCGCGACATAGCGGCCATAAGCGCCCGCTGCTTGAGCGGATGGATCGTCAGACCGGATCAGATCGTCAAACAGTTGAGACGCGGCTTTCCATTGTCCTTCTGCCATCAACTGGCGAGCCCGGACGAAATTGTCACTTTGATTGTCGAGCAAATCCAGTCCACTGGCCAGATTGATGAAATAGAGCATCTGTTCGCGGCCCGTCGGGTTTACCAACACCGTCCTTGTCGGTGCCTGGCCGCGCAAGACATTTGCCGCTTGCCCGGCCTCAATGGTGAGCGACCCCGCCTCGTTTGACAGTTCGACAGTGCCGGAAAAGACTTGCAACTGGCTGGAATCTGCATCGGCATTTATCGCCCATTCGGTACCCCGGATCGCCGCCGTCGCTGACGGGGTCTCGATCGAAAGATTGGTTCGCTTGCGAGGGCTTCGGCCCCATGCTTTCCCTCGTTGAAGCGACAGCGTGGATGGTCCGTTCTTGCTAACCAGCTTCACGACCATCAGCGAGTTTCTGCCCAGCCGAACCTGGGTGCCGTCGGCGAAAACAATCGCAAGAGTGCCCGCAGCATTGGTGCGCAAGACATCTCCCGCTTTAAGATCCTGCTGGACCAAAGCCCTCTGCCATGTCTTGCGCGGCACCAAAGTCGCTTGCTCGCCGCCTTTGGTCGCTGTAATTTTTCCGGATAGGGGAGCGCTGCGGTTTAGCTGCTGTGCCTGAGCTGCTGCCGGATAGGCGAGGGGCATCACCGCTGAGATCCAGAAAAATAATGGATTGTTCTTCAGTTTTATCGCCACTTGTCATCCTCCAAGATTCAGCGCCCGTCCTAGGTGTTTGCCGGTCCTGCCCCCATTGTGCAATGATCGATGTCCGCAAGGGCAAGATAAGCTCCGGGTAAAATAATGCGAAACCGGGTATCCTGGCATCGCGCGTCGTCCCATGCGCGAGCAACGCCGGGCAGGACTCGCGAGGCCGGCATCTGTTTTAGGCATTTCAAGCTTCCGTGCAGCCACCAAGGCACCAAGGGCAAAAATGTTCATGTTGCACGTGCGAACAAATTGGGGCTAAGTAGAAATTATATGCCTTCTCGGAGTTTCTTGTGCGCATAGCCGTTATTGATGAAAATGCTGTTCGCGCGGCGATAATCGAGCAAGGCCTTGCGGAGGTCGGTGAGCGCGATGTATTCATCATATCCGAGCGCGAAGGTATGGTTCAGGCGATTGCCAAAATTGAACCCGATGTCATTTTGGTCGATCTGGGTAACCCTTCGCGAGATATGCTTGAAGAATATTTTGCGGTTAGCCGGGCGATAGCGAAACCCATAGCCATGTTCGTCGATCAGTCGGACGAAGATTCAATCGCCGCAGCTGTCGATGCTGGTGTCTCAGCCTATATTGTTGACGGTATGTCGCAGCGGCGGCTCAAACCCATTCTTGATCTTGCTGTCAGGCGATTCAATGCGTTTTCGCATTTGCAAAGCGAATTGCAGCAGGCACGCGATGCGCTTGCCGACCGCTCGATCATCGACAAGGCCAAGCTGATTCTGGTCGAGAAGCGCGGGATGACTGAACCCGAAGCGCATAAATTGTTGCGCAGCCACGCGATGAACAACAACAAGCGGATCGCCGAAATTGCCGAGGCAATTGTGACGGCGGACCAGCTTCTGGGAGATTTTTAATGGCCAAAGAGCTTCTCTCCGTCGGCTTTCTTCCGCTCGTGGATGCCGCGCTTCCGATACTTGCCCAGGAACTCGGGATCGCCGAAGAGCACGGGCTGGATTTGCACTTCATCAAGGACCTGAGCTGGGCAGCGGTGAATGACCGGCTGCTCTACGGCCAGAGTGATGTGGCCCACATGCTCGCACCGCTGGCCATTGCCAATACATTGGGCCGTGGGCGACCGGCCAAGGCAATGGCTGTACCTTTTGTTCTCGGCTTGAACGGCAATGCCATTACCATGTCGAATGAACTGGCAGACAAGATTTCGCCGGATGGCGCGCTTGCCACGCCAGCGGAAGCCGGCGCGCGTCTCGTCGACGTGATCGCGTCTCTCGAGAAGACCGGTCGGCGTCTGAAATTTGGCGTTGTCCACCGCTATTCGAGCCATAATTACATGCTGCGCTACTGGCTTGCCGGATGTGGAATAGCACCGGACAAGGATGTTGAAATTCTGACCATTTCTCCTCCATTTGCGGCCGATGCGCTGGAGAGCGGAGCCATTGATGCAATCTGTGTCGGTGAACCTTGGAATAGCGTGGCGGTCGAGCGTGGCTGCGGCCGGATCGTGCTGGTCACGGCCCAGATTTGGAGGCGCGGCGTCGAAAAAGTTCTCGCCATGCTGGACGAGAATCTGGAAGAAAAACGCGATGTCGTGGAGAAGCTGATACGCGCGCTCCATGAAACCGCCTCGCGCTTTGTCGATCCGGAAAACTGGGACAGGCACAGCGAAGTTCTGGCGAGACCCCACTATCTCGATGGTTCGGTCGAGCTGATCCGCCGCGCCATATCCGACCGGATATTGCTGAGCAAGGGCAGCTCCCCGATCCATATTCCCGATTTCATGTTCCAGTATCGCGAAGCCGCAAACTTCCCCTGGAAAAGTCAGGCGAGCTGGCTCTATTCGCAGATGCTGCGCTGGGATGATATGACCTATAGTCGTGAGGACCAGCTCAGGGTGGAGGCCATATTCCGGTCCAATGTCTATCGCAGCGCGCTTGATGGAACCGATGCGCCGATGCCTTCTGCAAATTCGAAAATCGAGGGCGGTATCGAGGGGCCTCTCGCGGTTGGTTCGACTCAGGGACGGCTGCTCATGGGCTCCGATCCCTTTTTCGACGGGTGTATTTTTGACCCTGACAAATTGCCGGAATATCTGGAAAATTGGCTTATTTGATCGCAGCTTATGCTGCGCTGCAAAAAATAACTTGCGCGAAATCGGGAATCATGAATATATAAATGCGCAGGGCATAGCTGCCCGCAAATATTTATCGCTGCATCGTCCAATGGCGGGCCTGACCAGCGAAACGATCTTAAAATCGAACCGGTAATGATGCCGCCCAGCCTGATCTTCATGGTCAGTGGTTGAGGCGGTTTTTTTGCGTGTTTTTCCGGTTCACTGAATGTTGAAGAGAAGGAAAAAATCTATGTACAGCACCAGCCGCCGGAACCTGCTTCTCACCATTGCTGCTAGCGCTTTACTGACCGCATGCGGTTCGGGCGGAGAAACGGCCAAAACAGACGGTGTTCAGGCCGTATCGGTTGATGGCGCAATTGAGAAGCCGGTCCTCAAACTCGGTTTTATCAAACTGACCGACATGGCCCCGCTCGCCATTGCCAAGGAAAAAGGCTTTTTCCGGGAAGAGGGTCTGAACGTCACGCTCGAACCCCAGGCGAACTGGAAGGTCCTGCTCGACGGCGTGATCGGCGGCCAGCTGGATGGTGCGCACATGCTGGCCGGACAGCCGCTTGCCGCGACCATTGGTTATGGTACGAAAGCGGATCTGATCGCGCCCCTGTCGCTTGATCTCAATGGCAATGCCATCACCCTGTCCAACAAGGTCTGGGACATGATCGAACCCGGCCTGGAGAAAAACGCCGACGGCAAACCAAAGCATCCGATCAGCGCCGCGGCCCTGAAACCGGTCATTTCCCAGTATAACCAGCAAGGCAAGACGTTTAAGATGGGGATGGTTTTTCCAGTCTCCACCCATAATTACGAACTGCGCTACTGGTTGGCGGCAGGCGGCGTGAATCCCGGCTATTATACGCCCGGAGATGTTTCGGGAACGATTTCTGCGGAGGCCAGTCTTTCGGTAACGCCGCCACCACAAATGCCGGCCACGCTGGAAGCGGGCACGATTGATGGCTATTGTGTCGGCGAGCCCTGGAACCAGGCCGCGGTACAAAAGAAAATCGGCGTGCCGGTGATCACCGATGAAGAGATATGGACGAAAAATCCGGAAAAAGTCCTCGGCTTGCGCAAGGATTTTGCCGAGAAATATCCGGCGACAACCGCCGCGATGCTACGCGCCATCATCAAGGCGCAGCAATGGCTGGATGCCGACAATGGCGGCAACCGGGCGGAAGCGGTGAAGATATTGTCCCAGCCCAATTATGTAGGGGCGGATGAAGCGGTTATCGGCGCATCGATGACCGGGAAATTCACCTTCGAGGCGGGTGACACGAGAGACGCTCCCGATTTCAACATCTTCTTCCGCGACTATGCCGGCTATCCATTTTATTCGGATGCGATCTGGTATCTCACCCAGATGCGCCGCTGGGGACAGATTGCCGGGGATCAGAGCGACCAGTGGTATTTTGACACGGCCAAGGCCGTCTATCGCCCCGACCTTTATCTGGCCGCCGCCAAGAAGTTGGTCGATGACGGCGTCATTCCAGCCGCCAGTCTGCCCGAGACTGATGGTTTCAAGGCCGCTCAATCCGGTTTTATCGATGGCATCACATATGATGGCAAGGCACCCAATGCCTATCTCGCCAAATTCAATATCGGCCTGAAAAAGGGTCAGAAAGTAACCGCCTCGGGCGTGGAATGAAGCAATCGCACCAGAAGGATTAAAAAAATGGCCACCGTTGTTGAAAATTCCGGTCTTTTGAAAGGCGACAAGCCTGCTGTTTCCGATAGCGATATCGCTGCGTCCGGTCCGGATGCCGGCGAGCGGCAGGCGCCGGTCGCAGCGCAAAATCGGAAAGCATTTCCGGCCAATCCGAAACTGATGAAAATGGTCAAATCGCTGGCGTTGCCGCTGGTTGGTATATTGGCCTTCCTCAGTCTTTGGGCATTGCTTGCGCCGCAGGTCGACACGTCGCTGGGCAGTCTGCCCGGACCGGTCGAGGTCGGCGCCCAGGGCATCGCCCTATATGACGAGTGGTCGGCAACGCAGGATGATAAAGCCGCCTTTTATGAGGCCCAGGATGCCCGTAACGAAGCGGCTGTTGCTGCCGGCAATCCGGTGCAGAATTTTGAATATAGCGGATCGCCCACATTCCTGGATCAAATCTGGACGTCCCTGAAAACTGTGGCGCTTGGCTTCTTCATGGCCACCATCGTCGCAGTTCCCATCGGACTTGTCTGCGGCCTGTCGAAAAATTTCAATGCGGCGATCAATCCACTGGTCCAGATCATGAAGCCGGTCAGTCCGCTGGCCTGGCTGCCAATCGTGACGATGGTGATTTCAGCCACCATGACCAGCCCCGATCCTGCATTGCCGAAAAGCTTCGTAATCTCGGCGATTGTCGTGATGCTCTGTTCGCTGTGGACCACGTTGATCAACACGGCGGTCGGCACGGCGTCGATTGACAAGGACCTGCTCAACGTGGGCCGGGTCCTGCGGCTGGGCTGGTTCGCCAAACTGACGCGCCTCGTCCTGCCGTCCGCGCTGCCTTATATCTTTACCGGCATGCGCCTTTCCCTCGGCGTGGGCTGGATGGTGCTGATCGCGGCGGAAATGCTCGCGCAGAATCCGGGGCTCGGGAAATTTGTCTGGGACGAGTTCCAGAACGGCTCCAGCCAGTCGCTGGCGCGGATCATGTTCGCCGTGATCGTCATCGGCCTGATCGGTTTCATGCTCGACCGGATGATGATGCTGCTCGAAAATTTCGTCAGTCGAAACCGGACCGTGTGAAAGGACAAATGATGACCAATCCTGTTCTCTCCCTGAAAAAAATCAGCAAGCATTATATTGATGGCGGTGGCACGAGAAGCGATGTTCTCAAGAACATAAATCTGGACGTTGCGGATGGCGAGTTCATTGCCATTCTGGGCTTTTCAGGAGCCGGCAAAACGACGCTCATCAATGCAATTGCCGGTCTGATAGATCCGGATAGCGGGGAAATTCTCGTCAACGGCGCGCCATGCAACGGCCCCGGGAAAGACCGTGGTCTGGTTTTCCAGAGCTATTCGCTTTTTCCATGGTTGTCGGTTGAGGCCAATGTCGCCTTGGCGGTTGATGCCGTTCACAAAGACAAAAGCAAGGAAGTGCGCAAAGCGCTGGTTCATGAGAAAATCAAGCTCGTCGGGCTGGACCATGCCATGGATCGCAAGCCTGCTCAGCTTTCCGGTGGCATGCGACAACGCGTGTCGGTCGCCAGGGCACTGGCGATGGAGCCAGAAATCCTGCTGTTGGACGAGCCACTGTCTGCGCTTGATGCCCTGACCCGTGCCAAATTGCAGGATGAAATCGAACGTATCCGCAAGCAGGAAAAACGGACGATCCTGCTGGTTACGAATGATGTCGACGAAGCTCTGTTGCTAGCTGACCGCGTGGCCGTGCTCACGCCTGCGCCGTCCGCAACCATTGGCCAGATATTCGATGTTAATGTCAATCGACCCCGGGACCGGGAAGAGATGAACGATGATCCGGCCTATAAAAGTCTGCGCAATAAAATCGTCGGCTATCTTGATATACTGAATAACGATGATCGCGGCGAGCAGCAGTCGAATGTTGATTTGCCAAAAGTGACCCCGCTGGATCTGGCTTCCATCCGGAAAGACAAAAATAAAATCGAGTTGCCGCAGGCTTATGTCGATGCTGCAAAAAGCCCGATCACAACCCGTTATCTCGAATTTTTCAAACTCAAGAAAGTCTATCCTACACCAAAAGGCCCGCTGACAGTGGTAGAGGACGTCAACCTGCTGATGGACAAAGGCGAGTTTATCACGCTGATTGGTCACAGCGGATGCGGAAAATCGACCGTTCTCACTATGGCTGCGGGGCTCAACGAGATTACCGATGGCGGCATTATTCTTGATGGACGTGAGATTGATCTGGCAGGCCCCGACAAAGCCGTCGTATTTCAGGCTCCGTCCTTAATGCCATGGTTGACCGCACGTCAAAATGTCGCGCTGGGCGTGGAGCGGGTCTATCCCCATACCAAGCGCAGCGAACGCCGGGATATCGTCGACTATTATCTTGAGCGTGTGGGGCTTGGCGATGCGATGGACAAAATGGCCGCCGACATGTCGAACGGTATGCGCCAGCGTGTCGGCATTGCCCGCGCCTTTGCGCTCAGTCCGAAACTGCTGCTGCTCGATGAACCATTCGGCATGCTCGACAGCCTGACCCGATGGGATTTGCAGGATGTGCTGATCGAGGTGTGGAACCGCACCAAGGTCACCGCCATCATGGTCACGCATGATGTTGATGAAGCGATATTGCTTGCCGACAAGGTGGTGATGATGACCAATGGTCCGCAGGCCACGATCGGCAAAATACTGGATGTCGACCTGCCCCGGCCACGCGATCGCAAGGCGCTGCTCGAACATCCGAAATTCTACCAATATCGGCAGGAAGTGCTGCATTTCCTCGCTGAATATGAACATGGAAACCCCAATAAGAGCGGACAAAAGCAAGCCGCCTGACCGGAGATGATGCCTGAACTAACGAGATAGTTATTCCAGGGGAGTACCAACATGATGAAATACCATATCCTAGCCGCAACTTTGCTTGCACCTGCTTCGATTGCTTTGCCTTCCGCCGCCTATGCGGGCGATACCGGTCCGATTATGATTGATGAAGGCGTGACGCTGGACCCGATGCTGGATGCGCGGCTGCGTTACGAGCGCGTTGATCAGGACAATATCGGCCTTTCAGCAGACGCGTTGACCATCCGCATGCGGCCCGGTCTGGAACTGGCTTTTGCTGACGGTCTGTCCTTTCTCGCCGAGGCGGAGGCGACCCTCGGGATAATTAATGACTATAACAGCACGACCAATGGCAAGGCCGGAGCATATTCGGTCGTTGCCGATCCGCAGAATATCGAACTGAACCGCCTTCAGATCAATTACAAGCCAAGCGATGGCAGCCAGATCACGATGGGTCGTCAGCGCATCAATATTGATGATCAGCGTTTTGTCGGCAGCGTCGGCTGGCGGCAGAACGAGCAGACTTTTGATGCCGTAAGGGTGCAATCGAAGCTGTTCGATGTCCTTGCCGTCGACGGCACTTATGCCATTTCCCAGCGCAGTATCTTCGGGATTGATGCAGGCAATCGCCAGTCGATGGATGGCAATTTCTATTTTGCCGGTGCCGGTATCGAAACAGGACCGGTGAGCATCAAGGGTTTTGCCTATCTGATCGACTATGATGCCAGGGAAGCGATCAACGCCAACAGCAGCCAGACTTATGGCGTACGGGCCACGGCAGCCATTCCCGTCGGACCGGATTTCAAGATTGATCTCGCGGCAAGCTATGCGACCCAGTCCGACTATGGCGGCAATGTTCTGGATTATTCGGCGGATTATATTGCGGCGTCAATCGGCACGAGCATCATGGGATTTGGTCTGACCGGCGGCTATGAAGAGCTGGGTGCAAGCGATAACCCGTCCATCGCCTTTCGCACGCCGCTGGCGACATTGCACAAATTCAACGGCTGGGCCGATAGCTTCCTGACCACACCCGCGAATGGGCTGCGTGATTACTACGTCACCGTGGGCAAGAAAATCTCCGGGATCAAAATGCTGCCCGGCCTGAATGCATCCGTCACTTATCATGAGTTTGATGCCGATCGGAGCGGACCAAATTACGGCAGCGAATGGGATGCGCAGCTGGGCTTCAAGATCGACCCGATTGGCGTGCAGATCAAATATGCCAATTATAACGCCAAGGCATTCGGGACCGATACCGAGAAGCTGTGGCTCCAGCTCGGTTACAGTTTTTAGGGAACAGTACCATGAATGCACCAGTCAACATCACGGAAAAAGCCGGTGACCAGGGCCACGGTGTCCGCGAACGCCTTGTCGTGATCGGCAATGGCATGGCGGGTTGCCGGGCAGTGGAGGAGATTCTTGCTCGCGACGGCGAGCGCTATGCGATCACCATTTTCGGCGCCGAACCGCGAGTCAATTATGACCGGATCATGTTGTCGCCGGTGCTGGCCGGAGAAAAGAGCTTCGAAGACATCATTATCAATGACCAGGCCTGGTATGAGGATAATGATATCGAGCTGGTCAGCGGTGACAAGGTGATCGCGATCAAGCGGGATGCGCAGGAAATCGTCAGCGAAAGCGGCCGGACCACGCCCTATGACAAGCTGTTGATCGCGACCGGCAGTGATCCGTTCATCATTCCCGTGCCCGGCCATGATTTGCCGGGTGTGATCACATTTCGCGATCTGGACGATGTCGACAAGATGCTCGCGGCAGCAGACAAAGGTGGCCATGCAGTCGTTATCGGCGGTGGCTTGCTCGGGCTTGAAGCCGCGCATGGTCTGACGCTGCGCGGCATGGATGTGACGGTGCTCCACCTGATGCCGACACTCATGGAGCGACAGCTCGACGAGGCAGCGGGCTTTTTGCTCAAGTCCGAGCTGGAGCGGCGCGGCCAGACGATCCTGACCGGCGCGGATACCGCCGCCATAATCGGCGATGATCATGTCAGCGGCGTGAAATTAAAAGATGGTACCGAAATTTCCGCCGACCTGGTGGTCATGGCGGTCGGCATCCGCCCCGCTGTCGCATTGGCCCAGAATGCCGATCTGGAAGTCGAGCGCGGGATTGTCGTCGACGATCATATGGTGACCAGCGACCCGGCGATCATGGCGGTGGGAGAATGTGTCCAGCATCGCGGTGCGGTCTATGGTCTCGTCGCCCCCCTTTGGGAAATGTGCCGCGCTCTGGCCGATCATGCGACGGAAAATCCGTCCGGCTATCAAGGTTCGGTCACATCCACCAAGCTCAAGGTCTCCGGCATCAATGTCTTTTCTGCCGGCGATTTCAGCGGCGGCGAGGATTGCGAGGATATCGTCATGCGCGATGCCTCTCGCGGCGTGTACAAGCGGGTGATCGTCAAGGAAAACAGGCTGATCGGCGCGGTGCTTTACGGCGACACGGCCGACGGCAGCTGGTATTTCGATCTGCTGAAAACACAGGAGGATGTCTCCGACATAAGGGAGGCGCTGATCTTTGGTCAGGCTTTTGCATCGGGAGACGCTCTCGCGGACCCTGACAGCGCCGTTGCAGCATTGTCCGATAGCGCAGAAATCTGCGGCTGCAACGGCGTATCAAAAGGACAGGTTGTTGCCTGCATCACCGGCGGTGCGGGCGATCTGGACGCGGTCCGCTCCGGGTGCAAGGCGTCGGCCAGCTGCGGCAGTTGTACGGGCTTGGTCGAAAGTCTTTTGAGTATCACCCTGGGGGACGACTATGGCGGTGAACGCACCGTCACGCCAATGTGCAAATGCACGAGCTTCACCCATGAAGACGTGCGCCGCAATATTCTGGAAAAACAGCTCAAGTCGATCCCGCAGGTGATGCAGGAGCTCCACTGGACGACGCCCGATGGCTGTGCATCCTGTCGCCCTGCGCTCAACTATTATCTGCTCTGCGCGTGGCCGGGCGAGCATGAGGAAGATCCCCAGAGCCGCTTCGTCAACGAACGCATGCATGCGAATATCCAGAAGGATGGCACCTATTCGGTTGTCCCCCGGATGTGGGGTGGTGTCACCACGCCCAAGGAATTGCGCGCAATTGCCGATGCAGCGGAAAAATATGAGGCCCGACTGGTCAAGGTGACCGGTGGCCAGCGGCTTGATCTGTTCGGCATCAAGAAAGAGGATCTGCCGGCGATCTGGGCGGACCTCAATGCCGCCGGGATGGTCTCGGGCCATGCCTATGGCAAGGCGCTGCGTACGGTCAAAACCTGCGTCGGTTCGGAATGGTGCCGCTTTGGCACCCAGGATTCCACTGGCCTTGGGATCAAGACCGAGAAGATGACCTGGGGCAGCTGGATGCCGCACAAGTTCAAGATCGCCGTATCCGGCTGCCCGCGCAATTGTGCGGAAGCGACGATCAAGGATTTTGGGATTATCTGCGTCGAGAGCGGCTATGAACTGATGGTTGGCGGCAACGGTGGGATCAAATTGCGCGGCACAGACTTGCTGTGCAAGGTCGAAACCGAAGAGGAAGCGCTCGAATATTGCGCCGCCTTCATCCAGCTGTACCGCGAGGAAGCCCGCTATCTTGACCGCACTGCACCGTGGATCGAACGGGTGGGCCTGGACTATGTGAAAGGCCGAATCGTCGACGATGCCGACGGCCGCCTCAAACTGGCGCAGCGTTTCCTGCACGCCCAGAGCATTTTGCAGAAGGATCCGTGGGAAGAACGCGCGGCTGGCAAGGAAGCGCATCTGCACAAGCATATCGCTGAAATTCGGCCCTTCGCTGTCGTGGAGGCGGGATAATGAACGACGTCAAATGGATCGATATCGGGCCGGTGGAGCAACTTCCCGCCCTCGGCGCGCGCACCTTGCCCGTGCAGGGCGGTGAAGAAATTGCGATTTTCCGGACCTCCAATGGCAGCGTCCACGCATTGGTCAACAAATGCCCGCACAAGCAAGGCCCGCTCAGCCAGGGGATTGTCCATGACACCAGCGTGACCTGTCCGCTGCATAACTGGCGGATATCCCTGCTAACCGGCGAAGCGCTCGGCGAGGACAAGGGCTGTGTGCCGGTAATCCCGGTCAAGATCGACGGTGGCCGGATTTATATCGACCGCGCTGCGACGCTTGAAAGCGTGATGTGACGGAGGTCTGCACGACATGCCCTTATTGCGGCGTTGGATGCGGAATTCGCGCGAAGGCGACTGGCGATCGCGAATTGGAGATCAGGGGAGACAAATGTCATCCGGCCAATCAGGGGCGTCTGTGCTCCAAGGGTACTCATCTGGGTGAAACCGTGGGTCTCGAAGGGCGGTTGCTATATCCCGAAATCAATGGTCAGCGGGTCGATTGGGATGATGCGCTGGCGCTGGTGGCTAATCGTTTTGTCGACACCATTGCCGAACATGGCCCTGACAGTGTTGCATTTTATGTCTCCGGTCAGCTGCTCACCGAAGATTATTATGTCGCCAACAAGCTGATGAAAGGTTTTATCGGCAGCGCCAATATCGACACCAACAGCCGCCTCTGCATGGCGAGCGCGGTGGCGGCACATAACCGTGCCTTCGGCGAAGACGTTGTTCCCTGCAGCTATGATGATCTGGAGCAGACCGACCTGATCCTGCTGGTCGGATCAAACACCGCCTGGTGCCATCCGGTAATCTGGCAGCGGATCGAGAAAGCACGGACGAAGCGGGGAACAAAGCTGGTGGTCATTGATCCCCGTCGCACGGAGACCGCGGAATGCGCGGATCTCCATATTGCCGTCGCACCCGACGGCGACATCGCACTGTTCAATGGCCTGCTGGCCGATATGCACACACGCGGACTGGTCGATTTCGACTATCTCGAGAGGCACGCAAAAGTCCCGGAAGATTTCTGGAGCAAACTGTCGGGCAGTGCCGGCGAAGCCGGTGTGGATCAGGCAGATTTTATTGCGCTCGGCGAGATGGTTGCTGCCGCCCCCAAAATGGTGACCCTGTTCAGCCAGGGCGCAAACCAGTCACTGTGCGGCACGGACAAGGGCAATGCGATCATCAACCTGCATCTGGCAACCGACCGCATCGGCAAGCCGGGCGCAGGGCCGTTCAGCATCACCGGTCAGCCCAATGCCATGGGAGGCCGCGAAGTGGGCGGGCTGGCCTCAATGCTGGCAGTCCATATGGGTTTTTCGCCAGAGGAATGTGCTACGGCTCAAGCCTTCTGGAACAGTCCGGTCATCGCCAGCAAGCCCGGCAAGAAAGCGGTCGATATGTTCCGCGCTATCCACGATGGGTCGATCAAGGCGATCTGGATCATGGCGACCAATCCGGCCGTGTCCATGCCGGATGCGGGGTTTGTGCGCGAAGCGCTTGATCGATGCGAATTTGTGGCGGTTTCGGACGTGATGGCTGACACCGACACCACAGCGTTTGCCGATGTCAAACTGCCGGCGCTGGCCTGGGGAGAAAAAGACGGCACGGTGACCAATAGCGAACGGGTGATTTCGCGCCAGAGAACGATATTTGACGCCCCCGGCGAAGCGAAAGCCGATTGGCAGATTATCCAGCAAGTGGCGCAGCGCATGGGCCATGGCGCGGCCTTTGATTTTGACGGACCGGCGGATATCTTCCGCGAATATGCCGCCCAGACGGGTTATCGCAACGAGGGCAAACGCGTTCTTGATCTGTCGCAATGGTCAGCGATCAGCGACCAGCAATATGACGACTGGGAAGCCTGGCAATGGGGCGGTGTTTCACCGTTCGCCAATGGTAATTATTCACATCCAGATCGCCGGGCAAAGCTGGTTTCGGTCGAGACACCCCCCCAGAGCGCGAATCCGGATTATCCGTTGCGGCTGAACAGCGGGCGATACCGCGACCAGTGGCATACGATGACGCGCACCGGCCTGTCGCCGCGCCTGTCACAGCATCGCCGGGAACCCTTGCTTGAAGTCAATCCCGATGATGCAGCCTTGCGGGGCATGGTTGATGGTGGTTTCGCACGGGTCCGGACGGCGCAGGGAATCAGTATTTTTCGCGTTGCGATTTCAGATGCCCAGCGGCGCGGAGATATATACGCTCCGATGCATTGGACAGACCAGATGGGCAGCGGTGGCCGGATGAATATGTTGCCCGATCAAACCACCGATCCTGTGTCGGGGCAACCCGCTTTCAAGAATAGTGCCGCCGAAGCGGAAGCGGTCTTGCCTGAATGGCGGGCTTTTTTGGTCAGTCGTGAGCGCGCAATTCTGCCCCCTTTGCTCTACTGGACCAGCTCGCGCATTGCCGGGGGGTGGCTGACCGAGCTGGCGGGCAATGGCGCGATAGATGTCGAGGCGATGCTGCCCGAAGGCGAAAGACTTGAGGCGGTCGATATGAAGCGCGGGATGCGGCGTATCGCTGTGCGCGGCGCAGACCATAAACTTGCTGCGGCGTTGTTTCTGACGCGCGCCGGCGAATTGCCGAAGCGCGACTGGATCGCGTCGCAGCTGGTATCGGAAGAATTGTCCGATGCTCCCGCGTTGCTTGCCGCCCGTCCCAGGCTTGCAGGTCCTGACAAGGGGCCGATTGTCTGTGTTTGCTTTGATGTCGGCGAGAAACAAATATGTTCGGCTATTGCCGAGCGAAATCTGCTCAGCGTGGAAGCGGTGGGGGATGACCTCAGCGCTGGAACCAATTGCGGCAGTTGCCGTCCGGCGATTGCCCGGTTGCTTGCCGCGCAACACGAGCCCGAACTGGAGGCAGCGGAATGAATGAACTGATACGCCCGGGAAGTGTCTGGCTGGTCGGAGCAGGCCCGGGAGACCCGGATTTGCTGACCCGAAAGGCCGAAAAACTAATCCGTGCCGCATCGACGGTATTTTACGATGCCCTCGTCGGCCCCGGTGTCCTTGACCTGATACCGGCAGGCGTGAAACGCGTGGCAGTTGGCAAACGATCGGGTCGGCATTCCAAAGACCAGCCCAGCATCAATCGGATGCTCGTTGATGCCGCGGAAGCTGGCGAGCGGGTTGTTCGCCTGAAGGGTGGCGACCCTTCAATTTTTGGTCGGGCGACCGAGGAAATGCAGGCATTGGTCGAACGCGACATCAATGTGCAAATCTGTCCCGGCATCACTGCCGCATCGGCCGCCGCCGCCAGTGTCTGCAGCTCGCTGACGCTGAGGGGTATGGCCCGCAAACTGACATTTGTTACTGCCCACGCAAAGGCTGGAGATCAGCTTGACCTTGATTGGCAAAGCCTCGCTGATCCCGGCGCGACGATTGCCGTCTACATGGGCAAATCATCTGCCGCGATTGTGTCGCGAAACCTGATAGCCGCTGGCATGGCAAAGGATACGCCCGTTACCATGGTTGAAAATGCGAGCCTTGCCGGTGAGCGTGTTTTCCACAGCCGGATAGATTTGTTGCCGCTGGCAGCCAAAACCGCTCTTGGTGATGGCCCGGCCATATTGTTGATCGGAAAAGCGATGCAGCGCGGCAAGCTTGACCAGTGCGTGAACCCAGCCCGTTTGGAAGCGTTGCAATAGCATCTGAATTTCTCGCCGAATCAACATTGAGGCAAGCGTCGATGGTGAACAGCCATCTTATCTGACCATTCAGAGCCTCTGTGATCCGGCTGGAATATTATATGTATCCAAGACCGCCAAAAACAGCGTCTCACCCGCTTGTCCAGGAGAGACCAGTAAATCTGTCAATATCAAGGAAATAAGTGGTGACCCCTACGGGAATCGAACCCGTGTTTCAGCCGTGAAAGGGCCGCGTCCTAACCGCTAGACGAAGGGGCCATACCAATTGCTGGTCAGCGAGCCACGGCCATTAGGGGGGTGGTTGGCTTTGGTCAACCCTCTTTTCGCCGGATTTGGGTGCTATTTTCCCGTGTTGTACAACATCGGACGCCCCGCGCGGTATTCCGGAGCACAGGTATGGCGGTGAATGTTGATAATCGCGATCTCAATCGGCCCAGGCGGCATCCTCGAGATGGATCTCGGCGGCCGGACGGCTGCCCCAGTCATCGATCTTGGCACGACCGGCAATCCATAATTTGCGCCCGCGCGGCGCGCTCAGAAGCGCCTGACCGAGATCGGTCTCGGCAGCGCGAAAGGCGATGGTCTTGATCGATGCGCCATCATCACCACCGACAATCATCCGGACATGATCGGTTCCGACAATATCACATTTGATGATTCGCACGGGCCCGGTGGCGATTCGCGGAGCGGGCCAGCCCATGCCATAGGGGCCGGCGCCGTCCATCGCTTCAACGATCAGCGGGTTGACCCCCTTGGGCGAAAGCACGGCATCGAGCAACAGCGCCTTGCCATCCTGGGCCTGGCCGACATTTTCGGCTAACCGGTCGTTGAGAAACTCCGAAAAACTATCCACCTTGTCTGCCGCGATCGTGATCCCCGCGGCCATGGCGTGACCGCCGCCGGCGATAAGCAGACCGCTGTCCTTGGCGGCGATGATGGCGGCGCCGAGATCGACGCCGGAAATCGACCGGCCCGAACCCTTGCCGGTGCCCTGTTCGTCGAGCGCGATGATGATCGCTGGCCGGTTGAGTTTCTCCTTGATTCGTCCCGCGACAATACCGATCACGCCGGGATGCCAGCCTTCGCCAGCGAGCACCGCCACCGCCTGGTTCTGCTGCGCACTGCACATGGCGTCCGCCTGTTCCAGCACGTGCGCCTCGATTGCGCGGCGTTCCTCGTTGAAATGGTCAAGTTCGGCGGCGATCATGCGTGCTTCTTCGGGGTCTTGCGTGGTCAGCAATCGCACGCCGAGATCGGATTTGCCGACTCGTCCGCCTGCGTTGATTCGCGGGCCGAGAGCGAATCCGAGGTCCGAGCAAATCGGTGCGCGCTTGAGCCGGCTGGCGTCGATCAGGGCCGACAGGCCGATATTCTGGCGACCCGCGAGAACTTTCAGGCCCTGCGCGACAAAGGCACGGTTGAGCCCGCGCAACTGGGCAACATCGGCGACCGTGCCAAGAGCGACGATATCGAGCAACTCGAGCAATTTCGGCTCGGCGCGGTTGGTGAAGAAACCTTGATTGCGCAGGGTCCTGACCAGAGCAGCGCCCAACAGAAACGCCATGCCGACCGCAGCGAGATGACCATGTTCCGCGCCGGCATCGCTCTCGTCCAGCCGGTTCGGATTGACCAGCGCAAGCGCTTTGGGAAGTTCCACGGCGCATTTGTGATGATCGACGACAATCACTTCGACACCGGCCTTGTGCGCCATGTCGAGCGCGTCAAAAGCCATTGCGCCGCAATCGACGGTAACCACCAGATTGCTGCCCTGCTCCCCGAGCCTGACCAGAGCCTCGCCGGACGGGCCATATCCCTCCATCAGCCGGTCCGGAATATAATAGCCCGCCTCCAGCCCGAGATCGCGCAGCAGGCGGATAAGCAACGCCGCACTGGTCGCGCCGTCGACATCATAATCCCCGAATATCGTGACCTTTTCCTGATTCTGGATGGCCAGGCTCAGCCGTTCTGCGGCCGCATCCATGTCCCGGAATACCGAAGGGTCGGGCATGAACCCGCGGATCGTGGGCTCTCGGTTGATCGCGAGTGTTTCGCGGCTGGCACCGCGCGCGAGCAGCAACTGGGTCACCAGATCATCCGGCTGAAACCCGGGGTCGCGCGCATCGGCGCTGGTGCTCCGCCAGCGCCACGACTGGCCGGACAGCGATTTTTCGACATTCAATACTGCATTCATGGTCCGCGCTATGCGGCAATCATGCGGCGCTGACAATCGGTCTGTTGCTTGCTAGGAAGCGGGTGATGAAAACACTTTTGATCGTCTATTACAGTTACACGGGGGGCACGGCCCAGATGGTCGAGGCTGCGGCAGCAGCCGGGCAGGGCGAGGACGGGACGGAGGTGCGGATGATGCGCGCCGAGGAATGCGAGCCCGCGCATATGCTCGCGGCCGATGGCTATATTTTTGCAATGCCTGAGAATCTGGCAGCGATAGCCGGCGTAATGAAGGCCTTTTTCGACCGCTGCTATTATCCGCTGCTCGGCGCGATTGAAGGGCGGCCGTATGCGGTGATGATCTGTGCCGGATCGGATGGGGAAAATGCAAAGGCGCAATCAGAGCGTATTGCCAAAGGCTGGCGGCTCAAGAAGGTTGTCGATTCCCTGATTGTCTGTACCCATGCGCAGACCGAGGAAGAGATACTCGCCCAAAAAACCATCGGGTCAACCGACCTGGCAAAATGCGCGGAGATCGGGGCAACTTTGTCGGCCGGACTGGCGATGCGCGTCTTCTAGATCAGCGTTTCAACCCGTTGTCTCAATAATGGAATCACCTCCGCCTCGAACCAGGGATTGGCCTTGAACCAGCGAATGTTGCGCGGGCTGGGGTGGGGCAGGGGCAACAAGTCTGGCCAGAATTCTTGCCATCGTTTCACCGTGTCCGTCAGCGTTCGGGATTTTCTTTCCCCCAGATGCCAGTCCAGAGCAAATTGTCCGAGGATCAGGGTGAGCTCAATTTTCGGCATGGCCTGCAACAGCGGTCTGCGCCAGGCCAGAGCGCATTCCGGCCGGGGAGGCAGATCGCCGCCCTTGCCGGTGCCCGGATAGCAAAAGCCCATCGGGATGATCGCGAAAAGTTCCGGGTCGTAAAATTGCTCTTCGGACACGCCCAGCCATGTCCGCAGTCGTTTGCCACTGGCATCGTCAAACGGCCGGCCTTTTTCATGGGTCCTGCTGCCCGGCGCCTGACTGGCAATCAGTATCCTGGCATGGGAAGAACCTTGCAACAGGGGTCTGGGGCCAAGAGGCAGATCGGAGCAGATGGTGCAGGCGCGGGCCTGCATGAGTATATCTGGCAGTGGATCGCCGTTATGCGCGCTCATTGTTTCCGGCGACAAATTGCCAGATGGTCGGGCTTCTCGCCTTTGGGAATCGGCGGGAGGACAAAGACATGGTCGAGGTGCGTGGCCTGGCGGCCTGCGGGCTTTCTTTCACCATTGACCACAGCAGCGAAATCCCGGCAAACGGGGGCGCTCAGCAAATAGTTGCTGTGGCCCGTCCTGCCGCGGCTGATCGCGGTGGTGTCGACGATGGTCAGGGCCGCCTTGTCGACCGTTTGCGCATATTTCGGATGCGCGGCATAGCAACGCTCAGGGAGATTCCTCGCCTTGAGGTCCGCCGCTTCAAAAGGATCGAAACAGCGCGGATAACCGAGACGGGGATAGCCGTGAATATCGTCCGACAACGAAAGCGCCCGGTCGTTTATGGACGCATAAACGGTAATTCTGCGATCGTTCCGGACGCGCCGGTCGGACAATATCTCTTCCGCAATGTCGCGTTCAAAATCCTGAGTGTCGACATCGGGCGAAACAAGAATGATGTTCGACATGACGCTCGAATCACCATTGGGGACATTCCGGTCGACATATTCGACCGAAGGCAGGACCAGCCGAGCACCGAGCGAATGGGAAACGAGGATGATTTCCTTCGTCGTTTCCAGCTGCGCCAGTCGCATCAGGAATTTGCGAAAATTGCGTTCGTCCCAATACATATTGGTTTCATCGACGGGATATTTCAGCAGCTGCCCCTGCGAAGGCCAGCTATACTGGATGGCTGGTCCGGTGAAATTCGCCAATCGTGCAATCTGGGCCGTATCTCGCGAACTTGAGAAGAAAGTTTCCCGATAACCATGGACATAGAGCAGAACCCGTCCATCCGCAGCTTTCATCTTGCCAGCAAGATTCGCCCACCATTGTTGAGAATCGGAGAGGGCCAGCGGAATGGTCCGGATAGTTTTACCCGGTTCCCGTTCAACGTCTCGTGGTCCCGCAAAGCGACCATAGCGCACTTTATCACCGCGATGATTGAGCAGGCTGATATTTTCGGTGAGGCAGTCCGGTAGTCGGCTCGTGACGAAGAAAAAAGGTTTGTCGTCTTCCTCAACCCCATCAGTCGCCTTCGGATTGCATCGGTCGGGTGCGACATAGGCGGAATGGGGTATCTTCCCATAGTCAACCGGTGTCACACATGCGGCGAGTAACCATGGCAAAGCGAGAATCGTCCACTTGGCGCTTGATCCAAAGCGCCTTGGCAGTGGAAGGGTCTCAATCCCCATATTCAGGTCTTGCGATGCTCGCTCTTGACCCAGCGCACGGTGCCGGAGGATGCCCGCATGACAACGCTTTCCGTTGTCATTTTGCCGCCACGCAATTTCTTGACGCCTTCCAGCAGTGAACCGTGAGTAACACCAGTTGCAGCAAAGATTACGTCGCCTTTGGCGAGCTCCTTGAGATCATAAATTTTGTCGAGATCTTCTATGCCCCATTTATAGGCACGCTCGCGTTCATCGTCATTGCGGAACAACAGGCGTCCCTTGAACTGGCCACCGACGCAGCGGAGCGCGGCTGCCGCAAGCACGCCTTCGGGTGCGCCGCCGCTGCCCATATACATATCGACTGTCGTGTCTTCGTCGGAAGTTGCAATCACGCCAGCGACATCGCCATCGGGAATTAGCATGATGCCGCAACCTATACCGCGTAGCTCGGCGATGATCTTGTCGTGGCGGGGGCGGTCGAGAACGCAGACAATGATGTCTGACGGCGCGACGCCTTTCTCCTTGGCGACGGCCTCGACATTTTCGGTAACCGATTTGTCGAGATCGATGATATTGGGTGAATAGCCCGGTCCGACGGCCAGCTTGTCCATATAGACATCGGGAGCGTTCAGCAGATTGCCCTTTTCGGCGATGGCGAGAACGGCCAACGCATTGGCGCCAGCCTTGGCGGTGATCGTCGTGCCTTCCAGCGGGTCAAGGGCGATATCAATGGCCGGGGAATCGCCTTCACAGCCGCGTCCGACTTTCTCGCCGATAAAAAGCATCGGGGCCTCGTCGCGTTCGCCTTCGCCAATGACTACTGTACCGCATATGTCCAATTCGTTCAGTGCCGCGCGCATGGCTTCTACGGCAGCAGCATCAGCCGCTTTTTCATCGCCGCGGCCGATCAGATTGGCCGCCGATATGGCCGCTGCTTCGGTGACGCGCACCATCTCCATGACCAGGACGCGGTCCAAAATGTCGCTTGCTTTGGGCATATTATCGATTAGTCCTTTTGTAAGGGGCAAATTTGAACTCTCGATAGGGGAGCGATATTGCAATGTCGAGACTGGTTTTTCTGATCCTTTTGTCGGCTCCATCGGCGGCAATAGGGCAGGCTGATTCGCCGCGCGACCGGACTGGCCAATTGCTCGAAAATGCCAGGCAACTGTTGGCGGTCGATGCTGATGGCTGTCTTGTCTATCGTCCTGATGACGAGATTGTCGTCTGCGGCACTCCCGCAATTGACCGCTTGCAGCGGTTGCCTTTTCCGGAACTGGCAGCACAGTCTGGTGAAAGAATCCGCGAGCCTTTGCCAAAAGCCAATCCGGAAATTGTCCAGCAAGGGCGCTGTTATGTAACAATGAACGAGCGCAGCTGCTTCAAGGGCTTGTCGTTGGTAAGCGTCAGTTTTGGCGGAAGCGGCATGGGCGGTGCCGCCGGCCGCGTCTGGCAGGCTGTCGCGCCAGATTTGCCAGACGAGGACTATGTAAAACAGGCAATGGTCAGGCCGCTGGCACCCGCGACTGGTGAATGATCAGTCCTCATCGCTTAGCAAGTGCATTACAACTGGGGCCGCCTGCACACTGGTCGAACTGGACAGGGCCTCGAGGCTCTTCGAAACATCCCGCTCACGACTGTCATGGGTGACCATGGAGATCAGTACTGATCCCTCATCGGTTTTCTCGGTTTGAATGAGACTCTCGATTGAAACATTGGCGTCACGCATGGCAGCAGTGATTTCCGCCAGCACGCCCGGCTTGTCAGCGACGATGAACCGGATATAGCTTTTGCCGGTCCTGTTGCCGTTCTCGGCGCGCTCGCATTTTTCCATTTTGCTGGCTGGCGTAGCGAAGACGGTGCCGGCATCTCCCCGGGCAATGTCGATCAGGTCGGCGACCACCGCAGAGGCCGTCGGGCCTTCGCCAGCGCCGGCTCCCTGGAACATCAGGCGCCCGGAAAAATTGCCTTCGGCGACCACGGCATTGGTGGAGCCTTCGATATGGGCTAGCGGATGACTTTCCGGCACCAGATAGGGGTTCACCCGCTGGAACAATTTTCCGCCATCGATTCGCGCCATCCCGAGCAGGCGGATACGATAGCCCAATGCTTTGGCCTGGCCGATATCCGCCGCCATGATATTGCGAATGCCACCAATTTCCACTCCGTCGAAATCGAGCGCCTTGCCAAAGGACAGCGCGGCCAGAATGGCGAGCTTGTGGGCAGCATCCACACCGTCGATATCAAAGCTGGGATCGGCTTCGGCATAGCCGATTTTCTGGGCATCTTGCAGGACATCGTCAAAGGCGTGCCCGTGTTTTTCCATCTCGGAGAGAATATAGTTACACGTGCCATTGAGGATGCCGTACACGCGCTCGATCCGGTTGGCCGAGGCACCGTCGCGGAGCCCCTTGATGACCGGGATGCCGCCAGCAACCGCGGCCTCATATCTTAGCGACAGATTTCCTGCTTCAGCCGCTTGTGCAAGTTCCATCCCGTGATGGGCTATCATCGCTTTATTGGCAGTGACGAACGACTTTCCGGACGCCAGACTTTTGCGCGCGAGCTCCAGCGCCGTTCCATCCGAGCCACCGATCATTTCCACAACACAGTCAACATTGTCATGAACGGCGAGTTCTTCAGCCTGGTCGACCCACGGATAGGCGGTCAGATCGATGCCGCGGTCCCGGTTTCGATCACGGGCGGCAATGGCGGCTACAACGATCGGCCGGCCGGCCCGCTGCGCTATCATTGCACCATTTTCTTCGATTAGCCGGATAACTCCGGTTCCGACGGTGCCCAGTCCAGCGAGCGCGATGCGAAGCGGAGCAGTCATGGTCATTAGCCTCTTTGCGATTCAGGTAAGATTGAAGGCGCCTTATTAGCGCCGCCTTGGACGAATGCTAGTGCTAGTTGAAAGGCCTTAGGGCTGAGGTGATCCTGGGCGTGATCTGGGGCAGTCGCCGAGATCGCGGAGTACCAGCTGATAATCGCTGCGCGCCTGCTGGGCGTTGGCCGGGGTATCACCCATCAGGGAAGAAGGAGGCAGTTGGCGGGGCAGAAAGCATGCCAAACGGTACCATAGCAGGCTGTTCCTGACCGGCGCCCGGGCTGCTTCATCCACAATTTCTCCCAGGGATACGGCCCAGAATTTCCGCTGGCCATCCCGTTTCAGCACCGTGATGGAAACGGGCGACCCTGTTTCGGTTTCCATGAATATCTGGGTCTCGCCTTCTCCGATAATAGTGCCGGGTACATGAAAAGCATTCCCTATACGGGCAATTGCCGGCGGCGCGTCACGCGCCAGGAGTTCGCGAACCAGCGAACGCACGCGCTGTTCGCGACTGGGAGACCATGCAATTTGGGCGTCCTTTGCTACCAGCTGTATATTATCGCCACCGCCTGGCGCACGTCGGGCGAAGATAATGAATGGCTTTTTCTTGATTTTCGGAGCCCGGCCCCTTTCGTCAAGCGGCAAATCAATAACGTAGCGAATCGTTTCGCCGACGCCACCCTGGCCGCGAATCAGGGCGTCTGTTGACGCAATAATATAAAAACGTCGCGTTCCCGTCGGAGCATTGGGAGCCCGTTCAGGGTCGACTTTGATTGCTTTGTTAACCGTAGCTTGAACGATGATCGGGGCTTCTGCGCTCAGGTCGGCGAGATCGGCATATTGCAGCGGATCGCTTTCATTCTGAATCTGAGAAAAAGCTGGAAATACCCCAATTTGGGAGAGAAATAGAGCGAAGGCGAACATCATTAACGGGCGCATGATTTCCTCTGGGGCAGGGTTTCGATAAGTCGGGTTTTAGCCCCTATTGTGGGTCGTTAACAGCTTAATCGATGCTGAACCAACAAAGCGATTGCCTGCGTGGAACTAGC
Source organism: Parasphingorhabdus sp. (assembly GCF_048269915.1). Lineage (GTDB taxonomy): Bacteria > Pseudomonadota > Alphaproteobacteria > Sphingomonadales > Sphingomonadaceae > Parasphingorhabdus. The sequence goes on from NZ_JBLWTY010000007.1 coordinate 52,061, forward strand.
GCGTTAAAACAATCTTAAGACGGCTTTCAAGCGAATGAAAAGTTGTTATGGGGATAATAAAGGGCGCGCTGGTTTTTCAAACCTCTTGTCTTTTGTGTTAGGCTTCAGTGATCGAAGTCTTCAGCCTGATGGGGAAAAAGGAGTTACATTTCTGAATGGCTTATGCTGACCAAGAGATGAGTTCGAACAAGGTCATATCGATCGTTCTTGTCGTAATCATTCACATATTACTTGGCTATGCGCTGGTCACGGGGCTAGCCTATAATGCCGTCAAGAAGGTTGCGTCGCAGCTGGATATGATTGACATTCAAGAGGAAGAACCACCGGAAGAGCCGGAGGAGCCACCGCCACCGCCACCCGAAAAGCCGATTGAGCCGCCTCCAGTGGTGACGCCGCCGCCCATCGTGGCGCCTGTGGTCGCTCCTCGGCCGGTAATACGGACGGTGCCAACCGCTCCGCCGCCACCGGCGCCGGTAGTAGCTCCGCCGCCACCGCCACCACCACCGCCTCCGCCGCAACGGGCACAGCCGGAACCACGTGGTAATCCCGGAAGCTGGGCCAATGCGAATGACTATCCTTCGCGGGCTCTGCGTGAGGAGCGGGAAGGTACAACACGTTTCCGTTTGACGGTTAATGCCAGCGGACGGGTAGACGATTGTCAGATCACAGGTTCTAGCGGCCATTCTGATCTGGATCAGGCTGCCTGTAAAAACCTGACACGACGTGCGCGTTTCAGGCCTTCTCTGGACGCCAATGGAAATCCGACGACCGGCTATTATTCCAACGCAGTTCGTTGGCAGATACCCAAATAATGAAAATTGGGAAGGGCATCTCGAGATGTCCTTCCCGCACCAGATTTATTGCAATTAGTTTATCCTGAGGGGAATGTTAAAATGTTGATTGAAATTTTGGCCGCTGCACCGGCAGCACCGCAAAATGCTTTCGGTTTCGTCGAAGCCATGGAACAGGGCGGCGTTATCGCCTGGTCTGTTCTGGCAATTCTGACGATCATGTCGGTATCGTCTTTCTATATCCTGTTTTCGAAGCTGTTCGAGCAGAACAAGATCATGAAGCAAGGGCAAGCCATGCGTTCGTCATTCTGGCGCGCTGGAAGCCTTAAGGAAGGTGCTGCGAAGCTCGAAAAAAATTCCGCCTATCGCCAGATTGTTGATGATGCGATCAAGGCAGACTCAGATCACGCCAAGCTGACCGATCCGGTTGAAGCCCACGACTGGCTGCACGGTTCGATCGAGCGTTCGCAAGATCTGATCAAGTCCAAGCTGGCAACCGGCCTGCCATGGTTGGCTACTGTTGGTGCAACATCGCCGTTTATCGGACTGTTCGGTACGGTTATCGGTATCTATCGCGCGCTGATCAAAATCGGCATCGCCGGTCAGGCATCGATCGACGCCGTTGCCGGCCCTGTTGGTGAAGCGCTTATCATGACCGCCCTTGGTCTTGGTGTGGCTGTTCCTGCCGTTCTCGCCTATAACTGGCTGCAGGGACGCAACAAGCGGATTGCTGAGCAGCTGTCTGCCTTCTCCAATGACGTTCTGGGCTACATGGCTTCGGACGGTGGCGTTAAGCCCGTTGGACCAGCGACGGCCGCTGCTGCAAAGCCTGCAGCGAAACCTGCTGCACCTGCTGCAAAGAAATAAGCCGGGGATCGGGTTGTCCGTCGCATTTTGGCGCGACAACCCGATCAACGCACGAAGAGGGGGCTTTCGCTTCCTTCAGATGGTTTAGTTTTGAGAGGATAAAATCCTATGGCGATGAATGTTGGGGGCGGTGACGGAGAGGAAACTCCTCTATCCGATATTAATACAACCCCACTCGTGGACGTAATGCTGGTTCTGCTGATCATTTTTCTGATCGCGGTGCCGGTGGTTATCCAGACCGTGGAACTCGAACTTCCGGTGCTTCCCTTTGAAGTGACCACGACCAAGCGCGAAAATGTGCTGCTGTCGGTCACCACAACGGATGCTGCAGGGCGTGACCCGGGTGATCCGGAATATTCAGGCGCCACTCCCGGCGGAAATTGCCGCGTATATTGGAACACCACCCCGGTGGATTCCAATGAGCTGGTAAGCAGAGCGGTGAAGCAGCTGGAAGACCAGATCGACGCATTTGGTGGCGTTGAGAATATGACGCCAGAAGATATGCCGGAAGTCCATATCCGCGGCGATATCAACACACCCTATAAATGCATTGGCGGCGCAATTTACACTATGCAGCGCGCCGGTTTCGCAAAAGTGGGCTTTTTGTCCACGCCGATTGTCGTCGAATAGTTTCGACCGGCAACTAGAGTTATTTAAGGAGACACACATATGGCTATGAGTGGCGGAAGCGATGATGGCGAGCCAATGATGGAGATGAACACGACGCCGCTCATCGACGTCCTGTTGGTTCTTCTCATCATGTTCATCATCACAATCCCGGTGCAAACGCACGCGGTCAAAATCGATCTGCCGGTAGCAGATGACAATCCGTCGGACCCACCTCCCGTTGATCCGGTTAAAAACCGTCTCGGGATTACGGCAACCAACCAGATTACCTGGAATGAGAGCCCGGTTACACTGAATCAGGTAAAGCAATATCTGGCGCAGACGAAATCGATGGTTCCGGAACCGGAACTGCAGTTCCAGCCAGATCCGTTGAGCGCCTATCTGACCACCGACCGCACGTTGGCGGTAATCAAGGATAGCGGCGTGACCAAATTTGGTTTTGTCGGCAATGAACAATATGGTGCTTTCAGCAAGGCAAAGCGCGCACCGAACTAGTTTTCGGCAACAAGAATTATAAAGGGGCTGCGACGATATATGGTCGCAGCCCCTTTTTTTGTATTTCGGGTCAGTGATCGAAGTCCGGCGAGATCTCCAGTAAGATTGGCAATGAAATCAGCCCGATATTTTTGACCGGCTGATCTCGGCGCTGCTGAACTGCAATTCGGCGAGCCTGGCATAGAGCCCGTTTTTGGCAATCAGGCTGTCGTGATTGCCTTGCTCGACAATCCGTCCCTCATCCATAACGATGATGCGATCGGCCGACCGTACCGTCGCCAGGCGATGGGCGATAACGATAGTGGTTCTGTCCTCCATCAGATGGTCAAGCGCGTCCTGGACCAGCTTTTCGCTTTCTGCGTCGAGCGCGGACGTCGCTTCATCGAGCAACAATATCGGAGTGTTGCGGAGCAAGGCCCGTGCAATCGAGATGCGCTGGCGTTGGCCGCCGGACAGGCGTGTACCTGCTTCACCCATGAAGCTGTCCAATCCTTCCGGCAGGGCGCGGAGGAATTTCTCGGCATTTGCGATACGGGCGGCTTCCCATATCTCTTCATCTGTTGCATCCCATTTTCCATAGCGCAAATTGTCACGAGCGGATGCGGCGAAGAGAACCGTTTCTTGCGGCACCAGTGCCATCCGCTGGCGAATCTCGGCAGGGTCGGCAGACTGCAGGGCGACGCCATCAATACGTACCGAACCGCCCTGCGGATCGTAGAAGCGCTGGGCGAGCTGAAACAGGGTCGACTTTCCAGCGCCGGATGGTCCCACGACGGCAACGGTCTCTCCAGGAGAAACCGTCAACGAAAAATTGGCAAGGGCTTTGGTTTCCGGGCGGGTAGGATAGGCAAAGGTGACATTGTCAAATGCGATTTTGCCGCGGGAAGGTTCTGGAAGGGCAATCGGATTTTTTGGCGCCGCGATTGTCGGTTTCTCGGAAAGTAGCTCGGCCAGCCGACCGGCTGCTCCTGCGCCGCGCAGAAGGTCGCCATAAACTTCGGTCAGAGCGCCAAAGGCACCGGCCACCAGTCCGCCGGTGATAACAAAGGCAGCGATCGTGCCACCGGATATCGACCCTTCGGCGACACCGATCGCACCGCGCCACATCAGCATGGTAATCCCGGTAAAAATCAGCCCGATGACGATTGCGGTCATTGCCGCTCGCAGTCTGATCCGGCGCTTGGCAGTGTCAAAAGTGGACTCGACCGCTCCACCAAATCGGTCATGCTCCCGTTTCTCTTGACCAAAGGCCTGAACGATTTTCATCGCACCCAGCGTCTCAGCCACCATCGCGCCGACATCGGCGACGCGGTCCTGACTGGAGCGGGAAACACTGGTCAGCTTGCGGCCGATAAAAACAATTGGCAAAATGATCACCGGAATTGCGATCAGCAAACCGGCGGTGAGCGCTGGAGCCAGCGTGAAGAGATAGATGATACCGCCGATTCCGATGACGATATTGCGCAAGGCGACAGATACGGTGGTTCCAACCACCTGTTCGATGATTGCGGTATCGGAGGTCATGCGGGAGGCAATTTCCGATGGTCGGTTTTTCTCAAAAAAGCCCGGTGCCAGACGCAGCAAGTTTCCTTGTACGGCAAGGCGGATGTCGGCGACTACTCGCTCCCCGAGCCAGCTGACAAAGTAGAAGCGAAACGCCGTTGCGACAGCCAGAATAGCAACAATCCCCAAAAGGCCCTGGAAATAGGGGGCTATATCGCCGTTTCCGGCCATGAAGCCTTTGTCTATGATGGTTTTAAAGCCGGCAGGAATGGCCAGGGTTGCCATTGCGGCGACGAATAGCGAGAGCAGAGCGAGGACGATTTGCTTCGGATATTTTACCGCCCGCTCAAACACCATCCGCAGATTTCCAATCTTTTTTAATGATGCGGGAGGGGCGTCTGGTTCGCTGGAATTGGTTTCATCATTCATAGTTGAGCGCCTAGCAGTCCGTCTTATGGGTCACAATCAATGGTTTGTTCCGTTTTCACCCGGAACCGGCCATCTACTAGAGATGGCGATGAAGCTGAAAATACCAAGGGCATCGTTCAGTATAACGCGAATCCGTCTGCCAGAATTTCAGCGGCATAACACTGGCCAAACGCCGAGAGATTGTTAAAACAAAACGGTATCCGGCGCATACCCGCTCGGACGATTCGTGAAATTTTCGATCAAGGATAGTGTCCGCATGAACCAGATTGCTTCAAAAGGTCAGCTGCGGATGTCTTTGTTGCGTTGGATATTATTCGCGGTGCCGGTGATCATCCTGCTGGGGTTTCTGTCGGGTCAGATCGCAGGTTCCGGGGAAGAAAATCGCTGGTTCAATGCACTGACCAAGCCAGAAGCACAGCCTCCCGGATGGATGTTCGGCGTGGCGTGGACGATTTTATATGCGATGATGGGCACGGCCTTCGCGATGGTCCTGCATGCACGGGGTGCACCTCTGCGCGGTATCGCGATCGTGCTTTTCCTGATCCAATATGTGCTCAATCTTTTCTGGTCGCCCTTGTTTTTTGGTATGCATCAGGTGTCGGCCGCATTCTGGCTGCTGATCACCATCTTGCTGTTCGCGCTGGCTACGACACTGGTTTTTGGCCGCGTGCGCAAGGCAGCGGCCTGGCTGATGGTACCCTATCTTGCATGGCTATGTTTTGCCGCAGTGCTCAATAAACAGATTGATTGGTTGAATCCCGGTGCGGAAACCCTTGTGGTTCCGGCAGCGAGAACCCAGATATAGAGCGATAATTTTCCCAGGCCGGATGGGCCAGCGACGGAGTATGATGAAATGCAAAGCCAGAATCGCTTTTTCGACGATCTTGCGAAAGTACTAAACGGTTTCGCCGGGACCGTGGCTGGCGTTGGCCGCGAAGCCGAAGCCAGCGCCAGGGAACGGGCCAAGGAATGGTTCGGTGGTATGGATTTCGTGTCCCGCGAGGAATTCGAAGCGGTCAAGGAAATGGCGGCCAAGGCGCGGGCGGAAGCCGATGCACTGAAGAAGCGTGTTGACGCGCTGGAAAAGAGCGGTGCCTCATCGGTCAGAAAACCGGCAGCGAAACGCCCGGCACCCACCAAAGCAGTGGCGCGCAAGCCGGCAGCAACCAAACCGGCGACGCGCAAGGCTTCACCGCCCAAAACCGGCGGTTGATTGCTGCCGCTGATCGGCGCCGCTTGTTGGCGCGTTCGATTGGCCAGCGCTAACCCTCCATTATCCACAGCGTTCCCACAAACAATGTGGCGACCAGCGCCTGCTCACCTTGCCCTGTTCCGGCGAGTGGGCCACTACGCTCTCAACTGCAAAGGATCTGGAACCGCGATGCTGGACGACCAATGGGACGAGCTTGATCAGGATGAGGCACCGCCGGTGGACATGCTGGCGGCTTTTTTTGAGGCGCGTGGGTGGTCGGTCGATCATGTGGGTGAAGACGAGCTGTCGGTCGAAATAAAGGGCAACTGGACGAGCTACCAGATGCGCGCCATCTGGCGGAACGAGGACCATGTTCTTCAAATCCTGCTGTTACCAGAAATCCGTGTTCCGGACGAAAAGAAGGCGGTTATCTACGAGACGCTCGGATTGATAAACGAACAGCTCTGGCTCGGTCATTTCGATCTTTGGTCGAACAATAATATTCTGCTCTTCCGCCATGCTACCCTGCTCGGTGGCAGCGGGATGCTGGGCCTTGATCAGGCCCAGACGATTGTCGATCTGGCGATTGAGGAATGGGAACGTTTTTATCCGGTCTTTCAGTTTGTCCTGTGGAGCGACAAGAGCCCACAGGATGCGATTGAGCATGCAATGGTCGATACTGTCGGCGAGGCCTGATGCGTTGGGCCGACCGTATCTGGATGATCGGTTGCGGCAATATGGGGGGAGCCGTCCTGCAGGCGTGGCTGAACAATGGCGCGCCCGCTGACAATATCACCGTTATTAAGCCCAATGAAACGCCATTGCCGGGCGGACTGCAGTCCCAGGCAGATTATCCAGATGGCCCGGCCCCGGATTTGGTCATACTCGCCATGAAGCCCTATCAGCTTGAGGATGTGGCGACGAAGCTTGCCCCGCTGGTCGGAGACAATACAAAGATCATATCCATATTGGCGGGCACTGAACTCGATATTTTGCGGCAGAATTTTCCGAAAGCCGGAAGAATGATTCGGCTTATGCCGAATATGGCCGTGACGGTTGGCAAATCTCCGATGATCTTCATTGCGGAAAATGACGATGATATATTGCGGGAGGAAATGGACGCGCTTTTTTCTCCTCTGGGCGCGCCTGAGTGGCTGGATGATGAAAGCCAGATGCATGTCGCAACGGCCCTGGCCGGTTCGGGCCCCGCTTTTCTGTTTCGCTTCATTGATGCATTGGCAGTGTCAGCGGCGGAACTTGGCATGAATCCCGATCAGGCCGCTCGACTGGCTCTGGCGATGGTCGACGGTGCGGCGACACTGGCGGCGGGCTCTGATCTTGACCCGGGCGCTTTGGCAAATCAGGTCGCCGGCCGGGGAGGCACAACCCGAAAAGGTCTCGATGTGATGGATAGAGATGGCCGGGCCAATGTCCTGCTATATGACGTGTTGAAGGCGGCCATGGAGCGCAATATCGAAATGGCCGAGGAAGCCAGGAGCAAGATTTAGCTTTGATCGTTGCGCAAGTCGAAAACCATCTTGCGATCGCTTTCCGGAACCAGACCTTCAAGAACATGCCAAAAACCGGTAACCGATTCCTGTCCGGCAGAAACATAGGCGGAAGACAGCCGTTCGCGCAGCTGACGAAATAATTCCGCTTCCAGTCCGCTACCCTTGTCGGTCAAGCGCAGCAATTTCTGGCGCCGGTCGATGACACCGGGCGATGTCAGAATGAAATCACGGTCCTGCAATTCCTTCAGTACTCGGCCGAGAGACTGTTTGGTGATCGCCAGCAATTTTAGCAATTCACCCACGGTTAAATCCGGCTGCCGCGCAATGAAATAGAGGGCCCGGTGATGCGCCCGTCCCAGCCCCTGTTTCGCCAGTTCCTGGTCAATGGCGTTGGTAAGCCGGGTATAGCCGAAATAGAGCAGTTCAATCCCGCGCCGGATTTCATCTTCGCGCAGAAAAAGCGGAGAGGCTCCCGGGGATATGGAGGTGCGAGATACGTCAGTCATGTTGACGTATCTTGACAGGCTGATTAGGGGATTGCAAGATAATTGAAACATGCTTCCAATTCTTCCAATTGGTGACGTGATTCACAGTGAAAGCGGCAGAATATGGCAGATGCAACAACCCTCCAATTCAATCTCGAACCCAGCACTGCGCCGGTGCACGCGAGCGAGAGGGAAAGGCTTCTGGAGAATCCGGGCTTCGGGACTTTGTTCACCGATCATATGGCGATGATCCGCTATACGGATACCGAGGGCTGGCACGACGCCAAAATCACCCGTCGGGAACCCATTTTGATGGATCCCGCATCTTCGGTGCTGCATTATGCCCAGGAAATATTCGAAGGTATGAAAGCCTATCGTCTGGCTGATGGTGCGATGGCTCTGTTTCGTCCCGAAGAAAACGCCAAGCGGTTTCAGGCATCGGCACGGCGGATGGCAATGCCGGAGCTGCCTCAGTCACTGTTTCTTGATTCTGTCGAGGCGCTGGTTGATATTGACCGGGAATGGTTTCCTTCGGTCGAGGGCGGCTCGCTTTATCTGCGTCCGTTCATGTTCGCCAGCGAAGTGTTCCTTGGCGTCCGCCCGGCAAAGGAATATCTCTATCTGGTGATCGCGTCCCCAGCTGGCGGCTATTTCAAGAGCGGGGCGTCGGCGATCAGTATATGGGTGTCGGAACAATATAGTCGTGCAGCGCCGGGCGGCACCGGTGCGGCCAAATGCGGCGGAAATTATGCTGCCAGCCTGGTGGCTCAGGCCGAAGCGATCGAAAAGAATTGTGACCAGGTCGTCTTTCTCGATGCCGCCGAGCATAAATGGGTCGAAGAACTGGGCGGTATGAATCTTTTCTTTGTTATGGATGATGGCCGGGTCATCACGCCGCCGTTGAGCGGAACAATCCTGCCGGGCATTACTCGTGATTCGATTATCACCCTGGCGAGAGAAGAAGGGCTGACTGTGTCAGAAGAGCCCTATGCGATGGACCAGTGGAAAGCTGATGCAGCGAGTGGCAAGCTGATCGAGACTTTTGCTTGCGGGACGGCCGCGGTTGTTACGGCGGTTGGCACCGTCCGGTCCCGTGACGGCGAATTCACCATTGGCAGCGGTGGGCCTGGCCAGTTGACAGAAAAATTGCGCCGTCGGCTGGTCGATATCCAGCGTGGGGTAGCGCCCGATGATCATGGATGGGTAAAAAAGCTGTTTGATGCCTAGATAACAACTGCCTCTTGCTCCTTGCAGGCAAACTGGATAATAGGCCCGTTCACCAGCGTGGCCCGGCAAAACAGGGCGCGAATTTATTGGGGTGTCGCCAAGTGGTAAGGCAGCGGCTTTTGATGCCGCCATGCGCAGGTTCGAATCCTGCCACCCCAACCAAATTTTTCTTAAAGTAGCCGACCGGGGCTTTATGGCCGGTGGCGCGTAGTTATCGGCGGCAAGAGTAATCCTATCAATGCTCAATTGCCGTACGCCGGTTCGTTAGTCGGCTGCATTGCCATCTTGTTAAAATATGTCGGGCCGTGGCGCTGCGGTTGAGGCGGGAGGCCACCCACAATCACCGACAATAATGCCGGTCTCAACCCGTTAACCAGTTTTGGCGGAGGCTTCAGCCGATAAGCCGAAATGTAAACGATTGTAAATCGAGATAAGTAATTCTGGTAAAGTTTATGTAAATCATAGTAAATCGTAAATCATGATATTAGGTAAAAAAGCAGTGTTTGGGTTAACAGGGCTTGAAGACTGCTAGGGGAGTTGAAATGCGAGTAGTGATTGCTGACGATGATTCGGAGATCGTCGATTTTTTGGGTAAAATAGTAGAAGGCTTGGGGCATGTTTATGTGGGCTACGGCGATGGTACGTCCCTCTCCAACGCCTTGTTGCGTGACACGTTTGACTTGGTAATCCTGGACTGGAATATGCCCGGCAAGACCGGCCTTCAAATCCTGGAATGGATGAAAAACGCCGTCGAAGACTGTCCGCCCGTGATAATGATGACGAGCCGCACCGCGAAACAAGACATAAGCGATGCGTTGAATGCCGGCGCCGATGATTATATCACCAAGCCTGAAGACAAGAATGTTATTGCTGCGCGGATCAATGCTCTGTTGCGCCGGAACAGTGGCGCGTCGGCAATGGAAACAACTGCGGAATATGGTGACTATCTGCTGGATCGCATCGAACAAACCGTAAAGCATGGTGACAAGGAAATCCCTCTCACCGCGAAAGAGTTTGAACTTACTGATTTGATGTTTCGAAATCGCGATCGGACGCTGTCCCGCCGGTATATTATGGAGACCGTCTGGCGCACCAATGCCCATCTTGCGACTCGGACTCTCGATATGCATGTCTCGCGGATTCGATCGAAGCTGGCGTTGAAGCCAGAAAACGGGTTTCGGATTTTTACGGTTTTCGGCTATGGCTATAGATTGGAGACGTTTGGCAACGGAGGATAATTGTGTCTGAAGACTTCAGGAATTTTGTTCCATCATGGGGCCTGCGCCTTTTGGCCTTTTTTTTGATCGTGACGCTGGCCATTGGGGCCACCGAAGCGTCAGCTCGAAAAAACCCCGATGCAGAGCAAATCACCTATGTCTTCAAGCGCGGCGACACGCTTTTCAATTTAGCGGAAAAATATCTGCGCAAAAGATCCGACTATGTCCTTGTCCAGCGTATCAATCGTATCGCTAATCCCAGAGAGATTGCGGTCGGAAAAGCCATCCGTATTCCGTTTTACTTGCTAAAATATCGTGCGAGCGAGGCTAGTTTGAGCGCATTTCGGGGAGATGTGGCAATTGCGGCTGCCGGTCGTAATCTGACACCGGCCCAGGGCATGGATATTGGTGAGGGCAGTCGAATTACGACAGCAGCGCGGAGTTTTCTGACGTTGCAATTGGAAGACGGATCACGAGTATCCCTGCCGTCCAACAGCCAAGTCAAAATTACTCGCTTGCGCCACATACTGCTGACGGACAGCGTTGATTACGAGATTGCAGTCGACAATGGACGTCTTCGGTCAAAAGTTGCGCCCTTCGATAAGGAAGCCGATCGTTACAGGGTGCGCACGCCAGTCGCAGTGTCTGCAGTTCGCGGTACGGACTATCGCACCAGAGTTGATGAGGGTTCAGGCACTGTCTTTTCTGAAACTGTGGAAGGCGAAGTGATTGTTGCTGCGGGCGAAAGTTTGGCCGGCAATAGTTATATTTCGATACCGGCAGGCACCGGCGCGGCGGCTGCGGTCACCGGCGCCCTTGATAAGGCGGAGCTCTTGAGCCCGCCGGAACTATTGGATCCAGGGAAGGTCCAGTCAGAGGCAGTGCTGCAATTTTCTATCGTACCGCGCAGCGTTGCGCTCGGTCATCGCATCATAATTGCATCTGATGCCGGTTTTGTAGATCTCGTCGCAGAAGCGCAGATGCAGGGAAGCGAACTGGAATTGCCGACAATCCCGAACGGGCGTTATTTCGCCAAAGTAACTGCGTTGGGGGCCGATGGTTTCGAGGGTATGCCCGCTACCTATTCTTTTAAACGTCAGCTTAGCACCTTGGCAGGCAGTGCCGACGCGGGCGATTTTGGCTATCGCTTCAAGTGGTTCGGTGAAGGCGAGGGAGAAAGATTCTACCGGTTGCAGATATTGAAGGGCAGCAAAACAGCCACTCCGATCCTTGATGAAACGGGACTATCACTCGACAATGTGACCCTGTCAGACCTGCCCGACGGAGAATATTACTGGCGCATCGGCGTCATCCAATTCTCCAGTGATCCAGATGATCAGGAAGCGATCGAAAAATGGACCGATTTTGAAAAATTGATTGTAGCCAATTAGCGGTAACGCACCGATCTTGATGGATTTTCTGCAGAAATATACTCGCCGATGAGACTGCGTCAGCGACTGGGGCTGGAATGGCTTGCCGTTGCTTTGCTGGCATCCTGTTTGGTTGCGGCGCTGGGCTATTGGGACAGTCTCGCCCGCTTCGATAATTTGATCTATGATACATTGTCCGGAATTGACCGTCCCGCACCGAACCCCGATATTCTGATTGTCGAGATTGAAGAAGATAGTCTTTCCGCATTCGGAAAATGGCCTTGGCCTCGGCAGCGGCACGCCGAATTATTTGAACAACTCGCCAAAAGCAATTCAAAAGCAATTGGCCTGGACGTCTTGCTCAGTGAACCCGGCGATGCTGATGGCGATGCCCAGCTAGCGCGGGCAATGAGAAAAAATTCAAATTTATTCTTGCCGCTGCATTTCATATTTCCCGGTAGCAATGGGGCAGAATATGACGTCAAGCAACCGATTGCCCCCTTCAGGGAAGCTGCAACCGGCCTGGGACACGTCAATCTGGTTTTTGATGCCGATGGCGTGGTTCGCCGGGGTCTCCTGTGTTTCGATGATACCGTATCAGGAATAGTGTGGCCGCATTTGATGGAAATGATCTATCGCTCGGTAAACGGCCATTCCTCAACCGCCTATGATCGTCTGAAAGATTGCGACCAGACCTTGCTGATTCCATATGCCCAGCGCGGCGGCCATACATCCATATCCTATACCGCTTTGGCCAGAGGGCAAGTTCCGGCGGCGTTCCTGCAGGACAAAATCATTCTGATCGGTGCGACTGCCAGCGGTCTGGGCGATAAATATCCGGTTCCACTCGGCGATGGCGGAACGCTTGCCGGGGTTGAAATCATGGCTAATCTCTATGGCGCAATCGTACGCGATGATTTTCTGCTGCCAATGCCTTTTGCGCAGCAATTGGTGCTTTCGCTTGTCCCGGTCTGGATTTTGCTTGCCGGTTTCTGGCGATGGCGTCCCAAGACCACGATCATTGTCTCGCTGACTCTGATATTCGCGATTTTGCTAAGCAGTGCGATCCTGACTAAAGCGGGGTTCTGGTTTGCACCGGGAACCGCTCTTCTGGGTGTGATTCTAGTCTATCCGATCTGGGGTTGGCGACGGCTCCAGGCAACCAGCGATTTCATGGATCGGGAATTGCAGAATTTCAGCTGGTCAAAAATAGATATTCCGATCATGCGTTCGGATCTCGGCCCCGTCGATGTCATCACGGGACAGGCTGAGCAGCTCACCCATGCGATTTCCCATGTCCGTGATCTGCGGCGGTTTATCAGCGACGCCCTCAGAAACCTTCCCGATCCAATGTTCATCACCGATCTTGATGACAAGGTGACATTCGTCAATCTATTGGCCCAGGCCGGGATGGAAGACGGTGCTCAGAATCTTGCGCTTGATGACATGCTCAACCGCTTTGTCTCCCAAAATGATCTGCAGGTGGTGAAGGACTATCTCGATTCGAAAAACGGATCGACAAAACATGATTATGTTGAATTCACTTCCCTCGACGGACAGATTTTCGCGATGCGTCGTGCACCAGTTCTGTCGGACGACGGATCGTTGAAGGGACATATCCATTATCTCGCAGATATCACGGAGGTTGCTCATGCTGCACAGCAACGGGAGGAGGTACTGCAGTTGCTATCCCATGACATGCGCGCACCCCAGGCGGCGATTCTGGCGCTGCTCGACGGCGGGGACCGGGATGATACTATTGACCGGATCGAAAGCCATGCTCGACGGACTTTGGCCCTGGCGGACAATTTCGTTGGTCTGGCGCGAATCGATTCCAGCGAGTTTTCGGGCGAGGATATATTGCTGGCAGAATTGGTTGAGGAAGCGAATGACAGTCTATGGCCCCTCTGCAAGGCAAGAGCCATTCGGTGCGAAGTCGATGATCAGTCAGAAGGTGCTTTTGTCCGAGGGGAGCCGTCGAGCCTCTATCGCTCGTTTGCCAATCTGATTGACAATGCCATAAAATACAGCCCGGAGGGCGGGGTCGTGACAATCGCAATTCGGGTGATCGATTTGGATGGTCAACCATTTGTTTCGGTCGCAATCGAAGATCAGGGTAAAGGGATTTCCGAAGAGATTCAGGGACAGTTGTTCGAGCGCTTTGCCAGCGATGACAGGCTGGCGCATTCAAAGATAAAAGGGACCGGCCTGGGGCTGAATTTCGTATCCAAGGTGATTGAACGGCACGGTGGTAACATCAGGGGCGAGAATCGCCGGGATGGAGGTGCCTGTTTTACCGTATTATTACCTCTGGCTCCCGAACTTGAAGAGCAGATGGAGTGATTTATTCAATGCCTTCGCGGGTGCGGATTGCATCCTGTGGTGCCTCGGTTGCCTCTCCCCCAAATCCAGACAATGCGGAGTCGATCAGAAAGGGCAAAGACTGGGCTATTGTGCCCTTGCAATGATATTCTGAAGCACTGCCTGTATATAGCTTGGTTCCGCTTGCCTGATCGAAAAGACTTACGGTTAGCCGGTGTTCTTGGTCCCGGCAGGATTGAAATCGTTTTTTCCGCTTGGCTGCGGCTATCGATTGCTCGGCCTCTTTGTCTTTCGCCGTGATCGCGATATCGGCTGGCCGTTCAGCGAGTGCGACGTGGACCACTATCGATGCATCGGGAGAGGGTTTGTAGCCTCTCTCGCCCAACGCCTTTGCAACCATCTCACGGGCAAGCTCAATGTCGCGGTTTATCACCGCATCTTTGGAGGAGATGGTGAAATTTTTCTGTTCAGGCGCCGCTATGACCTGATGGGTTCGGCCACGGGTTTCAATCGGTCCAGCACAACCCGAAACCATCGTAGCTCCAGCCAATATCATCGAGAGCGATCGGATCATCACGTTCTCCAGCCGATTTCATTCATGTTGTTTGGTTAGCCTGCCGGTCCAAAAAAGTCACGCTAATTGGTTCCGCGTGAACAGATCTAGCGCGTAAACGCGTAATAAATTACATAGACCCAGGAGAAAAAGCCGTGGATGATCGCCCATAGTATCGACTTGTGCGTGGTAAAGCTTATGGCAATGGCCAGAGCGCTGCCAAACCCCACGCCCTTGCTAACGATCTCTTTGCGGACATAAGTGGCTCTTCTGTGCATCGGCGATTCTCCGGGGGCGTAATCTTCCGGGCGCATGCGTTCTGGTCGTATCTTGTCGACCATGATCAGGCCGCTTCCCGTGCCCGGTCCGACAGTTCTTCATTGAGCATTTCCGCCAACAAGAATGCAAGCTCCAGCGACTGCGCTGCGTTGAGTCGCGGGTCGCAATGGGTGTGATAGCGGTCGCCGAGCCCCGCATCCGTGATCGCCACCGCTCCACCGGTGCATTCGGTAACATTCTGACCGGTCATCTCGCAGTGAATACCGCCAGCAAAAGTGCCTTCGGCCCTATGAACAGCGAAAAAGCCCCGGACTTCGGAAAGGATGCGTTCAAACGGTCGGGTCTTGTAGCCGCTATCCGCCTTGATGACATTGCCGTGCATCGGGTCGCAGGACCAGACAACCGGATGGCCTTCCTGTTTCACCGCGCGGACAAGCGGCGCCAGCCCGCTCTCGACCTTGTCATGTCCGAAACGCGAGATCAGCGTGATCCGGCCGGCTTCGCGCGCAGGGTTGAGCGTGTCGAGCATTTTCAAAAGTGCATCAGGTGTCAGTGACGGGCCGCATTTCATCCCGATCGGATTGCCAATGCCGCGCAGAAATTCGACATGGGCCGAACCTTCGAAACGAGTCCGGTCACCGATCCAGAGGAAGTGCGCGCTGGTGTCATACCAGTCGCCGGTCAGGCTGTCCTGACGCGTCAGGCTTTGCTCATAAGGCAGCAACAGCGCTTCATGACTGGTGTAGAATGATGTGGCCTTCAGTTGCGGCACGGTGTCAGGATTGATCCCGCAGGCTTCCATAAAGGCCAAGGCTTCGCTGATCCGGTCGGCCATTTCTTCAAATTTTTGGGCCCACGGGCTGCGCGCCATGAAATCATGAGTCCAGCCATGAACTTGTTTCAGGTTGGCATAGCCGCCGGTCGAAAACGCGCGCAGCAGATTGAGCGTCGCGGCGGCCTGATTATAGGCGCGAACCATCCGTTCGGGGTCAGGGTCGCGGCGGCTGCTGTCAAATTCAATGCCGTTGATGATATCCCCGCGATAGCTGGGCAGTTCGACGCCATCCTGGACCTCGACGTCGGAGGAGCGCGGCTTGGCAAACTGGCCCGCCATGCGGCCGACTTTGACAATCGGCAGCTTCGACGCATAGGTCAGCACGACAGCCATCTGAAGGATAACGCGGAAGGTGTCGCGAATATTATTGGGATGAAATTCCGCGAAGCTTTCGGCGCAATCGCCGCCCTGCAACAGGAAAGCCTTGCCTGCAGCTACTTCGGCCAGATCCGTTTTCAGGCTGCGTGCCTCGCCAGCAAAGACCAGCGGAGGATAGCTGCTGAGCAGTTCCTCAGTTTCCGCCAGTTTCGTGCTGTCTGGATATTGGGGCATGTGCAACCCTTCAAAATCCCGCCAGCTATTTGCCGTCCAATTCGTCGCCATCAGAGCGCTCCGCTTCGTTTCCAGTAAAATCGGGAGCCTTTAGGCGGGAGTCAAGAGGGATAGCAAGGAAAACCGATTGTTGGTTGCCAGCGAAACTATCAGAAAACTAGCATTTTAACCTAGCCTCCGGGATTTTTCTTCCAGCTGCCACTGTTGCGGAATTCTGGCTTGGCCAGGCTGACGTCGGGTAGCCTCTGGCCTGCATAGGCTTGATCGCCACCTTTGGCCAAAGCTTCGGCGCTATACTGGGGGGGCTTGTAGGATTGGGGCGCGCTGACATCGAGTATCGGCAAGGGCCGGTCGTTACGGCGGGAATTGTCGACGGCTAGCGTGGACCTTTTCTCCTCCTGAGCGGTCTCGGCTTTGCGTCGGCCCTCCTCATAGGCCCTTTCCAGCGCAATAGGGTCGAGCGAGGAAGCCGGACCGTTGCTCTGGGCGACACTATACCAGCGCGGCTTCGGCGCGGGGACGGGTTCGCCACCGTGATATGTCTGATTAAAGGCATCTGCCCTGCCCGCATTGCCTTTCCAGCTGTAGAAGCGATGTGCGCCGATCGTTCCGAGGAACCGCAGACTTGAAGCCCAATAGGGATAGACATAGGTGGCGTGATAATGGGTGGAAGTACCAATGGTTGTATAGCTTTTTCCGGCGAGCGCTTCGCTCGCCACTTTTTTGGCACGGTTCCAGTGATAAGCGGCAGGTTTCCGGCGCAGTGAGCCATCGCAAGTATAGGTAAACTGACAGCCTGTGCTTCGCTCGCTGCCTTGATAGATCACGCCGCATACTGTGCTTGGATAGCTAGGATGGCGGACACGGTTCAATATCACCTGGGCAACAGCCCGTTGACCGGCATCGGGCTCCATCCCGGCCTCGTAATAGACCGCCTGGGTGAGGCAATAGAGCGCCCTGCTATTGTCGATTGAGGAACCGCGAAAGGCGGTCGGCCGAATGAGATATGCGGGCGATAGCTGATTGCGATCATTCCCGATTATATCCGACGATATATCAGTTGTCCCGCTTCCGGGATTGCCGGACGAATCGATGCCGATCCCACTATAATTTTGTGGAATCGCGTAGTCGGGATCGATAAAATAGAAAGCCGAACCGGCGAAATTCTCTTCAGCACGTTCAATTGATTGTAATTGCAAATCGCCGAAATTCAATTGCTGTGCATCAAGGCTGGATTGCGGCATCGTAGCAGGAATGAGGGTAAGGCTTATCAGGAACAGGGCGGTTAATATGCGTTCCCGAACCGACAATTTCATGAAAAATCGCCACTTTTTGGGTGCCGGCGCAGGATTTGCCTCTGTCGGCAGAGGGGTCAATTTCGCGGCTGCCGACTCGCCGACGATGGTCAGAAGTTCGGCTCCCCCGGCGGCTTGCCCATAGTCGGGCATATGGCTGCTAAGGCGTGGGACATAAGGGGGCGGGACGCGCACGGTTTCTTGCATATACCTGATCTGGCCCAAACGGGCGGCTCAGGCCGGATATAGTCGATTTTGACACGGTCGGCGCTGGGCAAAAAAACATTGTTCCATCATGGGACGCGCTGTGCTGACAGGTTAATCGGTTAACGCGGTGCTTTGTTCCCGCATATTCACTGGATATTGCGCAATAAGATAGCCCGCCATACCGGAAATTATGCTGCCATATTGACCAAGGCAACCCGCAGCACGCCGGGCGATATGCGATAGATCGGCAAAATCGATCATGAACATGGTTAGCAGCCCGATGCCGACCATCAGGAATATTGTCGTATTATGCCTGAGCGGACTGCCAGACAGGAATATGGCGGGTTGTTTCGCGATACTATCTGTTCCACTGCAAATTGCCTGGCCGGAACTGCCAATGGCGGAAGAGAAAATTTGCCCTATAGCCTTTTGCCAAGGGCTCAAATCATCTCTATTAGAAAATGATCCTTGGGGGATGTTGGATGAACTATCGAAACGGACTGATCGTGCTGTTGATCGCGATCTTGGCGGGCTGTTCAGTGGCGAAGGAAGAGGACGAGCCATCTTCGCAGGAACGAGGCGTATTCGAGCGGCGAAATACCGCACCCGACCCGGCGGATAACAGTCTGACCGCGCGCAAGCCGGAACATGCCTATGCGCGGATTGCTCTCGACTGTATCAACAAGCAATATCCCAACAAGATCACCCATGTTTTAAACAGTGGGATCGACGTGGCGGAGCCGGCAAAGTTGACGCCCGTTTTCTATGGCTGTTTTGACTGGCATAGTTCAGTTCATGGTCATTGGTTGCTGACGCGTCTGTGGGGGCAGAATCTGGTTCCCGAAATGGATGAAGAGATCGCCGCAGCGCTTGCCGCGAATTTTACGGCGGAGAAAATTGCCGGTGAACTGGCCTATTTTAACGGCACTGATCGCAAGGCATTCGAACGCCCATACGGCATTGCGTGGTTCTTGCAGTTGACCACCGAATTGCGAGAAATTGCCAGTGGGACAGATGGCAAGGCTGAACAGGCAAAGGCTTGGCTCGCCAGGCTAGAGCCGCTGGAGGCAGTGATCGTAGGCAATATCAAGGACTGGCTGCCAAAACTGGCCTATCCCATCCGCTTGGGGACCCATAATCAGTCGGCTTTTGCCTTTGGACTGTTTCTCGACTGGGCTGCGCAAAGCGGAGACAGAGAAATGGCCACTATTGTGCGTGATAAGGCGATAAGCTTTCATCGTGATGACCGCGATTGTCCCATGGCTTATGAGCCCTCCGGGGAGGATTTCTTGTCTTCCTGCCTGATGGTTGCCGATCTGATGCGGCGCGTGATGGATGACCGTGAATATTCCAACTGGCTTTCCGGCTTTCTCCCCTCGATCCCGACGGATGGTCGTGACGATTGGCTGGATGTTGGTATTGTCAACGATCCGACCGACGGGAAGCTGGTGCATCTTGACGGTCTCAATCTTTCGCGAGCCTGGGCCCTTGAAGGCATTGCTTCGGCGCTGGCAACCGATGATCCGCGTCGCGCATCGCTCCTTGCTTCGGCGAATGTCCACGGGAAGTCAGGAGAGGAATCCGTTCGCACGCCCCATTATGCCGGCGGCCACTGGCTGGCCAGTTTCGCCACCTATTGGCGGACCCGCAGAGGGATTGACGCAAAAAGGAGTAATCCGGCTTCGTGAAGCCAGACTTTGCTCTTGTACCGATAGAGGCTCGAAGGCCTTCGCTGTTTGATCGATTGTTTCCCGTAAAACGGGATCTCGCGATAAAGTCTATCTTCGGCGTATGGGGTGTGTATTTCTTCTTTGCCGTCAGTCGCATCTTATATGGTACCCCAAGCAATGCCGACGCATTGATCGTCCAGCGGATTCTGATGACCAGCATCTGTATTACGCTGACTTGGTTCCTTTACCGACTGCTCGTTGCGGTGCGCGGCAGCGGTATGAGAGCAGCGATATTCATGCTGATCTTGCCGACCATGATTTTCGCCATTTACATCGCTGTTCTCGACCAGATCGTGGTCAATGATGAAGTTGCATTGTTCGATTTCACCTATCTGCTGGACCCGTCCGATTTTGCCTCGTTCGACTGGCCGTATATATGGGACGATGCATTTACCCGTTATTTCATTCTCGCTAGCTGGGGTGCCTTATATCTGGCTCTGTCCCACAGCCAGGACGTCCAACGTATGATGGTCCACAGCCGACAATTGGAACGGGTGAACCGGGAGAGCGAATTACGAGCCCTGCGTTACCAGTTAAACCCGCATTTTGTCTTTAACGCGCTCAATTCGGTGAGCAGCCTGATCATCGATCGCGAAAACAGGCAGGCCGAAAAACTGGTCGATGACTTGGCCGATTATATGCGTGCGGTGCTGACTGGCGGCGCTCAAGATATGATCGCGGTGGAACAAGAGATTGCACAACAGGTTCGCTATCTTGAGATTGAACGGATGCGTTTTCCGGATCGGTTGCGCTATTCTGTCGATATTGATCCTGCAGCAAATGGTTGGAATATACCGGCACTGATAATTCAGCCGCTGATTGAAAATGCCGTCAAATATGGTGTGTCAGGAACGGACCAGCCGGTCAATATCATCATCTCTGCGCAAACCGAGGGTGATCGACTGCGTATCAGCGTTGCCAATGACGGTCGGGTAAAAAGACCGGTAAACCGGACTGACGATCGCACCACCGGTACCGGCACCGGTCTTGCAAATATTGAAGATCGGTTGAAAGCATTTTATGGCGAAAATGCTTCGTTGCTTCTGGCCAACAACATGGATGGAATGGCTACTGCAACCATCATATTGCCCGATCCGTCCCTGATATTTCAGGACATCGGATAATGGCAATAAAGCCACCATCGGTATTAATTGTTGATGATGAGCCGCTCGCCCGTTCTCGCCTCAAGGCGCTGTGCGAACGAACCGGACTCTTTGGAGAAATGGAACTGGCCAATGGTGGCCGCCAGGCAGTGGACAAAATTGAGAAGAAGCAGCCCGATATTCTGCTGCTTGACGTGGACATGCCCGATTTCTCCGGACTGAAAGTGGCGGAACACTGTGAAGGTTTCTGCCGGATGCCGGAGATTATTTTTACAACGGCGCATAGTGCTTACGCGGTGCAGGCGTTTCGGCTGGAGGCGACTGACTATTTGCTAAAGCCGGTCAAGGAATCCCTTTTGCGAGAGGCGGTAGAGCGCGCGATTGCTAATATCGCACGCGATCGCCGCGGCGAGGATTCCGATATCACCCAGCGGCTCTGGGTGCAGGACGGGTCAGGATCATTGCAGTTGATGGTTGCCGACATTGAACGGGTTGAGGCGGAACGGGACTATATGCGTCTATATTTGCCGGGCCGCAGCTATCTGGTGCACCAGTCCATGCGCGCTATGGAAAGCCGATTGCCAGAGAGATTCTTTGTGCGCGTTCACCGATCGACCCTCGTCCGGCGTGATTGCATCGCGGAAGTACGCCGCAAGGGACGCAAACGATTTGTCATTCTGTACGACGGTAGCACGTTGCCTGTTGGTCCCCGCTATGCGGACAGGGTCAACGGCACGGGTCAAACCGGGGGTTTGGGGCGATCCGAAACGGTAACCGAATAGCGCGGTGCTGGTGCCGGTTGCATCAGTCCGCCGACATCAACAAAGGTTTGCCTTTCGACATTATGTGGATGTTCCTTTGCTTCCGTCAGCGACAGCACGGGTGCAAAGCAGATGTCCGTTCCTTCCATCAGGTCGCACCAATCGGACCGGGTTTTGGTTTTGAACAGCGCCGTCAGCTTTTCCTTTAACGCCGGCCATTGTCTTTGGTCCATTTGAGCATCGAAATCTGTATCTTCTGAGAGTCCGGCCACCTGTCTAAGCTCTGCGTAAAATTGCGGTTCAATTGAACCGATCGATACGAATTTTCCATCAGATGTCTCGTAGGTGTCGTAAAAATGTGCCCCGGTATCCAGCATGTTGACGCCCCGTTCGTCTTGCCATTGACCAATATTGTGAAAATCGTAAATCATGGCCATTAATGCTGCAGAACCGTCGGTCATCGCACAGTCGACAACCTGACCCGTGCCCCCGGTCTTGGCGTTTAGAAGAGCGGAAACCATACCGAGCGCCAGCATCATTCCGCCACCTCCAAAATCACCAACCATGTTGAGTGGCGGGGTTGGCTTGTCACCCGCTCGCCCGACAGCATGCAGGGCCCCGGATATCGAGATATAGTTTATATCATGTCCCGCAGCGTGAGCTAACGGACCATATTGCCCCCATCCGGTCATCCGGCCATAAATCAACTGGGGATTGTCTGCGAGCAAGGCATCCGGGCCGAGACCCAGCCGTTCCATTACGCCGGGGCGAAAGCCTTCGATCACCCCATCCGCATTTTTTACCAGATTTCGGGCCGTTTCAATTCCATCTGCCGACTTCAGGTCAACTTCGACCAACTTGCGAGAGCGGGAAAGAGCGAGACGCGGATCCGGAGCACCGCCCGGGCGATGGAGAACCGTAACTGTCGCTCCCTGGTCGGCAAGCATCATGCCGCAAAAGGGTCCGGGGCCGAGCCCGGCAAATTCAATGATGTTGATCCCGGCTAATGGTCCCGCCATATTCTACTCCCGTTAATCGATTGATTAACGGGTCCTATGCAGGGACGGAATTCTAATCAAGCTTAATGTTTATGTTCGACCCGGAGTTTAGCGTGGCCGCTGGCCGTGGCGCAAAGGGAAGGACTTTGCGGGCTGTTGGCGCAGATAGCGGGGCAATTCTGTTTTATTCTGTCCAACCGGCTTTCTCGCTAGCTTGGGATCAATCGGATGATCAAAAGCGACACCGAATCTGCCCTTGGCCACCCAAGCGACATGTCCGCTGACCAGCCCAATATTCCGCAGTTCCAATTGTACCTTGTCGCCTCGTTTGGCGAGTATCGGTGCTTCGGCCATGAGGCCTCCGGCTGAAAGGTTTCGGACTCGTACCTCACCGCAGTCATCACCGTCGATGAAGCGCAGCTCCGCTTTTAGAAACAGACTGTCCCGGCTAAGCTCCCGTTTCGAGTGCTCAATGGCCTGGCTGTTCATCTTCAGACTATCGTCAAATGTTTCTTTCATGAGCTTCCCGCAGTCGGTAAAATTATAGGCTTGTGTCGAAAAGCAAAGAATAAGACGTAATAGGTGCAAATTTGGTTAATATCTGGGGGTTTTTTAGGCTTCAAATTTGATCCTGCATGTCGTCGCCAGCGGGCGCCGCAATGATTAGGAATCGCGCAATACCCTTACTTGTTCCGGCGCCGCAGCATATTTCACTGATCCCGCGAAATTTTTTCGTTCCGTTCATGCGCTTCCTGCGCCTCGACGGTCATCGTCGCGATAGGCCTCGCTTTCAGGCGGTCGAGGGAAATCGGTTCACCGGTAACTTGGCAATAGCCATATTCCCCGTCGTCAATCCGACGCAGTGCCGCATCAATTTTTGATGTCAGCTTGCGTTGGCGATCGCGGGTCCGCAATTCCAGGCCCCAGTCGGTTTCGCTTGAAGCCCGGTCATTCAAGTCGGCTTCCTGAATCGGGCCGTCTTGCAAATGCGCGAGAGTCTCCTTGGATTCCTCGATGATTTCCTGTTTCCATTTTTTCAGGGCCAGCTGAAAATAAGCAAGTTGACGCTCGTTCATGAACGCCTCGTCCTCGCTCGGTTCGTAGCCGTCTGGCAGGACGGGGGCTACGCCGCTCGTACCATTTTTTGCGGATGCTTTTTTTACCGAGGATGCCAACATACTCTCCAAACATCTGCCCTACCCGAATCCGAGTAGGTGGGATCACCTATAGGGCGGGCCTATACCCAGCGCACTTATTGGAAACAAGGCGCAAAATGGCTGTTTGTTCAATAATTCAAAATTGGAAAAATTTTGACCGGCAATGGCTTGCTGCAGTGCATGTCTTCGCGGACGTGGACGAAATTGGGATTAATCCCAACCTGCGAAAAATCGACATATTTTCATTTTCGATAAAAATTCGATTCTAAACGGTTTCAATCTGGGACATTAACCCTCATTGCAAATAAACTATTAAGGTATTTTGCTGTTTTCGACGAAAAACAGTGCAAATGTAATTGTGATTAACGATTTCTTCTGTCTTTCTGTTGCATGATTTTACATCAGGAATGGTGTTCAGGAATAGAACCCGTTCTGACGGTTTGCTCCCACGGCGAAAAAGAGAAGATATCATGTCTGTACGAATGGCTTTAGCAAAATTATGCGCCTGTACTTGCGGTGGGGCACTGATCGGCGGCGGTGCCGTTCATGTCTCGGAGGCACCGACGGCACCCTATGTAAAAAAGCTCACAAAGAAGAAACCGGTTCGGGCCCGTTTGGTTAAAAAAGGCGCGCCCGCTCGTAAAGTGAAGCGGACTCGGCGTACAGTCACAAAAACGGTCACGGCTTGTCAGCCAACAGTGGTGACTGTCGCCCAGGCACCTCAGCCGGTTCCCGTGCCCCTCCCGCCTTATATCCCGCCTCCTCCGCCGAGCCTGGAAGGCGGTGGCTCGGTACCCATCGTCATTGGCGGTAGTGGCGGCTATGGCGGTGGCTTTTTCGGCGGATTTTTTGGTGGGGGATCTAGCGGCGGCAATGTGGTTATCTCATCGACCAGCAGCGGCGGATCAACGAGCACGTCATCGGGTGGCAGCAGTTCCTCGTCATCGTCATCCAGTTCATCCAGCAGTTCTAGTTCTTCATCCAGTTCGTCCAGTTCTTCGGGTTCGACTGGCGGGTATGGCTCGACTGGCAGTTCGGGTTCGTCCGGCAGTTCCGGCTCGTCTGGTAGTTCCTCGAGCACTTCGTCGGGAGCGACCGGCGGTTCTTCGAGCTTTGGTGGAAACAGCACCTCAAGCAGTTCGTCCAGCTCGAGCTCGTCAAGCAGTAGCTCAAGCTCTTCTTCGGGTGGCAGCACTGGTGGTTCGAACGGCGGAACGGATGTGCCTGCACCGCCAGTAGTCTTGCTTTTTGGAGCCGCAGCAGCAGCTCTGTTTGCCCGTCGTCGGAAGGTGAAAAAGCGGCCTGCCGCCTAAAATTGATAGGGTGGCCAGATTCCAGAAGCGGTCGGAGTAATCCGGTCGCTTTTTTCTTGCCAATGTGATTGAGACTTGCCTGTCAAGGCCGTGCTAGGCATAGGCTTCGCTTATGCACGATTTACGATATATCCGGGATAATCCCGTTGAATTTGATATGGCATTGGCGAGACGTGGCGTCGAAGCCGTGGCTCAGAATATATTGGCGCTGGACGAGCAAAGCCGTGCTCTGAAAACCCAAGTGCAGGACGGGCAGGCACGCCGCAACGAGGCGTCCAAGGCGATCGGCAAAGCCAAGGGGCAGGGCGATGAGGATGCGGCCCAAGCATTGATGGCCGAAGTGGCCGAACTGAAAAGTAAATTGCCCGCGCTCGAAGAGCAGGAACGGGAAGTCTCGGGCCAGTTACAGACTGTTCTGGCGGCGCTACCCAATCTGCCGGCTGATGATGTCCCGCTTGGGGAAAATGAAGACGACAATGTAGAGATTGAACGCTGGGGCAATCCGCGGGAGTTTGATTTTACGCCGCGCGAACATAGCGATATCGGTCCGGCACTGGGACTGGAATTTGAAACAGCGGTGGTAATGTCGGGTGCGCGCTTTGCCTTTTTACGGGGGCAAATGGCGCGCTTACAACGGTCAATCGGTCAATATATGCTTGATCAACAAACCATGGTGCACGGTTTCCAGGAGTGTGCCCCGCCGTTGCTGGTCCGAGACGAGGCCGTGTTCGGAACCGGACAGCTGCCGAAGTTTTCCGAAGACCTGTTCCAGACGACCGATGGGCGCTGGCTGATCCCGACCGCTGAAGTCAGTTTGACCAACAGTGTGCACGGTCAGATATTGGATGAAGAGCAATTGCCGATCCGATTGACCGCGCTTACCCCTTGTTTCCGCAGCGAAGCTGGCTCGGCTGGCAAGGATACCAAGGGCCTGATCCGCCAGCATCAGTTTGAGAAGGTTGAAATGGTTGCTATCACTCATCCTGATAAAAGCGATGCTGAACATGTCCGTATGACCGAAGCGGCGGAATCGATCCTCAGGGCGCTCGAACTGCCCTATCGCAAAATGCTCCTGTGCACGGGTGATATGGGAGCGACTGCCCGCAAAACAT
The DNA here is from genome assembly GCF_048269915.1 of Parasphingorhabdus sp. Classification (GTDB taxonomy): domain Bacteria; phylum Pseudomonadota; class Alphaproteobacteria; order Sphingomonadales; family Sphingomonadaceae; genus Parasphingorhabdus. The sequence continues at coordinate 77,992 of NZ_JBLWTY010000007.1, forward strand.
ATGATCTCGAAGTCTGGCTGCCGGGACAGGATAGCTATCGTGAGATTTCGAGCGTTTCGACCTGCGGAGACTATCAGGCGCGACGGATGAACGCCCGGTTCCGGCCAGAAGGCGAGACCAAGGGAACACAATTTGTTCACACTTTGAATGGCTCGGGCTTGGCGGTCGGCCGTACTTTGGTTGCCGTGCTGGAAAATTATCAGCAGGCAGATGGATCTGTCACAATTCCGGAAGTGTTAAAGCCCTATATGGGGGGAATAGAAATACTGGAGCCAGCGTGATGCGAATCCTCCTTACCAATGATGACGGTTTCGATGCGCCGGGCATGAAAATCCTGCTCGATATCGCGCAGCATTTTTCCAACGATATCTGGATTGTTGCGCCATCCGATGAAAATTCCGGTGCCGGCCATTCGCTGACCCTCACCCGGCCGCTGCGCATCCGCAAGCGCGGTGACCAGCAATATTCGGTCGATGGCACACCGACAGACAGCGTGATGATGGCCGTCGCCAAGATCATGAAGGACGGTCCGCCGGATCTCATCCTTTCGGGTGTTAACCGCGGTGCCAACCTGGGTGAGGATGTCACCTATTCGGGAACCGTTTCGGCGGCCATGGAAGGCGCGCTGGCCGGTATTCCGTCGATCGCGCTCAGCCAGGCTTATGCGCGCGAAGATATCGGCGCGAATGTTCCGTTCGATGCTGCGGTGCAGTGGGGGGAACGGGTGTTGCGTCCGCTCATCAAGCAACGCATGGACCATCGCACACTCGTGAACATCAATTTTCCTGCACTTCCGGCTGGTGACGTCAAGGGCGTACGGGTCGTATCGCAGGGCATTCGTGATTACGGTCGGCTGCAAATCGTCAGCAACCGGGATCCGCGCGGCTTTGAATATCACTGGTTCGGTCTCGGGCCGATGGTCGAAACGCCGGCGCACAGCACCGATCTGGAGGCTATTGCCGACGGATATGTCTCGATCACACCGCTTCACCTCGATCTGACCCATTATGATTCGATTGAAGGTTTGGAAGCACTTTACCGCTGATTGCGGGCCGCGTTGTTCCGAATTTGCTATGTTTTGGTCGGTGAAGCTGCCAAGCTTGGCATTTGTTACTAATAGCATTCCCTCGGGGAGAAGAGTTGGTTAATGGGGGCATATATGCGTCATATTGCGATCCTGATGTTGCTCTCCCTCGTCACGGCCTGCATCCCGCCGGCGCGCGATGACTATATACCGCCGCCCGCTCAGCCACGATTGCAGGCCGATCCTGCCGTTTTTGGTACTGCGCCCGAGCAGGCACCCCCCTCGACATGGCAATCAAGTCCGGTCACCGCCAACGCCCAAATCGTGGAGGCGGGAACATATGTCGTGCAGCCCGGAGACACATTGCGCGGGGTCGCCAACAAGACCGGGGCGGGTTCCCAGATTATTGCTGTCACCAACGCACTGGAAGAGCCCTATGTTATCCACCCCGGACAGCGTCTCAAAATCACCGGCGGGCGTTATCATGCGGTAAGTTCTGGCGAGACCGGCATCGCGATTGCCCGCGCTTATGGGGCGCCATGGCGCGAAGTCGTGGCACTCAACGGACTGGAAGAACCCTATATATTGCGGGTTGGTCAGAAGTTGTTGTTGCCTGCAACCACGCCTGGTGACCCCGCAAGACTGAGCATTGAGCAGCGGGCAGCGGCTTTTGATCTGGATATTGACGATATTGTCACCGGTAGCCAGCCCGCAGTGGCGAATGGTGCAACGGTCAGTGAACCATCGGAATGGCGCAAAACAATTGCTCCCAATGCAACCATAGTGGCTCCCGCAAGCTTTTCCGGACGGTTTCTCTGGCCGGTAAATGGCACGATCCTCTCCGGCTTTGGCAGCAAAGGGGGCGGCAAGGTCAATGATGGCGTCAATATTGGGGTCCCCGCCGGTACACCGATCCGCGCCTCGGCCGATGGCGTGGTTGCCTATAGCGGAGATGAAATTGGTGTATTCGGGGGCCTGATCCTGATCACCCACGGATCTGGATGGGTGACCGCCTATGGCCATGCCGACAAGCTTAGCGTGACTCGCGGTCAGAAGGTAAAGGCAGGCGAAGTGATCGGACTCGCCGGGGACAGTGGTTATGTGCGGGAACCGCAGCTGCATTTCGAAATCCGCAAAAATCGTACGCCCGTCGATCCCAGCAACCATCTACCGAAGCGCGGCTGAAACGATCATGGCAGGCAAAAACAACCGCAAAATTTCCGATTATTTCACTCTGCAGCGACGTTCGAGTCTGCCTATTTGGGCTGACATTGCCTGGCGTGTGGCCTTTGTCCTGGGCCTTATCGGAATGGCTGTTTCCGTACATTATTTCGACCGCAACGGGCTGCAGGACAGCTATGACGGTGATGTCAGTTTTCTCGATGTCATCTATTTCACGATGATCTCGATCACCACCACCGGCTATGGCGATATCGCTCCGGTTACCGAACGGGCGCGGATGTTCGACGCGCTTGTTGTGACTCCTATTCGCATCTTCGTCGTGCTAATCTTCGTTGGCACGGCCTATAATTTTGTTTTCAAACGAACCTGGGACAATTGGCGCATGAAACTGATCCAAAGCAATTTGCACGACCATATCGTGATCGCCGGATTTGGCACGAGCGGCAGCGAAGCCGTGCAGGAGCTCCTGGCCCGCGGCACGAAGCCGGAAGAAATTGTCGTGATCGACACCTCGGACGATGCCCTGGCGCTGGCGGAGAAGCTCGGCTGTGCGGTGATCAATGGTGATGCCACAAGGGACAACTCGCTGATGAACGTCAAAATCTCGCGGGCGCGATCGCTGATTGTCTCGGCCGGACGCGATGACACCAGCATATTGATCGTGCTCACCGCCCGGCATCTTGCCTATCATCTGCCGATCAGCGTGTCGATCAAGGCCGCGGACAATGAGCTGCTCGCGCGGCAGGCCGGAGCGACGACGGTTATCAACCCGGTCAGTTTTGCCGGACTTCTGCTCGCCGGCAGCTGTGAAGGCGCCAAGATTTCCGACTATCTCAGCGATCTTGCATCGGCCACTGGCCGCGTCAAGCTGGTCCAGCGCGCCGTTACCGAAGATGAAGTCGGCATGGCGATGAACGAAGTGGTCGGCTCCGGTCTCGGTGTGCGCATTTACCGTGGTGACACGGTGATCGGCTTTTGGGAGACCGAAGCAGAGAAGCTCGAGGCCGGCGATGTCATCGTCGAGATCATGCCCGGCAATGGCACCGGTAATAATACCGGCAAGCAGACGAAGGCCGTCGCCTGAGCCGATCCGTTCGACAATCGATATTCCGCTATCGTCCGTTCATGCGGCGTTCCCCGCCTTCGGCTTGCGCAGCAGATAGCGATAGATGCCGAACAGGTTGATCCCCAGCAGGACGATATTCTGGATCGCCAGAGGGTTGTTGCCGTCGAGCAGCGACGCGGCCACCCAGACGATCGAAGAGCCGCTGAACAGCACAAAGCCCCATCCGGTAATCTTTGCCCCGGCGTTGAGGGCGACCATGACGGCGGCGATCATGCCGCTGATGCTGGCAGTCCATCGCAATATGTCGACCAGTTCCATCTCGTTGCTCCCGCTAGTGCATTGATTATTGATGCAGGGACAACGCACGGACAGCGGATATCGTTCAAATATTTCTGCTAGCTCCTTCCATTCACTGGCCCAGCCACGCGTGGACGACGCCCATGGCGGTGTAGAAAAGCAGCCAATAGCCGGCATCGATGAAGAACAGCGCCTTGCTCTTTTGCGAGAAGAGATAGTTGGTGCCGATGGCCGGGACGATGAAGCCGAGCGCCACGCCAAAGGCGGTCAGTATCTTCACGCCAAAGTCGAGATCGGCGGCATAGGTCGCGAACGTATGCGCCAGCGTCCACGAGGCGACCAGGCTGAAGGCAAAGGCGCCGCCGTAGATTGCGCCCATATTGCCCGCCTTGATCTGCTCCTCGGTCAGCCCGACCGCGCCCATCCATTTCTTGCCCATGATGGGCCCGTACCAGATGCCGCCGACCAGAAATCCGGCCAGCGCGGCGACCACCACTGCGATCCAGTTCACATCGAATATGTTCATGTCATCCTCCCTGTTTTGCTCCGCAAAGCCCAGGCCAGACGGACCATGCCGCACGGATTGCGGCCATTTATACGCCTCGCGCCGCGCTTCGACAAGCGCCCGCCCGGTGGCCGCCAATAGCGCGTCCTGCACATCTGGCGTGACTCCCCGGCCAAACGCGCCTAAAGGGCCCGCCATATGGCTACCCAAATCCCTTCTCCGCCCAAAGTGGGCATGGTTTCGCTCGGCTGCCCCAAGGCCCTGGTCGACAGCGAGCGCATTCTCACCCAGCTGCGCAGCGACGGCTATGACCTGTCGGCCGACTATGCCGGCGCCGATGTCGTGCTGGTCAACACCTGCGGTTTTCTCGACAGCGCCAAGGAGGAGAGCCTCGAGGCGATCGGCGAGGCGATGGCCGAGAATGGCCGGGTGATTGTCACCGGCTGCATGGGCAATGAAGCCGATGTCATCATGGAACGCTTCCCCGATGTCCTCGCGGTCACCGGCGCGCATCAATACGAGGACGTGGTCACTGCGGTCCATGCGGCGGCTCCGGCGGCGCGCGGCGCGTTCGTCGATCTGGTCCCCGAAGCGGGTCTCAAGCTGACTCCGCGCCATTACAGCTATCTCAAGATTTCCGAGGGCTGCAACCATCGCTGTTCCTTCTGCATCATCCCCAGCCTGCGCGGCGACCTTGTCTCCCGCCGTCCCGACGCGATCCTGCGCGAGGCGGAGAAGCTGGTCGCGGCGGGTACCAAAGAACTGCTCGTCATCAGCCAGGACACCTCGGCCTATGGCGTCGATATCCGCCACGAACCGCGGGTGTGGAACGGCCCGGTCGGGCAGGGGCGCGAAGTCCGCGCCCATATGACCGATCTCGCCGCCGCGCTCGGCGAGCTGCGCACCCCGGATGGCGAGCGCGTGTGGATCCGGCTCCACTATGTCTATCCCTATCCCCATGTCGACAAGGTCATCCCGCTGATGGCCGAGGGCAAGGTCACGCCCTATCTCGACATCCCGTTCCAGCACGCCGCGCCCAATGTGCTGAAGCGGATGAAGCGGCCCGCCAACGAGGCCAGGGTGCTGCAGCGCATCCATGCCTGGCGCGAAATCTGCCCCGATCTTACCATCCGCTCGACCTTTGTTGTCGGCTTCCCCGGCGAGACCGAGGAGGATTTCCAATATCTGCTCGACTGGCTCGAGGAGGCCCAGCTCGACCGGGTCGGCGCCTTCCGCTTCGAGCCCGTCGAAGGCGCTGCTGCCAATCTCCTCGACGGCGCGGTGCCCGAGGAAGTCAAGGAAGAGCGCTACCAGCGGATCATGGAAGTCACCGCCCGGATCAGCGCCGCCAAGCTGCAGGCCAAGATCGGCCGCACCTTGCCGGTGATCATCGACGAGATCGGCGAGCCCGACGAAGATGGCGACATTGGCGCGACGGCGCGGTCCGAAGCCGATGCGCCGGAGATTGACGGCAACGTGTTCCTGCGCAATGTGCCCGAAAGCCTTGCGGTTGGCGATATTGTCGACGCGCTGATCGAGGATGCCGACGAGCATGACCTGTTCGGGGTTGTTGTCGGGGCGTAATCGGTTCCGGATGACCAGTGCTGCTGTTGCGGGCCGCCGAAACTGACAAAGCTGACACTGTTATAGATATTTTTCCCGAACCATCCCCGCGCCGATCGCCTCGGCCACGGTGGCGCAGGGGTAGATGCGTTCGATCATGTCATCGTCGCTGGTTCCCGTCGGCCGGATGACCAGATCCGGCGTGTGGCGCTGCATCTGTTCCACTTCTCTCGGTGTCATCCGGTAATAGTCGGGCGGGTCGTCCTGATCGGGCCAGCTGACCGCATGAAATTCCAGCTCTGGCTCGGGTTCCGGTTCGTGCTCCGGTTCCGGGCGCGGTTCCCGCTCCGCCGCCCGGGCCAGTGCTGCCGCTTCCTGCATCGCCCGTTCCTCCTCGGTCGGGGTGGCGATCAGCGGGGCGGTGTCCTCTCCCGCGCCGATGGCCGCCAGCATATCGGCAAAGCGCGCGGCGCCGCGTTGCGCCGGGATATCCGCCGCGATCTTGTCGAGCCGGGCGAGATGGGCGAGCAGCAGCCGCGCGTCATGGCGCCGCCGCGTCGCGACCACCTCGCCATGATAGAAAATCTCTTCCTCAATCCCCTCGATGGCGCGCTCCTGCAGGGCGTCCTGCGCTTCCTCCCGCGCCAGCACCAGCGCCGCCAGCCAGGCCCGGGCAAAATCCCGGTCGCGGCGCTTCAGATCATAGGCGGTCTGCCGCGACCGCTGCACATAGTGGGCCGCCGCCCCGACATTGCCGGTGCGGGCGAGGGTTTCGAGGAATTTCACGCGGATTTCGGGGAGCCAGCCATCGTGGCGGGTTGTGGGGGAGGGGACTTCGTCATCCTGAACTCGTTTCAGGACCTCGTGCCTCTCACGCCGATCTTCCGGTGCACCCGCGAGAGGTCCTGAAATAAATTCAGGATGACGTTTCTCACTCTCGTCCGTTCGCCCTGAGTCCTGAGCTTGTCGAAGGATCGAAGGGTCATCACCCGTTACCCCATCCTGCACCACCCGCAAGCGATGAACAAATTCATCCTGAAATGTCATAGGGTTTACTCCGTGTAAGTAACCATCCCGACCGCAGCGCAGTGGTGCAGCGGGTTAGGTATGGTTTGTTAAATGGAGACAATATAACCTATATGGTGTGTTGTAGGAAAGGGAGCTTTGAAGCGAAAATGGATGTCATCCGATGGATGTTTGATTCACTACCGATCTGCACTAAACGTGAAAGAAAAGTCGGTCGCCATTGTTGCTACTTTGGAGAAATGAAATGGTGCTTACCTATAAAGAAAACTTAGGTTCTGGAGGGTTTGGGACGGTTGATTTGGTGGTTGATGAAAATGGAAACGAGTTTGCCCGAAAAACTTTTTCCATCAATCAGCCGATGGCACCTGAACTCGTTCCAAACGTTAGGAAACGATTTGTTCGTGAAGCAAGATACCAATCGGGTGTGAACCATCGAAATATTGTGCCCATAGTTGATCACAACTTAGAAGGTGACGCGCCCTTCTATCTGATGCCTGTGGCTTTATCGACGTTGGAAAAGGACCTAGCCGAAGATCCCCAACTAAATGGGGGTTTTCGATTGGCCTTAGCAGATATTATCTCGGGACTAGAGGAATTGCATTCACTCGATATGTATCACAGGGACCTGAAGCCTCAGAATGTACTGAGATTTCTAGACGCAAATGGTGATCGAGTTTACTATGCAATTAGTGATTTTGGTTTTGTTTCGATGAATGACTCAAGTTTGTCCAAGCTGACTGTCACGGGAATGGCGAAAGGTACTGATTACTATACAGCTCCTGAAATTACAAAAGACCTTAGAGAAGCATCAGCACAATCCGATATATTCTCTTTGGGGTGCATTTTGCATGATATGGTAGGGATTGATCCAAGAGTACCATGCAATGAAATAAGAGAAGAAGGCGATTTTGGAGCCCTCCTTTTAAATTGTACCCGAGCGAAGCCGAACAGAAGGTTCAAGAGCGTCGGCGCTGTGAGGGACGTGCTAGTCTCAATTGACCCTGAGGCGGGCGCTATTGAAAATGACCAAGCAGTAAGTCTTGCTGAACTTCTCGATTCGGGTGAAGATTTGACCAAGAGTCAGATCACGCAAGCGGCCAACTTTTTGGAAGACAATTTAGATAAGGCTGATGGAATTGTTTTGCTTAGAAAGATTTCGATGAATCACATCGAACAATTTCAGGCGGAAAACCTGTCTGCTTGCAAGCGTATCGGTTTATTATATGCGGAATGGGTAACGGAAGGGACATTCGATTTCGATTTTTGTGACGTTCTCGTAAACAGATTGAACGCCTTCATGGCTGATGATTCTTTGGAATTGAGAGCGGAGTGTTTGATGGCTATGCTTAAAATGGGTACCTCTCACAATCGGTGGTATGTTGAGCGGACCTTTTATGGAAAATGTAAGGAAAATATGGAGGATGGTCTGGCAAAAAGACTGGCTGTCGAATTTAGAGCAAGGGGCAAAGCAGTTTGTGCTATGATTCAGCATTTGGAGCTTTCAATTTCGGCTGATCGAAGTCTTTTTCACCCTCTAATTGCCAAGGCAATAGATGAGACTTGCGGGTGAATATAAACTTAGCATCAATTTCGGAAAGTGGGCCTAGACCCAAAAATGAAGACTCAATTTTGGCGGAGTCTTTTGAAGACGGAGTGACGGTTATCGCTGTTGCTGATGGGCTGGGTGGACACTTCGATGGATCTCTTGCTTCCAATATCGCAACCCGTTTTTTACGAGATAAAATTTTAGCAGGGCATACTGAAAGTTTGGCCGAAGTCTTTCAAAATATACACGATGAAATACTGAGTCATCAAAACGGTACAAATGAATCATTTCAAATGGCCACCACTTTAACAGCTGCTGTTATCAAGGATAACAAGATGTACGGCGCACATTGTGGAGATACGAGATGTACTTTGCTACGAGGAAATGGCGGTCGAAAACTCACAACTGAGCATACCGAAGCTCAAAGATTGTTTGAGTCAGGCAAGCTATCAAAAAACGAATTACAGAATTATCCTAGGAAAAATATCCTACATAGTGCTCTTGGCGGAAAGTCGACACCTCGAATTGATACCTTCGATTTTGATCTAGAGTCGGGGGATAGGATTTTTATTTCTTCCGACGGCTTTCATGAAATCATTCGGTTACGAGAGCTAATTCTGTTGGTGAATGGTACGAATGACGTGAATAAGATTATTTCGGATCTAAAAAGTGAATTGAATCATCGGGAAATTGAGGACAATTTTAGTTTAGTCGTTGCTGCAGTATCCTAGTACTTCTCTGCGGAGTGAGATCTAAGCTGCGGTGACAGATGCAGTTGGCCCCCTCTCCGTCACGGAAGATGGTGAAGACCTCACCCCAACCCCGTAACCCCCATCAAGCAACCCACAAACCCATAGCCCAGCACCGCATAAACCCCCGCCCGGAACCACGGATAGGGGATGCGCGCCTTGTCGGGATAGCCGATCGGGTGGACGACGGTCAGCCGCTCGCCGATTACCGGGGTCGGGAAGGGCGTGGTCAGCGGGTCGCGGACCTCGATAAAGCCGCCGCGTTCGTCGGGCACCAGCAATATCGCATTATACAGCGTCGCGCCGCCGCGCCGCCGGATCTGGTGGCGGACAATCTGCGCCGGCACGCGGCGGGTGCCGCCGCGGATGTACAGCAGATCGCTGCGCAGCATCAGCGCGAGGCCTGTTGCGGCGAGGGCTAGGCCGATCAAGAGGAAGATTGTTTCGATGACGGGGCGCTATCACAGGTTTTCGGCGGTGTTAAGTGGGTGGTTTCCCTCTCCCTTCGGGGAGAGGGTTGAGGAGACTTGGCAGCTTGCTGCCTAGTCGTAGCTGGGTGAGGGTGTACTGAACCATGGTGGCAGAGCAGCCGACCAGCGGAACGGCCTCATCCAACTGCGCCTAATCCTTCGGATAAGGCTGCGTATCCTTCTCCCTCACGGGAGAAGGGGCGCTGCTTTCGGTCGGCGGGGACATTGCATCGGGCCAAGTCTTTGACATTATCGGCGCTTGCGCTAAGCCAGCGCCAAATATTTTGGGAGAGACGATGATGACTGACAGGCTTCGCGAGCGCCGGCTGGCGCTGCTGGATGAACATTTTGCCTCGGAAGTCGAGCAGGCGTTTGACCGGACCCTGGCGACATTTGCCGACACGCCGCGCTACGAGATCATCCCGACCGGGCAGGTCCACGAAGGGGCGGAAGAAGTGCTGGCCTATCACCGCGCCCAGCGCACGGCCTTTCCCGACCAGCGCCATGAAAATGTCCGCTTCCACGTCTCCGACAGAGACAGCATCGTCGCCGAATTTGACCTGCTGGGGACCAATCTCGGCGAATTTGCCGGCAGCCCGGCGACTGGCAAGGCCTTTCGCGTGCCGACGATTGCGGTGTTTTTCTTCGACGGCGAATTGCTGGTCAACGAACGCGTCTATCTCGATACCGCGAGCATGTTGCGGCAGATTGACCGGATGGACCTGCTGCCGGGCGTCTAGCGGTTTTCAGGCGGGTTGCTGCAGCCGGACAAAGTCGGTTCAGCCGCCGTGTTTGGCTTGCCACTCCGCCTGCGAAACTTCCCAGACCAGCGAGGGACGGGTGGTGCCGTCGGCGCGCTGGCTGGTGATTTCGCCCTTGCGGGTGAAACCGAGCCCGTCGAGCAGATGGGCGGTGCGGTGATTGTCGAGCGAGGCGGTCTCGCAGATCCGGTCGAGGCCGAGGCCGTCGAACATCCAGCCGAAACTCTGCCGCGCGCCCTCGACCCCGCGCCTTTGCCCCTGGCGGTCGGGATGAAGCGCGCCGCCGAGCTCGCCCGCGGCCCAGTGCGGCCAGATGCAGATATCGCTATAGCCGGCAATCCGGCCCTGTTCATCAAGCGTGAGGAACAGCAGCCCGGTGCCCCTTTCGCGCTGCGCCTGGTGGTCGGCGATAAAGCCGCGCACCGACTCCACGGTCAGCGGGCGGGGCAAAGTATAGATGGGCGCGTGGATCTGCGGGTCGCTGAGAAATTCGTGCAGCGGCGCGGCGTCCGCTTCCGTGGCGAGGCGCGATGAGTCGCTGTCCGGGCCGAGGGATGTGGCGCCGGCGACCGCGGCCCGGATCGCGGCGGCCCGCTCGTCCGGGACCGGGTTGCGGGTGATCGGGATGGTCTTTTTTGCTGTCATTCCGCAGGGTTACTATATTTTCGGCGGGGATGCCATGGCCGGGATTGTCCCGGAAAAGGCGCCGGAATCCGGTTTTCCCACTGTATCTAATTAGTCACAATTTCGCTGGAAACGTATGGCGGTTTTCCGAATCACGATTGACGAATTGACAAAACCGGCCACTCTGGCCGCCAGTTTTCCGAAATGGCGCACAGGGGTGTTCGCGCAAATCGGCGGCTGCATATCTAAAATTTGCATATTGTTTCGTTCTGCTTGTTTTCTGTTTTTTTCATACGGGGGGTTAAGTTATGTCTGGAATCCGAAATGCCTGCGCGCTCCTGCTGGGGACGTCCGCGCTGATCAGCGCCACTAGCGTTTTCGCTCAAACCACTGATGCTCCGGCGCAAGATGACCAGATCATCGTCGTTACCGGTTCCCAGATCCAGGGTGCCAAGATCAATGACGTCCTGCCTGTCACCGTGCTCGACGAATATGCCATCGAGGCGACAGGCGCGGCTTCCGGCGAAGAGCTTTTCACCGCTATCCCGCAAGTCGGAACGACCGCCTTCAACGAACAGAATACCACCGGCGGCGTCAATGGCGCGCGCGGTGATATCGCATCGATCAATCTGCGTGATCTCGGCACCGGCAACACGCTGATGCTGATCAACGGCCGCCGGATGAACCTCCACCCCGGCTTCCAGACCGAGCTGCTGGTTCCCGTGGTATCCCCGGATACCAATGAAATCGCGCCGGGCAGCGTCAAGCGACTGGAAATATTGCGCGATGGTGCGTCCGCTGTTTACGGTGCCGATGCGGTTGCCGGGGTGATCAACACGATTTTGAAGGGCAATATGACCGGCGGCTTCCTTGAGGCCGACTGGCGCGCTTCGGATGGCACGAGCCTGTACAGCACGAGCATTTCCGGTGGCTATGGTTTTGATTTTGCCGATAGCCGCGCCAACCTGACCGTCTACGGCGGCTATTTTCATGAAAATGGCGCACCGGTCACGATCCGTGACTATGCCGCTTATGACGATCGCCGCCGTCTGCTGGAGGGCACGCCGTTTGAGGATGATGCCTCGTTCAACAACCGCTCGACCAGTTCTCCCTTTGGCCAGTTTGATATTCAGGCACCCGCTTCCCGGACGCCGATCGGGGATGACGATTTCTATCTGCAGCCCTCGACCTTTCCGGGTTGCCGGATGGATTTTGGCGGCGGTATCTGCGCCCGCAACGGCACCACGCCGACCACCGACGTACGCTATAATACCAATTTCGGTGTCGACCTGTTTTCGCGCAAGGACCGGTATAATGCTGCCGCGCTGTTCAACTATGATTTGAGCGATGCAGTCCAATTCTATCTCGAGGGCAGCTATTACCGTTCGGAAAGTCGCCGGGCCAACGAAGCTTCGGCGCTGTTGTCGGCTGTCCCCGTGGGGATTTCGCGGACCGCTTATTATAACCCCTTCGGGCCGGTCGGCAGCCCGAATCGCTTGCCCGGCACCACCATTGCTGCGGGTGGAGCGGACGTGATCATGGAACGCATGCGTTTCGTGGATGTCGGCACGCGCGACGTGTCAGTCACCAAGGACAGCTACCGCCTGGTTGCCGGCTTCAAGGGCAATCTGGGCGAGTGGGATTTTGACACCGGCTTTGTCTATTCCCAGGCGAACAGCACCGACCTGACGCGCGGCCGGATATCGCTGACCAAGTTGCAGGATGTGATCAACCGCACGACACCCGATGCCTATAATCCGTTCAACGGCGGCTGTCTGGATGACCCGAATAATGGCGACTGCACACCCAATCCGCAAAGCGTGATTGATGATATAACCATCGATGTGTTCCGCAAGGGCGAGACGACCCTGGCACTGGCTGATTTCAAAGTGTCGCGCGACGATCTCTTCACCCTGCCAGGCGGCGATGTCGGCATTGCCACCGGGATCGAATTCCGCCGCGAGACCTTTCGCGATGATCGCGATCCCCGGCTCGACGGTACGATCACCTTCACCGACAGCGTGACCGGTGATTTCAATGGCAGCGACGTCGTCGGTTCCAGCCCGTCTCCGGACACCAGTGGTCGCCGCGATGTCTATTCGGCTTTTGCCGAGGCCTTTATTCCGCTGGTTTCGGAGGATATGAATATTCCGCTGATTCGGGACCTGAATGTCCAGATCGCCGGCCGGATGGAACATTTCAAGGATATTGACGAAACCACCGTGGTTCCCCGGGCCGCGGCCTCGTGGACACCGGTGCAGGGCATATTGTTCCGCGGTGCGTGGTCAAAGGGTTTCCGCGCTCCCAACCTGGTGCAGGTCAATGATGCCGGCACCACCCGCTCCAACACCCGCGATGATTTTGTCGTCTGTCAGGCACAGGTCGAAAAAGGCATAATCGCCGATCTCGGTTCGTGCAGCGGTTCCGGCACGGTCAGCTTCCGTTCGGGCACCGACGCGCTGAATCCGGAAAAGACCCAGAGCATCAATCTGGGCGTCGTGCTGGAACCCGAATTCATCCCCGGGCTGACGCTGACCGCCGACTATTGGCACATCAAGCAAAAAGGCATTGTCGGGGTTTTCGGTGATGACAATGCGATCGCCCTGGACCTGTTGCGCCGTCTGAATGGCGGCACCAATCCCAACGTGATCCGCGAGGCACCGGATGCCGATGCGATCGCCCTGTTCACCGGGACCAGCCTGGCTCCGGCGGGCAGCATCATTCAGGTGCTCGATCCCTATTTGAACCTTGATAGCCGGGTTTCGAAAGGCTGGGATTTTGGATTTTTCTATAATGTTCCTGATTTCGGCATTGGGGATATCCGTCTCCGGCTCAACGCCGCGCGGCTCAAATCCTTTGTCCAGTCAGCCGGGCCGGAAGGCCAGGAATTGCTGGATGCCATAGCCGCAGGCACTTTGCCGGCCGATGTGGCAGTCGGCGGGCTTGGCGAGTTGCTGGAAATCGAGGGGCGCCCAAAATGGCGGCTCAGCGGTTCGATGGGCTGGAGCAGCGGTCCGGTTGATGTAACCCTGTTCGGCAAATATATCGGCAAGGTCTATGACACCAGCGTGACTCGCGATGATCCCATCATATCCGATAATCCGAACGCCAATTTCTATGTCGTGAGCGACCAGTTCACGATGAATGCGTCGGTCAGCTACACGATTGACAATGATACCGCGTTGAGCGGAACCAGGCTCAAGTTCGGTATCAACAACCTGTTCAACGAAGATCCGCCGCTGGCCGATGAAAGCTATGGCTATTTCAGCGAATTGCACAGCGCGCGTGGTCGGCAGTTTGTCGTCGAACTGCGCAAGAAATTCTGAGCACCGGCAGCGGGATGATGGCTTGCTATTGTCTCGCTGCTGATCAACAGGATTAGCACATGACTTCTGGTATCCGTTTCTTTCTGCTTGTCACAATCATCGCGCTGGGCGGTTGCGCAAAAACGGTCGAGATTGCCCCCGCTCTCCATGGACCTTTCCGTTGCGAGAACGCCAATGTGGCGCTCGACACCGATTTTGCCGCTGGCAATATCGAATCCTGCCAGGCAGTCGAGGATAGCGGTCTGGCGATTGCGATCGCGCCGGAAGATGCGCCGCCGATCAATTGCAGTGCCTGGTATGCTTTCCGCCTGACCCCCCGCAAAGCCGGTCGGCAGACCGTGGATTTGCAATATCAGCATTGCGGCCACCGCTATTGGCCCAAGATCAGCAGCGACGGAGAAAACTGGACCCGTGTCCCGGATGACGCCGTGGAGATTGGGGAGGTCGATGGTGTCAGGCAGGCCCGGATCATCCTCGATCTGGGCAAGGAACCGGTGTTCGTCGCTGGACAGGAAATCATTTCCACTGCGGATTATACGCGATGGATAGACGAGTTGTCCCAGTCTCCCCTCGTCGACGCGCGGTTACTGGGGCAATCGGCGGAAGGGCGCGATATCCCGGCATTGACGATCGCAGCGCCGAAAAGCACGGCTCGCGAAAAAATTGTATTGATCGGTCGCCAGCATCCACCGGAAGTCACTGGCGCGCTGGTGATGATGCCGTTTGTCGAAACCCTGCTTGCAGGCGATCCGCTAGCTCAGCGATTTCGGGCCCGTTTTACCACAATCGTCGTTCCGGTGCTCAATCCCGACGGCGTCGATCGCGGTTATTGGCGGCACAATATCGGCAGCACCGATCTAAACCGCGACTGGGGACCATTTGCGCAACCGGAAACGAGATTGATGGACAATCTGCTGAGCGGTATCGCTGCAGCACCGGACGAACAGTTGCGGCTGTTTGTGGATTTCCATTCCACCCAATATGATATTTTTTACACCATTCCCGACGATTTTCCGACCAGTCCGCCCCTGTTCCTGAAAAAATGGCTCGACCGGCTCCAGCAACGGATGCCGGACTATCCGGTTAACCGGGACGCCAATCACAACCTGCTGCAGGATAATTCCAAAAATTATGTTCACAAAACCTATGGCGTGCCCACGATGACATTTGAAGTCGGAGACGAAACCGACCGCCAGTTCATCATCAAACTGGCGCGAGAGGCAGCACGGACAATGATGGAGACGCTACTTGCCACGGAAGAAAATGCAGAAGCCGAATAAGGCGAATTTCGCGGTGATGCAGCATCTTAAGTAACGCCGCCGCCCAATATTTTGTCAGCCGCACCGCGCGCGAAAGCCCGCCTTGCGCAATTCTACGGTCTTTTGAGGGATATTTCTTACCGTTTGTGCAGCAAATTCTGGCACCACTTGTGCCCCAATCGGCCCCGCTCCTTAACTGCCCAGTTAAATTGCCAATTGCAACTCGTCTTCGCGGATGGCATAATGCCTGAAAAGCTGGGAGAGACGGCATGCCTATGAATAACGCGCCTGCACAAGGGCTACAGAGCAGTGACGCTGCAATCGAATCGGTCGATGTCCTGATCGTCGGGGCCGGGATATCGGGCATCGGTATGGCGGTCCATTTGCGGGACAAATGTCCGGGCAAGAGCTTTGCGATTGTCGAGCGTCGCGAGGAAATTGGTGGAACGTGGAACCTGTTTCAATATCCCGGTATCCGCAGCGACAGCGACATGCACACCCTGGGCTTCAAGTTTGAGCCATGGACCGAGCAGAAGGCGATTGCCGACGGCCCGTCGATCATGAAATATCTCCATCGGATCAAGACCAAGCATGATCTGGAAAAGCATATTCATTTCGGTCACAAGGTGCTGTCTGCCAGCTGGTCGAGCGAGGATGCGCGCTGGACGGTAACCGCAGAGAAATCCGACGGGTCGCAGGTCATCATGCACGCCAATTTCGTCTATATGGGCGCGGGCTATTATGATTATGACAATCCCTATGACGCACAGATAGAGGGGCTTGCCAATTTCAAGGGCGAAGTCGTTCACCCGCAATTCTGGCCCAAGGATCTGGACTATACTGGCAAAAAAGTGGTGGTCATCGGCAGCGGTGCAACGGCGGTAACGATCCTGCCGGTTATGGCGGAAAAGGCCAGTCATGTTACCATGTTGCAGCGGACGCCGACCTGGTATTTCGCCCGCCCGGCGAAGGACTGGCTGGCCAATTTCCTGCGCAAGATCATGCCTGAAATGTGGGCCTACAAGATCATCCGCAAGAAAAATGTATGGATGCAGGACATCAGTTACCGCACCGCGCGCGACAATCCACAGAAGGTCATCAACAAGCTCGAAAAGCCGCTCAAGAAAGAACTGGGCGACAAATATGTGAAGGAGGATTTCACGCCGCCTTACGGCCCGTGGGAGCAGCGGCTGTGCCTGGTCCCCGACAGCGACATGTTCAAGGCGATTGCCGCGGGCACGGCGGACCTGAAAACCGGCCATATTGATTCGGTGACGGAGAAGGGCATCAAGCTGAAATCCGGCGAGACACTCGATGCGGATATCATCGTCACCGCGACTGGACTGAAAATGGCGGTCGCCGGCAAGGTCGCATTCGCGGTGGATGGCAAGCCGGTTCACTGGCCCGATCATTATTATTACAAGGGCTGTATGTTCTCCGACATCCCCAATCTCGCAATCGTGTTCGGCTATCTCAACGCCAGCTGGACGCTCAAGGCGGATATCGTCTCGGAATATACCTGCCGTGTGCTCAATCATATGGACGCGACATCGACGCGGATTGCCAATCCGGTACTCGGCAAAGAGCTGGAACAGGAAGAATTGTTCGACTTTTCCTCCGGCTATATCCAGCGGGCAATCAGCGAATTGCCGCGCAACAGCACCGCGATGCCGTGGAAGCTCAACCAGGATTATCTTTTCGACAA
Source organism: Parasphingorhabdus sp. (assembly GCF_048269915.1). Lineage (GTDB taxonomy): Bacteria > Pseudomonadota > Alphaproteobacteria > Sphingomonadales > Sphingomonadaceae > Parasphingorhabdus. The sequence continues at coordinate 95,095 of NZ_JBLWTY010000007.1, forward strand.
GAAGGTTCTGCTCAATGATCCGGTCGATGACGGGGTGATCCGCTTTTACGGTCCGAATTCGCAGGAAGCGGCTGATGAAGGCGAGCCGGCTCTCGAGGCGGCCGAATAATCCTGCCAAGTCAATCCCTTGCAGGTATTATGCGATGGTTTGATTAACTGTTTGTTGACTAGAATTTGCTACTTTCTCCGGCGAGGAGTTAGTGATGGCCTATATGAATTCGCAATATCGCGCGGTGCAGTCGGCGTTGATTGACCAACGCGAGGTGTATCGTCACCCCGTTCAGATTCAGCCAGCGGCTATCCGCGAACATGGCAAAACGGCCAAGGCGGGCAAATTGATCGATGTGTCGATCTATGGCTGCAGAGTGGCCTGCGATGCACAATTTGACGAGGGTGTCCGCGTCTGGTTGCGTTTCGAAGGCAGCAGCCCGGTGTCGGCGACCGCAATGTGGTGCAAGGATGGTCATATCGGCTGCCGCTTTGACGAAACACTCGACCATGGGCTGTTCCGTTCGCTCACCCTGATCAGCGAATAGCCCGCCAAAAAAACTCCAACAAACCGCAGCCAAATCCCTTCTCTTGCCAATTGACATTTATGTCAGTAAGGGGTGGATATGGAAAATGAGATTCTTGATGTCCTGATTGTTGGTGCCGGTCTGTCCGGTATCGGCGCGGCGGTTCACCTGACCAAGCGTTGCCCCGGCAAAAGCTTTGCCATTGTCGAGGGGCGCGATCGACTAGGCGGGACCTGGGACCTGTTTCGCTATCCCGGCATCCGGTCGGACAGCGACATGTACACATTGGGCTATAATTTCAAACCCTGGACCGCGCGCAAGGCTATTGCCGATGCGCCGTCGATCCTCAATTATCTGGACGAAACCGTTGCCGAATATGATTTGGCTGACAAGATTCGTTTCAACCGCAAGGTCGTCGAAGCAAGCTGGTCCAGCGAAGAGGCTCTATGGACGGTTCGTGTGGACCATGGCGATGGCTCGAACAGCACGATCAAGTGTAATTTCCTGCATATGTGTTCGGGCTATTATAGCTATGACGAGGGCCATAACCCTGACTTTCCCGGCAAGGCGGATTTTGAGGGACGGATTGTGCACCCGCAATTCTGGCCCGATGATCTCGACTATACCGGCAAGAAAGTGGTTGTTATCGGCAGCGGCGCGACAGCGGTAACCCTGATCCCCTCGATGGCGGAAAGCGCAGCCCATGTCACCATGTTGCAGCGCTCCCCGACCTATATCGTATCGCGGCCGGGAGAGGATAAATGGGCGCTGCGGTTGCGGAAATTCCTGCCCGGCAAGCTGGCCTATCTCCTGACCCGCTGGAAAAATGTGCTGCTGGGGCTGTTCATGTTCAACCTGGCGCGCAAGAAGCCGGCGGAGTTCAAGGGCCGGTTGCTTGAGATGGTGAAGGAGGAAATGGGGCCGGATGTCGACATGGCCCACTATACCCCGACCTATAATCCATGGGATCAGCGGCTGTGTCTGGTGCCGGACAGCGATCTGTTTGAATCGATTAAATCGGGCAAGGCGTCTATCGTAACCGACCATATTGATAGCTTCACAAAGGATGGCATCAAACTGAAGTCCGGCCAAATGCTTGAGGCGGATGTCATCGTCACTGCTACGGGCCTGAAAATGATCACCGGCGGTAGCGCGGCGATTTCGGTGGATGGCCAGCCAGTGAATTTTGGCGAAAAAATCAACTATAAGGGCGTGATGTTCTCCGGCATCCCCAATTTCGGGATGACAATGGGCTATACCAATGCCAGCTGGACACTGAAGGCTGACCTGACCAGCGAATATGTCTGTCGTCTGATCAATTTCATGGACAGGAACGGTACGCCCATCGCAACCCCGACCTTGCCGGTCGGCGAGTCAATCGGAACCGAACCGATGCTTGATTTCAGCTCGGGCTATGTCCAGCGCGCGATCAAGGATTTGCCGAAACAGGGTGATCGCAAACCGTGGCGACTGAACCAGAACTATCCCAAGGATATCATTAATTTGCGGTATAAGGCTGTCGATGACGGGGTGATGGTCTTCAGCAAGGCCGGTGCTGCGGTGAAGGCTGTTCCGGTGCAACCGGTCGAAGAGCAGGCGATCGCTGCCGAATAGACTCTCGCGCTCTGGCTGATCTCCGGCTATAGCCGTCAAATGACTGATTTTAATGCATTGATCGAGGCCGACACCGGCCAAAGCGCGCGCACTATCCAGATATTGGACGTGAATAATTTTGAAGACTGGCTGAAGGGGCAACCGGACAGCATCCGGGCGATTGTCACCGCCTATCAATTTGTCGCCAATCCCGATTCCTATCTGCTGTTGCCCCCGGTTGGCGGCAAGAGCGATGACAAATCGGTTGCGAGCGACTTTTCGGTTGTCGCCGGTGTGTTGAACAGTGAAAAGCTTGATGCCTGGTCACTGGCCAAGCTGGGCGGCCGATTGCCGGAAGGAACCTATCGTTTGCAAGGGGCAAGCGCAAAGGGCGGGCTGTTCGGATGGCTTATCCCGCAACATGAATTTGACCGTTACAAAGAGCTTCCCAATAAGCAGGGGCCAAGCGTGCTGCTGGTCAAGGACGCCATTGCGCAGAAGGACGAGGCCGTGCGCCAGGCGGAAGCCACTGCGATGGTCCGCGACATGGTCAACATGCCAGCCGCCGATATGGGACCGGACAAGATTGAGGATATTGTCGACCGACTGTCGGAAAAACATGGCGGCGAACTGAAAGTGACGCGCGGTGATACGCTGGAAGAACATTTTCCGATGATCCACGGCGTCGGCAAGGCGGCGATGCGTGCCCATGCGCCGCGCCTGATCGAACTGAAATGGGGCAAGGCCGACCATCCGAAAATTGCGATTGTTGGTAAAGGGGTGACCTTTGACAGCGGCGGGCTCTCGATGAAGTCCCCGGCCGGCATGCTGCTGATGAAAAAGGATATGGGCGGCGCTGCCCATGCCATTGCGCTTGCCCGGATGGTGATGGAAGCCAATTTGCCGGTCCGGCTGCACCTGCTGGTGCCGGCGGTCGAGAATTCTGTAGACGGCCACGCCCTGCGCCCCGGTGACATATTGAAGAGCCGCAAGGGGCTGACTGTCGAGATCACCAATACCGATGCCGAGGGTCGGCTGGTTCTGGGAGATGCGCTGACCCTGGCTGGCGAAGACGAGCCGGAGTTGATCATCGATTTTGCGACATTAACCGGTGCGGCCCGGGTTGCGTTGGGCCCCGATCTGCCCGCCATGTTTTGCGATGACAAAGAAATGGCGGACGGACTTTTGGAGGCTGGCGACGAAGAAAGCGATCCGCTTTGGCATATGCCGCTTTGGTCCGGCTATGATTCCCGCTTGAACAGCCAGATTGCCGATTGCGTGAACAGCGCGCCGGGTTCGTTTGCCGGCTGCATCACCGCGGCTCTGTTCCTGAAGAAATTTGCGCCGGAATCCGTGCCCTGGGCGCATTTCGATACCTTTGCCTGGCGACCGGCGAGCAAGCCGGGACGGCCAAAAGGCGGCGAAGCGCTGGGCCTGCGGGCGAGCTGGCGCTATTTGCAGGGTCGGTACGGGTAGTAGATTGGGCAGTATAGCGGTTGGTTTGCAATTTCCGCCATCAATGGACTCACTCTTCAATTACCCAGCGAACGCTAGATGAATAGACCCCTTCTGTCGGGCGGTCATCGGCATCTAGCGCCGGATAAAATTTTGCTCGAGTCGTTATGGCGCTACAGACCCGCGTATCAAGTTCCTCATATCCACTTGGCTGCGTTATTTTGCACGCATTGACATCACCAAAGGACGAAACAGAAACACGAAATGAGGTGGTCCCTTGGATATCTCCTTGCAGCGCAATGTTAGGGTAATCCTGAGTGAGAACCCAAGTCTGTGGAGGCGTGGCCGGAATTGCGCCTCTCGGACCCCACATCACCGGTTCAGGCAATCGCTTAGCGCCTTCTGAACCAATGCCACCTGTAACCATGTCCCGCAAAAGGGTTGTCCATGCGAGAAAGCCTATAAGGACAACAAACGCAAGTAAAACGGTCATTTTGTGACGAGACTTCATTTTCGGGATATGCTCGTTAGGTTATCCGTTTTCAACAGGGAACTTGGACAACATAGATATTTAGCAGATGACCCAATCCTCACGATGAAATGAGTTCAATCAAGTTCAGACGCAGCAATTCCAAACCTCGCACTTTAGTGACCGCTCCCCACCCAATTGCAGCCACAAAAATGGCCAAACCTGATGTCTGCATTCGGGAACAGTGGTCGTTGGCATTCTCCAGCCTTTTGCCCGTGTCCCTCTCTAACAGCAGAAATTCAACCCAAGGTGCAGCCCAATACCGACACCGCTTGCTTAACCGGCCCGAGGTCGTTTAAAGGCGGCCGATTGTCACAGCTTTGCAATATCGCGCACAAGCGGCAGAGCCGGGCAGTTTATTCGCAAACGAGGTTTCTATACGCATGGATATGAAAGTTGCAGATACGGGCGCGCATGCCAAATTCGTGCTGCACGGTCCCGAGGAGAATTTCGATCCCCGGATCACCGCACATCGCGGTGATCTGGCCGATATTGCGCTGGCCGGCAAGATGTTCGCGCCGCATTATGCGGTACCGATGCCGATGCGCTGTTCTGCGCCCAAGGCGATGATCCGCAAGCATAGCAGCAAGGATCATGAAGCAATTTCCGAATTGCTGCACGGCGAGGATTTTCACGTATTGGATATCGCCGGCGACTGGGCCTGGGGTTATTGCGGCCATGACGGCTATGTCGGCTATGTTCCGGTTCATGCGCTGCAACATCAGAAAAAGACACCGGCGCCGACCCATATGATCTCGGCGCGTGCGGCGCTGATATTTGTCGAACCAGATTTCAAGTCAGGCGTGATCAAGCGGCTGCCGATGGGCGCGAGGATCGCCTGCGGCGAAGCGAGCGAATGCGGCAATTATCTGAAAACCGGCAAGGGCTATGTCCATGTCCGTCATGTCCAGCCGATTGGCACGAAAGTGGTTTTTGACGGCAGCAACGGCACCGCAGCGCTCGCCGAACAGCTGATTGGCGCGCCCTATCTCTGGGGTGGCCGGAGCGGCGACGGCCTGGATTGTTCGGGTCTGATCCAGATGATCCTGATGCTGACCGGCGTTGCGGCACCGCGCGACAGCGATCAGCAACTGGCGGCGCTCGGAGAGGAAATTGCGGAAGGCGAAGATCTGCGGCGCGGCGATCTGGTATTTTTCCCGAACCATGTTGGCCTGATGGTCGACAAGGAGCGGATCATCCATTCCACTTCACACGCGATGCAGGTGGTGATTGAGCCGCTGACCGACACGGTAGCGCGGTTTGCCGAGACATCAGACGAGCCGTTACTGGCTCGCAAACGGTTGTCCTGAGGCCGGCGATGACGAAGACTGTTTTCATTGACGGCGCGGTCGGGACCACCGGACTGGAGATTGCCGAACGGCTTTCCGGGCGGGACGAGTTCGCCATGGTCCGGTTGCCCGACGAACAGCGCAAGGATCTTGCGGCGCGGCGCGAAGCGATCAACGACAGTGACTTTGTCATCCTGTGCCTGCCTGATGATGCCGCGCGCGAAGCGGTCGCGTTGATCGATAATGATCATACGCGTGTTATCGATGCCTCGACCGCGCACCGCATTGCCGATGGCTGGGTTTATGGTTTTGCCGAATTTCGGGACGGCCAGCGGGATGCTATTGCGGCGGCGCGCTTTGTTTCCAACCCGGGCTGCTATCCAACCGGCTTCCTGGCGCTGATCGCACCGTTGATCGGGCAGGGCCTGCTACCAGCGGATTGGCCCTATGTCATGAATGCGGTGTCCGGCTATTCCGGCGGCGGCAAGGCGCTGATCGAACGGTTTGCAAGAGAACCGGAGCTTGGTTTTCGCAGCTATGGTCTCAATCTCGAGCACAAGCATCTGCCGGAAATGAAGCAGCATGCCGGTCTCGCCCATGATGTCATTTTCGCCCCGTCCGTGATCCGCGCCTTTCGCGGGATGCTGGTCGAGATGCCGCTGCATCTCGGGGCGATGGGATCGGTGCGGGCAGATCAACTGCTGGAAAGCCTGACCGCTTTCTATGCCGGATCGCCAATCGTTTCGGTCACCAACGGGGGCGAAATGTCAGAATTGCTGATCAGCGAGGATGACGCGGCCCACGACCGGCTGGAACTCTATGTGTGCGGCAATGCCGGCGGCTATCATGCCCGCCTGATCGCGCGGCTCGACAATCTCGGCAAGGGCGCGGCCGGTGCGGCGGTGCAGAATCTCAATATCATGGCCGGTCTCGACGAGACCGCAGGACTGCGGCTCTAGACAGAATTATTCTGTGGCGGATTCCGCCTTGTCGGGACGCAGGCTGGTGCCGGCCCGCCCGCTGCGGAAAGCGCCGAGCCAGCTCAGCGGATTGAGCGTGGTCGTTCCGTCCAGCGAGAAGGTGATGAATTCCGCCCGCCCGCCGATATTTTCCCACGGGATAGGGCCGCCGAGGCCAAGCGGACTGGCGACCCGGCTGTCGGCGCTGAGATCGCGGTTGTCGCCGAGCAGATAGACATGGCCTTCCGGAATAATCACCGGATCGACATCGTCAGTATATTGCGGGCCGAGATCGATAATATCATAGCTCACGCCATTGGGCAGCGTTTCGCGGACGATTGGCAGGTTGCAAACCGGGTTGCCGGCAGCATCTGTGCCGCGGGCGCCGGGGAATTCATTGGGGTTGCAGGGGGAATTGGCATCGATCGGGACCTGCAGATCGGGCTGCACTTCCTGATTCACACCGACACCGTTGAGAAATACCTGACCGCCGCGCAATTCGATTGTATCTCCGGGCAGGCCGATCACCCGCTTGATATAGTCGCTGCTCTGGTCTCTGGGTGTGAGGATCACGACATCGCCGCGTTCGGGCAGGCTGCCGAACAGCCGGCCTTCCATGCGTGGCAGGATATGGAATGTGGGCGACACCCAGGACCAGCCATAGGCATATTTGCTGACAATCAGCCGATCGCCCACCAGCAGGCCGGGCATCATTGATACCGATGGAATATAGAAGGGCTTGGCGACCAGACTGTGAAACGCAAGAACCGCCAGCAACAGCAGGCCGATGCTCTTGATCTCGCCGATCCAGTCGGTCTTTTCCTTATCCGGTTTTTGGACAGAACCGCTGTTGGCGGCATTTTCTAAAGCCATATTCTTGTCTCTGGTTTCCTGGTCCATGCGAAGCGCTTTTTTATCGGGGGTGAGCTTCAATGATCACGAAGGCTTGTGCCCATGGATGATCGTCGGTGAGTGTGAGATGAACAAAGGCTTCATATCCTGCCGGTGTCAGCGCGTCGAGCCGTTTCTTCGCGCCGCCGGTCAGGGCAAGCGTCGGCGCACCGCTCTTGGCGTTGGTCACGCCGATGTCCCGCATGAAGACGCCGGCGCGAAAGCCGGTGCCGACCGCCTTGGAATAGGCTTCCTTGGCGGCGAAGCGCTTGGCGTAGGTGCCGGCCTTTGTGAACGGGCGCCGGGCGGCCTTGGCGCGTTCCAGCTCGGTGAAGACGCGCATTTCAAACCGCTCGCCGAAGCGGTCGAGCGAATTCTGGATGCGCTCGATATTGCAGAGGTCGGAGCCCAATCCTATTATCACCGCGCATCATCCATCAGCGCGCGCATCTGCCTGATGCTGCCATCCAGCCCGCTGAATATGGCCTCGCCAACCAGGAAATGGCCGATATTCAGTTCCGCCAGTTGCGGAATCGCGGCAATCGGCACGACATTGTCGAAGGTCAGCCCGTGACCGGCATGGGGTTCGATGCCGTTTTTCGCCGCCAGAGCTGCGGCATCGGCGATCCGGCGGAGTTCGGCTTCGCGCTCGGCGCCGGTGAGCGCGGCATAATGGCCGGTATGGAATTCGACCACTGGCGCGCCGAGGCGGATGGCGGCCTCGACCTGCCGCGGGTCGGGTTCGATGAACAGGCTGACACGGATATTGGCGTTGCGCAGCTGACCGACAAAATCGGCCAGCCTGTTGTGCAGGCCCGCCGCATCCAGCCCGCCCTCGGTGGTCCGCTCCTCGCGGTTTTCCGGGACGATGCAGGCGGCGTGCGGCTTGTGGCGTAGCGCAATTTCCAGCATTTCGTCGGTTGCCGCCATTTCCAGATTGAGCGGGATGGTCAGCTTGTCCATCAGGACGGTCAGATCATCATCGCGGATATGACGCCGGTCCTCGCGCAGATGGGCGGTGATCCCGTCAGCGCCGGCTTCGGCTGCAACCAGCGCTGCGCGCACCGGTTCGGGATGGTCGCCACCGCGCGCGTTGCGGATGGTCGCGACATGGTCGATATTGACGCCCAGTCTGAGATGGTTCGGGGCGCTCACGCCGGAGATGATTCCGCGCGGCTGCCGGGCTTGGTTGCGGGAATGGCGGCCAGTTCGGGAGGCAGTTCGTCGGCGGCGTAGGATGGCACGTCGAGCGTTACCAGCGGGAAGAAGGGCACATCAAATTGCGCTGCCCCGTTGGAACGGTCGACCAGCGCGCCCGCGGCAATCACGTCGCCGCCGGCTTCGCGGATCGCCTGAATTGCTTCGCGGGAGGACAGGCCGGTGGTGACGACATCTTCCATCATCAGCACTTTCTGCCCCGGTTCCAGCCGGAAGCCGCGGCGCAGCTCGAACGTGCCCTCGGGCCGTTCCAGGAAAAGCGCGTCGAGTCCGAGCGCACGACCCATTTCATGGCCGATAATCACACCGCCCATGGCCGGGGAGACGACGATATCGATCGACCGGCGGATCGCCTGGGGGATTTTTGCCGTCAGCGCCTCGGCCATCCGCGCCGCGCGTACCGGATTCATCAGCAGCCGCGCGCATTGCAGATACTGGCTGCTGTGGCGGCCGGAGGAGAGGAGGAAATGGCCGCGCAACAGGGCGTCACAACTTTGGAATTCGGCTAAAATCTCGTCTTCTGTCAATGTTTCATCCCGGCCTGTTTTGGTTCGTTCTGCCCAGATGGACATATCGGCACCGCATTGCCAGAAAAATTAAAGGCAAAAAACTGAAAAAATATCTATTCGGTAGCTTGAGGCTTGCGACATCCATGCCTATAAGCCGCCGCAATCGGACTGATTTCAGACCGGGCTTTGTGATTCCCATTGCTTAGTCAATACTGAAAAACTACCGAAACTTGGGGTAAGATAGGGTTGAGCGATATATGACTCATTTTGTGAAAGCTTGGATTCTGGCCATCGGCCTGATTCTCACGCCGACGGCATTGTCGGCGCAGGATGCGCTGCCAGCAGCACCGGTGGTAGAACCGGCGGCAACCAGCGGTCTGGAATCTGCGGACGTACCGGCAGCAGCGGAAGCCGGAACATCTGGACTGGATCCCGAACTCTATACGCCGATGAAGCCCACGCCGGGCATTGGTATGCCCGTCAACGGTGGTATCGATTTTCAGGAGCAATTCAGCGAGACCGGCCAGCAGGCCCACTGGATCAATAACGCGATCCTGATCCCGATGATGGTTGGCGTCAGCCTGCTTGTGCTCGTCCTGTTGTTCTGGGTTGTTGTCCGCTTCCGTCGCGGCGCCAATCCGGAACCATCCAAAACCACCCATAACACGTTTATCGAAATTATCTGGACGCTGATTCCCGTGCTTATTCTGGTGGTTATCGCGGTGCCTTCGATCAGCCTGCTCGCTCAGCAATTTGAGCCGGCACCAGAAGATGCGCTGACGGTCAAGGTAACCGGTTACCAATGGTATTGGGGGTATAGCTATCCCGACAATGGCGGTTTCGAAGTCATTTCGAACATGCTGCCGAAAGAAGAGGCTGAAGCGCGCGGCGAGCCTTTTCAGCTGGCTGCCGACAACCGTCTGGTCATTCCGGTCGGCAAGCCGGTCAAGATGCTGATCACTGCGGCTGACGTGATCCACAGCTTTGCCGTTCCTTCGGCCTGGTTCAAGCTGGATGCCGTTCCCGGCCGGATCAATGAAAAGGTTCTCAAGATCGACCGTGAAGGTGTTTATTATGGCCAGTGCTCGGAGCTTTGCGGCGCGCGGCACGGGTTCATGCCAATCACCATCGAGGTGCTCTCGGAAGAGAAGTTCAACAACTGGGTTCGTGCCAATGGCGGAACGGTCAAAGGGGAGGCGGCAGAGCCTGCCGCGCCGGAAGCCGTCGAAACTGCGGCAAATGATATGATAACCGAAAATGCGCCTGCTTATGCAGCCGCTGCGACCAACTGAGGGTTAGAGCAATGACAACAATCACAGCAGATGGCCATATCGATGATCATGCGCATGATGCGGATCACAAGCCAGCCTTTTTCCAGCGCTGGTTCATGTCGACCAACCATAAGGATATCGGTACCCTTTACCTGATATTTGCAATTGTCGCGGGCATTATCGGTGGTGCGATTTCCGGCCTGATGCGGTTGGAACTCGCCGAGCCGGGCATTCAGTATCTGCAGGCCTGGGCAACGATTTCCAACGGCAGCGAAGCGTCGCTGGACCAGGCCTATCACCTTTGGAACGTGCTGATTACGGCACATGGTCTGATCATGGTCTTCTTCATGGTCATGCCGGCAATGATTGGCGGTTTCGGCAACTGGTTCGTGCCGCTGATGATCGGTGCGCCGGACATGGCCTTTCCGCGGATGAACAATGTCAGTTTCTGGCTGCTTGTTCCTGCCCTTCTGCTGCTTCTGGGGTCGTCTTTCGTTCCCGGCGGCACGGGTAACGGTGCGGGTACTGGCTGGACGGTCTATGCGCCGCTCTCGACCAGCGGGTCCATTGGTCCGGCAGTCGATATGGCGATCCTCTCGCTCCATCTGGCGGGTGCTTCTTCCATTCTCGGGGCGATCAACTTCATCACCACCATCTTCAACATGCGCGCGCCGGGTATGACCCTGCACAAAATGCCGTTGTTTGTCTGGTCGGTGCTGGTAACCGCATTTCTGCTGCTTCTGGCGCTCCCCGTGCTTGCCGCAGCGATTACAATGCTGCTGACCGACCGTAATTTCGGTACGACTTTCTATGATGCTGCGGGTGGCGGTGATCCGGTGCTGTATCAGCATCTGTTCTGGTTCTTCGGGCACCCGGAGGTCTACATCATGATCCTACCCGGTTTCGGCATGATCAGCCATATTGTCGCGACCTTCAGCCGCAAGCCGGTTTTTGGTTACCTCGGCATGGCCTATGCGATGGTTGCCATCGGTGTGGTCGGCTTTGTGGTCTGGGCGCACCATATGTTCACCACCGGGATGTCGGTTAACGTGAAAATGTATTTCACCGCGGCCACCATGGTGATCGCGGTGCCGACCGGCATCAAGATCTTCTCGTGGATCGCAACCATGTGGGGCGGCTCGATGACTTTCAAGACGCCAATGATGTGGGCGCTTGGCTTCATCTTCATGTTCACCGTCGGCGGGGTGACCGGCGTCGTGCTGGCCAATGGCGGTATTGATGACAACCTCCACGATACATATTATGTGGTTGCTCACTTCCACTATGTGCTGTCGCTGGGTGCGGTCTTCTCGATCTTTGCCGGCTTCTACTACTGGTTCCCGAAAATGTCGGGCCGGATGTACAGCGAATTGCTGGGGCAGCTCCATTTCTGGATCTTCTTCATCGGTGTAAATATCCTGTTCTTCCCGCAGCATTTCCTCGGACAGCAGGGCATGCCACGTCGCTATGCCGACTATCCGGAGCAGTTTGCCTACTGGAACCAGATCAGCTCGCTCGGCTATGCCGTGATGCTGGTTGGTGTGCTGATTTTCTTCGTGAACATCGGTTACGCCTTGCTGGCGGGCCGGAAAGTGGAAGGCAATTACTGGGGTGAAGGTGCAACGACGCTGGAATGGACCTTGTCCAGCCCGCCGCCGTTCCACCAGTTCGAAACCCTTCCCCAGATCAAGTGATCTGAGGACGAGCCGAAAGCCTGGAAAGCAAAATGACCACTGCGTCACAAACCATACAAGGCCTGGCCAGCGCAAAGGATCTCTTTGCGCTGACCAAGCCGCGCGTGATGTCGCTGGTCATATTCACCGCGCTGTGTGGTTTGCTGGCGGCACCGGGGTCGATTCATCCGGTCATCGGTTTTACCGCGATCCTCGCGATCAGTCTCGGAGCAGGGGCTTCGGCCGCGCTTAACCAATGGTATGAGTCGGATATTGACGCGATCATGAAGCGGACGCAAAACCGTCCGCTGCCGGCCGGCCGGATGGACCGTGAAACCGCGCTGCATTTCGGTATCGGATTATCGGTTTTTTCGGTGCTGCTGATGGGCGTGGCGGTGAACTGGTTCAGCGCTGCTTTTCTCGCTTTCTCGATCTTCTTCTACGCTGTGGTTTACACCATCTGGCTAAAGCGCAGCACGCCGCAGAATATCGTGATCGGCGGGGCCGCTGGTGCCTTCCCGCCCGCGATTGGCTGGGCTGCGGTGACCGGCGATGTCACGCTGATGCCGATCCTGCTGTTCGCGATCATCTTCTTCTGGACGCCGCCGCATTTCTGGGCGCTCGCGCTGTTCGTGAACAGCGACTATTCGAAAGCTGGCGTGCCGATGATGCCGGTGGTTGCTGGTCGCCAGTCGACCCGCAAACAGATTTTTGCCTATAGTCTGGTCCTTGCTGCGGTCGCTATTGCCCCCTTTGCTCTTGGTCTGGCCGGAGCAGTTTATGGCAGCGCCGCGATAGTGCTGAGCGTGATCTTCTGTGCGCTTTCCCTGCAGGTTGCCCGGAGCAAGACAACCGACCCGGCGGACATGGCAGCAGAAAAGCGCCTGTTCAAATTCTCGATCCTTTACCTTTTCGCGCTGTTTGCAGCCGTGGTTGCTGACCGGTTGATCGCCCTATGAGCGAGATTGATGACAGCAAGGCGCCGATGAGCCCCGAGGAACAGAAAGTCTATCAGGCGCGGCAAAAACACCGCGCCATCATCATGGCCGGTCTGCTGCTGTTCATGGTTGTGCTATTCTACCTGATCACCATCGTTAAAATTGGATCGGGCTCCTGATGGCGACCGCGCAAGCCTCTCTTTCGGGTAAAAATCGTCGCAGTGCCATATTGGCCGCGTTGATGGGGCTTGGCATGCTCGCTTTGGGCTTCGCTGCCGTGCCGCTTTACGAGGTTTTCTGCCGGGTCACTGGCTATGCCGGCACCACCCAGAGGGTGGACGAAGCACAGGCCGCAACCGTGCAGTCTACCGGCAAGGTAATGTCGATCCGTTTTGATTCCAACGTCAATTCCGCGCTTCCCTGGTCGTTCAAACCAGAGCAGGCGGTCGACCATGTCAGTGTTGGTGCGCGCGATATGGCAATTTTTCTGGCGACCAACAATAGCGACGAACCGGTTGTTGGTACCGCAACATTCAATGTGACGCCGCTGCTGGCAGGGCAATATTTCAACAAAATCCAGTGCTTCTGCTTCAGCGAGCAATTGCTGAAACCGGGCCAGACGATGCGGATGCCGGTGCTATATTATGTTGATCCGGCAATTCTCGACGATCCGGAAACAAAGGATATCAAGGAAATCACCCTCAGCTACACCTTTTATCGTTCCAAGGACGCGCAGGCGCTAGACGGCGGTGAAGGCGATAGCTAAGAGAAATTTGAGACAAGGTTAGGGAAATACTATGGCCGGTGCCAAAAATCATGATTATCACATATTGCCGCCAGACATCTGGCCGCTGGTTGGTTCGTTTTCCGCGTTTGTCATGGCCATCGGCGGCATACGCTGGATGCACGACATGGCTTTCGGCGGGCTTATTTTCTACGTCGGTCTTGCGGCGGTCGGCCTGACCTTTTTCGCCTGGTGGTCCAATGTCATCAAGGAGGCCCATGCGGGCGACCATACACCGGTGGTGCAGTTACACCTGCGTTACGGGATGATCCTGTTCATCGCCTCTGAAGTCATGTTCTTCGTGGGCTGGTTCTGGGCCTGGTTTGATTTCTCGCTCTTCCCGCAGCCGATTGAAATGGTTGATGGCATCACCACCAATTATATCGGTCAGGATGGCGCGGCGGCACTGCTGCAATGGCCGCCCAAGGGCATCGAAGTGCTCAACGCCTTTGAACTGCCTTTGCTCAATACGATGATCCTGCTGTGTTCCGGTACAACCGTCACCTGGGCCCATCATTCACTCATCAACGGCGACCGCAAGGGCCTGATCACCGGCCTGTGGCTGACGATCATTCTTGGTGCATTGTTCTCGGCAATTCAGGCCTATGAATATAGCGTTGCACCATTCCCGTTTGCTGGCCTCAACTATAGCTCGGCCTTCTATATGGCGACCGGCTTCCACGGCTTCCACGTATTGGTTGGTACAATCTTCCTGATCGTCTGTCTGGTACGGGCCTATAAGGGGCATTTCACCCCGCAGCAGCATTTCGGCTTTGAAGCAGCGGCCTGGTATTGGCATTTTGTCGATGTCGTCTGGTTGTTCCTGTTCATTGTCGTTTATGTCTGGGGCGGCTGGGGCGCTCCGGTCCACTAGGCCGCGGTGTTGAACGATACCGAAAATAAAAAAGGGCAGCCGGATGTTCTTCCCGCTGCCCTTTTTGGTCTCTGCCCCCATTGCGGGCAAAAGACATTATTTGCCCATCTGACCAGATTTTCCGACAAATGCCGAGCCTGCGGTCTCGACTATAGCCGCTATAATGTTGGCGATGGGCCGGCGGCTTTCCTGACCTTGATTGTCGGTGGTCTGATCCTCGCGCTGGCGCTTTTCGTCGAACTGAATTTTCAGCCCCCGCTCTGGGTGCATGTCCTGCTCTGGTTTCCGCTGACCAGCGCGGCGGTGATCGGCGCGCTGAGGGTGTCGAAGGCGTTGTTGCTGATATTGGAACATCGCAACCAGGCCCATGAAGGCAGCATAGACGATAGCAACGCGCAATGAAAAAAAGTCTGCCGATATTGGGCACGCTGCTTGTTCTTGCGGCAGTAGCAATCATGGTCGCGCTTGGCATATGGCAGCTACAGCGGGCAGAATGGAAGAATGGCCTGCTCGAAACCTATGCGGCAGCAACCGATTTGCCAGCGATTGCTTATCCCGCCTTTCCAAGCGAGAAGGATGCGCCCTATTTTCGTCAATCGAGTGTCAATTGTCTCGAAGTCATTGGTTGGCGATCCACCAGCGGGCGCAGTGCCACCGGCAAGTCAGGCTGGGCGCATATCGCCCAATGCCGGACCGCAGGCGCGGAAGGACCCGGCGCGCAAATAGTCATCGGCTGGTCCACCAGACCGGACGATCCGGAATGGAACGGCGGCATGGTGGAAGGAATCATTGCGCCTGACAGCCAGTATATCATCCGTCTGGTGGCTAGCGAACCGGTGGCCGGACTGCAAAAAAATCAGCCGCCCGCGCTGGAGGATGTTCCAAACAATCACATGTCCTACGCCGTTCAATGGTTTTTGTTTGCCGCTATCGCGCTGATCATTTATCTTCTCGCGCTGCGGGGGCGTAACAAGGGCGTTGCCCAATCGGGCAACTTGTCCTAACCCGCTCGCCATCATGGATTATATCTCGACCCGAGGCGCTGCGCCTGCATTGAATTTCGAACAAGTGACACTGGCGGGACTGGCCGGCGATGGTGGACTTTATGTACCGGAATCATGGCCTTCCTTCAGCAAGGCCGAGATTGCCGCCATGGCGGGACTTTCCTATGTGGAGGTGGCCGTCCGGGTGATGAAGCCTTTCATTGGCGACGCGCTCGATGAAGCGGAGCTGCGCGAACTGTGCGATCAGGCCTATGGTCGCTTCGCCCATGCCGCAGTGACCCCTCTGGTCCAACTGGATGGACGGCAATGGCTGCTCGAGCTGTTCCATGGCCCGACTCTGGCTTTCAAGGATGTCGCCCTGCAAATGCTTGGCCTGTTGTTCGAGAAATTTCTCGCCCGCCAGGACAAGCATCTGACGGTAGTGGGTGCGACATCGGGTGATACCGGATCGGCGGCGATTGATGCGCTGGCCGGGCGTGACAAGGTCGATATCTTCATGCTCCATCCCGATGGCCGGATATCCGATGTCCAGCGGCGGCAGATGACCACGGTGCGCGCGCCCAATGTCCACAATATCGCAATTGATGGCAGCTTCGATGATGCCCAGGCGATGGTGAAGCGGATGTTTGCCGACCAGGAGGTCACCAGCCGCTTTTCGATCTCGGCGGTTAATTCGATCAACTGGGCGAGGCTGATGGCGCAGGTGGTCTATTATTTTTACGCTGCCAGCCAACTGGGCGCACCACATCGCAAGATTGCCTTTTCGGTACCGACAGGCAATTTTGGTGATGTCTTTGCCGGCTATGTTGCTGCGCGCATGGGGCTGCCGGTCGAGCGGCTGATCGTCGCGACCAATGTAAACGACATACTTCACCGGGCACTCAGCGCCGGGGATTATTCGACCGGAAGCGTCACCCCGACCGCAGCGCCGTCGATGGATATCCAGGTGAGCAGCAATTTCGAACGGCTGCTGTTCGATCTGGAAGGCCGCGACGGAACCAAGACAGCTGACCGGATGGCGGCCTTTGAACGCAGTCACAATATGCAGCTGGAACCCGGCATGCGGGAGACGGCAGCGGCGGTGTTCACCAGTCATCGTGTTGATCCCGACGAAATGGCTATCGCCATGCGCTGGGCGCACGAGGAAGCCGGGCAGGTGATCGATCCGCACAGCGCAATCGGTCTTTCGGCGGCGCAAAATGCTGCGATCGATCCTGCGGTTCCGGTGGTGACGCTGGCTACCGCCCATCCGGCGAAATTTCCAGACGCGGTCGAACGCGCCACGGGCATCAGGCCGGCGTTGCCGCGCCGCGTGGGGGATCTGTTTGACCGGGAAGAAAAATACACGAAATTGCCGGGTGACTATGACTCGGTGAAAGCATTCATCATGTCTAACGCCACACCGTCCAATGGCTGAAACCACCACAGCACCGATCCTGATGATCAGCGAGCCGCGCAGTGACTATGCGCTGGTGGATTCCGGCCATGGCCGCAAGCTCGAGCGATATGGCAAATATCATTTCATTCGCCCCGAACCCCAGGCAATGTGGGCACCGGCCAGCGACGACTGGCAGGCCGATGGCGAATTTATACCGGCGTCCGACGAGGATGGCGGCGGGCGCTGGCATCTGGGCAAGAATGTGCCGGCGGACGGCTGGCAGCTGGACTGGGAAGAGGTTCGCTTCACCGCGCAATGCACGCCGTTCCGGCATCTCGCCTATTTCCCGGATATGGATCCGGTGTGGCGCTGGATCCGCGGAGAGCTCCGGGATGTCGAATCGCCGCAGGCGATGAATCTCTTTGGCTATACCGGTGTCGGAACGCTGGCCTTGTCTGCAGCGGGGGCCAGTCTGGTCCATGTCGATGCATCGAAGAAATCCGTAACCGCTGCGCGTGACAATGCCGCCCTCTCCGGCATGACCGATCGCCCGATCCGCTGGATCATCGACGATGCCGCCAAATTTGCGGCCCGCGAAGTGCGCCGCGAACGGCGCTATGACGCCATCCTCCTCGATCCGCCAAAATATGGGCGCGGACCGGATGGAGAAATCTGGCGGCTGGAGGAACATCTCGCCGGGCTGGTCGACGATTGCGGAAGACTGCTCGATGCCGATAGCCGCTGCCTGTTCCTCACCGTCTATGCTGTGCGCATGTCGGCGCTGGCGCTAGGATCGCTGCTCAACGAGAAGCTGGCCCATCTGGGCGGCACAATCGAGGTCGGCGAACTTGCCGTGCGGGAAGAGGCGCGCGGCTTGCTGCTGCCGACGGCGATATTCGCGCGCTGGTCGGCCTGACTTGCCATTTGGGCCGGAACATGGTCAGAGACTGCGCATGACAGATACATTGCTTTTGGAAGTCAACGATCTCGATGTTGACGTGCTCACCGGAATCTATTCCGAAGAAACGCATTTGCCGCAGCCATTGCGCATCTCGATCGCGGCGGAACTGAAGGTGCAGGAACGCTATGAAGCGGACACGCCACTCGACCATTCCAAAAACTACATGGATCTCAAGCATGCCGCGACCGACGCGCTGCCGGAGGGTGTGCATTTCAAGCTGATTGAGGCGGTGGCCGATCATATCATCGAAACGCTGTTTCTGCAGGACAAGAATATTCTCCGGGTCACGGTGAAGATCGTCAAGTTGCTGATCTCCGAAAAAGGCGAGCAGATCGGTATTACGCTCAGCCGGGGCAGGCGATGACCCGACCGCTCGCGCTCGTAACCGGCGGCGTGAAGCGGGTAGGTGCGGCGATTGCCGCGCGGCTGGCCGAATCCGGCTATGCGCTCGCGCTCCACGGCAATAGCGATGCCATTCCCGAGGACCAGCTGGCCGAAACGCTTCGGGAAACAGGGTGCGACTGGCGCGGATTCCAGCAGGATTTTCTGGACGACGGGGCTGCCGAATCCTTGATGGAAGAGCTTGTCAGCCATTTTGGCCGGGCACCGGCATTGGTGGTGAACAGCGCCTCGATATTCGGACAAGATGATATTGACGGGATCAGCGAACAGCAGCTCCGCGACCATTTCCGAATCAACAGCATTGTTCCGATGCTGCTGACCACGGCCCTGCATCATCGTCGGCCGACGGAAGGCGAGAGAGCCTGCGTCATTCACATCCTCGATCAGCGGGTTCGCAACCCCAATCGTGATCAGTTGAGCTATACGCTCTCCAAACAGGCTCTGGCCGGATCGGTCCGATCGCTCGCCGTCGCCTGTGCCGACAAGCTCCGGGTGAATGGCATCGCGCCGGGCCTGACGCTGACGGCGGGAGAATATAGCGATCAGCAGCTGGCCAATATCACGGCGATGATGCCGCTCGACCGACTGCCGGATCCGGCAGATATTGCCGATGCTGTCCTCTATCTGGCCCACGCAAAAGCGGTCACCGGACAGACTATCTATGTCGATAGCGGTGCCAATCTGAAAGGATTTGATCGCGATTTCGTCCACCTCGGCACGGACTGATTGCGTAGAATTCTAGCGGTTAAGACGGAATTTTCAGCGGTCTGTCGCTTGGGCGGCTTTTCCCTATTCAAGCGAAGCTGGCCATTTACCGGTTTTTTTTCGCAACGGGATTGCGATTCATTTCTGACCTCCCTACCAGACTGAACTTTCTCCATGAACTTCATCGCACGTTCACCGCATGGTGCGGAAAACGGGCGTATTACAAGAAAGGAAATTCATGTTTAACGCCCCCAAATTCATGCTGGCATCGGCTCTGTTGGCGCTGGTACCGGCTTGCTCTTCTGAACTGAGCGAAGAAGAACAGCAAATTCTCGACGCGCGGCTTGCCGAGGAACACCAGCCCACCAATCTGATTGCCGTATTGCAGGCCAATCCCGACCTCAGCACCGCGAGCACCCTGGTTGGTTTGTCCGGCGTTGGTGTTGAACTGAGCGATGAAGGCACGTTTACCGCATTTGCCGCAACCAACGAAGCGTTTAACAAGATGGATGCCGAACAACTGAGCGGATTGCTGTCTGTCGACAATAAGGACAAATCGGCAAATGTTGCGAAATATAGCCTGATCAAGGGCAGCATGACCTCTGCAGACATTGCCAAGGCGATTGCCGAAGGCGGCGGCACCGCCAGTATCGCCAGCTTGCAGGGCACGGCGATCAAGGCCTCGATGGAAGGCGACCATATCATCCTCGAGGATGGTGCGGGCAACAAGGCGCGCGTTATTACCGCCGATGTCAAATCCAGCGGCGGCACGCTGCACATCATCGACAATGTCCTGATGCCCGGCTGAGTGCGACTGTCAGACGACAAGCAAGGCCTCGCTGGAAAGCGGGGCCTTTTTTGTTGGAGCCGGGTCGGCTAGGTTCGCGGTACCGTTGCAGGAAAGGACGCGGATATGCCCCAATATTGGTTGATGAAATCGGAACCGGATGAATATGGCTGGGATGATCTGGTTGCCGAGGGCGAAGGCACCTGGGATGGCGTCAAAAATGCGCAGGCTTCCAACAATATGAAGGCGATGAAGAAAGGCGATCAGGTCTTCTTCTACCATTCGCGCCAGGGGCTGGAAGTGGTTGGCATCATGGAAGTGAGCGAAGAGGCTTCGCCCGATGTGACGACCGACCCGGACCGCTGGGTCGTGGTCAAGGTGAAGCCGGTGCGCAAACTGGCGAGGCCGGTGCCGCTCAAGGCAATGAAGCAGAATCCGGAGTTGAAGGACCTGGCGATCATTCGACAGACAAGGCTGTCGGTCGCACCGGTCACGCAGAACGAGTGGGAAGCGATTTTGGCGATGGGCGAGGGCTAGCGCCTGCTATGGCTGAACGATCCGGTGCTGGTTTGGAGGCTGGCTGCTTCCGCAACTGCCGGGCAAGACCAGGTCAGGCCGCGATTTCTAAGCGATTCCGTCCACCATTTTTGGCAGCATAGAGCGCATTGTCTGCCAGCAGCAACATTTCTTCCAGATCGCGAGACCCGAAACTTTCCGCCAATCCTGCGCTAACCGTCACGCTGATATCGGGATTGACCAGCCGCGCATCCATTATCGCGAGACGCAACAGATCCACATGCATTTTCGCTTCTGTGATCGTGGAACCGGGCATTAAAATCAAAAATTCCTCACCGCCAATACGTCCTATCAAATGGTTCCCTGACTTGCTGCGCTTGACGATCTGGCCGATCATGCGGAGTATCTCATCGCCGACGGCATGACCGAACTGGTCATTCACGGATTTGAATTTGTCGACATCGAAGAGGGCGATTGAAAACACGGAACCTGTTGACCGGGCGCGCTGCAGGGCCTGTTCACATTTTTCCATGATATGGCGCCTTGACGCGAGTCCGGTCAGGTCATCTCGAGCAAGCAACCGGATTTTTTGCAGCTTCACTTCCTCGGCTTTTCGATGATTTTCTTCAGCCATGTGGCGTAGCAGTTTCTCATGCTGGATAATCTCATCGACCTTCTGCTGCCTGTCGGCCAGCAGCGAAGCGATGGGCAGTGCCAGCATCAGCTGGCTGGCGATATAGGCTTGCAACACGAATATCTGTGTGATCGGATTGGCATCCAGTCCGGCAATCGGGCCGTAGCCGGAGATGGTACAAAATTCCGCCACGATGGCGGAGATCAGGGTCGCAACCATCCCGCCCAGCGGTCCGAAGCGAAACACTGCCACAAAAAGCGGTATTGCTGAAAGGAACAATAGCGGAACCACGGACTGGGCAAGCGCAAGTGTCGAAACGGTAAAGACCAGCAACATAGCCCCTGCAAATTCCATTCGCCGGTTGCTTGGCCAGTTATATTTCTCGGCACCTGTCAAAGTGGCGTGAATGATATTGAAGCAAGGCAAGAAAATAAGCAGACCAAGCAAATCGGATCCAAACCAGGAGATCCATGCGTCACCAAATTCCGCCGTGTTGCCCAGCGACGCTGTCGTCGCCGAAATCGCGCTTACCATAACTGCGACCAGTCCGAATTTGATCAGTTGCGCAGGATTATAGAGGCCGGTTCTGGGAAAGCCGAGACGCACGATGATATGATATGCCAGCATCGCTTCAAGCACGTTTGATACTGCATAGATTATGGATGTTTGCAGCGCGAATCCGGAGATCAGATTGACCGCTGAGCTCGCCAGCAAGACGCTCAGCCCATAGAATATATGCTCATCTCGGGGAAAAATCATCAACAGGAACACGAGGCAGGCATTGGCCGACCAAAGGGCCGCATATCCACCAGTATAGTTTGACGCCGCGATTACGATCAGCGAATTGAAGCTGAACATTGCTGTAACAAATGCGGTGCGCGCAATAATGTGCCGAATGCCGGTAAAATCCGAAGCCAAAATTTGCAAGATCGTCCCCAATATAAGACGCAATTCGTCCTTGCAGAAGGCAATCGGCGCAAAAGGCTAAGCGATTACTAACATAACAACAATTTACATCTTGGACTCCGGTCGATTGTCACCGTCGCAACCCGCTTACCGTCGCGCCGGCCGCCGTCAGAAACTCGACATCGGTTTTCAGGTGCAGCAACCGCAGCCCCTTTTGCGCCATCGCTTCTGCCAGCGCCGGTGCGAATTCGCCGCTGCTCTCCACCGTCGCGCTCCATCCGCCATAAGCTTTCGCCAGTGCGGCAAAATCGGGATTCTTGAGCGAGGTCGCCGATAATCGTGCGGGATATTCGCGTTCCTGGTGCAGGCGGATGGTGCCGAAGCTGCCATTGTCGATCACCAGGACGAGCAGATTGGCCTCATATTGGATCGCCGTGGCGAGTTCCTGGCCGTTCATCATGAAGTCGCCGTCTCCCGCCAGTGCGACGACGGTGCGTTCCGGGAAGCGCAGGGCGGCAGCGACCGATGCAGGGACGCCGTAACCCATGGCACCAGATGTCGGAGCGAGCTGGCTGGGGAAATTGCCATATTTCCAGTAGCGGTGCCACCAGCCGGAGAAATTGCCGGCGCCGTTGCAGATGATCGCATCGGCGGGGAGTTGCTCCTGCATCGCCGCAACGCAGGGGCCGAGATCAAGCCTGGCTGCGGTCGCTTCCGGCGTGGCCCATGCGAGATAGTCCTTATGCGCCGCCTTGCCCGCATCAAAGCTCAGCAGATCATCTTCCCACAGCGCCGCCTGTTCGGCAAATTCATTCATCTCGGCGCAGATTGGCAAGTCGGTGCGATAGACATGGTTGAGCTCGTCCGGATCGGGGTGGACATGGACGAGAATCTGGTCGGGATGGTCCGGTGTGATCAGCGTATAGCCGTCGGTCGTGGCCTCGCCGAGCCGTGCGCCCACGGCAAGCACCAGATCGGCATCCCTGATCCGCTGGACCAGCTTGGGATTGGGGCCATAGCCGAGATTGCCGGCATAGACCGGACTCTCATTGGGGAAATTATCCTGCCGCCGGAAGGCGACCGCCACGGGCAGGCCGATGCGCTCGGCATATTGGGCGAAATAATGGGTGGCCTTGGCGCTCCATCCCGCGCCGCCGATTATGGCAACCGGGTCGGTGGCATCGCGCAGCATGTCGGTGAGCGTGGTCATCGCGTCGGGGCAGAGCGGCTGGGCCGGGGCGACCACCTTGGGCCGGTCGAGCGCCTCGACGGTGTCGCGGAGCATATCTTCGGGCAGCGCCAGCACTACCGGGCCGGGGCGGCCCGAACTGGCGGTATCAAAGGCGCGCGCGATATATTCCGGAATCCGCGCGGCATTGTCGATCCGCGCTGCCCATTTGGCCAATGGTGTGAACATCGCGGTGAAATCGACTTCCTGAAAGCCTTCGCGGTCGCGGTCGTTGCGGGCGACGTCGCCGATGAACAGGATCATCGGCGTGCTGTCCTGCATCGCGGTGTGGACGCCGATGCTGGCATTGGTCGCGCCGGGGCCGCGGGTGACAAAGGCGATGCCGGGCGCGCCGGTCATCTTGCCATCGGCCTCGGCCATGAAGGCGGCGCTGCCGTCCTGCCGGGTGGAAACGGTCTGGATCGTGCCGCAGTCGTGGAGTGCGTCGAGGACGGAAAGAAAGCTTTCGCCGGGCACGGTGAAGATGCGATCGGTGCCCTGAATGACCAGCTGGTCGACGAGAATTTGTGCCCCGGTGCGTTTTTTCATCATTTTCTCTCCTTGCTCACCCGTCCTTCTCCCCCACGGGAGAGGGGATTCAAGCCTGATGGATCGCTTTGGTCACCATATAGGCTTTCAGTCCGTCCGGTCCGTCTTCCGACCCGTGGCCGCTTTCCTTGACCCCGCCAAAGGGGGCATCGCCGGGGCTGACGGTCAGATTGTTGATCGCCACCATACCGGCTTCGATCTTGTCTCCGACCAGATTGGCGGTGCGCAGGTTTTCGGTAAAGGCATAGGCCGCCAGCCCCAGCGGCAGGCGATTGGCCTGATCAATGGCTTCGTCGAGCGTGTCAAAGGGCCGCATCACGGCGACTGGTCCGAACGGTTCCTCGTTCATGATAGCGGCGTCGAGCGGGACGTGGGACAGCACGGTGGGATCAAAGAAAAACCCCTTGTCGCCGCGTCGTTCGCCGCCGAGCCGGACATCCGCGCCGCGGGTTCGCGCATCCTCGATCATCGCACCCATGGCGCTGGGCCGGCGCGGGTTGGCGAGCGGACCCATGTCGACAGCATCAAAGCCGTCGCCGACGCTGACCTTCCGGGCGCGTTCGGTGAAGGCTTTTTCAAACCGGTCATAAATGCCGGACTGGACATAGAAGCGGGTCGGCGAGACACAGACCTGACCGGCGTTGCGGAATTTGCCGGTCACCACCAGATCGAGCGTCTTTTCCAGATCACAATCATCGAAAACCAGCACCGGTGCATGGCCGCCCAGTTCCATGGTCGTGCGCTTCATGCCCTCGGCCGCGAGTTTCATCAGATGCTTGCCGACCGGCACCGAGCCGGTGAAGCTGACCTTGCGAATCACCGGCGACGCAATGAGATGGCTGGAGACTTCCGCCGGATCGCCAAAGACGACCTGGGCGACACCCGCCGGCAGGCCCGCGTCGACCAGACAGCGGATCATCTCGATCGGGCTGGCCGGGGTTTCTTCTGCGGGCTTCAGAATGATCGAGCAGCCCGCGGCAATTGCCGGCGCCAGCTTGCGCACCGGCGTGAAGACCGGGAAATTCCAGGGACTGAACGCCGCCACCGGGCCGACCGGCTGATATTTCACGAAACTATTCTGGCCAGCGGGCCGCACCAGGACGCGGCCATAGCAACGCTTGGCTTCCTCGGCCATGATATCGAAATGGCTGGCCGATGCTGTGACTTCGCCGACCGCCTGGGCCAGCGGCTTGCCCTGCTCGTAAGTCATCAGGCGGCCGATTTCCGGGGCCCGCTCGCGCATCAGGTCGGCGGCCTTGTGGAGAATCGCGGCACGATCGGCCACCGGCGTATCGCGCCAGACCGGAAAGGCGCGGTCCGCTGCGTCCAGGGCGCGGTCGAGATCGGCTGTCGTCGCTTTGGGCAAATCGGCAATCGCTGCGCCGGTCGCCGGATTGACGACCTGATGGATCGCACGGTCCTCGCCATCGATCCATTCGCCATCGATATGGAATTGCAATTTTCGGGGATAAGCATTGGATAGCGTTGCGGACATAGTTGCTCCTGAAACTGTCTGTGTTGGTACTAGACTTGTCACCGGTTTCCCGCAATGATTGTGACCAAATTGGAGAGGATATAGTCATGGAAATTGTTACCGACGGTCTGCGTTTCCCGGAAGGACCGATTGCGATGCCGGATGGCAGTGTCATATTGGTCGAAATCGAGGCCCGGCAGCTTACCCGGGTCTTGCCGGACGGTAGCAAGACTGTCGTTGCCAAGACCGGAGGCGGTCCCAACGGGGCGGCAATGGGCCCGGACGGCAAAATCTATATCTGCAACAACGGCGGCTTTGAATATCATGATGAAGACGGCTTTCTGACTCCCGCCGGGATCGCGCAAGACTATGTCGGCGGCAGCATCCAGCGGGTCGATCCGGATACGGGTGAAGTCGAGACGCTGTACAAGGACGGCGATTTCGGCTGCATCCTGCGCGGTCCCAATGACATCCAGTTCGATGCCCATGGCGGCTTCTGGTTCACCGATCACGGCAAGATCGACTATGCAAAACGCTGCCACGACATCGTCGGAATTTTCTATGCCAAGGCCGACGGCAGCCATCTGGAAGAGGTGATTTTCCCGTCGAACAATCCCAATGGTGTCGGTATCTCGCCGGACGGGAAGACGCTCTATGCTGCTGAAACCTACACGTGCCGCCTGATGAAATTCAACATCACCGCACCGGGCAAGGTTGCCCCCGATGCAGGACCGGGTGGCCCGGGCATTCCGCTCTACCGGCCATCGGGCTATAAATTTTTTGACAGTCTCGCGATGGAGGAATGCGGCAATATCTGCGTTGCGACCATCGGTGAAAGCGGCATCAGTGTGATTTCGCCCGAAGGCGAGCTGGTCGAATTTGTCCCGACGCCGGATATTTTTACCACCAATATCTGCTTTGGCGGGGAAGACATGATGGATGCCTGGATCTGTCTGTCGGCGACCGGAAAGCTGGTCAAGACCCGCTGGAAACGGCCGGGGCTGAAGCTGGAATATCTCAACAAATAGGATAGGCCCTTGTCAAGATTACATGATGAATCACACCTGCTGGAACGGGTCGGCTGGTTGCGTGCCGCCGTATTGGGAGCGAATGACGGGATTGTCTCGACGGCTAGTCTGATTGTCGGGGTAGCTGCTGCGGCGACTTCGCAGCAGACGATATTGCTGACCGCTTTCGCCGGCCTGGTGGCTGGGGCCATGTCGATGGCGGCGGGCGAATATGTTTCGGTCAGTTCCCAGGCGGATAATGAAAAAGCCGAGCGGGCCAAGGAAGCCTGGGAACTGGAAAACCAGCCCAAGGCGGAGCGGCTGGAGCTGATAACAATATACAAGAACCGGGGGCTGACCAGCGACCTTGCGGAACAGGTTGCCGACCAGATGACGGCGCATGATGCGCTGGGCACACATTTGCGCGATGAGCTCGGCTTGACCAAGCATTTCTCTGCAAAGCCATTGCAGGCGGCGGCTGCTTCTGCTCTGGCTTTTGCGGCTGGCGCCTTGCTGCCCGTAATCCTTGCTGCGCTGTTGAGCGGCGAGATGCTGATCTGGGTTGTGTCGGGGGCGGCGCTATTGTTGCTTGCAGCTTTGGGGGCGACCGGGGCGCTGCTTGGCGGGGCGCCGGTCGTGCGGCCTGTTGTCCGGGTCACTTTCTGGGGTGCTGCGGCCATGGCTGCGACTGCGGCGATCGGATCGATTTTTGGAGCTGTTGTATGAATGTCCAGGCCGTAATTTTTGATTTTGGCGGGGTGATCACATCCTCCCCCTTTGAAGCGTTTAACCGTCTGGAGGCAGAGCGCGGTGTACCGCAGGACAGTGTCCGGCGGATCAACAGCGCCAATCCCGATAGCAATGCCTGGGCTCGTTTTGAACGGGCGGAAATCGATTCCGCCGGTTTTGACGAAGCCTTTGCGCTGGAAGCGCGCGCGCTCGGGATCGAACTGCGCGGTGCCGATGTTCTGGCGCGGCTGGCTGGCGATGTGCGCCCGCGAATGGTCGCAACGCTCGATCGCCTGAAGGCCGAAGGGTTTATGATCTCGTGCATCACCAACAATGTCCCGGCGGGCAAAGGGGCGGGCATGGCGATGGATGATGAAAAGGCGACCGCAGTCGCCGCGATCATGCAGCGCTTCGATCATATTATCGAGAGCAGCAAGGCCGGGATCCGCAAACCGGACCCGCGCATCTACCGGATGATGTGCGAGGCGCTGGACGTCGAGCCGGCGCGCTGCATTTATCTTGATGATCTCGGGATCAACTGCAAACCGGCGGCGGCACTCGGTATGGCTGCGATCAAGGTGTCCGCCGAACAGCAGGCACTGGATGATCTCGGGGCATTGTTGAGCATGCAATTGCCCTGATGCCTTTTGCCAAATCGAATAATCCTGTAATATTTTCGTCATCAATGAGTCGTCGAACGGTCGCGAAATCGCTATAGCGCGACGGGATTGCAAGGTTGCGGGGATTCGTGGGTAACAGCTTATCAGATCGATTTGGCGTCATGACCCGCTGGTTCAACCGGCAGGGTATCTATCCCATATTATTCGCCTTATTGTTAGTTTTGCTAGTCGTTCAGGTGATAAGACTGATCTGGCTGATCGTGACGCCGCTGGGCCCGGTGGGTGACTATCGCGCCGATGCTGTGCAAGTGCTTTCGCCGCAATCACGGCTTACCCTGTTCAGCAGCTTTGACCCCTTTTTCCGCGATGGCGCAGCGCAAACCGCGAATGTGGTTACCTCGCTGCAACTGACGCTCTACGGGATTCGCATGAATGAAGCATCGGGGCTGGGTTCGGCGATATTGTCGGGCCCGGATGGTGTGCAGGAAAATTACGTGGTCGGTGAAGAGATATTGTCCGGGGTCACGTTGAAGAGCGTTGAATTTGATCATGTTGTCATCAATCGCGGCGGGGTCTTGGAGAGCCTTTATATCGACCAGTCGATACCCGCGCAAACGGTCGGTACAGACGAGCCGGTACCACCGGTCGCTCCCGTGTCCGGCAGCAATGAAATACCCGGCGTCGCGGCGCTGGCACCGCGCAACGAACAGGGCCGGATTACCGGTATCGTGCTGTCTCCGCTGGGCGACGGCAGCCTGTTCAACAGCGCCGGTTTTCGCAATGGCGACATCATCGTATCAATCAATGGCAATCCGGTTGGCTCGGCCGGCGATATCGAGACGCTGAAGAGCCAGATCAAACCCGGCGCGCGCCTGTCCGTGGAAGTCGAGCGCGGCGCCAATACCGTACCCGTCGCTGTCAATCTGGGAGCCCAGTAATGCGTAGTTTATTCGCCCGGATCGTAGCGGTCCTTGCTCTTTGTGCCAGCCTGTCGGCCGTACCGGCTTCTGCCCAGCATACGCTGAATGTCCGCGATGCCGACATTCGCGCCTTTGTCCAGGATGCGGCGCGCGTAACGGGAAGAACCTTCATTATCGACAGTCGGGTGCAGGGCAAGGTGTCGGTGGTTACTGACCGGCCGCTCAGCCGCTCGGAATATTTCGAGATTTTCCTGTCGACTCTGCGTGCCAATAATCTGGTCGCCATTCCGACAACGCGTGGTGCCTATCGTATCCAGCCCGCCGATGGCGCGGCTTCCCAGCCGACCCGGATCGGCTCTCGCGGTGCCGAGGCCAACCAGTTGGTCACGGAAGTGGTGCGGCTCAAGTCGATTGTCGCCTCCGAGGCGCTCGAAACCTTGCGTCCACTGGTCAGCAGACAGGGTTCCATCACAGCCAATCGCAACGCGAACAGCCTGGTGATCGTCGATTATGCCGACAATATCCGGCGAATCCGCAGTCTGGTCGGGGAGATAGACCGCGACAGTGCTGCCAGCACTATCATCACTCTGAAAAATGCCGGCGCCCGGGAAATCGCAACCTCGCTCCAGACTTTGGCGGCACAGGGCGGCGGCGAGGGATTGCGCGCGCCGGTTACGGTGGTGCCGATCGACAGCAGCAACAGCATCGCCCTGCGCGGTGATCCCGGCGCAGTGGCGCGTTTTGCGCAAATGGCGCGGGACCTGGATAAAGGCGCGGAATCGGGTACCGAGATACGCGTCCACCGGCTTGACTATGCCAATGCCGAGCATCTCTTGCCGGTGATCGAGAATCTGCTGGGTAACGGCGGTGCAAGCGGTGGTTCGGCTACGGTTGTGGCCGCAGGCAACGGGGAGGGCGCGGCGGCGCCCGCTACCAGTGGCGGTGGCAATGGCATTGCCAGCCGGGGGCCGTCGATTGTCAGCCGTCTGGAAGGAACCAATGCGATCATTGTTGCCGCCAATCCTGACGTCCAGCGGATGATCGGCGAACTGATCCGCCAGCTCGACACCCGTCAGGAACAGGTGGTTGTCGAGGCGATCATCGTTGAAATTTCGGAATCCCTCGCCCGCGAACTGGGTGTGCAATGGCTGGTCGGCGGGAAAGATGTACCCTTTGCGGTGACCAATTTCTCCAATGCCTCGCCCAATATTGTCGATGTTGCGGGCGGATTGCTGGCCGATCAGTTTGACACGACAACGACCACGACGACCGATACCGCAACCACCGTGACCACGAACAGTGCGGTAGGCGATGCGCTGCGGCAGAATGCGGCCGATGCCGTGCTGGCCGCGCGCGGCGGTTTTGGCGGTTTCGCGACCAGCCTCGGTGGCAGTGCGGTGCTGGGTGCGATCATCAATGCGGTTCAGTCGGACACCGACAGCAATGTGCTTTCGACGCCGTCACTGACCGTCAATAACAACCTCAAGGGCAGCATATTATTCGGTCAGGAAATTCCGGTTTCGACCGGCGAAGCGCTGTCGGGCAATTTCGACAATGCCTTCCGCACGATCCAGCGACAGAATGTCGGGATAGAGCTGGAAGTGACGCCGCAGATCAACGCCGGTGACGAGGTGCGGATGGAATTGCGCCAGCAGGTCAGTTCGATTGCCGGGCCGGTTTCCGACGATTTCAACGAGCTGATCATCAACAAGCGGGAAATCAACACGACCGTCACCGTTGGTGATGGCGAGATTATCGCGCTGGGTGGTCTGCTCGACGACAACGAGCGGCGCACGATCCAGAAAGTCCCGTTTCTGGGTGATATTCCGGTCCTGGGTGAATTGTTCAAATCGCGCGGAAAATCGCGGGTCAAAACCAATTTGATGGTTTTCATCCGTCCGACGATCCTCAAGGATCCCCATGATGCGCGGCGTTTTTCGAGCGCACGCTATGGTTATATCCGCGGACGCCAGCTGATCCAGAGTCCCGATCAGGAGCCATCGCTCGATGCACTGGTTCGCGACTATCTCGGGACCGTACCACCGTCTGTTCCGTCGCGGCCGGACGACCAGATCATCTATGCACCGGGCGATGTCCCTGCGGTCAGGGATAGCGGCATGATTGAGCAAACCCCGTTACCGGCGAGCGAGACACGCGGAAACGAATGATGGAAATTGCCCGGGGAACAGAGGCTGTTGTTTCCGAAGCCGATGACGGGCCCGGGATGGTTCCGGCGGTCAAGGACCTACCCTATACCTATGCGCGGGATCACGGTGTGTTGCTGCAGTCGATGGACGGCGAGCGGGCCTCGATCGCGCTGCGCGGGGGTTCCGATCCCTCGGCCCTGCTGGAGGTACGGCGTTATCTGGCGTTGCCTTTTGATGTCGAGATGGTCGACGGGCCGGCGTTCGAGAAGCTGCTCAGCGCGCATTA
>NZ_JBLWTY010000008.1:0-62599 GCF_048269915.1 Parasphingorhabdus sp.
CGCGTCGTCAAAGGCACCGTAACCGGCATCGAAAATGACATGGCTGTCATCGATGTGGGATTGAAATCAGAAGGCCGCGTGGCGCTGCGCGAATTCGCCGCTCCCGGTCAAAAAGCCGACATTTCCATTGGTGACGAAGTCGAAGTCTATGTCGACCGCATCGAAAATGTAAATGGCGAAGCCATGCTGTCCCGCGACCGCGCCCGCCGCGAAGCAAGCTGGGACAAGCTCGAAAAAGAATATGACGAAGGCAATCGCGTCGAAGGCGTTATCTTCGGCCGCGTCAAGGGCGGCTTTACGGTCGATCTTGATGGCGCTGTCGCTTTCCTGCCCGGTAGTCAGGTCGATGTCCGGCCCGTCCGCGACGTTACTCCGCTGATGGACATTCCGCAGCCCTTCCAGATTCTCAAGATGGATCGCAAGCGCGGCAATATCGTGGTCTCGCGTCGCGCCATCCTCGAAGAAACCCGCGCCGAACAGCGCAGCGGTCTCATTGAATCGCTGGCCGAGGGTCAGATTACCGAAGGCGTGGTCAAGAACATCACCGATTATGGTGCTTTCGTGGATCTCGGCGGTATTGACGGTCTGCTTCATGTTACCGACCTCAGCTACAAGCGGGTCAATCACCCGAACGAGATGATCAACATCGGCGACACGCTGAAAGTCCAGATCATCAAGATCAACAAGGATACGCAGCGGATCTCGCTTGGCATGAAGCAGCTCGAGAGCGATCCGTGGGACAGCGCAACCGAAAAATATGCGGTTGGCACGAAGCTCAACGGTTCGGTTACCAACATCACCGAATATGGTGCATTTGTCGAACTGGAACCGGGCATCGAAGGCCTTGTTCACGTATCGGAAATGAGCTGGACCAAGAAGAACGTCCACCCGGGCAAGATCGTTTCCACCTCGCAGGAAGTGGAAGTCATCGTTCTCGAAGTCGACACCGAGAAGCGCCGTATTTCGCTTGGCCTCAAACAGGCTCAATCCAACCCATGGACCGACTTTGCCGACGCGCATCCGGTCGGCAGCACGGTTGAAGGCGAAGTCAAGAATGCAACCGAATTCGGTCTGTTCATCGGCCTTGAAGGCGACGTCGACGGCATGGTGCACATGTCCGACATCGCATGGGGAATTTCCGGCGAAGACGCGCTCAACCTCCACCACAAGGGTGAACAGGTGAAAGCCATCGTTCTTGATATCGACGTCGAGAAAGAACGCATCTCGCTCGGCATGAAGCAGCTTGAAAAGGGTGCACCTGCCATGGGCGGCGCTGATACCGGCGGTCTCAAGAAGGGTTCGGTCGCAACCGTTACCGTTCTCGAAGTGCGCGACGGCGGCCTCGAAGTCCAGATGGGCGACGATGGCGCAACCGGCTTCATCAAGCGCAGCGATCTGGGCCGCGACCGCGACGAACAGCGTCCGGACCGTTTCCAGGTCGGTCAGAAGCTCGATGCGATGATCATCGGTTTCGACCGTTCGAAGAAACCGAATTTCTCGATCAAAGCGCATCAGCTGGCAGAAGAGAAGCAGGCTGTGGAACAATTTGGTTCAACCGATTCCGGAGCGAGCCTGGGTGATATTCTCGGTGAAGCGCTCAAGAAGAAAGAAGAATAGCCCTTCCACCACGGAAACAACTTGCGAAAAAAGCCCGCCCCTTCAACAGGGTGGGCTTTTTCTTTGCGATGTCCCATTTCACTCCAGTTTTTCGCACATCTGCTAAGACCATTGAAAACAGGCAGAATTTCTGTCATCTATGGAACATAAAAAATAAAAGACTCCAAGATCCACACGGTGTCTGCACAATGAGTCCGCTGGATCACCCGAGAATCGGAAAGGCACACCGATGATACGTTCTGAACTGCTCGAGAAACTTGCTGAAGATAATCCAGAACTAAAACCGGACGAGATTGAAAAAATCGTCGACCTGTTTTTTAATCAGATTAGCCAGAAACTGGCCGAAGGTGGCCGCGTGGAACTGCGCGGATTTGGCGCTTTCTCGACACGCCAGAGAAAACCACGCATTGGTCGCAACCCGCGAACAGGGGAATCTGTGGAGGTTCCGGCCAAACGAGTGCCGTATTTCAAGCCCGGAAAAGAAATTCGCGAGCGGTTGAATAAAGACTGACCTCCAAAGTTTTCTGATATTATTCGTCTATGCACTTGACCGGGCCCGCGCAATAATGCTTGTCGCTGGAGTCCGACGAAAGTTGGATCTACCGGTGCGGACGTGGCGAAATGGTAGACGCAGCAGACTTAAAATCTGCTATCCGAAATGGGTGTGCGGGTTCGAGTCCCGCCGTCCGCACCAGTTTAAGAAAACAAGATTGTCTGCATCAAGAAAATGAGCAAGATAGTTGAACGACAGCGACCGGCTATTCCACCCCAAAACATCATTGAGATCGATCCATGCTCACCCCTATCATCATCGCCGCAACGCTCTGGGCGATCATCCTTGCGGGTGCAGGCGGCATACTAACCGATATTGGCCCCTGGTATCGCGAGCTCAAAAAACCTTCATGGCAGCCGCCCGACTGGTTGTTCGGGCCCGCGTGGATGATCATTCTCGGGCTGGCGGCCTGGGCAGCCATCCTGTCATGGGATCAGGCCAGCAGCCCATCAGAACAAGCCATGCTGATCGCCATCTATGGCACCAACTTTCTGTTCCACCTGCTGTGGTCGCCATTATTCTTCAAATATCAGCGTCCTGATTGGGCTCTGGTCGAAGTCGTATTTCTGTGGCTGTCCGTCACCGCCATGCTGGCCATCACGTGGAGCCTCTCCCCGCAAGCCGGCATGATGACCCTGCCCTATTTCCTTTGGGTCTCGTTCGCCGCTCTGCTCAATGCGAAAATCGTGCAATTAAACCGCCCATTTGGCTGATCACTAGAGCATCGCCATATCCACCGGTTGATCCAATAATATCCGTCCCGCCAGTTCGAACACTGCCGGTGCGGTGGCGATGTGCTGTGTAGCCACGTGGGCGTCACGGAAACGGCGTTGCAGACTATGGTTCGAATAAACCGCCGCACCGCCGCCCAGCGTATAAGCCGTCTTGCATATTTCTGCGGAAACCTCGGTAGCATGGGCGCAGGCAAGGCGCAGATTGGCACGGCCTTTTGCCGAAATTTCGGCACCCTCTTGCGCCTCTGCCCAACATTCGCTGATCGCGTTTTCCAGATAGGAGAAGGCACCGCACAGCTGGGCCGTTGCCCGCGCCAGGTCGACCTGCACAGTCGCTCGTTGTGCCATGGAACGACCACCGCCTGGCGTCTTCTTGTGGATCGCTATATCCTGGATTTCTGCCAAGGCCGCCCGGGCATTGCCAAGCGCCACCGAGGACACGCCCAGAGCAAGCAGGCCAAATAACGGGAACTTGTACAATGCCCCGGTATCGCGAGGCGTGTCACCAACGAAGGACACGCTGCGTTCCTTGGGCACCTTCAACCGTTCAACAGAGAAGTCGCCAGACCCCGTGCCTTTAAGACCCGCGACATGCCAGCTGTCGACAAAGGAAACCTCTGCCGCCGGGAAAAACAGCATTCGGTGATATGGCGCGCCATTGTCGAATTTCTGCAACTCGCCATCCTTGAAGATCATCGCCCCGCCGCCAAGCCAGGCACAATTGGCAGAGCCCGACCCCCATTGCCACTGCCCGCTGAGCAGATAATGATCGCCCTTGTCCTCGGCCCTGCCCATGGGCGCAAAAACGCCACCGGTGATGACATCGTCCCGACCAAATATTTCACGCGCCACAGGTTCCGCCATATAGGCTGCACCCAGGGTGGAGGTGACTGCGATCATCACGCACCAGCCGGTGCTGGCATCCGCCTCCGAGACCGTCGCGACAATCTTCATAAAGTCGAGCGGTGCAAGCTCCAACCCGCCGAGTACAGCTGGCTTCGACAGATTAAAAGCACCGGCCCGAGCCAGTTTCGCAGCCAGATCGGCCGGCAATTGGCGCGCCTGCTCGATATCTTCCGCGCGAGCCGCAATTTCAGGAAGCAAGGTCAGAATATCGGGACCGACGCTGCCAATACCGGAAATATCATAGTGCAAACCAGTCATGCGACCATTCTCCTCTCCACGCTTTGGAGCACAAGAGTTCCGCTTTGTCGATTCAGCAAAAACTTCTAGACAAAGGACATGCGCTATATCGCCCTGCTCTGCACACTCCTGTGCCTGATATCCTGCAACCGCAGTCCAGAGCCCGACATCACGCCGGGTCCGGCACGGATAGTCCGCTTGTCCGATTCGGAAATCAAGGGGCTCGACCCGCAAAAAATCTCTGACCTGTCATCACTCCGTGTTGCTGCCGACCAGTTTGAGGGTTTGACCCGGCTGAATGCAAATGGCGAAGCGGAACCGGGACTGGCCAAAGATTGGACAATATCGTCAGACGGGCTGAGCTGGACATTCCGGTTGCGAGAGAATTTACGGTTTTCCGATGGCACAAGCTTTGATGCGCTGCTTTTTCCAGCCTTGCTGAAACGCCTTCGGGCAGAAAAAACCGCTGCAGCGGCAAAGGCACTTTTCGGCAATATTCTCTCGGTGCGTTCAGACAGAGCGAATGTCGTAACCGTCACTCTGGCGTCTCCCGACCCCGCCCTGCCTGCCCTGCTGGCGCATCCCGCAATGTCAGCGATTCCGCTTCACCGAATTCGTAAAACCGGAGACAAATGGACATCCGATCGACCGATGGTCACGAGCGGCCCCTATCGCCTGACCGGATGGAAACTGAACGACCACGCCCGTCTGGAACGCAATCCCGAATGGCATGACGCAGCGGCACCCACTGCTACCATCATCTGGAAACCGATGGATGACAGCCTTTCGGCGATGCGCCTGTTTCTTTCCGGCGGCGCAGACATTGCCGCAGATTATCCGGCTAGTCGTCATCAATGGCTGAAAGACAATCATCCCGCCATCGCCCACAGCATGCCCTATCTCGGCAGCTATTATTTCGCATTCAACACCCGCAACCCGCCTTTTGATGACCACCGGGTCCGGACGGCGCTTTCGATGGCGGTCGAACGCGAATGGATTGCAGACAAGGTGATAGGCATCGGCAATATCCCGGCTTGGGGATTGCTTCCACCAGGACTGATCGGCAATGCCCCTGTAAAGCCCGAATGGGCGGATTGGCCGCGCGAACAGCGTGTACAAAAGGCACGCACTTTACTCGCCGCAGCGGGATATGGTCCAAACAATCCCCTTCGCTTTGAAATACGGTTCAACAGCTCCGCCGAACATCGTCGGGTGTCGGTAGCGATGGCAGCAATGTGGCAACCGCTGGGAGTTGAGGCCAGCTTGTTCAACAGCGAGGCTGCTTTGCACTTTGCCGCACTCCGTCGCCACGAATTTGCGCTCTCCCGGTCGGGATGGATCGCTGACCTGCCAACGCCGGAAAATTTCCTGCTGGTCCACCAGAACGCCAATGGTGCGGGCAATTATTCCGGCTATGACAACACCGATTATAATCGAATTCTGGCGATGGCGATTGCCGAACCGGACCCTCGTAAACGCCAGCACCTGATGCGCCAGGCGGAAGCACAACTTATCGCCGACATGCCGGTCCTGCCGCTCTATTTTTACGTGACGCGCAGTCTGGTTGCAAAGCGTATAGCGGGATGGAAAGATAATATTTCCAATGTGCATCCAAGCCGTACTCTGCGTATAAGGCTCCAATGATTTCCCGTTCCACATTCTGGCTGCAATGGTTCTCGATTGGCCTTCTGGCCATACTGCTGGGCGCCTGCAGCTTTGCGGGCGATGAGGATCAGGTTAGAGTCACCGTGGTGGAGGATGGCGAGGCGCGCATCAACCCGATTGGCACCCGACTCAATTTCACCTCTTCGACCATGCGGGCAGCGATAGCCAAAGGGCTCGTCGGACTGGATGAAGAAGGACGGGTGGTACCAGCTCTGGCCGCCCGCTGGATCGTAACCGATGACGGGCTCAGCTATATTTTCCGACTGTTCGATGCCAAATGGGACGACGGTCGGCAGATCACCGCCGAACGGGTCGCCCGCCTGCTTCGCGAACGTTTTACGGAATTACGCAAGAGCCGCCTGCGATATGACATCACCGTGGTTGATGAAGTGGTTTCGATGACCGGACGGGTCATTGAAATCAGGCTGGATTCTCCCCACCCCAATTTTCTTCAGCTGCTTGCCCAGCCGGAACTGGGTCTGTTTCGTGCCGGCCATGGGGCCGGGCCAATGCGCGTGCTGGACGAAGACAATGGCATCAAATTGAAACAGTTTGATGAACCATCTGAGGAGGAAGGTGAAGCAACGGAAGAGGACGACCGCTGGGTCTCCCTGCGCAGCGAACCCGCCGCCAACGCGATCGCCCGCTATCAGGCAGGCGGCGTGCAGGTCGTATTGAACGGAAAATATCATCATCTGCCCCTGGTTGATGCCGCTGGGGTCAGCAGCAACGATCTGCGCCTGGACCCGGTTGCCGGGCTTTTCGGATTGCGATTCATCCGCGCCAATGGCTTCTGGGCCGTGCCCGACAACCGGGAAATACTGTCGATGGCGATCAATCGTCCTGCACTGCTCACGTCCTTCCCCGGGGTCAGCGCCTGGCAGAGCCGGCTCAAGATCATCCCCGAAGCGCTCGATGTCGAAGGACTCAACACCTATCCGGACTGGGCCAGCATGACGATGGAAGCGCGGATTGCCTTTGCCAGAAATCATGTCCGCCAATGGAAGGCGTCCGAAGGGCCAATCATACCACTCACCATCGCACTGCCGGATGCGGCGGGTGCTGATATTCTGTTCAAGCGCATCCAGTCGGATCTGCGCCGCGTAGGCCTGGACGCCAGAAAAGTCAGCCTGACCGAAGACGCCGACGTCCGGTTGATGGACGAGATTGCGCCCTATGACAGCGCGCAATGGTTCCTGAAGCAGTTTACCTGCGTCAAAACCCCCATTTGTTTGAACGATGCCGATACAAAAATCGAGGAAGCGGATGCCGCGACCAATCTGGAAATCAAAGCCCGGCTATATGCCGAAGTGGAAGACATGCTGGTCGATCATTATAATTTCATTCCGATCGCCGTTCCCATCCGCTGGTCAATCGCCCGGCAGGCGCAGCGCGGCTTTGCGGTCAATCCGCGCGGTTGGCACCCATTGAATACGCTGGTCGGCATACCCATATCCTGACTGTATGAGTAGTCTAAGACAGGGAGGTCCCATGGCCATTTCCGAAGAACAGTTAAAGCGTCTGGCCGAACAATTGCCCGACGTCAGTCGCGATCCGCAGGCGGTCCGGAACCGCGTGGAAGCGATGGAGAAAATACTCGAACGGGCCTTTGTGATACCCGGCATCAACCGGCCCATCGGCCTGGATTCCCTTGTCGGCCTGATCCCCGTTGTCGGCGATATCGCGACTGCGCTCATGGGCGCCTATATCGTTTGGGAAGCGCGCAATCTGGGCATGTCCAAGCTGCAGCTGACCCGCATGGCGGCCAATGTCGGCATCGATACCGCGCTCGGCGCCATCCCGCTGGCCGGCGACCTGTTCGACTTTATCTGGCGCTCGAACAGCAAGAATCTGAAGATCATCCGCAAGCATCTCGACAAGCATCATCCGGGCACGCGGACGCTGGAAGGTTAAACTTATACCCCGGCGCAGGCAGGGGCACTAACCGCCCCGCCAGATTTTCAACGGCACATCCGCCTTCGTCGCCCGCCGGAACACCGGACAGCGACGCGGCCGAAAATTCTGCCCCAGGCACAGCCGCACCTCCTGCAGCCAGCCACGCGGATTGATCTTGAGCCGGATCATGTCGGGCATCACGCCATCATTGACCGCCGCGAACGCATTGCGGAACTGCCCAGCCGTTAGCGGCTGGCGCGACAAGCGGTCCATGTCGGGGAAGCGCACCGCATCGAACATGATCCGCGAGACCTTGAAATAAGTCTCCGGACGCTGGGTCATGCAACTGCCATGCTTCGCCCATTGCCGCGCCATCAGCCGGGCCGTCGGCATCATGCAGAAATTGCGCTTTACCTCGGCGGGCGGCAACGGCCGGGTCACCGCGCACCATTGCGGATAGGCCGGGCCACGCGTTTCCGGCCACAAACCATGCAGAATGAACCCGAAACTGCCGTCATCACCCCTGCACTGCGTCTTGTCACGGCGGCTGTTCTTGCGGGTCCGGCAAAATTCCGGCGACCAGCTGAGCGCCAGACTATAGCCGGTTACGGGTTTGATGCGGCGCGGTTCGGAGGCCGGCTTGCGTTCGGCGGGGGCGCTGAGGCCAGATGGGGGGCTGCATTGGTAGGATTGGGCGTGGGCGGATGTTGCAGCCATAGCCAATAATAGGAATAGCGCCACTGGTCGCCCCAGCGAAGGCTGGGGCCGAACCCACATGTCACGTGCTTCAGACGATAGGTCTGGATC
Source organism: Parasphingorhabdus sp. (assembly GCF_048269915.1). Classification (GTDB taxonomy): domain Bacteria; phylum Pseudomonadota; class Alphaproteobacteria; order Sphingomonadales; family Sphingomonadaceae; genus Parasphingorhabdus. The sequence continues at coordinate 8,416 of NZ_JBLWTY010000008.1, forward strand.
CCGGCCTGCACCGGGACGACGGATGCTAAACCTGCTCAAAATCCAGCCCGATATCTGCAGCAGGTGCACTCTGCGTGAGCCTCCCCACGGAAATAAAGTCCACCCCGGTCTCCGCCTTGTCGCGGATCGTCTCCAGCGTCACACCGCCGCTCGCTTCGGTCGCAACCCGGCCGCCGATCAAAGTCACCGCGCCGCGCAGGGTCGCCGGTTCCATATTGTCGAGCAGCAGGTGCGTCGCCCCTGCCGCCAGCGCCGGTTCGATCTGGTCGACCCGGTCGACTTCGCAGATGATATTTTCGACGCCCGCTTCCTTCGCGCGCCGGACCGCCTCGCCGACAGAACCGGCCACCGCCACATGATTATCCTTGATCATCGCCGCGTCCCACAGGCCCATGCGGTGATTCTGCGCCCCGCCCATCCGCGTTGCATATTTTTCCAGCACCCGCAGCCCCGGTATCGTCTTGCGCGTGTCGAGCAAGGTACAGCCGGTCCCGGCGATCCGCCGGACATATGCATTGGTCATGGTGGCGATGCCGGTCAGATGCTGCACCGTGTTGAGCGCGCTGCGCTCGGCGGTCAGCATCGCGCGGCCCTTGCCTTTCAGCCGCATGATATCGGTGCCAGCCGCCACCGCCTCGCCTTCCGCGACCAGTATTTCAATCTCCACATCCGGATCGAGATAGCGGAAAAAAGCCTCGGCAATCGGCAGTCCCGCGATCACCGCATCATGGCGGCTGTCCATGGCGCCGGAGAATATCGCATCGGCGGGAATGACCGCTTCGGACGTAACATCGCGACCCCCTGCCCCATAAGGCGCACCGAGGTCTTCGGTGAGGGTGGCAGCGACGAAAGCGTCGAGATCGAAACGGTCGAGGGTGAAGGTCATGAATATTATCTAGCGGCAAGTAGTGACGTTCGAAAGTGGATAATCAACGAACAAGAGAGAACATGGCCGCAACTGTCATATCTCACCGTCCATTTGTCATTCCCGCGAAGGCGGGAACCCAGTTTGCACAATTTATGGTCGCCGGGCTGCTCGTTCCGAAGCTAGTGGTAAGGAAACCGCGAAAACATCTTCCGTGGCCCCATTGATCCGCTGAATCGCGACCTTGAATTTTATCCCCTACCCCTCATGCGCCAGATCGGTCGGCCCCAGGTCCCCCTGCCCGACCGTGGCACTGGCCATTTCCAGCATCCGGTCGAGCGACTTTTTCGCCGCCAGACGCAGTTCCTCGTCCATCTCGATGCGCGGCTCAAGGTCACGCAGAGCCACATAGAGCTTCTCCATCGTGTTGAGCGCCATATAGGGGCAGATATTGCAATTGCAGTTCCCGTCCGCGCCAGGCGCGCCGATGAAATTCTTCTCGGGCACCGCCTTTTCCATCTGGTGGATGATATGGGGTTCGGTGGCGATGATGATCGTGTCGCCGTCAAACTCCTTGGCATATTTCAGGATCGCACTGGTCGAGCCGACCATGTCCGCATGATCGACAATATAGGACGGGCATTCGGGATGGGCGGCGACGGGCGCATTGGGATGCTGCGCCTTGAGCTTGAGCAGCTCGGTCTCGCTAAACGCCTCGTGGACGATGCAGACACCGGGCCATAGCAACATGTCGCGGCCGGTTTGCCGCGCGATATAGCCGCCGAGATGCTTGTCGGGACCGAATATGACTTTCTGATCCATCGGAATTTGCTTGAGAATATGCTCCGCCGATGAGCTGGTGACGATGATGTCGCTGAGCGCCTTCACCTCGGCCGAGCAGTTGATATAGGTTAGCGCGATATGATCGGGATGTTCCTCGCGAAACGCCTTGAACTTGTCGGGCGGACAGCTGTCTTCCAGTGAACAACCCGCATCAAGATCAGGTAACACAACGATCTTTTCGGGCGACAGGATTTTTGCCGTCTCGGCCATGAACTTCACGCCGCAAAAGGCAATGACATCAGCATCGGTTTCCGCAGCTTTCCGCGACAACTCAAGGCTATCACCGACGAAATCGGCAATATCCTGAATTTCCGGCTTCTGGTAATAATGGGCCAGGATGATCGCATTGCGCTCCTTGCGCAGCTTGTTGATTTCCTCAACAATATCCACTCCGGCCAGGCTGCCGCCAATTCCACCACGTGCGTCCATTTTTTATTCCTTTTGAAAAACTTGGCTCCACTATGCCACTGGAATGCGGGTTAGATCAATTGCTGATACGGAATTTGACAATCCGGTCCGTCACATTCTGGTTTTCATCCATGCCGCCCAAGATATAATATTCTCGCCCCGCCTTCGCGAGGCCGCGGTGATCCATGCTCGGTTCTGCCAGCCGCCCGAACTCCTGCCACTGGTCCGTTTTCAGATCATAGGCGAAAAAGCCGCCCGACGGTTTGGCGGGTACGCCATCATAGCCAATGCCATCATAATTATAAGGATTGTCACCACCACCGGCGAAAATAATCCGCTGACCTGCCTCGTCGCCGATGGCCGCCATCCGGTAGCGGGCGGGACCGGCATGGGCATCGACCCCGCGCCAGGTGATCTGCGTCGGATTTTTCGGGTCTATATCGCCGCGCCAGGTCAGCTTCGCCGCCACAAATTTCCGTTTGCGATCGGCGAATATGACCGCAACGCCGTCAGTAACGATGATGCTGTTGCCCGCTATCCCGCCCGCATGGCCGAACACGGGCGTACCGGGAAATTCGGTCGCCTCGGTCCAGGTTCCGGTCTGGGTATCGAACATCTGGACACTGCTGACATTGCCTTCGTCATGCCAGCCGGAGATCAGATAGATGAAGCGGTCCTGATAGGGCACAGCCAGCATGTCATCGACCGGTGTCGGCATATCGGCTTGTTGCTCATAGCGGCCGGTGCCGGGATCAAAGGCAAAGACGTCCGGGGTCGAAACCTCGTCACCATTGGCCGCGACAGTATAGCCGCCGAAAATATAGATTTTGCCAGCCACGGTCACCGCAGCGCTGGCCAGTCGCCCTTCCGGCACGGGAACCGGTGCAATGGACTTGCAGCTTTCCGTCGCGATCACGCAGGCATAGGCGGCGTTGCTGGTATCTTTCCAGCTTTTACCGGCTTTCAGTCCGTTGAAACTGTACAGGGTCGGCCCCTCCGGACCATCGGCAACGGCGACTGCATTATTGGCAATCGCTTCGGGCAGGGCAAATGCGGCCGTCTGCGATACCGGTTCCGGTTCGGCACGCTGCTCGCATCCCGCCAGAGTCAATCCGGCCAGAAGCATGGCCATCGCAGCATTGACCGCATGTTTCACTGCGCTTGCTCCCGCTTCTGCTGCTGCTCGGCCAAGACTTCCCTGATCGGCCGGGAATAGTCCCAGCGCTCCTGGTAGCGGCTCTGTTCATAGGGGAAAAAGGCATCAATCTTTGCCTCGACGCCCGCGGCTTGCAGCGGAATGGCGAAATTATGCCGCACTGCCCGCCGCGCGGCTTCGCGCGCCAGCCGCATCTGCACCGGGTTTTGCGCCTGCTTGGTCAGTTGCTCGACCGCCTTCTTCCGGTTGGCCTGATCGAGAATCATTTCGGCATCGGTCAATGCCATCAGAAGCCCGCCGTCGTCATAAGTCTGTATCTGCTCGACATGCACTTCGGGCCGGGCGGTTTCGATAGCCGGCATCTCTACATAGAATATATTGTCGCGCGCGTCCCAGCGGACATCGTCGGCCTCGAGCTTGGCCATATCCAGCTCGTAGCGCACCGTGCCGGGCATGATCAGGGTCTTGCGCGCCGAAAGGCCCAGCTTGTTGAGCGTCGTGGTAACGGTGGCATTATAGCTCGCCGAAAATACCGTCAGACGGTTTTGCTCCTGCAAATTGGTCAGACTGGCATTGGCGATCGATACCGGGTCGGGACTGATGCTCTTTTCAACCCGCGAGAAGAGCAACCAGGCAAGCGCGCCAAGCAGGATCAATATGACGCCGCTGACGGCAAAAGGAACCCACAGGCGCCGAGATGATGGACGATTCATCCGGCCATGGCCCAGAGGTCACCCGATTGCGTGACGATGCCCCGCTTCTGCAAGTCGATCAGATGCGCCCGTACCGATTGGCCGGCAGCGCCGGTCAGACGGGGATCAAGCCCCTTGTACATTTGCGTCACCAGATCGGGGATCACCGCCTCGCCCTGCTCGAGATTTTTCAATATCTGCCGCTCGCGCTGCTTGCGGTGCCCCATCATGCCCCGCACCAGCTGGCGCGGATTGGACACTTTTTTTCCATGAGCAGGGTAATAGACCTTGTCCTCACGCTCGTAGAGCTTCTGCAGGCTCGCCATATAGTCCGCCATGTCGCCGTCGGGCGGGACGATGACGCTGGTCGACCAGGCCATGACATGATCGCCGGTAAACAGCGCGCCCGATTCCCGGACCGCAAGACACAGATGGTTGGACGTGTGCCCGGGCGTGGCCACCGCTTCGATCGTCCAGCCGTCGCCCGACACTGTTTCACCATCGGCGAGCACCCGGTCGGGCTTGTAATCCTTGTCAAAGCTCTCGTCGGCCCGCGGTCCGTCGTCGTCGAGCACCAGCGGTGCGCAGCCGATGATCGGTGCGCCGGTGCGTTCGGCCAGCGGCGCGGCAGCGGGGCTGTGATCGCGGTGGGTATGGGTGCACATGATGGCGCTGATCCTGGCATCACCGACCGCAGCGATGATCGCGTCGATATGCTCGTCAATCGCCGGCCCCGGATCGATCACCGCGCGATCCGACTTGTTGCCGACAATATAAGTCTGGGTCCCGGTATAGGTATAGGGGCTCGGGTTGCCCGCCAATACTCGCGCAACAAGAGGTTCCATCTGTTCGCACAGGCCGGTGGGATATTGCGAGGGATCAAATTCCATGGTCCTGATGTGACATATTCCGCCCATAAAACAACCACGAAAAAGGGCGATCCGCAGAACGAACCGCCCCCATGCCCCATTATTAAAGGAGATCGCGGGATCAGGTCATCGACAGTTGTGCTTTCACAGTGTCGATAGAAAGATCGAATTGCCGGATCTTTCTAGCGCTATCCGCCGTACCATCCTTGCATTTTACCGCTTCTGCACGGCCTTTTTCAAGCCCGGCCAGCGCTGCCTTCAGCGCAGCCACCTTATCGACCTTGACTTTAAATCCCCCACACCCGGCTACTACCGCCCAGGCCTGTCCAACCAGGCCGTTATCACCTGCCATAGCAATCTGGCGGTTCATCGCCACGCAATCCGGGCCGGAAACCTTGTCATGGGTAGAATAGAATATGGAGGATATGTGGGCAGCAGCCTCGGCTTCGGCTTGGGCCTCGCGCTCAGCCTGCCAGGCTTCTTGCCGGGCTTGCTGGGCCTCTGCCATGGCTTCACGCTGGGCTTGACGGGCGTCGCGCAGCGCTTCCCTGACTTGCTGATCAGCCTCCCGTAATTCCCGTTCCATTTCACGTCTCGCCGCAGCCAGTTCCCGCTCGACCTCACGCATGGTTGTGCGCATTTCCTTGCTGTCGAAATTGCTTTTGCGCAGCGCCCGATCTGCCTCAACGCGGGATTTTTCGGCTTCAGCGACCAGTTTGCGAATTTCCTTTTCGCTCAGCTCCTTGTTCGTGCGCAGTACCACTGTTCTGCCATTATGCTGGATCTTGTGGACATAGTCATTTGTCAGGTCGGCATTTTTGCGACCATTCAGCATCGTGATATGAGTCTCATCGCCCCCGATAGCCGGTGCAGAAGGGGCCAGCGGTGCTTGCGGGGCTGCCGGCGCTATGGCAGCTGTGGGCTCAACCGGTGCGGAAGGAGCCAGAGGTGCAAGCGGTGCTTGCGGCACCGAGAGGTCTATCTGATCAACCGCCTCGGCATAGGTGACCGTAGCGGTGAGCGGTAAAGCGACGACCGTACCGACGGCAACCAGGCCAGCACCCATTCGGCGACGGAGAGTAGATTTTTCCGATCGCCCGAGCATTTTGAGACGACCCTTGATCTTGTCTTTCTGGTTCAGCGGGCTTGCAAGTCCCAGCCGGTGACCGGAGGCAGATTTGGCTATGGTCCGGCCATATACCGCGCGCACTTCACGACCACTTTGCGCCAGTATCCGCGCGTCGCAAGCGGTTTCCTGATCCTGCCGAAACGCAATCCAAGAGAACCAGGCCACGGGATTGAACCAGTGAAGCGACAATATAGTTAGCCCGACGAAATTGGCCGCCAGATCCCCCGATTCATGGTGGGCAATTTCATGCTCCAGTGCCAGTTCCCGTTCACGCGGCGCATAGTCGCGGAAGAAATTGGTTGGCACGGCGATATATTTTTCGAACAATCCAAAAGCCAATGGGCCCCCAACGGCGGCCGTTTCGAGAATTTTAATATTCCCGTGACGACCGATCAACTGGCCATCTGCGACAATATCTTCCCGGAATTGCAGATAGGAGGCAAGTTTGCTTATGAACAGCAGACCCGCTCCGCCAAGCCATAGAATCAACCCTATCATCATCCAGTCAAGCGAAGCCAGCGCGCTGAATGTGGTTGATTGGTCGGGCGCAACGGCGACAAAGTCCGATCCCATGACTGCTGGCACCAAAGTGGCGACGGGCTCTACTTCGGCCGGGGCTTCGAGGGTGAGCGTAGGCATGAACAGACGTGCCAACGGTACAATCCACAACAGATAGGCAATGCGCGCTCCAAAGAAATGACTCACCGGTTTGCGGATCAATAACACCAAGAGCATCAACAGGGTCATCGACAGCATGGTATCCCAGATCCATTGATTCAATTCGCCGGTCATTTTTTCAACTCCCTCAAAAGCTCTTCGATTTCCCGGATGTCATCGGCGCTCAATTCATCGGCTTCCGCCAGATGAGCGACCAATGGCGTGACTTTCCCCCCGAAAAGTCGATCCACAAAATTGCGCGACGCACCGGTGAGATAGGTATCCCGTTCCACCAGCGGAGAATAAAGAAAACGACGACCGTCGCGCTCTGTACCGACAATCGCTTTTGCGGCCAGCCGGGACAACAGGGTTTTGACGGTCTGAAGCGACCAGTCCTTTTGCTGTACGACCTGATCCGCTACTTCGGTGGCGGTCAACGGAGCACGTTTCCAGAGGACTTCCATGACGACATGTTCGGCATCACTGATGCGTTCGGTCATGTGACAGGTTCCTTCATCAAGAGTCGCTAATGACTACATCTGTAGTTTCATTATTTGCAAATGTAAACTCTCATTCAGGCCGGCGATGTTGTTGGTGGATGACAAAATGCCGTTCGTCGAAAAATGCCCGCTGGAGTTGGCCCTTGTCGAAATTTCTTACACAGCCGTAGATATTAACGGCGCTGAAACCATTCAGGTATTTGTAATATAGTGTTATTTCTAAACTGGCACGACCGATGCAAGGCTGTGAGCGACTTTCAAGGTTCACCCAAATCCTCCTTTCAGGCGGTACCGAATGAGAGGGAAAACAGACTGGTCTCCGTTCTCCCTTACCACTTTAGTTCGACGAACCTTACCCAAAGAAAAACGGCTCGGTCCTCCTAGACCGAGCCGTTTTTTAATTCTATTTTCGGTGGCGGAGACCGAGGAATATCAGGCCTGTGCCGGAGCGACCTTTTTCTCGGCCATCAATTCACCGAGCTCACCGGCCTCATACATTTCCATCATGATGTCGCTACCGCCAACGAATTCGCCTTTGACATATAGCTGCGGAATGGTTGGCCAATCGGAAAATTCCTTGATGCCCTGTCGCACGTCCATGTCCTGCAGCACGTCGAAGGATTCAAATCCGACCCCCAGATGTTCCAAAATGGCAACCGCACGGCTCGAGAAGCCGCACTGTGGAAAAAGTGGGGTACCCTTCATGAACAGCACCACATCATTGCTGTTTACGACATTTTCGATTTTTGCGTTTACATCGCTCATATATATTCTCCTATTCGGGAGCCGCCGTGGTGAGTTGCAGAGCGTGCAGTTCACCGCCCATTTTTCCCTTCAGCGCAGCATAGACTGCCTGATGTTGTTTGACCCGGTTCATCCCCGCAAAGGCTGCAGAAATTACTTTCGCGGCATAATGATCGCCGTCGCCGGCGAGATCGGTAATCTCGACCGATGCATCCGGAAAGGCGGCCAGAAGCATAGCCTCGATATCTGCACTCGCCATTGGCATCTGGTTTAGCTGGCCTCTTCGATAAACTGACGGCGGGCTTCCACCATCTTTTCGGTGAGTGCCGTGCGGATGCCCGAATCGTCCATCTCGACGCCCGCCGAGGTCAGGTCGCCGAGAAGCTTGCGAATGACATCTTCGTCACCCGCCTCTTCAAAATCAGCCGCCACAACTTCTTTCGCATAAGCGTCGGTTTCTTCAGGGGTCAGTCCCATTTTTTCGGCAGCCCATTGGCCTACCAGGCGATTGCGCCGCGCGGTGACCCTGAACTGCATTTCTTCGTCGCGCGCAAACTTCGTTTCAAATGCGCGTTCGCGATCTTTAAAATCTGTCATGATCTTCCCTTGATATATATTGATATGGAAATAGGCATCCGAGGCGTCTCCCGCAAGTGGGGCCAGACAATCAATCGGCGACCTTGACGACCAATTTGCCGATTGCGCCACGGTCCGCCATTTTCTGAATGGCTTGACCCGCATCGGCAAAGGCAAAAACCTCGGATACACGTGGCTGGATTAGTCCCTGCTCCCACAGCTGGAACAACCGGTTGATATGGGCACGATTGCCTTTTGGATCGCGCATTGCATAAGCACCCCAGAAGACACCGCAAACATCACAAGATTTGAGCAGCGTCAGATTGAGCGGCAACTTGGCAATGCCGGCCGGGAAACCGACCACCAGAAAGCGGCCTTCCCAGGCAATCGAGCGTACCGCCGGTTCGCTATAGTCGCCACCAACCGCATCATAGATAATATCGGCACCGTTCGGACCAACGGCTGCCTTGAACTGCGCCGCCAATGCCTTGGACTGATCCTTGTCAAAGGGGGCACGGTCATAGACCACGGTTTCATCGGCACCCGCGGCTTTTGCAAATGCGGCCTTTTCTTCGGAAGAAACCGCCGCAACCACACGGGCACCAAAGGCCTTGCCCAGTTCGACAGCTGCAATACCCACGCCACCGGAAGCGCCCAGTACCAGCAGAGTTTCCCCTTGCTTGATATGGCCGCGATCGACCAGCGCATGGATTGACGTGCCATAGGTCAGCAGCAGCGCCGATGCGTCTTCAAAGCTCACACTATCGGGAATTTTGAAAACGCTATTCTGATCAACAGCGATTTTCTCAACCAGACCCCCATGGCCGGTGGTGGACGCGACCCGGTCACCGACCTTCAGGTCGGTCACACCGTCGCCGACCGCTGCGATGACGCCGGAAACTTCTCCGCCCGGCGCAAATGGCCGCGGTGGCTTGAACTGGTACATGTCCTGGATAATCAAGACATCAGGATAGTTGATCGAACAGGCTTTGACATTGATAACAACCTGCCCCTTGCCCGCAACCGGCTCATCTACTTCGAGCATCTCCAGCGTGTCCGGTCCGCCTATTTTGGTTGACATCAAAGCCTTCATATCATTGCCTTCCCTGCAATATTTTCCAGATATTATGCCGCAACCGGCTTGAGCCAGGGCCGCGAAGAATCGTTATTTTTCTCGTGCCGTTCTATGGCATCCGACTGCGCCATTGTCAGGTCTATTTCGTCGAGCCCCTGGATCAGACACTGATGCCGGAACGGGTCCATCTCGAAGGGAAATCGGTCCTGAAAGGGCGTTGTCACGCTCATGCTTTCCATGTCGATCGTGATCGGGTCGGTTTTGGCAACCTCCATCAACCGGTCAATCGCTTCCTGCGGCACGGCGATGGCAAGCAATCCGTTTTTAAACGCATTGCCGGAAAAAATATCCGAAAAACTCGGGGCAATAACGGCGGTGATACCCAAATCGGCCAGCGCCCAGGCAGCATGTTCGCGGCTCGACCCGCAGCCGAAATTGTCGCCGGCGATAAGGATATTCGCCCCGGCATATTCCGGATCATCGAAAACATTGCCCTCTTGCGCGCGGATCGTTTCAAAAGCGCCCTCGCCCAGCCCTTCGCGCGAAATGGTTTTCAGCCATTTCGCCGGGATGATGACGTCGGTGTCGACATTTTTCTGGCCAAAGGGAATGGCGCGCCCTTCAACGCGATTGACGGGTTTCATCTCTATTCTTCTTCATTATTGTCGAAAGGATCATCGCCATCATCGTCGCCGTCATCATAATCCGGTTCATTTTCATATTTCGGCAATGGCTTGTTCTTGATCGCCTTGAAATCATCATGCTTTTTCATCTGATGCCGCCCGGCATAGATCAGCGCCGCAGCGACTGCAGCTGATCCTACAGCGGCACCGACCTTGGCCCCGGTCGACCATTTTCCGGATGGCTTTGCTGCGGGAGTATCGGCCGTGCCGGTCTGTTCACCGGATCGTTTGTCATTTTTCCTGTCGTCGCTCATTTCAGTTCCTCATCCTGTCAGCTCACGCACGTCGGTGAGCCTGCCTGTTACCGCTGCCGCCGCAGCCATGGCCGGTGACATCAGATGCGTTCTAGCACCCGGTCCCTGCCGTCCAACAAAATTGCGATTGGAAGTGGATGCGCAGCGTTCACCCGCTGGCACCTTGTCCGGATTCATGCCGAGGCAGGCCGAACAGCCCGGCTCGCGCCATTCAAATCCGGCATCGGTAAAAATCCGGTCGAGCCCCTCGGCTTCGGCCTGCGCCTTGACCAGCCCCGAGCCCGGAACGACAATCGCCCATTTGACATTATCGGCTTTCTTGCGCCCGGACAGTATCGCTGCCGCTGCCCGCAGATCCTCGATCCGGCTGTTGGTGCAGCTGCCGATAAAAATATTCTCGACCGACACATCGCGCAAGGCCTGTCCGCTTTCCAGCCCCATATAATCCAGCGACTTGCGCGCGGCATCCTGCTTCGACGGATCGGCAAAACTTTCCGGTGCCGGCACCACGCCATTGACGGCGACAACATCCTCGGGACTGGTCCCCCAGGTTACGGTCGGCGCAACATCGGCGGCGTTGATCGTTACGCTCTTGTCGAATTTTGCGCCTTCGTCGGTCGGCAGCGTCTTCCAATAGGCCACCGCCGCATCCCAGTCGGCCCCCTTCGGCGCCATCGGACGGCCCTTCAGATAGGCAAATGTCTTTTCATCCGGCGCGATCAGGCCCGCGCGCGCGCCGCCCTCGATCGACATGTTGGAAACGGTCAGGCGTCCCTCGATCGACATTTCCTCAAACACCTTGCCGCGATATTCGATGACGTGGCCGGTGCCGCCCGCCGTGCCGATCACGCCGATGATATGGAGGATCAGGTCTTTCGGGCTGATGCCGGGACCAAGATCGCCCTCGACCCGGATTTCCATCGATTTCGAACGGGTCAGCTGCAGCGTCTGCGTCGCCAGCACATGCTCGACTTCGCTGGTGCCGATGCCAAAGGCCAGCGCCCCCAGAGCGCCATGCGCCGCAGTATGACTGTCGCCGCAGACCAATGTCGTGCCCGGCAGGGTAAAGCCCTGCTCAGGCCCGATGACATGGACAATGCCCTGATTGATATCGCTGGCACCGATATATTTGATGCCGAAAGCCGGCGCATTGGCTTCCAGCGCTTCCAGCTGCGCCGCGCTCTGCGGGTCGGCGATCGGGATCTTGTTGCCCTGCGCATCGAGCCGCGCCGTGGTCGGCAGATTGTGATCGGGAACCGCCAAGGTCAGATCGGGGCGTCGCACCTTGCGGCCCGCATTGCGCAGCCCTTCAAAGGCTTGCGGGCTGGTCACTTCATGCACCAGATGCCGGTCGATATAGATCAGCGCCGTGCCGTCGTCGCGCTGATCGACGACATGCGCGTCCCAGATTTTCTCGTAGAGGGTTCTTGCTGTGGTCATAAGTTCCTGTTTCCCCGATATGGGGTTTCGTTTAACCAGATCAATTGTCGGCGCAAGTCAGAACTGGCTTCAAAAGCCCGTCGATAACGCCTATCTTCGCACTATGAGCATATTTGCGATCCTGGCCACTATCATTGCATCCGTCATCGCGATGGAATTCATCGCCTGGGCGAGCCACAAATATATCATGCACGGCTTTGGCTGGGGCTGGCACCGCGACCATCACGAGCCGCATGACAAGGCTCTGGAGAAAAACGATCTTTTCGGGATCGTCGGCGCAGCGATGAGCATTTCGATGTTCGCCATCGGCAGCCCGCTGATCATGGGCAGTGCGGCGTGGAAGCCGGGCACATGGATCGGTCTCGGCATCCTGCTTTACGGCATCATCTACACCCTGATCCACGACGGCCTGGTGCACCAGCGCTACTTCAAATATGTCCCCAGGGGCGGCTATGCCAAACGGCTGGTGCAGGCGCACAAGCTCCACCATGCGACGATCGGCAAGAAAGGCGGGGTGAGCTTCGGCTTCGTCTTTGCGCGCGATCCGGCGAAGCTGAAGGCGGAATTGAAGGGGCAGCGGGAGGCCGGGGCTGCGGTTGTGCGGGATGCGGTCGGTTAAGTTTTATCAGTCTATCGAAAGCGGCCTGAAGTTATCTTTATCCAAACGATCCCAAAAATCGATAACTTCAAACCACCACTTTTTGGACTGAGGCCCCAACCATTGTAAAAAACGCTCCGGTTTGGCCTTTTTGTAGCGATGTTCCGCAGTTAAATCTTCAACTAACCCAACCACAGCCGCTTCGCTCTCATAATGGTTGCCATTCACGACCCACTCTTCAACTACTTGAAAAACAGATTGAAAATTATCCGTATCATTGTTCTCCAATCGCGCGATCAGATGGTCGGCCAATTCACTAAATGCCAAATAGAGTGGCAAGCCGCCCTCATCTTTCGTACCAGATTCCTCTAGATTGTCCTTCCAGTCCTCTAGAAACAAATCCCAATCAGCTTGGAATGATGGACATGCGGCGAGCATTGGTGCCATCAATCGCTTGTCGTCTTCGAGCGTTCTTGCGGACATTGTCAGAATTAGTTAGCTCGGCCGCGGCATCAACACCGGCCCGCCCAGTTCCACCGTCTTCTTGTACCCCGGTCGCGCGACCAGCGCCTCGAAATAGCGTTTGCAATTGGGGCGGTCGTCGAGCTGGCCCAGCGCCGCGCGCCCTTCGAGCATATAATGCAGATTGATATCCGCGCCGGTAAATTTGTCGGCGACGAGGAAATCCTTGCCCTCCAGCTCGATCTCCAGATGGTCGAGCAGCTTGGCCACTTCGGCGTTCAGAAATCCGGCCATGATGTCGGGCAGCCCGCCGAGCATCGGCGCGATGCCGGTGATGATGAAGCTCATCCCCATCGTGCCCTCGGCGAAATGCAGCCATTCGAGATATTTGGCCCGCTCCGGATGATCGACCGCCACGCCAAGCGCACCATCGCTGTGCCGCTCGACCAGATATTCGATGATCGCGGAGGATTCGACCATCACATGGCCATCCACCTCGACCGTCGGCGCCTTGGCCAGACGGTGCGCTTCGCCCAGTTCCGGCGGCGACCGTCTGGTCACCGGATCGCGGTCATATTGCACCATGTCATATTCGATCCCGCCCTCTTCGCAGAGCCAGATGATGCGCGACGAACGGGAAAATTTGAGATGATGCAGCTTGATCATGGGGGCGCTCCTTTATGTTTGGTCCAGATGTGCGGCAAAGGCGGCATGCCGTCAACTGGACAATGTGCTCCGCACCTGTTCCCCGGCGGAGGCCGGGGTCCATCTCCAGAAGTTGCCGCATGCGGACTGGCTAGTTTGCGCCCAGACCCGAGTTTAGCGTTCCATAATCCCCTGCCCTCTGACCGCAATAGCAGAGATGGGCCCCTGCCTGCGCAGGGGCACAATGCACTAATGCCCGACGACGCCCAGGCTCTCGAACGGCCGGTCATTCTCGCTATATTTCTCGACAATCGTCGCGCTGGCTTCGTTGAGGCCGATCAGCTCGACCTGCTTGCCCTCATTCTTCAGCCGCTCGACAATCTTGTCGAGCATGCCGGTCGCGCTGATGTCCCAGAAATGGGCGTCATGAACGTCGATGATCACCTTGTCGATGCCATCCTCGTTAAACTCCATCGCCTCGTAGAGCAGGTCGACCGAGCCGAAGAAAATCTGGCCGGCGAAGACATAGCGGTGGGTGGTAACCTCGACAAAATCCTGGATGGTGACCAGTTGCCGAACTTTCCACGCGAAGAAAATGCCGGACAGCAATACGCCGGTCAGCACGCCGATCGACAGATCATGGGTGGCGACAACCATCACCACGGTGGCGATCATCACGACATTGGACGGCCACGGATGGTGGGTGATTTCAGTGAAGCTTTTCCAGCGGAAGGTGCTGATCGAGACAAAGATCATCACCGCGACCAGTGCCGGCATCGGAATCTGCGCGACCCACTGGCCAAGCCCGACGATCAGGATCAGCAACATCACACCGGCGACAAAAGTCGACAGCCGCCGCCGGCCGCCGGACTTGATATTGATTACCGACTGGCCGATCATCGCGCAGCCGCCCATGCCGCCGATCCAGCCGGTGACAAAATTGGCAAGGCCCTGGCCATAGGTCTCGCGCTTCTTGTCGCTGCGGGTCTCCGTCATGTCGTCAACGATAGACGCTGTCAGGAGAGACTCCAGCAAGCCCACGGCGGCCATCGCCAGCGAATAAGGCGCGATGATCTGCAAGGTTTCCCAGGTGATCGGAACTTGCGGAATATGCAGCCACGGCAGGCTGTCGGGCAATTCACCCATGTCGCCGACGGTGAACACGTCGGCGCGGAAATACATGCTGATCCCGGCCAGCACAATGATTGCCGCGAGCGGCGACGGCACCAGGGTGGTGATCTTCGGAAGTCCGTAGATAATCGCCAGTCCGGCCGCGATCATCGCATAGGTCTGCCAGGTGAAGGCTTCGCCGGTCATCTGCGGAATCTGCGCCATGAAGATCAGGATCGCCAGCGCGTTGACAAAGCCGGTGATCACCGAGCGCGAGACAAAGCGCATCAGCATGTCCAGCCGCAGCAGCGCCGCTATCCCCTGGAAAATTCCCATCAGGATCGTCGCGGCAAACAGATATTCGACGCCATGGTCGCGCACCAGCGGCACCACCAGTACCGCCACGGCAGCAGTCGCCGCGCTGATCATCCCCGGTCGGCCACCGACCATCGAGATGATCACGGCGATCGAAAAACTGGCATAAAGCCCGACCCGCGGATCGACCCCGGCGATGATCGCGAAACCAATGGCTTCCGGAATCAGCGCCAGCGCGACCACCAGACCGGCGAGAAATTCGGCTTTGGGATTGGACAACCAGTCGCGCTGAAAATCGCTGTGAATCGCCATGAAAAATCCTTTGTCCGAATCTGAAAATCTCTCGATGCTGCGATGCAGCAAGACGGTCGGGCCAATGGACTATTGACTTGGGGCAGTCAAGCATGGCCCCACTCGCGAGCTGCTAGCCGGTAAACCGGTAATCCTCCGTTACCGTCGCCACTGCGGCAATCTCTTCTTCATGATTAATATCCCGCTGCGGTTCGGCAAGCGCCTGACGTTCCCAGTCCTGCATGGCCGGATGGGCGATGATATGATCCACCCACGCTTGGCCAACTGCTCCGATATCAAGATCAAAACTGCGCACCCGATAGGCAACCGGCGCATAAAAGGCGTCGACAATCGTGAACCGGTCGCCGGCCAGCCATGGCCCGCCGAAATCATCCAGCCCCTGCGCAAACAGTTCGCCGATCCGGTCAATATTCCGCTGCAAACCGGGCTCGACCGCGTGCAATGTCGCCCGCACGCCGACATTCATCGGACAGATATTCCGCAGCGGCGCAAACCCGCCATGCATCTCCGCCGCCGCGCAGCGCGCCCATGTCCGCGCCTTTTCGTCGTCCGGCCAGCATCCCGGATGCCGCTCGGCCAGATATTCCATGATAGCCAGCGAATCCCAGATGGTTCGGCCATCATCCTTCAGACAGGGCACCTGCCCGTTGGGCGCGAACGCGCGAAACCGCTCATAATTATCTTCTTCGAAATAGATAATCTCGTCGGCAAACGGGATGTCCAGCGCCTTCATCAATATCCACGGGCGCAGCGACCAGCTGGAATAGTTGCGATTGGCGGTAATCAATGTGTAGGTCATAAAACTCTATCCGTTAGTTTCGTGTGCATGCCCTTTCCCACCGCTGCGAGACAAGCATATTTGTCTAACTGGTGCGGCCGTTGGTCGAATATCGCTTTCTCTCCGTGCGCCTGTCATTTTCTGGTAGTGAAGCAGAGCTATCCGGTTTTTTTGGGGAGACTATATCAATGTCGCTAACTCGCAGAGAATTTGTTCGCAACGCCCAGATCGCCGGGCTGTTCTATGCTTCTTTCGCCTTCACCGGATGCGCCGAAGCCCGCAGCGCCAACAAGCGCATGCCGCTGGTCACCGATCCGGATCAGCGCCTCGATTTGCCCGCAGGATTTACCTATAGTTTGATCAGCGAAACCGGAGGAACCATGGCGGACGGTTTTTTCCGTCCCGGCCGGCCCGATGGCATGGCCTGCTTCCCGCACCCGGATAGCGTCGACAAGTGCATATTGATGCGCAACCATGAAAACTGGCTGGATTCCCCTACCGGCAGCCCGTTCGGCAAGGGCAACGAGCTGCTCGACCGGGTGAGCGAAAGCCAGCTTTACGACCGCAAGGGTGACGGTTCACCCTTTTTTGGCGGCGTCACCAGGGTCGTCTATGATCTGAAAAACAAGCGCCTCGAAAGCGATCATCTGGTGCTGACCGGGACCGCGGCCAATTGCGCTGGCGGCAAAACCCCATGGGGCAGCTGGCTGAGCTGCGAGGAACAGATGCTGAAGCCGGAAGAAGGGCCGGGCAAATATCATGGTTTCGTGTTCGAGACACCGGCCGACGCGACCGGGCTGATTGATGCCGTGCCGCTGAAGGCCATGGGCCGCTTCGCGCATGAGGCCGCCGCCGTCGATCCGGCCACCGGCATTGTCTACATGACCGAAGATGACCGCAGTGCCCTGTTCTACCGCTTCATCCCCAATGTGCCGGGCGATCTGGCCAGGGGCGGAAAGCTGCAGGCACTGGCGATCAGGGGCTGGAAATCGGCGGTCACCACCAACTGGCCGGAGGACTGGGGCGGCGGTGGCGCCGGACGGGTCAAGCCGGGGCAGGAATTTGCCATCGAATGGATTGATCTCGACGATGTGGAATCCCCCGAAGCCGATCTCGCCGAACGCGGCCACGCAGCAGGCGCCGCCTATTTCTGTCGCGGTGAGGGCATGGACTACGGCATTCGCCCCGGAAGCGACGTTGGCGAGATATTCTTCAACTGCACCCAGGGCGGCACACAGCGCGCCGGTCAGGTCTGGCGCTATACGCCGGAAGGTCCGGCAGGCGAAAGCGGCAAGCTGACCATGCTCTATGAATCACCCGGTGCCGACACCATGGACATGTGCGACAATCTGGCGCTGGCGCCCTGGGGGGACCTGATCCTGTGCGAGGATGGGATGGGCGACCAATATCTGCGCGGCCTGACCCCCGATGGCCAGATCTACGACCTCGCCCGCAACGCCCACAAGGACCGCAGCGAATTTTGCGGCGCCTGCTTCTCGCCCGATGGCCAGACCTTGTTCGTCAATGTGCAGGAACCGGGATTTACTTATGCGATCACCGGCCCTTGGGAGACTTTGCGGGCCTAGCTATATTTAGACTTGCTGATTTCCACGCAGATATTTGCAATCGGACGACTAAGGTTAGGGTTCATTGGAGCATTCCACCTTCTTCTGATTCCTTCATTCGAGCCAAGTCTTCGAGGCTTCGGGCTTCGAAAGCTCCGGCAAATTCCTCATCGCTCCATTCTCCCTCTCCATAGTCAGGATAGTCAATAACCTTCCAACCATTATCTCCATACGCCATGCTAAAATGCGGGCCAACAAAAGGGCAATTGGGCAAATAATACGTTTGAACAAACGGATTTTCTTCATAATCCCTTGCAATAAAGAGATGGCCTTTGGTGCCTTTAAGGAACCAAGGCTGGGGACCGTGTGATCCAAATTGCTTCTCGATAACGGCCCGCATGCACAAGATCGCTGCCAACGCATCATCTTTGAGGCTTTGATAAGTGCTCATATTAAAATGGATCGAACGGTGCCTAATATTTTTCAGCGCGAGAAACTCTTCAACAACCTCCGGAAGCAAGACGCCCCAAGCATCAAGGGTATTGATCGGTAAATCCCAATTTGCGAAGGAATCTTTGCGATAAATTTTTTTGTATTCCGGGCTGGTTTTATAGAATTTTCGGAGATCGATTATCAGGTGATTGAGTATTCTTTCGCCTAACGCGCAGGCCGCGACAAGTGCAGGATAATAAGCGCCTATAACATAGGACTGGCGAACTTGATGAAACATTCTGTTGTGATAGCCGAGCGTGGAAAAAGGCTTTGTATCTATTGCAATGAAATTCTCTATCTTACCGTCAATTCCCAACTCTCCAAATTCAGCGACTAATCCTTCACGCGCCTTAATCTTGTTGTTCTGATGTAATTCTTTGACCCGGTCTTCCCAATGATCGGCAATTTCTTGGTCGAGCGTCAAGCTCC
The DNA here is from genome assembly GCF_048269915.1 of Parasphingorhabdus sp. Classification (GTDB taxonomy): domain Bacteria; phylum Pseudomonadota; class Alphaproteobacteria; order Sphingomonadales; family Sphingomonadaceae; genus Parasphingorhabdus. The sequence continues at coordinate 27,013 of NZ_JBLWTY010000008.1, forward strand.
GTGTGTCAAAATCCATTCCCCAACTCAAATGCCGCCGCCTACCGCGGTCCGGAATTTCCGACTTTTGCGCGTTAATCTGCTCCCCTTTCGAGACTAGCGTCTCATTGGACCGGTCATCACCGCCCCGTTGCTCATTCATCAAGCCGCCCCGATCAGTTCCCGCCCGATCAGCATCCGGCGGATTTCGTTGGTGCCCGCGCCAATATCGAGCAGCTTGCTGTCCCGCCAATAGCGTTCGACCGGCCAGTCGGTGGTATAGCCGGCGCCGCCGAGCGCCTGCACCGATTCCTCGGCCACTCGGACGCTGCTTTCTGAAGCGTACATGACCGCGCCCGCCGCATCGAAGCGGGTCGTCTGCCCGGCGTCGCAGGCCTTGTTGACATTATAGACATAGCTGCGCGCACTGTTGAGGCGGACATACATGTCGGCGATCTTGCCCTGCATCAGCTGGAACGTGCCGATCGGCTTGCCGAACTGCTTGCGCTCACGGACATAGGGAATGACCGTGTCGAGACAGGCCTGCATCAGGCCGAGCGGGATCGCGGCGAGCACCGCGCGTTCGTAATCGAGGCCAGACATCAATACGCCAACGCCGCCATTCAGCGGGCCCATCACATTTTCCTCCGGCACTTCGCAGTCATCAAACACCAGTTCCGCCGTCGGGCTGCCTTTCATGCCGACCTTCTCGATCTTCTGGCCGATGGAGAAGCCCTTCATGCCCTTTTCGATCAGAAAAGCGGTGATCCCGCCCGACCCCGCGTCAGGACGAGTCTTCGCATAAACGACCAGCGTGTCGGCGTCGGTTGAATTGGTAATCCAGAATTTGGTGCCATTGAGCACATAGCCGCCCTGCACTGCTTCGGCCTTGAGCTTCATCGACACTACGTCAGACCCGGCCCCGGCTTCGGACATCGCTAGCGCACCGACATGTTCGCCGGAGATCAGCTTGGGCAGATATTTGGCTTTCTGTTCCGGACTGGCCCAGCGGCGGATCTGGTTGACGCACAGGTTGCTGTGCGCGCCATAGCTGAGGCCGAGCGCCGCGCTGCCACGGCTAACTTCCTCGACCGCAATCGCATGTTCCAGATAGCCGAGGCCAAGGCCACCATCCGCTTCCTCGACGGTAATACCGTGCAGGCCGAGATCGCCCATCTGCTCCCAAAGCTCGCGCGGGAACCAGTCTTCGCGGTCCATTTTCTGGGCCAGCGGCATGATCTTCTCTTCGGCAAAGCGCCGGGTGGTGTCGCGAATCTGGTCCGCCATTTCACCGAGCTGGAAATCAAATTGTGGAGTAGCAATCATGGTTATGTTCCTCGAAATTTTTTCTCTCCTCTAGCAGATTGGAAAGTGGTTTCCAGTGCGGAGGACCATTGCGCACAACAATCGCCGATGCCATAGGCCCAGCGATGCTCTACCAACTCGCCAAACCCCTGATCTTCGCGCTGGAAGCGGAACGCGCCCATGGCCTGACCATCGCCGGCCTGAAAGCCCTTCCGCTGGGTCCCGCACCCAAATCCGATCCGGTGCTCGCGACCCATGTCGCCGGTCTCGACTTCGTCAATCCGATCGGCATGGCCCCGGGCTTCGACAAAAATGGCGAGGTTCCCGATGCCCTGATCCGCATGGGATTCGGCTTTGCCGAGGTCGGCACACTGACGCCGCTGCCGCAACCGGGCAACCCCAGGCCCCGCATATTCCGGCTCGTCGAGGACAAGGCGGTAATCAACCGCCTGGGCTTCAACAATCAGGGCCAGGAAAAAGCCATCCCGCGCCTGAAACGCATGCGCGGGCGGATGGGCAAGGGCGTGCTTGGCATCAATATCGGTGCCAACAAGGACAGCGATGACCGGATCGCCGACTATGTCACCGGCGCGCAAAATATGGCACCGCTGGCGGACTATCTCACCGTCAACATCAGTTCGCCCAACACCCCCGGCCTGCGCGCCCTGCAAGATAAGGGTGCGCTGGCGGAACTGCTGGCCGCTGTCATGGACGCCTTGGGGAAATCCGGAACTCCGGTCTTCCTGAAAGTGGCACCCGATCTGGAACCGGCAGATATTGACGATATTGTCGCCGTCGCGACGGACCGGAAAATCGCGGCGCTGATCATTTCCAACACCACGATCACCCGCCCCTCCTTGCGTTCCGCCAATCAATCGGAAACGGGTGGTCTGTCCGGAGCGCCCCTGAAAGAACTTGCGCTCCAGCGGCTGAAGGATTTTCGCAAAGCGAGTGGAGGGACAATCCCGCTGATCGGGGTCGGCGGCATTGCCAATGCAGAAGATGCCTATGAACGTATCTGCGCCGGTGCTTCGCTGGTCCAGCTTTACACAGCGATGATCTATGAGGGACCGACCATCGCCGCCGCAATGAATTGCCGACTGGCAAAATTGCTGAAAGCAGATGGCTTTTCATCGGTGAGCGAGGCCGTGGGATCTTCGGCTGACAAATGATTTGCCAAAATCGGGGGTCATCCATAAAACCCGGTGGATGAAAAAAATCCATAGCATTTTCGCCTTGTTCCTTTGTGTTGCCCTGACCTTTCCGGTCCAGGCCAAACATCCTCAAAACACAAATATAGGCACTGCCGCCTCTGCCCATCCCGAAGCCACCAAGGCGGGCTTCGAGATGTTACAGGCTGGCGGCTCCGCGACCGATGCAGCCATGGCGATGATGCTCGCCCTGACCGTCGTAGAACCGCAATCCAGCGGCATCGGCGGCGGCGGATTTTTTCTGCACCATGATGCGAAACAGGGTTGGATGCAGACAATCGACGGCCGCGAAATGGCGCCAGCTGCAGCAAAGGCAACGCGTTTTCTTGGCGAGGATGGCAAGCCGCTTCCCTTCGGTCAGGCGATGCCCGGCGGAAAATCCGTCGGCGTCCCCGGTAATATGCGGCTGATGGAAATGGCCCATAAAAAATGGGGAAAACTGCCCTGGGCAAAGATTTTTGAACCGGCGATCCGGCTGGCGGAAACTGGCTATGCGGTCAGCGCGCCGCAAGCGGACTGGCTCCGGCGCCTGGCCCCTCTCTGGGCCGATTTTCCCGAAGCGCGGGCAATCTACTGGAAAGACGGAGCCCCTGCCAAGGCAGGTACGATTATCAAGAACCCTGAGCTGGGTGCATTGCTCCGGGAATTGCAGGCGGGCGGTGCCGATGCCTTTTACACCGGCCAAACCGTGACCGCGATTTCCAATGCTGTAGCCAATACATCGCGCAATCCGACCGAAATCACACCGGAAGATTTTGCCAATTATCGCGCGATTTTGAGGCAACCGGTGTGCACCAGCTACCGGGTGTACAAGATTTGCGGCATGGGCCCGCCATCATCCGGCGCGACCACCGTGCTCGGCATATTGGGCACGATCGAGCGGTTCGATATGGCCAAGATTCACGAGCAGCAGCCCGCACAAGCATGGCATTTGATCGCCGAAGCAATGCGACTGGCTTATGCGGATCGTGAAAAATATCTCGGCGACAGGGATTTTGTAGCGGTCCCGGTCGATGGCCTGATCGACAAGGATTATCTTGCCAGCCGGTCACAGATGATCGCTTTGCAACGCGCACGACCAGACATGCCGGGTGTTGAAACCTATCCCGCCGGCAATCCACCGGGAAGCGTTGCCCGTACCGAAGCAATGTCTTCCGAAGTCGCCGGAACAACCCATTTTACCGCCGTCGACAGCCAAGGCAATATTGCGAACATGACCTCCACCGTGGAAGGGCCCTTCGGCAGCCAGCTCATCGCCCGCGGGATGGTGCTCAACAATCAACTGACCGATTTTACCTTCGCGCCGGAAAAAGACGGTGCGCCGGTGGCCAATCGTGTCGAAGCTGGCAAGCGCCCTCTGTCATCCATGTCGCCGACAATCGTCTATGACGCCGACGGCAAGCCGATATTGGCGCTGGGATCCGCTGGTGGCAAAAGGATAATCATGCATGTCACGAAAACCTTGATCGGCGTGCTTGATTATGGACTGTCGCTGGAACAGGCGATGGCCCTCCCCAATATTTTCTATGGCGGATCAGGCGTTTTGATAGAAAAGGGTAGCGATTTGGAAGCCTTGCAGGCGGACCTGTCGCGCTTCGGCCATATTGTCGTCACCTCCGGCCTGCCGTCCAAACTCGCCGGTGCACAAAAAACCGACCAGGGATGGGTTGGCGCTGTCGATCCTCGCAGCACCGGTCAAGCGGTCAGCCAATTGCCTTAAGCAATATATTGCCGAGCGGTTTCAACCGCGCTAGTCCTTTTCGCAATGATCAAAGCCCGGCGCATGTCCGGCGCATGAGAGGGGAATAACCGCGTGGCCCGGAAAAAGGCAAAAAATCGTTATCTTGAAATCGACCAATATTCCAATCTGGTATCGATGTTCTTCGATCGCGCCAGACAAGGCGGAGACAAGCCGTTTCTCAGCGCCAAGATCGACGGCAAGTGGCAGGCGACCAGTTGGAACGAAGCGGCCCGGCAAGTGGCCGCGCTGGCGAAATCGCTGAAGCGCATGGGCCTGAAAAAAGGCGACCGCGTTATGCTAGTCTCCGAAAACCGGCCCGAATGGTGTATCGCCGACCTCGGAATCATGGCTGCAGGTTGTATCACGGTGCCAACCTACACTACCAACACCCCGTCCGATCACCAACATATATTGGACAATAGCGGCGCGCATGCGGTTATCGTTTCGGACAGCAAACTGGCGAAAAACCTGCTGCCGTCTGTGATCAGCTCTTCGGATGCCAATATTATCATTGGCATATCCGATCTGCGGATCGGCCAGTCCGGCGACTTCGATCTGTACAGCTGGGACAAGCTTGTTCAGGGCAGCGACGAAGATGTTGCCGAAGTCACCGAACAGGTCGCCAGCATTACCCGCGATGAAACCGCCTGCATCATCTATACCAGCGGAACCGGCGGAAAGCCCCGCGGCGTGATGCAGCATCATGGTGCCATTTTGCACAATACCAAGGGTCCGGCCGAGATCATCGAAAATGATTTTGGCTGGGATGACGAGGTATTTCTTTCCTTCCTTCCGCTCAGCCACGCCTATGAACATAGCGCGGGCCAGTTTTTCCCGATCGGGCTGGGCGCACAAATTTTCTATTGTGAAGGTCTGGAAAAGCTGGCGTCCAACATAGAAGAAGTCCGCCCGACGATCATGGTCGTCGTCCCGCGCTTGTTCGAAGTGCTCCGCGCCCGATTGATCAAAACCGTAGAAAAGCAAGGCAGGATGCCAAGCTATTTGCTGGGCAAGGCGCTCTCCATCGGGGAACGCGAAGCCGAGGGCAAAGGACGCAAGCGCGACAAGCTGATGGATATGTTTCTCAACAAGACCTTGCGGCCCAAAGTGCAGCAGCGGTTCGGCGGTCGCATGAAGGCCATGGTATCCGGCGGCGCGCCGCTCAACCCGGAAATCGGTACCTTCTTTCAGTCGCTCGGCCTCACCATGTTGCAAGGCTACGGCCAGACGGAATCGGGACCTATTATTGCCTGCAACCGGCCCCGCACGGGTCTAAAGATGGACACGGTCGGCCCGCCGATGATCGACACTGAAGTCAGGATTGCCGAAGATGGTGAAATTCTGGTGCGTGGCCAGCTGGTGATGCATGGCTATTGGCGCAATCAGGAAGAGACCGACAAGGTCCTGAAAGACGGCTGGCTCCATACTGGTGATATCGGCCATATCGACGAAGCCGGACGGATCGCGATCACTGACCGCAAGAAGGACCTGATCGTCAACGACAAGGGCGACAATATCGCGCCGCAGAAAGTCGAAGGCATGCTCACCATCCAGCCGGAAATCTTGCAGGCGATGATCGCCGGGGACAAGAAACCCTATATGGTCAGCCTGGTCGTACCCGATCCCGAATGGGCGCTCGAATGGGCGCGCAAAGAGGACATGAAATATGATTTCATCAAACTGCAGGACAACCCGGCATTCAAATCCGCCGTGCGGGAAGCGGTAGACCGGGTCAACGAGAGCCTTTCGGTCATCGAAAAAGTCCGCCGCTTCGAATTTGCCGACGAACCCTTTTCGATCGAAAATGAAGAACTGACGCCCAGCATGAAAATTCGGCGGCATGTGATCCGCGAGCGCTATCAGGAGCGTCTGGACAAGCTTTATAAGAAGTGAGCGCGGTTTTTCGTCAGTCTGCATCCTTGGTATAGGGCACAAACTCGCCAAAGGCACAGCTGCCCGTCGACATTCCCGTGCTATTGTCGATCAGCTGGATGATTTCACCCTTGCACAGCGAGGACGTCGGCCGACTGTAGGACAATATATTGCGGTCGGCGTTGCGGCAGCCGCCATAGGGTTTGTTGACATAGATAGTATTGGCATTGCGCCGCGATCCGAAAATCAGGATGTCATCACTGATCACCGTCATTTCGCGCTGATCTTGAGCACTGATGCATGACTGGGCTTTGCCTGCGGTCCGTCCCTCGAGACGTTTATCGAGCTTCGCCTGCTGTTTTTCAGTGAGTGTAATTTTTTCTTCACTCATCGCCGGTGCAGCGAGCAGCATCGCCGCAGGAATCGCCAAAAGCAGTTTATTCATCGCCAGTCTCCTGTTTCCAGCCCCCGCCAGCATTTCTTATATCACGAACCGAACTGAACAGGGAATGTATGAACTAATGGCTTCAGAAATTGTCCTTCGCTATCCTCCGCGCGGCCAATTGCTCTGCCGAAGCCGCGCGCATGAACGGGTTGGTTGCACGCTCCAGCTTGATCGTCGTCGGAACTGTCGCCTCTCCCCTTTCGCGCAAGGTGAGAACTTCGGCCATACGCTCCTTCAAGGCGAGATTGTCCGGCTCCGCTACCAGCGCATATTCGCCATTGCTCTTTGTATATTCATGGGCGCAATAGATTTTCGTGGCGTCCGGTAATTTTTCCAGCTTGCGCATATTGTCATACATCTGCTCGGCCGTGCCTTCGAACAGGCGTCCGCAGCCCATGGCGAACAAGGTGTCGCCAACAAACGCCGCTTTTTCCGTCGGAAAATAAAAAGCGATATGTCCGGCGGTGTGGGCCGGCACGTCGATGACATCAGCAACCACGTCACCAAGCCTTGCCGTGTCGCCTTCTTTCACAAATCTATCGAGTGTAGGAATCCGCTCCCGCTCCGCTTCCGGACCAATGATCTGGCAGCCGGTTGCCTCCTTGATCGCAGCATTTCCACCGGTATGATCAGGATGCCAGTGGGTGTTCCAGATCTGGGTGATCTTCCAGCCCCTTTTGTCGGCCTCGGCCAGCACCGGCTCGGCTACCGCGGGATCGACCACCATTGTCTCGAGAGATTCGGGTTCATGGACGAGCCAGACATAATTGTCGGACAATACGGGAATTCGGATGATTTCTAGCATAAGGATTAAATTACTCCGCAAATTTAAAGCTGTCGATATTTAACCGCAAAATAAGAATTTTACCTTATTTGACATCGTGTTGCATCATTGGATTTAGGAAAGGAGCGTGATTTGCGCTTGTTTGTCGCATTTTGGGCCTTTTGCTGCCTCTGTTCTCCGGCACTTGCCGAGGTTCCTATGTCCGACAGGCTGTGCACCCAAAGCAGCGCAAAAAATGTGAGCGCGTCAGCGTTACTGACAACGGGCAAGGCTTTTGATTGCTCGGAAAATAAATATGACGTCGATGGTCCCAGGGTCTGGGTCAAAATTCCTTTTCTGGCGGAAACGCTCCCCGGTGGCACGATAGAGGTGCAGGGCGACAATAACGGTCTGACGACGATAGAAGTGCATGCCGTTCTGGACGATGGCAAGATTCTGTCTTCCACATTTTCGGAACAGGAAGTAGCGGGCCACTGGCGGCCCAAAGGCACTTATGGCCTGGCGATTCCCGGAACCGAAAACCCCGAACTGAGAAGTCGCATAAAACATGTCTATATCGCGATTGACGATCCGAAGGTGATTAGCTCCATCTCGGTAATTCAACTCGCATCGAAGCAGAAATGGGATGATCTGAAACTTCCTCTCTCGGCCATGTTTGCAGTGCTTTGCGGCATGGCAATCATGCCGCTGATCTATAATGCCTTTTTCTATGCGGCCCTGCGCTATAATTTCATGCTGTGGCATAGCGTGATGATCTGCATGATCGTTGCTTATACCTTCAGTTCGTCAGGGCTGATTTTCCTTATTTTTCCGGAAATCAGCCTGACCACCAAAATGCTGATCAACTATTGGACGATCGCGATCGGGGTTGCGGCCAGCGGCTGCTTTTTGTTGCGCTTTGTCGAACCGGGTAAAATCGCAACCTGGCTGCAAATCACCCTGTTCCTGGCTGCCATGTTACCGGTTTTTGTCTCGGCCTCTGTCCTCCAACTCGACGGCGGGTACAGCATGCATGCACGCAACTATTATCATGCATCCTTTCTGCCCGCCTTTTGTATCGTGTTCTACACAATGGGACATGCATTACGCCGGGGCAGCAAGGCGATCTGGTTTCAAATTGCCGGCTGGACCCCCATCGTCTTTTTCGGGCTGGACCGGGTCGCCCGGGGTATGGACCTCTATATTGGTTGGCCGATGCTCGACTATGGTCTCTATTTTGCGCTGGTAATGGAAACCATCATCCTCGCTCTCGGCGTCGCCCATCGAATACTCCGTTTGCGGCAAAAGCATGAAACCACTTTGAACAAACAGGTTGAACTGACACTGCTCGCCGACACGGATGGATTGACGAAGATGAGCAATCGCCGGTCGTTTGAACGAGAATTCCGGCGCAACCAGCGCGACCATCAATATAGTCATCTCGCGCTTTTCGACATTGATTTTTTCAAGCGGGTCAATGACCGCTATGGCCATGATGTTGGCGACGAAGTGTTGCGCGTTGTTGGCCGGCAGCTTGACGCTACCAGCCATTTCGCGGCCCGTATTGGCGGCGAGGAATTCACGCTGTTGATGCGCAAAGACAGCCGACAAAATCGCGAGAAATATCGCGCGACTGAACTGAACAAAATTTGCGAAACGCTGATCAAGACCGTGCACGATCAGGTGCCGGAAATACGGGAGCCGGTGACCTTTTCCGTCGGCGTCGCATCGATTTCCGGACACACGTCGTTACGCAACGTGATGGCGACGGCTGACCGGCGACTCTATGATGCCAAGAACAATGGCCGCAACCAGATTGTCTGGATCGATATATCGAGGGCAAAACCGGGAGAACCGACCGGGACAGCTGCAGCCTAGCAAATTCTGCAGGCTACCATTCGCCGATATTTTCCATGCTCGCCCACGGTTCCTGAACCGGCAGACTCTTTCCTGTTTGCAGCAGCTCCACGGAAATATTGTCCGGCGAGCGAATGAACGCCATGTGGCCATCGCGCGGCGGACGATTAATCGTCACACCCGCGTCCATCAGTTTCTGGCACAAGGCATAGATATCGTCGACGGCATAAGCGAGATGACCGAAATTGCGTCCACCGCCATATTGTTCGGCCGGGCTGCCATCTTCAGACGGCCAGTTATAGGTCAGCTCAACCTCGGCCACATCCTTCTGCCCCGGCGCGGCCAGAAAAATCAGCGTGAAACGCCCCTGTTCACTATCATAGCGACGCACTTCTTCGAGACCCAAAAGGCCGAAAAATGCGATGGTTGCATCCGGATCGCTAATTCTGAGCATCGTGTGCAGATATTTGATAGTCACGGAACCTCCATTCATCGCTATTCAGAAACGGTTCATCGCAGCCATCGCAAAGCCGAACCGGGTCACATGGAATAGCCTAAGCGGCTTTTGAACCGAGGGAAAGAGCGATGACCGAAAAATTTATCGAGAACAGAAATACGATCTGGCTGGCGAGCGCCGGCCTGTTGACGATCGGGTTGATTGTCGGGGGCTATCTGCTGGGTGACGGTTTGCTGCGCGCCAAGTTGGCAGATCGCAGCGTCACTGTCCGTGGCCTCGCCGAGCGCGAAGTGACCGCCGATCTGGCCACCTGGACCATCGCCTATAGCGCCCAATCAACCGATCTGCAAAGCGCCCAGACCGATATCGACCGCGACACCAATGCCATCACTGCCTTTTTCAAGGAACTCGGTTTCCAGGCCGATGCGCTCAAGCCGACCGGAGCCAATGTCAATCAATATAGTTCCAACGGCATCCCCCAATATACGATCCGCCAGCGGCTCAGCTTGCGCACGAATGATATCGACAAGGCCCAGGCTGCGGTCGCCCGCCAGTTTGATCTGGTTCGCCGCGGCGTCGTGCTCGAAGACGGTTCCGGGATGAGCTACACCTTCACCAAGCTGGACGAGATCAAGCCTGAAATGGTCGCCGAAGCCACCAAGGACGCGCGCAAGTCTGCCGAACAATTTGCCGAAGACAGCGGCACCGATGTTGGCGGCATCAAGTCGGCCACCCAGGGCTATTTCAGCATCGACAGCCGCGATGGCGATGCCGGCGGCTATGGTGTGACCGATACGCCCTATAAAAAGGTCCGCGTGGTAACGACGGTCAATTTTTATCTGGATTGAGGGGGCGGCTCTTGCACCGCCATGCTGTCGGGAATCGGCTTCGCGGACATAAATCACTCCGCGACACTGGTCACCAGCTGCGCGAGATAGCGGGATGCGGCCTGGCCCGCGGGACTGCCGGGATCAAATTTGACCGCTTGCTCCCAATTGCTCTTGGCATTCACCATATCGCCGCCTTCATAGGCGATATTCCCGGCTTCCAGCGCGATGGCGGGATCGGTGACGACCAGTTTCGCGGCTATCGCAATATCCGATTTCGCCTGGGCAAGATCCCCCATACGCCGCGCCAATGTCGCCGACAGCAACCAGCCGAGCGGATCCTCCGGGACAAGATCGTGGACCAGCGCAAATTGTCTCTTTGCTTCATCATAGCGGTCCGATGCCACCAGGACGCGCGCCATATCAAGATGCACTTCACCTTTTAACAGTCCATCCACTATGTTTTGCGCGAGAGCAGCCTCCAAATATTTCAGGGCGGCCGGATAATTGCCACCAGCAAAGGCCGCATTGCCGGCCTGCGCCCAGAAATTCGCGCTGCGTTCGTCGCCCGCAGCTTCCGCTCCCTCTGCCGACTGGACAAATTCTGGAATCGCCTTCGCCCAGTCCTCTCGCGTCGCATAGGCAAAGCCAAGGCAATTTCGCGCGAGATATCCGCCGCCCTCAATTTGCCACTTATTGGCGACGAGCAATCCATTGGCGGGATCGCTCTCTGCCTGGTCGATGCATTGATTGAACCGGATTTCCACCGGGTCCTTCGCTTGCTTTACCGGGGGATTGGCTTGCGCCTCGGGCCTGGCCTTCGAAGGGCGCAGCACCGGATCAATCGGGGAACCATAAGGGGTGGCCGACTGGATCAACAAGGACAGGAACAGAGATGAAATCATGGGCGCAATGTCCGTTCAAGGCTTAAGTATAGGAAGCCAGGGATCAGCCCAGCCGCGCGATCACATCAATCAGCAAGCCAATATCCTGATCCCGCGACAGGCGGTGGTCTCCATCCTTTACCAGATGGACCTGCACATCATCTGAACGGATTTTCTTCGCCGTCTCCAGACTATATTCCCACGGCACATCGGCATCTTTCTGTCCGTGCAGCAAGCGCACCGCACCATCAAAGGCAATTTCCTTGTGCAGCAACCGGCTGCTATCGCCCGACTGCCAGAAAATCCGGGTCGTCACATAGGGCTCGTCAGAATATTCGCTGTCTTCCTCGAGCTTGCCGTCGCGCAAGATGGTCATTTTCTGTTCCTGGGTAAAACCCCAGTCGGTAAAGTCCGGTGCCGCGGCAATACCGACCAGATTTTTTACCCGCATCGGTCGCGACAATGCGACGAGCAGCATCAGCCAGCCGCCCATGGACGACCCGATCAGCGTAATCGAACCGGACGTTACCTTGTCAATCAGGAACAGCACATCATCGCGCCAGTCGATCAGGCTCTGCTCTGCAAACTCGCCGCCACTGGCCCCGCAACCGGCATAGTCAAACCGCAGCATCGCCCGACCCTGTTGCTTCGCCCAGGCATCGACAGCCAGCGCCTTGCCGCCTTCCATATCCGACATATAGCCCGGGAGGAAAACCAGGGTTGTTCCCTTCACGCCAGCCTTGGGCTGTGTGTAGCAATAAGCGAGTGAGGCACCGCCGGGGCGGTCGCAGTATAAAATTTCATCTTCCATATCCTGCGCTCTATGCCGCCGCGGCAAAATAGACAATTGCCAAACAGAGAAAGGCGATGATCAGCATACCGATATTGGATAGCAGCGGCGGTTTCGCCTCGGGCAGCAACCGCGCCAGTTCGGCAGGAATTTCACCCCTGAACCCCAGCTTCCACTTCGGACGATCCTTGATACCATCCTCCAGGCCAAAGACATGGGAATCGCCTTCCTTGCCGCGGTAGACCAGATCCCCGAAAAAATAGGCTTCGCTGCGTCGCTGCTGTTCGTAAAGCGCGAATGTCCCGCCAATCACCTCGATCCTGACCGGCCGTTTCCGTGCGCCGTCGCTATCGACAAGCCAGATGTTCGCAGATTCAGACATAGGCCAAGCCTAAAACAAGATCCGGTCGGGCGCACCATAATTTTCCTGTGGATTCAGTCGCGTTGAAATATCTCCTCGATCGCCATATCGAACAGGTCGGCGATGCGGAACGCGACCGGCAGGGACGGATCATATTTTCCGGTTTCGATGGCATTAACCGACTGGCGCGAAAGCTTGAGCCGTTCGGCGAGATCCGCTTGCGACCAGTCGCGTTCAGCACGAAGCACTTTCAGGCGATTCCTCATGCATTAAGCCCGCGCAGGCGACAGAAAAAATATCCGAAGCCCCAACTTGTTATCAATATTGCGACGAGATTTTCCGCGCTCATCGTGCCCAGGTGGCTTTCAAATATCAGCCAGATCAAATGCGTGAATATCGCAGTAATAACGGCAACAATGGCGCCATTTGCCATCATCTGAAAAAAATAATCTTCGATTTTTCTGCGATCCAGTGCAGCGGCATGGGTCGCAACATAGGACAGCGCCAGAACGAGAAGCAACGAACCGATTATTTTGATCAGCGGAGTAATATTCCCCGTGACGACTTCGTTCGGATCAATCACAGAAACCGTCAACATACCGATGCCCACGAGCAGGATAAAACCGAACATCCAGTCAGGCTTGATCAGACTGCAAAGCCGTTGCGCCATGTTCGCTGACGATTTTCCAGCCATCACATTGCGGCCAGAAACAGGATCGCGAGCGCAGCCCAGATGGCAATATTTTCATTGGGCGTCATCGCCCGGCCAGAACAGCGTTTCAGTTTCATGGTCATTCTCCATCAAGCTACAATGACATTATGTCATGCTTCCTTGACTTGTATGTCCGAGTCGCCAGAAAATGTCAAGCCAACATGACATAATGTCGCCATTGCTTTGCCATCACCGCCCGCGCGTCACCTGATTAGGTTGACTTGAAACCGCAAAAGACTAAGTCCAATCCACCCTAGCGAAGGCCTGCCTAAAGCCTTCCTTGGCTCCAACTTTGACAAACTTTGAGATGACCAGAGCCCATGACCGAGATGATTAAAATCACCCTTCCCGACGGCAGTTCGCGCGAAGTGGCCATGGGCACTACTCCGGCCCAGATCGCCGCCGATATCGGCCCCGGCCTCGCCAAGGCCGCGCTCGCCGCGAAGATCGACGGCGAGCTGCGCGATATCATGCGGCCGCTGGAGGAAGACACCGAGCTGGCTCTGGTCACCTCCCGCGACGAGGAAGATGCGCTGGAGCTGGCACGGCACGACTATGCCCATGTGCTGGCAGAAGCGGTGCAGAACCTGTTCCCGGGAACCCAGATTACCTTCGGTCCGTCGACCGATGACGGCTTTTATTATGACTTCGCGCCCGCCGGTGATCCGTTCACCGACGAAGACCTGCCGAAGATCGAGGAGGAGATGAAACGGATCATCGCCGCCGACAAGCCGCTCCGCCGGGAAGTCTGGGAACGTGATGACCTGATTGCCCGCTGGCAGAAAGACGGCGAAACGTTCAAGGCCGAATGGGCCGCCGAACTGCCCGAAGGCGATGAGATCACGGTCTACTGGTCCGGCGACGACTGGATGGACATGTGCCGCGGGCCGCATCTGGCCTCGACCGGCAAGCTTGATCCCAAGGCGTTCAAGCTGATGCGCGTGTCCGGCGCCTATTGGCGCGGCGACCAGCGCAATCCGCAATTGTCACGTATCTACGGCACCGGCTGGCTCAACAAGAAACAGCTTAACGCGCATCTCGTCCGGCTGGAAGAAGCGGCCAAGCGGGATCATCGCAAACTCGGCCAGGAGATGGACCTGTTCCACTTCCAGTCCGAGGCGCAGGGTTCGTGCTTCTGGCATCCCAAGGGCTATTTCATCTGGCGCGAGCTGGAACAATATATGCGCCGCCAGCTCGACGCCGCCCGCTATGAGGAAATCAAGACGCCGCAGTTGATGGACGTCAACCAGTGGGAGAAATCCGGCCATTGGGGAAAATATTCGGAGAATATGTTCGCGGTTCCGGACGAAGTGCCCGATGCCGAAGGCGAAGGTCCGGTGATCAGCGGCACCGCCGGCATGATGGCGATGAAGCCGATGAACTGCCCGGCCCATGTGCTGGTCTTCAAACAGGGCATCAAGTCCTATCGCGACCTGCCGATCCGCATGGCCGAATTTGGCTGCTGTCACCGCAACGAGCCGCATGGCGCGCTGCACGGCCTGCTGCGCGTGCGTCAGTTCACCCAGGACGATGCCCATATCTTCTGCCGGGAAGACCAGCTGATCGACGAGATTGTCGAATTTTGCGATCTCCTCGATGCCATTTATTGCGACCTTGGCTTTGCCAATTATCAGATCAAGCTCGCGCTGCGACCCGAGCAACGCTTCGGCACAGACGCCGAATGGGACAAGTCGGAGCAGATCTTGCGCGACGCAGTCGAAAAGGCCGGCCGGGCCACGGAAAAATATGGCTGGGAAGAATTGCCGGGTGAAGGCGCGTTCTATGCACCGAAACTGGAGTTTCACCTCACAGACGCCATTGGCCGGACCTGGCAGGTCGGCACGATCCAGGCCGATACCGTCCTGCCCGAACGGCTCGACGCGACCTATGTCGGCGAAGACGGCAACCGGCATCGCCCGGTGATGCTGCATCGCGCCATTCTGGGTACGTTCGAACGGTTTATCGGCATTCTCATCGAGCATTATGCGGGCAAGCTGCCGCTCTGGCTCGCTCCCACCCAGGCGGTGGTTGCCACGATCGTTACCGATGCCAATGACTATGCCGGACAGGTGGTAAAGAAACTGAAAGCCGCTGGCATCCGGGTCGAGGCCGATCTGCGCAACGAGAAGATCAACTACAAAGTGCGCGAACATTCGGTTGGCAAAGTACCCAATATCCTGGTGGTTGGCATGCGCGAGGCCGAAGAAGGCAAGGTTGCGCTGCGCCGGCTCGGCCAGAAGGAACAGGAATTTCTGACGCTCGACGCGGCCGTCGCATTGCTGAAAAATGAAGCATTGCCGCCGGACTTGAAACCGTCATCATGATGACGATATTCAGATCAGGCTGTTGCCCGTGTACAACGGGGTATAGGGCTAAAATGGCACAAGCGATCAACAAGGCTTTATTCGCGAGCGCTTTGCCGCTAATGAGCCTGCATAAACAAACACTCAGGAGTATTTAACATAGCTGCCCCACCTCGCCGCCCCATGCCGCCCGTCAAAGGCGGTCCGCGTTTCAACAATCTCATAATCTCCGATACCGTCAGGGTCATCGACGACAAGGGCGAGAACCTTGGCGTGATGAATACCGGCGAAGCGATTGAGCGGGCAGCAGAAGTCGGCCTCGACCTTGTAGAGGTTTCTCCCAATGCGCAGCCGCCGGTTGCAAAGTTTCTCGACGTCGGCAAATTCAAATATGAAGCGCAGAAAAAGGCCAATGCCGCGCGCAAGACGCAGAAGGTGCAGGACGTCAAGGAAATCAAGATGCGTCCGAATATCGACGATCATGATTATGACGTGAAAATGCGCAACGTGAACAAGTTCATCGACAATGGCGACAAGGTGAAGGTCACCCTGCGCTTCCGTGGTCGTGAAATGTCGCACCAGCAACTCGGCATGCAATTGCTGCAGCGGGTTCAGGACGACATGAAGGAAACCGCCAAGGTCGAAGCCTATCCCAAGCTGGAAGGCCGTCAGATGTTGATGGTGCTCAGTCCGAAATAGTTCAGGTCGCGCGTTTGAATTGCGCGTCGATGAATTCTGCCACCAGATCGAAACTTTTCAGAGCGTCTTTGGATCCAAAGCGCTCCAGATGGTGGCGCGGGCTGTCCCAATAGTTCATCCGCACCGGTACATCGGCATCATGCGCTTTTTCGGCAAGCTGTACGGCATCGTCAAAATGCATGTCATGTCGGCTGCAATGGATGGCCAGCGGGGGAAACTCGCGTAAGTCGGCGTAGACGGGCGATGCGCGCGGATCGGTCGGCAATGTGTCACCCAGATAGAGCTTAGCACTGAAAGCCGCCGTTTCCATGCGAAACGGGCTGCTGCCACTCATGCTTTTGGATATATAGGACCAGCCTCGCATCGCCAGATCACCCCATGGCGAAAACAGAATAGCCGCGCCCGGCATCGGCAATCTGCGTTCTCGCAACTCCAGCATCATCGCCAGCACCAGTGTTGCTCCGGCACTGTCGCCGGACAGGATTATCCGGCCAGGCGACTTTCCGGATTTCAGAATCGCTTCATATTGATCGGCCAGATCCCTTGCCGGCAGGGGAAACGGATATTCGGGGGCCAGCCGGTGCTTGCCGATCACCGCTTCGCAACCGCAATGTTCGGCCAGCCGGAACGCGAGCCCCACCTGTTTCGGCGATGGCGGCAATATGAAACCGCCCCCGGGCACATAGAATAATATCGGCTCCTCCGCTTCTTCGTCCGGCCAGTCGGCGTCTGCATAGTCCTCGACAAGCGGCGAAGCGGGATCGAACAGCAATTGGGTATCGGGCGGGGACTGCATGACCGGATTGAATATCGCAAATTTCCCGCGCGCCGTCGCGGTCCGGTAAGCCGACAGCAATCGATCACGCTCACCCGGATCAGCGCCTTTTTCAAGAGCGGGCTTGAGGCTGCGGAGCAGAAAGGCCTTGATGATGCGGTTTTCGATTTTTGCACCAAAGTCCGAGATTGTCTTCGCCACCGGTGCCATTTGTGAACGGACGGCATGGGCGATTTTTTCGGCTTCCAGCCGGACCAGCCGAAGCTCAATATCGCTATCTGCAATCGCAGGATATCCTGTGACAGAGGCTTCCATGGCCTTGCTTCTATTCCAGCCGCGCAAAAAATGATAGAGGGGGCCCAGGATGGCGGACGATAAGAAGCAACCGAAGCACAAGGATGGTCAGGTTGACTATATACGTCCCTTCCTGAACCAGTTTCGCGGCGATGGCGTAAAAATCAGCTCCGAACCCGTATGGGCAGAACGCGTAGAAGAGATCATGGCCAATCTCCCCGACGATACTCTTGATGATATCGTCAGCCGTCTCCGGCAATCCAGTGAAAATCAGTTTATCGATTTCGCAGCCTTCGGCGAAGCGCACGGCCTGACACCCGCCGAAACCAGGCTGGTCGACAGTATTGCCGGTGGCCTCTCGGTTCCGGAACATGCCGAAGCCAACGACATTTCGGTCAACACCGCCCGTGTGCACATGCAACGGGTTCTCGAGAAAACCGGGTCGAAACGGCAGACCGATCTGCTGCGCAAAGTCTTCGGCCACTAGGTCCCCGAACAGCACCACAGTAGCGCCATGTAATATAAATGCATGATGCGCGGTTTTGATCGCGCCCATATCCCGGCTTGCAAGGGTCAACTTTGTTCAACCAGGGAGTGAATCATGAAGCGGGTGCAAATAGTAATAGCAACATTGTTGGCCGGAACCGCGATGCAGACGCACGCTCGGGAGAAGCTTGATGCCAAATCGGCAGCTCCTGTTGCGGTGATCGGGACGGAAAGCTTAGATGAAAATGTCGACAGGCTGGTCGATATCGGTACCCTGTGCGGCCAGAACAGAGGTAATCCGGCCTATGGCGTCAACGCAACGCCCGGCCAGATGCCCGAAGTGCACATCCGCGGATTCAAATCGGAATATGGCAGCCGCTATGGCGCGGTATTGAACGGTGTTGTGGTGAGGGGATCCAGCGCGGTTACCCCGGATGGCAGGCCGCTTCTGCCCTCGAAGTTGCAACAGATCGAAATTTTGCAATCGCCGCAGGAACTGAAATGCGAAGTCCTTCCCGACCGGAATATAGCTTATGCCGGCGGCGGGTTGCCATCGCTCCCGCCGCCACCCGACCCTTCGCTGGAAGTCCAGGCTTTGCCGCCGGACGTCAAGTCCGGGCGCTCCGTTCCAACCGCTGCGGATATCAGAGCGGAGCTGGATGGCCTGGTGGCACTGTGCCGAAATGGCGCCGACGCAGAAACCAACGCTTCCAGGATCAAGCGCTATGAAAGACTGTTTGGCCAATGGCGGGAGCTCAGGGCAATCAGGGACGACCTGCGCGAGCGGTTGCTGACCAATGACCCGGACTTGAATCGGGAAGATGCGATCAACCAGCTCCGCAAGCTCGACCCGGCAATCGATGGCGTGATATTTCCGAGTCAGCTGAAATGCCCGCCAACGCCAGCGGAACTGGCCCAATCCGCATCAGATCCGGCCATTTTATACAAAGAATATTCGATGTCGGCGGGTGCGATATATATCAACGAGCGGGCCAATCTTCTGTCGGATTTCAGGCAACCGCCTTCCGGCAAACAGAGCGAAATAACATTGAGACCGGGACTGACGGCAGACAATGGTCTTCGTCCTGTGTCCGACGAACAAACGGGCTCCTACGGGCAGACCAATACTAAAGCGGGCTATGATGATGCCGAGGTCACCCTCTATATCGGCGGGAGCTTGGGCCATCTCGACTTGGGCGGCCAGGAAACCGGCATCGGCTTTCAGCGCACAGGTCCCGGAACGGAAACCTTCGCCGACACGGCAACAACAGAATTTGACAGCGTCACACTGGCTGCCAGGCTGACCTACAGGCTGAACGACGCGCTCAATCTGTACGGCGGCTATGCTTATAGCGAAGGCGATGCGCGGACGGAATTTGCGATACCGGCGGGCGGGGCAACGGATGTCGGCTTCGTCTATGGCGAAACCTCACCCAGCGGGTCTACGGGTCTTGCCATCGGAAATCGCGGTCTGACGGGATTCAACGAATCCGACTTCAGTTTTCACGAATTCAAAATCGGTCTATCCACGCCGATTGCCAGCAAGGACGGATTCAGCGCCTTCGCATCGGCTTTCGCCAATGTCCTGCTGTTCGACATGGACTTTGACAGCAAGGCCGAGTCGACGGTTTTCGGTTCCGTTCTCGAACAGAGCCGCGACCAGAGCGTTTCCAGCACATATCTGGGTATCGGAGGCGCGCTGGGCGTCAAACAGCAGATCGCTCCCGGTGTCGCGCTGACCGGCTCTGCCGCTGGCGGTATCTACTATCGCGACAGCGACCTCTATTCGATGGAGCGGAACAGCTGCGCCCTATGTCCTCCGGCCGACCAGGATTTCACGCTGACCTTCGATGAATCGGATTCCGGTGCAGCCTTTGCCGGCAGCGTGTCGGCGGGGCTGGAATTTGATGTCACACCTGAGGTCAAATTCGCGGTCGGTGCGGACGCCAGCTATCTCTCGGACACGGGGAAAATCATCAATCCCAGCTCCGGTGATCAGGTGCTGCAGGGAGAGACGACGCGGCTCGGGACAACCGATGCATGGCGCTGGCGGGCCACGGCAGGGTTCAAGCTGAGATTCTGACAGAAACTCAGTCTGCGCCGGTGGGGCGGGAGCAGCGCGCTTTTAGTCGGGCTGGCTCCTTGCCATCCACAACATGCCGAAGCCCACGGCCAAGGCCGCAAAAGAAAGGAATATTTCAAATTCGTGATTGGTCATGAATCCCGGTTTAGCAGGCAACGGCTAACAGCCGGTTAAGTCTGCGACGCTCTTTATCGAACCGGTTTTGACCGATAGCGGCTCGGGAAATGCCGCTTCAGATTGGCTATTTTCGGCTTATCCCAGCGCACGATATAGCCCTGGCGCGGATTTTTCTGGATGAAATCCTGATGATAGGTTTCGGCGGGGTAAAAAGCCTGATAGGCCTCGATTTTGGTCACGATCGGTCGTTTCCAGTAACGCCCCTTTTCGAGCTGCGCGAGATAGGCACGGGCGGCTCTGGCCTGCCCCGCATTCATCGGCACCAGCGCGCTGCGATATTGTTTGCCGCGATCCGGCCCCTGGGCGTTTAGCATGGTCGGGTCGGCAATCACCGAGAAGAAAATCTGCATCAACTGGCCATAGCTGATCGTGCGGGGGTCATAGACCACCCGCACCGCTTCGGCATGATCGGTCAGGCCGGCGCTGACCAGCTTGTAGGACGCGCTGCTTTTGCTGCCGCCATGATAGCCGGAGGTAACACTGATCACCCCCTTGCTATGTTCGAAAACGCCTTCCACGCCCCAGAAACAGCCGCCTGCAAAAATCGCGACGGCACGCTTGCCGGTCTCGCCTGCTCTGACCCGCGGCATCGGTATGATCGTGGCCTTCTCTGCGGCATGCGCCGTTCCAACAAAAGGCGCAGTCCCGCCGCGCTCGTCGGGAAGCGATGTGTGTAATCCGGCCCAAATTGCGCCAAAACAGGCGAAGGCGGCACCAAAAAGAAGCGTTCTGGAGAGAAACGGCCCCATTGGCGATTAACTCAGGAGCTGGGAAGCGGCGCTGATCGTGGTCGACAGATTCTGGCCGAAGTCGGCACGTTGATCCGCAGGTTGCATGATAAACAGCATCAGAGCACCCGCGATAAAGCCGCCGCCGAGGCTGTAGGTCAAATCGGATTTGAATAATTTCATCATGGTCGATTCCTTGGGGATAATATGCTGTTCGCAGCATCCCGCCTGTTGGTTACGACCATTAATATAATATTCCTGTCGCCGCTGTGAATAGGATCACAGAGGCAAATTCAGTTTGCCGGAGAAAAGATTTTCTATTGGCGGGGGTTTTTAGAACCTCAGGCGCCGGGAAGGTTTACCGTGTCTCGCGGCAATTCGCTTCGCTCACGCCTCCGACGGGGCGGGCTATCATCCGACGCGCAGTCGCGCTTGCCTCGCTCTGCTCGGTTAGACATCAGCCAATAGCGGAAGTGCCAAAGCGACGCGAAGCGGAGGCAAGCGCGACCGCGCGTCCGAGCTTATGCGAGGATAGCCAAGCAGGCGGATGCCTGCGCCCGGCGCTTGAGGTTTATTTCAAAGCCGCACAGGCCCGCTGGATCCGTTCACAGGCCTCGGTCAATATCTCTTCCGATGTCGCGTAGCTGATCCGGAAGGCTGGCGAGAGACCGAAGGCCGCGCCGTGCACCGCCGCAACCTGCGCCTCTTCCAGAAAATAGGTGATCAAATCCTCGTCCGTCGCAATGACCGCACCTTTTGGCGTCGCCTTGCCGATCAGGCCGCTGGCATCGGGATAGACATAAAAGGCCCCTTCGGGAACCGGGCATTCGAGCCCCGGCGTGTCGTTGATCATCGACACTACGAGATCGCGGCGTTTCTCGAAAGCGGCGTTGCGCTCGACCAGAAAATCCTGCGGACCATTAAGCGCCGCCACTGCCGCCGCCTGTGAAATCGAACAGGGATTGGAGGTCGACTGCGATTGCAACTTGCCCATCGCCTTGATCAGCCATTCCGGACCACCGGCATAGCCGATCCGCCAGCCGGTCATCGCATAGGCCTTGGACACCCCGTTCACCGTCAATGTCCGGTCAAACAGCTCCGGACAGACCTGCGCGATCGTCGCGAAAGGAAAGTCGGCATACCAGATATGCTCGTACATATCGTCGGTCATCACCAGCACATTTTCATGCGGCAAAACCACTTCGCCCAGTGCCTTGAGCTCTTCTCCGCTATAAGCAGCACCAGTCGGGTTGGATGGCGAGTTGAGCAGCAGCCATTTGGTTTTCGGCGTGATCGCCGCTGCCAGCTGCTCCGGTGTGATCTTGTAATCCTGGTCCGCACCGGCCTCGATGATCACCGGTGTACCGCCCGCGAAATTCACGATATCGGGATAGCTGACCCAGTAAGGCGCGGGGATGATCACCTCGTCACCCTCGTCCAGCGTCGCCACCAGCGCGTTGAACAAGGTGTGCTTGCCGCCGCTGTTGGCCGAAATCTGCTTCGGCGTGTAGGTCAGGCCATTGTCGCGCGCGAACTTGCCGATAATCGCCTGTTTCAGCGCTGCGGTGCCGTCGACCACGGTATAATTGGTCTCGCCGTCGCGGATCGCCTGGATAGCCGCTTCCTTGACGAAATCCGGCGTATCGAAATCCGGTTCGCCCGCCGACAGACCGATTACGTCAACGCCCTGCGCTTTCAGTTCTGTGACCTTGGCGGACATCGCCAATGTTGCTGATGGTTGAATACGTCCGAGAGCTTTGGAAATGCGGGTCATGGGAATCCTGTCGAAAGGAATGAACACGACTGCCTAATATCATTGGTGCTGCACTGCAACAGGGAGAATGGCTCAGCTGCGTTTTTTCACAAATTCGGCGCGCAGCACCAGGCCCTTGATCCCCTCGTGCTTGCAGTCAATCTCCTGCGCGTCGCCGGTCAGACGGATCGACTTGATCAGGGTCCCGCGCTTCAGCGTCTGGCCCGCGCCCTTGACCTTGAGGTCCTTGATCAGCGTCACCGCATCGCCGTCAGCCAGCAGATTGCCTACGGCGTCGACCACTTCCGGCCCCGCGGATCGGGCCGCCGCATCTTCGGGACTCAGCCATTCGCCGGTCTCTTCATCATAGATATAATCGCCGCCGTCATCCCCGGCACCATCGCTCATCACAGCGACTCCAGCGCCTGTGCGATATCGGCAATGATATCGTCGATATGTTCGATCCCGACCGACAGGCGGACCACATCGGGACCGGCACCGGCGGCGACAAGCTCGTCTTCCGACAGCTGGCTGTGGGTGGTCGAGGCGGGGTGGATGATCAGCGATCTTGTGTCGCCGATATTCGCGAGATGGCTGAACAGCTTGACCGCGCTGACCAGCTTCACACCCGCATCATAGCCGCCCTTCAGACCAAAGGTGAACACCGCGCCGCCCTTGCCGCCGAGATATTTCTGCGCCAGCGCGTGATAGTCGCTGTCGGGCAGCCCGGCATAGGAGACCCAGCTGACCTCCTCGCGCCCCTGCAGCCATTTCGCCAGCGCCAGCGCATTGTCGCAATGGCGCTCCATCCGCAGCGCCAGCGTCTCCATGCCGGTCAGGATATAGAAGGCATTTTGCGGCGCCAGCGCCGGCCCGAGATCGCGCAGCGACAGCGCCCGCGCCGCGAGGATGAAGGCCAGCTCGCCAAAGGCATCGGTGAAGACCTTGCCGTGATAGCTGGGGTTGGGCTGGTTGAGAAAGGCGAATTTGTCGCTCTTGGTCCAGTCGAACTTGCCGCTGTCGACGATCAGACCGGCGATGCTGTTGCCATGACCGCCGAGAAATTTGGTGCCGCTCTCGACAACAATATCCGCGCCATGTTCGATCGGGCGGCAGAGCACCGGCGAGGCCATGGTATTGTCGACCACCAAAGGAATACCCGCCGCGTGGGCGATATCGGCAATGGCGGCAATATCCTGCACCACGCCGCCGGGATTGGCGAGGCTCTCGATAAACACGCAGCGCGTGTTATCGGTGATCGCGCCCCTGACCTCGTCCATATTGTCGGCGTCGACAAAGCTGACGTTCCAGCCGAATTTCTTCACCGAATGGGCCAGCTGGTTGAGCGAGCCGCCATAGAGCTTCTTCGCCGCGACAATATGCGCGCCGGGGTCCATCAGCACATGAAAGACGATCAGCTGCGCCGCGTGGCCCGAAGCCACTGCCAGCGCCGCCACGCCGCCCTCCATCGCCGCAATCTTGCCCTCCAGCGCGCCATTGGTCGGGTTCATGATGCGGGTGTAAATATTGCCGAACGCATCGAGATTGAACAGATCGGCGGCATGATCGACATCATCGAAAACATAGGAGGCCGTCTGGTAAATCGGCGTGATCCGCGCGTTGGTCGTCGGGTCCGGTTCGGTACCGGCATGTACGGCCATGGTTTCCAGACGGGGGGTCTCAAGCTGATCGGTCATGATGCGTCCTTGTGCAAAGAAGTAAGCCGTGTGCCTAATATCAATGCGCCGTCACCGCAACCAAGCTTGTGATTGCCCGGGTGCATGTTTGTGCCGTCACCAGGGTTCCCACAGTCGACTGCACCAAAAGCCAACCGTCATCCCGGCGCAGGCCGGGATCGAAACCGTCAGCAATGCATCTCAGGTGACCCGGTTCAACATAATCAGATATACCGCCGACAGCACAATCCACATCCCGTCCAGCGTCTTGAGCCTTCTTGCGCCCAGCCACAGCGCAATCGGACGGGCAAGAAAGGCGCCCAGCACCGCGCCCGGTGCGGCCAGCAGCACGATCTCCCACGGCATCGTCCCCGCCTGAATATGCCAGACACTGCCAACCAGCGCGCTGACCGAGGAAATGACGCAGGCCGTGCCGGTACACAGCAGCACCGGATAGTGGCGGATGAACAGATAGAGCGCGACCAGTTCGCCGATGCCAACCGAAAACAGCGCGTTCAGCGCGCCGCCGGGAATGGCGATCAGCATCAGGATCAACAGGTCGATCTTTTCCAGCCGTGCCCGCTCCGGCCGGTCATGATTGATCGTCCAGGTGGTGATGATCAGCGCAAGGCCCAGAAAAATGGAAAAGATCTTGTAGCCGAGCAGGATCAGATGCCCGTCGACCATGGCCAGGCGCTGCATCGCCAGCATTGCTGGCAGCGCCAGGGCGAGCACGGCCAGTATCACCAAAGCAAAATCGCGCGGACGGACATGCGCTTCGCGTGAGCAAGCCGCCGGAACCGGCTGATGCAGCAGACGGTCGGTCCAGCGCAGACCGCCGATGGTCATGCCAAAGCTCTGGATCGCCATCGACGCCGCGGTGACCCGCAGCGGATCCAGCGTCATCACGCCATGCTCGCGCAGCCCGTTGAACACCGGCACAAAAACCACCCCGCCCCCGGTCCCCGACGTATTGGCAATAACCGCCGCCAGCGCCCCGATGCCGGGGAGAAACCACAGCTGGACGATCAGAGCAGGATCATAAGAGGTAAACAGCAATATACCGGCATAAAGCGCGAGCAGCACAACACCTCCCCATAATACGAGTCGGCCTTGCGCCGGTGTTGGGAATTTACGGTGGGGATCGGTCATGCGGCGGCTGCAATTGCTGAAGAGAAATACATTATTCGGGCAAGCGTTTATCGGATGCTCGCTTAGGCAAGCTCAAGCTTAAGTCGATCAGTCAAAGCGCAATCGTCTCTTAGATGCATAAAAAACTGCGGTGGTTGAAAGTTGATTTTAATAGAGCGAATTGCATCAAGATGAAGCGGGTTGCGCAATAACTCCACGTCTTGAATGACTAGGGCCGTAGCACTTTCCCGACCGCACAAATATTCATCAAATTCAGGTTTTGAGATAGCAAGAGAGTGCCAGTGCCGTTCCCAAATCTCTTCAATCGGTAGGGTTTCTATTCGTTGTAATTTGCAAACTGCTGCAACGGTCGCGATTGGCGATTTACAGTAAAGCCAAATTCTTGAGCCGTGTGAAATTTTCGGCGCTCGTCTACGAAGTTCAACAGATTTTTTGCCTGACACAATACTTTCAAAATATCGTTTCTGCACCGAAATAAGAATGTCAGCTTTATCCAATGTAGGGCGCTCCTGCTCGAATGAGAGCCATGCACTGGTCTGGGTTGATTGGCGTGGATGTAATAAAGTTGGTCCCATTATCGCAACCTAATTGACCAAGTTCTCTGTAACCAATCGGATTTGCGAAAAGCATGATGCTGTCGATGTCCGTCACCGTCGTAAGTTTTTTGTAATCGGTGATACCATCAATAGCTTGATCTGGTAACACGCCTCGATCAACGCTAATCGATTTGGCTTGTTCCTTAGTCAAAGAGTAACGCTTGAGAATTCTAGCAACAGCAATAATTGCGCTTCGCCCATTTTGCTTTGAAGATTCATAGAAGAACGCCAGTCCTCCTTCAGGCACTGAACCATAATTTCCACCTATATACGCTTTTGTTGGTTTTAGGATTGCTGATTGCTGATCGAGGAATGACGGCTGCTGCCCACCATGAAACAAGTCTTCAGCGTAAGAAGGCCAGATGGGGAATATGACACCAGGTCTATCTTGTGCGCTGAGAACAGCTGGGCTTAACAATTCCTCTAACTCTAAAAGACTTACGGCAATCTGGTTGCCTTTGGCATCCTGAATCTTAATGGGGTTTGAGCCGTGGGAGCTCAAAGAGCCAGATACCTTTATCCCAATTGCCTCTTCTACATCATCCTTTAACTTGTTCCAGTGTTCGGGCACAATTGCACGACCAAGACATGCTTTACGGAGCATAGAATTCTTCGGTCTATCTGCTATTTCTGAATGAAACCCAAAAGAGATGGCGGTTGAACGGACTAGATGTTGATGAACTAAGGTTTTGAGTGAAAAAATCGCAACATTCTGATGCCCAATATCGCGACACGCAGATTCAAGTAGGTTATTAATTCCCAGTGACGCATCCGGATGCCCTTCGTCTGCGTACACATAGAGTTGGCGTTCACCGGACGCAGCAGAAGGCGCATCCCAAGATGCAAAGCAAATCAAGGCACCATTAGATCGTACCAATTCTCGCCGTCTCGGGGCACTCGCCGTACCTGCCGCAGTGACAGTACGCACGACCTGCTCGGGAAGATGAAACTTTGACAGAAGTAAATTTAAGCATGTTTTGTCAGTCTCTGAAAAGTGACAGCGTTCGATAGTAGCATTTTTGGTAGAAGCGAAGGTGCTTGGGGCACCGCCATACTCTACAGCAAAGCCTTGGCCGAATGCACTGGGCGACAAAATTGCTAACCCGAAAACAGCTTCTAATTCTGTACTCGCTCTCAGAATTGGAGTGTCTGAGGTGATGAAGCCCTTCGCATTTTCCAAGATTGCGGTCGTTAAATGGCGCAAATCGGCTTCATCGTTTGCTTTCAAGGTTCCCGCATTCGCCTTCTCTGGGAAGACAACCGGCAACAGCTTTTCGCGATATTCTCTGAGCTGATCGCTGGAAGGCAGCCTTAGACGAGGAAGAGCTCGACAAAGGCCGAGAATAGGGTCCGGTTTGTCGGGCAACGTGTGCTTCTCAAGTTCAGCAATCAGCTCATCTGTAATCGCAATTCTCGCACCATTTTCCATTCCCGCTGCGATAACACCTTGCGCGACTTTCGACCTTGGTCGTTTCTTCGTGACGTCAAAGATTACGTTCAAATCCAAAATGTAGAGTGGCGAACTGCTCTGGTAAGGTGACCGGAATGCAATCGAATGAACCGGGCTAGAAGGTCGTTCAAGAGAATCTAGAAGGCTGGGTGTCGACAAATCTCGTGCGCGAACATTGATGAGCCGTTGCGTCGTCTTCCCACCGGGCTTTGTGGTGACAATATCAAAACCCATGCTGTCATAAAAACTATTGGCATCGGTTAGGTCGGAAGCGACGTTTGCGACTACGCTCAAGAAGCCCTTGTCTTCCAAGCGCTGAAACACTGCGGCAAGCAGTTTTTCACCAACCTTCTGACCTCTTCGGTCCGGTAATACGTATGTTTGAAATATTTTTGCCTGCGGGAACGCTCCACCGTACAGTACATAACCTGCCAACGAATGATCGTCGTCGGATATCGCAATGACCGCTCTTTCTTGATATACAAATTCTTTATAAGCGCCAGGCACTAAAAACCCGAATGCGTTCCGTTCAGAGTCACCAGCTGCCTGAATTTCGTCGATATACGATTCGATCGTCTCGCGGCTGGTCACAATATTAATCGACATTCAAGAAT
Organism: Parasphingorhabdus sp.; assembly: GCF_048269915.1. Taxonomy (GTDB): domain Bacteria; phylum Pseudomonadota; class Alphaproteobacteria; order Sphingomonadales; family Sphingomonadaceae; genus Parasphingorhabdus. The sequence goes on from NZ_JBLWTY010000008.1 coordinate 55,000, forward strand.
CGCTAGCTTGAAACGAACAAAATTTCCACAGTTATCAATAGAGCTACATCCGATGCTACAGAGCCAAAGAACAATGCTCATACATTTCAATTTTTTAGAAAAATGGTGCCACTCGCGAGAATTGAACTCGCGACCTCGTCATTGCCAATGACGGCCTCTACCTCTTGGTTAATGCAAACGAACCATTTTCATCCGCTCGGGTTCTTGGTGACAGCACACTAACCCGCCACCGCACCCCCAACCAACCCCCGCACACTATTCCCCACCAGAAACCCGCCAGCCAAATCCTCCGCGCGCAAATCCGCCTCGACCGCCTGCCCGCTCTCCAGCAGTTCCGCCCTCAGCACGCCCGGCAATACGCCCCGGCCCAGAGGCGGCGTCAACAGCACCCCGTCGCGCTCGACAAACACATTCCAGATAGCGCCTTCGGTGACGAAACCGTCCGCATCGACAAAGACCGGGTGCACGCCGTCTGCCAGTCCGTCGACCGTGTAAACCCGCCGGTCGCTGGTCTTGTGGTGCAGGCGGAAGTCCGCCCTGTCGGCCTGCATCGGTACCAGCCGGCATGGGACCGGTCCGTCCTGCGGGGCGGGCATTGGCTTCAGCTCGATCGCCAGCGCGCCGGACTGGCCGAGGTGCAGCCGGACCATCGCCGGGTTGTCCTGGTGAAAGGTGATCGCCTGGATCGCGTTGCGCGCGGCGTGGCGGTCGAATTCGAACTCCAGCGCCGCGGCGCTTTGCTTCATCCGTTCCAGATGCGCCTCCAGCCGCTTGATGCCGCTGGCGGGTTCAAAGGCCATGGTTTCGATCAGGTCGACCCGATGGCCATCCTGTGCATTGGCATCCACTTTCGCAAATCTCCCCTTGGCGAGACATTCCCGCCATTCGTCATCCCCGTTTGAGTCCGCCACTATGCCAGAGCCGAGGCCGATGGAAAGCGTTTCTTTGCCATCTTCCTTTTTGCCATCTTCCTTTTTGCCATCTTCCTTTTTGGCGGTGTCCTTTTCGGCGGTGTCCGGCCCGGGCGGAATGAACAGGGTACGGATCGCGACATTGAAGGCGGCGTCGGAGCCGCCCTTGTCATCCGGCGGATCGATCCGGCCGATCGAGCCGCAATAGATGCCGCGGGCGTCGGGCTCCAGCTCGTCGATAACCTCCATCGCCCGGATTTTCGGGGCGCCGGTGATCGATCCGCAGGGGAAAATCTGCCGGATCACGTCGACCGCGTCGAGCCCGTCCTGCAGCTGCGCGGTGACCGTTGAGGTCATCTGGTGGATGGTCGGATAGCTTTCGACATGGAAGAGTTCGGGCACCTTGACGCTGCCCGGTGCCGCCACCCGCGACAGGTCGTTGCGCAGCAGGTCGACGATCATCAGATTTTCCGCCCGCTGCTTGGGGTCGCTCTGCAATTGCGCCTGCACCGCCGCATCGGCCTGCGGTTCGGCGACCCGTGCCGCCGTGCCCTTCATCGGCTTGGCGGTCAGCCGCCCGTCTTTCAGCGCGAAGAACAGCTCCGGCGAAAAGGACAGCATCCAGTTGCTCCCGTCAAACACCACGCCGCCATAGCCCGCCCTGGCCCGCTCGCGGATCGCGGCATAAAGCGCCAGCGGGTGGCCGGCATGGCGGGCGGTGGCACGAAAGGTCAGATTGGCCTGATAAATGTCCCCGGATCGGATATAATCGCGCACTTTCCGGAAAGAATCGTCGTAAATGGTCCGCGAAACGGCAGGGGTGATCCGGCCAAGCCAGGCGCCGTTGCGGTCGGGCAGATTCTCCAACAGGTCAGACTCTGTTAATTGCTTGTATTCTTGGAATATTCCGAACCATATCAAGGGGGCAGGCCGGTCTGTTGGGAGCCGCCCGCGCAGCCGATCCTCCAGCCCCAGTCCGGCCTCGTAGGACAGATAGCCGGCAACATGACAGCCCTCGGCCCGCGCCTCCGAGACCGACTGCAAACATGTTTCCAATTCTTCCAATCTGTCGGCCCGCAGGACCGCCACCGGGTCCCGGTAGAGCCGCGCCGGAGCCGCGCCCTGCTCCCGGGCATCGTCGAGCAGGACGAAGGGCATATTTCCATCAAACATGCCCCACCCCTAATTGCTTTTCCCCCAATTCGTCCATAAGATTGGCGAAAGAAAAACGGGGGAGTGATTGGAATGCGGTTAGCGCTGGCGGGTCAGATGGGCATGGCGTTATTGGCTTTTGCCAGCCCTGCCCATGCGGCATCAGCGGAGTTCGCCCCGCAACCGGCAGCGCTGGTCTCAGACGAAATTCCCGACATATCACTGGACATCGTCGAGCAAACGCGACCCTATATGGAATATCGTACCGCCAGCTTTGTCGACTGGGATCCTGCAAGCCGGGCGATGCTGATCGCTACCCGCTTTGCCGACACTCGCCAGCTGCACCGGGTCGCCGCACCGATGGCAGGGCGGGAACAATTGACCTTTGCCAGCGAGCCGGTGGGCAGTGCCCGCTATGCCCCGGACGGGTCATCCTTGCTGTTCCAGAAGGACAGCGGGGGCAACGAGGTCAACCAGATTTACGCGCTGGAAAATGGCCAGCCCAAATTGCTCACCGACGGCAAAAGCCGCAACAGCCTTGGCCCCTGGTCGAGCAGTGGCAAGCTGGTCGCCTTCGGCTCGAACAAGCGCACGGGACTTTACAACGATATTTATCTGATGAACCCGGCCCATCCCGAGAGCGCCCGGATGCTGGTCGCCTCCACCGGGGGCGGCTGGTTCCCGATTGATTTTTCGCCCGACGACAAGCAGCTGCTCGTGTTCAACTATGTCTCGGCCACCGAAAACCAGCTCTATCTGATCGACATCGCCGAAGGCAGCCTGCGCAAGCTGACCAACAGCAGCACGCCGGTGGCCTATGAGGGGCTGCGATTTGCGCCGGATGGCAGGCTTTGGGCGGCTTCCGACGACGGCAGCGACGTCAAGCGCCTCGGCATTGTCAATCTGGAAACATCCCTGTTTGAACCCTTGATCGACGAGAAAATCTGGGACGTCGCCGATTTCGACATCAGTCCCGACGGTCGCTGGATCGCCTTTGAAGTCAACCAGGCCGGCCGCTCGGTGCTCAAATTCTATGACATGAAAAGCGGTGCAGTCCGCGCGGTGGACGCGCTCCCGGCCGGGGTGGTGAGCGGCATGAAATTTGCGCCCTGGGGCGCGCTGGGCCTGACCCTGAACAGCAACCGGACCGGCACCGATGCCTATGCCATAGACCCGGACACGCTGACGGTTGTGCGCTGGACCAAGAGCGAAACCGGCGGGCTGGACACGGCAGACAATGTCGCGCCCGAACTGGTCGAGATCGAAAGTTTTGACGGCGAGAAAATGTCGGGATTCCTCTACCGCCCCGATCCCGCCTGGCACCAAGGAGAACGACCGCTGATCATCAATATTCACGGCGGCCCCGAAGGCCAGGCTACTCCGCGCTTTCTTGGCCGCGACAATTATCTGGTCAATGAGCTCGGCATCGCAATTTTCTATCCCAATGTCCGGGGGTCGACCGGCTTTGGAAAAAGATTCGTATCGCTCGACAATGGTCCCTGGCAGCGGGAAAATAGTGTGCTCGACATCGGCGCATTTCTGGATCATCTGCGCAGGGACCGCAAGATCGACCCCAAGCGGATCGCCGTGACCGGCGGCAGCTATGGCGGCTATATGACGCTGGCGTCAATGTTGCGCTATGGCAAAAGGCTGAAAGCCGGCCTGGAAACAGTCGGCATTTCCAATTTCGTCACTTTCCTGGAGAACACACAGGCCTATCGCCGCGATCTGAGGCGAGCGGAATATGGCGACGAACGTATCCCCGAACAGCGCATCAAGCTGCAGGAAATCAGCCCGCTACTCCGCGCCAGCGAGATTAAAATTCCGCTGATGGTCGTCACCGGCGCCAATGACCCGCGCGTCCCGGCGAGCGAAGCCGACCAGATCGTTTCCGCCGTGCGCGCCAACGGACGCCCCGCCTGGCATTTGCTCGCCGAAAATGAAGGGCATGGTTTCCGCAAGAAGACCAATGCCGACTATCAATTCTGGGCGAGCCTGATTTTCTGGCAAAAATATCTGCTGGATGAAAATCGAAATTAGGCGCCCCAACAGGGAGAAAGACGATGAAACTCGGAGCCTTTTCCATAAGCCTGTCGGTCAAGGATATTGCCCGGTCAAAAGCCTTCTACGAGAAGCTGGGCTTTAGTCCGTTCGGCGGTAACGAGGAGCAGAAATGGTTGATCCTGAAAAATGGCGAGACGGTGATTGGCCTGTTCGAAGGAATGTTCTCAGGCAATATGCTGACCTTCAACCCCGGCTGGGATCAGAATGCGCAAAATATTGATGACTTTGATGATGTCCGCACTATTCAAAAATCAATGCTCGCCGCCGGTGTCGTGCTCGACAGCAAAACCGAAGGCAGCGAAGGCCCGGCCAGCATCATGCTAACCGATCCCGATGGCAATCCGATCCTGATCGACCAGCACCGCTAGAGGGCTAGTTGCGCAAATTGGGATGATTGCCGATGCTCGCCCGGATCGCGTCCAGTGCCGGTTTGCGCATCGCTGATTTCTGATAGGCATAGGCGTGGCCCGGCAGCTTCGCTAACTGACCGGCAATTCCGACAGCTTGTTCCTGCAGCTTGTCAGGTTCAACCAGCATATCGAGATAGCCCGCCTCGACCGCGCCCTTTGGATCGTAGATGAAGGCCTGGATCATCGCCCGGGTCTGATGCAGCGGACTGAGCCGGCCACGCGCAAGCTCGACGGCAAATACCGGAAGCGTCATACCGGTAATCGATTCATTCGCGCCCAGCTTGAAATCACCCGCCGCCCCTATCCGTGTGTCGCAGGCCATCAGCAGGAACACGCCCATGGCAATCGCATGGCCATTGCAGGCTGCCACCACAGGCAGTGGCCCACCATAGAGACGAAGCACCAGTTCCGACGCCCGGTCTAGCAAGCGAACGGAATCTTCGCGGTTAAAGCTGCCCATCATCCCGAGATCAAAACCACCGGAAAAACGTCCTTCGCGACCCGTCAGGACAATCGCTTTGGCATCGCTTTCGGCTTTATCCACTGCATCGTTCAACGCCTCCATCACCGTGAAATTGATGGCGTTGGCTTTGCCATCGTCCATGGTAATCATGGCCACATCATTCTGGATATCGACGGAAATGCTCATTGCCTGTCCTTCTCAAACTCGATTTAATTGATCGGTTAAGCCTATTGCGGAAAACGCGCAGGTCAATGGAAAAATCCGTACGAAGCGCTATGAAAACCGATGAAAAAGGCGCGCAGGCAAACAAGCCGTAACGGCAGAATGTTCAGACTATCTGCCCTATTATTTTTGCTAAACGCGCCACGTCCTGACGATCATGATAGAGCGCGAAGCCAATCCGCAGCACATCACCGCGGACATCGGTGACAACATTCCGGTCCGCCAGTATTTTGTGAAGGGCGGGTGCCTGTTCTCCCCGAAAAGCCAGAAAACGTGCGTGCGACTGGCCATCGAGCGGGTTGAGCAGATCAAATGCGGCTAGCGGCTCATCTTCCATAAACTGCGCCTGCAGCCCTGCAACATGATCAGAGATCACCGCCGATGTGAGCCCCTCGCTCCGCAACATATCTTGCACGGCATTATACCGGTAGAGGCCGGATGGGTCAAAAGTGCTGCCCAGAAACCGCCGGCCATCCGGCGCATAGCCGACATCACCGGGCGGCAGGGAGAGATCATCGAAAGCAGCATACCAGCCGGTCACCGCCGGCCGTTCGGCAAAGCCGGGCGGCGCGTGCAGAAAGCAAACGCCCTCTCCCGCCATCGCATATTTATAGCCGCCCGCGAGATAGAAAACCCGGTCGGCGATTTGCGACAGATTGGTCTCAATCGCCATGAAGCCATGATAGCCATCGATAACAACCCACGGTCCTTCCGGACGGGCCAGCGCGGCAAGCTGATCCAGCTCCGCAATGATGGTACCGGAATTGAACAGCACATGGCTGGCAAAGACCAGGTCAAATTCGCCAGACCGTGCGGTTGCGAGCAAGCGCTCCGGCGACACCGTTTCCAGCACGACTTCTCCCGCCTCGACCCAGCGCGTCATCTGTCGGCGAAAGCTATGGAACTCACCGTCGGTCGCCAGCACTTTTGCCGGTCGTGTCGGTAGGGCAGACATTAGCCGGACCAGAAAATCATGCGTGTTGGGCGCGAAGCATAAAGTTGCGGGATCAGGGAGATTCAGCTCATCGGCAACATGCTGCTGCGCTTCGGACCAGACCGGGCCCATGATCTTGTCCCATTTGTGATCTGCCAGTGCCGCTGCATCCTGCCAGGCAGACAATTGGCCGTCATGGCTCGCATCGGGCCAGAGATGGTGACTGTGCGCGGCAAAATGGAGGCGATCGGGGTTGGCCGCCAGCGACTTGGAGAACAGATGTTTCCAGCTCATAGCTGGGTTCGCAGCGACCATAGTTCGGGAAAGGCGCGCTTGGGCAAAGTGCTTTGCAAATAGGAAACACCCGCCGTCCCGCCTGTGCCCATTTTTCCGCCGATAATCCGTTCGACGGTCAACACATGTTTGTGCCGCCAGGTAGCCATGGCGTCATCAAGATCGACCAGTTTTTCCGCCAGCTGATACAGTTCCCAATATTTTTCGGGATTGCGATAGACTTGGAGAAACGCCTTTTCGACGGATGGGCAAGGACTGTGCGAGGTTCCGAAATCCCGGCTCAGGCTGTCTTCGGAAATGTCAAAGCCCGCTCTTGCCACGGCTGCAATCGCCTCGTCCCAGATGCTTGGTTCGGTCAGCGCAGCTTGCATCGCCGCCTGCGCCTCGGGTCGATCGTCCTGATATTTCAGAAAGCCCTTGTCCTTCAGACCGAGCAGATATTCAACCGTACGGAACTGGTCCGACTGAAAGCCGGAACTGGGTCCGAGCACATGGCGAAAACGGGAATAATCGCTCGGTGTCATGGTGGAAAGCACATCCCAGCTCAGCGTCATCACTGCCTGAATCCGGCTCACCCGGGCGAGAGCCTTATAAGCCGGTACCAGCGCATCTTTTTGAATTTGCCGTTTCGCCAGACGCAATTCGCGAATCATCTGCTTCAGCCAGAGCTCCTTGGTCTGGTGGATGATGATGAACAGCATTTCATCATCTTCGCCGGATTGCGGATGCTGCGCATCGAGCAGCGTGTCGAGCGCCAGATAGCGCGCATAGGTCATCGTGGATGTATCGGTCATGCGCAACAATAACGCCCTGTCGTCGGAATGGGAAGAGAGCCCATGTCGATACGCGGCTGGACCCGCTAACCGACCAGTATCACTTCGCTTTCGCGCCGGGATATTCTGATGCCTTCTTCCGCCGTGGTTAGCCCTTCGCGGACCAGGGCGCGGGCAGCCGAGCCGAGATTGGGCTGGCGCAGAAACGCATGGGCAGCGATGCGTGCCTCATCCCCACCATCGTTGATGAGCTTGCGCAGGGTCTCGTCGATGCGGATCGCCTCGAACACCCCGATCCGGCCCTGGAAGCCGGTGTGGTTGCAATGCTCGCAGCCGGTCTCACGATAGACCACCGTGCCATTGTCAAAGCCCAGCAG
>NZ_JBLWTY010000009.1:0-56215 GCF_048269915.1 Parasphingorhabdus sp.
TGACCAAGTTACAAGTTTAATAAGTAAGCTAAAGGGCATATTGTTGCTACAAAATATGACTCGCATTATGCACTCCAATCTAAATTAAAAATGTATTCATCTATCGCTGAGGGTGTTGATAACGTTTCTACGGTGTCTTTAAATTCTCTCGCTTTATAAACCAATAGTTTCTTTCTTTCAGCTATCGCATTACCAAGTTGCTGCATTTCACTCGCGGTCATCTGAACTGTAACATTATCCGTTGTTAACCAAGTCGAGTCTGTTCCTGTGATTATTGCTCCCATGATGTCACTGATTGATTGTTCATCCGTCTGATATGTATAGCCGTTATACTCAATGCCTTCATAGTGAATTCTGTCACGCTCAGCATTAATGAACTTACGTGCTTTTGCCTTTATATCCTCTAAAAAATTAATTTCGCATTGGTCTTTTAAACCTGGCACTTTCCAATCTAAGTCTAATATTGACGGTTTTGTGTCAGTCGTTATCCAATATGATTTGGGAACCACCTCATGTGCACAAAAACTTTCATCAACAATTATTTTTGTAAAGCAACCTTCAACAGCGTGCATCTCCAAATATGAATGCCCGTCATCGTCAGTTAATGTATTGCCTGTGGGTATGCGGATATCATCTCGGCAAAGCAGCTCGTAATTGTACGTTTTACCTTCAAACACGAGCGAGCCTTTGGTCGCAAGTTCACCCTCAAAGTTTGGAAAAAACGTTTTTAACTCGTCTTTAGTCGCAGTTCTAATAGTGAGTGTTAGCTTCATTTTGGTGCCCCCCATGAACGTACTTCTTCAGCCGATGCCGCATAGTGAAGTATTTTTAAGCTCTTTATTTGGTTATTATATCGACCGTCAAATGATAGGGTCTTTTCCGGATCAAACCAGCAATAGTCAGGATAAACTTTCTGAGATAAGAGAACGCCATCACAATAAAGGGTGAACGTGTCGGTAGTTCCGTCAAATGTAAGTGTATAAAAGTGTCTACCAATAGCATATTCGGGTGTCGCATCTGTTAGCCTCTGATCTGTCCCATCACTTTTATCAAAATAGAACTGAAGTTGGTCGCCTACTTTTCTAAATAGAATAGCTGCATTGTCGGTATCAGACCCGAAGGAGAGAATATGAGCTGTTGTTGCGCTTGATATATCGCGGAACTCGGCATTTATACTTATCGTAAACGAGTGGCCCTTTACGGGCAAATTTCCTTTTATTGGGATCGAATGCGAGGTTGCCGCAACGGTTTCTGCTGTATCGCCGGTAACAATGAGTGGTAACAGGGCATCCTTTTGCGTCACCTGTGCGCCCGAAATAATGAAGGATGACACCCCATTTCCGGTATAACTTAAATTCCCTGCATTATCTGTAATTTGCAGACGCATTCCGGTCGGTGGAGTCTCTAATGTAGACGTGAGCTGAATGGAACAGCGATACCAACCATCACCAATGTTTTCAACAACCCCCTGAGAAGACGCTATAACGCCATTACTATCAACCGTGAATTGGGTTTGACTGATATTTCCCGAATGTGTTCTGAGAGTAAAGTATCGTGAACCTTTATTAGCATTTGCTTTGATATAAATAGAAAAGTTGTATTCTTGGCCAACGGGTACAGACACGTTTTCAAGGTTTACAAAATGCTCACCCGCAGTAAGGTCTTCTACAAACTCAGCACAATTTGAACCAAATAAAATACCGCCCGATTTTTGAGTTAAAGAAGCTCGGGTGCCTGGCTTGGTGTAAAGTGCCGTAGAGTTTTTTATATAATTGGTATAACTTTCATGCACCCAGACACCGTTACTACCGATTGCGGGTTCGTTTAATTCTAATTCTTCTAATATGCCGCTTTTATTAATGTTCCACGCCGCCGAAGAGCGGCTGAACTCAACGGATTTTGTTGGCATATCTATTAGTAAGCTACCATCTTGTGCCGCACTTATATCAAGCTTATCGTGCATGCCATATCCATGCTCAATCCTTATCCCATCATTGAAAGTGACAGAGAGCGCGGGAGTGTGATGCGGCAAAATATCAGAAGCTAAACCTAAGGCTGTTTCGATTGCTGTATTAGTCTCCACAGCAGCGTTAAGTGCTGTATTAGCAGCGTTTTCACAAGTATTTTGTATTTCTTTTATTGTCTTTATTTGATGTGATATACCATGACTATCAGTAATTTTGCTTAACTCTTCATCTGAATTAAGCCACTGTCTCAATTCATCTAAAAATAATTGCTTTTGGTTAAACTGAACTGATATTTGACCAGCTATGCGGGTAAGGATAGTACCGGACGTATTGCGGATAATCGCATAATTTTCACCGCTAAAAGTACTTCCCTCAAAAGCACGGTCCAATGTAATGCTTGTATCACTATTTACTGCCGTTACTTCATACCACGTTTTAGTGTCAAGTGTAAAAATGTCTCCAATTGCAATAGAGATAACATCATTTTGCCAGTTTGTGCCAACACCAGTTACTGATTGACTACCGGCTGTTACATTTACCGTTCCAACGCGATACCACGCGCCTGCGCTTGCTGTCATATTACTGCCCCTTCTGCTGACCCATCATTGCACTATCAGCTTGATTCTTCTGCCCCAGCTGGTTCTCAAAAGCTTGTAAGTGCATAGTGCTCTTGTTTGGATCTGCCGCATATTCTGCGTCTTTCATGTAAGAGCGATATAAAATCCATTCGATGATCGCGTTAACATAAATATCATCGAGCGCTATAACTTCACTTGCGTTATGTGCTGTCATCCCAATAGAAGCCGGCGCTTTTGAATAGGCCAATGTCAACAGAACGCCAGCTGCAACACCTGGATAAACGTAAAACGTCTTTGGCACTCGCTCGTCATAGATATAAAGCTGCACTTCGGTCGCGTCTGTACCTGCATACCAATTTTCGTGATTATCATCGAGCACTTGACGGTTATATGGGCCGCGAATAGCCTTGCCTGTCGCATTTCGAGTAATGTCGATTAATCGCAACGCATCTGCTGGTAGCGCTTGTTTTGTGCCTTCAACACACGCGAAATCATCAATATCAATGCTGTATGAATCTGGACGACGCAACACGATTGCTCGCTGCGCATCATTCAAGTAATTCAACAGCTCTTCTTCAGGCCAGCGAACAAAGCCCGGATCGTTAAGTAATTTGTTTACTCGCGTAGTAATTTCTTTTGATGTAACAATAGCCATTAGTAAAACTCTCTAGGTTTAGTTGGTCGTTGCTCGTCCAGTGCATTGATTGCTTCGCGGTAGGCAAGGCGATAACCGTCCACGAAATTGCGCTTGTAGTATTCGGACAAGCTGATATCAGTCCATTGTGTATTAGGCATTTTCATAAGTGTTGATGCGGCACCATCGGCAAGGCAATCAGCATACTTGCTGATAAGCGTGTCATTTGCGTTAAAATCATCAGGCAGTGAAAATAGCGGTGTAATGTAATAAAACACACGAAAAGCAGGCGTATTTGTTGTTAAATGAACTTTACCACCAACTGATACGTTGTAATCAATACCGCGCTCTAGCTCATGGCCCTGTGCATCTAAAACAAAATTAACGCCGCCAAACGAATGATCACCATCAATGGCTAGTGTTGCAGCGTCACCTTGATTGAATTGTTGTGAACGGGCCAAATACAAAGACTCTGCACAAAACTTTTGATATGCACGCTTAAGGTGATCAAGCGCAAACTTTTCAAGAACGCCACCGCAACGCTCTCTTACAAGTGGGATCAAGGTAAACAGCTGAGCCATGATTATTCCTCGTTACCTTCTTCGCTTGTTAAAGCACGGAAAGCATCACGAACATTTTTGCGATAGTCATTTACTGGCTTTTTAGGGCCTTCTACTTCTAACTCATGCGCAACAACAAATGTATCAAGTTGTTTAGAGCTGTACTTGCCTAGATCAACTTCTTCACCATCAACAATAACAACCATATTTGCGTCAGCTTCTGCGCGCTTAGCCGCTTCTTCTGCTGCTTTGCGAGCTTCTTCTTCTGCTTCTGCTTTTGCTTCAAGCTTTTTCTTTATCTCGTCAACTTCACTCTCTTTTACCCACACTTCGGGAAAATCAAGAAATCGACTTGCAATATCCGACTCTACAGATACAGGCTCGAAACGTTTGAACTTTAATCGCGTACCGCAAACCGTGTCTTTTTTTTCGGCTTTTGGACCGATATAAACAATGCTAATTTTTTCAGCCATGATAATAACCTTAATAAAAAGCCCTGATATTTCAGGGCTTTAATTGTCTTTAGTGATTGTATTTAATGTGAGTTGTGTATTAGTAACCTTTAAATCGGTACTCTAACTGCACAATCACTTCACCTGTTGCGGCACCTGTGCCTGTGTTTTCGATTACTAAATCGCTTGGCCCAGTATCACCAATATAAACAGGCTTAACAGGTGTCATATCAGTACCTGCAGCAACTGTATCTACAACTGACAATTCAGTTTCCGTGCCTTTCGCATCAACAAGCTTTGTGGTTAGCTCTGTGTTTGCGCCAAGCGCGCCATTGATAACGCGAACGCCTGTTACTTGCGTGCCAATTGGCAGCTGATCTGCTGCGATGACTGTTGAACCAGCTGCTAACGCTGCAAGTGATAGCGTCATTACATGCAAAGACAAATTGCCTTGCGCACCTTTATAAAATGTTTCTTTCATGATCTTGTTCACTTATTCAAGTTAAAAATAAAGCGGACCATAGTCCGCTAAAGTTGATTAAGATAACGATACAGCTGTATCAAGTACCATTGTGCCGTAGTCATTGACTCGACCGTTACGGTCAGCAAAGCGCACCTTCTTACAACCATTCATCCACACAATTGCCGTTTCATTAGCGTTGTCGTGGTCTGTTTTCTTCGTGCTCATGTGGAAGTGAGTACCAGACTCAGCTTTACCGTAAGCATTAGCAAGCGCTTGACCACCAAGTAAAATAGCGCGATCAATGTCAGTGCCCGCTGTTACTTGTTTGGTTGTCGCTAACTTGTCATTGTTTGAAACAGTGACAGTATCACCTGCATAGAAACGCACCGGTTTACGATATTGGCGAACTAGAACGTTACGCCACATGATCACATCGCCTTTAAACACCGGGTGATTGAAGCCGCGACCGCGAGCCATAGCGCGAGCCATAAGCTCTTGCATTTTCTTCTCTGTCGCACTCGCCCATAAGTCACGCCATTGGCGCGGGGTTACGAACAAGAGGAAGAAAGGAGACTCGTTTGCCATTTCATCTTTTTCAAACTCAATGTGCTTCATTGGGTTTTGCTGTTCTTCTAAGATCAGCGCAATATCATCCAGCTTTTCAATTGTCATAATGTCGGCTGAATCGATACCTTCAAACGTTGACGCATCACCACCAAAGATATGGCGGTCATACGTTGGCGCTTGAATGTCGTTAACCATGATTTCGTTAAATTCTTCGTGATCTTCCAGCGGAACAATAATATCGCTAGGATTGAAAGAGCCACGCGCACCTGCCAGGTGATACATTGCCACTTCGTCTTTTAGGTCATTGTAGTAATTACCTAAAAGTGTTTTAGCTGTGCTTAGCAAGTCGTGCTTGGTACGCTTCTGGCTCATTTTGCCGCCAGAATCAACCATCTTACGGCCTTGATCAATGCGCAACTCAAACACTGTCTTGCTTAAGCTTTCGCCTCGGCCTTCCAGTTTCTTGTCGCCCATTGTCGGTAGGCCGTTAAGGTTGTGGAATAAATCCATTTCAACCGTATCGCCGGCTTGTGACTCTAAATCACGGATCATGACAATTGGCGCGCCTTTTTCGGTTTGCTTCTTGCCGTGATTGGCATCTTTCTTGGCTGATTGTGGAGCGGCACCGGTCAACATATTTACAAATGTATTTTGACGGCGGGTGTGCGTGAATAGAGCTGCGCCAAACGCTTTTGCAGCTTGTGCTCTAGTGATCGTACTCATTGTTTAATTTCCTAATATAGAAATTCCGACGCTTCGGATAGCAAGTCCGCGATCTGCGCTTCTGTCATATTTGACATTTCATCAGTCATCGTTGCAGCGTCCTTATCGAGCAAACCTGCGTTTGCGCTTAAGTCGCTTGCTTGTGATCCTAAGTCAGTCGGAGAATTGGGGATTGCAGCAGTTGGCACATCGCTTGGCTTCGGCTTATATTGTTCGCCAAACGCTGATTGCACGCGCTTTTCTACTTCTGCAAAGCGCTCTGCTACTGATTTGTTTTTAAACGATGGGTCATTTGCCAGTTTTTCGTCGATAACCTGGGCCATTTCCCACTTATCGGCATCGCTATCGCGCCAAGACTTTAAATGCTGTGAGCTTTCAAACGCTGTTGTTAACTCATTGCCTGCATTTGCTGGCGCTTGTGCTTGTTGCTGGCTGGCGTTGTGGCTTCGTACTTGCTCAGCAAGCGCGCTTACCATTTCGCCTAGTTCTGGATATTCCTCTTTGATACGCTCCATGAGCTCAGGATCTTCAAGCATTTGCTTAGGTAATTTGCGTGCGTCAATACCCGCATCTTTTAACTGACTACTGTGTAATTCAGCTAATTGCTTGGTTTCTTCGTACTTGCTTTCAAGCTCTGCTTTTTCGTCGGCTAATCGCTGGCGTTCCGCTTCCGCATCTGCCGCACGTTTACGCGCCTGCGCTAAAACATCATAAGGCAAGCTGTGTTGCCCGTTCTTGCTTTTAACATCAGTCGCTTCAACGTAATACTTGCCGTCGATTTCAACATAGCCCTCTGGCGTATCACCTTTTTGCTCGCTCGCTTCGGTTGACGATTCCGGTTTTACGTCTGTTTCAGCTTGCGCTTTGCTTTCGTCCTGCTCGGCTGCTTTAGTGTCTACTACAGGCTCGCTTTTTTCGCTGCCATCTTCACCACCAAAAAGCGTATCACCATCAATATCTACTTCGGCCAATGCCGCTTCGATTTCTTCTGGTGTGCCGTTTTCTAAAATATCGTCGAGATTATCCACTTATGACTCCATCACTATTTGACACATAGCTGCGAAAATTAAAGTTGTAGGCTGTACGCTGCCTTTGCGAGTTGTTGTGCATCGCACAAAAAAGCCGCCTTGGGTTTCCCTAAAGCGGCTTGATTTCTGCGTAGTACATACTTAATTGGATTTATTACCGGTAAGGTTTGCGTAACCTCACATCAACACTTCCCCAGCTGATTGCATGCACTGGTTTGCGTTGCTTAACACTTTGAATTAACGGTTCTGGCTTAAACAGTTCTTTGCTGTGACCGTCTGCTGGTTTAAATGCTGATAACGCATACTTAAGAAACAAGTTCTTGATGAATTTCAATGTCATCGTCCACTTCCTTCATCTCTGCGTGAATGGCTTGGCTTACAACGCTGTGAAATAGCGCATCTTTAACCTGCTGCTTTTCTGGTAAATGGTGAAAAGGCTTCAAGCATTCATGGGTTTTATTTTTAATTGATCGCTTAGGCCCGTACTTCCATCCAGCAACAATCATTTTTGCCGTCCAAGCGTCATGCCATGCTGATACGCTAGCCCCCTCATTGAGAATATAAAAAGCCACTTGCTCTATTGTGCTGTCTTTATCTTGCTGATCTAGCTGCTCCCAAGGCTTTGCGCTTTCTCGGATAACTAACAAATATGCGCGGTTCGTTTCATGGCACATTTTCGCAATAGCGGTGATCTGCTCTAAATGCTCTGCCGGTATATGTTCGATGCTTTCTAATTGTGCTGTTTCTGACATTGTTAAACCTGTATTGCGTCTAGTTGCTGTTGTAAGTTTGTTTGAATAGATGACTTGAGCGCTGCGACTTCTGCACGTTTCTTTTGTACCTCAGCAATAATATTTTGCGTTTCGGCTTGGATCTTCTCGTCTTTCACGCTCTCAGTTTCAGCTTTCTTCTGAATTTCATTGATGCGCGCTTCAAGCTGTTTGTTTTCAAGTACGATTTTTTGTACTTTCTGCTGAATTTCTTGCTGCTGTAGCTGCTCCACTGCCTGTTGCTTTTCTGCTTGTGCTTGCGCCTGTGCTAATTCTTCCTCGCTCATATCTTCTTTGGCTTTTGGAATGTTTAACGATTGGCGTAGGCTTGAAAGAAATTCCTCTTTGTTTGGCAGATCCATTAGCTCTACAAGCATTGGTAAAGTTGCCGCTTGCGCTTCTGGTGGTAACTGGCTAATGGTGTTAGTTAGCAATGTAGCCTGCTGCTGTCTGTATGTAGGCGTAGCTTTCACTGGTGCCAGTGCCATGTGACCGCGCCAGCGTGCTACATCATTGTTGCGCTTGCCGTCCATGTTTGGCTCATTGATCACAATTGCTCGGCGCTTTGCTTTATCTTCACGATTGACAGTAACTTCAACATTATTCTGTGGCTTAAGATCTTCAATGATATAAGCAAGTAATAACTCGCCTACTTTGTTTCGTGAGTAATGGAAATTATCGTTTATTTCAGCAAGTGTTGTTGTACCTTGCTCTACCAAGTTGGCAATAGCTACACCACTTGTTGCGTTACTGTCTTGGCCCAACATAGAGTTATACACGCCAGCACAATCTTGTATCAGCTTCATATCATGCTGCATCAAGTTAAACTGTTGCGCTGCTATGCCTACGTCGTTTTGAATACTTAGCGCATCACTGGCCTTGCCTTTGTTTTTACGATCAGGGTTCAGCGGTATATGGCCGTCTGGCTTTTCGATTTCTTCTTTTAATCGGCTATTTGATAACTGTGTTGCATCGTCATCAGCAATCACGCGCCTTGCTTGTAACAAGTAATTCAAGCGTATTACTCGCGCATTAATACCGTCTTGCGCAGGTATCATGCGACTAACTAAACCGTAAGGTTCGCCGCTTGCATCTTTTTGGTAGCCGATGAATGGAACAAGGTTAAACATGCCGCCTGGTGCTTCGCTTGGTCTGTCAATAATACGATGTGGACCAATAAACCATGCCTCGCGTACATTAGGGAACGCCGCATATTCAAGCTGTACTTTGCCACTTTGTACTGCTGCTACATGCGCTGTGTTGTTTTTATCAAACTCAATAACGCGACCATCAGGCAATCTAATGATGTGAGCACGTTTCCATACTTTGTAGTAAATAACTTGCAGCAATACACGCTTGCGGGTTGTATCTAACCATTCGCTTGTCGCTCTGTTCCACCCTTGCGCATCACTCCATGCTGATTGTAAGTCGTGGCTTTCAGTGTGTTCTTCGTCTAGCGTGCGTAAAAAATCTTCCCAATGATTAACAGAGTGCTTTAATATCTCTTTGTGCTCAGGGAATGTTGCAATCGCTTCGTCTAAATCAAGCCATTTGCGACGCATGATCCAGCGTGCATCGCTCCTATCTGCTTCAACTGAATGAAAGTCCCACCAAACCTCACGACGATGAATAAACTTAATACGATATGGCGCAGCAAAAGGAATAGGGTTCTTTGTTACTTCTACCCAACCAATGCCCGCTTTTAATTGGCTTGCATACGCATCAGAACAAGCACGATCGCCATTCGCCAAACGCCAATAGTCTTTAAACTTCTCATTAAGCGCTTTTGCTAGTTCTTCGCCTTGCTCGTCATCAGCTGAAACCATCAAGTCAGAACGTGATCGCGCTTCAAGCCCAAGTACACCGTCAATAGTTGGACCAATCATGTTGTGAACAATGTCTGGCTGGTTTCGCTTGCGCAATACATCTTTTACTGCCGAGCTTAGTTGATCACCGTCATAGTACGCGCACGCTTTAGTAGCAGGTGTTCGCCAGTCCGGTTGTGAGTCAATATCGCCAAGGATCGACAAAAGCTTATCAAGCGTAAAGCCGTCTTTTGTTTTCGCGTAATCAGCCATTAATTATACTGCCATCCAATGATTAGGGTTGTGTGGTGCGGGCTTGTTATCTTTAACAAGTTTCTTAGGCATGCGTACCAGCATTTCTTGCGCAATCATGTAACTCATAACTTGGTCATCAAATCCGCCTGGTTGCGCGCCCATTCGTCCTTTTTTATCGTAAACAAAGGTGTTTAGTTCGTTGGCTGTTCCTCGCCAAACAATGCCGTCTTTGTCGTGAGTAAGTAGTTCATCTAGGCCACTTGTGAGTATTGGCTTTGATTGTGCGCTGGTATGCCAGCCTACTTTTTTAGTTTCTTCGTCCGTATCTTCACGATCTATATGTTCTTCCGTGTAAATCCGGCTAGTCGGGTAAATTTCAACTAACTCTTGAAGTGTTGCGTGACCGTGGTTGTTTCGCTCAATACCAATGAATGCCTTGTTATACATCAGGCCAATATGTTTGTTGATATGAGCAAAGCGCTTAGGATCTATATGACCAAACCAGTGCGCCACTTGTCGGCCGTCTGATTTTGCGCATACATCTAATGAGCTGCGATCGCCATGTTCAAGTCCTTCTGCAACATCGCTTCCGATCGCATATTCTTCGTCATCGTCTGGCAGTTCCCAAACGAGCAAGTAACCTAATGTTGATTGTGCTAGCTTGTCAGCTGCTTTAGATGATAGGTCCACTTTGCCATTCATCTTTTTGAGCTTGCCTGTATAGGGCTCAATCTCATAAACAATAAGAGGCTTTTTGCAACGACCTTCAACACGCATTAAGTCATCACTAGCAAATACTTTGCGGCCTGAAGTCAAAAACGCTTCCATTGGCGTAGATGGGAACTCTTGCTTCATTTTGTCTTTCATCGTGCGCTCCTTGCCGATATACCAGCTTTTTTGCTCGTCGCTTAGCGTAATACCGTTAGCGAGCTCGACGGATGCAAAATACTTATCTTGTGATTTTGTTAGCTTTAAGCCGCCGGTTGGTACAGGTGCGATATATTTTGGATCTTCAAACCATGGGAAAAAATGAAACTTAAAATTTTGCCTGGTTAACGCAATGCCCGACTCAAGCAACTCCATTGCCTCGCATGACATATCGAAAAAGTTACCTGCTGCACCCTCTGCTGTAGACTCAACGAATATCAATGAGCCATCGTGCACAGCGTTAAATGAGCCGCTTTTAACTTCCTCTGCCCGTAATGGGTATTGAGCACATATCTTGCCGTATTCTGATACGTGTAACACCTGAAGCGTACCGGAGCGAAACGATACCGCGACACGTACCCAGCTATCATTGTTAAACCAGATGCCAGTGCCCGTTTTACTTTTAATCGAGCGCTTACCTGTTTTTAGCCAACTTGGTAGCCGTTCGTATGGGTAAAGTATCTTGGATGAAAATATCGCGCTTGCTTCGTCTTTACCTTGAGCAATAACGCCACACTGCCTGTTATCGTTAAACATAGCGTGATCAAGAATAAAAACTTGAATAGCTGTACTAAAGCCAAGCTGGCGTGCTTTTAAGATGATGTTTAAAAACCACATCGTCATAAACAACATGGTTTGTGCAAGCCGACAACGAAATAAAACCTCTTGGCCCTTTTCGTTAGCGATAATGTAGAGATTGTTTAGTCGCCACCACCAACAGTCTAAATAAGGCTCACAACGCTCTAAGAGTTCTACATCATCTAAGGTGAAGCGTTCTTCTTCAGTTAACCAGGTGCTTTTAGGGTATTTAGCAAGCTTTGGTTGCATTATTCACTTACCACCTGATCTAAGCCGTCAGTACGACTATCAATGAAGTTATCAAGCTTACTTGTTCCGCCCGCTTCTTTACGTGCTTTGGTCGCTTCGTGCTCTGCAATTTCTGCTTGATGCTTGCCACGCTTGGTAGCATTAACAAGCGCTTTTGTTTGCTGTGATATTCTCGCAGTTTCAACAACTAGCTTGCCGCGCGTTAGTGAATCAGTTTCCAGCGCTGATAGCGTTCTAACAATCGACTCAACACGGCCTACATTTTTATCTAGCGCTTGTTCTGCTTTAAAAAGAGACTCATACATGCGGACTTTTAAGTCAGGATCGTCTAAATCAGGATCGTCGAGCGTCTTATTTATGCCATCAACTGCTTGCATAACCATGTGTATGCGAGCACGACACAAGTCAAGCTCATGATCCAGCGTTGTCGCTTCGACTAGATTGTTTATCTCGTCCTTGTAATATTTTGTGTAACCGCCATGCCTGTAGTTTGGCGCATCTTTACCAGACGCAACTTTTCGTTTTTGTTTTTTTGGCGTTTGTTTCGGCTTGGTTGGCTTTGGGTCTGCTTGTCGCTTCCGCTCTACAGCGACTCTTGCTCTTATGTGTTTGCGTGCCGTGTTATACGTTAATCCGTGTTTTTCGCAAAACTCAGTAACAGATATGCCAGTTTTAACGTGCTCATCTTGAAATAATGCGTTTAAATCCGACCATTTTGACACTACTGATCACCGCTGTTTACCTTGCACTCAGCTAACGCTTGTTCATCGTCACGCACTAGTTCTCTCATACGTGCCTTGTGGTACTCAGCATCTTCACGGCGCTTTTGAAGCTCAAGCTCGTGCTTTTTGCTCTGATAGCGCCAGTTCATCAGGAATGTAATCACAGTAAATAAAATACCAAGCGCCAGCGCCATGTTGTTAAGTGACAATAAACCGCCGACACCAGTGCCGATACTTGCAGTGTAGCTTGCTGCTGCTGTTGATCTATCCATTATTAACTTCGCTGGCCCATTGTTTAATTCGTTTAATGTTTTCATTGCATTTGTCTATGACATACTCTAAATACTGTGCATACGCTAACAACGTCGCATTACCTGCTATTTGTTTGTGGTCAACGCTACAGTTTGATAGATATTCTTCCGGCGGTGCTAGGTACACGTACTCTGTCTGTACCACCGTCCTTGTCACACTCACTGGCTCTTGCGTACTTGAGCAAGCGAACAGCATCACAAGGAACGCTATCATTAGCCCATGTTTTAATTGCTTCATCGCTCGACTCTCGTAGTTTGTTAATTTCAGTTTGAGTTTTGTGCAAGCTGCTAGTTAAAGAGCTTACTTCCAACTGATAAGCATTATTTAAGCGCGATAATGTATTGCGCTCGCTTATCAACTTGGCATTTTGTTTTTCGGTAAGTTTGACGCTTTGAGCTAAAAACTCGGCTTGCATCGTGAGATTGTCTATCTCTAGGCTTTTTGTTGTTATTTTTTTGTTTGCTTCTTTTAATTCGCTTTCAATAATAACAATCTGATATGTTGCGTAAGCGAGTGCCGCTAATAGAGCGACGATAGTCACCCTTTCAATGCTGCTGAACAGTTTTAACATTAGTAACTCCATCCAGGCACATTGCGCGCTCTTTTTCTCTGCGAGTGATTAAGCCTGGTAACTTTTGACCTTTGGCATAAATCCATCGCGCCAACTCATTACAAGCGCCAATGCGATCACCGCGATTTAGCTTGCTTAGCAATGTGCTGCTTCGGAAATTGCCAGGACCAATATTGTAATGAAATGACAAGTAAGCAATGTGCTCACCTTGGCTCAGATTTACGTTTACCACGCTCATTAACTGCGAGTTGTGCTTAGCTAAGTCACCTGCGAGTAAATTTAAACACTCGTCCTCTGTGTACTCTTTGCCAACGACTGCTGTTTGTGTGTGTCCGTAACAAGTGGTTGCAATGCCAACAGGATCAACATAGCCGGTTAACTCTTGGCCCTCAAATGTAGCAACTGTTACACCAGCTGCCGCAAGAACCGCAGTTAAACCCAGCGCTGTTAGTTTGCTAGCTTTCATCACTCAACCTTTCGCCCACAAAAAAGCCCGACCAAATGATCGGGCAAAACGGAACAACACATTTTAAGCAAAAAAATCCGCTCAGTCATAAACTAAGCGGATTTCTTCAACATGGAAAATACTATATCAGGATTGGGGGGTTTGCAAGTTATCCATGGCTTGTAGTTTTGCTGTCCCAAATTGAGCCAGTCCCACCCATTCCCCAGTCACACAATAAAAATTCAAACTCAACAGTCTGTAAACGGCCAGTATTTTCATTCATTATTTCAACTTTAAATAACATAGCTTCCCTTAAACAGTATCTGCAACACTTCCTCGATGCATTCTCACTGAGCTAATTACAACACCCTCAAATTGATAATCGTCATATTCTGTTATTTTGACAGGTCCGTATTCGTCATTGGCAGATAGCAACAGATTGTTTTTCAAGTCTGCAATTTTACATACAAACAGCCCATTAAGCGCGGCCACGATAACATCGCCTTGTTTTACTGTTAAACCGCGCTCAATTACTAACAAGTCTCCATCAAAAATGCCTACCCCTTCCATAGATCGGCCGCTTGCTATTCCGTAAAAGGTTGCATCTTTGTTCTTTTCTATTAAACCGCCTACGCCGTTAGGCAAATCTACGTAGTTATTAGCTTTGTTAAAGTTACTTTCCATCATTATCCAACAAATCAAGCTTGTTTAATTCACTTTGCTACAAATTTAGATGTTTAGCAGTCACCTAAACTTACATCAAAGCGTTCTGAAATCACACGGAAAATATAAAATAAAATGGATCAAAGGAGTTAAAAGATCAAATTTTCCCTGATCCCATCTCTAAAAATAGACCGTTTCAACTTGTTAGCTTATAAAAATCAACAGCTTAAACAAGGTCGGTACATTTATTTTTACTGCCGAATAGACCAAAAAAAGCGCGAAAACATTAAATTATCGCGCTAAATCGGTCTTTTTGGTGGTCAATTGGTCGGTTTTCGTTTTCAGATTAATAGATAGACCGTTATTTTTGATCTATATCTTCGTCTAGCTGAATAATGAGCTCTTTTATCTTGGTGCTTAACACAGAGTTATCGCCTTTACTTTCAATGACTGCTACTTTTAGATGGCAAACCATTTCTGCAAATGCTGATCTTCTTATTTCAGCATGATCACTCATATACTAATTGCAGAACGCATCAAGCACTGCTTCAATTTCTGATAGTGCCGATTCAGCGTTATGTCGTTTCAAAATATGTAAAATGCCGTATTCATCTACTAGCTTTGCTTCTGTCATACTAACTCCCACTTAAAAGTGTGCGGCCCTGTCATTACCCTTTTAAAAGTTAACCTAGTTATAGCTAGCTTAGATATATCTTCATTAGGGTTAAATGGCTCTAATTGATTCGGTTCGTAATCTACCTCGTAAAAGTCAGGTTGTTCATCAGTCCAATGCTTAGGGAGTTTGTCTTTTATCGCCTTAAGCTCTTCGTTACTTAAAATTATATTGCTCATGCTTATCCCTCTTGACCTGAATGCTATTAAGAGCCATTTAACCCTAATGAAGATACATCTATGCCGTATTTTTGATCTCTACGCTCTCTAATGTCCATGTGTTAACGCCAAAAATATTACGTCTAACAAAAGTCACCGTGCTCTGTTGCATATATGTTGTTTTAACATTGGCGTTCTTACTGTTGACTGACGGCTCCAAAACGTTATGCAGTATTATTTGAATAGAGTCATAACTAAACGTATCAGGATCCGGCAATCGATTAACTGCGTTTGCCAATTCCGCTGCTGTTATCATGCTGCGTTGTCGTCCTCTGCCATTTTTTCGTGAATATTTTTAAATATGTCTCGCTCCCACTCGCTTATTAGCCTTAAAAGCTCCTTGGTCACTTCATCATGAGCACAGCTGTAGCTTTTGTGGTTGATACCGATTATTTGGCACCGGCTTCTTTTTGATATTGGTTTGCGTCCTCTGCCATGGCAATGTGTGCAAATTTCTGGATTTATACTTGTTGCTTTCTCGCCTGGCGCTAACCCACTGCCATCACATTCACCACATACCGGCTGTACGTGCTCATACACTGCTGACATTACCAGGCCGTTTAATGTGTCAGGCTTTATCTTGTACTGCCGTATCTTGATAAAAAGCGTTGCATGCATAGTTAAAGAACGTACTACACGCTTTAGCCTTGTTTCTTCACCAACATATCTAAAGTAGGCCCAGCTAGTCTGACAAGGCGGTAAGCCCGCTAGTGCATGTGCTGCCGCTCTCCAGTCGATAACGTCTTGACCGCTGCCGCCAAACGTACCAGTTAGATTAAGTGTTTTAGTTGTTAGTTTTGCTAGTAGTTTGATCGGCTGCATTCTATTTACCCCCAAAGCGCAATCATTGCTGCGTCACGTTTATCTTCGTTTGTGCGGCCTTTCCAGCCTGTGATCTTGTTGAAATAATTGCCGTCATTTTTAGCTTGGCGTTTTATTGGCCCCTTTAGCGGTCTTACTTTGATTACTTTGTAGTTGTGGCTTTCTAGCAGTTCGCATATAAGTCGGGCCACAGCTTTACAGCCGCCAACGTCTTGGCATATTTTTTCGCGTATCGCTCGTTTGTTCTTAGCCTTCTCGCCAAACAGCGGTTTTATCATGTTTGGATCTTCGACTTTTACGATAATTGTGTCTTTTGGTCCTGCTGCGTCTAAATACTCGATTAAATCAAAAAGCTTTACCGTTGCTAGGTCGATAATCTGTTTATTAACTACTATGGCTATGCCGCTTTTATCTGTGTCTGGATCTATGCCTATTGTTATATTCATTATGCTGCAGCCTTGTGTTTTTCCGTTTTGCTTATTCTCTCCTTAGCAATGTCAAAGTAATTCTTGTCTAGTTCAATGCCTATGAACTTTCTACCTAGTTTTTTTGCTGCAACGCCTGTGGTACCGCTACCCATTGTAAAATCTAAAACTACATCCCCTTTATTACTGTAAGTTTTTACAAGCCATTCCATTAAAGCTAGCGGCTTTTGTGTCGGGTGAAGATTTGATTTTCGCTTATCGCTTGAGAACTTTTGGATGCTTCTAGGGTAGCGTGATGTACTATCGTAATTTGTTTTTTTAAACCCTTTACCGTAACACTCACTGTTCACACTACTTATTTTAGCTGTTCTACGAGGGTGCCCCTCTGTTTTTTGTGGGTTGTATGTCGGTAACTTGTCGTAAAAAACAAGTATTGACTCATGGTTTCTTAGCGGCATTTTTTTAGCGTTAAAAAATCCGGTACCATTCGGTTTGTCCCATACTAAATCATACTTAAATAGCTTTATGTTGCTGCAAATTAAAATGCTAGTAAAAGGTTGTGCAGCCGTAAAAACAATTGCTGACCTTTCTTTTGCAACTCTGCTTACTTGTTGCCACATTTTTGAAAGATCCAATACTGAATCCCATTTACACATTGTGGTACCGTAAGGTGGATCGACTAGAATTAAGTCCACGCTGTTGTCATCGAGTTTGCCTAACTCTTCCAAACAATCTCCATTGATCAAATTCATCATTGGTTCACCTCAATCAATCCTTCTTCCAGCAAGATGACTTGCGTTCTTAGCATGCCCTCGTATGCGTTTAGCCGAATTAAACGCTGATCGCCTAATGATGTCCGTCCGTCTATTGCGTCATGGCAATTTGAGCAAGCATAAGTCGCATGAATATCATCACATTTTTGCGATATGCCCGAACCGCGACCAACATGGGCCAATACCGTTGTTGACGGATCAAAGTTACATACGCCTGGTATGCGAACTTGACACTCTTGGCCCTTGGCGCTTTCGCGTATTTTCTTACTAAAAACTGGTTTTCTTTTTATAAAGCTCATGTTGTTCTCGTTATCCAAGTGCTATTAGTTGATGTGCTGCATGTTCTGCTTCTTCTGGATCATCGAATGTTTTTGATAAAACAAAATTCCAGCAAACAGTGAACGCCTTTTTGTAAAACTCTCTAAATTCTTCGTCGCTCATTGAGTTGAAGTTAATAGATTTAGTTACCCGTTTAGCTCCTTTAGGTGTCATAACTAAATCAAACAAGCCAGCTTCTTCTTTTATCCATTCGTGCAGTGCTTCCTTGCTTTTGTGTGGCACTTCTACTGTGCTAGCACGCTTGGTTTTAAGGTTAGATAGATACGCATTGAAAAATGTTTTAAGGCCGCTTGTCTCTGCGCCTTGTAACTCTGCGTATCGAATAACGCTAGTTAACACCGCTTTTTCACTGCTTCCTATCAAGCCGCCAGTTGGTTGCCAATAGTCAAGCGTTAAAGCGATAAGTCCGGCCCAATAGCGACGATGATAGCCAAGAGCGCGATCGCTCAATCTAACAGCGTTCACTTTATAACCTCGGCCCGGTCGCCAATTACTCAGAGTGTCAAAGTCAGCTTGTGTTGCTGCTTCCATCAATCCGTCTTGGCGTTTAACTAACGTTAATTCGGCTGGCATTTTAAGCGGCCTTTTCTTTTTGCGGCTGCGTTTCAGCTTCTTGCTTTTGAACTTCCTCTCTGTGAGCAAGTTTTAAAACCTCTGCCGTTGCTGATAGCAATGCGTCGCGCAAGTCTCGCGGCAAGTTATAGCGCTCTGTGATCACGGTTGTAGATTTGACTAACAACTCTGTAGCCTTGTTAATATTGGGCTGTACGCCATCTTGAATAGCTTTAGCCGCATGACTTTTTGCCGCTGATAAGAAACCGTCGCTGATCAGTTCGCCAGTTGGTGATAGTTGCTGTAATGTGCTTTTCTTAGTTGCTGACATTGGTTTTTTCCTCTTTGTTTAAAATTTCAATTTCACAGCCGCCGTGTAAATTAAATTTACGGCCAGTTTTTATGCTTAAGACTTCTGTGCAAACGTACAAGTCAAAGCTTGGTGATTTGTATAAAGCGCTTTTCTTGTACGCTTTACCGTTTCGCTTCAATATAAATTCAGTGCCATCCTCAATATCACGTAACTTCATGCTCTCACCGCCTTGAATATTTGCTCTAACGAGTCATTGAGCGAGTAACCTTGCGTTGGCGGCACCTTGCTTGATGCAAAATTGCCTGGTGTTGCTTTTACGTTTTCAATACGTCGAGCTGCTTGTCTGTTTTGGCTGTGTGTTTTATTGCGCTGTGCGTGCTTGGCCTTAGCCGCTTCTTTCTGATCCTTGACGTATTGCGCAACACTAGGCACTCCAACCTGCTTTGCAGCCTCGGCCATAACTCTGTTACCTGCTGCCGTAGCTAAATTGATTTGTCTCGGTGTTGGATTGCGAACACCGTCTAACATCGCTGCTTTAGCTTTTCGTGCATCGTTAACCACTGACCAGTAGCTATCCCCTAAAATCTCTTTTAGTGCTCGAATAAATTGCTTTTGGTCTTGTTCGTAGGATTTCATTGCTCTATCCCACGTACTTTAGGTAAGCCGGCGGCGCGTTATGCTCAATCTTTAACGGTATCGGACTTAATTCATTTTTGCCGTAAAGATCAGCAAGGATTGTGTACTGTTCCTTAGCCATTTTTTGCCATGCGCTATCAGCAATGTTGGCTCTAGCTGCAGCGATTTTTTGGTTTAACCAGTAAACTAAAGGCTCAGACCATTCTTTGTCCTTTCCGTAGTTTTTAATTCGCTGCTCGTTTATCTCAGCCATACACTGCGCAAGTGTTGGCATGCCGCGAGATTGCAAGCATAAGATTTTGAACTCGATAGGATTAGGCGCGTACCGCTCACTTGTCGAAAGTAAACGGGCCATTTCAAGCGCTGCACGAACATGCTTAGCAATGATCCCCATACCGTACAGCTGTTTGGCATATTCGTTTGCAAACATCACCAGGTTTCCGCGCCAGTTAAAATCGCTGTTTGGGTAGTATGCTTTAAGCGATGGCAACACCTCGTCGCTGATCAGTTTTACAAGAACGTCATTGGCTTGTCGTTTGTCGGTCTGGTTTATTTTTGATATTTGAGTATTCATCAAAGAACCTCGTCATCGTGTGGTGTTGGTATGTGCGCGACTGATTGCTGAAGCGCTGCCAGCTGATCGCCAACGTTCCCGTTTTGCCGCTGGCTGAAATGGCTTGGCGCATAGTTATTTTGATTTGAATTCGCTATCCAGTTGTATTTGAAACCCTGCCAATTTCTAGTTATGCACTCAGACAAACAATCATCAACGCTAATGCCGTTATCAAAAGCTATTGTGAGTTGGTTACCAAAAGTGTTTATCACTGTCTGGCTTAGTGGCGCCTTCTTTGCTTTTCGCATTGCAACCCAATCATCAAAAATTTGTTGTGATGGCATTTGTGGCCACAGAGAAAAATCAAATAATTCGAGCGGGCTTTTTTTGGTACTTTTTTTATTATTATCTTTTGTATTAGTTTCTTTTCTTATGTGGCAGTCATTTTCGACTAGTTTTTTAGTCGTTTTTGACGAGTCTGCTAGTCGTTTTTGACTAGTTTTAGAGTCGTTTTTAACTAGTCGTTTTTGACTAGTTTTTAGTTGTTTCTGACTAGTCTCAATTTCAACCCAGTCACTCACAACAGGATTCACACCTGTACTTTTACCATCGCGAACCAGCACTTTTTTTGACACCAAACCTTTTATAATTTTTCCAATGTTTGTACTGTCAATACCAGTCAAATTACTAAGCTGAGTATTCGTGATCCAATCTACTTTTTTCTGCCAACGAAACGTTTTACCAATAACAGCAAAAATTATTTGATACTCACGCGCACTTAGCTTCACTGGCGGATTAGCAAGCGTGTCCGTTAGTTTTTGCGCAAGCCTGTCGTAGCCGTTTTCAATATCAGCTTTCACATACCCACCATCTTTATGCTCATGCCGTACCACTTGATTGCATGTTGGTTCATCCTGCGATACAGGGAACTTGTAAATTTCTGCTAAATTAGCCATAATTACTCCTGTTATTACTGAACCCGCTTTAGCCGACCAAAGCTATTTGAAGCGGGTTTTGTTTTATCTGCGAGTTGCGTAGTTTCGGCTGTGCAACTCGCGCATTTCTGCGCAACCAATACACAAGTTGGTATTCACTGCTTGCTGTCTTTCTTCTGGTATTTCGTTGCCGCACTCTATACATTCTTCGGAAGGTTCAACCGTATTCCCTTTTATGTTTTCAAGTGCTCGCGACTGTTCGCGCTCAATTTCTATTTGTGCGTTATCTGCTGCGTCCATTAAGCTGCTCTCAATGCTGTTCTTGTTGGTGGTGTTGGTGGTGTGTCTCGGACTGTTTGCTCAAGCTCTGCGTTTAATTGCAGTGTGACTTCAAGTATTTTGCGAATTGACGCTTGTACTTTTTTAAAGTCATCCTTGGTGATCATTCCGTCATCGCGTGCCGTTTTTAACTCTTTTGCAAAGTCGCCAACAGCAATTTGAAGCGAAAGAATTTGATCGGACAACTCGTCATCCGACAAACCTGCAGGATCGGGCAAAGAAATAAGCGCTTTACCTAAGCTAAAGGCCCACGCTTGCAGGCAACGATGATCACGGGTGAGGTGCGTAATAGCGATAACCTCTCTAAAGCCTAAAATGTGCGTATCGCAAGCATCATCTAACTTACTTCTAAGCACTGTAGGGTTAGCACCCATGCTGCGTGCTAGCTCGGCAATGTTGTAATCAGCCTTAAAGCTTTCGGCGGCGGCCATAGGGCATCGTGCGCTAGGTGGTGCGTCACACGTACCTTTCTTTGATAAAAGCATTTATATTATTCCCTAGGCTGCTGACTTTGATTGATCTTTCTTATAAAGAGACAGGTCCACTTTGAGCGCGCCCTTTGTGATTAGTTGAAATTCTAATGCTCTGCCTTTAGGAATGATTTCCCCCCACCGAGAGACACCAGCATGAGTAATTCCCAACTTCTCAGCTGTTTTTACAACTCCGCCAAAATGGTCAATTACAGTTTGCTTATACATAGCCAAGATCCGTTAATGTTACTTTAGTAACAAGATAATAGATCATAGTAACTTTAATTACAAACCCTTTTAAGTTAGGTAACTTTTATGACAGTGATTAAATCAGAAAACTCATGTAACATTGGTTACATGAAAATAAATGAACGAATTAAGCTGTTGCGTAAATCCGCAAAGCTATCACAAGAAAAAGTTGCCGAACTGTGTGGCGTAACACGAGTAACGATCACGCATTATGAAAGCGGAAAGAACAGTCCGTCAGGAAAGAATTTACTAAACCTTGCCAAAGCCTTAAATACCACTCCTGCCTATATTATCAATGGCATTTCAGAGGTTAAATCAAGTGAAGTTAGCGAAGTTGGATGTTTAGAGCAGTGGGATGGCTCTACACCTTTACATGATGATGAAGTAGAGGTTCCATTTTTCAAGGAGGTTGAATTGGCGGCTGGATCAGGATCGTTGGTTACAAAAGAGAACTCAACTTTTAAATTGAGATTTTCAAGGACAACTCTGCGTCGGTACAATGTTGATCCAAGTGCTGCCGCGTGCGTTACTGTTAGCGGTGACAGCATGAGCCCTATACTACCTGACAAGTCCACAGTAGGAATAAACACTGCGTCTAAAACAATTAAAGATGGATTTATGTATGCTTTAGATCATGATGGATTTTTGCGGATAAAAGTCGTACACAGATTGCCTGGCGGCGGCTTAAGGCTAAGAAGCTTCAACAGAGATGACTTTCCAGATGAAGATTATAACCAAGAAGAAGCAAAAAAAATCAAAGTTCTAGGTTCTGTTTTTTGGTATTCTGTTCTTCTGCCGCAATAGTAATAATAAAATTATTTCTTTTGCGGTTACTCTCTATGGCAAGCGCTAGAAAGCAACTTTGCTGAGGCATCCGATTTTGCATTGCCTAAGTTCTTTACAATGCACAGAGTTGCCGTTTTTGGTATAAAAAATATATAAACAAATTAAGCCAATTAAAAAAGCAAAAACCTAAAATAGCTTTATGTATTCATGCCGCCTGCTTTTCATTGCTCTTCCCCAATGTCGCAAAAAAATGTAATGTCATCTACAAATTCATAAAATAATGCTTTATCTTTCACTGATACTATTCCCAGCCACATTTCATAAATCTCAAAACCTAAAGCGTAAAGCTTGCTTCCTGTTTTTTCTTCTATATTCATTCTTGCTGTTGAAAACTGATTCAAATATTCCAGCTTGGCATGATGCGGTAAATTAACGAAGTCGTCAGGTGTAGGGAATGTCTGCTGAAAGATAGTGTCAGCCATATATATAGCTTTCCCTATGGTTATTTGAACGTGATCGTCAGAGTTGTAAATTTCATCTAAAACAAGTTTTAATCTCGCCCTAAATAAATCCCTATTATTTTTTTCTTTTTTCTTAAAAAAACTAAACATTTCAAGTCCTTTTTGAGCTTTCTTTTCATAGTAGATAAAGCAATATAAAAAATAAATGTAATTTTAGTTACATTTCTCATTGACTCACGATGTAATTTAAATTACCTTTGATGTAACTTTAATAACAGTCGTGAGTATCAACATGGACAGCAACACTAACCAACTTAAACAGTCTGTTGAATTGGCATTGCACCGCTTAATTTCAGCATCACTTACTTTCGCACTAGCTAAGCACACAGCTTGCGTGAATATTTCACCAGCTAATGATGTGGTTTCAATATTCATAAAAGACGAGTCAAACGAGACTGTTGCCTTAGAAACCATCTTGCTAAATGCGAAAGATTCAGCTCAAAAAATCAATGCAGTAACTGACGAGCTTAATCAGCTTAACTGCCCTCTCGATCTAGTGAGCTAAGACCATGGACGCTAAGCAAATATTCCAACGACTAGCCGACCCTTTCGAGCCTGAGCATTTAGAGTGGCGCGTACAAGCCAGTGGCATTTCATTTCAAGGCAAGCCTTGGGTTCGTGCCATTGCTTATGTTGATAACCGCGCCATTCAAGCGCGACTTGATGAAGTTCTAGGCCCAATGAATTGGCGCAACGAATACGAAAAAACAGAAAGCGGCTATTTATGTGGTTTATCTATTCGTGTTGATAACGAGTGGATCACTAAGTACGACGGCGCTGAGTTTACATCGATTGAAAAACTAAAAGGCGCGTTGTCTGGCTCAATGAAGCGTGCGGCTGTTCATTTTGGCATAGGCCGTTACTTGTACGCGCTAGAAGCTGATTATGTGAATGTAATCACCAAAAACGAAGCGGGAGCGGACGCTAAAAACGACGGGCATTATGTGCGTGTTTATAAAGATAACCGCAATAAGCGCAAACAAGACTCTATTGAGTGTTATTGGTTCCCACCTGTTTTGCCTGCATGGGCTTTACCAAGAGCTGACTTTCAACCTTACCTTGACGCTATTGGTTCTGCTAACTCACTCGACGAACTTAAAACAGCATACACGGTTGCGTATCGAGCAGCCGAAGCGCTCAACAGAATCGACTTAAGGGACCAGGCTACAGCAATCAAAGACAAAACTAAGCCAGGGCTGGAAAAGCAACAAGAAGAAACCACTGTCAGCAAAAACAAGCAGTTTTTGTCGTGGCTTAACACGCGAATTGGCGATCTTGTTACAAGCGCCGAGAACGAATCAATTTTAAACCTTAACCATAAAAAATTGCTTCAAGAGGTTAAGGGCCATTGTAGAGCTAACAAAATTGACGCAACCAATTTTGTTAGCCAGGTAAACGAAGCGCATCAACAAGCACTAATCAACCTAAGAAACTAAATGGAGCATAGCACCATGACTACATCAAAGCAAAGCACTGCAACAAACCTAGTAGAAGTTGTTTTTCAGCAGGACCTAACAAAGCAAGGTTTAGCAGATTTACGCAAGAAGTACCCTAAATCATTCACGTTAAACATGAAAGATGATGGCGACTTTAAAGAAGCTCGTAAAATCCGCACTGAACGTAACAAGCTAACCAAGGCAATCAATGATCGTCGTATTAGCTTTACAAGCGAGCTAAAAGGCCACGGCGACGATTTAATTTCTAAAGTTAACGAGATTTATGATCCTATCGTCATCGCATTTGAAGAAGAAGATAAGCACCGCAAAGAAGAAGCGGCCAGAATCAAAGCTGAGCATGACGCAATGCTTGAAAAGCAACGATTGGAAATTGCCGACATTAAAGGCTTTATTCAGCAATGCAAAGGTAAAGACTCACAATACATTGCTGACGCACTAGAATCTGTGGATTTAATTGAAACAGACGTTTTCCATAAGGACGTTATTCACGAAGCTATCGACACTAAAAAAGAAGTGATCGACACGCTTAATGAAATGTATCAAACAGCAAAAGCGAATGAAAAAGTTGAAGCTGAACGCGAAGAGCTACGCGCACAACAAGCGCAACTCGAAAAAGAGCGCACCATTGAAAACCGCATTAACAACCTGCGCAACAATCCAATGGAATATTTAGGCAAACCAAGCCAAATGATCCAAGACCGCATTACTCAACTTGAGAACTACGCGCCAAGCGCTAATGATTTTGGTCAACGTTTAGATGAAGTTATCCAGCTTCAAGCACAGGTAATTCAGCAATTGCGCATGATGCTTACACAAGCCAAGCTGGTTGAAGCCGCGCAAGTTCAAACACAAGCAGAACATGCTCCACAAGAAACCACTCACGAAGCAGCGCCGACCTACGAAAACGAGCCAGCTAGCGATACGCAAACAACGGCTATTCATACTGAGCTAGACGAAAATACTCCGTTACTTGGCAGCACTATTCACTCTGACGTTTTTGAAAGCTCGAAAGAAATCACTGGCTATCAACCGTTGCAAGTATGGCCTAGTGATCAAGAGCGTGCAGAGAGCGACGTATTAGACAGTGTATGTGATCAGCTAGAAGTAGCGGAAAGTCACATTCTTTTCTTAGAAGCAGAATTAAACAAAGCGCTAGCAGCTTAATTCATTCTCCAACCACGGCAGCGCCTTCGGGCGCGCCTTTATCAAAGGTATCAACATGGGTTCAGTAACAAGAATAGCGCAGCACAGAATGAACGAGCACTTACGCACAAAAGACATTGTGATCGGCGCTGCATGCGTAAAAGCATCAAAAGTCGATGGTGTGGAAGTGTGGATTTTACCTGGCTGCAAAGCCACTCGTAATCGAGCAGAAGCGGTAAGTGTATGTAAGAAAATGCACGCGTTGATCTTAGAGTTTGGCGGTATCAAACCAACAGAAAAAGCTAGCCGAGCGGCTTAAACAATAAGGAATAAAAATGAGTAACGAAACAAAAGAAGAATTTACACCAACAATCGATCCAAGTAGTACAACAGTACAAGAAATGTTCGGTCGTATTTTAAATGAAAAAATTCAAGCCGGAGCGCTTGAAGTAGCCATCAGCAAAAAGGTCGATTCTCTTATAGAGTCAACCGCAGATGATGTTTTTCGTAGTTACAGCGATTTAGGCAAAGCTCTAAGAGAAAAAATGACCAAGGCCATCATGCCTCAGTTAGAAAGTATAGGTGACTTGCCGACGTATCACGACTTTGTAATAAACCGTTTAAAAGTTGCAGCACAAGGTTTTTATGACTCAAGACTCACCGAGGTTCTTGATAAAGAATTTGCAGAAATATTGGCGGAAGTACCAGAAAGCATAACGCTTTCTTACATCGTTAATTCGCTACTTGAAGAAGCACAAGAAGATAATGAAGCAGAAGGAGAAATAACCCTAATTATAAACGACGCCAATTACTCATGGTCTGAGCCGGGTAACTCGCTATCAATCTACATTGATAAACAAGAACACCAAAGTGAACATGATTGCTCGTTTTATCTGTACTTAAGCAAAGATAAAGAGACGGGTAAATACGATATTTTAAGAGTTAAAGTTGATGATAAAAAGCCAGGTGAAACTCTATCAATGGGCCGCTTATATCGAATGGAAAAAATATTATTTAACGTGTATGCAATGAAAGGCCAAATAGAGCTTGATCGAGGACTTGATCCCGATGACTACGATACTTCTTGGAGTCACTACTAATGCACGATTACATGGCATTAATTGGTAATTCTTCTCGTGCTTGTGATGCGAGAAAGAAAAAAGACTTTTTAAAAATGGCGATAGTAAACGGCGCTCGCGTAGTTGCTGTTGCTGTAGTTGTAATTTTAACGACAAAGTAAGGTGACGAAAATGGCACAAATCAAAACAGACGTAGATGCGTTTTTCTCTGAACTTGAAGCAGGCGCTTTTAAAGCAAAGCTACAACACATGCTAAGCGAAGTGGCTTTAGGGCAAGTTATTCACGGCGGAAAAAACCGCAAAGGAAAAGTAAATATTGAACTTTCATTTCAACAGGTCGGTGACAACAACCAGGTAATGCTATCAAGCAAGGTGTCATTTACAGCATTAACAAAGCGTGGGGCAAAAGCGGAGACAGCTACCAATGAAACACCTTTTTATGTTGGCAAAGGTGGTGTTCTAACAATTGAGCAGCCGAAAGAAGAATACAACGGCCAATTTTCACTGGTTCAACAGTAATCAGCAATCAATTTCAAAACAAACCAAAAGGTAATTAAGTTATGTCATTAGACAAATCAGCTATTCAACTAATCCAAGAGTCTGCAAATATTCCGTCGCTATTAATGCAAATTAATGCAACAAAAGTCCCTGTTGCTTTAGTACCTGACAGTTTCAGTGTAAAGGATCTAGAGAAGTACATGCCATTTAGAGCAAGCTATCGCTTGAATTTTAACACGGCCCTGCCATCCGACTTCTTTGATTACGCGCAAGAGTACGATAACGATAACGCAAAGTGCTTTATTGATCCCGAAAGCATGAGCGCGTCATTAATATTCGACCTCGGCAACGAAGATCAGCCAGAGCATCAAAATCACACAGCGAATTTGAACTTGAAAAGAACAGAAGCTTACCGAGCGTTGTTAAGCATAGCTGGCGCAAAGTTAAGCCAGAAAGAAGCCGGTGATTTTATAGAAGATTGGGCCGACCATCTAAATATTACAAGTACGGCTGGTGAAGTTATGACACCAGCTCAAGCCAGCAAAAAACTGCGTGACTTAACAATCGAAGCAGCAAGAAGTATCAATTCTAAAGTTGATGACTTTGGCTACCAAGCCAGCGCGCTAGATAGTGTCGAAGCAAAAAACAGTGACGCATTGCCAAGCTTCATTGACTTTAAATGTATTCCCTACCAAGGCTTAGGCGAAACAACTTTCCAGCTACGTTTATCAATACTTACAGGCGGTGACAAGCCTCTCGTTTCCCTGCGCGTTATCAAACTCGAATCCAAAAAAGAGGATATGGCAAACGAGTTTAAGGCATTGGTTGTTGATGGCTTCAAAGATAACCTGCTTCAAACATTCATTGGCACTATTTAAACCTTTATTTTAACTGGCCCTTATGCGAGGGCCATAACAGGAGAATAACAATGGCTCGCGGAGTTAACAAAGTAATCTTGGTTGGCAATTTGGGACAAGATCCAGAAGTACGTTATATGCCTAATGGCAATGGCGTGGCAAATATCAGTTTGGCTACAACTGATAGTTGGAAGGATAAAAATACAGGTCAATTGCAAGAGCGCACAGAATGGCATCGCGTCATTTTGTTCGGGAAACTTGCTGAAGTAGCT
This sequence comes from Parasphingorhabdus sp., assembly GCF_048269915.1. GTDB lineage: Bacteria > Pseudomonadota > Alphaproteobacteria > Sphingomonadales > Sphingomonadaceae > Parasphingorhabdus. The sequence goes on from NZ_JBLWTY010000009.1 coordinate 28,181, forward strand.
GGTGAATACTTGCGTAAAGGTTCACAGGTTTACATTGAAGGCCGCTTGCAAACTCGCAAATGGACCGACCAATCAGGCCAAGAAAAATACACAACAGAAGTCGTTGTTGATATGGGCGGACAGATGCAAATGCTAGGCGCTCGCGGCGGAGATCAGCAACAAGGCGGCTACAACAACCAGCAACAAGGCGGCTACAACAACCAGCAACAAGGCGGTTATAACAACCAACAGCAAGGTGGTTACAACAATCAACGCCAGCAATCAGCACCAAGGCAAGGTCAACAGAACTCACAGCGCAATCAACAAAACAATAGACAGCAAGGCAGTTATAACAACCAGCAACAAGGTGGGCCACAAAACCCAATGGAGCCACCGGTAGATTTTTACGATGATGATATCCCGTTCGCGCCAATCGGCTTGCAGTACCCTGCTCTATTGATGTGTATGTAAGGAAGGCCCCATGTTTGAACAATTTAAAGGCCAAAAATTTAACCTTATTTACTCTGATCCCGCTTGGTCTTTCAGCAACAAAAAGACAGGCGGAAGCATGAAAAGCGGAGCTGAGCATCATTATAAATCGACTATGACGGTTAACGAGCTGAAGGCAATGCCTATAGATGACATTGCAGCCGACGATTGCATATTGGTTATGTGGTATGTCGGTGCAATGCCACAAGAAGCCTTAGACGTTGTGAAAGCATGGGGTTTCACGCTTAAAAATATGAATGGCTTCGTATGGAACAAACTTACTGTAAATAACATCCCATTTTTTGGTATGGGCTTTTGGACCCGCGGTGGAAGTGAGTCAGCCATTATCGCAATTAAAGGCAAGCCTAAAGTTGCTAGCCACTCAGTTAGAGCCGTAGGTCACTTCGATCCAGAAAGCTTAGACGAAGTTTTGAAGCACACAATATTTAGCGGTGCTTTTAAGGTGGGACAGCATAGCGAAAAGCCAAACGAGTTTAGAGAGGCATGCGTAGAGCTCGCAGGTGATGTGCCTCGTATAGAGTTGTTTTCTCGTAAGCGTGTTAAAGGCTGGTCTGTTTGGGGTAATGAAGTGGGCAAATTAAATATGAAGGCGAAAGCGGCATGAACGGATTAACACCTATTTGTGATTACTGCGGTGACTTTTCAAAAAAAGTGACAGGTAAAGAAATTTACCCTCATCGTAAAGATCTTTATCAAATGACTTTTTATAGCTGCAACTGTCAGCCTGGCGGCGCTTATGTTGGCTGCCACGGCACATCAGAAAAACCTCTAGGCAGGCTTGCAAATAAAGAACTGCGCCAAGCGAAAAGCGCAGCTCATAGAGCCTTTGATCAACTATGGCGCCATAAACTAATGAAACGCCAAGAGGCTTACAAATGGCTGGGTACTCAAATGAATAAGGCAGGACCGGACTGCCACATTGGTATGTTTGATGTTTCGGAATGCCGGAAAGTTGTTGAGCTAAGTAAAGCAAAACTTATAGAGCTAACAAATGAAACCACAAGTTAAACGCCGAGCGCATAACTGGTTTGCGCTCAATAACAAAGAGGGTTTATCAATGGCAAAGAATGAGTATAAATGCCGAGTTGATGGCGTACTAGGCAAAGTAGGAAAAGCTTTTGCCCTGTGCGGCAAAGCTGGTGTTAATAGCAAGTGTGCAGCGCATGGCAATTTTAAATGCGAACACAAAATGAAGGTAGTAAAGCAAAAGGTGAAACCATGAAAAAACGACCAACTTGCAAACAGTACCTAACGCACTTATTCCAACAAATGCGGATAGCAATGCCTGATAAGCCAGGTGAAGCAGCCAAGCATTTTCACCTGTTTATGAATGATGTAATGACCGAGCCAAAGATACGCATTTATTACAGCACTGTGAAAGGCCGCACTTATTACGATATGGAAATACCAAACAAAGACGAAGGTTTTGCTGAGCGTTTAAATACAGTGGCAGGACATATAAACAGTGCCATCTATTTGGCTGCAAACCCGATTGATAACAAGAAAACAGCATAGGTGATTTATGAGTAAGATTAAAATAGAAGATATCGAAAAAGTTATTATTCATTGGTCTGAGTCGTATTTAATTAACGACATTCTTGGATGTGATGATAATGATGATATTGAAAAAGAAATATCAGTTGTTGATCTTGAGAAGTTAATAACTGATGCAGCAAACGATATTTCATCAGGTTACGATAAAACATCAATGACCATCACCATGAAAGACGGGCTTGTGTGGGCCGATAATTCAAAATTCCATATAACAAAAGGCGACACTCTTTATTCGCTATTAAATAAAGGTCAATAGGCAACTAATGAGTAACTACACATGCAGAAAGTGCAAAGCCAAGCTAAAGGCCAATGAAGCATACGAATATCGCGGCGCGTTTTCCTGTGAAGATCATTTTGATGAAGTTATTGAAATGCGCGATTTTGAACGCAACGAGATAATTCAAGAAGAACACAATAAAACCAAAGTCTTTGAAGGTCTTGATCTGACTGATAGCGCTATTGGCAATGCCAATAAAAAGCTATTAAAACCAAACATTGAAATTGCTAGTAAAGAAAGTCAGCGATTAAAAAATTATGAGAGAGGTGATTTATGAAGCTAGGTCAAATAAGAAAGGTAACGTTTTCAACTTTTCGCGGCGCACTATCTGGCAATGGTGGGTTTTACGAATACGATCAGGACGTAACTAGAAATTGCCGAATTGTTATATCTAGGTTTGGTAATCTTAAATGGCAAATAGTGAAGCGTAAAAATCAGCACTTATGGGATTGGGCTTTAGATACCGATCAAGAGGTTTTAGATAGCCTTGAGTTAAATGAAGTTGAAATTTTAAATTGATAGGTGATTTATGAACAAAGCAAAACTAATGAAAGCCCGTAAGTGGGCTGAACAACATTTTTCGCCTGAGTCTATGCCTAATCAGCGATGCTTGCGCAATTGGGTAATTGAAGGCACAGTGAAAGGCGAACTAATTGGCCCTGGTCAACATGCCTATATTTATGATGATCAAGTACCGGGATCAATCAGCAAGGCACATTCAATAGCACTTGATTTAGCGGCGAACAGTTAAATGGCACCAAGGAAACGAAATAACAATAACAGGGATCTCCCTCCCTACTTATACTTTGAAAGCGGTAAAGGCTACCGCTTAACGCTTACTAATGGTGAGCGCAAAGTTATCAGTAAGAATAGAACGGAAGCTATAATAATAGCAACTGAGTACAACCGCTTAAAACGTGCTTCAATGCTTGATGTGATTTTGTCTAGTGATAGTAAGTCGTCACCGCTTGCTGAGCACTGCGATGCGATCCTTGAACGCATGATCACAGATAAAGAGCCAGGCAAAAGCCTACTTTCAACATGGAATAATGATATGGCGCGCGTTAAAGGTTTCTTTAACATGCCTGGCAACCAGATTGATCTTGGCACAGTAACCGACTATATGGACGAATTTCACGGCAAGGCCAGCAACAATGTATATAATCGCAAGTTAGGATTTTTGGAATTAGTATTTGACTATGCTAAAGACATTGGAGAAATGAAAGAAAATCCAGCCAAGCTTAAAATTAAACGGCCAAAAGAAGCTAAAAAGCGTAAGGCGCTTGATGTTAAGTCTTTTACATTGATCCGTGAAGCTGCCCCGCTGTGGCTTAAAACCGCAATGGATTTAACACTGCAAACAACACATGCAGTTTTAGAAATATCACGAATCGAGTACAAGATAAAAAAAGCCGAGCAAGGCCGATGTGGTTGTATATGGTATGACGAACCAACTATCGTTGCTGGTGACGTTATTTATGGTGAAATAGCAATTCACCGCCAAAAAACCCATAAGGCCGAAGCCTCGCATGTAGTTATACCAATAGGCCAAACAATTAAAGACATTATCGACGCCAGTCGAGATAATATAGCTTCACCTTATGTTGTTCATAAGCTGCCTAAGAGCAGGTCCAACCCAATGAGCAAAGAGGTAAAACATATCACTCAAATTGTTAGTCACAACATAAGTAGAGAATTTTCAAATGTTCGAGATCAGCTTGGTTTGTTTTCTAATTTGCCAAAAGAAGAACGTCCAACTTACCATGAAATCAGAGGCATGGCCGCTCGCTTAATTGAAGCGCAAGGCATCAGCCCTCAAGAAAGAATGGGTCATTCAGATAGCAAGTCTACAAAGATTTATACAAGCTTTGGAAAGGGCATTGAGTGGGTTCAAGTGCCTCACATCAAAGTTCAGATCTAACAGTGTTTATAGATAAAAAGCCTGTGGTAAAATAGATCCTAAGTTATTGATTTAATTAAATGCGTTAAATGCGTTTTTTGCACTTTATACACTGTTTAAAAATACAGTTAAATCAATATAAATGCTTTAAATACAATGAATTAGTTAATTTCAGCTTGTTAACATGGGGTGTCAGGGGTCGCAGGTTCAAATCCTGCTATGCCGACCATTTTAACCCTTTAAAATCAACGCCTTACAACACAATAAGAATAACCATCAAAAACGCTGTGGTAAAATAGTGGTAATATTGTGGTAAAACTCTTTTCTAAATTCCCATCAAGATCACGTTCTAAAAGCTAGTAAGTGCGAACAGCAATAAAAAACACGTAGACTTAAGCCAATCGCTCAGCTAACTTTAAAAAACTTAATTACAAGTGAGTTAATAATGCACATTGCCTTGATGCTTCTCGGTATGATCACCGGTCTATCTGTTGGAACAAACTTAACCTGGTTTTTGGGGTTGCCTATTATGGCTGGTAGCTTGCTTTTTCTGCAGGTAGGTACGTCGCAGTGGAGAGAAAGACAGGAAGCTTTTTTGTTATTCATTGGACTGGTTTGCGGTGCTATTTTGCTTGTAGTTAATATTCTTACTTAAAAGTAAGTTATTTTACCTTATGTTGATGCTATGCCCATGCAATCAAAGGCCCTGTTTATCAGGGCCTTTTTATTATCACCACTCGCCAAGACTGTAAGCGATATATGCCTTATGGAAAATAGCGTTCTTCTTGCGCTGTATATTGTCTAGTTGCTCGCGCTTCTGGCTGGATGACAAGTTATTATTGTCATTTACTGCCTTTTGCATCTTATTCAATTTAGATATGCCACGCTGAATCTTAGCCAACTTAGCTCTCGATCTTAGCTTTTCCCCGTCATTTTCAATAAGCTCTTTTATGCGCGATGTATCACCAAGTTCTTGCGCTCGCTTGTAACTGCCGTATGCCTGGTTTGCAGTATCAAGCGCTTCGTAAAACTCATTGGCGAACTTAGTGCTGCTCTTTGGCCCGCTACCTTGATAAAAAGATTTTATAACAGGGTATCGGCTGACCGGTGTTTCTGCTGACTCAATCCCCATCGCTTGACGGGCAACAATATCGCTTGCACCTAAAACGTATGCGCCTAGCGTGCCGGTATAACCTTTGATTAAGTGTTCGACTTTTTTAGGCGATACACCAAACGCTTGCGCAATAGCTTTTGCTGTGTCGCTAGTGTATGCGCTGTAGCGGTCCTCAGCTTGTTTGTTTTGATCTGCCATTCCTTCAATCGGTGCCCATTTGAAGAAAGACTTGTTCATTACAACTTCTGTAGCAGGTAGCATAAATTGTGGAATAGGATTCATAGACATAGTTGACGTTATTGCGTGAACAACTGCGCGCCCTAAGTCCTTTTCGTTTTGTGTACCTGTACCAAAGTGAAATAGGCGTTCCGGCATGGTGCCAAATATCACGCCAAGCTCAAACGGCTTAGGAATACGGTAATGATCTTCACCTGCAAATACATGCCAGTTCATATCCTTATCCCAATCTGGCAATTCTTGATAGCGCTCGTCATCGTCATTCATTGCAGCTAAAGCGAGACTAAAAGCTGCTAACTTAATGCCTTTGCCTGCAAGGTTAGCGCTGAGAATGCGCAACAGTTGGTCGTCACCATTAGCTTTTGATGCTCGAACGAGCTTGCTCATACCCTGCAAGCGAGCGTTAAAGAATGGCAGCATATCAACAAAGAACGCGATAGTCTCAAAGTTCCCTTTCAAGCTGTAATCCATAAGATCTTTAGCTTCAAATGCCGCTTGGCGCTTGCTCTTTCCTGCCTTTAACGCTGCTTCGTATGTGCTTAATCGGTTTGCGTTTTCAAATTTGTCACTTACATTTCTATATTTTTCGAGTAGCGACGCGCCACTGTCAACAATAGATCTCATGTAACTGTCAACTTGATTATTGCTCAAGCCTTTACTTCTTAACGCTCTACGCATCTGCTGCGCCCCGGCTTCTGGATCTGAGCCGTGAACATACCCGCCCTGGAACGCTGCGCCGCTAAATATTAGATCGCGGTAGGCTTCATCTTCTTTAAACGCTTTTTTAAGTCCTTTAAAGCTATCAGTGCCTAATTTGAAGTCATCCTTATTTATCATCCATGCGTGAGCCGCATCACGAACAAAGTTTCTAAATATAAAGTCTGGCGACAAAGTTACACCGGCGGTCAAAAATCGCTTAGCACTTCTGCCTAGCTTTCTAAATAAATTCTGACTGCCATTACTATTTATTTGTATTAGAGAGCGTAAAAGCGCTGGGTCACTCACAACATAAGCCTGCGCCTTACCACCGTTCATTACCTTTACTTTGCCAAGCTTGTTTAAGTCATGCTGGCTAAGCGCTGCAATATCTTCGCCGTTTTCTGACTTCATAAAGTCAGTGCCATCGAGATTGTTAACTACTTCAAGCATCGCTTTGTTTTTTAATGAAGCATCAATTAGCGTGCTTTGCCTAGTGATAATATTCTCTAGCAAGTCTTTAGTAGACATTCCGCCGCCTTTCAGTGCCTTAATTTGCGCTGACTGTCCGGCTATGCCATTTCTTGTGTGAGGCTCTATAATGGCCCGTTTAATATCATCCATTTCTGGATCTGTTTCGCCCATATCGCGGAAAAATGGCACATAATATTCTTCATCAAATGCTGCACGCTGCTGCTTGTTTAATAATCCTGCCTGCTCAGCCAGATCAAGAATAGCTGAATTTACCTTGTTATATTCTTTCCTTACTTCCTCAAATAGCTTTTCTTTACCTTTGCCAAGCGCTTTTAACTCGGCAATATCAGCATCGGTTAAGTTGTTTTCTCGGCCATCTTCTTTTAGCTTTTCAGCTCTGTGTGCGCCCATCCATGCGAGCCAATTATTAAGATCATCACCTAGCATGCCAAACACTTCTAATAACCCTTTGGTGTTTTCTTTACGTGCAACGATCCCGTTTTTCCATTGTGGTGCGCCATAGTTATATACACCATGAAGCACATCAGCCAAGCCGGATGCAAGACGAGCGCTTACATAACCTTGTTTATTTATATCGGTAATACCTGCCTTTTCTTCTGCCTGCTTAATGCCCGCCAGGCCATCGAAAATACCTTCGTTAAGTCTGTTCCAAAAACTAGAGTCTTTAGCAGTTTCATAAACGCTATTTAATTTACCTTTGATGATATCCGCCACTGATTCTTTAGCCTGCTCAACAAGCCCTAATTTTTCTTTAGCGGTGCGGGTATCTTCTTCGGCGGTTCGACTGAACTTTTTACCTGGTTGACTGTAAGCTAAGCCACTTCTCTGTTGAATTTTTGGCTCTCTCTGCGCTTTAAACCCTTTCACTATACTTTCGAGCATATCACGCATTGCAGTAACTTCGTCATCTTCACGGTACATGATGCCAGCTTTATCCAGCTGCGCTTTTATCCAGCGTTTTAATGCTTGCCACCAGTATTTAAGCTCGCCTTTGCTTGGTTCGTTTTCTACAAAGCGTGCAAAAATCTCCTCTGCTTTAACGTCATCGCTCATATCCCAATAATCAGTGTTTGCGTCTTTCCAGTATTTCTCGAACGCTTTACGGCCTTTGGTTTTTTTGATGCGATTAATAAACTCTTGCTTGGCTTCTTTACCTATAACAGTATCAAGACCACCATGCGCAATAGTTTCATGCGCCAGTGTTTGTTTTAAGTCTGTTACGCTATCAATATTTTCAGCAATAACATAAACAGTATTGGATATTTCGCTATAAGCGCCCTTAACTGTTGCGCCATCCAAGCTCATGCGCCACATTTGCTCTGCTTCGGCAGTAGTGGCTAATATACGAACCTTAATTCCATTTGCGCCGTTTAAGTTTTCGATAAATCCATCAGCTATTTTTTGCGCCTGTTCTGCGTTTACGCCTTTTGCTTTACCTTTTGTATTAGATTTTGAGAACTTAATATCTTGACTGAACGACTTAGGTGCTTTCGGTTCGGCGTTGCCGCCAGCCTTTACCCAATCATCACGGTAAGAACCTTGACCTTGTATTGTTACGAGCTTCGTTAACTGGTTCACAACAGCTTTCAATCTGCGCTTATTAAATCTCGCGGTCATAGAAGCGCTTGAGCCGTAAAAATCAGTGCCCATAGCATCAATTAAGTCTTGGTCAAATTTAACCGACTTAACGATGCTAAGTTTATTCGCCTTAGGAATAGTGATAGACCAATCATTTTCGCCAACCGGTTTTATAGAAACGGATTTAGTCGTGTCTAGTAATCCCGAGCCTTCAAGTTTGGCGCGAGCGGCGTTTAAAAACTTAGCTAGGGTATCGCCATCACGCATTGAGAATGTTTTAGACGATCCCGCTGCTGAAAACTCTTTACCTTCGTAATTTTTCGGTAAAAGTATGCCTTGGTGCGTTTTTCCTTCTTTATCAGTAAATGTTGCGATTCTGCCCTTTACTTCTTTTGAGCCCATTATTAGATTGCCGGTTGCGATGTATCTAACTTCGCGGCGTTCTGTATCTCTTAGCGGGTCAAACTTAAATTCATTGCGTATCTCTTGCTCGCTTCCTTTCGATATTTTGTAAGCGTGTATTTCATCGCCTTTAAGCTGGCTTAATGGCAAGCTGATTTGCCTTGAACCGCTGTTTAACATTAGGCTTATTTTTAACTTACCTGGCGTATATGGGTTGCCCTTTCCTTTTTTGTGCGAGTCTTTGATACCAACAACAACTGCGTTTACTTTTTCTTCTGGCAATTGAATTGCAAAGTGGCTACCCACTTGATATTCATTTAATGCCAACTCCATTGCTCTTTTTTGTTCCGCAAACGTTTGTGCTTGGCTTTCTAAGCCCATCACCCTTACTTCTAGATCTGGAACAGCGTCCTTGTCGTTGAGCTTTGCTTTTTCAAGCTCAGCCCTAGCGGTTGATAATTTCGACTCAATATCGTTTATGTATTTAGTATCACCACTTTTAGATGAAATAATTTTATCTTTTAACTTTGCAGGATCGCCGGCTTTAGCAATTGCTTTTATAACTTCATCTGCCGTAGGCGGCTTGCCCTGGTACTTGGCATCGACTTGGTGAAGGAACGTATTTCCACCGAATATCGTTTCAGGGTTTTTACCCTCGTAAATCACCTTTGAATCAATAATACGCGCATCAAGGTCTAGCATTTGCGGTGATAAATCGTTTTGACCTGTACTATCAAGATAATCAATTAAATCTTTATACTCGGCCTCAATATCCGCATAAATAGCCTCTTGTTTGCTAACAGGTAGCAGTGCCATTCTTCCTGTCGCTTTCTCGTAAAGACCTGGAATCGCGCCTTCTGACGCTGGCTGTGGAATGCCCAAGCTAGATGCTACTGAACCGTTATCTTTTAGATACTCGGTCATTACCTTGTCACCGTACTTATTCATCATATCAACTGAATTAAGGCTTACGTCTGAATCGGTATTTGCACTGGTATTAGCATTAAGCGATTTAAGCTTTTGTGAAGTCTTAGCCGCCGGCCTTTTTTCTGCAGGTATTGAAAGAGTTGGGAACTCATAAAACGGCTTTTCAACTTGGCCCGTTCGGTTTATACGGCCAAGCATTTGCATAAGTATATTAATATCAGCCATTGGCTGCATGACGATCATGGCACGTTTACGTGTATCGCTGAACTTTTCAGCAGCATGAATACTTAACCCTGTAGAGCCGGCCACATTTAGGACCAACGAATCTAACTCGCCATTATTAAATTTATCTACAGTGCCGCGCTTGTCTTTTTGCTCGGCTGTTGTGATCACATCAAGTACAGGCTCACCGCTACTATAATCAATTCTATATTTACGCCCTGTTATCTCGCTTGTTTTTATTCCTGCATTTTCTAGCTTGTTTCTTACATAATCAATTGGCGATATAGGCATATCAGATATATCTAAATTATTTATGATGCTTTCGGCTTCGTGGTAAAGGCTTTGCACGTATGGATCTAAATAACTAAGTGGAACATCGACTGATTTGCTATCACCTGATTTGTCTTTTACAGATACGCGGCGTGTGCGTTCTAACGCTCTTAACATTACATCACGATAATCAGCGTCAATAACATCGCCAGGCTCTAGGCCGTTATCAGCTACAAATTCAGATAGGAATGATCCCATTGTATTTTGAAGGGCAATAACCGGCTTTTGATTTGCTTTGTGCATTTCAATCGCTCGATCTGCCACTGTATCAACTTTAAGCCCCATTAATAGTTGAGATATAAAGTTGTGACCTATACTTGTGAAATTAGTGTGATTGAAAGAAGCATCTGCTTTATTACCCGCGCCGCTGGCGCTCATGCCTTCCTCTTGTAGTTTCTGGTTTATAGCGTCTACAGACAGATCATGAAACGCTTTATCTGCGCTAACAATGGCGCGTAAACCGGTGGTTACTTTGTCTGATATATCCGCGTGCTTGGCTTTGTTTGTTTCGTCCAGCGTAGTTTTTATTTCAATACCTTCAAAGCTACGTTCTCTGCGATATAGCTGCCCTGTCTCAGCGAGCATCCCCGCAATGATAGTTTGCAATGCTTCACCGCCTGCCGATGCTGCTTCGATCAAATCTTCTGGCTTATCTACTGAGTCCATTAAATCTGTGCGATAAAAGACAGGTAAGTTGTCTGGTCTTTTTGCGTAAGTTGCAGACAAATAAGCAACAGGTGAATTTTCGATTGCTCCGTACAAGAAGCCAGCTCTCGTTGTTCTAGTTCTCCCTTTAGTCTTTTTAACTCGTTCCCCGGCTGCGTTATGTGCTTCATCCATAACAAAGTAAGCGTTATCTTTAAGCGCTTCTATTAATGCTCTCTGGCGGTTGCCGTCTAGCTGGCTATAAGTTATAAACAGCATGTTATTATCATCTGGCAACTTACCAGTATTGATAATCTCGTCTATCAAAGCTACGTGCTTTGCCCTTGATTGCGTTTTGAATATCTTTTGATCGCCGCTCTTGATGAAGGCATCTTGATTGACTATTAGCGGTGCTGCGTTATCTGTTCCAATATCTAGCAGATCATCATACATATCAGTAAAAAGGTTATCTTTTACAGTAATAAAGATGGGTGTTTTGCCTGAACGCATAGCGTAACGGATTATACCTGCGGCTTGACGGCCTTTACCTACACCGGTTTGGTCCGCAATGATAATGCCTTTGTTTTTCTTCTCAGCGTTGTAAATGGCTGCGGCCACAGTGTCTATTTGCAGACCCATAAACGAATTGTAAAGCTCGTCTTTTGTCTTATAGCCAAGCTTGTCCATTACATAGTTATCAATTGTGCCTACCGCACCTTCAATAGCTCTAAGTGAATTTTTAGATGCTTCTGCCATATTTACAGGCGTTAATACGGCCTCGTTAGAACCTCCGCTTTGCGTAGTGTATGGGGCTTGATAATTTGAGCCTGTAGCTACAGACTCGCGTCCATCATTTCGATCAGTGCCGGTGCTGTCATTTCTTGGTACTCGCTCACTTCCATTTGTGACGGTTTGATCGACTCCACTTGGCTTAGTATTGTTCCCACTAGCTCCGTTTGCATTATTTGCATTGCTATCGAGCTTGGTGCCTCCATTACCGCGTCCACCTCTTGAGCCATCATTGACGACTGTATCGCGCGTACCGCTCCCTGTTCGTCCTCCGCTATTAGTTCCTGAAATCGAGCTTGTATTCTCCCCTCTAACTGACGGGGTGAAAATTGTGTCGATGCTGCCACTGTTAGCGCTTGTATCGCTGTCTCTGTCAATAGGTCGCCTTGCGGCTGCCATAGCTTCGTTGTATCTTTCATATAGTTCATCCCACGAATTTACGCGCTCTATACTGCCCGATTTAGGGCTAAATTTATTACTTTCTTGTCTGCCATTTACAGTTATAACACGTACTGGCCAGCCTGCGCCTTGTCGTGAATATAAATCGCCTGACACTTCAAAGTGATCCGCCACATTATAGTTTGAATAAAGCCAATTGAAAAACACGCGATCAGCTGCGCCAATAACGCCTGGCTCTTTGCTTGCACCAATAATTATAGAAGCTTTGCCGTTATCGTCTATAGCCTCAAGCGCTTTTGCTGCTATCAAGTGATCAATTGATTTTATTTTATAGCCATCATATTCAACAACTTGGTCAAGCTTGCCAAAAGGCGGGTTCATTATTGCAGAGTCAACTTTTTCATCTGGCACAAAGTTAGTCGCGTCTTTTTGTGTGACTTTGTAACCTTGGGCGCGCAATTGTTTTACTCTTAAATCGTTCAGCTCATTTACTATGGCATTATCTTGGCTAGCACCAATAAGCAACATGCCGTTGCCGGCTGTTGGCTCATAAACCGTTGTGTCCTCTTGTATTCCAGCCAGATTAGAAGATAGGTAAGCAAGCGGTGCCGGCGTACTATACGCCTGATTTTTCATACTGGTACTTGAGCGGACCGTTAAATTAGGCTGGTTTTTGTATAGAGAAACTAGCTTTTCGTAAGTGTCTTTTGGGTTTGCTCCCTCTCTTACAATCGCCTGCGCTTCTTTAACTAATGCAAGTTCAACAATTTCTTGCGCTTCTTTCATTTGCGCGTCAGTTACTTCGCCAGTGCTAATATCGTGATACTGAGACACTAAATTTTTAAGCGCTCTATTGTCATTAATGCTAGCTAAATTATCTTGAATAAGCCCTTCAAGACTATCCTTGCTCACGCTTTCATTAGCAACCGACTCGCCCGTAACTGATTTTATCCATGCTTCAACTTCGCCGCGTCTTGAAGGAGGGAACATCCAACCTTGTTGCTGCCTATGCCATATACCGCCTAGACCTTTTTTACCTAATTCATCTTTATGTGGCTTTGTATCTCCTTTAACTATGAATGAGCTTTTGTAGGCATCAATATAAAGAGAAGGTTTGTTTTCAGTGCTTTCGTTAGTCGCTTCTTCGGCCTTGCTTTCGTTAGTGCTTACTTCTTCCGATAAAATAGCATCAACGTCTAGGGCTCTAATTTCTCTCGGTGCATCCATGGTATCGGCAACTTCATCAGTTACATTGTATCGTACTGGATCAGCTGATATTGAAGCGTAAGCAGATTTTAGGTAGGGCTTTAATTGGTTCTGCTCAATGCCGTTTGCTTTAGCTAGCTTTGTTAATTGCTTAGCCCACTTAGCAAACTTAACAATACCTTTTGCCGCGAGTACCGCGCCAATTTTTGACACAATAAATGCTATTTTCGGATCAATGCCTGAGTTTAGGCGGCCTTTCTGCTCGTTAAACGCTTCTTTAAGCTCGCCAAATAGGTCTTGCAACTCATCGTTAAGCTTTTCTTCTGCCGCATCCAGCTTGCTTTCTGGCTTCTGCTTTGTCTCTGGTTTAGGCTTGCTTGATGGTTGCTTGACGGTTGCTTGATTGCTGTTGTAGTTATCTAACGCACTAACGGTATCAGCACCACCGCCTGCAAGCGCTGCTACATTAAATGTATCTGTATCACCTGGGCCTTTTTGTATTCTTACAGCTCGCGAGTTTTTTCTAGGCTTAGCGAATACAGTTCCAATTTTATTCCCACGATGATCGATTACTGTGTCGTTTTCTTGAAGGTTTGCAAACGCTTCAACTCGTTCTTTTACTGTTTTTAAATCTTTAAAGTTTACAACGTTAGGTTCTTGATCAAATAAAGGTGACTCACTATCTCCAAACATATCAGGGCCGCCACCTTGATCTGCGGATTCCGGCTTGCTTGATGTTACTCCGGCGTTTTCTCCGCCGCTTCTGCTGCCTTGGCTAGCATCTGACGCCATGCCTTGTGTCTGGCTGGACTGTTGCGCTTCTGTTGCGCTTCTGCCACCCATGTTTCTGCTGGTGTCTTGTTTGTCTTGCGTGAATCGTTGTTGTGCATTGCTTAAGACCTCGCTCATGCTTGGTAATGGTTGCGTTTCGCCAGTAAATATATCGGCCTGCTCAGCATTAATGAGAGCTGCGTCAATATCGTCTGCGATACTGTTTATTATAGCGCTCATTTTCTTGGCGCTTCGTATGTTTTTACTTAGCAGCTTAGCTAAGGCTTCCGCTTCTTCGTCCCGATCTGTAAATGCGTCTTGCTGGCTGATCATATCGTCTATTGATAAATTATCTCTGCGCGATTTAATGATCATGTTCGCTGCGCTGCTAACAGTTTCCGCTAGCTCTTGGCCGAAAGCGTTACCAACACTTACGCCGTCGGCAGGGCCTTTTAACGCTGCGACTTTCGAGGCACCGTTAACTAGCGCATTAATTAAGTTTGCACTCTCTTTTGTGGTAGCTTCACTGCTTGCTGATAAAAGATCCGGCGAGTCATACGCTTTAGCAAAGATAGCATTATTCACTCTTGCTGCAAATTGACTGTTCCATGTTCCATCGCTCTGTCTGTATTTTGCAGCTTCATTATTGCCTAATTTATTAGCAAACGAATTAAGAAATGCTTTATTGTCACTGCTTAAGATGTTGCCGTTTTCTGGTACGTTTAGCAGTTTTAATTCATCGTCAGTAAATAAAGACGCATCTGTTAAGGCAAGCTCTGTGGGGCTTCTTTCTATACCTGCTTGCCTATTGCTATCAACGGTAAAGTTTACAAGCTCGTCTTGAGATAACTCAGTCAGCCGCTCTCTTGTTAAAATAGGCGCTTCCATTGCTTCAATATCTTGCTTGTTTAAACCAAACTGCTCAGCATTATCAATCAAGAATTGCTTATACTTTTCTGCCTTTCCGTTTTTGTATGCTTGACGTATAGCCAATACACGACCATTGCCAGATTTAACAATAGGCGCGCCGCGATCTGTTTCTTGCGAATCACCTAATCTGCTCGGTTCTATTTTGTTTGCTATCTCGCTTATTTGCGCAAGCGATGATACTCGTGTTCTATCTCTTGGTTGTAAGTGTTGTGGATAGTTAGGGTTTGAGTTTCCGGCGCTATCATTTGATGTGACAAGACTTTGATCGTTAGCGTCAAAAATTGCAAACTCTGTTTCAATCTGCTTTCCTGTCGGAGTAAAAGTCGTTGATCGCTTGCCTTTAGGCTGGGCTAGGTTAGCGGCTGGTTTTTCGTTTGCTTTTTCAATGCTTTCAGATTGTTGTGGCATGCTACCTTCATTTGTGAGGGTGGCATCTGTTTGCTGATTTTCCACACTTAAATCCGGACCAGTATTAGGTGCGGATTTAAATGAGCTATCTTTAGTGGTCCAACCAAAGCCATTATCAAAAGGTATTGCTTTTGTTTTTTGTCCGGCTCTGCGTGCGGCACGCGCTTCTTTGCTTAATAGCGCATCGCGTTTTGTTTTAAAAGGCAAGCCGTTTCTTGCCACGTTAACGCCGCTTTGATCACCTGCAAAAACAATGTCTTTGTGTGGCAACAAGTTTTCTGCGTCTTTGCCAGCTTGTTTTATTTGCTCTTGAGCTCGCTGCTGTGGTCGCCCATCTTCGCCAAAAATAATGTCTTTTTGTTCTATTCCTTTGGCTTGCGCGTCAATCTCGGCTTGTGCCTGCTCTCGCATTTGACGGTTTTTTGTTTGCTCAGTTGTTGGCAGCTTGCCTTGCTCTGGCACTGTAAAACCATCAATAGGCCCTTTTTCTACGCCTGGCGCTTGCGCCTGTTGTTCGGGGCCTAATAGCTCTCCCTCATGGGTGTACTTAATAGGGCTAAATCTATCGTCCGGTGTAGGCGATTTATCAAATGCTGCTGCTTTTACTCGCTCGTCAACGCTTGGCGCGCCATTACCTTGATTTAGTGCGCGTAATGACTCTTGCGCCGGGCTTGTGAGCATATCACCAAACTGACCGGCGGCCTTATCAGTTTCCGCAAAGCCTGCCTTCCTCGCTGCTGTTGGCGAGTCATAATCAACGCCTTGATCATGCTGTAATGCGTCGTCCTGCTGGAATTGCGGCGTTACATTGTCGTCTGGTATGGCTTGTTCCGGCTCAATGTCTGCTATGTCGCTGTATTCTGCGAACATATCTCGCATTGTTCTTGCGACTGCTACGTTGGCTTCTTCTTCTGTAAATCCTTTTTTGATAGCAGCATTGTATTGCTGTTCTCGTATGGCTTCCTTTGCTTCGGCTTCATCCATGCCCGAGTTGACCATGTCTGCATAGCCAGACTTTAGAACTTCTGCTGATTGCTTTTGGTAACTGTCTAGCTTTTCATTTTTCGGCTTATTGTTATTATCCTGGGACTTATTGACAATGCCGCCCGCGCCGCCCGCAAGGCCACCAAATGCGCCGCCTGCTAAGCCCTCGTTTAATCCTGCTGCTACAACGCCTTTCATTGGGTCGCGGTTGTCAATCGGCTGTATAGCTTCGTTAATGCCGTATTGCTGTACGCCAGCCTGCAAGGATTCTGTTGCACCCTCTGTGGCAAAGCCCTTTAAGGCGCTTCCCAATGCACCGTTTTTCGCTATTCTGGCACCGGTTAACGCCTTTCCAATTACCGGATCGCCAATTGCGCTTGCTGCAAAATTTGTAACTAACACCTTGGGATCTGTTCTTACGTCTTGAGCTACACGTCTAGCAATTTCGTCTTTTGCTAAATCCCACTTTTCAGCGCCGCTAAGGCTTGGATTTTTTGAGTGGATATCCCTTAGTACATCTACAAACATTGGTGAATCAGCAAGCACATCATCAGGCATATTTTGTATTTCCTGCCTTGCTTGCTCCATGCCCTGACCAGTGCCAGCCGCGCCGCCTGTAGCACCCATGCCTATAGCGTCTGCGGCCTTGCTTCCTTTTTTGCCTAAGCTCGCCACCTTTGTTACTGCTCTTGCTGCTCCGCCGCCCGGGACCGCTGTGCTTGCAAACTGGCCTGCAACATTGGCCATTGTTAAGATCCACGTATCAATGTCCTTCATGCCCTCGCCAATAGCTATATCGCCATTAGCATCTTCGGTTATGAATTGTTTGTTTAGTGACTCCCTGCCGCTTTCTGACATTGTTTTTTGCTGTTCGTCAGACCAATCATAAAGTGATTTAGCTACCCCCTCTGCACCAACAAAATCAAATATACCGCCCATACCGCTAAGCGCACCAGCTTGGAATGAGTCTACGGCATCACCTGCAAGTCCATCGTTAAGGGTAGCGTTTTGCTTTTCCTTTTCAATTGCTGGGACTGATTCTACAGGTGTTTTTTCAAAATAATTATAGGCCATTTCGTTCTCTTTATTTTTTCTCAGAAGGTTTCTTGGTTAGCCAATCTAGCGTAGGTGTAATAGCTTTATCGCCTATGTACTCGCCAATATCGCCAAGTGTGCCAGGCAATGAGCCAACAGTTTGGCCGGTCTGCGTTAATACGCTGTCTAGGTGAGACATATCTGAATAATCAATTCGCTTTGCTTCATTTTTATACATGCCGCCGAGTCCATCTCTAAACCCATTGATAAAGCCGGGTTCCGCCAATCCATTATCTGGCTGTCTTGGGCCCGCTGATGAAGGGCTTGCTGATCCATTTAAAATTGAGTTTGCAAGACTTTCTTTTTTTGCTTTTGCTTTTTCCGCACCGTCATTATTGCCGCTTGATGAACCTGTTTTTGGGTTCTTTTCTTTTGGCGCATCTTTGCTCTTAATTCCGTAAGCTTTATTAAGCTGTTCTATTCTTTGTAGATATATGTTTTTAACTCTCTCTACAGCTTGCTGCCTTTCATCATCGCTTGCGCCCAGGCTGCTATCAGACTGTATTTTTGCAAATGCCTTGGTCATATCATCTTGAATTGCACTAAGCTTTTTTTGATAGTTCGCTTTAGACAATTCGCCTCTGCTGCCAAAGCTAACGCCCATTTGTGAACCCATCTTGTCCCAATATTCTGGCCTTTCCATCATATCTGCCATTGTCGCTGCTGAGTTGACAGTTCCAACAAGCTCTTTAGGTGTAAAAGTCAATACAGGATCATCGCTCTGCGACGTGCGCCCTTTAGTCATCGGCTTTTGTTCTTTTGCGCCGTTTTCATACGTCACTTGTAAAAGAAGTGCCACGCTGCCATCCTTGCGTTCTGTTGGAACAAAGCCTGCAAAATTAACGTCAGCGATTTTTGAGCCAACGGCTTCATCATACTGACCTACTGACGCGCTTATTTTCTCTTTAAATGCTGTATTGAAAAGGTTTACGAATGTGGGGTCGTTTACTTTTGATAGCTGGCCTGTTTTAATTGCTTCGCCCAGCATGCCATGCAGTTGCTTAACGTTTGCGCGTAAATCGGGGTCTGTATATCGCCTTGGATCTTTTGTTGGGTTTCGCTTAAACACTTCTTCTAATTCTTCTGGTATTTCCCCGTATTCACGAAAAGCTTGCCAACCTAGCGCTATACCACCTTGATCTTTTTTCCAAGTATCTTGTTGAATTTGGTAATTTTGCTGCCATTCACGTTGTTCGTTGGCATCTTCCCTTGTTTGTTTTCGGTATGCTTTGTTGTCCGCTGCTTGCTGGTTGCGAAAAGCGACATCCTCTGCTCGATCAGCTCGACGTTGTTTGTCAATATCAGCTAATCGAACCTGCTCTTGCTGATAGCGCTCCTCGTTGCGCTGATCTAAGTCAGTTAAACGTTGCTCGTTAAACTTGCGAGCTTGATGCCGCTCCATCATGTTGAAGCCTTTTAATGCTCCGTCTACAAATGCGCCTGCCATAATGCCCCCTTATAAAGAACCTGCAGCAAAACCAATTACAGCACCAATAGCAGTGCCCCAGCCTGGCATTATCTGTGTGCCAATCATTGCACCGGTTGCAGTGCCGCTCATTTGCGAATTTTTTTTCGCCTGATCAGCTTGGTCATTTGCTATTTCTCGGTTTTGCTCCATATCTGAGAGCGTTTTGAGTGACTGAGTTGATTTGGCCTTAGTGCTTTGGCCTGCGTTCATAATTGAGTAAGACATTAGACGTTTCCTATATCTGCAAGCGTGCTTGTAGCGCCACCTTGACCGGTTAGTATTTTGTTTTGCAGATCATCAACTGAACTGCGCGTTTCATTATTCACAGATGCCGTTGTGAGGCTTTTGAGCAGGTTGTTATTGTTATTATCTTGCTTGCTGTTTGATGGGCTAACACCAAAACGTGCTAGCTGCCGATCCTCGCTTTCTTTAGCAATCTTGAAGTTGCTATCAATGTTCTGCTGATTTCGTTCAAGCTGTTCTGTTAATAGCGAATCATCCGTTGCTAACGAAAATAATTTTTCTTGCACAGGGAGGTAGCGCTTTTTGTAATCTTCGAATTGTTGGCGAGTTAAATCTGCTAACGCATCTTGATAGCGACCTGTGCGTATTTGGCTTGAATCGACGGCATAAAGATCAAATGGGTCATCTGTTGTTGCTGGTGTATCTGCCATGATGTTATCTCCTAAGTTGTTCTCGTTGCGTTGATATTGCTATCGTCGAGCAAGCTACTGTTGGTAGTTGCGTTATAGGTGATTGTGTTGGCATTGTTTGCGTCTACAGCAGGCTGGTTCTTATAATAACTAGCCCCAGCACCCGCTATCGCACCAGCTGCGCCAAGTAAGTTGTCACTTTGCTGTTGTGAGATGCTTGCATCATTGAAGGCTTTACGCTGTGAGCTTTGTGCAATGTCAGTTAATGTTGCTGTCGCTTCTTGAGATTGTCCTTGGCCCATTGCCATTACATTGCTCATTTTGTCTATATAGCGTTCTTGGCCTGCTACCTGTGATCGTGCTGTGGTGTCACTTGATACAACTGATTGCTTGTCGCTTAAGTCGCTTAAAGTGCCTTTAAATTTACCTGAATTTGGATTAACACCACTCGCAGCTAAATTCGTGGCGGTATTTGTTCTTGCATTAGTGAATGCTTTTTGGCTGCCAAGGTTTGCACTTTCAGCAATATCTGAATAAACAGTGTCATCGTTCGCTTCTTTAGCGTCATCAATAACCATGTTTTCAAATGGGACTATGCTATCTTGGTAATAGGCCCATTCTTCTGCATAGACTTTTGCGAGCTCTTTCTCGTACTCAGTCTCTTTTATATCCCCGCCTGATTTACTCATGCTTTACAAACCTCTAAAAAATGCCGCCAGACAACTAAACCGTCACGCACACAAAATCGACGCCAACCATAAGCCGGTGCGACTTTATTAAAACCTTTGCGTGCTGTTGAAAACTCTATGAAGGATGCCCGGCCACACTTGGCAAGGCGAATGATGTGGTAGAGATACCGGTTGATTGCATCGCCCCCATGACAGGAAGCAACGCACACTTGGATATACTCATGTTTCATTTGTGAGCGCGGCCTCAAAACAACGAAGCCATCGGGTGCCACAAACAAAAAAGCCCACTCATTTGAGCAGGCTTTATCTATTTCATTGAACAAGTTGGGTTCGTTCGCCGTGTTACCTATTCGCGTTATTGGCTCTTTAAGCCGGTCACGGTGGTTGGCCCATGACACACACTGCAGATACGATTTGTCCATTATGTAAAAATACTAACCTATATTGGGGGGTTTTGCCATTAACTAATCGTTGATCCATCTTTGAAGGTTTGACAGATAATACTTTGCGCCGGAGCGTTAACGGTCTGCGTTCCTTCCGTTGATGTCTTCTTGATTTTCAATGTTACTGTTCTACTAGAGTTCGCTGGTATTGTTGCCGCTAATGTTTTGGTTACCGCAGTTCGCGTTCCATCATCACCACTAAATGCATGCGTGTATGAATCTTG
Source organism: Parasphingorhabdus sp. (assembly GCF_048269915.1). Classification (GTDB taxonomy): domain Bacteria; phylum Pseudomonadota; class Alphaproteobacteria; order Sphingomonadales; family Sphingomonadaceae; genus Parasphingorhabdus. The sequence goes on from NZ_JBLWTY010000009.1 coordinate 49,106, forward strand.
TGCGCCGCTGAAGCCTGATACATATAACAATACCTCAGCTTCTGGTGCCGCACTAAAACCATGGCTACCAATTATCTTAATTCCACTTACTGTAACACTTCGGGCAAATGGCAAGCTTGCTATCGTAAAACTGATCACCGTGTATTCTTGGCTATGAGTTGTAGCGTTAACATTAGATGATGTCTTAACCCTTAGATCAGTTACATCACCTTCTATGTTAGCAGCGTAAACAGTTCCATAGAAACTGGCATTATTACCAAACAAAGTGTTGATATAAGCCTGATCTATTTGAGCACTGCCAATCGCACCATTTGCAATATATGTACTAACATTTGAGCTCAGGATTTTACTAAGTCCTGCAAACGGACCTAGTACGGGTTTCCCCGTTATTTCGTCATAGTCAAGGTAGCCTGTTAGCTCATTGAAAGAGAGTGAGTTTTTTGCAGCTAGAGTTCCAAGTGTGGGCTTCCCTCCTAACTCACTGTAATTTAGTGAGTTTTTACTCGCAAATGTCCCTAGACCTGTCACTTTAGATGATGGTATAGCCCCTGTAGACGACATAACTACATTGCCACTACTATCTTTTATAGTGACTGATTCAAGAGTTGCGCTTTTAGCTAGCATATTACCATTAGGATCAATCGAGAAATTGTTACTTCTTGCTCCCGTACTTGGATTATAGTTTATAGATGGAGAGCTTAACTGAGAGCCTACAACTACACGGTTTGATAGCAACTCATCGGTAACTAAGCTTTGAATAAATGCTTGGTCAATTACTGCCGTATTTATAACTGTTTTGCCGTCAGAAACAGCAAATACAGGAGTTAAGTTAGTAGGATCTTGATCTGTTATAACAGCAAACTTCGCGCCCTTCACAGCAAATATAGGTTCCACACCATCATTTACAAGGCCAATACTAGACTGCAAGCCGTTAACATTCGTTTTAACTCCCCAAAGCGATGAAAAAACACCTTCGTTTGTCGCGACTGTTTGACTAAGTGTTTGCAGGCTAGCGCCAACGCTTGAACCGTTAGTATCTTCAATTTGTGATTTTAACGTTGTTGTTGCAGTGCTAATAGCGTTGTTTGCTGCTGTTTTTGTGTAGTAGTTGTTATATAAATCCGCGCCTATGCTGCTACCAGCCTGATCTTCTATGGTGCTTTTTAATTGCGTTGTCGCATTGCTTATAGCACTATCTGCAGCAGTTTTTGTGTAATAATTGGTTTGTAAGTCCGACACCAACAAATCGATATCACTATCAAAACTAGACTGAAGAGCATTGATTGCTGAGCTTATGGCGCCATCTGTAGCAACTTTCGTGTAATAATCAGACACCAGCATTGCTTGGTTACTATCGATGTTAGATTTTAAAACTTCTGATGCTTCGCTTATTGCTGCATCCACTTCCACTGTGGTTGAATAGTTAACCTGCAAGTCTGATTCAAGATCATCAATAGTCGAATTTAAAAGCGTTTTAGCTTCGCTAATTGCAGCGTTCGTTTCTGCCTTTGTTAAGTAGTTAACAAATAAATCAGCACCTATGCTGTCTCCGCTTGGGTCCTCGATTACGTTTTTCAATTGCGTTGTTGCTGAGCTAATAGCGCTATCAGCTGCAGCTTTCGTGTAGTAGTTCGTTTGTAGGTTTGCTCCTACGCTAGTACCTTCGGGATTTTCAATAATGGCCCTTAGCGCAGTATCGGCACTTGCAATGGCTTCGTTAACGTCTGCGCTTGTAAAATAGTTATTTATTAAATCAGCTTTAACATCGCCAACACTGCTATCAAGTTTCAATATGTCCTGTGCTGTTGCCTGCGTTTTGGTGGCAAATGCTGTTTGAAGTTGATATAAGCCAGCCTTGCTATCATCTAATTCCGTATTTAGCGCGAAAATAGACTCAGCTAATGCTTGCTGTTCATTAGCGAGCACTTGTTGATTTAAAATTAAATCTGCTTCTACTAGTGTCCTCCTCTCTTGCCCTAAGTCATTCGCTAACGCATTTTCGATTATTGCTTCTGCGTTGGGCTGGTATTCCGCCCGTAACTGTTGGCTTGCCTTAGAGAGGGCTTGCTCAGTATCAACTTTTGTTTGGTAGTCATTAAAAAGCGTAGCGCCTACGCTATTACCTTCCAGATCTTCTATTTCACTTTTTAACGCAGTGGTTGCTTGGCTAATGGCTGTGTTTATTTCTGCCGTAGTTGAATAATTAACTTGTAAGTCTGCGTTTATTTCGTCCTTAACGCCCTGATCACCATCTTCAATGTCTTGAGTCAGTGAAGAGCTTAGCGCGGTTGTCGCATTTGTTATAGCACTGTTGGTTTGTGACTTAGTGAAAAAGTTTTCATATAAATCAGCACTTACATCATCAATACTTGACTGTAAATGTGTTGTTGCATCAGCTATCGCCTGATCAGTTGTTGTCTTGGTGTAATAGTTGACTTGTAAATCAGCGCTTATTTCATCAATAACACCCTGATCACCATCAGCAACTAATTGGCTAAGAGTTGAATTTAATGCAGTGGTTGCGTCGCTTATCGCACTGTCAGTCGCTACCTTTGTGTAGTATGAATTATACAAAGTAGCGCCGACACTTTCACCATTAGGATTTTCAATGGTGGCTTTTAGTAATTGATCAGCATGCGAGATTGCATTGTCAGTTTCAGTCTTAGTGTAATAGTTTTGGTCTAAGCCTGCGTTGATTTGCCCTATATCACTTTCAACATCAGACCGTAATGCGGTTACCGCTGAACTTATAGCGCTGTCTGATTGCGTTTTAGTGTAGAAGTTTTGATAAATGTCAGCGCTTGCATCATTTATACTTGATTGCAGTCGAGTTTCTGCTTGGCTGATAGCTTCTTCTGTGTCAACTTTGGTAAGGTAATTGACCTCTAAGAAGGCTCTGTTTTCGGTTATTTCACTACGTAATTGGAACGTGTTTTGTGCATTAGCTGTTAGGCTGTCTGAGAATGATTTAGTTAACTCTGTTATGCGAGCACTACTGTCATTGAACTGTGACTCAATAACTGTTAATGACTCAGCTAAAGCTCTAGCTTCGTCAGTAGTGACCTGTTGTTGCTGTAGAATGTTGGCCGTTATTATCTGTTGTTTGCTATTTGCTTCATCATTAGCTAGAGCGTTATCGATAACAGCTTGGGCCAGAGGGTCAAAACGGCTGTTCAACTCGAATATTGAACGCGATATAGCTTCTTCTGTATCAGCCTTTGTGAAGTAATCAGCAAAGAGCGTTGCCCCAAGGCTATTGCCTGCTGGATCTTCAATTTCTGTTTTGAGTAATTGCGATGATACCGCTATCGCTTGGTTAGTCTGTGTTTGTGTAAAATAGTCATTCGTTAACGCTGCACTTACCTCGTCGTCAATTTGTGACTTTAACAGTGTCGTCGCTTGGCTTATAGCACTGTCAGTCTCAGAAATTGTATAAAACTGTGTATTTAAAGTAGCTTGTATACTGCTCTCAGTTTCTTGCCCTGCTATTTCAATGGCTGATTCAAGATTTGTGGTCAACTGGCTTAGGGCGCTATCTGTGTCAGTTTTGGTGTAGTAATTTGTTTGAAGTGTAGCGCCCAAGCTATCACCGTTTGGGTCTTCAATCAGTGCTTTGAGTTGAACGCCATAAGCAGAAATAGCAGTGTCAATCTCAACACTAGTATAATAATCGCTGTTAATAAGGGCACCTAAGCTATCTCCACTTGGGTTCTCTATTTCAGCTTTTAGCTGCTCTGTAGCAAACGCAATAACTTGGTCAGTGGTAGCCTTTGTATAATACGTATTAGATATATCACCACTTAATGATGTGCCATGCTCTTCTATCTCAACTCGTATCGTTTCGGCTGCTGCGGCAATCGCTTCGTTTGCTTCTGTTTTCGTTAAAAACTCAGCCTCAATTATGGCGTTTACACCATCCAGTGATGATTGAAATTCGATAAACTTAATAGCATTGTTTTGCCAGTTTTCATCATTAATCAACGCAGCATCTATTAATTGTCTAGCTAGATCCTCGTTGCTAATTTCTATTGACTCGACCCTTTGCTTTGCTTCCTCGGCATTAGCCTTTGCACTATCAGTTGCACTATTTAGTTCAGTAATAGAGTTATTGATATTTGGAATTGTAGTTAATTCAATATTGCTTATGTCAGTTCTTAACTCAGGAATATCAATCAAAAACTGATCGATATTGGTGCGTAACTCAGCAATATCAATTTCAAATTGGTCAATATCAACTTTTAATCCAGGTATTTCCTCTAAAACTATACTGTCTATTAAGTTTTCAATATCAGGGATAGAGTCTATGGCTGAAGTAAGGAAATCGCCTAGATGTGACTTTTCAATCAAGCCGCCAATTTCATCCAAAATCATAGCTGCTGATTCTTGTGTTACCACTTTCAAGCCAGCTGCGCCCTGTGTCGGCCCTTTCATATCTGCGACATTTACAAAGCGAACCCAATAATAATACTCAGCCCCCATACTAACTGAATCACTAAATACATCGGCTACTTCTGTCGCAATAAGTACAGCACTGCTAAATGAGTCGGTTTCACTTCGCCAAATTTCAGCATAAGCATGGCCGCGATATGTTGGGCTATCCCAAGTAAGTGCGATGAAAGTAAAACCACCAGTACCAGAAAGGTTAACGGGCTTATGAGGACGCTCTACGCCTCCGACTGTAATAGGTAAGCCACCTCCATTAGTATTCCCACTTGTAGCACTTTGCCGAAGAGCCGCTATTTTCATTTGGTCAAGATTTACTAGGTCTTTAACTAATAAAGCTCTGTTTTGTCCATCGCCACGCTGCCCGGTAAGTAACTCTATATTTTCAGCTAAAGCGCTTTGCGTTTGTTTTCCGTTTTGTCTGCCAATGCCAGGAAAATCACTTCTTTTTAGATTCTTTGCCATTAAGCCACAACCTCACGCATCGTCGTTGCAATTGATACACTGTGTATTATTCCGCTGCCGTACACTTCAAACGCCCACGAATCGCCGCGTGTTGGGGGGAGCCTAAATGCAGCGCTAGGAATTTTACCGGGCTCAAGGTGCAGCACTTCTATTTCGTCAGCAAAAATACGTAAACCTGATTGGTTAACGTTAACGCCTTTAACCATGCCACAAGCAAAGCTTATGTCTTGTGCTTCAAAGTCCTTAGACCGCCACTGATAACTCATAACAGAGGGACTAGACTCCCATTTGCTTAGGTTACCGCCTTGGCATGTATATAACGCATCATCAACTAAGCTGTTAAAGCCACAGTCTGCGGTTGCTGTAAAATGCCGAAAGTCACCTGTGTTTGGATCGAATATAAAACCTTTGTCTAAATTTTCTCCGTAGAACGCGAGGTAGCGCCCTTCTTGGTGATATGCTTCTATTGTTTGAGGAGCGTACTCCTGCCATTGTTCGCGAGTAATTATTTGATTGGTCAGCATGCTAAGGCCGCTTGTTGACAATGAAATTAAACCATCTGGACTTGCATATATCAGCGAGCCATTAACAATGACTGCTGATCGCCCACTTACGCACGCTTGATTAAATTCCAATTTTTGACCAGCCATTGCACTAGGCGTGATACCACTGAACAAGTACGGGTAACCTTTAGTGAGTACCGCCAATGTATTGCCAAGCGCAGCAACTGTTACAATGTCATGCTCTGTAGTCTGCTGATAATCACTCGGCCATGCATAAGGCAAGTACGCCTCACTAAAGCAAACTGTGCTACCAAAAAAACCAGCAAGTATGCCATTAGCCATTGACGTTAATCCAATCATATCTTCGTGTGGCATTTCATAGTCGTAGGTATCAAGTGACGCGCCTAATTCATCTCCTTGAATATCATCAGTGAAAGCGTTTTGAGAGATTGGTATTTCAGCCACAAATAAATAATCAGCTGAGCCGCCTCCGGTTGCCGTTCTATAAATACGTCTATGTGTTATGTTTGATGCGTTCACGTTCGGCGGAGAAAATACCAGCGTTACATAGGTGCTATCTTCATCTGGATATTTAATTTCAACCCTTTGTGATGCTTCACCAGGTGGTCCTTCCTCACCTGCTGCAGTGACAAATGTATGAGTGTAATACCTTGTTTCATCATCGTTAGGATCAATGCTTGCACCATCTGCGTTTTCGTCAACGCCCTCAGTTACAGAAGCTATAATTGGCACTTCTGGCGCTTGCAAGCCTAACCGGTAAGATGCTGCAGGCATATTTGAACCGCTGAATATTTCATTATTTGTTACTTTCGGGTATCCATCACCAGTAAAATACACACGTTGCCACGGATCATCAGCGATAGGACTTGGTACTGCATGAACGTGCTTATCCCACGCGAACCAGTATTCATGTAAGTATTGGTAAATTGTCTTTGCTGTTTGAAGTACCGCAATACCGGTCAAAGCTGGGCTTTTTAGTGGTGACAGATTGCCATTATCAAAATGACAACCATATGCGATAGATGCAGATTCATTTGGAAGTAAACGAGGATCGAATTTAGGCCGTTCACCGGCAAAGGTTTTAACAGTGATCGCAGGCATAAGTTGGTCTTAATTTATTATTGAAGGGAGGTGTCTTTGTAAGTTTTATCTTTTCTAACTGTCTAACTAAAAGTTCATAAGAGTTGTCTTTTGACCGTACTTAATTCAAAAACTATAAATTAAAGGCAGGTACGGCTTTAAAAGTTAAATAACCATTATTCATTTTCAAAACTCAATTCAAAACATCTTTGCGGCGTAAATCGCCCAAGGTAGTCGACATTAACAAACTCTAAACAGTATGCGACAAGCTCAGAACAAAACCATTTCTGGGAGTCATTCCATGCACCAAAATAATGACCAAAAGCGCCACCAAAGTCATAGTCACAACCTAATAAATCTTTTGCATTATTAGCTTTGCCATTCATTATGCGAATTTCATGGTTTGGATAATCTATTTGAACCTTACTTAATGGTTCTTTTATTACCCCTTTAGATGCCTTGGCGTGTATAACATAATCAATGCCTTGCTCGGTTATGACGACACCGCAATGATGCCACTGTGACCAAGTTACAAGTTTAATAAGTAAGCTAAAGGGCATATTGTTGCTACAAAATATGACTCGCATTATGCACTCCA
>NZ_JBLWTY010000010.1:0-53575 GCF_048269915.1 Parasphingorhabdus sp.
AATGACGAATATCGACAGCTTCTTTTTTAGCCATTGAAGCGCGCCTCCAGCTTTTCTACCGCTGCGCGCGTCAGCACCAGGGTTTCATGGTTCAAAATGTCATAAACATTGGCACCAGCAGCTGGCATCACATTGACGCGCGGGATGTTGTTCGAAGCTTTCGCAAAAGCTTCATTCACCGCATCTCCGTCCATGATCAGCGCCGACTTGCCAAAACCGAGCTTCGCGATATTGGCCAGAAGCGCCTTTGTTTTGGCATCCTTCAGTTCAATATTCTCGAGCACGATCAAATTGTCGTTCTTAGCCTTGTCGCTCAGAGCCATTTTCAGACCCAATGCACGAACCTTCTTGTTCAGCGATGGGTTGAAGTCGCGCTTGCGGGCACCGTGGGCTTTACCACCACCAATGAAAATAGGAGCACGACGGTCACCATGACGAGCGGTACCACCACCCTTCTGGTTACCGAACTTCTTGCCGGTGCGAGCAATATCTGAACGCTCACGAGTCGGACGAGCCGTTCCGCGCGCTTTTTCACGCTGCCAATTGACGACACGGTGAAGAATATCTGCACGCGCCTCCAGGCCGAACACGTCATCGTTCAATTCGATGTCGCCCTTGGCTTTGGCGTCGAGGGTTATCACTTTCAATTTCATGGCTTAGCCCTCCTTCCCTGCGTCATCTGCAGCATCAGATTTCTCTTCAGCCGGCGTTTCTGCAGGAGCCTCAGCAACAGGCGCTTCGATTTCAGCATTCGCTTCAATCATTCCCGCTGGCGCATCTTCCGTTGCCGTTTCATCGGCATTGCGGCGCATGGCACCAGGGAATGGAACTCCTTCAGGAAGAGCGACTTTCACGGCATCCTTAACCAGCAACCAACCGCCTTTTGAACCAGGAACGCTACCGCGGACAAAGATCAAGCCGCGAGCGGCGTCTGTACGAACGATTTCCAGATTTTGCTGGGTGCGATTGCGCGCGCCCATATGGCCGGCCATCTTCTTGCCTTTGAACACCTTGCCCGGATCCTGGTTTTGACCAGTCGAACCATGCGCACGGTGAGAGATGGATACGCCGTGCGTTGCACGCATACCACCGAAACCCCAACGCTTCATCGCACCGGCAAAGCCCTTACCCTGGGTCACGCCCTGGATATCGACCATCTGGCCAGCAATGAAGTGATCAGCGGTTACGGTCGCACCGATCGGGAGCAAAGCATCTTCGCTATCAACCCGGAATTCGGCAACCCGCGCCTTTGGCTCAACTTCTGCCTTGGCAAAAGCTTCACGCTGCGGTTTGTTCACATTTTTCGCTTTGCGGGCACCTGCACCAAGCTGAACAGCAAAATAGCCGTCACGTTCTTGATTCCGGGCCCCAACAACCTGACATTCTTCCAGCGAAAGAACGGTAACCGGCACATGCCGACCGTCTTCCTGAAACAAGCGGGTCATCCCCATTTTCTTCGCGATCACGCCTGTACGCACGACCAATCTCCTTCACAGAGGCCGAACGAACCATTTCGCCCGGCGTGCCAACCCAAATTGTAATGCATCACCCCGTCCGGGCTGTAATTGTTCCGAAAACTCCGGAACGAGACGGGGGACGCTGCCCGGTAAAAACCGGCGGTATCCCTTGTTCGTCTGGATTTCTGCAAAAAACAGAAACCTTCGATCAAATGGCTCAGGCCAGCTTGATCTCGACATTGACACCGGCAGCAAGGTCGAGCTTCATCAAAGCATCAACAGTCTGCGGCGTAGGCTGCACGATATCGAGCAACCTTTTGTAGGTCCGAACCTCGAACTGCTCGCGGGACTTCTTGTCCACGTGAGGTCCGCGGTTAACGGTGAATTTTTCGATGCGCGTTGGCATTGGAATAGGACCACGGATGAGCGCGCCAGTGCGGCGTGCAGTTTCAGCGATATCACCAGTTGCTTGATCTAAAACCCGATGGTCAAATGCCTTCAAGCGAATGCGAATATTCTGCGTTTCCATGTACCTGTTACCAATGTCAAAGAGCCAAAAATAAACCGCCCCGATTTTCTAACGAAAAAGGCCGGAGCGGCGAGAATACTGGCTGCCCGAATCACCGATCCGGGCAGCGAGGCGTTTCTATATTACTTTGTTACGTTGCTGACAACCCCTGATCCAACGGTGCGTCCACCTTCGCGAATAGCGAAGCGCAAGCCGGGATCCATGGCGATTGGAGCAATCAGCTTGACGCCGATTGTCACGTTGTCACCAGGCATAACCATTTCAGTGCCTTCTGGAAGGATCACTTCGCCGGTTACGTCAGTCGTACGGAAGTAGAACTGTGGCCGATAGTTGGCAAAGAATGGCGTATGACGGCCACCTTCGTCTTTCGACAACACATAAACTTCAGCCGAGAATTCGGTGTGCGGAGTGATCGAACCGGGCTTGCAGAGAACCTGGCCACGCTCAACCGACTCACGGTCGATGCCGCGGATCAACGCGCCGATGTTGTCGCCAGCCTGACCGGAGTCGAGCAACTTGCGGAACATTTCCACACCGGTAACGGTGGTCTTCGTGGTATCCTTGATACCGACGATTTCAACTTCGTCACCAACATTCACGATGCCGGTTTCAACACGGCCGGTAACAACCGTACCACGACCGGAAATCGAGAACACGTCCTCGATTGGCATCAGGAACGGCTGGTCAACCGGACGTTCTGGCTGAGGAATATATTCATCAACCGCTTTCATCAGTTCAAGAATCTTGTTCTTGCCGATTTCGTCGTCACGGCCTTCAAGCGCAGCGAGAGCAGAACCCGCAACGATTGGAATATTGTCGCCGTCAAAATCATAAGAAGACAGAAGTTCGCGGATTTCCATTTCAACCAGCTCGAGCAACTCTTCGTCGTCAACCTGATCAACCTTGTTCATGAACACAACCAGAGCAGGAACACCAACCTGACGGGCAAGCAGGATGTGCTCACGGGTCTGTGGCATTGGACCGTCGGCAGCGTTAACCACGAGGATAGCACCATCCATCTGCGCAGCGCCGGTGATCATGTTCTTCACATAGTCAGCGTGGCCTGGGCAATCGACGTGTGCATAGTGGCGAGCTTCGGTTTCATATTCAACGTGTGCCGTCGAAATGGTGATGCCGCGCTCACGCTCTTCAGGAGCCTTGTCGATGTTTGCGAAGTCAACAGCGGTACCGCCAGTTGATTCAGCAAGAACCTTGGTGATCGCCGCAGTCAACGTCGTCTTGCCATGGTCAACGTGACCGATGGTGCCAATGTTGCAGTGCGGCTTGTTGCGCTCAAACTTCTCTTTAGCCATTTTATATTACCTCTGATTTTCTATCGTCTTGATAGTCTGCGCCGCGCTTTGGCGAGACTCTCTAATTCTGTCAACACCCTTTTGCCGGTCTGACGGATTTCCCGCCGGACCTGCGCAAAAGGAAAGCGCGTTACCTCGAAAAGGAGTGGCGGTTAGGCCATTTTCTCCTTGATCTCTTCGGCCACGTTACTCGGCACTTCCTCATAGTGAGAGAATTGCATCGAATATTGCGCACGTCCCTGACTGAAGGAACGCAGCTCGTTCACATAACCGAACATGTTGGCCAGCGGCACCATGGCGTCTACAGCCTGAGCGATACCGCGCGTATCCGTACCCTGGATCTGACCACGGCGGGAGTTAAGATCGCCGATCACGTCACCCAGATATTCTTCCGGGGTAATAACTTCAACCTTCATGATCGGTTCAAGCAGCTTGATGCCGGATTTCTGTGCGGCTTCGCGCATTGCTGCACGCGCCGCGATTTCAAAGGCCAGCGCCGAACTGTCAACATCATGATAGGCACCGTCATAGACACGGATGTTGAAGTCGATGATCGGGAAGCCAATCAGGGAGCCGGTATCAGCGGTTTCGCGCATGCCCTTTTCAACCGAAGGGATATATTCTTTCGGAATATTACCGCCCTTGATTTCATCTTCAAAGGTGATGCCGGAACCACGTTCGCCGGGAGTGACTTCAAACTTGATACGCGCAAACTGACCGGAACCGCCAGACTGTTTCTTATGCGTATAATCAATATCGACAGCCTTGCCGAGCGATTCTCGATAAGCCACCTGCGGCGCACCGACATTGGCCTCGACCTTGAATTCGCGCCGCATGCGATCGACAAGAATGTCGAGGTGCAGCTCGCCCATGCCCTTGATGATCGTCTGGCCCGATTCGTGGTCAGTCGTCACCCGGAAGGATGGATCTTCAGCAGCCAGGCGGTTCAGGGCGACGCCCATTTTCTCCTGGTCAGCCTTGGTCTTTGGTTCCACCGAAAGCTCGATCACCGGCTCGGGGAATTCCATGCGCTCGAGGATGATGGGATGAGCCGCGTCACACAGCGTATCGCCGGTAGTCGTCGTCTTCATACCCGCCAGAGCAACAATGTCGCCCGCGAACGCCTCTTCAATGTCCTTGCGGTCATTGGAGTGCATTTCGAGGATACGGCCGACTTTTTCCTTCTTGTCCTTGACCGAGTTCAGCAACGTGCCCTTTTCCAGCTTGCCGGAATAGATTCGGCAGAAGGTCAGCGTACCCACGAATGGATCGTTCATGACCTTGAACGCGAGCGCGGCAAATGGCTCATCATCGGACGATGGCCGCGTGTCTTCGGTTTCGCCGTCCAGCTTCACGCCCTTAATGGCAGGAACGTCGAGCGGGCTTGGCATATAGTCGACAACCGCGTCGAGCAAAGGCTGAACACCCTTGTTCTTGAACGCCGAGCCGCAAAGCACGGGAACGAAGCTCTGGTTCAGCGTGCCCTTGCGGATCAGCTTCTTGAGCGTTGCAACATCAGGCTCGTTGCCTTCGAGATATTGCTCCATGACATCATCGTCCTGCTCGACAGCAAGCTCGATCAGCTTTTCGCGATATTCAGCCGCTTCGTCAGCCATATCCGCAGGAATTTCACCATAAGTATATTCAGCGCCGAGATCTTCGTTCTTCCAGGTAATCGAACGCTGATTGACGAGGTCAACCAGACCGACCAGATCAGCTTCGATACCGATAGGAAGATAAAGAACGGCAGGCGTAGCGCCGAGACGCTCCACGATCGAATCGACACAGAATTTGAAGTTGGCGCCGGTGCGGTCGAGCTTGTTGATGAAGCACATCCGCGGCACTTTATATTTGTCTGCCTGACGCCATACGGTTTCAGACTGTGGCTCAACGCCGGCTACGCCATCAAAACAGGCAACCGCGCCATCGAGCACACGCAAGCTCCGCTCGACTTCAATGGTGAAGTCAACGTGGCCCGGGGTGTCGATGATATTGATCCGGTGCTCAGGGCCCTTGCGGTCTTCAGCATTCCAGAAACAGGTGGTCGCAGCAGAGGTAATGGTAATACCACGCTCCTGCTCTTGCTCCATCCAGTCCATCGTCGCCGCGCCATCATGCACTTCGCCGATCTTGTAGGACTTGCCCGTATAATAAAGAATACGTTCGGTGGTCGTTGTTTTACCAGCGTCAATATGGGCCATAATGCCGATATTGCGATATCGTTCGAGCGGATGGCTGCGTGCCATAGTCTTTACTCCAGTATGTGGGGAACCAAATTCTGGCCGCCCTATAGTGAAATGGGCTGAACAATGCCAGCCCTGTGATGGTCTAATCTATCAGTTATTTCACCGTAGCGGCGACCCGGCAGGTCACCGCTACGGCCAATAATATTTACCTACCAGCGGTAGTGAGCGAAGGCGCGGTTGGCTTCAGCCATCTTGTGCGCATCTTCCCGCTTCTTCACCGCGTTGCCGCGATTGTTGGAAGCGTCAAGAATTTCACCCGACAGACGCGCTGCCATTGTGGTTTCGCTGCGACCGCGAGCGGCGGCAATCATCCAGCGGATCGCCAGAGCCTGCGCACGTTCGGGACGCACTTCGACGGGAACCTGATAGGTCGCACCACCGACACGGCGGCTGCGCACTTCGATGCCCGGCTTGATGTTGTTCAATGCATCATGAAACAGTTGAAGCGGATCTTTTTTCGCTTTGGCTTCAACGCTGTCAAATGCACCATAAACAATCCGTTCTGCGGTGGATTTTTTTCCATCCATCATCAGGTTGTTCATGAATTTCGAAAGCACCAGATCCTTGAATTTCGGATCGGGCAAAATGACCCGTTTTTCGGGACGACGACGACGTGACATATCTTATAACTCCGAAACTGAATTATTTAGGACGCTTGGCGCCATATTTCGAACGGCTCTGCTTGCGGTCCTTGACACCCTGGGTGTCGAGAACGCCGCGCAGAACGTGGTAACGCACACCGGGAAGGTCGCGCACACGGCCGCCGCGGATCAGGACAACACTATGCTCCTGAAGGTTGTGGCCTTCACCGGGAATATAGCTGATGACCTCGCGCTGGTTGGTCAGGCGAACCTTGGCAACTTTACGCAGAGCGGAGTTTGGTTTCTTCGGAGTCGTTGTATAGACACGGGTGCAAACGCCACGCTTCTGTGGGTTAGCTTCCATGGCTGGCACCTTGGACTTCGTCTTCTGGGGCACCCGCCCTTTACGGACGAGCTGGTTAATCGTTGGCATAAAGTCTTCACCTTATTGGATCTAGATAAACTAGGGTTACTCTCATGGCCAAAGCGCCATAAGTGTTTTGCCTATGTAAGTTTTCTGCGGCGTCGAGCAGAGCCCGATGCAGCGGAAGCGCGGCCCTTAGACGGGATTCGGGTTTGGGTCAAGGGTTACGGATCGAATGGATGTGCGCAGCAGCCCCCAAGCGCTGCAAACGCATGACTGCCAAGCTTCCAAACTGGCGCCGACAGCTCGACCCGTCAGTTCGTCAACCATGTTTCCAGCTGTTCCAGGATCAGCGTCTCGGCTTCAAAGTCGGTCGTGCATTGCTGGGATTTCGCCAGATAAAATTCCGGCTCGGCAGCGAAGCGATCCATTCGTGAACTCAAATAGGTCGCATTCGCCTGCCCTTCTCCGCCCAGTCGCCCGAAATAATATAGCGCCATGGTCGCAATGGCATCTTTGTCGGAGGCTTCCGCCTGTTCCGTCAGCATCATGAGCGAGATGGTACAGTCAGCGTCCGATCCCGCGTCCCTCGACATCGCCGCATGGGCAGGTCCGGCTGAAGCAAGCGCTAGAACCGTGGCCACAAGACAGGATCGCCAGAAGTTTTTCATGAAAAATCCCCAATTAGAGCGCCCCGGGAACAGAGTCTCTGACATAGCCGGGGGCAAACGGGAACCGCTTCGATTGACGCGATGACAAGGAATATGGCGCGCGGCAGCCTGGTGCCGTTCAACCCGATATCCCTGCAGAGAGCGCTTCACGTGATTCCAGGCTCTGCTACCCCATCCCCCTCCACGCAAAGCGCCGGGGGAAAAACACCGGTGCCTCTTTTTGAATATCTGCAATCCGCGCGCGCCGGACCGCACCATAAATGCCGCCATCCGGGCAAACCCGCTCTAATGACAAATCGACTTCTCGATATCCCCAACCGGCGAGTTGATCAGCGTTTTCGCCTGTTCCAGCACGATCTTGTCGCTCACCTCCTGGTGCAGCAGCGGGCGTATCTCGCCCAGCGTACCCGGATCGGCCACCAGGATCAGCCGCTCGAAACCGCCTTGGTGCGACTGGTCATACAGGCGCTCGGCGATTTGCTTGGAGAAGGTCGCTTCCATGCTGTCTTTTGCCGACTGCTCGGGCGGCGATTTACCCGAGGGGCCGTCGTCGGCCAGATGGCCGGGGGTCCAGTCGCCGTCATGTTCGAGTGAACCGCCCTTTACGCGAAAGGTCTTGGCCTCCTCGCCCGTGGCAATGACGACAAATGTATCTTCTGGAAAGCTTAGCATGCTCAATGGACATTCCTTTTGGTTGTTCAAATATTTAACGCATTGGAGCCGAAAAGGTTGCTTTTCGTGCCCGTCACCCCAACCGTATCGTCAGTCTGAACCGGCTTACCTTCGGTGGCTTCCGGCTCGGAATCTCGAGCATCGGTGCGCTCTCTGGAGGGATTCTGAAACGAGTTCGGGATGACGAGGAGCTGCAGCACCCTCCGCAATGCCAGCCGTCACAAGAGTGTCGCACAATATTATCCGAAATGTCATCCAATACCCGTCAGCCCGTCACAACTTTGCTGCACTGCACCATCCATTCCAGTGTCGCACATAATAAAGGCTGATTCCTTCCATGTTGAAACTCTCTCCCGCCGCCCTCTCCCGCACCTCGCTTGTGGCGCTCGCTTCCGCTCTGTTTATAGCCGGAACGGCTCCGGCCGCTGCCCAGGCCGGTACCGATGACGCCGCCGAAGAGACCGATGACAATGTCATCATCGTCACCGCGCAGAAGATCGAGCAGAAATCGACCGACGTGCCGATCACCATCTCGGCCAATAGCGGCGAGCGGATGAAGCAGCTCGGCGTTTCGGATCTTGACGAGCTGTCCAACTATGTCCCCGGCCTGAATATTCAGGAGCAGAGCGCCAACAATCCCGGTGTTGTCATTCGCGGCATCACCTCGGACAGCGGATCGGCGCAGCAGGCGGCGCGCGTGACGCTCTATTATAACGGTGTCGACATTTCGCGCTCGCGCGGTTCCTATCAGGACCTCTATGACATCGACCGGGTCGAGGTGATCAAGGGCCCGCAGGCGACTTTGTTCGGCACTGCCTCTGCGGTCGGCGCCATCAGCATCATTTCTGCTCGGCCGGAACCCGGCCTGTCCGGCGAAATTTCCGCCAGCTACGGCAATTTTGACGCCTATACGCTGAGCGGCCATCTCAACGCCGGGAATGATACCGTCGCGGTGCGGCTCGCCGGTGCCTATAAAAAGCGGGACGGCTATGTCACCAATCTGGCCCCAAACCAGGATGACCTCTATGCACAGGATCAGCTGGGTGCGCGCGCATCCTTTCGCTTCACGCCGAGCAGCGATTTCACCGCCGACCTGATTCTGACCTATGATCGCCAGCGCAATTCGGGCACGCCGTTTATCTCCGGCACGCTGCCGACCAGCGCCGGACCGGCCGATCCGTTTGGCGTCGCCGACATGCGCGGCTCGCCTTTCTCTGCCGCTGTCCTCGGAGATGCCGATCTCGGCCTGACCCGCGATGTTTATGACGCCAATCTGACGATGAGCTGGGACATTGCCGATGACTGGACGATCACAACGGTCAACGGTTATCGCAAGTTTAACAGCAACGAAGTGTTCGACGCCGATGGCTCAGCCGCTTTCTTCCTGGAATTTGCCGAGGACGCCAATGGCGAGCAAGGCAGCCACGAAACCCGCTTTGCCTATAATAGCGATACATTCCGGGGGAGCTTTGGCTGGAACCTGTTCCGCGAGGACAGCAACCAGCGAGTGCCGTTCTCCACCGACGAAGTCACCTATTTCCAGTGTCTCGCCGGAATCGTTGTGCCGGGCGTGCCTTGCGTCGATAGCAACGGCGTACCCGCTGGCGATGCAATCAAGGCGCTGACGGGCGGTGCGGTCGGCACCGTCCCCTATCAGGCGGTGTTTGAAAATCTCGGCAAGAATGACAGCTATTCGGTCTTCGCCGACGGCACATGGATACCGACCCCCAGCCTCGAGCTGACCGCCGGTGTCCGCGTGCTGATCGAAAAGCGCCGCTCGGGCTACCGCGCGACCGCGCCGGGTTCCTTCTTTACCGGTGCCCCGCCCTTTCCGATCACCGACACGGCTGGGCAAACATTCCGCACCGAGGACAGTTTTTCGGCCGTCTTGCCGCGTTTCAACATCCTCTACCGCTTCTCCGACGAAATTAACGGCTTTGCCACGGTCTCCAAGGGGCGTCGCTCGGCCACTGTGAACGCCGGTGCAACCAGCACTCCGACCGGACCAGTCGGAAATTTCACTGATATCGCACCGGAAATTGTATGGAATTACGAGGTCGGCCTGAAAGGGGCGGTTGGCCCGGTATCCGGTTCGCTGGGCGTCTATTACCAAGCCTATGATAATTTTCAGGTCACGATCAATGACCCGGCCAATCCGGGCACGACGACGACCCTCAGCGCCGGCAGCGCGACCAATTTCGGGGTTGAGGCCGAAGTCAATATACGCGCGGCGGACTGGTTGAACCTGTTCGCCAATATCGGCTATATTGATGGCGGTATTGACGACAAGCCCGGCAACGGCAATCTCGCCGGTTCGCGCTTTCGTCTCCAGCCGGAAGTGCAGGCAGCGGGCGGATTCACGGTGGATTATCCGGTCAACGACAGCACCCGCATATTCGCCACGCCATCGGTCACCCATCGCAGCCGGGTATATTTCGAAGCCCCGAATAATATCCTGACCAGTCAGGCAGCGGTAACCCTGGTCAATCTGCGCGCCGGCATTTCCTTTGCCGACGAACGGTTCGAGATTGCCGGGTTCGCGCGCAATCTGACCAACAAGAAATATCTGCTGGACGCGGGCAACACCGGCGGTGCCTTTGGTATCCCGACCTTCATACCGGCCGAACCGCGCTTTTACGGCATTCAGGCCAGCGCCAAATTCTAGACGATATCAGCGAGGGCGCTGAAGGCTTTTTACCTCCGCCGCCCGATATCCATCCAGAGCAACCAACGGCCTGCCTCCTTCGGGATGGCAGGCCGTTTTGCGTCGGTCGATGCTCCGCTGCCGAGGACAAAAACAAATATCATGATAGCCCCGGACCAGACCGTCTACCAACCCAGGTGCCTGTGATCTTCTGATCGCGCCAAATCTGCGCTGGAAATATTTTGTTAAGCCTATTTTTACAACCGCTCCCTAGGCAGAACCATCGCAATTCCACCAGCTATTACAGGGTCGACCAAATTCATGGTTCTCGCGTCACAATTCGAAGAAAATTGGCAAGCATCCTGGCAAGCGCCATGGCGGTCGCCTGATATACCCGAAGAGATCCAGCCATCGGTAGAGGCAATGCAATTGCGACGGGCGCTGACTCATGTGCCAATGATCTATCTGGTCGCCATTTTCAATCTGGTCGCGGTGATGATCTTGTCAGCCCACGAAGGGGTTGAAATAATTTACTACGCCTGGATGGGGGTTTTCGCGATTGCCTGCGTAGCGCGGATGATTATGTGGATGCGCTTTCCAAACGACCGGGATCCAGATGTTAACCCGCAAAAGATACTCAGAAGCCTCTCCGTCATTTCGGTCGGCATCATTACATTTCTCAGCGTCTGGTCGGTATTTGCAATTTCAACCGACATGTTTGCCAATCAGATGTTCATTCCTATGTCGCTGGTATTCGGATCGACTTGTATCGCCCATTGTTTGGCCTGCATAAGAAAGGCAGCCGTCACCGTTTTATTTGTCGGAGTCCTTCCCTCTGCCGTGGCGATGATATTGGTTGGCGATTTTGATGATATGATCATGGGATGGAGCATGATCACAATCGCGCTGCTGATGATCCGGTTCATCATCGACAGTTATAACCAGATCATATCTGGCCTGATCATGCGTCATACCATATGGAAACAGGCCCATAGTGATCCGTTAACAGGACTGGCTAATCGTCGCGCCATGATGAGTCACCTTCATCTGGCCGAGCAGTCTTTCGCGAACGAAGGCAACGGTTTTGCCATTGCCCTGATTGACCTGAACCAGTTCAAGCAAGTGAACGACAATTTGGGTCATGATATCGGCGACGAGCTGTTGGTCGAAGTTGCCAGCAGACTAAACCAAAGCAGTGCCGCAAAAGAAATTGTCGGGCGTTTGGGCGGGGATGAATTTTTGATCTTCATGCCGGATGTTACCGAACAGGAGCAGGCATCGGCGAGGGCAACAGCCTATCTTACCGGCTTTGCCAGACCAGCAAACATCAATGGCCATATTCTAACACCATCGGCCAGTGTCGGGATTGCTGTTCAGGCCTGCGACGGTCATGGTGCAGAGCAATTGCTCAAAGCGGCTGACAGCGCCCTGTATAAGATGAAGCGCGCAGGCGAAACGACAAGAAACAGCGTCGGCAAATTCGCGACCCCGCCATTTCGCAAAATTGCCTGATGCAGCGATAGTTCAGCGCGCACCCAAATCCGGGCCATAAATAAGCATCGCCTGTCATCCCCAAAGCGATTTCGGGATGAAGAGCGATGGACAAAGGTCACCGCCGACGTGTTTTTCCCGTCGGCAACCATAGCAACATCAGCGCAATCACCGCAGGACCGGCCTGAACCAGCGCGATATCACGAGATATGCGCCAAGCGCCCAATAAACCGGCTGCTGCAACGAACAGCAGAAAGGCGGTCCCGACCTTGCGCTGCCAGGTGGCATCTCGGATGCACAGCGACCAGACCAGACCAGCCGCAAGACAGAGATTATAAACGCCCTGATTGGCAGCCATCGCGGTGGTTGGTGAGAAGAGATTGGCTGGCAAATCCGGAAAGGTGGCGGGTCCCTGCGTCTGCCAGGCATATATTCCGAACCAGGCGATATAAAGATGCAGGATGACAATTAGCGCAATCATGATCTTGGCAAGTTTGGACAAGCATCGTCTCCCTGGGGCATTCCCACCCTATAACCTGCCGTGCGGCAAGCTCAAGGTGGCTTGCCGGACTGGCGCCAAAGCGCTTTCCTACGGGCACGCACACCACTAAAAGCGGCAATGATATTTTGACAGCTTGTAGAGCGGGATTTTTGGCTCGGTGAAATCCAAAAGCATATCTCGTCTGCCGCAGTTTTTCGGTTTTTTAGACACTGTAAACTTTGGAAATTTTGGGCCATCCCGGCGTGGTTATTTTATCCCGGCCCATGATCCGGCTGCAACAGTTCAGACATGATCTGAAATCACGACAAAATCTCGTCTTGATCCCCGGTTTGACAAGCTTCGAACTAACCGCGCTCGTCGAGCACCTCATTCTCGACGCTGATACGATGGCGCAGCAGGACCGCATTGAGGACCGAATAGACCAGGGCCACCCATGGCAGGCCGAGCATCAGCGGAACAATCGCGATCTCGAGCACAACGACAAGATAATTGGGGTGGCTGATATACTTGTATGGCCCGCGCCGCACCCGGTCGAAATGGGGTGCCGAGATGATTCTGGTGGTCCACCAGCGGCCAATGCTGGCGAGCGTCCAGACACGCAGCAACTGTGTGCCGATAAACAGCGCCAGCAACACGGGGAGAATATCGTACTGCGGGTTCACGAGCAAAGCGATAATCGCGATCCAGCTGCTGTGAAGAAAGATGAAATAATGATAATGATCGGCGCCATGTTCCTTCCCTCCCTGCCCGAGCAGGCGCTTTGTGTTGCGGTTGGCGTGGACCAGCTCGCCCAGCCGCTGGACAACGAGATAGAGCAACAGCCAGGTAACGAGCGTCGGACTGGTCGTGAAAATGGCGCCAAGATTGACGGGCAGATCACCGGTCATGCTGCGCCTGCCGGATCGAGAATACCGAGCGCCGCAGTGAAACCGGGACCAAGCGCGGTGAGCAGAATCGGCTTGTCGGGCTTCTGCCTGAGCAGCCGTTCAAGTATGAACAGGACCGTCGGCGACGACATATTGCCATGCTCACGGAGAACCTCCCGGGTTGCCGGAATCCCGGCAAGTTCCGGCGCGAAATAATCCTCCAGTGCTTCCACCACCCTGCCGCCACCGGGATGGCAGGCAGGTTCGGAGAGACCGGACTTGGCGAGGTCCTGTTCCGCCAGAAACGCGTCGCAGACCGGCGCAAAGTCCCTGGCCACAAAGGTCGGGATATCGCGAGCGAGAACGAGATCAAAGCCGGTTGCAGCGACCTCCCACCCCATCATGTCACAGGTGTCGGGCCAGGTCTTTTGTTCGAACGCGCGAAAGCTCGGAGCATCGATCGGCCCTGCCTTGCCACTGACGACGGCAGCGGCACAGCCATCAGCAAAAAGGGCAGTGGCGATCATGTTCTTCTTGTCAAACTGACTATAGTCGTAAGACAGGCTGCACAATTCGAGTGCAATCATCAGGACGTTCTGACCGCCATCGACTGCAGCGAGATCATTCGCCAACCGGAGACCAAGCACACTGCCTGCACAACCGTAGCCAAATACCGGTATCGTCCGGGTCGAGGAGCCGAAACCCATTGCCTCAATCATCCGGCTGGGGATCGAGGGGGTCATCGTACCGGTGGTGGAGATGAGGATGATCGCATCAATATCGGCTGGCGCGAGCGCCGCCTTGTCGAGCGCATCCTGCGCGGCCTCGTGGGCCAGCCGGGTGCCGACCTGATTATAGACCGCCGCACGGTTGGCCCAGCTACGCGGCTCCAGATAGTAATCCGCCTCGCAGGCAAGATAGCGCTGCTCTATTCCGCTATTGCCGAGAATTTGTTCCAGCCGGGCAGGCAACTCCGCCCCCCTCGCCTTTGCCAGAACCGCAAGCACTTCGGCTTGCGTGATCCGGTGATCGGGAACGGCGGTCGCGATAGATATCAGGGCAGACATAGGGGGCTTTCGAACAAGATATTTCGCTTGTTACAGCAGAAGCTGCGCCGCACCACCGCATTTCTGTCATCCGATACCAAATCTGCGACGGTTGGCGGACTGGCTGAGCCGACAAATGCAGCAATTACATATTGCGCGCTTCTATCGTCGCGATGCTGGCGGCATGTCGCGCCAAATTTTGCTCGCCAGCGCTACGCCATGGCAATGCGATACCGATCGATTCTCAAGAAAGCGACTTATTGTGCACTGCAACATTTTTCTTGACATCAAGTGCCTCGACCATTAATTGTGCACTGCAACAAATGAAGTGAGATATATGATGTCTGACACCAAAAACGACCCATCCACTGCTCCGGCAGCAAAAAAGCCTGATTCGCTCTCTGCCGAGGCGGCTTATGCTGCGGCAGCGTCTGCGACCAATGTCTCCGACCTTCCGGCTTCCAAAACTGCGGTAGCCGAGAAAACCGAAACCGAACAAATGCCGGTGGCTCCCGCTGCTAAACCGGCAACAGCGGCAACGCCTGCTGTCAAAAAAACCGCAGCATCCAGGCCGGCAACAAAGAAGGCCGCAGCAAAACGTAAAGTCGCTGCGAAGCCAGTTGCCAAATCCACATTGAACAAAAAGACTAAAGGAACGAAGAAAATGGCTACCACCAAAACGACCGCAACCGCCGCCACGAAGCGCGTTGCGAAAAACACCAAGGCTGCCAACACCAAGGCTGCCAACACTGCCAAGAAAACGGCTGACAAGATCGGTTCGCGCTTTGAAAAGCTGACTGCCGACGCACAGGCTCGCGCCAAGGAAGCTGCTGATCGGGCCGTAGCTCTTTCGAAAAATGCGGTTGAGTTCAACCGCGAAAACATCGAAACCCTGATCGAAAGCGGCAAGATTGCTGCAAAAGGCGCTCAGGAAATCGGTCAGACCAACGTAAAATACACCCGCGAAAACTTTGTCGAAGCCAGCCGCGCACTGCAAGGCTTGTTCAGCGTTGCAACGCCGAAGGACATGTTTGAAAAGCAGGCTGACTATGTACGCAGCGGCCTGGACCGGGTTATGGACCAGACTTCGAACAACGCCGATGCGGTCGTGAAACTCGCTGGCAAAGCCTATCAGCCGATTGCTGATCGCGTCAGCGAAATCCGCAAGGAACTGAAAAAAGCCGCTTAAGCCGCTTTTACAAGTGACCATGAACGGGCCGTTCCACTGGAGCGGCCCTTTTCATTTGTGTTCCAAAGACACGGGCAATCACAAAAGCGGTCAAAACTATCAATCCGCCACTTGCCCTCAGGGATAAAAATACCATATCTTGAGGCTCATGATGATCCAGCAGATTCTTTTCCGATTGCCGAAAAATAGCGAACAAAGCCGCATGATCGATCAACCGGTCATGGGCGATGATGCCGACAAAGGTTCCGGCGACGATGATGACACAAATCTTGGCATCGCAACCAAGACCCGGGCCAAGACCAAGAAGCCCAGCCCCTACAAGGTCCTGATCCTCAACGATGACTACACGCCGATGGAATTTGTCGTTCTCGTTTTGAAACGATTCTTCAATATGGACATCGACGAAGCGACCCGCGTCATGCTGCATGTCCACCAGAAAGGCGTCGGCGTCTGCGGCACTTTCAGTTACGAAGTTGCAGAAACCAAAGTTACCCAGGTGATGGATTTCGCCCGCAAGAATGAGCATCCGCTGCAATGCACCCTTGAAAAGGCCTGATACCAACCAAGGAACATACATGTCCGAGACACCCGTTATCACCGTCGACATCGTCTCCGACATCGTCTGTCCATGGTGCATCATCGGATATAAGAAGCTTGAGAAAGCGATGGTACAATTCGAGGGAAAAGCCCGTTTCGAATTGGCGTGGCATGCCTTTGAACTAAACCCATCCATGCCGCCGGAAGGACAGGACATCAACGAGCATATGGCGCAGAAATATGGCGCCACCCCCGCACAAAGCAAAGCCAATAGAGAGCGGCTGCGCAGCGCCGGTAATGATCTTGATTTTGAATTTAACTATCACGAGAATATGCGGATGGTGAACACATTTGATGCGCACCGCATGCTCCACTGGGCGGGCGAGACCGGCCGGCAAACGGCTCTTAAAATGGCACTGTTCAAGGCCCATTTCACCAATGGGGAAAATGTCAGCGATCACCAGACTTTGGCAGAGATAGCCGCGTCTGTCGGACTGGATGAGAAACGCGCGCGTCATCTGCTTGGCTCCGATATCTATGCAGCCGAGGTGCGGGCAACGGAATCGGAATGGCAAGACCGATTCATCACCGGCGTTCCCGCCTTCATCTTCAACAAGAAATTCATGGTACCAGGCGCGCAAGAAACCGACGTTTTTGCCAATATTATCGAAAACAAGCTTCTCAAAAAAGCCGCTTAGGAATAGTCATTTCTTTGGTGGCATAGGGAAAAATCCCGAAGTGCGGGCGATATAATCAACATAGTCCGGCCGGTTTTGTTTCAGACTTTTTTCCAGCAGAGGTGCCCCGCTCCACTTCATCAGCGTGAAGCTCAGGAATAACGGTCCGACTATCGCGATCCAAACTGGCCAACCAGTCTGTGCAGCCACCAGCCATATGCCCCACCACGCACAAAAATCTCCAAAATAATTGGGATGCCGGGTATATTTCCACAGGCCCGTATCAAGAACTTTTCCTTTGTTGGCCGGGTTGTTCCGGAATGCTTTGAGCTGCATATCGCCAATGGTTTCAAAGGCGATGCCGGTCAGCGCGATAGCTGCTCCCAGCACGGTAAGGAGACCACCCGAACTAGCCCCGGACAGCAATATGCCCAGCTGTGCCGGCAAACAGACGAGGAACAGCAACGGGATTTGCACTATCCATGCCTTCAATAGCGCCGCCTTGGCAAAGCTCATCCCCTGCTGGTCCATCGCTTTGCCGAGAATCTTCTTGTAGCGAGGGTCCATCCCGTCCTTGCGCCAGCGCAGGAACAGATGCGTTCCCAGCCGGATTCCCCAGAGCGCGGTCAGCGCCCAGATCATGTACGCCAAATATCCCGGATGGTCGTTTTGCATGAAGGCCGCACTGGCCATTATTGCCATGCCATAGGCCCAAAAGGCGTCGATAAAGGACACGTCGCGAATGCGAATGGAAATCAACCACAAGATGATCATCACCGCCACCAGCAAGCCAAAATTGAGGCCCAAGGCTGATAACAGAGTCATCCGGCATTTCCTCCCGTCTGATTAATGTCTGGCGGTCCCGGATCCGTGGAAACGATATCGCGCATAGCCTTTTCAGGAAATTTAGGAGTTACGCTGCGATAAAAATCGCTCACCTTCTGCATATCGGCTTTATAGTCCCCCGACGGCATGAATGATGGGCCTAGCCCGCCCGTTTTTTTCGAATAGTCCATCAGACCGATAATCAACGGCACTTTTGCCTTGAGCGCGATATAGTAAAATCCTGTCCGCCATTGCCTTACACTGCCGCGGGTGCCTTCTGGCGGGATCGTAAGAAGAAAATCATCACGCTGACTGAACTGTGCAACCATTGCATCAACCATGTTTTGTGATTTTGTACGGTCCACCGGTATGCCGCCCATTCGCCGCATCATACCGCCCCATGGCCATTTGAATAAAGTATCCTTGCCGATCCAGTAGGACTTGATCCCCAGCTTGTTCGTCAACCCAAAAAAATACAGAAAATCCCAGTTGCTGGTGTGCGGTGCCGCGATGATGACCGCCTTCCGCGGCGGCGGATTCTCCTGACTGGCCGACCATCCATTGATGGTGAACATGAAAACAGAGAAACGACGGACAATTTCCGATAACCAGTTCGGTTTAATCTCGTCGTTCACATATCCTCCCACTCGCGGATCAGGCGCCGCGTTTAACTCGCAATCATAAGTGTATTTTTGGACCGTGCAATGAAAGATGTCCGGGGGACAGAATTGGCCAACCCGATATCGTGGCTCACCTGTTCACTTTGCCGCGCGCGCAGCCTGCCGGCCGCAATCGGTAAGACACACGCCCACTTCTTCGTCTTCAAGCTCAATCTGAATGGTGATATGGTGAATGGAGAATCGCGCCTTCATTTCTATTTGAACCTTGGCCAGGAAACCCTTCCCCGGATGGCCCTCCGGTAAAACCAAATGGGCCGTCATTGCCGTTTCACTCGTACTCATCGGCCAGATATGAAGATCATGGACCGCTTCAACACCGGGCAATGACGTGAGATATTCTTGCACTTTCTCCACATCAATACCAGGCGGCACCCCCGCCAGCGACATTCGCACAGCCTCCGACAAAAGTCCCCAGGTGCTCCAGAATATCAGGCCGACAATGGCCAGGCTGATCAACGGATCAATCCAGTATAAGCCAGAAAAATAAATGATTATTCCCCCAACCACCACACCTGCCGATACGCCGGCATCGGCCATCATATGCAGAAAAGCACCGCGTATGTTGATGTCGTCTTTCTGCCCGCGAATGAAAAGCATGGCAGTTCCAAAATTGATGATGATTCCAAGCGAAGCAACAATGACCACGGTGGAGGACGCGATCGGGCTTGGGGCATGGAAGCGTCCAACTGCTTCCCAGGCGATGGCACCACATGCCACGAGCAGAAATAGCGCGTTTAACAGAGCCGCCAGGATAGACGACCCACCCAGACCATAGGTGAATCGTTTGCTCGGGGGCCGTTTGGCAAGCTCTGCACCGGCCCATGCGACGGCGAGCCCCAGAACGTCCGACAGATTGTGGCCAGCATCCGCCAGAAGCGCCACCGATCCAGCCAGCAAACCAAATATCACCTCAACAATGATGTAAATGCTGTTAAGCACAATGCCCAGCGCAAAGGCACGGCTGAAATTTCTCGGCATATGGCCATTCGGACCATGCCGATCATGATGACTGTGGGGGAAATGCCCGTGGCTGTGATGATGACCTGCGGACATTAACGCTCCGACATTTACAATGCGAGTTTCCAAAAAGCCAATTACACGGCTTTGCCAGAGCGGTCTATTCTTTTTATTCCATATTTTCCGTATGTTATATCATCTACCGATGATAGCGACACCGGATTCAATCGACAATCAAGCCAATTGCGAGATATATGATGATCGCAGAACCAAAGCCAAAGATCGTTGCAAGAACGAAGATGAGCCGCAGCAGATTGACATCCATGCCACTCCAGTTTGCCAGCCCGGAACAGACGCCCATGAGCTTGCCATTTGCTTTGTCGAGTTTCAGTTTGTTTTTCATCGGCTGATTACTTTCTTTGCTTGATTTAGTGGGTTCCGGCCAATTGCTCGACCGGGGTTTGCGATCTTCATTCTTGCTAGCCATCAGACCACCGCTGACGATAGATTGTTGATGGACGGTCCAATGCTGGCGCCAACGAATAGAGCGGTTGATACGATCGCTCCGAATATGGCGAGGAATGAATTTTGAAGACTGTGAGACATGGCTTGACCTTTCTGTGGTGTAAATGGGAGGTTAGGCGATGAGCGATGAAGCGTTGCCAATTGCTGGACCAACGCTAGCGCCGACAAATATTACGGTGGAGAACAAGGCAGCTACAGCTGCTGCGAGACTATTTGAGACATTCGAGAACATTTAGATATCCTTTCAATTTTAAACCCTGTTTCGCATCATTGCGAAGATATCCATTCCGTTGCACAGTCCGTGCCAGTTTATATTTTTATATATTTTTCAGCTACTTAAAACAATTTAAGAACAAATGCGATCTTGTGAAAAACCGATTATTGGTGCCATTTGCCATTTTTTAGCAATCATGAATAGCAGATGAATATCGATTTTTCTCAACCCGAATTTACTTCTCTTTGAAGGTCCCGAAAGCTACTAAAAAGACCTGCCATGAACCTGTCCCAGCTCACTCTGCACAACTTTCGCAACTATCCAGAACTCCGGTTGGAGGCAGCGCCGGGATTCATGGTATTCAGCGGCGAAAATGGTGCCGGTAAAACCAATATATTGGAGGCCCTGTCACTGCTCGCTCCGGGACGGGGCCTGCGGCGTGCATCTCTCGGCGACATGGCCTGTCAAAATGGCCCTGGCAACTTCGCCGTTGCCGCGCGACTGGGCGATATCAATATCGGGACAGGCACTGATTCCGCAGCACCGGAAAGGCGCAAGACACGAATCAACGAAGCGAATGCCCCCACCAATGATCTGGCCGAGTGGCTTTCCATATTATGGCTAACCCCCGCGATGGACCGCTTGTTCATGGAAGGGGCAGCGGGCCGACGAAATTTTCTGGATAGACTCGTCATGGCGCTTGAACCCGCCCATGCACGAAACTGTGCCCGCTATGACGCGGCGCGGCGCGAACGCAATCGGCTTCTCGCCGACGAATATCGGGCAGAAAGAAATTGGCTTGAAGGACTGGATGCCCAACTGGCTCAATATGGTGCACTGGTCGCCGAAGCGCGGCAACGGATGGTTCTGGCTTTGAACCGAATCTTCGACCAGTCCGACAGCGAATTATTTGCGACTCCGGTCTTGCGGCTGGAGGACAGTCAGTTGCGTAGCGAGGCTCAGAT
Source organism: Parasphingorhabdus sp. (assembly GCF_048269915.1). Taxonomy (GTDB): domain Bacteria; phylum Pseudomonadota; class Alphaproteobacteria; order Sphingomonadales; family Sphingomonadaceae; genus Parasphingorhabdus. The sequence continues at coordinate 20,952 of NZ_JBLWTY010000010.1, forward strand.
TCATCAAATGCTCAAGCAGAATCGAAATGCGGATCAGGCTGCTGGACGAACCTTGCGTGGCCCACATCGCGCCGACCTGATGGTTGCCCATGCCGCGAAACAACAAGCAGCCGAGAAATGTTCAACCGGAGAACAGAAGGCTTTGCTGTTTTCGATCATCCTGGCACAGGCAGATTTGATTGCCGATCGGCGCGACAATCGACCGATCCTGCTGCTCGATGAAGTCGCGGCTCATCTCGACCCACAGCGCCGGGCAGCCCTTTTCGGCAAATTGGCGGAACGCGGGGGCCAAGTATGGCTTACCGGTACAGAGCCAAGCTTGTTCACCGATGTTCCTGATGATGCGCGGCATTTCAAAGTTTCAGACGGAGCCGTCACGGCACGCTAAAATCCGGTTAAGATTATTCATGGTTTACAGGTGATTCACGATAGTTGTTATCGTAGATTTTGCGCCCGATATTTATTTCAGACCGGATGAACAGGGTTGCTCTAAAAAATACGGTTACTGCGCTTCGGAATGCGAGCGTTCCGATCCTGCTGGTATTGCAGGCGATTTTCATGCCCACTCCGGTCAGAGCCAATGACTATCTCCAATGCGTGCCGTTTGCGAGGGACCTGAGCGGTATCGAAATTTACGGCGATGCGCATAGCTGGTGGGATCAGGCCGCCGGAAAATATCAACGCGGCGTGGAGCCCGCCAAGGGTGCCGTCTTGTCACTGCCCAGTCATGGCTCCATGAGGCTGGGCCATGTGGCTGTGGTTCGCGAATTAATCGATGATCGCAATATCCTGATTAGCCACGCCAACTGGTCACCAATCAACGGACGGCGCGGTCAGATCGAACGGCGGGTTGCGGCGCAAGATGTGTCTGAAAACAATGACTGGAGTCTGATCCGGATCTGGTACGGACCTATTAGCAGGCTCGGAACCACTGCATTCCCTGTAAATGGCTTCATTTATCCTCAGCGCCAGCCCAAGAAGAGTGGTCGTCAATGGGCATCAGCAAAATCAAATTACAATGGTCAACGCCCCCGTCGATCCCTGTTTGACCGAACGCTCAAAGCAGAACTTGCCCAATCTGCAGCAGCAGAACGGAGAAAGGAGACAGAGCCGAATGACTTGATCGGGGATTTGCTGGACAGAGTGGGAAGCTGAGGTCAGATTGAAGCGCATCGCTTCAAACCGGAATCATCGACATGACCAAAAATCCGTCTGCCTGCCTCGTGATCCTCGCCGGCGGACAATCAACCCGGATGGGAACCGACAAGGCAGCCATCAATTTTGACGGACAAAGGCTGATTGATATTATCATCGGCCGATTTTCATCGAAAGCTGAAAGGATATTTCTTTCTGCTCGAAAAGATTATGAAACCGGCTTCGAGGTTATTCTCGATGATCCGGATACTCCCGACGGACCGGTTGGTGCCATTTTCTCCGTCGCCGCAATGTTGCGAAAAGTCCGCCCGGAGCTAATCGGTTTTGTAACAATTCCCGTTGATGCCCCTTTCGCACCCCCAGACTTGATCGAGCGCCTGACGGCAAGCGGCACCTGTACCGTGGCGCAGGATCTTCAGCGCATCCATCCAACCTTTGCCTATTGGCGCTGCGATATCGTGAACAGCGTTCGCGACAAACACGATCACGGGGAGCGATCACCATCCCTGCATTGGCTCGCCCGCCAATGCGCAGCTGAGCTCGAGACATGGACAGACGAAAAACTGTTCCTGAACATAAATCGGCCGGATGACCTGTTGGTTGCCGAGCGCCACAAAAAAGCCGGCGCCTGATACAGGCACCGGCTTTTTATCTAACAACATCACGTGTTACGATCGTGATTCAAAGAAATTGGCGCTTAGTCCAAGCGGCGGATTTCTGTCTTGGTAAGTGTGGTCATCAACTTACCCTCATTATTTGAAAGCGTTGAAGCTTCGATCCGGCGCACTTTGCCTTTGTAGATTACCAGCACATCACCGGAATCGGTTACGCGGTTTACCTTGGCAACGCTGGCACCGCTGGCATCATAAAGCCGGTCGTTACGCTCGGCTTCGGCAGCATTTGCTACGGGTGCGACAAGAGTCATTGCGGTGGCCGCAAGGATGAGGGAGGATAGTTTACGCATGGTTTTACTCCATTGAGTCTGAAATTGTTCTCGGACTATGAACGCCCCCAGTTAAGTTGCAATATGAAATGTTGCACCTGCGAGTTGCATTTTTGCAATTGACGGAGAATCGGATGAGAAAAATGCAGGGCAGAAGTATCTTGCTCGTTTCGCCTCTGTTGTGCCATCCTCTGCCGAGTTTGTTAAACAGATGAGGTTCCCCATGATCCGCTATGCCCTGATTTTCGCTCTCGCAGCCGTTCCCGTCACCGTGGAGGCCCAGCAGACTGACACAATGTCTGATATATCTGCGCTGATTGATGCGCGTTCTGAAAAATCAGCAGAAACAGCTCGTCAGTTATGGGAATGGGCCGAGGTTGGCTACCAAGAACAAAAATCCAGCGCCTTGTTGATGCAATCTCTGAAAACAAACGGATTCAGCATCAAGTCCGGCATCGCAGATATCCCTACCGCTTTCATGGCAGAATATGGAGATGATGGGCCGGTAATTGCGATTTTGGCCGAATATGACGCATTGCCCGGTATTAACCAGGATGCTGTTTCCTCCCGCGCCCCGATAACCGGAAAAGGCGCGGCCCATGCCTGCGGCCACAATTTATTCGGTGCCGGATCGGTCGAAGCTGCCATTGCGGTCAGCAAATGGCTGAATTCCACCGGAACTGCTGGGCGAGTCCGGCTTTATGGCACGCCCGCCGAAGAAGGGGGCAGCGGCAAGGTTTATATGGTGCGCGCCGGATTATTCGACGATGTCGATTTCGCGCTACACTGGCATGCTGATGACGAAAATTCGGCCGCTGCGCGGACAACTCTTGCTAACCGGTCTGCCAAATTTCGCTTCCGCGGCGTTTCCGCCCATGCAGCAGGCGCTCCGGAGAAGGCACGCTCCGCTCTGGATGGTGTTGAATCCTTCAATATGATGGTCAACATGATGCGGGAACATGTTCCGCAGGAAAGCCGGATTCACTATGTGATAACTCAGGGCGGTACGGCTCCCAATGTTGTGCCCGATTTTGCCGAAGTTTTTTATTATGTCCGTCACCCCGATCCCGACGGTGTCGACGCCATCTGGACAAGACTGGAAGATGCCGCCCGCGGAGCCGCGCTGGGCACTGGAACCAAAGTGGACTGGGAGATCATCCACGGCAACAACCCGCTGCTCGTCAATGAAACGCTCGCGAGAATGATGGACGCGAAATTGCGTCAGGTGGGCGGTGTCGAATATACGCCCGCAGAAAAAGAATTTGCAAAAACCATATATGCCAGCTTTGACAAGCCATCCCACGAACTTGGCAGTCAGGCAGAGATACAGCCTTATAGTAAATCGCTCGGTTTCGGGTCCACCGATGTTGGTGATGTGTCCTATGCAACGCCGACCGTGGGATTGCGCACGGCAACATGGGTCCCGGGAACGTCTGCACACAGCTGGCAATCCTCTGCAGCGAGCGGAATGTCTATCGGATTCAAAGGCACACAGGTGGCCGCCAAGACGCTCGCCCTCGCGGCCATTGAACTTTTTACCAATCCACAGCTTCGTGCGGAAGCCCGGGAGGAGTTTGATAAATCCCGGGGGCCCGACTACCAGTATAAATCGCTGCTCGGAGACCGTGATCCCCCTCTGGATTATCGCAACTAGGCTTCATTCCCACCAATAAGGCGCGCGCTTTCGGGTCCCGGTAACAGTCTCATTCATGGTGGCCGGATCATAGAGATGCCCATTCAGCATCACGCGGTAGATTTTATCACTGTTGCGAATGTCGGCCGTCGGATCAGCATCCAGCACGACCAGGTCAGCCAGCTTGCCGGATTCCACCGAGCCAATATCGGCATCCATGCCCAGAGATCTTGCGGATTCGATCGTCCCTGCTGCGAGCGCCTCTATCGGAGTCATCCCGCCACGTACAAATGACCAAAGCTCCCAATGGCTTCCTATGCCTGCCTGCTGCCCGTGTGCACCGATGGAGACCTTTACGCCGGCATCGGCCAGTTTCTTGGCTTCCCGTGCATTGTCGTCGTCGACAAAATTACTCTCCGGCGCTTTGGTGCGACGGACGGTCTCTGCGGCGAGTATTGCGGGCGGGCTATGCTTAAGTAACGGATGCTCCCAAACATTCGTCGCTTGCCGCCAATAGGGATCGCCAGCCAAACCGCCATAGCTAACCACCAGAGTCGGCGTGTAGTTGGTCTGCGATTGCGAAAACATCTGCACGACATCGTCGTAGAATATTTCAAGCGGGATATTATGTTCGAGCGTGGAATTGCCGTCTGCGACCAAAGCCATATCCATACCAAAGAGCGAGCCGCCTTCCGCCACAACCAGCATGTTTTCCTGACGCGCCGCCTCAACAACTTGCTGCCGTTGTTCCCGTCGTGGTTGATTATAATTTTTGACGCTGTGGCCACCCTGCGCCTTCAACCGGCGGACATGGGCTAGTGCATCATCGAGATTGTTGATCTCGGCATAAACGTCAGCCGCTTTTGCTCCATATACTATCTCGCCCGTCGAAAATATCCGTGGTCCAAGAACCAGGCCGGCGCGCTGCATTTCACTCGCGACAAATATCTCGCTGGCACGGCTCGACGGATCATGGATCGTTGTCGTGCCAAGCGCCAGATTTTGCAGCAAGGACCAGTTTTGCTGCGGTACGATCTCGTCACTACCCTGAGCGCCATGCGCATGGGCATCAATCAGACCCGGAATGATCGTTTTTCCGGTTACGTCGACCATCTGCGCCCCATCAGGGATGCTGATCCCTTCCCGAGTTCCAACAGCCGCAATCCGGTTTGCCTGAATGATAACGACGCCGTCATCAATGATCCCGCCATTGTCTCCAGCCATGGTGACAATCCGCGCGCCAACAAGAGCAACAGTTCCGGATGGTTTCTCCGCCGAAATCGTCCGTTCCAGCGATACTCCGATTGAAACCGGCTGGTATTTTGGCGCGCCCTTTGATGCCGGCTGCACAGGGAACAACCTGTTGGTCTGCTCTGAAAAGACTGTGGGGCCGAGACTCCAGTGCAGCTGCTGCCCACCGTTTGACCAGTGAATATAGTCGGCACCGCTGGCGCTGACCCTGGTTACCGGAAGCGATTTGCTTGTCGGACTTACATCTACTGCCTGCGTACCTGGCATCAGGGGCATGACATAGGCTTCATAGCTTTGGCGGAAAGCGACATTCTGCCCGTCAGGCGACACGATATAATCGTTGGTCAACTCGCCGGTGGCATGCGTGCGCTTTGCTTCTCCATTGATATCCGTGCTTATGAGAACACGCTTGTCCGCATCATTATTCACCATGAATATACGATCGCTGGTTGCGCCATATTGCGGGCTGGCCGCGCCTTTCATAACCCGTACGGGCGCTCCACCAGAAGCAGAAATCCGGTAGACGCCATCTTCCATCGACCATTTTGGAGAGGTCAGATAACCGCCACCCTGCATTTCAAAGACGATTGTTTTGCCGTCGGGCGAAAAGTGAGGACGGGCGTAATGACCGGGACGATTGGTCACGGTTCGCGCAGATCCGCCGCCTGCCGAAACCGTTTTAATCTGCCCCAGCTGCGCATCGGTCCATCCGACAAAAACAATCGATCGGCCATCCCGCGACCATGACGGGAACAGTTCCAATTCTGTACTGTTATTGGTCAGGCGTTTGGCAGAGCCGCCTGCCATCGGCTTTACATAAAGTTTGCCGAGACTTTCAAATACGACCTGTCGTCCGTCAGGCGAAACCGCTGCAAAGCGCGGCATCTTTGCGACAAAGCTGTCTGGTGCTACTGCAATCTTGGGGTGCGGAGCATCCACTACAGCGCGAGTGTCATTGACCTGAAACGCTATTATGGACGATGTGCCACCATCGGCAGCTACCCGACGAATTTTTCCCTTCGCCCAGAATATGATTTCTTTGCTATCTGGCGTCCAGTCCATGTTCGGATAGACGCCGGTAACAGCCCAGGTTTCCTGAACATCCTGATCAAGATCATCATAGACTTTTCGTTCAATGCCGGATTCCAGATCCTTCACATATAATTTGGATCTGGTCATTTCCCGGCGGACAAAGGCAATTTTTTTGCCATCCGGAGACGGATTCGCGCGAACAGATCCGCCGAAACCGGAAACTGCTGTCGTAACCTCGCCGGTTTCCAGATCATATTTTTCAATGTTGAACAGGTCGGAATTGCTATCCTGAGCATAGATGAACGTACCGCCCGGCGTGATATTTTTCGTGTAATAGACCGCCTTGCCATCAGGAGCATAAATGGGCTCTCCGAGCTCCTTCTGGTGCTTTTCGCTTGGCTTCTCGACCAATCGGACTCCGCCTCCACCGGAGACGTGATAGATCCATATCTCTCCGGTGCCCAGAGAACGCGCCGTGGTGAAGTGCTTTTTCGCTACGATATAACGGCCATCGGGGCTCCAGCTGGGCTGGTTGAGCAGCCGAAATTCTTCACTGGTAACCTGCCTCTTGTCGCTTCCGTCACGCTGCATGATCCAGATATTGTCGCCACCGCCTCGATCCGAGGTGAACGCAATCCTTTTTCCATCGGGCGAAAAACGTGGTTGCACTTCCCAGGCAAGGCCTTCTGCGATCCGGACCGGCTTTCCGCCAGAAATCGGCATAGTATAAATGTCACCGAGCAGCGCGAATGTTATGCTCTGCCCATCCGGGCTGACATCAACATCAATCCAGCTGCCTTCGTCCACGTTAATGGGTATTTGCTTGATAGTTGCACCATCAGGCGCGTTGACGTTCCATTTTTTGGTTGCGGAATTATCGCTATGTTCCTGTGCTTGTGCCACGCCCGACAACAGCATCGCTGCAATAACTGATAGTAGACTATATTTCATTGGAACCCTCACACCTGCACCTATTGATCTTCTAACCTTATTTCAGCTTTCTTCAGCGAGTAACAGAGAAGATTCAGTCAAAGGCTAAGCCCGGGACCCAAAATGTCGGTGATAGCTGTCCACAACTTCTGCCAAAGTCGATAATGCCAGTGTCGCCGGGTCCCGGGTTGATTGAATCAAACCTATTGGTGCCTTCATCCGTTTATAATCTTCTGCGGAAACACCGATCTTTGCGAGGTATTTCTGCCGATCCTTGTGGGTTTTCCGACTGCCCATCGCGCCCACATAAAAAGCCGAAGATGCCAAGGCCTGCTTCATCAAGCGCGCTTCCCAGTCATGATCATGAAAATAGAAAATGCAGGCCGTCCATGGATCTGGATCAAGGAAAGCTGACTCTCGCGGCGTTTTCAGTTTTCTCGCCGAGATTGCCAAGCTCTCTACCGCATCGATTATTGCGGGATCCGGCGACAATATTTCGCAATCGATACCGTAGCTTGTCGACAGTTTGACCAGGCTTTCTACCGAGGGACCATGTCCTAATATTATGATCTTGGCGGCCGGAATATGATTCACCAGAATCTGCGACCCTATGCGCTCCACCGAAATCTTGTCCGAATATTGTGTATCACATCGGATATTGGTGCTTTCACTGTCGAGTATAATCGACACCGGTTCGCGCCTTTTAATCCGGCCAAAAATATCGGAAATGGCGGGACTGTCGGCTATCGGCGTGAAAAGCAAATCGATACTGCCACCACAGGGCAACCGGATATCAAGATAGCGGGAGCCTGCACCATATCGTATTTCACGCGGCATCCCGTGCTTGATAACATCCAGCGCTTCAGAAACGACCGCTGCCTCCACGCAACCGCCGGAGAAGGAGCCGATCGACGAACCATCCTCTGATACCGCCATATGGGCGCCCGGATTTCGCGTCGATGCGCCAGTTACAGCGATCAAGCTAATCAAAACCGTTTGCTGACCAGCTTCCGCTTTTGATTTCAGGAAACTAAAAATGGGCAAGATATTGTTCAAACGTGACTGTCCCGCGAATTACCCCAGTGGTGATAGTGGAGTAAATGCCCATGCCGCAAACGGATTGGTTGGGCAATCATTTGGGACGAAAAAGGGAATAACGCTGTCGAATTGCTTATTGCCAGCCGGAACCAACAAGCTGAAAACATGCAAACCTTGATTGAGCACACTCAGGCAGTTGAGTAACCAATAGTCCATGGACCAAAAATCCCGAACCAGAGATCAATCGGGATCATCAGATCGGTTTTAAATTCGGATTCGACGGGCCAATGATAGTGCTGTGTTTCCCTGCTCCCCGCAGTTGAGAGCTTCATGCCACAATAGCAGCCGCTCAAACATCAAGTCGATCCGACCTTCGAGGCCGATTATATCACTGCCTAAGCGCCCAGCTCACGAAGCTGGGATTCAATTGCCGGTTTGCGCGCGGTATCAGCCCCGTCGAGTTCGTGGCGAAGCTGTAAAGTCAACTGCCCAGTCAGTTCCCCTAGACGGCCCTTGGCGCGTCCAGCGCTAATCATCATAAACGCCGCGAACAGCGTCATGAGGGTCAACACGATCACCCAGCTCCCAATCGATTCCTGAGCCTCTTGGGAATAGCGCAATGCCATTTCGGATGTCTGACCGATCTTGTTGAAGAATAGCAGCCATCCAAGCCCGGCCACTACGCTCGCGATACTGCCTATACGTTTCTTCTTTGCCTGAGCCCTGCGCAAATCGCGCCATGCTACGATTTTTTCATCCATAGTCGTCGGGTTCATCTCATGCCTTTCCGTAGCCAACACCTGAATTTCCGCAACCAGCGTCTCTGAAGTCTATCGTAGAGGGGTCGCCTTGAACGTCATCAAACCCGGCTGGGAACGGTTGTAAGCCATTTCGATATTCATTCCGCTTTTAGTTTTGAAAAGTGGGCGATAGTCTGTCCCTGGCATGTGCGGAGCAGCGATTTTGTAGCGAGTTAAAGCAGCAAGAAATTCCTGCTTTTCGTTTGCACCGGATATGCCGGTCATGCGCGAGAGGAGATCGTAGAGCCTTCTGTAGCCGGCGGGGTGCGGATGAATGCCGAAGTCAGAGTACACCGTTCCTTTGGGGAACTGGGCGCCATCACTTGTGAACAAGGCAATTGCATAATTTTCATCACTTGCGGTCCTGCCTGAACATAGCAAAAGATCAGCGCCCTCGAAATCACCACTCGTCCCTTGCGTTTCCTTGAAGAAGCGGCACCGATCTTGTCCTTCATTCCTGAATTTTTCTAGCAGGGCAGTCTGATCCTCCAAACGCGGCATCGCCGCAGAAGAGGCCTGATCGGATACCTCGGCTGTATCATTTTTTGCGCTATTATCCGGAGCGCTACAAGCAGCGAGGCCAATAGCGATTATGATGAAAAAATTTTGGGGCCAGCGGTTCATATCAGTATACCATCTTTGCGTGGGTTGAATGAGAGAATTTCTAGTGGATGAAATTGTGGTCGGAGGCAGATTTACTCGCACTCGATCAGATCGACTGTTCTGCCCTCTTTCATATTGACCACTTTGGTCTCAGCGATGTCTTTGGCATTAACACGCATCGTATTTCGCTTGATCTCCTCGCCATCCGATCCGATTGCAGCGATCGTCACAAGCTTCGGTTCGTCCGTCGTATTTCGGATGCTTACGTCGATCAGATCGAAAACATCATTGCGCTTGGCATCGAACTCGATGCCGGAACATCCGCCAGTGATCGATCCGCAGCTTGCCAAGAATATCGGAAGCCCGAGAATGAAAAACGATTGAAGTTTTGTACGCATATCCCCTCCGTAACGAACGCAGGAATCTTCGCGATTTCAACCAAAAGAAAATCAAACGAAACATCCTAACCCGGTTCTTGACGAGCGGCATAGGAAAAGAGAATGGCGAGCGCCTACCTATAAAAAGACAAAGGATAATCCGATATTGCCCTTCTTCGAAGGACCATTATTTGACGGACTATTCCTAAACCAGTCTCCCCAGGAGCCCGAGATGATAGGCGCGCGGCAATATCTCCCGGTTCAGATGACATCCAAGCTTGTTGCGCAGTTCACGAAGATGGAAGGATACAGTGACTTCCGAAACTTGGAGCCGAGCCGCGATCTGCTTATTCGCCAGTCCGTCCCACAGGGCAAGTAGCACTTCATGCTGGCGTGGTGAAATCCGATAAATATCAAGGCTGATATTGCGGCGTCTTTCGAAATGCAGTTTGTGATATGCAATCGAATAAATCATATAGAGTAACGGCAAGTCTCGCTTTACAACAGTTCGAAACTCGGCCGCCGACATCTGATCGGTCCCGAGCGCAATTCCGCCGTCAATTACACCATCGCCGTTCTTGTGAGAAAAACCAATCGCACGCTCCATCCCCGCTTCGCGTGCCTCAGCGACGAGGCGCCTTCCTTTCTCTGACCAGACCAGGGGCTGCTCCTCGTCAACAGCCAACATGATTGCTGGAACATCACTATTGAGCACATGGGGAATCAAGGCGTCCTCCAACTCATATTCTTGACGCGCATAATGCGCTATCCAGTCATTTTTGAAGTTTTCGATGAATTGTGGTTGAGTGAAAGTTTTGGTGTCGGGAAAAACCGTATAGTTGACGACGTTGAAACCAAGATCATTCATGGTTTGAGTCAGACATTCCCAGCCCTCTTCGAAGGACTCAGCCGCCTCAATCTTCGAGATGAAATCGACCAATCTGTGCTGTATAAGCTGTGTCTTCATTCCATTCAAACCGAGCTACATACAGGGTCTGCAAGGCCCCACACCAACCAGTCCTTTTAGATATCAATGCCTTGGTGAAGAGCCTATCGAAAACATTGCCCTGAATCCAATGTAAACTCGCCCCGTCATGAACCGATACTTATCCGTCGTCAGATAATTTGAGACTGATGTCGTTTTAAAATGGGTAAGTAATTGGCTCCATCTGACGGTTGATATTACGCTGCGATCTTGCGGTATTACAAGCGCCGATGTTCGATGGTTTTTCGCTTGATCCTTTCTCTTAGTTTGATGATAGATTTTGCCCTGCCAAAATAGGCATCGGCGGATGTGACGTTTTTCAAGCTCTCGTGGTAGCGCTGGTGATTGTAATATTCGACGAACGCTTCGACCTGCGCTTCCAGATCGCCGGGCAGATAATAATTCTCCAGCAGGATGCGGTTCTTGAGGGCTTGGTGCCAACGCTCGATCTTGCCCGGTGTTTGCGGATGGAAGGATGCAGCACGTGCATCTGGTCACAGCCTGATGCCTCCAATGCCCGTTCCAACGTATCGGTGACATCCTCGGCCCACATCGTCGGGCACAGCTTCCAGCTGATAATGTGGCGGGAGTAATCATCCAGGATGGTCGACAGTTAGACAGTCCGCAGCTGAGGTCATTCGGTAGAGGTTACACATGCGCGGGCCAGGCTAACGCACGATAGCAGGAGCATCGCGGTCCAGCCGGTGAATTAAGTCGATAATAGCAAGCCAGGACTGATAGCCATCCCCGTCGTTCCTTTCTAACATCGCATCAGCATTACCAGCCCAAAAAAGCTGCCGCTGCTCGCAATCGCAATCGCAAAAGCGCGTCACCAGCTTAAATAGAAGAATTTATTGATCGCTAGACCGCGCATTATTTGGTTTGATTACAACTCAGTTCATATCGAACCGACGCTGCATTAATTAAAAGTGCAAACTCAAGCAGACTTCTATTGCTTCTGTGCCTCGATCATATCCAGCGCGACATCAACGATCATGTCCTCTTGCCCCCCCACCATATGCCGCAGGCCTAATTCGACTAATATGGACCGTGTATCCAAGCCGTAATCCTCTGAAGCCTTCTCGGCATGCCGGAGGAAGGATGAATAGACACCAGCATATCCTAGCGTCAACGTTTCGCGATCAACGCGGACAGGCCGATCTTGAAGCGGGCGGACCAATTCCTCCGCAGCGTCCATAAGAGCAAATAAATCGGTCCCATGTGTCCAACCACAGCGATCAGCCGCAGCAATGAACACTTCTAGCGGTGCATTTCCTGCGCCAGCGCCCATCCCAGCAAGAGAAGCATCCACGCGCAAGGCCCCATTCTGGACGGCGACGATAGAATTGGCGACTCCAAGCGAAAGATTGTGATGAGCGTGTACGCCCCGCTGGGTTTCGGGCTTCAACACTCTGTCATAGGCTTGAAAACGCGCAGCATAGCTGTCCATTGTCATCGCGCCGCCGCTATCGGTAACATAAATGCAATGAGCGCCATATTCCTCCATCAGCTTAGCCTGCTCTGCCAGCGGTTCAGGCTCCGACATGTGGCTCATCATTAAAAAGCCAGAAACATCCATGCCCAGATTGCGGGCCGCCTCAATATGCTGCTTCGACACATCGGCCTCGGTGCAATGGGTGGCGATGCGAACCGAGCGCACACCCATGTCATAGGCGCGTTTTAGGTCACGCACCGTGCCAATTCCGGGCAGCAACAAGGTGGTGAGGACACTATGTTCCAGAACTTCGGCGACTGCGCCAATCCAGTCCCAGTCGGTATGCGCGCCGAAGCCATAATTGAAGCTGGAGCCCTGCAAACCGTCGCCATGCGACACTTCAATGGCATCAACCTTGGCCCGGTCTAGAGCGCGGGCGATGTCCTTGACATGCTCGATACCATATTGATGGCGGATCGCGTGCATGCCGTCGCGCAGAGTGACGTCCTGAATATAAAGCTTCTGCGTGGTCGGGTCAAAGCTCATGCCGCTATCCTTTCCACAATCCGTTCGGCCGTTCGCAATGCGGCCGAAGTCATGATGTCGAGATTGCCAGCATAGGCGGGCAAATAATGCGCCGCGCCCTCGACCTCTAGAAAGATGCTAACTTTGAGCCCGGTAAATTCGCCGCCTTCACCATCATTCATCTCGGGGATCCGCAGCGGCTTGTTGGAGCCAATATGTTCGAACTGCACTTTCTGCTTGAGCCGGTAGCCGGGCACATAGCTTTGCACCTCAGCGACCATGTCCTCGACCGATTTGGCAATTGCGTCTTGCTCCGCCTCCTCGCACAAGCAATAGACAGTATCGCGCATGATCAGTGGCGGCTCGGCTGGATTGAGGATGATGATCGCCTTGCCGCGGGTTGCTCCGCCAACATCGACAATGGCTTGCGAGGTCGTTTCGGTAAATTCGTCAATATTTGCGCGGGTACCGGGGCCGGCGCTTTTCGACGAGATCGAAGCAACAATCTCGCCATAATATACTTTGGCGACGCGGTTCACGGCGTGGACCATCGGGATCGTCGCCTGACCGCCGCAGGTAACCATGTTGACATTGGGCGCATCGAGATGATCATGACCGTTGACAGGGGGGATCGTATAGGGGCCGATTGCTGCAGGTGTCAGATCGACAACGCGCTTGCCATGTTTTTGCAGGATGTCATTATGATGCCTGTGCGCTCCCGCCGAGGTGGCATCAAAGACAATCACGATGTCCTGGAATTCGGGCATCGCCACTAGCCCGTCAATGCCGTCGGAGGTGATCGCCACGCCCATCCGTTCAGCGCGTTTCAGGCCATCGGATTCGGGATCAATGCCGACAAAAACACTCATTTCCAGCACTTTGGACAGGCGCATGATCTTGATCATCAGGTCGGTGCCGATATTGCCCGAGCCGATAATGGCGACTTTGGTCTTGGCGCTCATACTGATTCTCCATAGGTGAAGCTGCATTCGCCAATCCCGCCAATGATTGTGTGCACGTGATCGCCCGGCGTCAACGTTACCATCGGGCCAAGCGCTCCTGCCAGCAGGATGTCACCTGCATGCAGAGGTTCGCCGCGCTCTGCCAGTGTGCGAGCAAGCCAGGCCGCAGCATTGAGCGGGTTGCCAAGTGCCGCTGCACCGACGCCGGTCGACACGGTTTCACCATTTATGGTCATGGTCATCGGAGCGCATTCGAGGTCAAGTCCGGCAAGCGCCAGTCCGTGTTCGGCCAGCACGAAGAAGGCTGATGAGCCATTGTCGGCTACCGTATCGGCAAAGGTGATCTTCCAGTCGGCGATACGGCTGTCGACGATCTCGATCGCTGCATGCACGCTGGCGACGGCAACAGCCACATCTTCAGCAGTTGTATTGACAGAAGGTATATCCGCGCCAAGGACAAAGGCGATTTCCGCCTCCGCCTTGGGCTGCAAGCAATTGGCCGGGTCGATGTTGCCACCATCAGCCACGCGCATGTCGTCAAACAACACACCGAAATCGGGCTGGTCAACGCCAAGCTGCTTCTGAACCGCCTCAGCGGTGAGCCCGGCCTTTCGCCCAACAATCCGGCGTCCCTGCGCTTCCCAATAACGTGTGTTGATTTCCTGCACCGCATAAGCGCCCATGACATCGGTGGAGTCGAGCCATTGGCGTAGGGGCGCCATTGCTGGACCTTTATAGGCAGCGCGCAACAGTTGCGCGGGTTCTTGGTAATTCGTGTCCATACACCATGCTCCTTGCGCAGCCTTACTAGACTTCCGGTCATACCGCGCAATCATCTGACAGCAGGGAATTCTTGCATAGTGAAAATTCCTGCTGCAGAATAGGCCATGGCAACCAGACAATCCTCCACCCTCGCGAAGGGTCTGCGCCTGCTGCAGGCGATCGTGGCCGACGGCGGCCGCTCGACGCTGGGGGATGTAGCTGCTGAACAAGAAATACCTCTGCCCACGGCGTATCGGCTTGCCGTCACCCTCGAAGCCGAAGGTTATCTCGAACGCCAGTCGAAGGGCTGCTATCTGCCTGGTCGCGAAATCTCTCGGCTCATGCCGCTAATCCTTCGGCCCAAAGACCGTATCGCCGTACGTCTACGCCGTCCCATGAAAGTGCTCGCTGCCAAATACCGGGTGTTCATGCATTTCGGCGTTCTTGAGGACGGGATGGTCACTTATCTCGTAAAAGAGAATGGCGGCGTGCTGGAGCTTTTTACCGAGGAACGCATGCAGTTGGAGGCTTATTGCTCCGGCATTGGCAAGATATTGCTGGCCGCGATGCCCGAAGAGGAACTGCAGGCCTATCTTTCAACCGGACCGTTTCCGGCCTTGACCGCCCGAACGCTGACTGATCCTGTGGCGATTCGCAACGAGCTGGCCGCGGTGCGAGAAGATGGAGTCGCCTTCGATCGCTTCGAGATTCGCGACGACATTTTCTGTATGGCGTTGCCAGTGGCTGATCCGAAGGGAATCGTCATCGGTGGGTTATCGGTCAGCTTCCTTGACGAAATCCCCGACGCCTTAAAGCTTGCTAGCCTGCGACGTTCGATGACGGGGCTTATCAAGAGTGCTTTACGCAAGGAATTTACTACGAATGAAGTCTGATCCGATGCGATCGTCCATCGATGGTTGGCGTTGTCTCCTTGTAGGACAAAAGACCGCTCATTCCGGTTGCTTTGGCAAGCTGACAATCAAATCTCTCGCGCTGATCCTGTTATGGATTTTGCGAAACGCTGGAACCGGAAGGTTGCTCTTTGTGGGGATTCACAACCCTGCTTCCGGCAGGCAATCATATTCCGACCGACGCCGCGCAAGCAGATCGCAGTACATCGAAGTTGTGGCTTCGAAGGGAAGTTGGGAAACGAACGTCATGCTGCGGTCAACACACTTTGTCGGGAGGGCAAGAGCACTGCAATTACCGGCCGTTCAACAGGTGGAAGAATCAATTCAAGCCAACAGTCGACTTGCTGCCCAAGGATCACGACCCAGCAATTGCCGAATGCGTGTACTGGAGATAACCTCCCCCTGCTCGCAGCATACCGCATCCAGTATTTGCACATTAAATCGCGTGGAAAGCAACGCAACATCACCAATGCTTTGGAAGCCGAAACGGAAGTCCGCGCCCACCCATATCTCGCACGGGTTCAGCTTCGCCAGCTCTTCCATGAACTCTTCGGCACTGCGCGAAGCAAATTCATGATCAAACTTGGCCACCACGGCACGAGACACTCCGAGCAATTCTATCTTGCGGAGTTTTTCTTCGGCTGAGGTAAGCACTCGGGCACCTGCAAAGAAGGCCTTGGGTGGCGTGTCGAAAGTATAGACAACCGACGGGCAAGATATTTGTCGTGCGGAAGCCACAGCCGAACCTATCAGTTTCTGGTGCCCCCGGTGTACCCCATCGAATGCGCCTATCGCCACGACGCTGGCGTCCAGCTCGAGCTGGTTCGCAGAAAAGGAACGCAAACGGCCATGAGTGAGCGCCATCGCCGCGGGTTCGCTGTTAGCGGATCGGTTACTAACTATTGGCATCGCAAATGTTCCTCTTCACGCAATTTCGCGTCCGGTCGGACGAAAACGCGCACCTGCCTCAATTATGCTTGATGAAATCGGCCACCATCCGGTTGAACTCTTCGGCATGCTCGATCATCGCCCAATGGCCGCAGCGGTTGAGCAGAACGAGCCGCGAATTGGGGATATGTGCGCAGAGCAACAGTGAATGCTCGTATGGCACGACGCGATCATCGCGACCATGAATCAGCAAGGCGGGGATCTGCATCTTCATCAACTGGTCCATCGGTGCCCAGCTGTTGATGGGGCCGCCTTTGTTCAACATGTCGAGGAAGTTAGTGAGATGCTCAGGCCGGCCCATGGCCGCGTCGGAACGGGCCTTGCACAGATCGGGGGTGGCAAATGACTTGTCAAAAACCATGATGTTCACCAGCGCCATCATCGCTTCCGGCGTGGGTGTACGATAGGCTTGCTGCAAATATTTCAAGCCCTCGGTCGGCCCATCTCCTGCGCTGAACAGCTTGGGCATGGGGCTGGAGCCGGAGCCCATGGTGATGAGGTGACTTACCCGATCAGGATGGTCAACCGCAACCGATAGCGCAACAATGCCGCCCATCGAATTGCCGATCAGAGCGGCCTTTTCGATTCCCAATGCGTCCATGAACTGAATGGTGGCACTGTTATGGTCGAGCGTTTCTTTGGTGCACGCCTGTGAATCCCCCCAGCCCGGCATGTCCAGCGCATAAACGTGGAAATTCCTCGCCAATTCCTCGATATTGCTGGAAAAATTGCTCCAGCCGGTTGCCCCCGGCCCGCTGCCGTGGATCAGGATCAGCGGATAGCCTTCGCCTGCTTCATAATAGCGCAACTTCCAGTCCTTTGTCTGGATGTCACGCGAAGTTTGTTCTTTGGTAAGTGCCATATTCCATTCCTTCATGTTGGGCGTCCTGGGGAGAGTCAATCCAGCCAAAGACCGCCGTTAACGTCGATAATTTCACCGGTCACAAAAGCATTTTCACGCGAGCAAAGCCAGGCGACCATCCCGGCGACTTCATCGGGCTCGCCAAGGCGTCCGGCGGGGATTTGACGGACGAGCGCTTCGGGAAAGCTCGTCGTCATCGGGCTAGCAATGGGGCCTGGGGCAACGGCGTTAACGGTGATGCCATACACCGCGAGTTCCTTGGCGAGGTAAAGTGTAAGCGCGTGGACTCCGGCCTTCGCTGCGCCATAAGCGGCATTGCCTGCGTGGTCCTGTTCGCTTGCATCGATCCACGGCCTGGGGTTGCCACCATTCTTGCCGAGGACAGAACCGATGTTGATGATGCGTCCAAATTTATTTGCCTTCATCGGCGCGATGACTGCTTGGCAGGCGAGAAAAACGCCTCGCAGATTAATGGTGTGGACACGGTCCCATTCGTCGGGCCCAATCGTTTCAAACGCGCCAAGCGAGGTGACACCGGCGGCGTTGACAAGGCAATCGATCCGGCCAAAATCGGTCATCACCATATCAACCAATGCACGGACTTGGACGGGGTCGGCCAGATCGGTGGCATAGCTGCGGCTTTCCCCGAACATGTTTGTGGGCGCTTCCTGGTCAGCGAGCGCGACTAATGCACCGCCTTCTGCCATGCGCCGCGCAACAGCGCTACCGATCATCCCGCCCGCGCCGTTGATCAGCGCGACCATGCCGTCGAGCGCGATACGGGTCATTGCGCTTGTCCGCAGGCGTGAAGCGCTGCCTGCCGACCGAACACCGCGCCGCGCAGTACTGAGGTTGAGCCGGTATAGGTGCGATAGTAGATGCCCATCGTCTCGCCTGCTGCGTACAGGCCGGGGATCGCACGCCCGTCCTGATTAATCACGCAGGCGTTGCGGTCTACCTTGAGCCCGCCAAATGTGAATACATTGGCCGAGATGATGGGCCATGCGCGGTAAGGCGCGCGGTCGATTGGGCGTGCCCAGTTAGATTTTGGAGGTGAGAGCCCTTGGGTGGCAAGGCCGTCCTTTTCGAGCGGTTTGAACAGACCCTCCACACAGGCGGCATTATAGGCACTAATTGTTGCCGACAGCGCTTCTGCAGGAAGACCCATTTTCCGAGACAGATCGGCGATGCTGTTCGCGATCACGGGAGCCTGATCAGTGCGGCTGCCTTTCTGCCAATTGGGGACGTTATCCAGCTGCGCGTCGGCTATCATCCAAGCTATGCCGTCGCGCTGCTCGAATATTCGGCGCGTCACGCTTTCATAATGCGCATCGACTGTTCCGGGGGCCTCGTCGGTAAAACGTGCCCCAGCCTTGTTGACCAAGATGCCATAAGGGAAGGTAAAGATGGCAGGCTCGGCTACGCCCGAGCGCGGGTCAATCGGTTCGGCATGATAGCTGCCGAAATCGCCATTGGGCGCTGCCCCGATATCGAGCGCCATCCGGATGCCTTCGCCCTTATTATAATGTCCGCCACGCGCGACCGGGCGCAGGTTAATGGCACTGGCGCCGATATAGCGGGCGAGCATCTCCGGATTGCCCTCAAAACCGCCGCAGGCAAGGATCACGGCGTCACCCTTTACATCACCGATGTTAGTCGAGAGGCCGGTGATGCGGCCTCTGGCCATGAGCAAATTCTGCGCCGTCGTTTCAAATCGGAATTCGACACCCTTGGCTTTGCAGGCCGCGGTTAGTGTTTCCACCATCGCAAGCCCGCCGCCGACAGGCAGCAGGCGCGTCGTCGTTGTGGTAATGAAAGCGGTCGGCAGGAAATCGAAACGCAGTCCAGCGCTCTCGAGCCAGCGCAAGGTTAGACCGGCATTGTCGGCGAAGGCACCAAGAAAATCGGGATCAACTGTCGATTGGCTACGTGCGAGCGGCGACCAGTCAGCATGGTCACGCACCATTTCCTGTTCAATGCTTGGATCGGTGTAGCCACCTGCATTGGCCATGAAGTGATCGATAAAATCGTCCGCGACGTCATCTATCGATTTCATGCGCAAATAGGCTTCGGTATAGCGGGTGTTGCCGCCGTGCTCGCCTTCGCTGGCGCGTTCGATGATCGTGACCTGTGCGCCACTCTCGGCAGCCGACAGCGCTGCACTCAATCCCGCAATTCCGCTTCCTACGACAATAATATGCATTGGGTTGCTCACTCCGCTTTGAAGCGCTGCTCGAGCGCGTCCCACTTGCCTTTGGCTACGGTGGCCTGGCGTTCATCGAATGATGCAAGCCGATCATGGACCGCATTGAGCGAGCCGGTAGCCTTAAGCGAGGCGAGTACATCGGATGATGCCCGAACGGCAGCCTGCAGCGCAGCATTGGCGTAGAGCACGATGCCGAAGCCCATGTCCGCCAATTCGCTTTGCGTGAGTGCAGGCGTCTTGCCGCCGTGGACGATGTTCGCGACCTGCGGAACGCCGAGCGCCGCAATCCGTCGCATCTGGTCCGCATCGCGTGGCGCTTCGACAAAGGTCATGTCCGCTCCCGCTTCGATGAAGGCTTCCGCCCGTTCGAGTGCCGAGTCCAGACCCTCCATCGCGAGCGCATCGGTGCGCGCGATGATCAACGTGTCCTTCGTTCGCGCGTCCGTGGCAGCCTTGATCTTGGGGAGCATCTCGCTGAGCGGGACGACGCCCTTGCCATTGAAATGTCCGCAACGCTTGGGAAAGACTTGATCTTCAAGCTGGATTGCACAGGCACCGGCGCGTTCCAGAACTTTCATCGTCCGCCAAGTATTGACCGCATTGCCAAAGCCTGTGTCCGCATCGACTATGAGCGGCAAGGTTACGGCATCCGCGATGCGGGAAACGGTCTGAGCGATGTCATCCAGCGTAGTGAGACCGATATCGGGTGCCCCCAACGCCATATTGGCGATTCCAGCTCCTGTGATATAAATGCACTCAAACCCCTGATCTTCGATGATCCGGGCGAACAAGGCATTTGCTGCTCCGGGAGCTAATACAGCCTGACGCCGTGCGACAATCTCCCGCAACGTCATTGCTTATTCCTCGCCGGCCGACGCCACAAAGTCAGCAGTTGTGCTGACGGTGCCCACGGCAGATGCAATCATTGCAATGAAATGGTCGTGCAGTGCGGGATTGGGTGCAGCGCAAATATCCTCGATCACCACCGGCGCAAAACCAGCGTCATCGGCGAAGCGTGCCGCGCTTTCCACGACGAGATGCGTGGCGACGCCGCCCATATAAAGGCGCTTGATGCCGTTCTGCATTAGCCAGGTCATCAGTCCGGTGTTGAAAAATGGATTGACGCACTGTTTGGTAATGACCAGCTCGCCGTCGAGCGGCGCAACCATTGGGTGAAACTCGGTTCCGAACTCGCCAACGATCGCCGCGCGGTTGTTCTTCAAGCCCTCAATCCGGGCGGCGACGCTCAAACAATCGACATAATCGGGGCGGAAGCCAAGCCGGACATGAACCACTGCCATGCCTGCTTTGCGCGCAGAATCAAGGCAATGTTTCGCATTTACCAAAACGCCACGATCCTCGACTATCTTGGCGAGGCCGTGCGCGCCTACCTTGCCTTTGGGATCGACCATTTCATTTTGCAGATCAAGCAATAACAGGGCAGATTTCATTCTGGGGACTCCGATTGTTCAATGTCTCTCCCGTGACTCATGGCCAGACCGGGAGAAGAGATGGATTTAAAAATGAGGCGATCCTGACGGATCAGTAACGGAATGACAGGGTAGCGCCGTATGTCGCGGGTTTACCGGCAAACCGCGCAGACACGTCCGCGATCCGGTAAGCGTTGGTCCAGTAATATTTGTCCGTGATGTTGCGGCCCCAGATGCTCAGTTTCCAACGATCATCGTCCGAACCCACCCCAGCACGAAGGTCGAGCAATGTGTAGCCGTCAATGTTCAGGATAGCATATTCGCCAAGCCCGCCATTGGTCTTGCTACGCATTGTGGCATTTGCGCCCAGGAAACCGTTGACATTGCCCCACACGGGAAACTCGTAATCTGCAGCGAGCGAACCCTGCCATTTTGGCGTGTTAGGATAGGCTTCACCCTCGAAATTGCGTGAGACGCCGAACGGATCGATATTGGTGAAATCGCCGATACGAGTGTGAACATATGTCAAGCCACCATTGAGAGTTAGCCCCTCGACCGGGCGAAGGATCAGTTGAAGCTCAGCACCCTTGATCTTTGACTTGGGAATATTGACGAGCCTGTTCAGCGTGCCGAAAGGAGCAACATTGTCGCTACCGAGCACTTGTTTATCCGCATAATCATAATAGAAGACCGCGCCGTTAATCTGCACCGCACGGCTGGGCGAAAGCTTGAACCCCACTTCATAGGCGGTCAGCTTTTCCTGCGTCGCCGGATCATATTGGAATGCAAGCGCGGCAGGGATCAAAGGGAATGCGCCAATCTTGAAACCGCGGCTGACATTGGCATAGACCAGCGTATCCGAATTCGGCGTGAAATCGAGTCCGATGCGCCAAGATAGATTGTCTTCCTCGAGCGTGTTGAAGGTAGGGGCCCCTGCGCCGGTCGCGTTGAACTGCGTGCACTGAGGATTACCGGGAATGCCAAGGATGGGGGCAAGTGCGCCGTTTGCCGAGTTTCCTGTGCAGCCTACAAACTTGTCACGCGTTTCCGTATAACGAAGCCCGGCGTGCGCCGTGATCTGATCGTTGAAGGCGAAATCGACGTTCGCAAAGGCCGCCAGATTGCGGATTTTCTGCGAGGACGAAATGTCGATCGCATCGGGGATGGGGGCGCCGAAGAAGAGGTTGAACGCGCGAAAACCACTGCCGCTGGATGAGGTTAGCGTTTGCGTTTCAAGAACCTTGTTTTTCTCATAATTGCCACCGATGATCCAGCGGCTGCCTTCGCCAAATTCGCCTGACAAACGGATTTCCTGAAACAGCGCCTTGATCGATCCACGGTCGATGGTATCCACAATTTGCAGGTTGGTCGCATCTGGATCCACCCGGTCATTTTGCTTGTAATGCGCATAAGACGTCAGCGAGGTCAGCGTCACGGCGTCGCCAATTTCATAATCGAAGCGTGCAATTGCCTGTGCTTGACGGTCGTCGCGCTTGGGCTGCAGCGACGCGGTCCAATCTGCCTCACGCGCACCGGAAGCCAACGGAAAGGCGAACAGCTGGGCATCAACGGCGGGAGAAACAAGCGGATTGACCTGGATCAGCTGCGCCGCCTGTACGTCTGATTTGTCCCAGAATGCGCTGACACCTAATTTGGCGGTTAGGCGCTCGCCGGCTTGAATATCGAACTGCAACCGCATTTGCGTAAAATTGCGTTTGCCGAGTTCGTCGTTGCGGGTGGTACTTCGCTGCCAGTTGCCGGAGCCTTCGTGGCGAGCAGCAAGGCGGACACCGACATTGTCGCCGAGCGGACCGGAGACAAAGCCGCCAAGCTCCCAGGCGTTAAAGCGGCCATATCCGGCATCGATACCGCCTTCAAAACTGCTGGTAGGACGTGCGGCAATGTAGTTCACGGCTCCACCGGTCGAGTTCGAACCAAACAACAAGCCTTGCGGACCTTTCAGTACTTCGACACGTTCAAGATCAAAGCTCGCACCGCGTGACATTGCTGAAAAAGGCAGCGGAGCTTCGTCCTGATAGACGGTGACCGTCGGGGTCGAGGCAATATCATAATTGTAAAAGCCGACACCGCGCAGCGAGTAGACCGGAGTACTGTAAGCCGATTGCGTGAAAGTGAAGCCGGGCACAATCTTACCTAGATCATCCGCGCTTCTGATACCGGCTGCGACCAGATCATCACCTGACGCCGCTGTAATCGACATAGGTACATCATTGACTGATTCGGCGCGCTTCGTTGCGGTCACAATAATCACGCCGCTGTCGGCAACCTCATCAGACTCCTGGGCATATGCTGTGCCTGAAGCAGCAAGTACGGCTGCCACCGTGAAAGCGGATGCGGTTGCGAGATGGCGCATTGATTTCATGAGTTTGTCACTCCCCTACCTAAGATTGCCGCCAAACGACGGCCAGTTATTTTTCTATTGACGGAACTGCTAAATCATAGGCATCATCGAGAAAAGCGATATTTTTTGATAGTCTCTATTGATATAGGTGATACCAATGAACAAAAGTCGACATGTTTTGGTGGTAGGCGCGGGTAATGCCGCGCTGTGTGCAGCGATCTCTGCTGCTGAAAATGGGGCGCGTGTGACCATGTTGGAACGTGCGCCTGCTGGCGCACGCGGAGGAAACTCCGCCTTTACCGGTGGATGTTTCCGCACGGTTTATGATGGAGTTGAAGATATCAAAAAGCTTGTCCCGGACCTGACCGAGGAAGAGCGATTATCGAGCGACTTTGGCCACTACGATGCCGAAAAGTTCTACCTCGATCTGTGCGAACTCAGCGGCTACCGCGCTGATCCTGTTCTGATCGATCTGCTGGTCGAACAAAGCCTGCCCACCCTCTTGTGGATGAGCGATCAGGGTGTGCGCTTCCTGCCTGCTTATGGCCGCCAGTCGTTCAAGGTGGACGGGCGCAACATCTTCTGGGGCGGGCTCACAATTGAGACAGCGGGCGGCGGGATCGGGTTGGTCGACGCGTTGTTCCGCCGGGCTGAAGCGCTCGGTGTGGAGGTCCACTATGATCACAAGGTTGAACGGCTCCTAGGTGACCGGCATCATGTGCGCGGGGTTGTGGTCAACGGAGACGAGCTTCTCGCCGACGCCGTTATCCTCGCCGCCGGGGGCTTTCACGCCAATACCGAATGGCGCGTGCGTTATCTCGGTCAAGGCTGGGATCTCGCCAAGGTGCGCGGCTCACGCTATAATACCGGCAATGTCATCCAGGCTGCGCTCGACATCGGTGCGCGGTCACATGGCAACTGGTCGGGCTGTCACAGCGTGTTCTTCGATGCAGGCGCGGACGATTTCGGCAACATCGCCATACTCAACCAACAGAAGAATTATTTCACGCTGGGCATCGTCGTCAATCGCGACGGCCAGCGTTTCTTCGATGAAGGCAGCGATTTCCGCAACTATACCTACTCAAAAATGGGCGCGGCGATCCTGAAGCAGCCGGGCGGAACGGGCTGGCAGATTTTCGACGCACAATCGACTACGATTCTCCCAGATGAATATCGGGTGCCGCGAGCCGCCCGCTTCGAGGCCGAAACCCTCGAAGCGTTGGCGGCGAAGCTGGAGGGAATCGATACGGAAGCCTTCCTCAAAACTGTGGCGGACTTCAACTTAGCCATCGATGAGGCCGCCCCGTTCAACCCAGCCGTCAAGGATGGGCGCCGAACCAGCGGCCTTGCCAATGACAAGAGCAACTGGGCGCGCGCGATCAGCGAACCGCCCTTCGTCGCCTACCAGGTGACCTGCGGCATCACCCTCACCTACGGCGGCCTTGCCATTGACGAACAGGCGTGTGTGCAGAATGAAGAGGGCGAACCTATGGGTGGGCTGTACGCAGCGGGCGAACTGGTCGGCGGGCTCTATTATGATCGCTACCCAGGCGGCGCCGGTTTAACCAGCGGCTCTGTATTCGGACGCATCGCAGGCGCAAATGCAGCAAGCTAAATGAGCGCAATATCAACCAGCGTCTGCCTTAGCCACGTCAACGCAATATCCTTCCCCTGATCGGGGCGCCACATTGCCGCAATCTCCAGTTCCGGAGTGGGCAGCGGGACGTCGATCCATTTGAGGTTCCATTCGCCGGTCAGTGATTCGGCAAGGCGTTTGGGGAGGATCGCGACGGCATCGCTCGATGAGACAATGCGGGCGAAAATGAGGTAGTTCCCCATCGTTAGGCGCAAATTGGTGTGTTTGTCCAGATCGTCCCACAACATCATCTCGTGATTGAAGATGACGCGGGGCAAGGCGGAATAGCCGATATGCGGCAGCGCCAGAAATTCGTCCGATGAGATGTTTGCATGGAGCGCGTCATTGTCTTTCGCGGCGATACATACATAGCTATCCCGATAGAGGACCTGCTTGTCCATGCCCTCCGTACGCAGCGCGTTTGCGGGGATAATGAACATGTCGATATCGGGCCGGGTGGAGCGGTTGATAAATTGAGGGCGCATGTCGACGAAATCGAACGACAACTGCGGTGCTTCGGCCATCGCGCGTTCAAACAGCCTTGCGCCGAACAGCGCCGCGAAATAGTCCGCCGTCGCGATCACAATCCGCCGCTCGACCGTTTCAACTTTGCCGAACGACTTGGTGAGAACCGTGCGAACCCCATTGAGCAGTTGCGCGACGTCGGGCATGATCTGTTCTGCGAGCGGGGTCGGCACCATCTCACTGCCCGACCAGGTAAAAAGCTCATCGTCGAGCGCAAGGCGGAGCCGGTTGAGCGCGGCGCTAACGGTCGACTGGGCCAGGTTTAACGTCTTTGCTGCATTTGAGACGTTTCGCGTCGTCCAGATCGCTTCCATCGTGGTCAGCAGGTTTACATCAAAGTCCCTTAGCTGCATTGTTCGCGCTCCCTATCATCTTTCATGATAGTGCGTATCCAAATATATCGTTTTATGCAATAGACAGGACTCAGCTAGCACACTCAAAGGAAATCGCGACTCAATGTGCGATCGGAGAGTGATGAATGGCCGAACTGCAGAATCTTGCCTATGTCGTTGTTGCAGCGAGCGATCTGGATGAATGGAGAGACTATGCGCGCGGCGTGATCGGGCTGGGAACGGTTGATACGGACGCTGGCGATCTGGGCCTACGGATGGACGATCATCCCTGGCGGTTGCTGATTGAGCCGGGCGTGGACGACGACCTAACCCATGCGGGATGGGACTTAGGTTCCGATGCCGACCTCAATGACTATGTTGCAGCGCTCCGCGCAAAGGGACAGGATGTAAGGGAATTATCCGCCGACCTTGCGGCCAAACGCCATGTCAGTCGCCTTTTCAGTCTCGTCGACCCGAACGGCTTTGCCCACGAATTCTTCGTAAGTCGGACTGACGTGCAACAGGATGGTGGCGCGCTCTCTCCCATTCTGCGTGGTCCGGGATTTCAAACAGGCGACTTGGGAATTGGTCATATTCTTCCTGTGTCAAAAAATTATGAAGAGGGCGTACGTTGGTATCAGGACGTACTCGGCCTGCGTTATAGCGACCGCATCCGGCAGGAAATGGCACCAGGCATCTACGCCGATGCGACCTTCTTTCACAGCGCGACAGGGCGTCATCACTCGCTGGCAACAGGAACGTTCCCTTCGGCCAAGCGGCTTAATCACCTCATGCTCGAATATCGAGACATGAATGATGTAGGCTTAGCCTATGAACGCGCCAAGAAGGCCGGAATTCCGATCGTGCTCGAACTGGGACATCACCCCAACGACCAGATGTTTAGCTTCTACATGCGCACGCCTTCGGGTTTTGGCATCGAACTTGGCTATGGTGGCGTGGTCATCGAAGAAGATACTTGGGAGCCCCAGCTATATGATGTGATGTCGGACTGGGGCCACGCTCGCAATATGACCATGGTCGACTGAGATGTCCGGAGACTTGGCTGTCACTGGTGCCGAAAGCACTCCGCCGCAACATGCGTTGCCGCAAACGCCCGATCTCTTTCGGCAGGGGATGCGGCGTTTGGCCGGAGGGTGTACCATCATAACGTCTGTCGCGCCGGGACAGGGGCGAGAAGGCTGGACGGGAATGACTGCTACAGCCGTTGTATCGGTAACCGCTGATCCAGCCCGCCTGCTGGTTTGCATCAACCGTTCGACATGGGCCCACGGCATTGTCAGCCAGTCACGAATTCTCGGCGTGAATGTCCTTGGCGAGGATGCCTTGCCGTTGGCCAAGCGATTTGCCGGCGGCGTGCGTCCGGAAGAAAAATTCACTGAAGGGAACTGGCTGACCACCACCTCTGGAGCTCCATTGCTTGCCAGCGCTTTGGCGAGTTTTGATTGCCTGGTCAGCGAAAGCATTGAGGCGAGTACGCATGACATCTTCATCTGTGATGTGCTCGGCGTGCTGCTGCGCGAGCCAGGGGGAGATCCGCTGATCTATTTCGATGGATCGTTCCTTCCAGAACGCTCGCCCCACCAGAACCGAGAACAATAGGAGACTTTTCATGCAACCTGCAGTACTTGAAAGAACAAATATCCAAATACCGACCAGCGACGAGCTGGTTGCACGTGCCGCAGCGATGGTGCCTGGCCTTCGGGATCGTGCAGACGAGATTGAAAAGGCCCGACAGGTGCCGAACGACGTAGTGCAGATGTTCAAAGATGCGGGCTTCTTCCGCATCCTTCAGCCAAAAGCTTTTGGCGGATGGGAAATGAATCCGATCGTGTTCATGCGCGTACTCGGTGAACTCGGCCGGGGATGTTGCGCAAGCGCCTGGATCATGATGATCCTGGGCGTGCACAATTGGGAATTCGGGCTGATGGAAGCGCGCGCCGGCGAAGATGTATGGGGTGAGGACGATGAAACGATCATTGCCTCGTCCTATCCCCCAGTGGGCGACATAACCAAGGTCGAAGGTGGTTGGCGGATAAAGGGCCGCTGGCCAACGTCGAGTGGTAGCGATCACGGAAAATGGGCATTCATCGGTGCACTCGAAAAGAACGAAAAAGGTATTCCCGTCGACCGCCATGCGTTGCTCGTGAAGCGCGAAGACTATGAGATCATCGATGACTGGTTCACCTTCGGTCTGTCGGGCACGGGATCGAAGAGCCTGCTGATCAAGGATGCTTTCGTCCCCGATCACCGTGCGCATTCGATGATCGACTACAAGCTTGACGACCGGCCCGTGAACTATCTGTTTCCGTTTGCGATGGTGTTTTACTCGTCGGTGTCGTCCGTCATCATCGGCTTCGCGCAGGGCGCAATCGACGTCTTCATCGAGCAGATGCAGGTCCGGGTCGACAATGGCTCCGGTGCCGCCACGCGGCTCAGCCCCTATGTCAAGGACCGGCTAGCCAATGCAGTGGCCAAGGTCCGCGCCTGCCGTGCGCGGATGGAGCATATGATGGCACATTGCACCGCTATCGTGGAACGCCGTGAACTCGTTTCCAACGACGACCGCATTCACTACATGCTCGACATGGCCCGGATCGGCCGCGAGTGCGAAGAAGCTGCGCTCACCATCTACAAGTGCACCGGCGCTCGTGGCGTGTATTCTTCCAATCCGATCCAACGCTATCTGCGCGATACACTGGTTGCGGCAAACCACATCACCCAGGACGCCGACAATAATGCAGGAGCATTGGGCGGCTATCTGCTGAGCGGCGAGCTTCCTCCGATGCTTTACGAAAAGCCGAAACTGGTCTGATCCATGGCGATCCGTATCTGGCACCAGAGCTTCACCGTCCTCAGTGACCTTGAAGCGTATGACTCGGCCTTGAAGGAGCATTTCCGGCGCGTAGCGCGGCAGGACACGATCATCGACATGCACGGCATGCGGGAAGGCACGTATCGGACCAATTATCCGGGCGATGACATTAAGCATGTCGGCTTCCAGTTCCTGCACTCGATCCAGTTCATGCAAGGCGCATTGCTCGCTGAACGACAGGGCTATGATGCCTATGCTCTGAGCACCCTGCCCGAGCCAGGGCTGCGCGAGATCCGGGCGCTGATTGACATTCCAGTGGTTGGATATGGTGAATGTGCAGCACGTGCTGCCGGCAGGAACGGTCGCAAGTTCGGGGCGCTAGTGTTCATCCCGGAACTGGCTGAATTGTATAGCGACAATATCCAACGTCATGGACTGGGCGGCCAGATTGTCGGAGCGCGCGATGTCGGCTTCCGTTTCACAGATGTGCTAGCCGCTTTCGACCGTCCCGGGCCGCTGATCGACCAATTCCGCGACGCTGCGCGCCGACTGATCGCGGCCGGTGCACAGGCGATCGTGCCCGGAGAAGCTCCGCTCAACGTGTTGCTGGCGATGAACGGGGTAACAGAGGTCGACGGGACCGAGATCATCGATTCGCTTGGCGCGTGGGTACGAACTGCCGAAGCGGAGGTTGAGCTCCGTCGAACGGGTAGGGTCGAGGTAGGTGCCGGCTATTTCGGTGTCATTCCCGATCCTGTGCGCCGTGACGAAATTCTCGCCTTTTATGGGCTGAAACCGACATGAGTGACGTGATTGTAATTGGCGGCGGGGCAGCGGGATGGGCTGCGGCACTTGCCGCGGTGCAGGGAGGCGCCAGCGTGTTGCTGCTTGAAAAACTCCCCGATTCCGGTGGATCTTCAGCGCTAAGCGGCGGCTGTCTTGCTCTCGCCGGAACTGATCTTCAGGCGGTAGAAGGCGTCGCCGACGGCCCGGACCTGCTATTTAAGGATTTGTGTGAGGTGGGCCAACATGTCAACGACGCTACATTGGCCCGGACCTATTGTGACGCCCAGCTGGCGACCTATGATTGGCTTAAAAAGGCTGGAGTCAGTTTCAGCCCAGTGATCGAAACCGCTTCCGGTCAGTCTGTCCCCCGTGTTCACAGTGTCGATCCAGCAGATCTGGTGCGCGCGCTCAAGGCGATGGCCGAGCAGAGCGGTCGGGTTGTTTATCGGCCGAATGCTGCAGTTAAGAATCTGCTCTCCGCTCCCGAGGGGCCAGTGACCGGGGTACGACTAGAGAGTGGACAGGAACTGCTCGCGGATAAATCCGTTATCATCGCGAGTGGCGGCTTTGCCAAGAATCCCGAAATGCTCAACCAATATGCCCCGCAATATGCCGAAGCTGTATTTGTCGCGGGTGCGGGATCGCAGGGTGACGGTTTGCGCATGGCAACCGCCGTCGGCGCTGATCTTCGCGACATGAACTATGTCAAGGGCACGTTCGGCAAACACCCCACCGACGAAACCAACGATCACACGCTGCAAGCGGTTTACAAGGGCGCAATCGCGGTCAATCAGGATGGACAGCGGTTTGTCGATGAAAGCATTTCCTACAAGCTGCTCGGTGATGCCGTCATGGCCCAGCCCTGGCATACCGGCTACCAGATCATGGACCAAGGCATCTTCGATACTGGCGATGACCGCGTTCGCATTCTCGATTTTGGAAGGCGCCTTGAGGAAGGACTTTTCTATGTCGGCGACACGCTGGAAGAATTAGCGACGCAAATCGAGATTAATGCTGACACGCTCGTAGCGACAGTCGCGCGGTACAATGGCTATGTCGAGGCCGGAAACGATCCCGATTTCGGCCGAAAACACCTTGTCCATCAGCATGGCGTGCTTCAGAAGATCCAGACACCACCATTTTATGCCTATCCGTCGACCGCGGTGGTCTTTGGCACCTATTGCGGACTGCGCATTGACACCTATGCCCATGTGCTGCGCGCCGACGGATCGCGCATCGATGGGTTGTTTGCGGCTGGCGAAGTCACCGGCGGCTTTCATGGTGCCGCCTATATGACTGGTTCGGCATTGGGCAAGGCGGTAGTGTTCGGCAAGATCGCTGGCGAAGCCGCCGCCGCATCATGAAGATCACCGTCCTGTTGGCGGGGGTTCTCGACCCCAAATGGCCGGTTGCCCCCGATGATAATGGGCTACCCGTTCGGCCGGCTGGTCAATTGGCACTAAGCCCATTTGACGAGGCCGCGCTGGAGATTGCTTTGAAAATTCGGGACAAAGCCTCAGACACGGAAATCAGGGCCATCGTCGGCGGCGGCGAAGAAGCGATCAAGATCGCCCGCACGGTCTGTGCGCTCAATGTCCCCGATGTCGTTACGATCGCCCATTTGACGTTGTGGGACCAAGCAGCTGTGGCGCGCGAGCTTGCCCAGTGCTGCCTTGGCAGTGACCTTGTCCTGATCGGCCGCGAATATGGCGATTGCGACGACGGCCTTGTCCCCTCGATGCTGGCGCGGTTATTGGGCTATGACTATTTTGGCAGGGTGCAGGCTCTTGATACAGGCGAGCCACCAAAGCTGCTGCGCGAGAATGGTGCTTTCGTGGAACAGCTCTTGCTTGACCGGCCCGTGGTCGCCAGCGTCACCAATGATCGCCGTTCGCGCCTGCGCAAACCGCTAATGAAAAACGTGATGATTGCACGGCAGGCACAGGTCGGGACAGTTGGTGCTGTTGCAGCCCAAGGCGATACTCTCAAGCTGGCTGGAGTGAGCCAAATGGCCGGTTCGCGTTCAGCCATCGAATGTACGATCATCGAAGGCACGCTTGAACAGCAGGCCGAACTGCTGGCCGCACTGCTGCTGGATGATGCTGCATGATCGGCTGGCAGGTTTTGTGCGTGACAGCGCTTGGGCCCGAGCCGACCGCGATTCCGCCGCTGTCCGGTCCGACCGTGCTGGTCTTTCCCGCAGATGCGACCGGCGATGCGCTGGCTGGCGCAACAGCGGTAGTCTGCGGGGCCGAAGTGCTGGGTCGGATCACGCACTTGTCCGTCGTCGGCGATAGGGTGGAGGCGAGCCGGTCTTCACATGGTGGGCGCATTACAATTAGAGTAAGCAGCACCAAAAACCTTGTTATCGCAACTGCCAACACCATGCCTGCATGCGACGGCGAAATCACTCTGGGCGCTGCATCTCCGCTTACTCTGGAACGAGAGGTAATTGTCGACCAGGCAATTGCGCTGGAAGGCGCGCCGATCGTCCTGGCGGGAGGGCGCGGACTCGATGAGGCGAGTTTCGCTCAACTTGAGAAACTTGCTGTGCTGGTCAAGGGAGCGGTGGGGGCGAGCCTTCCGGCAATTGATCTAGGCCTTGCATCGGTATCGCGGCAGGTCGGGCAGTCGGGCAAGTTTGTTACGCCGCGTATTTACTTGGCTGCGGGGCTTTCGGGCACGCCGCAGCACTTGGCGGGGATCGGTGTTGCCACCAGACTGCTGGCGATCAACTCCGATGCCGAGGCGAGCATCTTCCGGTATAGCGAAAGCGGGGTTGTGGGCGATGCCCGGATCATCCTGCCGAAATTGGTCACGGCGGTTGAACGAAAGCTAGCCCAATGCAGTTAGACGGTCTTCTTGGCGAATGATATTACTCAGAAATGCGCTTCTCTGCGCCCCCGTCTGCTTGCTATATGCTTACAGTTAGAACGCAAAAAGCCCCACTGGTAACAGCGAGGCTTGTAATGCTTTGAATATATTGGGCTTGTTGGTTGCGGGAGTAGGATTTGAACCTACGACCTTCAGGTTATGAGCCTGACGAGCTACCGGACTGCTCCATCCCGCGCCACCAAATTGGAAAGCCGGTGCGGCTCATCCAAAAATGAAAAAGCGGCCGGCCCGTTGCCGGACAGGCCGCTTTTTGAAAAAGTGAATGGGTTATTTCCTCGTGACTACATCTTCATGCGCCTGCTGCAATGCCTGGCGACGTCCTACTCTTCCATGCCTTAAGACAAAGTACCATCGGCGCAACCTGGTTTCACGGCCGAGTTCGAGATGGGATCGGGTGGGGCACAGGCGCTATGGCCACCAAGCAATGAAGCAAGCGCATAAGCTGTAATCACGGGTCTTTTAATCGA
>NZ_JBLWTY010000011.1:0-19745 GCF_048269915.1 Parasphingorhabdus sp.
GATCGAAAACTGGATCGAGGATTACAATGACAACCACCCGCACTCAGGGCTGAAAATGCGCTCGCCCCGCGAGTTCATTGCCGCTCAAATCGCAACCGCCTGAGTGTCCGGCGAAACGGGGGCAAGACCACCCACCTCCCGGTCGGCCCATTCGGCCTGTTTGAAGGTGAACGTCCCGTTGGAATTTCGGACAAGGACATGAGGCATCGTCGCCGGGTCGATCCGGTAGGGAACGTCTGGCCCGATAGTCTCCTTCCATCGCCCCTGCGCGGCCTCGTTAGGGTGGTCGAAGCGGACGTAGTAGTCGTCGTAGTTCGTATCCTCGCTGCCCGAGACCTTGATCGAGAACCCATGGGGGGCTCGGCGTGGTAGCTCCGAGAAGTCCTGCGAAGCCCCTTTGTGGGCTCGTGCGCGGGTCTCTGAACCTGCCTTAACGTCAAGACGGAAGTTCGACGTGCTGTTCCGCTGAATGTAGATCACATTATCCATCAACTGGTAGGTCCAGTTGGAGGTCCCGAGAGTGGCCTTGAGGTGCGACTGGGCGTTGGCCGGAATTGCAACCACGTTAGGGAGCGGCGTACCGTTCAACAGAAGGTGGGCAACATTGGCCGGACGGGCTCCTTTCTCCGCCGCTCGGGCATCGCTTTCCTGCGAATATGGACCGCCGTCAGTCATGACTTTAGCTCTGACCACGCCATCCACGAGAATGGAGTATTCCGTGTGGTAGTCGCCGGAGGCAATGTGGATGAGACCACCATTCACAAACCGCGGAGATTTCGCAGAGGAAGCCTGAACGGTCTTCTTCTTGTTCAAAATGAATGTGTGGTCGGCCACCGTCAGGGCCTCAAGGTCGCCCTCACCGGCCCCGGCTAGATAGCCCAAGCCGTTCGGAGCGGAGACCGTCTTTGCCGTCCCGTCCAGATCGTGGACTTCAATCCCGTTCGGACTGACTGTCACGACGTACTGCTCGTCATCATCGCGGTCGATCAAGTGGACCGTAGAGTTGGCCGGTCGGGGGCCTGAAACGACCCCTTTGAGGACTGCCGGGTTCCGAGGGACGAGACCTCGGGAGACTGTGGGGAACTGGTTGATGCTTTCCTCAAGCTGCGAGGTAAGCCTTACTTCTGCGGGTTGCCGGCTCACCCCATTGATGAGGTTAGGAGAGCCTCCCTTGGCTCGCATTAGCTTCTCCGGGATAGCTGCGAGATAGTCGCGTTGTTCAGGAGGTTGAACTTCTCGTTGCGGAGCTTGGCTTTCTGGAACGCCACCTGTGCGCGAAAGAGGTTCCGATTGCGGGCC
Organism: Parasphingorhabdus sp.; assembly: GCF_048269915.1. Taxonomy (GTDB): domain Bacteria; phylum Pseudomonadota; class Alphaproteobacteria; order Sphingomonadales; family Sphingomonadaceae; genus Parasphingorhabdus. The sequence goes on from NZ_JBLWTY010000011.1 coordinate 1,300, forward strand.
TCGGTCACAGCGTTGGCTCCGGGGAAGCCATCAACGAATTTCTCGACCGCAAGGGCCGTGACATACCTTCGGGCCACTGCCGGAATTTCATCCCAGTAGAGGTGGAAGATCACTGAACACGAGACAGGCTCGCTGAATTGAAAGGTCTTGTTTTCCCGGTCATAGAGGCGCGGTCGCCTTGCGATGTAGTCGCCCTCCACCCCTGTGAGGGACAGAATGGAACCGGGGATGATGATTTCACCGTCGCCGTTCGGCGTGAGAACGTGGTCGCTCTCAAAGTTGAACCAATGGCCCTCCTCCTGAAAGTCCCGAGAGGTGGATCGGAGAACTGACAGGGCGGTGTTTCCAGAGGGCGGTAGATTGTCGAGGGCCTCCACGGGGTCCTCACCGATTGCGGCCAGAAGCTCGCTCACGGCTTGAACTTCGCTGGAGGGACCGAGGGTCTCCATGCGGGCCTCCTACATACGAAAAAAATGCCGAGGCCCCCGAAGGGACCCCGGCGAGGTTGGTTAGGCAGCGGCCACTTCGATGGCGCACTCGGGACGCAGGATGCCGTGACCGACAGCGTAGCGCGCAGCCAGAAGCGTAGCCTGAAACAGCGTCAGGTACTCGGACTGCATCGAGAGGTTCATCAGGCGGACGGTGCCGACAGCCGAACGGTGGAAGACCGAGAAGCCAGTTGCGGAGAAGTCACCACGGTACTTGGTCGGGACGTTCGCAGCGGCGCTTTCGTTCGTCTGCGGGACGTGGTTCGACTTCACGATGGTGATACCCGCAAGGGTCTCGATCTTGCCGTCTGCGTAGGAGCCGCGACCACCCCAATCCTTGTTGATGAGGTCGGTGCTGGATGCGGCAGCGTAGTAGGTTGCAGGACGCATGAGGGCGAAGCGCTCGCTATCCGGTACGCTGTTCTCATCGAACTTCTGCGCCGAAGCGAACAGAGCCGAAGCGATCAGCGCGCCGTCGGTCTTGACCGTTGCGCCGCCGTTGATGACGGAGCCACCGGCCTCACCAGTGATGGTAGCGCCTTCACGCGCAGCCAGTACGGCAACGCGAGCGACGTTCTTGTCATAGGCAGAGGCAAGGGCCTCGCCAAGCTGCCGGGTGTACTCGGAGCGAACGTCGTAGTGGTTCTTGGCCTCGTCAATGTCAGCGATGAACGTGTTGGCAACCAGAAGGTCGTCAATCACGATCACACGCTCATTGTGAGCAATCGGGGTGCCGGTAAGCTGCGTACCGGGGACGTGGTAGTCAGCCGTGATCTTGCCGGTTGCCGGGAACTGGGCCGACTTACCGCCGTCGATCTCACGGGTGACGTGCTTGTCCTGATAGACACAAGCGGCGTTGAATGCCGTCAGGACCTCACCGGACCAGACCTTGAGCATCAGAGCATCAACGTCGTTGGCGAGATTTACCTGACCGAGGCGGGAGACAGTTACGTTGGACATAGTAGTTTTCCTGTGTGCGATGGAGGGAGAATTGGTCCGTCCAAAGCGCCGTGCAGGAACGCGAGATTGTCCGCTCGAAGGCCCCCTCGGGGACCAGTTCGGCGGGTCAAGGTTCTTGTTCGAGTGCCTTGAGTTGGAACCTGAAAGTCACCGCCGAATGGGCAGTGCGACTATGAGGTCCGTCGTCATCACAGGAGGTTGTAAGAGGGCCGAGGCATACCTTTCGGCAGTGGCCCCGGCCATATCACATGAGGTCCTCGTAGAAAGCGATGAGCCGCTTCCCACAGGCCGTTTTCTCGGCCTCGGACTGTTTGAGCATCGCGATCAGCCGGAGCACATCGCGCTTACTCATGGCCCCCTTTCGGGGAGCCGGAACCGTCCTGTCAAAGCAGACCGAGAGATCGGCCGGAACAGGAGGTAAATGGGTGTCAGTTGGGAGCACCGTCCCAGAGGTTGCGCAACCGCTCAACGTCAGGGCCAGCAAGACACTCCCGATCTTCAATGCTTTCGGCATACTCATCGAGTGAGGTGATCCTGTCTTTGAGTTGGGCGATCTGTTTGGCATCGGCTTGGGCTCGCTTTCCGTGCTCCTCAAGGGAGGTAGCAAAGCGGATGGCTTGCTCCCGATAGAACTTGTTCAGTTCCTCAAGATGGGCCGTTCGGGCCTCTGCTAGGGCCTGTGCCTTGCCCTTCTGGTAGAGGCTAAATCCCGTCCCGATCAGGGCCAGAATAGCCAACACCAGAGCCGCCACCTTCCAGTTCCTCAAAATCCATGTCAGCGTTGCCATAGAAGGGTCCCTGTTGGTTCGAGGTGAAGAAGTTGAGGAAGCGCCGGTAGTCGAGATGTCCGATGCCGGTGTAGGCACCATACAAAGCCCCGACGAGAGCCAGCGCGGAGGCGACGACAGAGGCCGCTTGGCCTGTTGCCACCCCGTAGAATGCGAGCCCCCAAGCGAGCACCGTGTTCACCAGAAGGAACAGCTTTGAGGTGTGTCGCTTGGAGTGCTTGCGTGTGGGTTTCATACCAGCGAGCCGAGCGGGTCCTTCCGAACGTCGAAGCTCGGACATGCCTTGGCGGCGTACTGGTTGTGGCCGGTCACTTTCTGGATCGAGGGGAACTTCCTCGTCAGGCGCTTGCAGATTTCCAGAAGCGCTCTTTTCTGTGCCGGGGTTCGAGTGTCTTTGGCAGTCCGCCCATCTTTGGCAACGCCGCCGATATAACAGATGCCGATGGTTCCCCGATTATGTCCCCGCACATGGGCTCCGATCTGGCGGAGCGGTCGGCCTTCCTGAATGGTGCCGTCCAAGAGAACGACGTAGTGGTAGCCGATGCCGCGCCAGCCGCGCTGTTTGTGCCAGCGATCGATGTCCCGTGCGGTGAAGTTTTTGCCTTCGGGGGTGGCCGAACAGTGGATGATTAATTCACTGATTGGGCGCATGTAGAGGAACCCCCTCGGGTGCGCTTCCGTGGAGAGGCGTAGGGGGTGTTGTTCTTAGATGTTCGAGCGAGAGAGCTTGTCGATGACACTCTGTCGGAAGGCCGGGTCGGTGCGGTACTTGGGGTTCCGCTGGTCAGCCAGCATCTCCTCAAGGCTGTTGTATCGGGCACCCTTAGCGCCTGTGCCGGTCGTCGGCTGGACAAGCTTCGGCTTCACGCCATTGGCGCGGTCGAAGTCGGCCTTGAGAGACGACAGTGCGAGTTCAATCTGACCTCGGTTCTTCGAGTTGACCGCCTCGTTGAAAGCGTTCGCCTTGTCTTCCGAGTAGTTCTTCGTCGCCCATTCGACCATCTTGTTGACGGTTTCCTCGCCGCCGACGGTCGCCATCATCTCGCTGCGGAGGGTCTCACCCTGCGAGAGACGATACTGGACGAACTCATCTACGAGGCCCTTGTCGACGCCCACCGAAGCGAGCTTCTCATAGGTGTCCTCGGGGAGCGAACCGTGTTCCTCCCAGTGGCTCTCCAAAGCTGGAATGTCGAGACCAGCTTCTTCGGCAACGCGGCGAGCTTCTGCGCCCTCCTCATCGTCACCTTCGGCGCCGCCTTCTGGAGCGCCTTCGGTCTGGCCTTCGGGTTCCGTGGGAGCCTCACCGGCAGACTGCTTCTGCTCAAGCTCCGAGTAGGAGTTCAGGAGAGCTTCGGTCTTGATCGTACCCGTCTCGGCGTCCCAGAACTTCTCCGGGACATGGTTGGGACGTTCTGCGCCACCAGCCGGTGCCGGGGCGTCGGGGCCGGTAGGTTCGGACTTGATGTTCACTTCGAGAGGGTTGCCCATTATGCGATCCTCGTGCTGATCGTCAGACCGCCTACGGTCTTCTCGGTGAGGAACGTCTTGCCGTCCTTCTCCACCACCTTCTTGCCTTCGGATTTCTCTGCCTTGATCTTCGCCTCAAGGGCCTCGGCATCGCCCGCCTTCGAGCGAGTACCTACGTTCACGTTAGCCATGCTTATTGTGTCTCCATAGATTTCTGGGCCATGCCACCGAGTTGGTTCACGGCGTTGGGGCCGAGCCGGTCGGCCATCTGCATCATCATCTGCTGCTGCTGCTGCGCTTGGATTTCCTCTGGGGTCATCAGCAATCCTTCGGTCTCGATGTTGAGGCCGTTAGCCAGTCGCAGAGCGAGGTTCTCCCACTTGATCGACTGTGCGGCAGGGCTCTCACCAATGAGGTTGAGGAACTGCATCAGGTTCGAGAGGTCGTTGCCCCGTCCGAGGGCGTCCATCCCGGTCACAACCTTGGGGGTCGCCACCTGTTGTGGAAGCTCGGGGAGCGATCCCCTGCTCTCAAGGTTCTTGATCTGGACCTTGGCGAGGGGAAGCTGGAGGTCCACGGCCTGTACCGAATAGGTGCCGCCGAGGGTGTCTTCCAGTTCACGGGCCATGTAGCGGATTTCCTCGGCGGTAACTCGCTCGCCGGGGCGCTGGATGGCGGTGTTCATGAGGAATGAGAACGCGAGCCGTTGAGAAAGCTCGTCAATCATTTCCTTCGCTACTCGGAAGTCGTTGTAGCGTTCGATCTGGAGGAACGAAACGTCCTCCTTATTGCCGACCACGGGCTCGCCATTCTCGGCGTTCACGAGGTCCTTGGCATCAAGGATACCGTTCGGGTCAAGGATCGGGATCACTCGGGAGGAGATAGCCACGAACTCTCGGATTGCCTTCGACAGGCTTTCGAGGTGCGCGAGGTCTCCCAAATATTCCTCGATCAGGCCGCGCCCGTAGTCTTCGCCATCAACCTTGTTGTAGCGGAGCACGAGGAACGGGAGTTCGTCGGTAAGATAGGCCCCTTCGGAACCCGGAATGATCTCCCCTTCGACCTCCTGATAGACCGTGTACTGGCCCTCCTCGTTCAGGAGAACGTGGGTGAACAGGTCCACCGTGTCGGCGGAGGCTTCGGTCTGGACGCCGTTGGCTGCTTCCGGGGATTTCGAGGTGCCGCCTTCCGGCAGCGCGTTTCGTGTTTCCTCGGGCAGCGCAGCAATGGCGATGGGCTCCTGTGCGACCCACTCTATGAGGTTTCCGCCGGGGTCCCGTTTGCACACATATTTGTCCAGACGGTAGACCCGACAGCGCCCGTCTTCGGGCACATAAAGGGTGGCGTTTCCGGTCGTGACGAGGAGACGAAAGACTTCATAGAGGTCGGAGCGGAGCGCCCTCGCCTCAAAGTCCGTCATCACCCTCCGCACGAACTGCGAGAATGCTTTGTCGATTTCATCCTTCACGCCTTCCTGACCGGTCATTTCCTGCGCGGTAAGGTCGTCCACCTCCATCTTGAGGTATGGTGCGTTCGGGGGAAACAGCGCCATGAGGAGCTTGGCCGAGACGTTGTTCACGCCGCGAGCGCCAAGGCTCTGTTCCGGGGTTGTGAATTTCGTGGACCCGTTCGCTCCATCTTCGGGGAGGAGCGAGGGGATGGTGAGTTTGGCGCATTGACGGCCACGGTCCAGATAGGCTCGGCGGTCAGCCTCTAGGGCTTGAAACCGCGACTTAGCTGATCCGGCCATTCAGGCTAGACGTTGACGCCTGTCTTGGTCGTGGAAGACCCGGAAGCCAGGTCAATGCGGAGAGGGTTGCGCTTGCGCTGGACCTTCGTCTGACTGTCCTTCTTGATTTCCACCGGATCGGGCTCCTTCTCGGGAGCGGCGGTCGGCTGCGGAACGATGTTTTTCACCGGGTCCGGCTTACTAAAGACGCACATTCTGCTTTTCCTGTTTGTCTAGGAGGTTTCGGAGACGGTTCACCGCCCTCCGCTCACCCGCCTTCATCCATACTTCCCGTTCGTGATCGTTGGGGTTCGGACATTTTTCAGGAAAGAGACGCTCGGCGTACTCGATGGTCGCGGCATCCAGAGGCGGCACCGTGGACAGGTTCGAGTGTGGTTGGTTTTTCAAATCGAGATGTCCAAATGGTAGTGGGTAATCAAACGGCCCCCGAAAGGGCCGCGATTACTTTGTCTTCAAGAGCTTCCAGACTGCCGTCGTTGACGATCACCTCGTCAAACTCACGGTCCTCCAGAAGGCCCTCGCTCGGGTGGTCGTTGGGGAGTTCAGCCCCCGGCCTCTCGATGCGCCACATCTGGCCCCCGTCAGCGAGAACTGCGTCGAACTCGTTGGGGAACCGCACGTCCTCGACCACAACCAGATCGGCTCGCTGCGGGGCGTTGAGGACGAGCTTGACCCAGAGGTCCTTATCGATGAGCTTTCGGCCCCAGTCGGTGCCAATCGTCTGCATCAGATAGCGGAAGCTCTTGTCTCCCAGTTCGGGGATCGGGGCCTCCTTGTCTCGTGTCATGAACTGGCCGATCCGCTCGGGATCGAACCCGGCTGACCAGAGGAGGTCTACAACCAGACGCTTGAGCGGCCCCGCGAAGGGGCGCTGCTCGAAGCCGTACCGGTTCTTGAGGAGTTCCGCGACGGTGCTCTTACCGGACTGCGGAACGGGGGAGTAGAGGCCAATAGTCAGGCGCTCGGTTGCCAAAGAATGGGCTCCTTTCGCTTGTAGTCATAATCTTCATGTCGAAGGATGCGGGCGACCCGCGCATTGACGAGGGCGTCATCCTCTGTGAGGCCCGCCTTCTGGTAATGAGTGACGATGCACTCCCAGATGTTCGTCGTCGGTTCGGACAACCAGCGTCCCCGCATGGTGCCCTTATTGGGTCCCCGCTTGACCTCCGTCTCGGAGTAGACAAGGCGGACAGGCTCGGCCACCAAGGCAGCGGCCCGGGCCTTGCCAATGCCGGGACAACCGCTGTAGCCGTCCACGCTGTCCCCCGAGAGGGCCTGTGCGTAGAACAGTCGGTCGGCCTCCGCCTCGGTCACGAAGGTTGGTTCTTTATCCTTCGTCTCACCCTCTTTGTCCGGGTCCCAATGAAGGCCCGGTACGGTGCGAAGGTCCTTGTCGGAGGTGACGACGATCTTCCGCCCCTTCACCACCTTTGAGTTGGTGGCGAGGATGCCCATCACGTCGTCGGCTTCGAGCCCCGGACGGATGAACGTTTCGTAGTTGTCCTTGAGGTGCTGCAAGAGCGCCGGAAGGATCATGGGGCGGCGAACGTCTTTGCGGTTCGATTTGTAGGACGGCATGACCTCCTTGCGGAAGTTTCGGGCGTCCGAGATGGTGACGATGACTCGATCCGCTTCGAGGACCTTCTGGAAGCCTTCGAGCGTCTCGTCTAGGTTGGCGATGCCGTTGTCAGCGTCGGCGGATAGGACGAACTGGCCGTCCCCAAAGTCTGTGGCTTTCTCCTCGGCGGCGGCTGCTCGGTAGGCGAACAGGTCCCCGTCGATCAGGAGCGTGGTGGTCAATCAATCTCCATTAGCTGCACCGTTCGGGGTTCCCCTTGGTGCGTTTCAGCGGCCCGAACGGCGGCCTCCTCGGTGAGAAAGAGCCGCGCTCGGATCGGCGTTTGGGTCCATGTCATGTGGTGAACGCGATCCGCGAGGTACTTGTCCCCTTTGCGGACCACAAAGGCGTAGTCTAGCAACGGCAATCGTGATGGTAGGACTGGAAGTCCCCGCACTCCTCACACTGCGTCAGGCCGTCATCCTCACCCATAAGAACAGGGATGCCGTACTTGGATCGGAGATAGGCCGCGTGTTCCTCACGTTCCGAGACGCTTGGCGACAAGATCGACAAGGTTGGCGGCATCGTCGGGGTGGATGAAAAACCACTCCCCATTGCGGCGCTGGCCGGAATAGAGGGTGCGGAAGGTTCGTTCAGCTTTGCATACATCTGGGAAATACCTGTGGTAGTGAAGATGAAAGTCTCGATGAGGGCTTGCAGTCTGGTAGGTGCGGTATCGGGATATAAGTCCGGTCGTCCGACCAACCTTGCAAAACCCCGGCCAAGCCGGGTTCGTAATGACGTAGAGATGGCCTCCGCCGTGGTTTCGCCTCCGTTGCTTAGTGGGTGTCGCGCCAGTTGGTCCCTTGGTCAGCGTTCCCCGCGAGGGGGCATCCGAACTCAAGTTCTTCTCCAGCCTTTCGTATTGCGTCTTCGGCGGTCTTCATGACGAACTCGACGTGCATGGGGAGCACGTCCAACTGCCATTCGTCGTGAACGTTCGCGCAGAACTCGTAGTCCACACCGGGGGCGAGCCCCTCCGCCTGTAGGTCTCGGTCAAGAATGACTAGGGCCTGTTTCATGATGATCGCTCCAGCCGACTGGAGGAGCGTGTTGAGGGCGGCGTGTTTGTGCCGGACCTTGAGCTTCCCGCCGTCGAGCCCCACGAGGAAGCCCCTGCCGGGAACCCATTTGCGGGTCTTCTTGGACCTGTACCCAAAGGCGCGTTCCTGCACCTTCTGGACCAGCTTTCCGAGAGCCGGGAGGCCCTTGAGGAAGTCGTCTCGGGACTTCTTACCAGCCGCTATGATGGTCTTTGCGGAGCCGGTTGTGCCGACTGTTCGTCCGAGCTTGAAATCCCCTGCCCCGTAGATGAAGGCGTAGAACCAAGTCTTGGCGATGTCGCGGCCTGATAGCTCCTTACCGTCCACCACATACTTGCCCTTCGGGTCCATCCCGAGGGCTCGGCAGTTGACCGAGTGCATGTCCGTGCCTTGGGCCTTGTCGCCCGACAGGATGGTCTCGATATATGCGCCGCCGTCGTACCGCGACATGTAGCCGCCGAGGCATCGAAGCTCCAAGGCGTCAGCATCACAGCCGACCAAAACGAAGCCCGGAGAGGCCGTGAACAGGGACCGGCATTCGGCCCCGTATGGGCTCCCGACCTTTGGCACTTGGGCCACGTTGGGGAAGTTGTGCGTCATGCGTCGGGTGACTGCCCCTGCCGTGACGACTGCCCCATGGATGCGCCCGTTGCGCTCCTTCTTGAGCCACGCCTGTTTGCCCTCCGCTAACTGGGAGATGCGTTTGGCGACTGTCAGGTACTTGGTGAGGAGCTTGGCTTCCGGCCACGGGAGTTGGGACAGGATCGTTTCATCGACCTTGACCTCACCGCTCGGCGTGAACTCCTGCGGCTCCCATCCGAACAGCTTCTTGAGCCGGTCGGCAATGTGGTGTCCGCTCTTGGGATTGAACTCGACAGTCTTGACTTTGCAGTACCGCGAGCCCTCCTCGTAGAGTTCAGTGACATAGAGCGGAACCGGGTTGCCCTCCTTGTCGACCTTGATGTTGCCGTTCTTGTAGCGCTCCCACCCGACTGCCGGGAGGTCCTTACGCTTCACTCTCCGGGTCCGCTTCACGTCCACGGTTCCGCCCGAGGCGTTCCACGATCCGAAGGTCTTTCGGAGTTCCCGGTCGAGCGTCTCCCGTTCACCGATCAGTTCGACGTAGAACTTCTCCGCTGACTTGGCGTCAAAGGTGAAGCCCCAACGCTCCTGTCTGGAGAGGATGGTTGCGACCTCCATCTCCATCCAAACAGCTTTGTCGCTGTGCGGGATGCCGTGGCCCTTCTTGTCGGTCCCGGCCCAGATCGGAAGGGCCTTGCGATAGAGCGCGTGAGTGACCTCAACGTCCTGCTCGCAGTAATCCTGCATCTCCGGGTTCCACGAGGCCCACGGGTCGAGGCCCTTGGCCTTCATCTCCTCCGCGTAGTCGCCCTTCCAGAGCCCAAGGCGGTAGCCAAAGGCTTCGAGCGAATACTTGTTCTGGAGCTTCTTCGGCAGCTTCCCCTTCTTGACTAGGGCGCTGTCCGTCATCTTGATCTCGGGCCAGAACAGGCGGGCGAGAACTAGGGTGTCTAGGGGTCGGCCTTTTGGCGTGAACCAAGGGAAGACCTTCTGGATCGCCGGAACGTCGAACTTGATGATGTTGTGGCCGATGATCTCCTCGGCTTCCATCAGCTTCTGAACGCCTTCCCCCATCCGCTTGAGATTGTCAGGGTGGCCGTCGTTCCGGTAGGAGAAGACCTCACTGGTGTCGGCGTCCTTGAGGACCAGCGAGTGGACTGTGGTTAGCTCGTCCAAGAGCCCGTCAGTTTCGCAGTCGAACAGATACCTGCTCAACCTACCCCGCCATCAACAGCCTGAAACGAAGCTCTTATGGCCCGAGCGCGCTTGTCGCGGCTCTGCTTGGCGAGCGCATACCGGGAATGATCCTCCGGCGTAGCGCCCTCGCTGTGAGCCCTCTCGTGCAGCTCCAACAGGTCCTTGGTGGAACCGTTCTGCTGCATCACAAGCTCAAAAAGGGTCGGAGCCGGTGTCGCTTCCGTCGAACTCGTCGTATTGCTCATCTGGATTTCCTTCCGTGCTGAAAGGGTCCTCCACCAGTTCCGCCAGTCGCCCTGTGTCGGGGTCGTATTGGAGCCAGCCCGCTTCACCGGTTTCGCCCGTGTAGCGGTTCTTGAGGACCCGAAGGGTGGTGACGTTTTTGTGCTCGCCCTGCTGATCTCGCTCGGCCCCGATCACGAAGTCGGAAAGCTGTGCGATGGCGTGGGAGCCGCGAAGCTGTGCGAGGGAAGTCCGCGCACCGTCCTCATGCCCCTTGTCGCCCTGTGGGCGCTTGAGGTGGGAAACCAAGAGGATTGCGATGTTGAGTTCCATCGCCAGCGTCTTGAGTTCCGTCATGATGTTGTCGATCAGCCGCCGCTCATCCCCGTCTTCCGTGCCGGAAACGATGATGGAGAGGTGGTCAAGGATCACGACCTTGCAGTCACAGCCGACGGCCATGTACCTGATCTTGGACACGATGTTATCGATGTCGGAGGAGCCAAAGTGATCGTAGAGGAAGATTCGATCTGTCCCCAACGTGGCGTCGAAGCCTTCCCGCTTCTCCTCATCGGTCAGTTCACCCCAGATGGAGTGTGCTGGCTTGTTGATGGCGAGCCCCATAAGGCCCCGTGCGGTGCGCTTGACGTTCTCCTCCAGCATAATCATGCCGACGGTCTCGTCTTCGACCACGAAGTTGTAGGCGATCTCACGCACGATGGCGGATTTGCCGATGCCCGACCCTGCGGTGAACGTCCAAAGCTCCCCGAGGCGCACCCCGAGGGACATGTTTCCCAGAGCGTTGAAGGGCAGTGGGAGCGTGTATTCCTCGTCCTGCTGGTTGACGGTATCCCAGAGGTCCGAACCAGCTACGATGCCGTCAGGTCGGTGAGCCTTGGCCCCGAAGATCGCGTCGATGACCTCCGAGCCGCGCCCTGCAAGGAGCATCTCGTTTGCGTCCTTGAGGGGAAGCTTGGCAACCTTGAGCTTGCCTGATTTGAAGCGAAGGGTGGAGCATTTCTCAACGGCCTCCCTGCCCGCCTCGTCGTTGTCGAACATGAGGATGATTTCATCGAACTTGTCGAGCCACTCGAAGGCGTTCTGGAGAGCCTTCCGGGCATTTGGAGCGCCCGTTGGAAGCGACACGACCGGCCATTTGAGCCCCTGCAACTGGGACACAGACATGGCGTCGATCTCTCCCTCGGTGATGACGACACGTTTGCCGCCATCGCGCCAAAGATGCTGGCCGTAGAGCCCTGCCGACTTGGCGTCCCCGAGGAACCTGAAATCCTTGTTCTTGAAGCGAACCTTCTGGGCCACGAGGTTGCCCGTCAGGTCCCGGTAGTTTGCCAGTTGGACCGTCTGGCCTCCCATTTCGGAGACAGAGTAGCCCCATTTGGCGCATGTCTCCTCTGTCAGTCCCCGTTTGGCGAGCGCCCGGATGGAACCGACAGGGAGCAAGTCTTTCGACAATCGCTTCCTTTCAGCGTTGTTTTCGTGATGTGAAGAAGTTTCTTGGCCGTCACCGGGCTCGTAGTGGCCGCAGCCGAAGCAGTAGCCGTGCCCGTCGTCATATCGTGCGAGGTTGTCGGAGGAGCCACACTCGGGGCATGGCTCGTGTCCGACGAACTCACTATCGGTTTGATGTGTCAGAACCAGCCCGCGATTGCGCCGATGAACGGAACCGGAATACCCACAAGACGGATTAGCATCTCACCAGTGAAGGTATCCCACGGAAGGTTGAACAGTTTTAAAACGTTCATGAACCATCCGGCTGTGGCAGTGAGCGTGGCGGCGATGTAGAACACGAACATGATTGCGTATGCGTAGGTCATTAAGACAGGAACTCCTCAAGCTTGGCATGGAAGTGGGCGGCGTCGTCGCGGCGAGAGAAGGCAGCGAAGCGCTTTGTGGAGGTGCGTTTGATCTGCGCATCCAGACGCTCGATCTCCGCGTTCTCGAAGGCGATTACCTGCGCAAGCTGGTTCATGGACTTGCGGAAGCCCGACAGGGCCGATGCGGTGGACGGGCGGAAGTAGCGGGCGATGATTTTCTTGAACATGTGAACCTCAAGCAGAGAAAAGGAAGGTGAGAAGAAGCAAGGCGGTGAGCCAGACCATGAGGGGACCGAACGGGTTCGGATGGATGACCATCAGAGCTTCCCCCCTTCCAGCACGTAGCGGACGTAGCTCTGTCCGGTGCTGTCCTTGCGGCGCTCCGAGACAATCGGCCAACCATCGGACTTGAGTTCGGAGATGCGCTTCGGCAGCGCACGGCAGCGCCAGAGGGCCTGAGCCTCCACATTGCTGATCGACTTGCCTTCGAGAAGGTGGTCGAGAAGCAGGGTTTTCATCGGCTTGTCGTTGATCGTGTTGAAGTGCGAAGACATGAAGTTCCTTTCGTAAGGTGCGCATGACGAGGCCCCCTTTCGGGGACCCCGTGGGCGCTGGTCAGGTCGTTGGTGATTTCTTCTTCTTGGGGATGGCAACGCGCTGGAGGGCGGCGATGCGCTTCTGACAGGGCGGCTCATTGAGCCACTCGTCAGGGATGGATTTGTCCGCGTAGAGGAACCCCCACTGCTCGCACCACATGGCGTAAGACGTGGGGCTCCCCTTCGAGAGCTTGTTCTTCGAGTTCGAGAAGACGAACCGAATGTCGAGTTCGGGGTGCTGCTCTTTGAGCCATTTGTGCTTCTGACGGTCGTCCGTCATGAAGCGCCCTTTGCTCTCGATCACGATCCCGTTGGGGAGCGGGAAGTCCGGCGTGTACGTTCGGTCCTTAGCGGGCTGGCGGAATGGGATTTTCAGGCTTTCAAACGCTGCCTCAATCCCCCTCGCCTCCAGTTCGGAGACAATCTTTTCTTCCAGCCCCGAGCGGTAGCCGTTGGAGACACCCCGAGATTTGGGGGTCACGGCTTTCCGCTTGGGACGGACAGTTCGTTTCGTCAAATTTTAGAAGTCGGCTTCGTCGTCATCATCGTCGTCGGAGCCGCCGTCGAAGGGACCGTCGGAACCCTCGTCGTCGTCCGCCTCAATGTCCGAACTATCGAAGCCATCGTCCGAGCCTTCAAAGCCGTAAGACGATGCCGAACGTTCACCACCGGCAGACACCAGTTCGAGAACCTGCACGGCGTTCAGGCGGCGGGTGATGCCATATGCGCCGGTTCCGGCCACGAAATACGGGAAGAACTCGGCGTTGATGATCGCAGTCGTTCCGCCCCAGATTTCGATGCCCTTCTTGAGCGGCTTCGGAGGCTTCGCGCTGTCGAACAGGCCGACCTTGGCGTACCACTTCCTGCCAGCCTTCGGACCCTTCTTGAACTCGCCCGAATACTTACGCTTGAAGCGCATCTCGATTTCACCAGTCTCCTCCTCGGTCTCCTCGTCATAGACGGGAGCGTATGGGAGGTCCGGCTGGATGCCGCCGCTCTTGGCTTCGATCTGCTTGCGAGCCTTCACGGGAAGCTCTGCAAACTTCTCCTCGGCAAGCTCTCGGGCGCGATCCATCAGCTTGTCGAGCCGGTTGGTGAACTTGGTCACTGCCGGGTCGGAGCCGTCATACGTGACCTTCGTGTTGAATGAGCCGTCATTGTCGGGGAACTTGTCGGTGCCGTAGTCCGGCTCCGTGACCTTCGGCCATTTCAGAACGCCCGGAGGCGTGTTCAGCGTGATTGAATCGGGGTTCTGGTTCTTCTTCTTTGCCATGGTTTTCCTATCGCTCGTAGCGGGTTTGGAGTGTGGGAATGTCGAAGCCTTGCGCCATCAGGCGGGTCTCAAGGTCGAGTGGGAGGGGGACGCCCTGCTTCCAATGGAGAATGGCCGTCTTTAGGTCTCGGTTACGCACTGCTCGGGACCCCCTTTCGCAGGACGGAGCGCATCTTCTGGCGCACCTTCCGGGGACCGAAGCGGGCCGGGAGAAGTGGCTGCTGTGCCCAGTTGCGGGCGTGGGGGTTGGAGGCACCGCGAGTGCCGTAGACTTGGTGAAGACTGACCATAGTTCAAACCTTTGGACGATTTGGACGCAATGCGCCCCTATATCTGGGTGGATGAGACGTAGCGGGAGGCTACAACTCGTTGTCGACGTACATCTGCAAGGCCGAGAAGCTCGGGTCCTTGACGTGTTTTGAGGCCATCATGTTGTTGGCGACTGTGAACAGGTCTCCCGGATCGACCCCGTGCCGACGGCAGTAGGCAAGAAGCGTGACCGCGAGGGACACGGCTTGGGTCTCCTTGTCGTGATCCGAGATGCGATCCAACTGGGTGAGAGCCTGTTGAGCGACCTTACCGGGGTCGAGATGGTTCATCTTGTCCCGGTTCATTACGCTCCCCTTCGGCGGATCGCCTTGACCTTGAGAAGGGTGTCGATCACGACGTTCCGTAGGAAGGAGAAGTCCTTCTTGGAGAGCTTGTGTCGAGTGAAGGTATGTCCATCCACCGTGATGTCATCGTTGGATGCTCCGAAGTGGAGGCGGATGGAAGGTGCTGTAATCATGTTATCTCCAATGTTTAGGGAATTGAGACGACCGAATGGTAGTGGGTAATCGTCCAAACTATCGGTCAAACTAGGCGAAGAAGTAGTCGCTCTCCTTGATTTCATGCAGATCAAGACCCCCGACAAACGGAGGAAACTGCACTTTATCTTGGAGACTTGCCGGGACGGTTTCCTCTCGGAACTGTTCCAGCACCTCGTTCTCCTCATACATGCGGACGAACTCGCTGCGGAGGACCGAAGCCAAGTCTGTGGCCCCGCTCGCAGTGGTGCCATAGCTGTCGTGGATCATGGCGAACTTGGTGATGCCCTTCTCGGACGCTGCATTCACCGTGAGGATCAATGCCGCCGCATCCATGGAGTGGACGAAGTTCGGGGCCACGCCGTTAGCCTGTCTCCGACGGTCGATAGTGTCGGGCACAGCCTCCTGAATGCAGGGCTTGAACCGCTTCCCGAACAGGACCGTTTCGATCTGTCGGGATTTCACCTCTTGGTAGCCCTGAACGACCACGAAGCCGCTCGGTGTGGTCCACTTCAAGGGATTTCCCGACTTGGCGACGATCAGCGCAGTCTCCCGGAGCCAACCCATGGCGAGCTTCGCGGACACCACGACATCACCAATGGACGACCAGACGACACCTCCTAGCCAGTACGAGGCAGCGCGAAGCTGGTCATCTTCGATCTGGAGGGTTGCGATGTCCGCTGCCGAGCGCTCCAGAACCGCGTCAAAGACGTACTTCTGGCAGGAGTTCAAGGTGCCGCCATACGGGAGCACCATGACAGGCCGCTTGGTGATCTTTCGGTCGATCCCAAAGGCTCCCCAGTGGTTCGCCAGTGCGGCCTCCTCCATAAGCTCCTTGCGCTCCTCGTCGGTGGCGTATTCCAACCCCGGAACATGCTCCTGCATGGCGATCTGGTAGAGACGGTCATTCACGACGCGAGCAACCTCCCCGTAGATGTCCTGCGGGGCGTCCGAAGGGACAAGGTTGACCGCCTTCCCGGCGACCGGATCGCGCAGCATTGCAGAGTAGTGCTGGAGCCCGTTGCAGGAGCCATCCATCGCGATTGCGAGGCGAGAGCAGAAGGTTCCTCCGTAGGGAGTGACCATCAACCACGCTGCGTACTCGAAGCACCACGCGAGGAAGCAGAACGGACTGTCAGCCTCCGCCCACCAGAGGTCATCCAGAGGTTCCCTAGCCGTGGCGGCGATGCGCCCGGAGTTGGCGTCCACCCAAGCCAGTCGGTCGTCCATACCCACCTTGTCCACGCCAAACGTGTTGGCACCATGGACCTTGAACCAGTGGATTGCGGCTACCGTGTCCAGCGGGTCCCCTTCCGAGAACTGGAGGAGCCCTTTCGCAAGATCGGTGCCTTGGGGGTTGAGCCCGTTCGGCACGGCGTAGACGCGGCCCCGGAAGTCGAGCTGGTGGGGGAAGTAGATGGCGTCATAGTCAACATACTCCTGCGCGACCGAGAGGGTCTTCAAGGTTTGAACGCGGCGGCTGAACAGCGTCCGGTTTCGGTCGTGAGCCATTGCGGCCTGACGTTTCCACCGGGTGCGCGCTTCTTCGTTGGTATCGATGTCGGCGGGAGGCGTCGGAATGTGTTCGGCCTCCTGCGGGAGCCCTGCGAGCCCCCCGCCCGCGTCGTTGAGGTGGGAAGCGACTTCCAGAACCCGCCTGTTCACGGCCCACGGCGTCCGCTGGATCGCGTTGACGGCTCGATAGACGTTAGACAGGTCGGCGCTCGCAAGCGCTTTCAGGTGGTCCTTGGAGCGCGTTTTGACGAGTGATAGGTCCGTGGCGAAAGCGTCGGTGTGGTAGCCGCCACCCACAAGCCCCTCCCAATCCTTCGGCGGAATGACGCACGGTCGGAACTCGGGAGAGAGGAGTTCGGCCTGAATGTCGAGGGTCGCCAGCCAGTCATTGACGCGATTGGTCGGTACGAGTGACGCGGCATACTTGTTGCGTCCGCGACGGATGCGTTCGATCTCAAAGAGACCTGTCGCTTCCACCATGAGTTCGATCAGCTTTGTCCCGACGAGAACCTTGGCTCGGGCATCCCACGCGGTCCAGCCGTCCTCCACCTTGCTAAGGACGTGGTTGAACACGCTCTTGCGGTGACGGCCATTCCGGGTGCGTCGGTTCAGGTCCTTCTCGACGGTCCCGACGTGTCCCGGATGGGTCAGGCGGTAGTTGGCAATCCGCTTCTCGGTCTCGATAGCGGTGCCGATCAGGCTCGCCACGGCCACCATGTCCCGCTTTTTCGCCACGCCGTCGAGCGCAGTCTTCGCGGTGATGAAGGCCGCAACCGTCGGATCGACATCTTCAAGAGCGCGGACAGCGGAGTGCTTCCGCCCTGCCCGGCCCGTCTGGGCGCTCTCTAGGAACTTGGAGACAGCATCTCCGAGCACGAGGACTGTCGCGTCCATCGCATAGCTCACAGACTTGCTTCGGGTCGCCTCCCCGCCTTCGCGGGCTTCAAGAGCTAGAGCGCGGTATCGCTCGGCCCCGAGTGTAGCCATTCGCTGCTCCAAACGGGCCTGTTCGGCCACCAGATCAAGCATGATTTCTCCTTGGTTGGTCACAAGATTGGGCACAAACCGGGACATCTGTGCCCAAACGCGAAATGGGCACAAAATTCCGTCCGATAGTTTGGACTATTCTGGGAAATGAAAAACAGGCCCCGAGCGGTGCGCTCAAAGCCATACTTCGTAAGGGTTTTGGGAGGGAGAGAGGGGGTTAGTTCAATGAATTGGACGGATCAACCCGGAACCTAAATCCTGCGTGTCTACCAATTCCACCACACCCGCTTCGAAAGACCCAAGGAACGCCTTAAGCTTCCGAAAGCGCGGGTTCTATATCACCTGCACCTAGTCTATCAAAGCAAAATTGGCAAGATTCAGGGCTTTTTTGATCGCTTCGGCCCCCTTGCGCATACCGGCTGCATCCCCCGCTCCCACCGTGCTTTTTATAAACCGATTAGAACCGCGCCAAACCCGAGCCATGCAGCAGCCGCAAAAAGGCCATGCTGCATTGCACAAATCGCATTGCTGTCATGCAACATTGTCACTTCAAAGCCGGGCGGCTTGGGACTATCTCCTGCTCACAAGACGAACACAGAATATTCGAACGAAGCGAGCAGCAAGATGAACATCATTCGCAACTACCGCAACTGGCGCCGTTACCGTCAGACCGTCAACGAGCTGAGCCGCCTGTCCAACCGTGAACTGAACGATCTGGGCATCTCCCGCGGCGACATCCCGTTCGTTGCACGCAAGTCTGTCTAAGGACAGCAGCTAATTCAGTTTCGCCAGGATTACCTCCTCCCAATCCTGACGGATATGACCGACAAACTCCTCCTCCCAATTGTCGGTCACCCAAAACAACCCCTGCCGAACCTCCTCCCTCGGCAGGGGTTGTAAAAAGGGCGGTAAGCCTCGTAAGAGCCCGCCAGACAGAGTTTTAGAGATTCCTTCGGAGTTATCCTCCTCCCAACTTCGAAGGAAACGACCGGCATCTCCTCCTCCCAATTGCCGGTCACCCTATAACGACACCCGCCGAACCTCCTCCCTCGGCGGGTGTTGTTTCCGGGCAGAGGCCTTCCTATATGGGCGCTGTCAGGATTTGAGTTTCATAGATTTCGTCCGGGTTACCTCCTCCCAACCCTGACGAATAGACCGGCAACCTCCTCCTCCCAAAATTGCCGGTCACCCTATAACGACACCCGCCGAACCTCCTCCCTCGGCGGGTGTTGTTTCCGGGCAGAAGCCTTCCTATATGGGCGCTGTCAGGATTTGAGTTTCATAGATTTCGTCCGGGTTACCTCCTCCCAACCCTGACGAAT
>NZ_JBLWTY010000012.1:0-10399 GCF_048269915.1 Parasphingorhabdus sp.
GTTCAAACGGCGCCAGCAACGCGTACGCAGCAAATTGCGCAAGCGCGGGCTCTCAAAGCCTCGTTTGTCCGTGCATCGCACGAGCCGGCATATCTATGCGCAGGTTATCGACGATGCCGAGGGCAAAACGCTGGCTTCCGCTTCGACCATCGACAAGGCGTCCAAAGTCAAAACCGGTGCGGATAGCAAAGCTGCAGCCGATGTTGGCAAACGCGTTGCCGAAGCAGCCAAAAAGGCGGGCGTAAAAGAAGTAATTTTTGACCGTGGCGGGTTCCTGTTTCACGGACGTGTGAAGGCTCTGGCCGACGCAGCACGTGAAGGCGGATTGGAGTTTTAATATGGCCGACGAGAACACAACACCAGAAGGTGCTGCGAAGCCCGGCACCACCGGTGAAGGCAACCAGCCAGAAGCGGCTGTCGCTGTTGAAGCGAAAACCGGTGCGCCTGAGCGTCAATCACGCGGTGGAAACCGTGGCGGTGGTCGCGATAACCGCGGTGGCGGACGTGATAATCGCGGCGGCGGACGTGGTCGTGGCGGTCGCGGCGGACGCGACAATGAGGGCGGCGAAGAGCTGATCGAGAAATTGGTCCACATCAACCGCGTTTCCAAGACGGTAAAAGGCGGTAAACGCTTCGGCTTTGCTGCGCTGGTCGTGGTTGGCGACGGCAAGGGCCGTGCCGGTTTCGGTAAAGGCAAGGCGCGCGAAGTGCCGGAAGCCATTACCAAGGCAACCGCCGCTGCGAAGAAATCGATGGTTCGCGTGCCTTTGCGTGAAGGCCGTACTCTGCACCATGATGGCAAAGGCCAGTTTGGTGCTGGTAATGTGACCGTTCGTTCGGCCCCTGCAGGTACCGGTATTATTGCTGGTGGTCCGATGCGTGCTGTTTTCGAAAGTCTTGGCGTTTCCGACGTTGTGACCAAGTCCAATGGCACTGCAAACCCTTATAACATGATCCGCGCAACATTTGCTGCGCTGGCAGATCAGTCGAGCCCGAAAGCTGTTTCCCAGCGTCGCGGCAAAAAAGTGACCGACCTGTTGGCACGCGCCGGCGGTTCAGCAGCTGAAGTGGCAGCCGATGCCGCTGCAGTTACGGAGTAATTTCTGATGGCCAAAATTAAAGTCAAGCAGATCGGATCTCCGATCCGCCGTCCCGAAGTTCAGCGCAAAACGCTGATCGGTCTTGGACTTAACAAGATGCACCGTGTCTCCGAGCTGGAAGATACACCAGAAGTTCGCGGCATGATCCGCAAGGTGCACCATCTTGTAGAAGTCGTGGATTAAAATCGTCCCCACCTGCCAGGCGGGTGGGCCAATATTGTGCGCACAAAAGCGAAAGCGAGTACCCGATATGAAACTGAATGAAATTAAAGACAATGATGGCGCACGCAAATCACGCATGCGCATTGGCCGGGGCATAGGTTCCGGCAAAGGCAAAACCGGTGGACGTGGCCAAAAGGGCCAGAAATCCCGTTCCGGTGTAGCGATCAAGGGCTTCGAAGGCGGCCAGATGCCGCTGCATATGCGGCTCCCGAAGCGCGGTTTCAACAATCCGTTCGGAACCGACTATGCCGAAGTGAACTTGGGCATGATCCAGAAGTTCATCGACAACAAGAGCCTGGCGAATAAAGGCACGCTTGATCACGCGACATTGAAGGCCGCTGGTCTGGCTCGCGGCGGCAAAGACGGTGTCCGGCTGCTTGCCAAGGGTGAGCTCAAGGCGAAAATCACCATCGCCGTTGCCGGAGCATCCAAGGCTGCCGTTGCAGCGGTCGAAAAAGCAGGCGGCAAGGTCGAGATTT
The DNA here is from genome assembly GCF_048269915.1 of Parasphingorhabdus sp. Classification (GTDB taxonomy): domain Bacteria; phylum Pseudomonadota; class Alphaproteobacteria; order Sphingomonadales; family Sphingomonadaceae; genus Parasphingorhabdus. The sequence goes on from NZ_JBLWTY010000012.1 coordinate 1,802, forward strand.
TGAAAACCTCTGCCGAACATCGTGCCAAGGGTGAAAAGAAGGCCACACCTTCAAAGCCAGCGCGTGAGAAAAAAGCCGCAAACAAGGCGAAAAAGAAAGATTGATCTTCGAGGGGCGCTAGTTTTAGCGCCTCTTTTTCTGGCCCCTTGTTTTTGATGCATGGACATCCGATATGGGGCGGGTTGCATAGCTGCAAAGGCAGCTATCCATCTCCGGAGATTGCAACAAGCGCAATAGTTGGAGATGGGCCTCTGCTTCCACAGGGGTGCGTTTTTAACTAATAGTGGGGCAGGGAAGTCAAGCATGGCATCAAGAGCCGATCAGGTCGCAGCTAATCTAAGCCTGTCAAAATTTGGCGAAGCAACCGAATTGCGCAAGCGCATCTGGTTTACGCTCGGCGCTCTTATCATTTTTCGTTTGCTCAGTTTCGTACCGCTGCCGGGTGTTGACCCGGTCGTTCTGGCTGATCTTTATGATCAGACCCGCGGCGGCGTTCTTGATATTTTCAATACATTTTCCGGCGGCTCACTAGAGCGGATGAGCCTGATTGCTTTGGGTGTCATGCCCTATATTACCGCTTCGATCGTGGTTCAGCTGGCTGCAGCCCTGTCGCCGACACTGGCTGCGGTAAAAAAAGAAGGCGAAGCCGGGCGCAAGAAGCTCAATCAATATACCCGCTATGGCACGGTCGGGCTGACCGCCGTTCAGGGATATTTCATTGCTGTTGGTCTCGAAAGCTTTGCGTCCCAATCGGGCCTGCAAGCGGTTGTCGAACCCGGCTATATGTTCCGTATTGGCGCGGTTATCAGTTTGATTGGCGGTACCTTGTTCCTGATGTGGCTGGGTGAACAAATCACCAGTCGCGGTATCGGTAACGGTATTTCGCTGATTATCATGGCCGGTATTGTCGCGCAAATGCCGACTTTTGTTGGCAATCTTATGGAAGGTAGTCGCACCGGTTCGATCAGCGCGCTGACGATCGTGGGCCTGATTGCGATGGTTGCCGGACTGATATTGTTCATCAGCTTCATGGAACGGGCCCAGCGCAGGGTGCTTATACAATATCCGAAGCGCGCCACCCAGCATGGTGTGATGCAGGCCGATCGCAGCCATTTGCCATTGAAAGTAAATACCGCCGGGGTGATCCCGCCAATTTTTGCTTCCTCGCTGCTGCTGATGCCGCTGACGGTGAGTCAATTTGCTGGCAATGCGACCGCTGGAGAAACGGCATTTGGTGATTTCATTATCACCCTTAACCAGTATCTGGCCCATGGCCAGCCGCTCTATATGGCGCTCTATGCAGCCGGTATTATCTTCTTCTGCTTTTTCTATACGGCGGTTGTGTTCAATCCCGAAGAAACCGCGGAAAACCTGAAGAAAAACGGTGGTTTCATTCCCGGTATTCGTCCAGGCAAAAATACTGCGGACTATCTTGATTATGTGCTTACCCGGATCACCGTGGTGGGCGCGGCCTATCTGGCGCTGGTCTGCGTATTGCCGGAATATGTCATGGCACAAACCAATTTGCCGCTTTTCTTCCTGGGCGGGACAAGCTTGCTGATCGTAGTCAATGTGACGGTCGATACAGTGACGCAGATCCAAAGCCATCTTTTGGCTTTACAATATGGCGATCTGCTTAAAAAAGCGAAGCTCAAGGGCGGTCGGCGTAGACGCTAACTTTCCAACGCGCTAGTTCAGCAACAGAATCATACCAATTCAATCGGGGGTAATCGCATGGATATCATCTTGTTGGGACCACCGGGTGCCGGGAAGGGAACTCAGGCAAGCCGTTTGGAGGATGAGCATGGCATGGTGCAACTCTCCACCGGTGATATGCTCCGTGCCGCAGTCAAGGCCGGTACCGAGGTCGGGTTGAAAGCCAAGGCGCTTATGGACGCCGGCGAACTCGTTCCCGATGACGTGGTTTCGGGCATTATCGGTGACAGGCTGGATGAACTGGGTTCCGAGATAAGCGTGATTTTTGATGGCTATCCCCGGACCGCAGCTCAGGCCGCTGCACTGGATGACATATTGACGGCAAGGAACCGGTCGTTGGCCCATGTCATCGAACTGGAGGTTGATGAAGACGCGCTGGTCGAACGTATTGTTGGCCGGTTCACCTGCGGCAATTGCGGTGAAGGCTATCACGACAAGTTCAAGCAGCCTGCCAAAGAAGGCGTCTGTGACGTATGCGGGGAAAGCGAGTTCAAGCGCCGGCCGGACGACAATGAAGAGACGGTCCGGACCCGGATGAAAGAATATCGGGCAAAGACAGCACCGATCCTGCCAATCTACGAAGCGCGCGGCATCGTTCGCAAGGTGAATGGCATGGGCAGCATGGCGCAAGTCAATGATGCGATTGAGGCGGTTCTGTCGCTTTGAGCTGAATATCGGAGGGATAGTCATGAAGAAGCTGGCATTTCGCACGATATTGGGAATGGCCGCGCTTTGCAGCATGACTGGCGCTCAGGCGGAAGTGACAAACACCGCCGATAACGGCTTTACCGTGCAGCATCAGACCGTGATTTCCGGCGATACGGAAGCGGTCTGGAAGGCCATGATCGCGCCATCGCAATATTGGAGTGCGGATCACAGCTGGACCGGCAATGCCGAAAATTTCTACCTTGTGCCGCAGGCCGGTGGATGTTTTTGTGAGCTGATCCGGACGACGTCGGTCGAGAATATCAAATCGTCGGACGGCAGCATCCAGCATATGCGCGTTATCTATGCACATAACAACAGGATGCTGCGTCTCTCCGGGGCGCTCGGGCCCCTGCAAGGTGAGGCAGTGATTGGCACGCTCACCATGCTGTTGCAGCCGCAAGGCGATGCTACGGTGGTCCGTTTCACCTATAAAGTGGGCGGCTATATGGAATTTCCCATCGACGAGATTGCGCCGGCAGTGGATGGCGTGATCGGCGAGCAATTGATGCGTCTGTCCGCGTTGTTCGGTAATCCGGCGGCTGCTGATGCTCTGCAGGATGAAGCGGTTACACCGAACGACAGCGAAAATAGTGGCGTCGATAAAGATCAGTCCTGATTTAGACCGAATCTCAAGGCTTTACCAAGGCCGGTTAATAGTTCTATTGTGGTTTGATAGTTGGTGTCGACTCGAGGAAGTCGACAGCGATTAAACGGGTCGTACCGATACTGAATTTTGAGGGGGTAGACGATGGCCGTTTCCGATCATGTAGATTTTCCAACATTCATGGAGGGCGTCAAAAAACGCAATCCAGGGCAGCCTGAATTTGTCCAGGCCGTGCAGGAAGTTGCGATGGATATTTTCGATTTTATCGAGGATAAGGAGGCCTATCACAGCGCACAGATATTGCGGCGTATTGCCGAGCCGGACCGGGTTGTGTCTTTCCGGGTTTGCTGGGAAGATGACAATCACTGCATTCGCGTTCAGCGCGGCTACCGGGTCCAGAATAACAACGCCATTGGCCCCTATAAAGGCGGTATCCGTTTTCACCCAAGCGTAACCGAAAGCGTCCTGAAATTTCTCGCGTTCGAGCAGACGTTCAAAAACTCGCTGACCGGATTGCCGATGGGCGGCGGCAAGGGGGGCGCCAATTTCAATCCGAAAGGCAAGTCGGACGCCGAGGTCATGCGCTTTTGTCAGTCGTTCATGACCGAACTTTACCGTCATATCGGTCCGGATACGGATGTTCCTGCCGGTGATATCGGTGTCGGAGGCCGCGAGATCGGCTATATGTTCGGCCAGTACAAGCGCATCACCAACCGCTGGGAAGGCGTGCTGACGGGCAAGGGCATGGAATATGGCGGTTCGCAGATGCGCCCCGAGGCAACCGGCTATGGCGCGGTCTATTTCATGGAAAATATGCTCAAGCACAAAGGCGACGCGATTGCCGGCAAGACTGCGGTGGTTTCCGGTTCCGGCAACGTAGCGACCCATGCAGCCGAGCAGATCACGAAGCAGGGTGGCAAGGTACTGACGCTTTCGGACAGCGGTGGCTTCATTTATGACCCCGATGGCATTGATCAGGACAAGATCGACTGGGTCAAGCATCATAAAACGCACACGCGAGGGCGGATTAGCGAATATGCGGACCATTTCACCGGCGCGTCCTTTCACGAAGGCAGCCGCCCGTGGAGCGTGCCCTGTGATCTGGCCTTGCCTTGCGCGACCCAGAATGAACTCAATGAAGAGGAAGCCAGGGAACTGGTCGCCAACGGCGTCATTGCAGTGTCGGAAGGCGCGAACATGCCAACGACGCTGGAAGGGGTCCATGTCTTCCACGATGCCAAGATCATGTATGGTCCGGGCAAGGCGGCCAATGCTGGTGGGGTCGCCGTATCCGGTCTGGAAATGAGCCAGAATGCCGAACGGATCAGCTGGAACCATGAGCGCCTCGGCGAGATGCTGACCGATCTGATGGAAGGTATCCACAGCAAATGCGTCGAATATGGTGACCAAGGCGACGGCTATGTTGACTATGTGAAAGGCGCGAATATCGCGGGCTTCAAAAAAGTGGCTGACGCCATGCTGGCTTATGGTGTCGTCTAGATTATAATTATCTTGCGCAAAAATGCGCCATCGGCCAAATCACTGGCCGATGGCGCAGACAAAAAACCAGAAAGAGACAGGGCTTCGCACTAAGCTGAAAGAGCCCTGTGTGATCGGTTGGTGCGAACTGATCGATATTCCGGGACTAGGCGTAACAAACCTGCACGCCAAGGTGGATACCGGGGCAGCCACCTCTTCGCTCCATGCCACGCGGATCAAACCATTCGAGAAAGACGGCCAGCCGTTCGTGCAATTTGTCATTCCCATGGGCTCGGGTGTGGCCGACTATCATTGTGAAGCGCCCGTCTATGGGCAGCGCAAAATTAAGAGCAGCAATGGTGTCATGCAGAACCGTTATGTGATAGAAACCGTTATGAAGCTCGGGCCACTGGAGTGGGTCGGGCATATGACGCTTGCCAACCGTCAATCGATGATATTTCCGGTCCTGATAGGTCGCCGGGCGCTGAAAAGGGGATTCCTCGTAAACAGCGCCAAGCGGTGGATGCTGGGTCGGCATGAAGAAAGATAATTTATGAAAATCGCCATGCTTGCCCGCAACCCGAACCTTTATTCGCATAAACGCCTGGTTGAGGCGGCAGAAGAGCGCGGGCACACGCTCGACATTCTCAACACCACCCGCTGCACCGTGAATATCGCCAGTCACCGACCGACGATCACCTATAATGGTGACACACTGGAAGGCTATGAGGCGGTCATCCCGCGTATCGGGGCGTCGATCACCAACTATGGTCTGGCAGTGTTGCGGCAGTTTGAAATGGCTGGCGTTTGGCCGCTCAATGAAAGCGTTGCCATTGGCCGAAGCCGGGACAAGCTGCGGTCGATGCAGATTCTTGCCAAGCACGGCCTGGGCCTGCCGCTGACCGCCTATGCCAATGATCCAAAGCAGGCCGAAGAGATTATCAGGGCGGTCAACGGCCCGCCAGTGGTCATAAAATTGCTCGAGGGTACGCAGGGCATCGGTGTGGTTCTGGCCGAGACCATGTCGAGCGCCAAGTCGGTGATCGAGGCTTTTCGCGGCGCCAATGTGAATATCCTGGTGCAAGAATTTATCAAGGAGGCCGGTGGTACGGATATTCGCGCGCTGGTTGTGGGCGGCAAGGTTATCGCCGCCATGAAGCGCACCGGGGCACCGGACGATTTCCGTTCCAACCTCCACCGTGGCGGCAGCGCGCAGATTGTAAAAATCACGCCAGAGGAGCGTTCAACCGCGGTGCGCGCGGCCAAGCATATGGGGCTGAATGTATGCGGCGTAGACATGCTGCGGTCCAACCACGGTCCCGTGATCATGGAAGTGAACAGCTCGCCCGGTCTGGAAGGTATTGAAAATGCCACCGGCAAAGATGTTGCAGGACAGATTATCGAATTTATCGAGAAAAATGCCAAGCCCGGCAACACTAAGACCAAGGGCAAGGGGTAGGTAAATTACTGCGTTTGATAGTTGAAGCGAACTTCCTGTTTCATTTCCATTCGCCGGGAGCACAGCTATTTTGGTATTTTCTGGATACCGCCAACGGTTCACGAGATGAACTGGAAGGCGGCGGAACAATAGGCAGGAGAAGGTGGAGATTAAATCACCTCATCCTCGTCCAGAAGCTGGTTGCTGGTGATTGCATCCTCGATTTTCTCGAGCCGTTCGCCGACTGTGTCAAATACCCGGACTTCGGCGATATGGAGCAGTGCGTCCCCCTGATTGACCACGGGCAGGTTGCTGTGTCCGATAACAATTCCGTTGACCGGGGAGAGGATCGCTTCTTCTCCTTCGCCAAAAATATCGCTGATATAGGCCACGGGATCACCCTTGTGGACTTTGCTTCCGGAAGGTGAAACCAGTCGGCAAATCCCGCCCCGGGTTGAGCGCAGCCAAACGGTACGGGTTGTTTGCGCTGGTGGTGTCCCGCGCTTGCCGAGCCGTTTGGTCTCTATCAATCCTAGCTTTTTCAGCACCCGCAAGATGCCATTCACTCCAGTCAATATGGAGAATTCATCAAAGCGCAAGGCTTCGCCGGCTTCCATCAACAGCATGTCGACGCCCGCTTCCTGCGCTATTGCGCGCAAAGAACCGGGGCGCAGTTCGGCTTCGATGACAACCGGTGCCCCGAATTCTATCGCTAGTTGTTTCAGTTCAGCCTTGCCCGATGCAATGCGGATTTGCGGAAGATTATAGCGATGTTGTGCAGCGCTGTGGATATCGATGCCGAGCGAGCAATGGTCGATTATTTCGGTGGAGAAAATATTGGCGAGCTGCGACGCCAGCGATCCTTTTTCGGTGCCCGGAAAAGACCGGTTGAGATCGCGGCGGTCGGGCAGATAGCGGCTGTGGGTAATGAACCCGAACATATTGACCACCGGTACGAAAATCACCGTTCCTGCCATCCGTGCCGGATGAAGTTTCTTCATGACCCGGCGAATAATCTCGGTGCCGATAATTTCGTCGCCGTGGATCGCTGCGCTGACGAAAATCGTCGGGCCGGTTCGTTTTCCATGGAATACGCGTACTTCCATCTTGGCCTGCATGCCCGCGGAAAGATCGCTGACCGGTATGGCAAAATCGCCGATTTTCCCCGGCGCTACAGTCTGCCCACTGATCTCGAACAGATCATGTTTGTTGCGAATTGTCATGTAATTCCCCGATTCAGGCAAAAACTATGGCGCGGAATTTGGGTAAATCGCAAGGCAAAACAAGCTGAACCTGCTGTGCCGCGGCCTTGTCCAATCGAAATGGCGCTTTTAACGGGCAGGGGGGGGCTGCTAAACAACCGCATCATTCCATCTGACTGCCATTGGGTGGACTAGGGCAAGGCATATGGTATCGGCGCGTCAATGGGTGAGGAGATTCGGGCAAGATAGTTCAGGCCGCTGCCCGGTACCGGATATTTCCGCCAATCGCCCGCCAAACTGCGTGTTTCAGCGCTTGACACTTTGGCCAACGCGCCGTAAATAACGGGCATTCGAAACAGATTTGAACCGGCAACACCCTTTGTGGTGGGCGCTGGTTTTGTGCGTTTTGGGTGTGTTTTTAGCGACTTAGCTATGAGATAGGGGCCGGCGAATCGGTTCCTGTGGAGCATGGAGAAATATATTGGCACGTATTGCTGGGGTAAATATCCCAACTAACAAGCGCGTAATCATTGCGCTTACCTATATTCACGGTATCGGACGCACAAAAGCGGCTGAAATTGTCGAAAAACTGAAGATTGATCCGACCCGCCGGGTTCAGGACCTGACCGATCAGGAAGTTTTGCATATTCGCGAAACAATTGATGCGGATCATACGGTTGAAGGTGACTTGCGGCGCGAAACCGCGATGAACATCAAGCGTCTGATGGATCTGGCCTGCTATCGCGGCCTGCGTCACCGTAAAGGCCTGCCGGTTCGCGGACAGCGTACGCATACCAATGCGCGCACCCGCAAAGGCAAGCCCAAGGCGATTGCTGGCAAAAAGAAATAAGGCTTGTCTGCGGACAAGTATCTTCAAGATATTAGGTAGGAATTGATCACATGGCACGCGAACCTCAGCGCATTAAAAAGCGCGAGCGCAAGAATATTTCGGCAGGCGTAGCGCACGTCAACGCCACTTTTAACAACACGATGGTGACCATCACCGATGCCCAGGGCAATGCGATAAGCTGGTCCTCTGCTGGTATGATGGGCTTCAAGGGCTCGCGGAAATCGACCCCTTATGCAGCGCAGGTTGCAGCGGAAGACGCTGGCAAGAAAGCGGCTGACCACGGTGTGCGGACTCTTGAAGTCGAAGTGAAAGGCCCCGGCTCCGGTCGTGAATCCGCTCTTCGTGCGCTTCAGGCTGTTGGTTTCACGATCACCTCGATCCGTGATGTCACGCCGATCCCGCATAACGGTGTTCGCCCATCCAAAAGACGCCGCGTCTAGCACCGCTCGAGTTTTGAGGCTGGCAGGCAGGCCAGTCTCACATTTTATCATTCAGAGCGGAAACGACGTCCAAACCCGCTCTTTGAACCATTAGGGGAAGTCCATGACTGTCAATATGAAGAACTGGCAAGAACTGAAGAAGCCCAACGTCCTCGACATCA
>NZ_JBLWTY010000013.1:0-8828 GCF_048269915.1 Parasphingorhabdus sp.
CCAGACCAGGCCTGAGTGTGCTGACTGTCATTATATTCGGAAGGCTATTTCAAAATCGATTGACGCCAGCGAACATCTAAGAGTGATCGTCCGCCTCCATTGAGTTGTCATCGCGGCACGGCAACGACCACTACCGAAGAGTATAGCACCATTCCAATACCCGACCTAGCGAAGTTGTGAAGCTCCAAATTGGTGAGTTAGACCACCGCAAAAAAGCCCCGCCACCTAATAAGATAGCAGGGCAATATGGGTACAATAATATGTTGCCGAGAGGTCGTTCGGCATTGCTACGAAAGCACAATTACCAGCGCACACACAAGCCATACCCTAATCATCACGCTGTCGACGCCATTTTCGATCCGCTTGTCTTTCATGACGGCCCTCCCCGATAGGCCGATGAACGGCGTCGAACTGCGTCAGCCCACTGGCGCAAATGGCTCTCGCCTGAAAGCCCCTGCCTTGTACCGGTGACCTGAGACGCCATTCTGGATGTAGTCATGGCGAGCCTCATGTCACAAGATCACTGTTCGGAGACCCGTGTCCGCTAATTTTGCAGTGCTTCTCGAAACGATACGAGGCGCTTCGCTTGTTCGTCCCACAATACGAGCTTGACGCAACTGAAGCTCTGAAAAAGCGTTATGCGGCCGATGTGCCGCAAATCAGGATAATCTCGCAGCACCTCGGGCAGACGGTAGAAGGGCACTTTTGCGGCCATATGATGGACGTGGTGGATGCCGATATTGCCCCTGATCCAGCGCAGGGGGAACGGAAGGTCGTAGTGCGAGCTACCGTACAGCGCAGCATCCTGAAACTTCCAGTCCTTGTTGTCCGACCAATGGGTCTGCTCGAACTGGTGCTGGATGAAGAAAAGCCAGACGCCCGCAGTTGCCGCTATCAGCGTGATAGGCACTTGCACCATAAGGAAAGGACCAATTCCCAGAAGCCACACCAGCCCAACCACCGGAACGGCCGCGCCGATATTGGTGGCAATCGTCGACACCCATGGCTGAAGACCTGCCCGCATCAGGCCGAGCGGCAATCGATATTGACAGACAAAGAGCCAAGCGGGGCCGATACCGAACATGACCGCTGGGTGGCGATAGAGCCGATAGCCAATGCGGCCCCATCTGGACAGCGCACGATACTCCCTGACCGTAAGCGTACTGACATCCCCGATCCCGCGCTTGTCCAGGTTACCTGCCGTGGCGTGATGGACCGCATGGGTACGGCGCCAGTAGTCGTAGGGCGTGAGCGTGAAGACGCCGATCACGCGCCCTGTCCAATCATTGATCCCGCGACGCGCGAAGAGGGCACCGTGGCCGCAATCATGCTGCAGGATGAAGAGACGGACCAGGAAGCCGGCTGCAGGGACCGTGAGTAGCAGCCCCAACCAATAGCCATTTGCAACAGCGACTGCGGTCAATGTCCAAAGCGCGACAAATGGAATTGCAGTCGCGGCTATCTCGACCGTGCTGCGGATCGTGTCGGGTTTCCGGTACTGTGCAAGAACCGCAGTCCAGGAGCCGTCCCTGGGCTTGACGGCCGGGCAGCCGGCAAACGTGGCCTTCACAAGGCTGTCAGACTGCGTGTACGCCCGGCTTTCTTGTTGCGCCCCTTGGTCGGCACAGGCTGCGGTTGCCGCGCTTCCATTTGCAGACGCGCCTGCCGCAGCCTCTGAGTCTTGGCTTCGCGGCTGTCTGTTTCTGCCTGAACGATCGCGCGCGACGTGCTGTCAGTCAGCTCCGCCTTGCTCCGCGGCGTCTTTGGAACCGGCCGAAACAGATTTTCCCTTGTGATTGCATCAGTCATGCTATCGGTCTCCTTCCGACCAGTTCAAAGCAAAAAAGGCCGGACAGAAGCCCGACCTCTCCTTCCGTCCCAACGATCCGTGCCAGTACATCCGTGGTCACGTCTCAAAAACGAAAGCTTATGCAGCGTGCAGGTTGTCAGCTGCGCTTTTGCCCGAACGACTGTCCTGGACGACCTCGAAGCTCAGCTTCTGGCCTTCCACGATAGTGCGCATGCCGGCGCGTTCGACTGCGGAGAAATGAACGAAAACGTCTGAAGCGCCATCGTCAGGCTGTATAAAGCCAAAGCCTTTGGCTGCGTTGAAGAATTTTACGGTTCCAGTGTTCATGATGATTTCCTTTCAATAGGCCATAGGAAAAAGTTCGCCACGCAGAAGCGTGGAGGACAATGCAGGTCGACATTGAAAGAGAAGATCATCAGGGCGCGTGGAGCGCGGAAACAAAGTTCGACAAACAAGATCGATTTAAAGCATATAGAGCTTGTAGGCTCGCAAGACAAGTCACCATCACACGGCCAACCATCTAGCCAGTCAAGCATGGGCTCCGCAGCAACGGAGCCGTTTGTGATATCGGGGCGAGCGGATCAAGGGGCCTAAGAGCTTCGTACGTGGCATCGTCTGAAGCTGGCATTGCCGATTGGGTACAGGCCGCTGAGTGCCGTCGCTAATAAACTCACGGCAAGGAAGGGGTAGCGCTGCACTGCCGATAGCTATATTCACGCGGCCAATCCGGCGATCAGCGAGTTTAGCCAGAACATTGAGGCTGTCCCAATCATGTAGGCACCGGACAGACGCCATGTGCGGGCGTTGCTGCACTCAACATTGTGCTCAGCAAACCTACTACGCAAAAAACAATCAGCGCCACCGCGACAAAAATCATCTGTCCGGCCTCGATACCAAAATTGAATGTCAGCAAGCTGAGCGGCGCTTCAGATTGCGGCAAACCAATCTCTTTCAGCACGCCGGCAAAACCGAAACCTTGCAGCAGTCCAAACGCAAATACCACAATCCATGGATAGCTCTCGGAGGACCGCATCGCAGCAGCTTATCAGCGAGTGAATGACCGGTTAGGGCCGTGAGCGGCGAAGGTTGGTTTTCAATTAGGCGCTAATCCGCTGCTCCGCCGCATGTCCGGTTGGAGCCCGCTTTGACCCTCAGAAAGTTGGTCGTATGCTGAGAGTGAACGAAGCAGGGAGGCGACGTTGACCCAAGTGCAAGGCAGCAAGGACTGTGGCAATTCCCCGAAGAACAAGTTCGCTCAGGATGTGGCGGTCGCTCTGGAATGCGGTGAAGCTGAGACGAGCGCGTTCAGCGAAGACGTGATCTGGGAGAACACCTCAACAGAGCCAATCTCGGGAAAGAGTGCGGTTCTTGAGCATCTTAAAAAAAATCGGCCGACACCAAGCTCTGTCTCTGTCCAGCACGCGATTTCGCACGGCAAGATCGATGCTGCGAGCGGAGAGGTGACGTTCGCGAACGGGCATACTCGACGCTTCTGCCATGTGTTCGACTTTACAAATACCAAGGCCAACTGCGTCGCCGTCGTTAGAAGCTATAGCTGACTGCGCCAGTGTCCGCTCTGTCCGCTTTGACGCCGTCTAGTTGTCGGTCGTCTTTGCAGTTGCAACGAATGGCTGCTTCGGTGGGCCGCAGCGCAGCGCCATATCAGCAGGTCAATGACCGGTGTGAGCCGGGGAGCAGCGAAGGTTGGTTATCAACTAGGCGCTAATTTGTGGCTCCGCCGCATGTCCGGTTTGAGCCCAAGCCGGACATTGGACGTGGTCGGTCAGGCTCTGAATATCTCCACCCCGACATCCAACAGCCGCGCAAGCTCGTCTGAAACTGCCGACGGCTTGCACACGTCCAATACGTTCAGACTAATCCCGATATCGGCGATTGGCCTTATCAATACCTCGACATTATCAGCTTCGAAAAAATACACGCCGCCGCCCAACTCAGCGGGAGCGCCAAAACACCGGCATGCCTCTGCAAAGAACGCCTCAGGATCTGAAGAGGCCGTACTCAGCGCACGCCCTTCTTTCGTCGGCTCTTGTCCGAAGAATCGCAAGGCGAAGGAAATGAGGCTGACATCACCATATGGGGAACGCACAAGCTCCCGCCTGGCTTTGTATCTTTGCAGCGAACGGTTTGTTGTTGGACAGGGGGAGTAAGCTTGATGTGAACTCAGTATTGTAAAATATGATCTATGATCGCGAGTCTCCATGAAGCTGATCCCTTCGATCAAAGGGTCAATATCGCTCAAATCCTTCAGCTCAAGGCGGTACTGGCAGGGTTGGGTTGATCTCATTTTCCCTTTCTCACCGACGAGCGTTTCGAAAACTTCGCTGGCAGCGATATCCGCGAGAAAACCCAGGAACGACTTTACCTCTTGCCCGAGCGGAGCCTTGAAAGCGGTTTCTGCCTGATGCCAGATTTCTGCACGCTTGTGCGTCTGGGAAATCGCAACTCCGTGCTTGGCCTCTGCCATGTCACGTAGCGCGTTGAAATGCCCGCAATGATCATCGGCGCTCAATCCTGTAAAAAAGCCCACTGTATGGCACCTCTTTGACGGGTTGCGTTTGGCTTACACCAGAACCGTCTCCGTCGTTTTCACAACCCGGTCTTCAGCAGCTTTCCGAACGCAATATGCATCTCGCGATCTCTATCGGACATCGTGTCGCTTATGCGCCAAGTGGTGATGCGCAGCGTTTTCGTTGGGCCCACAGAGACAGTATTCACATAAATATTGGATCGACCATCCATCGTCCCACGTGCTGCGTAAACATAATTTCCGCTTGCAACCCTTCCTGACTTCAAGAGGGCAAAGTCTTGGGATTCTTCACTGTCTGACCTGGCCATGAGACGTGCGGCGCGCTCGCTTTCCACCCCGTCATTCGTTCCCCCGTTAAAAAACCTGACGCTACCGGCAAAGCCATCTTCTGTGTTGTAGAAGAGGAAGCGATCCCCCTTGTCTTCACGCAGCTCCCATGCCGTGCCCGCAACACATATCGAAATATTCAGCGGCTCGTTAAGAGGCATACAGGCATAGGCAGGTTTCAAAGGCAGGCACAGACCGCACACAAACAACGCTACCTTCGGAAGGCTGGCTTTCTTGAGCGTTGCATTCAACAGCTTCATTCGAACGGACGTGCTTTCACATACTCTAAAACGGCTTGAGGTTTCCGGGTATCATCATCGTGTTGGCCGAGCAATCTGCATTGCCATTCGACGTATGAAGTGTAGCCGCCCGTTTTCGACCGGCAGTTTCGTCCGCATAGCTACCATCTGATCATCAAAGTTTTCGCGACTGCATCGAATGTCAGCTATCGAGCGCTGAAGTGGTCCCGGAAAATCGGACAGTCAGCTAAGGTGTATCCCAAGCCTTTGAAGGGATACGAGCATGGCGAAGCGCCGGAACTTTACAGACCAGTTTAAGGCCAAGGTGGCGTTGGAAGCGCTGCGTGGTGACAAGACCGTGCAAGAGATCGCGGCAAAGCATCAGTTGCATCCGAACCAGGTGAGCACATGGAAGCGTCAAGCCATCGAAGGCATGACCGATGTGTTCTCGGGCGGGAAGCAGAGTGGGCCTACCGAGGCCGAGGTGAAAGAGCTGCACGCCAAGATCGGGAGGTTGGCTGTCGAGAATGATTTTTTGTCCGAAGGGCTGAAGCGGTGAGCCCGGAGAAGAAACGCGCGATGATCAAACGGGATCACCCTGAACTGAGCATCAGCCAGCAATGCAAGCTGGTGCGGTTGTCACGATCGGCCTTCTACTACACGCCGGTCGGCGTCAATCCGGACACGCTGGCGCTGATGAAAGAGATCGACCGCGTGTTCACCAAATATCCGTTCTTCGGTAGCCGCCAGATCGCAGCTTATCTGCGAAGAGAAGGAACGACCATTGGCCGTCATCGCGTCAGGCAGTTGATGGCAAAGATGGGCTTGGAGGCGATCTACAAACGGCCCAGAACCAGTCAGCCGCATCCCCAGCATCCTGTCTATCCGTACTTGCTGAGGAAGATGCAGATCGACCGCCCCAGTCAAGTCTGGTGCGCCGATATCACGTTCGTGCCGGTCAAGAACGGCTTCCTCTACCTGGTCGCCATCATGGATTGGGCCACGCGCAGGGTGCTGAGTTGGCGACTATCGAACACGATGCATGCCGACTTCTGCGTCGATGCCTTGAACGAAGCCATCGCCAAACATGGCCCACCGGAGATCATGAATACAGATCAAGGGTCGCAGTTCACGGGATCGGCTTGGATCACGACGCTGACCGAGGCTGGCGTGCGCATCTCAATGGATGGTCGCGGCAGATACTTGGACAACATCTTCATCGAGCGGCTCTGGCGAAGCCTGAAACAGGAGGCGGTCTACCTCGAAGAAATCAAGGACGGCTTCCAGGCACACAGGGTCATAAAAAACTGGATGGCATTCTACAACACCGAGCGACCCCATTCCGCGCTTGATCGGCGAACGCCGGACGAGGCATATTGGGCGGGCTTGGAAGAGCAAAAAGCAGCATGAAACCTAAACCCGGTACACCTTAGCAAAGCTGCAGAACTGTCCGAAAAAGTGGGACCACTTCACCCCCGTACTCGGAGATGCGAACGGCAGCTAAGGGCCGTGAGCGGCGAAGGTTGGTTTTCAATTAGGCGCTAATCCGCTGCTCCGCCGCATGTCCGGTTGGAGCCCATCATGGACATTCGATCAGTCCACAACGGGGCATACAGTTCGCTCGCGCAGCGGAAAGCGCGGTCCATAGTTGCCATTCGTGTAGCCTCGTCATCGACTGAATTGCGGGCGGGGCTACGACCTTGGCGAGCCGCGGTAGTGAGGTAGCTATTCTACAGGCTTGGAGAACCGGCGACGCTCAGGTGTTTTCGCTTCGAGGGTGAAGCCCTCCCGCGTGTAAAAGCGATCAGCCGGGTTGGTTGTCAGGACACTAAGCTTAGTGGGTAAGCCCTTTTTGGCAGCGATGCTCGTCTTGGCCTTTAGCGCAACCGCGCCAATGCCACGCCCCTGATACGCGGGGTCGATGTATAGTTTCTCGACAAACATGTGATCTGGCTGCCATGATACGGCGACACAGCCGCAGGGACGCCCTCCCAATTCAATGATCTCGTGGCCCGACAGATCTAGCGTTTCGGCGGTATCCGATGGACGCCAAGCACCCCACAGGGCCTCTGCATAGGCGCGCATGCACGCCTCCTCCAGCTTCAACAAATACAGCGCATCTGAACGGGTCGCGGATCGCAATGTCGTGGTCATGAAAGGTCAACACCTACCGGCTGCAGGAACGGGTTCGGCTCCCAAGAACGTCCGCTAACTAGCTTTTAATGACTTTAGCCGCCATTCTGCAATCCACCTCATAGGTACCGTGGACTTCCCCATCATTCTACTTCCAACACAGGAAATGACTTCCTATGGCCATTCTGGGGCCGTCTCCGGACGCTCCGTTTCTGCTTGAAAAACTGAGAAAGCCGACGTTCCGCAGCCGACCTAGTACCGGGCATATGCCGCAATCGCCCTTATGCCCAAATACAGACACTGAAGGGACTGCTGAATCTATCGCACTTCTGCCGTTTTCATCCGCAAGGTGGAGGCAACTCCTGAATGAAGGGCATCTAAACGTTGCTAACTCGTCGCATATTCATCCCTTTGATCTCGCTCGTATTTCTTTGTGCCATCATCTTCGGCCTTCATACACTCAGCAAGTCAAGGAGCTATCAAACCTTCGGCGATTTGGTGGCGCGGGTAGAGACAGATCGGCCGGTCGTCGCGTTGACTTTTGATGATGGTCCGACCGCGGGTTTCACCAGCGAGGTGCTCGAAATGTTGGACAAACTTGATGTGACAGCGACGTTCTTTGTCACAGGCAAGGAAGTAACCGAGAACTCCGACGAAGCGCGCGCGATCGCTGCGGCTGGACACGAGCTGGGAAATCACAGCTATTCACATGCTCGGATGATAATGAAAAGCTACGGTACATACCGCAGCGAGATCGAGGAGACCGACGCGGCCATTCGCGCTATCGGCTATGAAGGGAAGCTTCATTTTCGCCCGCCCTACGGCAAGAAGCTGTTCGGGTTGCCTTGGTATCTCTCGTCCACAGGGCGAACTACGATAATGTGGGATGTCGAGCCGGAAACCTATCCGGACATTGCAGACGACCTAGACGCGTTCGTCGCTCACGTCGTGGACGAGACACGTAGCGGTTCTATAGTCCTGATGCACGTCATGTATGGAAGCCGCGCGATCTCGCGGGAAGCGCTGCCGGGGATCGTGACCGGGCTACGCGAGCGTGGCTTCGAATTCGTCACGGTTTCTGATCTACTAGAAGAGCGGACCTGAACGTCCCGATAGAATTTTATGATCGTGACGATACTCGCACATATTGTTTGAAAGCCGACGGTCCGCAAACCACCCCAAGGCAGACACTTGGCGCTATGATACCGAACGTCAGCTTTGTCCGCATTGCCACCGTCTGGTGGCTAGCTGTCTTCGCAGATGCAACGAATGGCTGCTTTGGCGGGCTGCAGCGCAGCGCTATACTAGCAGGTCAATGACCGGTGCGGGCCGAAATTGTCATTCAGCTACGGCAGGGAGACCGCCCGTTATGGACACTTGTCAAGGTCTAAGCATTTGATCTGCTTCCAGCTCCATTTTTGACGAGCCACCGCAACGGCCCGTCAAGAAATTTCGCAGCCTCCCTCGCCGGCAATCACAGGCAGCAATGATACCAGCGCCTGAAAGTCCACAGCACCAACGCCCTTTTCGTCTTGTTCAACGACTGTCAGCCCGCGTCTAATTCAACGATCTCAACGTCTTCTCCATCCGCCGCTGTGTCCCAAGTCGATACCATCTCGACGTGGTGCGCGCCCAGGTCTGGTCGGACGAAAGAAGTTGCAGATCGGATGTGATGATCGATCGGTCTGCGCCCACAAGTCGGGGATGGCCAGTCGACAGGCCTGTCAGGCACGGTGCAGGCCGGCATGTCGGTGCCCATTGTTCCAGGATG
>NZ_JBLWTY010000014.1:0-8410 GCF_048269915.1 Parasphingorhabdus sp.
GGGCTCCCCCGCCGAAAGTACCTTTCACTCTTCCAGGAGCAGCCCCAGCCAGCGCGCACAAGCAGCGATCACCAGCCGGGGCATGCTATCCCTCAGCCTGATGCTGTGCCGTGCCTGTGGCCCTGACTGCTCGCCAGCATCTCTCGATGCCTTGCCAGGACCGAACCGATCACCGGCACGCTCGGGTGCCTGATGGCATCGCCCACTTGAGCAACACGATTGCCCAGCGGACGGGCTGCCACTGTCTGCACTCGACGTGCTGCATTGCGCTGGTCACACCACGCTGTCATGGCGGTCAGGCTGTCAGGTTTCACGGAGTAGATTCGCACGATGGGATTGCCCTTCGTGGATGTGCTCGGGTGTGACACATGGGCATGTTTTCTATTACTAGATACACCGGATGTGTCACACCTACGCCGATTTGCCTTCACTTCCAGACCCATGCGAGCAAGCACGTCAGTCACTTCGCGCACCGGATATGCCGGCCACTTCATGGGGCGAATCTCGCCTGTCTTCCCGTCCTGATTCCATGCCGCAAACTTGCGCGACACGATGCCCAAGTGAGCCAGCAGATGACGGTGCTGCATGATGCGCTCAACGATCACGCCAGCGGCCTCAGCAGTCAGCCAGTCAGCGGCGTCAATGTCGAAGCCATCGAACAGCCAGACATAAGCACGGGCAGCTGCCTCGAGGTACTTGCGCTGCGTCACTGGCACGCCTTCAGCGTTGCGGCTAGGCACCACGCCGCGCCATGCGTCAAAGCGATCCATGCGACGAACAGCACGGCCATCGTCCCACCAGTCGATAGCGTCATCAGTCAGTGGCTGGCCGACCATGCCCAACGCCCGGCGGATGATATGGGCTTCAAGCGTGATGCTTTGCAGGTCGGTGCGGCTCTGGTTGCGTTTCAGGGCGTCGGCAGCGTCATCGCTCAGCACCGGGGCTGCTTTCAGGGCGGCGTGGTGGCGATCATCCAAGGCAGTGCGGTGTAGCTTGAGCTCAGCGACGATACTGTCCTGTGCGGTGCCGTCGTGGGCTTCCAGCTGCCAGCCAGCGGCTTTCAGCTGCCACACCAAGCCAGCGGCGAAGTCGGCGCGGACGTTCTCATGCTCGGCACGAACAGCAGCGACCAGGGCGTCATAATCGGTCGCCTGTGATACGCGGTCGCCTTCGATCCGGGCAGCTTGTGCAGCGGCCTGCAAGATGGCGTCGGGGTGCTGGTTCCCGGTGCGGTTATTCGGGTACATACCGATGGTATAGCGCTTCAGGTAGCGAACACGGCGCAGCATCTGCGCAGCATCTGACGGGGCGATGGCGCCACCGGCACCGATGAAGGCACCCAGCGTGAAATGTGGCGCGTCGCGGTGCTCGACACTGATGCCTGACGAAATAACGGGGCTCGCCACCACCACGTCATATTGGCGTGATTCATCCTCAGCATTGGCGAGGAATGCTGCCTGGGCTGCGTTGTTCTGGTTGTCAGCAGTGACGGCCATGACGCGGTAGCCGTAAGCGTCGAACAGTTGGCCAATGGCAGCAGCGCGCTTGCTGGATTCGCACGACAGCCAGACCTTGCCGCCGGCACCTAGCTCGGCCAGTGCATCGCCCACGACGTTAGCGGGACCGTCATTCTTACCGAAAGATATGCGGGCCTCGATGCCAGGACGCTTGGCGACCTGCTCGATGATGCGGAATTGCTCACCGGGGCGTGCAGCTTCCAGAAACTCGATGACGCGATCATTCACGCCAGCATCAGCCACGACCACGCATTCAGCTTGAGCCACGACAGCGCGCAGACGATCGAAGGCGGCTTGAGCGCTGCCCCCGCCGGTCGAGAACAGGGCGTCGTTCTCCAGAAAGTCGATTGCCTGGGATATTTCGTCGATGAACACGACGCGGGTGTCATCGACCACCGGGGCCAGCGTGGGCTTGATGATGGACGGCAGACAGACGGCGATGCCGGGGGCGCTGTGCGCTTGGTCGCGGTGTGTGACGGATTCGTAATGCATCCAGCCATCAGGGCGATACAGGCGGCGGTGTAGCTCAGACACCAGTGAACGGCGATGACAGACCGCCATGAAGCGGTGGCCGTTGCTCATGGCCCATTCAGCCAGTGGACGACCAATATTCTGAGTCTTGCCGCTCGCCATCGGTGCTTTCACCACGATCACGCCCCGGCACTCGGCAGGCGTCAGGCTGGTCAGCTGCTTCACTCGCTCGACACGGTGGCGGGCCTTGGCGGCGTCGCTGATGGTCACAGGAGCCAGTGCATCGGCTTCGCGGTAGCGCATGGCGGCTGCCAAGCGGTCAGCAATGCTATCCAGTGTGGCCGGATGCAGCAGGGTAGGCGCGGAGGATTCCAGCAGCTCACGGATACCCGCGATGGAGTGTGCGACGGGGGCTGCGTGCGCCAACCGCGACGCGATGGCCCATGCCATTGAGGCGGCCTGTTCTGGCGTCTCAGCCTTGGCAAGCTGTGAGCCCCAGCGCTCGGAATTGGTACCCTTCAGCTCGGCGGGCTTCAAGCCCCACGCCTTGAACATGGACAGGTCAGACACTGGCGCAGCGTCGAAGATGGCGCGTGTTGCGTCTGTGCCAATGTCGTTGAAGTCTTTCCCCGCCACGGTCGGCAGGTAGAACGGCAGGCCAGCGCGCATGGCGGCCTTGTGGCCGGTGCCGTACTTGTCGTGAGCCAGGCGGTAATGTTTCTCAGGCTTCGCGGCGTTGTCGTTATCCGCGGCGATTACGTCACCGGGCTGGCCGATCCGCTTGGCGATGGCCTCAAGGTTCCCAGCATCGAAACAGACCACCACCGGGCGTCCTGTGGCTTCGCTCACGGTGCAGCCGGTGGCGTAGCCTTCCACAAACACACGCGGGCCGATACCAGGCAGCATCATGCAGGTGCCGTGCTTGGCGCCGCCCTTGAGGAATCGCTTGGCCCCGTCGGCATGGATGCGCTGCACGTTGACTAGCTCAGCAGTCATGGCGTCATGCATCGGCACCAGCAGCGCGCCGCTGGCTTCCTGACGGATACCCACGGGGGCCGTGATGCCTTTCAGGATCAGGTAGGGGTGTGACGGATCTGCCGGGCCTGCGTTATCCCATGCCCATCGGGCACGCTTGGCAGCTTGAGCCTGCTCGGCTTCGCGCTCGGCATTGTCAGCCTGAGTCGGTGCCGGTGCGAACACGGGGCGTTCATCGCGGGGCGCAGTGTCGCGCCAGCCTGCTTGCTTGGCGTGCCAGAACAGCGTGGCAGCGGTGAAGCCACGGCCATTCTTGAATGAGCGCCAGACGGCGCGGCAGGTGGCCTGTTTGTAGCCCTGACCAGCGCTCGACCATGCATCGAAGTCATCGAAGCTCAGGCCAGCCGCGTGGGCAGCCATGCCGATTTCAATCCACGTATCGCGGTCGGTGTTCGGGTCGATCCAGCTAAGGGCGTCGCGGGCTTTGAGAAGATCACTCATGCTCACCCCCTGCACGGGCGCGCAGCGCGGCCAGCTCGTGCCTGACGGCATCAAGGGCTATCGCGTGGGCGTCCAGCAGGGGGAGCGTGTCGCGGCTGCAATGGGCAGCCTGGGCGACGGGGCCGAATAGCTCGGCTTGGGTCAGGAATCCACGTTCGATGCCAGTGCGTGCGGCTTCGGTGGACTGCGCCCAGAGATAGGCGACTTTGTGTTCAGGATGATTCATGGCGATGCGTCCTTGATCAGGGCATCGCGGGTAGGACGTGCCAGTCTTGCCATACCATAGGCGAGGCGATAAACTGGTTCTGCGGTGTCGCGCCCTACACGCGATTCTATTGAAGCCCTCGAACTTGCCGGTTCGGGGGCTTCGCCGTTTCTGGGTGCGGAAAATCACTTGGTCTGCGCGACAAGATCAGAACCGCACTTCCTGCATACTACCTTCCGCGTCTTTCCCGCACAAGTTGCCGTCATATAAGCGGTTTTTCTTTGTATTTCGCTACAAAATCACGCGAAATAATCCGCTATAACGCCACATAACGTCACTTGTCTGCCTTTCATTCTATAATACTCGGCCACGGCTCGCTGGATTCTAGCCGCTGGCTCGCTCGTGCTGATTCGGCACCGGCACGCACCAACCAGGGCGCGAAAACAGACTCATGATAAGGCGCGTAATCGTGAATTACTGCCCGATAGGGCATGGCGTTGCCCGGCGATTCGTGCGTCATCAGGAAACAATCCCGCCCCGCGTTTCCCCTGTTTCCTCACTTTTCCCGCCTGGCCCGCAACGCGGCCATCTCAGCGGCGAACGGGTGCGGGGCCGGTGCATCGGCAGGGTTAGGTGCCGGCGTTGCCTGTGCGTCTTCTTGGGCAGGTTCAGGGGCTGGCAAGCGGCGCAGCTGGGCGACCTCTTCCCGTAGTCCGGCCAGCTCCTCACGCAGCGCCCGTATCTCAGCTATCAGCGTATCGTCACTGGCTGTGCCACTGTCCCGTGACAGCGTGCCAGGCTCGGGCATCTTCAATGCCCCGTAGCAGCGTTCTAGCTCGCTAGTCTCTATCTGACGGTGCCCATCACGTCGTGTCGTAAAGCTCAGATTCCCTCGCTTCATATCGCGGTACAGGGTGCGCCTGCTACGCCCTACAAGCTCGGCAGCTTCATTGACGGTGATAGATGCCATATCGCCCCCTTCGCGTCGTGTGCGCCCATTCTAGGCCGGTGTGACAGCATGGGACAGGTAGTGTGACAGATAGTGTGACACCCCAGTGCCGGCAAGGCTCGAGTGCGTGACAGGGTGTCACGTGACAGGTGTGACACACCAAACGAAAAAATCCGGCACATTGGCCGGTGGTTCTTCTCCAGATTTCACGACAGCGCGCCAAAAATAGGCGAGGGCCACACACCTCGGGCTTCCGGCCTTTGGTGTGCAGCCCTCAGCCCTTGACGTGGGCCAATCGGTACAGTCCCAGCAAAGGAGGGCCGTACTGCACTGCCGGTGTTTTTCGTTATCGCCAAGGCACCGCCGGCTGGCCTTGTAAATCGGTCAATCTTGAGCGCGTCGCTCCCTCAGCGTGCCAGCCGGAGCCTGAGCCAAGCGGCGGGCCACAACGGCGGATAGGGAAGGCATGACGCCAGTCTCTGCATAGATCGCGCGGCGCTCTGCTTCCAGGTCGCCACGTAGTCCACGGGTCACGAGCGCGGTAATGCGCTGGTCACGTTTCTGCTTCTTCACAGGCTCACTCCATCCAGTCCCAGACCCACGAACGCTTGCGCTCGGGGCGGTATGAATCACGGTTGCGCTTGGCGATGGTGGCGGCGATCAGCTGGCCAGCACGCTGGCAAGCGGCTTCGTGAAGCTCAGGCCAGTGACGCGCCACACGCTCGGCGGCGTGGCCAGGGCCATCGAAATAAAAGCCGCCCAGGCTCACGATATTCACAACGCAGCGCGGCTCGCCGTTCTCATCCTGGCTGCGCCACGTCACTGTGGCGGCTTCGATACTGGCCACGAGTTCAGCAGGGATTGTGCTCGAGGGCTGTGGTGCCGGGGTGTCCTCACCCCGGCTGAATAGGCGGTTCAGGATCATGCCGCTGCCCAGACCTTGCCCGCATCCGGCAGTAGGGCGTGCAGATCGATGAACGCGGTCACTTCCAGCGTGCCGGTCACGTCGAGTCGATGCAGAATTAGCGAAATCTCGTCGTTCACGGCGACGCCGGTACGCGTCCAGTCGGCAACGTAGGTGCCAGCGGTCACGGGTGTGAGCTCGGCAGGTACGCCAGCGGCGTTCAGGTCGCCAGTAGCGTTCACAGTGGCTGCGGTGCCATCAGTGCCGACCAGTGCGCGGAGCTCAGTAAAGCGGCAGCCAGCAGCGGCAGCAGCGGGCAGGGTGAAGGCAGGCGGCGTAGTGGCTGCGATGGCCTTGAGCAATTCACGATCCACGGCGCGAGCCAGGCCGGACACGATGCTGGTCTGTAGCTCGCTGGCCACGGTATCCCAACCTTTCGATTTCACTTGGCTGCGGCTGATTTTTACGCGCAGTCCGTATTGCGTACCTGCTTCGCGGTCAATCATGGCCTCAGCGATGGGGAGTGCGGTTTCGCTCACTTCCTCATCAGGATCAGTCGCGGCGAATTCAGCAGCGTCGATTGCGATCAGGCCGGACGGCAGATTTTGAGTCATCGGCGCAAAGCCGGTCTCGATCAGCTGCGGGTCGGGGATAACGATCAGCTGCGCACCAGCCTGCAGAGTGCGGGCCGAAGCCAACAGCGCAGCGGACAGGCTATAACGCTCGCCAGCGGGCAGGTTTTCCGGCGGGATGCGCTTCACGCGGCCGGTGTCAGCATCGATCAGCGACGGCAGCATGTCGCGAAGACTCAGCGAGGCCATGCTGGCAGCGCGGGAGCCGGTGCGAGTATCACCAAGCGAGCGAGTCGCGGTGTATTCCAGGCTCTGTGCGAGGGCGTTCTGGTCGTGTTTGCTCATGCTGCTGGTGTCCTGTTCGGTTGCTGTGGTGCGTTCTTCGAGAATCGGCGCGGGTGTCGCCTCCACCTGGGCTTTGTAGAATTCCCCGTAGCCGGGCCTTGGGTTCGCCGCCTCAAGCTCTGCGGCGTACTGCTGGGCAAGGCTATAACCTCGGGTATCAGTCATGCGGTTTTGTCCTTGATGATCTTGTGACGGCGGCCGATCAGCTGGCCCATCGCGTAGCTGTAGGCGTGGGCGTTGGCCTCGACGCGACCAGCCAGCTCGGCAACGGTCATGCCGCGTGCCTGGGCGATGCTGCGCAGCAGCGGCGCTTGTCGGGCATCGCCTGTGGCGTGGAATGCACGCGCCTCAGCGGCTTGCTGTGGCCAGGTTTCACGCTCCCAGCTCGGCCAGCCATCCAGCAGCGCAGTCACGTCCGATAGAACCGTGTCGATGCGTCCAGCCATGCGATTTCCTTGAATGTTTGAATGTTGTGTGCAGTTTGAATGTCGGCCAGCCGCGCGTCCTCTGGCGGCGTTTCCTGCATATACATACAGTGCTGCGGGCACAAAAAACCCGCCACGGTGGGCGGGTCTGGGGGCTAGGTCTTCAGTGGCCAGCGGTAGCGGTCCCAGCGTCTTAGGTCACGCTGGTCGATGCCCAGCAGGGCGTTGAGCGATATACCCAAATGCTCAGTGCCTACCGGCATCCCCACCGCGTAAGCCGCTGCAATGCAGGCACCGTTTGAGATATACCGCTGAGCCATGCGCTCCAGGATGTGCTTCACGAGGTAGCTGCTGCGCTTCGCACTGGCGATAGCCCGTGCGTTGGATAGTCGAATGCGGGCAGCCTCAAACTGAGCTTCAAACTCGGGCGTTACTTCCCGGCCAGCAGCGTGCTTTTCAGCTGACAGGGCATCGGTTTTGAAGCCATACGCGGATAAATCGGGGTGCTCCCGTAGAACGTCAGCCAGCGTCATAACTTGATGCAGCCGCGAGCCAGGCGGCGCCGGGTGTGGCGGGCAGCGGGATTCTCCCGCTCAACTGACCGCTTCCATTTGCGAACCTTGCGGGCCAGCTCGGGCCGGTATTCGGCTTCCAGCTTGTCGGCCACGTCATCCAGCGCCTGGGCAGCGTCTTGCTCGGGGCTTGTCGGTTTCAGGTAGGTCAGCGCCTTGCGTAGTGCTTCGCGGAGCCCTTCCGCATTCTGATAGCGGCTCATGCGCCCACCTCCTCAGCTGCCGGCAGGTCCATCGCCGCATGGTAGGCGTCGTATCCCTCACGGAGCGCGCCGGTCAGCTCATCGCGGAGATATTTGCGGATGACGCCCGTGTCAGTCTCGCCAGCCAGACGAAGTGCAGCACGGTCAGGCAGGGCCATCGCCGCGCCACGTACCGCGACACTGTATTGAGTGAAGGCCCGCTCTACGTCGTCCAGGTGAATCAGCTCGCCTTGCAGCTTGGCCAGCTCCAGCTCCCGTAGGTCGGCCTCAGCAGACAGCTTGCGCGAGCGGTGCGCGTCGATAGCATCAGCGTCGCCACGCTTCGTGGCCTTCTCGACTTGGCTTGCGATCCACCACCGCGTCACGGCACCACTATCGAATTCAGCGGCCTTGCCTTGGCCTGGGCGTGATTCCACCGGGCAGCCTTGGCGAGTCCACGCATCCAGCGTAGTCGGGGCCACGGCGAGAAAGTCGGCCATCTCAGTGCGGTTGAGTTTCATGTCGTCGGTTCCTGTGTTGGAGACACGGACAACACTAGATGTTTGCTTCTTTCATTCCCTCTGGCGCGGTTTCCAAGCCGCGTCATGCCTGAAGATGGATAGGTGTCGGCTATCGAGTGGCGGCGAATCTTCTTCTTTTGCCTATTTCCGATGTCGCCGACAAATAGAATTCTGCGGCCATTGTCACCCGCAAGGGGCTCCCCCGCCGAAAGTACCTTTCACTCTTCCAGGAGCAGCCCCAGCCAGCGCGCACAAGCAGCGATCACCAGCC
>NZ_JBLWTY010000015.1:0-6434 GCF_048269915.1 Parasphingorhabdus sp.
GTGTGACTGGTGCTATGTGGCTAACTTTGAGGATATCCGTACGCCGCGGGTGCTGAAGCTGCCGCGCGGTGTTGGTCAGGCGTTCCGTCAGGACATTGAAAAACTGATGGTCAAACTGATGAACGCGATTCCGCTGGCGTTCGATAATGAAATCTATTTCAGCCGCGCTGAGAAACTCAAGAATCAGCTGGCGCAAAAGCAGCAGACCGAACTGGAAGAGATTTCGCGCATTGCTACCGAGCAGGGCATCAGTCTGACGATTACCTCCCAGGGTGATTATCAGTTTGTCGCCATGAATGGTGATGAGCAGCATACCGAAGAAACCTTTGATGCGCTGAGTAAGAAAGAGCAGGAACAGTTTGGTCAGATCATTGACGAGCTGGAAGTGGCGTTGCGTAATATGGTGCGTCAATTGACCGAGTGGGAAGAGTCGTACAGCGAGAAAATCAAGAAACTTAACGACGATGTCACTCTGGATGTGATCAGCCACTTTATCAAGCAGCTCAAGCAGGATTACAGCCGTTATCCGGAAGTCAAAAGTTACCTGACTGAACTGCAAAAGGACATCGTCGACAACGTCGAGATCTTCCTGGATGAAAGCGGTGAGCAGAGTGAAATTGCCGGTGCGGCGCTGGATAAAAAACTGCCACGTCGTTACAAAGTCAACGTGCTGGTCAGTCGTCAGTCGGAAGAGTTCCCGATGGTGGTCGAGGAGAACCCCAACTATCACTCACTGTTCGGTTACGTTGAAACGGCGACCTATAAAGGTACCGTATTTACCGATTTCTCCTTGATCCGCGCGGGTAGCTTGCATAAAGCGAATGGCGGTGTATTGCTGATGGATGCGGTGAAGGTACTTGAGCAGCCTTATGTGTGGGACGGCATTAAACGGGCGTTGCGCTCGCGTCAGCTTAGTTTTACATCGTTGGAGAAAGAGGTCACCCTGACGGGGACGGTTTCACTCGATCCAGAACCGATTCCGCTGGATGTCAAAATCATTCTGTTTGGTGATTACCGCACCTACGAACTGCTGACTCATTATGATCCTGAATTCAGCGAACTGTTCCGGGTTACGGCAGATTTTGAAGATGAGATGAAGCGCACTGCCGATAGCGAGCTCCATTACGCGCGTTTTATTTCCAGCATAGTGCATGACAACAATATGCTGCACTGTGACCGTAAAGCCATCGCGCGCATTATTGAGCACAGTTCGCGTATTACCGGCGATCAAAATAAACTCTCGCTGCATTCGGCTCATATTGCCAATCTGCTGCGTGAGTCCAACTATGTGGCGCGTCAGGCGAACTCGAATATGATTCGCCAAAGCCATGTTGATGAGGCGCTGCATAATCAGCAATTGCGGGTTAACCGGATTCAGGAAGGGGTGATGGAGAGCTTCATCAACGGCACTACCCTGATCCAGACTGACGGTATGGCGGTCGGGCAGGTGAATGCGTTGTCGGTGCTGGCGACCAGCGACCATGCTTTTGGTGCGCCGAACCGGATTACCGCCACTACATCGTACGGCGACGGCGATATCATTGATATCGAGCGCAGTGTTGATCTGGGCGGCAGCATCCACTCTAAAGGCGTGATGATTTTGTCGGCTTACCTCAACTCGGTATTTGGCCGAACCGCCCGGGTACCACTCACGACCACGATTACGTTTGAGCAGTCCTACGGTGGTGTAGACGGAGACAGTGCCAGCATGGCTGAGTTTTGTGCCATCGTGTCGGCTTTTTCCAAACAACCTAACCGTCAGGAAATTGCGATTACCGGT
The DNA here is from genome assembly GCF_048269915.1 of Parasphingorhabdus sp. Lineage (GTDB taxonomy): Bacteria > Pseudomonadota > Alphaproteobacteria > Sphingomonadales > Sphingomonadaceae > Parasphingorhabdus. The sequence goes on from NZ_JBLWTY010000015.1 coordinate 1,781, forward strand.
TCGATGAATCAGTTTGGTGAGGCACAGCCGATTGGCGGAGTGAACGAGAAAATCGAAGGTTTCTTTGATGTGTGTGCAATCAAAGGTCATCATGCCGGGCAAGGGGTGATCATCCCGCGATCCAACATGCATAACCTGATGCTGCGTGCCGATATCGTCAAAGCTGTTGAGAAAGGTGAGTTCAATATCTGGGCGATTGAACACGTGACCGAAGCGATTGAGTTGTTTACCGGCAAACCTGCCGGGGTTGCAACCGAAGACGGCAGTTATCCGGTGGATACGATTTTTGGTCTGGCACAAGCTAAGTTGAATGCGTTACGTAAGTAATCACATTTTGATGTGATTGCCAAAATCGCCCCGGCTAGGGGCGATTTTGGCCTGCATACTGATAAGGCCGAAATGCTCCGGTTTAACGCGTTTCTGCTACCGAGCCCCGCAATACCTGATCGGGTTGTGGCGACTGCCTGCCGGGATCAATCATCAGGGTACGGGTCGGGAAGGCCACATCGGCACCGTGCTGGCGTACAATCGCCATCACCTTCAACAGCACATCCTGCTTGACTTCATGGAAGCGAATCCAGTTGATGGTTTTGGTAAAGGTATAAATAAAGAAATCCAGCGAGGACGCCCCAAAGCTATTGAAATTGACGATCAGGGTTTGTTCTGCATCGATATCTGGGTGATTTTGCAGCATGTCACGAACATCGTTGATGACGCGTTCCATTTTGTCGGCATCCTGGTAACGCAGCCCTATGGTCTCATGAATACGGCGGTTGAGCATCCGGGACGGATTCTCGACCACAATGTTGCTGAACACCGAGTTGGGCACATATAAAGGACGCTTATCAAATGTGCGGATGATGGTCATGCGCCAGCCGATACGCTCCACGGTACCTTCAATCTGGCGATCCGGAGAACGAATCCAGTCGCCGACTTTAAACGGGCGATCAAAATAGATCATCAGTCCGCCAAAAAAGTTCGATAGCAGGTCTTTGGCCGCCAGACCCACCACCAGGCCGCCGACTCCGCCAAAGGTCAGCAGGCCTTTAAGGCTCAGTCCGAATGCCTGCATAATCGACAACAATCCCGTCATAATAAACAGTAATCGCACCACTTTGGATACCGCTTGTACCGTCGTTTCATCATGGACGCGTTGCACAAGCAGGTGACGTTCGACCTCACCGACCAGACGCAGCAGAATCCAGACAAAAATGGCAATCAGCATCAGTTTTTTGCTGTTTTGCAGCCAGTTGAATTTGGTCTGGAAGTGGTCATCCAGCAGCAACCCGAGTGAAATCGTGCCTGGCCAGCACCAGATCAGGGTACTGATGGGAGTTTTCAGGGAGTGCAGCAGCAGATCATCCCAGTGAATCCGGGTTTTCTCAGTCAGGTTAAACAGGTAGCGGTAAGCCAGGCGCCATATCCCCCAAGCCAGAAAGCTGGCTAGAGTGATCAGTAGTACGCTGTTGTCCCAGTCTTTCAGATAAGGGGATTGTTCAAAGCGCAGGATTAGTTCGTCAATGCTCATGAGAGTGCTTGTGTGAGTAAAATTGAAAGGAAAGTTTTGCCGCACAAACTACCAGAAAAGCTCGTCATTCTCTATACATGACATGCAGCGGACATTGTGGTTATGCTGAAGATTGGTATATAACTTTGGTATGTAAAATGAACAATTTAGCTTTTTAGCACTCTCTAGTTTTGGCAGAAAGAAAACTTTGCATGACGTCGATGGGCATAAGGGAGCAGAATGAAAATTCGTGATAAGCAGTTTGCAGTGATAGGTCTGGGGCAATTTGGTTTGTCGGTGTGTGAGGTGTTGATGGGAGCGGGGGCTCAGGTACTGCCGGTGGATATTGATGAAGACAAAGTCAAAATGGCGCTCAATTTTGCCACGCAGGCCATTGTTGCCAACTGTACGATTGAAGAAACGGTGTTTGAACTCAAACTGAAAGAGTACGACATGGTGCTGATTGCGATTGGTGAAGACATCAACGCTTCCATTCTGACGACATTAGTGGTTAAGGAATCCGGCGCCAAATCGGTGTGGGTGAAGGCGAACGACAAGTATCATGTCAAAATACTGCACAAAGTCGGCGCCGATCACGTGATTATGCCTGAACGGGACATGGGCATCAGGGTTGCGCGTAAGATGCTGGATCGCCGGGTGCTGGAATTTATCGAACTCGGTAGCGGTCTTGCCCTGACCGAAGTGGTCATTGGATCTCAGATGATGGGTAAAAGCATCGGTGATATGCCGGTTTATCATCAAAAAGGCATTCAGGTGCTGGGATTTAAACGCGGACCGGAAGTGACTAGCTCTCCTTCACTGGATACTGTGCTGGAAATCGGCGATATGTTGATTGTGGTCGGCCCGCAGCAGACCCTGACTAAGCAGTTGCAGAACTTATGATACCGCATGAACGCAGCGGGATATTTTATACCCCGGATCAGGACAAAAAACGGCGTCAGGGCTCGGAGCCGAAAATCATTCTGCTCAGCTTTCTTTCGGTGTTAGTGCCGGCGGCCGTGTTGCTGACGCTACCGGTGTTTTCTAAAACCGGCCTTAGCTTTACCGATGCTCTGTTTACCGCGACTTCCGCGATCAGCGTGACCGGTCTTGGTGTGGTCGATACCGGCTCTCATTTTACTCTGGAAGGCAAGATTTTGTTGATGTTGCTGATGCAGATTGGCGGTTTGGGGCAAATGACATTGTCAGCCGTATTGCTTTATCTGTTCGGGGTGCGACTGAGCCTCAAACAACAGGCGATTGCCAAAGAAGCGCTCGGACAGGATCGCTCCGTCAACCTGCAGCATCTGGTCAAGCGAATTATTATTTTTGCCCTGATTGCCGAAAGTATCGGATGGCTGCTGCTGTGCTGGTATTGGGTGCCGAAAATGGGCTGGGCAGAGGGCATGTTCTATGCGTTATTTCACGCTGTATCGGCGTTTAATAACGCTGGTTTCTCGCTGTTTTCAGACAGTATGAGTGCTTATTCCGGTGAGCCGATGCTGTTGCTGACACTGGCAGGACTGTTTATTTTCGGCGGGCTGGGATTCACTGTCGTCGGCGATTTGTGGATGCATCGCCGCAACGGCTGGCGTTGCTTTAGCCTGCATACCCAGATTATGCTGGCGGCGACACTGCTACTGCTGGTCGCAGGTACCTTGTTGTTCTGGCTGCTGGAGCACAACAATCCGGCGACAATGCAAAGTTTGCCGGTCTGGCAACAGTGGCTCGCAGCCTTCTTTCAGTCCGCGACGGCGCGCACCGCCGGATTTAATAGTATCGATGTGGCGCAGCTCACTCAGCCGGCGATGCTGATTATGATCATGTTGATGTTGATTGGTGCCGGTTCAACGTCAACCGGCGGCGGGATTAAAGTCTCGACGTTTGCCGTTGCGGTGGCAGCGACCTGGGCATTCTTGCGCCAGAAGAAACACGTGGTGATGTTTCAGCGCAGCGTGAACTGGCCAACAGTGACTAAATCGCTCGCCATCATTGTGGTGAGCGGAGCCCTGCTGACCGTGGCGATGTTTTTACTCATGCTGACAGAGCAGGCCAGTTTTGAACAGGTGCTGTTTGAGACGATATCTGCCTTTGCGACAGTTGGGCTTAGCGCCGGATTGAGCGCTCATTTATCCGAACCGGGTAAGTACATCCTGATTGTGGTGATGATTATCGGCCGTATTGGTCCGCTGACGCTGGCTTATATGCTGGCCCGCCCGCAGGCAAGTCTGCTCAAGTATCCTGAAGACGACGTGCTGACCGGCTAAGCTCTGTTTACGCCGGGAGTTAGGAGCGCCTGCGCTGTTTCACTCTGCACTGAAATGCTCGGACAGTGCGGCGCGGCGCACCTGACCGCCGACCTGTTCATCGCTGACGGTGTGTTCATAGCCTTGTTTGATAAGGCGCTGGGCAGGCAGGTCGGGTTTGAGACGCTTGAGCTGAGGTGAGTTAGGGGTTCCAGCCATCTGATAAAGGCTGACACCACCGCCGGTTTTGATGGAGATGGTTTTACCATCAAATTCAAATTGGGTGCTGACCATACGGCCGTTACGAAATACGCCCTGATCGTTGAGGGTCAGAACATCCGTCTGGTAGGGCGGCGTACCGATTTCGATCCAGGTGCCGTAAACGTGGCTCTGATCGACATAGTCACGGTAACTGACCAGGATCAGAGCGGCGAATCCACCCGCCATAGCACACAGCGTGAGCCAGAAAACTGCTTTGGTGGCTATACTGCCAAAGCGCGGCCCGGCAGGGCGGCTTTCCGCTCGATTTCCTTGATTACCTGCCGCCACGCTGTTTACTCCCGTGTTGACTCTGTTTGAAGAAATATCCTTAAATTCAATGTGAGATAGAGTGTCTGAGCGTCTGTTGCAGCGCAAATTCCTCACATCAAAGCTTGATCCTTATTCCAAATTGTCCGCTATGGTATGCCGTAACGGCTTAATACCTTGGGTTAACTTACCTGCACATCTTAGGTGACGTATCTGGCCTAGCCTGTTTTACGCTGTATTGATGGCAGCCGACTGTTATAAAGCATGGTTTACATCTTGTGTAATGGTCAAACTTAGGTTAAAAACAGTCAGCTAACACAGGTTAGTGATGAATACACTTTGACAAGGAAGAAAAATGATTAAGGAAAACACC
>NZ_JBLWTY010000016.1:0-5877 GCF_048269915.1 Parasphingorhabdus sp.
GATCAAAAAGAAGCTGCTTAATTGCTTGCTTTTTACTGGTTGCAAAATAAACTTATTGTTGACTTAAAAGAGAATTGTTATGTCTATTACTAACGAGCAAATCCTAGACGCTGTTGCAGAAATGTCTGTAATGCAAGTTGTTGAACTAATCACTGCAATGGAAGAAAAATTCGGTGTATCTGCTGCTGCTGCTGTTGTAGCTGGCGGTGCTGCTGGTGGCGAAGCTGCTGCTGAGCAAACTGAATTTGACGTAATCCTAACTGCAGCTGGCGCTAACAAAGTTGCTGTAATCAAAGCAGTACGTGGCGCAACTGGCCTAGGTCTTAAAGAAGCTAAAGGTCTTGTAGACGGTGCTCCAGCACCTCTTAAAGAAGCAGTTTCTAAAGAAGAAGCTGAAGCTCTTAAAGCTGATCTAGAAGCAGCTGGTGCATCTGTTGAAGTTAAGTAATTATTACTTAATTTCTTAGCCGAAAGGCTAATGGCTGGTGGTTTAATAACCACCGGCCTTTTTGCGCTGTAGGGTATGGGCGAATTTTCCCGCTGTTTAAGCGTCCCATAACCATGCAAAAAGCGTTTATCGAACTTCGTTAAACGTCACTACAGTAAACAGCGATTTAGTCACTGTCCTAATCCTTTTAGGGGGACAGTTTGGGTCACTTATCAGCGAGCTGAGGAACCCCATGGTTTACTCCTATACCGAGAAAAAGCGCATCCGTAAGGACTTTGGTACTCGTCCACAAGTACTGGACATTCCATACCTGCTATCGATCCAGCTTGATTCTTTCGATAAATTTATTGAACAGGATCCAGAAGGACAATACGGTCTTGAAGCTGCTTTTCGTTCTGTATTTCCAATTCAGAGCTACAACGGCAATTCAGAGCTGCAATACGTTAGCTACCGTCTTGGTGAACCAGTTTTTGACGTTAAAGAATGTCAAATCCGTGGTGTAACTTATTCAAAACCACTACGCGTAAAACTACGCCTTGTGATCTTTGATAAAGACGCGCCTGCAGGTACTGTCAAAGATATTAAAGAACAAGAAGTCTACATGGGTGAAATTCCACTCATGACAGATAATGGTACCTTCGTAATCAATGGTACCGAGAGGGTTATCGTATCCCAGCTGCACAGAAGCCCAGGCGTATTCTTCGACAGCGATAAGGGTAAGACCCACTCTTCAGGTAAAGTTCTGTATAACGCACGTGTTATCCCTTACCGTGGTTCATGGTTGGATTTCGAATTTGATCCAAAGGATAACCTATACGTACGTATTGACCGTCGTCGTAAACTACCAGCATCGATCATTCTTCGTGCACTAGGTAAGACGACTGAAGAGATCCTTGATATCTTCTTCGAGAAAGTAAACTTCGAAGTGAAAGACCAAACTCTAATGATGGAGTTGGTGCCTGAGCGTCTACGTGGCGAAACTGCAACGTTTGACATCGAAGCTCAAGGTAAAGTTTACGTAGAAAAAGGTCGTCGCGTTACGGCTCGTCACATCCGTCAACTTGAAAAAGATGGCGTTGAGTTCATTGAAGTACCAGTTGAATACACAGTTGGTAAAGTATCTTCTAAAGATTACATCAATGAAGCAACTGGCGAAGTTATCATCGCGGCTAACCAAGAAATTAGCCTAGAAGCTCTTGCGAACTTATCACAAGCTGGATATAAGCAACTAGAAGTTCTATTTACGAACGATCTAGACCACGGTCCATTTATGTCTGACACAGTACGTGTTGACAGCACAACTGACCGTATTTCTGCGCTTGTTGAAATTTACCGCATGATGCGCCCTGGCGAGCCGCCAACAAAAGAAGCGGCTGAAACGCTATTTAATAGCCTATTCTTCTCTGAAGAACGCTACGATCTATCAACAGTAGGTCGTATGAAGTTCAACAGCTCGATCGGTCGTGAAGACGCCGGTGAGCAAGGCACTCTTGATGAAATAGATATCATCGAAGTGATGAAGAAGCTTATCGCGATCCGTAATGGTATTGGTGAAGTGGACGATATCGACCACCTTGGCAACCGTCGTATCCGTAGCGTAGGCGAAATGGCAGAAAACCAATTCCGTGTTGGTCTTGTACGTGTTGAACGCGCAGTTAAAGAACGTCTAAGCCTAGGCGACCTTGACAACGTGATGCCACAAGATCTGATCAACGCGAAACCAATTTCTGCTGCTGTTAAAGAATTCTTTGGTTCTTCACAGCTTTCTCAATTCATGGACCAGAACAACCCGCTTTCAGAAGTAACGCACAAGCGTCGTATTTCTGCATTGGGTCCTGGTGGTTTGACTCGTGAACGTGCTGGCTTCGAAGTACGTGACGTACACGTAACTCACTACGGTCGTCTATGTCCTATCGAAACGCCTGAAGGTCCAAACATCGGTTTGATCAACTCTCTATCTGCGTTTGCGCGTTGTAACGAATACGGTTTCCTAGAAACTCCGTACCGTCGCGTAGTAGATGGTGTTGTAACTGACGAAGTTGATTACCTGTCAGCTATCGAGGAAGGTCAATTCGTCATCGCTCAGGCGAACGCGAAATTGACTGAAGAAGCGACTTTCGCCGACGAGCTAATCACAGCACGTCAAAAAGGTGAATCTGGTCTTCACCCTCGTGAACACGTTAACTACATGGACGTTGCAACAAACCAAGTAGTATCTATCGCTGCATCGCTTATCCCGTTCCTAGAACACGATGATGCGAACCGTGCATTGATGGGTGCGAACATGCAACGTCAGGCGGTTCCAACTCTGAAAGCTGACAAGCCTCTAGTTGGTACTGGTATTGAACGTAACGTAGCGGTTGACTCAGGTGTAACTGCTGTAGCTAAACGTGGTGGTGTTATCCAGTCTGTGGATGCATCTCGTATCGTTGTTAAGGTTAATGAAGAAGAGTTGGTACCAGGCGAAGCGGGTATCGATATCTACAACCTAACTAAGTACACACGTTCAAACCAAAATACATGTATCAACCAGCGTCCATGTGTGATGCCGGGTGAACTTGTAGCTCGTGGTGACGTAATCGCAGATGGTCCATCAACTGACCTTGGTGAACTTGCTCTTGGCCAGAACATGCGTATCGCGTTCATGCCTTGGAACGGTTACAACTTCGAAGACTCGATCTTAGTTTCTGAGCGCGTTGTTCAAGAAGACCGCTTTACCACTATCCACATTCAAGAACTATCTTGTGTGGCTCGTGATACTAAGCTTGGCGCTGAAGAGATCACTGCAGATATTCCAAACGTTGGTGAAGCTGCTCTATCTAAACTGGATGAGTCAGGTATCGTTTACATTGGTGCAGAAGTTAAGGGTGGCGACATCCTGGTTGGTAAAGTAACACCTAAAGGTGAAACTCAGCTAACGCCTGAGGAGAAGCTACTACGAGCTATCTTCGGTGAAAAAGCTTCTGACGTTAAAGATACTTCACTGCGTGTGCCTAACTCTGTTGCTGGTACGGTTATCGATGTACAAGTCTTCACTCGCGATGGCGTAGAGAAAGACAAGCGTGCACTTGAAATCGAACAGATGCAGCTGAAAGAAGCGAAGAAAGACCTGACTGAAGAGTTCCAAATTCTTGAAGGTGGTCTATATGCACGTGTTCGCTCTCTGCTACTTGCTGCAGGTTACAGCGAAGCGAAAGTTGAATCTATCGACCGTAAGCAGTTGTTAGAACAAACGCTAGAAGATGACGAACTACAAACTCAGCTAGAACAGCTAGCCGAGCAGTACGACGAACTGAAAGCTGACTTCGATAAGAAATTCGAAGCTAAGCGTCGCAAGATCACTCAAGGTGATGATCTAGCACCAGGCGTACTGAAGATCGTTAAAGTTTACCTAGCGGTGAAACGTCGCATCCAACCGGGTGATAAGATGGCGGGTCGTCACGGTAACAAAGGTGTAATCTCTAAGATTAACCCTGTTGAAGACATGCCTTACGATGAAACTGGTCAGCCAGTCGATATCGTACTTAACCCACTGGGTGTACCTTCGCGTATGAACATCGGTCAGATCCTAGAAGTACACTTAGGTCTGGCAGCTAAAGGTATTGGTGACAAGATCAACCAAATGATTAAGGAACAGCAAGAGCTTGCTAAGCTGCGCGAATTCCTACAGAAGGTATACGATCTTGGTGATACTCGTCAGAGCGTCGACATTGCTTCAATGAGCGATGAAGAAGTACGCGTACTGGCTGGTAACCTACGTGGCGGTCTACCGATTGCTACACCAGTATTCGATGGTGCGAACGAAGGTTCAATCAAAGAACTATTGTCACTAGCAGACCTTCCAACGTCTGGTCAGTTGACATTGTTTGATGGCCGTACAGGTGATGCATTTGAGCGTCCTGTAACTGTTGGTTACATGTACATGCTGAAACTGAACCACCTTGTTGATGACAAGATGCACGCTCGTTCTACGGGTTCTTACAGCCTTGTTACTCAGCAACCACTTGGTGGTAAAGCTCAGTTCGGTGGTCAGCGTTTCGGTGAGATGGAAGTATGGGCACTAGAAGCATACGGTGCTGCTTACACGCTACAAGAAATGCTAACAGTTAAGTCGGATGACGTTAACGGCCGTACTAAGATGTATAAGAACATCGTAGATGGCGACCACAGCATGGAACCTGGCATGCCAGAATCGTTCAACGTATTGTTGAAAGAGATTCGCTCGCTAGGTATCAACATCGAGCTAGAAGACGAAGAGTAATCCGCTTCTCAATTGAGAAATGTGATTATCTGGTAGAAAGCAGCTGGCGTTTGGCTGGCTGCTTTTAACTCCTTACAGGAGCTGATTGTGAAAGACTTATTAAACTTTCTAAAAGCACAGCATAAGACCGAAGAATTTGATGCAATCAAGATCGGTCTATCTTCACCAGACATGATTCGTTCATGGTCTTTTGGTGAAGTTAAAAAACCTGAAACGATTAACTATCGTACGTTCAAACCTGAGCGTGATGGTCTGTTTTGTGCGCGTATTTTTGGTCCAGTAAAAGACTACGAATGTCTTTGTGGTAAATACAAGCGTCTAAAACACCGTGGTGTTATCTGTGAGAAGTGTGGCGTTGAAGTTACACAAACTAAAGTTCGTCGTGACCGTATGGGCCACATCGAGCTTGCATCTCCAGTTGCTCACATCTGGTTCCTAAAATCACTACCATCTCGTATCGGTCTATTAATGGATATGCCGCTACGTGATATCGAACGTGTTCTTTACTTCGAAATGTACGTAGTGACAGAAGCTGGTATGACTGACCTTGAAAAAGGTCAAATGCTTACTGAAGAAGAGTATCTAGACCGTCTGGAAGAGTGGGGCGATGAATTCGTCGCGAAGATGGGTGCTGAAGCGATCAAAGATCTGCTAAGCACTATGGATCTTCACACTGAAATCGAACAGATGCGTGAAGAGCTAGAGACAACGAACTCTGAAACTAAGCGTAAAAAAGTAACGAAGCGCCTGAAGCTTGTTGAAGCGTTTGTTCAATCTGGTAACAACCCAGAGTGGATGATCCTGACAGTTCTTCCGGTTCTTCCGCCAGATCTACGTCCTCTAGTTCCACTAGATGGCGGTCGTTTTGCGACTTCTGATCTTAACGATTTATACCGTCGTGTTATTAACCGTAACAACCGTTTGAAACGTCTTCTAGAGCTTGCGGCTCCGGACATCATCGTACGCAACGAAAAACGTATGCTACAAGAGTCTGTTGATGCGCTTCTGGATAACGGTCGTCGCGGTCGCGCGATCACAGGTTCGAACAAGCGTCCTCTGAAATCTCTTGCTGATATGATCAAGGGTAAACAAGGTCGTTTCCGTCAGAACCTTCTAGGTAAACGTGTAGACTACTCTGGCCGTTCTGTAATCACAGTAGGTCCATACC
>NZ_JBLWTY010000017.1:0-5446 GCF_048269915.1 Parasphingorhabdus sp.
AACTCTGCTAGGTCAAGCAATTTCATTCGCACTGTTTGTGTGGTTCTGCATGAAGTATGTGTGGCCGCCAATCATGAACGCAATTGAAGAGCGTCAGAAGAAAATTGCTGACGGTTTGCAAGCTGCTGAGCGTGCAAAGAAAGATTTGGACCTAGCACAAGCCAACGCTTCTGATTCATTAAAAGAAGCGAAGCGCACAGCAACTGAGGTCATTGAGGCTGCGAACAAACGTAAAGCGCAAATTTTGGATGAAGCGCGCGAGGAAGCTCAGGCAGAACGCCAGAAAATCCTTGCTCAAGCTGATGCTGAAATTGAGTCTGAGCGTAACCGTGCCCGCGATGAGCTGCGCAAACAAGTTGCAACTCTGGCTATTGCTGGTGCTGAGAAGATCCTTGAGCGTACTATCGATAAAGATGCGCACAAAGATATTCTCGACAACATTACTGCAAAACTTTAAGTCTGGGGGCGCCGAATGTCTAATATGACTACAATTGCACGCCCCTATGCTAAAGCAGCATTTGAATTTGCGGTGGAAAAACAACAACTGGATCAATGGAGCCAGATGCTTGTTTTCGCTGCCGAAGTCGCAATGAACGACCAGATTAAAGAACTGTTAACCAGTTCGACGTCTGCTGAGAAATTGGCAGAAATCTTTGTCGCAATTTGTGGCGATCAGTTTGATGCACATGGTCAGAACCTGCTGAAGGTAATGGCTGAGAATGGCCGCTTACAGGCCCTTCCGGATGTTTGTGCTCAATTCCATGCTCTGAAACAAGAGCATGAGAAGAAAGTCGATGTTGAAGTTATTTCAGCAACTGAACTTTCAGAGCAGCAACTGGCAGACATCAGCAGCAAACTTGAGCAGCGTCTGGAACGCAAAGTTCAGCTGAATTGCAGTGTAGATGAGACCCTACTTGGTGGGGTAGTAATTCGAGCCGGAGACCTAGTCATCGATAACTCAGCGCGTGGTCGTTTGAACCGCCTGAGCGATGCCTTGCAGTCTTAATGGGGATTGGAGCATGCAACTTAATTCCACGGAAATTAGCGATCTGATTAAACAGCGTATTGAGTCTTTCAACGTTGTTAGTGAAGCTCGTAATGAAGGTACTATCGTATCGGTAAGCGATGGTATTATCCGTATTCACGGCCTAGCGGACGTGATGCAGGGTGAAATGATTGAATTACCGGGTGGCCGTTTTGCACTAGCACTTAACCTTGAGCGTGACTCGGTTGGTGCGGTTGTAATGGGCCCATATGCTGACCTTAAGGAAGGCGAAAAAGTAACTGGTACTGGTCGTATTCTTGAAGTGCCAGTTGGTCCTGAACTGCTTGGCCGCGTAGTGAATACACTGGGCGAACCAATCGACGGTAAAGGTCCACTCAATGCAACTCTGACTTCTCCTGTAGAAGTGATTGCACCAGGCGTAATCGACCGTCAATCAGTTGATCAGCCTGTTCAAACTGGTTACAAATCAGTGGACTCGATGATTCCAATCGGCCGTGGTCAGCGTGAGCTGATTATCGGTGACCGTCAGACTGGTAAAACAGCGATGGCGATCGATGCGATCATCAACCAAAAAGATTCAGGTATTTACTCAATTTACGTAGCGATTGGTCAGAAAGCTTCTACTATCGCGAACGTAGTACGTAAACTTGAAGAGCATGGCGCTCTGAAGAACACTATCGTTGTGGTAGCGTCAGCTTCTGAGTCTGCAGCTCTGCAATACCTTGCGCCTTACGCAGGTTGTGCAATGGGTGAATACTTCCGTGATCGCGGTGAAGATGCACTGATTGTTTACGATGATCTTTCTAAGCAAGCTGTTGCTTATCGTCAGATCTCTCTACTGCTACGTCGTCCGCCAGGTCGCGAAGCTTTCCCTGGTGACGTTTTCTACCTCCACTCACGTCTACTTGAGCGTGCTGCTCGTGTAAGCGCTGACTACGTAGAACGTTTCACTAACGGTGAAGTGAAAGGTAAGACCGGTTCTCTGACTGCTCTGCCTATCATCGAAACCCAAGCTGGTGACGTATCCGCATTCGTACCGACTAACGTAATCTCGATTACCGATGGTCAGATCTTCCTACAAACTGAACTGTTCAACGCGGGTGTTCGCCCAGCAGTTGACCCAGGTATCTCAGTTTCTCGTGTAGGTGGTTCAGCTCAGACGAAAATCATCAAGAAGCTGTCAGGCGGTATCCGTACTGCACTTGCAGCGTACCGTGAACTGGCAGCATTCGCGCAGTTCTCTTCGGATCTGGATGATGCGACTAAACGTCAGCTTGAGCACGGTCAGAAAGTAACAGAACTGATGAAACAGAAGCAGTACGCTCCAATGTCTGTTTTTGATCAGGCTCTGACTATCTTCGCAGCAGAGCGCGGTTACCTTGCAGATGTAGAACTGAGCAAAGTTCTGGATTTCGAGGCGGCTCTACTATCGTACGCTCGCGGTCAACACGCTGAACTAGCAGCGCAGATCGACAAGACGGGTGCTTACAACGATGACATCGAAGCTCAGCTGAAGAAGCTGGTTGACGATTTCAAAGCAACCCAAACTTGGTAATAGGTCGGTGGCAAGTTTTGCCACCAACTAATGGAGAGTAACGATGGCCGGCGCAAAAGAGATACGTAATAAAATCGGTAGTGTGAAAAGCACTCAGAAAATTACGAAAGCGATGGAAATGGTAGCAGCTTCAAAAATGCGTCGTTCTCAAGACGCCATGGAAGCTTCTCGTCCATACGCGGCAACTATGCGTAAAGTGATCGGTCATGTCGCCAACGCGAATCTAGAGTATCGTCATCCGTATCTAGAAGAGCGTGAAGCGAAACGTGTTGGTTACATCATTATTTCTACCGACCGTGGCTTGTGTGGTGGTTTGAACATTAACCTGTTCAAGAAAGCTGTTACAGACATGCAAGCGTGGAAAGAGAAGGGTGCTGAAATTGATTTGGCCATTATTGGTTCAAAAGCAACGGCATTCTTCAACAACAGCGGCGCTAAAGTAGCGGCTCAGGTATCTGGTCTGGGCGATAGCCCATCACTGGAAGACCTGATCGGTTCTGTTGGTGTGATGCTGAAGAAATATGATAACGGCGAGTTGGATCGTCTGTACGTAGTGTTCAACGAATTCGTGAACACCATGGTACAACAACCAAAGATCGATCAATTGCTACCTTTGCCTAAATCGGACAGCGAAGAGATGCAGCGTGAGCATTCATGGGACTACATCTATGAACCTGAACCAAAACCTCTGCTGGATGCGCTATTGCTGCGCTACGTAGAGTCTCAGGTTTACCAAGGTGTGGTTGAGAACCTTGCTTGTGAGCAAGCGGCTCGAATGGTTGCGATGAAGGCTGCAACGGATAACGCCTCAAATCTGATTGATGACTTAGAACTTGTGTACAACAAAGCCCGTCAGGCTGCGATCACACAAGAACTGTCAGAAATCGTGAGCGGCGCAGCAGCGGTTTAAGCTTAGGTAAAACAAACAGTTTAGAGGATTAACGATGGCTACAGGTAAGATCGTACAGATCATCGGTGCGGTAGTCGACGTAGAGTTCCCGCAGAGCGATGTACCTCAGGTATACGACGCTCTAAACGTAACGGACTCAAAAGAACGTCTGGTTCTTGAAGTTCAGCAACAGCTTGGCGGTGGCGTTGTACGCGCAATCGTAATGGGTAGCTCGGATGGTTTACGTCGTGGAATGACAGTTGAAAACACTGGCGCTCCAATTTCAGTGCCAGTAGGTACTAAAACGCTAGGTCGTATCATGAACGTACTTGGCGATGCGATTGATGAACGTGGTGAAATCGGTGCTGAAGAGCTTTACTCGATTCACCGTGCAGCACCAAGCTACGAAGAGCAGTCTAACGCAACTGAGCTGCTGGAAACTGGTGTTAAGGTAATCGACCTGATTTGTCCATTCGCTAAGGGTGGTAAAATCGGTCTGTTCGGTGGTGCAGGTGTAGGTAAGACCGTTAACATGATGGAACTTATCAACAACATCGCACTGCAACACTCAGGTCTGTCTGTATTTGCTGGTGTTGGTGAGCGTACTCGTGAGGGTAACGACTTCTACCACGAGATGCAGGAAGCGGGTGTTGTAAACATCGAGAAACCTGAAGAATCAAAAGTAGCGATGGTTTACGGCCAGATGAACGAGCCACCAGGCAACCGTCTGCGTGTAGCTCTGACTGGTCTGACTATGGCTGAGCGTTTCCGTGATGAAGGTCGTGACGTACTGCTGTTCATCGATAACATCTACCGTTATACCCTTGCGGGTACAGAGGTATCGGCACTTCTGGGTCGTATGCCATCTGCGGTAGGTTACCAGCCAACACTGGCTGAAGAGATGGGTGTACTTCAGGAACGTATCACGTCAACTAAGAAAGGTTCTATCACGTCTGTACAGGCGGTATACGTACCTGCGGATGACTTGACCGACCCGTCACCAGCAACCACGTTTGCTCACTTGGATGCAACGGTTGTACTTAACCGTAACATCGCAGCAATGGGTCTGTACCCAGCGATCGACCCACTGGATTCGACTTCTCGTCAGCTAGATCCATTGGTTGTTGGTCAAGAGCACTACGACATTGCGCGTGGCGTTCAACAGACTCTGCAACGCTACAAAGAGCTGAAAGACATCATTGCGATTCTGGGTATGGACGAACTGTCTGAAACCGATAAGCAAGTGGTAGCTCGTGCGCGTAAGATTGAGCGTTTCCTAACTCAGCCTTACCACGTAGCGGAAGTCTTCACGGGCGACCCAGGTATCTACGTACCACTAAAAGAAACTCTACGTGGCTTTAAAGGCCTGTTAGCTGGTGACTACGACGATGTTCCAGAGCAAGCGTTCATGTACTGCGGTGCAATCGACGAAGCTCTTGAGAATGCGAAGAAGCTATAAGGCTAACTAGGAGGCGATATGGCAGCAATAACCTTTCATCTGGATGTTGTGAGTGCTGAGAAGAAAATCTTCTCAGGCCTCGTTGAAACGTTCCAGGTGACCGGTAGCGAAGGTGAGCTGGGTATTTTCCACGGCCACACACCGCTGCTGACCGCTATTAAGCCTGGTATGGTGCGTATTGTGAAACAGCACGGCCACGAAGAAATCATTTATGTTTCTGGTGGTATTGTTGAAGTTCAGCCTGGCACAGCGACTGTGCTGGCTGATACTGCAATTCGTGGTGAAGACCTAGACGCAGCGAAGGCAGCAGAAGCTAAGCGTCGCGCTGAGGAGAATATCCAGAATCAGCACGGCGATATGAACTTCGCACAAGCGGCCAGTGAACTGGCTAAAGCCATTGCTCAGCTTCGAGTGATCGAGTTGACGAAGAAACGTCGTTAAGCCAATTAACTACGTTGAGACCAAAAGGCGACCGAAAGGTCGCCTTTTTGCTTAATTTTTAATAGAAATTTACGCTATTCATTTAACACCCCTTCA
>NZ_JBLWTY010000018.1:0-5285 GCF_048269915.1 Parasphingorhabdus sp.
AGATTTGTCGCCCTTGGGTTATCCTTATATAACGCCTTTTTTCAAACAGATATGTAGAAAAATGGCATTAGAAACCTTATTGGATGCAATTGCTGAGCAGGGCTGGTACGTGTGGGATGACTTTCTTTCCCTGGAGCAGGTTCAGAGCCTGAGAGAGTGCGTACCACAAGACTGGTATCGTGCCCGTATTGGCCGCAATGATGACCTGCTGCAAGCCAAGACGATTCGCAGTGATCGTATTCAGTGGTTGAATCCGGACATGGGGCAGCCAGTGCAGGATTACCTGACACGCATGGAGCAGATCCGCTGTGAGGTAAACCGCGATTTTTTCATGGGCCTGTTTGAGTATGAATCCCACTTTGCCCAGTATCAGGTCGGCGACTTTTACAAAAAGCATCTCGATGCGTTTCGCGGTCAGGAAAACCGCAAGCTGACCACAGTGTTCTACCTTAATGAGAACTGGACTGAAGCTGATGGCGGCGAACTGAAAATCTACGATATGGATGATCAGTTAATTGACACGGTTGCGCCGGTCGCCGGACGTCTGGTGGTGTTCCTGTCAGAAAATTTCCCGCACGAAGTGCTGCCTGCCAAGGCTGAGCGTATGAGTATTGCTGGTTGGTTCCGCACCAACGGCGTGACAGAGAGTCGTTTCGATATTGCCCATTGATATCAGGCCACCGTCTAAGTCGCTGAGTAACGCGATGGCCCGATGATAGCCCGTTTTATACCAACCGCGCCGCTGTTTGCTGGCGCGGTTTTTATTTGGGCTTATGATAATGTTTTAGGCGAAAAGTCGCTTGGCTAGGAGGCGTTTTGAAGATGGTGGCCTCATTTCCCTGAATTGCCCCTGGCTCAGCTTTGCGCTGAGAGTTTGCTCAGATAGTCATTTTGCAGAATATACATGCGTTTGACGTCACGATAGGCGCCGTTGATGAAGAATTCTTCCACCAGATGGCCCTCTTCTTTAAATCCACATGACTGATACAAATGCACCGCTTTTTCGTTATCGATCGCGACATGCAGATACACTTTATGCAGGTTGAGAATGGTAAAGGAGTAGTCGAGCGCTTTATGAATTAACGTGCGGGCGAAGCCACGGCCCTGATGTTGCGGGGTGATGATAATCTGAAATTCGCCGCTGCGGTGGATATAGTCGATTTCAATCAGCTCGACCAGGCCCACCAGTTCTTTTTGTTCATTTTCCACCACAAAACGGCGTTCGGCATTATCGTGGATGTGTTTGTTGTACAACTCTTCCAGTTCATCGAACGATTCATACGGCTCTTCAAACCAGTACGACATAATATTGCGGTTGTTGTTTAAATCGTGAATGAAACGCAAATCACTGCGTTCAAGTGCTCGGAGTGTGAGTTGGATGTTCATATTAGGTCCTGACTTATTCGCTTGTATTGCAAGGAATCTTATAAGGTTTTGAATATAGTCCGCTTTTGTTGCAAAACGACGGTAGTAAAGCAATGGGTTCGGTGATTATTCTTTGTCAAAACTGTCAACGATAATAGCACCCATCGATGCGGGCATGGCGATGACGACAATACGTTTAAGTGAAATTAGCGGTTCGTCGAGGAGCGGCAATTTGTCGAGTGCGAGCAGGACAAAACCCACCACCAACGCGGTTATCGCATAGGCGATGACAATACGCAGCAAAAAAGCGGGTATCCGACGCTGCACATTGCGCTGGAAGACACTTTCATAGGCAAATACGCCGAGAAAACCCAGAGACAGCGTCAGTAACAACAGCAGGTTGGGCAGCGGGAGCGACGTTCCAAGTTGCCAGGCTTCTTCTGAAAAGGAAATGGGCACCGCCAGAGCAAAGGCACCGACGCATACCTGACTGGCGTCTTCCATGTTAAAACTCATTTTCATACTTACACCTCATGATTGGGCCGGCTGTGAGCGGCAACCGATATCCTCAAGCATAATCGATTATCGGTTGAGACAAATTCACGCGCAGAGACAATTTAATGTGCTGCGATAGCTGTATGCTCACAGACAACTGTATGCGCTGAAACCACTTTACGTGCTGGTCACGCAATTAGCGAGCTTCTTAGCTCTGTTGGGTCAATCGTTTAGCTCTGATTATGTTGGCCCGCTAATGTTTTACCACTGCTGCGGGTGAGCTGCTGCACTATTATCTCAGCCAGTATCTGCAGACTTTTTTGCCAGCGCGTTTCATCTTCCAGATTGGAAACACTAAAGCGGATACATTGGGTAAATTGTCCCTGATTAGCGAACAAGTGTCCGGGTAGCAGGCTGATTTTCTGACTCAGGCAGTGTTGATAGACCTGCTGGGTATCGACCTCTGCCGGCAGCGTCAGCCAGCACAGGAAAGAGCCCTGCGGACGTGACAGGTGGTAGCGGCCATTGAGCTCCGGATGTGAGTTAAATGCCTGAGAGAGCATCTGGGCGAATGGGAGTTGCCGGCTCTGATACAGGCGTCGCATGCGCGTCAGATGAGTGCGGTATCTGCCGGTCGAGAGAAAAGCCGCGACCGCCGACTGGATCAGATTGAGACTGCCCATATTTTCGCTCAGCAGGACTTTCTCGATCTGATTCATATAGCGTCCGGCGATAATCCAGCCGATACGCAGTCTCGAATCGAGCGTTTTCGATAACGAACTGATGTAAATCACCCGTTCCTGCTGATCCAAACTCTTCAGGCTCGGTAGCGCCTGTGCAAATCCCAGGCTGCCAAACACGTCGTCTTCGATAATGGGAATTGATTCAGTGACATCCAGCAGCGCCTGGCGATGAGCCAGCGGCATCAGCGCTCCGGTCGGATTGTTAAAATTCGGCGTGACCATGACAGCCTTGATGCGCCAGCGGCTGATGGCTTGTTTGAGCGCTTCGATATCCATCCCTGTGGTGAGCTGACTTGGGATTTCGACCACCTTTAGCCCCAGTGACTCAAGCAGCAGTAGGGTGCCAAAATAGCAGGGGGATTCAACGGCGACAATATCGCCGGGTTGGGTCAGGGCGCGAAAAGCCAGGCTTAATGCCTGCTGGCCGCCGTTGGTAATGGCGATATCACGCAATCTTGCATCAATACCGAGATCGCGGCAGATTTTGCGTATCTGGTTCACCAGTTGATCATTGCCCGGAGGCAGTTGATAGTGACTGGGAATATGGGTTTGCATCCGGCTGTGGCGGCCGATTTCAGCATACAAACTGCGAATAGCCGGTGAATCCGTACAAGGATGGGCGGAGCCTGCCGGCATATTATGCTTGATCACAGGCGCAGCCAGAATAGATTTAGACATCGACAGTAAATCAACCCGGCTTGGCTCACTGGCCTGATTATCCAGACTGGATTTACGTTCAGCGACACGATATCCCGAGCGGGGCAGAGAGTAAATCCAGCCCTGAGCTTCCAGAACCTGATAAGCGCGAATGACGGTATTCTTACCCACCTGATGCTGGGTCATTAAGCCCCGTATCGAGGGCAGTTTTTCGTCGGGCTGAAACAGGCCGCCTTCAATGGCGCGGCGTATTGCCAACTCGATATCCTGATATTTAAACTCTTCGCTCATTCTGGCTGCCTAGGTTAACACTGTACCCATTAATTCTACATCAACTGTGCCTTTTTTGTCATTCTGTGCCTAATTAGAATGGCGCCACAATAATTAGACTGCCAGAGAAATACTATGCTCATCAAAATGATTCCTTTTCTGTTCGTAATACTCTGGGCATCCGGCTTTGTCGGGGCCCGTTTCGGTCTTGAATATGCCGAGCCGATGACCTTTCTCAGTCTGCGGATGGTGCTAAATGTGGTGCTGTTTGCGCTACTGATCATGCTGCTCAAACGCCGTATCCCGACTGGCCGTCAGTTCTGGCACTCCTGTGTATCGGGGCTGTTTATCCATGGTTTGTATCTGGGGGGCACCTTTCAGGCGATTCACTGGGGGATCCCGGCGGGCTTAGCCTCACTGCTGGTCGGTAGCCAACCGATATTTACTGCGCTGATCCTGCTGCTGATGGGCAGTGAGCGGCTTAATCTCGCTCAGTGGCTCGGGCTTGCCCTGGGTTTTGCCGGCATCAGTTGTGTGCTGATGGGTAATATTGAGTGGCAGTCGGCCGCACAGAAATGGGCAGCCATTGGTATGTGTGTGGTTTCTTTGATCGGTATTACGGTCGGTACGCTGTATCAGAAGAAGTTCTGTCAGGGTGTTGATCTGCTGGGCGGTGCCTTGGTGCAATATGTGGCTGCGGTTGCGCTGCTGTTGCCTGCTGCGATGCAGTTTGAAACCATGCAGGTGGAATGGACCCCGACATTCATTATGACGCTCGGCTGGCTGGTGGTGGTGCTGTCGTGCATTGCGATTTTGCTACTGCTGTATATGGTTGAACATGGCGCATCATCTAGTGTTGCGTCGGTGTTTTACCTGGTACCGCCGACCACTGCAATTCAGGCCTGGATTTGCTTTGGGGAATCTTTTGATCGGTTGGGGGCGCTGGGCTTTGTACTGGCCGCTGTGGCGGTTTATCTGGTGGTGAAAAAGCCGGTGTTGCGACGTAGCAGAATGCCGCAACCCGCGGAAAGTGTCAGCTAGCGCAGCATGACGGAAATGAAAAAGCCCGTTCATTGATTTGAACGGGCTTTTGCGGTCAGAGGTAATAAACATCTGAGGTTATAACCATATGAGGTGAAGGATATTAGTCCTGCCTGACAGAGATTAGTTGTTGAATTAGACGCCCTTCTCTTTAAACAAGCGGCGACACGCGCGGCCATCACTATGGAACAGATGGCAACGATGGGCCGGAATACCAATTGCCAGGCTATCGCCGACCTCAATGTCCAGGGTGTCAGGCTGACGATAGATGATATCTGAATCTGAGCCTTTAACGTTCATGTAGGCCTGGGTCTCGTTGCCCAGTTTTTCCACGATCATCACCTTTCCTTCTATTTGAGCATCACCTCGCTGCGCTTCCAGCAGGTGCTCAGGACGTACGCCCAGCGACATACGTTCACCGACCGTGACTGTCGTGCCATCAACCGGGATCCAGAAGGCGAAGCCGTTTGACAGCCGAACTTTAACCCGCTCTTTTTCCGCTTCGTCAATAGTGACACTCATGAAGTTCATCTTTGGTGAACCGATAAAACCGGCCACAAAACGATTCTGTGGGTAGTGGTAAAGCTCGAGTGGTTTACCGACCTGAGACACAAAACCGGCGTCCAGTACTACGATTTTATCAGCCATGGTCATGGCTTCGACCTGATCGTGGGTGACGTAAATCATGGTGCAGCCTAATTTGCGCTGCAGCTT